>NZ_CP104966.1:815000-3690887 GCF_025452215.1 Phyllobacterium sp. A18/5-2 | reverse complement strand
GCCCCTGCGGATCGGCCATGAGGCGCGCGCGGTAAGCCTCATAGGCTGCCAGGTTTTCGATGTTGTAGGCAGCATAGGCGAGTGTGGCAGAACCTTCATGCGGCGCATAGTATCCGATGAGGTCTGCGCCGCAGCGCGGTATCGCCTCGTTCCAATTGCGCGCATATTCCTCGAAAGCATCCTTCTGATAGGGATCGATGTCGTATTGGATGAAACATGTGATGGTCATTATGGTCACTCCTTTGCGTGTGGGTTGACCATTCTTATAAGCAGCAATAGTGCTTGATACTTCGAGCGTTTTCGAAGCATTCGTCACCGCGACGACCTAGATTTGCCGGGCAACACCAACGGAAAATACCATGTCGGACAATGCCAGATTTGCGGAAATAGCAGCGCTCGCCGGTGATCCTGGCCGGGCGAGCATGCTGAACGGGCTGATGGATGGCCGGGCGCTGACGGCATCGGAACTGGCGCAGCTCGCCGGTGTAACCGCGCAAACCGCCAGCAGCCACCTTACACGCATGACAGAGGCTGGCCTGCTTGCCGTGGAGAAGCAGGGCCGGCACCGCTACCACCGGCTGGCGTCCCCGGCCGTGGCACAGATGATCGAGAGCATCATGCGGCTCGCAGCTCCGGAGATTACCGCCAAGCCGGTCCGGACCGGTCCGCGTGATGCAGCGCTCAGGGCAGGGCGCACCTGCTACGATCATCTGGCCGGTCATCTGGGTGTTTCGATGACCGATGCCCTCATCGATGCCGGGCATCTCGATCTTGGCCTCGATGCGGGCGAGGTGACGGATAGCGGTCGCGCGCTCTTCGATCGTGCCGGTATCGATATCGAGGCGATCACCGTCAGGCGCGGGCGTATCCTGTGCCGCCCCTGCCTCGACTGGAGCGAACGCCGCCCGCACCTTGCCGGCGCCATCGGCGCGGCGCTGTGCAGCCATTGCTTCGACAATGGCTGGATCAGGCGAATCGAAGGCACCCGCGCCGTCTCCGTAACGCCGAACGGCCAGAGACAATTGCGCGAGACCTTTGGCGTCAATCTCTCCTAGTCGTCCGGCTTAAACATGCCTGGTGATGCCGCCATCGATGCGAATGTTCTGGCCGGTGATATAGCCTGCATCGTCTGACAGCAGGAATGCCGTCGTCTTGGCGATCTCCGCCATGGTGCCAAGCCGCTTCATGGGCACCTTGTCTTCGGTTCCCGGCTTGTGGTCGAGACTGTCGATGTATCCCGGCAGTAGCGCATTCATGCGGATGTTATCGGCGCCATAGCGATCGGAATAAAGCTTGGTATAGGCACCCACGGCAGCGCGGTAGGCGCAGGACACCGGGAATACCAGGCTCGGCTCGAAGGCGGCGAATGTCGTGAGGTTCACCCAGGCGCCCTTGCCCTGCTTCAGCATATAGGGCGTCACCAGCCGCGCCATGCGTACGACGCTCAGGACCATCAGGTCATTGCCCTCGATCCAATTTTCGTCGGTAATGTCGAGGAGATCGCCCTTCGGCGGATGGCCGGTGAAGTTCACCACGGCATCGACGCGGCCATAGGCCTCGACCGTCCTGGCGACCAAAGCCTCAAGATCCTTGGCTTCGCCTGCCGAACCCTTGATGCCGGCGCCGCCCAGCTCGGCGGCCAGTTCCACCGCACTGCCGGAAGGCGACATCAGGCCAAGGCGATAGCCACGTTCGTGCAGTTCGCGGGCAATAGCAGCGCCCATGCCGCGTCCTCCGCCGGTGATGATTGCGACGGGAGCCTGTGAGGTGTCAGTCATGATCTGGCCTTTCAATGTTTGGAATGGTGCCGAGCATGTTTGATCGCTGCGGCTCACGCAAACGAATTCACCTTGCGGCGATGCTCAAATATTTTGAACTGCGTTGAGAAAATGCGTCAAAAGTCGAATTGAATTTGTTGAGATAATTGTGAGAAGTCTTCAAACGGCAATCACGAAAGTACATGACGATGGCGATAGCTTTTGATAGTCGTGGATATGCAAAGCGCTTGCGTGAAAATGGTGTGGACCAAGGCCACGCAGAAGCCCATGCCGAAGCTGCGAGGGATTTCATCATGTCCGAACTCGTTACCAGGTCCGATCTGGCAGCTGCTCTGACAGCTCAAACGCTGGCGCTGACGTTGCGTCTCGGTGTGATGATGGCTGTCGGATTCGGTGTTCTGGCAACGCTCATGAAGATTCTTTAGCGCTGCGTTGAAAGCTTATTGAAAGCCTGGCGCGAATAAGGAATGATCAACGCCATGACCATTCGCTCGATCACCATGATGGCTTGCTCTGTCCTCCCCTTCAGGGGTGGTGGAAAGCTGTTGCGCTGAAATTGACGCGAAGTTTCACCAGACCCTGCCACTGAGGCGCGCGGGGTCCGGTCCTGCTCTCCTCATAGACAACGGAGAGCCAAATGCCTGATCCTTCCATTTCCCCATCCAATGCCGGCGGATTATCCATCCGGTCCACCCGCGTCACGGATTTCGAACAGATAACCACGCTCTCGAACCTGCCGCTCTATCGTGCCGGTACCCTGCGCTTGCCCTATCAAAGTCTGGAACACACGCGAAAATGGCTCGAGAGCCATGGCAGCGGCACGCTGAGCATCGTTGCCGAGATCGACGGACAGATTGTCGGTGTCGCCGGCTTGCAACGGCTTGAAGGACGGCGCCTGCACGCGGCGGATCTCGGCATCGGCGTGCATGACCAGTTTACCGGCCAGGGCATCGGCAAGGCTTTGCTTGGCGCCTTGATCGACGCAGCGGACAACTGGCTGAACATCAGGCGTATCGAGCTGACGGTCTTCGCGGACAATGCCCCGGCCATCCGTCTCTATGAAAAATTCGGATTCGAGACGGAGGGACTGCTGAAGGCCTACGCCTTCCGGGACGGGCGTTTTGCCGATGCCTTTGCGATGGCGCGGGTGAGGGGGATTTGATTCGGCGGGTCGCCCGAAATTACCGGAATTCTGCGGTCCCTGATTCCTGGATGACGACCATCAGCAATATTAATGCGGAGCCCGGTGCCATGATGGCCGCAATTCCCTATTCTGCCGGAGGGGACGAATTTCATTCACCCTGCGCCTCCTTTTTTCCTCTCCCTTCTTTTGCCCGAATCGATTGTATATTCCGGGCCACATCCAACCGGGGACCTGATTCCATGATGAAGAAACTTGCCATCTGCTGCCTTGCAGCGACCTTTCTTGCGGGCTGCACGACGACGGATCCCTATACGGGTCAGCAGAAGGTGTCGAACACCGCGGGCGGCGTGGCGCTGGGCGCGATTGCGGGTGCCGGACTCGGCATGCTGGCGGGCGGCAATGACCGCCGCAATGCGCTGATCGGCGCCGGCATCGGTGCGCTCGGCGGCGGCGCTATCGGCAACTACATGGATCGTCAGGAATCGGAGCTGCGCGCGCAGCTGCAGGGGTCCGGCGTTTCGGTTACGCGCAATGGCGACCGGATCATCCTCAACATGCCGTCCAACATCACGTTCAACACCGATCAGGACCAGGTGAAGCCGCAATTCTTCGAGACGCTGAATTCCGTTGCCATCGTCCTGCGCAAGTTTGACCAGACCACCGTCGATGTCGCCGGCCATACGGACTCCACCGGCAGCCTGCAGCACAACCAGCTGCTGTCGGAGCGCCGCGCACTGTCGGTTTCCAACTACCTGACTCAGCAGGGCATCGACAACCGCCGCTTTGCCGTTCAGGGCTATGGCCCGACGGAGCCTGTCGCGACCAATGCCACCGAGGCCGGCCGCGCCCAGAACCGCCGCGTCGAGCTCTCGATCGCGCCGCTCACCTGAGCGCGGACAGAGCCACGGCAATCTTCGCTGCAAGGCGCGCATTGTTCTCGACGAGGGCAATGTTCGCCTTGAGGCTGGTTCCCTTGGTGATGTCGAGCATTTCCGCAAGAAGATAGGGCGTCACCGCCTTGCCGGTGACGCCGTTTTTCGTGGCGCGGGTAATCGCCTCGCTAATATACCCGCTCATGATCCCCGCCGGGATTTCGCTTGCCTCAGGTATCGGGTTGGCGATCAGCATGCCGCCAACGACGCCGATGGCATCGCGCGCCGCCTGGAATTTGGCGATGGCTTCGGCCGTATCGAGCCGGAGCGGCGCCTTGAGCGGTGTCCCGTTGAAAATAGCTTCCCGCGACCAGAACGCCGGCAAGACATCCGAGCCATGGACGACGACCGGAACGCCCTTGGTTTCAAGCACTTCCAGGGTTTTCTCGATATCCAGAATCGCCTTGGCGCCGGCCGAGACAACGATGACCGGCGTGCGGCCAAGCTCTTCCAGATCGGCGGAAATGTCGAAGCTCTGCTCCGCTCCCTTGTGCACGCCGCCAATGCCGCCCGTGGCAAAGACCTTGATGCCGGCGAGATGCGCCGCCAGCATTGTCGCCGCGACTGTCGTGCCGCCGGTGCGGCCTTCCGCTAGCGCAAAGGCGAGATCGGCGCGGGAGAGTTTCATGGCGCCCTTGACCTGGGCCAGCGCCTCGCGCTCCTCGCCCGACAGGCCGATCTTCAGGCGGCCATCGACAATGGCGATGGTTGCCGGGACCGCGCCTTCCGCGATGATGATTGCCTCGACATCCGCCGCCATGCGGCTGTTGTCCGGGTAGGGCATGCCGTGGGTGATGATCGTGCTTTCCAGCGCAACCACCGGCCTGCCAGCGTCCAGCGCTTCTTGCACTTCGGGGGCGATATCGGTGAAGGGGTTGAGAGCTCTGGTCGTCATGGCCGTTTCCTTTTTCTTTCAGCTGAGAGGGACTACAGCCGGGATGCACGCAAGTGCACTTTCGAATTGGTGTGATGAAAAACGCGGGCTCGCCGAGTGCGTTTGCAATGTCAGCATGGAAGCGGCCATGCCTTCGCGCACGGCTTCAGGAAATGCGGTACCGCGCATCAGCGCGGCAATCGTCCCGCCCGCCAGCGCATCGCCAGCACCGGTAACGTCGGCAATACCGTTCACCGCAGGCGGCACGATCGAAAACGCATCGCCGCCGGAAAAAGCGAGGGCGGCATCGCCGCCGTTGCTGACGATCGCGCCGCGCAGGCCCTTTGCGCGCAACGCCGCATATATGTCGCTCAACGCCGCATCGGACCCGAGCCCCGTCAATGCCCGCGCCTCGCGCCGGTTCATGAACAGGCAGGTGAGACTGCCGAAGACCGGCGCCAGACGCGAAACCTTGGCCGGTGAAATTGCCAGCGCAAACAGCGGCCGGCCGCCGGCCAGACCGGCCAGCCGCTGCAGCGCATCGGGCGGCAGGTTGGCGTCGCAGAAGACAGCGTCGGCCAGGGCGATCGAGTCCCGTACCTTGCGCCGCAGCAGCTGCCTTGGCAGCGCCAGCTCGTAAAGCTCCATATCGGCAATGCCTGCGACCACATCGCCGTGCTCGTCGAGGATGGCGGTATAGCTCGGCGTTGCCCGGTCCATATACACGGCGGAGCCATCCTTGATCCCTGCGGTCTGGATCGCCGCGCCGATCATGCCGCCGATCCTGTCGCCGCCGCGCACCGAGAGGATTTCGGCTGCGACACCGCGCTGCACCACGAGCCGGAGTGCGTTGAACACGCCGCCGCCGGGCTCCTCGCGCATGATGCCAGGATTGGAAGCGCCCGGCACGAATGGCACGCTGCTCTGGCCGCGCCGATCGAGATGGGCGCCGCCGACAGCGAAGAGCAGCGGTTTTATCGTTGATGTCATGGTTGATCGCTTATCCGGGGTAAAACTTCAAGTTGCGAGGCTTTGGTTTCGCTCTTGTCCTAGAACGGCGGATGGCCGGACGCAATCATTCAGGCGATTCTGAATTCGCCGCAGGAACTTTACCCGGCAGCCCGCCGGTCCGGCTGCAGATCATGCGTGCGGCATATGATCCTGACAAAAAGAACATTTTGCGAACATTTTTAAGTTATTGTTTATTTACAATGGGTTAAGCCTGTTGCCAAATAAGAACAAAACAGATACAAATAAGTTCAGATTCAGGAACATCCGTACTTCATGGATAACACAGGGGTAGTGTAACATGGCTCAAAATTCTTTGCGGTTGGTTGAGGGTAATTCGGTGGATAAAACGAAAGCACTGGACGCGGCATTGTCCCAGATCGAAAGGGCCTTTGGTAAGGGCTCGATCATGCGGCTTGGCCGTAATGAGCAGGTGGTGGAGATCGAAACGGTCCCGACCGGCTCGCTGTCACTGGATATTGCCCTTGGCGTCGGCGGATTGCCGAAAGGCCGCATTGTCGAGATTTACGGACCGGAAAGCTCGGGCAAGACGACGCTCGCCCTGCACACCATTGCCGAGGCGCAGAAGAAGGGCGGCATTTGCGCCTTCGTCGATGCCGAACATGCGCTCGATCCTGTCTATGCCCGCAAGCTGGGCGTCGATCTGGAAAACCTGCTGATTTCGCAGCCGGATACCGGCGAGCAGGCGCTCGAGATCACCGATACGCTGGTGCGTTCCGGTGCGATCGACGTTCTGGTCGTCGATTCGGTTGCCGCCCTGACGCCACGTGCGGAAATCGAAGGCGAGATGGGCGACAGCCTGCCGGGCCTGCAGGCGCGTCTGATGAGCCAGGCGCTGCGCAAGCTGACCGCCTCGATTTCCCGCTCCAACTGCATGGTCATCTTCATCAACCAGATCCGCATGAAGATCGGCGTGATGTTCGGCTCGCCCGAAACCACGACAGGCGGCAATGCGCTGAAGTTCTATGCTTCGGTCCGTCTCGATATCCGCCGCATCGGCTCGCTGAAAGAGCGTGACGAGGTTGTCGGCAACCAGACCCGCGTCAAGGTCGTCAAGAACAAGCTGGCGCCGCCCTTCAAGCAGGTCGAATTCGACATCATGTATGGCGAAGGCGTTTCCAAGACCGGCGAGCTGGTGGATCTCGGCGTCAAGGCCGGTATCGTGGAAAAATCCGGTTCCTGGTTCTCCTATAATTCGCAGCGTCTTGGCCAGGGCCGCGACAATGCGAAACTGTTCCTCAAGGAAAACCCGGAAATCGCCAACGAGATCGAAGTGGTGCTGCGCCAGAATGCCGGACTCATTTCCGAGCAGATGCTCGACAAAGGGCCCGACGACACTGAGGATGATGGTCCCGAGGCCGCCGAAGGCTGATCTCTCAAGACAGGCGGTTTCCCGTCTCTGATTGCCGCGCCGCGTAATGCCGGGCACCGGCATCCGCCTGGTGCGCTTGTCGAACCACGGCATCAGGGATTTTCTGGACAGCGGGCAGCCCTGTCGCTACAAGCGTTGCGGTCCGCCCCTTCGATGTGAGAAGGGGCCAATTCCGCTTTGGATAAAAAAGAAGTCAGAGGCTAAGAAACATGAGTGGCGTCAACGAGATCCGGTCGACATTTCTGAACTATTTCAAGAAGAACGGCCATGAGATCGTGGCGTCGAGCCCGCTTGTTCCGCGCAATGATCCGACGCTGATGTTCACCAATGCGGGCATGGTCCAGTTCAAGAATGTTTTTACCGGCATCGAGCAGCGCCCCTATAACCGCGCCACCACGTCGCAGAAATGCGTGCGCGCTGGCGGCAAGCACAATGACCTCGATAATGTCGGCTATACTGCTCGCCACCACACTTTCTTTGAGATGCTCGGGAATTTCTCCTTCGGCGACTACTTCAAGGAAGAGGCGATATCGCTCGCCTGGAATCTGATCACCAGGGAGTTCGGCCTTCCCAAGGACAAGCTGACGGTCACCGTCTACCACACCGACGATGCCGCTGCCGGGTTCTGGAAGAAGATCGCGGGCCTGCCTGAGGATCGCATCATCCGCATTGCCACCAGCGACAATTTCTGGGCGATGGGCGATACCGGCCCGTGCGGTCCGTGTTCGGAGATTTTCTACGACCATGGCGAAGACATCTGGGGCGGTCCTCCCGGCAGCGCCGATGAAGACGGCGACCGCTTCATCGAGATCTGGAACCTCGTCTTCATGCAGTTCGAGCAGGTAACGAAGGAAGAGCGCATCGATCTGCCGCGTCCGTCCATCGATACCGGCATGGGTCTCGAGCGTCTCGCCGCGGTTCTGCAGGGCAAGCACGACAATTACGATATCGATCTGTTCCAGACGCTGATCCACGCGTCGGAAGAGGCGACCGGTGTGAAAGCCGAGGGCAAGTTCCGCGCCAGCCACCGCGTTATCGCCGATCATCTGCGGTCGTCGAGCTTCCTCATCGCCGACGGTGTTCTGCCCTCCAATGAGGGCCGCGGTTATGTCCTGCGCCGTATCATGCGCCGCGCCATGCGTCATGCGCAGCTGCTGGGCGCCAGGGATCCGTTGATGTGGCGCCTGCTGCCGGCACTGGTGCGCGAAATGGGCCAGGCCTATCCGGAACTGATCCGCGCGGAACCGCTGATCTCGGAAACACTGGAACTGGAAGAAAAGCGTTTTCGCAAGACGCTTGAGCGTGGCCTGAGCCTGCTTGGCGATGCGACGGAAAAGATGGGCGAGGGGGACAGTCTGGACGGTGAAACCGCGTTCAAGCTTTATGATACGTTCGGCTTCCCGCTCGACCTGACGCAGGATGCATTGCGCCAGCGCGGGATCACCGTCGATCTCGGATGGCTTTGCGGCCGCCATGGAGCGGCAGAAGGCGGAAGCCCGCGCCAGCTGGGCCGGTTCCGGCGATGCCACTACGGAAACCGTGTGGTTCTCCGTGCGCGACAAGGCCGGTGCCACCGAATTCCTTGGCTATGAGACAGAAAAAGCCGAAGGCATCATTACCGCGATCGTGCAGGACGGCGCGCTTGTTCAAAGCGCCGGGACCGGCGAAGCTGTGTCCATCGTCGTTAACCAGACTCCGTTCTATGGCGAATCCGGTGGCCAGCAGGGTGACACCGGCACGATTACCGGCGATGGATTCAGCGTGACGATTACCGACACGCAGAAGAAGAACGATGTCTTCGTCCATATTGGCAAGGTGACCAAGGGCACCGTGAAGGTCGATGCGCCGGTGGAGCTCAGCGTCGATGGCACGCGCCGCACCCGCATCCGCTCCAACCATTCGGCGACCCACCTGCTGCATGAGGCCCTGCGCGAGACGCTCGGCACCCACGTGGCACAGAAGGGTTCGCTGGTCGCCCCGGACCGCCTGCGGTTCGACTTCTCGCATTCGAAGCCGATTTCGGAAAAGGAACTCGCCGTCATCGAGGATCTCGCCAACGAGATCGTGCTGCAGAACGCGCCGGTAACGACGCGCCTGATGGCAGTCGATGATGCGATCAAGGAAGGCGCCATGGCGCTGTTCGGCGAAAAATATGGCGATGAGGTGCGCGTGGTTTCCATGGGCACGGCGCTGCATGGCGACAAGGCCGGCAAGAGCTATTCGACCGAGTTGTGTGGCGGCACCCATGTGCGCGCCACCGGTGACATCGGCCTTATCCGCGTCGTCTCCGAAGGTGCGGTCGCTGCCGGTGTGCGCCGTCTCGAAGCGCTGACGGGCGAGGCTGCCCGCCGTTACCTCGAAGAACAGGACGAGCGCGTCAAGGCGATCGCCGGTGTACTGAAGTCGTCGCCCGCCGATGCGCTGTCGCGTGTCACGGCGCTGATGGATGAACGCCGCAAGCTCGAGCGCGAGCTGACGGAGGCACGCAAGCAGTTGGCTCTCGGCGGCGGTTCCGCTTCGGGCGGCGCGCAATCCGAGACCGTCAATGGCGTGGGTTTCATCGGCAAGGTGGTCAGCGGTGTCAATCCGCGTGATCTGAAGCCGCTGGCCGACGATGCGAAGAAGACCGTTGGCTCCGGTGTTGTTACCTTCATCGGCGTGTCGGAAGATGGCAAGGCCAGCGCGGTTGTCGGTGTCACCGACGATCTCGTCGGCAAGTTCAGTGCTGTCGATCTCGTGCGCGTTGCCTCTGCGGCGCTTGGCGGGGCAGGCGGCGGTGGCCGTCCTGACATGGCCCAGGCTGGCGGGCCGGATGGCTCGAAGGCCGAAGCAGCCGTCTCCGCCGTGCGTGAAGCTTTGGCCGGATAATCTTTCTGCTCACCAGCCGCGTGTAACGCGCGGCTGGAAACTATCTCAAGTTGTTATTGGATATTTATTGGTATTTGAGACTTATTGTTGAGGTCTCAATACTTGCGTATTTGCTTTTTACTGTGCCAGAATACTACTGAGAATTACTTGATCCATATTCACCGGCTAACCTGTCCACTTTCAATGCGCTCTCTAACAAAACGCCTGTTTTAGGGCGTCGTTGAGCAGCATCATCGCAAGCTTTCGCCTGACAGAAATGCACTTGGAACCCTGTTTTTTCGGTTGACCACGGGAGAAATCGTGAAGCGCTTACTAAGCCTGGCATTGATTGTCGTCGGCCTGACGTCCTGTGTAGCCAGCCGCCCGCCGCACATAGAAAGCGACGTTCACACTGGTTCCAGCATGGCCTATGGCTCGTACCACAATATCCGGGCAAGTACCGGTGAGCTGGTCATCCGGGCATTTATCTCGTCTAATTCCGATTACGGATTCTCCACGGTATACGGCAGCGATGACAAGATAGGCATTAACGAAGCCTGGAGCTTCGGCAAGAAGTTTCGCTACATCAAAGGTGGAAGTGTCAAAAGGGGCTGTCGCGGTTGCCTGGCGAAGGAAGTCGGTGCTGTAATCCTGAGCGAATCCGAATTCCATTCCGCGGCCGTCAATGGCTTCGAATTTGAGTTGAGTGGAAAGGCTGGAGACGTTACCGGTCAAATTCCGCCTCAGGCGTTCAGCGAAGTATTAGGTCTTCAAGTCAAGCTCAATGCGACCAGCAGCAGTGCAGGTGGGGATGCCCCAGCAAATCAAACCCGCGAAATAGCAACGCCCGATGAAGCCGAGCCGGGTTAAGCAGATGGCTCCGCACGAAAGCCGCGCGCTGCGGCGATATGCATTGGAGCGATGCTGTAGCTGTTCAATCCCGCCAGCACAGTCGGATCATTTTCCGCAAATTGTATGGCCTCGTCGGGGTGCAGCACCTCCAGCAAGGCGATGCCAAACCATCCGTCAGGATCTCGAACCGGCCCGTAGGCCAGCACGGTTCCGGCCTCGAAGTACTCGCCCACATAAGTCATGTGCTGGCGCATCAATTCCTGTTCGTCATCATCCATGTCTTCGGCAAAGGTCGGGCGCGGCGGGATAAGCCGGAAAAAGAACTGCTGCTTGGTCATCGTCTCGCTCCCTGTTCCTGGCGGTGGCGATGGATGATACTTCATAATGGCCCATCGCGGCACGGTTTTTCGCAAAAGACCGCGCCGCGAGGCGATTGTTGGCGCCCTATGGCTAAAACAGCGCAAATATCCAGCGATCTAGCTTGCGCGTTTCTCGCCGGCCTTCATCTCGCTTGCGATCAGCGCACCAAGCCGGGACATACCCGTTTCGATAATCTCGGCATTCGGCAGCGAAAAATTCAAACGTATGGTGTTCCTGCCGCTTCCGTCGGCGTGGAAGGCGCTACCTGGCACAAATGCCACGCGAATTTGTTCGATCGATCGTGCCAGCAGCTGCGCGCCATCCATGCCGGAGGGCAGGGTCAGCCAGACGAACATTCCGCCTTCCGGCTTTGTCCATGTTACCCCTTCCGGCATATGGCGCGTCAAGGCTTGCAGCATGTGGTCGCGGCGCTCCCGGTAGTGGGCGCGGGCCCTTTCAACCTGATTGTCGAAATGCCGTTCCGCAACATGGTGGATGACCATCTGGTTGATGGTCGGGCTGTGCAGGTCTGCGGCCTGCTTGATCAGCACCAGTTTGGTGATGACCGGCTGCGCCGCGCAGACCCAGCCGACGCGCAGACCGGGCGTCAGGGTTTTCGAAAAACTGCCGGAATAGACAACGCGGGTGCGGTCGATATGGCCTTCGCGCTCGATATCCAGTGCCAGCATCGAGGGAACATTCTCTCCCTCGAAGCGCAGGGCCTGATAGGCGGCGTCCTCGATGAGCGGAATGTCCAGCTCATGGGCGAGGTCAACCAGTTTCACGCGATCGTTGCTGCTGATGGTTTCGCCGGTCGGGTTGGAAAAATCTGCGGTCAGATAGGCCAGCTTGACCTGGCCACCTGCTGCCTGTGCGTTGGCGCGGTAGGCGGCCGGGGTCATGTTGCCGCCTTCCGGGATCAGGCGGTCATAGCGCGGCTCATAGGCATTGAAGGCTTGCAGCGCACCGAGATAGGTCGGCCACGTCGTGAGGATCGTGTCGCCGGGGGATACGAACAGCTTGCCGAGATAGTCGAGCGCCTGCTGCGACCCGGTGGTGATGATGATATTGTCGATCGTGCAGGCGACACCCAGCGACGCCATGTGCCGCACCAGCCATTCGCGCAGCGGCTTGTAGCCTTCGCTGACAGAATACTGCAGGGCAGTGTCCGCACTCTCGCCCAAATGGTCATCATAGGCGGCGCGGATCGCATCCTTGGGGAACAGCGCCGGATCGGGGATGCCGCCAGCAAAGGAAAGGATGTCCGGCTGGTCAAGCAGCTTGAGCAGTTCACGAACCTCCGAAGCGCGCATCTTGTTGGCGCGCGCGGCATATCTGGCATCCCAGTTGTTCATTGCATCCTCCACGAATTCCGGCGGCTCACTCGACTGCAAATAGCATAATATGTCAATAATGCTGTCGTATTTTGTTGAGACTTTCATGAAAAAAAGCCCCGGCAAACCGGGGCTTTTTCAATTTGTAATGGGACGTGCCTCAGGCAGCCATGGCCTTCGACAGGTTTTCGTTGATCTTGTCGAGGAAACCTGTCGTGGACAGCCAGGGCTGGTCCGGGCCGATGAGCAGCGCCAGGTCCTTGGTCATGTAGCCGGCTTCGACCGTGTCGACGCAGACCTTCTCAAGCGTATGGCTGAAGCGTTCGAGTTCCGCATTGCCGTCGAGCTTGGCGCGGTGGGCGAGGCCACGTGTCCAGGCGAAGATCGAGGCGATGGAGTTCGTCGAAGTTTCCTCGCCCTTCTGGTGCTGGCGGTAGTGACGCGTCACTGTGCCGTGCGCCGCTTCGGCTTCCACTGTCTGGCCGTCCGGCGTCATGAGAACCGAAGTCATCAGGCCGAGCGAACCGAAGCCCTGGGCCACGATGTCGGACTGAACGTCGCCATCATAGTTCTTGCAGGCCCAGACATAGCCGCCGGACCACTTCAGCGCCGAAGCCACCATGTCGTCAATCAGGCGATGCTCGTAGGTGATCTTCTTGGCCGCGAACTTGTCCTTGAATTCCGCATCGAACACTTCCTGGAAGATATCCTTGAAGCGGCCGTCATAGGCCTTGAGGATAGTGTTCTTTGTGGACAGATAGCACGGGACGCCGCGGTTATAGGCATAGTTGAACGAGGCATGAGCGAAATCGCGGATGGAGTCGTCGAGATTATACATGGCCATGGCAACGCCGGCGCTTGGTGCGTCATAGACTTCGTGTTCGATGGTCTTGCCATCTTCCCCGACGAACTTGATCGACAGCTTGCCCTTGCCGGGGAATTTGAAGTCGGTCGCGCGGTACTGGTCGCCGAAAGCGTGACGGCCGACGATGATCGGCTGGGTCCAGCCCGGAACCAGGCGGGGAACGTTCTTGGCAATGATCGGTTCGCGGAAGATGACGCCGCCCAGAATGTTGCGGATCGTGCCGTTTGGCGACTTCCACATCTTCTTCAGGCCAAACTCTTCAACGCGCTGCTCATCCGGGGTGATGGTGGCGCATTTGACGCCGACGCCGTATTGCTTGATCGCATTCGCCGCATCGATCGTCACCTGATCGTCGGTCGCATCGCGGTGCTCGATCCCAAGGTCGTAATATTTCAGGTCGATGTCGAGGTAAGGATGGATCAGCTTGTCCTTGATATATTGCCAGATGATGCGAGTCATCTCGTCGCCATCGAGCTCGACGACCGGATTTGCAACCTTGATCTTTGCCATGGATGTTCAGCCTCTAATTTGCTGCGTGTGGGAATGTCAGCATCGGTTTTCAATGAGGGTTCGCGCCCCTATAGCACCGTGATTGCAGAACGCAAAGACAGTTGCTCAAGAAGAGGGAAGGTTATCGTCGACGTCGATGCCGATTATCTCCCCCTTGGCGGGGGAGAAAGGATTTTCTTGGGTTTAGCCCTTGCTAAATCCTTGGAAAATCCAAGAGAGGGGGTATCTATCTCATACCCCAAATAGCCCCTCACTTGCGATGTCTGGCACTTAGCGAGGGCTAAGATGCTGAAATCGCTTTCTCTCCCACAAGGGGAGAGATAATTGGCCTCGACCTTCGCGCATCCCTTTGCACGGTAATTGCGCAACGCTGTGGAACGGCACTATCGATACGCAGCATTGCTCATCAAAAAAACGCGAGCTATGACGGCGCAATGTCAAGCAAGGATTGAAAATGGCCGGTACAGACAGACAGCGCACTCTTATTGCTGAAGGTCCAGCGATCATTCTGGTGGAACCGCAACTGCCGGAGAATATCGGCATGGTGGCGCGCGCCATGGCAAATTTCGGTTTGGCGGAACTGCGTCTGGTCAAGCCCCGCGAGGAATTTCCCAATGACAAGGCACGCTCCGCCGCCAGCCGTGCCGACCATATCATTGACGCGGCACAGGTCTTCGACGATCTGCCGTCGGCGATCAAGGACCTTCAATTCGTCTATGCAACCACCGCGCGCGAGCGCGATGCCTTCAAGCAGGTGCGCGGTCCGGTTGAGGCCGGTCAAACCTTGCGCCAGCGCTTCAACAAGGGTGAGAAGACAGGAATTCTTTTCGGGCGGGAACGCATCGGCCTCAATAATGACGAAGTCAGCCTTGCCGATGAGCTGGTGACGTTCCCGGTCAATCCGGCATTCTCGTCGCTGAATATTGCACAGGCGGTTTTGCTCATGTCCTATGAGTGGATGAAATCAGGTCTCGAGAAGCACACCGACACCGCCTTTCGCGGCCCGGAGCTCGAGCCCGCGCCCAAGGAACAGCTGCAGGGCTTCTTCAACCACCTCGAGGACGCGCTGCAGGCGCGCGGTTATTTCCGGCCGATGGCGCGCAAGGAGATCATGGTCAACAATCTGCGCGGCGTGCTCACAAGACCCGGCTTTTCGGACCCGAATTGAAGCTTCTGCGCGGCGTGCTTGTCTCGCTGGATTATTTCAGCCCGAAGACACCGCGAGGCTCCGGGGCGCCGGAAGGGCGCAAGCGCCAGAAAGTTCCTTCAGAGAAAAAAGCCAGGCAACCTGAAACTGGGGATTCATCAAGCGATGAATGATGTGACAACGGACCGCCCAATCCTTGTCTTCGACAGCGGTATTGGCGGCTTGACGGTGTTGCGCGAAGCGCGCGTGCTGATGCCGGAGCGGCGCTTTGTCTACATCGCCGACGATGCGGGTTTTCCCTATGGCGAATGGGAGGAGGGCGCATTGCGTGCACGCATCGTCGGCCTCTTCGGTGGGCTCATCGCCGAGCATGATCCGGAAATCGCGATCATCGCCTGCAATACAGCCTCCACTCTGGTGCTCGAAGACCTGCGCAAAGCCTATCCCGACGTGCCCTTCGTCGGAACGGTCCCGGCGATCAAGCCTGCGGCGGAGCGCACGTCGTCAGGTCTCGTCACCGTCCTCGCCACCGCCGGCACGGTGAAGCGCGCCTATACGCGCGATCTCATCCAGTCCTTTGCCACCAAATGCCATGTGCGCCTTGTCGGCAGCCAGAATCTCGCTCGCCTCGCCGAAGCACATATTCGCGGCGATCCTATCGACGATGAAGCCATTCGTGCTGAAATCGCGCCGTGCTTCTATGAAAAGGATGGCCAGCGCACCGATATCGTCGTGCTGGCCTGTACGCACTACCCCTTCCTCGCCAATGTTTTCCGCCGGCTTGCACCCTGGCCGGTGGACTGGCTTGATCCGGCCGAGGCGATCGCCCGCCGTGCGCTATCCCTGATCAAACCGAACGGCAGCGGCACCGAGCCGGAACATGGCGACGACATAGCCGTCTTCACCTCCGGTAATCCGGATTTCTCCACACGGCGGCTGATGCAGGGTTTCGGGCTGGATACGGGCGTGATGGCCTGAAAAATTCGAACATACCGAGGCGCCAGCGCACCTCCGGTTGCCGGGACGACGCCGTCATCATCTTCCAGTAGCCCTCAGGCCGTTGCCGCCGCCTCAGCCTTCGCCACGCCACCCAATTCCTGCCTGATCACCGGCGCCACCTTCGTGCCGTAGAGTTCGATCGCCTTCAGCGTGTTCGCATGCGGCAGACTGCCAAGATCGATCTGCAGCATGAAACGGTCATGCTTGAAGTAGGTGTGCTGCAGCATGATCTTGTCGATCACCTCCTGCGGCGAACCCACCAGCAACGCGCCGCGCATCGTCCGTCCGGCTTCGTACTGGCCGCGATTGCTCGGCGGCCAGCCGCGCTCGCGGCCGATCTTGTTCATCACCACCTCATAGCTTGGCCAGTATTCGTCCGAAGCCGCCTGCGAGTTCTCGGCGACGTAGCCATGCGAGTTGATGCTGACCTTCAGCTTTTCCGGTGCATGGCCAGCCTTGGCGCCTGCCTCGCGGTAAAGTTCGACCAGCGGCGCGAAGCGGTGCGGCTCGCCGCCAATGATCGCCACCGCCAGCGGCAGGCCGAGCGTGCCGGCGCGGATCACCGATGCCGGTGTGCCGCCAACGGCGATCCAGACGGGCAAGGGATCCTGCAGCGGGCGCGGATAGACGCCGAGATTGTTGAGCGGCGCGCGCAGCTTGCCGCTCCACGTCACATGTTCGCTGGCGCGCAGCTTCAAGAGCAGGTCGAGCTTTTCGGCAAAGAGCTCGTCATAATCGTTGAGATCGTAGCCGAACAGCGGAAACGACTCGATGAAGGAGCCGCGTCCGGCCATGATCTCGGCGCGGCCAGAG
The DNA here is from genome assembly GCF_025452215.1 of Phyllobacterium sp. A18/5-2. Lineage (NCBI taxonomy): Bacteria > Pseudomonadati > Pseudomonadota > Alphaproteobacteria > Hyphomicrobiales > Phyllobacteriaceae > Phyllobacterium > Phyllobacterium sp. A18/5-2. Next base: position 3,674,031 of record NZ_CP104966.1, on the reverse strand, counting down.
GAGATGAGGTCGAGCGCCGCATATTCCTGGAAGACGCGGACCGGATCGTCGGAGCTCAGGACGGTCACGGCGCTGGTCAGGCGGATATTCCTGGTGCGTGCCGCGCCCGCTGCCAGCACAACCGCCGGTGTGGAGATGACGAAATCCGGACGGTGATGTTCGCCGATACCGAAGACGTCGAGCCCGACCTGATCGGCGAGTTCCATCTCTTCGATGAGGTTCTGCATGCGCCGGTGCGCACTGATTGCCACACCGGTCGCAGGATCGGGGCTCATGCCTGCAAATGTATAGATGCCGAGTTCCATCTGTGTACCCTTTGTTCACTGTTGCTGCACAGGTAAGCACAGTTTCAGACGATGTGAAGAACGCACATCGCGGTTGCCGAGGCACCAAAAGGATACCGGATGGGTGGTCTATCTCCCCCCTTGTGCGGAGGAGAGATAACCGGCATCGGCTGTCGCTCCAGATCAATAAGCCACAGTAAATCGCTGCTTGATATGCTTCGGCTTTTCCGCCTCATCGACGATTGCGACGGCGAGGTCGCTGACGCTGATCGCGCTCTTGCCCTCGGCATCGAAAACCGGATGGTCCTTGCCGAGCCGGTACTTGCCGGTACGCTCACCCGGAGCGAGGGCGAAAGGCGGCGACAAGAAGGTCCAGCCGAGTTCGGTCTCGCCGCGCAGATCGTTCAGCGCCTGACGGGCACCAAGCGCGCCTTCCTTGTATTCGGCCGGAAAGCCCTCGCCATCGACGAATTGTCCGCCGGCCTCATTGTAAAGACTGCCCGCACCGCCGACAACGATGAGACGGCCAATGCCTGCCCGCTTGGTTGCTTCGGTGATCGACCTGCTGGCTGCAATGTGGACCGCCTTGATGTCCGGGTTGCCCCAGCCGGGATTGTAGGCGGAAACGACGATGTCGTGGCCTTTAAGCTTGGCGGCGAGATCGGCCGTGTCGAGAGCGTCGGCCACAACTGCCGTAACGCCTTCCAGCTTTTCCACCTTGTCCACGTTGCGAACCAGCGCGGTGACGCTGCTGCCGCGTGCCACGGCCTCTTTGAGGATTTCCGCGCCGACAAAACCCGTGGCACCAATCAATGCGATCTTCATTTTGTGCTCCTTTGATGCAGGTACGCATCGTTTTCTGGTTACTAATAATAACCATGTATGCTAGAAGCTGGAGCTTGAGAAGAACGCACTTTTTCCGTTTCAGGGCACACGGAAGTAACCGCCCTGGCAATATGACGAGGATCGGCATGAGCATTCACGCAAAGACCGAGGGCAAAACGCCTCTGCTGGCAACCATGCCGGCCATGGAATGGGATGGTACCGGCTCCTGTCCGATGCGCGAAGTGCTTGATCTTATCGGCGATCTCGTGGAGCCTGCTGACAATCATCAATCTGCAGTCCGGTCCGCGCCGCTTTAACGTGCTGCGGCGAATGATCGAGGGTATCTCCCAGCGCATGTTGACCGTGACGCTGCGCTCGCTGGAGCGTGACGGCCTCGTCACTCGCACGGTCAAGCCGACTTCGCCGCCGGAGGTTACCTATGCGTTGACGGAGATCGGTCATTCGATTGCGGTGCCGATTGGCGCGCTGGGTGAATGGGCGGTCAAAAACCGCGATCATTTGCGCGCTGCGCGCGAGGCATTTGATGAAGCAAGGGTGGATTAGTCACCAACAGCGATCCGTTATCTCTCCCCTTTCGGGAGAGAAAGCGATTTCAGCGTCTTAGCCCTTGCTAAGTGCTAGAAATCGCCAGAGAGCCAAGAAAATCCTATCTCTCCCACAAAGAGGAGAGATAATCTGCATGAACGTTTGAGCTAGCTGGAACCCCTATCCGCCGGTTGCGTTTTTCTCCCTGTGCAACAATTCACAGGGAGAATGACAATGCCTGCAAAATCCCAGGCCCAGCAAAAGGCAGCCGGTGCGGCGCTTTCCGCCAAGCGCGGACAGACCAGGAAAAGCGAGCTCAAGGGCGCGTCAAAGAGCATGTATGATCTCGATGAGCGAGAAGCAATTGGAAGAGTTTGCCGAGACCGACCGCAAGAACCTGCCGAAGAAGAAGACCAAACACTGATCAGGTCCCGGGGCGCGCACTCACTGGCAGATGCGCGCCTCGCATTTTTTCCCGTGACAGCCGAGATCGAGGTGCAGATTGCCTTGATGGGCGGCGTCTCCATCCGGGCCGATCACCGTCATGAACCGGTCGCAGCTTGCCTTGTGCAGCGAACGCCAAAAGGTCTGCTCCTCGGGCTTGCCCTTCCAGCCTGAGCCAAGTTCCGTGGTCTTGCCGTTCTTGAATTTGAACGAGACGATATCGACGGCATTGGCGAAAGCGTGTTCCGAAACCCGGCCCTTGTGGCCATTATTGACCTTGCGGCACTGATAGTCCGAACCAGTGGTAATGCTTTCGATCTCCGCTCCGAAATTGGCCTGTGCCTCCTTCTGTACCTCGACGACCCACGTCGCCAAAGAACTGGCCATGGCGCAATTCGTGGTGACGGGAGCAGCGAATTTCACCGGGTTGTCCTTGCCAATGGCGGTGACCTTCAACGGCGAGCGCTCGCCGCAGACGCCCTCGGAGAGCGGCGGAATAATTTCACCCTGAACATCGCCATTCATGATGGCAGGACAGGCATTCTGGTAGACGCGGTCGGGCGAAGTCGAGGGGTCGGCCTTCTCGGCGCCTTCTTCGTGATCGGCCTTGCCTTCGTCAGTGTCAGCGGCACGAGCTTTCGGCAACGGGTTCGGTCCCAGCTGCTCGGCCGGTTTTGGCGGTGCCTCAGGCTTCTCCACCGGTTTCGCTTCAGCGGCCGGCTTCTCGTCAGGGACGGGCGTCGTTTGGGGATCGGCCTTCTGTATTCCCCCAGCGGGCTTTTCCTCGGGCTTCGGTGCTTCCGGCGCCTCGGCCGCGCGAGGATTGGCCTCCGGTATTGGCGGCACGGCTGGGAGGGGGACTGCAGGCTGGGGTATACTCCTGGTACGATGTCCTCGCCTGTGCCGCGCGTCCGCATCACCGGCAGAACTGATGAGGATCGTACTTGCAATACAGGCGGTGAGGGATAGAAGAACGAGTGTCGAGAAACGCGACTGCCGCGAGAATAGGGTCATTACCGGCTCTACTCCTGTTGAGCTTAGGTCGTAAACTCGTGAATAGGGTCGAAATGGTCATTGTCGATCCTATTCATGAGCTCACGACCTGACCCTAACGTCTGAATTGTGGCAGCGGTTTCAAATTATATGATCCGCTGAAACATGTGGGGCTGGGTCGGAGCGCAGAAAACGTCATTTGCAGGCCGTCAGAGCGTGAATACCAACAGGCCCTGGCTTGACATCACAGAACCTTCACACTAGAAGCCACCCCAGCGCAGGGCTCAACGGCTCTGCGTTTCATTTGACGTGTCCCGTGAGTGATTTCGCAAAGCGTGCGTGAATCATTCTGTCAGTCTTCACAAACAGGAGGCAGAGGAGGGCGCGTTTCCTTGAATCGAAGTGTGAACTTCGATTCGTATTTGTTTGAAAGGAAATGCGATGAGCAAGCGCGAATCGTCCAAGTATAAAATTGACCGCCGTCTTGGCGAAAACATCTGGGGCCGTCCGAAGTCCCCGGTAAACCGCCGTGAATATGGCCCCGGCCAGCACGGTCAGCGCCGCAAGAGCAAGCTGAGCGATTTCGGTGTTCAGCTGCGCGCAAAGCAGAAGCTCAAGGGTTTCTACGGCGACATTTCGGAAAAGCAGTTCCGCAAGACCTATGAAGAAGCCGCTCGCCGCAAGGGCGACACCGGTGAGCAGCTGATCGGTCTGCTCGAGTCGCGTCTGGATGCGATCGTGTACCGCGCCAAGTTCGTTCCGACGATCTTTGCAGCGCGTCAGTTCGTCAACCACGGCCACGTCAACGTCAACGGCCGCCGCACCAACATCCAGTCCTACATCTGCAAGGCTGGCGATGTTATCGAAGTGCGCGAGAAGTCGAAGCAGCTTGTGATCGTTCTGGAATCGGTTCAGCTCGCTGAACGTGACGTTCCCGACTACCTCGAAGTCGATCACAACAAGATGGTTGCCAAGTACAACCGCGTTCCGGCCTTCTCCGATGTGCCATACGCTGTACAGATGGAACCGAACCTGGTTGTCGAATTCTATTCGCGTTAATCTATCTTCCGTTTAAGAAAAGCCGCCCCGGAGAGATCTTGGGCGGCTTTTTGTTATTCCAACCGGAGTCCCGGCATGACCGACCTTCAAGACGTCGTCGACAGTGTCCATCACGATCTTGCCGATCGCATCGGCGAGGGCAAGCTTGCTGACTATATTCCCGAGCTTGCAACGGTTGACCCGAAGCAGTTCGGCATTGCGCTGGTGACAGTCGACGGACAGGTGCACGCAGCCGGTGACGCGGAAGCTGCTTTTTCAATTCAGAGCATCTCGAAAGTCTTCACGCTGACCCTGGCGCTCGGCAAGATCGGCGATGGGCTGTGGAAGCGCGTCGGTCGTGAGCCATCGGGCAATGCCTTCAATTCCATCGTCCAGCTCGAGCAGGAAAAGGGCAAGCCGCGCAATCCCTTCATCAATGCCGGTGCAATCGCGGTTGCCGATGTTGTGCTGGCCGGGCATCTGCCCAAGGAAGCCATCGGCGAGATCGTGCAATTCATCCGCCATCTTTCCGATGACGAGAGCATTGCCATCGATCACAATGTCGCCCGATCGGAGACGCAAACCGGCTATCGTAACGTGGCTCTGGCCAATTTCATGCGGGCATTTGGCAATCTCAATCATCCGGTCGAGCACGTGCTTGGCGTCTATTTTCACCACTGCGCCATTGCCATGTCGTGCCGTCAGCTGGCTCATGCCGGGCTCTATCTCGCTTCCGCCGGGCGCAATCCGCTCAGTGGCGGCAGCGTGGTGTCGTCCAGTCGCGCCCGCCGTATCAATGCGCTGATGCTGATGTGCGGACATTATGACGGCTCCGGCGATTTCGCCTACCGCGTCGGCCTGCCGGGGAAGAGCGGCGTCGGGGGCGGCATCCTCGCCATTGCTCCGGGCAAGGCTTCGATTGCCGTCTGGTCGCCTGGGCTGAATGAAAACGGCAATTCGCTGCTGGGTTCGGCGGCGCTGGAACTCCTGGCGCAGCGCACCGGCTGGTCGGTGTTCGGGCAGTAGTTTCAAAGATTTGCATCACCACCCATGGCACGTTTACAACAAGAGTTGGCTGAAGCTATAAGCGTCGCGCAACGAGGTGTTCACATGACCATTCATGAGCCAGATCTAAGCGACGCCGCCGGTTGCCACCCGATGTTCCTCGGCGTGCCATCCAATGTCGAGTTCAACAAGTTGCGCAAGCGTCTGCTGCGCAATACGAGGCAAGCGCTCGAGGATTTCGCCTTGGTGAAGCCGGGTGAACGCTGGCTCGTCGGCCTTTCCGGCGGCAAGGATTCCTATGGTCTCCTCGCGCTGCTGCTCGATCTGAAATGGCGCGGGCTGCTGCCGGTAGAGCTGCTCGCCTGCAATCTCGACCAGGGGCAGCCGAATTTTCCCAAGCACGTCCTGCCGGATTTCCTCAAGGCAAACGGCATCGAGCACCGCATCGAATACAGGGACACCTATTCCATCGTCACCGGCAAGATTGCGGAAAACCAGACCTATTGCTCGCTTTGCTCGCGGCTGCGGCGCGGTCATCTCTATCGCGTAGCGCGCGAGGAGGGCTGTTCGGCGCTGGTCCTTGGGCATCACCGCGAGGATATTCTTGAAACCTTCCTGATGAACCTCTTCCATGGCGGACGCCTTGCCGCGATGCCGCCGAAGCTGCTCAACGACGAAGGCGACCTGATGTTGCTGCGGCCGCTCAGCTATTGCGCCGAAGAGGATCTGGAAAAGTTCGCAGCGGCCATGCAGTTCCCGATTATCCCCTGCGATCTCTGCGGCAGTCAGGATGGGCTGCAGCGCAACATGATGAAGGCGATGCTTGCCGATATCGAAAAGCGTATGCCGGGCCGCAAGGAGATCATGATCCGCGCGCTGGCCAATACGCGCCCGAGCCATCTGCTCGACCGCAAGATATTTGATTTTGCGGGGTTGGTGACGAGCTAATGTAATCGGCATTGCTGTGAACTAAAGTTCAATTGAATGGCGTGAATAGTCATGCAACGCTTGGTCTCTCCCCGAGGGGGAGAGAAAGCGATTTCGGTACCTTGGGTTTGAGCGAAGCGAAGACGCAAGTGCCAGAAATCGCAAGTGAGGGGATTCTAGGGAGATAGCCATTCACAGGATCGTCCCACCAAAGAACCGTAGATTTGCGCGGGAAATGCGCAAAGACCCGACGTTGGCGGAAAACATTCTGTGGCAAGCTCTACGCAACAGGCAGTTGAACGGTTTGAAATTCAAGCGGCAGCTTCCATACGATCGTTACATCCTGGATTTTATCTGCCTTGAATCGCGGTTGATCATCGAGCTTGACGGCGATCAGCACTCGGATTCCATCGCTGATTCTAGCCGGGATGCCCATTTCGCTCGCCTCGGTTACAAAACGCTGCGCTTCTGGAATGATGAGATCGTGACGAATCTTGACGGTGCATGCTCACAGATCTTGCATGAAGCCAATGTGCGGCGAAAGCTTTTGAATAGCCCCTCACTTGCGATTTCTGGCACTTAAGCCGATTTCGCTCCGCTGTGCGTCGCTCGGCTCAAGCGACCGAAATCGCTTTCTCGCCCCAAGGGGAGAGATTAAGAGCTCCATGCTCGTGGCGCGTATCCATGCAAGTACCACATTGGATCAACGGTTCTACAATTGCTCACACCGGCTTGTTGTGCGGCTGGAACAGCTTCCCCCGCTCGGCAATGAGCACGAAGATCAGGCCGATCAGCGACAGCACGAAAAACCCTGCGACCAGAGGCAGTGTCGTGCCGTCATAGGCCTGTCCGATCAGCGCGCCGATAGCGCCGCCGCCCGCGGTGCTCATGAAGCCAAGTACGGACGACGCCGTGCCGGCCACGTGGCCAAGCGGTTCCATCGCCAGCGAGTTGAAGTTGGATCCGATCCAGCCGAACTGGAACATCGCCAGGGCAAACAAGAGCATATAAAGCGCGAACGGTGTGGGTTGCGGCCCGAACAAGGTCAGCAGCAGCCACAGCCCGTTAATGCCCATGAAGGCGAGGAGCGCACCATGCGACAGCCGGCGCATGCCGAAGCGTCCGACGAACCGCGAATTCACGAAGGACGAAAACGCCATCATAATCGCGACGGCGGAAAAGGCGACAGGAAACCAGACGCCCAGATCATAGATCCCCACATAGATCTGCTGCGCCGAGTTGATGAAGCCGAACAGGGCGCCGAAGATGAAGGAGCTTGCCAGCGTATAGCACAGCGCCACACGGTTGGTGAGAACGATCTGGAACCCTCGCGCCACCGATTTCAATGTGAACGGGCGCACGTCCGCCGGATCCAGCGTCTCGGGAAGGCGGATATAGACCCACACAAGCACCGCGCTGGCGATGGCAGCCATGAAGATGAAGATCAGGTGCCAGTTGCCGAACAGCATCACCGCCTGGCCGGTCCCCGGTGCAATGACCGGGACGACCATGAATACCATCATGATCAGCGACATGACTTCGGCCATCATCCGACCGCCATAGACGTCGCGGACAACGGAAATCGTGATGACCCGCGTCGCTGCCGATCCGATGCCCTGCAGCAACCGGAACAACAGGAGTGAAGTAAAGCTCGGAACGAAGACGCAGGCGATCGCCGAGATGATGTAGATCACCAGCCCCGTAAACATGGGCACCCGCCGGCCGAAGCGGTCGGAGAGGGGGCCGTAGAACAGCTGGGAGATCGCAAAGCCCATCAGATAGGCGGAGATCACATATTGCCGGTGGTTTTCGCTGGTCACGCCGAGGCTGGCGCCGATTTGCTGCAGGCCGGGCAGCATGATGTCGATGGCCAGGGCATTGATAGCCATCAGCATCGCCATCATCGCGATGAATTCAACCTTGCCCATCCCCTTCAGGCGAGGAGCGGACGTGTTCGTAGGGGCATCCATGATGAGACCTGCAAAATATCAAACAAAGACAAAGGCGTCGGGACGGCCGACGCCTTTAACATTGAGATTCCGGAATGCTCCGGAACCAATTGAACTTATTGCGTAATCAGGCGGCCTTGGTGGCGACGCCCTTTTCGCTCAGGAGGGTCTGCAACTCGCCCGCCTGGAACATTTCGCGGATAATGTCGCAACCGCCGACAAATTCACCCTTCACATAAAGCTGAGGAATGGTCGGCCAGTTGGAGTAGTCCTTGATGCCCTGGCGCAGTTCGTTGGAGGAGAGGACGTTCACGCCCTTGTAGTCGACGCCGATGTAATCGAGGATCTGCACGACCTGACCGGAAAAACCGCATTGCGGGAAACCGGGGGTGCCTTTCATGAAGAGAACGACGTCGTTGCTCTTGACTTCATTGGCGATGAATTCGTTGATACCGCTCATTTCGGGTCCTTTCGCGGCCGCGCGGGGAGGAATCGCGGCCAAAAAATGCTTTCGAGGCTATTTTACCTCATCTCTTTGCCCAGAAAAAGCACGATGGGCGCGCGAACGCAAGTCAAACTATGGCGCGCGGCTGTTACTCCGGCGCGCTGGTCTGCAGGGCGAGGGCATGCAGAACCCCGCCCATATTGCCCTTCAGCGCATCGTAGACCATCTGGTGCTGCTGCACGCGCGACTTGCCGCGAAAGCTCTCCGCGACGACTTCGGCGGCATAATGATCACCATCACCGGCGAGATCGCGTATCGTCACCTTTGCATCCGGAATGGCGTCCCGAATCATTTTTTCGATATCGCGCGCGTCCATTGCCATCTCGTTCTCTCCTCAGGCGGCCTGTATATTATCGTCCGCCTGACCGCTCATATAGTCAGGGAACCACGATCTGTGTGCTTTTGTCAGGTCTGCTACAGATATGGAGAGTAGACGCCCAATCGTCAATGCACTGCCGCCAACTGTCCCGAGCTTGCGGAAGGGAACGCCGCAACCTTCAGCATTCAGCGTGATGATATTGGCCATCTCCGGCGAGGCGGCGACGAGATAGCGCGCCTGGTCTTCGCCGAAGAGCAGGGCGTGCGGGGTGGTCTCGCCGATTTCGACGCTCGCGCCCTTGCCCGAAGACATGCACATCTCGCTGAGGGCGATCGCCAGGCCGCCGTCGGAAAGATCGTGGCAGGCCGTTACCTGTTCGTTGCGAATGGCGGAGCGCACGAAATTGCCGTTGCGCCTCTCTGCGACAAGATCAACGGCCGGAGCCGGACCGTCGGCGCGGCCATGCAGGTCGCGCAGGTAGATCGACTGACCGAGGTGCGTACCATCGCCGCCAAGCAGGACCAGCACGTCGCCATCGCGCATGCCGCCGATCCTGGCGGTCTTTGTCCAGTCCGGGATGAGGCCCACGCCGGCAATGGTCGGCGTCGGCAAGATCGCCTGGCCATTGGTCTCGTTGTAGAGCGAGACATTGCCCGATACGATCGGGAAGGCCAATGCGCGGCAGGCGTCGCCGATGCCGCCGACAGCCTTGACGAGCTGGCCCATGATTTCCGGCCGTTCCGGATTGCCGAAGTTGAGGTTGTCGGTCGCGGCCAATGGTTCCGCGCCGACGGCGGTGAGGTTGCGCCAGCATTCGGCGACCGCCTGCTTGCCGCCCTCATAGGGGTCGGCTTCGCAATAGCGCGGTGTGACGTCGGAAGAAAAGGCGAGCGCCTTGCTCCGGTGGCCTTCGACACGCACGACACCGGCGTCGCCGCCGGGAAGCTGCAGCGAATTGCCCTGGATCAGCGTGTCATATTGTTCATAGACCCAGCGGCGCGAGGAGAGATCGGGTGAGCCGATCATCTGCAGCAGCGCCGCGCCGTAGTCTGCGACTTCAGGAACATTGGCGGCGGGGAGCGGCGCATGCTTGCCCGGCTCCATCCACGGACGGTCATATTCCGGCGCCTGATCGCCGAGATCCTTGATCGGCAGATTGGCGACTTCCTCGCCATCATGCAGCACGCGGAAGCGCAGATCGTCGGTCGTATGACCGACAATGGCGAAATCCAGGCCCCACTTCCTGAAGATGCCTTCGGCTTCTTCTTCCTTTTCGGGGCGCAGCACCATGAGCATGCGCTCCTGGCTTTCGGACAGCATCATTTCATAGGCGGTCATGCGTTCTTCGCGCACGGGAACGGAATTGAGATTGAGCTCGATGCCGAGATTGCCCTTGGCGCCCATTTCGACGGCCGAGCAGGTGAGGCCGGCCGCGCCCATGTCCTGAATGGCGATGACAGCGCCGGAAGCCATGAGTTCGAGCGAGGCTTCAAGCAGGCATTTTTCGGTGAAGGGATCGCCTACCTGCACTGTCGGGCGCTTTTCGTCGATCAATTCGTCGAATTCCGCCGATGCCATCGTCGCGCCGCCGACGCCGTCACGGCCGGTCTTTGCGCCGAGATAGACGACGGGAAGGCCGACGCCCTTGGCTTCCGACAGGAAGATCGCGTCGGTCTTGGCGAGACCTGCAGCAAAGGCATTGACGAGAATATTGCCATTGTAGCGGGCGTCGAAATTGACCTCACCGCCAACCGTCGGCACGCCGAACGAATTGCCATAGCCGCCAACGCCTTCGACGACACCGGATACGAGGTGACGTGTCTTTGGATGCGAGGGTTCGCCAAAGCGCAGCGCATTCATCGCGGCAATCGGGCGTGCGCCCATGGTGAACACATCGCGCAGGATACCGCCAACGCCTGTCGCCGCACCCTGATAGGGCTCGATATAGGACGGGTGATTGTGGCTCTCCATCTTGAAGACCACGCAATCGCCGTCGCCGATATCGACGACGCCGGCATTTTCACCGGGCCCCTGGATGACCTGCGGTCCGGTGGTCGGCAGCGTCCGCAGCCACTTCTTCGAGGATTTGTACGAGCAGTGCTCGTTCCACATGGCGGAAAAGATTCCAAGCTCGGTGAAGCTTGGCTCGCGCCCGATCAGGTCGAGGATGCGTTGATATTCATCCGGCTTCAGCCCATGCGAGGCAACGAGTTCCGGTGTGATCTTGACGGTGTTGGAAATGGTCATGGGTCCTGGAATATCCGTGCGCGGTTCGACTAGCTCACCATGAGGGGCGGCTTTTGGCCTCTCTTTAACCCATGTAGTGCTGCGGCGCGACAGGAAAATGGTTGGAATCAACAGAGAGGCTCAGTGGCGCTTGTTCGCATTGACGGCCAAGCGTAACTTCTTCCGGCACAAGCAATAAATGCCGTTTTTTGAAAGGGAAACAAAATGTCGGGAAGACTGGCGGGCAAGGTGGCGATCATTTCCGGCGGAGCGACCGGAATGGGCGGGGCAGCATCCAGGCTCTTCGCAGCGGAGGGCGCAAAAGTGGCGATTATCGACCGCAATGAACAGGCGTCCGCGGCGACGGTATCGGAGATCGCCGCCGCCGGCGGGCAGGCTGCGTATTTCGTCGCCGATGTCTCAGATGAAGCGCAGGTGCAAAAGGCGGTCGCCGGTGCGGCTCAGGCGTTCGGCAATGTCACAGTGCTTTTCAATCATGCCGGTACGATTGTGATCAAGCCGTTCCTGGAAACGACGGTGGAAGAATGGGATTGGCTGCACGCGGTCAATGTGCGCTCGATGTATCTGATGACGCGCGCCGTCATTCCCCACATGCTTGAGGCCGGTGGCGGGTCGATCGTCTGCACCTCGTCCATTTCAGCTGTCGCGGCCACGCCGATGGAAGTGCTTTACGATACGACCAAGGGCGCCTGCCACATGTTCGCGCGGGCCATTGCAGTCGAATTTCGCGACCGCAATATCCGCTGCAACGCGGTCTGCCCGGGCTTCATCCGGACGCCGCATGGCCTGCGCGAAGTGGATGAACTGCAGAAGAGGGGCGTCGACGTCTCGGACGAGGCGATGACCGCGGCACAAGGGCGCATCGGCGAGCCGGAGGAAGTGGCGCGGGCCGCCCTGTTCCTTGCCAGCGACGAGGCGAGCTTCATTACCGGCACGCACCTCTTCGTCGACAATGGGTTTACGGCGATCTGAGGCGAAGCGTGTTCGATACAGTTCTTGAACTGGAGTGCCGGAGCGTCTCATGCAAGAGTGTCATTGGGCCACCGAAGTACAGGTCAAACGACCTGATATAAAGGGAGTTAGGACAATGACGGTTTACCTGATCGCAGACGTCAAGATAACGGATGACAAGTGGGTGCCGGAATACGCTGCGATGGTACATGAGATCGTGCACAAGCACGGCGGCAAATATCTGGCACGCAGCGGCAATATAAAGGTGCTGGAAGGCGATCCTCTGGATACGACCCTCATTGCCATTCTGCAGTTCCCGACCTCAGAAACAGCCGAGGCTTTCGCCAACGACCCGGAATACGCCGCATATGCCAAGGCTCGCCAGGACGGCAGCGACAGCCGCTTCCAGCTCATCGATGATACGGATATTGCCGGAACGATCCCGTATCTCGGCAAGGGGTGAGGAGGTAATTCTCAAGGGCAGATGCCGATTATCTCTCCCCTTTGCGGGAGAGAAAGGGTTTTCTTGGATTTAGCTTCTCGCTAAATCCTTGGAAAATCCAAGTGAGGGGATTGTTGTGGTCATCAATTTGAAATCCCCTTGCGATTTCTAGCACTTAGCAAGAACTAAGATGCTGAAATCGCATTCTCCCCCACGAGGGGGGAGATAAACGCTGCGGTCAGGAATAACTGTCGTAACTCGCATTGTCGGTTTCCATGAGCCGGCGCAGGATGGTGAAGCCCTGTTGCAGTTCTTCGCGCGTCCTCGGCACCGTAAGTCCCAGCCTTACCCGGTGGAATACCTTCTCGGTACGGCCCGGTTTGAATTCGTCCTCGTCGTCGATCAGCACGCCTTCATTCAGCGCGGCGTTCTTGAAGGTGCCGGAGAGCCAGGGGTCTGGCAGCTTCATCCACAGAAACGGCGAAAGGGGTTGAGAGATGAAATCCATGCCAGCGAAGGCTGACCGGGCGATCGCCTCTCGCGCCGTCACTTCCGTCTGCACCTTGGCACGGATGGCGTCGGCCTCGCCGCAATTGACGATCTGCGCGCCAAGCTCGGCCATGAGGAACGGCATGCCTCCGCTGACCATCTTGTGGGCAGTGAGCACACGTGCGGCAAGGTGAGGCGGGCAGGCGACCCAGCCGCCGCGAACGCCCGCGGCGACGGATTTTGACAGGCCGCCAATGTGGAACGTGCGTTCCGGCGCCAGATCGGCGATCTTCACGTGATCGTGCCGCGTGAGCGATCCGTAGATCTCGTCCTCGATGATCCAGACATTGTAGCGCCGGGCTATCTCGACAATGGCATGGCGATCCTCTTCCGGCATGGTGGTGGCGGTTGGATTGTGCAGCGAAGGCATCAGAAACACGAGCTTCGGGTGCTGCTGGGCGCAATGCCGCTCGAAATCATCGGGTGTCAGACTGCCGTTCTGCGTCTGCATGATGATGCTGCGGCGGCCCATGAGGTTGACGCTGCGCGCCGCCGAACAATAGGTCAGGTCTTCGAAGGCAATCCTGTCGCCGGGAACGGTAATTGCCGCGATCACCGCAAGAATTGCTGAATGCGCACCCAGCGTCGGCACGATCGAGGCTGGCTCCGGCACCCACCCTGCGGCAGATAGCCATTTGCTTCCCGCTTCCTGCCAGGACGCGGGGAGGGTGCGGGAATAGCTGGAAATCTCGCTTGGGTATTGCTTGGTGATCTGTGCCAGCAGGCGTTCCATCGCGTCGGCTTGTCCAACCTCGATTGCTGCCGTGCTGTCCATGCGGATCTTGCCGGGCACGGCAACCGGTCCGCGTGTGCCGCCAAACGGTTCGGTATTCTGTGGCGGTACCAGCGATGTTTCCTTGTGATCCGTCACATAGGTCCCGCGCCCGACCTCGCCGCTGACAAGCCCGCGTTCGCGGATGAGATTGTAGGCGCGCCCCACCGTGCCGATGGTCACGCCGATATCAAAGGCCAGATTGCGCTGCGGCGGCAATTTTGTGCCCGGCGCCAGAATACCCTCGGCGATGTCGGATTCAATTCGTTCAGCCAGCCGCAAATACAGCGGGCCTTTGCCTTGTTCAAGATCAGGAAGCCAATTTGTCATGGTGACAATTATTACATTGCGATTCCAATTGAGTCAATTCATACAATAATTGCACATATAAGAGACAATTGGACCTCCCAAGGACAAGACAATGAGTACAATAGATACAATTAGAAGGCGCGGTGGCTCGGAAATCCACAAAGCATCGACCGGCAACCGCGGATTGGTACGCACAATCTCGGCTCTTTCTGCCTGGTATGGCAATGCAATGGTCAAGCGCCGGACGCGGCTCCATCTCAGCGAGCTCAGCGATGAGCTGCTGAAAGATGTCGGCATCGCGCCTGCCGATGCCCGGCGCGAGTTCGGGCGGCCCTTCTGGGATTAAGAATTCTGCTCAGGTGCTGCCTGAGCAGAATGACCTGTTGCCCGTGATCTAGCTGTTTGCCGAACAGGAGGGCTGCCCGCCGGCCCAACGGCGGACGTCGGAAGCAATGCGATTGCCGGACGAATGCATCATGAGCGGGCCGAATACCTCGACCTTGGCGGGGTTGCCTTCCGCATGGACAACAAGGAGCGGACGTCCGCCCGGATTGCTCGCAGGCACCACCAGGATGCGCGGCCTTCCCGAATAGGAATCAAGTTCCGGTGCCAGCCGATAGGGCTTGAAGCTTGAATCTCCCGATTTGAACCAGCAGCTATTTGCCGCGAGCGCCACACGTTCCATCGTTGGCAGCGCGGCCTTCTCCGAGTTGAACGCCAGGCTGCCTGGTCCTGGCTTGGCCTTGGACTGGCATCCGGCAACCGCCGCAAGCGCGATCATTACGGCGATACCGATTATCGGCGTTTTCATGCATTGTCTCCACTGCTGCGCCGTGCGTCCTTGGCGCACCAAGGACGCAGCAGCATTTTGAATTAGGGGCGATCAGGCAGACTCGAGTTCACCCTGGAACACTTTGAGGCCATCCGTCATCTCGTACCAGACCAGCGATAGCACCGGATCCTGAACAATAAGTTGCTGATAGGCATCAAATTTCGGATAGGGATCGAGAAGGTTTTCGCGGCCCGATATCTTGCGGAAATTGTTGAAGATGAAGCGTGTTGGCGTCAGCCAGGCATCGGCAAGGGTCATCTGCTCGCCCAGTGCGTAAGGGCCATGGCCGAGACGTTTTTCGGTTTCCGTCAAGCCGGTTTCCATCTGCTTGAACAGCTTGGAAATCCGCGTCTCATCCTTCGACTTGAGATAGATAAGCTCGAACAGCTCCATCATCGGTGCAAGGACTTCGAGTTCGGCAGCGCGCGCCGTCATGCGCACGATGGCGCGATCGCGGGAATCGGCCGGCAGCAGCGAAGGTTCGGGAAAATGTTCTTCCAGGTATTCGGCAATCACCGGTGCCTCGACGATGGTGAGGCCAGAACCGGTGATCAGAACGGGAATGCGGTTGAAGGGGGAGATGGCGCGGAACTCTTCCGGGATCGGAAAGCCTTGTGGCGGCGCGACGATCTTGATTGGCGCTTGCTTGTAATAAGCGATGCAGCGGACGATGGAGGAGTAGGGGGATAGCGGCCGCGAGTAGAGTTTCATTGAGCGTTCCTCCGTTTGAGCCGTTTTTCTGGCTTATGCAAACACTGCTTCGACCAAGCGTATAGGAATGCCCGCAGAGATCAAGGAAGACGGAAGGGATTGATGATGTGAAGCTGGCTATCGATGATCATGCCATCTTGCATGTCCTCGGACCAGAGAACATCGCATCCGCTGAGTTTGGCGGAGGCAATTATGAGTGCGTCAAAAATTTGGAAGCCGTACCGTTCAGCAATGACAATCGCTTCATCATGGACATCAAGGTCCATGGGCACCACGATCGGGCAGAGAATACGGATCGACGAAAGCGCATCACCAATTTCGCCCCAGTTCATGTTGAGTTTGCGGCGAGCAACATTGGTAAACTCGTTCAGGATCTGCACCCCGATCGTGCAACCTTGGGCAAGGAGTTCCTGCGCCCTATGGCTGCGTGGATCCTCTGCAAAAGCATAAATCAGGACATTGGTATCCAGAAACTCACCTGGCATTGGCTTCGTCACGATCGAATTTCCAGTCGCTGGGTAGTTTCTTTCCGAAAGCGCGAATACGTTCTAGCGCACGCTCGCGGCTGCGATCATGTGCGATATCGAAGGTGCGCTCGTCCGCCACGCGGATTTCAATCTCGGTGCCTTCCACCAGGCCCAATGCGTCCACAACCGTTGCAGGCAATCGGATGGCGAGGCTATTACCCCATTTGGCGACACGCATGATGAGCTCCTTTAGGATATACACAGAACAATGTATATCCTAAAGGCTATTCAGTCAATAACTCAGGCGGCAACCCCGAGAATGCCTGCAAACAGCGCACGGCCGTCGGTTCCGCCGTGAGCCGCTTCGATCAGGTTTTCCGGATGCGGCATCAGGCCGAGAACATTGCCGTTCTCGTTGATGACACCGGCGATATCATTGATCGAGCCATTCGGATTGGTGCCTTCCGCATAGCGGAAAACCACTTGGCCATTGCCCTCGACGCGCGCCAATGTCTCTTCATCGGCAAAGTAATTGCCGTCATGATGGGCGACAGGGCTGCGGATGATCTGGCCATGCGAATAACCACGGGTGAACGCGGTATTGGCGTTCGTCACTTCGAGCTTAACTTCGCGGCAGACGAATTTCAGCGAAGCATTGCGCATCAATGCGCCAGGCAGCAAGCCTGCTTCCACCAGGATCTGGAAGCCGTTGCAAACGCCCATCACCATGACGCCCTTGCCGGCTTTCTCGCGGATCGCCTGCATGACCGGCATGCGTGCGGCAATCGCGCCGCAGCGCAGATAGTCGCCGTAGGAAAAGCCGCCGGGAATGACAATCAGATCGACATCGGGGATTTCCGTGTCGGTCTGCCAGACCGTGTGCGGCGCAACGCCGGAAATCTTCGTCAGCGCCGCAATCATGTCGCGGTCGCGGTTGAGGCCGGGAAGGAGGACAACTGCTGATTTCATGGGTGTGGTTCAAACCTTGCTTGTGCTTCTGCGAGTTCCCGAAATTCGAGACGGTTTTCGATACGGTCGAGGCGATCGTCGTGCTGATGCATCATTGTGTAGATGTTATTGATGTCGCTCTGGCAAGCTTGAATCAACAGACGCAGGGCACCGGTTTCATTTCGTAAATCCCGAATCCCTGAATCGGCCTTGTCGACGCGATGATGAAAGCGGCGCAGAAGTTCTTGAATAAATTCCTGTGTCGCCTCAGACATGGTTCGCCTCAATGCTTTCGAAGCGATCTCCAAACAGTCTCTTCTTTAAAGCATCGTTTTTGGCTTGCCCTGCAGCAAGTTCTTTATTGGTCTCCCGCATGAAGGACACAAGTTCCTGCAGGTCTTCCAGGGTTTCTTGCAGGCGTTTATCAAGTTCAAGGATCTCTTCGTAGATCATTTCGTTGGTGATAGTGCCCATGGCGAGATCCTTGAAAAGTCATCAATCAATAGCGAAACTATAATCCTCGATCACCGTATTTGCGAGGAGCTTTTCGCACATCGCCTTGAGGTTCGCCTCGGCCTTGGAACGGTCCGTCGTGTCGAGTTCGACATCGAAAACCTTGCCCTGGCGCACGGAGCCGACGCCATCGAAACCGAGACTGCCCAGCGCGCCGACAATTGCCTTGCCCTGCGGGTCAAGAACGCCATTCTTCAAGGTTACAGTGACACGTGCCTTCATCGACTTGTCTTCTCCAGTGCTATTTGACCAAGACGGGCCCGGCCGGGCGCGTCGGTTCGTTTTCATTCATGATGCCGAGACGGCGCGCGACTTCCTGATAGGCCTCGATGAGACCGCCCATATCGCGGCGGAACCGGTCCTTGTCCATCTTCTCGGCGGTCTGGCTGTCCCAGAGGCGGGCGGAATCCGGCGAGAACTCGTCGGCAAGAACGATACGCATCAGGTCGCCCTCGTAGAGGCGGCCGCATTCGATCTTGAAATCGACGAGCTGTATGCCGACGCCAAGAAACAGGCCGCTCAGGAAATCATTGACGCGGATGGCAAGCGCCATGATGTCGTCGATTTCCTGCGGGGCGGCCCAGCCGAACGCAGTGATGTGCTCTTCCGATACCATCGGGTCGTCAAGCTCGTCATTCTTGTAGTAGAACTCGATGATCGACCGCGGCAATACCGTGCCTTCCTCGATGCCGAGGCGCTTTGCCAGCGAGCCGGCGGCGATATTGCGCACCACCACCTGCAGCGGGATGATCTCGACTTCCTTGATCAGCTGCTCGCGCATGTTGAGGCGGCGGATAAAGTGCGTCGGAATCCCCATGCGGTTGAGCTGGCTGAAGATATATTCGGAAATGCGGTTGTTCAGGACGCCCTTGCCGTCGATGACTTCGGTCTTCTTCGGGTGTAGCACGGTGGTATCGTCTTTGAAGTGCTGGACGAGTGTGCCTGGTTCTGGTCCTTCGTAAAGGATTTTGGCTTTGCCTTCGTAGACACGGCGGCGACGGTTCATTGCGGATTCTCTGGTATTGGAGTTATCGGTCGGCCCCGGGTATGATGCAGTGCCGTCATGTTGGCGCGCTAACTATCTTAAATGCAAGCATTCTACAATGATCCTTTATGGAGGTCCCCCGAATTATGGGATATATGGGACTATGGAGCTCCAACGACAATGTGACCTCATACCCCTCAAGGTGTATAATTTGAGCCTTTCGATTTTCTGGAGAACGGTTATATGAAAATGAAGAGCGACAAACATTGGGGATTTGCCTGAAAAACGCCCAACCTCCCAATGTAGACTAGCGTGGAAGTAACCGATCATTTTGCGGGAGCAAGAGAGGATGACAATGGAAGATCGCAAGAACGCCTTTGAAAACAAGTATGCGCACGACGCAGAAGTGCGTTTCAGGGCGGAAGCACGGCGGAACAAGCTTCTCGGCCTTTGGGCGGCGGAAAAGCTCGGCAAGACCGGCGAAGAGGCCGAAGCCTATGCGAAAGAAGTCATCAAGGCGGATTTCCAGGAAGCTGGCGACGATGATGTCTTCCGCAAGATCCGCGCCGATTTCGATGCGGCCGGCATCGACAAATCCGACCATCGCATTCGCCGCACCATGGAAGAACTTATGATCGAGGCCATTCGCCAGATTGAAAAGTCCTGATTCTTCGAAGATTTCCATCGAAAGCCCGGCCATCGCGCCGGGCTTTTTGCTTGCTGAAATTACAGAAATCCTCACGCTTATACGTAACTATTTGATTATGAAATAATATTGATCATCAAACAATAATAACCATTTTAGATTACTCACGCATGATCTGGATGTAATTAAAAGTTACTACGACAGGCAAAGATAAGGCGTATGATGTATCTGTAGTTGCGGGGTGACAGGCCCTGGGAGGATACCGGCCGCGCAACCCTTTGAGGAGGGCCGGACGATGGCCACACAACTTGCAGCTTCAATCCTGAATGAACTCGATATTTATAACGGGCCTTGGGTCACATTTCCGGTTAATCCATTGCTTCCGGTCGTTCAGGGGACGACCGGTCACGATGACATGAAAATTGTCAGCGTGGTGAATGCTACCGTCAACGGCGATGATGGCAATGACCGGATCGACGCGAGCACTGCTCCCATCGGCGTGGCGAATTTTTTCAATGGCGGCGCTGGTAGCGACCAGATCTTTGGTAATAATGGTGTCAACACCATCAATGGCGGTGACGGTAATGATCTCATTGAAGGTCTTGGTGGCGCCGATATTCTCAATGGCGGTGCCGGTCGCGACGACACCCTCAGCTATGAACATTCGCGCTCAGGCGTAACCATCGATCTGACGCCGAATGGTATCAATATCACCGCAGCCAGTGGTGGTGATGCCACGCTGGATCTGGTTGCCGCCAACACTTTCGAAAACGTCGTGGGATCGGCTTCCGCTGACACCATCACTGGGACCAACGCCCCTTCCATTCTCGAGGGCAATGATCTGTTTGGGCTCGGAGGGAATGATACGCTAAACGGCAAGGACGGTTTCGATCGACTCTGGGGCGGCGATGGCGACGATACCCTCATTGGTGGCTTAGGCAGGGACAAGATGCTTGGAGAAGCGGGTAAGGATACCTTCGTATATCAGAGTGTTAGGGATGCTGTTTCAGCGCTTGGCTTCGACGATACAGTTGGTGATTTTTCTTTTATGCAGGGAGACAAGATAGATTTGAGCCTTATTGATGCTGCATGGGAGCAGGTAGGTAATCAGGCATTTACATTCATTGGCGCAGAATCTCGACCCGGGCCTAAATGAACTCAGTTATTCCGTTGACTCCCTTGGTGTTTACTCGATCAGGGGCAATACTTCGAGCGGTTCTGGCGGAGGCATCGAACTTCAATTCGTCGTTGTATCGCCCGAGGGACCTCCAACCACGGCGATGTTCATATTATAACTGAGTAAAGACTACATGGGCGGTGATTTCACCGCCCTGTCATTCGGCCCTTGACCCGCGTCGCTCGCCATTTGCATTATGGCTTGTCGTAACGAGGTTGAGAATCATGCCGCTTGCATCACGCCTCAGGGCTGGGGAAACCATCTATTCGGCCTGGTCGAACCTGACCGACCCGCTTGTCATGGAAGCGCTGTGCCGGACATCGCTCGATGCGGTGCTGCTCGACATGCAGCATGGCGCGCATGATACGGCGAGCATTGTTGCTTTGACTGGCATCATCCGGGCGGCCCAAAAGCATACGCTGGTGCGCGTTCCGGTCGGACGGTTCGACATGGCGAGCCGTGCGCTCGATATGGGTGCCGAAGCGGTTATTGCGCCGATGATCAACAGCGTGCACGATGCACGGCTCTTTGCCGCCGCGATGAAATACCCGCCGCTGGGCGAACGCTCCTGGGGGCAGCTGCGCGGCCGTCCAGGCAGCTATGGCGCGGGCGGGTCGGGCAGTTATTTGCGCGAGGTCAACGACGCGACGCTGTCTTTCGCCATGATCGAAACCCGCGCCGCCTATGAATCGCTCGACGATATTCTGGCGGTCGAAGGCATTGATGGCGTGTTTGTCGGCCCATCGGACTTCTCCATAGCCTGGAGCAACGGGGCCGAGGTCGACGCGGGTTCCGAAGCCATCATCGAGCCGCTGACACGGATTGCAGTCAAGGCGAAGGGCGCAGGCAAGCTTTGCGGCATCTACGCTGCGGCGCCCGCTCTGGCACAGCGCTTTGTTGGGCTCGGCTATAGCTATATCCCGCTCAGCGTCGATACTGCCTATCTGACCCTCGGCGTGCAGTCACTGGTGGACGCAGTAAAGGCGTAAGTTTCTTTCCGGCAGACCCTGGCGAAACGTCACAACCGCGACAGAAACTGGGCAAACACCATCGAGCCTTCCGGCCAGGGGCCATGACCGCTTTCAGAATTGAGATGG
This sequence comes from Phyllobacterium sp. A18/5-2, assembly GCF_025452215.1. Lineage (NCBI taxonomy): Bacteria > Pseudomonadati > Pseudomonadota > Alphaproteobacteria > Hyphomicrobiales > Phyllobacteriaceae > Phyllobacterium > Phyllobacterium sp. A18/5-2. The sequence goes on along the minus strand of NZ_CP104966.1, from coordinate 3,652,550 downwards.
CCGCTGTCGCCGGCATCGACGATCATTGAGCCCCAGGATGCGGCGAGATCGTCCGCCACGTCATAGCTGCAATAGTGGTCGTTGTGGCTGGCGACGACAATTGACGGGAAGGTGAATGGCTCGCGCGGGTAGGGGCCGAACGTCATCAGGTGCTTTGGCCGGATCTTCGGGTTGGAAACGTCCGGCGGCGTCACCAGGAAAGCGCCCTTCACCTTGTCGCCGATCTCGGGAATAGCGTGGATGAAAGTCGGCACGCCAAGCGAATGCGCAACGACGACGACGGGCCGCGTCGCTGCCTTGATGGATTTGACCACCTCGGCCACCCAATCCTCGCGCACGGGTTTCGTCCATTCCGCCTGCTCGACGCGGCGCGCTGTCGATAGCTTCGACTCCCAGCGCGTCTGCCAGTGATCGGGGCCGGAATTGGTATAACCGGGAACAATGAGAATATCTGCGTCTTTGACCTTCATGCGCCCGTATTTAGGAAAAATGGCGGGAGATCGCAATATGCAAGCGAATGCCGGCCACAGCTCATGCTGCGTCGGTCACGTCGCATCTTGGGGTTGCAAAGAGATCGCGGCCAGTGGCGCGCGCAGTGTCCAAATGCAAAGCCGGATCCAGCGTTTCCGATTCGAGCAGGAGTTCTGACGTGGCGACGCATGCACCACAATAGTCGAAGATCCCGTGGTCGATCTGCGTCTTCATGGCGCTGGCATAGCCATGACGGGCATAGGCTCCCGCGTCGCTGCCTCCAATGCCGACGAGATGGACCCGCAGGTGACGAAGCTTCTTGACCAGCTTGGCATCCGGGCGGAAGTCGAATGCCCAGCCATTGGCGAAAACGCGATCGATCCATCCCTTGAGGAGCGCTGGCATCGACCACCAGTAGACGGGAAAGATGAGTACGAGTGCATCGGCGCGATCGATCCTCGCCTGCTCGGCGGCAACATCGGCCGGAGGCGGCGCCAATCGGCGATGGACGGCAAGGTCAGCCGCGGTGAACCTTGGATCGAAAGCTTCGGCCACAAGGTCTGCGATTTCGAAAGTATTGTCCGGGGCGGACAGCGATATGCCCTCGGCAACATGCGCGGCGATGGCATGACTGAGCGACTTGGGATCGGGATGCGCGACAACGATAAGCGCGTGCATGTTGAATACTCCTGCTGACTGATTGCGGACGAAGGCCTTAGGCTGTATACTTTTAGTAGGCTACATTAGGTAAGTTACTTTTGGTATATAAGCATGTCAAGCGCTGAAACGAGAGAAATGCTTTCCGGTTCGCCGCTGCGCCGCCGCTTGTCGAGGGATGATCGGCACCGCCAGCTTCTGGATGTGGCATGGCGGCTGGTTCGTGAGGAGGGAACGGAAGCCTTGACGCTCGGTCGGGTCGCCGGGCAAGCAGGCGTTGCAAAACCCGTCGTATACGACCATTTCGGAACGCGGCCAGGGCTGCTCGCTGCGCTCTACCAGGAATACGACGCCCGTCAGACAGCGCTGATGGACTCAGCGCTTCAGGCAAGCGAACCGGTGCTGGCGCAGAGGGCTGCTGTCATTGCGTCTTCTTACGTGGACTGCGTGCTTAGCCAGGGCCGCGAGATACCCGGCGTGAGCGCGGCACTCGCCGGTTCACCGGAACTCGAAAAGATCAAGCGCGCATACGAAGCGGCATTCATCGAGAAGTGCCGCATTGTCCTCACGCCGTTCGCGGGAGCAGGCGATATCGCTTCGGCTGCTCTTTGGGCGATGCTTGGAGCGGCCGAGGCCCTGTCCTATGCCGCAGCGACCGGAGAAATCACGGCGTCGGAGGCCCAGGATGAACTCTTCGAAACCATCGTCGCGATGGTCGCCAGAAGCACAAGCGGCAGCACTCGGCCAAACATCCGATAGACAAAGGTCCGCCGTACGGTCGATGGAGATGCTGCCTAACGGCCTTCACCCTTGCCCCAGTGAGTGCTAGCATCGCGCCGATTCCATTTGCGGAGACAGGCATGACGATATTGGTCACGGGCAGTTCTGGTCATTTGGGCGAGGCGCTGGTTCGCGTCTTGCAGGAGCGGGGAAAGGAAGTTGTCGGGCTCGATATTGCCGAAGGTCCATACACGACGCATACCGGCTCGGTCGTGGACCGGCCTTTCGTCAAGAACTGCATGGCGGGCGTGACGGCCGTGTTTCATGCGGCGACGCTGCACAAGCCGCATGTCGCCACCCACGCGCGGCAGGAATTCATCGATACCAATATTACCGGTACGCTCAATCTTCTGGAAACGGCTGCGGCGGCGGAGGTTCGATCCTTCATTTATACCAGTACGACGAGCGTCTTCGGCGATGCGCTGATCCCGCCGGATGACGAACCGGCGGCGTGGATCACCGAGGATGTCCGGCCGATACCGAAGAATATCTACGGCGTCACCAAAGCTGCCGCCGAAGATCTGTGCCAGTTGTTCAACCGGAACCAGGGGCTCGCGACGATGGTGCTGCGGACATCTCGTTTCTTTCCTGAAGAGGACGACAACAGGAGTGTCCGCGATGGCTTTGCCGACGAAAATATCAAGTTGAATGAATTTCTCTACCGGCGCGCCGACATCGAAGATATCGTCAGTGCACATTTGCTGGCGGCCGAAAAAGCGCCTGAACTTGGTTTTCGGCGCTATATCATCAGCGCGACAACGCCCTTCACGCCGGACGATTTGCCTGATTTGCGGCACGATGCTCCGCGCGCCGTGCAACGGCATGTTCCCGAATATGAGCAGGAGTTCGAGCGGCGCGGCTGGAGGATGCTCGAGAGCATTGACCGCGTCTATGTCAACGAGCGGGCGCGGATCGAGCTCGGCTGGCAGCCGCGTTATGATTTCCGGTTTCTGATCGAGCGGCTGGCGGCGGGCAAAGATATGCGCAGTCCGCTGGCCCAACTGATCGGATCGAAAGGCTATCACGCCGAGAGCTTTTCGGAAGGGCCTTATCCGGTGGAATAGGCCTTGGGTTCAACAATCCGGTAAACAATCTAGCGCTATGTGTTCACTGTTTGTGAACAAGCTGTTCGCTGGCACATGGCTTGTTTCGGGCGTGGATAAATCCGACTTTATCAGCAACGAAACGGATATGTTACGAAGGGATGCGCATGAAGCTCACACGCCGGGATGTGGTTGGTGGTGCGGCGGCCCTTGTGGCGATGGCGGGAAATGCCCGCGCGGAGACAAAGATGGACAAGATTTCCTTTGCAGCGACAGCGCCGACCCATGTGTCGAAGGTTGGCATCAAGGCCAAGGACGCCGATGCGCTGTCGAAATATTACCAGGACGTCGTTGGTCTGCGGGAGATTTCGCGCAAGGGGCAGTCGGTCATCCTCGGGGCGGGCGAGACACCGCTGCTCGATATCGAGCAGGCCCCGGCTGTCCGCGCCGACGATCCGCACAGTGCCGGCCTTTATCATACCGCCTTCCTGTTGCCGGCCCGCGCCGATCTTGCCCGCTGGGCCAAACGGGCAATCGACAGGCGCACCCCCATTGTCGGCGCCTCGGATCATTTGGTCAGCGAGGCGATCTATCTGACCGATCCCGAGGGCAACGGTATCGAGATTTATGCCGATCGTCCGCACGAGAGCTGGAAATGGAACGGATCGTCGGTGGAGATGGCCACCGAGGCGCTCGATGTCGGCAATCTGCTTGGCGAGCCCGGCAGCGACATCCCTTGGGCCTCCGCGCCAGACGGCACGATGGTCGGCCATTTGCACCTGCGCGTCGGCAGCGCCAAGGAAGCGGAGGCCTGGTGGCAAAACGAACTCGGGTTGCAGACAGTTGCAGGGTATGGCGGCAGCGCCGTATTCATGTCGACCGGCGGCTATCACCACCACGTCGCCGCCAACTCCTGGCAGAGCCTGGGCGCCGGCCGCCGCGACAATGACCGCTCGGGTCTTGCCTGGGCCGAATTCAGCTCGGCCGATGCAAAAGACGAGCGAGAGATCGTCGATCCCTGGGGCAATGTCATCAGGATCGTGCCTGCAAAGGGTTAGTTGGCGCTTACGCGACCTCCTTCATCCTGAATTGCCACCTCTCCGTCATCCTCGGGCTTGACCCGAGGACCCACGGCTGAGCAGCGCCATGTGATCGCGTCGTGCTCCAACGGAATCCAGCCGGACGATTTCTCAGTGGTAAGCTGCCTCACCATTTTTCAATGACTGGACGCCGCCAAAATGGTGGATATCGCCTCGCTCCTTTGCCATGGGTCCTCGGGTCAAGCCCGAGGATGACGGAGAGGCAGGTATTTGAAGATAAAGCGGGAGGTCCGTACCCGCCGGTACGGCACTTCAACGCATTGCAACGCCAGGGACGCAAAATCCCGGAAAAATTAATCGAACGCTCGTTCAATTAATTCTCCCGATCACTCGGTTTTAACTGGCGGTTCCTCGCTGTGTTCGGAGACAAAACCGCTATTCCGACCGATCAATTGCTCAAGTCAGAGCAACCCTCACCCAAGAAGAGGCGATTCTGGCTCGAGCAACCGCGAAAATTGCCAGGTTTCTTCAACCGATGGCTTTAATTCAGTTGTTGCCAGTTGCCTCAAACACGCGCTTGAAAATCGTATCGACATGTTTGGTGTGATAGCCGAGGTCGAACTTCTCGCGGATCGTTTCCTCCGGGAGGGCAGCGCGGACGTCCGCATCAGCGAGCAATTCCTCCAGGAAATCCTTGCCGTGTTCCCAGACCTTCATGGCGTTGCGCTGGACCAGGCGGTAGGAATCCTCGCGGGAAACCCCAGCCTGCGTCAGCGCCAGCAGCACCCGCTGTGAATGGATCAGGCCACGGAACTTGTTCATGTTTTTCAGCATGTTATCCGGATAAACCAACAGCTTTTCGATAACGCCGACCATGCGTGCCAGCGCAAAATCGAGGGTGATGGTCGCATCCGGACCAATCATGCGCTCCACGGACGAGTGCGAAATATCGCGCTCATGCCAGAGCGCCACGTTTTCCATTGCCGGCAGGGCAAAGGCGCGGACCATGCGGGCGAGGCCGGTCATGTTTTCGGTCAGCACCGGATTGCGCTTGTGCGGCATGGCGGAGGAGCCTTTTTGCCCGGGTGAAAAGTACTCTTCGGCTTCCAGAACCTCGGTCCGCTGCAGGTGGCGGATCTCGACGGACAGCCGTTCGATTGATGAGGCTATGACACCCAAGGTTGCGAAGTACATGGCGTGACGGTCGCGCGGTATGACCTGCGTCGAAACCGGTTCTGCCTGCATTCCCAATGCCTTGGCGACGTGTTCTTCCACGCGCGGATCGATATTGGCAAAGGTGCCAACTGCGCCGGAGATGGCGCAGGTTGCAATCTCCGCGCGTGCCGCCACCAGACGGGTACGGCAGCGCTCGAACTCGGCATAGGCTTGCGCCAGCTTGACGCCGAAGGTGGTCGGCTCGGCATGGATGCCATGGCTGCGGCCGATGGTGACGGTGTCCTTGTGCTCGAAGGCCCGCGTCTTCAGGGCGGCGAGAAGCTTGTCCAGATCGTCAAGCAGGATGTCGCTGGCGCGCATCAGCTGTACATTGAAGCAGGTGTCGAGCACGTCGGATGAGGTCATGCCCTGGTGCACGAAACGTGCATCAGGTCCAACGATTTCCGCCAAATGTGTAAGGAAAGCAATGACATCGTGCTTGGTCTCGCGTTCGATCTCATCAATGCGATCGATGTCGAAAGTGGCCGCTCCGCCCTTTTCCCAGATCGTTTTCGCCGCCTCCTTTGGAATGACGCCGAGTTCCGCGAGGGCGTCGCAGGCATGGGCTTCAATTTCGAACCAAATGCGGAACTTCGTTTCTGGAGACCAGATGGCGACCATTTCAGGCCGCGAATAGCGCGGGATCATATGTTTTCCTGTCGGCGGTGTTTATTGGCTTGAGGGCGGTCTAGCAGACCGGAGCCGTTCACTCAACGCTGCTCTTTTCGGATGCGGCGCTATTGGCGTTTGGTGACAGCCAGCCAGCGATAGTCCGGGCCTTCGAAACCCATTCCGCGGACGGCAATCATGACCGCTATCACCCGCTGTCCGTTGGGCGGGTAAAATGTCTGGACAGCGCCTATGCTGTAGCCTTGGGGGCAGCCGCGGCTTGCCGGTATCGATGTATCTTCATGCAGCAATTCAGGCTTGGCGTCTGCCCCGTCCTCGAGAAGCGTCAGGCGGAACCCTTTGATTTCACCGATGTTTTGGCACGTCTCGCTGGCCGGAACCGGGACTTCCTCAAGGCGCACGGTCAGTGCCGGGTCGATGGCCGGAAAGACCGGGCGTGGATTGACCTTGACCTTGAATGGATCGGCCGAGAGCTCGGTCACGGGATTGGCGCCGACCGTCTGGCCGGCATTCGACCGCAGTTCCTCATCGGTCAGCGAAGTCACGCCCTGCGCATCCAGACCGGCCTTGTTGCGGGCGTTCTCCAGCGAAGAATTCTCGTCGTCGAGCCTGACGCGGACCGGTGTCTTGGCGAGAAACTTGTCTCCCTCCGTGTCGATGTAGAACCGGTTCGAATAGGGGAAGCCCGAACCGTCCTGCACGCCATATTCTTCGAAAGCAAAGACGCTGCCATCCTTGGAAAAGCCGAGAATATCAAGCTTTGCCGCGTCTCCGGCCTGCGCCGCGATCGGCCACGAAGTCACGAGCAAGGTGACGAGGGCGCGGCGGAAACCCATCATGATCCTGTCACGCATGCACTGCGGATGAGGTCTATATTGGCGCGGTACGCGGCTTCGGATCCGCCCTTGTAGACGGCGGAACCGGCGACGAGCGCATTGGCCCCAGCCGCGGTGACCAGCGCCGCCGTTTCGGCGGTGATACCGCCATCGACTTCAAGATCGATCGGCCGACTACCGATCATCGCCTTGATTTTGCGTATCTTTTCCTGCGTTTCCGCGATGAACTTCTGGCCGCCGAAACCGGGGTTGACCGTCATGACGAGGATCAGGTCCACATCGTTCAGCACATACTCGATGACCGATTCAGGGGTCGCGGGATTGAGCGCGACGCCGGCCTTCTTGCCGAGGGTGCGGATTGCCTGCAGCGAGCGATGCAGATGCGGCCCCGCCTCCGCATGAATGGTGATAATGTCCGAACCGGCCTTGGCAAAAGCCTCGAGATAGGGATCACAAGGCGAAATCATCAGATGCGTGTCGAATACGGCATCGGTCAGCGGACGGATGGCTTTGACCACTTCCGGGCCGAAGGTGATATTGGGGACGAAGTGCCCGTCCATGACGTCGATGTGTATCCAGTCTGCGCCGGCCTGTAACACGGTGGTGACTTCCGCGCCAAGCTTGGAAAAGTCCGAAGCGAGTATGGACGGTGCGATGACGAGCGGACGGCTCATGGAGGATCTCCCGTAAGAATTTGTGCGCCGGTTACCACGGGTGACACCGTGGCACAATCGAAACCATCAGAGCCGTGACCGCCAAACCGGGAAGGGATCGTTGTCCGCAGGCGTTGCGGTATATACACCGCGCGCGATCGCACGCGCCATCGTTGAGGCCGCAGTGGCGCAAAGGTCAATGAATTCAGCGGTTTCTGGTGTTCTTCCGCTGGTTCCCGTGGCGAGCGTAAAAACCAGATCGCCGTCGAAAGGAGTGTGCGATGGCCAGATCGCCCGGGCAAATCCATCATGGGCGGCGATAGCGAGACGCTTGGCCTGCGCATTGGTCAATATCAAATCGGTGGCGACAACGCCGATCGTGGTATTCGCTTGCGGCGCTGGATCGTTGAACTTTGTCTTGATCTCGACAGCATCGGCAGGAAGCGGATGCGGCGGGCCAAGCCCGCCAAACTCGTCGCCGATTTCGAACGGCGCAGCCCAGAAATGCCTGCTTTTTCCGACAGTTACGGAGCCCAATGCATTGACGGCCACCAATGCGCCCACGGTCGTTCCGTTTTCCAGAAATGACGAAGCGGAGCCGAGGCCGCCCTTCAATCCCGCAACGGTTGCACCCGTTCCGGCACCGACCGTGCCGAGGTCAAAATCACGCGATGCCGATTGCGCGGCAGCGTAGCCAAGTTCGCGGTAGGGCGGGTAACGTCCCCATTCCTTGTCGCCGCCATTCAGAAGATCGAACAATATTGCAGCCGGGACGATGGGGATACGTTGCGTGCCGACTTCAAAGCCGATGCCCTTTTCGCGCAGGGCGGCCTGAACGCCGGACGCCGCATCAAGCCCGAAGGCTGATCCACCCGATAGAACCAGCGCATTGATCGCCTCGACCGTATTGTGCGGCTCTAGAAGGTCTGTTTCCCGTGTGCCCGGCGCGCCGCCGAGAACCTGGACGGCGGCAGTCGCGGGCATATCGCAAAGAATGACGGTGCTGCCGGACTTGATCCTGGCGTCCGAGGCATGGCCCACGCTCAAGCCTTCGACATCGGTGATGAGATTGCGCAGACCGGTCTTGATACTCATCAGTTGGTCTCCAGCACGAACTGGGTCCCATCATACTTCTGCAAGCGGTATGTGTCGGCAATCCGCTCTCCGGTCGTATTGAACTGTACCGGTCCAAGCGCCGTATCGAAAACATTCTTGCGGAGGAGTTCCGTCAGCGATCCGGCTTGCGCCTGCGCCGCGGTTAGGACCTGGATCGCAACTTCTGTGGCAGCGTAGGCCGGTACGGTATAGCCTTCCGGCACCTTTCCAGCGAGTTCGATGCCATTCTTGGCGTTACGCGCGCTTTCCAGCATCTGCGGCTCACGCGGGGCAATCATCAATGTGCCGGGGGCAAGGTCACTGCCATTGCCTTTGGCATTCAACGCTTCGCCGCTGGCGATGATCAGGGGGTAGCCAAGCGCCACGGCACTTCGGCCTATGGCAGCTACGTCGTCGCGTTCGCCGCCGACGAATACCTGGGTGGCGCCGGCACGTTTCAGGCGTGCAACCAGTGCATTCTGATTATCGAGACCGGGGCGATAGGTATCGGCGAAGACCGGTTTCAAGCCCTTCTCCTCAAGTCGGCCGCGCACACCGGATGCGAGTTCGCGCCCAAAGATCGTGCCATCATCGATGATGGCGAAGGGTGCCGAGTGCCAGAGTTCCGCAAGAATATCGCCGGTTTCGTTTGCTTCGTTGCGGTCCGATTGCGCAATCCTGAAAACGGGGTAAGGCTGTGCTGTCCGCAATTCCGTCAATGTCTGCGACCGCACACCGGGTGTGATGACAGGGATACCCTTTTGATTCAGGATGGGCAGGGCTGCTTCGAGCGATTCAGCGCAGAGAAAACCAATGACGAGCGTCACATTGGCCTGAACCATCTGCTTTGCGGCTGCTGTGCCACCCGCGGCATCACATTTGTCGTCGGCCGTGGCGATTGAGATCGTCTGTCCATCCTTGTTTGCAGCAACAGCAACGGTCACCCCATCCACCAATTGTGCACCGAGGCGCGCAAAGGAACCGGAAAGCGGCGCAATGACGCCGATCTTGTCTTCCGCATATGCGACACTGCAGAACAACAGGCAGAGGCCAAACGTTGCGGTGCGTATCATGGAATTCATTGCGAGAATGCCGTTTCCCTTTGGATGATATGATCTACACGTTTTCGGTAACCGTTTCCTTCACTCTGCGCAATCTAGGTCTATATAAAAGGAAGATATCGGAAAAAATAATCTGCCCCTATGGTTGAGACGCGTGTTGCGATAGTGATGGTTCAGACAACGGAATAGAATTGTGCTTATTGCCAAAGATCAGAAGATAGAGCCGCTCGCATTTCGTAATGCCATGAGCCATTTTGCCGAGGCGGTCCACATCTTGACCACGGATGGTCCGGCTGGGCGCCGTGGTGTGACGATTTCGGCAGTATGCTCGGTTTCGGACAATCCGGCGACCATGCTGGTTTGCCTCAACCGCAGCCATGAATTCAATCATCTCTTCATCGAAAATCAGGTATTTGCGCTAAACACCCTGTCAATCGGCCAGCAAGCACTTTCTGAAGCTTTTTCGGGGAAGGGCGAGCTTTCCCAGCAAGACAGATTTGCGCTCGGACGCTGGCAAACGCTCCAGACCGGAGCACCCGTGCTGATGGATGCACTGGCGAGTTTCGACTGCCGCATTATCTCAACGCACGAAGTTGCAACGCATTATGTGATCTATGGCAAGGTCACCGCCCTCAATACAGGTGAGCCCGGCCGCTCTTTGATCTATCTCAACCGCTCCTATCACAGTGCAGGAGACTAAGTCGTAAACGCTTATAGGAAGCAGAGACAATATGGCCGCAAAGTCAGTTTCGTCGTTGCCGCAATCAATCGAGGACACGATGGCCCTGCTTGAAGCAGGGGGCTATGTCGCGGACCGTTCTCTGGCAACAGTACTGTTTCTCAGTCTGCGCATGAAACGGCCGCTTTTCCTCGAAGGTGAGGCGGGCGTTGGCAAAACCGAGATCGCCAAGGTGCTTGCAGCAACGCTGGGCCGGCCATTGATCCGCCTGCAATGCTACGAAGGGCTGGACGTATCTTCGGCTGTCTATGAGTGGAACTATGCTGCCCAGATGATCGAGATCCGACTGGATGAAGCAAGCGGCAAAGTCGATAAATCGGCCATTGAACGCAATGTCTTCTCTGAAAAGTTTCTGATCCGCAGACCCGTCCTGCAGGCGCTGTCGGGTGAGCCAGGCAAAGCACCGGTCTTTCTGATCGATGAGCTTGACCGGACGGACGAGGCTTTCGAGGCGTTCCTGCTTGAGGTGCTGTCGGATTTTCAGGTCACGATCCCCGAGCTTGGTACGATCCGATCGGCCGAGCCGCCAATTGTGATCATCACCACAAACCGGACCCGTGAGATTCATGACGCCCTGAAACGCCGGTGTCTCTACCACTGGGTGGACTACCCGTCTGCGGAGCGGGAGCTTGAAATTGTTCGCCGCAAAGTACCGGCTGCCAATGAAAGGCTGTCGGATGAAATCGTCCGCTACGTGCAGAAACTGCGCGATATGGATCTGTTCAAGCTGCCCGGTGTTGCTGAAACGATCGACTGGGCGGGGGCGTTGACGGAAATGGACAAGCTCGCTCTCGATCCTGAAACGGTGTCGGATACGATTGGAGTTCTGCTTAAGTATCAGGACGATATCGCCCGGATTTCAGGCGGCGAGGGCCGGCGCATCCTGGACGAGGTGAAAGCTGAATTGAGCGCGGCGTGATATGGAAACGTTCGCCTCATCACCCGGGATAGCGCGGTCCGACAGCCGGCTCGCGGACAATATCGTGTATTTCGCTCGCACGCTGCGCAAGGCCGGATTGCGAGTTGGTCCGGCATCGGTCCGGGATGCCATTGAGGCCGTCCTGGCGGGAGGGATCGGCTCCCGTGACGATTTCTATTGGACGCTGCACAGCGTTCTCGTCACGAGGCGCGAAGATCACGCAACTTTTGACGAGGCGTTCCGGCTCTATTGGCGCTCCCGTGAATTGATCGAGAAAATGCTCGCCATGTTCTCGCCCGTCGCCATGGCGCGCGAACGGCCAAAGGCAAGAGCGGCGGAAGCCCGTGTTGCCGAGGCCCTCTTCAAGGGCGGTTCACGCAACGAACCGGGTGAACGGCCGCCGGAGGTCGATATCGATGCGCGATTTACGTTTTCCGGCAAAGAAGTGCTTCGGACAAAGGATTTCGCACAGATGTCGGCCGAAGAACTTAACCAGGCACGCCGTGCAATGGATCAGCTGGTACTGCCCGTCGACAAGGTAGAGACGCGGCGTTTCCGCAATGATCCCAAGGGCGGACGGATTGATCCGAGAGCGATGATGCGTACCAGTCTGCGCACGGGCGGCGATCTCATTCTCCCGAGATTCCGCACGCGGCGGGAAATGCAGCCACCGCTGGTCGTCCTTGCTGATATCTCCGGTTCGATGAGCCAGTATACCCGCATCTTTCTGCATTTCATGCATGCGATGATGGCGAAGCGCCGTCGTGTTCATTGTTTCGTTTTTGGCACGCGCCTGAGTAACATCACGCGGCCTTTGCGCTCCCGTGATCCCGATGATGCCATTGCCCATTGCGCTGGTGTCGTCCAGGACTGGTCGGGCGGTACGCGCATCGGCGAGACGCTGCGAGAGTTCAACCGGCATTGGTCGCGGCGCGTGCTTGGCCAGGGTGCGGTGGTATTGCTGATCACCGACGGACTGGAGCGTGAAGAAACCAGCGGGCTCGAAGCGGAGATGGAACGTTTGTCGAAATCCTGCCGGAGGCTGATCTGGCTCAATCCATTGCTCCGCTTTGAAGGTTTTGAGCCGCGTGCGCGTGGCGTAAAAGCTATGCTTCCCTACGTTGACGAATTCCGCGCCGTACACAATATGGATGCATTGGACGACTTGTGTAGAGCACTCAGCCGTCCGAATGACAAGAATGACGACCCGAAGCGCTGGTTGCACCGATATTGAAGTTTGTGGTACTGTCATACAATGCAAAGTCCTTCTGAAGAAATACGAGATCCGCTGCTGATCGCCGAGGGCTGGATGGCCGAAGGCCGTGATGTGGCAATCGCCACCGTCGTCGAAACATGGGGCTCGGCCCCGCGCCCGGTCGGGAGCCATCTGGTGATCGACGAAGCGGGAAACTTTGAAGGTTCGGTTTCCGGTGGATGCGTCGAGGGCTCAGTGATCACCGAGGCGATGGAGGTCATCAGCCAGGGCAAACCGCGCATGCTGGAATTCGGTGTCGCCGATGAGACGGCGTGGCAGGTCGGGTTGTCCTGCGGCGGACGTATCAAAGTCTATGTTGAACGGCTGGGTTGAGCGTGGATCCGTATTGCCTCAAGAAACTCAACGAAGAACGCCGTGCTCGCCGCGCGGCTGTTCTGTTGACCGATCTTGGCGATGGGCGCGATCGGGTAATCAAGGAGGGTGATCCTGTTGCCGGTCTGCTTGGAGATGCGATCAGGCAAGCCTTCTTGTCCGGGAAATCGATGATTGCCGAGATTGAGGGGCGTCCGTTCTTCCTTAATGTCCATCTGCCGCCTCCGCGCCTTGTTGTGATCGGTGCGGTCCATATCAGCCAGGCTTTGGCGCCGATGGCGAAGATCGCTGGCTATGACATGGAAATAATCGATCCGCGTACTGCCTTTGCGACTCCCGAGCGGTTTCCCGGCGTAAAGCTTTTCGCCGAGTGGCCACAGGAAGTTCTCGAAACGCGCCCGCTCGATCCCTACACCGCGGTTGCCGTTGTCACGCACGATCCAAAAATCGACGATCAGGCCCTGGAGCGGGCACTGACGGCCGGATGCTTCTATGTCGGTGCGCTCGGTAGTCGCAAGACGCATGCAAAGCGGGTTGACCGCTTGAAAGCGCTTGGTCTGAGTGACGGGCAGATTGGCTTGATTCATTCACCCATTGGCCTCGATATTGGCGCGGCGAGTCCCGCCGAGATTGCCGTTGCGGTTATGGGTGAGGTAATCAAGGCGTTCCGCGCGCGAGGGCTGCAGGCCACGCGGCAACTGGAAATAACAGCATGATTTTTGGTGAGACTTCCATCGAGGATGCACTTGGCGCCATCCTCGGGCATTCGACGCATGCGGGTGCTCTGAAGTTGAAGAAGGGCCATGTGCTCGCGGTACGTGACATTGAGCAATTGCGGGAAGCCGGGGTAACGAAAGTTATCGCTGCCCGCTTGCAGGAAACCGATATGGAAGAGAATGCAGCTGCCCAGAAAGTAACCCGGGCGCTGCAATGGTTTGGCGTAAGGGCAGGACCAGCTTCGACTGGCCGGGTCAATTGCTATGCGGAAAGAGCCGGTCTCTTCACCGTTGATGCAGATCTGATCCATGCCATCAATGCGATCGATCCGTCAGTGACGATAGCAACCTTGAAGCCGTTCGAGCGGGTCGAGCAGGGGCAGATGGTTGCGACAATCAAGATTATTCCGTTTGCAGTTGCAGTTTCTGTCATGGAAACGATCAGCGAACTGGCACGAAGCCGTACTGCCTTTGGTGTTCATGGCTTCGCCGGCTCACGTGTCGGACTGATACAAACGATGTTACCATCGTTAAAAGCAACTGTGCTCGACAAGACGCGCAGCGTCATCGAAAAGCGGATTGCGGCGAACCATGGATTTTTGACCTCGGAACTGCGTCCAGCGCATGCCAGCGAACCGCTTTCTGCTGCGATACGCGAACTGCAAAAGGCCAATGACATTGTTATCGTCTTTGGTGCATCCGCGGTTGTCGATCAAGCCGACGTTGTGCCAGCGTCGATCAGAGAAGCAGGCGGAGCCGTCCATCACGTCGGAATGCCGGTCGATCCGGGAAATCTGCTGGTACTTGGCGAACTAGGCGGTAATGCAGTCATCGGGGCGCCAGGCTGTGCGCGAAGCCCCAAGGAGAATGGCTTTGACTGGGTGCTTGAACGGCTGATGGCGAATGTGCCGGTTACCAAGGCTGATATCGTCCGCATGGGTGTCGGCGGGCTCCTGATGGAAATCCCAACGCGTCCACAACCGCGTGACCCGCGGCCACCAGCTGCCAGGTCAAACGTGGCGATTGCCGTTCTCGCTGCGGGCCAGTCGACGCGCATGAAGGGGTACAATAAATTGCTCGCTACCTTCGACGATGTGCCGTTGGTTCGGAGATCGGCCATGACGGCAATCGAAGCAGACGGGCATCCGGTTATCGCTGTGCTCGGCTATATGGCGGAAGAATGCAGTGCCGCACTGGACGGTCTCAACGTCGTGACCGCGCTGAATAAGGACTATGCCAGCGGGCTTGCCTCGTCGCTGCAAACCGCGATCAGGCATGTGCCACCGTCGGCGGATGGCGTGATGATGCTTTTGGCCGATATGCCAGCACTGTCGGCAGCGGATCTGAAATCCATGATCAGCCGGTTTCAGAATGCCGGCGGCCAGTCGGTCGTCAGAGCAACATATGAGGGAAAGCGCGGCAATCCCGTGCTCTTGCCGCGGCTCTTGTTTGACGAGATATTCTCCCTCGCCGGTGATGTGGGAGCGCGGCATCTGATCGAACGCGGTGACATTCCGGTCATCGATGTTGAACTTGGCGAGGCAGCGGCTACTGATGTCGATACACCAGACATGCTGAATCGTGCTGGCGGAACCATCCCTGACACCATCCGATAAGGAAAATCATTTGATCAGGTCTTTACTTCTCGCCGCGCTGGCGCTCGCGTGCCTTTCGAGCGCCGCTTCGGCATTACAGCTTGAACCTTATAAGGACGATCTCTTTTCCTATCCCGGCATTCTGAAATCAGATGACGGTGGCGACTATGTTGTGGTGGAATATAACGAGATGCGCGACATCAACGGCCGTGACCAGGTGCCCGAACGCCGGGTCAAGCAGAACTATGTCTCACTTCAGCCAAAGCGTTCGCAGAAGGATCTTGTTGTCACCACGAATACCGGTCCGGTGAAGGTCATGGCGGCGGGTAAGCTCGACCCGGGCGCCTCCATCATCACCATCTATCTGCATGGGCAAGGCGGCAATCGCCAGCAGGGCATGAATGACTTCACCTTCGGCGGGAACTTCAATCGGCTGAAAAACCTTATGGATCGTAATGGCGGGCTTTATTTGACGCCCGACTTCAGCGATTTCGACGACAGGGGTGAAAGCGAGATAGCCGGGCTCATAAATTATTTTAAATCGCAATCGCCACAAGCCAAACTTATCGTTGCTTGCGGATCAATGGGTGGGGCTCTGTGCTGGCGGCTTGCCCGGGACGCCAAGGCAGCCAAGA
This sequence comes from Phyllobacterium sp. A18/5-2, assembly GCF_025452215.1. Classification (NCBI taxonomy): domain Bacteria; kingdom Pseudomonadati; phylum Pseudomonadota; class Alphaproteobacteria; order Hyphomicrobiales; family Phyllobacteriaceae; genus Phyllobacterium; species Phyllobacterium sp. A18/5-2. The sequence continues at coordinate 3,636,877 of NZ_CP104966.1, read as the reverse complement.
GCATTTCCGGTCTCGTCATCCTCGGCTCACTATGGGATGAGAATTTCATCGGGTCGGCAGCGTTCAAGCGGCGCATCCCGGTTTTCTTCGGCCATGGAAGCCGCGACCCGGTCTTTGCGATCGACAACCAAGAAGCCTTCTTTCAGAAAATCCGGGGCTCGGCGAAGGGATACCCCGTGCGATTTCACCGGTTTGAAAGTGGCAATCATGGTACGCCAATCAGGATGATTGATTGGCGCGGCGTGCTGAACTGGATGCTTTCAGTCGCACCCTGATACCCTCCTGTCTGTTGTTGCAATAAAGTCCCATTGTGGCAGTTGTGCCACTAGACAAACAGCGAAAAGCGAATAGTTTCCGGCCATATCCAGTCCTGTGATGAGACTTTGCGGAGAGAGCAATGCGCCTGCCTACCAATCCTTTGAGCCGAATTGCCGCTTTGGCCGTTCTTATCCCCCTGGCAGCGTGCTCAACGACAGGCGAGCCCAACATGATGCCGACGATTCCGACGTTCGCGCCCATTCGTCCGCCTGTAAATTCAGCCCTTGCGGAACCGTGCATTTCAGCGGCAGCCACCAAATATTTCCTGTCTGAAAGCAATATTAAAGCTGTCGACGTCGAGGCCGTTGGTGGTGGTGTGAACCAGGTAAGGCTAAAAGCCGACCTTCGCGACGCCATGTGCACCGTAACCGACAAGGGCAAGGTCCGGTCCGTCGTTGATACGATGCCCAAGAGTGCCGATCAGGTCGCGGCTGAGCAAGCTGCTGCCCAGAAGGCGGCCAACCCTGCTCCAGCGCCCGTCAAAAAGACAAAGAAGAAAAGCTGACCGGCCGCATTCAATTGGACTTAACGGCGCGGACTCAACCCGCGCCGTTTTGATTGCTCGGGCCTTCGGACGGCACAAGAACCTGAAGCTCGCCGGCGTGAATGATTATCACGACGTCCTTTGGCAACCGCACCAGTTCACCGTCGATCGTCGCTTTGGCGCCGCGTCGCAACCGCGGAAAGTGCAGTTCTACCTGTTTTGCCGGAATCTCATCGACATCGGGATTGTTGCGCCACGATCCCGTCAGCACCGTGAACGCCAGTTTCATCAGGCCAGCAGGCGTCAACCGGCCCGCAATATAGACGCCAAGCTCGCCGCGATTGACACCCTCTGGCACCGGCAGCATGCCGTGGCCATAGGGATTGTTGGCGATTGAGATCGCCGAAACCGTTCGCTTCGATGGGGACACCGTCGATATTCAAGCTCACATCGAACTGCGGCGGATTGCCCATGACCTTGGCAAAGGCGCGCAAACTCGCCAGCCGTTTGCCCCAGCGAGAGCGAAACTCCAAAGTGTTGCGCAGCTTGATTATCTGCGGCTGAAAGCCAATCGAAAATTGGTGGACGAAACTCTCCTCGTTGGCTGTTGAGATGTCGACCGCCTGTATCGTTCCTCCAGCAAGGCTTTCCAATGCAGCGTTCAATTCCAGGGGAATTTTCAATGCCCGCGCAAACAGATTCATTGTTCCAGCCGGTAGCACAGCCAGCGGTACTCCAGCCTTCCATGCAACATCTGCGGCGGCCGAAATGGTGCCATCGCCACCGCCAGCCATCAGCACATGCTCACCGGCCTCGGCAGCGACGTTCTTTAGGGCTTTTATGATATCCTTGCCCGCTACTACTTCACTCTCGAATGTATGCCCGTGCTTTTCAAATATGGTTCTGGCTGTTTCGGAAAAAAGCGTCATGTCCATGGTGCGAAACGTGCCGCCATCACGGTTGAAAACGGCATGGACTTTCATTTCTGATCCTTGATTTTCGGCCGCAGGATCTCGATCGGAAGATGATCGTTTACGCCAAGGGAAGCAATGCCTCAGCGGCTGTTTGGTTCCGTTTCCCGTGTCAAGTGAGGGCTGGTAAAGCCAAGCTTCCTCAGCGCATCCCTAATTTCGGGCGCGCTCATGAACAGTTTCCAAAGAAGACCGCTCCGGTGGTTCTCGATCATCGCGACGACCGGCCCTTGGTCAATTGCGAGATACGTTCTGGCAAACCAATTGCTCGTCAGCGAGAATGCGTCAACAAGGCCAAACCGTCCAGTGATCTTGCCATGGGGCAGAGCCAGGAAACGACGTAGAGCGCGCATCGATTCTTCAGGCAGATAGGGAAGGCTGCTCAGTGCCGCGGTGGGTGCAATCAAGCCGAAATCCAATCCCGGCGAGCTGACAACATAACCTCTCGGACCGTGACTTGAAGTCAATCCCCAGCAATCGGACCCATACCCGGTATAGCCATGTGGATTATGCAGGCTGTGCAGATAGTTGATACGTGCATGACTGCAATTCTGTTGCCAGTAATCCGCATAACGATCTGCAAGGCCCCGGGGGTCGATCCCACAGAACGAATAGTGTGCGAAGAAGAGCGGCCCGCCATAATCCGGACCGAGCGGCAGCTTCACGCCGTAATAGCTGCGTCCATTGATGAAGGCACCGTTGGCTGCAAAACCCTCGTGATAAATTTCAGCGTCAATGCCGTAGGAAGGCGAAGCGGCCGCCAGAACGTAGGTGACCAGCGCCTCGTTCCAACCATGTATCGGCACATTCCGCGCCCAGCCGAATTTCGGGCTGTGATGCCAGTAGAGAACCTTTTCAGTGTTTTTGATGTGGGAATTCCACTGAACTGCGTGCCAGAGCCGATTGATTCTGTCGCGGATGCTGGCTTCACCTCGGTCATTTGAAGCAAAATATTGCCGAACGCAGATCAGACCCTGGAACAGGAGAGACGTTTCAACCAGATCCCCACCATCGTCCAGCTTTGTGAAGGGGACGGTCGAGCCGTCGGTGCCATTGATAAAATGCGGGAAAACGCCGTTGTATCGCTTCGTGCGTTCAAGTGCTGACAGCATCTTGCCAATGCGTGCTTTTGCCTCGTCGCGCGTGATCCAGCGCCGTTCGACGGCGACGAGGATCGCCATAAACCCGAAGCCAGACCCACCGATGGCGACAAGATCATTCCTCGGGTCGGCAGTTCGTCCAGACCGGTCGCGCGCGAGGCCACTTTCCGGATGGGCGCCCTGCCAAAAATAGCGAAAGCTTGCCCGTTGTACCTGGTCCAGCAGAATGTCATCGCCATCTTCCGCTGCAGGCGGGTACCGTGGCTCGGATCTCAAATACATGGGGGCGACAGAAATCCTTGCACAGGGCGTTATGCCGGGTTGCATCGGGCGATCGTCTGATCTCTATAGCATGTAGTAGGCGATATGCAGTCTGGAAAACCGCATATCTTGCAATTAGCGAAGGCCGATGATGCAGACAGATCAGTTCGTTTTTGACCCGCTTCCGCAACCGACTTTGAGAGTGGTCAGTTCGGACAAGTTGTTTCCGGTACATCGGATCTTTTGTGTCGGGCGCAATTATGCCGACCACGCCATCGAGATGGGGCACGACCCAAACCGTGAACCGCCGTTCTTCTTTCAGAAAAATCCGGATTGTCTTGTAACAGAGGGGCGGGATTTCCCGTATCCATCCGCAACCCATGACGTGCATTTCGAGATGGAGATGGTGGTGGCGCTCGGAAAGGGCGGAGCTGATATCGACGTAGACTATGCGCTCGATCATGTGTTCGGATATGCCGTGGGTCTGGACATGACGCGCCGCGACCTGCAGGGCGAGGCGAAGAAGCTCGGCCGCCCTTGGGAAGTTGGCAAAGCCTTCGAAGCGTCTGCGCCATGCTCGGCCATCGTGCCTGCTTCGCATATCGGCCATCCGGCCAAAGGTGCCGTCTGGTTGAAAGTCAATGGAATGGAGCGGCAGCGCGGCGACCTCGGTCAACTTATCTGGAAGGTGCCGGAAACAATTGCCTACCTTTCGACATTGTTCACGCTGCAGCCCGGGGACCTTATCTACACCGGAACGCCAGCAGGCGTGGGGGCAGTAGTGCGTGGTGACGAAATGCATGGCGGCGTGGACGGAATAGGCGAGATACGGGCGCGCGTCGTTTGACATTGATCCGGGAAATACATTTTGCCAGCGAATGGAAAATGTTGCGTCTCTGAAACGGCACGACAGCCAGAAAAAATTTTGATCGCCGTTATGCGGGCGGCGGCTGGTTTGTTTCGCCGAAAAATGAGAAGTTGAGCGGGAAATCGGGGCGTTTCGGCGGAATTTGGCGGCGTGCGGGTCAATTGCGATACGATGCGTTGGCTAAGCAAAATACGCTCGCAAATCTGTGAAGAATGGCGGTGTTGTCTTTGAAAATAAATAGTCTATTGAGGATTATTCGTCGATCACCCTGTGTCTTAAAAGTGCCGTTTCATGAACCACCGCATTCTCTTTGGCTCCTATCCGATTCCCCGCTTCGCCGGGATCGCCAGCCATAATTTTGTTGTCTGGATCGATGAGAAGGGCAGGCCGCTTTACGAGATCAACGGTGGCGCCGCGAATGCCGATGGGAGTTTCAATTATTGCGCAATCCGTGGTCCGTTGACTGCCGTGGTCACTGACTATTCAAAACGCGATCTTGTGTACTGTCCCGAGTTTTATGTGCGACCCACGTCTCGTGCGACGCTGCTGATTGAGGGCAGCTATCCATCGATCGCCGCACGCTGGCGTGCTGCCGTTGATGTGGCCGCGCGGATAAGGCTTTCGAACTTGCGGTATTCGTTCCTGATCCAGAACAGCAATTCCGTCGCCACTGCCATTGCCGAAGGGATGGGACTCAGCCCGCCTTCGGCGGCGATTGGCCGGGTCAGGGCGCCTGGAAGCCATCGTCAACTGGTACTCAACCCAACGTAATCAAGAATCGCGCTGGTCATAGGATTGTAACAACAGCGTGTAAAATTTGGCCCGCCTTGATGCGTGGAAGTTTAATTTTGTCTCTATTCTGGGCGCAATCCCGCCATTATTACAGCGCTAATGACGCCTTCCCAAATTCCTGGTGAAATTGGCAACTCCTTTAAATCCGTTTCTTACTTCGGAACAACGCCAATGACGTTCCTTCCTAACCACGACAAGCAAATTCAGAGACTTGAGGCCCGCGCGCAGTCAAGGCTGCCGTGGTGGGGCAAAAAAACCAAATCGGCAATGTTCGCATTCTTCGGAATTGCCGTCGCCGTTGTCAGCTTGCTCGTCCTAAGTCACCTGTCGAGCGAAATTTCCCTTCACGACGTCAAGCGCTCCCTGCATGCCATACCTAATGACGTCCTGCTGACCGCGCTATTCTTCACGATTGTCAGCTTCGCAGCCGTTGCCCTGTATGATGTCGTTGCGGTCGAAACGATTGCGCCGGGACGGGTGCCATATCACATATCCGCGATGGCGGGCGGCGCCGGGTATGCAATTTCCAATGCGCTGGGGTTTTCGCTTTTGACGGGTGGTGCGCTTCGATACAGGGTTTACGCCGCCGAAGGCATCGATATCGCTGATATTGGCCGAATAATCGGTACTTCCTGGCTTGCGATCTGGTTTGCGTTCACGATCCTGATCGCGGTTGCCCTTGTTATCGATCCAACGAGGATCCCGTGGGTCGTCTCGTTCGGCCCGATGGTGGATCAGGTGATCGGCGCCTCAATTCTGGTGGCGGTCGCGGTGCTCTTGTACTGGCTTTCCCGCCGCGAGCGAACCCTGCAGATCGGACGTTTCTCGGTCCGCCTGCCGTCGTCGCAAGGTGCCTTGCTGCAGGTGTTGGCCGGGCTCGTTGATGTGGCGGCAGCGGCCGCAACACTCTATGTGCTGCTCCCCGCGGGGGCCGTCAACAGTATCCCGGCGTTCGCGCTTGTCTATGTCGTCGCGGTGGCTCTTGGCATTGTCAGCCATGCGCCAGGTGGCATCGGCGCATTTGAGGCGACGATCATTGCCGGTCTGGGGCTCGGTCAGAATCCCGGCGCGATTGCAGCGCTGGTGGCATACCGTGCCATCTACACGCTTATTCCCTTCCTGGTGGCGATCGCCGGTTTCGTGGTCTCCGAGATCCTGCGCAAGCGTCACATCCTTGCCGGCCCGACAATATCGGCAGTGCGAATGTTCGAGCCGCTGATCCCGCCGCTGTCGGCAGGCATTGCGTTCCTTGGCGGTATCGTTCTCTTGATCTCAGCGGTCATTCCCGATCTGCACCACCGGCTTGAGATGCTCGCGGACGTATTGCCGATGCCGTTTCTGGAAATGTCGCACCTGGGCGCGAGCTTTGTTGGTGTGGGATTGCTGATCGTGGCACGCGGACTCGCCCGGCGGCTCTGGCGCGCCTGGTTCGTTGCTTTGGTGCTCTTCAGTCTTGGCGCGATTTTTGCGCTTGCAAAGGGCCTCGCCTGGGAAGAAGCGCTGATGCTGACCCTGATGGCCGGCACGCTGCTGCTGTTTCGCGATTCATTCTACCGAAAACCGTTGGGTGAGCGTTTCACACTGACTTGGGGCTGGCTGGCAAGTATCGGTACGACGGCATTTGCAGTTCTCTGGCTCGGCTTCTTTGCCTACCGCCACGTTGAATATGCCAATGAACTCTGGTGGGAGTTTGCCTGGGATGCCCAGGCGTCGCGGTTCCTTCGTGCTTCAGTGCTGGTTCTGACATTCTTGGCCGCCATTACGATCAATACCGTGATCAATGGGGTTGGCCGGGGCAAACTGCGTGCTCAGCCTATCCCTGAACGGGTGCCTGATCTGGTTGCGGCTTCCCCCAGGGCTTCCGATGCGCTCGCCTTGCTTGGTGACAAGCGCTTTCTGATGGATCCCAAGGGCGAAGGCTTTGTTATGTATGCCCGCTCGGGCGGTAGCCTGGTATCGATGGGAGAGCCCGTAGGCAGCGATGGCGCGGTTTCCGACCTCGCCTGGGCGTTTCGGGGATTGGCCGACCGCACCGGAACGAGAACGGTATTCTATGGCGTGGGACCGGAGAGATTGCCATTGTTCCTCGACATGGGATTGACCGCGTTGAAACTTGGCGAGGTTGCCCGCGTCGATCTCAGCGATTTCTCACTGGAAGGTTCCAGGCGGCAGCCGCTCCGTTACGCAGCCCGGCGGCTGGAAAAGGAAGGGATCTCCTTCGAGATCATTTCGAAAGACCAGACGCAGGATATTTTGGATGAACTTCGCGGCGTGTCCGACGCCTGGCTGGAAATGAAATCGGGTTCCGAGAAGCGTTTCTCGCTTGGCTCGTTCGAGAACGCCTACCTTTCAAATTTCGATATCGCCGTCATGCGCAAGGAAGGTACAATCGTCGCATTCGCCAATTTGTGGCGGGGTGCAGACAACCAGGAAATCGCCGTTGATCTGATGCGACACTTGCCTGACGCATCCAGCGTGATCATGGACGGGCTTTTCGCCAATCTTCTAATGGCTGCAAAAGCGGAAGGATATCGCTGGTTCAATCTTGGCGCCGCTCCGCTCTCGGGTCTCTCCGATAGTCATCTGGCTTCCCGATGGAACAGGATCGGCTCTTTCATTTATCGTCGCGGTGCCGAGTTCTATCGATTTGATGGCCTTCGTGCTTTCAAGGACAAGTTCGACCCGAAATGGACACCGTACTATCTGATTTGCCCCCCAGGCCTAGCAACGCCTCGTTCACTTATTGATGCAACGAATCTTGTGAGCGGCAGCCCCTTCGAGGTGTTTAAACGATGAAATTTCTGCGCAGACCCTATCTCGTCATTTTTTCCCTTCTCATTGTCAGCATCGTCCTTGCCGCAGCCCTTCAACTTCTCCCGCGATTTGGTTTCGGACCGGCGGGGAAGCGAATTCTCGTCTCATCGGAACGATTAAATGACGTGCCGCTCCTGCAGCCGGATGGCAAGCCGGCCGGCATTGCCATCCTCGTGTCGCAAAAGGGAGGGCCTGGCCCCGACGATGAAGCCATGACGAAGATGCTGCTTGACCGCAATTTTCTGGTGCTGACGGTTGATCTCGAGAAGTGGCGGAAGGAATTGGATCAGGATACTGGCGAATGCACCTATTTCGTTTCCGACCTCGAGGAGTCGCCAAAGAGGCTCAACGGATGATTGCTGTCGATACCTATATGCATCCCGTGGTAGTTGGCATTGGCGAGGGCGGCGTCATATCCTTTGCTTCCGTTGCCGACGCACCAGCGGCGACGCTGGCGGGCGCCGTGGTCGTCGATCCGTCCGCCGCCCTGAAGACCAAGCTGCCATCCTGCGAAGGTGCTGACTACGAGACTGTTGCAGGCGAGGGCTTCAGTTATTCCTACGATGCGGATCTGCCTAATCCGGCGACGATTGTCCGGGAAAAGCCTGACATTGACCCCAAGGGCCCGCCGAGCGCCGGATTCTTTCTGGCGCAGGAAAAGATTGGTGCCACCAAGGTCGAACGTTTCCAAATGGCAGCGGATGCCGCGGTTGATATTGCCAGGGAAGACGCTTCCACGGAGTCGTTGCCGATAACGGATATTCCGGCCGGCGATGGGCAAGCAAAATATCTGGCCGTTTTCTTTTCCGGAGATGGTGGTTGGCGCGATATTGACAAGTCCGTTGGTGATATCATTGCAAAAAAAGGAATTCACGTCGTTGGGGTGGATTCGCTCCGCTATTTCTGGTCGCTGCGTAAACCAGAAGACATCGCCAAGGACATTTCAAGGATCGTCGCGAAGGCTGATCCAACGGGCAAATTGCCGGTTGTTTTGCTCGGTTATTCATTCGGTGCAAACACCATACCGTTTTCCTGGCCCTATCTTTCCAAGCAACTGCAGGATCGCGTCAGCCTTGTTGGCTTGATCGGCACGGAAGAAACCACGCCGTTTCAGGTATCGGTTGGTGCGTGGCTCGGAATGGGAGGCGACAATGAAGTTGCGCCGGCGGTAGCAAAACTACCGCTGGACAAGGTCTTGTGCGTCTACGGTTCGGAAGAGGACGATACTGCCTGTACCGCTCCCGCACTGAGCGCAGTTCAGAAGATCGAGCTGCAGGGCGATCATCACTATGACGAGAAATACGATATGCTGGCGTCCAAGCTCATGGAGGCGATTTCAGCGCGGCAAGCGAAGTAACGTCCTGACGTAGAGCGCTTCCGCTTAAAAAAGCGTCGCGGAAGTGCTCTATCTCTTTGTTATTACCATTTCCGGACGGAAAACCGCTTCACCCTTTTCCTGGAAATCTAGGTGGCAGGCTGCGCGTTTTCTATTTGGAGCTTCTTTGCAGCATCGGCATACTTCTGCGCGATGACGGCGCAGACCATGAGCTGGATCTGATGAAACAGCATGAGCGGTAGCACGATGCTGCCTATGCTCTGCCCGGCAAAGATAACCGTGGCTATTGGAATGCCGCTGGCAAGGCTCTTTTTGGAGCCGCAAAAGGTGATGGCTATCTCGTCTTCCTTTGAGAATCCCGCCCAACGACTGCCAAACGTCGTAATGGCCAGGACGACGGCGAGGATTATTACATCGACGACAATCACCACACCGAGATCGCGGATTGAGATCGTGCGCCAAAGGCCCTCGGTCACAGATTCGCTGAAAGCAAGGTAAACGACCATAAGGATCGATCCTCGATCCACGGGCATGAGCAACTTGCGCTTGGCTCGAATGAATTCGCCGATCCATGGTTGCAGGATCTGACCCAGAACGAACGGGGCCAACAGCTGAAGGAGGATCGACTTCAACGCATCAAGGGAGAATCCTGCATGACCGCCCGCTGAAAGCAGTATACCGGCGAGCAATGGCGTCAGGAACATGCCAAAGATATTAGACGCCGATGCGGAGCAGATTGCTGCTGGTACATTGCCGCCGGCGATAGACGTGAAGGCGATTGAAGATTGAACCGTTGACGGCAATACACAAAGAAAAAGAACGCCAGCGTAGAGCGCCGGCGGCAGGATGCCCGGTACCAGAACCCCCGCGCAAAGGCCGATCACCGGAAAAAGTATGAAGGTGGCAGCAAGGATGGTCAGGTGGAGTTTCCAATGGAGGAAACCTTTAATGACAACGTCACGCGACAAGCGCGCGCCGTGCAGGAAAAACAACAAGCCGATGGCAACCTTTGTCGCCAAACCGAAATAATCCGCTGCAACGCCGCTGACTGGAAAGAACGAGGCGAGGATCACCGTGGCGATCAGCATGATGGTGAAAGTGTCAGGCAGAAAGCGGCGCATGGTTCTTTCCAGGACTTATTGCATTTAACCCTCGTCTATCACAGGCTTTGCCCGGCTGGAAACGCACGCTGCATATCCTAGCCCTCGCTCGAGCTGCTGAACACACACATGCCGCGCCTTTCCCCTTTCAATTCTTCGCTTTCCGGAGATGATCGTGCCGTGAATTTGCACGATACTTTTGCCCTACTTTGCAATGCTCATTTCAGAGGTTTCCAGGCGCCTATTGCCCAGTATCAACAACTCTTCGAAGTGATTCATGTCATTGAACCTGCAAAAGGCCGGCGGATGAATTTCAATGACGGGAGCTTCGCGATCGAGCAATTCCAGGCAATCATCGAACAGATCCTGCCATGCAGGTAAGCGGTCATCCGACAGCCAATCGATGAGGTAGGCGAAGGTAATGTGAAAAACATATGCGTCGTGGTCTGGGTGTCTGTAGCCAAATTGCATTGATAGCGCCTCACGCCAGGCCCTGATGGTTCGTTCGTCTTCCGGGGCGGCTCCCTTGACCGTAAGTCCTGCTGGCGTGACATCAATCACCTTGATGCGGAATGACCCGGCGCCTTCAAATCCCTGCAGGCGTTTCAGATAGAGATCCGTCATCTCATCGATGCCGGTGTCGAGGGGTACATTATCGGGCCAGTAGGGCAGGGCGCGCCGATATTCGATGATGCCTTGAAACAGCGTCATGTGGAGGCTGGATACAGGTGTAAAAGTCAGTTTGTTGGCGTCAGGCATCGACATAATGCGGTCGCGCACTTCAAGGACTGCCCGTTCGGATGCGGACCCATTGATCAGATGGCAGACAACCGTGTTGCCGGGCTCCTGCAGAAAATTGCCGTTCCTGTCATAGCGCGTTCCCAAGTGGCGAGGAGCGCTGGAGTTGTTACCTGCTGCGTATCGGGCGAGGGATGGTTTGGTGGGCTGGGGCATAAGAAATCCGTCACAGTTGGCGCGTTCATGGGCGGAAGGATGAAACCGATGCGAGATCGCACCGTGGCATCATGGTGGCTCACGAGCTTGACAGCGAGATGAACGGTTGACGCGCCGGCTGCGCACCAGCCTTCACTTCCTTGAGTATCACTGACTTAATTCTTGTGTAAGTTGACAAATCTTATCATAAATGAGTGTCGAGCATGCTTCGTATCCTGTCACCGCGACTATACAGGTGCTTCGGATACCAAATCCTCTTGCACGCTTTTTTTGACTTCAAACCTGATTTGCGCGATCAAGAAATGAAAACAGAAAAGTTCAGAATCTGGTAACGATTGAAAATGGACGGAACGGTTGCTTCAAAACCAGCAAATGCAGTGCTGGAACTTAACAACATCTGCAGGCGCTTTGGCATTACCGAGGCGCTGCGCGATGTGTCCCTTGCGATCGTTCCGGGTGAAATAATCTGTCTGGTGGGTCAGTCGGGTTGCGGAAAGTCTTCCCTCCTGAGAATCATTGCCGGTGTCGATACGCCTGACAGTGGCGTGCTGCTGTTAAAGGATGAGGAAATTGCAGGACCCAGTCGATTTGTTGAACCTGAAGCCCGCAACATTGGCTTCGTGTTTCAGGATTATGCACTGTTTCCGCATCTGACCGCTGAACAGAATGTTCTCTTCGGGCTCAAGGGGCTGCCAAAAAAGGAAGCCCGCGAACGCGCGGCGGAAATGATTGATCGCGTTGGCTTGTATCCGCTGATGAAACGCTACCCGCATATGCTATCTGGCGGTGAGCAGCAGCGCGTTGCACTCGCGCGCGCGTTGGCACCCAGCCCCAGCATCCTGCTCATGGACGAACCGTTTTCGAGCCTGGACCGGGGCCTCAGGGAAAAGGTGCGCGATGAAACCCTGACCCTGCTGCGAGCACTTGGAACGACGGTCATCATGGTTACGCATGATCCTGAAGAAGCGCTTTCAGCAGGCGACCGGATCGTTCTGATGAGAAAAGGCCAGATCGTGCAGACAGGAACCGGGTATGATCTCCACGATCGCCCGAATTGTCGCTACGCAGCCGACTTCTTTTGCGCCTTCAACAAGGTTCCCGGCACATACCGGAATGGGCGTATCGAGACGGCGATAGGGGAATTTTCATGTGAAGCTACACTGGCCGAGGGCAGCGCGGCCATTGCATATATACGTCCACAAGCGATTTCGGTTGGCCAAGACAAAGGACATATCCCGGGGCGTATTACGGGCCGCCTTTTTCTCGGGGAGGTGGAACAATTGACCGTTCAGGTCGAAGGTTTGTCCGAGCCACTGTTGGTACGCACGATGATGCGGCTTCCGGCCACTACCAATACCATCTGGCTAACAATTCGGGCCGAAAGCCTTTTGGCATTCAGCGCACACTGAATTTAAACCTGTCGACCTGTTGGTGATCAAATCTTTATGATTGGTTGAACCAGTGAAAACTTGACTATTTTACTCTATTATGTTCCAGCACTGCCGTGCTCATTTCAAAGGTAAGGGGGGTCGAATGAACAAACTTTCCATCGTTAAATCCATACTGCTTGCAGGATCGGCTGTTTTGGCCGGAGGCACGGCATTCGCCGCTGAAGTCAATATCTATACGACACGGGAGCCCGGATTGATCCAGCCGCTGCTCGACTCGTTCAAGAACTCCACAGGTATCGCGGTCAATACCGTTTTCCTGAAGGACGGTCTTGCGGAGCGCGTCGCATCGGAAGGCGAAAGCTCACCGGCTGATATACTTATGGCCGTAGACGCCGGCAATCTCGTCGACCTTGTAGAAAAAGGTGTCACCCAGCCAGTCACTTCCGCTGTGCTGATCGAGATCGATACCTGCGCAACTGCGTGATCCGCAAGGTAACTGGTTCGCGCTGTCGACACGCGCACGGGTGCTCTATGCGGCGAAGGACCTTGACCTCGCATCCTTCAACTATGAAGACCTCGCTGATCCGAAGTGGAAGGGGAAAATTTGCATACGTTCGGGCCAGCACCCTTACAACACTGCGCTTTTTGCTGACTACATCGCCCATCATGGTGCTGAAGAAACGGAAAAGTGGCTGGCAGGCGTAAAGGCAAATCTCGCACGCAAAGCCGCTGGAGGCGATCGCGACGGCGCCAAGGATATTCTAGGCGGTATTTGTGATATGGCTGTTGCCAACTCTTACTATGTTGGCTTGATGCGTTCGGGCAAGGGTGGTGAGGAACAGGTTGCCTGGGGCAACGCCATCAAGGTCATTCTGCCGACGTTCAAAGATGGAGGCACGCAGGTCAATATCAGCGGCGCTGCAGTTGCCAAGCATGCCCCCAACAAAGAAGAAGCCATCAAGCTGCTGGAATATCTCGTTTCCGATGAGGCCCAGAAGATCTATGCTGAGGCGAACTTCGAATACCCGGTAAAGGCCGGAGCAGCGACAGATCCGATCATTGCCTCACTCGGCAAACTCGAGATCGATCCAACGCCATTGACTGAGGTAGTCAAGCATCGCAAACAGGCGAGCGAATTGGTCGACAAGGTCGGCTTCGACAATTGATGACCGGAGGGAGCTCGACCGCGGGTGCCCTTTTCTCTTACGTCCGCAAATGGAAGCAAACTTGACGCCTGTCCCAACCAAAAGCCGGCCGTACCGTCGTGCTGGAACGGCTTGGCTTTTGTCAGCTGGGATGGTGGCCATTCTGGTCACGATGCCGGTCTTGGCCCTCGTGTATCAGGCGATGCAGGGCTCTGCCGGTTTATGGTCTCATCTTCTCACAAATGTCCTTCCAACGGCACTGACTGACACCGTGATGCTCCTTTGCGGGGTTGGTCTGCTGGCCGCCATTCTCGGTACGACTACCGCCTGGTTGGTCACTGCCTATGACTTTCCCGGGCGTGGTATTCTGGAATGGGCGCTGCTGCTTCCACTGGCGGTGCCGACCTACATCATCGCTTATGCCTACCTCGATATCTTGCACCCGATAGGCTCTCTACAAGGGACGATTCGCTGGCTCCTCGGCTATACAAATCCGCGCGAGTTCCGGCTTCCGGATATCCGCTCTATAACCGGCTGCATCATCTTGCTTGGGTTTGTGCTGTACCCTTACGTTTATATTCCAACACGTGCGATGTTCTTGACGCAAACAGCCAATTTGATCGAGGCATCACGAACCCTCGGTGTGTCAAGGCGGAGTGTCTTCTGGCACGTGGCTCTGCCGCTTGCACGCCCGGCGATTGCCGTAGGAATCAGTCTCGCTCTCATGGAAGCGCTGAATGATATCGGAGCCTCCGAGTTCCTCGGTGTTCGCACCCTGACAGTTTCAATTTATACGACATGGGTTACGCGGTCGGATCTGCCCGGTGCCGCGCAGATTGCGCTCTCGCTGCTGTGCGTGGTGGTGGCGCTCATCGCGCTCGAGCGGTGGGCCCGGCGAGAACAGCGCTATTCGATCAGTGCGCAACGCAGCCGCTATTTTGAACCGCATAAAGTGACGGCGATAAAAGGCCTGCTGCTATTTGGTCTCGGCTCCCTTCCGGTACTCATCGGATTTGTTGCCCCTGCCAGCTACCTTGTAACTCATGCTTGGAAACGCTTCCGGTTTGCGGGCGTGTCATCTCGATTCCTGGACGATGCGGCAAATACGATTGTTTTCGCGGCCACTGCGACGGTTATCGTAGTCATATTGGGTCTTATCGTCGCCTACGCGGTGCGACTGCGGCCAGGACCATCCGCGACCTGGTTCTACAGGCTTTCAACGATGGGCTATGCTGCTCCCGGAACCGTGATCGCCATCGGGGTTCTGGTCGTTGTCGGCAGTCTTGATCGTTTCATCGACAAAACCACCATTGCCTGGTTCGGCATATCTGCAGGTCTTGTTTTCATGGGGTCTGGCGCTGCACTCATTTATGCTTATGTCGCAAGGTTTCTGGCGATTTCCGCGGGTGGGACTGAAGCAGGATTGGCGCGCATTCCGCAATCGTTCGACCATGCTGCACGGACACTCGGCCAAACAACCGAAGGCACTTTCAGGTATGTTCATTTGCCGCTTTCGAAAGCAGCTCTGACGGCGGCGGGGCTGCTGGTATTCGTCGATTGCGTCAAGGAACTGCCCGCGACACTCCTTCTGCGTCCGCTCAATTTCGAGACATTTGCAACTCAACTCTATGGGGAGGCGGCGAGGGGCACCTACGAAGAAGCCGCGATCGCCGCCCTCGCGATCGTCGTTATCGGAATTCTCCCTGTTGTCCTGCTATCGAAAGTCGGACGACCGAAAGGCTGACCTTGGCCAAGGAGCGTTTCGATTTGTGAGAGACCGCAATGTCGATAAAGATGCGCCGAGTGAGGCAAACTGAGGATGGGGAAATGGGCAAGAACTTCAGCTGGTTGAACGAACCTGTTACATTCAGCGGCGACACGCTGGAGCTCAGGCTTACGACAGACGAAAAGACCGATTTCTGGCAGGAAACGTTCTACGGATTTCAGCGTGACAACGGTCACGCTTATCTGACGCCAGTCAGCGGTGATTTTACCGCCAGCGCAACTGTCCGGGGTGACTATCAGCAACTCTACGACCAAGCTGGACTCATGTTGCGAATTGATCAACGCAACTGGATCAAGACCGGCATTGAATACACGGACGGACTGATGCATTTCAGCGTGGTCGTCACAAACGGCACGTCGGACTGGTCAGTCATCCCCCTGCACGGTTCGGGCAAGGACGACGAAGTCGCGGTGCGTTTGACGCGACATGACAATGCGGTTCGCGTGCAATTTTCAGTTAACGGGGCGCCGTGGCAGCTCGCCCGTCTGGCGCCGTTTTCGAGCGCCGACGCTCTAGTGGGCGTCATGGCCTGCTCGCCAGAACGGGGCGGTTTCGAGGCCGTGTTTCAAAACCTGAGTGTGGGCCCCGCGATTGCTCGCGATCTTCACGGCTAGTCGATTCTTAACTCCCGAAAAGTTCCGGACGCTTTTCGCGCAGATGCAGAAGCAGTTTGCCCATTTGAGAGATGTGGGTCTCCATTGCCTTGGCGGCCCGATTTGCGTCCTTCTCTGCAATAGCAGTAATGATTGCCTCATGCTCGATCAGGGTCTCGATCATGCGCGTCTCATAGTGGAGCAGGAGCCGTCTGACGCGATCGATCTGGCTCCGCTCCTTCGAAGCGATCTCACGTAGACCTGCCAATCCCGCGGCATCACAGATCATGTCATGCATTGCTTCGTCAAGTTCGTAGAACTGCTCAAAATCAAGCCTGTCCGCGGCTTTCCTTTGGCGCTCCAGATTTTGTCGCAGGCGGGCCAGGAGTTCTGGTGTGCTGCGCTCGGCGGTTCGGCGGATCGCTGCTGTTTCGAGGGCCATGCGCACAAATTGCGCGGTTTCGATCTTATCCAGCCAAAGTCTTGCTACAAAGGTTCCCGTTTGGGGATAAATTTCGACCAGACCCTCATCGGCCAGGCGGTTGATCGCGTCGCTCACGGGCGTTCGTGAAACACCGAGCTGTGAGGCCACGAGTTCCTTGCGGATGGCCTCTCCGGGGGAGAGCTGCGATGAAATGATCGCCTGTCGCAGTATCGTATAGACTTGGTCCTTGCGCGTGACCGAGACGACTTTTTGCTCCCTGTAGTTCCTGCTCGAAGAACGAAGCTGCAAGATCCAGTCACCCCCAAGAATACCGTTTCCACTGCCGAAAATCGATCGCCACTCAACCGATTGACTCTGCCTCAATAACATCTAACATGTTACACGCTAACTGGAAAGAATGTTTTGGGAGGAGCATTTTGGACAGCCAATTCCCAATCGTATCGTTGCGTGGGATCAGCAAATCCTTTGCTCACGTGGTAGCGCTGAGAAGCATCGATCTTGATATCCATGCGGGTGAAATCCATGCGGTCATGGGTGAGAACGGCGCAGGAAAATCGACACTCGTGAAAGTCTTGAGCGGCGTTCATCGCCGTACCAGCGGGCAAATGACCGTTCGCGGTCGTGAGGTCGATTTTGCGACTCCGAAAGAGGCGGAACGCAATGGTATTGCGATCATCCATCAAGAACTCAACCTTATTCCAAGCCTGAGTGTTTCGGAAAATATCTTTCTCGGACGGGAGCCGCTTAAGGCCGGTTTGTTCATCGACTATGCAGAGATCGAAGCGCGGAGTGCCGACATTCTCGCGAAGTTCGGAATTGATATCGATCCGCGCGCAGATGTTGAGAATCTTCGTGTGGGCGAGCAGCAGTTGGTCGAAGTTGCGCGCGCTCTTTCCTTGAATGCGGATGTGCTCGTCCTTGATGAGCCGACCTCCGCCTTGTCGGAAGCTGAAGCACAGAGGCTTGCAAGCTTTGTACGCGCGCTCGCCCGTAAAGGCGTTGCGATCGTCTATATTTCACATCGCATGAGCGAGGTCTTCGCTCTCGCCGACAAGATCACGGTATTGCGTGATGGCAATTTCATTGCGACGCGGCATTCCGGTGAAATCAGCGAGCGTGATGTTATTCGCATGATGGTGGGGCGCGAACTCAAAAAGCAGGAAGCCAAATCGTCAGTTTCCGATAATCCGGTCGTCTTGTCCGTACGCAATCTCGGCCTGCAAAGGCCCAACTCTCGCGGACGAGATCCACAGCGTTGTCAACGATGTGAGCTTCGATCTCCGTGCTGGCGAAATCCTAGGCGTAGGCGGTCTGCTTGGCTCTGGCCGGACTGAAGTGCTGGAGCTCATTTTTGGAGCGGCGATCGGCAAACGCTCGGGCTCGATCCGGCATAGAGGGGTCAGCGTCCATGCCCAATCACTTACACCGCGCGGATCTGTCTCCAAAGGCATTGCATTCCTGACCGAGGACCGCAAGGGAACGGGGCTGTTGATGCATTCCGATATTCGTTCGAATGCCGTCTTGCCTTCCCTTCCATGGATTGCACCACTCGGCTGGATAACCAGATTTCGGGAGAACGCCGTTGCCAACCGGATGATAAAGGCGATGCGGGTTCGTTGCCAAGGACCCGATCAGAGGATCGATGAGCTGAGTGGCGGAAACCAGCAGAAGATTGTTCTCGGCAAGTGGCTGGAAACCAGACCGAGCGTTGTGCTGCTTGATGAACCGACACGGGGCATCGACGTTGGCGCCAAGGACGAAATCTATGACCTTCTCAAGAAGCTCGCGGATTCCGGCGCCGCAATCGTCATGGTAAGTTCGGAATTGCCGGAACTTCTCGCGCTTTCAAACCGTATTCTTGTGATGTGCGAGGGCAGGGCGACTGGCATCGTCGAGAGTCGTGAGTTTTCCGAGGAGCGGGTGATGGAGCTGGCGACGCCGTTGGGCAATGCGCTTGCGGGAGAAGCTGCATGACCGGTACGGGCGAGAAAATCATGCGATCATCGAGCGGCATGGAACGGCTGAAATACGTCTTGAAGGCGACTAAGCTCTATTGGGGCCTCGCCCTGCTGTTCCTTGTGGGCGTGCTTTCTTCACCCGTCTCATCAAAAGGCAATAACATCTTTCTTTCGTTTGGAAATCTGTCGGACGTTTTCCGTCAGATTTCGGTCACCGGCATCACCGCTGTCGGGATGACGCTGGTTATCCTGATCGCCGGGATCGATCTGTCGGTTGGATCCGTCCTTGCCTTGGGATCAGTGGTTTGCGCGATGCTCCTGACCAATGAGGGGTGGTCTGCTGCCTATTTTCTTGGCGTTCCCGCCGTTTTCCTTCTGGCTTTCCTGCTTCTGTTTGGCGTGGCTGCATTCGGACTCAAGCTGCAAAGCCGCTTTACGAATTCCACCCATGACAACCCGCCGGCCAATTCAAAGGTCGCCGCGATCCTTGTACTCGTAGCGGCTTTCGCCATTGCTCTTTGGATAGCGTCGAGTTCCGACGCGAAAGCCGGTGTGCTGCTGGTACTTCTCGTGGTGCCCGCCGTCGGGTTCATGCTTGGCACCGTGAATGGACTGATCATTGTCGGAGGACGCCTGCAGCCATTCATTGTAACGCTCGCGATGATGGTTGCGGGTTTGGGAATAGCACGCCTTACCGCGGGCCAGAATACGGCCGTCTGGCCCGTCTATACGGGCAGCAACGCGACGGAGAACTTCGAAGCTCTACGCTCGCTGATATTCGGAATCGTGCCCGTTCCGGGTGTTATCTTTGCCGGCATTATTGTCCTGTTTTGGGTCGTCCTGAAGTTTACAAAGTTTGGGCGCTACGTTTACGCTATCGGCGGCAACGAGGAAGCCGCTCGCCTGGCAGGTGTCCCAGTGTGGCGGGTTAAAATCACCGTCTACGCCATTTCGGGCTATCTCGCAGCACTTGCCGGTATTCTCTATGTCGCACAGTATCGTCAAGGGAAGCCCGATGCGGGCATGGGACTCGAGCTGGATGCCATTGCAGCCGTTGTTATCGGCGGCACCAGCCTCATGGGCGGACGAGGATCGATGATCGGAACGCTGGTCGGTGTTCTGATATTCGGCTTTCTCAGCAACATTCTCCAGCTCAACAACATCGACAGTAACACCCAGCTCGTCTTGAAGGGCGTCATCATCATCGTGGCCGTATTGCTCCAGGAACGGCGTTCAAGCGGATGGTTGTTCTTCCTGTCCCAACTCAGGGTACGCAATCAGCCCGATAGATCCGTGCAAAACCAGCAAGTCGATCGACAGCGGCACGGTGAGTGAGTCGCATAACAAAGAAAACACAAGGGAGAGAGACAATGAGCATTACTCGCAGACAACTTGCCAAATGGGCCATGGCAACCGCGCTAATTGCCCCATTCGCATTCAACGTCCCCACCGCAGACGCCAAGGACAAATATGTGATCGGCTTCAGCCAGACGACAACCGTGGAGCCCTGGCGTGTCCAATTCAACAAGGATCTGGAGGCCGAGGCCAAGAAACACGCCAATGTCGAATTGCTGGTCGCGGATGGCCAGGACAAGACGGAAAAACAGGTGGCTGACGTTGAGAATTTCATTCGGCAAGAAGTGGATGCCATCCTGATTTCACCCAAGGAATCGGCTGGTCTCACCGGCGTTGTCGAGAAAGCCATGGATGCCGGGATTCCGGTCATTGTACTCGATCGCAACGTCGATACCGACAAGTTCACGCAGTGGATTGGTGGAGACAATGTCGTCATCGGGGAGGCAGCCGGCAAATATGCCGTCGATCTCCTCGGCGGCAAGGGCAAAGCCAAGGGCACGGTCGTCGAGATATGGGGCGGCCTTGGAACGCAGGCCAGTCATGACCGGAGCAATGGCTTTCACAAATATACCGATGCAGAGCCAGGCATCAAGTATTTGCTCGACAAGCAATCGGGCGACTGGAAGCAGGATCAGGCCTATAACATCATGGCAACCGCCTTGCGCAACCATGAGGACATAACGATGGTCTACGGCCACAATGACCCGATGGCCTATGGCGCATATCTTGCGGCGAAGGATGCGGGCCGGGAAAAGAATATACTTTTCATCGGGGTGGACGGTCTTCCCAATGAAGGTGTGCAATGGGTGAACAAAGGTGAGCTCGCAGCGACATTCCTCTACCCGACGCCCGGGGCCGAAGGACTGCGCCAAGCGCTGAAAGTGCTGGCTGGAGAAAAAGTTGAAAAGAAGATCGTCCTTGAAACGGAAGCGATTACAAAGGAAAACGCCCCGGCGATTTTGAAAGCCAACGGTCTGTAATGTCGAATGAAATGGCGAGCCGCGTGATCGCGCGGCCCGCCCCAGGCATGTGCCCGTTTACCGCGTTTGGCTGAATCGTTTGCATCGGCGACGCTGGTGGCGCTCAATGCTGTGGCCAATTCCTTGTTGGGAGCATTGATAGGCAGGAGAATCGAGATGAAGAAAGATGTCATACTCACCGTGACGATTTTCATGTTGGGCTCGCTGATGACCCCTTCTTTCGCTGAACCCCTCAAAACCATGGCTGATGTTGGACGTGCGATCAATACCTGCTGGACCGCGCCATCAGGTTTGAAGGGCACCGTGACGCTCAGTTTCAGTTTCAAGCGTGATGGAAGTCTGTTTGGTAAGCCTCGGCCCACCAACATCAATGTCGAAGGCGACGACAAAGCGCGCCAGCAATTTATTGAGTCTGCCATCAACGCACTGAGCGCCTGTACGCCGCTGACTTTTTCCTCAGGACTGGCGGAAGGCATTGGCGGTCAGGTATTTACGATGCCTTTCAGTGCGCCGGATAATTCTGGCGTAACGCCTACAGTCAATACACAGTGAAGGTCTGTCGAGGGTCTATAGCCGCTTCAATCAGACAACCAGGGAATAAACGGCGGCGAAGTGTATGCCGGCCGCGATGAGGACGAAAGCGTGCCAGATCGCATTGTGAAACGGCAGGCGTTCAAGCACGTGGAAGATGACGCCCAACGAATAGACCATGCCGCCGGCGAGTATCAGCCAGAGTACCGAAGCTGAAAGGGCCCCCGCCAGTTCATGATAGGCAGCAACACCGCTCCAGCCCAGCGCGAGATAAAGTCCGATCGACAGCCTGTCGAATCTGTCTGGTTTCAGAATTTTCAACATGATCCCGGCCACCGCAATCACCCATACACCGGAGAGGAGCCACCAGGTACCGCTCTTGGCCATGAACGGCGTGTATGTCCCAGCAATAAGCAGATAGATCGCTGAATGGTCGAAACGCCGCAACAAGCGTTTCACCGGGGAAATCGGCCATATATTGTAGGCCGCGGAAAGCGCCATCGAGAGAACGAGCGTTGCAAGATAGATCGCGGTTGCCGCCGATGTGCCTCCGGCTGGTTGATTGAGTACGATCGTCAGCAGGGTCGTCGATGCGATAACGGCGAGAATGACGCCGACAATATGAACCGCGCCATCCGCCCACAACTCTGCCCCCGAATAATTCCGGAATATCGTAACGGGTAGGGCGCGTGTCGGTGGTGTCTGCAATGAGCTTCCTTGTTGATTAGGGTTACCAGCCTATTTCATTCCAATGGATAAACAACCAAAATCCGCCCCGTGCAATAGACCCGGATCGACAGGTCCGGTCGTGTCGCATGTCCCGGCCGTCTGGCGACGTCCCCCAGGGGGCATGACAGTCGCGCCAACCCGGCCAGGAAGAGCCCGATGCGCGGATAGGGAAAATATGTAACACTGTTATACTATGTTCAGTTCCTCCTCTGGGGAATATTGGAAGAGAAGTGCAAGAACTTGAACACCGGAGTGTTCGCTTGCTGCGTCGGGGGCGGCCATTGAATATTCTGCGCAGATACGGTGATCGCTGGAACTGGGTGCTCGCTCCGGCACTTTTGCGCCGCTTTGGCCTGATCTTCCCCGACGGAAAGAGCCTGTCCGGCAACACTGTGATGAACGCGCGCGCTTCGTCCTTACTGCCCTACGGGCTTTTTTCTGCTTCTCGCCGTCGCTGCCATCGTCATGGTGTTCGTTGTTGGTGTCTTTGAGAGCAGGGACCGCATGATTTCGCAGTCCAAGATCCAGCTGAGGCAGAAGACGGCGCTACTGGAGGCCTATGTCAGCAAGTTACTCGAGGCGAAT
Source organism: Phyllobacterium sp. A18/5-2 (assembly GCF_025452215.1). NCBI lineage: Bacteria > Pseudomonadati > Pseudomonadota > Alphaproteobacteria > Hyphomicrobiales > Phyllobacteriaceae > Phyllobacterium > Phyllobacterium sp. A18/5-2. The sequence goes on along the minus strand of NZ_CP104966.1, from coordinate 3,614,380 downwards.
GACATGGTCTTGCAGAACATTGCGTCGGAGATCGATCCGATGCCCTGGCCTGAAATTATTGCCTCGGAACGGGTATCGAAGCTGTTGGCGACACAGAAGCAATATCTGAAGCATTCGGGTGTCATCGCTCTCGTCAACCAGGACGGCTCCCTGGTGTCCTATAGCGAGGGTTTTCCGGCAAAATCGTTCAGCGTCACCGATCGGGATTACTACCGGTTCCATCGTGACAATCCCTCGGATGCGACTTTCATCGGCGAGCCATTGATTGGCCGCGTTTACGGCAAGCCGTCCTTGACGATGAGCAAGTCATTGCGTGGACCCGACGGGAAGTTTGAAGGTTTGATACTGATAACAATGCCGATCGAATATTTCTCCAGACTGTTCAAGGGAGCGGCCTCGCCATCGGACGTTGCTCAACTCCTGCGCGACAATGGAAAAGTGATCGTAAATGTTCCTTTCCTGGAAGGAAGCACCGCAGTGCCCCCCTGGTTCCCCGATGCGGTGTCCGAACATCCCGATGCGGGCGTCATTCAGAATATTTCATCGACAGAAGGAGACGACCGCCTGGTGGCCTACCGGAAGGTCGAGGAGTTTCCGTTTTATGTGAGTTATGGCATAGACGAGGGCAAGCTGCTTTCCGGGTGGCGGCAGTCGATTCGGGTTTACGGAGCTGTTCTGGCAGCAGCCCTCGCGGCCTTCATGGCGACGGCATGGCTCGCACGCCGCCGATCGATTGCGCTGGTGTATTCGAACGAGTCTCTCCGGGAAGTGAGTGAGCGTGTTCTGGTATCGCAAGATGATGAACGGCGCTCGATCGCACGGGACCTGCACGATTCCACCGGACAACACCTCATCGGCGCAGCCATGGAACTGGCAAATGTGAAATCCCGCATGCGCGATATCGATGACGAAACGTCCAAGGCGTTGGCGCGCACGGCGGAACTCATATCTCAAAGCAATGAGGAACTGCGAACACTTTCATACCTGCTGCATCCGCCGATGCTTGACGAGTCCGGGCTACCCAATGCCTTGGAACTTCTCGTCGTTGGCTTTGAGGAGCGCAGTGGGCTGGAAATTGAATTGCGGGTTTCGCCCGAAATCGGGACGAAGAGACCGCCGCCTGGCGTGGAGCTGGCTATTTTCCGTATCGTGCAGGAAGCGCTGACCAATATCTACCGGCATTCCCGGGCTCGCACCGCGACGATCAGGCTTGTTCGGCAGGGAAGCGACTCCAGCTCCATGCTTTCGCTCACGGTGAAAGACGACGGCGTTGGTATTGAACGCCGCAACCGCAAATACATAGGCGTCGGTCTTTCCGGCATGGAGGCACGCTTGCGTCCGCTCGATGGATTGCTCGATATATCCACGGGCAGAAAAGGGACGACGATATCGGTAAAGGTTCGTGGCTGAGAACCACGCCGGATAACTCAATTTTCGAACGTGTACCATCATTGCCGAAGACGGCGATGCGGTTCTCGCGCCGAACGAACTTCGCGCCGCCTTGGCGGTCACCGACTTGGCAATACTGCTCATCGAAGACGCTCGCTTGGTTGGGCTACGGCCGCTTGACGCAGCGGAAACCGACGTGGCTTGTGGACGTATCTTCCGGTTCTGCATGGCGGGCGGCGGGACGATAGCGCCGGCAGTAGTTCGGCGCACAAAGATGCGACCCGCCCTTGAGTACACGCCGTGGAATGCGAATCTCCGGTTGGGCTGGATCGTAGCTGGAGTCCATCGCTCCACCCCTGGGATTGACGGGAATGCAGCAAGCTTTTGCCGCGGGTTCGGGGTGGCGGGTCGACCAGAAATCGCCCGTCCACTCCCATACATTTCCGATCATGTCGTAAACGCCATATCCGTTTGATGGGAAACTACGGACGGGCGATGTTCGGTCATCGCCTTGGGAGCGAAGGTTGTGATGGGGGAAAATGCCTTGCCAGGTGTTGGCCATTAGCCGCCCTCCGGGCGTCATCTCGTCACCCCAAGCAAACTCGGCGTCGACCAGCCCGCCGCGTGCGGCGAGTTCCCACTCGGCCTCCGTTGGCAAATCCTTGCCCGCCCAGTCAGCATAAGCCTTGGCGTCGCAAAAGGCGACATGGACAACGGGATGCTCGAACTTGCCCCTTATGTCGCTTCGGCGTCCATATGGGTGTCTCCAATCGGCACCGAATTTGAATGTCCACCACTGGGTGATGTCGGGGCTTGTGACAGGACGGATTGGCGGATCGAACATCAGCGATCCGGCCTTGAGCATATGAGGCAATGCGCCGGGATAGTCCGTCGGATCGGGCGTTTTTTCTGCGAGCGTGACATATCCTGTAGCTTTGACGAATTCGATGAACTGACGGTTGGTGACGGGGGTTTCGTCAATCCAGAAACCATCGACTTCGACCGGATGGGCAGGCGCTTCCTCGGTGTAGTGCTTGTCCGAACCCATCGTGAAGGTTTTCCCGGGTATCCAGACGAGCCCGTCCTCGGAAACGGACGGCTCCTTGAGGGTCTCCCGCCGGATTATAGCTGTCATCCTGTCTCGCCTCCGAATTCGTCTGGTCCAGCATCAATAAGAAGGGGCGCCAACTGAAGTACGTTACGGTTACAAACGGCTGTTCAAGGGGTGAGGATGTGAAACTGGACGGGGCAGGCGGTTCCAGAATCGATGCACATCGCGCGTGACGCGAGTTCGGATAAAACTGCTGCCGTAACAGTTAAGTACTTCGTTCTCCTCCAGGATTGATCAAAGATCGGAATCCTCAAACTAATCAACAGGAGCCCTGGATGAGTGCGACACGTTTCCCGATCATCTCTGTCATTACATTCATTGCAAGTTTGCTCTTGTTCCAGCAGGCCCGGGCCGACGATGTAAAGCTGTCCGGCTTTCCCTCGCTTGTCCTATCCGGTGGAGCTGCCAAAGCGACCTCCCATCCCATTCCAAGGCCTTTCGATAACCGGGTGAAGGCCGATACACTCGACATCGGATTCGGTCGGACCGCTCTGGATGAGATCCAGAAACAGTTCGGAGGCGAAATCCGAACACGCGGTGCAGGAACGGGGGCGGCGAGCTGGTTGTGTTTTCAGGTGGCGCTCGACGGTCACGCCTCGAACCTTTGGTTCATTTCCAATGGAGAAGGCAGCGGTTCGAAGCGTCTCCTGACGATGGTGGCGGCGGAGGAAAGCGATACGGCGCGGTCGGGTTGTTCGCAGGGACCTGAGACACTCACCGTATGGATGCTCCCGGTACCTGGCTTGAAAGACCGTGAACAAGATTTACAGAGCGCTTTTGGCACATCGGTGAAAGACGGGATCATTCGGTATTCGAATGAAGCTGGACCGGATAATAATGGGTTTACGACGTTGCAGGCGCTTGTCTACAGACTGGAAGACGGCAGGATCAATGCTGTATCGTTTGGTCAGATCACGACGAAATAGTATTTGCCGAGCGCAATCACTCTGCCACCGCTGACATTGGACCGGCACGTCGCGCGTTGCGATTTAAAGCGAGTACGTAACAGTAACGCGAATTGGACAAAATCCGTCACCTGGATCAGGCAGGCAAGAGGCTCATGCGAGCGGACATCTAACGAAAATACTTCAATATAATTCCCGTATCCGCCCTGTCGAACCAAGATACGACATGGCGTTTACCGTAACGTACTCCCAAGCAACACCCTATTGGACATTATTGCATGTTGGTGGGTGCACAAATCCGCTGTCATCGATTTGTGTACTTTGTGCGTATGTTCACAATCCGAACCGATTAACCAGGAGCAGGTTCAAAATTAAGGCGATGTCGACGGCGTCAGAGCAACGGGGACTCTGGAAGTTGATGCTCAAACTGCCCGCAATGCGTGGACGGTTGCAGATGCTCAGCGCCCGAAATCCCACCCTGCTGAGCTTGTGTGATGCATTTGACGAAGCAAGCTCCACACTCGATCGTTTGCGGCGAAATGGCTCCGACGATCTGAAACTTATTGCCGAATACGAAACGCTGTGTTCAGATCTCGAGGGAGAGGTCATCGACATTTGCATGCGCGCTAAGATGATCTGAACTTGCGAGACGTAAATTAAACGTATCAGTACAATTCCGCTACAACCTAGGGTGTTCACCCTATGGCGTCGCGGAACGTTCCGTTCGATTGTATCCTGGGATGAAAATTGCGGGGTTCTGCCATGGAAGTTGACGCGAATGTCGACCTACCGGAAACGGAAGGGGTTACAGAGCTGGAGGCTCAGATGGAGCTGGACAGGCTCCTTGCCGACTCACAATTCCATTCGACGGAGCGCAATAGGAATTTTCTGAGGTTTGTCGCCAAAGAAATGTTTGAAGGGCGTGGCGGTGCGGTAAAGGCGTACACGATTGCGGTTGACGTTTTCGGCCGTCCCTCCAGTTTTGACCCCACGACTGATCCGATTGTCCGCATAGAGGCGACAAGGCTCAGGGCATCCCTTGCTCAGTATTATGAATCCCGTGCCGAAGAAGGCAGCGTTCGCATAGAATTGCCGCGCGGAAGGTATATCCCGGTCTTCACAAAAGCACCGCCGCAGGGGGACAACCTCGATGATGTCGACGCTGCCGACGAACCCAGATTTGAGGGATTATACTCCGGGTGGTGGAACACGGCCTCGAAGCGCAGTTTTATCGTTTCGGTTATCGCTGTCGCGGCAGCCTTTGTCACAATTTGGCTGGTTTCTGCCAAATCACCTGTATTCTCGGACAAGCCTAGTGTCGCAGTCGAGATGAAGCTGGCAGGTAACCAGACAGATATCGAGGCCGGACTTATCCGTGACTATCTGATGATAGCTTTGTCGCAATTCCAGACACTCAAGCTTGCCGCTGGTCAAACGCCCGATGTTGTCGCTGCCGGTGCCGCACAGGCCGCCCCCGGGCCGCTGTCGTTCAACTCTGCGCAACGAACGACAAGTCCTTATCACGTTATCCTCAAATACCACCCAGCAGATGCAGATCGCGCGGTCTGGTGGCAGATCGTCAATCCTGTAACCGGGGAAGCACTGCACTCAGGAGTCGAACGGGTCTTGGTGGACAAGAAATCAGAGACCGATGTCCGGCGCGAGCTCGTCACGAACCTTGCGACCCGGTTCGCCGGCACCCGCGGCGCGATCAACAGCATTGAACTGGCACGTGAGCTGACTGCGCCAACCTTTGGTAATGGCTGTATTCTTCGTTCTGCTGTGGCAGTTGAGCAGTTCAACCCCGATGAATTGTGGGAAGCCAAGACTTGCCTCGATGCCACGCTCCTGGCGGCACCCAATGATCCTGACGTCAACGCTGAGCTGGCAATCGTACTCCTGGAGTTGGAGGCGCCGGAAGTGTCGGCCGAATTGACCGCGCGCGCACTCGCACTTGCAAATCGATCTGTCACTCTCGCGCCGACGTCGGATCGTGCCAGCTATGCTCAGATGCTGGCCCTGTTTCGAACTGGACAAATGGAAGCGGCCTTCGCGTCCGGGTATCGGGCGATGTCGCTCAATCCGAACAACAGCGTCATACCAGCCCGATTGGGTTCTTTGCTTTTTGCCCATGGCAGATGGGCGGAGGGCGCCGGTTTGGCCATTAAGGCTGGCATGATCGAAAACGTCCCCAATACCGACACGGGCCTAACTTTGGCTCTTGATGCCTACCGGCGCGGAGAATTTGCCGAAGCCCTCCTTCGGGTCCAGCAAATGGGACGTTCTGACAATTATGTGGCGAATATTCTTGAGATAGCAGCATCCGGGCAATTGAAGGAAGCCGGGAGTGCGAAAGACGCGGCACATCGCGTGAGTTCTTATCGCGAACATTTCTGGACGTCTTTCCGCGCTGACATGACGGCGAGGCACTATGTGCCTGCACTTATTGACCAGCTTGCCGCCGGACTGATCAAGGCGGGCGTCCCTTTGCCTCGCCCCGTGGCGGACGCCGCCAACTAGAGGCGGCATCGCCGCGAGCTTCGGGACACCCGCCGGTCAGGACGTCATCAAGAAGCGATATAGCGATCTGGCTTATAAGCGCGCGATGCAGATCCACATATGGGCGCTGCCGGCACGTTGAGCGGAGGTTTACAAACATGCACAGGGGGTAGGCATCGAAAAGGACGAAGACCGCAACGTCGAGACCGGGTCCAAATATCTGCGCTACCTGATGGATACTTATATCAACGAACCCGGTTTGAATGAACGTGACCGGCAGTTGCTGGCATTTGCGGCTTACAATGCCGGTCCGGGGAACTTGAACAAGTTCCGCCACGGGCCTTGATCAGAATGTGTGGTTTGGGAATGTCGAGAATTCCGCCGCTTCAATAGCGGGTAGGGAGACGGTCCAGTACGTCGGCAACATCTATAAATACTATGTTGCCTATACGATGCTGGCCGAGAGGCTCCAGGAGAACGCTGATGCTTTCAATACCGGGACAAAAGGCGGTTAGCGCGCTCCAGTTTCAAAACAGCAGAAGGTGTTTGAGAACCGGAATGAGTTCCTTGACGGGAAGCTGCGTGAAGCCGGCCGCCGCAAATGGCAATAGCGCAGCCGCAGATACCGGGACGAGCGTTGCTCTGGTCACCAGCATTGGGGAGAGTTTCTTGGCGGCCTCATAGAACTTTGCGGGGTCCGGAATCTCATCCTCGGTTACGTTGCCTTCATCCGCGATCACATTTCTACCCAGCGTTTTCCGCTCGGCCTGCCGCTGGTATTCGGTTCCGCGGGTCGCGGCAGCCAGCAGTGAGCTTTTTCTTGAGGTCGGAAAGCAATCTCATGAAACATATGAGCGGAATTCCGAAATAGGCAAATATCAATGCAAGCCACAAACCCATGATGGTACTGAGCGCCGAAACCGTGAATGTGCCGTGCAGGACCTGGTGGGTTACAGCTGCCGAGATGACGCCACTCACGGCAACCGTGAATAGCACATACGCGTTGGGATACTTGCCGATGAACCCAAGACCACCATGGCCATCCGGGTGACTGGCGACGAGCCGGGTTTCCAGCCGCGAAAGGTCCCGCAACAGCAGGGACCATATGATGTGCCGCCACAGAGCACGTCCCACCAGGAACCAGAAGAGCGTATTGCTGACGATGATTGACCACCACGCCGCCGGGCTGAGCGATGTGCTGGCATCGTTGATCGTTGTCGCCCATGATGACGATGTACCATTCTGGTCATTCATCAAGAGAACGCCGGAAGCCAGCAGTGCCAGCAGCAGACATATCAGTTCGGCCGGCGTTGAGTTTCGCCGGCGAAGGGCTCTGGCCACCGCCGCTTTGGCCAGACCAAGGGACTTTGGCGTGAGGAGCCGCCCGTCGAAGAGTTGCCGGACACTTTCGCGCAGGTGCTCTTCAATCTGTGTTTCCGCCAAAACGAGGAGGCCGATCGCTAGAAAGAAACGCGCCCAGGCGCCGGGATCGAGCAGAAAGGGACGAGCCGCGAGTGGTCCGAGGGCCGTACCCGCCACTACACTAAGAATCAATGGAACACCCCAGGCCAACGAGACGAAGACAAGTGCGCGGACGACCGGATTGAGACCCTTGCCGCGAATTAATTTCGCCTTTAGTTGCAGGTCATAAAACGGCCCTCCGCGGGCGATGAGAAAGGGCCGGGGGTGATTGGGGTCGTCCACCATAGACGAATCAGTAGCTCAATTCGCTTGATGGCGTCTTGCTTCCCAAAGTTCTGTCAAGTTTGCTGGGTTTCTTCGGGGCCTGATTTTGCTGCTCGAGCACTGTCAGTGGCGCAGCCACCGTCGTAGCGGCTACCTTTCCAACCGTGCTGACTGTTCCGGCAACCACCGCCGTTATGCCCTGGCCGAGCGATACATTCGAATCGGTCAAAGTCTGCCCGGTCACCAGGCGCTGGCCGATTAGCTGTACGACCTGCGGGCTTTCCGCGAATTTGCCATGATTGAGCCTGTCTCCGCTTTTGACCTTGGTCAGGTCGATTACTGTAATGCCGGCTTTTTCAAGCTGGGTGCGATAGGGCTCGTCCGCCGGATTGATCGCTCCAAGCCGTTGCACGTCGCCTGAAATGAAACGCGAAGCTGCAAGTGCCCGGTCGTCCTGGGAGACGAAGATAGTAAATTGCGGGCGTTTCTCGCCCATTTCCGTCCATTGGCGTGCGAACACATCGACATCAATGTCTGGCGATGCGAGAATGACGTTATCAATCTTTGCGGCTACCCTGCCGTCACGGATTGCCATCTGGCGCAAGGATTCCACGGCAAGCCAAGTCCCCATGGAATGAGCCATGACCGTGATATCCTTGACGTCCGGGTCTTTCGCCAGCGTACGCAGCGTCTGCTCGAAAGCCACCCGTGAGTAGTTGGTGCTTTCCTTGTCGTAATTGTAATCGAAGACGCTGGCGCGAGACGGCCAGGTAAAAAGGATTGGAGCCACTTGCGCGCCGGAATCGTGAACGATTTGGGCAAAGCGAAACACGGAATCTTCGTAGCGATTGTTGAATCCATGGACGAAAACCAGGGCATGGCCGCCAACGGTGTGCTTCCGGAACCAGGACCGGCCATCCTCGACGGAATTCAGCTGCCTGACGTTGGTAACTGCAAACTCGGTTTCCGGATTCGGCGGCAGCCGCTTGGGCCACTGGACGCTGCCGGCCTTGCGATACTTGTCAGAAGGAATCGAAACAGTGATTTCGTTCAGATAGGGCCGTGGACTGCGCTCGCCCGTAAATAAGGTAGCAGGATCGTCCGAAGGGACGCGGCTTGTCACGACGAGCATGTCCACTTTTGACCCGCCGGTCGCTCCTGTGGTGAGAACGGGGGCCATGACACCCCTGGCGTGGCCGGCGCATCCACCCAATACAAGGGCGAACAACAGCAGGGCAGGTACGCCGAAGCGTGGAAGCCCAAGGGACGGGGTTGGTCCTGGAGTGTGATACTTCATGTTTCGCTTTTTCGACAGGTCATGCTTCAATGAGCCGGTTTCTGATCGCATACCGAACGAGCGCGGCGGTTGATTTGGCGTCGAGCTTGCGCATGGAAGCGGAACGGTGGCTTTCAACCGTTTTCTCGCTGAGCCCCAGGATCGCTGCGGTTTCCTTGTTGCTGTGTCCCTCCGCAATCAGTTTGACGACTGCCGTTTCCCGCGCCGTCAGTATGCTCGGCGAGGCATCCGATTTCGCGAGATACGAGGACACCAGGATATCGGATACCGTCTTCGTAAAGAATGGCTGATGGTGTTCCAATGCTTCCACTGCCTGAACCAGGTACAAGGTCGCATCCGACTTGAGCAGATATCCCCGGACGCCAGCTTCGAGAATATTCCGCAACAAAGCCTCGTTATCGTGTTGGGTAAACATGAGGACTTCGGTCTTGGGGCTGTGGACACGGATCTGGCGGGCAACTTCAATCCCGTTGATGAAGGGCAGGGCATAGTCGAGGATCGCGATTTCTGGTTCGGTTACCCGCGCTTGTTCCACCGCATCGCGTCCATCGGCTGCCTCGCCCACGACCTCCCAACGATCTCGTCTCGACAGGATCGCCCTGACGCCTTGCCTAACGATCTCATGGTCGTCAGCGATTAGGATTCGTGTCATAGTCGCCCCCGCATTTGGTCGGTCCGGCATGCTCCTCATTTATCCCCGAGATGGCCAGAGCAGAACAGATTACTCCTACACCGGAAATGCGGTTCCGGCAAAAATTAACAGTTACGTACTTCCGGTTGCGGCGCCGATGCCCGTTAATGCCGCAACAAATCAGCGGGAGCGCCCAAGATGAAGCAACGACCGTTCCGGGAATTGTGTCCGCCAAGCTGCGAACCTTCCCTTGCGAAGCCGGTGAGACGCCTCCGGTCGACAATGCTCGGCCAATTGTTAGCCTTGGGGTCGATGATATATTTGCTGCTGCCCGGGGTTGCGGTTGCCGCCGATCTCGTCGTGGCGATGCCGAATTGGCCCTCGGGCCAAGTGACGGCAAACATCATCAAGTCCGCACTGAAGAAAGATCTCAGTCTGGATGTCGAAGTGCGGGAGATGGGCACGATGACCGCATTTGCCGGCCTCGCCTCCGGACAGGTCGACATACATCCTGAGGTCTGGCTGCCAAATCTCGCTTCGCTGGTGGGCAGGTATGCCGGCAAGGATGGGCCGGTGCAGATCGCCGATATCGGCGTGTCCGCATGGCAGGGAATCTGCACCACCAGGCAGACCGTCGAAAAAACTGGCATTCGTGCCGTAGCCGACCTCCTCGACCCGAAAAAGACCGCTGCCTTTGATACGGACGGCGATGGCCAGGGTGAAATGTGGGTTGGTGCGGAGACCTGGTCGTCGACGGCGATCGAGCGCATTCGCGCCAGCAGCTATGGCTATGCCAAGACAATGCGCCTGCTTCAAATGCCGGAGGAAATGGGCATGGCGGCAGTCGATGCCGCGGAGGCGACCGGCAAACCGATCATTTTCGCCTGCTATAGTCCGCATGTCGTCTTCAAGTTGCACGACATCGTCAAGCTCGACGAGCCCGCTTACGATGCCGCCAAATGGCATGTCGTGCTTCCAGCGGACGATCCGGATTGGCTGTCAAAGTCGAGCGCACCAGTGGCTTGGGACAAGGCGCATTTCCACATCGCCTACGCGAAAGCGTTGGCGACCAGGAAACCCGAGGTTACCAAATTCCTCGAGAGTATCGATTTCACGCCGGAAGAGATCATCGAGATGAGCTATGCTGTCGAGGTCGACCGCCAGTTGCCCGCTGCCTACGCGGAATCCTGGGTCGCCAAGAACGGTGACCGCGTCGCCAAGTGGTTGAAGGGGAGAGTGCAATGAAGCCGGTTTCGCGTTTGCCTTTCAGCACAAAGTTCATTGGCGGGATGGCACTGGCCGGATTTCTGGCCGCTTGCGCTCGCCAGCATCGGTTTGGCGCAAGTGCCCAAGACGCAGATTTATGATGCGAAGACACGCACCTGGGTCAGTTACGACAGCAGGAAAGCCCGCAAATACTACGCTGCCAACGGGCAGGTGCCGGAAGCCTTCCGCAGGCAGGTCGTGGTATTCCGGACTGCTGAAAAGCCGGGAACCATCATAATCGACGGCAACCAGCATTTTCTCTACCTCGTAAAGGGTGGAGGGCAGGCGGTGCGCTACGGGATCGGTGTAGGCCGCGATGGCTTCGGTTGGGCAGGCATTGTACGGGTGGGCAGGGTGGCCGAATGGCCAACTTGGACGCCGCCAGCCGAAATGGTGGCGCGTGATCCGAACGCTGTCAAATTTGCGGGCGGCATGCCCGGAGGCCCCGACAACCCGCTGGGCGCGCGTGCGCTTTATCTGTACGAGGGTGATCAGGACACGATTTACCGTATCCACGGCACGCCCGAACCATGGTCGATCGGCCTGAATGTATCCTCGGGCTGCATCAGAATGAACAATGACGACATTGTCGACTTGCATTCACAGATTGAGGTGGGCGCAAAAGTGATCGTGCTCATGCAGGGCGCATCTCTTTACAAGGGTGTTTGAGCAGCAAAAGCAGGGTGAACGCGATGCTTTGCAAATCGGTGTGGATCTTGAAAACAATACTGCCCTTCGTTTTTGCGGCAGGTTCGGTGGCCCTTGCGGGATGCCAATCGAGCCCAGCGCCCGAAAACATGACGCGTAATACGATGCAGACGGCACCGGCCGACCTGCAACTTGCTTGCGCAACGGCGGCGTCGACAAAATTCGGAGCAGATCACGCTTCGGTTCTCCCGGTAAGTTCGAGTGTGCTCGACGGTGGAAAGTATCAGATCATCCTTGAAGCCAAGGGACAGCGTTCGACTTGTCTGATCGATCAGGCAGGAACTGTCCTCTCGCTGGAAAAGGCCTGAACATAATGCCGTAAGCTACACTGGCACAACATAAAACAAGAATCCGCCGATGCGGAAGGCCGATGAGGAGATGCCGGAATGTCATGGCACCGAAAGACGATCGCGCTCGTTGCATCAGCCGCGCTGATGTTCCTTTCCGGATCAGGAATCCAATATGCAGCAGCCCAGAATGCGGCTGCGCCGGCCGCTACAACGGCACCAGCAGCCGAGGCGCCCAAACTACTTACTTCCACTGAGCTGCAGACGCTTGTTGCACGTGTCGCCCTCTATCCCGATGACCTCGTTGCGCTGGTGCTGTCGGGCAGCCTCAACCCGCTACAGATCGTGCAGGCCGCAAGATTTCTGGACCAGAGCAAAACCAAGCCCGACGCGAAACCGGATCCTTCGTGGGATGGCAGCGTCGTATCGCTTCTCAACTATCCCACAGTCCTGACCATGATGAATGACGATCTCGACTGGACTGAAGAACTGGGAGAAGCGGTCGTCAATCAGCAAAAGGACGTGCTGGTGGCTATCCAAGATCTACGTGACAAGGCCGTAGCCAATGGCGTGATCAAGTCGGATGATAAAGTTATCGTCGAGACGAAGAACGACAATGTCATCATCCGCCCGGCGAAAAAAGAAGTGACCTATGTCCCTGTTTATGATCCGGTTATTCTGACCAGTCCGACATATGTGGCGACGGCGCCGATCGTCTATGGCGACCCGTATCCTTCCTACTACTACCCCTACGCGCCCTATTGGGCCGGCTTTGTTACCGGTGTGGCCTTTGGTGCCGCTGTTGACTGGGATAACTGGCACGCCTGGGGAGGCAACGACGTCGACATCAACGTCAATAGTTTTAATCGCAACGACTTCCAATTCGACAAGAACAACATCAACAACCTGAACTTTGACAGCAGCAAGCTCAACTTTGACAGCGCTTCGATCGCAAATACCCTTCGCGAGAACAAGGGAAATCGCCTTGATCTGCGGAACAACGGCCAGATCGGAAACCTTGGCGGTCTTGCCGGCGCTGGATCGAGAATCCAGAGCGGCGACGTGCGCCGCGATGTGCAAAACCAGTTGACAACCGGCGGCGGCAACCTCGCAAACCAGCTTCCGGCTCAGGGCGCAAATCGGCCGGCCAATCGTAACATCGGGCAGAATGCAACTGCCAATCGTCAGAGCCTGAATGATGCCAGCACAATCCGTCCCGGGCGGCCAAGTCAAAAACCGGCTGGCCGCGTCGATAGCCGTCCCGGGCAACCGGGCGCGCTCGGCAGTTACGGCTCCGGTCGCGATGCCCGCTTCTCGTCCCAGCGCGGTAACGTCAGTCTGGGCGGCGGCGGAGGTGGACCAAGGTTCCAGGGTGGTGGAGGCGGAGCACGCTCCCAGGGCGGCGGCGGTCGCTTCCACCGCTGACCGGATGGCCAATCGGACTTTCCTTTCGAAGGGATCTCAAAATGTACGGCACAACTCCGAAAATATTGCTGGCCTCTGCGCTCCTGTCCCTGGCGGCATCGTTGTCCACATTCGCGGCAGAACCGTCGCTCCAGCGCTTCGTCGGTCCAGAGCCGGAAACATTCATGGAGCCGGGCGAGGCAGTGGATGCGCTGAAAGAGGATCTTGAAGCGAAGGACATTGATCACTTGGCGAAGATTCTTGGTCTCAAGGCCGAAGAGGCCAAGAAGTCGGATGATTTCGACGAGCGGCTCACCGACCTTCAGAAAGCTGCCAAGGAGCGCGCGGAAATCCGGGACCGCGAGGATGGTGTCAAGGAAATCATCCTTGGCAATCTCGCCTGGCCATTTCCATTTCCTTTGGTCAAGCGCGATACAGGCTGGCAGTTCGATACGCTCAAGGGCCTCGAGGAAGTTCTGGCGCGGCGTATAGGTGAAAATGAAATTGAAGCGATCCAGACCTGCCGCAATTACATCCTCGCCCAGGTTGCCTACGCCAAGGACGATCACGACGGTGACAGTGTCCTTGAATTCGCCCAGAAGATTATCAGCGATGAGGGCAAGCAGAACGGTCTCTACTGGAAGTCCGCAGGCGGCGAGGAAAGCCCAGCAGGCGGTTTTGGAGACGCTTCAAAGATCGAAGGGGCGGCAGGTTCGGACCGCGGCTATTTCGGTTATCGCTACCGCATCCTCAGGGCTCAGGGCAACAATATCGCGGGCGGCAAATATGATTTCGTCATCAACGGCAACATGATCGCAGGACACGCGCTGATCGCCTGGCCTGCGATTTATGGCGAGACGGGCGTCATGACATTCGTCGTCAGTCATCATGGTACCGTGTATGAAAAAGACTTGGGGCCCGGTACCGGCAAGGCGGTTAAAGAGATAAGGTCGTTCAATCCGGATCGGACGTGGGAGCCTGTCGAGGATTGATCGGGATACTCAGAACTGGGGGGAGGCGCCGCTGATGTCGACGTCGACTGGGATGTTGCGGGCGCATAGGCTATCAGTTCAACGAAAGGATCTCCGATCTTCGGCGCCGTCATGCATTTCTGACGCGCTGACGCGCCAGAATGGTCCGCCGTTACTGACGGACGCCAGGTCCATTTGATACTCACATGTCGCACTTGTGATAGGTGATATACATGTTGTCCCCAAACGGGTCGAAGCGCTCGAACGTCTGGCTGTCAACGATCTTGAATGTCACCGTCTGGCTGTTTTCCATCATGGAGTCGACGCAATTCAGATTTGCGGCAAGACGGTCCTTCTGTTTGCGTACACTCTGCGTCGTGCATACCGCATTCGGTCCGGCAATCCGGCTTCCCGTGACAAGCAATCCGGTCGATGTCGATGCGGTCCGATCCTTGAAGTCGATCTTGTCGCCGACTTTTTTAAACGTATCCGCGCATTTTGTTCCATCCATGGTCCATGCACCCTGCAGCTCCTTGATGGATGCAGTCATGGCGCTGGTGGCCATGCACAGGCCGGCGACGCCACTCAAAAACATGACCTTGCTGAATTTGTTTTTCATCGAGGTAACTCCGAGATCCGTTTCACGCTCACCACGATAGGCATTTGTCCCGGTGCCGGAAATGGGACCGGCGGGAATATACCGCTACGATACGGTAAATGCGCGGTCCGCCAAAATAATAATGGCTGTTTATCCACGTCCTCCAAACCTCGTTTATTCTAAGCCGGTCCTTTCCACGGGGAACTGCTTCCGGACCCGCTGTCCGGGGAGGTTCTGTCCAAGGGTTCCCCTGCCGGTACTAGGACCGGCGCGTGCCGGACGAGCACTCTAAGGGGCACGTAGGTGACGCATGGAATGCCGCAAATGGCCTTCCCCGGTGCCGAAGCCTCCCAAGCGGAACGGACGGGATGAAAAGTCGCCGGACGGGCGGTCTTCGGATCGCATATACCTTCTACCAAGACGCGCTTCGGCGACCGCCCGTCTTCCCCAGCCACTCAATGGCCAGACTCAGAGAATGAGGGCGTGGCGGGGGGAGGGCGTTGTGGCGCTACGGCCAGGACCGCAAATGCTCGATAAGGGCTATGCAGGGACGGCATTTCCCGCTGGCCATTGCCGGTGGTGCGTCAATGCTGCCGCAGGATGTAATTGAAATCGTTGAAGGTTTGCAAATTGATTATGGGCAGCTTGCTGGTTTATCCGACATATGTTTTGCATTTAATATGCAATTTCAATTCGTTACAGGTAGAAGCGCTGCGAGGAAACGTTTGTGATCAAACCGTAATATCAGTGTCACATCACTGTAATAAAAGCTCTGTAGATAGCGCTTACTTCAAAAGATTTCTAACGGGAGTAATGACTATGACCAAGCTTCTCACTACGGCTGCCGTTGCTGCGATCGCGATCGCAGCTTCCCTCGGTTCAGCCGCGGCTCGGGATCAGATCCGTATCGTCGGGTCGTCGACCGTATATCCATTCACCACAGCTGTGGCTGAAAATTTCGGCAAGACCTCTGGCATGAAAACACCGGTGGTTGAATCAACTGGAACAGGCGGCGGCATGAAGCTGTTCTGCGCCGGCGTTGGTGAAAGCCATCCTGACGCAACCAATGCCTCGCGCTCGCATGAAGAAGGGCGAATGGGCGGATTGCACGAAGAATGGTGTCAAGGATATCGTCGAAATCCTGATCGGCTATGACGGTTTGACTTTTGCTCAAGCCAAGGCTGGCCTTCAGATGAAGATCACCCGCAAGAACCTCTTCCTGGCATTGGCCAAACAGGTCCCGGATGCTGACGGCAAGCTGATCCCGAACCCATACAAGAACTGGTCGGACATCGACGCGTCGCTTCCGAACGAAAAGATCGAAGTTCTTGGACCTCCTCCGACATCGGGCACACGGGACTCGATGCATGAGTTGTTCATGGAAGTCGGTGCCGGTGAAATCCCTGCACTGAAGGCCCTGAAAGAGAAAGATGCGAAGGCATTTGAAACCGTGTGGAAGTCGGTTCGTGAAGACGGCGCTTACGTTGAAGCCGGCGAAAACGACAACGTCATTGTTCAAAAGCTCGAAGCAAATCCAAAGTCATTCGGCGTTTTTGGCTACTCGTTCCTCGAAGAGAATGTTTCGAAGTTGTCCGGCGTTCCAATTGACGGCGTTGCACCCTCTTTCGAAACGATCGCCGACGGTTCCTACAAGCCTTCGCGTGAGCTCTTTGTGTACCTGAAGAAGGCCCATGTTGGCGTTGTTCCGGGTCTGGATAAGTTCGCATTCGAATATGTTTCTGATGCTGCGACGGGCGACGAGGGTTACCTTTCCGATAAGGGCCTCGTTCCTCTGCCGGCAGAGAAGCATGCGGAAGTTGCCAAGGCTGTAAACGCCTTGGAGCCGATGAAGGGCGATGAGCTGAAATAAGCTCGCTACGAAACGGGGTAGCCGGACGTAAACTCCGGCTGCCCCGTTCTCGCATGAAGCTAATGGGCAAAGACCGAGATTGGCGCGACCATGACCACAGCATATTTCCTGATACTTGCGCTATTAACCCTCACGTGGTTTTTGGTGGGCCGGCAGAGGGCATCATCACTTGCAGGTACTGATCCATCCGCGCTCCACTCGCTACCGTCGTACCACGGGCTTTTCCTGGCGGCATTGGTGTTTCTGCCAATGCTTCTCATATTTGCCGTGGGTGCTCCGCTTGCCGAGCGATACGTGGAAGCTACGGCGCTGAAGGGTTTCGACCCTGCGACGGTTTCCGAGGGATTGGGACGCAGCGCAATCCTTCGTGACATCCAATCCGTCCTGGCGGGCAATTATTCCGGTACTGCGGCACCCGAATTGACCGCGGGTGCATCCGCATATGCACAGGCCTCGAATTTTGCTCATTGGTCGCTGCTGATTGCCGGCGTCGTCGCCGCACTGCTTGCCGCTATCTCCGGCTTCCGCCTGATTGGTCCGGAGTTCCGCGCTCGCAACAGTGTCGAGCGATTGGTCAAATATGTGTTGCTTGCATGCTCTGCAATCGCAGTGCTCACCACCGTTGGCATTGTATTTTCGGTGCTTTTTGAAACGATCCATTTCTTTTCAAAGGTTTCTCCGATCGACTTCCTGTTTGGACTTCAATGGTCGCCGCAGACCGCCATTCGCGCTGATCAGGTTGGTTCGTCAGGCGCATTTGGTATTGTGCCGCTCGTCACCGGTACTTTGTTGATTACGGTGATTGCGATCGCTGTGGCGGGCCCATTGGGACTCTTTGCCGCCATCTACATGGCTGAGTATGCAAGTCCGCGGGTGCGTGGCATCACCAAACCCATTCTGGAAATCCTTGCCGGCGTTCCAACAGTGGTGCTTGGTTTTTTTGCAGCCCTGACAGTCGCGCCGTTCATCCGCGGGTGGGGAGAAATGGTGGGCTTGAATGTGGCGTCGGAATCGGCGCTTGCCGCAGGGCTGGTCATGGGCATGATGATCATTCCGTTCGTCTCGTCGCTTTCCGATGACGTCATCAATGCCGTTCCCCAGGCCCTGCGGGACGGCTCCTATGCCATGGGTGCCACGAAATCGGAGACGATCAAGAAAGTGGTGCTGCCTGCCGCGCTGCCCGGCATCGTATCGGCCTTCATGCTGGCCATATCGCGTGCCGTTGGTGAAACCATGATCGTCGTCATGGCGGCAGGTCTTGCCGCCAACCTGACATTCAATCCATTGGAAGCGGTCACAACCTTTACCGTGCAGATCAAGACAATCCTGGTCGGTGATCAGGAGTTCGACAGCGCCAAGACGCTCTCCGCCTTCGCACTCGGCTTTGTGCTCTTCTTCTTCACACTTGTGCTCAATTTCATCGCGCTCCAGATCGTCAAGAGATATCGGGAACAATATGACTGACATCACCTCATCGTCCGACATTGTCGTCACCGCCGATCCGCGCGACGCGCTGATCAAGAAGCGGTATCGTGCGGAGCGCCGTTTCAAGTTCTATGGCATCGCCGCGATTGTCGTAACTGCGATCTTTCTTTCTGTTGTCCTTATCGACATCCTGCTGAAAGGAATTCCTGCGTTCTCCGAGCACCGCATTGACTTGAAGGTGATTGCCGATCAAGCCGCATTGGACCCTCAAAAGACCGGCGATCGCACGGCACTCCTGGCCGGCAACTACGACAAGATTATTCGCGACGGCTCTGGCGGCACAGTTTCCCGACGTAACGACGCGTGCTGACCGGCGGGCCCTCAACGGCCTTTTGAGTTCCGGTGCTTCGGATGATTTCCGCCGCATGATCGTCAGCAATCCTTCGTTGATTGGCCAGGAAGTGACTGTTCCCGTGCTGCTTTCCGATGACGCCGATCAATATCTCAAGGGGTATCAAACGGCCGAAACCAACCTCAAAGGCGACGGCACACTAACCCAGACCATCAACGGCGATGTTTATTCCTTACGGTCATCCGGTGATGACTTCGCCAAGGCTTTCAAGGAAATTCAGGCGTTCCTATTCGAACGGCTTGACAGTCTGCGAAGTGAAATAGCGCGCCTTGAACGATCTTTGCCCGGTTTGGCGGGTGATGCAGCCGCTGCATTGAGCGGGCAGATTGAAACCCTCAAATCTGAAGCCAATACGCTGAACGCGCGGATCACAGACGCCAACACCGCAATCGAACTCGACCAGCGGTTGCCCAGTCTGCTCGTCAACGTGAACGGTGGTACCATCAAGGCAACGCAGATTAGTCCCGCCGGAATTGATGGTCTGAAAATGATCACGCCGACAAGCACGGAGCCGGCGAATGCCGGAACGTGGTCGATCCTGACGCTCGAGACACCGGAGTCCAACCGGCGAGTCCAGGATCAATCGGCCACTTGGCTCGAGCAATTGAAAGCAACGGGGACGCTCGAAAAGGCCTTCGCCACACGGTTCTTCACATCTGGTGATTCCCGTGAACCCGAGCTTGCCGGTATCCGGGGCGCTTTGACCGGAACATTGTGGACGCTCGCCGTCACATTGATCCTTTGTTTGCCACTCGGCGTCGGCGCGGCGATTTACCTGGAAGAGTTCGCGCCTAAAAACCGGATCACCGAAGTCATCGAAATCAACATCAACAATCTTGCGGCTGTTCCATCGATCGTCTTCGGTTTGCTCGGATTGGCAATGTTCCTGAACTTTTTCGGTCTCCCAAGATCCGCGCCGTTGGTAGGCGGTCTGGTGCTGGCCTTGCTTGTCCTGCCGACAATAATTATCGCCTCGCGCGCTGCCCTGAGAGCTGTTCCGCCATCCATCAAAGAAGCAGCCCTTGGTGTCGGAGCATCACACCAGCAGGCCATCTTCCACCACGTGTTGCCCTTGGCCATGCCAGGTATCATGACAGGCACCATCATCGGCATGGCGCATGCTCTCGGTGAAACCGCTCCGCTGTTGATGATCGGCATGGTTGCCTTCATCGTTGACATACCGGGAGGTATTACAGAAGCGTCGACGGTGCTTCCAGTTCAGATCTATCTATGGTCTGATCTTCCGGAAGTTGCCTTCCAGGCCAAAACAGCCGCCGCGATCCTGGTACTGCTGGCATTTCTCTTCATCATGAACGCTTCAGCGATCATGCTACGTCGACGCTTCGAACGTCGTTGGTAAACGAGGTATAAGGACATGAACATGCTCACTGAAGTTGATGTGGAAAAGAAATTGTACGGCACCCCTGATCAGACCAACATCAAGATGCGCGGTAAAAACGTATCCGTATTTTACGGCGCGAAGCAGGCCCTGTTCGATGTCAACCTTGACATCAGGGAAAAGGAAGTCACGGCATTGATCGGACCCTCGGGCTGCGGCAAGTCCACTTTCCTCCGCTGTTTGAACCGTATGAACGATACGATTTCGATCTGCCGCATTACGGGCGACATCACTCTCGACAATCGTGATATTTACGATCCGAAAATCGACGTCGTTCAGTTGCGTGCGCAAATCGGGATGGTGTTCCAGAAGCCTAATCCTTTTCCGAAATCCATCTATGAAAACGTTGCTTACGGCCCGCGGATTCATGGTCTGGTCAAGGGCAAGGGCCACCTCGATGAGATCGTTGAAAAAAGTCTGCAGCGAGCAGGGCTTTTCACTGAGGTCAAGGACCGCTTGCATGACTCGGGAACGAGCCTTTCCGGCGGCCAGCAGCAACGCCTGTGCATTGCCCGCGCCATCGCCGTTAGCCCCGAAGTCATCCTGATGGATGAGCCGTGCTCCGCGCTGGATCCAATTGCCACTGCCAAGGTGGAGGAATTGATCGACGAACTGCGCGAGAACTACACGATCGTCATCGTTACGCATTCGATGCAGCAGGCCGCCCGCGTTTCGCAGCGGACAGCGATGTTCCATCTCGGCAATCTGGTTGAGGTGGGCGACACGGAAATGATGTTCACCAGCCCGTCGGAAAAGCGGACGCAGGACTATATTACCGGGCGCTTTGGTTGATCCCTGAAACGAGGACATGGACATGACAGAACATACAGCACAGCACACCGTCCGTTCCTACGACGAAGAACTGAAGTTCCTGGCGCACAAGATCGCGGAGATGGGCGGTCATGCAGAGCGTATGGTTGAACAGGCGGTTACGGCCATGGTCAATTCCGACAACGCGCTGGCACAGCGCGTGATTTCGGACGATCTTATTCTTGATGCTGGCCAGCGCGAGATTGACGAAAAAGCCATTACCATCATCGGCAAGCGCCAACCAATGGCGATTGATCTGCGTGAAGTGATAGGCACGATCCGCATTTCCTCCGATCTCGAACGCATCGGCGACCTTGGCAAGAACATCGCCAAGCGCGTCGTTGCCGTTACCGACACCCGCCAGACATTGTCGGTCTATCGCGGCTTGCAAACCATTGCGGAACTGGCACTGACGCAGCTGAAGGACGTGCTCGACGCCTACGCGACGCGCTCGGTACAGCAGGTAAACATTGTGCGCGAGCGGGATGACGAAATCGATGCGCTGTATACTTCGCTTTTTCGCGAGCTCCTGACATATATGATGGAGGATCCGCGCAATATCTCGGCCTGCACGCATCTTCTGTTCTGCGCCAAGAATATCGAGCGGATTGGCGACCATGCGACCAACATTGCCGAGACGGTATATTACATCGTCACTGGCTCGCAACTGCCGGCCGAGCGGCCGAAGGAAGACCAGACCCACAGCATCGTTGTCGATGAAGCCAGACAACCGTAATCCAGGATAAATGAGCCATGGCGATAGCCCCCAAAATCACCGTTGTGGAGGACGAGGAAGCTTTGAGCGTTCTTCTCCGGTACAATCTTGAAGCTGAAGGCTATGTTGTTGAGACAATCACGCGCGGCGATGAAGCGGAAATTGCCTTGCGGGAAAAGGTGCCGGACCTTCTAATCCTCGACTGGATGCTGCCCGGCCTTTCGGGAATCGAGCTCTGCCGGCGCCTCCGCGCACGTCGCGAAACGGAAATCCTGCCGATCATCATGCTGACGGCGCGCGGCGAGGAGAGTGAACGTGTCCGGGGGCTCTCTACGGGAGCCGACGATTACATGGTCAAGCCATTTTCGACGCCGGAACTTCTTGCTCGGATCAAATCCATGTTGCGGCGGGTCAATCCGAGCCTGTTGTCGCATGTGCTGAGCTTTGGTGACCTGAAGCTGGACCGCGAACAACACCGGGTATTCCGCAAGGAACGCGAATTGAAGCTTGGGCCGACTGAATTCCGCCTCCTGGAATTCCTGATGCAGTCTCCGGGACGCGTGTTCTCTCGTGGCCAGCTGCTCGACAATGTGTGGGGCGCTGATATCTATGTCGATGACCGAACCGTTGACGTGCATGTCGGCCGCTTGCGCAAGGCTATCAATATTGGCCGCTCGATCGATCCGATCCGGACTGTGCGCGGCGCTGGCTATTCTTTTGGTTGACGAAACTTTTTGTCACGTCCGTTGATCCAGTGGCCCGCGAATGGTGCTGCCAGTCCCACCTGCCAATAGCGCAACAGAAAACACGCCTGCCTTCCGAGGGAGGCCGCGATTTCATGCGGGTAAGCAAATTCCGCGGAATCCTCGCCCCCAGGTCGCGGCCGTGATCGAACTCAAGGCCGATGCCCGCCTGACTTTCGAGGTAAGTACACCGGACACACCCATGCAAGGCTTTGATGTGAACACGCTGGCGCTTGAACCTGATCGCTTTGTGCTCAATCTCGCCGCGCGCTCCGCCATTTGCAAGCCGAGGCATCAAGTGGCGATGCGGACCTGATGCGGTAGGCGGCGCGCTACTGGAGCGTTTTGGTGCCGAGACATTGAGTCTTCGATCCTGCAGGACTTCCCCTTCCGGACAGCGTATCGAAAAACGAGGTCAAGCCGAAGAGCGCCATTTGAAGGGACTCGTTTGGGATGCAACGCCACCACGGTCACCAATCGATATATCTTTATGGCGTTCAAGCGATGTGGTTTTACGCCAGCCATTACCAACCTCCCGATGCACCAAAAGCAGTTAGCGCAACGGACTCCATAGGGAGCTCTTCCAAGCCTTGAGTTCATGGAGGAAGACCTGCAGTTTCGCCGGCAAATAGCGTCGTGTCGGGTAGACGGCGTGCACGAAAATTTCTGGCGATGACCAGTCTGGCAGAAGACGAACGAGTTTGCCTTGTCGGATACGTTCGTCGCAATAGGTTGACGGCAGCAGGCCGATCCCATGCCCAAGATAGGTAAAAGCACTTATCGAATGGAAGTCCCTGCTTGATAAGGGTCCGGACACATGCAGTTTTACCGATTTGCGTCCGTTGACCAAATGCCATTCCGCCTCGTTGTTGCGGCCGTTGAGCAGAATGCACTGATGGTCTTTCAAATCCTCCGGTTTCACGGGGGGCGACCGGCCTTCGAGATAGCCTGGAGTAGCGACGACGTAGCGGACGCTCTTCCCTATTGTCTGGGTTACAATTGTCGAGATCCCGAAGTTCACCGAAACGAATGCCGACGTCAACGTTCTCTGCAATCAGATCGAGGAATAGGTTCGTGACGAAAAGGTCGACCTGTATCCGTGGGTACGTTTTCAGGAACGCGGAGAGAAAATCATAAAATGGCTCTTGACCCATGATCACCGGAACAGAGATTTTCAGCAGGCCTTCCGGCTCTTTCTGCGTCTGTGTCAGAACCCGCTCCGCGTCAAACAAGTGACTGAGGGGTTCGCCGCATTGATTGTAGTAGGCACGGCCCTGGAGGGTGAGCGTCAGCTTGCGGGTCGTTCGCTGCAGCAATGTGACACCGAGCTGATCTTCGAGTGCGGAGACTTTCCGGCTGACAGTAGACACTGGCATCCCGAGCGCGTGCGCGGCCCGGCTGAAGCTTTGGAATTGCGCAACCTTCACGAAAACCGCGATGTCATTGAGATCGACCATGCATTTGATTTTTGCATAAATGGAAAAAAGATTCCAGATATTTCCATCTAATCGCGGAATAGAACGTCAGCCATATTCATTGGGAGCAAGCACAATGCTGCGCAATCCAATGGAGATCAAAATGCAAACACGAAAGACTGTTGTCATTACGGGAGCCTCGCAAGGTATCGGAGCAGGCCTCGTTAACGCCTTCGTCGATCGCGGCTACAATGTTGTCGCGACATCTCGCCAGGTCAGTGCTTCCGATGCTTTTCGAGCCTCAAGTCAGCTGGCGCTGGTCGATGGTGATATCGGCGATCCTGAAACGGCAACAAAAGTGGCAGAAACCGCCATGGACCGGTTCGGGACGATCGATGCTCTCGTAAACAACGCCGGTATTTTCTTCACCAAGCCATTCCTTGATTATACAGTGGCCGACTTCAAAAGATTGTCCTCGACAAATCTCGAAGGCTTCATCCACCTCACCCAGCTTGTTGTGAAACAAATGCTGGCGCAGAAGTCCGGCGGCAGTATCGTCAGCATCACGACGCCGCTAATCGATCATCCGATCGCTGGCCTCACCGCTTCGGTCCCGATGATGACCAAGGGCGGAGTCGACGCGATCTCCAAAAATCTCGCGATGGAATATGCGAGGGATGGGATCCGGGTCAACACAGTCGCTCCCGGCGTGGTCGACACGCCCTTGCACAGGGACAATCCGAAGGAATTCCTGAGGACGCTGTCGCCGATGGCGAGTATTTCCAATGTCCAGGAAATTGTCGACGCAGTCGTTTTCCTGATCGAAGCGCCACATGTAACCGGGGAGGTGCTGCACGTTGACGGTGGCGCACATTTGGGGAAATGGTAGACTATGCGAAAGCGCCCGTGGCCGGCGCAGAAGCGCGGCTGCAGGAGCTCGGCATCACGCTTCCCCCGCCGCCGACACCGCTTGGTGCTTACGTCGAAGCGGTGACGATCGGCAACCTCGTCTACCTGAGCGGCATGTTGGCCGTCGCAGGTCGTGAAACTCCCTTCGTCGGACGCGTTGGCGTTGAACTCACGGTCGAGCAAGGCCGTCAGGCTGCCGAAGTGGCAAGCCTCAACGCTCTATCGGCGGTAAGAGAATATCTGGGCTCTCTCGACAAGGTCAGCAGGGTCGTAAAGCTTGGCGTTTACATCGCGACCGCGGGGGATTTCAGGGAGCATCCGATAGTAGCGGATGGAGCATCCGAGATGCTGGTCAACGTCTTTGGAGAGGAAAAGCTTTCTGGCCGGATCGTACTTGGCGTCGCGAGTCTGCCGCTCGGTCTGCCCATCGAGCTCGAACTCGTCCTGGAAGTCGATGCTTGAACGTTGCCAACAGTCCAGATGACCATTGCTATCCTAATATAAATCCGGATGCTCAAGCGCCCGGATTTATTCATGTCGTCTCTCTCTTGAATATTTCAACCGGTACGACGAAGTTACGGTCAATTCCCTTGGGACAAGGCCGCCGGTTTGATTAAATCGGCCGCCGCCAGCCAATACTCGCAGGTAAGATTGTCCCGCAGAGGGCTGCGGCTGCACGGTTAACAAAGGCGCAACGCTCAATCATCGCAAAGCCTGCCGGACATCCGGTATTCGCCAGAAAGGACGTTTGATTTCGACGAGTTGGCGGCGGGGGTCGCCAGCCTTCACTCTGTCGCGGATCAGTGCAACGAAGTCCGCTTTAACAGCCGGATCGGACAAGAAATAGCTGTGGCCGATGAAGCCGCCGCCTGAAAACTCGATGAAATCGACCAGCCTTCCCATCTGAGACCCTGCCCATTTGGACGCCGCCTGGCTCCTGTCTTTGGGAAGCCTGCCGACTGCGAGCTGCCCCAGCCGCAAGGCGCTGCCGAAGAGCAGTGTTGATGCCCTCAACGCCTTGTCGCTGGGAGACGAATAAACCGTGAGATGCATGGCGCCTTGAGGCGGGAACCTGCTTGGACTTGATTTGCTGCCGAAGGCAAGGTCTGGGTCCGATACCCACGCGAACAACTTGGAAGAAGCCACATCGAGATCAATATCGGGAGCGAAAAACACCGCGTTCGCGATCTTGTAGCGCTGCCAAAGCGAGGATCGGCTGACATAGGCTTCAATCGCGAGTTGCTGCACCACACTCGCGAGTACATCGGTTCCGCGGCTATGCGCCAGGAGGTGAAGCCGCTCGACACCCTTAGCTTCGGCGATGATGCGGATGGCTTTCTTGAAGTCCGCGACTGCAAACTCGCTCGACTCGCGGTCGATGTTGTAGCCAAAGAAAAAGCCGCCGGAGCCCCCGGCAGGCCATGTCAGGACAATGCAGGCAAACTGGTTCTGCAGCGACCGGCAAATCTCGCCTGTGGCGCGCGGCGTCGTCGAAGCTGTTGCCGTATCCGTGAATAAAAACCACGACTTCCTTACGATCGGCTGTTGCGAGACGACGAGCGACGTCGGCCTGCAGCGATGCGGCAGCCTGGTCATGGGCAGCGACTGCCCTCGGCGTGCGGTGTGGTCCGTTCGCGGTCGCCACGACGCCGTAAGGTGTCGCTGGAAACTGCCCGGTCCCGGAAATCGCGCCGACACGCAACTCACTTGTGGGAGAGTTGCGGGTCGGGGTGACCGACACCGATCCGAAGCTCAAGAACATGGCTCTTTCGGCACCGTAAGACAACGTGCTGTCCGATGCAGTTACAGGTGCCCGGTCGGTAACGTAGAGGAGGTCGAAGGCTCCAGAACTCTGGCGGGACCGAACGGTCGGGGTGTTTTGCAACGCCGGCGACGCAGTAACGGGCGGCGTTGCAACCTCCGCGCGCTGCGTGGCACAGCCGGCGAGGAAGACAAGCAAGAGGAGCCCTGACATTGCCCGACAAAAATTTATTCCGACCTATCCCATGCGTCCCCCATCCCGCTGCTTTCAAACGGACGAACCTTTGGTACCTCGGTTCCGGCGGCCGTTTTTCCAGTCGGAGCTCGTGCTCCTCCATGGCGTTGGTGCACCAATATCCAGTCGAGGATCGCTATATTTTCGGTAAGCGCATCGCCGCGTCGAAGCCGTGGCGGCTTGGCCGCAACAATGGGCGATTATGGGATCGAACGATATTATACGTGGGGCTATGTCCTACAGTGCCTTGAGGTAGGGAAGGTCATTGCATTGGTTGTCCAGTACAATCGCATGCTTGGTCAAAGACGTGATTTGTTGGGACCGGATATCCGTTGATGCCGGATTGTTCGCTACGTCAGCAGCGCTTTGCGTCGGGATTGAAAAACGGAACAGAGCCCCGCCGGCTGGATGATTGGCCGCAGTAATCGTCCCTCCGTGGGCGTTGACGATTGATTGGCAAATAGCCAGTCCTATGCCCAGCCCGCCTTCCTTGGTCGTGAAGAATCCATCGAAGATTTGCTCCATGTGATCGACGGGGATACCCATTCCAGTGTCCCTGATCGAGAAGGCGACATGATCGTTGCCGTCCAAACTGGTTTTGAGATAAATTTCGCGCCCCGTCTGAGGTGCCGGGTTCATGGCCTGGATGCTGTTGACGACCAAGTTGACTATAACTTGCTGCAATTGAATCCGATCACCATGCACGTGTGGAAGATTTGGCTCCAGGCTGGCCTTGATGACGACGTTTTTGTCTTCGGCCTCGTGGCTAAGAAAAACCAGGCATTGCTGAACGACATCATTGAAATCAAGCAAAGCATTGGTGGGTGCGCGCTTGCCGGCCATATCCTGGATCCGGCCAATTATTTCAGTGGCTCGCTGAGCGCTGTCGACGATACGAGATGTCAGTTGCTCGACCTTTTCAAGATTTGGCACAGCCTTCCTGAGATGGCGCAGAGTGGTCTGTGCATTCATCAGGATCGCTGCAAGCGGCTGTTTTATTTCGTGCGCTATCGAAGCGGTCATTTCGCCCAGCGTCGAAAGTCGCGCGGCGTGGAAGAAGTCCGCCTCGATTTTACGCAACCTGGCTTCTGCCTCCAGGCGCGGAGTGTTGTCGATCATGACGAGGATTGTCGCGCCGGATCGTTTACCCGGTACACGGAAACGATGTTCAAGTTGAAAACTTTCGTTCAACTCGCTGACGCTGCACGGTTTTAATAACCGATCAGTCACGGCTCCGTCAAAGCTATACGAAAGGTTAAGCCGGGTATTCATCACGTATATCCGCAGGCAGCGATTGCCATACACGAACCAGGTGCGTGAGGAAGGGCGTCTTCATCTTTCGCATCAAGTTGCTTCGATGGAGTTTGACCGTGATCTCCGAAATGTTAAGTTCGAAAGCTATCTGTTTGCTCATCGCGCCGCGAACAACGGCCGCCATGACTTGCCGTTCACGAGGGGTTAACGTCGCATAGAGTGCGCGATTGGCGTTGGATGTGTACTGTTCCGCTCGCTTATCCTTGTCTATTTCTATGGCTCTGTTCACCGCGTCGAGCAGAGTCTGGTCACGAACGGGTTTGGTCAGGAACTCGACCGCACCCGCTTTCATCGCCTGGACTGTCATCGGAATGTCGCCGTGGCCGGTCAGGAAAACGATCGAAGCGGAAATGCCGTTCGCGGCCAGGCTAATCTGAAAATCAAGACCGTTCACGCCGGGCATGCGGACATCGAGTATCATGCAGCCTGGTCGATCCAGCACATCGGCGTCGATGAGCGCCTGCGTCGAGTCGAAGCCGACGGCATCAATACCGACAGATTCCAGCAACTCGCAAATCGAAAGGCGCACCGATCTCGTCGTCATCCACCACCAATACAAGTGGACCAGACTCGAAACGAGCTCGAGTTTCCGTTGCGCTGACTATATTCCCTGACGAAATGTTCATTTTAACCTCCGATGCGTTGCGCAGCCTTACGCTGGTCGCGACAGTTCAGCCTTCCGAATGATCGTTTGTCTGAATTACAGTGCTGAGCCAGTCCTCAAAACATGTCGGGCCGATGCGCGGATCATCGCCGGGCGTCAGCGATCGATCGTTCAATTCCGCACCAAAGAAGCGTGCATGGACGTCTGGGATCACGGTTCGCGGGTCCTTCGTGGTATGCAAGTATTGACGTACAAGCTCGTCGATCGGCACCCGTTCTGGCCCCGCGATCTCGACCGTGCCGTTAATCGGCACTCCGACCGTAATTTTGGCCAAGGCGTCAGCCACGTCGTCAGAACCGATGGGCTGGAAGAGGGCAGGCGACGCCCGGACGAATTTCCCCTCCGTCCCCGATTGGGCGATGCCGTCCACGGTTTCGAAGAACTGTGTTGAACGGACGATCGTATAAGGAATGTTCGAGGCCTTGATCAGTTCTTCTTGAACCATCTTCGCGCGGCAGTGGCCATTCTCAGGAAAATGCTCGATGCCGACCAGCGAAAGCGCGACGTGATGCTCCACACCGGCGGCTGCTTCCGCAGCAAGGACGTTACCACCTGACGTCTCGAATAACTCCAGAACGGCCATGTCCTCGAATGAGGGAGAATTTGCTACGTCGACGACCACCTGAGCGCGTGCGAGTGCGTTCGCCAGTTCCTCATCAGTGAGGGTTTTGATGCCGGGGTTTGAAGATGTCGACACCACGAGGTGGCCCTGCTGGTGAAGTCTGTTGGCGAGCTTCGTTCCAATAACGTCGCTGCTGCGGATCAGTACGATTCTCACGACTTGGCCTCCGTTCCACATTGATCACGATCATTTGTGAGGGAGAATGCCAGCGCGCGGGCAGGAAGTCCTTGCAGAGCCCTTGAATTACAATTGACTCTCTCTTGAATATTCGTTGAAGAATCCGGCAGACAGGTCTCCCGGTCACAGTCACTTGTGCCCGGCAATGATGACGACATCGGCCTTGACCTGCCGGGAAATACTACAGATGCCTCATCAAGGAATACATGGACTTCCTCTTCGGAGGCATCGAGTATCTCCATCGCCTCAGCTAAAGCCGTCAGTGTTGATTGAGCGGAACGCCTGCCGTGCTCGAGGTGATACGGAAGTGAGGTCGTGGGTTCCCCAGCCAACCTCTGATTGGCGGAAGTTTACCGAGTTGAAATTTCTAATGAGAATTCGGCAACATCGTTCTAACGCCCCTATGGCTTCAGCAGATGATGGGTTATACGGCGACGTGGGCGGGCATTGCCACAGCGCCGACGGGCATACTTGCAGTCATTATTGCGCCGATTGTCGGTCGGCTCATGTCGAGGATAGATCCGAGACTGATCGTCAGCTACGGCATGGCGGTTCTGGCAGTCTCCTTTTACATGCGAGCACATCTCAACGCCAAGCCGACTCGCCTCCGATCTGCCAGCTGCGTCGGTGCGGAACATCGGTCAGTTCAAGCTGAAGGGCTTAGTCGGTGAGCATGACGTATTCACTATCACTTCCGACCACGAAAGTGAGCCATAAGCATCAATTTGACAGTGAGGGCCGCCCGCAGCCATTGCAGGATGCCGTGCGGGCGCCGCCGAGCGCCTCGTTGATGATGCGGCGGATGGTGCCCGGGCAGGGCCGCACTGCGCTCTGCAGCCGAGACAACCATAAACCTGGCCATCGAGCGCGTCGGCTCCGCCTCGACGGCGGAGCGGACATCCTGATCAGTAAACACATTGCACGAACATACGATCATGGCGCGATGTCCTCGACGGCTGGTACGCCTAACCGAACAAGCGGTCAGTAGTCCCAGAAGATCGGTACCCAACGAAAGGTATCGCCGTCGACCGCCACATGACCGACGGAGGGGAACGGCAGGTGAGTTGCCACCAGCAACTCACCGCTCGCGGCCAGCTCGCGCAAAAGACGGACCCTGACGCGGGCCGCTTCCTCGGGGTCGTGTTCAAAGCCGTTGAACCAGTCGGGGTGATCGAACCCGACCGTGAATACGGCGTCGCCGGCGAACATCAGCCGGTCGCCGCCGGATGCGAGGCGGACCACGCTGTGCCCGGGGGTGTGGCCGCCGGTGCGGGTGACGACTACCCCTGGCGCAACCTTGTACTCGTCCTCGAACGTCTGCAGATTGCTGCGATACTCTTCCGCGAACCGCTTGGCGGCCGCCCGAAGCGCGTCCGGGAACCCCTTAGGCATGGAAACGTGGGAGAAATCGGGCGACGTCCAGAATTTGACCTCGGCGGCCGCCACGTGGATTCTGCAGGTCCGGACGCAGCTGGTCCTTCACCCCGTCGACGAGCAGCATACCAATGTGGTCCATGTGCATGTGGGTAAGCACTACGTCGGTCACGGACGCAAGATCGATGCCGGCAGCCTCCAGTCGATGGGCCAGTTGCCCGGCCTTCGGCAAGTTCAGGTCCGGGTCGTCCCCCAGTCCGGCATCGATGAGTATGGTCTGGCTGCCGCTACGCACCACCACCACATTGAGCCCCCAATCGAGCATGTCCGCCGGCAGAAAATTGTAGTCCATCCAGGCCGTCCTCGCGGCCGGGTCGGCGTTGTGACCCAACATTGCACCTGGCAGCGTTAGCACCCCATCGCTAATGACCATTACGTCAATTTCACCGATCTTTAGCGCGTAGCGCGACGGAACCAACTCGTCGGGTCCCGGCCTAGTGGAATGTGAAGTGTTGTCCAAGCTCATGTTAACCTCCTGCTAATTTCCTGATTGAATTTCAATACTCCCGTTTGCAACGGCGATGTATCACCCTGTGGTATAGGCTGCGTATATCCAACGCATAGGGATCGGCACCTGTGAATTCATTGCGGTGTTCTCCTTCCAATGTTGGTGGAAAGCTTGCCCGCGGACAGCTTCCACGCTGTCCGCGGCCGCGATTTCATTTTGTAAAAGGACGTCGATCCACCTCCGCGTCGTGCTCGATGAACTGACTGAAACTGTCCCAGGGGCTCCCTTGAGCGGAAGCAATGTGTCATCGTTCAGTTCGACCCCGTAGTAGCGAGCGCTGTTGTCGGTTATGACCTGGCGCATGTCTTCGTTTGCTGCGAGGTGGATGCGCGCAATTTCGTCGAGACCGAATCGCTCGTGACCGCTGATCTCTACGGTATTGTTCCTTGCTGTTCCCATTGCCAATTCGGCCAGCATTTCGGCGACGTTGTCAGCTGCTATCGGTTTTACCGATGCCGACGGAAGCCGAAAGCCGTCACCGTCTGCCCCCATGTCGATCACGCCGCCGATGAACTCAAAAAATTGCGTGGAATGGAGAATGGTGTAGGGCCTCCTTGCTGCCCTGATGAGATTTTCCTGTACCATTTTCGCGCGGAAATAATCACTCTCAACAAGCCGAGGTGTGCCCACCACGGAAAGCGCGAGGTAGTGTCTGACGCCAGCATTTGCTGAGGCAGCCAACAGATTCCGGGTGGAGGCCTTAAAAAAATCCAAAGCCGTGTCGTCGCCAAACGACGCGGCGTTCGTAACGTCGATAACAACGTCGGCTCCGGCTATGGCCGCTCCGAGGCTGTCACACTGTTGACACCGAGAGAAGTGGACGCAGCGACCACCTCGACACCTGTCTGTCCAAGTTTCTCTACGAGGTGCATCCCAATTCGCCCGGTCGCTCCCATGACCGTGATTTTCATCGACTGGCTCCCTCTATTGCGCCGTGAACGGCGCCTGATTTCGCCCTGCCAAGCAGCTTGCAAACATTGGAGTTACTCCACCGGCATGACGACCGGAGCGTCCTTGTTCTTGAGGAGCACAACAATAAATTTAGCTGGTTCGGTCGTGCTCGCGTTCCGGCTGACCAGGTGAATGTCGGAAGGGCCTTCGTAGAAGGTCTCTCCCGGCGACAAGGTGACTTCCTTTTCCCCCTTGACCTGCATCGCGATCGAGCCCTCCAGAACGTAGACGAATGCGTTCGCCTCGTGTTTATGAATGGGCGAGGAACCGCCTGGCTCATACTCGACTGATATCATCAGCCCCTCCTTGCCAGGGTAATTTGGAAGGTCCTTTTGCATGAGCGGCGTAACCTTTGCGGCGTCTTCAGCGGCAAACGTCACACCTCCAAGGAGGCAAACTGCAGCCGACACAAACAGCGATAACAAAGCTGACTTCATTGTCGTAATCCTTTGGTTGTTGAATGCGTATGCCCGTTTGAAACCTGGGCAGGAGACTAGCGCTCAAGTTTGTTCTGTGTCTGCGTTACTTCGGCTGTTGGGACTGACGGAACCAATCCTCGAAGTTGATCTTGCCGAGCCGCGCACCGCCTAAGGGCACAAGTGACTGATCGTTCAGCTCAGAGCCGAAATAACGCGCGTGGACATCTGCCTCGACTGTCCGCGGATCGTTCGCCGCTTTCAGATACCGGGCAATGATCTCGCTCATGGGAGCGCGCTCGGGACCCGCGATGTCGATCGTGCCGTTGAGCGGTTTTGTGAGAGCGACATCCGACATCACATCGGCAACGTCGTCCGAGGCGATAGGCTGGAAAGCGGCGGGCGAAAGACGAGCGACGGTGCCGACGGTTCCTCCATCGGCGATGCCCTTCAGGAATTCCATGAACTGGGTGGAATGGACGATCGTGTAGGGAATCGGCGATTCCTTGATGAGCCTCTCCTGGGCAAGTTTGGCCCTCATATACCCGCTTTCGGGCAACCGCTCTGTCCCAACGATCGACAGGGCTATATGATGCTTGACGCCAGCCTTGGCTTCGGCGGCGAGCAGATTGTGTCCCGACGTTTCGAAGAATTCGAGCACAGCCTTGTCTTCCCAAGATGGTGCGTTGGCGAGGTCAACGACGACCTCGGCACCGACCAACGCTTCCGCAAGCCCTTCGCCAGTGATGGTGTTGACGCCGGTGTTCGGCGACACGGCAAGAACCTCGTGGCCCTTGTTGCGCAGGCGTATGGCGGTCTTCGAGCCGATGAGCCCGGTTCCCCCGATAATAACAATTTTCATAACGCATCTCCCTGTTCGCGGCCCTCAGGCCTGATGATTTAGGTTTCCGGCTGTCCAAGCTGCACTCGGCCGGGAAGGCGTTTGGCCTGGACAAGTCGCGGTGGTTCCTGGTCGCCTTAGCTGAGATCTGCCTTGTTGGGGCCGAACTTGGCATCTGCGGAACCAGGCCATGCTGCAAGGCGATAAAGGCGCAATCGGCGCTCACCATCGATTTTGGCCTGCTTGACGTGCATACCAAGGCAAAAGGTGCAGCCGTTCTGCTGCGCTGCATGGATGGCGACGAGATCGCGGACCAGCTCTTCGGTTGTGCTCTCTCGGATTGCAGCCAGAAACTCGGTGAATTTCGTCAGAAGCTCTGGCGACCCTTCTGCATACTTGACACGCTGAGTCATTCTCGCCTCCTCATTATTGCGGCTGCTCCGGATTGGTTCGCTGCTTCCGACAATGACTGGGGAGACAAAATCATTCTATCATGCACGGGGCGTAACGCACTAATCGAAGGGTTTAGTCGGCCCATACCCAAGTCTAGAAAACGCGGATAGAAATGACGCCGGCTGGGACGCAAGCTGCCGATTTCTGCGACCGAGGTATGCCGCCTGTCGCGTGCCGAGGTTAGGGGCGTTCGCTGCCGACTCGGTGCATTGCCGCTTCAGCTAGTCACATCCACGTACAATCATGGATTTCCATGAGGTGCGGCAGGGGCATGGTTGGATTAAGCTGCGGTATGATTTCGTCGGCCCGGACATTGACTGTGAGTGGTATAAGCGGCGTAGACGGTCCCAAAGTTTGCTTTGTCGGGCAGGAGCGGCCGATTATGCCGATAGAAATCGAAGACCAAAAACCGGTCAATGAAGTGTTACGGGACCGGGAGCACGAGCTCTCGCTACTGGTAGACATGGTTCCGAGCCACCTATGGCGCTTGACCCCGGACGGCGAGCCCACTTTCTTCAACAAGCGCATGGTCGATTTCCTCGGCCTGGACTTACCGGACACGGACAGACCAGGAATGAGCCGATTGGAGGCGGTAATCGAAACCGTCCATCCGGATGACGCAGCGGAGTTTAGAGGCAGGTTGAATCGCTGCCTCGTCACCGGCGAGCGCTTCACGATGAGATATCGCCTCCGCCGCGCAGATGGCGTCTATCGCTGGATGTCGAGCAGCGCCGAGCCGATGCGGGATCGTGACGGACAGATTGTCCAGTGGTATGGCCTCTGTCATGGCATAGACGATCAGATGCACGCTGAAGAGGCGCTGCGGCAAAGCAGGCGGCAACTTCAGCAGATGATCGATGCCGTGCCGGTGCGCATCTGGAGCGTAACGTCAATGGATCTGCCGGTCTACTTCAACAAACGATACCAGGACCACTTCCGCTCCGTGATCGCCAACTTCGAAGCAATCGGGGAGCCGCGCATCGAAACGCTGCTGCGAGAGCTGATTCATCCCGAAGATGCTCCGGAGGTGCAGCGAACGTTGCTTAATTGTTTCGAAGCTGGCCGCGGCACCGTGATGCGGTTTCGATGGCGTGAGAAAGACGACATTTATCGGTGGGCGGAGTGCAGGGTAGAACCCCGGCGTGAGCAAGACGGAACGATTGTTCAATGGTACGGCGTTTCTCTCGACATCGATGATGAGATGCGCGCCCAGGTGGCGCTGCGCGAACGGGAGCGGGAACTCTCGCTGCTCGTCGACATGGTTCCGAGCAACCTCTGGCGGCTGACACCGGACGGCGAGACTACGCTCGTCAACAAGCGCATGGCGGACTTTCTCGGGATGGACCTGGACGACAAGCAACAGTTGGCAGTCGTGTTCGACACCATCTTCCACCCGGACGATGCCGGGGCGGTGGAAGACGTTCTCGGCCGCTGCCTTCTCACGGGCGACCGCTTCTCCATGAAATATCGCCTGCGTCGGGCGGACGGAGTATACCGGTGGATGTCCGGTCGCGCCGAACCCCTACGAGATCAGGACGGTCGCATCGTCCAGTGGTTCGGTCTTTGCCACGACATTGACGATCAGATGCACGCCGAAGAAGCGTTGCGACGGGCCTCGGAGAGGCTCGCGCAGGCAACTCGGGCGGCAAGCCTGGCCGAGTTGTCAGCGTCGATCGCACATGAAGTAAACCAGCCGCTCGCCGCGATCGTCGCCAATTCCCACGCATGCCACCGTTGGCTGTCTGCAGAGCCCCCGAACGTCGAACGCGCCAAGATCACGGCCGAGCGCATCACCCGTGATGCCAACTCGGCGGCGGAGGTTGTCGGTCGTATCCGCGCCCTCTTCCGTCACGCTCCAGAGGCCAGATTACCTGAAGACGTCAACCGCCTGATCGATGAAGTGTGCCTACTGATGGCTGACGAAACCACGGCGAAGACCGTCTGCGTCGAGACGACCCTTGAGCCGGACCTGCCGCTGGTCGCACTCGACCGGGTCCAGATACAGCAGGTGTTCGTGAACCTGATCCGGAATGGGGTCGAGGCGATGGACGCCGTAGCGGGCAGCGCTCGTGCGATCAAGATACGCTCGTACCGCGATGGCCCCGACGCAATCCGCGTTGAGGTTCGCGACGATGGAACTGGTTTCAAGGATCCCCAGCGGGTCTTTGAGCCGTTCTTCACCACAAAGGCGCATGGGATGGGTATGGGACTCGCAATTTGCCGGTCGATCATCGAATCGCATGGGGGGCGCCTTTGGACCGCCAACAATGAGCCGCGCGGGGCGACCGTCGCCTTTACGCTTCCGCTGGCTGCGAGTGAAATGCCATGAAACCGCCCGAGGAGATCGTCTTCATCGTGGATGACGATGCCAGAGTCCGCGAGGCGCTCGGAGAACTGCTGGAGTCCTTGGGATGGCAATCCGCGACGTTCGCCGTCGCCGCTGACTATGTAGCCTATGCGAAGCCCGATCTCCCAGCGTGCCTGATCCTCGATGTCGAACTGCCCGACGTCAACGGTCTGGAGTTCCAGAGGCAACTATCGAGTGACGTCCATCCTCCTATCGTATTTCTCACGGGGCACGGCGACATTCCATCGACGGTGAGGGCGATCCAGGGTGGCGCTGTCGACTTTTTGACCAAACCCGTCGGGGAGAGCGATTTGATTGCGGCGGTTCGCGCGGCCATCCAGCGTGACCGGGAACAACGTTCGACTCGCGCGGAACTGGCCGATCTTGTACGCCGTTTCTCGGTGCTTACGCCGCGCGAGCGCGAGGTATTGCCACTCGTGGTCAGTGGGCTCCTCAACAAGCAGGCGGCGGCGGAACTCGGCATCAGTGAGATCACCCTTGAAATCCACCGGGGCAAGATCATGCACAAGATGGAGGCGACATCGTTCGCCGACCTGGTGCGGATCGCCGAAAAGCTGCAGATCCCAATCACTCATTCCAGACGATCAGGAAACTCGCGAGAATGACCAACCCGAAGCCCATAATAGCGATTGTCGATGACGATCAGCGCCTCCTCGACTCGCTTGAGGATCTTCTCGAGTCAGCGGGACATGCTGTGCGGGCATTTTCGTCGGCACAAGCCCTCCTCGACTGCAACGCTCTGAAGGAGATCGGTTGTCTGATCACCGATATCGGTATGCCCGGCATGGACGGCTTCGAGTTGCAGCGCGTGATGAGCGAGAGACGAGTTGACCTGCCGGTGATCCTGATTAGTGGCAGGCACCAACTCGCCGAACAGATGCAACCAAAGCCTGGCTGGTTCTTCCGCAAGCCTTTCGACGGGCAAGAGCTGCTTGCAGCGGTTGCCGACGCACTGACCGGAAAGGGGTATCCAATATGAGTGAGAGCTATCATGCAAATGCAAGCGATAAATTGCCTGATCGATCGCCGTCCGCGGGCAGCTGGGCCAAAGCGGAGCACCCATTGGTCATCCTGGTGGATGACGATGAAAGGCTCCGTGAAGCACTGGACGAGCTAATGCAGTCGGTGGGCCTGGACACAATCAGCTTCGGATCGACGCAAGACTTCCTCGAAGCCGAGCTTCCGGATCGGCCGGGATGCCTTATCGCCGACGTGCGGATGCCGGGCGTGAGCGGTCTCGATCTCCAGCATAGGCTCCTGGAAAGTGGTGACGGCAAGCCGATCATCTTTCTTACCGCCCATGGCGACATCCCGATGTCAGTCCAGGCGATGAAGGCGGGAGCGGTCGATTTCCTCACCAAACCCGTGCGCGACCAAACGCTACTTGATGCAATCGCAGCAGGGATTGAGCGCGATATCAAGCAGCGCGCCCAGGCACGGATCGTTACCGACCACGTAAGCAAGTTCGCGCTGCTTACACCACGTGAACGTCAGGTGATGCGAGAAGTCGCAATTGGCCAGCTGAACAAGCAGATTGCCTTCGGCCTCGGCATCAGCGAGATCACTGTCAAGCTCCACCGTTGCAACGTCATGCGCAAGATGGGGCTCATGTCGGTCGGTGAACTTGTCCGCGTGTGGGAAGCGCTGCCTGCCGGGGTGCGAAAGACGCTGGAGACCGGACAGCTTCAAACGCACTGACCGAGTGGGCGAGGCACGGTTCCAATGGCCGCTTCAGCCCGGCACTTCGATGGAGGCGGCAGCCGTTCCCCGGCCTTGCCGAATAACGATCATCGCAAGCCCCCACGCGGCGGCGGTGATCACGACGCAGACCCCGGCGAGGCCGGCGTAACCCGCCGCCCCGATCACGCTGCCAGCGACAAGAGGGCCTGCAGCGAATCCGAGCAGATAAGCCGATCCCGCGGCCGCAGCCCAACGTCCGTTGCGGTCGAGCGCCGCGGCCAGACCAAAAAGATACGGGATCGAGAAGTAGTAAATGACGACCGACGCGACGAGGGCGGCGACGTAGACTGTTGGGTTACGCCAGAGACAGAGCGCGAGCACGACAAGTGCGAATCCGGCGCAGAACCCCGAGATAGGGATTGCCCGTCCCCAGCGCACATTGAGAGCAGTGGCGGCTCCTGCTCCTGCGAGACCGACGAGCGACGCGACGGTCAGCACATAGCCGACCGCGGTCGTATCAAGACCCGCGCCCGCGCGCTCGCCCAAGGGCGCACTGAACGCATAGATCGCAGCCGAGGCGGTCAGGTAAAGCACGATCGCGCCGAACGTCATGACGCCCAGCAAAGGTGGGGCCTGCGCCGTGTCAGCTTCAGCTCGGTATCCGCTCTTGGCGCGGTCGTCCGGAATGAGGAGCAGGAGCGGCGCGAGTATGAGCGTCACACCCGCGATCAAGGCGAGGATGCCGCGATGTGCGAAGGCAGCGGTGAGCTGACCGCCGATAGCGAAGAGCGCGACACTGCCCAAGGCCCAGATCACCTGAAAGTAGCCATAAACCTTGTCTGGGTTTCTGCAATGGGAGGCGACAATGGAAAGCGACACCGCATAAAGTGTGCCTTCCCCAACACCCGCAAGAACGCGGAGCACCGCGAGCCATCCAAGCGAGACGCTGAAGATTGATGCGCTTTGAGCGACCAAGACCAGTGCTGCGGCGACGAGGCCGACGCGCCGATAGGAAAACTGGGGCAGGATGGGTGCGATTGCCATCGCAGTGACGGCGAGGGCGAGGAACTCGGCGAACGCGATAAAACCGGCGTCGCGTTCCGACAGTGAAAGACCGTCCATAACCCCGGCAATCACAAAGGGAGACATCTGCGGGACCAGCCCGCCGATCACCTGCGCGGCGATCGCGCCGGCCACGAGAATCGCAGAATTGCGAGGCGTCAAAGAATCGCCGGTTTCGGTCATGGTTTGACTGAACTCCATGGTTATCCGGCCGGAGCATACTCGAACCCCGGCAAGCGCAGCTTGGAACGATGTGAGCGGTTGACATCAACGATTCACGCGCGACAGCCGAAACTTTATCACTGGATCGTTCGATACGTCGAGCGGCGTCCAGTTTTTCCAGAGAACGGAGCCAGCGGT
Organism: Phyllobacterium sp. A18/5-2; assembly: GCF_025452215.1. Classification (NCBI taxonomy): domain Bacteria; kingdom Pseudomonadati; phylum Pseudomonadota; class Alphaproteobacteria; order Hyphomicrobiales; family Phyllobacteriaceae; genus Phyllobacterium; species Phyllobacterium sp. A18/5-2. The sequence continues at coordinate 3,575,084 of NZ_CP104966.1, read as the reverse complement.
CACTGGCGGTCATGAAGCACCTGCATTTGGTCCTGTGTAGTGTGACCTTGGGTATAAGCGATCCAAACCAATGGACGGGATGTTTGAGCCCGGCATGTGAGCTAATTTTCTTCTGTGAGCTGTGTTAACCGGATGCGACAGAGACGATGAATGCAGAAGTTTTTCCGGTTTCTTCCCGCAGCCAACGAATTGGCAGGCGAGCGTGCCACCTGTCCGGCTCTGCATCCCGAAGGGAGATTGCTGCATGAATGAACACACACAGTTTGAAACAATCGAAGCGTCTCGTCGTGACCTGCTTCTGCTCGCGGCGAGCGTGACGGTCATGGCTGTGACGCCTTCGCTGGCGTTCAGCGCCCAAGGTGTTTCACCAACCAGTTTTAGCAACAAAAGCGAAAGGACGAATGACATGGGCTCACTTAAAACCAGGGATGGTACGGAAATCTTCTACAAGGACTGGGGAGCGGGGCAGCCGATTGTTTTCCATCACGGCTGGCCGCTCTCCAGCGACGATTGGGATACGCAGATGCTGTTCTTCCTGGACAAGGGTTACCGCGTCATCGCTCACGACCGTCGTGGCCACGGCCGCTCCACCCAAACCGCGACCGGCAACGACATGGACACCTATGCTGCCGATTTCGCTGAACTCGCAGCGTCGCTCGACCTGCGCGATGCCATTCATGTGGGGCATTCGACCGGCGGCGGCGAAGCTGCCCATTACGTCGCTCGCCATGGCAAGGGTCGCGTGGCCAAGCTGGTGCTGATAGGGGCCGTTCCGCCGATCATGGTGAAAACCGCGGCAAATCCGGGTGGCTTGCCGATTGAGGTCTTGGATGGCTTGCGTGCCAAGCTCGCTGCCAACCGTGCGGAATTCTACTGGAATTTCCCGATTCCATTCTACGGTTTCAACCGCGAGGCCGCGACCGTATCCGATCCGATCCGTGCGAACTGGTGGAGGCAGGGCATGATAGGCGGTGCAAAAGCGCATTACGACTGCATCAAAGCCTTTTCAGAAACCGATTTCACCGAAGACCTGAAAGCGATTGACGTTCCAACGCTTGTGATGCACGGCGACGACGACCAGATCGTCCCCATTGCGGACTCCGCGCTCCTGTCGGCCAAGCTCTTGAAGAATGGGACACTGAAGGTCTATGAGACATATCCGCATGGCATGTGCACGACCCATGCCGACGTCATCAATGCGGATCTTCTAGCGTTCATAAGAAGTTGAGTGATATCTGCGGCCGGTGACGTGGGGGCACCGGCGAGATTGAACTGCACATCAATCAGGTGCTAATAGCTGCCCCAGAATTCTGGGACAGCCAAATCGCAGTGAAAAGGACACGGTGGGCGTCCTGAGCGCGATTCTCCTTGCGAGCATCAAGGAGTGCAAAAAGCGCTTAACTACAACCGCTCGTGGCGCCACAGGTATCGCATTTCAGGCAGGTGCCATTGCGCACCATCGTGAAGTTCGAGCACTCCGAGCAACTGTCCCCGGTATAGCCCTGCATCATTGACTTGATGCGGCGGTCGGACATTAGCTTCTTCGCCTCGGCCTTGGCTTCCTCAGCTGCGGCCTCTGCGTCGGCGTTGTCGAACAGGGCCGATGCGGCGCTGTTCTCGGCTTCCGTCTGGTCCTTGGCACGCTCTTCATAGTCACGCTTGAAGCCCGTGGATTCCTGTGCAACAGCGGCAATTGCTGGTTTCGCAGCGAGTGCCGTTGTCGTGCGGCTGGTGAGGGTCGTGACATTTGATGACGCAGTTGCCTTCGGCGCGCTGACGACGCCCGCTCCCCCTGCGTTGCTAAAACCCTTCGGATCAGCCTTGTTGGGAGAGACCACCTTCAGCGAAGCACCGCGTGTCAGTCCCTTCGAGACCGGCTCAGCCTTGCCTTCGGAAATGCCGCGACCCAGCGAGGTGTTGGAGAAATCCGACTGATCTACATGAGCAAGGTCGTGCCGATCCAGATAGGAAACCGCAAGTTCGCGGAACAGATAATCCAGGATAGATGTCGCGTTCTTGATCGCATCATTGCCCTGGACCATGCCAGCCGGTTCGAACTTGGTGAAGGTGAAAGCCTCCACATATTCCTCCAGGGGCACGCCATATTGCAGGCCAAGCGATATCGCGATGGCGAAATTGTTCATCATCGCCCGGAAGGCGGCGCCTTCCTTATGCATGTCGATGAAGATCTCGCCCAGACGACCGTCGTCAAACTCACCGGTGCGCAGATAGATCTTGTGGCCACCAACCGTGGCTTTCTGGGTATAGCCCTTGCGGCGATTCGGCAGTTTCTCGCGATCGTGGATGTATTTCTCCACGATGCGTTCAACGATCTTTTCGGTGACCTGCACCGCGCGGGCGGCTGCTGGGGCCTCGATGTACGCCTCGATTGCATCATCCTCATCCTCGTCTTCATCGGCAAGCAGAGATGCGTTCAGTGGCTGCGACAGCTTCGAGCCATCGCGATAAAGTGCATTGGCCTTCAGAGCCAGCTTCCAGGACAGCATGTAAGCGGATTTGCAATCTTCAACAGTTGCTTCGTTTGCCATGTTGATCGTTTTGGAGATCGCACCGGAAATGAAGGGCTGTGCCGCAGCCATCATGCGGATATGGCTGTCGACCGAAAGATAACGCTTGCCGATCTTGCCGCACGGGTTGGCGCAATCGAAAACCGGATAGTGCTCTTCCTTGAGGAAGGGCGCGCCCTCTAGCGTCATCGCACCACAGATGTGAATGTTGGCGGCTTCGATTTCCTTCTTGGAGAACCCCAGGGCGGGCAGGATTTCGAAGGAGATGTCGTTAAGCTGCTCGCTGGTGAAGCCGAGCACATTCTTGGCGAAATCTTCACCAATGGTCCACTTGTTGACTGCGAATTTGATGTCGAATGCCGACTTCAGCGCCGTGTTGAGCGTGGCGATGATCTCGTCGGTGAATCCCTTTGCTTTTAGCGAGCCGGGATTAATGCCGGGCGCCTGATTGAGATTGCCGTGGCCGACAGCATAGGCCTCGATTTCGGCAATCTGACTTTCCGAGTAGCCGAGCGTGCGCAAAGCCTCCGGAACGGCGCGGTTAATAATCTTGAAGTAACCACCACCGGCGAGCTTCTTAAACTTGACCAGCGCAAAGTCCGGCTCAATGCCTGTCGTGTCGCAATCCATGACGAGGCCGATCGTGCCGGTAGGCGCAATTACCGTGGCCTGCGCATTGCGGAAGCCATGCTTTTCGCCAAGCTCCAACGCCTTGTCCCAAGCGGACTTCGCATGGGTGATCAGGTCCTGATCCGGGCAATCAGCAGCAATCAGCGCAACGGGGTTTACGGCCAGGCCTTCATAGCCTTGATTTTCGCCATGGGCGGCGCGGCGATGATTGCGAATAACGCGCAACATATTGGCGGCGTTTGGCGCATAGCCGTTGAAGGCACCGAGCTCCTTGGCCATTTCGGCCGAGGTGGCATAGGCAATACCGGTCATGATGGCTGTGAGAGCTCCGCCAATGGCACGTCCTTCAGCGCTGTCGTACGGAATGCCGGAGGTCATTAGCAGGCCTCCGATATTCGCATAGCCAAGACCGAGCGTGCGATACTCATAGGAGAGCTTGGCAATTTCCTTGGACGGGAATTGCGCCATCATCACGGAAATTTCGAGAACGATCGTCCACAGACGCGCCGTATGCTCGTAGCCGGAGACGTCGAACTTGCCATCCTTGCCGCGATAGGTGAGGAGGTTGATCGAGGCGAGATTGCAGGCCGTATCGTCAAGGAACATGTATTCCGAGCACGGGTTGGATGCGCGGATGGGACCGGCGGCCGGGCAAGTGTGCCAATCATTCATAGTCGTGTTGAAATGCAAACCCGGGTCAGCCGATGCCCAGGCCGCATATCCGATTTTCTCCCAAAGATCGCGAGCCTTCAGCGTCTTCATTACCTTGCCGTCCTTGCGGGCGGTCAGGTTCCAGTTGCCGTCGCTTTCAACAGCGCGCAGGAATTCGTCCTTGAGCGAAACGGAATTGTTGGAATTCTGACCGGCGACAGTCAGATAGGCTTCGGAATCCCAATCCGTGTCATAGGTCTTGAAATCGATATCCGTGTAGCCCTGCTTGGCAAACTGGATGACGCGCTGGATGTAGTTTTCCGGGACCTGATTCTTCTTGGCTGCCTTGATCTCACGCTTCAGTGCCGGATTTTTGGCCGGATCATAGCAATCGCCATTGTCGGCCTCGCAATTAACGCAGGCCTTCATGATCGCAGCCAGATGCTGCTTGACGATCTTGGAACCGGTAACAAGAGCCGCAACCTTCTGCTCTTCTTTCACCTTCCAGTCGATATATTCCTCGATATCTGGGTGATCGACATCGACAACGACCATTTTCGCAGCGCGGCGAGTCGTGCCGCCTGACTTGATGGCGCCCGCAGCCCGATCGCCGATCTTCAAGAACGACATCAGGCCGGAAGAGCGGCCGCCGCCGGAGAGCTTTTCGCCTTCTCCGCGCAGGAAGGAGAAATTCGAACCGGTACCGGAGCCGTATTTGAACAGGCGCGCCTCACGTACCCACAAATCCATGATGCCGCCTTCGTTGACCAGGTCGTCCGCGACGGACTGGATGAAGCAGGCATGCGGCTGCGGATGTTCATAGGAAGATTTGGACTTGGTCAGCTTGCCGGTGTCCGGGTCAACGTAATAATGGCCTTGCCCGGGACCATCGATACCATAGGCCCAGTGCAAACCGGTGTTAAACCATTGCGGCGAGTTGGGCGCGACGCGCTGGGTGGCGAGCATGTAAGCAAGCTCATCGCGGAAGGCGAGGGCATCAACTTCACTATCGAAATATTTGCCTTTCCAGCCCCAATACGTCCAGGTGCCGGCAAGACGGTCGAAAACCTGACGCGCGTCCATTTCGGAGCCAAAACGCTCTTCAGCGGGCAGGGCGGCCAAAGCCTCATCATCAGCTACCGAACGCCAGAGCCACGAAGGAACCGAGTTTTCCTCGACCTTCTTCAACTTGGCTGGCACGCCGGCTTTGCGGAAATATTTCTGCGCCAGAATATCGGCGGCCACCTGACTGAACTGGGCCGGAACATCAATATTCTCCAAACGGAACACGACAGATCCGTCCGGGTTCTTGATCTCACTCGTCGCTACGCGAAATTCAATCTCCGCATAGGCTGACTGGTTCTCTTTGGTAAAACGCCGTTCGATCCGCATCTGTCTCGTCCTTGTCCCTATATATAGTGTCCCTTGGGCGCCGTGTGAAGTGTTGCGCGCCGCATGAACACAAATCCGCCCTATCCGGTTTCACCACTGAAAACCGGTCGCTTCACCTCAGCCCGTCATTGATGCGATCTCCCGCTTCATTTCCGGGCTTGGCGGCCCATTTGCTGACGCCTGTCGTGTGATTCATCGTTGATGAGAATGTCACACTATCTGGTACGCAATATACGTGTAAACACTAAATATTGTGTTAAGGCGCTATTTACCCAACAAATATTTGCCTGTGCATGTCCAGTCTTTTCCATCCAGATACGGCTCCTCGATGCCACGCGCCAATTGGGCACAAGGTCCGGAAAACACAGTAGAAACTGGAAGAAAACCGGGTACAGACACTCCGGTCACGCTACAAACGCAACGCCGAAAACCATAAAAAGTGACTCGCGGGCGAGCGTCAAGAAATAGTTTTTTGCATATTTGTGACCGCAATATCTTGTGTGTCACATATGTGGATAACGGGGAGAAACGCGTGCGGGTATTTGCAATTACTGGTCGCTTAAAGGCCAGTCTGGAAGTGCTGGAACATATCTGAAAAAGCTATAATCCAAGCGTTCCGCCGACGCGGTCAACGAACGCTGACTAGCTCAGGATCAAAGCGCGCTATGAGGGCTTTCAATTCCGGCTCTTCGACGCGGCGCACCGATTCTTCGACGCTAACCCATTCGAGCCGCCGCTCGCCGCGCTCCGGCCAATTTTTTTGTTGATGCGTAAAGTGCATTGGAAAGACATCGACAACGAAGTCGCCGACTTCACCGTCGCTCATATCTTGTTTTTCGTATGTATACGTGCCGATGGAAAAAGGGGCGATGTCGCCCCGGACGCCGGCCTCTTCAAAGGCTTCTGCCCGCGCAGATTGCGCAAACGTCTTGCCAATCTGCGGCCAGCCTTTGGGTAAAACCCACCGGCCAGTGCCACGGCTGGTGATCAGGAGAATTTCAGGCCGTTCCTTCTTGACGCGATAAACAAGCGCCGCAACCTGGCGAACCCTGCCGTCTGGCGTCTCTATCCGCTTGCCGGTCACAATCTCATCCCGATAGGTTACGTTCAAGGCTCCACTCATTCTTCTATCTTGTTTAGCGTAATTGTGGACCGATTCGTTGAAACCACAATAATTCATCAGCAACTGTTTTATGCTTACGCACGACTTGTGACATTTTTTTGAACAGCAGTGCAAAAAAATCACATTAGTAGATAACATACTGAAAACATGGGATGATCTCGGACAGCGGCATTTCGCTAAAGGATGGCTGGAATGAATTGGCTACAACAGATAGACTCCATTCAAACCGCGACGTTGGGAGGATAAATGACGTCTGCCCGTTCCTCGTTTGAAGATATCGGACATTCTGCCGATACGGCGGCTTCCAGAGATGAGAGCGCCAGTATCATTGCATCGTGCGTCTATGCCAACGGAAAGCGTATTGCCGATATTTCCATTGACGACGCGGGAAAATGGACCAATACGGAGGGGCACGTCGTCTGGATCGGGTTGCTGGAGCCTGACGGGGAGCTGTTGCATCGCGTCCAGAAGCAATTCGGGCTGCACAGTCTGGCTATCGAAGATGCGGAACATGCCCATCAACGACCCAAACTCGAGCAATATGGCGACGCAATTTTCGTGGTGGCCCGTACTGCTCAGCTGATTGACGGCCGTGTGGCCTTCGGCGAAACCCACGTCTTTCTCGGTAAGGGCTATATTGTCAGCGTTCGTCACGGAGCATCGACGTCATACACGGCGGTTCGTCAGCATTGGGAAACCTCGCCCTATGCACTTGCCAAGGGTGAAGATTTCATCCTTTACGCGATCCTCGATTTCATCGTCGACAATTATATGCCCGTACTGGAGGCAATACACGACGAGGTCGAGATCTATCGAAGATCGGGTTCTCACAAAACCAATGACCAGCAACGATATCGAACGGCTCTACATGCTGCGTCGGGATCTGCTGCGTCTGCGCAATGCCATCGGTCCGCTTGTCGATGTTTGCGGGCGCCTGAGCAATACGGATCTGCCACAGATTCAAACTGCGATGCAGCCACTCTTTCGGGATGTTACGGACCACGTTCGCACCGTTCAGGAAAAGATCGACGGCTTGCGGGAGGTTCTCGCGTTTGCCTTCGAAGCCAGTTTGCTCGTTGGTCAGAGTCAGGAGACGGCCATTTCCAAACGCTTGGCATCATGGGCCGCCATATTGGCGGTGCCGACGGCTATCGCCGGGATTTACGGCATGAACTTCAAGCACATGCCGGAACTGGATTCGCCCAATGGTTATTACTGGGTTATGGGCGTGATCTTACTTGTGTGCCTGACCCTCTTTTGGCGTTTTCGCAAGAGCGGCTGGCTTTAGGATAGACTTCTATCCGCGGTGACCCTTGGTAATCGGTTCCTGATAGGTCAGGCCCATGTCCCATGGGAAATAGATCCAGGTGTCCTGAGAGACTTCCGTCACAAATGTATCGATCAGCGGGCGGCCCTTTGGCTTGGCATAGACTGTGGCGAAGTGCGCCTTCGGCATCATTGCGCGCACGATTGCCGCGGTTTTGCCCGTATCGGTCAGGTCATCGACCACCAGTATGCCGTCGCCGCCATTTTCCAGAAGCCGGGAATCGACATCCTTTAGCACCTTGAGTTCGCCCTGCTCGTCATACTCATGGTAGGAGGCAATGCATACGGTCTCGATCATGCGGATGCCGAGCTCCCGGCAAATGATCGCTGCGGGTACGAGTCCACCGCGGGTAATGGCCACCATGGCACGCCATTCACGTTGCATCCCTGCAACCCGCCAGGCGAGGGCGCGGGCATCCCGGTGAAACTGATCCCAGGAGACCGGAAAAGCTTTGTCAGGAAGGGACATGGCATGCACTCCATCAGGAAAATAAAATACGCGGACTATCCGCGAGGAATGCATTTCGCAATAGCGGGAAATGCGAGTGCATGGCAAGCAACTTGAGCCGCGTGCGGGCCATCATGCCAAGAAAGGTGTGATTTTAGCTGTTCAGCGCGACATTAACGTCAAGCAGGGCATGTCGGCCATGATTGAACTGGTGACGCCACCGAAAACCCACTCTTTCAGGCGTGACTGGCTATAAGCGCCCATCACAAATAGCGATGCATTGTTTTCGGCGATCCGCCGCCGCAAAATTTTGTCTGTAGATCTCGCCGTGTGACTCGATTATGTGCGGATTCACGTTGACGCCATGGCGCCGCAGTGCATCAGAAAGCGGTGTGCCAGGAATATCCACACTGGGGTCGATGGATTTCTTCGGATCAACCCACACGATATCGACACTTTCTGCTTTGAGCAGCAGGGGGAGCGAATCGAAGGCAGCGCGAGATGCTTCGCGTTTCCCGTTGAAAGCGACAACAACGCGGTCGATCTTTTCCGGCAACGCAGTCTTGTACGGAACAAACAGTACTGGTCTTCCACTCTCCATGACCAATGGATCAGTGACGTCGTTGACGCTATCGGGGTCATTGGGGTCCGGTTGTCCTGCGATAATGATATCGGCGCGCAGGGCACTCTGTGTGACCCCGGCAGACGGGCTGCTGCTTTCGCAACGGACGATACGAAACTCGTGGGAGATCGTGCCTCTTGCCATTTCTGCGTTGAAAAGGGCTGTGATCGCTTCCGAATTTTCCTTGTGGCGCTGTTCGTGCGCTTCAAAGAGGGTTGTATCGGCAAAGCCGGTCGGATCTGCGTAAACGATAGGCGAAGGAATAGTATAGAGACCAATAATATGGGTGCGCTCGCTCGAAGAAGCAATCAATCTTGCCGCGCCAATAACCCGCCTAGCTTCACGTTCGCTGCGAATGAATGCGATGATCGTGCGAAATGCCATACTGGCCTCCATCGGTTGTTGCACCATTAGATGCATATGGCACTATTATACGCCTTGAGCGCAACAATTACTCTGTGTTTTCGGCAGCTTGCGTAAATACAACGCATCTCAACGCAGGGCGGTTTCGGACGCGATTTGCGCCACCATTTCCTTGACTGCCGCCTCTGCTGCAACGAGTTTTTCGGCATCACGTGCGCGGATGACCAGCTCGGTGGAAAACCTATCGTTTTCGTATTTCGGATAGGAGCCGATAATCGTATCGGGGTGGGCTGCCTGAATTTCACGCAGCGGAACGGCAATCGCGCCCTCGCCGAAGGGACAATTCACCGACCGGGACATGAGCTGCTTCCCGACTTTCAACGTTGGAATGATATTGTCGAGCATGGCCTGAAAGACCGATGGAACGCCGGCCATGACATAAACATTCCCGATGTTGAAGCCAGGCGCTGTCGACACGGGATTGTCAATATGCACCGACCCACGCGGCATACGTGCCATGCGCTGACGGCTCTCGGTGAACTCGATCCCGCGGGCAGCGTAATTGTCGCCCATGAGTTTCATTGCTTTCGCGTCGTGCTCGCAAGGTACGCCAAAAGCCTTTGCAATTGCGTCAGCGGTTATGTCGTCATGCGTAGGGCCGATTCCTCCCGAAGTGAAAATATAGTCATATCGCCCACGTAACGCATTGAGGGCCTCAACAATTCGGTCCTCCTCATCAGGAACGATCCGCACTTCTTCAAGGTCGATACCAACTGCCGTCAGAATATCGGCCAGATGGCCAATATTTTTGTCCTTGGTTCGACCGGATAACAATTCGTCGCCAATTGCGAGCATGGCGGCGGTCACGATTTCGTTCGTCATCAGGAATCTCCTAGCGGAGAGGCGAACGTAATTGTCCGAATGGATCGCCGCAAGCCATTTCAAAGCGTGGCAGGTGCGCTCATCGGGCAGTCCGCCGGTTGTAGCAAAACAACGATTGACTGAATCGCTTTAACCGTCGAAAAGCAAAAGCGCGCGGACGTGGCGAAACTGGTAGACGCAAGGGACTTAAAATCCCTCGGCCATAGGTCATGCGGGTTCGACCCCCGCCGTCCGCACCACGAACAAGCAAGCCCACAGTATGATCGTGCCCGCGCTTGATCTTGGTGTGGGTGGATTTGCAATCCAGTTTCAACTAAAAGCGGCGCACTTAACGGTGTGAGAAAACAATGCCTGCCATTTTGGTTCAATCTCCTGTGAGCAGGATCAGAACATTTGTCTCGGAATATCCGGCGCTCTTGTTTGTATTGGTGTATTTCGCCTTTCAGGTCTTCTTTCTGACAATGATTTCAAACGGCGCAGGCGTCGACGATGCCGAGCAGTTGGCTTACGTCGGCGCGTTGCAATGGGGGTATGGAGGTTCGCAGCCGCCGCTTTATACCTGGATAAACAGCGTAGCCGGCAGTGTGCTCGGAATCAGTCTTTTCACGATCTATCTTGTAAAATTCGGAATGCTGGCCAGCCTGTTCGCCAGCGTATATTTTGGTGCCCGTTTACTCGGACTGCCTCGCGCAGTTGCTGCTGCCGGCATGGTAGGCATTTTCATGCTGCCACAAATTGCCTGGGAGTCACAACGGACCCTGACCCATTCGGTTGGTGGAACGACTGGCTGTGCGTGGGCATTTCTGGCGTTTGCCTGGCACTTGAAATCGCGTTCCTGGCGCTCTGCAGCACTTTTGGGACTTGCATTCGCCTGTGGTCTGCTTGGCAAATTCAATGCAAGTTTCTTTCTTATCGCGTTGATTTTGGCCGGCCTTTCGATACCAGCCTATCGATCAGTCCTGTTGTCACGCAAGAGCGTTCTCTCGGCGGTCGTATTTATTGCTGCCGTAACCCCTACGGGCCTGTGGGCCCTTGCGCATACCGAGAACTTGCTGGCGCGAACGCACAAATTTGAAATGAATGCAGGTGGCCAGCTCCTGATCAGCCGGCTCCATGGCGAATGGAAACTTTTTCTAAATAGCATTCTATTCGCAGGCGTTGCGCTGGTGTTCTTCCTGATGGCCTGGTGGAGAAGCCGTGCACAGCGGATTTCTCGGCCCCGGGACTGGATGGATGGCGAGAAGCTCATTGCACGGGTTCTGATATTTGCACTCGGCGGCGTCTTTATTGGCGTTCTCATTAGCGGTGCGGCGGAGGTCAAAGATCGCTGGCTGCAACCCATGCTCTTTCTGACGCCGCTGTTTCTTTCAGCCGTCCTGGGACGTGCCATAGAAAGTGATCTGCCGCTTAAGCGCTTTGTTGTGGTCGGCGCAATTTGCGGTCTGATCGTGATCCCGGGCCTGGCGGTCAACATTTTATACGCCCGCGATGGCAAAGCACCTTCTATTGGCCAGTTGGATTATGCCAGACTTTTTGCCGTGACCCGAGCCGATGGCAACTATCAAACGGTTGTGTCGGACGGACCGCAATTGCCTGGAAATCTGCGTCTTTTTCGACAATTCCATCAATCCGGTGCATCTGGAAATGCCGAATGCTGTGTCGCATATTCATTTTCCAGCACTTTTTGTCTGGTTCGGCGAGGACGTCAACCCGGTCGTGATGAACCTAATGAGCAGCGCTGGAGTTGCTGCATCTCCCGCCGAAATCAAACGCATATCACTCAGCTACAAATATTACCCGGACAAGACAGACGCGGTGAGCTACGTCATCGTCCAGGCTCGGTAGGGCTCGACGCATCAATCCTCAACAAAGACTTCGTCGCGCTTTTTCCTGATGCTCGGGAGGAGCACCACGACGAGAACCGCGACTGCCAGGAGCAGGAGGGTGAGGCTGATTGGCCGCGTCAGGAAGGTAGTCGGATCGCCCCGCGACATGATCATCGCCCGGCGAAGGTGTTCCTCCAGCAGCGGTCCAAGTACGAAGCCCAGCAGCAGAGGTGCTGGCTCGCAGCGCAATTTTGCCAGCCCGTAGCCAATGAACCCGAAGAAGGCGACCGCGTAGAGATCAAATACATTGGAATTGACGCTGTAGACGCCGATCGAGCAGAACGCGATGATGGCTGGAAACAACATGTAGTAGGGGATCGTCAGGAGTTTAACCCACAATCCAATCAAAGGCAGATTAAGCAGGATCAGCATCAGATTGCCGATCCACATGGAAGCGATGATGCCCCAGAAGAGGGCTGGCTGTTCGGTGGCGACGTTAGGGCCGGGGACGATGCCCTGAATGATCATGGCGCCGATCATCAGTGCCATAACGGGATTGGCCGGGATCCCCAGTGTGAGCATCGGAATGAACGATGTTTGAGCGCCCGCATTGTTGGCGGATTCAGGCCCCGCCACGCCGGCGATCGCTCCCTTGCCGAACTCCCCCGGCGTCTTCGAGATGCGCTTCTCGACAGTGTAGGATGCAAAGGAGGCAAGGATCGCTCCACCGCCGGGCAGAATACCTAGCGCTGAGCCAATCGCCGTACCGCGGAGAATCGGCGCCGCCATCTCCTTCCAGTCTTCCCGCGTGGGCAGAAGATTGGTGACCTTCTTGATCATCACATCGCGATCGTGCTCGTTTTCGAGATTGCGAAGAATCTCCGCAATGCCGAACACGCCGACAGCAAGTGCGACGAAATTCAAACCGTCGGAGAGTTCCAGGATTCCAAGATTGAAGCGTGGCGTCCCGGTGTAGATGTCAGTGCCGACGAGCCCGAGAAGAAGACCCAGAACAACCATACCGAGCGCTTTGACGACTGAACCATGGGCAAGCGCGATAGAGGAAACGAGACCGACGATCATCAGTGAGAAATATTCGGCTGAACCGAATTTCAAGGCAACCGCCGTCAGGGGCGGAGCGAATACGGCAACGAGGAAGGTTGAAACCGTTCCCGCAAAGAACGAGCCAATGGCAGCGATGGCCAGCGCTGCACCAGCGCGCCCCTTACGCGCCATCTGGTAACCATCGATGGCAGTGACGGCGGACGAGGATCTCGCCTGGCATGTTGATCAGGATTGCTGTGGTCGAACCACCATATTGCGCGCCGTAGTAAATGCCCGCCAGCATGATCAGGGATGAGACCGGTTCAAGTTGGAAGGTGATCGGCAGGAGCATGGCAATGGTCGCGGTGGCGCCAATGCCGGGGAGCACGCCAATCAACGTGCCAAGAATCACGCCAATGAAACAGAAGAACAGGTTCCACGGTGAAGCGGCAGTGGCAAAGCCGAGAATGAGATTGCTGAGAAGATCCATGGGCCGCCCTTACTGTCCGAGCCAGGGGCCAAAGCGCCGGAAGGGCAGGCCGAGGGCATAGCTGAATACGATGACGGAAAAGAGTGTCAGTCCACCGACAAGGAGGAGCGCCGTACCAGGGCGCATCTTCGTGCTGGCAAATGCCGCAAGGAGGGCGGTGAGAAATAGCGACGGAACAAAGCCGAGGCCACGAACGGTCAGGCCGAAAAAAATAGGCGCCGGCAAAATAAACAGTATACCACGCCAGGCGATGGGGCCCATTGGTTCATGCTCGACCTGCGTGCCCTGAATGATGACGACAATGCCAAGCAACACAAGCATGCCCGCCAGAACCAGCGGAAAGTAACCGGGACCCATACGGAATGCTGTCCCGAGTTCAAGTCCATAGGCTTGTATGGCGAAGAACAAGCCAACGAGTATGAACAACACGCCACAAATCAGGTCACGCGAACTGAAGCTCAACGATTTCATACCGCCCCTCCCGCCGTCTTACGGCAATTTTTATAAAAAAGGGTCAGAAATGATCTATGGTTTCTGACCCCTTGTGGATCAATCAGCGTATTGACCAGCGGCTTCAATGACCGGTTTCCAACGGGTGACTTCGCTTTCAAGCTTTGACTTAAGGCCTGCGGGCGTTGCTTCCGCATCGGTTACCGGTACGGTTCCGAGCTCAGCAAAACGCGACACGATATTGGGGTCTTTCAACGCCTTTTGAAGCGATGCTGACAGCTTCTGCGTAACCTCCCCGGGCGTCCCCTTTGGAGCATAAATGCCGTGCCAGATACCAACTTCGAGTCCAGGCAATCCAGCTTCAGCAACGGTGGGGAGATCGGGAAGGGCGTCGAGCCGTTTGGCCGATGTAACCGCGTAAGCCTTGACCGTGCCGCCCTTGATCTGTTTTGTCGTGTTGGTGGTCTGATCACACATCAGATCCACTTGACCGCCAAGAAGATCAGTCATGGCCGGGCCCGTGCCCTTGTACGGAACGGTCACCAGCGACGTTTTGATTTCGCTCATGAACAACATGCCGCACAAATGAGACGCGGCGCCGATACCGGCATTCGCAAGGCTCACCTTGTCGGCATTTGCCTTCACGTATTCGACCAGGCCCTTGAGGTCGGTTGGTTCGAAATCCTTTCTGGCGACGATGGTCATGGGCACGTCGGTGACGAGGCCGACATATTCGAAAGCGTTGAGCGTATCGTAAGGAAGCTTGCGATAGAGCGTAGCGCTCGTCGCCATGCCGATGTGATGGAGCAAAAGCGTATATCCATCCGGCTCGGCCTTGGCCACCTGAGATGCTCCAAGCGTACCGCCCGCGCCGCCAACGTTCTCAACGATGATTTGCTGATCAAGATCTTTGGACATGGATTCAGCAACAAGGCGCGTTACCGTGTCGGTTGGACCGCCAGCCGCGAACGGCACGACCATTGTGATGCTGCGCTCAGGGTAGCCTTGGGCGTTTGCTGCTCCCGAGAGCAGGGCCAAGACTGCTGTGGCAGCTAGCGAAATAGCGAGTTTGTGCATTAATGTTCCTCCCAGAATAATGCTCGAAACGGCTTCAGCGCACCTTCGTCGTCGACGCCATCAATATCTTTTCTCCTGCGATATTGGCAGCTTCGACTTCGGCGCGTAGCATTCATGCTATCGGACGTAACCACGGCTGGTATGTCAAGCAATTCATGGGGTTCGTGAATATTTTTGACAATTGGACTGTGAACAACGTCGCGAGGTCCGTTTTCGTGTATGCATCGTTCCTACCCATTGAATGACTAGAGGTAACGCAATGAGCAAACAGGCAAGAGCCGGCAACCGACCGCAGTCTTGGACGCAATCAGCATCCCTGCTGGTGGATGTTGCCATGGGCCGAAGCCACGCGGATATCGTGGTGCGTAACGGTCGTCTTGTCAGCGTCTATTCCGGGGAAATCATTGCGGGCATCGATATTGCCATTGTGGCAGGTAGGTTTGCCTTCGTCGGCCATGGGGCGACCCATTGTATTGGGCCCAAAACCAAGGTGGTGGATGCCGGAGGGCGCTATCTGATACCTGGTCTCTGTGACGCGCATATGCATGTCGAAAGCGGGATGGTTACGGTCACCGAATTCACACGTGCGGTCATTCCCCATGGCACAACATCAATGTTCATCGACCCGCACGAAATTGCCAATGTATTGGGCCTTGAGGGCGTGCGGTTGATGCATGACGAAGCGCTGGCCATGCCCATCAATGTTCACGTGCAGATGCCAAGCTGTGTTCCTTCGGCGCCAGGGCTGGAGCATGCCGGTGCTGCCATCACTCCGGCTGACGTTGCAGAGGCTATGACCTGGCCAAATATTATCGGGCTAGGTGAGGTTATGAACTTTCCGGGCGTCGCAAACAACGATGCCACAATGCGCGGCGGCATTGATGCAACCGTAAAATCGGGCAAGACCGTCGGTGGTCACTTTGCTTCACCGGAGCTTGGCCGGGCATTCCATGGTTACGTTGCGGGTGGTCCCGAGGATGACCATGAGGGCACGCGGATGGAGGATGCGATTGCTCGCGTGCGCCAGGGCATGCGGGCAATGCTGCGTCTTGGGTCGGCCTGGTACGATGTTGCCAGCCAGATCAAAGCCGTGACGGAGCAGGGGCTGGATCCACGCAATTTCATATTGTGCACCGATGATAGCCATTCGGGCACGCTGGTGAATGAAGGTCACATGGACCGCGTCGTTCGTCATGCGATTGCGCAAGGATTGAAACCGGTGACCGCAATTCAGATGGCGACCTTGAACACGGCACAGCATTTCCGGCTGGAGCGCGAAATTGGCTCGATCACGCCAGGGCGCCTTGCAGATTTCCTGATCGTGTCGGATCTTGCGAACCTGACGATCGATCGCGTTTACGCGCGAGGATTGCTCGTGGCCGAGCAGGGCAAACTTGTTATTGAAATACCGGCATATAACTATCCCTCATTCGCCAAGAATACGATCAAACTTGGCAAGAAATTGAATGCCAAGGATTTCGATATCAAGGCGCCCAAACCCACCAAACATGTCACTGCGCGGGTGATCGGCGTGATTGAAAATCAGGCGCCTACCAAGGCACTGGAAGCTGACCTCTCCGTATCCGACGGCATCGTCCAGATGGACCGGCGGAACGATGTCTGCCAGATTGCCCTTGTCGAACGCCACCGTGGAACAGGTGCAGTGGTCAACGGCTTCGTTTCCGGCTTTGGTTATACGCTTGATTGCGCCATGGCTTCGACTGTCGCCCATGACAGCCACCATATGATCGTGGTCGGCACAAACAAGGAAGATATGGCAAAGGCTGCCAATAGGCTTGGTCAAGTCGGAGGTGGCGTTGTGCTGTTTTCCAAGGGCCGCGAACTTGCCCTGGTGGAAATGCCTATCGCGGGTCTCATGTCCGACCAGCGTGCGGAAATAGTCGCGGGGAAGGCCGACAAGCTGGTCAGCGCCATGCGTGCGATGGGCTGCAGCCTCAATAATGCCTACATGCAGCATTCGCTGCTGGCGCTGGTGGTCATACCGGAATTGCGCATTTCGGATGTCGGGATTATCGATGTAAGGACATTCGAGAAGGTTGACCTGTTCCTATGACTGCTTTCATCAAGGCCGTGGACCGCGCAACGGAAAAGATGCGTGTGCTATTCCCGGAAACGCCGCTGCAACTCAATCACTATCTGTCCCATAAATACGGTGCGCAAATCTGGCTGAAGCGCGAAGATCTATCGCCGGTACGCTCCTACAAGATCAGGGGCGCATTCAACTTCATTTCCCACTATCTGAACGAACACAAGTCCGGGAGCCCGATTTTCGTTTGTGCGTCTGCCGGTAATCATGCCCAAGGTTTTGCCTTCATTTGCCGGCATTTTGCCAAGAAGGGTGTCGTCTTCATGCCCGTGACGACGCCGCAGCAGAAGATAGACAAGACACGCAGTTTTGGCGGCGAATTCATCGAGATCCGCCTTGTTGGCGATATTTTCGACCAATGCTATTCCGCAGCGCAGGATTATGCTGCCGAGTCGAGTGCAGTGATGGTACCGCCCTTCGATCACATGGATATCATCACCGGGCAGGCTACTGTGGCGCATGAGATCGCTGCGCAGCTACCGGACAAGCGCAAACCGGATTTGATGATCCTGCCTGTTGGCGGAGGCGGCCTCTCCGGTGGCGTTACGCGCTATCTGGCTGATCTTGGCTGGGAAACGCGCTTCCGCTTCGTAGAACCCGCCGGCGCGCCAAGCCTGAAGCGCAGTCTTGAAGCCGGTAAGCGCGTCAAGCTTGATACCGTCGATAATTTCGTCGATGGCGCTGCCGTTGCTGAAATCGGGCGGGAAAACTTCAAACTTCTCAAGGGCTTCACGGCAGATTCTGTTACTTTGATTCCAGAAAATCGACTGAGCTCGACAATCCTGGAAATGCTCAACGTTGAAGGGATCGTCGTAGAGCCAGCGGGCGCTTTGGCAATAGACGCGCTCAAGGACTTCAAGAAGAGCGATATCAAGGGCAAGCGGATTGTCCTCGTCATTTCCGGCAGCAATTTCGATTTCGAGAGGCTGCCCGAATTGAAGGAGCGGTCGCTGCGCTACGAGGGTTTGAAGAAATACTTCATTTTCCGCTTTCCTCAGAGGCCAGGGGCGTTGCGCTCGTTTCTTGATCTGCTGGGCCCGGAGGACGACGTTGCACGTTTCGAATACCTCAAGAAATCGGCACGCAATTTCGGGTCCGTGCTGATCGGTATTGAAACGAAAAACAAGGTCAATTTCGACACCTTGTTCAAACGGTTTGACGAAGCCGGCTGGGCTTATCAAGACATCACTGACAATGAAAGCATCGCGGGACTGATTATTTAAGGAGGCAGATGGCGACTTATATCGTTCTGTTTCGAGGCGTCGGCGGCGCGACGTTGCTGCCCGTTCAGCCATTGAAAACGGCCCTGATCGAAGGCGGGTTTGAACGCGTCGCTACCTATATCAATACCGGCAATGTCGTTCTTATTTCGGACGCGAGACCCAAGGTTATCGTACAACGGATTGCTGCTATTGCCTTGGAAAAATTTGCTTTTTCCAAGGCAATCATGATCCTCAGCAAACCCCAATGGAAAAAACTCATCGCTGACAATCCTTTCCCGGAACACGCCGGGGAGGGCGACAAGCTGCATGCATTTCTCATGGAGAAGAAGCCGGACGATGAAGCCGTCAAGGCGCTGGAACGCAAAGCGATTGGATTGCCTGAGCAATTCAGGATCGGCGGCAAGGTGCTGTACTATTACCCGCCACAGGGCGCTTCCCAGTCCAAATTACACGGAAAGATTGAATCCACACTAAGAGTCACCACTACGGCGCGCAACTGGAATACAGTTTTGAAACTTGAGCAGTTGGCCGACAAGCTGGAGAAGACTTCATGACGACTTATATTGTGCTTTTCCGTGGCATCAATGTCGGAGGGAAACGGGTCGTGAAAATGGAAACGCTCCGGACCCTGCTGATCAAGGCAGGTTTCACTGATGTGAGAACCTATATTCAGAGCGGAAATGTCGTTCTGGCGTCAAACCAAACGGCGCGGCGTATCAACGAGACCATTTCAGCTTTGTTTTCGAAAGCATTCGGCTTCGAATCACGCATATCTATTCGTAACGTTGATGAGTGGAATTGCATGGTTGCCAAGAATCCTTACCCGGAAGCCAGTGAAAGCGCCAAATCCCTTCATGCAGTCATTCTCGACGGTGATCCGACTGACGCGGCGCTGGCGGATTTTACCAGCAAGGCCAGCGGGAAGGAGAGTTTCACCTTGAGAAACCGCGTACTCTATCTTTATACGCCTGATGGCTTCGGCACGTCCAAGCTTGCCCTCGCCCTCGACAATGCGTTGAAGGTGCCACTGACCGCGCGCAACTGGCGCACTGTCCTGATGCTTCAGGAGATTGCGGCTTCAATCTAGGGGGACATGAGCGCGCTTTGCAGAACCTGAAAAATGTGCGGATCCGTGCACTGCGCTACGTTGAATCGCATATAGGAATTTGCCGATTGCGATTGGCTGAAGACATTGCCAGGCGCAAAAATGATCCCTTCTGCGAGTCCGTATCGAGCGATTTTTGCGGCGTCGGCACCATCCGGCAGTTTGCTCCATAGAAACATGCCACCCTGCGGTTCGATCCATGGCGTAAGGCCAAGCGCCTTCAATCGGACGCCGGTTTCGCTCATGCTTCGTGCCAGTCGCGTCCGCAAAGCATCCATGTGTTTGCGGTAAGTGCCATCTTTCAGCATGAAGAGTACGAGCTCGGCCGATAATTGCCCGCCGCCGAAGGACGTCGCAATACGGATATCTACAAGTCCTTCGATCCAGTCCCGGCGCGCTGCTATAAAGCCGCAGCGAATGGACGCCGACAGTGATTTGGAGAAACTGCCAATATGTACGACCCGGTCGAGCCCATCGAAAGCGGCAAGGCGAGGGGCAGGCTCATGTTCGAAATCGGCAAAGATGTCGTCTTCGATGATTGTGAGATCATGTTGTTCGGCGAGCTTGAGCAGCCGATGTGCAGTGACAGGGGAGATCACAGCACCTGTCGGGTTATGCAAAGCGGAATTGGTAATGTAGAGACGCGGGTGATGTTCATGCAGCGCCTCGGCAAAGCGCTCGAGATCGGGGCCGGCGGGCGTATATGGTACTCCGATTACCTTGGCGCGATGTGCCTTGAGCAAAGCGTGAAAATTGAAATAGCAGGGATCATCAACGATGACCGCGTCGCCAGGCTCAATCAGGAACCGGCAGAGCAGGTCGATAGCCTGCGTTCCGGATTCCGTCAGCATGACCTGATCGGGCGCGGCTTCAACGCCGTGTTCGGCCATGCGCCGTGACAGGAGTTGGCGTAGCGGTTTCAGCCCAAGCGGAGATGCATAATCTGTCAGGGAGGCATTATCGGCTCTTGCCAAAGCCCGCAGGGCACGGCGAATACCTTGTTCTGGCATCCATAAGGGAGGTAGCCAGCCGCAGCCGGGCTTTGCCATGTCTGCGCTGGCATCGAGTGACATCCGCGACACCCAGAGTGGGTCGATAGCACGGTCCAGCTGGGGCTCGATTTCCGTCAACGACAGTGGTGGCAGATGTCCGGCCACGTAAAAACCGGATCCGCGTCTCGACTGGATGACGCCTTCGGCTGCCAGCCGGTCATAAGCCTCCACGATCGTCGACTTCGAGACCTCCATGGTTGACGCAAGGCTGCGGATTGAGGGCAGCTTGGCGCCCGGTGTCAGGGTTCGTCCGGCGATGCGCTGGCGGATCGCGTGCATCACACGCTCAACCAGCGTACCACCCACATGATTGGCAGCAAACTTCATATCCATCTGTATTGCTGACCTTTCCATTACAGTTCTTAAGGATTGTACTGCACCGTATCTGGAAAATCCATGTTCGAAGGCCGATACGACGATAAAAATATGATGGCTGGATGAAAAATATGGACAAGATAACGAATGGCTGGATCAATGGCTTCGTGGGCGTACTGATCTTCAGCGGATCGCTGCCGGCTACACGCGCCGCCGTTGCGGATTTCGACCCCATTTTTTTGACGAGCGCTCGTGCCACCATCGCTGCGGCGCTGGCACTAGCATTGCTGCTTGCCTTTCGTGAAAAGCGCCCGACAAAGGCCGATCTCGGCCCGCTATTTATCACAGCGATGGGTGTGGTTGTCGGGTTTCCGCTACTGACAGCTCTGGCACTGCGTCACATCACTTCGGCACATTCCATTGTGTTTGTTGGTCTTCTGCCGCTTGCAACCGCTATATTTGGCGTCTTGCGTGCGGGTGAACGCATGCGTCCGCTGTTCTGGCTGTTTTCCTGTCTCGGCAGCCTGCTCGTTGCCGGTTTTGCGCTGACGCAGAATCTCTCCGCGTCGTTGACCGGGGATCTCCTGATGTTTGCCGCGATTGTCGTTTGCGGCCTTGGTTATGCCGAAGGAGCCCAGCTCTCACGCAGACTTGGGGGCTGGCAGGTCATTTGCTGGGCGCTTGTTCTTTCGTTGCCGGTCATGCTGCCGCTTACGCTTTATATACTGCCCGAGAACTGGAGCGGCATTGGTGAGCCAGCATGGATTGGCCTTTTCTACGTCTCGCTATTCTCGATGCTGATTGGCTTTATCTTCTGGTATCGCGGTCTCGCACAGGGCGGAATCGCGGCCGTCGGTCAGCTGCAATTACTGCAGCCATTCTTCGGCCTCGTTCTTGCTGCAACGCTGTTGCATGAGCCCGTGGGCTGGCCGATGATCATTGTCACCATGGCGGTCATCCTGTGCGTTGCGGGTGCCAAGCGGTTCGCCAAATAATTCCGTCGTTTTGCGTTGCACAATAAAATCGTTTGCTTTTTAGCGCAAGAAAGCCCATATGCCGTTCAGGCGCTTGGACCGGTCAATCCGGACTTCCGAACTAGGACTTGTGGCGTCTGAGACCCATCCGCATGATGCGGAGGGCACGGCTGCGCAAGTCGCATGGAACCACAAGCCTTTGGCATATGGTTTTCCGCGTCTCGTCGTTCATCCAGAAATTGTTGCACGCAGGTTGCGCCCTGTGATGCGTTGTGTGGCCCGCGATAATCCGCGCTGGCCAGTGAAAGAAGATTGAATTGGAAACTATTGAAACAAACGGCTTTGCGGCCATGGGTCTGAATGCCATCCTGCTGAAAGCAGTCGAGGCTGCCGGAATGGCTACTCCCAAGCCGATCCAGGCACAGGCCATCCCGGCACAGCTTGCAGGTCAGGACATTCTCGGCATCGCCCAGACGGGTTCTGGCAAGACAGCAGCTTTTGCTCTGCCAATCCTGCAGAAGATCATCACTATCGGTGACAAGCGCAAGGGCAAGACGGCGCGCGCGCTGGTCCTTGCGCCAACCCGCGAACTTGCCGTGCAGATCGAAGAAACGTTCCGCACCTTGGCGAAAGGCGCACATATCTCGACCGCTCTCGTCCTTGGCGGCGTTTCGCGTATTGCGCAGATCAATAAGATGCAGGCCGGTGTCGATGTCCTGATCGCAACCCCCGGCCGGTTGACCGACCTTGTTCGTGACAACCGCGTCGATCTATCCGAGACGCGTTGGCTTGTGCTCGACGAGGCCGACCGCATGCTCGATATGGGGTTCATCAACGACGTGAAGCGTATCGCCAAGGGCACGCATCGCGATCGCCAGACCGCGCTGTTTTCGGCGACCATGCCCCAGGAAGTGGCAACGCTGGCAGCCACCCTGTTACGTAATCCGGTTCGCGTTGAAGTCGCACCGCAGGGCACTACGGCTGCCGAAATCAAGCAGGTCGTGCATATGATCCCGACCAAGCAGAAGAAGCAGGTTCTCTCTGCCATGCTTAAGGACGAGACCTTGGCTTCGGTCATCGTTTTCACCCGCACCAAGCATGGTGCTGATGCTGTGACGCGGGTCCTCGAGAAGGACGGCTATGACGTTGCCGCCATTCACGGCAATAAGTCGCAGAATGCACGCCAGCGCGCGTTGAACGGCTTCAAGGATGGTTCTGTGCGCGTTCTCGTCGCCACCGATATTGCAGCACGCGGTATCGATGTCGTTGGTATCAGCCATGTGATCAATTTCGACCTGCCAGACGAACCAGAGAGCTACGTTCACCGCATCGGCCGTACCGGTCGTAACGGTGCATCGGGCTCGGCAATCACATTGTACGATCCTGCAGAAGAGAGCTCAAAGCTGAAGGCGGTTGAACGCGTCACGCGGATGCGCCTTCCGATGCATGATTCCCCAATCGATCTGTCTAGCTTGCCGGCTCGTGCAGCCAATAGCGACCAGCGTCCACCACGCCGCGAAGGCGGCACTGGCGCACCTGGCAAGAAGCCGCACCGCGGTCAGTCTGCCGGTTCCGGTAAGCCGCGCGAGGCGCGCGGCGAAAAGATCTGGAGCAACGACGGTGGCGCGCCGGCGCAAAAGCGTCCCTTCCGCCGCAACAAGCGCAAGAGCTTTGGCGCCAAAGCCGCCTAGGCGTCCTCGCCAACGACTTTCCGGCCGTCAGCACATCGTGTTGGCGGCTTTTTATTTGCTGGTTCCCTTCGATCAACTTGTTCCACCAAAACAAATAACCGCATATCGTCCAGTTTGAGGAATTCTGCGCTTGAACGCCTTCCCCGGGGCAAATAGGTTCAGTTCCAACAGAATGAAGGACTATGCGCATGTTTGATTCAGTGATCGACACCATCGGAAACACACCGCTCATTCGCATGAAGAAAGCGTCCGACCTCACCGGTTGCGAAATTTACGGCAAGGCCGAGTTCTTGAATCCAGGCCAGTCAGTCAAGGACCGCGCGGCGCTCTATATTATCCGCGACGCTGAAAAGCGTGGACTGCTCAGGCCCGGCGGCGTAATTGTCGAGGGCACGGCCGGTAATACCGGCATCGGCCTCACCATGGTCGCCAAAGCATTGGGCTACCGCACCGTTATCGTGATCCCCGAAACCCAAAGCCAGGAAAAGAAGGATGCGTTGCGGTTGCTCGGCGCGGAGCTTGTTGAGGTGCCTGCTGTTCCCTACAAGAACCCGGACAATTATGTGAAAGTCTCCGGCCGTCTTGCGGAGCAGATGGCGAAAACCGAGCCGAATGGTGCGATCTGGGCAAATCAGTTCGACAATGTCGTCAATCGCCAGGCGCATGTGGAAACCACGGCACAGGAAATCTGGCGTGATACGAATGGCAAGGTGGACGGATTCATCTGTGCTGTTGGCTCTGGCGGCACGCTGGCCGGCGTTGCCCAAGGGCTGAAAGTCAGGGATGCGTCAATCAGGATCGGGCTTGCTGATCCGCTCGGTGCGGCGCTCTATTCCTATTATACGACGGGTGAATTCAAGGCCGAGGGAAGTTCGATAACCGAAGGTATCGGGCAGGGGCGCGTTACGGCCAATCTCGAAGGCTTTGCGCCAGACTTTTCGTACCAAATCCCGGATGCGGAAGCATTGGAAGTGGTGTTCGATCTGGTGACGGAAGAGGGGCTTTGTCTCGGCGGCTCGTCCGGCATCAATGTTGCCGGTGCAATCCGCATGGCGCGCGATATGGGGCCAGATCACATCATTGTCACGGTCCTCTGCGATTACGGCAACCGCTATCAATCAAAGATGTTTAACCCCGAGTTCCTGCGTTCCAAGGATTTGCCTGTGCCGGCATGGATGGAGGCGAAGACCAACATACCGGTTCCGTTCGAGAATAAATCCTGATGGCGTACGACACGATGATCCTTTTCCGCGACGATTCCTACATGAAGGAAATCGACGCGACGGTGCTCGCGATCAATGAACGCGGCGGCATTCTAATGGACCGGACGGTGTTTTACGCAACCTCGGGCGGCCAGCCTGGCGATACGGGCATGTTTATTCGCTCCGATGGCTCGACCATCGCAATAGCGGCAACCGTGACTGGCGAAACTAAGGATGAGATCATCCATGTGCCGACACCTGATCAGCCTGTTCCTGCAATTGGTGAAAGATTACGCCTGCGCCTCGATTGGGACCGGCGTTACAAGCTGATGCGAATGCATGCAGCATGCCATTTGCTCAGTGTCGTCTGCCCGTTTCCGATAACCGGCGCGGCGGTTGGCGAGGATGACAGCCGCGTGGATTTTGATTTACCGGATGCAGGCGTGACCAAGGAAGGCGTAACCGCGAAACTGATGGAATTGGTCAATGCCAATCATCCCATCTTCACACGTTGGATCACGGATGAAGAACTGGCCGCCAATCCGGGCCTGATAAAATCCAAGAATGTGCGTCCACCAATGGGCACTGGACGCATCAGGCTGGTGTGCATCGGCGAGAATGCTTCAGTGGATTCTCAGCCCTGCGGGGGAACGCATGTCGCTACCACTGGCGAAGTCGGAGCGATCCACATCGGAAAAATTGAAAAGAAGGGCAAGGAAAACCGGCGGTTCCGTATCCGCTTTGGTACCTCGCCGGAAGGAGAATGAACGTGTCGGACAAGAGCGCTTTTGTGGTTTCCCCCGAATGGTTGCAAGAGCGTCTGGATCAACCGGGCCTCAGCATTCTCGATGCATCCTGGTATTTCCCATTCCAGAATCGAGACGCCAAGGCGGAATATGATGCGGCGCACATTCCAGGCGCCGTCTTTTTCGACCACGAGAAACTGTCAGATTCCGACTCATCGCTACCGCACACCTTGCTAAAGCCGGAAGCTTTTGCGGCAGCCGTCAGCAGCATGGGGATCACAAATGACGATACGATTGTTGTTTATGATGGTCCGGGGATGCACACATCGCCACGCGTCTGGTGGATGTTCCGGACAATGGGCGCGACGAGTGTATTCGTGCTCGACGGAGGTTTTGAAAACTGGAAGAAGGCCGGCAGGCCGGTTACCAATGCGGTGACCAAGATCGCGCCATCTGCCTTTGTGCCCAAATTCGATGCTGCCAAGGTGGCGAGCTTTGCCGACATGCGCAAGATCGTCGAGAATGGTTCGCGGCAGATCGCCGATGCCCGCGCTGCCGGCCGCTTCAAGGGTGTTGATCCGGAGCCGCGGGAAGGGTTGCGCTCGGGGCACATGCCGGGCGCGCGTAATGTCCCTTCATCAAGCTTGGCTGATAACGGATATCTGAAAGATATCAGTGCTCTAAGACAAGTTCTGGATGAGGCTGGTGTTGACCTGTCACGACCAATTGTGACGAGTTGTGGATCGGGCATTACGGCGGCCGTCATTACGCTCGCACTCGAATCCCTCGGTCACAACGACAATATGCTTTATGATGGGTCTTGGACTGAGTGGGGCGGAAACAAGGACACACCGGTCGTTACCGGGGATGCATGAGTCATGACCGACGCAGCAAAGCCACGAATTTTGAGAACGCGGGTTACGCACTTGGAAATGACGGAGCGGCCGACCCAGTCTGTGCCGACGCCTGTCAGCTTCAAGCTCGCATTGATGCGGGCCACGAAGATTTCGCTGCCATTCTACCGTTTTCTCTACGAGCAGGTCGGAAAACCGCACCATTGGTCGGTGCACCGCAACCTGAGTGATGAGGATTTGGCAGCAATCATTCATCGCGACAATATCGATATTCACGTTCTGTACGCCGACGGATCGCCAGCAGGCTTCTTCGAACTTGTGCTCGACGAAGCGCAAGGCGTCGCCGAAATTCTGTATTTCGGCCTGGTTCCGGAGTTCCAGGGAAGGGGCCTGGCCAAGTTCTTTCTGAATGAGGCGATCTCGACAGCATGGATGAGTAGCCCGCAAAAGGTGATCATCGAAACCAATACACTCGATAGTCCGCGTGCATTGCAAATGTACCAGAGGATGGGGTTCAAGCCCGTCAGTTTTGCAGAAGCGGAAATCGAAGCCTGGAATTAGTCTTCGATATCGTCTTGTTTCCACCTTAAGTTGTATAGCGGGGCGCCTAGAATCTCTCTATCAGCTCTTCATAGAAGGGTTTCAGGGGGATTGAAATGAATTTGAAGCAAGTATTGTTGACCGTGACGGCAGTTTCGTCAGGACTATCAGCTGCCGGTTGCCAAACATCGGAACTCACAAGCACCCGTACCGGGTCGTCTGCCTTTACGATATCTGCAAAATCAGGGCACAAAACTGGACTTTTAAGCAACTATATGGTCAATCCAGACTGTTCCAGCGGCAAAGTCCCTGATTTCAAAGTTGCAGCAGCTCCCGCAAATGGAACGGTTGATCTCTGGCGAGGGGCGGTTTCTCCTTTCTTCGCACAAGGTCATTCGCTGCAAAAGTGTAACGTGCGCAAAATTGCAGCGGTCGGTGCTTTCTACACCTCCAAATCAGGTTTTGTTGGTACCGATAAAGTGGTTGTTTCGAGCAAGGCGCCCGGCAGTGATGTTTATAGTTATGTCACTGTCCATATTAACGTTGCGAAATAAGACACCGCTTCCATCCGATGCTTTTCCTGCAAGAATCGGGTGGTTTCATGCGAAATTGAGGTGTTTCCTTGCTCCAACAAAGGAGGCACTCATGAGCACGATCCGATTTATTGCAATGCCCACCACGCTCGCCCGTCACTATCAGGCGGGCGGTCCTGATGCCAATGGCCAGACACCGGAGGTCCAAATCTCGGACGGAGATGGCGTGCCCTGCAGGCACTGTCTGCACAATGTGAACGCAGGTGATAAATATCTCGTCCTTTCACACCGGCCGTTTCCGGCACCGCAGCCCTATGCGGAAACGGGGCCGATCTTCCTGCACGCGGATGAATGTGAGCGCTATGGAGAGACGACGGAAATGCCGGAGATGTTTCGTGAAAGTCGTGACTACATCCTGCGCGGCTATTCGTGCCAGGACAGGATCGTCTACGGAACCGGCGGAGTGATCAAGACCAATGACATACCGGATCGGGCAGAAGAGCTGCTGAAACGCGACGATGTCGCTTACGTCCACATGCGCTCGGCAAGGAACAATTGCTTCCAGTGCCGGATCGATTTGGCATAAAAAAGCCCGGACGTGTGTCCGGGCCCTTCTAAATTTTATGCAATAATATCAGGCGGCTATTGCCGCTTTTGCTTCAACCATCTCAAGACCGAGTGCCTCGGCGACAGCCTGATTGGTGATGCGGCCCTTGTGGACGTTGAGACCATTGCGCAGGTGCGGATTGTCGACAAGCGCCTTGACGCCCCGGTCGGCCAGCTGCAGACCATATTGCAAGGTGGCGTTATTGAGCGCATGGGCCGAGGTGACTGGAACGGCACCGGGCATATTTGCGACGCAGTAGTGGATGACGCCGTCGACCTCATAGGTCGGCTCCGAATGGGTCGTGGCGTGGGATGTTTCAAAGCATCCGCCCTGATCGATGGCGACATCGACAATGACGGCGCCTTTCTTCATGCCCGACAGCATTTCGCGGGTCACCAGCTTGGGTGCCGCAGCGCCCGGGATGAGAACGGCGCCGACGACGATATCGGCGGAAAACACTTCTTCATCAAGGGCTTCTATGGTCGAGTAGCGGGTGTGAATGCGGCCGCGGAACAGGTCGTCGAGCTGACGCAGACGCGGAATCGAGCGGTCGAGGATTGTCACGTCGGCGCCGAGGCCCGTTGCCATCATTGCCGCATTGATGCCGACAACACCGCCGCCGATGATGGTCACCTTGCCGGGTAGCACGCCAGGCACGCCGCCGAGGAGCACACCGCGTCCGCCATTGGCCTTCTGCAATGCGGTCGCACCGGCCTGGATGGCGAGGCGTCCGGCAACTTCCGACATCGGCGCAAGCAATGGCAGGCCGCCGCGATCGTCCGTTACAGTTTCGTAGGCAATAGCAGTGACGCCAGAGGCGAGGAGACCTTTGTCTGCTCCGGATCTGGAGCAAGATGAAGATATGTATAAAGAATCTGTCCGTCGCGAAGCTGCGTCCATTCGCTTGGCTGCGGCTCTTTTACTTTAACGATCATGTCAGATTGTGCGAATACTTCTTCAGCAGTCTTGGCAATCTTTGCGCCTGCTGCCTGATAGGCTCCGTCGTCGGCGCCTATTCCAATGCCAGCTCCGGACTGGACGATGACCTGATGGCCATGGGCGATATATTCGCGTACGGCCCCCGGAGTGAGACCGACGCGATATTCATGGTTTTTGATTTCCTTCGGGCAGCCAACGCGCATAACGCCTCCTGATAGTGTTTATAAGTGTTCCCGTTTGAGGCAAATATCACATCACGAGATCGCGTCGCATGTCCTTGCCAAGAAGCCTCGACTGGCTTGCATTTTTCGAATAATCTTGCGCGAAACAACACATCTGCCGAAGAAAGCTCGAACAATGTCATTAGACAGGATTGATATCGCCATACTCGACAACCTGCAGAAGGATGGCCGCATGTCGAATGCGACACTGGCCGAAAAAGGTGGGCCTGTCGCAATCTGCCTGTTCACGGCGATTGGATATATTGGAGAAGTCGGGCGTCATCCGCGGGTACCATGCGCGGCTCTCAAACAAGATGCTCGGGCACCCGGTCATCGTAATCGTCAATATTTCACTTTCCGGTCAAGCCGATAAACAACTTCGTGAATTCGAAACGGCAGTAAAGCGATGTCCAAATGTTCTTGTTTGTTACCTTATGTCTGGCGAATATGATTATTTGCTTCGCATTGCTGCGAGGGATCTTGAAGACTACGAGCGTATACACAAATTCTGGCTCTCGGCCATGCCGCATGTGACGAAAATCAATTCTTCATTTGCGCTGCGCGAAGTCGCGGACCGCACCGGCCTCGGCGTCGAAACCGCGCTTATCGATGTCGCAAGCTAGGGTACGCTTCAACTAGATACACCTATTTTTCTCGCGATGATTGATAAGCTTTGGCCATAATCGCACGTTCTTTGGCAAGAATCGGCGGTTCACGGGTGAGATTCGATTATTTTGGTGGAAGATTGTCCCGGCAGCTACCCAGATGGTGTTCACTCCGCGGCGAATGCTTTCTTGATCTTGGCAGGCGCCTTGGCGTGCCAGGCAAGTTTGATGCGGTGCGCAAGTTCCGCGTCGGATACAGCGTCCAGGTGCATCAAGATGTAGGGCCAGCCCTTGTAGTGGTCGGTCTCGAAATAGATGTTCGGCACGTTTTCCATGAGGAGAGGTTTTTCCTCCAGCGGACAGTGAATGGCGAAGGTATCCTTATCCTTCAAACGACCGAGAAAGGATGTCTTCACTTTCAACGAGGGCGTACCGTGGGTGGTGCTGCGCACGAGTTCGGGAAGGTTCAGTCCGTTGGCGATAGCCCAGACGCGGTCAAAGGCTTCATCGAATGTATCGGTTGTCATGATTTATAGAATACCTGGCGCACATCGATATATTCTGAACGGAACCCCGCCTCACAATAGAAGAGATAAAATTCCCAAAGCCTCTTGAAGCGACCATCAAAGCCGAGGTGCCGTAACCGGTCCCATGAACCCCAAAACCGCTGGCGCCATTCGGCAAGCGTCCTGGCATAATCCTGCGGAAAGACATTCTCGCGATAGATATCGAGGCCGAAGTCCTTGCCAAGTTTTTCAGCTTCTCCGGCGTCGGCAACATGCCACCGGGGAAAACATAGCGTTGAATGAAATCCGGCCGCTTGCGATAGCGATCGAAGGATTTGTCGTTGATGGTGATGATCTGCATGCCGGCGCTGCCGCCGGGATTGAGGCAGTCCTTAACCTTGCCGAAAAATACCGGCCAGTATTTCTCACCGACCGCCTCGAACATTTCGATCGAGGCGATGTGGTCATACTTTCCCTTCTCGTCACGATAGTCCTGAAATTTGATCTCCACCTTGTCCGAGAGCCCGGCCTTCTGCATGCGTTGTGTCGCATATTCGAATTGCTCGCGACTGATGGTAAGCCCGGTCACATGCGCACCAACCTCACGTGCAGCATACTCGGCAAAGCCACCCCATCCACAGCCAATTTCCAGCACTTTGCTTCCAGGGGTAATTCCGATGTTGCGGGCGAGGGCGCGATATTTTGCGGTTTGCGCACTTTCAAGATCGTTGGCGCCTTCGCCATACAGCGCCGAGGAATACGTCATCGTCGGATCGAGCCATTCGCGATAGAAGGCGTTGCCGAGATCGTAATGCGCCGAGATGTTTTTGCGCGACCGGGTCCGGGTATTTTCGTTAAGCCAATGGCGTAGCCGCTGGACAGTGTTCATGAACCAGTTTGAACCGCCCGCAAGATCCTCGCCAACCTGTTCGTTGACCACGAAGAGTTCCAGGAAGGTCGCGACGTCAGGACTTTCCCAATCGCCATCCATATAAGATTCGGCCAAGCCGATTGTGCCGCCAGAAAAGGCTCGGCGGGGTAAATTCCAATTGTGCAGGACCACCGCGGCATCGGGACCCGTTTGTCCGCCGCCCACCTTGAAGACACGCTTGTCCGGTGTGGTGATGGTCAGCGTGCCACGTGGCAGATGAGCAGCGGCGCGCAATGCAGCCTGGGCCTTCAGCGGGAGGCCCCTCACTGCCGTGCCGACGTTTTCAGGCGTCAGCAGTTTGAGCTGCGCCAGTGTTCCGGAAGAAGCGTTCCTTGTCTTATTCGTCATCTGTTCGATCTTTCACTCTGCCGGCTCAATATTTGCCGCCAAAAGACAAATGTTCAAGATGTATTCATTCATGAGCTGTCCCGGCAGAACATGCGTACTCCACAGCAAATTGGATCATCTGTAAATGCGGCGGTGCTTTTTCGCACTCACCCATGCGGGATACAACTATCCGGCAGGTCCTGACCCTAAAACGTGGTTCACCAAGTAGATGCAAAACATAAAACGCACTTTTGAGGTCAATTATAATGCAACCTTATTCAACTGTAAGTAGAAACTTCTTGATCGGTCGTGGGTTTATCAGTTAACCAATCGAAGGTTTTCGCAATGACGGCAATAAAGTGCCGATAATTATTTGAGAACTAGAAATTTTTGTTGCAAGACCGTGCCGATCTATAATACATTTTAAATGTATGGTCCGTTAGAATCGGAAAATAATTACTGAGATATTATTGCTGATCGAGAGATTGTTGTATCACATCGGATTATTTAAAGGAGGTTCAATGAGTTTCAGCATTTTGCCAAACCGTGCCGTATTGATGGGCTTTGCTGCTGTTTTGGGCATTTCCAGCCCAGCTTTGGCGGTCACGGTGACAGGAAGTTTCACGGTCAAGATCAACATAAATGCCGAGTGCAGGGTGGTATCATCCGAGGAACACAATTTTGAAGGACGTGGTATCATAGACCAAAATATTGATACGCAGAGCGCCATTAAAGTGCAATGCACGAGCGGGACGCCTTACAGTGTGGGTCTCGGGCTTGGAATTGGGGCAGGCGCAACGCTTGCAGCCCGTAAAATGACTGGGCCAGGTAATGCCACGATCAACTACAATCTTTACCGGGATGCGGCCTTTACGGAAGTCTGGGGGACGACGGCTGCTACCGATACATTGTCCGGAACAGGAAACGGAGTGGAGCAGTCCATTCCCGTTTACGGGCGGGTTCCAGCGCAGTCCACGTCAGCGACCGGTGCCTACTCCGATACGGTAGCGGTAGCCGTCACTTACTAAGAGACTGGTTTGCGGAAATCATCCTGACGGACAGGATAGTTTTTTGGTTCTCGCCAAATGCTTCGTCGGGCTGATTTTCCGGTAGGTCTATCGGGTTAATTTCATACTGGAGATCGAATGCGAACCGTGCTTTATGGCATTGGGGTGATGGGCCTTGTGCTTTTTGCGGGTGTTGTCCAGGCGGCCTCCCTGCGCGTATCCCCCACCAATCTCGAAATGACAGTGCCCGGCAGTGCCGGGATCCTCACGTTGACCAACGAAGCAAAACGTCCGATCAATGTGCAGATAAGAGTGTTCCGCTGGACGCAGGTAAACGGTGCTGAACAGCTCGACCCCACCAATGACGTGGTGGTCAGTCCGCCTTCCACCAGTCTTTCCGCGAACAAGGATTATGCAATCCGCGTGCTTCGCGTGGCGAAGAAACCGGTCGTGGGTGAAGAGAGCTACCGAGTTATCGTTGATGAGTTGCCCGATCCTTCGCGCAAGAAGGCCGGAGCGGTTACCCTTGTCGTGCGCTATTCAATACCGGTTTTCTTCAAGGATCAGGACGCAACGCCACCAAAGGTCGACTGGGGGATTGCCAAAACGAAAGGGTCGCTGGTGCTCACTGCCCGTAACACGGGTGACATGCGGCTCAGGCTTGCCGATGTGCAACTGACCCAGCAGGGCCGTGTGCTCGGCGCGCGCGAGGGGCTCGTCGGTTACGTGCTGGGCGGCGCAAGCATGCAGTGGCCCATTGCCGGCGGGCATTCGGTTTCCGCGGGATCAATCGGGCTGAAGGCGCAAAGCGAGATCCGGGTTGTTGAATGCCGATATTGCGATCAGCGGCCGTTAGGCTGGGGGCGATTATTTGCATGAGTTTGTGTCCGCCTTCCTTGTTGCAGGCGCAGGAGCCAGGGGGGAGACGCGCCGGGTCATACGCAATCGCAAAACGCCGGGACAAAGGACCTCTATCTGGAGGTCTTCATCAACGGTGATTCCATGAAAATGATTGGTGCATTCAAGCAATTGCCTGACGGCGCGCTGGTAGCGCGACCCGAGGAGCTGCGAGAGGTGGGCCTTGAGCCGAATGGCAAGGCGGCCGCTCCTGACGGATCGATCAGGATCGATCGATTGCCAGGTGTCGGATACCGGATCGAGGCCGAAACACAGCGCCTTTACTTCACGACTCCAGATGCAGGGCGTGCGGCCAAGGTCATCGACATCAATCCGGAGCCTGATAAGGAGCGCCAAAAGCCCCAATCCAGCTATGGGGCAGTGCTGAATTATTCGCTGTTTGCCAGCACGGACAATTTGATGGACGGGAATGTGAAGCCGTTCCAGGGCATTTCCGGCGGCTTCGATGCGCGATTCTTCAGTCCCTATGGAACACTCAGCCAGTCGTTTACCGCAAGCGCCTCAGACGGCGAACTGCAGGGCGTACGCAGACTGAATACGACCTGGAGCACTTCCGATCCCGACCGGCTGATAACCTATCGTGCCGGAGATTTCGTTTCCGGCGGCTTGTCATGGACCCGCCCGGTCTTTCTGGGCGGCATGCAGATCCAGCGGAATTTCACGCTGCGGCCGGACCTGGTGACGCTGCCAGTCCCGATACTCGCCGGAACCGCAGCGGTTCCTTCAACGCTTGAGGTCTATACGCAGAACGTCAAGACCTATAGCGGTGCGGTGCCGTCCGGTCCGTTCGAGGTGACGAATTTCCCCGTTTTTTCAGGGCAGGGCGAGGCGCAGATCGTGCTGCGTGATACGCTTGGCCGCGAGACCAGGACGACGTTGCCGTTCTATTCATCGAGCCTGCTGCTGGGTCAGGGCCTGATCGACTTTTCTACCGAGGCCGGATTTCCCCGGCGCAATTACGGCACCGAATCGAATGACTATGCCGGCGAACTGATGGGTGTGGCAACTGTCCGGTATGGCCTGACCAACTGGTTGACGCTGGAAGGTCATTTCGAAGGTGGCGCCGATCTTCAAAATGGCGGGATCGGAGCGGCGTTTCCGCTCGGTGCCTATGGGGTCGGCTCTCTTGCAGCAGCCGGGAGCAACCACGCGGGCGATTCGGGCATGATCCTCAACGGCTCGGTGGAACTCACCTGGAACAACCAGTATACGGTATTTGCCCGCCTGCAGCAGGCGTTTGGCAACTATGACGATATCGCTTCGGTTTCTGCGGATGACCAGCTTCTTCCCGTGTTCGACCAGAGCGGCATTCCTTTTTTCAGTGCGCGCGTACCCCGGACACTTGCGCAGGTGACCCTTTCCACGCCGGGCCTATTCGATCGCAGCAATCTCAACTTTTCCTATACACAACTGGATTTCGATAGCCAGAACAACAGCAAGATCGCCGGTGTCTCCTACAGCCAATCCCTGTTCCGGAACAGTTCATTGTATGCGACTGGCTTCATGGACCTCGAAGACAGCGACAGTTTCGGCATTTTCGCCGGACTGACCGTTCCGTTCGACAACGGTATCAACATTTCGACCGGTTATGAGCAGACGTCCGATGGGCCGGCGGGCTTTCTCGACATCGCAAAGCCGGAACGGCAGGAGGTGGGAAGCCATGGCTGGCGCTTGCGGACGAGCGAGGGCGATATGCCAGACCGGTCCGCAGCCGCCAGTTATCGCGGCCGATATGCCCGCGTGGAAGGCAGCGTGCAGCAATTCGACGACACTGTGCGGGCCAATGCGCAGGTCGATGGCGCGGTCGCTGTCGCGGCGGGTGGTGTCTTCGCGACCAACCGGATCGACGACGCATTTGCGGTGGTCAATGTCGGAGCGCCGGATGTGGAGGTTTCCTTCGAGAACCGGTCCGCGGGGCGCACGAATGGCAGCGGCCGGCTTCTGGTGCCAAACCTTAGATCCTGGGAGCCCAATACGGTTGCCATCGATCCACGGAACCTGCCTGTCGATGCCAGTGTCGGTTCTACTCGCGACGTGGTCGTTCCGGCCGACCGCAGCGGCGTGGTCATTGATTTCAATGTAGTCAGGACAACCGCATCGGCGCTGGTCAGCCTCGTGGACCCAAGCGGCAAGCCGCTGGAGGCCGGGCTGCGCGGGCACGTCGACGGCTCCGGCGAGGAATTCTTCATCGGCTATGACGGCGAAGCCTATATCGGGGCGCTCGGCGCTCAGAACAGCATTGTTGTCGATCTCCTCGATGGCAGGAGTTGCCGGGCGCGGTTTTCATACCAGGCGCAGCAAGGAACGCAGATCAAGATCAAGCAGGTGGTGTGTTCATGAAACGCAATTTGATCGGCTTATGCCTTTTCATATGTCTGAACCTTCTGCCGGCTGCCGCCCTGGCGCAAATATGTACGTTCACAACGACCAACATGGTGTTTTCGGGAAGTCCGCTGCCCGGCGCCGCTATCAATGGGACCGCGACCCTTACGGCAATCTGTTCCGCGCCCCTCAGTCTGGTGCGCCGCGTTCTGATCTGTCCCAATCTCAATGCAGGCAGTGGCGGTACAATTGGCCCGTTCCGGCTGATGACCGGCGGGGGATCGCTTGCGTATCAGCTCTATAGCGATCCAGCGCGGCAAGTCGTCTGGGGCTCGTGGATTTGGGCACTCACGCCACGCCCGCCGGAAATCTTCGTCGACGTTCCGCTTCTTGGACTCGGAACGACCACGACGACAATATATGGTCAGGTTCGCGCCAACCAGCCGACGGCGCCCGTCGGCAGCTATTCATCGGCATTTTCCGCAGCGCAGACCCCGTTCCGCTATCGCTACAATGACAACAATGGATGCGCAAATCCCGCGGGCATTCAGGGGACCACCAGCTTCACGGTCAGCCTCCAGACCGCCAAGGATTGCCTCGTTTCCGCCCATGATATCGATTTTGGCAATCGCGGCGTGCTGAGTTCCAATATCGATCAGGATGGACAGGTAACGGTGACATGCTCTCCGTTGACGCCCTACGTCGTGGCGCTCGGCCCCGGCGGCGCCAATGCCGGTCCGACTGCACGAAGAATGACCAAAGGGGCGGAATCCATTACCTATGGACTTTACCGCAATGCGGTAAGAAATCTTGCCTGGGGGGATACTGCCGGCAGCGACACGGCGAGCCAAACAGGCACGGGTCATGCTCAGAACCTGCCGGTCCATGCACGTATCCCGCCGCAGACGACACCGACGCCAGGCGCCTATAGCGACACGATCGTCGTTACCGTTACTTATTGACGTACGGGAACATTCGGTTGGCGAGCAAAAATCCATTTTGTTGACGCGATGGTCCAATATCACCCATACCCATACCCACGCTTGCGTATATAGTGTGAGGCGATGCAATTACTGGTTGATATGTTAGACTTAAGTAAAAGGCGATATTCGTGCTTAGGTTGAGTTGTTCTATATTGGCAGCTTGAAAGCTTGGATTAGTCTTAATATTTCGAATCTTTTTGCCGATTTTCTGTTGACATGGACGCTATCCACGTCGTAGGCGAAATACTTATTAATGCCTCCCAATTAATTGGGGTCTATTTTTTATTTTTTGCCGGATAACCATTATGAATTGTCTTTTTTCAGGGCCCGGCCTGCGCGCTGCGGCTATCGTCATGGCTTTGTCGCAACCGGCGCTGTCTGCATCGCCGACGGGGACACTGAATATCGGTTTGACACTCAAGGGTGGAAGCTGCGAACTGAAAAGTGTGCCCAGCATCGATTTCGGCACCTATGCCAATCTGGTCTTCAAATTGGGGAGGCGCGATATCGAGAAAAGAGCTGACATTGTCATCAATTGCGCCGCGAACACCGGTTACACGCTCACGCTTGGCGCGGGGCTGAATGATGATAATGAGGGCCATCGATTGATGCGCAGCGCTAAAGGCAATCTCGTCTGGTATTATTTGATGTTCGGCCGGGAGAGCATCGAAACCTTTCCCCTCGATGAGAATAATAAACCGATAACAAGGGGCACAGGCACGGGAGCGGACGAGCCCATAACGGTTGTCGCAGGTATCCCGCAGAATATGAGAAGCCCAAATCCTCTTCCCGGAGTCTACAAGGATACGGTTACGCTCATACTCACCTTCTGATGTTTTTTGTGGAGGGCATTTGCAACTACAGAATAATACTAAAGGACAATCGAAATAATGCGCCTATGTTGTTGTGTGTTTAATCGGTAACACCAAACAGGCGTTTTTGTAGAAAGCAGATATACTTTGTATTTTCAAAATGTAGCGCATTGACACCTTGCGCCAGCGATATGTTAACAAACGTTCTCCCAATTTATAGGGACCAATTTAATTTTGAATCATAGGGAATTTTTTGATGATGTCTCGTATTTCAACACGCATTGCATTTGCTTCCGCGCTCGTTGCCTCGCTTGGTTTCACTGGTTCTGCGTTTGCGGCTTCCAAGAGCGGCACGCTCAATGTCCAGCTGACAATTGAAGAGGGTTGCAGTGTCTTTGACACTGACGGCGCCAATCTCAACTTCGGTACATGGTCCGGTCTGACGGACAACATCAAGCAATCAGCAACGTTCAACGTTTCCTGCAGTACGGCAAACGCCAAGTTTACCGTTGGTTTGGATGCCGGCAAAGGCGCTGGCGCCAGTGCTGCC
Organism: Phyllobacterium sp. A18/5-2; assembly: GCF_025452215.1. NCBI lineage: Bacteria > Pseudomonadati > Pseudomonadota > Alphaproteobacteria > Hyphomicrobiales > Phyllobacteriaceae > Phyllobacterium > Phyllobacterium sp. A18/5-2. Next base: position 3,537,162 of record NZ_CP104966.1, on the reverse strand, counting down.
GCGCGCTATATGACGAATAGCACCGATGCGACCAAGAAGGTCGGCTACAATCTCTACACTGCATCTGACTATCAGAAAGTTTGGGGTACAGGTGCTGATGCCGTGAGTTATACTGCGGCGACGACTGCCGCCCAGACGAATGTGCCGTTCACGGTCTACGGCTGGGTAAAGCCCCAGATCAATCCTGGCTCTGGCGTCTACAAGGACACCGTCGCGATCCTGGTTACGCTCAACTAGCAGCTCTGCACATCACTGGAGGACGCCATGCGATCCTTGTTATACGGCATCGGCCTTCTCGGCCTTTGCGCGTTTCAAACCGGCATTGCCGCGGCGTCCTCCCTGCAGGTTTCGCCTACCCGTATCGACCAGGTGATGCCGGCCAGCGCCGGCGTCATCACCCTCAGGAATGAGGAGAACAGACCGGTCAACGTGCAGGTCCGGGTCTTCCGCTGGAGCCAGGTCATGGGTGTTGAGAGGCTGGAGCCGACGGCCGATGTGGTCGCGAGCCCGCCATCGGCGCAGATCGGCGCGGGCAAACAATATCTGTTGCGCGTGGTACGGATCAGCAAAGCGCCGGTCACTGCCGAGGAAAGCTACCGGGTACTGGTCGACGAACTGCCGGACCCGTCGCAGCTGAAGGCGGGCACGGTCAATTTTACCGTGCGGTTTTCACTGCCGGTCTTCTACAGGAGCGAACAATCGGCTGCAGCGCGGGTCGGCTGGAATATCCGGCGCGCCAATGGCGGCTATGTCCTTTTCGGGTCCAATGCCGGCGGCACGAAACTTCGCCTGACGGATATTCAGCTGCTGCAGAGCGGCCGGATCATCGGCGTCAAGAAAGATGCGGGCGGCTATGTGCTGGCTGGAAGCTCGGCGCAATTTCCGCTCGGCCCAGCAAAAGGGCTGAGACCGGGTCCGGCAGTCCTGAAGCTGCAGACCGACAGGGGAGCTCTCGAAGCCGATGTCGACGTCAGCAACTAGAGCAAGCCTTGAAATCCTGGCGCGGTGTGGAGATGACGCTCCGCGCAGGTTTTCAACGCGTGCTCTTCGATGCATCGGGCTGGCTCTGTGGGCCATCGCCTGCCTTGACACGGCAGGGCGGGCGCAAGAGATGCCGCTTGATGCCGCGCCGGTGGCGGCTATTCAGGTGGCGGGCCAGGTGGCGGGGGCGCAGGGACTGCAGCTCGCAGTCTATATCAACGACGTCAATACGGATTTTGTCGGCACATTCGAGCAATTGCCCGACGGCAGCCTGACGGCCGAGCCGGATGAACTCGAGGAAGTGGGGATCAAGCCCGTCAAGAATGCGATCCGGCCTGACGGGTCAATTCACCTCAACGATCTGCCGGGCATCGCATATCATGTCGTGCCGGATACCCAGAGCATTTACGTGACCGCGACCGATGCGGCGCGCGTGCCGCGCAAAATCGATCTCGATGCGCGGCGGACCGGGCGGGAACGGCCCAAACCCTCCGCGAGCACCGGCGCAGTTCTGAACTATTCGCTCTATTCGAGCTCCAACAATTTGATGGACGGCGACCTCAAGCCTTTCCAGGGCATTTCCGGCGGTTTCGATGCACGGTTCTTCAGCCCGTTCGGAACATTGAACCAGTCCTTCACCGCCAGCTTCTCGGACAGCGAATTGCAGGGCGTCAGGCGGCTGAACACCACGTGGAACTATTCCGACGCGGAGCGCCTGATCACCTATAATGCCGGCGATCTCGTCTCGCGCGGATTGCCCTGGACGCGTTCCGTCTACCTCGGCGGCATGCAGATCGAACGGAATTTCTCCTTGCGGGGGGATCTTGTAACCCTGCCCATGCCTGTCGTGTCCGGTTCGGCAGCGGTTCCTTCGACGCTTGATGTCTACACGCAGAATGTAAAGACCTACAGCACGGAGATTCCGGCGGGGCCGTTTGAACTGTCCAATTTTCCGGTGATCAGCGGGGCGGGCGAGGCCCAGGTGGTGTTGAAGGATACGCTCGGCCGTGAAACCAGAACGACATTGCCGTTTTATACTTCGAGCGAGCAGCTGGTCAAGGGACTGCTCGATTTCTCGGCGGAAATCGGCTTTCCCCGCCGCGGTTACGGCAACGAATCCAATGATTATAGCAGCGACATTTTCGGCACGGCGACGGCCCGCTATGGTCTGACCAACTGGCTGACTCTGGAAAGCCATGTGGAGGGTGGTGCCGATCTGTTGAACGGCGGCATTGGCGCCGCCTTTCCGCTCGGGCGCTGGGGCGCCACGTCGCTGGCGGTGGCGGGGAGCCGGCATGACGGCGAAACCGGCGTGCTTGTGAACGGGTCGCTGGAACTGCGCTATGACACATGGACGCTTTACGGCCGCATGCAGCGCACTTTCGGGGATTATGACGATATTGCTTCGGTTTCCGCCGATAGCGAGCGCATTCGCGATCAGTTCTACTATTATCCGGGCGCGCGGATATTCTCGGCGCGGGTACCGCGTTCGATCGATCAGGTGAGCTTCAGTCTTCCAACGCCGTTCAGCCGGTCCAGTATCAATCTTTCCTTCACACAGATCGAAATGGATAACGGCGAGAGAAACCGCGCGGCAAGTGCTTCCTACAGCCAGTCGTTATTCAAAAATACGTCGCTCCATGCGTCCGCCTTTACAGATCTAGACGACAGCGACAATTTCGGCGTCTATGCCGGACTATCCGTATCTTTCGACAACGGCATCTATGCCTCGACCGGTACCGACGATAACGGCGGCGATATTGCCGGTTTCGCGGAAGTTGCGAAATACGCGACCACGGAACAGGGCAGCTATGGCTGGGCCGCGAGAACCAGCGAGGGCAAGACGCCCAACCGCTCGGTATCGGGCAGCTATCGCGGCAAGATCGCGCACGTCGATGGCTATGTGCAGCAATATGGCGACGCGGCACGAGTCAGTGGTCAGATCGATGGCGCTATTGCGGTGGCAGGCGGCGGCGTCTTTGCCACCAATCGTATCGATGACGCCTTTGCCGTGGTCAATGTTGGCGCCCCCGGTGTCGAAGTGAAGTCCGGCAACAATGTGGTTGGGCATACGAATGGCAGCGGGCGACTCATCGTGCCGGATCTCAACTCATGGGAGACCAACCAGATCGATATCGACCCGCAGAACCTCCCCGTCGATGCCGCTATCGGTGATACGCAAAGCATTATCGTTCCCGCTAACCAGGGCGGCGTGGTGGTGGATTTCCATGTCAAGGAAGCTGGCGGCGGGGCGATCGTCACGTTGCTCGATGCAAATGGAAAGCCGTTGGCGGCCGGGCTTCTGGGGAAGATCGACGGTAGCGGGAACACGTTTGTCGTCGGTTATGATGGCGAGGCATTCGTCCAGGGGCTCGCGCCGGGTGAAAATCTGGTTTCGATTGAACTGACAGGCGGAAGCTCCTGTCATGCAGCTTTTGCCTACCGGCCACAACCCGGAAACCAGGTATCAATCAGGAATGTGGTGTGCCAATGAGACGGTTGTTGTTACTGCTGATCTGCCTTGCCGGGTTCACGCTGGTCCCCCGGATGGCTTTCGCGCTCACCTGCACGTTCGCCCCGAGCGGGGAAATGGTCTTCTCGGGCAGTCCGTCGGGGTCCGCCGTTCTCGACGCTTCATTGAACATAACCTACTCTTGCTGGAGTACACCCCTCGATCCTGGAACAACCGTTCTGGTCTGTCCGGCAGTGGGCGGGCTTGACGCGGCAACCGGAACACGCAGCATGAAGGCCGGCAGCAGTGATCTAAAATTCCAGCTCTATTCCGATGCGGCCAGATCGAAAGTCGCCCCGGACCAGGGCTATCCAGCGACCCTCATGCAATTGGCGGTGGTCTTTATGGGCGTCGGCAATGGAACCTTCACATTTCCCTATGGGCGGATCGAGAAGCAGCGGGTGGAGTCAGGAGACTATTCAGCGAATATACCGATTACTTTTTACTATCGCTGGCTGACCCTGTTGGAACCGCCGCCTGGCTGCCCGCTTGGCGTTGGCACCCAGACTACGCAAATGAATTTCATGGCCAGGATCAAGGTCGACAAGACTTGCTCTGTGGACACAAGTCCGATCAATTTCGGCAAGATGGCGGCCCTGCCGCAGGGTCAGGATATCGACGCGACCGGCTCGCTGAAAATCAACTGCACGCCGAATGTGGGTTACAATATCCTGCTGGGCAACGGCAAAGCGGCGATCGGCCCTAACGCCAGGAAAATGTTCGCCGGATCAGACCCCGTCGGTCAATCGATCGGCTATGGTCTTTACAGCGACCCGGGCCGGACTGCTTCCTGGGGCGATATGACCACTGCAAGCGGGCAGGCAGAGAAGCTTGGTACGGGGACAGAGCAGAATTATACCGTCTATGCCCGTGTCCCCAGGGGGCAGGCGACACCTCCAGCAGGCATCTATTCGGACTACGTCATCGTGACCGTGACTTACTAGGTGCTGATGTTCACGCCATGGCGAAATGGCGCCTGAAACGGCAAGAAAATGCAACGCAGGTATTAAAAAAGCAAAAGGCCGGGAGCTACCCGACCTTCCTAAGCTTACCTCAACATCAGTGCCAGTACATCCGTGGTCAAAGATGGAAATAAGCTATTCGCTATGTGTAATCATTAGCCTGTCATTGCGACAGAATAATGACAGGCGGTAAATGACTGGAAGCGCGTACGCCATACAAATCGCGCTTGGGAACAAGGTGAATGATCAAGGTAAACGCGGGGTTAATAGATCGGCACAAATTAAATGAAATCGCTCAGGCCGGTCCCAGCATCCTGTCCTGGTTCGTTCGTCCGCCCATGCAGCGGTAGCGAACTTCGTAGCGAGGATCCATGATAGCCGTCACATCCTGCGCAGTGCAGTTGCGTCCGGAGCTGCGCAGGTACTGTTCTGCGGCATCGCGGTAGACCACTGGAGGAGTGGCAACGAGGCTGTTGGCGACGCCCATACCAAGGCCGCGGACGAAACCTTCGGTTGCCGAGCCGCCTGTACCCGGCCCTATCATCATCCGGCCGCGCGCCGGATTGTCGATGATCTGGAATGACTGGCCGCTTGACGCCGTGAACTGTTGCTGAGGCAAGCCGCCATAGTTGGATTTAGCGTAATTGATCCCGGCGCAGCCGCTCATTGCAATCATCAGGAGAGGGGCCGTCAGCCGCAAAAACAGTTTCATGATTCACTCCCGCTTTCGTTGAATCGTGGTCTTTTTGGTGCAGTCTTCGTCACTGGCAATCAACGGTCCATTTCCCGGTTGGTTCCCGGATCGCGATTTGCCCGCAACCCGGCGATGACCTTCGTGGCCGCCATTGGAAGGTCTTCCGCGATCAGTCCAAAGCCGAGATGGTGCGCGGCTGCGCCGTGAATGTAGACCGCCGCGCAAGCTGCTTCAAAGGGCGGCATGCCTTGCGCCATCAATCCCGCAGCAAGCCCCGCCAGCACGTCACCGGAGCCCGCGGTCGCCAGCAAAGGCGTGCCGTTGGTATTGATCGCGGCGCGACCATCCGGCGCTGCGATCACGGTATCGGCACCTTTATATATGACGATCGCGCCGGCGCGGGCGGCGGCCTCGCGAGCTCGTTCGAGCTTGGATGGCGTCTTGGTGGCGACGATATCCGGAAACAGCCGCTTGAATTCGCCCTCATGGGGCGTCAGTACGAGACGGACCTCCGGAAAGCGCTGCGTTGCATTGAAGAGGGCGTCCGGGCGATCCTGAAAGGATGTGATCGCATCGGCGTCGAAAACCAGTTTGACTGACTGGTCCTGCAGCAGGGACAGGGAAAACTCGCGTGTTTTATCACCAATGCCGAAGCCGGGGCCAAGCACGAAGGCAGATGGTTTTCGCCTCTCGATGAACGATATCAGGTCTTGCCTGTGATCGCAGCGGCTGAGCATGATGGAGGTGAGGTGCGCGGCATTGACGGAGAGTGCTGTATCGGGCGACAAAACGGTGACCGCGCCTGCACCGCTTCTTGCTGCTGATAGCGCCGATAGCCGCGCTGCGCCGGTCGAGGTCGCATCGCCGGAAAACACCGCCACATGGCCGCGCGTGTACTTGTGCGTGTCCGCACCGGGCGCCGGAAGCAGCTCTCGCCACAGGCGCGGCATGTTTTCGAAACAGCCTGGCTTCACGGCGGCGAGAACGTCATCCCGGATGCCAATATCGACGACGGTCAAATCACCACAGAGCGTGCGACCCGGGTAGAGCAGGTGACCGGGCTTCTTGCGGAAGAACGTGATAGTGGCGTGCGCCTCGAGGACGGGGCCGAGCGGCTGTCCGCTGGAACCATCGAGGCCCGAGGGCATGTCGACGGCCACCCGGCGCACCGGCGCATCGTTGGCGCGGGCGATGGCGCCTGCGGCCTTGCCTGCTATCGGCCTGTCGAGGCCAGCGCCAAACAATGCATCCACAACGAGACTGCCGGGCGCCGGTTCAAAACCGTCGATGGCGCGGGGTTTGACAGGGCAGTCTGCCAATGCCCGCGCTGCATCGGTTCCGGGCTTCGGGGAGCCTGTGGACCAGACCTGCACACGAGCGCCGCTCTCGATCAGGAGACGGGCAATGACGTAGCCGTCGCCGCCATTGTTCCCGGGCCCGCACAGGATGTGAAATTCCGGCATGTCGCCATGATGCGCCAGAAGATGACGGGCGATGGCATGGCCGGCGTTCAGCATGAGAGCGTAACCGTCGCCGGGGCCAGCCGCGATGGTTAGCCTGTCAGCTTCACCCATCTCGGCGGGGGTCAAAATCTCGTAAGCCATTGGGGGCAACGCTTTCCTTGAGGATCATGCCGGGCAGAGTAGAGCTTTCGCGCCTGTCCCGGAAGCCTCCAACGCGGCAATGCATCCAAAGTCCGCTTCATGCGTTCATGATGCGTCATCCTTGGAGGTAATGTCATGACTGCTACACGCATCAAGCAACATATGGAAGTGATCGGCGCCGACGGTGTGCATGTCGGTACCGTGGACAGGATCGAGGGCGGGCGAATCAAATTGATCAGGAAAGACAGCGGCGAGGGTACGCACAAAGGCCATCATCATTATATTTCGATATCGCTGGTTGCGGATGTGGAAGGCAACCGCGTTCGTCTTTCTGCCAATTCTGACGTGGCGGTGATGTTCGAGGAAGAGGCGCCGGAGAAATAAGCCAGCAGTTTATCGGTCGCCTGGCGCCGGCTAAACCGCCCCCAGCCGGACCAGCACTGCGCGCGGAATGCCATAATGCTGGATGGGATCATCGTGATTGCGCAGGCCGCATAGTTCGCGCTGGATGAAATAGGCGTGTACTGCCTGTGCCGCGGCCTTAAGGCACACCTCCCGGTCCACCTCCGCCGCAGCGTGCAATCTTTCCAGCGTCCGCTCGACTTTCTGTCCAGCGCGCCCGAGCGCCGCAGCCGTTTCCGCCAGGATTTCCATGTCAATGGCGCTCGGCGGGCCATTCTGGTCAAACCGGGCGGAAATGCTTCGGGGCGATCGAAAAGACATGACGTATCGGCTGTTGAAGCGGTTGAACATGCGGATCGCAAAGCGATCGCGAGCGAATACCGGCACGATTCGAGCACAGAGTCGGTTTTGCCGCAAGCTCGGGTCATTCAATTCGCCAGCGGCGGCCTCCAGAAAAAGCTGAAACCGCCAAATGCTGTCCGCGAGCTCAGAAAAAGCAAAAGGCCTGAGCGATTTCTCGGCTCAAGCCTTTGAAGTGACTGGCTCCCCGGGCCGGATTCGAACCAGCGACCGATCGGTTAACAGCCGATTGCTCTACCACTGAGCTACCGGGGAATATCTACTTAGTCATCAGCGAAGTGGCCTATAGCAAAAGGGTTCCGCTTTTGCAAAGGACGATTTCGATTTTTTTCCACTAATGTGCATAACAAAACGATGACATGCGTCGGGAGGCTTCCTACATCGGGACTGAAACGCCATTTAACGAGAAGAGAATATCGTTGTCCGATCGTCCGGAAGATACTGATACGCACCCCAATACGGGACATCACAAGCACCAGTCGCACAGGAAGCGCCGGCACATGCGCATCTTTGGCCGCCATGTACCCGTGCCGCAATCGGTGGCAATGCGCCGCATGCTTGGCGGATTGCTGGTTGCGGGCGGCACTCTGGGCTTTCTGCCCATCCTTGGATTCTGGATGGTTCCGCTTGGGCTCGTCGTGTTGTCGCATGATTCGGCTATCGTGCGGCGCAAGCGCCGTCAGATCGAGGTCAAGCTGGGCCGCCGGTGGAAGGGCAGCTGGTTTGATTCAAACAAGAATGAAGGCTGAGCGGGAATGTGGCGACAATTACAATGATTCCGCCTGTTCCGCATATTGCCTGGTCAAACCTTCGTATTGATCGAATGCCGGCAGAGCTTCGAAGCTGTGAACGGCCGGCGTGGTCGCCCAAGGCAGCTTCTCGCTTGTCCATGTTTCGATGAATGGTGTGAACCAGCCGGGATTGTCGAGCATGGTCGGGCGAAGGTTGACGAGCCAGTCAAGACCTTCGGGCCTTGTGAACATCCAACTCATGCAATGGGGGCAGAAATAATGCCGGGATGCGCCATGCAGACCGCCAATGACTGGCTGTCCTTTCGTGATTGAGAAGCCTTCACTCGCAATAGCCGCACTCAACGAGTAAGCGCTGGCGCTCATGCGTTGGCAGCCGGTGCAGTGACAGGCCATGGTAAGAAGGGGCTTGGCAGTAATCTTCAGGCGCACCTGGCCGCAACGGCACCCGCCCTCCTGAGGTAACGCGAGATCCGCTCATGATCAGTTCTCTCAGTTGCTGCAGCCAACGATAAACAGGATTGGCTTTGACTGTCAAAGGAACGAACCGCGCCGAGTTCCAGCGATGCTACACTGTTGGCAGCAACAACATCAACGCACCGATAGCCGCAATCAAGAGACCAGGCCAATTGGCTTTCAGACCAAGAAAGCGCAGGCCACGATGGCGCGGCTCGAGCGTGAGACCGGCTGGCTCATGGGGAGAAGAATGCGCATCGGTCAACCTGCCGCGATAGATGGCGACTCCTGCCATATACAAAAGTCCGCATGTAACCAGCAATGCACCGACGAGAGTGGTTGTTGCCATCGGAGCCTCCTCAAGCAGGTAACGGATTGCATGCGCTTTCGTTCCAGAGGGCCCTGGAGCGATTGTTTTGCGCATGTTCATTTTTCGTATTGCGGCACAAAACAAAAACGGCTATTCGGAATGCCGCAAGTGACGCTGTTCGAAATGAATATTCGTCGCTTCTATAAGTAGTTAATTTCATTAGCTATTTTGACTTTGGGGCCTCGTGGCGGAGTGGTTACGCAGAGGACTGCAAATCCTTGCACCCCGGTTCGATTCCGGGCGAGGCCTCCAATAAGTTCAGGCGCCACATCAACTAATTGATTTACTTATCTTTTCGTCAAGTGTGGCAATCCGGGACACCACCCGTCATCAGGGTGAGGCGATACCTTCCCCATTTCACGCCAGTCAACTTCGAAATGGCCCGACCCGCGCATCGGACATTCCGCGTATAAACTTTCATGGTCTTGCATCCTTGGCCTCAAGCGCTGCCGATCAGGACCTCTTCTATTTGCCTGACGCGTTCGCGCCTGCGTCTAAGGCGCTTTCCAACACGGCCGAAAAGCCGCTTCTTGTGTGTCGCTTGCCGGCTGGCTTGCAGCTGTTCGATATAGACAACGTCGGTTTTTTCGTTGGTCAGGCGGTCAAAAATCCAACAGAAAGATACTGGCAGGGAACCGACTTGAAACTGCCGTGCGCCGGATGCCTGATCCTCCGCTATTATTTGCTGCAATACCAATTGGTCCCAAATATCAGGGTCTTCGTCGCACCGTTCCTTCCACATTTCGATGAGGCGAAGTGCGGCAGGTGTATCGTTAATCAGGATGGTCGCTGATATCAGTCGCCCATTGTCCGAATAATGGACTGCAAGGTCGCCGTCAAACGAGGCTAGCGCAGGCCATGGATTGCGATGGAAGACCGCATCAACATCCACGTAAAGAAGCGGGCCTCGCTTATGGCGACGCTCTTTCAAAAGGAAGCTCGGTTTCATGGCAGCGTTGCGGACCCAACTGCCAGCGCTTTCAATGGCGGTAGCGGTGACCTCCAGCCCCAAGCGCACGGCCGAGGCGATCATGCGCCTGGCTTCATGTACGTAGAATGAGTTGGAGGTGAAGAAGGCGACGATCTCTCCCGTTGCCTGGGCAACTGGATGATGTTCAATTTCGCGATCATCCGGGAAGGGGACTATGATGGACCGGTGCGCAGATTTGTTAGCGCGAAACAGGTCAAGGAGGCGCGATAGCATAGGTGGCCTTGTAAGGATTGGTCTTGAGAGGGGGTACCCATGCACCAGCTTTCGGGCTGGTGCAACCCCAACGCCAAACTGCTGCGCGTGGCATCAAGGTGATTTAACGCCCTCTCACCTCGCTCCCGGTGAGGTATCCACAGTGCTTTTCCGTGTTTAACTAATTGATTTTCTTGCTGACCCCTTTCCGTGCAACCTTGGTTTGAAAAGCTTGGCAGTGTCATTTTGCGATTCTACCCCAATCACTATCCGGCCCAGCGATCGAGGGACGCAATTCAGCGGCAGAGATAATGAGGTCGCGAAACAAAAACATTAGTGTTGACTAATTAATGAGTGGTGGCTAATGTAATAGCCATGATTGAAGCCGTTACCATAAGCGCTGTCCTGCGCACCCTTGCCGATCCGACCCGCCGGGCCGTCTACGAGCGTGTCGTCAGCTCCGATGAGATAACCGTGGTCGAACTGACGCGAGGGAGCGGCGTAACACAGGGTGCCATCTCCCAGCACCTCAAATCATTGAAACAGGCGGGTCTGGTTGCGGAGCGGCCCGAGGGCCGGAAGGTCTATTATCGCGCTGAACCCGAGGGCCTTTCGCCGCTCGTCGAGTGGATGAGCCATTACGGCGTATTCTGGCGCGAGCGCTTTGCAAACCTCAGAACCTTGTTAACGGAGATGGATACATGAACGACGTCGCGCTGAAGTCCGGCACACAGGAAATCGTAGTCGAAGAGGTCTTGCCGCATGCACCGGAGACGATCTGGAAAGCGCTGACAACAGGCGAATTGATTAATCGCTGGCTGCGGATGCCTTTGATCGGATTCGAGGCGGTGGAGGGCAGGCACTTCACGTTCCAGACGACGCCGGCCGGCATGTGGGACGGTGTCATTCACTGCCAAGTGCTGGAGGCGAAGCCGAACGAGCGGCTTGCTTATGCCTGGAAGGGCGGACACGAAGGAAATGCCGGCTATGGCTCACGTTTGGATACAGTGGTCACGTGGACCCTCTTCAAAGTCGATAGCGGAACGCGCCTTCGTCTTGTCCACTCCGGCTTCGTACTCCCAAGGAACGATGTGGCGTTCACGAATATGGGCGCAGGGTGGAAGAGGGTTGTCCCCAGCATCGGCGATGTCGTTGCGGAACAGGTCTCTTCAAAGAAGCTGCACTGACGCGGCGTCGTGAAGAGTACAACAGGGGCTGACTGCTGCGTTCATTCACCCAGACACTGAAAATGCAGAGTGCCGTCCGTTGCTGGTTCTGTGGGACCAACCGGGCTTTATCGCAGGAGTGAAAACATGAGCAAGGCTTATACCGGCGGATGCGCCTGCGGCGCGATCCGTTATGAAATTTCTGCCGAACCAATAGTGATGAACGACTGTCAGTGTCGCGACTGTCAGCGGAAAAGCGGCACAGGCCACGGATCCTATCTGACCTTCCCGAGCAAGGAGAGTGTGAAACTCAGCGGCGAAGCCATGCATTGGGATATCGCCAGCGATAGCGGCAATGTGAAGACGCGTTCCTTCTGCCCCACCTGCGGATCACCGGTCTATTTGACGTTTGCGGCCATGCCCGATCTGTTCACAGTGCACGCCGCGAGCCTTGACGATCCAAGTCGATACAAGCCGCAAATGGTAACCTACGGCGTGCGAGGCTACGCCTGGGACCACATCGATTCAAACCTGCCGAAATTCGACAAGATGCCTGCGCCATGATGTGTCTAGCTGGAGCGTCGTTCCGAATAGCGGCGGTAGACGCCTTTTCCGGCTTTCTTGGCGATATAGAGGGCAGCATCACCGCACCACAACAGGCTTTCAGGTGTATCGCCATCGCGCGGCGCAAGGGCCGCGCCGATAGTAACACTGATTGCCGCCGGCTCGGCCCGGCCAATATCGTAGGGCTGTGAAAGCGTGCCGATGATGCGGTCGGCGATGCTGGCAACCTCGTTCGCCGTCACCTGCAGCAGGACGATAGCGAATTCGTCGCCATCGATGCGGTAGACCACATCATTCTTGCGCATGCATGACTGCAGGCGATCAGCCACAAGTCTAAGCAGCGTATCGCCCTCAGCGCGCCCATATTGTTCGTTGAATTTCTTGAACCCGTCCAGATCAATGCAGAGGATGGCAAACTCCAGCCGGTCGTCGAAATCGCTTTCTGCATAGGACCCGCAAAGACTGTCGAGATGCTCCTCGAGCGCGGCTCTGTCAGCCAGTCCTGTCAATTCGTCCTGGCTGATGGGAGACGCGTTGAATCCTTTGATCTCGATCATTTGCTTTGAATTCCTATCGTTCGCACGAACGATTCCATGCACTGAAGTATAGAATGACAGGTGCAGCCGAACTGTTCAATCCCGGAATAATCCTACGGTTAAGGGAGTTTGTTACCAGATACTATTTTCTTATAAAGATATTTCGCACTTGAACTTGCAGTCTGACAAAGCTTCCTGCTTTCGTTGGTGCAGCGAGAATAACGAGGAGATCAAGCAAGTATCGATGCGCGATCCAGTAAAGCACGACCGATCCGGATGACCCTGATCTCCTCGATGCTTACAACAAATGGCGGGAACGCTGCGCGGCGACCAGGCTGACCCCGCGCCATGGCCGTGTTGTCACCTCCAAATCAGCCGCAGATGATTCGGGCGGCAGGCGTGGCATCGCTATTGTACCCTGGTCTTCGGGCGACCGGCGAAGCAGTTGACCGGGGGCGGGTGGCGGACAGTGGTGCATGAAGGCCGCAGTCCTGAGACAATGTGAACAGTGAAGCGCCGTCGCGTTAGTCATTCATTGACGCTGACGGAAAATTTTGCCACATCCTCTGACAAATTGAGATAAATTGGTGCTTCTATAGGAAGATGGTCCTCAAGGATCATCAACTTTACAGGCGGCAGGTTGGATGCGGATCTGTCAGAAGCATGTTACGCGCCTACATGTGTTGCAGGCGCCTTGCCAGGAAAGCTTGTAGAATATGATGCTGAATTTCGAAGACTTGCGGATCAAGATGGTCGACAATCAGTTGCGCACGACTGATGTGACCGACAAACCGCTGCTTCAGGCTTTTCTTGATGTCCCGCGCGAGAAGTTTGTGCCAAGCACACGTCACGCACTGGCCTATATCGATGACGATGTCCTGGTTTCGGCTGCTACGGCAGACTCTATCGCCCGCTATCTGATGCAGCCGTCGCCTTTCGCGAAGCTGGTTCAGCTTGCCAATGTCCAGCCCGATGATGTCGTTCTCGATATCGGATGCGGCACGGGCTATTCATCAGCCGTGATTTCGCGAGATCGCAGGTTCGGTGATCGCTCTCGAAAGTGACAGGAATCTGGCCGATCAGGCGACCGCTATATTGTCGGAGTGCGGGTCGGATTGTGTTGTGGTCGTCCATGGGCCGCTGGAGAAGGGTTATCCCTCCGAAGCGCCCTACGACGTAATCATAATTGAGGGTAGCGTGGACCACGTTCCTAGTACATTATTCGATCAATTGAAGGATGGGGGCCGACCTCGTGGTTGTCGAGGGGGCGGGAAATGCAGGCAAGGCAATGCTTTACGGAAAAAATGATGGGGTTGTTTCCGGACGCCGGGCTTTCAATTCCGCAGTCAAACCGCTTCCCGGATTTGAGAAGGTAGCAGAATTCGAATTCTGAGTGTCGCCTATGAGACAAAAGTGCAACGGTTGAGTACTTTTGTCAGCAGATTGGAAATTGTGCCTGTGGCCTTCTTGCCAATTGGCGAACAATGAACAACATGTTGTCGAACCAATCGGTTCGGTTGGACGTGCAAGTTTAGAGAATGAAGGGGCTTATAGTGTTCTTAGCGGGTAAGCGAGTACTCACCGCAGCGCTGATGTCGGCGACGGTATTGGCCACTACGCCTTCGATGGCTGAAACAATCTTTGGCGCAATGGCCAAGGCATACAGCAACAATTCCACGCTCAATGCCGACAGGGCGGGCGTCCGCGTTACGGATGAAGGCGTTGCAGTCGCGAAATCGGGCTACCGTCCGGTTGTATCTGCCACGGCAGATTTGACCACGACCGCTAGCCGGCTTGACGGAGGTACCCACGGTACCAGGAATACCGGAACGTTCGGGATACAGATCAATCAGACGCTCTTTGATGGTTTCACCGTCAGCAACAACATCAAATCGGCCAAGACACAGGTTCTGGCGGCCCGCGAAAACCTGCGCAACAACGAGCAAAACCTGCTCTTCAGTGCTGCTCAGGCGTATATGGATGTCTATCTGAACCGCCAGATCGTTATTCTGCGCCAGAAGAACCTCGAGTTTCTTGACGAGCAGCTGCGCGCCGCAAAGGCGCGATCTCGATGTGGGCGAAGGAACCCGTACGGACGTTGCGCAGGCGGAGGCATCGAAGGCTTCCGCGATCGCCACGCTCGATGCGGCAAAATCGGATGAGAAGATCGCGGAAGCGAATTATATCCAGATCGTTGGAACGACACCCGGCAGGCTGGCGGCTGCCGCTATGGCCTCGAAGTCATTGCCGAAATCGATGCAGCAGGCGTTTTCAATCGCAACCGGCAATCATCCGGCAATTCTCGCCAGCCAATATGCCGTGGACGCGGCCGGTTACAGTGTGAAGGCCAATGAGGGGCAACTCCTGCCACAGGTTGGACTTGTGGGTACAGTTGAGCGCGAGGAGATTTTTTCAGGCGGTATCAGCACCGGCACGACGGATAGCACCTCAGCGTCCGCAGGTATCCAGGTGACGATTCCGATCTACAATGGCGGCCGGACCTCTGCACTTGTCCGCCAATCCAAGGAAACCCTGGGCCAGCGTCGCATCGAGGTCGATGTGGCGCGCGACAGTGTCCGCCAGGCCATCGCTCAAGCTTATTCGCAAATGGAATCAGCCAAGGCACAGATCGTTGCACAAAGGTCAGTGGTGGCTGCCGCGCAACTCGCCTTGAACGGCGTGATCGAGGAGCGCAAGGTTGGCCAGCGCACCACCCTGGACGTCTTGAACGCGCAGGCCGACGTTCTCACCGGTCAGGTATCGCTCGCACAGGCCGAACGGGACAGTGTCGTTACCAGCTATGCGGTTCTGTCAGCCGTTGGCCGATTGACCGCATCGCAGATCGGACTTCAGGTTGCCGAGTACAGACCGGAAGAGCACTACGAAGCGGTAAAGGACAAGTGGATCGGTCTGCGCACGCCGGACGGGCGCTGATTTCCGATTTATCCGCGGTTTGCCGCTTTCAAATTTGCCGCCAGGCCGACCGCCTGGCGGCAAATTGTTTTCCGGCGCCAGTTGAGGCGTTTTTCAGAAAATCTGTGGGTTAGCTGCAAACATTTCGCCTGAGGATTCTCAAACGCATTACAAGCCTCTACACTGAATACAGATCTCGTTGCAGCGCAACGAAACAAGATGTAGTGGGCAAGAGCATCATGGCACAATCATCCAGCGTCGCGCGGGAACCCTCCATGGAGGAAATTCTCGCATCGATCCGCCGCATCATCGAGGAGAGCGATACCACGCGGCCCGATGACACGCCGCCAGTTCCCGTCAACTCCGATATCCCATCGCGTACGGCGGTGCGCGAGCCCCATTCTGCCGATCGATACAGCGATGAGGAAGCCGAGCTGCCACCACGCGAAGGCATCGCCGTCGCAGCCGCCACGCCATCGTTTGAATCGCCGCTCGGACGGTCTTCTTCGCCACTGCAATCAAAGCTGGTGGAACGGGAACCCGCGCCCGACACGCCGTTGAACGCCGATATCCCGGACAGGCAGGCCGCCGATGCTCCTGGCCAGCAGGTCGCGCCACTGCCCGCCGAAACGCTGGAGGACGCCTCGGGAGTCCATACTGCGACGAAGGTTCCTGAAATGCATCCTGCGTTGACTGAAGAAGCTGCATTGCGGCAAGAAGATCCGGCAGCTGCGGACTTGAATCCTCCGGTGTTCGATACGGAGGCCGTCGAGCTGGCCGATACCCTGTCGGTCCCCACCCGTCTCACTGGTCCGGAACCGGATGCACGAATGGACGACGAAGTGTCGCTCGATCTGGAGCAGGCGCTCGAACCCATCCTTTCCGAGGCGGCCGAGCGGCAGGTGAGTTCAGCGTTCGATGATCTGTCATTCGCCGTCCGCAATGAGCAAAGGCGCTCATTCGATGAGATCGCGCAGGAGATCATGCGACCCTTGCTGCAGGACTGGCTGGACAACAACCTGCCGACGCTGGTCGAACGCCTCGTGCGCGAGGAAATCGAGCGGGTGGCACGAGGCGGCCGACGGTAAGCCGGGCCGCTTGCGCGTTGGAATTACCCAGCTGTGCTAGCGCCCCTGGATCACTTTGAGCGCATTGGGAGTAAGGGCGCCCTTATAGACGGAATTGATGTCGTCGCGCGTCAGTTTCCCGCTGGCAACTCCCTGGACAATGCGTCTGCAGAAGACCGTCGGCACGCTTGCGACTGACGTCCCCGCCAGCGTAGCAAAACTCTGGCGCCGCTCGGGCGACATGTTACCCACTGAGGTGGAGCAGTTTGCGATTTCAGCTTTCTGCTGAGCGGGATTTCGCACGCTGGCTTGTACTTGCTTGTAGCGGTTTTCAGACACCATGCATCCCGCCAGCACAAGCGCAGCGAGGCATGATGTAACCAAATGCGAGATTTTCATTCTCTTCCCCCAAAATGCGCCACTGTTGCGCGGCTCACTGGTCGAGGGTTCGCATTGATCTCGTCAAGCGGGCGCGAAGCACGTTTGACAGTCATCATTGACTTTTCATTGACTTATAGGCGGCCATTCGGTTTACACCGTAGCCAATCCTTTTTCCGCAAATGACGGACACTTTGTATGCTTGAGAAGACGTATGACGCCGCGGCCGTAGAGCCCGAAATCGCAAAACGCTGGGACGAAGCCGGGGCCTTCAAGGCCGGGGCCGGCTCGAAGCCGGGCGCCGGTCCGTTTGCGATCGTCATTCCGCCGCCAAACGTGACGGGTTCCCTGCATATGGGCCATGCGCTCAACAACACGATCCAGGACATTCTCGTCCGTTTCGAGCGCATGCGCGGCAAGAACGTACTGTGGCAGCCGGGAATGGATCACGCGGGCATTGCCACGCAGATGGTTGTCGAGCGGCAGCTGATGGAGCGCCAGCAGCCAGGCCGCCGCGCCATGGGCCGTGAGAAGTTCGTGGAGCGGGTATGGGAGTGGAAGTCAGAGTCTGGCGGCATCATTGCAGGTCAGCTCAAGCGCCTCGGTGCATCCTGCGACTGGTCTCGCGAGCGATTCACCATGGACGAAGGTCTGTCGAAAGCTGTCCTTGAAGTTTTTGTCACGCTTTACAAGGAAGGGCTGATCTACAAGGACAAGCGCCTCGTCAACTGGGATCCGAAACTTCTGACTGCGATTTCCGACCTGGAAGTCGAGCAGCACGAGATCAAGGGGAATCTGTGGCATTTCCGCTATCCGCTGGAAAACGTGGCTTTCGATCCGCAGAATCCGCATACTTATATTGTCGTGGCAACGACGCGTCCGGAGACCATGCTGGGCGATACGGGTGTTGCGGTCAATCCCGGCGATGCCCGCTATCACGCGCTGATCGATAACAATGTCATTCTGCCACTGGTCGGCCGTCACATTCCCATCGTTGCCGACGACTATGCCGATCCGGAAGCGGGTTCCGGTGCTGTCAAGATCACGCCGGCCCATGATTTCAACGATTTCGAAGTCGGCAAGCGTAACGATCTGCGTCAGATCAATATCCTCAACACGGATGCTTCGATCCATCTGAAAGACAATGATGAATTTCTCGAAGGCCTGGAGCCATCGAGAAACCTCAGTCAGCTGATACATGTTCTGGATGGCAAGGATCGTTTTGCTGCACGCAAATTGATTGTCGCGATGATGGAAGAGGGCGGCTTTCTCGAGAAAATCGAGGACCACACCCATATGGTCCCGCACGGTGATCGTGGCGGTGTGCCAATTGAACCGTACCTCACCGATCAGTGGTATGTGAATGCGGCCGAGCTCGCCAAGCCGGCGATTGCCAGTGTGCGCGAGGGCCGGACCAATTTCGTGCCGAAGAACTGGGAAAAGACCTATTTTGACTGGATGGAGAATATCCAGCCGTGGACGATCTCGCGCCAGCTCTGGTGGGGTCATCAGATCCCGGCATGGTACGGCCCGGACGGGCAGGTCTTCGTTGAACGCAGCGAGGAAGAGGCGCTAAGCGCCGCCATCCAGCATTATCTCGCACATGAGGGGCCGATGAAAGCTCATGTCGAGAATCTCATCGAGAACTTCAAGCCGGGTGAAATCCTGACGCGCGATGAGGATGTGCTCGACACGTGGTTCTCGTCGGCACTCTGGCCATTCTCGACCCTGGGCTGGCCAGACAAAACGCCGGAACTCGCTACCTACTATCAGACCGACGTTCTCGTGACGGGATTTGACATCATTTTCTTCTGGGTGGCCCGAATGATGATGATGGGCCTGCATTTCATGAATGAAGAGCCGTTCCACACGGTTTACGTTCACGCGCTCGTTCGTGACAAGAACGGGGCGAAGATGTCGAAGTCGAAAGGCAACGTCATTGATCCGCTCGAACTGATCGACGAATATGGCGCAGACGCGTTGCGCTTCACCCTGGCGATCATGGCGGCGCAGGGACGCGACGTGAAGCTTGATCCAAGCCGCATCGCCGGTTACCGCAACTTTGGCACCAAGCTGTGGAATTCGACGCGCTTTGCCGAAATGAACGGAGTGGCGCGCGATCCATCGTTCCGCCCGGAGCATGCCAAGCTTACGGTCAATCGCTGGATTCTGACAGAATTGACGAATGCGGTGCGTGATGTCACCGATGGAATCACCAGTTATCGCTTCAATGAAGCAGCAGGTGCTGCCTATCGCTTCGTCTGGAACCAGTTCTGCGACTGGTACATCGAACTCTTGAAGCCGGTATTCAATGGCGAGGATGCAGAGGCAAAGGCCGAAGCCCAGGCCTGTGCCGCCTATGTCCTTGACGAAATCTACAAGCTGCTGCATCCGTTCATGCCGTTCATGACAGAAGAGCTTTGGGCGCATACGGCAGGCGAGGGGCAGGCACGCGAAACGCTGCTTTGCCATGCGGGCTGGCCGGAGCCAGAATTTCTCGATGCCGAGGCTGCAGCCGATATCAACTGGCTCATCGATCTGGTCACCGGCATTCGCTCGGTGCGGGCCGAAATGAACGTTCCCGCATCGGCAGTGGCGCCCCTTGTGGTCATCGGTGCCAACGATGTGACGGAGGAACGCCTTCGGCACCACGACGCTTCGATCAAATGGCGCGCCCGTGTGGCGACGATTACGCTGGCCGCAGACGCTCCAAAGGGCTCGGCTCAGTTTGTCATCGGCGAAGCCACGGCCTGCCTGCCGCTGGGAAGCCTCATCGACGTGAACGCCGAGATTGCAAGGCTTACCAAGGAAGCCGGCAAGATTGCCGATGAATCGGAGAAGATCGCAAAGAAGCTTGGTAACGAGAAGTTCGTCGCCAATGCGAAACCGGAAATCGTCGAAGCCGAGCGCGAACGTTTCGCCGAGTTGCAAGCCTCGGCCGAAAAAATCGAAACGGCGATCCGCCGGGTACGCGAAGCGGGTTGATGACAAAGATTCGCGAGCCGGCGCGGATCCCGCTTGATTGAATCGAGACTTCCCCTTGAAACACAGGGGGAAGCTCCCCATTTCCGCCAGTGAAAAGCCCCAATTTTGTCATTTTCCGGCGGCGTTGCATTTGAGCAACAACGGCGTTTTCCGCCCAAAAATCATTGATTTTGCCACTAACCAATTCGGATTAGTTGAAAAAATAGCGAAACCTCGATCTCGAAATCGAAAATTTCGGAATTTTTCAATTCTCCATCGCCCCGTTGAAGAATCAGCCTTTCGCAAACCCGTTGCACGATCGGTGTGCTTTGTTACCTATTACGTATTGGTAACAATTTTGCTGAACTGTTGCGGCGTTCAGGAAGTTTTTGGACTTTCGGGGGAGAACTAATGTCTAAGGCTATTTCAACGATTTTGGGCGGGGCGCTGCTTTTGACGGGTGTGGCCTCTGCTGCTCAAGCCGGGGGGCTAGAGCGCGGAGGCTACAACTGGGAATTGTTGTTCGACCCTAGCCGCGTTGCAACGGAAGCAGGCGTGATATACGTGATGCCTGACCGCAAATTCAAGAACGCTCGCGATATCAATCCGCTTGATGGGCTTGGCGCCAACGGCATCGGCGGCGGGTCAACCTCCGGTCATGAAACACCGAACTATACAGTTCCACGTTTCGGCGCGAAACTCGGCATCACGTCAGATTTCGACTGCTTGGGAACTTATTCCGAGCCATGGGGTGTTCACACCAATCCAGGTGCCGATTGGGTAGGCGCAAACCAGAACATTGAGACCAAGATTAACAGCAAGGACTATGGTCTGACCTGTTCCTATAAATTCGACGTAGGTAAGGGATACCTCCGCGCAATCGGCGGTGTGTCCTACCAGGAGGTCGACGGCTTCAAGGAAAGGCTTGTTCTCGGTCAGGTTCTCCAGACCCCATTCGCAGCAGCAGGCTTTGACGGAACGGGTGTTCTCGACCTGAAGGGCGATGGTTGGGGCTGGCGCATTGGAGCGTCATATGAAATCCCAGAATACGCATTTCGGGCAAGCTTCATCTATAACGCCGAGGTCGATCTAGGTCGGATTGCCGGCACGATCGATGTTACAGAAATTCCTGCGATTTTTGCCAACCCGCTTCTACCATTCGCTGGACGGATCATCGACGTATATGGAACGGCAACGTTGCCGCAAACCGCTGAGTTCAGATTCCAGACTGGTATCGCACCAGACTGGCTGGCTTTCGGCTCGGTAAAATGGGTCGATTGGAGTGTGCTCCAGGTCGTCGGCTTCTGTTCGGTAACGGTTCCCACCTGTACGCCTGCCGCCTATGCCACATCACTCGATCTGATGTTCCGTGACGGCTGGACGGTATCCGGTGGTGTCGGCCATAAATTCAACGATCAGTGGAGCGCACAGGTTCAGCTGAGCTGGGATCGCGGCACATCAACTGGTTTGACTACGCAGACCGATACCTGGCTGCTTTCGACCGGCGTTTCCTATACACCGAATGATAAGTTTGAAGTTCGCGCCGGCGGTGCGGTAGGTATGCTGACGTCTGGCGAGTATGGACCACCTCGAAGCTGCCCCAGCAGGTCTGGGGTCTGCGGCGGCGACGTTGCCTATGATTTTGGCGATGACTTCGTAGGCGCCCTGTCGCTTTCGGCCAAGCTAAAATTCTGATCCAAACCTTTGATATAAAAGAAAAGCCCGGCAAACCGCCGGGCTTTTTTATTGAGATGGCTCTGGCCAATACGAACCCCCTTCCAGTGTAAAATCATTTTTCTGCCGTTCAAATTTTGTGACGATTCAGCAACACTTCTGCGCGATGATCTGCAGCGCAAGAGCGGGGGACAAATCTGCCCATTTTGCGCCACAAACCCGGAGCACCTCAATGGAGCGGCAACCTTGGGTGGTTGGAAACATCGAGTAATAGTGCAGATGCTCCGCATGGGAAAATGATGGACGCGTTAGTTATTTCGAAGACCCGATCTGCAAGACGTCAGCGGACGTTCGTTCATCATTTTATTGTGAGCCCCAGTATTGCCGGAAATCCGTCAAATGATTGCTGGAATGATGTGCGAGGCTTGAACATCTCGCCGCTGAATGCGGTGTTCATGCAGGCTGGCGAGTATAGTACCTGGACGGTTGAAATGGCGCGCGGTGTTGCTGCGACAGATCTGGTCAGGGTGAAGGAAGAACGCTGCCATGTTCGTCACTGAACGCCTTGTCGCTCCGCTGGTCGGAATTGGCCTTATGATGAGCGCCATGACGGCACCTTGCTTTGCGTTCGATACCAAGAATGAAATGAATGAGGATTCCAGCCCGTTTGCGCTCTTCAAATTCGGCTTCTCGGCCTACAAGAATGGTCACAAGGATGAGGCGGTCAAGGCGCTTCGCTTTGCCGCCGAGAAAGGACACCAGGGCGCCAACTGGAAGCTTGCCCGCATGTATGCGGAGGGTGACGGCGTCAAGGAAGATGACTACGAAGCCTATAAGATGTTCGAGCAGGTCATTCGTGAAGGCGCTGATCAAGGCACGCAGAACGAAAGCTATGTCGCCGACGCCCTTGTTGCACTTGCCGGCTATTTGAGGCGCGGTATTCCCAATTCACCCATCAATTCCAATCCGGGCGCTGCGCGCGATCTTTATCTGCAGGCGGCGTCGAATTTCGGCGACTCCGATGCGCAGTTCGAACTTGGCAAGATGCTGATGAAGGGCGAGGGCGGACAGCCCAACCCCAACCAGGCCGCACGCTGGTTTCGCCTTTCGGCACAAAAGGGTCATGCGGGTGCGCAAGCCATGCTCGGCAATCTGCTGTTCCAAGCGGGAAAGACGGTGCGTGGTCTGGC
The DNA here is from genome assembly GCF_025452215.1 of Phyllobacterium sp. A18/5-2. Classification (NCBI taxonomy): domain Bacteria; kingdom Pseudomonadati; phylum Pseudomonadota; class Alphaproteobacteria; order Hyphomicrobiales; family Phyllobacteriaceae; genus Phyllobacterium; species Phyllobacterium sp. A18/5-2. The sequence continues at coordinate 3,514,437 of NZ_CP104966.1, read as the reverse complement.
GATGATGACGGCGGCTCTCGAGCATGCCAGCAAGCAGGATCGGGCCTGGATCGGCGATATCCAGGAACAGGCGTTTTCAATAGCCGATGAGGCTGACCGGCGAACTGCCATGGTACTGGCAGAGGATATCATCAAGACCGGCGACTTCTAGGACCTTCCAATTCACGCTGATGGACATCTGATGCGATTTTCTGCGCTTCCGGTGCTTACGGACCAATAGGGCCGCTACGCTCCGGTTCTCGAAAACCGCACCAGCCGCCTGAATTCTCGAAAGGTCTTTAGCCAGAACTGCGTGCTAAGCGATCGAAATCGCTACGGGCACATGATCCGAGGGCTTTTCCCAGGCGCGGACATGTTTCTCGATACTCGCAGACTCAAGCAGGTTGGCCGCTTCGGGTGACAACATCAGATGGTCGATGCGAATACCGTTGTTCTTCTGCCAGGCTCCGGCCTGATAGTCCCAGAATGTATAAGTCCCTGCCGCATCGGTGACGCTGCGGACAGCGTCAGTGAACCCGAGATTTTCGAGCCGACGAAATGCCTGTCGGGTTTCCGGCTGGAACAGAGCGTCGTTGACCCACGCTTCGGGCACCTTGGCGTCGACCGGCTCGGGAATGACGTTGTAGTCGCCGGCAAGTATGAGCGGTTCTTCCAGCGCGAGCCTTTCTTCAGCCCATCGTTCCAGCCGCGCCATCCAGCGCAATTTATACGGAAATTTCTCCGTATCGATCGGATTGCCATTGGGCAGGTACAAAGAGGCGACGCGCAAGGCGCCATTCCCGGTTGAGAAGACCGCTTCGATAAAACGCGCCTGTTCGTCCGCATCGTCTCCGGGGAGGCCACGCGTTACCTCCTCCGGTGATTTCTTGGACAATATGGCAACGCCATTGAAGCCTTTTTGGCCATGCGTTTCGACATGATAGCCGAGAGCCTCGAGTTCGAAACGCGGAAAGCCATCATCGACGGATTTGATTTCCTGCAAGCAAACGATGTCCGGATCGGATTCTTGCAGCCAGGTGGTGAGAACCTCGATGCGTGCTTTTACACCGTTGATGTTCCAGGTGACGATTTTCATGGCAGTTCCGCTCTGGTTCAACGGTGAGAATTTATGGATTTATCAGACGGAAAAGCTGGTTCCGCAACCACAGGACGATGTGGCGTTGGGATTGCGGATCTGGAACGACTGTCCCATCAGATCGTCGACGAAATCAATTTCCGAACCGCCAATATAGGGCAGGGAAATCGAATCGATCAGTACCCTTGCGCCCAGCTTTTCAATTACGATGTCGTCGGCGTCCTGCGCATCGACCAGATCGTATTTGTAGGAGAAACCCGAGCAACCGCCACCCTCGACCGAAATGCGCAGGGCGGTCTTTTCTGGATCGGATTTCAAAATCGCCGAGATGCGCCGTGCGGCGGCGTCGGAGACAGAAACATTGGCTAGTTCGGTCATTCTTTACGATTCCTCTGCGGATTGCTCCGCTGCGCTCGGCCGGGGATTGACATTGCCATGTCACACCTTGCCATTCATCATACACCATAGCTAAGAATTGGCGACTGTGAAGTCAACGATGTCCGCAGTCACAAAACCGGAAGGCGCGTAATTCAGTCATGTCGATGCAGGGTATCGGATTCGGTTACAGGGAGCGCGCGGCTTATGCCTGCGACCCCGAGAAAAGCCGAGGGCGGCTTGTCGAGGAAAACGAGAGCCCCACTCGCACTGTGTTTCAGCGCGACCGGGACCGAATTATCCATTCAACCGCGTTCCGGCGGCTGAAGCACAAGACACAGGTGTTCATCGCGCATGAGGGTGACCATTATCGCACGAGGCTGACACATACGATCGAGGTGGCGCAGATCGCCCGGGCGCTGGCGCGGTCCATGCGCCTCGATGAGGATCTGGCCGAGGCGATCGCGCTCGTGCACGATTTCGGCCATACGCCGTTCGGTCACACCGGCGAAGATGCGCTCAACGACAAGATGGGGGACTTTGGCGGTTTCGACCACAATGCGCAATCATTGCGGATCGTGACGAATCTCGAAAAGCGTTATGCCGAATTCGATGGGTTGAACCTGACATGGGAAACGCTTCGAGGGGTTGGTCAAACACAACGGTCCCCTGATCGACAGCGCGGGCAACGGGCTCAAGCATGCGGTGCCCGCGTCAATTCTTGAATACAACGCGCGGCTTGACCTGGAACTTGCGAACTACGCTTCGCTGGAAGCCCAGTGTGCTGCGATTGCAGATGACATCGCCTATAATGCGCATGACATCGATGATGGATTGCGCTCAGGTCTGTTGTCACTCGATGCGTTGGAAGGTGTGGCTATCACCGGCGATATCCTGCGTGCGGTCAGGCAGAAATATCCGGTGCTTGATGATGTGCGCACATCCCACGAGATTGTGCGGCGGCAGATCACAATCATGGTCGAAGACGTCATTCGGAGCGCGCAGGCGAATTTGGAGGCGCTCAAGCCGCAGACTGTCTGCGACATTCACGGTGCGGGGCGAATGATTGTGGGATTCTCCGCACCGCTGCGCGAACAGGAGCAGCTGCTCAAAGCCTTTCTCTACGAGAACCTCTATTTCCACCAGAGCGTGGTGCGCGTGCGCAAATCCGCTGACATGATTGTGAGAGACCTGTTCGACGCGTATCTCGCTGACGAACAGTGCATGCCGGAAGGCTGGCGGAACGGCGGGACACGGGGCGATTTGACGGCGCGCGCACGGCTTGTGGCGGATTTCCTGGCAGGTATGACCGATACCTATGCTGTGCGCGAACACCGCCGGCTGTTTGACCATACGCCCGAATTGTCCTAGAGACCGTCTGCAAATTCACCCTGAGGGACGTCTGATGTGATTTTCAACGCTTCCGGTGCTCGTGGACGAAAAATGTCGACTTCGCTCCGATTCTCGAAAATCACACCAGCTGCCCCATCAGGCTTCCAATGTCTCCTGAGGCGAACCCAACTTCGGCAAGTTAGCCGAGCAATCGATACAAAACCCGAATGAGTATGATGTCATGAATATCTTCGCGGACTTCGATACGCGGATCAAGAACGCCCTGCAAGCGCTTGAATTGAAAACAACAGATGGCGCTGAGGTTGATCTGTCACGCGTGGGCGTGGAACCGCCGCGCGATGCGAGCCACGGGGATATCGCGACCAATGCGGCAATGGTGCTGTCCAAGGCGGTCGGCCAAAATCCGCGCGAACTTGCGGTAAGGATTGGCGATGCTCTGAAGAACGATGCTGATGTCGGCACGGTCGAGGTGGCGGGACCCGGTTTCATCAATCTGAGGCTGAAGGACACTTATTGGCATCGGCAACTCGCAGGCATGCTGAATGCCGGCCTCGATTATGGCCGGTCGAAGATCGGTTATGGACACCGGGTCAATGTCGAATATGTCTCGGCCAATCCGACCGGGCCGATGCATGTGGGCCACTGCCGGGGTGCCGTGGTTGGCGATGCGTTGGCCAACCTTCTCAAGTTTGCGGGTTATGACGTCGCCAAGGAATATTACATCAATGACGCCGGGGCGCAGATTGACGTTCTGGCGAGTTCCGTGATGCTGCGCTACCGCGAGGCGCTGGGCGAACATATTGGCGAGATCCCTCCCGGGCTGTATCCGGGCGACTATCTCGTTCCGGTCGGGCAAGCGCTGGCGAAAGACTTCGGCACGAAACTCCTCGAGATGCCGGAAGACGAGGCGCTTGCCATCGTCAAGGACCGGACGATCGACGCCATGATGGCGATGATCCGCGACGATCTCGCTTCGCTCAACGTGCATCATGATGTGTTTTTCTCCGAACGGACCTTGCATGCGAACAACGCAAAGTTGATCCGGTCGGCGATCAATGACCTGACGCTGAAGGGACATGTCTACAAGGGGAAACTGCCGCCGCCTAAGGGGCAGCTGCCGGAAGACTGGGAGGATCGCGAGCAGACCCTGTTCCGGTCAACAGATGTTGGCGATGATATCGACCGGCCGTTGGTCAAGTCTGACGGGCAATTCACCTATTTCGCCGCCGATGTTGCCTACTTCAAGGACAAGTACGACCGGCATTTCGATGAGATGATCTATGTGCTTGGAGCCGATCATGGCGGTTATATCAAGCGGCTGGAGTCGCTGGCGCGAGCCGTTTCCGGTGGAACGGCCAAGCTGACTGTCCTGATATGCCAGCTGGTCAAGCTCTACCGCAATGGTGAGCCCGTGCGGATGTCGAAGCGGTCGGGTGAGTTCGTCACTTTGCGGGATGTCGTGGAAGAGGTGGGCCGCGATCCCGTCCGGTTCATGATGCTTTACCGGAAGAACGATGCGCCGCTGGATTTCGATTTCGCCAAGGTGACCGAACATTCCAAGGACAATCCCGTTTTCTACGTCCAGTATGCTTCAGCGCGGTGCCATTCGGTTTTCCGGCAGGCAATCGAGCAGCTTGGCATCGGTGAAGAAGCGCTGGCGGCAAGTGCCCAGCATTTCCATCTGCTCACGGATGAAAGCGAAATAGCGCTCATCCGCAAGCTTGCGGAGTACCCGCGGCTCATCGAAACAGCGGCATTGCATCAGGAGCCGCACCGGCTGGCTTTCTACCTCTATGACCTTGCAAGTTCGCTACATACGCAGTGGAACAGGGGAACCGAAAATACGGACTTACGTTTTATTAAGGTTAACGATCCAAACTTGTCCCAAGCCAGGCTAGGGCTGGTTCAGGTTGTTTCGAAGGTCCTGGCGTCCGGATTGTCTATAATTGGTGCGGACGCCCCGACTGAAATGCGCTAGAATGCGCTGAAAAGCGTAGCAATCCTGTCAACTTTTGCCCACATTGCGCTGGTAAGGCCAATGCGTGACGTCTTCGGGCGTCCCACAGTTGAGAGTACAGGATTAACGCCATGGCGGACAACTATCTTCAGCGTTCTCACCGGCAGGATGATTCGCGATTAGGTTCTGACGACCCCTTGATGGAGCTTTCCCGCATTATGGGAACGCCGGAAGAGGATGAGTCTGCGACCGGATCTTCAGATGAATTTACCCTGGATCTTGAACGCGAGCTGATGGGAGGTTTGGATGAGCCGACCCTTCCCCGGTCCGCCCAGCAGGTTCCTGACCATAGTCAGCCCGCAGACGATCATTTCGCCGTTCAGGACTTTCAGGAGTCCATCGAGCGGGAATTATCTGCGAGTGAACCTTCCAATGCACCCGAGGAAGTAGCCACTCAGCCTGCTTTTGCTTATGAAGAGCCGGATTATGCCGATTACGAGCCCGACGCCTCTTACACGGATCGCGAGGTCGGTGAGGGGATAGATGCTCCCATAGCTGCGCAGCATGAAGCGCACCCGGTTGCTGCGGCTCCATCACTTAGCCTGGAGGATGAACTGGAAACCCTGCTAGCGGGCTCCGCCCAGCCTGTCGTGCAGCGATCCGCAAATGCCACCTGGGGCTATGGTTCGCAAACACAGGTCGCCGGGCGTACGGAGCCGGCACCCTCGATCAGCCGGACGACATCCTATCAGGAGCCAGCATCGCAGCCGTCCTTCACGCAGGAACCAGCGGTCTATGAGGCCACTGACGAGCAGATTCAGGATGCGTCGGACGAAGATTTTGATACCGACGAACTGATGGCGGCTTTCGATGATTTCGACGTTCCATCGGAAATCGAGGAAGAACAGGCTGTCGTTGCATCCGAGCCGGTTTTTCCGCGCTACCACAGCGTTGAGCAGTCGTATGCGCCTGCGCACGAACCGATCGAAGTGCCGGTCGCTGCGCCCGTTGCCAGCGCACCGAAACTGCCCGAAGTTCACGATCTGGGCGATTATGCCGATGAGCTCGATCGTGCGGCATCTTCGATCGATGCGGCGCCCGACGTTGATACGGTGGCGGTGACCGAAAACCGGGTCGACTACACCGAGTCTCTTGATCTGCCGGCGGTAGACTATGGGGATGACGTTTCGGACCACCATGGTCTCGGGGAGCTTGAGACAGAGTTTGCCGAAGTGTTTGGTTCGATAGAGGCCGAAGACCAGCGTACCACTGTTGCCGAAGAAGCTTCGGCGCCAGAGCCGGTTAAGGACGAGTTTGCGGATATTTTTGCCGACGTGTTCGGCAATGAAGCGGAACAGGGCCGTTACAACGCTGCCGGTTACGCCACCGCAGCAGCAGCCGGCGCAGCCGGTATAGGGATAGCTGCCGCCAACGCGCAGCAGAACCGTCAGGCAAACCAGGCCACCTATCAGGACGGACCGGACGCCGATGATTTCGGTTATGATCCACGGCAGGACAATGTCGACATTGCCGCAACGCCCTATGGGCAAAAGCAGGCGAAGGGCAGAAGCAGCCTGTTCGTGCCGGGTGTCGCTGCAGCAGTGGTGCTTGTGGCCGTCGCTGGTGCGGTAGCCTATAAATGGACTGGCGGCCCGGGTGGTGAGCCCGTCGTCATCATGGCGGACAAGACGCCGATCAAGGTTCAGCCGGAAACCGCCAGCACCGCCGTTGTTCCCAATCAGGACAAGGCCGTGTACGACAAGGATGCCACGGCGGCACCAGCTGCACCGAAACAGGATCAGCTTGTAACTACCCGTGAGGATCCTGTGGATCTCGCTGCCGATGAGGACGAAGACGTGCCAGCGGACCTCGGCAAGGTCGAGGCACGGGTCGATCCGGCAGAGCAGGATACTGCCGCCAGTGAGCCACCGGCTGAGCGCAACGGCGCGATCGCACCGCGCAAGGTCCAGACAATGGTGGTCAAGCCTGACGGAACGATGGTTGCATCCATTCCACAGGCTGGCGAGCCAATGAGTGCCGGTCCTGCCGCTGCTCCGGCCGAACGCCCTGCTGCGCCAGCCCCGGTCAGTACAAATGCACCGGCCGCTCCAGTAGCATCGGCGGACGATCAGATTGGTTCCCTCGTCCAGGATAGCGAGCCTGCTGATCTTGCACCTGTTGCTGCCCCTGAAGCTGTACCTGCGAAAACGACAAAAGCTCCGGCAGCGGGCAAGCTGCCTGCCAAGCCGGTCGAGACGAAGAAGATTACCCAGGAAACGGTCGCATCCGTAGGGCCGAAGAATGTTCCGGTAGTCGAGTCTCGCCCTGCCGAGCAGCCACTGGACATCGTTGACCGCGTGCCACCGAAGAATGCAGCTGGTCAGCAAGTCGCCTCCACCGCCCCCGCGGCAGGCAGTTACATGATCCAGATCGCTTCGCAGCCAAACGTTGAAGGTGCGCAGAAGACTTACGCATCGCTGTCACAGAAATATGCAAGTGTGATCGGCGGGCGCGGTGTGGATATCAAACAGGCGGAAATCGCCGGCAAGGGCACGTTCTTCCGTGTCCGGATCCCCGCTGGCTCCAAGAGCGATGCAAACGCTTTGTGCGCCAAGTATAAGACTGCAGGCGGCAGCTGCTTCGTTACGCAGTGACGCCTCCAACATTCTCGTGAAGAGGCGGCAATGGCCGCCTTTTTCTTTTTTTGCGTCAAAGAAGTAGACTCTGTGCATGAGCAGATCAAAAGCATGGATTGCCGGAACCACCGGTTTGAAACTGACCCCCGATGAAATCGCGTTCTTCCGCGACGAGCGTCCATGGGGTTTTATTCTGTTTGCCCGCAATGTCAGCGAACCCGCACAGATCGAGGATCTGTGCGCGCATCTGCGCGATCTGGTCGATCGTGACGACGCGCTTGTGCTGATCGATCAGGAAGGCGGACGCGTGCAACGGCTGCGTCCTCCGCTGGTACAGAACTATCCTTCAGGATCGGCGCTGGGTGCGCTTTACCGGGAGGACGAAGAGAAAGGCCTGCGTGCTGCATGGGTCATGTCACGTCTCCACGCCTTCGATCTGCTCAAGCTCGGCATCAATGTGGATTGCCTGCCGGTGCTGGATGTGCCGGTTGAGGGGGCAAATGATGTGATCGGGACACGGGCTTATGGCAAGCATCCGGAAATCGTGACCGCAATGGGGCGTGCGGCGGCAGAAGGTCTGCTTGCCGGCGGTATGCTGCCAGTGATGAAGCATATGCCGGGCCACGGCCGTGCGTTTGCCGACACCCATCATGCGTTGCCAACGGTCGCGGCGCCGCTGGAAGAGCTGGCGGAGCATGATTTTGCGCCATTCCGCGCTTTGGCGCACCTCCCGATGGCGATGAGCGCGCATGTGATCTTCTCGGCTGTCGATCCGAAGAACCCGGCCACGACATCGGGTAAGGTGGTGGAAGAGATCATTCGCGGCTATATAGGCTTCGACGGGCTGCTGATGAGCGATGACATCTCCATGAACGCACTTTCTGGGGATTATTTTGATCGAACCAAAGCAATCTTTGCGGCGGGACTCGATATCGTGCTTCATTGCCACGGTATCATGGACCAAATGAGAGCGGTCGCATCGTGCACGCCAGAACTTCGAGGGTAAGGCGCTCGAACGGGCGTCGCGAGCGATAGATTACAGAAAAGAGCCGGACACCTCCAATGAGGAAGAGCTCCGGGAAGAATTCCAGCGCACCTTCGAGGCGGTGGCATAAAGGCGAGAAGAATTTGGCTGCGAGCGAGCAAAAGACCAATGGGAAGAGCACGACGCCGATGGAGGTGCTGTGGGAAAGCCCGTCTGATCGCGGTCTCAGCGAGCCCTCGCTGGTCATAGATATCAAGGGTTTCGAAGGTCCGCTTGATCTTCTGCTGCATCTTGCCCGCAATCAGCGGGTCGATCTTGCGCGCATTTCCGTGCTCGCGCTTGTCGAACAGTATCTCGTCTTCATCCGTCAGGCGCAGGCCCTGAGGCTTGAGCTGGCGGCCGATTACCTGGTGATGGCCGCGTGGCTCGCCTATTTGAAATCAAAGCTGCTGATACCCAAGGCTCCTGGTGAAGAAGGCGAGAGCGGCGAGGAACTCGCGGCAACGCTGCAATTCCGACTGAAGCGGTTGGAGGCCATGCGCGATGCGGCGACCAAACTGATCAATCGCAACAGGCTTGGCCGCGATGTTTTCGTGCGGGGCATGCCTGAGGCGGTCATCGTCGATCAGACCAATACATACTCAGCGACACTTTACGAGCTTTTGACTGCCTATGCCTCACAACGCCAGAAACGGGCGGTTTCGCAAGTGCAGATTGCACGGCGCAGCGTTTGGTCGCTCAAGGATGCGCGCACGATCCTGATGCGGCTGGTGGGCGAGACGAAGGACTGGACGGCGCTCGATCAATATCTGCTGGAATATATCGTTTCTCCGGCGGAGCGAGCCACGGCGCTTGCCAGTTCTTTTGCCGCCAGCCTGGAAATGGTTCGGGAGGGCCATCTCGAAATCCGCCAGACGGGTGCGTTCGACCCGATATACCTCCGCAACAGGCCCGCAAGATTGGCGGAACTGCCGGTTGCGCCAATTGAGGACATGGTCAATGGCTGATTCCATGCAGGACCAGTTCGAGATCGAGAACGATGAATTTGAATCATCGGCTGAAAACTGGAACTCGTCGCTTTCTCTTTCAGAGGCATTGCGCATGGCTGAGGCCATTTTGTTCGCATCGGCCGAACCAGTGAGCGAAAAGGCGCTGCAGGAGCGCCTGCCATCCGGTGTTGACGTTGCGGCGCTGCTTGGAGAATTGCAGGAAATCTATTCCAAGCGCGGCATCAATCTTCGGCAGGTTGGCGGTGCATGGGCATTCCGCACTGCGGCGGATCTGGCCTTCCTGATGAATCGCGAGGCTTCACAGCAGAAGAAGCTTTCGCGAGCGGCGCTGGAAGTCCTGGCAATCATCGCCTATCACCAGCCGGTTACCCGCGCGGAGCTGGAAGATATTCGCGGCGTGGAGACGTCCAAAGGTACGCTCGATGTATTGATGGAGACGGGCTGGATCAAATTTCGCGGGCGCCGGCGCACACCGGGCCGCCCCATAACCTATGGCACAACCGCTTCGTTCCTGGATCATTTTGGCCTGCAGGAAGTGCGCGATCTGCCGGGCATTGACGAGTTGCGCGGAGCTGGATTGCTTTCAGCACGCATGCCGGCCAACTTTGCCATTCCGGTGCCGGCGAACGATCCGGATGAATTGACCGAGGATGAGGATCCGCTGACGGACATTGACCTTGAAGAACTCGGTCTTTTGACTCCCCGTATAGAACATGATTGAGACAAGGTTTCTTGCCTACTTTTGTGCGCAATGGTGGCGTAAAGAAACCGTGGCGGAAGAATTCCTGCCGGAGTCTTCACTTCGGACTTGCGCGGCGTTTACATGAATGTGAAAGAGCAGAATATACTTGTGTTTGAAAAGCACGGGAAAAAGGCATAGATCAGCCCAAACTGTTGGGCGAATGTGAGGAATGAAATGGGTAGTTTTTCAATTTGGCACTGGCTTATCGTGCTCGCTGTCGTGCTTCTGCTGTTCGGTCGCGGCAAGATTCCGGAACTCATGGGCGATGTTGCCAAGGGCATCAAGAACTTCAAGAGCGGCATGAGCGATGATGATGCCGCCGCCGCCGATGATTCCAAGACGATTGACAATCAGACGAGCCAGCCGGTGAATTCAGTCAAGGAAAAGACGACAAAGTCTTGAATGACAAGAATTAGTCTTGTCCTGCGCGCGGTCCCGTTGCCGCGTTGTGGCTGGAGCATGATGGATGTTTGAAGTTGGTTGGTCGGAAATCCTGGTTATCGTGATCGTCCTGATCGTGGTGGTCGGTCCGAAGGATTTGCCGAAAATGCTGCGCGCATTTGGCAAGGCGACGACGAAGTTTCGCGCCACCGCCGGTGAGTTCCGGCGGCAGTTCGACGAAGCCCTCAAGGAGGCTGAACTCGACGATGTCCGCGATATCATCAAAGATGCCAAGAGCCTTGATCCACGCAGCGATATCCGCAAGGTGTTCGATCCGGTGCGGACGATTGGCGAGGAAATCCGTTCAAGCCTGAAAGATGCGACGTCAACCGCGAAGGAAAATGTTGCTGTTCCGGACCCAGAAGCGCCCGGCGCCGCGCAGTTGCAACCGCAGGTCATGGAACCATTGTCGTCAACCACCCCTGCGGCCGCCGCGACCACGACCGCAGCCGAAGCGACAGAGCCAAAGGCTCCGGCTGCTAAAAAGACAGCAGCAGCCAAGAAGACCGCAAAGCCGGCTGCGGTAGCTGATGCAAAGCCGGCAAAGGCACCGGCAAAAAGCACGGCGAAGCCGCGGAAGAGGGCTGGCGATACGGGGATACAATCTTGAACAAGATCGATGACGATATCGACAAGAGTTCGGCGCCGCTGATCGATCATCTGATTGAATTGCGCCGGCGTCTGATTTGGGCGCTGGTTGCGTTTTTCATCGCGTTCCTCGGTTGCTTCCACTATGGCAAGCAACTGTTCAATCTGCTTGTCATTCCCTATCAATGGGCTGTTGGCTGGGCAGGTTTTGACCCGGCCAAGGCGCAGCTGATCTACACCGCACCGCAGGAGTTCTTCTTCACCCAGGTGAAGGTCGCCATGTTTGGCGGTCTGGTGCTGGCGTTCCCGGTGATTGCGTCGCAGATCTACAAATTCGTGGCTCCGGGTCTGTATCGCAACGAGCGCATGGCGTTTCTGCCATTCCTGATTGCATCGCCGATCCTTTTCCTCCTGGGCGGTGCGCTGGTATATTTCTTCTTCACGCCGATGGTCATGTGGTTCTTCCTCGCCATGCAGCAGCAGGGGGTTGCCGGTGAAGTGCAGATTTCGCTGCTGCCGAAGGTGTCCGAATACCTCAGTCTCATCATGACGCTGATTTTTGCCTTCGGATTGGTTTTCCAGCTGCCGGTGGTCACGACGTTGCTGGCGCGCGTTGGCCTCGTCGGGTATGAAGGGCTGAAGTCGAAGCGCAAATACGCTATCGTCATCGCCTTCATCGTCGCTGCAGTCATTACGCCGCCGGACCCGGTCAGCCAGATCGGTCTTGCGCTCCCGACGATCATTCTCTACGAGATTTCCATCTGGATGGCGCGTCTGGTCGAGAAGAAGCGTGCGGCGGCCGATGCCGAAGCGCAATCGGAGTCCAGCGAAATCTCCTCTTCCTGACGCCTCAGATTTCGCCGGGCGCCTCGCGCCCTTAGTCAACCAATTCACTCCAATACGGCTTTATTCCCATGCTCGATATCAAATGGATCCGCGAGAATCCGCAAGCGCTTGACGCAGCTCTGGCCAAACGGGGCGTCGAGCCGGCATCATCCCGGCTGATCGAGCTTGACGAAAAGCGCCGTCAGCACATCGCCAAGCTGCAGGAAGCACAGGAACGCCGCAATGCCGCCTCGAAAGAGATTGGCAAAGCGATGGGCGCAAAGGACCAGGCGACAGCCGACCGTCTCAAGGAGGAAGTCGCCGAGATCAAGCTGTTCCTGCAATCCGCCGAAGAGGAAGAGCGCCAGCTCGACCGCGCGTTGAACGATGCGCTGTCGGTGCTGCCGAACGTGCCGCTGGAAAGCGTGCCTGTCGGCAAGGATGAAGCCGCCAACGTCGAGACACGGCGCGTTGGCGCTTTGAAGAACTTTGCCTTCGAGCCAAAAAGAGCATTTCGAGATCGGTGAGAAGCTTGGTTACATGGACTTCGAGCGGGCGGCGAAGCTCTCGGGCAGCCGCTTTACGGTTCTGAAAAGTCAGTTGGCTCGGCTGGAGCGCGCTCTTGGACAGTTCATGCTCGACCTGCACACGACCGAGCATGGCTATACCGAGGTCAGCCCGCCACTGCTGGTCAACGACGATGTGCTTTACGGTACGGGCCAGTTGCCAAAATTCGCCGAGGACCTGTTCCAGACCAGCGATGGCCGGTACCTCATTCCCACTGCTGAGGTCCCGCTGACCAATCTGGTGCGTGAGGAAATCCTCGATATTCGTGACCTGCCGATCCGCATGACTGCTCTAACCGCATGCTTCCGCTCGGAAGCCGGTTCTGCCGGCCGTGACACGCGCGGCATGCTGCGCCAGCATCAGTTCATGAAGGTCGAGCTCGTATCGATCACCGATGCCGAGCGTTCCATCGAAGAGCATGTGCGCATGACGGCCTGTGCGGAAGAAGTGCTGAAGCGGCTCGATCTTTCCTTCCGCACGATGACGCTTTGCACGGGTGACATGGGCTTTGGTGCACAAAAGACCTATGATCTCGAAGTCTGGCTGCCCGGCCAGAAGGCCTATCGCGAAATCTCCAGCTGTTCGGTCTGCGGCGACTTTCAGGCACGCCGCATGAATGCGCGCTACCGGCCGGAAGGCGAGAAGTCGACGCGTTTCGTTCATACACTCAACGGTTCCGGTGTCGCCGTTGGACGCGCATTGATTGCCGTCGTCGAAAATTATCAGAATGAAGACGGCAGTGTCACAGTTCCTGATGCACTCGTGCCCTATATGGGTGGACTGAAGCGGATTGAAAAAGCAGCTTGAATTTAAGGGGTAGGGCAATGCGCATTCTCTTGACCAACGATGATGGTATTCATGCGGAAGGTCTGAGCGTGCTTGAACGCATTGCCCGCCAGCTGTCTGACGATATCTGGGTGATTGCACCGGAAACCGACCAAAGCGGTCTGGCGCATTCGCTGACACTCTCCAATCCGTTGCGGCTGCGCAAGATCGACGAGCGGCACTATGCCGTGCGCGGGACGCCGACCGACTGCGTGATCATGGGGGTCAAGCACCTGATGCCGCAGGCTCCTGACCTTATCATCTCCGGTGTCAATTCCGGTTCGAACATGGCTGATGACGTTACATATTCCGGCACGGTTGCCGGTGCGATCGAGGGCACGCTGCTTGGCATCAAATCCATCGCCCTTTCGCAGGAATACAACCTCGACGGCGGCACCCGCATTCTGCCTTGGGAGGTTGTCGAGGAACGGGCACCGGCGCTTTTGAAGAAGCTGCTTGGTGTCGAGCTGGCAAAGGGTGTGCTCATCAATATCAATTTTCCGAGTTGTGCGGCTTCGGAAATAGCAGGAACGCGTGTGACGGCGCAGGGCAAGCTCTCACATGGCCTCACCATCGAGGAACGCCACGACGGGCGTGGCCTGCCTTACTACTGGCTGCGCTATGGCCGCGGCAAGGATGTGCCTGCGGAGAACAGCGACGTAGCGGCGATCCGCAGCAACCATATTTCGATCACGCCACTGCAGCTTGACCTGACCGCACATGAGATGCGTGCAACCTTGGAGAATGCGTTCGCATGAAGCCCGCACTCTCGGAACGTGAAGGATTTGCCGCTTTTGTTCTTCGCATGCGCTCGCTCGGCCTTACCGACCAGCGACTGATGGCCGCCTTCGAGGCGACACCGCGCATGACATTCGTCAACGGCAATCTGGGCAATGTGGCTTATGGCGAAGGCATGCTGCCAATCGAGTGCGGCGAGTTCATGGAAGGACTGGATCTGCAAGCGCAGCTCATCAAGACGCTCGAGCTGGAGCCCACGCATCGCGTGCTCGAAATCGGCACGGGTACAGGCTTTACCGCAGCTGTCATGGCGCGTCTTGCCGGTCGTGTGCTCTCGCTCGAGCGCTATCGAACCCTTGTTGAAATTGCCCAGCAGCGCCTACAGGCTTTGAAGATAGAGAACAGTTTCATCAAGCACGCCGATGGCAGGCATGGCTTGGCACATGATGGTCCCTTCGATCGCATTATCGTCTGGGGTGCCTTTGAAAGCATGCCGCGCCCGTTCGTCGACCTGCTGTCTTCCAACGGCGTGATGGTGGCGCCAATCGGCCCGCTTCGATGGCAGGCAGGTGATCGCGCGTCTTTCGAAAATCGGCAGCCGCTTCGAGCGGCAGGACATGATGCCGGTGCGTTTCCTGCCGCTTTTGGAAGGGGTTGCCGCCGCGCTCTAAAGTTGCAACGGTTTAAGAGTTTGGTGAATTTTTTACAAATTTTATTCGCCTTTTAACGGTCGAGTAACATTAACGCGATCTAATGCTCCCAATATTCTTGTATTGAGTACGGGCGGGATATGCGATGCGTTTGAGTACACTAGACAAAGCGTCACGGCGGCTGGCTCTGAATGCCGCTATTCTCACAATTGCCGGCGTGGCTGCAGGTTGCAGCTCGGGCGTGCAGCGCTTCACCAGCGCGGATTTCAGCTCCGGCTACAGCGATAACCAGCGGTCAATCATGCAGACACAGAACAACGGGCCGCAGCCTTATACGCCGCCGGTCGATTCAACCTATACCGCCTCGGTCAATCGTGGTGCGGTGCAATCCGGGGGTGTCCAGCGCGGCAGCCTGCCGCCGGTTGGCGCAGCAAGCGCATCGGCCCTCCCGCCGGTATCGTCGCAGCCGTCGCGTCCAGCGTTGGCGCCGGTTGCAAGCGCGGCGCCATTGCGGCAGCAGCAGGTTGCTTCCGCTGAGTCCACCCAGTCGATGCAGGCTGCACCACTTGGTGCAAACTCCGGCACTTTGAAGACTCCGGATGGGCGCGAGGCCAAGATGCCGGCAAAGCCAGCTCCTGCCCGGGCGCCTTCAAACGAAGTCGCGGTCTTGCCGCAGACACCGCAGGTGAAGGAAAAGCAGGCCGCCCCGTCGGCGACGCCGGCAACCACGGCAAAGAACATGACGCCGCCAAGCAGTGGCGGTTCCTATACCGTGCAGAGCGGCGATACACTGCATGCGATCTCGCGCAAGACCGGCAGCAATGTCGAGGCGATCAAGCAGGCGAACAATATGAAGGACGGCACCGTTCGTATCGGCCAGTCGCTGATCATCCCTCCATCCAATGCGGCGCTGGCGCAGAATGTCGCCAATAACATGAAGCCGAAGGGCGCGGTCGATCAGGTCAAGACAGCATCGACACCACCAGCTGAGCAGCCAAAGGTTGTGGCCAATGCCGCCACACAGGCCGCGACCGCTGCGGCAGCGCCGCAGGCGGATACCCAAGCCAAGCCTTATACGCCGCCCCAGGCCAGCGAAAAGGTGATCGATGAAGCCGAAAAGGATGTTGCTGCCGCACCTTCCGCGACGGGTGTCTCGGGGATGCGCTGGCCGGTTCGTGGCCGTGTCGTTGCCAATTACGGCAAGGGCAGTGATGGTATCGATATCTCGGTACCGGAAGGCACGCCGATCAAAGCCGCTGAAAACGGCGTTGTCATCTACTCCGGCGATGGTCTCAAGGAATTTGGCAATACGGTTCTGGTACGCCACGACAATGGTCTGGTTACCGTTTACGGCAATGCCAGCAAGCTCAACGTTCAGCGCGGCCAGAAGGTCAAGCGTGGCGAAGAGCTCGGACGTTCCGGTATGACCGGCAACGCTACGACGCCGAAGTTGCACTTCGAGGTTCGCAAGAATTCGACACCGGTCGATCCGTCGAAATACCTCAGATCCTGATCGATCAGAGAATGCACAAAAGCCCGCGCCGGAAGGTGGGGGCTTTTGTTGTTTTCATAGTTTCTTGCCGAGACGGCCCGCAAGATCCTGGGTGAACTGCCAGGCAACACGGCCAGAACGCGATCCGCGCGTGGTCGACCATTCCAGCGCTTGCGCATGGAGCCGGGATTTTTCCACGGCCAGGTCGAAATGGGCCGCATAGCCGTCGATCATCGACAGATAATCGTCCTGGCTGCACTTGTGGAACCCGAGCCAGAGACCAAAACGATCCGAGAGCGAGACCTTTTCCTCGACGGCTTCAGATGGGTTGATCGCGGTCGAGCGTTCGTTCTCAATCATGTCCCGCGGCAGGAGATGCCGGCGGTTCGACGTGGCATAGAAGATCACATTGTCGGGCCGTCCTTCGACGCCGCCTTCCAGCGCTGCCTTCAGGGACTTGTAGGACGTGTCGTCATGGTCGAAGGAAAGGTCATCGCAAAACAGGATGAAGCGATAATCCGTGTCCTTGATGGCCGCCATCAGGGCAGGGAGGCTGTCAATATCCTCCCGATGGATTTCGACCAGTTTGAGCGGATGGTCACCGGCTGGGGTGCCACTGTTGACAGACGCATGGACGGCCTTGACGAGCGATGACTTTCCCATGCCGCGTGCTCCCCACAGGAGCACATTATTGGCTTGCAGACCGTCGGCGAACCGCTTGGTGTTATCAAAGAGGATGTCGCGAACGGTGTCGACACCGCGGATCAGGGAGATATCGACGCGGTTGACCTTGCTGACCGGATCGAACGCGAGGCGATCCGGATTCCAGACAAAGCAATCCGCCACGTCCAGCCTGACCGGTTGTGGCTTGGGTGGAGCCATGCGCTCCAGCACTGCAATCAGACGGTCAAGTTTATCTGTGAGCAATTCCTCGGACATTCGCATCAAGCCTTCGTTTTTGTATGCGTGGTGTCACTATCATGTTGACGGTAAATCGAAAAGCAGCACACGCAGTTTTGTACGGTTGCTTTTGACAGTCCAAACATTGTATTGCGCAGGCTGGTTCATTCAAATTTGTTCTCTGGAGGTTGTCTCTATGTTCGTAACTCCCGCATATGCACAGGCAACGGGTGCCGGTGGCGCACCGGAAATGCTCATGAGCATCCTGCCATTCATCCTGATCTTCGTGATCATGTATTTTCTGATCATCCGCCCGCAGCGTACGGCAGCGAAGAAGCGCGAGGAGCAGCTGAAGAATATCCGTCGCGGCGATACGATCATAACGGGCGGTGGCTTCATCGCCAAGGTGACCAAAGTTTATGAAGACACAGGCGAACTCGACGTTGAAATCGGTGACGGCGTAAAGGCGCGGGTGTTGCGCGGCATGGTCGCCGACGTCCGGGTCAAGGGCGAACCGGTTGCCGACAACAAGAAATAAGGCATAGTTGCGGGGCGGCCATGGAGCCGCCCTGTTGATTCTAGGTTCGAGGGCCGGAACCGTATGCTGTATTTTAGCCGCTGGAAAACTGTACTCATCTGGGCTGTGGTCCTCGCAGGCCTGATCCTGGCGCTGCCAAATGTCTTCACTCAGGACCAACTGGTGAACTTGCCAGATTGGCTGCCGAAGAAACAGCTGGCGCTGGGCTTGGACCTGGAGGGCGGTTCGCGCATAGGCCTGCAGGTGGACAAGGACCACTTGCCGGACACTGACGCGACGATCGCAGTCCTCAGCCGCCGCCTCAGCGAGCTTGGCTATATAAATCCCCATGTCGTGAGCCAGCGAAATGGCCGTGTGCTCGTCGAGGTGCCGGGACTCTACGATTCCCAGTTGCTCAAAGACATATTGAGTCCTGACGGGTGAACTCAGCTTCCAGATGGTCGACCCTTCTGTACCGGTGCAGCAGGCTATCGATGGTGCGCCGCCGGAAGGCGACGAGGTGGTCTATTCCTTTGATGACCCTCCCGTTGCCTATCTGGTCAAGAAAGAACCCCTGGTTTCAAACAAGAATTTCGTCGATGCACAGGCCGGTATCGATACCGCGACCCAGCAGCCGGTTATTACCTTCAGGCTGGACAGTATCGGCGCCGACCGTTTCTCGAAGGCGACCAAGGCGGGCGTCGGTCAATCCTTTGCCATCGTTCTCGACAATCAGGTACTTTCGGCTCCGGTTATCAGCGAAGCCATTCCGGGCAATACGGGCCAGATTTCCGGCAATTTCGATCTGTCGGGCGCCAGTAACCTGGCACTCGTCATGCGGGCCGGAGCTTTGCCAACAGATGTCACGGTGATCGAAGAGCGAACGATTGGCACGGATCTTGGTGCGGCGGCTGTTGTATCCGGAAAAATCGCTGCCATTATCGGTGCGGGCCTCGTTATTCTCTTCATGCTGTTGACGTACGGGTTCCTTGGCGTGATCGCCAGTATCGCCCTCGTCGTCAATGTGATCCTTATCCTCGCGGTTTTGACACTGTTCGGCGCGCCTCTGACGCTGGCCGGGGTTGCTGGTATCGTGCTGACGATCGGCATGGCGGTCGATTCGAATGTTCTCATTTATGAGCGCATCCGCGAAGACAGGCGCGCTGGCTTCTCGGTCATACAGGCCATCGATTCCGGATTTTCCCGCGCCCTGGCAACGATTGTGGATGCCAATGTCACCACACTGATCGCTGCTCTCGTGCTATTCATTCTCGGCAGTGGACCGGTACACGGCTTTGCCCTGACAGTGACCATCGGTATCGTTACGACGCTGTTCACGACGTTCACCCTGACGCGTTGGCTCATTTCGGTGTGGGTGCAGCGTTCGAAGCCGAAGGAAGTTCCCCGCGCGCCGCTCAAGCTTGTTCCGAACGACACCGAAATACCATTCATGAAATTGCGCGGCCTGACACTGGGCTTCTCCGCACTGTCGAGTATTGCAGCCATCGCGCTGTTCGCGATTGTCGGCATGAACTTCGGCATCGATTTCAAGGGGGGAACGATGGTCGAGATACAATCGCATGAAGGCGCGATTGATCTTGACGATGTCTATAGCCGGCTTGATGAACTGAACATCGGTGAAGTCAAGATCGAGCCTTTCAAATCTGACGACCGGGCGTTGATCACCGTGGGCAGCCAAGGCGAGGGCGAGAACGCCGAACAGACGGTCGGCGTCAAGATTCGCGGCGAATTGCAGGATGATTATGATTTCCGGCGTGTCGATGTGATCGGCCCTTCAGTATCGAGTGGTTTGTCGCAGGCTGGAGCACTGGCCGTCGCACTTTCGCTGATCGCGATCTTTGTCTATGTGTGGTTCCGGTTCGAGTGGCACTTCGCGCTGGGTGCGATCCTGGCTACCATCCACGATGTGGTGCTGCTCCTTGGCATGTTCGTTCTCTTCCAGATGGAGTTCAACCTGTGGAGCATAGCCGCCTTGCTTGCGATCGTTGGCTACTCACTCAACGATACGGTGGTCATCTATGACCGCGTGCGCGAGAACCTGCGGCGGCACGGGAGCGGCATGTCATTGTCGGCCATACTCGACGCTTCCATCAACCAGACCCTGTCGCGTACTATTTTGACCTCGCTTGCGACGTTCCTGGCGCTCATCGTTCTCTATGTCTACGGCGGTGACGATGTGCGATCTTTTGCGCTTATCCTTGCAGTTGGCATTGTCGTCGCAACCTATTCCTCGATCTTCGTGGCAGGGCCGCTGTTGATGCTGTTCGGGCTCAAGGGCCATGATGTGATCGACAACGGATCGACGGCGGCGGTTTCCGAGCAAAACGGAGTTTAGACAATGGCCAAAGGCATTGAAATCCGGGACGCCCATTTCCCTGGGCGGGCGCCTATCGATGCCTATGGAAACGGTGGATTTCGCTTTGCCGACATGTCGCATCGCGGGTCCATTCTCTGTCTGCCTTCGGGCATTCATGGCTGGGAGCCAAAAACGCCACCCATTCTGACGGCCGCCGATTTGTCGCTTGTGCTGGAGCAGGCCGCCGACATCGAAATATTGCTCGTCGGAACAGGAACGGAATTACGCCGGTTGCCGCAGGAACTGCGCGATGAGCTGCGTAAGCACCGCATATCGTCCGATCCGATGAGCACGGGCGCGGCGGTGCGAACCTACAATGTTCTGCTGGCGGAAGATCGCGCTGTCGCCGCAGCGCTGATTGCGGTGGAATAATTCGGCGCGGCGCGATATCTCACCCCCATGAACGCCAACGAAACCCACTGCATGCAATTCCTGCGGGATGCGGATCCTGACCGTTATCTCTCCGTGCTTTATGCACCGGAAGACAAGCGCGGGGCCTTGGCCGCGCTGTATGCGTTCAATGCGGAAGTAGCCCGCATCCGCGATCTGGTCCACGATCCGCTTCCGGGAGAGGTCCGGCTGCAGTGGTGGCGTGATCTTATCAATGGCAAAGAGCACGGCGCTGCGACCGGCAATCCGGTTGCCGCTGCACTGCTCCATACTGTGAAGGCGCATGGTCTGCCGCGAACGGCGCTCGACAATTATTGCGAGGCGCGGATTTTCGATCTCTATGACGATCCGATGCCAAGCCGCAACGATCTGGAAGGCTATTGCGGCGAGACAGCATCAGCGATGATCCAGCTGGCGTCGCTGATTCTTGATGCGGATGCTGCTCCCGCACACGCAGATACGGCCGGGCACGCAGGTGTCGCGCAGGCAGTGGCAGGATTGTTGCGGTTGTTGCCGCTGCATCGCCGCCGCCGCCAGGTCTACATCCCGGCGGACATACTCGCCGCTGTCGGGGCAAGTGCGGCCATGGTGCTGGATGGCTCGGACAAGGCAGCCACGCGGCGTGCAATCGATGCGATGGTGGCACTTGCCGAGGACCACCTTTCCAAGTTCGAGGCGGCCGCAAAGTCTTTACCGGCAACCCTGCGTCCAGCCTATCTACCGGCCTCACTCACTCGTACCTATCTGAAAAAGCTCAAATCCAACCGGTCTGATGCCGCCAATGAAGTTGCCGATATCTCGCCACTCGGCCGCCAATGGGCAATGTTCAAGGCATCGGTACGGTAGACCTATTCGGCAGCTTCGGCGATTGCAGGCAGACCCAGCCAGGAACGGCAGTCGGCCAGGGCTCGCGCACTCATGGCGCGTTTCTTGGCGTTGGACTTTTCCTTGCCGCGCAGCCGTTTTCCCTCGAACTTCGGTGCTTCGATGGGCGGGAACAGGCCATAATTGACATTCATCGGCTGGAAGGACCGCTTGCCCGGCTCCTCGTCGGTAACGATATGGCCGCCAGTTATGTGCCCGAGCAACGCACCGAAAGCTGTTGTCAGTGGCGGTGGCGTGACAGCTTGGCCGAGACGTTCCGCCGCGGCAAAGCGCCCGGCGAGCAGGCCGATGGCGGCAGACTCGACATAGCCTTCGCAGCCGGTGATCTGGCCGGCAAAGCGGAGGCCAGGGCGGCTTTTCAGCTGCAAGGTCGGATCAAGCAGGATCGGGGAATTCAGATAGGTATTGCGGTGCAGACCGCCGAGCCGGGCGAATTCCGCATTCTCCAATCCCGGTATCATGCGAAAGATGCCGGTCTGCGCGCCGTATTTCAGCTTGGTCTGGAAACCAACCATATTGTAGAGCGTGCCAAGCGCATTGTCCTGCCGCAGCTGAACCACCGCATAGGCCTTGACGGTGGGATTGTGGGCGTTGGTCAGGCCCATCGGCTTCATTGGGCCATGCCGCAGGGTTTCCACCCCGCGTTCGGCCATCACCTCAATCGGCAGGCAGCCGTCGAAATAGGGCGTGCCCTCCCATTCCTTGAACTCTGTCTTGTCACCCGCAATCAGCGCCTGGACGAAAGCCTCGTACTGCTCCCTGGTCATCGGGCAGTTGATATAGTCCTTGCCATTGCCGCCCGGGCCAACCTTGTCGTAGCGCGACTGGAACCAGCAGACATTCATGTCAATCAGATCGTAATGCACGATCGGCGCGATCGCGTCGAAGAAGGCGAGGGCGTCGGCACCGGTTTCCTTGCCAATGGCTTCGGCGAGTGATGGCGCCGTCAGCGGGCCGGTGGCGATGATGGCCTTGTCCCACTCCGCCGGTGGCAGGCCGGTGATTTCCTCCCGCTTCGATGGTGATCAGTGGATGGGCTTCAAGCTTTTTCGTCACCGTTTGCGCGAAACCATCGCGGTCGACGGCAAGCGCGCTGCCGGCCGGAACCTGATGGGCATCGGCGGAAGCCATGATCAGTGAGTTAGCGAGGCGCATTTCCGCATGCAGTACCCCGACCGCATTCGTCTGCGCATCGTCCGAGCGGAAAGAATTGGAGCAGACGAGCTCCGCCAGATCTTGCGTCTTGTGCGCATCGGTGCCGCGAACGGGACGCATTTCATGCAGGATGACGGGAATGCCAGCTTCCGCAAGCTGCCAGGAGGCTTCGGAACCGGCGAGACCGCCGCCAATGATGTGTACAGGTTTGTTCGACATAGGCTTCCCATAAACCCTTTGAAGCCATGCTTCAACGTGGAAAAGCCGCCGCAGGCACGCTGCAGCGGCTCTTTAGTCTACAAGCGTGTTCAGGCGCTGGCCTTGTCGAGCTCGGCGATGTCGTTCTTGTCCAGCTCAAGCGATGCGGCCTTGATCAGGCTCTCCAGCTGTTCCAGCGAGGTTGCGCTGGCGATTGGTGCCGTGACGCCTTCGCGCTGAATGATCCACGCCAGGGCGACCTCCGCTTGCTTGGCCTTGTGCCTGGCAGACACCGCGTCCAGCGCACCCAGAATGCCGCAGCCGCGCGGGTTGAGGTAATCCTTTACCCCGCCACCGCGAGCGCTTTTTCCGAGATCGGCTTCGCTGCGATATTTACCGGAGAGGAAGCCCCTGGCGAGGCTGAAATAGGTGATGACGCCAATATCTTCTGCCATGCAGAGATCGCGCAGTTTGCCGTCATAGCTCTTGCGGTCATAGAGATTGTATTCCGGCTGCAGCACGTCATAGCGTGGCAAGCCCTTTGCGTTGGACACATCCAGCGCCCCGCGCAGCTGATCCGCATCGAGATTGGAGGCGCCGATCGATTTGATCTTGCCCGCCTTCAACAGTTTGTCGTAGGCGCCAAGCGTTTCCGCGTAGGGTGTATCGGGATCAGGCCAATGCGAGAGGTAAAGATCGATCGCGTCAACCTGAAGACGCTTCAGCGAGGCTTCTACGGCCTTGGCAATATAGGCGGCGGAAAGGTCTTTCTTGCCTTGCCCCATATCCGAGCCGACCTTGGTGATGATCACCACCTTGTCGCGCGCCTTGCGTGATTTAACCCATTCGCCAATGATCACCTCGGATTCGCCACCCTCGTTGCCTGGAACCCAGCGGGAGTAGGCATCGGCCGTATCGATGGCGTTGAAGCCGGCATCGGCGAAACGGTCGAGCAGATCGAATGAAGTCTTCTTGCCGGCGGTCCAGCCGAAGACATTTCCGCCAAAAACCAATGGCGCGATGGATAGGCCAGTGCGGCCAAGTCGACGTTTTTGCATGGAACGTACTCCTGGGAATCTGAGGCGGAATTGGAATGTAGGGCTGGGCGGAGGGCGTTTCCAGCCCGGCGGTCAGTCAATGACGAGAAACCATAAGATGTAAATTCGGTAGGCTTGAGCGATAGCCCTTGCTAGAGTTTCTGCCATGCGCATCACTGGATCAAGTACTCTGCCGCTGCTCCTCTTTGCTGTCCTGTGTGGCACTGCGTCAATGGCGCGAGCGCAAACCTTTCGCGTTTGTCACGGCTATGGCTGCAATTTTCAAACAAAGGTGACGCTGACGGGAGCGGACCGCGCCAAAATCGCCTCGATAATGGCGGATGGCCGCAAATCCGCCGAAGCGGAACGAGCCGCTGTCCGCCGCGCCGTGCAGGTCTTCGAGCGCCGCAGCACGCAGGTTATTGGTGTGACCGACCGGCCGAAAATGGATTTTGGCGCTGGGCGTGAGAAGGGGCAGATGGATTGCGTCGATGAATCGACCAATACAGACCATTTCCTGCGCTATCTGCAGAGTGCCGGTCTGCTCGGTTTTCACAGCGTCAGCCGTCGCGACGCGCGCGGGAGCTTCCTGGATGGGCGTTATCCGCACTTCACTGCGGTTCTCCGTGACCGTTCCGGTACATTGTGGGTGGTCGATTCCTGGTTCGAGCCGGGGGGCGGGCCACCTGATGTCATGCGCTTGGCGGAATGGAAGCAGAGGGGCGTTGGCGGCGCACGCTGAAATGAAGGGTCGAAAGCGCTCCAAATTCCTGGCGTAGGCCAGAAACAACAACACCCACCGCGGGAGGAGGTGCGGTGGGTGTCGTTTTGTAAAGGCCAGCTGGGAGGAGGAGTGCCGGCCTTTGACCGCGGGAGCTCTGGGAGGAGGATGAGCCCCGGCGATATTCTGTTGTGCTATTAGCGTACTGCGGACTTCTTGGCGACGAACGGGATGTCCGAACGGGCAATGCCCAGATCGCTGAGTTCGCGGGTCGACAGACGGTTCAGCTCGGAAACCGTGTCACGATAACGGCGCCAGTTGCTGTAAGAGCGGATAAGGTTCATTTCAATCACCACTTCGGTTCGTTGTTTTGTTGATCACTCTTGATCGTTGAACTGAAGATAGTGCATGGCCCTCAGAAGTTGCAGAGCCAAGTTTGCAGGTCAGCTATGCAATTGTTGCATTGCAACATTAATCGATTTTAATTGTTGCGTCGCACAAATGTCATCTTTGCGGCAATCGCTCAGATCGGGCCATGATTGCGTTCTTGCTGTCTCTGGCGTTAGTTGAGAGCGAAAGAGCGAGATCAGGAGCATCCCGTGGCGATTTCCTTCGGCGTAAGAAAACATATTGCGCGCTGGCAGCAGGATGGCTTGATCGATGACGCCACGGCCGAACGCCTGCGCAACGATATAGAGAACAGGGGTTCCGGTTTCGGCCTTGGCGGCATTCTCGCGCTCCTCGGCGCCGTCCTTCTCGGCGCGGCCGTTGTTTCGCTCGTCGCCGCCAATTGGGAGGCGATGCCGCGTCTTCTCCGTGTTGGCCTCATCATGTCCGTGCTGTTTATCGGCTATATCGGCGGGGCATGGCGGGAAAGCCGCGGCGACAAGGTCTTCAGCCAGGCCCTCTACCTGACAGCGGCGATTACCTTCGGTGCTGGAATTGCTCTGGTCGGCCAGATGTATCATCTGTCGGGCGATGCCGCGGACGCTGCACTCCTGTGGGTGGCCGGTACCATGGTTGCCGCGCTGTTCCTCCGCTCGCCCGTGCTGGTCTCGGCGAGTGTCGCCATTACAGGCTTCTATCTGTTCTGTTCGCTCGAACCTGCCACAACGGAGCGGCTCAGCTATCTCTGGCTGGTCCCTATCCTGCTTTTCATCTGTGGCGGTTTGGTCTGGTTCACCAATGGGAAGGCGGCCAGGCATTTCATTGCCCTGTTGCTGATCATCTATGTCTTCACCGTCAGGTTTGACCTCGACCGGAGCTGGATATTGTGGCTGGCCGCCATCCTTGGCGGTGCGCTCTTCCTGGCGGACGCATTGGGTAATAGTGCAATGCAGCGGCTGACAGGCTGGGCCGAGGCAATCGGCGCTTATGGTTTCATGATGCTGCTCCTGGCATTGATTTTCTTCCAGTTTGACCAGTTCAGCGATGGCGTCGGCAATCAGGTTATCATCGGCTTTGCCATTCTTGGCTGTTCGATTGCAGGTCTTGCACTCTCTGGCCACCGCAATCTGGCGGTGCGCTGGAGCGCGTATACAGTCTTCTCGCTTGAGGTCCTCTATCTTGCCTTTGAAACCATAGGCACACTGATCGGGACGGCAAGCTTCTTCCTCAGTGCGGGCGTGCTCGTGCTGCTGCTCGCAGCTTTCGTCATCCGGATGGAGCGGCGGCTTCAGAGGAAGAGCCCAAAAAAGGAGGTAACGGTATGACTTTGAAGTTGAATCGCTTCCTCTGGCTTGGCGCTGGCGTGGCGCTGCTGCAGTCCGGCGCGCTTTACGCCATGGTCGCACAACATGCCTCCATTCTGCGCAATGGCACCGATATCACGCTGCTGACCGAGCCCGTCGATCCACACGATCTGCTGCGCGGTGACTATGTCACTCTCGGTTATGGCATTTCCAACATCGAGGCGGGCAAGATCAGTGGAACCCCACCGGTCGCGGACGGATTGGCCGATATTTATGTGACGGTGAAGCAGGGCGATGACGGCGCCTGGACGTTCGGTGGTGCCTCCTGGCATAGACGCGAGGATTTGCAGGCGGGCGAGATCCAGCTGCGCGGCCGCACAGCCAGCTTCGCCAATGCCACCGTCTACCATCAGCTTCGCGTCACCTATGGCATTGAGCGTTATTATGTGCCTGAAGGTCAGGGAAAGGCGATCGAAGACCAGCAGCGGGAGCGCAAGATCGAGGCTGTGATTGCCGTTTCGCCCGCCGGTGATGCGCAGATCCGTGCGCTGAAGGACGATGGCAATGTGCTTTATGAAGAGCCGATCTACTGACCACCCGCATTCACTCATGCGCCGGGAATTATTGCTGGCCGATGCTCGCCTTTTTCCTTTGACCCATTCAAAGACGGTGATATAGAGACCGGCGCTTGGGGTGCAGTTACGCCTCCATCTGCGGATATGGCGAAATTGGTAGACGCACCAGATTTAGGTTCTGGCGGGAGACCGTGGGGGTTCGAGTCCCTCTATCCGCACCAGCAAACTTCTCAAAAGTAGTATCTTACCCGGACGCAATCTCTTCAACGGCCGCTTTGGCCCCTCCAGCTTGGACGACCGCGCATGTAGCGCGGAGCTGTTAAAAGCCCCGCGCTGGTGCCTCCACCACTGGCTTCCGTTTGCGCCGCAAGGACCTGAGCGCAACATAGAAGACCGGCGTCAGGAACAGGCCGAAGAAGGTGACGCCAAGCATGCCGGAGAACACGGCCGTACCCAATGACTGGCGCATTTCCGCGCCGGGGCCGGTGGCAATCATCAGCGGGACCACACCGAAGATGAAGGCGAATGCCGTCATCAGGATCGGACGCAGGCGCAAGCGGCTCGCCTCGATGGCAGCCTCCACCGGTGTAGCACCGTCTTCCTCGTGCTGACGGGCAAACTCGACGATCAGAATCGCGTTTTTTGCGGCGAGACCGATGAGGACCACGAGCCCGATCTGAGTCAGGATATTATTGTCCATCCCTCGCAAGCTGACGCCTATGAGCGCGGCGAGCACGGCAAGCGGAACAATCAGGATGATCGCCAGCGGCAGGATCCAGCTTTCATATTGCGCCGACAGTGCAAGGAAGACGAAGACTACCGACAGGCCAAAGATGAATATTGCCGTGTTGCCGGTGCTGCGTTCCTGGAAGGCGAGTTCCGTCCAGTTGAAAGTGGTACCGGGCGGCAGCGTATTGGCGGCGAGGGCTTCCATCTTGTCGAGCGCGTCGCCCGTGGAAACGCCGGGAGCGGGGTTACCCTGCAACGGTACCGAAACGTACATATTGTAACGCTGCACCAGCGATGGGCCGGTCGTATCCCTGATATCGACCAGCGTCCCGAAGCGGCACGAGTGCCCCGGTTGACGAACGCACCTTCAGATCCAGAATGTCTGCACGTTGCATCCGATACGGCTGGTCAGCTTGCGCACGGACCTGATAAACCCGCCCGAAGGCATTGAAATCATTTACATAAGACGTTCCAAGGTTGATCGACAATGTCTCAAAGATATTCGGTATCGGGACATTCAATGCCCGCGCCTTGTCGCGGTCAATTTCGAGAAAGTATTGCGGGCTTGAGGCCGAGAATGTCGTGAAGACGCCCGTGAGACCGGGCGTCTGGTTGGCCTGTCCCATCATCTGATAGGCGAGGGCGAGAACCCGGCGCATATCGGAACTATCACGGTCGAGCAGCTGCATCTTGAAGCCGCCGGAATTGCCGACGCCGCGGATTGAGGGCGGCGGCACGGCAATAATGAAAGCTTCCTGGATGCTTTGCAGGCTTCCAAAAAGGTTGCCAATGATGGCGTTGGCGGTCTGGCCATGTTTGAGCCTTTCCTCGAAAGGTTCAAACGGTGCAAAGACGACGCCGGAATTTGAGGCATTTGTGAAAGTGGCACCGTTGAAGCCAGCAAAAGCCACGGCATTGCTGACGCCAGGGACTTTCCTGACGATCTCGGATGCGCGTTTGATCACTGCGTCCGTGCGTTCCAGCGATGCGCCGTCGGGCAACTGGACAACGACGATGGCATAACCCTGGTCCAGTGTGGGGATAAAGCCGCGCGGCACAGTTGTCGCCATATACCAGGTAGCTCCAAGGAGAGCCACGAACACCAGAAGGCTGGCTATCAAGCCTGTCGCAGATCCAACAAGGCTCCGGATAACCCGCGAATATCCGTTCGCCATCTTGTCGAACCCGGTATTGAAACCGTTTGCAAGCGTTCGTCCGAAGCGGGTCAAGGGATTTCGCGGTGCCGTGGCGTGCTCATGGGGACGCAGGACGATTGCTGCCAGCGCCGGCGAAAGCGTCAATGAATTGAGCGCGGAGATCGCAGTTGCGACGGCAATCGTCACGGCGAACTGCAGATAGAACTGACCGGTAATGCCTGGAATGAACGCGGTGGGCACAAAAACAGCGATCAGCACCAGCGAGATGGCGATAACGGCCGTTCCGACCTCATCCATCGTCACGTGCGAGGCCTGTTTCGGCGTCATCCCCGCCGCCAGGTTTCGTTCGACGTTCTCGACGACAACGATCGCATCGTCGACGACGATACCAATGGCGAGCACCAGACCGAACAGCGTCAACATGTTCAGCGAGAACCCGAAAGCCAGCAGGAATGCCAACGTGCCGATTAGCGATACCGGGATCGCGACGATCGGGATGATGGCTGTCCGCCACGATTGCAGGAAAACAAGCACCACCAGGGCAACGAGGATTACGGCTTCGAAAATGGTCTTATAGACCTCGTTGATCGATTCCGAGATGAATTCGGTGGGGTTGTAGACGATGTCGTAGGTTAGCCCAGCTGGAAAATCCTTGGCCAGGTCCACCATGGTCGCTTTGATAACGTCGGCGGTCGCCAAGGCATTTGTGCCTGGACGGTTGAAAATGCCGAGAGCGACCGCAGGGCTGCCGCCAAGATAGCTGTTGGTCACGTAGTCCTTGGCGCCAAGTTCGACGCGGGCGACATCCTGCAGCTGCACAAGCCGTCCGCTTTCCGTCGCCTTGACAATGACATAACGGAATTGTCTCGCATCGCTGAAGCGGCCTTGGGTTGTCACCGTATACTGGAAGGCATTCGTTCCAGAGGCGGGTGGTCCGCCGATGGAACCGCCGGAAACCTGCACGTTCTGCTCCTGCAGGGCCTGGACGACATCACTCGCCGTCATACCATAGGCCGCCAGTTTTTGGGGATCGAGCCAGATGCGCAGGGAGAATTCACGTTCGCCAAAGATCGTGAGATCACCGACGCCATCGAGCCGCAACAGGACGTCGCGAATACGCGAGCGGGCGTAGTTCGAGACGTAGAGCTGATCGTAGCGATTGTCCGGCGATAGAAGGTGAATCACCATCATCAGATCCGGTGAACTCTTCGTCGTCGTTATGCCGAGACGACGCACTTCTTCAGGCAGGCGGGGCTCGGCGATCGAGACGCGGTTCTGCACAAGGACCTGCGCCTTGTCGAGGTCGGTGCCGAGCTTGAAAGTGATTGTCAGTGCCATCGATCCGTCGGCCGTCGAATAGGAAGACATATACAGCATGTCCTCGACGCCGTTGATTTCCTGCTCGATGGGGGTCGCCACCACATTGGCAATGGTTTCTGCATCGGCACCAGGATAGGAGGTGCGCACGACGATCGTCGGTGGAGCGATTTCTGGATACTGCGCAACCGGAAGCTGCGTATAGGCGATGCCGCCGACAATCAGCAGAACGATGGAAAGAACGGATGCGAAGATAGGCCGGTCGACGAAGAAATGCGCGAACCTCATTGGCTGGCTCCCGCGAAAGACGGGCCTTCCTGCGGCAGCACCACAAGTTCCGGCTTGACCTTTACGCCCGGACAGAATCCGCATCAATCCGTTGACAACAATGGTCTCATCGCCAGTCATGCCCTCGCGGATGACGCGGTAGCCGTAGAGCGTGGGCCCCACTCTTACCGGCTTTGGCGTGACGGTACCGTCCTCGCTGACAACATAGACAATCCGCTCGTTCTGATCAGAGCCGATCGCATCGTCAGGTATGAGGATGCCCTTGTACTTGTTCGACGCGGCCACTTCGACGCGGCCGAAAAGCCCCGGTTGCAGGATGAGATTGGGGTTGTCGAACCGGGCACGCACCCGCATCGTGCCGGTCGCCGCGTCAAGACGATTTTCCGCAAAGTCGAGTTTTCCCTTGACTGGCGGTTCGTTGGAATCGGTCAGCTTAACCGTTACTTCAAGCCCGCCACCGCCTTCCTGCAGGATTTGACCGTTTTCACGGGCCGTGCGCGCATAGTTGAGCAGATTGCGCTCGTCCACATCGAAGTAAAAGTCGATTGGGTCGAGCTGGACGATGGTGGTCAGTATCGTATCGTTTGCATTGACCAGATTGCCGACAGAGATCAGCCGGCGGTCGATGCGTCCGTCCTGGGGGGCGGTAATTTCCGTGTACATCAGGTTGAGCTTGGCGCCGTCAACAGAAGCCTGGGCGCCGGTTACACTGGCCTGGCCGGCCAGGAACGCGCGCCTTTGGTCGTCAAGGGTCGAGACGGACAACGTCCCGCTGCCAGTGAGCGATTCCGTCCGCTTGTACTGGGCTTCCGCATAGTCGAGCGTCGTCTTGGCAACCTCCAGCGCCGACTGAGCCTGTGCAAGCGCAGTCACATAGGGGCGCTGGTCAATCGTGAAAAGCGGATCACCCTTCTTGACCAGGGCACCATCCTTGAAATGCACCTGGTCGAGATAACCATCGATACGGGAACGGACGGCCACTTGATTGACAGCTTCAAACCGCCCAATGAACTCATCGGCATCGATAACGTCGCGCACGACCGGTTTCGCTACCGTCACGGGTGGCGGCGGAGGAGCGGCCTCTTGGGCGAATGCTGCAGATGCCGAGAAAATGACGGCAGTAAAGCCAAGTCGAATGGCTGAGATGAACGTTCGTGACAAGGGTAGCCTCCGTGACAATCAGACTTCCGATGCGTCGCGCGGGTAAATGCCGAGGTACTCAACTGGTTGGAGCAGCTGGAAGGCCGATTCAGCGGACGATCAAGTCAAGCAATGCAAGTCAGGTATTCAACGCTCTATAAGGTGCTCGTGAAGTCTCGACACGTTCGGCACGTTGCGCAACCGGCACAATGTGCATGCACAAATCAGCCGTCTCAAAACCCCACGTATCCAGACTTGCACAGTTCGATTTCCTTGTCACCTCGCAATCGTGGGTAGCGGAGGGCTTAGGATCCGCAATTTCGCCGCCCGCGATGGCTCCACCATTGATTTTTGTACTGAGTGGAAGTAAAGGGAGCGACCAGTCGGTAAAGGTGCAATTCTTCCGCAACTTTGTGCCACATTCTGTGATACAATCTGTGCCACAAATTGAGAGTTGAGTTAGAAATAAGGCAATAAAATCAACGTGGATGGCAGGAGCTGAGCTTGCTCCATCCGCACCGAAGCCACGATGGCAACAGTTTTTCTCCCGCAAATTGGCAACCAAGCCGGAGACGGCGGGACAAATGTTAAAAAAGTGAAGGTTTGGACATGCAGGTTACTGAAACGCTCAATGAAGGGCTGAAGCGCGAGATCAAGGTCGTTGTTCCGGCCAAGGATCTGGAAGCAAAGCTTTCCGAACGCCTCCAAGGCGCCAGCGCCAAGGCGCGTATTAACGGCTTCCGCCCCGGCAAAGTGCCCATGAGCCATCTACGCAAGATGTATGGCAAGTCGTTCATGGCTGAAGTTGTCAATGAGATCTTGAGCGATTCATCACGCTCGATCCTTGCCGATCGCAACGAAAAGTCGGCAACCCAGCCTGAAGTCGTCATGACCGAAGACGAGAAGGAAGCGGAAAAGGTCTTGAGCGGCGAGGCGGATTTTGAATTTTCGCTGAACTACGAGGTTCTGCCTGCGATCGAGATCAAGGATACCTCTAAGATCAGCGTCACGCGTGAAGTTGTCGACGTAAGCGATGAGGAAGTCGAAGAGCAAGTCAAGCGCGTTGCAAGTTCTGCCCAGACCTTCGAAACGAAGAAGGGCAAGGCCGAAAGCGGCGACCGCGTTACCATGGACTACCTCGGCAAGGTCGACGGTGTTCCCTTCGACGGCGGCGCTGACAGCGATGCAACGCTTATTCTCGGTTCTGGCCAGTTCATTCCGGGCTTCGAAGACCAGCTGATCGGCGTCAAGGCTGGCGACGAAAAGCAGATCAACGTGACGTTCCCGGCCGAATATGGTGCCGCCCATCTTGCTGGCAAGGACGCAACCTTCGACATCACCGTCAAGGAAGTTGCCAAGCCGGGCGAACTTGAAATCAACGACGAGACCGCCAAGAAGCTCGGCATCGAAAGTGCGGACCGCCTGCGTCAGGTCATCCGTGAACAGATCGAGAGCCAGTACGGCACGTTCACCCGCCAGAAGGTAAAGCGTCAGATTCTCGATGCGCTTGATGGCGAATACAAGTTCGAATCGCCGGAACGCCTGGTAAATGCCGAGTTCAATAACATCTGGGCACAGATCGGTAACGATCTTCAGGAAGCCGGCAAGACCTTCGAAGACGAAGATACGACGGAAGAAGAAGCTCGTGAAGAATACCGCAAACTGGCTGAACGCCGTGTGCGCCTGGGCCTCGTTCTTTCCGAAATCGGCAACAAGGCCGGCATCGAAGTAACTGAGGAAGAATTGCAGCGCGCCGTTTACGACCAGGTTCGCCGTTATCCCGGCCAGGAACAGCAGATCTATGAATTCTTCCGCAAGACTCCGGAAGCGGTCAACAATCTGCGCGCTCCGATCTTCGAGGAAAAGGTTGTCGATCACCTTCTTTCGAACATCACTGTTACCGACAAGAAGGTGACCAAGGAAGAGCTGATGGCTGACGACGAGGCGGATGCCAAGCCCGGCGAGGCCAAGAAGCCTGCCAAGAAGGCGGCGCCGAAGAAAGCCGCCAAGAAGAAGTCCGACGACGAGGCATAAGCTTCACCGTTCCGATCATAAAGAGGCCGCTTCAAGCGGCCTTTTTCTTGCCTTGAGTGACCTGTTCAGTACGCACGCGCCAGAAGAACCGCCGCACCAACGATATCAGCGTTGCCGGCGGCTTTCTTGCCCGAGGGAAGGAGATTGCCATCCTCAAGCCCAACGCGACTGTCATAGCCTCGAGCCATGGCCTCTCTGAACATCGGCCACACACTCGCTTCATCGCCATGCATCAGAATGGGAAGCCTGAATTTGGCTCGCGCCAGGACCGATATGATTCCCGTTGCAGCGGCCAGGCCTTCGTCGATGTCCTGTTCGTTGATTTCAATCAACACGCGAAGGCATTTTCTGGCGTCAGGCAATGTCACGAAGCGCTCGGCATCACTGATGGACCAAAGTCCGGCTTCCACCCCAATGCCCTTGCCGAGAATCAGTGAGATCACGTCCGGAGCGTCTTCTTCGATAAGATTGACGGAAACATAATCAGGAAGTACCTGCCACCGCTCGATCTGTCCCTGGCGTGCCGTGCCACCGGGCGGTATGCGCCAATGGGTCGAAAGTCCGATGGGAGTGCCCGGTACATTGTGACGGATTGCAAGTATTGCCTCTGCCGTGTCGTTGGGATCGAGGCTCTCGGCACCGCTGGAACTGCGAGGATGGATGTGCAGTTCGCTTGCACCCGCCGCCACCGCAGCTGCTGCGTCTTTGGCGAGTTCTGCCGCCGTATAGGGCACCGCAGGATGAAAGTCGCGTGTTCGTCCACCGTTCAAGCAGGCTTGCAGCATGGTATGCACTCCAGTCGCGTAACCGCAGTTGATCATAGCGGATTTCGTGCTGACAGCGAGATGTCATGATAAATGAGCGAAAAACAGGGGGTGGGGATGGAACTCCCGCAACCCCCACTTTTGATGTCAGTTCTTGATCGGAATCCAGATCTCCATGCCGCCATTGCCGGTTCGTGGGTCGAATTCGGGGCCGTATCGCTCGAAATTCGGTGCGTCGGCAACTTCATGCCGGGATCTGGGCAGGTACTTGCCCCAGATGGTCATCATGGTGCTGCGGATCGACGAGATGTGGTCCCGATGCGTGAAAACCAGATACCGCTGTGCGGGAATGCGCACCCGGCTGAATTCGTCCGGAAGATCGGAAAAGTCCGTAACTTCCACGCCCGCAATATAGTCGAAATTGTTCTCTTCGTCGCTGTTGCAGCAGACGCCGTAGTAAATGTCGCCAACCTGGCCGGACACATTGCCCGCATAGGCATTGAATTGCTGCCATTGGGACGGGATCGCCTTGCTGGTCTCACAATTATAGCGGGCACCGATGCCAGCGATGAGCATTGCTTTGCCCTCGACGGTGCGGGGTGTTTCGAGATTTACAACAAATGATTCATCCATTTTGAGTGCCTCCACCATTGGAATGTTTTCGACATGGCCTTGCGTACGGACCTGTTCCGGCGTGAAACCGAACTGGTCGCGAAAGGCCCGGGTGAACGCTTCATGGGAGTTGTATCCGGCGCCGAGAGCGACGCAGAGAATATCCGGGGCACCCTTGGAAAGGATCTTCGCCGCTTCGGTCAGCCGCCGGCCGCGCAAGTAGCCACTGACAGAACGGCCTGTGAAAACGGCGAATGCGCGGGACATGTAGAAGCGGGATATGCCGGCCGAGGCCGCAATATCGTCCAGTGTAATGTCCTCGGCAAAGTGACCTTCGATAAACCAAATCGCCTTCTCAACCGGATTCATTCAAACCTCCATTTAGCACGGAACCGGGATAAGGGCTTTTGGTGTGGCGCATTTGATTATGTTTGCGCTCGGCTAGAAAAGATTCAGACCTTTGAGACTGGCATGGCCATTCTTGCCGATAATGATGTGATCATGCACGACGATGCCCATCTGCGCACCAATATTGGCGATGGTCTTGGTCATGTCGATATCGGCTTTGGAGGGTGTCGGATCACCGGAAGGGTGGTTATGCGTCAGGATGATGGCGCTGGCGGAAAGTTGCAGGGCCCGCGCAATGACCTCGCGCGGATAGACGGGCGTGTGATCCACAGTTCCAACTTGCTGCACTTCATCGGCGATCAAAGCATTTTTCTTGTCTAGAAACAGGATGCGAAACTGTTCGCGCGGTTCGTGCGCCATGGCCGCTACGCAGTAATCCATGACTTTACTCCACGAACTCAATACGGTCTTTTCCCGAATATCACTGCGGATCATGCGGTGGGTGAGGGCGGAGACGAATTTAAGATCGAAGGCCGCAACCGGCCCGCAACCTTTCACTTCCAGCAGCAGATGTTCCGGTGCGCCAAGGACCTCGGCAATCGAGCCGAAACGGGCAAGCAGCGCCTTGGCCAAGGGTTTTGTATCGCCCTGCTTGAACGACCGGTAGAGCAGCATTTCCAGCATCTCATAATCGGCAAATCCTGCATGGCCGACTTTTTGAAATCGTTCTCTCATCCGCTCGCGGTGGCCGTGATAATGCGGGGGATCTTCCGCCGGCTCGGTCTTCTGCTCCGCGTTGCGCTCTCGCGCTTCTGGCTCAACGGCAGGTTGTTTGGAGGAGAGTTTCGTCGAGGGTTCGTTGAGGAAGAAAGTCGGTTCTGGCTTTTCTTCGCTCATTTGCCTCGCGTTCCTATTCGAGTTTCAATCCCGGCGCGAACAAACCGGCCGGCGACAGTGTAAAGATCTCGCAGCCATTATTGGTGACGCCAACCGTGTGCTCATATTGCGCAGTCAGCGAGCGGTCGCGGGTAACCGCCGTCCAGCCGTCGGCGAGAACTTTTACGTGCGGGCGGCCTAGGTTGATCATCGGCTCTATGGTGAAGATCATGCCCTCGCGCAGTTCGACGCCTTCGTTCGGTGTGCCGTAATGCAGTATGTTCGGGGTGTCGTGGAAAAGCTGGCCGACGCCATGGCCGCAGAAATCACGCACGACCGAGCAGCGTTCCGACTCTGCGTAGGATTGGATTGCGGCGCCGATAGCACCAGTGCGGGCACCGGGCCGTACAGCTGCTATACCGCGCATCAAACTTTCGTGGGTAACTTCCATAAGCCGCTCGGCAGCACGTTTTATTTCGCCGACGGGATACATGCGGCTTGAATCGCCGTGCCAGCCATCGAGGATATATGTCACGTCCACGTTGACGATATCACCGTCGCGCAATGGCTTGTCATCTGGAATGCCGTGGCAGACCACGTGATTGATCGACGTGCAGCTGGATTTGGTATAGCCGCGGTAATTCAGCGTTGCGGGCAGCGCGCCGTGATCGGCACCGAATTCAAAGACGAATCTGTCGATCGTGTTCGTCGTCACGCCCGGCGCGACGATCGATGCTAGCTCATCCAGGCAGCGTGCTGTCAACTGGCACGCCTTGCGCATAGCCTCAAACCCTTCCGGGCCGTGAAGCCTGATCTGCCCGGTGTTCTTAAGGGGCGCGCTTTGCGCATCGAGATAGGTGACCATTATGCTGTCCGCTTGACGTCAGTCGATAATTGGCATCGTGCTGATTGCAGCAATGCCGGTAGGCGTGATGTGGCATTTTAATGCGTAAGCTTCAACCCCGCGCCGCATTGCCCGCTCAAAAGCAGCGGCATAAATGGGATCGAGGTCACCGCAGATTTTCAAGCTATCGCAGTCTCCACGCTGGATGACGTAGAGCATGACACCACGATGGCCACTTTCAACCATGTTGCCAAGTTCGTCCAGATGTTTTGCGCCGCGTGCAGTCGGAGAATCGGGAAATTCCGCCAGTCCATTCGTCCTCGAAAAATGCACGTTCTTGACTTCGACATAGGCGCTGGGACGCTCCCCATCATGCAGCAGTATATCGATGCGCGAATTGATACCGTATTTCTGCTCGCGTTTCAGTTCGCCGTAGCCCGTCAACGTGGGCAGCAAGCCCGACAGGATTGCTTCTTCCGCAATGCGATTGGGAAGGCCGGTGTTAATGCCGACAATTGTGCCCTGCGCTTCGACCATCTGCAATGTGTGCGGATATTTGCGTTTGGTGTCGTTCGAAAGCGACAGCCAGACCCTGATACCAGGATCGGTCAGCCCAAGCATCGAACCGGTGTTGGGAACCGAGCTGGTAATGGGATTACCATCATCCAGGATGATATCGGCGAGAAAGCGCTTATAGCGTTGAACCAGCCGGCCGGTGACGAGAGGGGACGTGAAGATCATCGCAACGGTTTAGCCGACCTCGAACGTCATAACAATCGTGGGTCGTGGTCCAGGCGGCGCCTGTCTTCCATAAAAAAACCTGCCTTTTGAAAGGCAGGTTAGTTTGCTCTGGGGTGGGAGAATCGGGCTCGAGTGGAGGTTGATTCGAACCCTGCTGCCGCAGATATGAGTGGCGGCAGTGATTTATGATAGGTCAGCTCATGATTTCGGTCTCATAACTTTGTCTAACAGCCGGTGACAAAGCTTGAAAAAACTGGACTGTTCTAATCCACAAGTCTGTCACATGCTATGTGCAGGGACGAAACCCATCAGGAGGAGACATGATGAAACTCAAGTTTTTCCTACCGTTTGTTGCTGTCGCGGCATTAACTTTGGCGGCCTGTGACAACAAGCCGTCAGAAGGCACAACCACACCGCCCGCGACCACATCCGAACCGACAACGCCCGCTCCCGCACCAGCCACCCCGGCTCCAGATCCGGCGAAGCCGGCACCAGCAAACTAGGCTGGACAACAGAATACGCAAACGGCCGGCTCATTTGCAGCTGGCCGTTTTCATTGCAGACGAACACAAAACCGTGAGAGTTTCGCGCCGTAAAGCTTTGATCTTCCTGGAAAAAACCTGGTACGCCCAAGGGGAATCGAACCCCTGTTTGCGCCGTGAAAGGGCGCCGTCCTAACCGCTAGACGATGGGCGCCGCTCGGTTAAGCGGCTTATAGTGAAACAGGTTTTCCGCCGCAACCCCATAAAGCGTTTTTTTTCGAAAAAATGGAACTTGTTCAATTCGCGGGCCGGATAGATGGGTCCCACCCCTCATCGGCAAAGTATTTCGTAGGTGAATTTAGGCCCGCCGGCGTGAGCAGCGCCAGTTCCAGTCGCGCCGCGGACCAATATCGACGTGTACTGATTCGGTATGACAATAGGTGCCAACTCCACCTCGTCCTGACATGGACCGCGCAAAATTAGCCAATTCCCACTTGGAAACCCCAGGAATTTGAATGTCCGCTGCGGCGCAGGACATGTGCAGCGAGGCCTTGGCGCCGTTTACCAGGCGGTTATAGGGTGGGCTGCGATAGCCGGAGGTAACAATTACCGATTTGCCGTAGCGGCGCTCGAGAGTCTTGAGGATACCGACGAGCTGCGGCTTGAGGCAGGCAACCTGTACGCTTTCGCGTTGAACTTTGAGGCCGTTCGGTGCAAGGCGCGCCAGACCTGCCGCCGACGCCAGAATCAATGGTGCGCCAGCTGCTTCGATGTCATCATCGGCATAAAGACTGTCGCGCTGCATGATCTGGATGCCGGCATTGGGCCGCACGCCAGGCAGCGATGACAGATGTTCCGTTTTGCCAGCAAATGATTCGGCGGACGGAAGCGCCGATGCGGTCTGTACCGGGGTTTCAACCGCCCGGAGCTGCGGCTGTGATTTTGGCTGGATGACCGCAACCTGGCGGCTTACCGGCGATTTTGCCTGGTTGTTGGCAAAGAGCCGGACGAGCAGGCCATTATCCCTGCCGGACGGCGGCTTCCTTTCGGGCGTTGCAGCCTGCTCCGTATTGGTTTCAGCAGCGTCGCCAGCTTTGGCATTCGTGGGTTTGGCGCCATCCTTATCAGCAGCATCAGTCGATTGCTGCGTCTCCTGTGGCTGGGCGGGCTGCGGGGCAGGCGGCGTCCTTGTTGAACTGCCAAACAAGGAAGTTCTGACGGGCGGCGCCACAGCGGCAGCCGCACCTGCGACCTCTTGTGTCTCTTCTGTTTTGGCTGGGGTGTTCGATCCGAACAGGGATGACTTGACGGCGGGCTTCATCTCGGCAGGAGCAGCTGCTTGCTGCGTTTCTGCTGTGGGCGAGGGCGTTGCGCCGGCGATCTGCGCGGGCTTGCCGTCACTGGGTTTGGCGGCCTCTGTGACAGCCTTCAGGGCGTTGGTCTCGGTGGTGCCTGCCAGGGCAAGCGCTTCCGGAGCAACGGTCTCAGTTCCGCTTGATGGCAGGGAAGAATCGGCGGCATGCTTTGAATCGCTGGTTGGGGAATTTTCCGGGGTGACGGCCAAAGCAGAAGTAACACTGGGGCTTGGTCCAGTCGAAGTGCAAGAAGTAGCGGCCATAGCAGAAAGCACGAGGACGCATGCAACCGTGCTCGCCCGAAGGGCCGAAACTGAAGCTGGCAGTATGTTCAACGATTCCCCCGTCTCGTCTTTTCCGGCCCCGTAGCTGTTCAGTCCGGTCCGCTTTTGTAAGAGCAGAAAGCTCGCGAAGTTCTATTGAAGTGCAAATAACACCGGCAGAGAGTCGCCAGAGTTAATGAACTTTTATCATCTGCACAAGGCGTCAAGTATACGTAGAATGAGGCGAAAACGTGATTGGCCACTTTCTTGCCATTGTCGAGAAGTCTTCTTGAAGCGATTTCACAGACTGGAACCGGTTGTTTTCATACACGCACGCGTACATAGGTTCCGGGCGCATCGGCAAGAATCTCCATGTTATTTTCGCCAGGCTTACGGGCAGGAACACGTTTCTTGTCCTGCGATTCGATCCATTTTTCCCAGTGTTTCCACCATGAGCCGGGATGTTCACTAGCCTTGGCCAGCCAATCGTCGAAAGAACCAACGGGCGCCGCGCCTGTCCAGTACTGGTACTTGTTCTTCTCCGGAGGATTGACGACACCGGCGATATGGCCCGAACCCGCAAGCACATAGGTAACATCGCCGCCAAAATACTGGCAGCCGGTAAAGACTGAAAGTGCGGGTGCGATATGGTCCTCCTTGGCAGCAAGATTGAAGATCGGGATCTTGACGTCACCGAGCGAGAGGTTTTCGCCGGCAAGCTGCATCATCCCGCGCACGAGGTTGTTGTCCAGATAGCAATTGCGCAGATAGTAAGAGTGGTTCGCCGCGCTCATGCGTGTAGCGTCGGCATTCCAATAGAGAAGATCAAAAGGTACCGGCTCGCGCCCGCGCATGTAGTTGTTGACGACATAGGGCCAGATGAGATCGCCGGAGCGCAGCATATTGAACGCGGTCGCCATGCGCGTGCCGTCAAGGTAACCCTCCGCTGACATTGCGTTCTCAAGGGCCCTGATTTGGTCCTCGTCGACAAAAACCTTCAGGTCGCCAGCATGGGTAAAATCCACTTGCGTGGTGAACAGGGTTGCACTCTTGATCCGGTCTTCACCTTCCCTGGCAAACAGCGCCAGCGCAGCGCTCAGCAGCGTACCTCCGACGCAATAGCCTATGGCATTGACGGCTTTTTCACCGGTGGCCTTCTCAATCGTATCCAGACCAAACCGCAGCCCCTCGTTGATATAGGCCGTCCAGTCCTTCAATGCGTGGCGCTGATCGGGGTTGACCCATGAGATGACAAAGACCGTATGCCCGCGATCAATGGCCCATTTGATGAAGGACTTTTCCGGATTGAGGTCGAGAATGTAAAATTTGTTGATCCAGGGCGGACAGATCAGAAGAGGGCGCTTCAACACGTCCTTTGTGGTTGGCTCATATTGGATGATTTCTGCCACGTCGCTGCGTGCGATGACCTTGCCCGGCGTTGTTGCCACGTTCTCGCCGAGCGCAAACTTGGTCAGGTCTGACTGGCGTAAACGCAGGTCGCCGCCGCCGGCGACAATGTCTTCCGCAAGCATCTTCATGCCACGAACGAGATTCTCGCCGTTGCTCGCAACTGTTTCTTTGTAGAGTTCCGGATTGGTCAGCAAGAAATTGCTTGGCGATGCGGCCGTGGTTATCTGCCTGACATAGAAAGCGGCCTTGTGCCGCGTGTGATCGTCGAGCCCTTCAGCATTCTCAACCAGATCTCCGGCCCAGCGCGCCGTGACCAGGTAGGCTTGTTTGAGAAAATCGAAAAAGGCGTTCTTGCCCCAGTCTTCGTCGGTGAAGCGCTTGTCGCCCTTTTCAGGCGTCACCACGTCTTCGACCTCTTCGCCGCCCATACGACGGATGGAATTCGACCAGATCGCCATATAGTTCGCGAACAGCTTCGTTTGCGCCTCCAGCGCGCGCGCCGGTTCAGACAGCCAGTATTCGGAAACCTTGGAGAGCGTTTTCACCACATCGGTGACAGGATCGGCCAGCGTATCGCGCTTCAGCCCCTTTTCGCGTGGCTCGACCCAGGCGGACGCAGCTTTGCCGGCTTGCTCGATCATATGGGCGACATTGCGCGCAAAGGCCTCTGGATCCTTGACGACATAATTATCAAGGTTTGGGGTCTTGCTGCTCTTGCCGCCTTGATTATCCATATAGTCGCTCCCTCCCGCCGCTAAAGCAATATTGACATCATATCATGAATTGGTGCTATCCCTCTAACGTGCAATTCTTATCACCATGATGAATATCGTTTTTTGCAGTCAGGACACACGATGAACACTCCGGTCAAAACCATCTTGCGCTTGTCGGTTGGCGCCGTTCTGATTGCTGGTTTGGGTGCTTGCGCCAATACGCCTCCTGCGCCCATGTCCAATTCCCCCTTGACCGGTCCCGTAAACACCGGGACATATCCGCATTTTACCCCGGATCCGAAAGGCGAGACGACGCAATTTACGCCTGAAGAAAAGGAAGCCTTGCGATCAAGGACCACTGCAGCGAAAAACAGCCAGGTTGGTCCGTCGTCGGATCCCGCGGTCGCGGCCCGCAGGCAAGCGGAGATGCAACTCCTTAAAAAGCAGCAGGCAGAAGATCTGAAGGCGATCGAGGGGAAGCTGTAAGCCCATAATCGCCCTCTGCTTCTTACGGGCTCAAAAACCCGCTCCGAATAGGCGCTCTACGGCTAGCATCACAATTCTACGAAGATGCGCTTCAACCACCGGTGGCTTCCCTCACACGATTTCACGGTCAGGCGCGAAAGCGGATGTGGCGGGGTTGGGCGCAAACGATTGCTATCCGCAATGATTGCTCGACCCCAGCGGCGTTTCGGTGTATAGCGCACGCGCACATTCAACCCTATTGACCGGACCCAACCCTATGGAAGAATTTCATAAAGTTCGCCGCCTGCCACCTTACGTTTTTGAACAGGTGAATCGCCTCAAGGCGAGCGCGCGAGCCGCGGGGGCGGACATTATCGATCTTGGCATGGGAAATCCGGATCTGCCGACGCCACAGGGCATCGTCGACAAGCTGTGCGAAGCCGTTCAGGACCCGCGCACGCATCGCTATTCTTCTTCCAAGGGTATTCCCGGTCTGCGCCGGGCGCAGGCTGCCTATTACGATCGCCGTTTTGGCGTCAAGCTCAACCCCGATACGCAGGTCGTGGCGACACTCGGCTCCAAGGAAGGCTTCGCCAATATGGCGCAGGCCATCACGGCGCCGGGGGATGTGGTACTTTGCCCGGATCCCACCTATCCGATCCACGCCTTCGGCTTCATCATGTCCGGCGGAGTTATCCGCTCAATTCCTGCTAAACCCGACGACCAGTTCATTCCGGCGTTGGAACGCGGCATCCGCCATTCAATCCCGAAGCCCCTGGCGCTGATTCTCAACTATCCGTCCAATCCGACC
Organism: Phyllobacterium sp. A18/5-2; assembly: GCF_025452215.1. Classification (NCBI taxonomy): domain Bacteria; kingdom Pseudomonadati; phylum Pseudomonadota; class Alphaproteobacteria; order Hyphomicrobiales; family Phyllobacteriaceae; genus Phyllobacterium; species Phyllobacterium sp. A18/5-2. The sequence continues at coordinate 3,471,383 of NZ_CP104966.1, read as the reverse complement.
GCACATGTCGCTTCGCTGGATTTCTACAAGGACGTCGTGGCTTTCGCCCGCAAGAATGAAATCATCATTCTGTCAGACCTGGCCTATTCCGAAATCTACTTTGATGACACGCCGCCACCATCGGTCCTGCAGATACCTGGCGCGATCGATGTCGCCGTAGAATTCACGTCGATGTCGAAGACATTCTCCATGCCCGGCTGGCGTATGGGCTTTGCCGTCGGCAATGAGCGGCTGATCTCGGCGCTGACGCGGGTCAAATCCTATCTTGACTATGGTGCGTTTACGCCGATCCAGGTCGCTGCTGCCGCTGCGCTGAACGGTGACGGCTCCGACATTGCCGAAGTGCGCAATATCTACAAACATCGCCGTGATGTGCTGGTGGAGAGCTTCGCCCGTGCCGGCTGGGAGGTCCCCGCGCCTGCCGCCACCATGTTTGCCTGGGCACCAATTCCCGAAAAATTCCGCAGCCTTGGCTCGCTCGAGTTTTCCAAACTGCTGATCGAACATGCGGATGTCGCTGTTGCCCCTGGCATCGGCTTTGGCGAACATGGCGATGATTATATCCGTATTGCCTTGGTGGAGAACGAACACCGGATCCGTCAGGCAGCCCGCAGTCTCAAGCGGTTTCTTGCAACCGCCGACGAAAAACTGCACAACGTCATTCCGTTGAACCTGCGTCGCTGATCGGACGCACGTCAAGGGAATCCGCGGCGCCGTCCGGCGCCGCTTCAGAAAATCTCAGGGAATTGAATGATGAGTGAAGCGCTGCGCGTGGGAATCGCCGGACTGGGCACGGTTGGTGCCTCGGTCCTGAAAATATTGCGTGACAAGGGCGAAATGCTCACCCGTCAGTGCGGCAAGGAAATTATTGTGACTGCCGTCTCGGCGCGTGATGCAAAGCGTGACCGCGGCGTGGATTTCTCGTCGGCGACCTGGTTCGACGATCCGATTGCTTTGGCCAGGTCCAACAATATCGATGTTTTCATCGAACTCATCGGCGGCGACGAGGGCCCGGCGAGGGCCTCGGTTGAGGCAGCGCTCAGGTCCGGCCGCCACGTCGTCACGGCCAACAAGGCGCTGCTGGCCAAGCACGGTGTTGCGCTCGCCAAGATTGCAGAAGACAAGGGGGTGCTTCTCAACTTCGAAGCGGCGGTAGCCGGCGGCATTCCCGTCATCAAGGCGCTGCGCGAGTCACTGACCGGCAACACGGTTTCGCGCGTCTATGGCATCATGAATGGTACCTGCAATTACATCCTGACGCGCATGTGGGACGAGGGCATTTCCTTCGAGGATTGCCTCGCTGATGCGCAGCGCCTTGGCTATGCCGAGGCCGACCCTACCTTCGACATCGAGGGCAATGATACGGCGCACAAGCTGGCGATCCTGACGAGTCTGGCTTTCGGCACTCAGATTGCGGCTGACGACATCTATCTCGAAGGCATCAGCAATATTTCGCTCGCCGACATCAAGGCGGCAGACGAACTCGGCTACCGCATCAAGCTCCTGGGTGTTGCATTGAAGACCGACAGCGGCATCGAACAGCGTGTTCATCCGACCATGGTGCCGGTCGAGTCCGTCATCGCGCAGGTCCATGGCGTGACCAATGCGGTGGCGATCGAAACCGATCTGCTTGGCGAATTGCTTCTGTCCGGCCCCGGTGCCGGCGGCGCAGCCACAGCCTCGGCGGTTATTGGCGATCTTGCCGATATCGCGAAGAGCCGTCCGGGCTTCCAGCATGGCCCGGTGTTTGGGACGCCTGCCAAGGCGCTTGCGCCTTACAAGCGTGCCAGGATGCGCGCGCATGAGGGTGGTTACTTCATCCGCCTGACTGTGCATGACCGCGCGGGTGTGTTTGCCGCGATTGCCAAGCGTATGGCCGACAACGACATTTCGCTGGAATCGATTGTGCAGCGTCAAAGCGCTCACGACCAGCCCGAGGCAACCAAAACGGTCATCCTCGTGACACACGAGACAACCGAGGCGGCCGTCAAGAAAGCGCTTGAAGGCATCGTCAAGGATGGCCACGCGACTGACAAGCCGCAGATGATACGCATCGAGCGTGCGGGTTAATCCTGTTCTAAAAACCCGGCTACACCGTTTAATCGATTAGCTTTTTCGGCGAGGGGATTTTCTTGCCCGTCGGCTCTTGCCGCACGGTTGTGACTTTGACAAAAGGTTTGCATACCGATGCTAAGGAACGCTGTATTTATTCGAAATATGGCAAATCGACACCAACGCAGGAAACATTATGCCGAAAAATTCCGACCAGATTGAAGCAGGTCTCGATCGTATTCTGACCCTTGAGCTAGTGCGTGTAACCGAGCGTGCGGCCGTTGCTGCAGCGCGGCTGCGCGGGCGCGGCGACGAGATGGCGGCCGATCAGGCGGCTGTTGACGCGATGCGCCAGGAGCTTAACCGCCTGCCCATCTCCGGTACTGTCGTGATCGGCGAAGGCGAACGCGACGAAGCGCCGATGCTCTACATTGGTGAGGAAGTTGGAACGCGCAACGGACCGGCGGTCGACATCGCGCTTGACCCGCTGGAAGGCACGACGATCTGTGCCAAGAACTTGCCGAATTCACTTGCCGTCATTGCAATCGCTGAAAAAGGCAATCTCCTCTACGCACCCGACGTATACATGGAAAAGATTGCCGTTGGACCCGGCTATCCGGCCGGGATCATCAATCTCGATGCACCGGCGATCGAGAATATCACTGCCGTGGCCAAGGCCAAGGGCGTACCCCTCAGTGAAATCACAGCCTGCATCATGGATCGTCCGCGTCATGCCCGCCTCATCGAGGAAGTGCGTGCAACCGGCGCTGCCATTCGCCTGATCGGCGATGGCGACGTGGCCGGCGTCATCCATACGACGGACCCGGATGAAACCGGGATCGACATCTATATCGGCATTGGCGGTGCACCTGAGGGCGTATTGGCTGCTGCAGCGCTGCGTTGCATCGGCGGCCAGATGCAAGGACGCCTGCAGCTCAACAGCGACGACAAGATCGCCCGCGCTGCCAAGATGGGCATCAGCGATCCGAAGAAGATCTATACGATGGAAGAAATGGCCAAGGGCGACGTGCTCTTTGCCGCGACGGGCGTTACAGATGGCAATATGCTTTCCGGCGTCAAGTTTGCGCGCGACTACATCCAGACCCATACGGTTGTCATGCGTTCGCATTCCCAAACAGTGCGCGAAATCAAGGCCAAGCACCAGGATCTGTCCAAGTTCCAGTAAGAACACTTTGGTCAGTTACATGGACTGCCGGTTCCGAAAGGGACCGGCAGTTTTGCTTTTTAACCCAGTTTCGTGATCAAGTGTGACTGTACCCTATTGGGATCAAATGATTTTTGCTATTTTGATCTCAGAGGAATTCATTCCGATAGGACAATCATGAATATCCGGTACGGAATAGCATGTAGTGTATTGTCGGCGGTCCTTGTTTTGGCCGCTGTTTCTTCGCTGCAAGCGCAGGAAGCGGATCTTGACCTCATTCAGGGCTATCGTTCCGGTGACATTCTGGTTGGACTTCCTGAAACCTCGGGTCCCTTTACTGTGATCAGCCGCACCAGTGATCCGCAAAACTTCAGCGCTACCGTGGAATATGGAGGTGTGGACGCGCGTGCGATCGTGTCGATCAATGGTGTCCGCGCCAGCAATGTTGCAGGCATGTACCCTGTCAGGGACGGGCCGGACGATCCTGTGGTGCGCAGCCTTCTCGATCAGGCTTTTCAATATCATAGCAGCCAGCCCAACCAGATCGCGGTACGAACCAATATCAGTTACGGCAATCGGGCCATGGCTTGCGTCAGTTCGGATGATCCCCAAAAGAAGGATGATTTTCTGGTCTGTGCGACTGGTGTTCTTGGCCGCTACATGCTGATTCAGCCGGTCATGAATTACAGGCTCAGTTCGAAAGGCGTGGTTGACCGCCAGCTCGCCGATTTCGCCTCATCGATGGCTCAGGCCATAAGCGAGCTGGCGCTGCCGGCGGGGAATTGAGCCACTGTCTGCGATTGCCGTTGGATACATCTTTCGAAGCATTGCATTCATTGCCGCCGGATGATTGAACCTTCAGATGATTTCTGAACGGCTCTTCCTCGGCGTTGAACAATCGGCAACCGGTCTGAAATGGGTCGACCGGCTGGGACAGCGCGAGGCAAATATCGCGCTTGCCATGGCGCAGAACCATGGTTTTCCCGATCTGGTGACGCGCGTTCTGGCGGGCAGGGGTGTTGGTCTGGACGAGGCGGCTTCCTTCATGGAGCCGACGATCAAGGGCCTGATGCCGGATCCAGCTTCGCTGACTGATATGAATAGGGCAGCGGAGCGCATCGCCAAGGCTATCGCCGGGCATGAGAAAGTTGCGATTTTTGGCGACTATGACGTCGACGGCGCCTGTTCTTCGGCTATCCTGTCACGTTTCCTGACCCATTACGGCATTGCCAACCGGATTTACATTCCGGACCGGATCTTCGAGGGCTACGGTCCCAATCCGTCGGCGATGCAGGAGCTGGCGGCGCAGGCGTCGCTCATTGTCACGGTCGATTGCGGCACCAACAGCGCGGCGGCGATTGAGGCGGCCAAGGCGGCAGGCGCCGAAGTGGTGGTGCTCGATCACCATCAGGTAGGCGGCGAATTGCCGGCTGCGGCGCATGCTGTTGCCAATCCGAACCGGGAGGACGATCTCTCCGGCCAAGGTCATCTCTGCGCTGCAGGGGTGGTATTCCTCACACTGGTGCAAACGCTGCGGATCATACGCGAAAAGCGCATCGCCACCGGCACGCTTGCGCCTGACCTCCTGTCGCTGCTCGATCTGGTGGCGCTGGCGACCGTGTGCGATGTAGTGCCGTTGAAGGAGCTCAACCGGGCCTTCGTCGTCAAGGGCATACTGGTGGCGCGGGCCCAGCAGAACGTCGGACTGGCCGCGCTGGCGCGTGTCTCGCGCATCGGCGAGCCGTTGAATGCCTTTCATTTCGCTTACCTCATCGGGCCGAGGATCAATGCTGGCGGGCGCATTGGCGATGCCGGGCTTGGCGCAAGGCTGCTGACGCTCGACGACCCCAACGAAGCGATGCGTATTGCCGAGGAACTCGACCGGTTGAACCAGGAACGCCAGGCGATGGAAACCATCATGCTGGAACAGGCCGAGACGGAAGCGATGGTCGAGCTCTCCGCCGGGGCGGGACCGGCAGTTCTGGTCACCGCCAGCGACGACTGGCATCCGGGCATCGTTGGGCTTATTGCGGCGCGGCTAAAGGAGCGCACGCGGCGCCCGGCTTTCGCCATCGCCTTCAACGCCAATGGCACGGGCAGCGGTTCCGGCCGGTCGATCAATGGCTTCGACCTGGGAAGGCTGGTGCGAAATGCGGTTGAACAGGGGCTTCTCGTCAAGGGTGGCGGTCATGCCATGGCGGCAGGAATCACGGTGGAACGGGGCAAGTTGGGCGCGCTAAGGGCGTTCTTCGAGGAGAATGCCAGCGACATGGTCGGCCAACTCCGCGGCAACGCATCCCTTGCCATCGATGGCGCGTTGAGCGCCGCGGGCGCCACTGTGCCCCTTTATGAAACCATGGAGAAGGCCGGTCCATACGGCTCCGGGCATCCGCAACCGGTTCTGGTACTGCCCCATCACCGGTTGGTCGATGCCCGGATGGTCGGCACGGCCCATGTCAAGGCGACGCTGGCCGGAGCGGACGGCAAGCGCATCAACGCTATCGCGTTCCGGGCGGTCGGCAGTCCACTCGGCGACTTCCTTTTCAATCAGTTGGGCCAGTCAATGCATGTGGCCGGCAACCTCGCTCTCAATCACTGGAACGGCTCGACCACCACGCAATTCCGCATCCTCGATGCGGCAAGAGCCATCTGAATCATCGTTTTTTGTCAGGATTGGACATTTCTCCTACAGATTTCTATTTCATATCTATATCACATATGTTCTAGTTTTGTTCTCAGTTGAGAGCTTCGAGCATGCGTAAACCGACCCATCCTGAAAAGCTGTATCTGGATTTCGACAGTTTCTTTGCCAGCGCCGAGCAGCAGCTCAATCCGGCGCTGCAGGGACGTGCGGTTGCTGTTGTGCCGCTGGATTCGCCCCATACCAGTGTCATCGCCGCGAGCCGCCAGGCCAAGCCCTTCGGCATCAAGACGGGAACGCCGGTACGCGAGGCGAGGGAGAAATGTCCGGACATCGTCTTCATCGAAGCACGACCGGATGTATACGTAAAGTTGCACAACCGCATTCTCGAGACGATCGAGCGCTGCGTGCCGATTGCCTCGGTGCGCTCCATCGATGAGGTCTCCTGCAGCCTGCTGGCGTCGGAGGCGCGCGAAGCCGAGGCGCTGGTGGCGCGGATCAAGCGCGCCCTGCGTGACGAGATCGGGCCGATCCTCACCTGTTCAATCGGCATCTCGGTCAATGAACTCCTGGCCAAGATCGCGGCGGAAATGGACAAGCCGGACGGTTTTGTGCTGCTGGATCATGCCGACCTGCCGGGAAGGTTGTTCGACCTCGAACTGCGCGATCTGCCGGGCATTTCCAAGGGCATGGAGACGCGGCTGGGCGAGGCGGGCGTCACCGATATCCGCGGTTTGTGGGATCTCGCGCCGAAGCACGCCCGCGCCATCTGGAATAGCGTCGAGGGCGAGCGCTTTGTCTCGGCGCTGCATGGCTACGCGGTGGAAAAGCCGGAGACGGTCAAACGCATGTTCGGCCATGGCCGCAATTTGCCGCCGGACTGGCGCGCGCCGGAAAAGGTGCTGCAATGCGCCAGGCTGCTGACGCTCAGCGCCGCCCGCCGCCTGCGCCGCTCGCATTTCCGCGCCGGAGCCATGAGCTATACGATCGGGGTCAGGCGCGACAGCCGCGTGACACTGGAAGGCCAGTTCCGCCCGGCGCGCGACGACCATACTTTCCTGAATTGCCTCAATGATTTGCACGCAAAACTGCTGAAATCGGGCGAGATGCGCAACATCAGCAATGTCACCGTGGTGCTGCACGATCTATCCGGCGAGGAGGAGGCGAGCCGCGACCTGTTCGACACCGGCGCGAGCATGAAGCAGCGCGGCCAATGGGAACGCGTTTCGGATATACTCGACAAGGTGCGCGTGCGCCACGGCTCGAAGGCGCTAAACCTCGGGCCCATGAATGGCCCGGGCAACTATATCGGCTCGAAGATCGCGTTTGGGCGCATACCCGAGGCGGAGGATTTTTGAGGTTGATCCGATTTCTCTCCCTTGCGGGAGAGAAAGGATTTTCCCGGATTTAGCCCTTGCTAAATCCTTGGAAAATCCAAGTAAGGGGATACTTTTCTGTTGAAGTCAAGAATCCCCTCTCTTGCGATTTCTAGCACTTAGCAAGTGCTAAGGTGCTGAAATCGCTACCAGGGCGAGCCACGGAGCTCGCCCGCCTTTCGGGCCCCTCAATGGGGGAGATAACCGGCCGGACCCACGGTGCTACCGATTATCCAGCTCGGCGCGCACCAGTTGCAGCCCGCGCCGGGTGACCCGGTAGGGCCCGCCACCGGCGGACGCGATTGCCCTTTTCTGTTTCAACTTGCGAAACAGCCGAAGATCGCAGGCCATATAGCGGGAGCCATCGCGGGTGAGGCAGATGATCTCGACAATGGTCTTGCGTTGGTCTTTTTCGAGCAGAATCTTGCCGCCCTGGGCGAGCAGGTGAAGAATGCGCTGTTCGTCGCGCGAAATATCCATGTCTGTAGTCCTGAGGAAAACGGGCAAAAGCCCATGAGAACTCGTCCGCAGCCGGTGATGCCGGCGCGGGGCTCCTGTTTTCATGCCCCAAGCTTCAAGGAAGCTGGGCTTCAGCGGGACTCAGACTGAGAAGACATAAGGACTCCATCGGGTGGATGGCCGATATATAACGCGGACAATCCGGATGTCAAAGCGGCGCGGAACCTTCGCAGCTCCGGCGGGATTATAGATCATCACACGAGGGAGGATTGCCAAGGACCGCGCCGCGATCGAGCCATTGATTGCCGAGGATTTCCATTTCACCAGCCCGCTCGACAACCGCATTGATCGCACCATCTTTTTCGAACGCTGCTGGCCGAACAGCGAAATCATTGCGGGTTTCGAATTCATCCATCTCGTCCCCACGGGCGACAAGGTGTTTGTTGCCTATGAGGGCAGCAGCACCGACGGCCACAGGTTCCGCAACACGGAAATCCTGACCGTTCGCGAGGGCAAGGTCACCGACGCGGAGGTCTATTTCGGCTGGTCGATCCCGCACAAGGCAGAACCGGGCGGCTTCGTCGACAGTTCACAATAGGCAAGGTCCGGTCGCACTTGATCAGCTTGGCGCCGGCGGCGCCGCGCTGGCGATCTGCTCCTGCAGCCGCAGCAGCGGGCCCGGACTGAGCTCGGCCGGCGGGCTGTAGGGATTGGAGAAGGCGTAGATGAGAAACAGGATGATGCCGGTATAGGCGCCGAATATCGAAATCAGCAGGATATTTCGGCGCCGCGGCGGGTAGGAATAATAGGCGAGCGAAATGAAGAACAAGCCCGAAAGCGCGGCGAACCAGAATATCGCGCTCATGGTATCGGCAGCGGTGCTCTCGCGCCTGGTGCGGCTGTCGGAAACGACATAGATGCGGTCGAGCATGTGGCCGCGCAGGCTTTGCTGGCGCGGATTTGTTGGCACGAGGTCGAGAACCGCGCGATAGGCCTCGTCCCATTGCGCCCAGGCTTCCGGCGCCAGCCGGTCGGTCTCGCCAAGTTCCTGCCATTCCTTATCGACGACGACGCGGATATAATCGCTGAGTTCCTTCTGGATCGCTCCCTTCTCGGCATCGCCATAGCGCCCGGCATCGAAATAGATGTCGGCGAGGGCATTGGCCTCCGTGGCGGTCTGGTAGCGGAGCTGCTGGTAGTCGATCATCTCCTGCGCAAAAACCAGCGCCAGGATCAGCCCGTGCAGCGCGGAAATGCGGAAGATGACCGAGCTCGCCAGGTCTTTTTCGTGGGTCTCGGCCTCGCCGCCGGTGATCCACCGCATCAGGAAATAGGAAGCGAGCGTCAGCGCGATGGTTCCGCCGACGAAAATGGCACCGACAAAAACCTCGAAAAGCATGCGGCATCTCCCCCGGGACGGTATTTTTAGCTGCCGGTTATGCGCGTTGTGCGCAACCGGAGCAGCATTTATGCAACCGATGGTATCCCCTGGGGGTAATTTACGTGGATTTGGCGGGAATGCTACTGGGATCAATGAGTGCGCAGAAGCCAGAAATCAAATAGTGAATTTTCAACGTAATTAGCGTGCTGCCCCACTGGTAATACGATGTCCGACTCGGATATTGAAATAATATGACTAAGACTGTTTCTAACATGGTAGTTCAAGAAGATACGACCGCAGTCATCGACCTCTTTTGCGGGGCGGGTGGGCTGGCCTATGGTCTTAAGATGGCCGGGTTGCACGTGGCTGCGGGCGTCGATCTTGATCCAAATTGCAAGTATCCATTGGAAACAAATACTGACGCTGTTTTTGCGTGTCGGGATGTTTCGGACCTAGCTCCCGAAGATTTAACACAATGGTTTGGCGATGCTTCGGTTCGTGTATTGGCAGGGTGTGCTCCCTGTCAGCCATTTTCCACTTATTCACAAAGCCGTAAGTCAGTCGATCATCGGTGGACGTTGCTACGTGAATTCCAGCGTTTGGCCATGGCTGTTCGTCCAGAGATTGTTACCATGGAAAACGTTCGCGGTTTGGCGACCCAGGCCGTTTGGAGCGAGTTCGTCCAAGGGTTAGAGGAAAGCGGCTATACGGTTTCTTGGAGCGAAGTAACATGTACAGATTATGGTATTCCCCAAAATAGGAAACGATTGGTGTTATTGGCCTCTCAGTTTGGGCGAATTGAGCTGATCGAACCAACCGAGAAAAAAATTGTCACTGTAATGGATACCATTGGCGATCTGCCTCCCATCGCGGCAGGAGAGCAATTTGATGGTGATCCCTTGCATATATCATCGACATTGAGCTCTCTCAATCTGCGTAGAATGAAGGCTTCGAAACCAGGGGGAACGTGGCGAGATTGGCCGAATGACCTTCGAGCGGATTGTCATGTCCGCGAAACCGGAAAGACATACCCTTCGGTATATGGTCGGATGGAGTGGAACAAGCCCGCACCAACCATGACGACTCAGTGTTTTGGATTTGGTAATGGGCGGTTTGGTCACCCAAAACAAGATCGCGCTATCAGTCTTCGCGAGGCCGCGCTACTGCAATCGTTTCCACGCGATTATGCTTTCTTGAAACAAGACGAGCAAGTCTCTTTTAAGCGCCTTGGTACCTTGATCGGAAACGCAGTTCCACCAAAGCTCGGAGAAATAATTGGGCAATCCATCCGCCAGCACCTTGTGCAAGTGCGTAGTGGTACCCTGCCGGGAACACAACAACTGTCTCTGCTCTAAGATCGTCGGCGGAATATAATCGACCTTAAGAAAAATTGGGGGATTGCATGGGGAAACAGACACGGAAACGGACCGTTTCGGCTGAGCAAATAGCAGATGCCGAAAGGCAGATCGTAGACCGTTCCCGCCGTATTGATTTCTACATGACTGAATACTCAGTCGAATTGCTCGTCGAAAAATTGGGTCGGGAGGATTTCGTGATCCCGAAGTATCAGCGGGAATTCACGTGGGATCCGTTTCGGAAATCCCGATTTATCGAGTCCCTCATTATGGGCTTACCAATTCCGTTTCTTTTTTTCTGGGAAATGGACAGCGGAAAACTAGAGATCGTTGATGGCTCGCAGCGCCTTCGTACTCTGCACGAATATGTGCTTGGCGATTTGAAACTTTCCAATCTCGAAGAGTTGTCATCGCTTTCCGGTACCAGGTTTTCGGATCTCCCTCCCTCACGTCAAAACAAGATCAGGAATCGATCAATTCGCGGCATAGTACTTAACGAGCATGCCGATGATCAAGCTCGCTTCGATATGTTTGAACGAATAAACACCGGCAGCAAAGCAGCGAACACTGCTGAAGTCCGTCGTGGCGCGCTTGGCGGCCCGTTCTTAGATTTGGTGGTTGACTTGGCGCGTACGGAATCTCTGGCGGAATTAGCACCCGTGTCGAGCAAATCCGAGCGAGAGAGGATACGCGAAGAATTAGTGACCAGATTTTTTGCCTATGGTGATGGAATGGACGGATATCGAGACAGTCCATCCCGTTTCATATTTGAATATACGGGTAAGATGAATCAATCTTTTCAAGATCGACCTGAATTAGTTGAAGAGTACAGGGACCGATTTAACTTGGTAATGGCATTCGTTGAACGCGTGTTCCCTCACGGATTCCGCAAAACTGAGAATGCAAACACCACCCCGAGAGTTCGTTTCGAAGCAATCGCCATCGGTAGCTATCTCGCCCTCAAGGATCATCCAGAAATTGCAAACGGAGACATACCAGATGTTTCCGTTTGGCTCGAAAGTGAAGGGTTCAAGGAAGTTACAACCTCTGATGCGGCTAATGTGAAATCCAAGCTGCTGAGACGCTTAGAATTCGTTCGCAATGCTCTTGTGGAGGGGTGATGCCAGACGAACTTTCCGAGCGTTTTGAGGAACGGTTCTCTGAAATACTTGCTTACTTGGATTTCTTGGAAAACGTTCAGACCGCAGTGCAATCTGGTGTTCCTCAACTAGGCGGTGAGGACGGTCTAGTGGTAACCACTCTGCAACAGCGGATTCTCTATTCGGGCGTGTACTTACAGCTATATAATCTTGTCGAGTCGACCATGACGGGATGTTTGGATGCAGTAAGCAAGGCTGCGATACAACAGGCCCACTGGGGCCCGGCGGATTTGAGCACCGAATTGAGACGTGAATGGGTCAAATATGTGGCTCGAACGCACGTTGAAATGGGTTCCGACAAAAGACTTGAAAAGGCCATCCTGCTTTGTGACCATCTGGTCTCGGCGTTGCCGGTCGGCCCGTTTGACATTGAGAAAGGTGGAGGAGGCAATTGGGATGATTCATCGCGTCGCTCTACGAATTGGTTTCGATCTAAAGGTCAGCAAACGCTCGTTCAAAGATGTGAAAAAGATCGTACGAGATGATCTTGGATCAATGGCGTTGATTGTTAGCCTTCGAAATAAATTGGCTCACGGTTCAATGTCTTTCGCGGAATGCGGCCGATTTGATACGGTCAACGATCTAAAGCAGATATCAAAACGCGTCGCGGCTTATCTAAGAGAGGTGGTGGAGGCATTCATCACATATATAAAGGAACACAAATATTTACGACCGGAAGTCAGGCCACAGCAAGAGATACCAGCAAACTGACTCAGTGGAGAATATAACTTCTCCAGAGCGATCTTTGCTTATGTCGCGAATAGCGCAACGTGACACCAAACCGGAAATGGTCGTGCGACGATTAATTCATTCGTTAGGTTACCGGTTTCGTCTGCAAAGACGAGAACTACCGGGTACCCCCGATCTCGTCCTCCCACGATTTCGCAAAGTGGTATTCGTTCATGGTTGCTTTTGGCATCGCCATCCTGGTTGCAAATTAGCTTCATTCCCAAAAACAAAGATTGATTTTTGGCGCGATAAATTTTCGCGAAATATTGAACGAGACAATAGGAAAGAAGCTGAACTAATCGCTCTTGGCTGGGATGTCTTAACCGTTTGGGAATGCCAAACTCGGAAACCCGAAGCGCTACGCGTTCGGCTCCGTGATTGGCTCTCGGATTCCATTAATTGCAATAACAGTAATAATTAGCTGCCCCAACCGCCTCCGCCGCACCAACTCCGCCTTGCTTTCTCGCTGTGTCCTAATCAGCTTCCAACGCCGGTGCGTCGTTTTACGGGCTGACCGTCCACGTGCCCTCGACGCGGTCGTGGCACCGCCACCGATTATGGTGCCGCCCGGCCTTGCGACCATCATCGATATTCTAATGACGTCCGTTTCCCGACACATCGGTGGAACTTGACAGCGATGCAGAGCGTTTTGCGGTGATACAACATTGCAGGAGGACGTCATGAACGCTCATGCCAAGCCAACGAAGAACGAGATCGTCAACCTTGAGAAATCCTACTGGGACGCGATGAAGGCGAAAGATGGCCGCCGCACTTCCGAACTCTCGGGGAAGACCGCGCTCGTCACCGGCGCACAGGGGGTCATGCGTATCGAGAAAGAGAAAATGGGTAAGATGACCGAGGAAGGAAATTGGAGCCTCGACTCCTATGCCCTTGAAGATGTCGAAGTATCCACGCCTTCGCCCGATATTGCGCTCATTGCATACACAGTTCGGCAGAGCGTCACGATGAACGGCAAGTCGCAAGATCTGCGGGCAGCCGACAGCTCTGTCTGGATACGCGGGTCGAAAGGATGGGAGTGTCACGCCCACAGCGAGACATTCTTAAAGTAATATAGCGGGGCCGCCAGCGTATATCCTTGCGTGCGGCCCGCCTTGAGACCAACGGAGTTGGCTTCGTCGTCGTGGGCCTTGGAGCAGACACCGCCAGTATTGGCGTCTGGAACATGAAGCTCGCCATGGGAGCACCAATTGAGTTAGATTGGTGCGCGTTTTGTTTTCGCTATCCTTCTGTAGGAATATTCATGAATAGACCATCAACGGCTCTTCTTCCTTTGGTCTTGACTATCGGTTTGCATTCCCCGCTTGCATTTGCCCAAGAGGACAGTGCAGCGCAGTATACAACCATCAACAAGATCATAAGAGGCGAGGGAAAGCCCGGTGAATCCGCTACGGCCAAGAACGGGGAAGTTATTTACACCGTTCTGGAAGGTGGCATCGTTGAAATCAGGAATATACGCTACAACACCGTGCAACGTTTCAGTACGATAAAGCCGAACGATAACTTCAAGTCAAAATAGCGGCGCTCATGTCTGCCATTCGCACCATGGCATTCTGATGCGTGTACGTCAAAGTCAGCGGGGAACGATGAAACTGGGTTTTGTAGGAACGGGTGCCATAACCGAGGCCGTCGTCACCGGGTTGATGAAATCGAGAACGAATATCAGTGCAGTTACTGTCTCGCCTCGTAGTGCGCACGTCGCCTCCCGGCTGGCGGGGAAGTTTCCGCTCGTGCGCGTCGGCGTTGACAATCAGGATGTCGTGGACAGCGCCGACATCGTGTTTCTTGCGGTCAGACCACAGATCGCCGAGGAAGTGGTCAAATCACTCAGATTTCGTGAGCAACAGCAGGTGGTGAGTTTTATTGCTGCTGTCCAGATCGAGGCGCTTGCCGGCTGGATTGGCGTGCCCGTAACCATCACCCGGACAATTCCCCTGCCATTTGTCGCTGAGTTGCGGGGAGTGACGGCAATCTATCCGCCCAATGAGCAGGTAGCTGGGCTGTTCTCATCGCTCGGGACTGCGGTGCAGGCGGAGAACCTCAAGCAATACGATCTTTTCGGCGCGGCGAGCGCGCTGATGGCAACATATTTCGGCCTGCTGGAAACAAGCGCCCGTTGGCTCGAAGCGGAAGGAATGTCCTATGATCAGGCGAGTGCGTATCTGAAAGGGCTGTTTGGCGGCCTGTCCCATGTCACGGACGCCTCGAAGGAGCAATCGTTTGAGGCAATGGCTTCCGAGTTTTCGACAAAGGGCGGCCTGAATGAGCAGGTCCTTACGGAGTTTACCGGGAATGGTGGAACAAAGGCGCTGACGCTCGCTCTCGAGATCCGTCCTCAAGCGTATCGAACAGAGCTGAATTACCGGGCACCAACATCCGGCTGCGTACGAAACAGCAGCCAATGCTCGTCAATTGGATGAATTTGCGCCGCCGCGTCTCACCATCTCGGCCATGGCCCGTGCTTCCGCGGTGTGCTGATCGGCTTCGAGGCCCTCCGCAACGCCGGTACGGTCACTTTCCGGGCGGTTCTGGCTGACCTTCCACTTGCCTTCGATCGCGGCGATTTCGATCTCGATGCCGATGATGCCTTTCAGCTGGGCGTCGATATAGCTTGGCGGGGCGTCATCGACCGTCCACGGCGTGGCGCGCGGCGCCTCGTTGTGGCCGGTGAGGCTCGCAACCTGGCCGGCAAGCCAGGTGCGGTCGTCGATAACCTTCGCCATGCCGCGCACCTGTACGATGGCATAGTTCCATGTGGGGACGACCTTGCCGGTCTCGCGTTTCGTCGCATACCAGGAGGGCGTCACATAGGTCTGGGCGCCCTGGAAGACGATGAGCACACGCCCGTCCTTTTCGAGATCGCGCCATTGCGGATTGGCGCGGGCGAGATGGCCGCGCAGCGTGCCCTTGGGCGAAGCTTCCGAGTCGATCAGGAATGGAATGGCATTGGCGACCGGGCCATCCGCGCCGGTCGAGATCAGCAGGCCGAGCGGATGCGCCCTGATCAGGCCGTGCTGGATTTCGAGCCTGTCCTCACGGAAATGCGGCGGCTGGTACATGCGGTTACTCCCTGCGGTTGCGGCGGGAGTTTGCCTTAAGGCCAGGTTTTGCACAAGGTTCAGGAGAAGAGAGCGAAGCGCGGCTCCCGCGCTTCGCTGCGCGCTCAGGCCGCCTGCTTGGCGTAGGCGAGAATGAAGGCGACAAGCGCGGCGATGTTGGCGAGGGTGCGCACATGGTTCCACGGCAGCCACTCGGCGAGATAGCGGGTCCATAGCGTTACGCCTTCCGGGCTCGACGGCGCAACGGCAGCCAGCGCATCATTGAGCGGAACGTTGAACACCATGGTGACGCCGATGGTGCCGGCGAGGAAGATGAGGCTGCCGATGAGCAACCATGCCGAGCCAGGCTCGGCCCATCGCAGAATGCTGACAACGCCGAGACCGAGGCAAAGCAGGGCCGTGCCGAAGAAGGCGAGGCCGAAGGTGGCGTTGAGGATCGTCACATTGATCGAGTTCATGGCGGCGATCCCCTGTTCGGGCGGCAGCTTTGCCAGCGCCGTCATGATGAAGCTGGAGAAGGCGAAGAACAGCCCGGCCATGAGACCGCTGCCGACCGCTGCGATCAGGGTGAAGAGCGGAATCAAGGCGATCATTTCGCGTTCTCCCAGATGCCGGTTGCGGCGGTCTCGCGGGCATAGTCGGCAAAATCGCGCGGTTTACGGCCGAGCGCCTTCTGCACGCCGTCGGTCACGTATTCGTTGCGCCCGTCGAGCACCACGGTGAAGAGCTCGTTGACGAGCGCGGCGATGTCGGCGGGAACCTGTTCCTGTTCGAGGCCTTGCATGAATTCCTCCGCGGTGATGGTGCGGTAGTCTATGGTGCGCCCGCTGGCCTTGGCAATCTCGGCTGTGGCCTCGGCGAAAGTCAGCATGCGCGGGCCGGTTACCTCGTAGAGCTGGCCGACATGGCGGTCATCGGTGAGGGCGGCGGTGACGATATCGGCGATGTCATCGGCATCGACGAAGGGTTCGCGCACACTGCTGACCGGCAGCGACATTTCACCGGCAAGGATCGGGCCGAGCAGCATGCTTTCGTTGAAGTTCTGCATGAACCAGCTGGCGCGGACAATGGTCCAGTCGGCACCGGAGGCCTGCAATGCCTGCTCGGCGCGCTGGGCTTCCGGTTCGCCGCGGCCCGAGAGGAGCACGAGGCGCTTGACGCCTTTGCGTACGGCAAGGCGGGCGAGATCGCCGACGGCATCGGAAGCGCCGGGAACGGCGAGGTCGGGATAATAAGTGATGTAGGCGGCCGAAACGCCTTCGAGCGCAATTGCCCAGCTTTCCGGATTCTCCCAGTCGAAGGCGGGGCTGGCGCGGCGCGATCCAATGCGGATGGGTACACCCCGCGCAATCAGCCGCTCGGCAACGCGGCGCCCGGTCTTGCCGGTACCGCCGACGATAAGGACAGGGAATTTCGAAGCGTGAAACGTCGTCATTTTCATCTCCTATTAAACGTGAGTAATTCTCATATTTGCAAATGTGATAAATCCTCATATTATAAGAGTCAAGGAAAATGTGAGGATTATTCATGAACAAGATTGCGGCGGTTGAGAGCGAAGCGGGAGCGGTGCGCCGTGAACCGATACAGAAGCGCAGCCGTGAGCGGGTGGAGCGCATTCTCGGCTGCGCCTCGACCTTGATCGAGAAGAGCGGCAGCGATGCCATGCGCATGAGCGACGTGGCAGAGATGGCGGGGATTTCGATCGGCTCGCTGTATCAATACTTTCCCGACAAGGGCGCGATCATCCGCACGCTGGCGGACCGCTACAATGTGGCCGGGCAGGTCTGCATTGCGGAGGGTCTGGCGGACGTACAGGACCGGGAAGGGTTGCGACGGGCGTTCGGCGAGCTGATCGACGTCTATTACGCAATGTTCCTTGCCGAACCGGTGATGCGCGACATCTGGTCGGGCACGCAGGCCGACAAGGCACTGCGCGACATCGATCTCGCCGACAGCCGCCTCAATGGCGCCGTGCTGGCTGCGGCACGGGAGCGGGTCGATCCCAAAGCGGACCGCGCGGAGCTGGAGACATCGAGCTTCCTGATCATGCAGCTTGGCGAAGCGACGATGCGCCTTGCAATCTCGGTGGAGCGCAAGGAGGGCGATGTGCTGGTGGAGCAATACAAACGCATGGTGCTGCGCGAAATGATGGAGGGGTAGTCATGACCAAGGCCACGATCGACACCTGCGCCGAAATTTTCCTCAATGGCGAGACGCTGGTCGAGACCATCCCGGAGACCTATCTTGCACCAGGCGCGGCGCAGGGGCAGGGCCTCCATACGCGGCGGCCGTGGGCGAGGGATGAGGTGCTGTGCGTGCTCGACGGGCAGGTGGTCGAGGCGCACCGCTATCCGGTGATTTTGACCGAGATGGAGTGGAATGCCTTGCCGGATGAGATGCTGCTGGTTCGGCCCTTGCGCACCAGCTACGGCTTTATCAATCACAGTTTTGAACCGAACCTCCAGATCGGCCCTGATTACCGGACGATCCGGGCTGTGCGTGCGATTGCTGCAGGCGAGGAACTGACGCTCGACTATGCGGCACAACCGGTGCCCACAGGCTATCTGGAGCGGGATGACACGCAGTTCATGCGTAGATCCTAGTCAGCCGCACTGGTGTTCGCGATCTCGCGGCCAAGGCGAATTGTTTCCCGGATCAGCAGCTCCAGGTCGTCGCGCCGGGTTCGGTGATTGTTGATTGCGACGCGCAGGCAATGCTGGCCATGAACAGTCGTATCCGAAATGGCTGCCGTGCCTTCTTCCTGCAGGCGCAGCATGATCTCGGTGTTGAGCGCCTTCAACATGTCGCCATCCATTCCTTCGAGGTGATAGCGGTAGCAGACGATATTGATATTTGTCGGCGCCACCAGTTCCAGCAGGGGTTCGGCCTGGATGAGCGTGGTGAGGTACCTGGCCTGCTCGATGTTCTGGTCGATCAAACGTCCGAACTTTTCGATGCCATGCTCCTTGAGCGCCATCCAGACCTTAAGGGCCCGGAAGCCGCGGGTGGTCTGCAGGCCGAAATCATGCAGCCAATTGGCCGAGGCGAGGCCGCGCGGCGTCATCTCCAGATATTCCGGCGTGACGGCAAATGTCGCGTGGTGCGCATCGGCATCCCGGATGAGTGCACAACCGGCCTCGAATGGAGCATGCAGCCATTTGTGCGGGTCAAGTGCAATGGAATCGGCAAGCTCGATTCCGGCGACGCGATATTTGTTCTCGGGAGCGATAGTGATGAGCGCGCCGATACAGCCATCGACATGAAACCACAGGTCTTCTTCCGCAGCCAGTTTCGCCAGACCTTGCAGATCGTCAATGGCCCCGGTGTTTACGGTTCCGGCCGTTCCGATCACGCAAGCTGGTTGAAATCCCCCAGCGCGATCCTCGGCGATTGCCGCACGCAATGCGGTGATGTCGATCCGCAGGCTTGCATCGGTTGAAATGCGCCGCAGAGCCCGATTCCCCAATCCCAGCGCCTCCATTGCCTTGCGGTGGCAACTGTGGATCTGATCGGAGCCATAGAAGCGCAAGGGTTTCTCCATGGCAGCGAGACCCAACTCGCGCACGTCTACGCCGGCTTTCCGGTTACGCGCCACGGCGAGGCCAATGATGTTCGCCATCGAACCGCCGCTGACCAGGGTGCCGCTGGCCGAAGCGGGGAATCCCAGCATCTCCTTGCACCAGTTGACCACCTGCTGGTCCATATAGGCTGCAGCATGGTTGCCGCCGCCAAGGTTCGACCCCTGGATTGCCGCCAGAAAATCGCCGAGCGCCCCGGTAAAATTGCTCGAACCCATATACCAGGCCCAAAAGCGGGGATGAACGTTTCCCATGGGATAGGCCATCACATTGTCGACAACCTCACGATAGATTTCCGCCAGCGGCGCTGGCTCGTGTGGCAGAGGAGATTCAAAGAATGCCTTCACCTCCGCAGGAATTTCCTGCCACACGGGGCGATTGCGGATATCACGCAGATAGCGGACGGCATCGTCGACGACCTGATGAGACAAGGCTTGCACATCGGCCCAGTCATCCGGGTCGAGCGTTTCTTCGGCAGCAGCTTTCCGCAAAGTGTCCATTCGAACCTCTCCCAAACAGCGCCCTTTGCAGGGCGGCGAAGTGAAACCTTGGCATCGAGCGCAGAGGGGGCTCTCTCCCCGAAGCGCTTCTCCGAGCCAATCGGGTGGCTCACTATGGACCGTTTGGAGTGTGTTACAAATGAAAATCCGCACCGGAAGAACGTAGCCGATCCCCAGGAACCTCGATGGTTCAGCGCCAGACGGCGGATAGGCCTTCAACCGTACAGAACATCGCATCGCCCATAAATTTCATGCCCGCCATCGCCCGGTCCGCTGCCTCAGCTTCGCCGCCGCCACAGGCGTCCTCTACCACAATCGGGATAAGGCCAAGATCGGCGCCATGGCGGACAGTGGGTTCGATGCCGATTTCGGTGGCGATGCCGCAGATGAGAAAACTCTTCAGGCCGCAATCGCGCATGGCGATGGCAAGCGGCGTCCCTTCAAAGGCCGAGAATGTGATCTTGTCGAAAATCACCTCGTCGTCGCGAACTTCAAGTTCCGGGGCAAGGGCAAAGCCGGGGCTGTCGCGCAAGAACCAGGGGTTAACATCCTCGACCGATGATTTGCGCTGCCAGGCCATCATCTGCCGGAACTGAAAGACACCCGCCATCCGTGCCGGCAAGGACATGTGCCGCATGAAAAAGACGCGTATCCCGGCGGATCGCGCAAGCTGAAGGGTGTGCAATACACGCTCCAGGATAGCGGGCCCATTTTCCAGCTGGCGCAAAATCCCGATCTGCATGTCGTAGACGACAAGCGCCGTCGTCTCTGGCCTCGTTGCCTCGGCAATGGTTTCAGGAATAGCAAGACCGTGGATATTCTGCATTGGCCGTCCTCCTCTTGTCTCCAAGCGATCGAGTTCGAGTCGCTGTTCCCAGGGTCACGTTAGCACGACCACACCGGGAAAAAAGTGCGAGCTTCGCGGTCGGCTTATGGAGAGATCGAGCGCGGAATCGCCAGCATTTCCTCAATCTCACGTCATGCAGATTGAGAAACACTTGCCTCATCCGGCGGATTGCACTAGCCAATGTAAAGATATTTTTAGCTACGAATGACAGGCCAGCATGACTCTCGTTGATACCCGTACGCCCGAACCCAAGCGTTTCATTTCCGGTGCCACAGGCGATTGGGAGATCGTCGTCGGCATGGAAGTTCACGCCCAGGTTACATCCAATTCGAAACTGTTTTCCGGCGCGTCGACGACTTTCGGCGCCGAGCCGAATGAGAATGTGTCGCTGGTCGATGCGGCGATGCCCGGGATGTTGCCGGTGATCAATGAATGGTGCGTGCGCCAGGCGATCCGCACGGGGCTCGGCCTCAAGGCGCAGATCAACCTCAAGTCGGTTTTTGATCGCAAGAATTATTTCTATCCCGATCTGCCGCAGGGCTATCAGATTTCGCAGTTCAAGCAGCCCATCGTCGGTGAGGGCAAGATGATCATTTCGGTCGGCCCCGATAAGAAGGGCGAGTTCGAAGACATCGAAATCGGCATCGAACGCCTGCACCTGGAACAGGACGCGGGCAAGTCTTTACACGACCAGAACCCGACCATGTCCTACGTCGATTTGAACCGGTCCGGTGTCGCACTGATGGAAATCGTCTCCAAGCCGGATATGCGCTCGTCCGATGAGGCAAAAGCCTACCTTACCAAACTGCGGACCATCGTGCGTTATCTGGGCACGTGCGACGGCAACATGGACGAAGGCTCGATGCGCGCCGATGTCAACGTTTCCGTGCGCCAGCCAGGCGGCGAATTCGGTACGCGCTGCGAAATCAAGAACGTCAACTCGATCCGTTTCGTCGGACAGGCCATCGAGTACGAAGCGCGTCGTCAGATCGCGATCCTCGAAGACGGCGGGTCGATTGATCAGGAAACACGGCTGTTCGACCCGGTGAAGGGCGAAACACGCTCCATGCGTTCCAAGGAAGAGGCGCATGATTATCGCTATTTCCCCGATCCCGATCTACTGCCGCTCGAATTCGAGCAGGCATATGTCGATGAGCTGAAGGCCGATCTGCCGGAGTTGCCGGACGACAAGAAAGCCCGCCTGGTCTCTGAGCTGGGCCTGTCTGTCTATGATGCGTCGATCCTCGTGACCGAGAAGGCGATTGCCGATTACTACGAGGCGGTAGCCAATGGGCGGGATGGCAAGCTTTCCGCCAACTGGGTGATCAATGATCTGCTCGGTGCGTTGAACAAGGCTGGCAAGGGCATTGAGGAATCGCCGGTTTCGCCGACGCAGCTTGGCGCAGTGATCGACCTTATCAAGGAAGGCACGATTTCGGGAAAGATCGCCAAGGATCTATTCGAGATCGTCTGGAATGAGGGCGGTGACCCGCGCGAGCTGGTTGAAAGCCGCGGCATGAAGCAGGTTACGGACACCGGTGCGATCGAAAAAGCGATCGACGACGTTATTGCTGCCAATCCGGACAAGGTCGAGCAGGCCAAGGCAAAGCCCAGCCTCGCCGGCTGGTTTGTCGGACAGGTGATGAAATCGACGGGCGGCAAGGCCAATCCGCAAGTCCTCAGCGATCTGGTCAAGTCCAAGCTCGGGATCGTCGAATAGATGTGGGTCCGCAGCGCTACGAAAGAAGATCTGAATGCTGTGCGCGACATGCTGGTCGAAACCTGGCACGCGACCTATGACGATGTCTACGGGGTTGAGAAAGTCAACGCGATCACCGATCGCTATCACTCGCTGGACGCTTTGAAGAAGCAGTTGGCCAAGCCTTATTCGGAATTCATCATCGCTGACGATGGCGCCGACATTCTGGGCATGGCCTACGCATCCCAGAAGGATCACAAGCTGTCGATCCTCAACCAGCTCTACGTCCATCCCGAACATCAAAAGCAGGGCGTCGGATCGCTGCTTCTGGCCGAGGTCGAAAGTGCTTTCCCCGGCGTCTTTGCGCTGCAGCTTGAAGTTATCGAGCAGAATCAAAACGCTATCAGATTTTATGAAAGCAGGGGATTCGAACGCACCAATGGCCGCATCGACAATTGGGGCGAGCCGAATTCGGGCATCTCCGCCGTAGTGCTGGAGAAATCGCTGACCGGGTATGAGCTGGCACCGTGACAATTGATACGGAACTGATGTTTAGGCAGGCCGTGCGCAAAGATCTGCCGGCTTTAGTCGAGTTATTTGCCGATGATTCCATTGGAGGCCATGGTGATACGACTGATCCGGCGGCTTTACCGCTTTACGAAAGTGCTTTTGCAGCGATCCAGGCGAGCCCGAATGATCTCCTGTTTGTTGGCGTTCTAAAAGATGAAATCGTTGCTACCGCGCAGGTGACCTTCATTACCTCGCTTACCGGGCGCGGAACGAGGCGAATGGCCATCGAGGCCGTGCAAACGCGCGCTGACATGCGCAGCAGGGGCATCGGTGCGCGGTTGATCAACCACTGCCTTGATGTCGCTCGAGAGCGCGGTATTGCGCTGGTGCAATTGACATCAAATGCCAAACGTCCCGATGCGCACCGCTTTTATGAGAGGCTCGGATTTGAAAAGACCCATGCGGGTTTCAAGTTAAGGCTGGAACCTGCTCGCGCGTCAACTTGACCCTTGCTATCGCGCAATGATACGGCCATAAACCGTTGAGTTGCCATAGTAGTATGGATTGAACGACATCGTTCGAGGATTGCCATGAAGACCTTCTTTACTCAGTTTTTCACCTGGTGGAATGGACAGACGCTCGGTACGCGCTTCTTCACCTGGCGCAAGGGTACCAAGGTCGGCGAAGACCAGTTCGGCAACGTCTATTATGAAGGCACGTTCGATTCCGAGGGCCGCAAGCGCCGCTGGGTGATCTACAATGGCTACGCCGAAGCGTCGGCCATTCCTGCTGGCTGGCACGGATGGATGCATCACAGGGTTGAAACGCCTCCTTCCCGCGAAGACTACAAGCCATATGGCTGGGAAACGAATCACCAGCCTAATCTAACCGGCTCAGCAGCCGCATACCGTCCGAAGGGTTCGATTGCACATGGCGACAATCGCCCGACCGTGACAGGTGATTACGACGCCTGGACGCCCGGTTCTTGATCCGATCTTCTTCTGCCACAATTGGTCATTATCGACGGGCTGGAATCGCAGTCTCCCTTGGCAACAGCTGAAACCGGAAGTGAAATGATCCGTTCGACTCTGTCCTTTCTCTTCCGTCAGAAGATTCGCCTTGTTGCAGCCGGACTGATCGCTGGAATGATCCCCGCGACACTTGCGGCGCGGGCCTTGGCCGACGAAAAGATTACCAATCCAATTGCCGTCTTTTCCGGTCTCGACAAGATTACAGGCCGTATCACGACCTTCGACGTCTATATCGACGAGACCGTGCAGTTCGGTGCGCTGCAGCTGACGCCGCGCGCCTGTTATACGCGTCCCGATACGGAAGCACCGAAGACGGATACGTTTGTCGAAGTGGATGAAATCACGCTCGACCGCAAAATCCGCCGGATTTTCTCCGGCTGGATGTTTGCCGACAGTCCCGGCCTCAACGCCGTGGAGCATCCTGTCTATGACGTCTGGCTGAAGAGCTGCAAGCAGAAGTCCGACGTTCCCGCGCCTGACAAGGGGTAGGCCCCGCTACGCCGGTGCGGACCAGGGCCATTGTGAGGTGGCCCGTCAGCCGGCCTTCGGGCAGTTGACCATCCACGGTGTGCCGAATTGATCGACAAGCATGCCAAACCGTAGCGCCCAAGACGTTTCGGTGATCGGCAGTATGACGGTTGTAGCGTCCTTTGACAGCGCGGCGAACAGGCTTTCGGCCTCGCCTGGGGTGTCCGTGTGAAGGGCAACGCTCATGCCTTGTGCCTTCTGGAAATTGGGAGAAGGATCGTCCGATCCCATCAGAACGTTGTCGCCGAACTTCAGCGATACATGCATGATTTTCTTTGCGGATTCGGGCGAATGATCGCCGCTCTCCGGCATTTCGTCAAATCGGATCATGGCCTCGATCTTGCCACCTAAAACGTCTTCGTAAAACTTGAATGCTTGTTCGCATTGACCGTCAAAAAGCAGATATGGGTTGATTTTCACGGCAGGTCTCCTTTTGTGGTTGGGGTCTTCCCGGTCCAAGGACGAACGTCAGGCAGTCAGTCCGACATCCCGGCAAAAATTTATTGGATTGCACTAAGCGCTGGCGGGAATGCTCCAGGCTAGCACGGCAATGTGATGGTTATGTTGCTCTAGAATTCAGCCGGCTGGGCCAAAGCATTTTCCAGCATTTTCTGGTACTGCCGTCGCGGGATCTCGACCGCACCAAAAGTCTCCAGGTGATTGGTGGTGAATTGGGTGTCGAGCAGCGTGAAGCCTTTGTCGATCAGATGGCCGACGAGATGGACGAGGCAGACTTTCGATGCATCCCGTTCGCGTGAGAACATGCTCTCGCCGAAAAAGGCCGAACCCAAGGCGATGCCATAGAGCCCGCCGGCCAGCTTTCCGTCGTGCCATGCTTCGACCGTGTGGCAATAGCCAAGTTCGAACAGCTTGCCATACGCCTCGCGGATGGGGGCATTGATCCAGGTGCGGGCGCGTTCGCCGCTACCGCTGGCGCAGCCGTCAATGACGCCGGCGAAATCCGTATCATAGCGAATGTCGAAACGCGCCTGGCGGACAACCTTGCGCAGGCTGCGTGATACATGAAAATTCTCAAAGGGGATGATGCCGCGCTTTTCCGGACGTACCCAGAAGATTTCGGGGTTGTCTGCCTCTTCGGCCATAGGAAAGACCCCGGTTGCGTAGGCGCGCAACAGCAATGCGGGGTCAATTCTGAATATCTCTTCCGGGTCTCTACCCGACATACCTATTCTTCTGCTGTGTCAGCTGTATCGCCAGCCAGATATTTCTCGAGCCAATGAATATCATAATCACCGTTGGCAATGTCGGGATTGTTGATCAAATCCTGAAAAAGCGGCAGGGTCGTCTTGATCCCGTCGACAACGAACTCATCCAGGGCCCGCCGCAGACGCATCATGCATTCAACCCGGTTGCGGCCGTGGACGATCAGTTTGCCGATGAGGCTGTCGTAGTATGGCGGGATCTTGTAGCCCGTATAAACACCGGAATCGACACGAATGCCGAGACCACCGGGCGTATGGAAATGAGTGATCTTGCCAGGTGAAGGCGTGAAGGTCCGCGGGTCTTCGGCGTTGATGCGGCATTCGATGGCATGGCCGGAGAAACGGATGTCTTCCTGGGTTACCGACAGTCCGCCGCCGGAGGCGACACGGATCTGTTCGTGGACGAGATCAATGCCGGTGATGGCTTCGGTCACGGGATGCTCGACTTGAAGGCGGGTGTTCATTTCAATGAAATAGAACTCGCCATTCTCGTAGAGAAACTCGATGGTACCGGCGCCGCGATATCCCATGTCGGCCATGGCATTGGCGCAGATCATGCCGATCCGCTCGCGTGCATCGGAATTGAGGGCAGGTGAGTTGGCCTCTTCCCATACCTTCTGGTGGCGGCGCTGCAACGAACAGTCGCGTTCGCCGAGATGCACAGCCTTGCCATTGCCGTCGCCCATGACCTGGACTTCGATATGGCGCGGTTTCTGCAGGTACTTCTCGATATAGACCGCATCGTCGCCGAAGGCGGCACCAGCCTCGGAGCGCGCAGTCGACAGCGCAATCGACAGCTCGTCCTCATTCAGCGCGACCTTCATGCCGCGGCCACCGCCGCCGGCTGAGGCCTTGATGATGACCGGATAACCGATCTCGGCGCAGATGCGGGCTGCTTCCTTGTCGTCGGTGACGCCGCCATCCGAACCGGGAACGACCGGAATGCCGAGACGTTTTGCGGTCCGCTTGGCCTCGATCTTGTCGCCCATGACGCGGATATGCGCAGCGGTCGGGCCGATAAAAGTGATGTTATGGGCCTCAAGGATTTCAGCAAACTTGGCGTTTTCCGAAAGGAAACCGTAACCAGGATGGATCGCATCTGCGCCGGTAATTTCGCAGGCAGCAACAATCTGGTGGATATTCAGATAGCTTTCGCGCGAAGGAGGCGGGCCGATACAGACGCTCTCGTCGGCTAGGCGGACATGCATGGCGTCAGCGTCGGCAGTCGAGTGCACGGCGACTGTCTGGATGCCGAGTTCCTTGCACGCACGCAGGACGCGCAGAGCAATTTCGCCACGATTGGCTATGAGAATTTTCTGAAACATCACGCTCTCGATCTGGCCCTTACTCGATCACAACCAGCAACTCGCCGTATTCGACTGGCTGGCTATCGGTGACGAGGATGGCGGTAACAGTACCGGCGCGCGGCGAGGGGATCTGGTTCATTGTCTTCATCGCTTCGATGATCAGAAGCGTCTGGCCCTCCTTGACCTGCGTTCCAACCTGTATGAAGTCGCGCGCGCCCGGCGCGGGCGCAAGATAAACAGTCCCGACCATAGGCGACGGAATGGCATTCTTCGATGGATCGCTGGCCGGTGCGGCAGCCGCCGGAGCAACAGGAGCGGCAGCGGGGGCTTGTGCGTAGACCGCCTGAGGCGCTGCAGCCTGAACCGTGACCTGCCGCGAAACGCGAATGCGAAGGTCGCCCTGTTCGATCTCGATATCGGTGAGGTCCGTCTCGTTCAGGATTTCCGCAAGATCGCGGATCATGACCTTGTCGATCCCGGTGTTTCTGCTAGCCATGCTTTTTCAAGCCCCTTATTTCTATTTGGCGGTCTGCGCTATTGCGACGCCGCCAGCTTGATGAGTGCGCGCAGGCCCATCACGTAGCCATCGACCCCGAAGCCACATATCACCCCTTTAGCCAAAGGGGAAACGTAAGAGTGATGACGGAATGACTCGCGCGCGTGAATATTGGAAAGATGAACTTCCACCAGCGTGACAGCGGCCGCGCGGATGGCATCATGCAATGCGATGGATGTATGCGTGTAGGCGGCGGGATTGATCAATACCAATGCCTTCTGCTCGCCTGCTTCCTGAATCCAGCTGACCAGATCACCCTCATGATTGGACTGGCGAAAGATGATTTCAACCCCGAGGGACTCACCTTCTGCACGGCACAAAGCCTCGATATCGCTCAATGTCGCGGCGCCATAGATCCCCGGTTCACGCTTTCCAAGCATGTTGAGGTTCGGGCCGTTGAGGATGAAAATCTGCTGCTTCATGATGTACCGGACGGTTCGAGGTTCTGGTCCCATATAGACGGCTTATCGGCAAGCGAAAAGCCTGCAAAGTCACGTTATTGCTTGTCCACAAAGGGTTTTCGCAGGCAGAAGTAAATATTAACTCTATTTGTTGCGAATATGGCTGATCTTCTCGGCCAGCGCGTCGGCGCCAAGTGCACCAGGAACAACCTCATTGCCTACGACATATGACGGTGTGCCGGTGATGCTCAGGCTGTTCGCCAGGTCATAGTTGTCGCGGAAAGCCTGCGTAACCTCAGGCGACTTCATCTTCTCGCGTAGCTGTGCCTCACTGGCGCCAAGTTTGACCGCAATCGCCATCGCGGATTCTTCAGTCGCGCGACCCTCACCGCCCAGCAGATCACGGTGGAACTCAAGGTATTTATCTGGCATCACCGCCTTGAATGCCTTTGCAACAATATGCGCACGAGTTGAATCCGCACCAAGGATCGGGAATTCCTTCATGACGAAGCGCAGGTTCGGATCGCTCTGCAGTAGCGCATCCATGTCCGGCAATGCCTTTTTGCAATAGCCGCAATTGTAGTCGAAAAACTCGACGATCGTCACGTCACCATTCGGATTGCCGAAGACGGCGTCCATCGGCGACAGAAAGATCTTGTCCCTGTTTTCGCTGATAACCTGCGTCGAGGCTTCCTTCTGAGCTGCCTCCTGCTTGGCGTTGAGAGCTGTTTGGACTTCGATCATTACCTCGGGATTGTTGATGAGGTAGTTCCGCACGATCCCTTCAATTTCTGCCCGGTCTGTGGTCGCGGCCGTGATCGTTGACATGTCAGGTGCAGCGCTGACCAAGTCAGTCCGCCCCGCCTGGTAGCCGAGAGCGAGCGCAGCAACGCCGGCAAGACCGGCGGCTGCAGCAACCAGAGTGACTTTTGTCATAGTGAACTGTCCTTTTCAAATCCTGTTTTGCAACGAACGCGGACTGCCGCGTCTCACTTGCGCTTGGTCTTGGTGCTGATGATATCCTGAGCCTGTATCCACTCGGGTGAGCCACTTTTTCAAGCCACGCTGTGCGCGAGTAGCAAAGATTTGCGCTTCCTGGATCTTGCCGGAATAGTATTTTTCTTCCGCACTGGCCAGATCGGAACGGGGCATGTCACCCAGTTGGCCATAGGCTTGCGCCAGGTAACCGTAACCAGCAGGAGACTCGCGGTCCCGGCCGATACCTGCCTTGATTTCGTTAATCGACGCCTTCAGATTGGCTGGCGTTCCCGTTAGCATCAATGCCCGGCCATAGCTCATGCGGATCAGGCTGGACTTACGCAGAATCGAGTGTGCCGGCCTTTTGAAATGCTGTAGCCGCATCCGCCGCTTTATTTTGCTTCAGCAGAATTTCCCCCCCTTATTTCCTGGAAATAAGGGTTCTTCGGCTGTTCCTTGATCAGCGCATCGATCTTAGAAAGTGCTGATTGCGAAGAACCGTTGAGATACGTCGCAATAGCATCGCCGTAACGTGCGCCGATATTGCGCGGGTCCTTGCGGAATGTCTGCAGGACACTGGCTCCGCCACCGGTATAGGCGGCGATTTTGCCGCGCATGAGGTCGTGACGCTGTTGCAAGGCAGGGCTGTCCAGCTTGTCGAAGTAGGGACTCGCCCGCGCCAGTGTTTCAAGATTGGCAATGCGTTCTCGCGGCAAGGGGTGACTGATCCGATACGGATCCATGCGTGTACCGGTCAGCGACAGCGCGCTGGAAAAACGTTCAAACGTCGTCAGCATGCCCTTGGCGGATTGTCCGGTGCTTGCAAGGTAGGTGATGGCGGAACGGTCTGCCGCCATCTCTTCCGTCCGCTGATAGTTGAGCAAGCTTCGCATGGCGACTTCCGTACCACCCATGGCGGCGCCCGCGCCAGCCTGCGCGAGCCCGCCCTGGCGGCTGGCGGCACCGGCAACCATAGCGCCTGCTCCGAGCAAACCTGCCACGACAGCCATGGTCTTGGCATTAGCCAGTTGTTCTCGAAGCTTGAATTGGTGACCGCCGGCAAGATGACCAGTCTCATGCGCGAGAACACCGATGATTTCGTTAGGCGTTTCGGCCTGGAGCAGGGCACCGGTGTTAATGAAAATGCGGCGGCCGTCGACAAACGCGTTGAAACTGGGGTTGTTGACCAGGACAATGCGGATTGCCTGCTTGCCAAGGCCCGCCGTCTTGACGATGGGAGTAGCATAATCGGTGACCAGTGCCTCAATCTCCGCATCACGAACGATTGGCACGGATCTCGATTGAGCCCTGGCGACAGACGTTTGCCCGATAGCCAGCGCGCACGCGGTGAGTAGGGTAAGGAGACTGCGCATCGCCGCAGCAATCGATTGACTTGAACTGATCTTTTGGAATGCAATCATGTCCTATTCGTACCCAAATCGACATTTGAAAGAAAGAGAGGCTTGTAACGCTCCCCACTTTGTGAAGCCAGCCTATTCCGGCAAATCTGCGGCGTCAGCAAGCAATTGACAGATCTCGATAAAGAAGAACCGGCAATGATGCCGGTTCTTCATGTCGTTTATTCATGATGGGCTTTTGAAGCTCAAAAGAAGCCCTTCTTTTGCCACCAGCCACGCTTGGGCGCCGGTTCACCTTCGTTTTTCTTTTCCTTCGCGGTGGAGGAGGTAACAACTGGCTTGCTCTCCTCGACCTTCTTTGGTTCGGGCGCCGGTGCGGGTTGCTCCGGTTCCGGCTCAGGCTGCGTTTGCACAGGAGCTGTTTGAGGCGCTTCCACAGCGGAAGTCGCTTCGTCAGCAACTGCTTCAACGGCCTCTACTTTTTTTGCCGACTTGCGCGGTGCGCGTTTCGGTTTGGCCGGTGCTTTCAATTCCGCTTCGGCAAGGACCTCGGCGACGGCGATTTCGGCCGCTTCAATTGCCGCCTTGGCGCGAGACTTGCGTTTGACGGGTTTCTTCGCGGGAGCTTCGTCGATCACTGCTGGTGCGTCGGTGACAAGCGCCTCTGCGGTCACAAACACGGATGCTGCCTCTGCCGCATCGGCGATCGCTTCGATCGTCTTTGGCTTGGCAAAATCCGGCAACGGGATCGACACAAACACCGGCTCGGCGTCCGGAACGATCTTAGCGGCGACCCGGCTGTCCGTATCGTCGCCATCGCGCTTGTTCTTGCGACCGCCACGACGCCCGCGGCGGCGCTTCTTGCGACGCTCGTTTTCTTCCTCGCGTGCTTTGGTAGCAGCAGCATCCTCGCCTTCAACCGGAGGCTGGTCGGCATCATCGGCATCGTCGTCGCTACGGACTGACTGGCCTTGCTCCGCGCCGGCTGATTCCTGGCGATCGCGACCACCGCGACGACGCCGCTTGCGTCTGCGCTTACGCGATGCATCGTCATTGTCGGCGGTTCTCACAGGTTCGCCCGTCTGGGCTTCTGTGACGTCCTCATCCGCATCTTCGACGACCGGGTCGGTTTCATCGAAATCATCGGCGATGCCGATCGTCGGTGTCTCGGTCAGCGGAATGATCGGTCCGAGCGCCAGAGAACCCTTGTCGATGGCAAAATGCTGGGCACCGACGCTGTCGTCTGCTTCTATGCTTATGGTCAGGCCAAAGCGTGTCTCGAGATCGGCGAGGTTCTGTCGCTTGTGGTTGAGGACATAGAGAGCAGTCGCGACCGTCGTACGAACAATGATATTGTTCTGGGAGTGGCGCAGCAGATATTCCTCGATCGACCGCATGACGTGCAGAGCGATGGAGGACGCGGAGCGCACGTGGCCTGTGCCGCCGCACATGGCGCACACTTGGGTCGTGCTTTCAAGAACGCTGGCGCGGATGCGCTGGCGCGACATCTCAAGAAGACCGAAATGCGAGATCCGGCCGACCTGAATGCGGGCGCGATCATCTTTCAGACAATCCTTCATCCGCTTTTCCACCGCGCGGTTGTTGCGGTTCTCTTCCATGTCAATGAAATCGATGACGATCAGCCCGGCAAGATCGCGCAATCGAAGTTGACGCGCAACTTCATCCGCTGCTTCAAGATCTCGTCTGCAAGGCAGTGTCTTCGATGGAATGTTCGCGGGTCGAGCGGCCGGAGTTGACATCGATTGCCACCAGCGCCTCAGTCTGATTGATGATGATGTAGCCGCCGGACTTGAGCGTCACCTGCGGCTGCAGCATGCGGTCCAGCTGCGCTTCGATACCATTGCGAGCAAAGATCGGCGTCAATTCGCGATAGGGTTGAACGACCTTGGCGTGGCTCGGCATGAGCATGCGCATGAAGTCCTTGGCCTCGCGATATCCGTTCTCGCCGGCAACGAGGATTTCGGTGATATCCTTGTTGTAGAGGTCGCGGATCGAGCGCTTGATCAGACTGCCTTCTTCGTAGACGAGGGTAGGTGCAGTTGATGCGAGGGTGAGACTGCGGACGTTCTCCCACAAGCGCATCAGGTATTCGTAATCGCGCTTGACCTCCGGCTTGGTACGCATGGCACCGGCAGTGCGCAGGATTACGCCCATGCCCTTCGGCACTTCGAGATCCTTGACGATATCCTTCAGACGCTTGCGGTCCTGAATGCTGGTTATCTTGCGCGAAATGCCACCGCCACGTGCAGTGTTCGGCATCAATACGGAATAACGGCCTGCAAGCGAGAGGTACGTCGTAAGAGCCGCGCCTTTGTTGCCACGCTCTTCCTTGACAACCTGAACCAGCAGGATCTGCCGGCGCTTGATGACATCCTGGATATTGTACTGACGGCGCTGAAAGCGCTGATGCGTCGGTACCTCCTCCATCGCATCCTCGGCTCCAACGGACTCGACTTCATCAAGTTCGTCGTGCACCTCGTCCTTGTCTTCGTTAGAACGGCCCCTGGACCTTCTCGAACGGTGATCACCGGCGTCGGATGCGGGCCTTTCTTCGGACTCGCTCCCGGTTGCGTCATCCGCCTCGACAACGATGGCTTCCGAAATCACATCCGCGTCGATCGATGCTGCGCGTGTCTGGCCACTGCTCTCCCCGGACGAGCTGTCATCAGCCGATTCGTCCGCGGCGGCGTGTTCAGTTGCCCCGTAATCGTCGCCGGACTCACTGACGTTTTCCTCGTCGGAAGCTTCAAGCTTTACCGAATCGTCATTCTGCCTCGGACCACGACGGCCGCGGCGGCGATTGCGTGAGCTGCGATCGTTGCGATCACGGCTGCGCTGCTCGTTTGCATGCTCTTCATGATCTTCATCCTGGCTGGCAGCTTCTGCCTCGGCCTCTATCAGAGCCTGACGATCGGCGACTGGGATCTGGTAATAATCTGGGTGAATTTCGCTGAATGCGAGGAAGCCGTGGCGATTGCCGCCATATTCAACGAATGCAGCCTGAAGGGACGGTTCTACGCGCGTAACACGCGCCAGGTAGATATTGCCTTTGATTTGTTTCTTGTGTTCCGATTCAAAGTCAAATTCTTCAATCCGGTTGCCGCGAACCACGACAACGCGTGTTTCCTCCTGGTGGGAGGCGTCGATTAGCATTTTGTCCGACATTATAATTCTTCTCCCCGGCTAAAACGCTGTCGACGCGGGGCAGCCAGGACACCCGTAAGGTTCCTGGAGCCGCGTCTTCACATTTGCCGGATTTATTAAAGTTCGCAGAAACAGACAGACACGGCATCGCGCGGAGCTGCCCTCGGGCAGCCGCGGCTTGCAAGCCGGTTAAAATCACGTCTGTACCAAACATTCCTGTTCCTGACGAAACGACCTCACGAATGGCACGCTTGTTTGCAATGCCGACCCAGTTACTGCGCCGTGCGTTCTTTTTTGGACGCACAAAGGACGCAATAACAATTAACGTTGCGCATAATCCTTATCCAAAAATCGGAATGATTCTTGGGGTTATGCGTTAACACCCTCGAAAGGGCTGGCTCCACGCGCCTTGTCTGCGCGATCTGCCGTTACAAAAGCGCTGCTGACAATCCCTGTCCGCTCGCGCCAAATTCTTTATCGGTTACCTACAGCGAAGCTTCGCATCGCCGCTCCGTACCTCTGCCGTCGGTGTCAACCGGTCGTTCGCCGTGACATCAAAGAGCCTGATTCCGGGGGCGGAAAGTAACCCACCTTTGCTTTTAGGAGGTGTGTCGCGTAATGACAAGGCCTTCTTCATAATCGTGTCATCGACGCGCCCGCCAGATAAGCTTGCATAAGACATTATTAACCATGGTTCCTTACCTAATAGTCATAGATAGTATGTCCCGGGCAGAGTGCCAATGCGTGCCCGGTCTGATACAAGGTGTGCATCGGGAAACGCCTGCCCGATAGCTTCGAACGACAAAGAGGTGAGTGTGATCTGTCGAATATTCATGGCTGCATTCTTTGGTTTTCTTGCCTTTGCACAGGCGGGGAATAACGGACATGCAGCCGATGATCTGGCGGCTCTGACCTATCAGGCCGCTGGCGACGAGCTGCGTACGCGCGTTGTCATCAATTTCGATCATGAACCCGAAGTATCGACGATGCTGCTTGGCGAGCCGCACCGATTGGCGATTGATCTGCCGAAAACCGTTTTCGCCTTCGACAAGAAATCAATCGAGTCGCGTGGTCTGATCACGGATGTGCGCTATGGCATGATCGACGATTCACGTTCCAGACTGATCTTCACGCTCAAGGGCCCATTTGTGGTCGAGCGGCTTGACGTGATCAAGAATGACAATAGCCCCGGCTATCGGCTTGTGGCCGACCTCGTGGCCTCGTCGGACCAGAAGTTCGCGGACGCCCTGAAGGCACAGAACCAGACGACAGCTTCAACGGTTGTGGCTCCGAAAGGTGACCGCATCGCGAGCGCCGCCGCCAACGAGGTCAGCAAGGGACCGAAGCCGTTCACGGTTGTCGTTGATCCGGGACATGGGGGTATCGATAGCGGCGCGGAAAGCGGCAGCGGGAGTCTTGAGAAAAATGTCACACTGATGTTCGCGCAGCAGTTGCGCGATGAACTCGGCAAGTTACCTGGAATCCGCGTCGAAATGACTCGCAACGACGACACATTCCTGCGGTTGTCGGAGCGTGTGCGAATTGCCCGGCAGTACGAGGCCGATCTGTTCATTTCGATACATGCCGATACGATCAATCGGGGCAGCATTCGCGGTGCTACGGTTTACACAGTGTCAGACAAGGCTTCCGATGCCGAGTCGCGGGCCATGGCGGATCGCGAGAATCGAGCAGACGCGGTGGCCGGTATCACTTTCGACAATGAAACACCGGAAATTGCGGATATTCTTATGGATCTGACGCGCCGGGAGACGCACACATTCTCATTAAGCTTCGCCAAGACGGTGGTGAAGTCCCTCAAGAAAGACGTCACCATGATCAACAATCCGCATAGGTTCGCCGGTTTCCAGGTCCTGCGCGCGCCGGATGTTCCGTCCGTTCTGGTGGAGATCGGTTATCTCTCCAATCAGGAAGATGAGAAACTGATGCTCGATCCGGCCTGGCGCAGCCATGTTGCGCAACGACTGGCGGCTGCTGTCGGTGAATATGCCGGGATGAAGACGGCCGGTGCGCTAAACTGAGGATTCCTGCACGTTAGGGTTGTGAAAAAATCACAGGCCTCTCCGTTGCCGAAACTCCACATTTGGTATTTAAATTGTAAAGGGAAACGAGTTTTCCTTGCCTTTGTCACATTTGTCG
The DNA here is from genome assembly GCF_025452215.1 of Phyllobacterium sp. A18/5-2. Taxonomy (NCBI): domain Bacteria; kingdom Pseudomonadati; phylum Pseudomonadota; class Alphaproteobacteria; order Hyphomicrobiales; family Phyllobacteriaceae; genus Phyllobacterium; species Phyllobacterium sp. A18/5-2. The sequence goes on along the minus strand of NZ_CP104966.1, from coordinate 3,436,150 downwards.
CTCAATTGCATCGACGAGCTTTCGGCATTGCACTAAGTGGTTGCCGGACCGGGAAAACCCTTAAGGTTGGTCATTCCCGCATCGCAATCTGCATGGATCGAGAGCATGCATTGATTTTATACGTGCCAACAGGTGAAATGGGTTCCGGATACAAATGATACGCTTGATCGGATATTTTTTCGGAATCGGCACAGTGATGGCGCTGCTGGGAGCAGCTGCCGTTGCGCTTTACGTCGTCAGCATATCGAAGGATCTGCCTGATTACGAGGTTCTGGCGAAATACGAGCCGCCAGTGATGACGCGCATCCATTCATCGGATGGCCAGCTTATGGCGGAGTTTGCGCGCGAGCGCCGGCTTTACTTGCCAATTCAGGCTGTGCCGGACCGGGTAAAGGCTGCGTTCATTTCAGCGGAAGACAAGAACTTCTACCAGCATCCGGGTGTTGATATCGGCGGCCTTGCCCGCGCCGTGATGACCAATATCCAGAATTGGGGTTCCCGGCGGCCCGTGGGGGCATCGACCATTACCCAGCAGGTGGCGAAGAACTTCCTGTTGAGCAACGACCAAACCATCGGACGCAAGGTCAAGGAAGCGATTCTGTCCTTCCGCATCGAGCAAGCCTATTCCAAGGACCGCATTCTCGAACTCTATCTCAACGAGATTTTCTTTGGTCTGAATTCCTATGGCATCGCCGGCGCTGCGCTGACTTATTTCAACAAATCGGTCAACGAACTGACTGTCGCCGAGGTTGCCTATCTTGCCGCGCTGCCCAAGGGGCCTTCCAATTACCACCCGTTCCGCCAACCCGAACGGGCGGTCGAGCGCCGCAACTGGGTCATCGATCGCATGGCTGAGAACGGCTATGTAACCATGGAGGAAGCGAAAGAAGCAAAGGCAGAGCCTTTGGGCGTCACGCCGCGCCATACCGGCAACTATCTTTTCGCTTCGGAGTATTTCGCCGAGGAAGTACGCCGCCAGATCATCGCCCGCTACGGCGAGAATGCCCTTTATGAAGGTGGATTGTCAGTCCGCACGACCCTCGATCCGAAAATGCAGGTTCAGGCCCGCGCAGCGCTTCAACAAGGTCTCTTCAAATATGATGAGGCGCGGGGCTACCGGGGTGCCTACAAGACAATTTCGACCAATGGCGATTGGGGAATTCCGCTCTCTGAAATCAAGGCATTTTCCGACGTGCCGGATTGGCAATTGGCCGTGGTCCTGGAAGTCACGCCGGAACAGGCGATTATCGGCCTGCAGCCGGAACGGGAAACCTCGGACAAGCTTGTCAATGAACGCAAGAAGGGCACTATTGATGCCGCGGACATTAAATGGGCGTTCCGATTGCTCAGTAATGAAAAGCGCACCACGGCTAAAACGCTGGAAAATATCTTCAACGTCGGCGATGTGATTTTCGTCCAGAAGAAAGAAGGCAGCGATACGGCGTTTGATCTCCATCAAGTCCCGAAGATCGAGGGCGGCGCGGTAGCGATGGATCCGCATACTGGTCGCGTGCTGGCCATGGTTGGCGGCTTCTCGTTTGCCGAATCAGAATTCAATCGGGCAACGCAGGCGATGCGTCAGCCGGGCTCATCTTTCAAGCCGTTCGTCTATTCCGCGGCACTCGACAATGGTTATACGCCGGCTTCGGTGGTGCTCGATGGACCGATCTCGGTTGACCAGGGCGGCAGCCTCGGTATTTGGGCTCCCAAGAATTATGGTGGAAAGTTCGCCGGTCCATCGACATTGCGTTATGGCATTGAGCAATCGCGCAATCTGATGACCGTTCGGCTTGCCCAGGACATGGGCATGAAGCTGGTCGCCGAATATGCCGAGCGTTTCGGCATTTATGACAAGATGCTGCCCGTGCTTGCAATGGCGCTCGGTTCGGGTGAGACGACTGTTCTGCGCATGGTCACCGGCTATTCGATCATCGCCAATGGCGGGCGCAAGATAACGCCGTCGATGATCGATCGAATCCAGGACCGGTATGGCAAGACCGTCTTCAAACACGACGAGCGCAAGTGCGAGAACTGCTCGGCCGCCGAATGGAAGGATCAGCCTGAACCGGAACTCATCGACGATCGCGATCAGGTGCTTGATCCGATGACGGCCTATCAGATCACCTCGATGATGGAGGGTGTCGTTCAGCGCGGTACTGCGACTATCCTTAAGAGCCTCAATCGTCCGATCGCCGGCAAGACCGGCACCACCAATGACGAAAAGGATGCATGGTTCATCGGTTTCACGCCGGATCTCGTTTTTGGTGTCTATCTTGGTTACGACACGCCCGTTCCGATGGGCAAAGGCTTTACCGGTAGCGGTCTTGCTGCTCCGGTGTTCAGGGACTTTGCAGAGGCTGCGCTCCAGGGCCAGCGTTCCGTTGATTTTCGCGTTCCGGAAGGCATGACAGTTATTCCGATCGACCGAAAGACGGGCATGCGCGCATCTCCTGACGGCCCGAATGTCATCATGGAAGCGTTCAAGCCGGGTACGGGACCTGCGGACAGTTATTCCGTAATCGGCATGGATACATTCTCAGAAGGGTCGCCGGTTGGGGTGCAATCTCCCAACGTCAATCGTGCCCTGCAGGGTGGCGGCGGCGGGCTGTTTTAGCCGCTTCCCTTCCGCATTTCGTGGAACGCTGAAGACTTTACATCGAAGCGGACCAGTCAATATGGTCCGCCGAAATCTGAAAGCCATAAAAAGACAAGAAGGAACGGACAGCCAATGCGCGCCGAAATTGAGACGCTGGTCGACGAGATCAAGCAGGCCATAAGCCTGCTGAGGAGGCATCTTTGACTGGGATACCTCAATCAAACGCTTAGGCTATCTGAATCAGCTTGCCGAAGACCCATCTCTCTGGAATGACGCGCAGGAAGCCCAGAAACTGATGCGCGAGCGCCAGCAGCTGGAAGACAGCATCAACTCAATCCGTGCCTTGACCCAGTCTCTGGAAGACAACATCGAACTCATCGCCATGGGCGAGGAGGAGGATGACAAGTCGATCGTCGCCGAGGCGGAAGAAGCCATTCGCAGCATCAAGCAGGAGGTCGATCGCCGTCAGATCGACACACTGCTTTCCGGCGAAGCGGATGCCAATGACACTTATCTCGAAGTGCATTCCGGTGCTGGCGGCACGGAAAGTCAGGACTGGGCATCGATGCTCCTGCGCATGTATACGCGCTGGGCCGAACGCAAAGGAATGAAGGTCGAACTGCTCGAAGTGCATTACGGCGAAGAGGCGGGCATCAAGTCCGCGACCATTCTCGTCAAGGGACACAATGCCTACGGCCTTCTGAAGACGGAGTCCGGCGTGCACCGGCTGGTGCGTATTTCGCCATACGACTCCAACGCGCGCCGGCATACTTCGTTTTCGAGTATCTGGGTTTATCCGGTCGTCGACGACAATATCGATATTGCGGTCACGGAAGCTGATGTGCGCATCGACACCTACCGCGCGTCCGGTGCCGGCGGCCAGCACGTCAACACGACCGATCTCGGCCGTTCGCATTACCCACATCGCAACCGGCATCGTCGTACAGTGTCAGGCAGAGCGTTCGCAGCACAAGAACCGCGCGACCGCATGGTCGATGTTGCGCGCACGTCTCTATGAGGCGGAGCTTGAGAAGCGCGAGCAGGCGGCGGATGCAATTTCAGCTTCCAAGACCGACATCGGCTGGGGTCACCAGATCCGTTCCTACGTGCTGCAGCCCTACCAGCTGGTGAAGGACTTGCGCACGGGCGTTGAAAGCACGAGCCCGCAAGATGTGCTCGACGGCGATGTCGACACGTTCATGGAGGCCGCGCTTGCACACCGCGTGCATGGCACGGATGCGGAAGTGGAAGACATCGCCTGACGTGCGTCAGGCGGCTCCCAGCTCAACATGATCCCGGCAGCCCTTGTGTTTCTGCTTCAGCCTAAAGTTCCGCCGCGATTTGCCGTCCAATCGTAAGATAGCTGGCGGGGTTGATCGCATTGCCATTCTTGCGAACCTCGTAATGCAGGTGAGGGCCGGTGGACCGGCCGGTGCTGCCGACCTTACCGAGAACATCGCCCGAATTGACGTGCTGGCCGGCACTCACGAGGATCTGGCTCATATGGCCATAGCGCGTGGACAGGCCGTTGCCATGGTCTACCTCGACCATATTGCCATAACCGCCGGTATAGTCGGCTGCCGTCACTGTCCCGTTGGCCGTGGCCAGTACAGAACTTCCGGAAATAGCGCGGAAATCCATGCCTGAGTGGAACGCCATCATGCCGAGAAGCGGGTCTCTTCGCGCGCCGAAGGGGCTTGAGACCGGCATGCCGGGGACCGGATTGGCGATCGGCACGGCCTTCGCCAGAGCCTTGGCTCCTTCAAGTCGTGCAAGTGCTTCATCAAGGTCCACAAGCTTGGTGTCAAATCCGGCTACGGGACTTGTGCTGGCAAGCAGCAACGGACCGCCGGCGCCCCACTTGTCATCATCCAGAACCGGTTTGACGCCGGTTGCCGCCAGCGCTTCCATGATCTTGTCGGCGCTTTCATAGGCGTTATTCGATAGCGTCTGTATTTGTTTGGCTTGCCGGTATTCGATCGTGTTCAGGGAATGGTCGACGGAATCCAGAATCTCGGCCTTGTCTATCCCGGTTCTGGCTTTGTTATCGCGCGGCGGCGGCTTGCGCGTTGAGGTGGTCGGTCCCGTAATGATCGGATCAATGCCGTAGAAGCCATCCGGTTCTTCGGAATGCACGATGCCCTGGCCGTCCCGATCCATGACAAGGTTGGTTTCTGGCTCTATCGGCAAGGCTGTTCCGGCGCGCTGAAGCACGGGCGCAAGCTTCTCGTGCCGTTCGCTCAGGGTCTTTTGCCGTTGGACAAGTTCGGCAACTTTGCCATCCATCAATTTCTGGTCGAGCAATTGCCGGCTCGTAACGCGGTCGAGCTGTGTGCGCAGGGCTGCAATACGGTCCTCATACGCCTGCTGCAGGCGGGCCTGCCTCGCGACACTGCCGCTGATGAGGTCGTCACGGAAGACAAGATACGAGGTCGCGAGCAGATAGCTGCCGGCGAGGCCGAGGGCGAGGGTGCCGCCAAGAAGCGCCGCCCAAGGCCTGACAGTGAAATGACGGATCGTTTCGCCCCGTGCGATGATAATCGTGTGAGGTTCTCTCGTGGCGCCGAAGATGCTGGGATATTTGACCTTCTTCATTGCGGCTACGCCCGTCGATTTTGCAGCTTCAATTTGTGAAATCATTACACTCCGTTAGGGTTAATAAACCCTGACAAAGGTGAGATTCTCATCCGAATTTCAACTGAAACATGCAAACTAGGCCCGGAGCGTCCTGGTTGCTTCGAGCACCTCGGCCGCATGACCCGGAACTTTGACCTTGTTCCAGACTTTTGCGATCTTGCCGTCCGAATCGATCAGGAAGGTTGTCCGCTCCACGCCCATATATTTGCGGCCATACATGCTCTTCTCAACCCAGAGCCCGTAGGATCTCGATGATGGCCTTATCCTCGTCGGCAACCAGCTCAACCTTGAGGTCGTGCTTTGTCTTGAACTTGTCGTGCTTCTTGACGGGATCCGGCGACATGCCGATGACTTTTGCGCCAAGCTTTTCAAATTGTGGTTTGAGCCCGGAAAACTCGATCGCTTCCTGCGTGCAGCCGCTGGTATCGTCCTTGGGATAAAAATACAGGATGACCGGATTTCCGCGTAAACCTGAAAGGGTAATCGTGCCGCCGCCGTCGCGGGGCAAGGTGAAATCGGGGGCTTTGCTGCCGATATCCAAAGCTGTCATAGGAATGCCTTTCTTTCATTATTGAATGCGAGCCTCAGTTACGCAACTATAGAGAGGCACGGGAATCGTCTACGGTTTCCCAATTGATTCCTCAATTGGCTTGGGAATTTGACAGAGAAACCGGAAAAAGTCCGTTTCACAAAGCGAGACTTCACAAAACTGCACCATTACCCTTCGGCTTTCGAACAAAGCGAGGTTCCCGTGGTGATGCCGCCAAAGCGGTCCCGTCTGCGGTTTGCCTGCGGTGCAGTTTCCTCATTTCTTATTTTGATTGCCGTTCTTGCTGGCATAGCCTTCGTGGTTCTGCGCGTCGGCGTGGGCGGCGAAGCGCTGACGCAGCGCACACAGCTGGCGCTCAAGACAGTGCTTGGGCCGGAGGCTGATGCGACGATCGAATCCGCACAAATCTCCTTGGATCAGCGCCGCCACGTGGCCCTCGAGGCGCGAAACGTCAATATTGCCGACACGAAACGCGGCATTGAAATCAACGATGTCCGCTCGGTGCGTATCGGATTGGCTACGCTGCCTCTCCTGCGCGGCGATGTGCGGGTCGAGCGACTCGAACTCGATGGTGCTCACATCAGGGTTACCTCGCAGGTTCCATTCGATTTCATGTCGCTGGTGCCCATGGATGACCGCGGTCTGGTCAATCTCGATGGTGCAACGGATGTGATTTTCGCCGGTCTCGAAGGTGCAGTCTCCCTGCTCGATCAGCGCGAGACACGCGACATAACGATTTCAGATACGTCGTTTGATTTCACGGTTGCCGGCGCACCGGAACGCCTGCGTATCGTCAAACTCGACCTCTCGGAGACGGGCGGCCCGGTAGCTATCAAGGGCACGGTGGAATGGCGCGGCAAAGAAGTCGAGGTTTTCGCCCAGGCGGATCGGTCGGCGATTGGTGCCAAAGTTGAGGCCTTTTCCCTGGCGATCAGCGAGATTCCACTGAGCGGCAAATTTGGCGTTGCACCTGTTCCGGATATTGACGGCATCAAACCGGATGGAGCGTATCTTGCCTATGATAACCAAGCCGAGGTGAAGCTGGACGGAACCGCCGCTACCATATCCGAACCGGCGCGCATACGAGGCACGATCAATGTGGGCCAGGGCCCGGTTACGATCGGCAATGTTGACGATATGGTGGTGGAGTCGCAGATCAATTTCGAGCATGTATCGGGCACGGACAAAGTCGAAATCAAACCTTCCAATATCCATTTCGGGGCGTTCAAAGGTGTTGTCGAAGGGGCAGTGGGACCGGAGCCCCGCTCCACGGATGGCGCCGCGCCGGCAAACGCCGGCTACCGGTTCGAATTGATCACGCAGCAGGCCACCTCGGCCCCGCAGGATTCCACCGAGCCGGCACTTGCGTTCAATGCGCGGGTTGCCGGGCGGTATGACCAAGCACATAAGCAGCTTGACGTTTCGGAAATTGCCGTGCGCACCAATGCCGACAGCGAACTGTACGGACAGGCGGGTGCGACATTTGGCAAGGGATCGCCGGCCATGACGCTGGCGCTGCGCATTCCCAAGATGCCAGTTGCGCATGTCAAGCAGCTATGGCCGATCTGGGTTGCCACAGGTGCACGCCGCTGGGTGCTTGAAAACCTTTATGGCGGTACGGCAAAGGATAGCAGGATCGATGTGATTTTCCCCGCCGGCCGGTTCGATGGTCCGGGAAAACCGCCGCCGCTAAAGGCTGACGAGGTTCAGGTTGATTTTGCGGTAGAAAATTCACGCTTCGATATCGTTGGTGATCTGCCACCTGTCCGCAATGCGGATGGCAAGATCAACGTGCGCGGTGCCTATACGACCATCAATCTGGAGAAAGGCTCATCCTTTACCCCAAAGAACCGCGAAGCGCGGATTGTCAACGGCACGCTCATCATTCCCTGGGGACCGCAGCGGCCGGTTTTGTCCGAGCTTGATCTCAATCTGGAGGGCGATGCCTCGGCGGTGGCCGAAATTATCGGCTTCAAGCCGATCAACGGCCTGAAGAATCTTCCATTCGCACCGGAAGACATCAAGGGCAATGTGAAGACCCATGTGCTGGTGACGTTCCCGGTGACTCGCCGTTCGCCGAAAGGCAGTTTGAAGTGGTCGGCGGAGATGGCTCTGTCCGATGTTTCAATCGCCAAGAAAATTGACGGGCAGACAATCACGGACGCGGATGGCACGCTGTTCGTCACCGAAGACGAGGCACGCATCGATGCAAAGGCGCAGCTCAATGGTATTCCTGCTGAAGTCAAATTGTTTGAACCATTGGGAAGCAACACAGCCAAACGCGAACGGAACGTAACCCTCCAGCTCGACGACAAGACACGCAATGCGCTGTTTCCAGCGCTCGACCCGCTGCTTTCGGGGCCGATATCGGTTGATATCGACAAGGCCCCGGATGGCTCGCGGCTTGCCATCGCCGATCTGACCAAGGCCGAAATCAAGTTGGCCCAGTTGGGTTGGACCAAGGGTGCTGGAGTCAAGGCGAGTGCCAAATTTGCGCTGCAGCAGGACGGAGACAACGTCAATATCCGCGATCTGGATGTATCTGGCGACACGTTCCGCCTGCGCGGCGACGTAAAGGTCGTAGGCGGTGACCTGACTTCCGCCGATTTCAGCGATGTAAGGCTCAACCGCGGTGACAATATTGCCGTCAAGGTCTCCCGGACCAAGTATGGCTATCGTGTGGATGTGAAGGGCGACTCGTTTGATGCGCGGCCGTTGCTCAATCAGATCACGGACAAGAAACAAAAGAACGCCGATAGCGGTGGCAAGCAGCGTATCCTGGTCAATGCGGACATTGGCGAGGTAGCGGGCTTCTATTCGGAAAGCTTCAGCAATGTTTCACTTTCCTATGAAGGAGTAGGCTCGAACGTTTCCGGCCTTGCCTTTAACGCGATAACGAAATCCGGGCAAAAGGCGATTGCCACGGACAGTTCTGAAAGTGGCGCACGGTCCATTAGTCTTCAGTCAAAAGATGCCGGCGCGGTCCTGCGGTTCTTCGGCTTCTATGACAAGATGTCGGGCGGCACCATCAGCGTCGCGCTGGATTCCAAGGGCGACGGTCCGTTGCGAGGTCAAGTTGATGCGCGGAACTTCACGCTGGTCAACGAGCCCCGTCTTGCAAAACTGGTCTCAACATCGCCAAACGGCACGAGCCTGAACGATGCGGTGCAGAAAAACATCGACGTTTCTACAGTGACATTCGATCGCGGTTTCTCGCAGATCGAAAAGGGTTCGAACTATACCAATCTCGCCAATGGCGTCATTCGTGGCTCGACCATTGGGACAACGTTCCAGGGCGTGCTCAGCGATCCACAGGGCAATATGTCCCTGACTGGTACATTCATGCCCGCCTATGGCATCAACCGCATTTTTGGCGAGTTGCCAATTCTCGGGCTTTTGCTTGGGAACGGACGGGACCGCGGGCTGATCGGCATCACCTACAAGTTGTCAGGCCCGCTGAAGCAACCGCAGATTACCGTCAACCCGATCTCGGTGATTGCGCCCGGCATTTTCCGCTCGATCTTCGAGTTTCAGTAGAGAGCCAAACTTATCTCCCCTTTGTGGAGGAGAAAGCGATTTCAGCATCTTAGCCCTTGCTAAGTGCTAGAAATCGCCAGAGAGGGATTCAGCGCGATAGATGCAATCCCCTCACTTGGATTTTCAAGAAAATCCTTTCTCCCCCACAAGGGAGAGATGGGCATCAATCGTCGTGCTAAACCGGCCGAACCAAAATGTGCTTCTTCTTGCCGAGAGAAAGCTTGACCACGCCGTCAGCCGTAACTTCGGACGTTCCGACCTTCGCCTTTTCGTCGGCAATGCCGATGTCGTTTAGCCGCACCGCGCCGCCCTGGATATGACGGCGCGCTTCGCCGTTCGATCCGGCAAGCCCTGCCTTGACGAGAAGTGTCAGGATGCCGATCCCGGCCTCGAAGTTCACTGGTGGCGATCTCGATGGTCGGCAGATTGGTCGCCAGAGCGCCTTCCTCGAATGTTTTGCGCGCGGTCTCCGCCGCTTCTTCCGCCGCCTGTCGCCCGTGAAGCAATGCAGTGATTTCAGTCGCCAGGACCTTTTTTGTCTCGTTGATCTCCGCACCGCCCGAGGAGGCAAGCCGTGCAATCTCGTCCAGCGGCAACGTGGTGTAGAGTTTGAGGAAACGCTCGACGTCGGCATCTTCCGTGTTGCGCCAGTACTGCCAGAAATCATAGGGGCTCAGCAGTTCGGCATTCAGCCAGATTGCTCCATTCATCGACTTACCCATCTTGGCGCCCGATGAGGTGGTCAGCAGTGGTGAGGTGAGGGCGTAGAGCTGCGGTGTCCCCAGGCGATGGCCAAGGTCGATGCCGTTGACGATGTTGCCCCATTGGTCTGACCCACCCATCTGCAGGCGCAGGCCGTAGCGCTTGTTAAGCTCGACGAAATCATAGGCCTGCAGGATCATGTAGTTGAATTCGAGGAAGGATAGCGACTGTTCGCGGTCGAGCCGCTGTTTGACGCTATCGAAGGACAGCATGCGGTTGACCGAAAAATGCTGGCCGACATCGCGCAGGAATTCGAGGTAGTTGAGCGGCAACAGCCATTCGGCGTTGTCGACCATCAGCGCGTCTTTCGGACCATTTCCGAAGTTCAGATAGTTGGAGAAGACCCGCTTGATGCCATCGATGTTGTTCTGGATTGTTTCCGGCGTCATAAGTTTGCGCGCCTCATCCTTGAACGAGGGGTCTCCAACCATGCCGGTGCCGCCGCCCATCAGGGCGACTGGACGATGACCGGTCTTCTGCATCCAATGCAGCATCATGATCTGCAGCAGGCTGCCCGCATGCAAGCTGGAGGCAGTCGGATCAAAGCCGATATAGGCTGACACGGTTTCCCGGGCGAAGAGCGCATCCAGACCCGCATCGTCGGAGGTCTGATGGATGAAGCCGCGCGTGGAAAGCGTGTGCAGAAATTCGGATTTGAAGGCAGACATGAACATTTTCCTGATTGAATCGGCGTGCACGAAATGCGTGCCGTGTGAGACGGAGCCGTTAAGAGCAAATTTTGTCCATATGAAGCCAGTTCTGTTTCTCGGCTGGCGGCCAACCACTTTGTCAGGCGGCGTCGTCCGATGGAAACACATCGGCCTCGCCAAATCCCTCGACCTTGAACCAAATTCCCTCCAGCAGAACGGCTTCCTATAGACAAAACTTGCTCTAACATCATTCTCTATCGAATCACAAGAAAGGCAGTGTCTTGGCGGCGATACGGCGTGCAATCGGCCTGATGAGCGGAACGTCCATGGACGGAATCGACATCGCCCTCCTCGAAACCGATGGCCGCGCCGAGGTACGGCGGGGTCCTTCGGACTTCATGCCATATGAAACTGCGTTCCGGCGCCAGATCGAAGCTGGACTTGAGGATGCGAAATCGATCAGGACGAGAGATCAGCGCCCCCGAGAGCTGACAGCTGTCGAAAAGGAACTGACGAAGCGCCACGGCGACGCAGTGCTCAAGTTCCTGTCAGACTGCAAGATCAGCAAGGATGATATTGATATCATTGGCTTTCATGGACAGACAGTCCTGCATCGCCCACTGGAGGGCCTGACCGTTCAACTTGGCGACGGCAAGATGCTGACGGAAATGACGGGCATTCCGGTCGTCTATGACATGCGGGCCAATGACATGATACACGGCGGGCAAGGCGCACCGCTCGTGCCGGCCTATCATCAGGCGCTTGCCGCACGCGTTCCATTCGAGCTCAGCAAGGGCAAGCCGGTCGTCTTCGTCAATATTGGCGGCATTTCCAACATCACGATCATTTCAGACGGTGAAGACCCGATCGCTTTCGATACCGGACCAGGAAACACGCTTATCGATCAGTGGGTGTCTGACAAGGCCGGGATCGCCTACGACGCGGGCGGTTCGATCGCCAGCGAGGGGCAGATCATTGCCAATATCGTAACGCGCTACCTGGCGAAACCATTCTTTGACCTGAAACCGCCCAAGTCGCTGGACCGCAACGATTTTACCCTGGCGGATCTTGGCGATCCCGAACTGGCCGATGGAGCGCGGACCCTGGCGCGCGTTACAGCCGAAGCGATCCTCATGGCCGGTGCCTACGCGCCGGACAAGCCATCGCTCTGGATCATTTGCGGCGGCGGCCGCAAGAACACCACGATCATGAAAGATCTCGCGGAAGGCGCTGCGACCATCAGGGCAAGTGTCGTCGTCGCGGAAGATTTGGAGTTCAACGGCGATCTGATGGAGGCCGAAGCCTGGGCCTATCTTGCGGTGCGGGCGCTGGATGGATTGCCGCTGACATGGCCGACCACAACCGGCTGCAACGCCCCCGTGTCCGGGGGCGTGCTGGTAAAGCCCTTTTAGCGCAATCGCTTCGGCTTCGCTTCGACCAACTCGCCATTCAGGCGGCGGTCAAGATAGTCGGAGCATTCAGCGATGACTTCGTCGGTCATGCCGGAGAAGAAGTGGTTGGCACCGACCATCGTCTTCTGTGTAATGGTGATACCCTTCTGCGTCTTCAACTTGTCCACAAGACCCTGAACGTCCTTGGGTGGTGCGACCTTATCCTGATCCCCGTGAAGGATCAGGCCGGACGAGGGGCAAGGTGCAAGGAACGAGAAATCATAGGTGTTTGGCTGTGGCGCCACTGAGATGAAGCCTTCGATCTCCGGCCGGCGCATGAGCAGCTGCATGCCGATCCAGGCGCCGAAGGAATAGCCCGCGACCCAGCAGGTCTTGGAGTCCGGATGCAGCGACTGCACCCAGTCGAGAGCACCAGCGGCATCCGACAACTCGCCTGAGCCATGATCGAATTCGCCCTGACTGCGGCCAATGCCACGGAAGTTGAACCGCAATGTCGTGAAGCCGCGTTGCTGGAACATGTAGAACAGATCGTAGACGATCTTGTTGTTCATGGTGCCGCCAAACTGGGGATGCGGATGGAGGACGATCGCAATCGGGGCATTTTTTTCCATTGAAGGCTGATATCGGCCCTCAAGGCGTCCCGCTGGTCCATTGAAAATAACTTCAGGCATGTATACTCCACTCTTCGCTATGGGGCTCTTCTTGACACGCCGGGCTTGACGGCAATCAACAGCACCCATAAAACCAGTTTAGAACCGTTCAAAACTGGTATAGAATTTTATCTCGGAACGGCTTAATAGGCTGGTCCGAGGCGGAATTTCAAGAAAATTGCGCTTTTCGACGGCGCAGAGTTCAAAAGAACAGGATTGAGAAGCAGGCATGGCCCGAAATCGCGCCTATCTGGACTACAATGCGAGTGCGCCGCTTGTCCCGGCAGCGCGCGATGCAGTTGTCCATGCTCTGATGCAGATTGGCAATCCGTCTTCCGTTCATCTGGAGGGCCGTGCCACAAAGGCGATTCTTGAGGCAGCGCGCCGCGATGTCGCTGCTCTCGTGAATGCCAAGCCCGATTATGTGGTGTTTACATCGGGTGCGACCGAGGCAGCTTCAACTCTTCTGACCCCGAACTATGTGATGGGGCGGGCGCCGATGCGCATGTCCCGGCTTTATGCAGGCGCCAGCGAACATCCATGCATCCTTGCCGGCGGGCAGTTTTCTCCAGAACAGATCGACAAAGTGCCGGTGGATGGCAATGGCTTGCTCGACCTTGAGCGATTGCGCGCTCTGCTAACTGCACACGACCGCAGTCAAGGTTTACCCTTGGTTGCCGTGCAGGCGGCCAACAATGAAACGGGCGTTTTGCAGCCAGTCGAAAAAATTGGCGCGCTGGTGAAGGAATTCGGCGGGCTGTTCGTGGTTGATGCGGTTCAGGCAGCGGGACGTATTCCACTCGATATTGCAATATGTTCTGCCGATTACCTCATCCTGTCTTCGCACAAGATTGGCGGACCGAAAGGCGTCGGCGCAATTATTGCCGTTTCCGATCTGGTGATGCCGAAGGCGCTGGTTCGCGGCGGCGGACAGGAAAAAGGCCATCGCGCCGGCACGGAAGCCCTGCCGGTGATTGCCGGTTTTGGCGCGGCTGCGCGTTTGGCGCGCGAGTGCGTGAGTTCTGGTGGCTGGCCGGCGCGAACTCGCGAGACTATAGAGCACGGAATTCACGCGATCGCACCCGACGCCATAATCTATGGTGAGACTGTGGAGCGGCTTCCGAACACCACTATGTTCTCGATGGCGGAAATGAAAGCGGAAACCGTGCAAATAGCTTTCGATCTTGCCGGAATTGCGCTATCGGCAGGGTCTGCCTGTTCTTCGGGAAAAGTCGGCCCCAGCCATGTGCTGGCGGCGATGGGATATGGCGATGGGATGGGAGGTCTGCGGATCTCCACAGCGCCTGAAACCAGCGAAGAGGACATCGCGCTTTTCCTCGACGCGCTGAAAAATATCGTCGCGCGGCGCGACCGGCCGAAGCCGCCTGCCGCTGATGCGGCGTAGAGAATTTCGATTATCGGCAAATTATAGCCGGTAATTGCAAAAAATCCGGTGAATGCCGGTGTTAAATCGTGCAATTGCACATTACATAGAAGGCAAATATTCAAGACGACATACGCCTTGACGTTTGCAACTGCGGGGCCTTGACCCCCGCGTGGATGGAGAACGCCAATGCCTGCCGTGCAGGAAACTATTGATCGTGTCCGTACGCTGGATGTGGACCAGTACAAATATGGCTTTGAAACCCTTATCGAAATGGATAAGGCGCCCAAGGGCCTGAACGAAGACATTATCCGCTTTATCTCTGCCAAGAAGAACGAACCGGAATGGATGCTGGAATGGCGTCTGAAGGCTTACGAACGCTGGCTGACGATGGAGGAGCCCACATGGGCACGCGTCAATTATCCGAAGATCGACTTCCAGGATATGGTCTACTTCGCCGGTCCAAAGAACCAGACTGGCCCGTCTTCGCTTGCTGATGTGGACCCGGAACTGCTGCGAACCTATGAGAAGCTTGGAATTCCGCTGAAAGAGCAGGAAATTCTTGCTGGCGTGCGCAAGGTCGGCGAACCGGGCCCGGATGATGAAGAAGAAGCCAGCGACAACGTCTATAAGTCAGGCCGCGTCGCGGTGGATGCCGTATTCGACAGTGTCTCGGTTGTGACCACGTTCAAGGCGGAACTCGCTAAAGCCGGCGTCATCTTCTGCTCGATCTCGGAAGCGATCTCGCGAACATCCCGAGCTGGTGAAGAAGTACCTCGCCACGGTTGTCCCGGTTTCGGACAATTTTTACGCGACGCTGAATTCGGCAGTCTTTACCGACGGCTCGTTCGTCTATGTGCCGAAGGGTGTGCGCTGCCCGATGGAGCTGTCCACCTATTTCCGCATCAATGAGCGGGATACGGGCCAGTTCGAACGGACGCTCATCATCGCCGAAGAGGGCGCTTATGTGTCCTATCTCGAAGGTTGCACAGCGCCGCAGCGCGACGAAAACCAGCTGCATGCAGCGGTCGTCGAGCTGATCGCACTGGACGATGCCGAGATCAAGTATTCGACGGTGCAGAACTGGTTCCCCGGCGATGCGGAAGGCAAGGGTGGCATCTACAACTTCGTCACCAAGCGCGGCGATTGCCGCGGTGTCAATTCCAAGATTTCGTGGACCCAGGTCGAGACCGGTTCGGCGATCACCTGGAAATACCCATCGGTCATCCTGCGCGGCGACAATTCACGCGGCGAGTTCTATTCGATCGCCGTATCGAATGGTCATCAGCAGATCGATAGCGGTACAAAGATGCTGCATCTCGGCAAGAACACGTCGAGCCGCATCATCTCCAAGGGTATTTCAGCCGGCAAGTCGAACAACACCTATCGCGGCCAGGTTTCGGCGCATCGCAAGGCTGAGAACGCCCGCAACTTCACCCAGTGCGACTCGCTGTTGATCGGCAATGATTGCGGAGCGCATACGGTGCCCTATATCGAGGCAAAGAACGCCACGGCGCAGTTCGAGCACGAGGCAACCACCTCGAAGATCTCCGAAGATGCGCTGTTCTATGTGATGCAGCGCGGTATTCCGGAAGAAGAAGCAATTGCGCTGATCGTCAATGGTTTCGTCAAGGAAGTCATTCAGGAGCTGCCGATGGAATTTGCGGTTGAAGCGCAAAAGCTCATCGGCATCAGCCTCGAAGGCTCAGTCGGTTAATGGCCCCGGTCATGAAGGAAGAGCTCGACAGACTTCGCCGGCGCTACAAGGAGCTGGGCGAAGTCATCGACGACCTCACGGATACGTTGGGTCATGCTTCCTCCGCGACCGAAAGCGTCCTCGAGCCAGAGCTGATTAGGGCGCGCAAGGAGCTGTCATCAGTGGTCGAGCGGCTAAAGAGCCTGAGCGGCGAGACCTGATAATTTGGGCGGCGTGCGCCATCGACTGACAGGATCAACATTTATCATTGGGATCGCCAAGGCTGATCCCCGGAATTCGAAAAGGTAGTACCTATGCTGGAAATCAGAAACCTTCATGCGAAGATCGCAGACACCGACACCGAGATCATCCGTGGTCTGAATCTCACCGTCCAGGCTGGCGAAGTCGCGGCGATCATGGGGCCGAATGGTTCGGGTAAATCGACGCTGTCCTATATCCTCGCGGGCCGCGAAGATTACGAGGTCACAGAAGGCGACATTCTCTACAACGGCGAGTCCATTCTCGAGCTCGACCCATCAGAGCGCGCTGCCAAGGGCATCTTTCTGGCATTCCAATACCCGATGGAAATACCCGGCGCCGCTACAATGGAATTCCTGAAGGTGGCGATGAATTCGCAGCGCAAGGCGCGCGGTGAAGAGCCGCTGAAAATTCCGGAATTCATTTCTCGGGTGAAGACCGCTGCCTCGTCGCTGGACATGGATATTGCCATGCTCAAGCGCCCGCTCAATGTCGGTTTCTCCGGTGGTGAGAAGAAGCGTGCTGAAATCCTGCAGATGAAACTGCTGGAACCGAAGCTTTGCGTTCTCGATGAGACCGATTCCGGGCTCGACATCGATGCCCTCAAGATCGTCGCCGATGGCGTCAATGCCTTGCGTTCGCCGGACCGCGCCGTGATCGTGATTACGCATTATCAGCGCCTGCTCGATTATATCGTGCCGGACAGCGTGCACGTTCTCTACAAGGGTCAGGTGATCAAGTCGGGCGACAAGGACCTTGCACTGCATCTCGAAGAGAATGGCTATGCCGATATTATCGGCGAGGCAGCCTGAGGATCGCTATGATGAATGTTCATACAGGACGCCAGCCCACAGCCGCTGAATCGGCGCTGGTCGACGCTTTTGTCGACCGGATGGGCGACCTACCCGGGAACAGCGAGATAACCAGTGCCCGCGACAACGCCATAGAGGCGTTGAAGACACAGGGCCTGCCGTCGCGCCGTGTTGAGGCCTGGCACTATACGGACCTGCGCACATTGCTGCGCAGTGTTGCCGTCTATGACGAGACAGCAGGAACCAATGCCTTGCCGCCGGTTATCGCCGGTTCGGCGGTGGCTACCGTTTCCAATGGTGTGGCTCTTGTTGCCCCGCGTGTTGAAGGCATTGAATTCACCAAGTTCAGCGACAAGCTGATCGATGGCTCGGTTATCAGCCAGCTTGCCATTCGTGATGGCGACGATGCGATCGGCCAGATCAATGCGGCCTATGTGACCGATGGATGGGCGGTATCGTTTGCCGATGGTCTGCAGCTGGAGGCACCGCTCGAATTGCAGAACGCGCAGCTGCGCGGGCAGGGGCATGTGCGTTTTCCGGTCAAGTTCGGCAAAGGCGTCAAGGCAACGATTATCGAACGGCAGACCGGCGGCGAGGGCGAAGGCTTTTCGACGAGCGTCAGCAACGTAACCGTTGCCGACAACGCGGAAATTACCTGGATCATCCTGCGCGAGCAGGGCATCCATGCCACCCAGCTGGCCCAGTTCACCGCGACGCTCGGTGCCAACGCCAGGCTGACGCTTTATGTCGTCAATGCCGGCGGCAAGCTCGTCCGGCAGGAAGTCCATGTGCTGGTGAAGGGCGAAGGCTCTGACTTCCAGCTTCGCGGAGTGAATCTGCTCGGCGGCGACAGCCACACCGATGTGACGATGACACTTGGCCATCTGGTCGAAAACACGACATCGGTGCAGATCATCCGCAATGTGGTGACGGACCAGGCACGCGGCGTGTTTCAGGGTCAGATCAAAGTTAACAAGATCGCCCAGAAGACCGATGCCCGTATGGCGTGCAACACACTGCTGCTTTCTGACGATGGCGAATTCGATGCCAAGCCGGAGCTCGAGATCTTTGCCGACGATGTGGCTTGCGGCCACGGCGCGACTGTTACCGAAATCGATGGCAACCACCTGTTCTATCTGCGGGCGCGCGGCATTCCGGAAAACGAAGCGCGTGGCCTTTTGATCAAGGCTTTCGTTGCTCAAATCGTCGAAGAGCTGGAAAACGAGCCACTTGTCGAGGCGCTGGAGGCGATTCTCGAAAAATGGCTCGCCGCACACGTCTAGTCGGTCGAACACAGCTAAATCTGCACGGGAAAGCGCGGCAATATGGATACGAAGATCATTCAAAGCAGCTACGACGTAGAGGCGATCCGCCGCGACTTTCCCATCCTGTCGCGTGAAGTCTATGGCAAGCCGCTGGTCTATCTCGACAATGGCGCTTCGGCTCAAAAGCCGCAGGCTGTGATCGACATGATCACGCATACCTATCGAGAAGAATATGCCAACGTGCATCGCGGCCTGCACTTCCTGTCGAACGCAACCACCGATGCCTATGAAAAGGCACGTGAAAACGTTCGCCGGTTCCTGAATGCCGGTTCTGTTGATGAGATCGTGTTCACGAAGTCTGCGACGGAAGCGATCAATACCGTCGCCTACGGCTATGGCATGCCAAACATGGGCGAAGGCGACGAGATCGTGCTTTCGATCATGGAGCACCATTCGAACATCGTGCCGTGGCATTTCATTCGCGAACGTCAGGGCGCAAAGCTCGTCTGGGTGCCTGTCGATGATCAGGGTGCATTCCACATCGAGGAATTCGAGAGCCGGCTAACAGAACGCACCAAACTCGTGGCCATCACCCATATGTCGAACGTGCTCGGCACCGTGACGCCGATCAAGGAGATCGTCCGCATCGCCCATGCGCGCGGCATTCCCGTGCTGGTCGACGGCAGCCAGGGCGCCGTGCACCTCCCGGTGGACGTGCAGGATCTCGGCTGCGACTGGTACATTTTCACCGGACATAAGATTTACGGTCCATCTGGCATTGGCGTGCTTTATGGCCGCAAGACCATGCTTGAAGCGATGCGGCCTTTCCAGGGCGGCGGCGAAATGATCGAAGAGGTGACGGAGGATATTGTCACCTACAATCACCCGCCGCACCGCTTCGAAGCGGGCACCCCACCGATCGCCCAGGCGATCGGACTTGGTGCGGCGATCGAGTATGTCGAGAAGATCGGTCGCGCCGCCATTCTCGCGCATGAGGAAAATCTTCGCGACTATGCGCATGAGCGGTTGCGGCAGATCAACTCCTTGCGCATTTTTGGCGATGCCAAAGATAAGGGCGCGATCATTTCCTTCGAACTGGAAGGCATTCATGCGCACGACGTATCAATGGTGATCGACCGTGCCGGCGTTGCCGTGCGGGCAGGGACACACTGTGCTCAACCGCTCTTGAAGCGCTTCGGCGTCACTTCGACATGCCGTGCCTCATTTGCCATGTATAATACGAGAGACGAGATTGATGTTCTCGCCGATGCGCTGGAAAAGGCGCGGAAATTCTTTGGGTGATGACGATGACCGACAAAGTCGAGACACTGGAAAAAGACGAAGCGACGCTCGCTGACGCCGGTTCCGTGCATACCGGGGTTGGGACAGCGTCCGCATCTGCCATTCCGGCCGAAGAACTGGCACGCATGACCGATGATATCATCGGGGCACTGAAAACCGTTTATGATCCGGAAATTCCGGCCGATATTTATGAACTTGGCCTCGTCTACAAGATCGACATCGAGGATGATCGCTCGGTGAAGATCGAGATGACATTGACGGCCCCGGGCTGTCCGGTTGCTGGCGAAATGCCCGGATGGGTGCAAGATGCGGTTGGCGCCGTCGAAGGCGTCAGCTTTGTCGATGTCACCATGACCTTCGATCCGCCCTGGACACCGGACCGCATGTCTGAAGAGGCGCAAGTCGCCGTCGGCTGGTACTAGGGCGCTTCGCAGCCTTCCGGCACGCTCTCCTCGAAGGGTTTTTCGGATTTCTCCAGCGTTCCATCGAGGATCGATAGCGGTACATAGGGTACGCCCTGAATCGCCGGGTTGGCGAGCCTCAGGCGATAGCAGCCGTTAAAGACCGTGGCAGTACCGTCCTTGGCGGCGGATTTGATCGCCAGCGGCTGGCTCCAATAGGCGGAACCGGCTGCGCCTTCGCCCACGGCCTTTCCGAACCGCACCTCCACCGAGGCAGTGTTTTCGTAACCTGCCTGGAATTGCGGGAAGGGCTGCGGCGGATTGTCGGGAGAATAGTAGCTGTAGGCGCGGGCGTATTCGCCTCTGTTGATCGCGTTGTAGTAGGATTGGATCAACGTTTCCGGTGTGCTGCGATTGTCGAGGTATTCCGGCGGTGTCTGGGGGGCTGCTTCCGCTGATTGCTTTGGCGCCGGTGTTTCTGCGGGTGCTGTTGCTTCAGGCTGTTTGGTTTCCTGAGCCAGCAATGGTGAAAGGTCAAGCGCCAGCGCGGCTATGCTGCAAAGAACGAGATGGCGATAATGCATGATTTCAGCCTTCTGCCGGTCGTGTTTGTGGGTCTGAAGCAGTTTGAACACTTGCAGTGACGGTTGTGTAACATTAACTATGGTACTGAGTGATCGTTCCGCGATCTCGAACAAGAGAGATGAGAAATGGGTCGTTTTTCTGTCATGACGTTGACTGACGCCGCCGCACAGCGCGTAAGCGAGATTGTGGCGACGCGCGAGAATGCGCTCGGCATTCGCGTCGGCATCAAGAAAGGCGGCTGCGCCGGCATGGAATACATGATCGACCTCGTCACGGAAGCGAAAGCTGGCGACGATGTCGTCGAAAAGGACGGCTCGAAGGTCTTCGTCGCGCCCGAAGCCGTTCTCTACCTCCTCGGTACGCAAATGGACTTCGAAGTGACGAAGTTGCGCACCGGCTTTGTCTTCAACAATCCTAACCAGACATCCGCTTGCGGCTGCGGCGAATCGGTCGAACTGACGCCGGCAAAGCCTGAAGCGATCGCTTCCGCCGCTTCCTGACGTTTCGCCATGGACAATGATGCGATCGAGGATCTGTTTTCAGGCCTCGGCCCTGTCACCATCAAGCGTATGTTTGGGGGCAAGGCGATATATTTCCAAGGGTTGATCATCGCGCTTGAAGTGCAGGATGAAATTCTCCTGAAGGCCGACGAAGTTTCGGCGCCCGCTTTCCAAGCTGCCGGCTCCAGGCAATGGCGTTATGAGCGCAAATCGAGAAAACCCGTCGATATGCCGTACTGGTCCATCCCCGAAGATGCTTTCGACGACCCGGACATCATGACCGAATGGGCCAGGCTTGCCCGCGAGGCATCATTGCGCCGGGCAAAGTAAGGCTCACGCCAGACCGCGCTGCCGAACCAGATCAATGGCGTGAAGTGTCGGCAAGGTCAGGCGTTCCGGTAGTTCGTCGAGGGAGAACCAGTCTATCCCGCCGTGCTTGTCGGGTTCGAGCAGTTGCATCTCACCGGAATAACTCTGCGCCAGGAACAGGACACCCAGCCAATGCTGCCGTTCGTCATGGAAGAGCTGCTCGCTGAGGCCGAGGAGAGCGATTGCTCCAGCCCGGAGCCCGGTTTCCTCGAGGGCCTCGCGGCGAATAGCCTGTTCGGCGGTTTCGAGAAAGTCCACTTTGCCGCCGGGGATGCCCCAGGCGCCGGCCTCAGGGCTTTTCTTGCGTTTCAGCAGGAGGATATGGGCATCTCTCAAGAATACGATGCCGCATCCAACGCCGGGTGACTGCACGAGCAAGCCTCAGATTTTGGTGTCGATCAGCATGAATGCCGGAATTTCGTCACCGAAACCGACCGGTGCCGAGCCCATGTCGTCGCGGTCGCGGCGGTGGTCTCGGCGCGGTTCGGCATGCGGGACGCGAGCGCGGCGCTGCTCGTTTTCGGCCTTGATAGCAGCCTTTTGCGGCTTCTCCGCCGTGCGGATGACCGGCTGTTCCTCGACTGGCTGAACGTCGGCTTCCTTTGCCCTCTCGGCAGCAGCGATGATGTCGATTTCCGACTGCGGCCGCTCGCGTTCGCGGCCTTCATTGCGCGGCCGGCGTTTCGGCTCGGCTTTACCCCGGGCGCGACCACGGCGCGGCGCTTCGTCCGGCTCCGTCGAGACGGGCAGGGTGGAAAAGATCGCCATCGTGCCAGATGATATCCTCGCCAATCAGCTTTTCGATCGACGCGAGATATTTGGTATCGGCCGGCGTCACCAGGGTGAACGCCTTGCCGGAACGTCCGGCGCGGCCGGTACGGCCGATACGGTGCACGTAATCTTCCGAATGGATCGGCACGTCGAAATTGAACACATGGCTGACGTCGGGAATATCGAGACCGCGTGCGGCGACATCTGAGGCGACGAGAAGCTTGAGCTTGCCGTCCTTGAAGTTCGCCAGCATCGTGGTCCGGGCACGCTGATCCATGTCGCCATGCAGGGCGCCGGCATCGAATTCATGCTTCACCAGCGAGCGGAACAGCTCGGAGACATCCTTCTTGCGGTTGCAGAAGATGATCGCGTTCTTCAGGCCTTCGTCCTCGGCGCGGATCAGGTCGCGCAGCACGGCGCGCTTTTCCCAATCCTTCTTGCCGGATTTGACCAGCTTCTGTTCAACCGTCTTGGCGGTCGTCGCCGCCTTGGCAACTTCGATGCGGACGGGCGAATGCAGGAACTGTTCCGTCAGTTTTGTGATTTCCGGCGGCATGGTGGCCGAGAAGAACAGCGTCTGGCGGGTGAAGGGGATCAGCTTGCAGATGCGCTCGATGTCCGGGATGAAACCCATGTCGAGCATGCGGTCGGCCTCGTCGATGACGAGAATATCAACAGCGCTCAGGAGCAGCTTGCCGCGCTCGAAATGGTCGAGCAGGCGGCCGGGCGTTGCGATCAGCACGTCGGCGCCGCGTTCGAGCTTGCGCAACTGATCGTCGAAGGACACGCCGCCAATCAGCAGCGCGACATTGAGACGATGGTTCTTGCCATATTTGACGAAGTTTTCCTCGACCTGCGCTGCGAGTTCGCGCGTCGGCTCGAGGATCAGCGTGCGCGGCATGCGGGCCCGGGCACGGCCCTGCTCAAGCAGCGTCAGCATGGGCAGTACGAAAGAAGCGGTCTTGCCGGTACCGGTCTGCGCGATGCCAAGGACATCCTTGCGTTGCAGCGCATGCGGGATGGCGCCAGCCTGGATCGGTGTCGGAATTGTATATCCTGCTGCTTCTACAGCATTGAGCACTTTCGGTGAAAGGCCCAGATCGGCAAAGGTGGTCAAAGGAGGTTTAACTTTCTATCTGCAGTCATTGCGGTGCGGTCCGTCCTCGGCCAAAGCGTCAGACGCTCGAATTGCACAGCGTTTTGCTGCAATGGCGTTACGGCGCGAACCAGCAAAAGTCAACTCTCAGGTGAGGACACATTTAAGAGTTTGTTACAATTGTCCGCCATTTTATTCTAATGTTGTCAATAAAGGAACTGTTCCTTGAGAATTCGTTCGTTCCAGGAATGGTTCTTGTCAAACAGAATGGTCGCCCGCAAATGAGATGCTTCCTCGACCGTGACGGATAGAACGGACTTTACTTCCGTGTGATCGGCGACCGCATTGACCGGCCGCTTCTCCGGTTCGAGAATATCAAAACGCACAGTCACCCGGTTTGGCAGGAGCGCACCGCGCCAGCGCCGGGGGCGAAAGGCGGAAACCGGGGTGAGGGCCAGCAGCCGCGCATCGAGGGGGATTATTGGCCCCTGCGCGGAGAGGTTGTAGGCGGTAGAGCCGGCGGGGGTTGCCACCATGACGCCGTCGCAGATCAATTCTTCCAGCCGCACCTTGTCGTCGACGGTGATCCTGATCTTCGCTGCCTGGTAGGACTGGCGCAGCAGCGAGACTTCATTCAGCGCAAACGCCGTAAACTCACCGTCTTCGACGGACTCCGTAACCATCTTCAAAGGCCGGATGGTCTCGGCATGCGCTGCCTCCACGCGTTCCTTCAATCCGGTGCCGCTGTATTCGTTCATCAGGAAGCCGACGGACCCACGGTTCATGCCATAGATCATCTTGCCCTGGTTCATGTAGTTCTGCAGCGTCTGCAGCATGAAGCCATCGCCGCCAAGCGCAACGATGACATCGGCATCCCGCGCTTCGGCGCCACCGTAGATCCGGGTCAGTTCATGCTGCGCCTCGTCGGAGTCCGGCGTGCCGGAGGAAAGAAAAGCAAATGTTTCGATTTTCCGGTTCATGGCTGCCTGCATGCGCGAATGACTGAGGACCTATCGCCTAGCACGCCATGACCCATCTGGCAAAACGCGGGGCGATCAAAAAAACTGTAAAATTATCGCGCAGGGCTGTTTTTTCGTTTTACAGATCGGAGGTTTGTGCTAATCGGACGCCGCTGCCCTTGTAGCTCAGTTGGTAGAGCATCTGATTTGTAATCAGAGGGTCGGGAGTTCGAGTCTCTCCGGGGGCACCATTTTTCCTCAATGAAATTTTGACTTGTCAGGAACCTGCAGGCGACCCGGTTCGCTTGTGGGCTAAATTGAGCACAGCGCCGATTTTCGCAGGCGGAATAACAGCCGCCCCGAACCAAGCAACCGCCGACATCGCGCCAAAAATGATCGATACCCAAACCATGCTAATCTCCTCTCCATTGTGCAATCCGCGCTATCGCCGCGTAGGGATCTCGCGCCCAAGGAACTTGGCAACCTCGTCAATGGTTTCCACCACACCGTAAGTCTTGCCGTCGATGGTATATTGCGGTGATATTCCGTTAAAACTCGTTATTGAGTTTTCCCTATAGATTGGTCCGCGACGACGACTCAGTTCTTGCTTTGCGAAAGGCATTCGAAGGTTTTCAAGTTGCTTTTTCCTCTCCTTGATCGTCTTACCTAGATCAGTCGTGAAGCAGGCTGTGTGCTGATCCATCGTCCTGAGAACCTCGTATGCTCCAAGCGTCCAAAACCAAAAGAAGTTGTAAGCTTTCAAGAACTCCGATGTGCTGGCCGCGGTGTTCGGACCTATAGCGTTACTCAGCATCGTTTGATTTCTTCGCCCATCTCGCCCACTGCCCGGGCTTGTGTGTTTGTGTAGACTGAAAACTTCATGAGCGGATTATCGTTCAGCATTTTCTCCATTGCCGCATTCTGATGGTCCGTGGTGTTGCTCATTCCTTGTCGCTCACCGCCCTGATGGCTCGTTGGAATCGCAAGCATTTGCCGATGAATGATCACACCAAGCTGTGGATGAAATCGTATATCTATCCCATGCATTGACCAAGTTGTGTGTTAGTACCATCGTCAAATCTATCGATGACTCGGGCCGACTATAGTGCTGCAGCCGAGATCTCGAACAGGGTCGACACCGTGACCGACGACAATATTAATCGCTTGAAATTGACCTTCGAGCAGGCAGAGGGCGTTGCCCCGCTGCCACGACAGTTGGAGTTGCAAGAAGTTTCGCCAGAGCTGCGAGCACAGCTTTGGCAATACATTCACGATTCAATCGTGAGCGCGATGAAGTCTGGAGAATACGGCCTATATGTCGGCGGAAGTTGGCAATCGATTTTGCGTTCGATGCATGTCGATCACTACCATCGTATGATAGACGATTTTGTTAGCGATTGGGGCGTTCATAAGAAGCTGCTGCGACGCGTTTTTCAGGATGGCTCTTACACGGCAGTCTTCGGATTTCTGCAGTGGATACTACGGCATCGAACGCAGCCAAGCCACAATTTCTCTAGCGAAATTGATGCTCGCTTAGCTCGGTGTCGATCGGCCTATCGTGTCGTGAATGGCAACACGATTGTTCCGGTCTCCTCACCAGAAGAAAAGCAAACACTGGACCGCGCATTCGCCGACCTCGCTTCCACAGAGTTCAACGGGGCACGCCAGCACTTGAAATTAGCTGCTGAGCGGGCAACGGCGGGAGACTGGGCTGGAAGTGTCCGGGAAAGTATCAGTGCGGTGGAATCAACCGTGAAGTGTATCGACCCAGATGCGAAAGAACTCCGGCCCGCGCTCGCTGCGTTAGAAAAGCAGGGCACCGTTCATGGTTCGCTAAGGCAAGGGTTTCTCAATTTGTATGGGTACACGAGCGATGAAAAAGGCGTCCGTCACTCGCTGTTAAAAGATGATGCCGCGAAAGTGGATCAGACCGAAGCGCTCTTTATGCTCGGGGCCTGTGCAGCATTCGTCTCATACCTGATCAACAAAGGCCGAGGATCGGGACTAATCAGCAAGTAGCGCCCTCCAAAGCGGGTATAAAGACGTGCTGTTGCCTGAAATCCGGGCCCGTCGCTTGGTGGTTTGATCCTTTTGGCCACTCCATCTTGCAAAATTCCTGGCCTCGCGCTTGGATAGGATAGCATTTGCCGCTCAACGGGAATTATTTGCGGTTCCCGTTGCGAGAGCAGTTCGCGGGTTTTCTCTGCGCGAGCCCGCCCTATCTTTGTGATCCAGGACAAGGAGACCGCCATGTGCCGCAACATCAAAACGCTGTTCAACTTCGACCCGCCAGCGACCCAGGAAGAAATAGATGCTTCCGCGCTGCAATTCGTGCGCAAGCTCTCCGGCTTCAACAAGCCGTCGCAGGCCAACGCGGAGGTGTTCGACCGGGCTGTCGCGGAAGTGGCGGATGCGTCGCGGCGTCTGCTTTCATCCCTGCACACGCATGCGCCGTCGCGTGACCGGGATGTCGAAGCCGAAAGGGCACGCGAGCGCTCAAGGGCAAGGTTCGCATAAACAAGGGTAAGCCGGGGGTGAATGGTCCGCCGGTGCGCTATGATAGTCCCGAAGCCGCCTATCCGCGGACGTTTCTCATGCTGACGAGATACAGCAGCCCGTAGGTCAGGGCGAAGGAGGCTAAGCTGGGAAGCAAATAGTCAATCATAATGCTCATCTTGCCCTAACTATATTGGCGAGAAAATGTTCCATTTTCACTATAGCATAAATGCAAAAGGTTGGGTTTCGGTTTACGCCTTCCTTTATCCTATAAATATTTTGGTGGGCTTGCGCCAGCCTGGAAAGCCGAAAATCCACATCGAAAGCGAGTCGGGCGAAGCACGGCCGCCTTTAACGGATTGGCGCGATCTCGAATGTGTTCCTGCCTTCACCTGCCGGGGGCCGAAGGCGGGTGGACACGCGGCACGCCCGGGAGCGATGCCGGCATCTTACCCAAGCCGGATCCTTGGAAAGTTCAAACGGGATAACTTCGCAATGATCTCTCCATGGTGGAAAAGCATCCGCCTCTCCGTCATCCTCGGGCTCCTCGATCTCCGTCATCCTCGGCTCCTCCTTCTCCGTCATCCTCGGGCTTGACCCGAGGACCCACGGCAAGGGTGCGCCTTCCATGAACCACGCGATATGCATTCCCGAGAATTGCTAAGATCAATGAAGCGTGCCGCCGGAACTATCACTCCGCTGGATCCCGCCGAGTTTTGTGCAAATGTACCCCTCCTTTGCCGTGGGTCCTCGGGTCAAGCCCGAGGATGACGGAGAAGGATGTGCCCTGCAACTACGGAGAAGGCCCTGCAACTACGGAGGGATGTGCCCCGCAACTGCCGGAGAGAGGCGCTCGCCGAACAATGCACAATGGGACACAGTTCACCAGGAACGCAGCGCAATCAAAAATAATCCCGCCAACTTATCCACGTCTTCCAAACCTCGTTTATGCTAACCCGGTCCTTTTCACGGGGAACTGCTTCCGGAGCCGTTCGAAGCGGGGAAAGGACCGGCGCCTCCGATGGCGGGAAACGGACCCGCTGTCCGGGGACGTTCTGTCCAAGGGTTCCCCTGCCGGTACTAGGACCGGCGCGTGCTGGACGAGCACTCTAAGGGGCACGTAGGTGACGCATGGACTCAGAGAATGAGGGCGTGGCGGGGGGAGAAACGTGACGGCCTTTTCGACGTTCTTGATCACTTTCTCGATCTGAACTTGCCGAAGTCCGGCTTTTGACAGACAACGTTGACGTAAAGGTAATGCGAATCTGCTCGTGTTGTCAGGCAATTGGAATTGGGAGGTTTCCATATGGCATATGATGCGGACGCCATCGTCATCGGCGCCGGGCTGGCGGGGCTGGTAGCGGCGACGGAGCTGGCCGATGCCGGAAAACGGGTGATCATCCTCGATCAGGAACCTGAGCAGACCCTTGGCGGACAGGCGTGGCGATCCTTTGGCGGCTTGTTCTTTGTCGATTCTCCCGAGCAGCGGCGCTTGCGCATCAGGGATCTGCGCGCGCTTGCCCTGCAGGACTGGATGGGCTCTGCAGCTTTCGACCGGGACGAAGATCACTGGCCGCGCCGGTGGGCAGAGGCCTATATCGACTTTGCCGCCGGCGAAAAGCGGTCCTGGCTGCATGCGCAGGGCATGCGCTGGTTTCCCGTTGTGGGATGGGCCGAACGTGGCGGATCGCTGGCCACAGGGCATGGCAATTCCGTGCCGCGCTTTCACATCACCTGGGGAACGGGAACCGGCGTGGTCGAGCCATTCATTCGCCGTGCCCGCGAGGCCGAACAAAACGGGCGCATTTCCTTCCGCTTCCGGCACCGGGTGACAGCGCTCGTCACCAACGCGGGATCGGTTGATGGAGTCGAGGGTGAAATCCTTGTGCCAAGTGATGTCAAACGCAGCGAACCAAGCTCACGCATCGTCGCTGGTTCTTTCCGCTTGAGGGCACAGGCCATCATTGTCTCGAGCGGCGGCATTGGCGGCAATCATCATCTGGTGCGCAGGAACTGGCCAAGGCGGCTGGGCACGCCGAAACATTTGATCAGCGGTGTTCCGGATCATGTCGACGGGCTGATGCTCGGCATCGCGGAGCGGGCGGGCGCCCATCTGATCAATGGCGACCGCATGTGGCACTATGTCGAAGGTGTACACAATTGGGATCCGATCTGGACGAAACACGCGATCCGCATCCTGCCCGGGCCGTCCTCGCTCTGGTTCGACGCCGACGGAAATCGCTTGCCGGCGCCATGCATGCCCGGTTTCGATACGCTGTCGACGCTCGATTACATCATGAAGTCCGGTTACGATTATTCCTGGTTCGTGCTGAACCAGACGATCGTCAAAAAGGAATTCACGCTTTCCGGGTCGGAACAGAATCCCGATTTTACCAGCAAAAGCTGGCGGCAGGTGGCGAAACGCGCCCTGGGCGGCGTGCCCGCGCCGGTCCAGGCTTTCCTCGACAATGGCGAGGATTTCATCGTCGAGAAAGAGTTGCCGGATCTTGTGTGGCGCATGAATGCGCTGACCGGGGACAATCTCATTGATGAGCGCCGGCTGAGGGCCCAAATCGAAGCGCGTGATCGCGAAGTCGATAACCCCTACACCAAAGATGCACAGATCACGGCGATCCGCGGCGCCCGCAATTATATCGGCGACAGGCTGGTGCGCGTGGTTCCGCCGCACAAGATCCTTGATCCGAAGCACGGGCCCCTAATTGCAGTTCGGCTCAACATTCTGACGCGCAAATCGCTCGGCGGTATCGAAACAGACCTCAGCGCACGGGCGTTGAAGGCGGATGGTGAGCCGCTGGCGGGTGTCTATGCGGCAGGCGAGGCGGCCGGGTTTGGCGGCGGCGGCATGCACGGCTATAATTCGCTGGAAGGCACGTTCCTTGGCGGCTGCATCTTTTCAGGCCGGATAGCGGGCAGGGCGGCGGCGAAGTCCGTGTAGGTTCCAGGCAGGTTTGATCAGGCAGACAGGCGCATTGATCGAATGACGTTCGACAACACCTGGCTTACGGGCGATCAACAGGTATTGTTCCAGATAGATGCGTCATGAACGCTGGCCACGGATAATCATGTCGAACTGCACAACGTTCGAATAGATCGGCGTGCCGACATCCATGCCATAGCGTGAACGCATGACCTTGCCCTGAACATGAAAAGTGATCGAGTTCTTTCCATGGTCGGACAGATTGGCTTGAAAACTCGCCGGGCTGCTCTTGCCGCGTGCCGTCAGGATACCTGCCACTTCGGCTGTATCGGGGCTAGTCTGGGTGATCTGCGTGGACTTGAATGTGATCGTCGGAAAATTGGCGCTATCAAAAACCGCGTCGGACCGCAGGAAACTCTCGACACGGGCCTGTCCGGTGGAGACACTTTCCGGATAGAGCGTGAAGTTGATGGTTGACCGGCTAATATCCGAATTGTTGAGGGAGAACACGCCCGAGAATTTCTTGAAATTGCCGTTAATGCCGCCACCGCCGACCTGTGTCACGGTGAACGCGACGCGAGACGATGGCTGGATATTGTAGCGCCCTGCAACTTCGGACAGGGTGTCAGCTTGGGCACCCACCGGGGAAGCGGCAAGGAGCGCTGCAATACCTGCCCGGAGAACAGTCGAGAACAAACCGCTCGTGGTGCTCATGATGATTTTCCTGTCAGTTTGATTGCCTGGTGCCGTCTTTTGGCTGCATTCGGTCTCAGCATGCGTATCAGGACTGTATCTCGCTTCCAGAAATGGTGGTGCAGGGCGGCAAGGATATGCGCCACCGCGATGACGGCGGATAGGTAGGCAAGCCAGGCGTGGCTGGCCGACCAGAAAGCTTCGGCGCTGTCCGATATTGCGATTGGCAGCTGCGGGATCACCACCAGATTGAACATGAATGTCGGTATCTGCAGCGGCGAGCTCGATGCCACAGCCCATCCGGTCAGAGGCACAATGAACAGACTGGCATAGAGGGCAATGTGGGCCCCATGTGCCGCTACTCGTTCCATTTGGCCCATTGATGCAAGATCACGCGGTCGAGCATTCGCGGCTTTCCAGAGAAGGCGGAAGGCAGAGAGGCCAAGAACGAGGAAACCGAAGGATTTGTGCCACTGGTAGAGGCTAAACTGGAGGGTGAAATCGCTCACCCTGACCATCAGGTAGCCAAGCGCGATCTGGCCAAGGAAAATGAAGCCGATAATCCAGTGAAACAGGATCGACACTAAACCAAACGAATCCTTGGTGTTTCGCAGCATTTGTGCACTCCATCGCGCAGATCGACCTCATGAGATAGGGCCTGCCATGTGGTGAACACCGCTGGTTCGAATAATATTCGAACGTCGTTTTTTCTTTATTGTTTGGCTTTGGAGCTCAGGTAACGCTGCGCTGCATAAAGGGAGATTGCGGCCGCATTCGACACATTGAGCGATTTGATGGCACCGGGCATGTCGAGCCGCGCGAGGTGGCTTACGGTTTCTCGTGTTTTTTGCCGCAGCCCCTTGCCCTCGGCGCCGAGCACAAGCGCGATGCGGCCCGCCGCCATCGTGTGCTCCAGTTCGAGCGGGCCTTCCGAATCAAGGCCGATTGTCGTGAACCCGAGTTCGTGCAGTTCGCCGATCGCATCGGCAAGATTGCGTACTTCAATATGGGAAATGAGTTCCAGGGCGCCGGAAGCGGCCTTCGCGAGAACGCCGGTTTCCTGCGGGCTGTGCCGTGCCGTGGTGATGATGGCACCTGCACCAAAGGCAACCGCGGACCGCATGATCGCGCCGACATTGTGCGGATCAGTGACCTGATCGAGAATCAGCAGCAGCGAACTATCCTGCAGTGCCTTGAGCGACTGAGCCTTCAGCGGCTTGGCCTCAATCATCACACCCTGATGCACGGCCTCTGAACCGGTTTCGCGGTCGATGGCGCGCGGGTCGACAATTTCGACGTCGAAGGGCAGGGCATCCGAATCGGTAATCTCAAGCCGGTCGAGTGCGTTCTTAGTCACCAGCATCCGCTTGATCTGGCGCGCGGGATTGTCCAGCGCAGCGCGTACGGTGTGCAGACCATAGAGCCGCACGAGGCCCTCTGGCGCTTGTGTGCCCTCGACAGCCGGGCGTGACGCGCGCTGAGCCTGCGGCGGCCCGCCTGCCTTTTGGTCGCGGAATTGGCGGCGCAGAGTCGCATAATGTGAATCTTTGGGGGTACGGGAAGGTTTTTGATCGGTCATGGCGCGACATATACTCTTTTGACCCGCTATGCGATACAGACATATCGCGAAAATTGAAGCCGCAGGCGGCTCTACCGTGAATATTTCTTTAGCCTATTTCCACAAGCCATTCATTTTCTGAAGTGAAGTGTTGACACCACGTGGGCTAGTCGGCATAAGGCCCTCCGCAAGCAGCAGCCGGGAAATGAAGTCCGGTAAGCTGTGTGCAGAGTGCCAGATGGCGCGGTTCTATCGGCAGTGACCGGAGGAGTGCCCGAGTGGTTAAAGGGGACGGACTGTAAATCCGTTAGCTTGGCTTACGTTGGTTCGAATCCAACCTCCTCCACCACTGCCGGAACCGAACGCCTGGCGCACCAAGATGTGCGGGTATAGCTCAGTGGTAGAGCAGCAGCCTTCCAAGCTGAATATGCGGGTTCGATTCCCGCTACCCGCTCCAGTTTCAAGAGCACCGCATACACGCGAGCGAGCGCGTATAGGTGCTCTTCGATTTTTGTCTTGAGCATTGTACATTCGCTCATGTGTTTCCATATGAACGAGCAAGCTCAGGCAATTCAAACCCGGTCGATTTTTTTCGATTGAGCGGGTGACTGTGCTGACGGACGGCTCGCTGTCTCGTCTGAGCGACAAACATGGTACCGGCGCAAGACCGGTTATGAT
Organism: Phyllobacterium sp. A18/5-2; assembly: GCF_025452215.1. NCBI lineage: Bacteria > Pseudomonadati > Pseudomonadota > Alphaproteobacteria > Hyphomicrobiales > Phyllobacteriaceae > Phyllobacterium > Phyllobacterium sp. A18/5-2. The sequence goes on along the minus strand of NZ_CP104966.1, from coordinate 3,403,595 downwards.
GACGAGAGAACGACAGCTATGGCTAAGAGCAAGTTTGAACGTAACAAGCCGCACGTCAACATTGGCACGATTGGTCACGTTGACCATGGCAAGACGTCGTTGACGGCAGCGATTACGAAGTATTTCGGAGAGTACAAGGCGTACGATCAGATCGACGCAGCGCCGGAAGAGAAGGCGCGCGGGATCACGATCTCGACGGCACACGTCGAGTATGAGACGCCGGCGCGTCACTATGCGCACGTCGATTGCCCGGGCCACGCCGACTATGTGAAGAACATGATCACGGGTGCGGCGCAGATGGACGGTGCGATCCTGGTTGTCTCGGCTGCCGACGGCCCGATGCCGCAGACGCGCGAGCACATCCTGCTTGCCCGTCAGGTTGGCGTTCCGGCGATCGTTGTGTTCCTGAACAAGGTTGACCAGGTTGACGATGCCGAGCTTCTGGAGCTGGTTGAACTGGAAGTGCGCGAGCTTTTGTCGAAGTACGACTTCCCGGGCGACGACATTCCGATCGTCAAGGGTTCGGCTTTGGCTGCGCTTGAAGACTCCAACAAGGAAATCGGCGAAGACGCGGTGCGTGCGCTGATGGCGGAAGTCGACAAGTACATCCCGACGCCGGAACGTCCGGTCGACCTGCCGTTCCTGATGCCGATCGAAGACGTTTTCTCGATTTCGGGCCGTGGTACGGTTGTGACGGGCCGCGTTGAACGCGGGATCGTCAAGGTTGGTGAAGAAGTCGAGATCATCGGCATCAAGCCGACGACGAAGACGACGGTGACCGGCGTTGAAATGTTCCGCAAGCTGCTCGATCAGGGCCAGGCAGGCGACAACATCGGTGCGCTGATCCGCGGCGTTGGCCGTGAAGACGTGGAGCGCGGCCAGATCCTTGCCAAGCCGGGTTCGGTCAAGCCGCACACGAAGTTCAAGGCAGAAGCCTATATCCTGACGAAGGACGAAGGTGGCCGTCATACGCCATTCTTCTCCAACTACCGTCCGCAGTTCTACTTCCGCACGACCGACGTGACGGGTGTTGTGACGCTGCCGGAAGGCACGGAAATGGTCATGCCCGGCGACAACATCGCAGTCGATGTGACGCTGATCGTGCCGATCGCGATGGAAGAGAAGCTGCGCTTCGCTATCCGTGAAGGTGGCCGCACCGTCGGTGCAGGGATTGTTTCTTCGATTATCGAATAATCGAAGAACAAATCCCGGTTGCTACCAACCGGAACCGAAGATTGCGAGGCGAAAGCTCGCAGCTGGTGCAGGCATCGTATCGTCGATCATTGAATAAATTCGTCGAAAGACGGAACAATAGAAGGCGGTCCATCGGGCCGCCTTTATTATTAATGCCGAACGACCGTCGCGCTTCGGAGCGCAGTGTCCCGATTCGGCAAGCAAAATCTCATGCAGCCTTGAAAGCGTCTCGGCAGCATAACTATATGGTTTATGCGGTTCGCGAGATGCCAAGCCAGCGGTTCGCCCGAGCTGCAATGCCCAGGATTGTCGAACTCACGCATGAATTTTGCTCGAAGGTGCAAGAAGTCGTATGATGGGCCTTGAAAAGGCAGCGGCTTTGTGGAATGTACGCCCCGGACGTAGGGGAGTAGCTCAGTTGGTAGAGCGGCGGTCTCCAAAACCGTAGGTCGCAGGTTCGAACCCTGTCTCCCCTGCCAACGCATAGTCTGCCGGTACACGATTGGATGGTGCACTGACAGATGTTTGGAAAGAAACAAATCCGGGGGCCTTGTGTTTTTCCGGAATCGGTTCTATGTAACATTAACAGACACGCGGTGCGTGGAGCTGAACAGTCAGCTTTACGGGCCGCAATGGTGTGGACAGATGGTGTTGCATTGATTGCAGCGCAGCATGTTTACAGCAACATGACACGCACGAGCGGTAAATGGCATCCAAAACGAGATCCAATAACTTTTTTTCAGCAAGTGCGCGCTGAAACCGCAAAGGTCACATGGCCTTCGCGTCGCGAAACGCTCATTTCCACCGCGATGGTGATGGTAATGGCGTTTTTTGCTGCGATCTTTTTCTTCGCAGCTGATCAGTTGATGGCGTACGGGATCGATCTCGTTCTCGGTCTTGGTCGTTAACGCAGGCTGACAAGAAAATCGGGATTGGGAATCAATAATGACCGCGCGCTGGTATATCGTTCACGCCTATTCGAATTTTGAAAAGAAGGTCGCAGAGTCGATCGAAGAAAAGGCAAGGCAGAAGGGTCTGTCTCACCTTTTCGAGAAGATTCTCGTGCCGACCGAAAAAGTCGTCGAAGTGCGCCGTGGCCGTAAGGTTGATGCGGAGCGCAAGTTCTTCCCGGGTTATGTTCTGGTTCGTGCTGATCTGACCGACGATGCCTATCACCTGATCAAGAACACGCCGAAGGTTACGGGCTTTCTCGGTTCGGACAACAAGCCAATCGCGATTTCCGATAAGGAAGCCGAGCGTATCCTGACCCAGGTCCAGGAGGGTGTCGAGCGTCCAAAGGCTTCGATCTCATTCGAGATCGGCGAAAGTGTTCGCGTTGCCGATGGTCCGTTCGCTTCGTTCAATGGCACTGTTCAAGAAGTCGACGAAGAGCGTTCGCGTCTCAAGGTGGAAGTTTCGATTTTCGGCCGCGCCACGCCGGTCGATCTGGAATTTGGTCAGGTCGAAAAGGTCTGACTATTTGGCGGCTCTTTGAGCTGCCCGCCACGTCAGTGGCGATCATGGTGGGAGGTGAAGCGGCCTTTAGCCGGGCCATCAAGCCGCACCACCAAACTGCAACCGCTGGTTTTCCGGCATAATGTAAAGGCAGAGAAGTTATGGCTAAGAAAGTAGCAGGCCAGCTCAAGCTGCAGGTTTCGGCAGGATCGGCAACGCCGTCCCCGCCGATCGGACCGGCACTTGGTCAGCGCGGCATCAACATCATGGAATTCTGCAAGGCCTTCAACGCGGCTACGCAGGAGCTGGAAAAGGGTTCGCCCATTCCGGTCGTGATTACGTATTATCAGGACAAGTCCTTCACGTTTGCGATGAAGACGCCGCCGGTGTCTTACTTCCTCAAGAAGGCTGCAAACCTGAAGTCCGGCTCGAAAGAGCCAGGCAAGGTTGTTGCCGGCAAGATCTCGCGCGACAAGGTCCGCGAAATCGCCGAGGCAAAGATGAAAGACCTGAATGCAGCGGACGTTGAAGCCGCCATGCGCATGGTCGAAGGTTCTGCCCGTTCGATGGGCCTGGAAGTGGTGGGCTGAGACGATGGCAAAACTTTCAAAGCGTGTAGCGAAGGTTCGTGAAGGCGTTGATCGCAACAAGCTCTATGATCTGACTTCGGCGATTGCCATGGTCAAGGAGCGTGCGGTTGCCAAGTTCGACGAGACGATCGAAGTTGCAATGAATCTCGGCGTTGATCCTCGCCATGCGGACCAGATGGTTCGCGGCGTTGTCAATCTTCCGAATGGTACGGGCCGTACGGTTCGCGTGGCTGTTTTTGCCCGCGGCGAGAAGGCCGAAGAAGCTAAGAAGGCCGGTGCCGATATCGTCGGTGCAGAGGATCTGTTCGAGATCGTCAATGGCGGTAAGATCGATTTCGATCGCTGCATTGCCACGCCGGACATGATGCCGCTCGTCGGCCGTCTCGGTAAAGTTCTCGGCCCGCGCGGCATGATGCCAAATCCGAAGGTTGGCACGGTTACGGCTGACGTTGCCGCTGCCGTCAAGGCTTCCAAGGGCGGTGCTGTCGAATTCCGCGTTGAGAAGGCCGGTATTGTTCATGCTGGCGTCGGCAAGGCATCCTTCGATGCCAAGGCTCTGGAAGAGAACATCAAGGCATTCGCTGATGCCGTCACCAAGGCAAAGCCAGCTGGCGCCAAGGGTGAATACGTCAAGCGTGTCGCGATTTCTTCGACGATGGGCGCTGGCGTCAAGATCGATCCATCAACCGTACGTCCTGCGTAACTGTTGATTGAAGTCTCAAGCCTAACCGTTTGAGATAAAAGAATTCCAGGCCTTTCGGGGCCTGGATAACCGGATGAAAGTCCGGTTATCCTGTCCGAGATTGCGGGTGGTTCGCCTTAATATCGCAAGAACCCGCATGAGACGTGGAACAACCAGGTTTTGAGGGCTTCGCCCAATGAACAAGGTTCGAACCGTAGTTGCCTTTCGCTTGCAGCCGATTTCGGCGAAGCAGGGGGGACAGGATCCTCAAGTGCTGTGTGGTTCCAGTTTCAAATTGGCTCCTTGCAGCAAAAGGCAACCCGGCAGGGGCGCAATCAAGCGTTTCTGTCAAATGGAGAGAGACAGTGGAAAAAGCGGAAAAGCGCGAATTCGTCGCGTGGCTGAATGGAGTCTTCAAGGACTCTGGTTCAGTTGTCGTGGCCCACTATACCGGTCTCACCGTTGCGCAGCTGAGCGATCTTCGCTCCAAGATGCGTGATGCTGGTGGCACCGTTAAAGTCGCGAAGAACCGCCTTGCCAAGATCGCTCTTCAGGGCACGGATTCGGAAGGCATCGCTGATCTGTTCACAGGTCAGACACTCGTTGCTTATTCCAACGATCCGATTACGGCACCAAAGATCGCCATCGAATTTGCCAAGGGTAACGACAAGCTCGTCATCCTCGGTGGCTCGATGGGAGCAACAACTCTCGACCCTGATGGGGTAAAGGCTCTTGCCGCACTTCCATCACTCGACGAGTTGCGCGCAAAGCTGGTTGGTATGATCCAGACACCGGCAACACGCATCGCTCAGATCGTCAACGCACCGGCAGGTCAGCTTGCCCGCGTTTTCGGCGCCTATGCCCGGAAGGACGAAGCGGCATAAGGCCGTTCTCGCTGTCACAATATATCGAACCTTGTAAAGGAATACCAAAATGACTGATCTCGCAAAGATCGTAGACGACCTGTCCAACCTGACCGTTCTCGAAGCTGCTGAACTTTCGAAGCTTCTTGAAGAGAAGTGGGGCGTTTCTGCCGCTGCTCCTGTTGCTGTTGCTGCTGCCGCTGGCGGTGGTGCAGCTGCTGCCGCAGTTGAAGAAAAGACTGAATTCGACGTCGTTCTGACCGAAGCCGGTGCTAACAAGATCAACGTGATCAAGGAAGTCCGCGCTATCACCGGTCTCGGCCTCAAGGAAGCCAAGGACCTCGTTGAAGCCGCTCCCAAGGCGGTCAAGGAAGCTGCTACCAAGGACGAAGCTGACAAGATCAAGGCACAGCTCGAAGCTGCTGGCGCCAAGGTCGAACTCAAGTAAGTCTTGCGTTATTGGCGGGCAGGGCAACCTGTCCGCCAACTTGCCCCTCCGGGGGTTCCGGTACTGAACCCTTTTCCTGACGGCAATTTCGATGCTTTCAGGAAACGGGTTTTGTCCCGTTCACGGGGCCGCAGAAGCGGTTTTAAGAAACAGGCCAGTTTCTGGCATAAAGACGAGGAGCGACGATGGCTCAGACCCATTCTTTCAATGGTCGTAGGCGCGTACGCAAGTTTTTCGGTAAGATTCCGGAAGTCGCAGAGATGCCGAACCTCATCGAGGTTCAGAAAGCTTCCTACGATCAGTTTCTGATGGTGGAAGAGCCCAAGGGCGGGCGTCTGGATGAAGGTCTGCAGGCGGTATTCAAGTCTGTCTTCCCGATTTCGGATTTCTCGGGTGCTTCCATGCTCGAATTCGTCAAGTACGAGTTCGAGGCTCCAAAATTCGACGTTGACGAATGCCGTCAGCGCGATTTGACCTATGCCGCGCCGCTCAAGGTGACGCTGCGCCTGATCGTGTTCGATATCGACGAGGATACGGGCGCGAAGTCAATCAAGGACATCAAGGAACAGGACGTTTACATGGGCGACATGCCGCTCATGACGGACAACGGCACGTTCATTGTTAACGGCACCGAACGTGTGATCGTATCGCAGATGCACCGTTCACCAGGTGTTTTCTTCGATCACGACAAGGGCAAGACGCATTCCTCAGGCAAGCTGTTGTTCGCCGCTCGCGTTATTCCTTACCGCGGTTCGTGGCTCGACATCGAAGTTCGACGCAAAGGATGTCGTCTATGCGCGTATCGATCGCCGCCGCAAGATTCCGGCGACGTCGCTGCTGATGGCGCTTGGCATGGACTCGGAAGAGATCCTGTCGACCTTCTATAACGCCATCACTTTCAGCCGTGATGGCGATACCTGGCGGATTCCTTTCTCTGTCGATCGTTTCAAGGGCTTCAAGGCCACGACGGACGTGATCGATGCGGATACCGGTGAAGTCATTCTTGAATCCGGCAAGAAGCTGACGGCACGCAGTGCAAAGCAGCTGGCAGAGAAGGGTCTCAAGTTCATCAAGGCGACGGAAGACGACCTGTTCGGCTCCTATCTTGCCGAAGACATCGTCAACTTCGAGACGGGTGAAGTCTATCTCGAAGCCGGCGACGAACTCGACGAGAAGACCCTCAAGGTTCTTCTCGACACGGGTGTTTCGGAGATCAATGTCCTCGATATCGATCACGTCAATATCGGACCGTACATCCGCAACACGCTCGCCGTGGACAAGAACGAAAGCCGTCAGGACGCGCTGTTCGACATCTACCGCGTGATGCGTCCGGGTGAACCGCCAACGATCGACTCGGCCGAAGCCATGTTCAAGTCGCTGTTCTTCGACTCAGAGCGTTATGATCTCTCGGCTGTTGGCCGCGTGAAGATGAACATGCGCCTTGATCTCGATGCGGAAGACACCGTTCGCATCCTGCGCAAGGAAGACATCCTTGCCGTGGTCAAGATGCTGGTCGATCTGCGCGACGGCCGTGGCGAAATCGACGACATCGACAATCTCGGCAACCGCCGTGTGCGCTCGGTCGGCGAATTGATGGAAAACCAGTACCGTGTCGGTCTGCTCCGCATGGAGCGCGCCATCAAGGAACGCATGTCGTCCATCGAAATCGACACTGTGATGCCGCAGGACCTGATCAATGCGAAGCCGGCAGCTGCTGCTGTCCGCGAATTCTTCGGTTCTTCGCAGCTGTCACAGTTCATGGATCAGACCAACCCGCTGTCTGAGATCACGCACAAGCGTCGTCTTTCGGCATTGGGACCTGGCGGCTTGACCCGTGAGCGTGCAGGCTTCGAGGTACGCGACGTTCATCCGACGCATTACGGCCGTATCTGCCCGATTGAAACGCCGGAAGGCCCAAATATTGGTCTGATCAACTCGCTCGCAACCTTTGCCCGCGTCAACAAGTACGGCTTCATCGAAAGCCCGTACCGCAAGATCGTGGACGGCAAGGTGACGGACGAAGTCGTCTATCTGTCGGCAATGGAAGAAGCCAAGTACCATGTGGCGCAGGCCAATGTGGAACTCGACGCTTCCGGCGCGTTCACGGACGAATTCGTTGTCTGCCGTCATGCGGGTGAAGTTCTGATGGCGCCGCGTGAAAACGTGGATCTGATGGACGTTTCGCCGAAGCAGCTTGTCTCGGTTGCCGCAGCGCTTATTCCGTTCCTGGAAAACGACGACGCCAACCGCGCCCTGATGGGCTCGAACATGCAGCGTCAGGCCGTTCCCCTGGTTCGTGCCGAAGCGCCGTTCGTCGGTACAGGCATGGAACCGGTTGTTGCTCGCGACTCCGGTGCCGCCATCGGCGCACGCCGTACAGGTATCGTCGACCAGGTCGATGCGACCCGTATCGTTATCCGTGCAACGGAAGATCTCGTTCCTGGCAAGTCAGGCGTCGATATCTATCGCCTGATGAAGTTCCAGCGCTCGAACCAGAACACCTGCATCAACCAGCGTCCGCTGGTTCGTGTTGGCGACCGGATCGAAAAGGGTGACATCATCGCCGACGGTCCTTCGACGGATCTGGGCGACCTGGCTCTCGGCCGTAACGTGCTCGTCGCGTTCATGCCGTGGAATGGCTACAACTACGAAGACTCCATCCTGCTTTCTGAAAAGATCGTTTCGGATGACGTCTTCACCTCGATCCATATCGAGGAGTTTGAAGTCATGGCCCGCGATACGAAGCTTGGACCGGAAGAAATCACGCGTGACATTCCGAACGTTTCGGAAGAAGCGCTGAAGAACCTGGATGAGGCTGGTATCGTCTATATCGGTGCCGAAGTTCAACCAGGCGATATCCTCGTTGGCAAGATCACACCGAAGGGCGAAAGCCCGATGACGCCGGAAGAGAAGCTTCTGCGTGCCATCTTCGGTGAAAAGGCTTCGGACGTGCGTGACACCTCGATGCGCATGCCGCCCGGGACTTACGGTACAGTTGTGGAAGTTCGCGTTTTCAATCGCCACGGCGTTGAGAAGGACGAACGCGCCATGGCAATCGAGCGCGAGGAAATCGAGCGTTTGGCCAAGGACCGCGACGACGAGCAGGCTATTCTGGACCGCAACGTCTATGGCCGTCTGGCCGATGTTCTCAATGGCAAGTCTGCCGTTGCCGGACCGAAGGCGTTCAAAAAGGGCACTGTTGTCACGCAGGACGTCATGGGCGAATACCCGCGTTCCCAGTGGTGGCAGTTTGCCGTCGAGGACGAGAAGATCCAGGGCGAAATCGAAGCTCTGCGCAACCAGTACGACGACTCCAAGAAACTGCTCGAGCAGCGTTTCATGGACAAGGTCGAGAAGGTCCAGCGCGGCGATGAGATGCCTCCAGGCGTCATGAAGATGGTCAAGGTCTTTGTCGCTGTGAAGCGCAAGATCCAGCCAGGCGACAAGATGGCTGGCCGTCACGGCAACAAGGGCGTTGTTTCGCGTATCGCCGCTGTTGAGGATATGCCGTTCCTGGAGGACGGAACGCATGTCGACATCGTGCTCAATCCGCTTGGCGTGCCGAGCCGCATGAATGTCGGGCAGATCCTTGAAACGCATCTGGGCTGGGCCTGCGCCGGAATGGGCAAGAAGATCGGGGAACTGATCGAAGCCTACAAGGCACAGCACGCACAGGGCAACGGCGACATTGGTCCGCTGCGGGCGACGATCGAGTCGATCATTCCGGACAATGACCGCAATGAGCCGGTTCGCAACTATGACGATGAGAGCATCGTTCGTCTTGGCGAGCAGATGAAGCGCGGCGTGTCGATCGCAACACCGGTGTTTGACGGTGCGCATGAGCCAGACATCAATGTGATGCTGGAACAGGCGGGCCTGAAGTCTTCGGGTCAGTCGACGCTCTATGACGGACGTACGGGTGAAACTTTCGATCGTCAGGTGACTGTCGGCTACATCTACATGCTGAAGCTGCACCACCTGGTGGACGACAAGATCCACGCCCGTTCGATCGGACCATACTCACTCGTTACGCAGCAGCCCCTGGGTGGTAAGGCCCAGTTCGGCGGCCAGCGCTTCGGTGAAATGGAGGTCTGGGCCCTTGAAGCATACGGTGCGGCTTACACGCTGCAGGAAATGCTTACGGTCAAGTCCGATGACGTCGCCGGTCGTACCAAGGTCTACGAAGCCATCGTCCGTGGTGACGACACATTCGAGGCCGGTATTCCGGAGAGCTTCAACGTTCTCGTCAAGGAAATGCGTTCGCTCGGCCTTAATGTCGAGCTGGACGATACGCGCCAGCAGGAGCAGCAACAGGCCCTGCCGGACGCTGCAGAGTAAGAAGGGAAGGGTGCGCAGTTCGCTGCGCACCCGACCAGTTTGTTTCGAGCCGCTGCAGAAGCGGCATTTGATCTAGATGGACCGCGGCGGCGGATATCCATCGCAAGCAGAGGGCACTTTCTGCCCCATGGAGAAACGGCATGAACCAAGAGGTCATGAATCTTTTCAATCCTCAGGTACCTGTGCAGGCATTCGATTCCATCCGGATTTCGATCGCCAGCCCTGAGAAGATTCTGTCCTGGTCATACGGAGAGATCAAGAAGCCGGAGACGATCAACTACCGCACCTTCAAGCCGGAGCGGGATGGTCTCTTCTGTGCTCGGATCTTCGGGCCGATCAAGGACTATGAATGCTTGTGCGGCAAGTACAAGCGCATGAAATACAAGGGTATCATCTGCGAAAAGTGCGGTGTGGAAGTCACACTGTCACGTGTTCGCCGTGAGCGCATGGGCCATATCGAACTCGCGGCCCCGGTTGCGCATATCTGGTTCCTGAAGTCGCTGCCCAGCCGTATCGGCACGTTGCTCGACATGACCCTCAAGGGCATCGAGCGCGTTCTCTATTTCGAGAACTACATCGTGACCGAGCCAGGCCTGACTGCCCTGAAGGAGCACCAGCTCCTTTCGGAAGAAGAATACATGATTGCCGTCGATGAGTACGGCGAGGACTCCTTCACCGCACTGATCGGTGCTGAAGCCATTCATGAACTTCTGGCATCGATGGATCTGGAAAAGATCGCTGGCGATCTGCGCGAAGAACTGGCGACAACGACGTCGGATCTGAAGCAGAAGAAGCTGATGAAACGTCTCAAGATCGTCGAAAACTTCCTGGAATCGGGTAATCGTCCGGAATGGATGATCATGAAGATCGTTCCGGTCATTCCGCCGGATCTGCGTCCTCTGGTTCCGCTGGATGGCGGCCGTTTCGCGACTTCCGATCTGAACGACCTCTATCGCCGCGTGATCAACCGCAACAACCGTCTGAAGCGCCTGATCGAACTGCGCGCTCCTGGCATCATCATCCGCAACGAGAAGCGCATGCTTCAGGAATCGGTCGATGCGTTGTTCGACAATGGCCGTCGCGGCCGTGTGATCACCGGTGCCAACAAGCGTCCGCTGAAGTCTCTGTCCGATATGCTCAAGGGCAAGCAGGGCCGTTTCCGTCAGAACCTGCTCGGCAAGCGCGTTGACTACTCAGGCCGCTCGGTCATCGTGACCGGTCCGGAGCTGAAACTGCACCAGTGCGGTCTGCCCAAGAAAATGGCGCTCGAACTGTTCAAGCCGTTCATCTATGCCCGGCTTGACGCCAAGGGTTATTCCTCGACTGTCAAGCAGGCGAAGAAGCTCGTTGAAAAGGAAAAGCCGGAAGTCTGGGATATTCTCGATGAGGTCATCCGCGAGCATCCGGTTCTCCTGAACCGTGCGCCGACGCTGCACCGTCTTGGTATCCAGGCATTCGAACCCACCCTGATCGAGGGCAAGGCAATCCAGCTGCATCCGCTCGTCTGTACCGCTTTCAATGCGGACTTCGACGGTGACCAGATGGCTGTTCACGTTCCGCTTTCTCTGGAAGCGCAGCTTGAAGCCCGCGTTCTGATGATGTCGACGAACAACATCCTGCATCCCGCGAACGGTCTGCCGGTTATCGTTCCGTCGCAGGACATGGTTCTCGGCCTTTACTATCTGTCGATCGTTGCGGCCAAGGAGCCGGGCGAAGGCATGGCTTTTGCCGATATGGGCGAACTTCACCATGCCATCGGCAGCGGTGCTGTGACCCTGCACACCAAGATCAAGGGCCGCTTCAAGAGCATTGATGCGGACGGTAAGCCGACCTCGAAGATCTTCGAGACGACGCCCGGCCGCATGATCATCGGTGAGCTTCTGCCCAAGCACCACAATGTGCCTTTCGACATTTGCAATCAGGAAATGACCAAGAAGAACATCTCCAAGATGATCGACACGGTCTATCGCCATTGCGGTCAGAAAGAGACGGTCATTTTCTGCGATCGCATCATGCAGCTCGGCTTCAGCCATGCCTGCCGCGCCGGTATTTCTTTCGGCAAGGACGATATGGTCATTCCGGAAACCAAGGCAAAGCTGGTTGCTGAAACCGAAGCTTTGGCGACGGAATACGAGCAGCAGTACAATGACGGCCTGATCACTCAGGGCGAGAAGTACAACAAGGTCGTTGACGCTTGGGGCAAGTGCACCGAGAAGGTCGCCGATGAAATGATGGCGCGCATCAAGGCCGTCGAGTTCGATCCTGTCACTGGCCGCCAGAAGCAGATGAACTCGATCTACATGATGTCGCACTCTGGTGCCCGTGGTTCGCCGAACCAGATGCGTCAGTTGGGCGGTATGCGCGGTCTGATGGCCAAGCCTTCCGGCGAAATCATCGAAACGCCGATCATTTCGAACTTCAAGGAAGGCCTGACCGTGAACGAGTACTTCAACTCGACCCACGGTGCCCGTAAGGGTCTCGCCGACACCGCTTTGAAGACGGCTAACTCCGGTTACCTGACACGCCGTCTTGTTGACGTCGCGCAGGATTGCATTGTCATCTCTGTGGATTGCGGCACGACGACGGGCCTCACCATGCAGCCGATCGTTGATGCGGGCCAGGTCGTTGCGACCCTCGGTCAGCGTGTTCTCGGCCGGACCGCACTCGAAGACATCCTGCATCCGGTGTCAGGAGACGTGCTTGTCACCGGTGGCAACATCATCGACGAGTTCGATGTCGATGCCATTGAAAAGGCTGGCGTTCAGTCGATCCGCATCCGTTCGGCCCTTACCTGTGAGACCCGTGGCGGCATCTGCGCCAAGTGCTACGGCCGCGATCTGGCCCGTGGTACTCCAGTGAACCAGGGTGAGGCTGTCGGCGTTATCGCTGCCCAGTCGATCGGTGAGCCAGGCACGCAGTTGACGATGCGCACGTTCCACCTTGGTGGTACGGCACAGGTGGTCGATCAGTCGTTCCTCGAAGCCAGCTATGAAGGCACCGTGCAGATCCGCAACCGCAATGTGGTGCGTAACTCTGATGGCCATCTGGTCGTCATGGGCCGCAACATGGCCGTCGTCATCCTCGATGCGACCGGCAAGGAACGCGCTACACACCGCGTCACCTACGGTTCGCGCATCTATGTCGATGACGGCGATAACGTTAAGCGCGGCCAGCGTGTAGCCGAATGGGATCCGTACACTCGTCCGGTCATGACGGAAGTCGAAGGTCATGTCGAATTCGAAGACATGGTCGATGGTCTTTCGGTTACGGAAACGACGGACGAGATCCACCGGTATCACCAAGCGCGTGGTCATCGACTGGCGCTCGACTCCGCGTGGTTCGGATCTGAAGCCTGCTATCGTCGTCAAGGACAAGGCCGGCAAGGTTCTGAAACTGGCAAAGGGCGGCGATGCACGCTTCCAGCTGTCCGTGGAATCGATCCTTTCGGTCGAGCCCGGTTCACATGTGAAGGCGGGTGACGTTCTTGCCCGTATTCCGATGGAAAGCGCCAAGACCAAGGACATCACCGGTGGTCTGCCGCGCGTTGCGGAACTGTTCGAGGCCCGCCGTCCGAAGGATCACGCGATCATCGCCGAAATCGATGGTACGGTTCGTTTCGGCCGCGACTACAAGAACAAGCGCCGCATCGTCATCGAACCGAACGACGAGACGCTTGAACCTGTCGAATATCTGATCCCCAAGGGCAAGCCTTTCCATCTTCAGGACGGCGATGCCATTGAAAAGGGCGATTATATTCTCGATGGAAACCCGGCACCGCACGACATCCTGGCCATCAAGGGCGTGGAGGCTCTGGCTTCATACCTCGTCAACGAGATCCAGGAAGTCTATCGTCTGCAGGGCGTTCTGATCAACGACAAGCACATCGAAGTGATTGTTCGTCAGATGCTGCAGAAGGTCGAGATTACCGAGTCGGGTGATACCGGGTTCATCCCTGGCGACCACGTCGACCGGATTGAGCTGGACGAAATTAATGAGCGTCTTGAAGAGGATGGCAAGAAGCCAGGCTACGGCACTCCGGTGCTGCTCGGCATCACCAAGGCCTCGCTCCAGACGCCGTCGTTCATCTCGGCAGCGTCCTTCCAGGAAACAACACGCGTCCTTACGGAAGCGGCTGTTGCCGGCAAGATGGATGCTCTGCAGGGCCTGAAGGAAAACGTCATCGTTGGACGTCTCATCCCGGCAGGTACCGGCGGCACGGTCAAGCAGATCCGCCGCATTGCCGGTGCCCGCGATGAATTGATCATCGACGAACGGCGCAAGGAGTCGGGTGCAACAGCCGCCAAGGCAGGCCCGATGCTGACGGACATGACAGGCCAGCCGGCCGAATAAACCGGTTCCTGTAACAATGAACAAGGCCGCCCCGGGGAGATCCGGGACGGCCTTGTCTGTTTCAAGATTCAACCGAACGCACCAGAATTGCTCGTTGTAGTAGAGAATATTGGGTCAGATTCGCCGATTGTTGGGTAAGAACCGGCCAAGCTTGGGCCAAATTCGCAATGTTGCGCACAACCTCTCTACAAGAATGCACGTCGCCCGCCTCCCGGCTAGTCTGGCCGCGATTGAACGAAGCACCCGCCTGACAGCCAACCGTAACGTTTGGTACGGTTCGTAAGAATCTCAATTCCAGATTGCGGACAGCTGCATGAACCGGCAAGGCAGCACGCTACTCATTGAACTCTATGAGTGCAGCCTGACCGGTAAGGGCATTCTTGTAGGCGGAGAGGTGGGGTTCCTCGTCTGGCTCTTCGGTTAGCGTCCCGATCTCGAGAAGTTCCGCTTCGTCATAGCCTTCATTGGCGAGAATTTGCAGAGCGACGCTGACGAGATTGTCGGTGTCGTCCGTCATCAGCAGCAGATGGACCTGCCGCGGTTCCTCTTCCTTGTTTTTCCAGACATCGGCGACGATGAGCTGGACAGGTTTCGACTCGGATGGTGCTGATGACATTGAATGATTCTCGATTCCTGGTTTCAAGGGTGCAGAATGGATATTTTGACGCCTCTTATCATAATCCGGCGCGAAAACGCTGTGCACGATGTGAAATTTTGCTTGAATTAATGCCTCCTCGGCGAAACTATCTTTCATTCAGGCCACAAAGCGCCTGTAAACGCTGCAATCCTTAATAATATTTGGGGTTCAGGCTTGACGAGAGCCCGGGGACGAAGTATCAGCAGCCCATCTGAGCCGATGTGAGATTGGCTGTTTCGGAGCGACACGCTCTGGAGTTCATCTCAAACAGGGTTCGTTTTACGATCGAAATGCAATTTGCCGCTCGCATGAAGCCAACAGGGCTTCCTCTGCTTTTATTCGGGCAACCACCTCGCGGTGGTTTATTTGCCCGAATTCGTGCATGAGCATGGCGCTGAAACGGCCCTGACGGGCGAAGATACGAGATTTGTGAAAGAGGGAAGGTTGAATGCCTACCGTAAACCAGCTGATCCGCAAGCCGCGCACTGCGCCGGTAAAGCGCAATAAAGTCCCTGCTCTGCAGGAAAACCCGCAGAAGCGCGGCGTTTGCACTCGCGTCTATACGACGACACCGAAGAAGCCGAACTCGGCTCTCCGTAAGGTCGCCAAGGTGCGTCTGACGAACGGATTTGAAGTCATCGGATATATTCCGGGTGAGGGGCATAACCTTCAGGAGCACTCTGTCGTGATGATCCGCGGCGGCCGTGTGAAGGATTTGCCGGGTGTTCGTTACCACATCATCCGCGGTGTTCTGGATACCCAGGGCGTCAAGAACCGCAAGCAGCGCCGTTCCAAGTACGGTGCGAAGCGTCCGAAGTAAGATTTTCCGGGACTTTGGCCACCAGGTGGGTCAACCCGATGCAGATAAGAGACAAAGAATATGTCCAGACGCCATAGTGCAGAAAAGCGTGAGATCAATCCGGATCCGAAATTCGGCGATCTCGTTCTTACCAAGTTCATGAATGCAGTCATGCATCATGGCAAGAAGTCGATTGCTGAGCGTATCGTTTACGGTGCGCTTGAGTCCGTTGAGGCCAAGAGCAAGCAGGAGCCGGTTGCCCTGTTCCATCAGGCTCTCGACAATGTCGCGCCGCACGTAGAAGTTCGTTCGCGCCGCGTTGGTGGTGCGACCTACCAGGTTCCGGTCGATGTTCGTCCGGAGCGTCGTCAGGCTCTCGCTATCCGCTGGCTCATCAATGCAGCTCGCGGCCGCAATGAGACGACGATGATCGATCGCCTGTCCGGTGAGCTCCTGGATGCTGCGAACAATCGTGGCTCGGCCGTGAAGAAGCGTGAAGACACGCATCGCATGGCGGAAGCCAACCGCGCATTCTCGCATTACCGCTGGTAAGCGTCGAAACCCTATTCTTGAAGGCACCCTATCATGGCCCGCGAATATAAAATCGAAGACTACCGTAATTTCGGTATCATGGCGCACATCGACGCCGGCAAGACCACGACCACCGAGCGTATCCTTTATTACACCGGTAAGTCGCACAAGATCGGTGAAGTCCACGATGGCGCCGCAACCATGGACTGGATGGAACAGGAGCAGGAGCGTGGCATCACGATCACTTCGGCTGCGACCACCACGTTCTGGAAGGGCCGCGACGGCAAGATGCGCCGTTTCAACATCATTGATACGCCTGGCCACGTCGACTTCACGATCGAAGTAGAGCGTTCGCTGCGCGTTCTCGACGGCGCAATTGCGCTGCTCGATGCCAATGCCGGTGTTGAGCCGCAGACCGAAACCGTCTGGCGTCAGGCTGAGAAGTATCACGTTCCGCGTATGATCTTCGTCAACAAGATGGACAAGACCGGCGCTGACTTCTATCGCTGCGTCGATATGGTCAAGTCCCGTCTCGGTGCCAAGGCGCTTGTCATGCAGCTGCCGATCGGTGCTGAGAACGAGTTCAAGGGCGTTGTCGATCTGATCGAGATGAAGGCCCTGGTCTGGCGCGACGAGCAGCTCGGTGCACAGTGGGATGTCGTTGAGATCCCGGCTGACCTGAAGGACCGTGCAGAAGAGTTTCGTGAAAAGCTGATCGAGACCGCTGTTGAGGTCGAGGAAGCTGCCATGGAAGCTTATCTCGAAGGCAACATGCCCGACAACGAGAAGCTGCGTCAGTTGATCCGTATCGGCACCTGCCGCGTAGAATTCCATCCAGTATTCTGCGGTTCTGCTTTCAAGAACAAGGGCGTACAGCCGCTTCTTGACGGTGTCGTTGAATTCTTGCCTTCTCCGGTCGATGTTCCGGCGATCAAGGGTATCGATCCGAAGACCGATGCAGAAACAGTTCGTAAGTCGTCGGACGAAGAGCCTTTGTCGATGCTGGCATTCAAGATCATGAATGACCCGTTCGTTGGCTCGCTGACATTCTGCCGCATCTATTCCGGCAAGCTGACCAAGGGCATCTCGCTCGATAACACGGTGAAGCTGAAGCGCGAGCGTATCGGCCGCATGCTGCAGATGCACTCCAATTCGCGTGAAGACATCGAAGAAGCATTTGCCGGTGACATTGTTGCCTTGGCAGGCCTCAAGGAAACCACTACGGGTGACACGCTTTGCGATCCGCTGAAGCCGGTTATCCTGGAACGCATGGTGTTCCCGGAGCCAGTTATCTCGATCGCGATCGAGCCGAAGACCAAGGCTGACCAGGAAAAGATGGGCCTCGCGCTTAATCGTCTTGCTGCTGAAGATCCTTCCTTCCGCGTCAAGTCGGACGAAGAATCCGGCCAGACCATCATTTCCGGCATGGGCGAGCTTCATCTCGACATTCTCGTCGATCGTATGCGCCGCGAGTTCAAGGTCGAGGCGAATGTCGGTAATCCGCAGGTTGCCTATCGTGAATCGATCACCCGCAAGGCTGAAATCGACTACACACACAAGAAGCAGTCCGGTGGTTCGGGTCAGTTCGCTCGCATCAAGGTCGTCTTCGAGCCGCATGATGGCGATGAGTTCATCTTCGAGATCGAAGATCGTCGGTGGTGCAATTCCGAAGGAATACATCCCTGGCGTCGAAAAGGGTATCTTGAGCGTCATGGGTGCGGGTCCGCTCGCAGGCTTCCCGATGCTCGGCGTGAAAGCCACGCTGATCGACGGCGCCTACCATGATGTGGACTCTTCGGTTCTCGCCTTCGAAATCGCAGCTCGCGCTGCATTCCGCGAAGGTGCGCAGAAGGCCGGTGCCCAGCTGCTCGAGCCGATCATGAAGGTCGAGGTAGTAACCCCTGAAGATTACGTCGGTGACGTGATCGGCGATCTGAATTCACGTCGTGGTCAGATCTCGGGCACGGAAGCTCGTGGTATCGCTACCGTCGTCAATGCAAACGTGCCGCTGGCCAACATGTTCGGTTACGTGAGCAACCTGCGTTCGATGAGCCAGGGTCGTGCACAGTACACCATGCAGTTCGATCACTACGAACCTGTTCCGACAGCAGTCGCACAGGAAATTCAGAAGAAGTTTGCGTAACCAACCGGTTGCGCGTGACAGTTGAGTTGAGCCTGAGCAGGCGAACATAATAACGGAGAGCTCAGATGGCTAAGAGCAAGTTTGAACGTAACAAGCCGCACGTCAACATTGGCACGATTGGTCACGTTGACCATGGCAAGACGTCGTTGACGGCAGCGATTACGAAGTATTTCGGAGAGTACAAGGCGTACGATCAGATCGACGCAGCGCCGGAAGAGAAGGCGCGCGGGATCACGATCTCGACGGCACACGTCGAGTATGAGACGCCGGCGCGTCACTATGCGCACGTCGATTGCCCGGGCCACGCCGACTATGTGAAGAACATGATCACGGGTGCGGCGCAGATGGACGGTGCGATCCTGGTTGTCTCGGCTGCCGACGGCCCGATGCCGCAGACGCGCGAGCACATCCTGCTTGCCCGTCAGGTTGGCGTTCCGGCGATCGTTGTGTTCCTGAACAAGGTTGACCAGGTTGACGATGCCGAGCTTCTGGAGCTGGTTGAACTGGAAGTGCGCGAGCTTTTGTCGAAGTACGACTTCCCGGGCGACGACATTCCGATCGTCAAGGGTTCGGCTTTGGCTGCGCTTGAAGACTCCAACAAGGAAATCGGCGAAGACGCGGTGCGTGCGCTGATGGCGGAAGTCGACAAGTACATCCCGACGCCGGAACGTCCGGTCGACCTGCCGTTCCTGATGCCGATCGAAGACGTTTTCTCGATTTCGGGCCGTGGTACGGTTGTGACGGGCCGCGTTGAACGCGGGATCGTCAAGGTTGGTGAAGAAGTCGAGATCATCGGCATCAAGCCGACGACGAAGACGACGGTGACCGGCGTTGAAATGTTCCGCAAGCTGCTCGATCAGGGCCAGGCAGGCGACAACATCGGTGCGCTGATCCGCGGCGTTGGCCGTGAAGACGTGGAGCGCGGCCAGATCCTTGCCAAGCCGGGTTCGGTCAAGCCGCACACGAAGTTCAAGGCAGAAGCCTATATCCTGACGAAGGACGAAGGTGGCCGTCATACGCCATTCTTCTCCAACTACCGTCCGCAGTTCTACTTCCGCACGACCGACGTGACGGGTGTTGTGACGCTGCCGGAAGGCACGGAAATGGTCATGCCCGGCGACAACATCGCAGTCGATGTGACGCTGATCGTGCCGATCGCGATGGAAGAGAAGCTGCGCTTCGCTATCCGTGAAGGTGGCCGCACCGTCGGTGCAGGCATCGTATCGTCGATCATTGAATAAATTAAGGTTTTATGCGGAAGACGCCTGCTATAGGGCGTCTCCGCTAAACAAGGAAAAGATGAAATGAACGGTCAAAACATCCGCATTCGCCTCAAGGCGTTTGATCATCGGATCCTTGACGATCTCGACGCGGGAAATCGTGTCGACTGCCAAGCGTACCGGTGCCAACGTGCGCGGACCGATCCCGCTCCCTACACGGATCGAAAAGTTCACTGTTAACCGCTCGCCGCATATCGACAAGAAAAGCCGCGAACAGTTCGAGATGCGCACTCATAAGCGTCTTCTCGATATCGTAGACCCAACCCCGCAGACAGTTGACGCGCTGATGAAGCTCGATCTTTCCGCTGGTGTTGATGTCGAGATCAAGCTGTAAGGCTTGAGGACGGAAGGACGAACCGATGCGTTCAGGTGTAATTGCACAGAAACTGGGCATGACTCGCGTCTACAACGACGCAGGTGAGCATGTGCCGGTGACAGTACTCCGGATGGAGAACTGCCAGGTTGTGGCTCAGCGTACAGTCGAGAAGAATGGCTACACTGCCGTTCAGCTCGGTGTTGGACTGGCCAAGGTAAAGAATACGACAAAGAGCTTGCGCGGTCATTTCGCGACGGCTTCCGTCGAGCCAAAGGCGAAGGTCGCGGAATTCCGCGTCTCGGCCGACAATCTTCTTGATGTCGGTGTTGAGATCACCGCCGAACATTACGTTGCCGGCCAGAAGGTCGATGTGACTGGCACTTCGATCGGTAAGGGTTTTGCCGGTTCGATGAAGCGCCATAACTTCGGCGGTCACCGCGCTACGCACGGTAACTCGGTTACTCACCGCGCTCACGGTTCTACCGGTCAGCGTCAGGATCCGGGCAAGGTGTTCAAGGGCAAGAAGATGGCCGGTCACATGGGTCAGACCCGCGTGACGACACAGAACATCGAAGTCGTTTCGACGGACCTCGATCGTGGCCTCATTCTGGTCCGTGGTGCAGTTCCTGGTTCCAAGGGTGCATGGATCCTGGTACGCGATGCCGTCAAGGTAGCGCTGCCGGACAATGCTCCCAAGCCAGCAGGTCTCCGTCAGGCCGCAAATATCGAAGCAGCCGTGTCTGATGCAGAAGTCGCACAGACAACCGAGGGAGCCGAATAATGGATCTCACAATTACAACACTTGAAGGCGCCGAAGCCGGCAAGGTGAAACTCTCCGAGGAGATTTTCGGTCTTGAGCCGCGCGACGATATCCTTCAGCGCATGGTCCGTTACCAGCTCGCCCGCAAGCAGCAGGGTACGCACAAGGCAAAGGGCCGTTCGGAAATCGCACGGACCGGCGCCAAGATGTACAAGCAGAAGGGTACGGGCCGCGCCCGTCACCATTCGGCACGTGCACCGCAGTTCCGCGGCGGCGGCAAGGCTCACGGTCCGGTTGTTCACAGCCACGATCATGACCTGCCCAAGAAGGTTCGTGCTCTTGCGCTCCGTCATGCCCTGTCCGCCAAGGTCAAGGCTTCCGACCTGATCATCGTCGATGATCTGCTGTCGGCTGAAGCCAAGACCAAGGTACTTGTTTCGCAGTTCGCCAAGCTTGGCCTCGAAAATGCGCTTCTCATCGGCGGTGCCGAGATCGATGCGAATTTCCGTCGCGCTGCTTCGAACATCCCGAACATCGATGTTCTGCCAATTCAGGGCATCAATGTTTACGACATTCTGCGTCGTGGCAAGCTCGTGCTTTCCAAGGCAGCAGTTGAAGCTCTCGAGGAGCGTTTCAAATGACTGATCTTCGCCACTACGACGTGATCGTCAGCCCGGTCATCACGGAAAAGTCGACCATGGTTTCTGAACACAACCAGGTCGTCTTCAACGTCGCCAAGAAGGCAACGAAGCCGGAAATCAAGGCCGCAGTCGAAGCGCTGTTCCGCGTGAAGGTTACTGCAGTCAATACAGCTGTGCGCAAAGGCAAGGTGAAGCGGTTCCGCGGCATCGTCGGGCGCCAGAGTGATGTCAAGAAAGCAGTCGTGACGCTCGCCGAAGGGCAGTCGATCGATGTTTCGACTGGTCTCTGAGGGGCCGTGGAGTAAAGACAATGGCACTCAAACATTATAATCCAACCACACCAAGCCAGCGTCAGCTGGTGATCGTGGACCGTTCGGAGCTCTACAAGGGCAAGCCTGTCAAGGCCTTGACCGAGGGTCTGTCGTCGAAGGGTGGTCGTAACAACTCCGGTCGCGTGACTGCACGCTACCAGGGTGGCGGACACAAGCGCACATACCGCTTCGTCGACTTCAAGCGCCGCAAGCACGATGTAGCGGCCAAGGTTGAACGCCTTGAATACGATCCGAACCGGACCGCATTCATTGCGCTCATCCGCTACGAAGATGGCGAGTTGAGCTATATCCTGGCTCCGCAGCGTCTGGCAGTTGGCGACAGCGTTATCGCTGGCGCACAGACCGACGTGAAGCCGGGCAATGCGATGCCTCTGTCTTCGATCCCGGTCGGCACCATCATCCACAATGTGGAGATGAAGCCAGGCAAGGGCGGTCAGATCGCTCGCTCCGCCGGTACCTATGCGCAGCTCGTCGGCCGCGACCAGGGCATGGCAATTCTTCGCCTGAATTCAGGTGAACAGCGCCTCGTCCACGGTTCGTGCTTTGCCACGGTCGGTGCAGTATCCAATCCTGACCATGGCAATATCAGCCTTGGTAAGGCAGGTCGCAGCCGTTGGCTCGGTAAGCGTCCGCACGTTCGCGGTGTTGCCATGAACCCGGTCGATCACCCCCACGGTGGTGGTGAAGGCCGTACGTCGGGTGGACGTCATCCAGTTTCTCCGTGGGGCAAACCCACGAAGGGCAAGAAGACGCGCTCCAACAAGTCGACGGACAAGTTCATCGCTCGTTCGCGTCATCAGCGCAAGAAGTAAGAGAGGTAGTCTGAAATGGCTCGTTCAGTTTGGAAAGGCCCGTTCATCGATGGCTATCTTCTCAAGAAGGCTGAGAAGGTACGTGAGGGCGGTCGCAGTGAAGTTATCAAGATCTGGAGCCGCCGCTCCACGATCCTGCCGCAGTTCGTTGGACTGACCTTCGGCGTGTACAACGGTAACAAGCACGTTCCTGTTTCGGTCAACGAAGAGATGATCGGACACAAGTTTGGTGAATTCGCACCGACGCGTACCTATTACGGGCACGGCGCGGACAAGAAAGCGAAGAGGAAATAAAGATGGGCAAGGCTAAGGCTCCGCGCCAGCTTAAGGACAACGAGGCGAAAGCCGTTGCCCGCACGCTCCGCATCAGCCCTCAGAAGCTTAATCTGGTGGCTGCTTTGATCCGTGGCAAGAAGGTGAATGCCGCTCTTGCCGACCTTGAATTTTCGCGCAAGCGGATTGCAGGGACGGTGAAAAAGACTCTCAGAATCAGCTATCGCCAACGCAGAAAACAACCATGACCTGGATGTTGATGCTCTGGTTGTTGCTGAAGCCTATGTAGGCAAGTCAGTCGTGATGAAGCGTTTCCATGTTCGTGGCCGCGGTCGTGCAAGCCGGATCGAGAAGCCATTCTCGCATCTGACGATCGTCGTTCGCGAAGCTGAGGAAAAAGGGGAGGCCGCATAATGGGCCAGAAGATTAATCCGATTGGCTTCCGCCTTGGCATCAATCGGACCTGGGACTCGCGTTGGTACGCGAACACAGGTGAATACGGCAAGCTGCTGCATGAAGACCTGAAGATCCGCAAGTATCTGATGGACGAACTGAAGCAGGCCGCCATTTCCAAGGTGGTGATCGAGCGTCCGCACAAGAAGTGCCGCGTCACGATCCATGCTGCACGTCCGGGTCTGATCATCGGTAAGAAGGGCGCCGATATCGAGAAGCTGCGCCGCAAGCTGTCAGAAATGACCAATGCAGATGCCGCACTCAATATCGTTGAAGTCCGCAAGCCGGAAACAGACGCGGTTCTCGTTGCTCAGTCTATCGCTCAGCAGCTGGAACGCCGTGTTGCATTCCGCCGTGCCATGAAGCGCGCCGTTCAGTCGGCCATGCGTCTTGGTGCAGAAGGCATTCGTATCAATTGCTCGGGCCGTCTCGGCGGCGCGGAAATTGCGCGTATGGAATGGTACCGCGAGGGCCGTGTGCCTTTGCATACACTTCGTGCCGATATCGATTACGGAACTGCTGAAGCACACACTGCCTACGGCATTTGCGGCGTCAAGGTCTGGGTCTTCAAGGGCGAAATCCTTGAACACGATCCAATGGCCTCCGAGCGCCGTGCTGTTGAAGGTGATGCCAGCCATCAGGGTTCGGGCCGTCGCCGCGAAAACGCTTAAAATAGCGTCTTTCGGAAACGAGAATTTTGGAGTAGAGAACAATGCTGCAGCCTAAGCGCACAAAGTTCCGCAAGCAGTTCAAGGGCCGTATCCACGGCGCGTCGAAAGGCGGCACGGATCTGAATTTTGGTGCTTTCGGCCTGAAGGCCCTCGAGCCGAACCGCGTTACGGCGCGTGAGATCGAAGCCGCTCGCCGTGCAATTACCCGTCACATGAAACGTGCCGGTCGTGTGTGGATCCGGATTTTCCCGGATGTACCGGTCACCTCGAAGCCTACCGAAGTCCGCATGGGTAAAGGTAAGGGTTCAGTTGATTATTGGGCTTCCCGTGTCGCACCAGGCCGCGTCATGTTCGAGCTCGACGGCGTTTCGGAAGAAGTCGCTCGTGAGGCACTTCGTCTCGGAGCGGCCAAGCTTTCGGTCAAGACGCGCTTTATTCAGCGCATCGCAGAATAAGGGGTGGATGTCATGAAATCCGCAGAAGTCCGGGCGATGAGCCTCGATCAGTTGAATGAAGAATTGGGTTCCCTGAAGAAAGAGCAGTTCAACCTGCGCTTCCAGAAGGCAACCGGCCAGTTGGAAAAAACCGCTCGCGTCCGGCAGATCCGCCGTGATATTGCGCGCATCAAGACTGTCGCCCGCCAAAAAGCGGTCGAGAGCAAGGCTTAAGGAAGAAAACCATGCCTAAACGCATTCTGCAGGGCGTTGTCGTGAGCGACAAAAACGACAAGACCGTTGTGGTCAAGGTCGAGCGGCGCTATTCGCATCCGCTCCTCCAGAAGACTGTGCGCCAGTCCAAGAAGTACAAGGCGCACGACGAGAGCAATCAGTTCAAGGTCGGCGATGCCGTTTCCATCCAGGAATCGAAGCCGATTTCGAAAGACAAGCGTTGGGTTGTCGTTACAGACGCCCCGGCGAGCTAAAAATCTGTAGGTAAGTACGCAGCAATCGCGAGGGGCAAGGAAAGCCCAGTCCGGTTGAACAAGAAGAAGGCGGCTAGTCATGATTCAGATGCAAACAAACCTCGACGTGGCGGATAATTCCGGCGCACGTCGTGTCATGTGCATCAAGGTGCTGGGCGGTTCGAAGCGGAAATATGCTTCGGTCGGCGACATTATTGTCGTTTCGATCAAGGAAGCAATTCCGCGCGGCCGTGTAAAAAAGGGTGACGTGATGAAGGCGGTGGTTGTTCGCACCGCCAAGGACATCCGTCGCGCGGACGGGAGCGTTATTCGTTTCGACAAGAACGCCGCCGTCCTGATCGACAACAAGAAAGAGCCTATCGGCACGCGTATCTTCGGACCGGTTCCGCGCGAACTCCGCGCAAAGAGCCACATGAAGATCATCTCGCTGGCTCCAGAAGTATTGTAAGGAGCAGACGATGCAGAAGATCCGTAAAGGCGACCGCGTTGTCGTTCTTGCTGGTAAGGACAAGGGCCGTACCGGCGAAGTAATCAAAGTTTTGCCGAAGGACGAGCAAGCGCTCGTTCGCGGTATCAATGTTGTCAAGCGTCACCAGAAGCAGACACAGAATCAGGAAGCCGGCATCATTTCGAAAGAAGCGCCGCTCCATCTGTCGAATATTGCGATCGCCGACAAGGATGGCAAGCCGACCCGCGTTGGCTTCAAGATCCTCGAAGACGGCAAGAAGGTACGTGTAGCAAAGCGTTCAGGAGATCTGATCGATGGCTGATGCAAAGATCGAACCCCGTCTGAAGAAGCAGTACTTTGAAGTAGTACGTAAAGCGCTTCTCGAGGAGTTCAAATACGACAACGAGATGCAGATCCCCCGCATCACCAAGGTTGTCCTCAACATGGGCGTGGGTGAAGCTACGGCTGACTCCAAGAAGCCAACTGTCGCAGCCGAAGATCTGGCATTGA
Source organism: Phyllobacterium sp. A18/5-2 (assembly GCF_025452215.1). Taxonomy (NCBI): domain Bacteria; kingdom Pseudomonadati; phylum Pseudomonadota; class Alphaproteobacteria; order Hyphomicrobiales; family Phyllobacteriaceae; genus Phyllobacterium; species Phyllobacterium sp. A18/5-2. The sequence continues at coordinate 3,378,147 of NZ_CP104966.1, read as the reverse complement.
TTGCTGGTCAGAAGCCGGTTATTACCCGTGCGCGCAATTCGATCGCTACCTTCAAGGTGCGTGAGAATATGCCGATCGGTACGAAGGTCACCCTTCGTAAAGAGCGCATGTATGAATTCATCGACCGTCTGATTACGATTGCGCTCCCGCGCGTTCGAGATTTCCGCGGCTTGAATCCAAAAAGCTTTGACGGTCGTGGCAATTTTGCCATGGGCATCAAGGAACACATTGTGTTCCCGGAAATCAACTACGACAAGGTTGATCAGATCTGGGGCATGGACATCATCGTTTGTACGACTGCAAAGACGGATGATGAAGCACGCGCTCTTCTGCGCGCCTTCAACTTCCCCTTCCGCCAGTAACGGCAAGCGTAGCGAGGTATATGAAATGGCTAAGACGAGCGCAGTCGAAAAGAACAAGCGCCGTGGTCTTCTGGTAAAGCGTTTCGCTGCAAAGCGCGCGCGCCTGAAGGCTATCGTGATGAATCAGTCGCTGCCGTTGGACGAGCGCTTCCGCGCTACCATCCAGCTGGCAGAACTGCCACGCAATTCCACCAAGGTTCGTATTCGCAACCGTTGCGAAGTTTCGGGCCGTCCGCGCGGTTACTACCGCAAGATCAAGATGTCGCGTATCGCATTGCGCCAGCTGGGTTCGCTCGGCCAGGTGCCCGGCGTCGTGAAGTCGAGCTGGTAAGGGAGAAGACGGATGTCTATGACAGATCCTCTCGGCGATATGCTGACACGTATCCGTAACGCAACGATGCGCAAGAAGGGCAAGGTTTCCACGCCTGCCTCCAAACTGCGTGCACGTGTTCTGGATGTTCTTCAGGCCGAAGGCTATATCCGCGGATATAGCCAGGTTGATTTCGAGAACGGCAAGTCCGAGATCGAAATCGAACTGAAATATTTTGAAAATGTACCGGTAATTCGCGAGATCACCCGTATTTCGAAGCCCGGCCGTCGTGTTTACGTTTCGGTCAAGTCGATTCCGCAGGTTGCGAATGGTCTTGGTATTTCCATCCTGTCGACGCCGAAGGGCGTGATGGCAGACCACGAGGCACGTGAACAGAATGTCGGCGGCGAATTGCTCTGCCGTATATTCTAAGCAGCGGCTTGGAAAGGTTTGAAAAATGTCTCGTATCGGTAAAAAACCCGTGGCAGTCCCGCAGGGCGTAACAGCCAGCGTAGACGGCCAGACCATCAAGGCCAAAGGTCCGAAGGGGGAACTCTCCTTCGTCGCCAATGACGATGTTGTGGTCAAGTTTGAAGACGGCGCCGTCAGCGTTAACCCGCGTGACGATTCCAAGGTCGCTCGTTCGAAGTGGGGCATGAGCCGCACGATGGTCGTCAACATCTTCACCGGTGTTAAAGACGGCTTCGAAAAGCGCCTTGAAATCAGCGGCGTCGGTTATCGTGCGGCCATGCAGGGCAAGAACCTGCAGCTGTCGCTCGGCTTCAGCCACGAAGTAGTCTACCAGGTGCCGGAAGGCATCACAGTTGCTGTCCCGAAGCCGACGGAAATCGTCGTCACCGGCATCGACAAGCAGCAGGTTGGCCAGGTCGCAGCTGAAATTCGCGAATATCGTAGCCCAGAGCCTTACAAGGGCAAGGGCGTGAAATATGCGGGCGAGAAGATCGTTCGTAAAGAAGGCAAGAAGAAGTAAGGAATTCGTGTCATGGCATCGCCGAAAGAAATCATTCAGCGTCGCGCTTCGCGTGTTCGCCGCCAGCTCAAGGCGGTTGCCGGTGACCGTCCGCGGCTCAGCGTCCACCGTTCTTCAAAGAATATCTATGCGCAAATCATCGATGATGCGCGTGGTCACACTATTGCATCCGCATCCACTCTCGAAGCTGACCTCAAGGGCAAGCTGAAGACTGGTGCAGATTCGGACGCAGCGGCACTGATCGGCAAGCTCGTTGCAGAGCGCGCTGTCAAGGCCGGCATCAAGGAAGTCGTCTTCGATCGTGGTGCTTATATTTACCACGGCCGTGTAAAGGCGCTTGCTGAAGCTGCCCGCGAAGCTGGTCTCAGCTTCTAAGGTAAAACTTTCGAAATCCGGAACTGCAAGGGCTTGTCTCTTGCAAGCCGGATTTCGCAAATATCATTCGTGCTACCGGAAAAGAAAAAGGAATTAGGAGCATGGCGCAGGAAAAGAGAAGCCGCGAGGATCGCGGCCGCAACGAAGAGCGCGATAGCGAATTCGTTGACAAGCTCGTGCATATCAACCGCGTCGCCAAGGTCGTCAAGGGCGGCCGGCGTTTTGGCTTTGCTGCTCTCGTCGTTGTCGGCGATCAGAAGGGCCGCGTAGGTTTTGGTCATGGCAAGGCACGTGAAGTGCCGGAAGCTATCCGCAAGGCGACTGAGTCCGCCAAGCGCGAAATGATTTTCGTGCCGCTGCGCTCGGGCCGCACCCTTCATCACGACGTTGAAGGCCGTCATGGCGCCGGCAAGGTTCTGCTTCGCGCAGCCACAGCTGGTACAGGCATCATCGCCGGCGGACCAATGCGCGCTGTCTTCGAGACGCTTGGCGTGCAGGACGTTGTCGCAAAGTCGCTCGGTTCGTCGAACCCGTACAACATGGTTCGCGCGACATTTGATGCCCTGAAGCATCAGATGCATCCGAAGGACATTGCTGCCCAGCGCGGTATCAAGTATTCGACACTGCAGGCTCGCCGCCGCGACGTGGTCGGTTCGGAAGAATAGGCCAGAAGCTGGCGCAGCAGGGCAGGGCCTTTGGTCCCTGCTCACTGTAGAGACTAAAGGACAAAGTCATGGTTGAGAAGAAGAAGGGTAAGACGGTTACGGTCGAACAGATCGGCAGCCCTATCCGCCGTCCAGCAGAACAGCGCGCAACGCTGATCGGCCTGGGCCTCAATAAGATGCATCGCCGCCGTACACTTGAAGATACGCCTTCAATACGCGGCATGATTGCCAAGGTTCAACATCTCGTCCGCGTTGTGGACGAGGCTTGATACCGGAGATTAGACAAATGAAACTCAATGATCTGAGTGAAAATCCAGGCGCCACCAAGGCCCGCAAGCGCGTCGGCCGTGGTATCGGTTCTGGTTCCGGCAAGACTGCCGGTCGTGGTGTCAAGGGTCAGAAGTCGCGTTCGGGCGTTGCCATCAACGGTTTCGAGGGCGGTCAGATGCCGGTTTACCGTCGCTTGCCAAAGCGCGGTTTTACCAACATCTTCTCGAAGAACTTCAACACCGTATCGGTTGGCCGCATCCAGACTGCGATCGACGCCAAGAAGCTCGACGCCAAGGCACCAGTCACGATCGAAGCTCTCAAGGCTGCCGGCGTTATCCGCCGCCCCAAGGACGGCGTTCGTCTCTTGTCGGACGGCGAGATCACGACTGCGGTAACGTTCGAGGTTTCCGGTGCATCCAAGGCTGCGATCGAGAAGATCGAAAAGGCCGGCGGTACCGTCAAGCTTCCAGCTGCTCCTGCAGCCGCAGAATAAATCGGACTATTCAGGCGGCGATCTTCACGATCGCCGCTTGTACCTTTTATCAAGGGCACATATCTGGGTAAAGCCGCCGATTCCCGTTTCGGGTGGCGAGGCCCTGACGGGCACAGACCGGAGACTATAATGGCTTCAGCCGCAGAACAGCTCGCGTCAAATCTCAATTTCTCTGCTTTCTCGAAGGCCGAAGAGCTCAAAAAGCGCATTTGGTTTACGCTCGGCGCATTGCTGGTCTACCGGCTCGGCACTTATATCCCGTTGCCGGGGATCAATCTCGAGGCCTATGCGCAGGCGTTCAACAATCAGGCGCAGGGCATCCTCGGGATGTTCAACATGTTCGCCGGCGGCGCCGTTGCCCGCATGGCGATTTTTGCGCTCGGCATCATGCCCTATATTTCGGCATCGATTATCGTCCAGCTGATGACTTCCGTCGTTCCGGCCCTGGAACAGCTGAAGAAGGATGGCGAGCAGGGCCGCAAGGTCATCAACCAGTATACACGCTACGGCACCGTGCTTCTGGCAACGGTTCAAGCCTATGCGATTGCGGTTGGTCTGCAGGGCAGCCAGGGAATCGTCGCCGATCCGGGTCCGTTCTTCCTGTTCTCGACCGTCATCACGCTTGTCGGCGGCACCATGTTCCTCATGTGGCTGGGCGAGCAGATCACTGCGCGCGGTATCGGTAACGGCATCTCGCTGATCATCTTCTCCGGCATCGTCGCCAACCTGCCGCAAGCTATATCCGGCACGCTGGAACTTGGCCGTACCGGCGCCCTGTCGACCGGCATCATCCTTGCCATCATCGTGCTGACGGTGGCGGTCATCGGGGTCATCGTTTTCGTAGAGCGCGCACAGCGCCGCCTGCTGATCCAATACCCGAAGCGCCAGGTCGGTAACCGCATGTTCCAGGGCGACACGTCGCACCTGCCGCTGAAGCTCAACACAGCGGGCGTTATTCCGCCGATCTTCGCTTCGTCGCTGCTGCTGCTGCCTGCCACGATTGCCGGCTTTGCCAATAGCCAGAACATGCCGGCCTGGGCGACGACGATCCTGTCATCGCTTGGTCATGGCCAGCCTGCCTATATGTTCCTTTATGCTGCGATGATCGTCTTCTTCGCCTTCTTCTATACGGCGCTCGTCTTCAACCCGAAGGATACTGCCGACCAGCTGAAGAAGCATTCTGGCTTCATTCCCGGCATCCGCCCCGGCGAACGCACGGCTGAATATATCGACTACGTTCTGACACGTGTCACGGTTCTTGGCGCCATCTACCTGGTCATCATCTGCATGCTGCCTGAATTCCTGATCTCGTGGGCCGGTGTTCCTTTCTATCTCGGCGGGACGTCGCTGCTGATTGTCGTGAGCGTGACTCTCGATACGGTTGCGCAGATCCAAGGGCACCTGATTGCGCACCAGTATGAAGGGCTGATCAAGAAGTCGAAGCTCCGTGGGGGGAAACGTAACAGATGAGATTAATACTTCTCGGACCACCGGGGGCAGGTAAGGGAACTCAGTCTCAGCGCTTGGTAGAAAAACTTGGTGTACCGCAACTCTCCACCGGAGACATGTTGCGCGAGGCGGTGAAGGCCGGAACAGATGTCGGCCTGCGGGCCAAGGCTGTCATGGATGCCGGCAACCTGGTTTCCGACGAAATCGTCAATGCGATCGTTTCTGACCGCATCGACCAGCCCGATGCGGTCAAGGGGTTTATCCTCGATGGCTATCCGCGCACACTTGTTCAGGCCGATGCCGTCGAACAGATGCTGGCCGACAAGGGCCTCGAACTCGATGGTGTCATCGAGCTTGAAGTGGACGACAATGTTCTGGTGGAGCGTATATCCGGTCGTTACTCCTGTGCGAAGTGCGGTACCGGTTATCACGATACGAACAAGAAGCCGCATGTCGCGGGTGTCTGCGACAAATGCGGTTCGACGGAATTCAAGCGCCGTCCGGACGACAATGCCGAAACGGTGCGCACGCGCCTGGAGGCATACTACAAGCAGACTTCGCCATTGATTGGCTACTACTATGCCAAGGGGAAGCTGAAGAAGGTCGATGGCATGGCGGACATGGAAGATGTCACCGCGTCGATCGAAAAAATTCTGTCGGAATTGTAACTCTGACAAAAAACTATCGGGGGAGTTGACTTTTCACAGCGATTCCTTCAAGTACGGCGCAAATTCGCTTGGATATAAAGCGGTCGGCGCCGATCCGGTAAAGCAGGTTCGGGGCTGATCGTTTGTGTTTGTCCCGGATATCATTTTTCATCCCGTCATCTGGCTGCCGCGTTGGCACTCCAGCTCTGCCGGTTAACAAGGAGAACAGACGTGGCTCGTATCGCTGGCGTCAACATCCCGACGAACAAGCGCGTTGTTATCGCGCTTCAGTACATTCACGGGATTGGTCAAAAGTTTGCTCAGGAAATCGTCGCGAAAGTCGGCATTCCTGCAGAGCGTCGCGTCAACCAGTTGACCGATGCGGAAGTCTTGCAGATTCGCGAGACCATCGATCGTGATTACCAGGTTGAGGGTGATCTGCGTCGGGAAGTTTCGATGAATATCAAGCGTCTGATGGATCTGGGCTGCTACCGCGGTCTGCGTCATCGCCGCTCGCTGCCGGTTCGCGGTCAGCGCACGCATACCAATGCGCGTACCCGCAAGGGTCCTGCCAAGGCAATCGCCGGCAAGAAGAAGTAAGTTTATTCCGGCGCGGTCCGCTGCGCCGGTTCTGCTTTTGCAGAGATCAGTGCTGGTTTCGCACTCTAACTGAAACCACGGTGGAGCCTCTGGAAATACGGAGGCGTCGAGATCAACTGAAAGGACTACCATGGCCAAAGAAGCCACGCGCGTTCGCCGTCGCGAGCGCAAGAATATTTCGTCGGGCGTTGCCCACGTCAATTCGACATTCAACAACACGATGATCACCATTACGGATGCACAGGGCAACGCGATTGCCTGGTCCTCCGCCGGTGCGCAGGGCTTCAAGGGTTCGCGTAAATCCACGCCTTTCGCTGCACAGATGGCTGCCGAAGACTGCGCCAAGAAGGCACAGGAACATGGCATGCGTTCGCTCGAGGTTGAAGTTTGCGGACCTGGCTCCGGCCGTGAATCGGCTCTGCGCGCACTCCAGGCTGCCGGTTTCACGATTACGTCCATTCGCGACGTAACGCCGATCCCGCACAATGGCTGCCGCCCGCGCAAGCGCTCGCCGCGTCTAATCTTTTGCGACAGGATTTGGCCGCATGAGCTGATTTTCAGCTCCTCTGCGGTTTCCACGCCTCAATGCCACGATTGGATGGTGGTAAAGGCAAGGATGAAGGAAAATTAAATGATCCAGAAGAACTGGCAAGAATTGATCAAGCCGAACAAGGTCGAGTTTCAGACCTCCGGCTCGAAGACCAAGGCAACGGTCGTCGCTGAGCCGCTTGAACGCGGCTATGGCTTGACGCTCGGCAATGCCTTGCGCCGTGTGCTCCTGTCCTCGCTGCGCGGCGCTGCCGTAACAGCTGTGCAGATCGACGGCGTTCTGCATGAATTCTCGTCGATCCCCGGCGTGCGTGAAGATGTGACGGACATCGTCCTCAACATCAAGGAAATCGCGATCCATATGGAGAGCGACGGTCCAAAGCGCATGGTCGTCCGCAAGGAAGGTCCGGGCGTCGTAACGGCTGGCGATATCCAGACCGTTGGCGATATCGAAATCCTCAATCCGGAACACGTGATCTGCACGCTGGATGAAGGCGCTGAAATCCGCATGGAATTCACTGTCAACACTGGCAAGGGCTACGTTCCGGCTGACCGCAACCGCGCAGAAGATGCTCCGATCGGCTTGATTCCGGTCGACAGCCTTTATTCTCCGGTTCGCAAGGTGTCTTACAAGATCGAGAACACCCGCGAAGGTCAGGTTCTCGATTACGACAAGCTGATCCTGCAGATCGAGACCGATGGTTCGATCTCCGGCGAAGATGCCGTTGCCTATGCAGCGCGCATTCTTCAGGACCAGCTGGCAATCTTCGTCAACTTCGACGAGCCGCAGAAGGAAGTTCAGCAGGAACAGGTTACCGAACTTGCGTTCAACCCGGCTCTGCTCAAGAAGGTCGATGAACTCGAACTCTCGGTTCGTTCGGCAAACTGCCTGAAGAATGATAACATCGTCTACATTGGCGATCTTATCCAGAAGACAGAAGCAGAAATGCTGCGCACACCGAACTTCGGCCGCAAGTCACTGAACGAAATCAAGGAAGTTCTGGCTTCCATGGGTCTCCATCTCGGTATGGAAGTTCCTTCATGGCCGCCGGAGAACATCGAAGATCTCGCGAAGCGTTACGAAGACCAATATTAAGAACCCGGGCTCTTGCCCGACAACAAAGCCCGGGCCGTGAGCCCGAAAAAGAGAAACTGAAGGAGAAGGCTCATGCGCCACGGTAATTCAGGCCGCAAGCTTAACCGGACTGCCAGCCATCGTAAGGCGATGTTTGCCAATATGGCTGCATCATTGATTGAGCATGAGCAGATCGTGACAACGCTGCCCAAGGCCAAGGAAATTCGCCCCATCGTTGAAAAGCTTGTCACGCTCGGCAAGCGCGGTGACCTGCACGCACGTCGTCAGGCCATTTCGGCAATCCGCGATGCGAAGCTCGTCGCCAAGTTGTTCGATACACTTGCTCCGCGCTACGGCCAGCGCAACGGCGGCTACATCCGCATCATGAAGGCGGGTTTCCGCACCGGTGACAATGCACCGCTCGCAGTCGTCGAATTCGTCGATCGCGATACCAGTGCCAAGGGTTCCAAGGACCTGGCCCGCGTTGCCGCCGAACAGGCTAGCGAAGCCGAAGCAGCGTAATCGACGCTTCGACGCTATAGGAATTGAAAAGGGGGCCCGCGCCCCCTTTTTTGTGTTTGTTGATTTGCCGGCGACGGCCCGGGAGAATTCAGCCTCCAATTTTTCCGGTGTAACCGTTACGTACTTGAATCGTTCAGATCGCTTCTCCAACCTTTCCGTATGAAAAGCTCCAGGGAGGGTTCGATGAACAGGAGTCAGCGAGAAAACACGCAACTCAATACAGCAATCGCAAATCGCAATCGCCGTTGGGTATCAGGAATGGCATTGCCAGTATGGTTGGCGGCTTGCGTCTTTGCCGGTGCTGCAGCGGCCCAGCAGCCGACACAAGCGCAGCAAAATGCGATCAAATCAGCCTGCCGCTCTGATTTCATGGCACAGTGCTCGGGTGTCCAGCCAGGCGGTCAGGCCGCCCTTTCGTGCTTGCAACAGCATAGCTCGTCACTGTCAGCCGGTTGCCAACAGGCGATTGGTGCCCTTGGAGGCGGGAAAACCGCACCGGCAGCGACTACGGGGAAAGCTTCTTCTGCAACTGCGCCAGCTGCGGCTGCGCCTGCCACACCCGCACCGACGTTTACGCCCCGCGAAGAAATGGCCATCGCGCGTCAGGAGTGCGGTCCGGACTTCAGGTCACTTTGCAGTTCGGTAGCACTTGGCGGGGGTCGCGGAATTGCCTGCCTGAGGAAGAACATGGCACGACTGTCGCCAGGCTGTCAGAAGGTGCTGACGGCGGGCAGGTAGCAGCTTCTTGCAGACACTGCCGGCTAATATCCCAACTCAAGTCCAACGCAGCTGGTGTCGGGCGTCGCCGGCCCGCATTTCGTGTTCGGGGGTGCCGCCCAAGACATGGCCACGATCGTCCGACGGTCACGCTTGACTAACACATATCTCCGTGGTTATAAGTCAATCAATAGCCAGCGGGTTATCGATCTAAATGACAAATGCTCACGATGTGCTCTTCAGAACGCTCGCGGATCCGACCCGGCGGGCCCTCTTCGAACGGTTGTGCCATGAAGGAGAGCAGACGGTAGGGGCACTGACAGCTCAGTCCGGGGTCTCGCAACCGGCTGTGTCGAAGCACCTCGGGGTCCTGAGGCGAGCCGGGCTGGTACGTGACCGCCATGAAGGACGACAGACCCATTATAGCGCGCAGCTCGGTGCCTTGGCCCCGCTGCTCGACTGGACAAAGGAAATGGCTGGGTTCTGGCAGAACCGGTTCGACCACCTCGAAGACTTGCTGAAAAGGATGGACCAATGAGCAAACCTGCTACCGAAGCGCTCTCCGTCAATGCCAAAAAGACATCCAGGGGGCCGGCGAAGGTCGCAAATGACGCCGCCGCCAAGGGGGCAAAGGCGGCCAAGCCGCGTATGGCGAAACCGAAGGTGCAGCCGAGCGAGCCCGGGAAGCCGGTCCTCCTCGCGGGCGGTAACCCGCAGATCGCGAAAGCCTATGGCGACGCCCCCGTGCAGGCTTACATTGCGGCGATGCCCGGTTGGAAGAGCGATGTCGGGCGCCGGCTCGATGCACTCATTGTGCGCACCGTACCGGGCGTGTACAAGGCGGTCAAATGGAACACGCCGCTCTACGGTTTTGAGGGCGAAGGCTGGTTCCTCGGCGTCCATTGCTTTGAGAAGTACGTCAAAATTACCTTCTTTCGTGGCACCTCGCTGCGTCCCGTTCCTCCCGTCGCGTCCAAGATGCACGACGTACGCTATTACCACATCCACGAGAACGACCAGCTTGACGAAGCGCAGCTTGCCGCTTGGGTAAAACAGGCGAGCGAATTGCCCGGCGAGCGCATGTGAATGGTCAGATGAAGAAAGCAGCCTGGAAAACACCAAGAGGACGAATCCAATGAGCCAAAGCGCGACCGAAACACGCTCAGTCGTTATCGAACGGGAGATGCCGCATCCGCCGGAAAAGATCTGGCGCGCGCTCACGCAACCACACCTGATCGCGGAGTGGCTGATGAACAACGACTTCAAACCGGACATGGGCCACCGTTTCAATCTTCGCGCCGACTGGGGCGCTGTAGACTGTCAGGTGCTTGCGATCGAGCCGAACAAGACGCTGTCGTACACGTGGGCGGCCTACGGGCTTGAGAGCGTCGTCACCTGGACCCTGACCCCGATGGGAACGGGGACCCATCTGCGCATGGAGCAGGCGGGTTTCCGTGCGGATCAGCAGCAGGCCTACGGGGGCGCCAAGAGCGGCTGGCAGCAGTTCTTCGGAAATCTGGAGCAAGTCCTGGCACGGATAGACTGAAATTCTGCCGGCACAGTTCAAAGTCAGGTCCTGTTTGGTCGCAAGATAGAAAAACAGCGGAATGAGGTGCAAACAACATGAAAAATAGCGCAACGACCACGGGCGAGATCGCCTTCCCGGCTGATCGACGCGAGGATCAAGGAACTGGATGATTGGCGGGGCAAGACGCTCTCCCATGTCCGCGCACTCATCAAACAGGCTGTCCCCGAGGTTGTCGAGGAGTGGAAGTGGAGAGGTGTCCCGGTTTGGTATAAAGATGGAATGATCTGCACCGGCGAGACGTACAAGAGCGCCGTGAAGGTGACCTTCGCCAAGGGCGCCTCGGTTGATGACCCTTCAGGACTGTTTAATTCCAGCCTGGAAGGCAACACCAGGCGCGCTATCGATTTCCATGAGGGGGATGAAATAGATGAGGATGCCTTCAAGACGCTCATACGCGCCGCTGCTGCCCTGAACAGGTCACCGGCGCGAAAGTCAACCACTTCCACCTGACTTCACCGGTCCGCCAGAGCCAGCTTGACCCCCAGCGCAACGAACGCTCCGGCAAATGTCCGGCGCATCCACGTCAATATCCGCGGACGCGAGATGACATGGTTGCGCACGGACGCGGCGAATAGACCGTAGGCGACGAACACGACGAAGGTCATCGCCATGAAGACACCGCTCAAGCTGAGCATGCGCATGAGCGGCTGGGGCTCGGCGCCACTGACGAATTGCGGCAGGAACGCCAGAAAGAAAATCGACAGTTTTGGATTGAGTATGTTGATCAGGATTGCGGTGATGGTCACTTGCATCAATGACCTTTCACCGCCGTCATCCTCGACATTCAGCGATCCCTTTTCGCGCAACGCGTTCCAGGCCATATAGAGAAGATAGGCGACACCCACATATTTGAAGGTGTGGAAGGCGAGGGCGCTTGTGTGCAGGATCGCCGCCAAACCTCCGATAGCCGCTGCCATATGTGGAATGATGCCGATTGTGCAGCCGGTTGCTGCCGCGAGCGCTCGCCTTGGCTCCCCGCGCGAGGCCGGTCGCCAGAGTATAGACCACCCCTGTCCCGGGCGAGATCACGATGATGAATGATGTAATGAGGAACTCGATGCCCACGATAATGCTCCTTAAGGGTTCAGTTAACGCACTGAAACCGAACGGGAGCCGTTCGTCTTGAACAGGATTGCAAGAGGAGCAAAAAATCAGGCGACAGCGGCAGCATAAGCACCCGGAGAGACACCGTATATGCGAACGAACAGGCGTGTCATATGGCTTTGGTCGGCGAAGCCGCTTGCTGCGGCGGCATCTGCCAGACCAGATCCTCGCGCGATCAGGCGGCGGGCGGCATCAATCCGCCGCTGCATGAGATAGGCGTGTGGCGTGAGACCAGTTGCCTTGGCAAAGCCGCGCAGGAGCTGAAACCGGCTCAGGCCGGATTCCCGGGCGAGATCCGCCAGTGTGATCGGGGCGGCCGGCTGATCGTCGATCAGAACCTGTGCCTTGCGCACGGCGAAAGGTGCCGGGCGGGATACCTTATTTTCTTGCCGTTTGTCGATGATGCCGTCAAGCAATGCCAACAAGAGCTCTTCGCGATGGAGTTGGGATGACGTGTTGCAGGGCGTTATCATGGTTGAAAACAGCTGCTGGAACAGCGCCGCCACGCTGGCATTGTCCATCACCGGCTGTGCAAACTCGCAACCCGGCCGACCGCCTTCATTCATGTCGCAAACGGCCTGACTGACAATCTCCGGGTCGAAATAGAGCATTCGCCACGAGCGGCCGGCATCGCCTATGGGCATGCCGTCATGCACCTCGCCGGGATTGACGGTGATGACATTGCCTGGCCCCGCTTCCACCGTGCCGCGACCGCTATGGGATTTCTGCGCGCCTTGATGAATGACGCCAATGCCATACTGCTCATGCGTATGCCGTGGAAAGGAATGGCGCGTTGCAGCCTCGATGACCTCAATACCGGCCACTTCGCAGGGATAAATCCTGAATTGACCCTTCAACACCCCATTTCCATTCCGCTTCTGCATGCGTACCGGGTCCCAAACAGACAAAACTTGCTCTAAGTTATCCCAAATCCCCGGTCTCAAGAAGGTGCAACCTGGGGCGGGATAAGAGGTGTAATCATATGTCTCAAATTTGCTTTGTTTCTTGGCTGGTATCTCCGTTCAAAATCACCACATTGGTCGAGACAGTTTGACTGATTCATTACGTATCCGGAGATTGATATGAGTTTCAAAGTCCCACCATCGACCCGGGCATTTTTCCTGTGCACCGCAGTTCTTGCCGGCATGGTGGCGCCACTTCATGCACAGACGGCCACCGATACGGCCAAGCAACTGCCCGCAACCCGCAGCGAGCTTCAGCTCTCCTTCGCGCCGCTCGTGAAGCAAACGGCTGGCGCCGTCGTCAATGTCTATGCGGCGCAAGCGGTACAGACACGCTCGCCCTTTGCCGGCGATCCGTTCTTCGAGCAATTCTTCGGTGGACAGCAGTTCAACGGCCCTCCGCGCGTGCAATCCTCGCTCGGTTCCGGCGTGATTGCCGATGCGTCGGGGATCATCGTGACGAACAATCACGTCATTCGCAATGCCGATACGGTGAAGGTTGCGCTATCGGATGGGCGGGAGTTTGACTCGAAAGTTCTTCTGAAAGACGAGATCCACCGACCTCGCGATCCTGAAGATCGATGCCGGTGAGCCGCTGCCCGCCTTGCCATTGGCCGATTCCGACCAGGTGGAGGTGGGCGATCTCGTGCTGGCCATCGGCAATCCGTTCGGTGTCGGGCAGACGGTGACGAGCGGTATCGTTTCGGCGCAGGCGCGAACACGTGTCGGAATTTCCGACTTCGATTTCTTCATACAGACCGATGCAGCGATCAATCCCGGCAATTCGGGCGGTGCACTGATCGATATGACCGGCAAGCTCATTGGCATCAACACCGCGATCTTTTCGCGTTCCGGCGGATCAATCAGGATCGGATTTGCCATTCCTTCCAATATGGTACGGGCGGTTGTTGAGACGGCAAAGGGCGGTGCGGACACGTTTGAACGCCCGTACATCGGTGCTGCTTTTCAGAATGTGACTCCGGATGTCGCTGAAGGGCTTGGCATGAAACAGCCCTATGGCGCCCTGGTGACGAATATCACCAAGAACGGACCGGCAGAGAAGGGCGGGCTGCTCGTCGGCGATGTGGTTTTATCGGTGGATGAGATGCGGATCGAAAATCCGGACGGGCTTGGTTACCGCCTGAGCACCGCAGGCATAGGCAAGACGATAAGGCTGGACGTATTGAGCCGCTCGAAGGAAAAGACCATCACGGTCGTCTTGGAAAAGCCGGGACCGGACTCCCCGGACAATCAGATGCTCATTCAGGGCAGAAATCCCCTTTCCGGTGCGCATGTTATCAAGCTCACTCCGGAAGGTGCGGCGCGTCTGCGCCTGCCGTCCGATACGGAGGGCGTGGCGGTTGACAAAATTTTCCCGAATACGCCCGCCGCGCGGATCGGCTTGCAGCCCGGCGATATTGTGCGTGGGATAAACGGCGCGGAAATCGCAACCATGGCCGATCTGACAAAGGCAATGTCAAGCAAGCCGGTGCTTTGGCGCTTCGAATTTGAGCGGGGTGGTGACATAATCAGGCAAGTCATTCGCTAGAAGAGATAGGTAGAGAGTATGGCGGATCTGTTTTCGGTCCATGACGATCCGGCATTGGACAGGAGCCGGCCGCTTGCCGACCGGCTGCGGCCGAAAACGCTGGGGGAAGTCACCGGACAGGAGCACCTGACCGGCCCGGAAGGTGTATTGACGCGCATGATCGATGCCGGTTCGCTTGGCTCGATGATTTTCTGGGGCCCGCCGGGAACCGGCAAGACGACAGTGGCACGGCTGCTTGCCAATGAGACCAATCTGGCTTTCGAACAGATTTCCGCTATCTTTTCCGGTGTCGCCGACCTGAAGAAGGTCTTTGACATGGCGCGGGCACGCAAAATGTCCGGCCGCCAAACTCTGTTGTTTGTCGACGAGATCCATCGCTTCAACCGGGCGCAGCAGGATTCATTCCTGCCGGTAATGGAGGACGGGACAATCGTCCTCGTCGGAGCGACCACGGAAAACCCTTCATTCGAACTGAACGCCGCTCTCCTGTCTCGCGCCAGGGTTCTGGTGTTTCACCCGCATGACGAGGCAAGCCTCAGCGCCCTGCTGGAGCGTGCGGAGGGCCATGAGAGCAAAGCCTTGCCCTTGACTGCGGAGGCACGCGCGAGCCTTGTCCGGATGGCTGACGGCGACGGACGGGCAATCCTGACGCTTGCCGAGGAAGTCTGGCGCGCGGCACGCGACGGCGAGCTATTCGATGCCGAGCGGGTGCAGCAGATCGTGCAGCGCCGGGCGCCGGTCTATGACAAGAGCCAGGACGGACACTACAATCTTATCTCGGCCCTGCATAAGTCTGTGCGCGGATCCGATCCCGATGCTGCGCTCTATTACCTTTGCCGGATGTTCGACGCGGGCGAGGACCCGCTTTATCTCGGCCGGCGGCTGGTACGCATGGCCAGCGAGGATATCGGCATGGCTGATCCGCAGGCGCTCGTGATCTGCATTGCCGCGAAGGATGCCTATGACTATCTGGGCTCGCCGGAAGGCGAACTCGCCTTGGCGCAGGCCTGCGTCTATCTCGCCACCGCGCCGAAATCCAACGCTGTCTATACGGCCTACAAGGCCGCCATGGCGGTCGCAAAACAGAATGGCTCGCTCGTTCCGCCGAAGCACATCCTCAATGCTCCGACCAAGCTGATGAAGGGCGAAGGGTATGGCAAGGGTTACGCCTATGACCATGATCAGCCCGATGCCTTTTCCGGCCAGAACTATTTTCCGGACGCCCTCGGCCGGCAGACGTTCTACGATCCGCCGGAGCGCGGCTTTGAACGTGAGATCCGCAAACGGATCGATTACTGGAACAAGCTTCGCCAGGAACGCGGAGAAGAATAAGGAAAGGCCGCTCAATAGCGGCCTTTCGTTTGCGTGGACGTTTGCGCGTTAGAGCCCGAGGCTCTTAAGCAGCTTCCGGCTTGCGCGGGAATGGCGTGACGTTTGCCGTGTCGTCGTCGAGCTTCAGGCCGCCGGCTTTGAGCAGCGAGGTGAAGCGGCCGTTCTGACGCGCCAGCTCATCGAAGCTGCCGGATTCGATTACTTCACCCTGATCCATGAAGAGCACGATATCGGCGTCGCGGACCGTGGAAAGACGGTGTGCGATGATGAACGTCGTGCGGTTCTGGCACAGCTTGTCCACTGCAACCTTGACGCGTGCTTCGGTTTCGACGTCGAGCGCACTGGTTGCCTCGTCGAGCACGAGGATCGGCGCGTCCTTGAGGATGGCACGGGCAATGGCAACCCGCTGGCGTTCACCGCCGGAGAGCTGCGAACCGCGTTCGCCAACAACCGTGCCGTAGCCGCCGGACTTCGCGAGGATGAAGTCGCTTGCATCGGCAGCTTCGGCAGCAGCAAGCACGTCCTCGGCACTGGCTTTCGGGCGGCCAATACGGATATTGTCCTCGATCGAACGGTTGAACATGCCGGCATCCTGGAACACCGTAGCGATGGCGTTGCGCAGCGAACGGCGGCTGATCGTGCGCGTATCTATGTCATCGACAAGAATACGGCCTTCCTTTGGATCATAGACACGCTGCAGCAGGTTGATCAGCGTCGTCTTGCCGGCACCGGTCGGGCCGACAATCGCAACTGTCTGACCGGCCTTTGCCTTGAACGAGACATTCTTCAGGCCCTGGGTCGAATTGGCGAATTCGAACGACACATTCTTGAATTCGACATCGCCGCTGACATTGTCAATGTCATGAACCGTCTTTGGTTCTACCGCATAGGCCGCGGAGGCTTCCATATCGAAGAAATCCTCAAGCTTTGCGCGGGCCGCGAAAATCTGGTTCACAAAGGCGCTGAGCTGATCCAGGCGACCAATGAGCAGGCCGGCGAAGCCGATGAACGACACGACCTGACCGACCAGCATTTGGCCTTGCATGACGAAATGTGCGCCGAGGGCCAGAACCACGAGGATGGATATAGTAGACGCCATGCGGTTGATGCCGGCGGCCAGGGCCCACCAGTTCAGTACAGGGTATTGCGCGGCAAGCAGCTGCTTCGCGTAGGACTGCAGCGCACGCGTTTCTTCGTCGATACGATTGTAGCTTTGCAGGACAGAGATATTGCCCATCGAGTCGGTAACGTGGCTGAAGGCCGTAATGTGATGACGCTCGACCTGAGCCTGACCGTCCTTGGTCTTTGCTGTCACAAAGCGGCTCACGAGGACATAAACGACACCCAGAACCGCCAATACGGAAGCCAGACGCCAGTCCTGCGCCACAGCCATGGGAATGAGCCCGACGAGCGCAACGGTGGTCGCGAGGTGAGTGCGCATGAATTCGAGCCACAGGCCGAACAATGTCTCGATGGCGCGCAAAAGCGTATGCATCGCATTGGATGTGCCGCGCTGGTGGTGCCACGAAAGCGGCATGCTGATCACGCGATTGTAAGATTCGGTGAGTACGGCGAGTTTGCGCCGATGCGCAAGCCGGTCGGCCTCCCTCGCAACGAGTACATTGGCGCCGATGTGGAACAAGCCAACTGCAGCCAATTGAGTAAGGGGAACCCATATGTCCGCCTTGTCAGCAATTGCCTGGATGACGAGGCCCATTAGCAACGGCTCAAACAGCATCGTCAGAGCCAAGGCGATGTTGACCACGCAGATAAACACGGTCGCGCGCTTTTCAGCGCCGAGATATTGGAGCGATTTCCAATAGATGTTCAACAATGACACTATGCCACTCCGCTTGCTTGGGCTGCTACTCACGCCGCAGATTGACTCTGCATCAGACTCTTGTGCACCGCAATATTCAATGCTCTAAAGTCTTCGTAGTTGTGCGTTCCTACAAGGAACATTTTTCTACGTCGCGTAACGTCCCGTGATGATTCAACCATTTGAGTTCACAAAATAAACTGGCCGAGCTGAATGTAAAATGAACGCAATATTACTTGTGGCATCCGGCGGAGCGATAGGCTCTGTTGCGAGGTACCTTGTCGGGGTCCTGATGACCCGGGCTTTTGGTGCGAATTACCCCTATGGGACGCTGACGGTGAATGTTGCCGGCGGTTTTCTGATGGGGCTGTTCATCGGCATTATGGCGCAGCGGCTTGAAGGATCGATGGACCTGAGGCTGTTTGTTGCGGTCGGGATCATGGGGGGATTCACCACGTTCTCGTCATTTTCGCTCGATGTTGCCGTGCTTTGGGAGCGTGGTGAGCTCCTCACTGCGCTGATTTATGTCCTTGCAAGCGTGATCTTGAGCATTGGCGCGCTGTTTTTAGGATTATGGCTCGCAAGAATGACTGCATAGTGCTATTCGCCTGAGCAAAAGGTGGAAGTAATGGCAGCGGTAGAACAAAAGACAGTCGATACGGGTGAGGCGGAAATGCGTCTCGACCGGTGGTTCAAGGTACATTATCCGGGTCTGGGTTTCGGGCACCTGCAGAAATTGCTGCGCTCTGGCCAAATCAGGATCGACGGATCCCGCGCCAAATCCGACACAAGGCTGCAGGCCGGACAGACTGTCAGGATTCCGCCGCTTCCGGTGGATTCGAAGGCCGAAGGTCATCTGACCGGCAAGAGCATTCGCGGCCGTGAGGACGGCGATGTCCTGTCGCAGATGTTGCTCTACGAAGATCCGAAGGTTTTCGTGTTCAACAAACCGGCCGGTCTGGCAGTGCAGGGCGGCTCCGGTGTCAATCGCCATGTCGACGACATGCTGGAAGCCTGGCGCAACAAGAAGGGTGAGAAGCCCCGCCTGGTTCACCGGCTGGACCGCGACACGTCCGGCGTCCTTGTGGTTGCCCGTACACGCGGCGCGGCACAGGCGTTGACTGCCGCTTTCCGTGAACGCGAGACGAAGAAAACCTATTGGGCGCTGGTGAAGGGCATACCACGCAAGCGGGAAGACAAGATCACCACCTGGCTGGTCAAGGAAACGACCCCAGACGGCGACCGCATGCGCGTTGCCCAGCATGGTGAGCCGGATTCGGATCACGCCGTTTCCTACTATCGTGTGATCGAGATCCGCCGGACAGGTTCTGACCTGGCTGGAAATGGAGCCCTATACGGGCCGGACACACCAGCTGCGTGTTCATGCCGCTCATATTGGCTGCCCCATCATTGGTGATCCGAAGTATTTCGAGGCGGACACGAACTGGTCGTTTCCAGGCGGTATCCAGAACCGCCTGCATCTGCATGCCCGCCGCATCCGTGTTCCCAACCCTTCGGGTGGCGTGATCGACGTGACCGCGCCGTTGCCGCCGCATATGGTGCAGACGTGGAATTTGCTGGGTCTGGACGAACACGACGGGGATGACGACAGTTAGAATCTGTCCCGCAATACTCTAAACCAAAATTGGACTTCGACGATGCGTAACGATCTTTTCAATATGGATGCGAAACAGGATCTTTCCGATCCGGATCCGGTTCGCCGCGCACAAATCCAGTCAAAACTGCCATTACCCAAGCGCTTCTACAAGGAGGCCGCAGTTGCCGAGCGCGAGGGCAAGTTTGCCATCGAGCTCGACGGGCGCGTCGTCAAGACGCCGGCCCGGCAGAACCTTTGCCTGCCGACGCGGGCTGCCGCGCAATTGATTGCCGACGAATTTTCCGCGCAGGAAAAGGAAATCGATCCGGCGCGCATGCCTGCAACGCGCCTCGCCAACACGGCAATCGATGGGATCGTCAATGACCCGCAGGCGGTTCTGGAAGATGTATTGCGCTTCGCCTCATCCGACATGCTGTGCTACCGCGCCGGCTCGCCTGAACGGCTGGTCAACCGGCAGACCGAACTCTGGGATCCGATCATCGAATGGGCAGCATCCGCTCTCGGTGCGCGCTTTGTGCTCGCAGAAGGCGTGATGCATGTGGAGCAGCCGCGCGAGGCGCTTGGCGCGTTCAGCGTTCATCTCGGCGGGTTCAGTGACCCGTTCGCCATTGCAGCCTTGCACATGATTACCACGCTGACCGGATCGGCGATCCTGGCGCTGGCTGTGGCCAAGGGCGAGATTTCGGGCGAGCAAGCCTGGAAGCTGGCGCATGTCGATGAAGATTGGACGATCGAGCATTGGGGCGAGGACGCGGAAGCCGCTGCTCGCCGCGCAGTCCGCGAACACGAAATGATGGCCGCAGTGAAGATGCTTGAAGCGGTTTCGTCTCTCTGAATCGCCATTTTCAGGACAATAGGATTCGCGCCAGCTTCTGAGTTGCAATTTTAAGCAACTGTAGGTCGACAAAATGATCGTATAGAGTTGTGTGAAAATATGCTTGATGCAATTGTTAGTTGATATTTCATATTTATATGGTTGCAAGTTTATAATTATATTACAACTTTGGTATTATATTTGTCTAATAATGCTGGCCTAGCGGTCATACTTTGGTATAACTTACCTTATGCCTGCATGCCGCAGGAGGGGCGAGGAGACCTGCAATGATCCTGGGGCACAATCCAATTGCGTGGGCACTCGCCGTCACCCAACTGACAGCCGCGCCAGCTGGCGTTCCGCGCAATCCGGAACGCCCCATGAATCCTTCGTCATGCAAGGAAGCGCTGGACCGTGTTGAGGAAGCCGCGGAAGGCAGTCCGCTGATTTCGTCTGAACGAAATAAAATGTTGCTGCGCGAGGCCATCAAGAAGGCCAAGCAGCAGTGCCTTACCAGCCCGCCAAAATAGATTTCAGATTAACGACTGTCTGTTGATCCGGCTGAAGCCTTCAGCCGGCAGGGAGGTCGTGTGCCATTTTTTAGCGACAACCGGGAGGAATGAGCATGCCAAACATTGTGGAAACAACAGATGCGGCCGCCAGTACCAGCACGAGCTATGCACTGGTTGCCGGGCAATCCGCCCAGGGCCAACTTGCAGTTGCGGGAGACCGCGACTGGTACCGGATCGATCTCGTCGCGGGCCAGACATATACATTCGGTATGACCGCAACCGGCGATGCCGCCAGCCAGGTGCGCGATACCTATCTGCGTCTGCGCGACAGCGCAGGCATGCAGATCGCCTTTGATGATGACAGTGGTGACGGATTGAATTCGTCGATCACCTTTACTGCGATTACCTCCGGTACCTACTACCTCGATGCGGGCGCGTACAACGATGTCTCGGCCGGCCAATATGATCTTTCGGTTGCTACCGAGACTCTACCGCCGCCGCCGGCAGGCAGCGAGACGACCGATGCAGCCGCGAGCACTGCCACCACCTATGCGCTGGCGGGCGGGCAAACGGTTCGAGGCAATCTCGCAGCGACGGGGGATCGAGACTGGTACCGCATCGAACTGGTTGCGGGGCAGACCTACACATTCGCCATGGCGGGAAGCGGGGCGGCAGGTGCCCAGGTTCGTGATACCTATCTGCGATTGCGCGACAGCACGGGTGCACAAATCGCCTTTGACGACGACAGCGGGGAAGGGCTGAATTCGACGATAAGCTTTACCGCGACTTCATCCGGCGTCTATTATCTCGATGCAGGGTCATACAACAATGCCTATGCCGGCCAATATGATCTTACAGTTGCGGGACCGCCTCCCCAGCCACCCCAACCGCCTTTCGATCCAGGCGATCCGCTGCCGCCGGCGCGCGTCACGGAGACTGCCGACGCGGCCGCCAGCGCCACAACGGCATATTCGCTTGCTATCGGGAAGTCGGCTCAAGGCCAGCTTGGCACTGCAGGCGACCATGACTGGTACGGCGTAAACCTCGTTGCTGGCCAGACCTATACATTCGCGATGGTAGGAACCGGCATCTCCGGGGTCAACGATAGCTATTTGCGGCTTTACAGTGGCGCTGGCGCGCAAATTGCCTACGACGACGACGGCGGACCTGGGGGCAATTCCACCATTACCTTCACCGCAACGACGTCCGGGACCTATTATCTCGATGCGGGCGCCTATAACGACGCTTCTGCCGGTCAGTATGGATTGTCTGCGACCTTGGGAAGCAAAGCCTCCTACGACGAAATGATGGGCGCAGGCGCCCTGATCCGACCCGGCGCGTCATGGAGCACGCCGGGCACGGCTGCAAGCGTCACCTGGGGTATCCGCCAGTCCTCGGCCACTGCGACCGATGCGTCGGGAAATCCGACGCCTTTCATCGCGCCCTCGGCAGCGCAGATCGCTAGCGTACAGGCGGGCCTTGCCTTATATTCCGAAGTTGCGAACCTCACCTTCAGCCAGGTCAATCCCGGCGGCACAACGAATGATGCGACAATCCTGGTGGGTGCGTATTCGTCCAATGTGGATGGTGCGGGAGCATTTGCCTATTACCCCGGATCAACGGCCAGCGGCGATTTGGCTGGAGATATCTGGCTCAACAATACGAGCGTGTCGACCACGTCGCTGCCGAATGGCAGTTTCAGTGCCTTCGCCATTGCTCATGAAATGGGCCATGCAATGGGCCTCGCGCATCCGGGAGACTACAATGCGGCTCCCGGTCTTCCCATCACCTATGCCAACAATGCGCAATTCGTTCAGGATGACCACCAATACTCGGTGATGAGTTATTTCGACGAGTCCAATACCACTGCGTCATATAATGCTTATGCCGACACACTGATGCTGTATGACATTCTTGCCGTGCAACAGCTCTACGGCGCCAACATGACCACCCGCGCCGACAATACGGTTTACGGATTTCACTCGAATGCCGGGTCTGTCTACGACTTCGCGATCAACCGGGATCCCGCACTTTGCATTTGGGATGGCGGCGGCACCGACACGGTCGACGCGTCCGGATTTGGTCAAAACCAGATGATCGATCTGCATGACGGCTCGTTTTCCAACATGGGCGGATTTACCGGGAACATATCCATCGCCTTCGGCGCGATCATCGAAAACGCCATCGGAGGCAGTGGGTCAGACACCTTGACCGGCAATAGCGCCAGCAATGCGCTGACCGGGGGAGCCGGCGCCGACACCTTCTGCTTCAAGGATTTCCTGGGTGTAGGATTCAGTATCGACACGATCACGGATTTCTCCGCGCAAGACGATACGATACGGCTGGACCCGGCGATTTTCACAGCACTTGCGCCGGGCGGCCCGCTTTCGGCCGATGCTTTCCACGTCGGCTCGATAGCCGCGGATGCCTCGGATCGGATCATGTACGACAGCGGAAGCGGCGCGCTTTACTACGACCGCGACGGTGCAGGGGGTCGCGCCGCGGTCTGTTTCGCAAACCTTTCAGGCGGGCTGGCCGTGACCAGCGCGGACTTCCAGGTTGCATAGCGGAGTCCAAACTAAAACCCCGGCTCGTGCCGGGGTCTTTCCTCGTGGAATGTGGTCCAATCAGACCGAATAGTACATGTCGTACTCGACCGGATGCGGGGTCATTTCGAAACGCATCACTTCGGCCATCTTCAATTCGATGAAGCTGTCGATCTGATCGTCATCGAACACGCCGCCGGCCTTCAGGAAGCCGCGATCCTTGTCGAGGCTCTGCAGGGCTTCACGCAGCGAGCCGCAGACGGTCGGGATCTTCTTGAGCTCCTTCGCAGGAAGGTCATAGAGGTCCTTGTCCATCGGTTGGCCGGGATGGATCTTGTTCTTGATGCCGTCGAGGCCGGCCATCAGCATCGCGGCGAAGCCGAGGTAGGGGTTGGCTGTCGGATCCGGGAAGCGGATTTCAACGCGCTTGGACTTCGGCGAGGAGCCGAAAGGAATACGGCATGACGCGGAGCGGTTGCGCGCTGAATAGGCCAGCAGAACCGGAGCCTCATAACCTGGAACCAGACGCTTGTAGGAGTTGGTCGAAGGGTTGGTGAAGGCATTGATCGCCTTGGCATGCTTGATGATGCCGCCGATGAAGAACAGGCAGTTTTCCGAAAGGCCCGCATATTCATTGCCCGCGAAAGTCGGCTTGCCATCCTTCCAGATCGACATGTGAACGTGCATGCCCGAACCGTTGTCGCCGAAAATCGGCTTCGGCATGAAGGTTGCGGTCTTGCCATAGGCATTGGCGACCTGATGCACGACATACTTGTAGATCAGCATCTTGTCGGCGTTGCGGGTGAGGGCGTCGAACTTGATGCCAAGTTCGTGCTGGGCAGCGGCCACTTCGTGATGGTGCTTTTCAACGCGCACGCCCATTTCGGTCAGAACCGTGAGCATTTCCGAGCGCATGTCCTGCGCGCTGTCGATTGGCGGTACGGGGAAGTACCCGCCCTTGACGCGCGGACGGTGACCAAGGTTTCCGGTTTCATAGTCGGTGTCGTCATTGGACGGCAGTTCGGTGGAGTCGAGTTTGAAGCCCGTATTGTATGGATCAGCCTTGTACTTGACGTCGTCGAAGACAAAGAATTCAGCTTCGGGGCCGACGAAGATTGTGTCGCCGATGCCTTCGGCCTTCATGTAGGCTTCGGCCTTCTTGGCGGTTCCGCGTGGATCGCGATTGTAGGATTCACCGGAAATCGGATCGAGAATGTCGCAAAGGATAACCATCGTCGACTGGGCGAAGAAGGGGTCCATGTGAACCGTATCGGTGTCTGGCATGAGCACCATGTCGGACTCGTTAATGGCCTTCCAGCCAGCAATGGAGGAGCCGTCGAACATGACACCGTCGGCAAACATATCTTCATCGACTTCGGCAATGTCCATCGTCACGTGCTGCAACTTCCCCTTTGGATCGGTGAAGCGGAGGTCAAGGAACTTTACGTCGTTGTCCTTGATCTGTTTCAGAATATCTTTGGCGGTCGTCATGTCAATTTTCCTTATTCAGCGACGATGAAGGTTGTTGCCGGCGCGAACGCACCTGCAGATGGGTGTGGGGATCAGATGGCGTCGATGCCGGACTCGCCGGTCCGGATGCGCACAACTTCTTCGATGTTGGAGACAAAGATCTTTCCGTCGCCGATACGGCCGGTCTGCGCGGCCTTGCGGATCGCCTCGATGGCGGCCTCGACGGATTCGTCGCCCAAAACGATCTCTACTTTTACCTTCGGCAAGAAGTCGACGACATATTCGGCGCCACGATACAATTCGGTATGACCTTTTTGACGGCCAAAGCCTTTGGCTTCCGTGACTGTGATGCCTTGAAGGCCCACTTCCTGCAGTGCCTCTTTCACCTCATCCAGTTTGAATGGTTTGATGATGGCTTCGATTTTCTTCATCAGAGAACAGTCTCCCTATGCATAGCAACGGGCCTCTTGCCCGCTTGCCACAACAAAAAGCAGGAAGCATGCCAACTGGCCTCCCGGGTGGAAATAAATCCATGAATAGGATTTTATCGGGGAAGAAACGTAAATTCCTTCAACCTTTGGTGCGCTGCTACCGCAATAAGCCACTCGCCATCAACCGAAGTTGATGAAAAAAAGATGCAAGTTGCATATAAAATAGGCGGCACGTGCTTGCTGGCGCGCACAATTACTACGCAACGCGCTCTTTCAACGCCCGTGCTGCCTGCGGAGCGCGCACTTTGCCTTCATGGATGAAATAAACGAAAACATCCCGGGCTCGTCTCTTTGCGTGCTCATTCGGCGAGGCGAGCGGCAGGTCATCAGGTTCGCCGCCATTTGCCCAAACATTGGTGCGCTCTGCCCATTTGTCGAGCGCATCGGCTGGGTAGGCGGTCTCGATGGTATCGTCGCCCTTCTGCAGGCGGGCATATATGAAGTCCGCGGTGACATCGGCGATTTCGGGATATTCGAAATGTTCGGCATAGACCACCGCGACGCCGTTCTTGCGTGCCAGGGCGATAAAATCGGGATCGATGAAAGAAGGATTGCGGACCTCAACGGCGTGACGCAGGGGAAGACCGTCGTGCTTCTTCGGCAGGAGTTCGAGAAAGGCGCCAAAGTCATCCGCATCGAATTTCTTGGTCGGGGCAAACTGCCAAACGACTGGCCCAAGCCGGTCGCCCAGTTCGACAATGCCGGACTTGACGAAGTATTCGATGGAATCGCCGGCTTCGGCAAGGACACGGCGGTTGGTGACGAAGCGATTGCCCTTGACCGAAAAAATGAAGCCGTCCGGGACTTGGCTGGCCCATTTGGCGAAAGTCGCCGGCTTCTGCGTGCCATAATAGGTGCTGTTGATCTCGATTGTCTGCAGATGCTGGCCTGCGTATTCGAGTTCCTTGGTCTTGGAGAGACCTTCCGGGTAGAAGGTGCCGCGCCACGGCTCGAAAGTCCAGCCGCCAATGCCGGTTCGTATGGTTACGCTTTCGCTCATTCCGCTTCTCCTCCCTTCAATGCCAGATTGAAAAAACCCGCCACGAGGGCGGGCTTCAGGTCATTCCGCGGCCGCCTGCACCTTGTGTCCGGGACGCCGGCGCAGAAGCTCCTTGAGGAACTGACCAGTATAGGAGCGGTCGACTTCGACAATGTCCTCCGGCCGGCCAACAGCGACAATCTCGCCGCCGCCATCACCGCCATGCGGTCCAAGGTCGATTACCCAGTCGGCCGTCTTGATGACCTCGAGATTGTGCTCGATGACGACGACGGTATTGCCTTGATCCACCAGTTCATGCAGGACTTCAAGAAGCTTCGCTACATCGTGGAAATGCAAGCCAGTTGTTGGCTCATCGAGGATGTAGAGCGTGCGGCCGGTCGCCTTGCGCGACAATTCCTTGGCGAGCTTTATGCGCTGCGCTTCGCCGCCGGACAGGGTATTGGCCTGTTGACCGACATGGATATAACCGAGGCCGACCTTGGCAAGTGTCTGCAGCTTGTCGCGTACTGCCGGAACTGCGGCGAAGAACTCGGCACCTTCCTCGACGGTCATATCGAGCACGTCGGCGATCGACTTGCCCTTGAACAGAACCTCCAGCGTCTCGCGGTTGTAGCGCTTGCCATGGCAGACATCGCAGGTGACATAAACGTCCGGCAGGAAGTGCATCTCGATCTTGATCACGCCATCGCCCTGGCAGGCTTCGCAGCGCCCGCCCTTGACGTTAAAGGAGAAGCGGCCGGGCTGATAGCCACGTGCCTTCGCCTCGGGGAGACCGGCAAACCAGTCGCGGATCGGAGTAAAAGCGCCTGTGTAAGTTGCCGGGTTGGAGCGCGGCGTGCGGCCGATCGGCGATTGGTCGATATCGATGACCTTGTCGAGAAATTCCAGCCCGTCGATGCGGTCATGGTCAGCAGGATGTTCGCGCGATCCCATGATGCGGCGCGATGCGGCCTTGAACAGCGTTTCGATCAGGAATGTCGATTTGCCGCCACCGGAAACGCCGGTCACGGCGGTGAATGTGCCAAGTGGAATCTCTGCGGAGACGTTCTTGAGATTGTTGCCGCGCGCACCGACGATCTTGATGCGCTTCTTGGTTGTCTTGCGCCGCTCCGATGGCACAGCCACCTCTATGGCTCCGGACAGATATTGGCCGGTGAGCGATTTCGGGCTGGCCATGATATCGGCGGGCGACCCTTGCGCAATGATCTCGCCGCCATGAATACCTGCGGCCGGACCAATATCGACAACATAGTCGGCGGTGAGGATCGCATCTTCATCGTGCTCGACGACGATAACGGTATTGCCGAGATCGCGCAGGTGGCGCAGGGTCTTCAACAGTTGCTCGTTGTCGCGCTGATGCAGCCCGATGGACGGCTCGTCGAGCACATAGAGCACACCCGTAAGGCCCGACCCGATCTGCGAGGCCAGGCGGATACGCTGGCTTTCGCCGCCGGACAAGGTTCCGGAATTGCGCGACAGCGCCAGATAGTCGAGACCGACATCGTTGAGGAAGCGCAAGCGCTCGCGAATTTCCTTGAGGATACGTGCCGCAATCTCGGTCTGTTTTTCGTTGAACGTCTTGTCGATTTCGCGGAACCAGGCGTCGGCATGGCGAATGGACTTCTCGGTGATCTGACCGATATGCATGCCGCCGATTTTCACGGCCAATGCTTCAGGCTTCAGCCGGTAGCCATTGCAGGCAGGACAGGGGGTGCCGGACATGAAGCGCTCGATCTCTTCGCGCGACCAGGCAGAGTCGGTCTCCTTCCAGCGCCGCTCGAGATTTGGAATGACACCTTCGAACGGCTTGGTGGTGCGATAGGAACGCAGGCCGTCATCATAGGCGAACTGCACCTCACGGCTGCCCGTGCCGTAGAGAATGGCCTGCTGCGCCTCCTCGTTCAGATCGCTCCAGCGGTCGCCAAGCTTGAAGCCATAGGCAGCGCCAAGGGCATCCAGCGTCTGATTGTAATAGGGCGAGCTCGATTTCGACCACGGGGCAATTGCACCATTCTTCAGCGTCAGACTCTCATCCGGCACGATCATCGTCGGATCGATCGCCTTCTGCGTGCCAAGGCCATCGCAGGTGGGGCAGGCGCCGAAGGGATTGTTGAACGAGAACAGGCGCGGCTCGATTTCCGAAATGGTGAAGCCCGAAACCGGGCAAGCGAATTTTTCCGAGAACATCAGCCGCTCATGGGTATCGTTCTTGGACTTGTTGGCGGATTCACTTCGATGTTTCGTCAGCCGGAAGCGGCTTATCGGCAAATTCCGCAACGGCAATGCCGTCGGCCAGCTTCAGGGAAGTTTCAAGACTATCCGCCAAGCGGGCGGCAATATCGGACCGCACGATGATACGGTCGACCACGACGTCGATATCGTGCTTGTATTTCTTGTCGAGTGCAGGGACATCGGCGATCTCGTAGAAAATGCCGTCAACTTTCACGCGCTGGAAGCCGCGCTTCTGGAGGTCGGCCATTTCCTTGCGATACTCGCCCTTACGGCCGCGGACGATTGGCGCAAGAACAAACAGGCGAGTGCCCTCTTCAAGCGCGAGAACGCGGTCGACCATCTGGCTTACAGTCTGGCTTTCGATCGGCAGACCGGTTGCCGGAGAATAGGGGATGCCGACACGCGCGTAGAGCAGGCGCAGATAGTCGTAGATTTCCGTGACAGTGCCAACCGTCGACCGCGGGTTGCGGCTGGTTGTCTTCTGCTCAATGGAAATAGCCGGAGAGAGACCGTCGATCTGATCCACGTCCGGCTTCTGCATCATCTCGAGAAACTGCCGCGCATAGGCGGACAGGCTCTCGACATAGCGCCTCTGCCCTTCGGCATAGATCGTGTCGAATGCGAGCGACGACTTCCCCGATCCGGACAGGCCGGTCATGACAATCAGCTTGTCGCGCGGCAGGTCGAGATCAATGTTCTTCAAATTGTGTTCGCGGGCGCCGCGAATGGAAATGTATTTCTGATCGCTCATGTCTGTTTGCCTTTGAGAGGGCACGCTATTCTGGAAGGAGGTACTGCCCTCTGGCGAGAGGCTTTCCTATATTTAGAAAGTCCCTGCCGTTTTGCGAGGTCAAACCCTGATGGAATCACCATAGCCATGTTGACATTGTTAGAGCAAGTGATAGAACAAAAAAAGAACAAATCGCGCAAGTCATGCTGACATTGAGTGAAAGCTGTCGCAGTCTCATGGTTGCCCGCGAAAACCTTGTGAAAGATGGCGATTGACGGGCGGCGGGCGTTGAAAGTCTCCTGACAAATCTGGCAGGAGCGTTTCGCAAGGCGTCAATGCTGATATGGCCAGGAACGGTATATTGTGGATAGCGGTAATCAGTTGCCCGCCATGAATGCGGCTTCTGTATGATGGCGCAAATTTTAAAATCGGAATTTACGGAGTTTAAATCATGGCAGGCAGTGTCAACAAGGTCATTTTGGTAGGAAATCTTGGCGCTGACCCGGAAGTCCGGCGGTTGGGTTCGGGTGACCCGGTCGTTAATCTCCGCATTGCGACGTCGGAAAGCTGGCGCGACAAGAACAGCGGTGAACGCAAGGAAAAAGACTGAATGGCATAGCGTTGTCATCTTCAATGACAATCTGGCCAAGGTTGCCGAGCAGTATTTGAAGAAGGGCATGAAGGTCTATCTCGAAGGTGCGCTGCAGACCCGCAAGTGGCAGGACCAGACGGGCAATGACCGCTATTCGACGGAAGTCGTTTTGCAGAAATTCCGCGGCGAGTTGCAGATGCTCGATTCACGCGGCGAGGGCGCCGGAGCTGGCGGCGGCCGTTCGTTCGACAACAATTCGAGCCGTGGCCAGGTCTCGGACAACGACTACGGCTCCGATTTCGGTCGCTCCAGCGCTTCATCCAGCAGCTCATCCAGCGCAAGCGGCGGGAATTTCTCGCGCGATCTCGACGATGAAATCCCGTTCTGACAACTGGACGGATCAGACAGCGGATGAATAGTGCAAACGCCCGGTCATGATCAGTGATCTGGGCGTTTACGCCGGACTTTTTTCGATTGCTTTCGCTGCCGCTACCGTTCTGCCGATGCAATCGGAAGCGGCGCTCGCCGGCCTTCTCCTCAGCGATGCCTATTCACCGGCAGTTCTGATTGGCGTTGCCAGCGTTGGCAATGTGCTCGGCTCAATCGTCAACTGGCTGCTTGGCCGCGGAATCGACCGGTTCCGCGATCGCAAATGGTTTCCCGCCAGTCAGGCGCAGCTTGATCGGGCTGCGTCCTGGTATCAACGCTACGGCAAATGGACGCTTCTTTTGAGTTGGGCACCCATCATAGGTGACCCGCTGACGGTAATTGCCGGGGTATTGCGGGAGCCCCTGCTCAGCTTCGTTATCCTTGTAGCCATTGCCAAGACCGGTCGCTACCTCGCGATTCTGGCACTGACCACAGGCTTGTAAGCTGCCGCATCAGGGATGCATTTTTGCGCCTTTGGTGATTTTGTCGACCAGCTTCCTGTCAGCCCGCATGGCGATGCCAACGACCTTTGCATCATCCGGGGCGAACTGCGCGAAGACCGCGCGGTTTGCCGCATCATGGCCGGTGGAGAACATCTCCTCGACGTAGAGACAGGTTCTGATATCGCGCTCGAGCGAACGGCGGTGAATATTTGAAATCGTTGCCTGATCGGCTGCCAGCACGATCACTGGCTGAATTGACAGGGGGTTATAGATGTTGCCAGCACGGTCGCGGTAGGGTTCGCCGATCACCTCAGGTGATTGGGCAACGATGCCGCTGGTGAGAAATGCGGCCACATTCAGCGCTTGCCAGGACGCAAGGTCGTTTCGCAGCACGATTGCAATTTTGGTATCGAACATCGATATAGGTTTCCGTGTCATGAAGAGTTGGGCTTATGCTGGACGTTTTAGGCGAAGAGGCAGTGCACAGTCTTGGACGTTTGTGCGAACTACCCGGGCAGGACGCCATCCTGTCGGCACCTTCCAATCCAGGCCTTGAACGGATCGAAGCGCGCTTTGCCGGCGATGGCTACGACCTGCACCGGCATGACACCTATGCGATCGGGGTGACGCTGCACGGTGTCCAGACGTTCTGGTATCGCGGCCAGCGGCGCTATAGCCTGCCCGGCAATATCATCGTGCTTCATCCGGACGAGATCCATGACGGCGGGGCCGGTACCGATGATGGCCTGCGCTATCGCATGCTCTATCTCGAGCCGTCGCTGGCGCTGCAGTCGCTGCGCGCCGGCTCGCTGCCGTTCGTCAAAGACCCGGTTTTCGCTGATCCGGCCATGGCGGCCATTCTGTCGGCCGCTCTCGACAATCTTGACGAGGAATTGGATGAGTTGGCGGTCGACGATATCATTTCCCGATTGACGCAAAGCCTGGCCCGGCACGCCCGGCAGAACGTCAAGCCATTGGGGCCCGCTGCTGTGCGGCAGACGGAACTGGCGCGTGATTATCTTGAGGAACATGCCTTGCGTCTTGTCCGCTCAGGCGAGCTCGAGGCGGTAAGTGGGCTTGATCGTTACACTTTGTCCCGGCATTTCCGGGCGCTATACGCCACAAGTCCCCACCGTTTCCTGCTGATGCGCCGCCTGCAGCGGGCACGCGAGATGATCAAGGCCGGCGACCCACTGGCCGAGATCGCGGCGGCGGCGGGATTCACGGACCAGAGCCATCTCAACCGGCAATTCAAGAAAGCCTTCGGCTTGACCCCCGGACGCTGGGCAGCCCTGATCGGCGTCAATTCTGGCTAGCACACACGATACCTCAAGGCTGGTGCGCGTGTGGTGCAATTGTCCGGCCCGGCGCCGTCTGTTAGACAGGCGTTCGGTTTGTGCATCGGAGCCCTGTCATGACGGAACCCCAGACGCCATCGAATACGCGGCACCGCCTGGTCATCGTCGGTGGAGGCTTCGGTGGACTGGAGACGGTCCACAATCTTCGTAATGCCGATATAGACATCACGCTTATCGACCAGCGCAACCATCATCTGTTCCAGCCCTTGCTCTATCAGGTGGCGACTTCGACATTGGCGACATCGGAAATCGCCTGGCCGATCCGGCATCTGCTGCGGAAGTACAAGAATGTCAAAACGCTGCTGGGTACGGTCGAAGCGGTCGATACCGCCGCCAGGACCGTATCAACTGCCGATGGCGAAACGATTCCCTACGATACGCTGGTGCTGGCGACCGGTGCACGCCATGCATATTTCGGCCACGACGATTGGGAACCGTTCGCGCCCGGCTTGAAAACGCTGGAAGATGCAACGACGATCCGGCGGCGTATTCTTACTGCATTCGAAAAAGCAGAACGTGAGCCTGATCCGGCGAAGCGCGCGGAGTATCTGACATTCGTGATGATAGGTGGCGGTCCGACAGGGGTCGAGGTTGCCGGAACGATAGCCGATCTTGCCCGCGATACGTTGAAGGGTGATTTCAGGGTAATCGATCCGGCATCCGCGCGTGTCGTGCTGATCGAGGGTGGACCTAGGGTATTGCCGGCTTTCAGTGAAGACATGTCCGCCTATGCAAAGAAAGCGCTGGAAAAGCTAGGCGTGACGGTCCACCTCGGCAATCCGGTCACCGAATGCCATGCGGACGGCGTCGAATTCGGCGGACAGTCACTGCGCGCCAGGACCATCATCTGGGCAGCCGGTGTCCAGGCATCGCCCGCCGCGAAATGGCTGAATGTACCCGCAGACCGCGCCGGACGGGTCATTGTCAATGCCGACCTGACGGCACCGGGATATCCAGAGATCTTCGTCATCGGCGACACGGCCACCGTTGCCAATGGCGGCAAGGGTACGGTGCCCGGTATCGCTCCAGCAGCCAAGCAGCAGGGTGTCCATATTGCCAAGACGATCAAGGCCAGACTTGCCGGGGATAGCGCATCATCGCCATTCGTGTACCGTCACGCCGGCGATCTGGCGACGATCGGCAAACGGGCCGCGGTAACGGATTTTGGCTGGATCAAGCTCAAGGGCTACATCGCTTGGTGGCTATGGGGCCTTGCCCATATCTATTTCCTGATCGGCGTGCGCAACCGCCTGGCGGTTGCCTTGAGCTGGCTGTGGATCTCAGTGAGCGGCGCTCGCAGCGCGCGACTGATCACACAGCGGGACGCTGCAGAAGAAGCGAACATGGACGAAAGCGGAGGCTAGAGCAGATTTTGCCAATCCCTCGACTTTGAACCAAATCCTGTACGGAAGAATGACTCCAAATAGACAAAACCTGCTCTCGCAGGGCAGCCGTCAGCCAATAAACGTCTTGATGCCGTCGGCCACGAACTGAACGGCGAGGGCGGCGAGAATGACGCCGAGAAGACGGGTCAGGATGGAGCGGCCAGTCTCGCCAAGGAAGCGGTCAACGCGCTCGGCAAGCAAAAACACCACATAAGATGCGGCAATGCAGATCAAGATGATACCGATTAACGCCAGGCGCGATGTGGCGTCGGAAAGCGTGCCCGCCAACAGGATAGTGGCGGAGATCGCGCCCGGACCGGCGATAAGCGGAATTGCGAGCGGGAAGGCAGCGATGTTGCGGATATGGTCCTTGGTGATGGCCACCTCGGCGCTCTTTTCCTTTCGCTCGTTGCGGCGCTCGAAAATCATTTCGAAGGCGATCCAGAACAGAAGCAGACCACCGGCGATCCGGAAAGCGCCCAGCGTGATGCCAAAAAGGGCCAGGATCTGAGCGCCGGCGACGGCAAAGATAGTCAGCACGATGAACGCGATAAGGCTTGCCCGCAACCCGACCTGGCTGCGCTCCTTGCGATTCATGCCGCGTGTAAGCGCCAGAAACAGCGGTGCCAGACCCGGTGGATCGATCGTCACCATCAAGGTCACGAGCGCATTGAGAAGAGTGTCAGAATACGCCACGATTTTGCTTTTCTTTTCTGTTTAAAGCTCGCCAACCTGCCGATCAAAGCCTCCGCAACCTATCGGATTCTCTATCCGGCGTCGAGAAACATGGAAATCCTTGCGCAAGTTTTTCGCCGCATGAGAAAAACTATTTTATCTTATTGATATTAAAGGTTTTTCTGCTGTGAATTACTGTCCCGTTTATTGGCTTTTCGCCCGGAAAGCCGCTATAAGATCAAAGATTGATTCTATACGAAAGATGAGTGCCTCGTGTCTGACCTAACTCCACCTTCTGGCCCCGAAGACGATAAATCCGGCCCAATCTCCAGGATCGAGCCCATTTCCATCATAGAGGAAATGCAGCGCTCCTATCTCGATTATGCGATGAGCGTAATCGTCAGTCGTGCGCTGCCTGATGTGCGCGACGGTCTGAAGCCTGTGCATCGTCGCATCCTGCACGCGATGAACGAGATGGGCCTGTCGTGGAACCGGTCCTACCGCAAATCGGCCGGTGTCGTCGGTGAGGTGATGGGTAAATTCCACCCGCATGGTGACGCCTCCATCTACGACGCACTTGTCCGCATGGCGCAGGATTGGTCATTGCGGGATCCTCTTGTCGACGGGCAGGGGAATTTCGGTTCGATAGACGGCGATTCACCGGCCGCGATGCGGTACACGGAATGCCGTCTGGAGAAGGTAACGGAATCGCTGCTCGAGGATATCGACAAGGAAACAGTCGATTTCCAGGATAATTACGATGGGCGCGAGCAGGAGCCTGTGGTTCTGCCTGCGCGTTTCCCCAATCTTCTCGTCAATGGTTCTGGCGGTATCGCAGTCGGTATGGCAACGAATGTGCCGCCGCACAATCTGGCCGAGGTTATCAATGGCTGTATCGCGCTGATCGACAACCCGGCGATCGATTTACCGGAAATGATGGAGATTATTCCCGGTCCGGATTTCCCGACCGGGGGTATCGTCCTTGGCCGCTCGGGCATCTACTCAGCTTACAGCACAGGCCGCGGTTCGATCCTCATGCGCGGTAAAGTTGCAGTTGAGAGCATGCGCGGCGATCGCGAAGCCATTATCATCACCGAAGTTCCGTATCAGGTGAACAAGGCGACAATGATCGAGAAGATGGCCGACCTGGTGCGTGAAAAGCGCATCGAGGGCATCTCTGACATTCGCGATGAATCAGATCGCGACGGATATCGCGTCGTCGTTGAACTGAAGCGTGATGCGGTGGCGGACGTCATCATCAACCAGCTCTATCGTTTCACACCCCTTCAGACGTCTTTTGGCGCCAATATGGTGGCGTTGAACGGCGGCAAGCCGGGACTGCTCAATCTCCTGGACATTTTGCGCGCGTTCGTCAGCTTTCGCGAGGAAGTTGTCAGCCGCCGCACCAAGTTCCTGCTGCGAAAGGCGCGCGACCGCGCGCACGTCCTGGTTGGCTTGGCCATTGCCGTCGCCAATATTGACGAAATCATTGCACTTATCCGCCGGGCGCCCGATCCTGCTACGGCCCGCGATCAGTTGATGGAGCGCCGCTGGCCCGCCAATGATGTTGCGCCGCTGATCACCCTGATCGCTGATCCGCGCCATACGCTCAACGACGACAACACCTATAACCTCTCCGAAGAGCAGGCGCGCGCTATTCTCGATCTGCGATTGCAGCGCCTGACAGCGCTAGGCCGCGATGAAATCGCTGACGAGCTGAACAAGATCGGCGTCGAGATCGCCGATTATCTCGAGATCCTGGCATCTCGCCTGCGGATCATGGGTCTGGTCAAGGACGAGCTGGTCGTAATTCGCGATGAATTCGGCACGCCGCGCCGCACTGAGCTTACCGAGGGTGGCGCCGATATGGACGATGAAGATCTCATCGCCCGTGAAGATATGGTGGTGACCGTCAGCCACGCCGGCTACATCAAGCGTGTGCCCCTGGTGACCTATCGCGCGCAACGCCGCGGCGGCAAGGGCCGTTCCGGCGTGACGATGAAGGACGAGGATTCCGTTACACGGCTGTTCGTGGCCAATACGCATACGCCGGTGCTGTTCTTCTCGTCGCGCGGCATCGTCTATAAGGAAAAGGTCTGGCGTCTGCCGATCGGTACGCCGCAATCACGCGGCAAGGCACTCATCAACATGCTGCCGCTGGAACAGGGCGAACGCATCACGACGATCATGCCGCTGCCGGAGGACGAGGCAAGCTGGGCCAATCTCGACGTGATGTTCGCCACGACGCGCGGCACGGTTCGCCGCAACAAGCTGTCCGACTTCATCCAGGTCAATCGCAATGGCAAGATCGCGATGAAGCTTGAGGAAGAGGGCGATGAAATCCTCAGCGTCGATACCTGCGACGAGTTCGACGATGTATTGCTGACTGCCGCCGGCGGCCAGTGTATCCGTTTCCCCGTAACCGATGTGCGTGTGTTCGCCGGGCGCAACTCGATCGGCGTGCGTGGCATCACATTGGCTCCGGGGGACAAGATCATCTCCATGTCCATTCTCGGTCATGTGGACGCAAGCCCCGCCGAACGCTCGGCCTATCTGAAGCAGGCTGCGGCTGAAAGGCGGGCACAGGGCGCCGACGACGTTGAAGAAATTGCTTTGGTCGGCGAGGAAGCCACAGATGTGGCCGATCTTTCGCCGGAGCGTTACGCCGAACTGCGCGATCGCGAAGAGACCGTGCTGACGGTTAGCGAATATGGCTACGGCAAGCGCTCGTCGTCCTATGAATTCCGCGTTTCCGGGCGCGGTGGCAAGGGCATTCGCGCCACCGACACGTCGAAGACCGATGAAATAGGCAAGCTGGTGGCGTTGTTCCCGGTCCAGGATTCCGATCAGATCCTGCTCGTATCGGATGGTGGCCAGCTGATCCGCGTTCCGGTCAATGGCATCCGTGTCGCCGGACGCTCGACCAAGGGCGTGACCATTTTCAATACGGCTGATGGGGAGAAAGTGGTTTCGGTCGAACCGATTTCCGAAACGGAAACCGATGATATCGAGGCTGAAACGTCCGTTGAAGCCGAGGCAGCAACCCCTGTCACGGATCCCGGCTCTGAAGAAGTCTAGCGCCGCCGGATCGCGCGATTAAAGATCGCTACGATGGTGATAAACACCGAAGCGGGATGTTCTGAGAGGAGCCTCCCGCTTTTTATTTTCTTCTACAATCATGATGATGGCGGAAACGATCATAGCAACCATCATGGCAATGCTCAGAAGAATAAACATATTCTGTCCCTTCGATCTTGCACTCTTTCAGAGTTAGCAACGTGCTAACTTCGAAATGGTTTCACACCATTGTCTCACGCTTAGTTGAAGTTGCCTGAATGCTTGCTGATTGCTGTGTTCATCTCCCGTTCATCCGATCGATTCCGACCATTGAAAGCGCCGGGCAAAACGGTTAGGAAAGCCCCATGACAATCGCGATTTATGCCGGATCATTCGATCCGATCACCAATGGCCATATCGATGTCCTGCACGGCTCGTTCCGGCTTGCCGACAAGGTATTCGTGGCGATCGGTATTCACCCCGGCAAAGCACCGCTGTTCTCATTCGAAGAGCGGGTCGACCTGATAAAGCGCGTCGCGGCCGATGTGTTCGGCAAAGACAGCAACCGTCTCGACGTGATTGCCTTCGATGGGCTCTTGATCGATGCGGCACGCAAGTATGGGGCATCACTCATGGTTCGTGGTCTGCGTGACGGCACAGATCTCGATTATGAGATGCAGATGGCGGGGATGAACGGCCAGATGGCCCCGGAATTGCAAACCGTGTTTCTCCCGGCGGACCCCTCGGTCCGCACCATTACTGCCACATTGGTTCGTCAGATTGCCGCTATGGGCGGTGACGTCCGGCATTTTGTTCCTGCTCTTGTCGCTGATGCGCTCGAGGCAAAATTCAAATCCTGATTTTTGGAGACTTTCATGTCCTTTATCCGCACAGCGCTCCTTGTTGCTGCCGTTTCGTCCCTGTCATTCGCAGCGCTGGCCCCGGCCCGGGCCGATGACGCGAACACCATGACCATCAAACTCAAGGATGGCGACGTCAAAGTCGAGCTGCTTCCCGATCTTGCGCCGAAACACGTCGAGCAGATCAAGGCGCTTGCCAAGGAGGGCGCCTATGACAATGTGGTGTTCCATCGGGTCATTCCAGGCTTTATGGCACAGACCGGCGACGTGCAATATGGCAACACGGAAAAGGGTTACAAGCCGCAGGCTGCCGGGACGGGTGGCTCGACGCGTCCGGATCTGCCTGCCGAGTTCTCGAAGGAGCCTTTCGTGCGCGGGGTTGTCGGTATGGCACGCGCGCAGAATCCCAATTCCGCCAATTCGCAGTTTTTTATCATGTTCACTGAATATCCCTCGCTGAACGGCCAGTATACGGTCGTCGGCAAGGTCACGAGCGGTATGGATATCGTCGACAAGATCAAGAAGGGTTCGGAGGCAGACAACGGTGCAGTCGAAAACCCCGACAAGATGATCAAGGTCACGGTTGGTTCAGCCAAATAATCACTAGCTTAGTTAAATCAGGAGATTGCCGAAAATGGCTTACAAAGACCCAGAAAACACCATCCTTCTTGAAACCACGAAGGGAAGTGTCGTTATCGAACTCTACCCGGATCTCGCGCCTGGACATGTCGACCGGATCAAGGAACTTGCACGCGAAGGTGCCTATGACGGCGTTGTGTTCCATCGCGTGATCGATGGATTCATGGCGCAGACCGGCGATGTCAAGTTCGGCAAGAAGGGCGGCACATCGTTCAATCCAGCCCGCGCCGGCATGGGCGGTTCGGAAAAGCCCGACCTCAAGGCCGAATTCTCCAATGCCAATCATGGCCGCGGCGCCTGTTCTATGGCGCGTTCGCAGAGCCCGAATTCGGCCAACTCGCAGTTCTTCATCTGCTTCGACGATGCAGGCTTCCTTAACCGCCAGTATACGGTGTGGGGCCAGGTTATCGAAGGCATGGACAATGTCGACAAGATCAAGCGCGGCGAGCCGGTGCAGGATCCGGATTCCATCGTTTCCATGCGCGTTGCAGCAGACGTCGAATAAGATCGTATTGATGCATTATGCGTGTTGATCTTTTCGATTTTGATCTGCCGGAAGAGAACATCGCATTGAGACCTGCAGAGCCGCGCGATTCAGCGCGGCTTTTGCTTGTGAAGGCGGATGCGTCCGGGTTCGAGGACAGTTGCGTCCGCAATCTTGGCGATTTCCTGCGGCCCGGGGATGCACTGGTATTCAATGATACCAAAGTGATACCAGCACAACTTGAAGGCTTTCGCGAACGTGAGGGCGTGAAGGCCCAGATCAGCGCGACTTTGCATATGCGTGCTGGTCCTGATCGCTGGAAAGCGTTTCTGCGACCGGCGAAGCGCATCAAGCAGGGTGAGCGTATCGATTTCGGCCACGGCAACAATGCGTGCCTGCTCGGAGCATTGCAAGCGACGGTCACTGAAAAGGGCGAGGCTGGCGAAGCGCTGCTGGTCTTCGATTTCAGCGGTGCAGATCTCGATCAGGCAATTGCCGCGGTGGGTCATATTCCGCTACCGCCGTACATCGCTTCCAAGCGTGCAGACGACAGCCGTGACCGGGAGGATTATCAAACGGTTTACGCAAGGGAAGAGGGCGCGGTCGCAGCGCCGACGGCCGGCCTGCATTTCACGCCTGGGCTGCTGGACGATCTGAAGAAGCGCGGGATAGAAGAGCATTTCGTGACGTTGCATGTGGGTGCAGGCACGTTTCTGCCGGTCAAGGCCGAAGACACAGCCAATCACAAGATGCACGCGGAAATCGGGACAGTGGATCAACGGACGGCCGAGGCACTGAACGCCGTGAAGGCGCGGGGCGGGCGTATTGTCAGCGTGGGCACGACATCCCTGCGGCTGCTCGAGAGCGCGACGGACGCAAATGGCGTGATCCAGCCGTGGTCCGGCCCGACGGACATTTTCATCACGCCGGGTTACAAGTTTCGCGCTGTTGATATGCTTATGACCAATTTTCATCTGCCGCGCTCGACACTGTTCATGCTGGTCTCGGCCTTCAGCGGGTTCGAACGCATGCATGCGGCCTATGAATATGCGATCAAAAATCACTACCGCTTCTATTCCTATGGCGATGCAAGCCTGTTATGGCGATCGGCATCATGAGCGAAAATTTTGAATTCAAGCTGATTGCCACCGATGGCATGGCGCGGCGCGGTGAAATCACCATGCCGCGTGGAACGGTACGGACGCCGGCGTTCATGCCTGTTGGAACCGGCGGCACCGTCAAGGCGATGTACATGGACCAGGTACGCGACCTGGGTGCCGACATAATCCTTGGCAATACCTACCATTTGATGCTGCGGCCGAGCGCCGAACGCGTTGCCAAACTTGGCGGACTGCACGAGTTCGCGCGCTGGGCAGGGCCGATCCTGACCGATTCCGGCGGATTTCAGGTCATGTCACTGGCGCAGTTGCGCAAGCTGACCGAAAAGGGTGTGACCTTCCGTTCGCATATCGATGGCAGGGCCTATGAGATGAGCCCAGAGCGCTCGATCGAGATCCAGGGATTGCTGGATTCAGATATT
Organism: Phyllobacterium sp. A18/5-2; assembly: GCF_025452215.1. Lineage (NCBI taxonomy): Bacteria > Pseudomonadati > Pseudomonadota > Alphaproteobacteria > Hyphomicrobiales > Phyllobacteriaceae > Phyllobacterium > Phyllobacterium sp. A18/5-2. The sequence continues at coordinate 3,337,893 of NZ_CP104966.1, read as the reverse complement.
CAAATGCAGCTGGACGAGTGCGTCGCCCTGCCGTCGACGCCGAAAGACATTGAGCGGGCGATGGAACTGTCGCTCCGCTGGGCGGAGCGCTGCAAGGTGGCTTTCGGCAACCAGCCTGGCAAGGCGATGTTCGGTATCGTGCAGGGCGGCGACGTGGCCGATCTGCGTGTTCGCTCGGCGCAGGCACTGAAAGCCATGGATCTGAAGGGCTATGCCATTGGCGGGCTGGCGGTCGGCGAGCCGCAGGACGTCATGCTGGAAATGCTCGACATAACCTGCCCGGAGCTACCGGTTGAAAAGCCACGCTATCTCATGGGTGTCGGTACGCCGGATGATATTCTGAAATCGGTGGCACGCGGGATCGACATGTTCGACTGCGTGATGCCGACGCGGGCAGGGCGGCATGGCCTTGCCTTTACCCGGCGCGGCAAGGTCAATTTGCGCAATGCAAGGCATGCCGACGATCCGCGCCCGCTAGACGAGGAATCGCCGTGCCCTGCAGCACGCGACTACAGCCGCGCCTATCTGCACCATCTGGTCAAGTCCGGCGAAGCGCTTGGCGGTATGCTGCTGACATGGAACAATCTTTCCTACTACCAGCAATTGATGCAGGGTATTCGCGATGCAATCGAGGCTGGCCGGTACAGCACTTTTGCCGAGGAAACCCAAGCTGCGTGGGGCAGAGGCGACATACCCTTGTTAGCGTGATCAGACGGCTGCGACCGGCGTTTCTGACGCTTCGGCCGGCTCGAACAGGTTTTTCAATCGGTCGATCGCCGCGACCTGTTCGTCCCGGCTGAGCAAATTCATTTCGAAAAGTTTCAGGCTGCGCAAACCTTCGATCGTCAGAAAAACCATCATCACCAATGTCGGATCTTCAGCGTTTTCGCGCATCCGCTGCAGCAATTGCCTGTTATAGCGGCGAATTGGCTCAAGGAAGCCCGGGTCGTTAGCAATCGCCGCAAGAATGCCGGACGGTTCGGGTTCATTGCACAAAAATTCCGCGCGGTAGACGGCGATGCAAGCAAGCACAACACTGTTTGGGCCATGGTTTCTTGCTGCTTCTTCACGACGAAGTGATTCGTCGAATTCAGACACATGCTGCTCTACGAGCGCCTCAAGCAATTTGGCCTTGGTCGGAAACGTATAGAGCAATCCCCCTTTTGAAAGACCCGCTCGCCGCGCTACCGCATCCAATGAAAGGTGAACCGGGCCCACCTCCTTGGCGATTTCGGCCGCGGCTTGCAAAATCTTGTCTTTCGTGGAGAGAGTATCATTCGTCATTCTAACACTTTCGATCTATGAGAGGCGTGAAACCCGTATTGACATTACCGTCCAGACGGTACAGTACATGGCGCGTGGCAATCAAGCCCACCTGACGTTAATCTCATTTGACAGGCTGGCAGACCTCTTTGCTGGCCATTGTTTTGTTCCGGAGCAGTTCCCATGAAGCGGTTCATTCTACCCGTAATCGTTGTAATTCTCGTTGCGCTGCTCGGGTCGGGTTGGTTGGTTTCAACTTGTTCCGGGACAAGGCGATCAAGGATTTCTTTGCCACCATGCAGCAGCCGGCGGCTCCTGTCTCGACATATACGGTCGAGCCCGGCGAGTGGACTCCCGAGGTTGAGGCGATCGGCACGGTGAGCGCCATTCAGGGCGTTGAGCTGTCGGTTGAGGTTGCCGGGATCGTCAAGGATATTCCGTTTACCGCCAATCAGACGATCCAGCAGGGTGCTCCACTTTTGCAACTTCGATGACGCTATCGAGAAGGCTGACATCGTCGCCGCCAAGGCACAGGATGTACTGATGGACCAGACACTGGCACGCGCACGTACACTAAGTACCCGCGGCGTCGGCGCAGTGTCCAGTGTTGATGAGGCGCAGGCGGCGTCTCTGGCCAAGAAGGCCGAGATTGCCAAGTTGGAGGCCGTTATGGAGCAGAAGCTGCTGAAGGCGCCGTTCACGGGTACTGTCGGTATTCCTCGCATCGAACTCGGTCAGTATCTCGCGCCGGGCACGGTGGTGGTTACCCTGCAGGACCTTACCACGATGCGCGTTGATTTCACGGTTCCAGAGCAGGCGTTGAGCGAAATCAAGATCGGTCAGCCGATCAAGCTCGGTCTGACGGACAATGATATCAGCTTCAAAGGTGAGATCACGGCTATCGAACCAAGAATTGACCCGGCGGCGCGGTTGATTTCCGTTCGCGCGAAAGTGGACAATCCGGAAGGAAAGCTACGTCCGGGTCAGTTCGCCCAGGTGCGTGTGACTCTCCCGAAGGAAGAGGACGTTTTCACCTTGCCGCAGACCGCTCTCGTTTCCAGCCTTTACGGCGACTACGTCTTCGTTGTCCGTCCTGCGCCGGACGAAGCCAAGCCAGCTGATGCTACGAAGCCGGCCGATGCCCAGTCATCGGGCGCGGCAAGCGCTGCAGATGCGGCAAAGCCGGCCGAAGGAGCCGATGAGAAGAAAGAGCCGAAGCTTGTCGCGACACAGGTTTTCGTCACGCCAGGCCGCCGTTCTGGCCTTGTGGTCGAAATTACCAAGGGCATCAAGCAGGGCGATATTGTCATAACCGCCGGTCAGAACCGTTTGAGCCCTGGTGCCGCCGTCAAGATCGCAAATGACGTGAATCCGGCCAACACCAAAGAAGCAGGACTGCCAACAAAATGAATTTCTCAGACATTTTCATTCGCCGTCCGGTCCTGTCGACGGTTGTCGCTCTGATGATTATTCTCCTCGGCGCTCAGGGGCTCGTGAACCTTTCGGTTCGCGAATATCCGAAGGTCGAAGAAACGGTCATCACCATCAAAACAGCCTATGCCGGCGCCAGTGCTGATCTGATGCAGGGATTCATCTCTGCTCCTATCGCCAAGGCCGTGACGACCACGGAAAACATCGACTATGTGACGTCGTCGTCAGCCCCATCGTCGAGCACGGTCACAGTGCAGATGAAGCTCGGCGCCAATCCGGATGCCGCGCTGACCGAAGTGATTTCCAAGGTCAACCAGGTGCGCGGCGACCTGCCCGAAGAAGCGGACGATCCTGTCATCACCAAGGGTACAGGGCAAGACTTCGCGACCATGTATCTGGCCGTGCAGAACCCGAACATGACGAGCGAGCAGATCACCGAGTATCTGGAACGCGTGATCCAGCCGCGCATGTCGACGATTCAAGGCGTCGCGGACGCGCAGATTCTGGGTGGCCAGGTCTTCTCCATGCGCGTGTGGATCGATCCGATCAAGCTGGCGGCGCGCAAAACGACGGCGTCGGAGGTCTTGACCGCCATCAACCAGTCGAACTTCCTGTCGGCGCCGGGCAAGGTGGAAAACCTTTATAACGCGTCGCCGATTACGTTGAAGACGACGTTGCAAACCCCGGAGGCGTTCGGCGCCATGCCGATCAAGTCCGATGGTGACAATATCGTTCGCTTGCGCGATGTAGCGCGTGTTGAACTTGGAGCTGTTAGCAAGGATACGATCGTTACGTTCAATGGGTCGAGCGGCACATTCCTTGGTATCTTTCCAACCCCTGCTGCCAACCCGATCGACATGACGGCCGCCGTTCGCAAGGAATTGCCATCGATCCAGGCAACCCTTCCCGAAGGCATGTCCATCGTCATGCTTTACGACGCGACGGAACAGATCAGTTCGTCAATCGATGAAGTGTTCAAGACCATCATTGAAGCCGTCCTCATTGTCGTCGCCGTGATCTTGCTCTTCCTCGGGTCTTTCCGCTCGGTCATCATTCCGGTGGTCACCATCCCGATTTCCTTGGTTGGTGTGTGTTTCTTTCTCTTTCTGCTCGGTTATTCGATCAATCTGCTTTCGCTTCTGGCTATGGTTCTGGCCATTGGTCTCGTCGTGGACGATGCCATCGTGGTTCTGGAGAATATCCATCGCCATATCGAGGAAGGACTGAGACCGCTCGACGCCGCGCTGAAAGGCATGAAGGAAATTACCGGTCCGATCGTCGCCATGACCATTACGCTGGCAGCTGTGTTCGCACCGCTCGGCTTTACGGGTGGATTGACCGGTGCCCTGTTCCGTGAGTTCGCTTTCACTCTTGCGGGCGCCGTTATCATTTCCGGTGTGGCAGCGTTGACTGTCTCGCCAATGATGTGTGCGTTGTTGTTGCGTGCGGGTGGCCACAGCCGGTTCCAGCAGATTGTTGACCGCAGTTTTGGCTGGCTCGAGGGTGCCTATGAACGGCGCGTCGCCGGTTCGCTCAATTTCCGCGCCGTGACCTTGTTTACCGTTATAGCGCTTGTCGCGCTGACCGGATTCCTGTTCACCAAGACGTCGTCCGAGCTTGCGCCGGAGGAAGATTCCGGCGCATTGTTCGCCGTCGTCAATGCGCCGCAATATGCGACGTCGGACTATACCAAGCTCTACGCCGACCAGATCGATGCGTTGACCAAGGATTTGCCCGAGCTGAAAGCCCGGTTCAATATTCTCGGCCTGGGCACGACCAACTCGGCATTCGCGATCTGGGTGTTCAAGGATTGGACGCAGCGCGACAAATCGCAAAAGCAGTTGCAGCAGGAGCTGCAGGGCATGATCAGCCCGATGGCCGGTGCTGAAGCCTTTATCTTCGCCCCGCCCACTTTGCCGGGCACCGGCGGCGGCCTGCCGATTTCCGTGGTCATCCAGTCCACCGGTCCTGCCGACAAGGTGTTCGAGGTCGCCGAGGAGATCAAAAACAAGGCGCAGGCCTCGGGTCAGTTCATCATCGTCCAGAACTCGCTGTCCTTCAATGCTCCGCAAGTTACGGTAACCATCGATCGTGACAGGGCTTCCGCATTGGGTGTACCGGTCAGCGATATAGGACAGACGCTCGGCCTGCTTGTTGGCGGCGGCAAGATCTCGAAGTTCGACCGTGACTCCAATAGCTACGACATCATCCCGCAGGTGCCGCAGGATTATCGTTCAGATCCGGAAAAACTCGGCCAGTATTTCGTCAAGAGTGCATCCGGCGACATGGTGCCGTTGTCGGCTGTCATCAAGGTTACCGAAAACGCATCGCCTGCAGCAATAGAACAGTTCAATCAGTTGAACTCGGCAACGATCTCTGCATTGCCATTGCCTGGTGTTACGACCGGACAGGGGCTGCAGACGGTTATCGACACAGCCACCCCTTTGATGCCCGACGGTTTCTTCATGGACTACTCCGGTCAGTCACGTCTGGAGATCGAGCAGGGGAGCACGATCCTCATTGCTTTCCTGCTGGCCGTGGTCGTCATCTATCTGGTGCTTGCAGCTCAGTTCGAGAGCTTCCGCGATCCATTCATCATCATGATGTCGGTTCCGCTGTCGATCTTCGGCGCGATTGTGCCGCTCAATCTCGGATTGGGTACGCTGAATATCTACACCCAGGTGGGGCTGATCACGCTCGTCGGACTGATCACCAAGCATGGTATTCTGATGGTGGAGTTCGCCAACCAGCAGCGTGATTTGCATGGTATTTCCCGGCATGATGCCATTATTCTTGCTGCGAAGACCCGCCTGCGTCCGATCTTGATGACCACAGCGGCCATGGCGCTCGGCGTCATTCCGCTGATCACGGCGACGGGTGCGGGTGCGGCAGCCCGCTATTCGATCGGGCTGGTGATCTTCTCCGGCATTCTGGTCGGCACGATTTTTACGCTCTTCGTCGTTCCGATGTTCTACACCTTCATCTCGAAGAAGGATGCGAAGACCGAAACGACTCCAGCGCCAGATGCGGGTATTGCTCCAGAGCCCAGTCATCCCTGAGGCAGGCGGTAGTCAAGAAGAAAGCCTCCGAGCCCTAGCGGCCCGGAGGCTTTGTTTTAATTTGGAATTTTTGAGAAATCAGGCGCGTTTAACGGCGCGAAGTATAACGAGGAGGATAACCGCCCCGATCGTTGCGGCGATGATGGCGCCGAGAATGCCGCCGCCGAGCGAGATACCGAGCGCCGGGAAAAGATAACCCGCCAGGAAGGCACCTATCACGCCAACGATCAAATCTCCGACGAGGCCAAAGCCGCCGCCGCGGACGAGTTGGCTCGCAAGCCAGCCCGCAATCAAGCCCACCAAAAGGAAAACAAGAAGACCTTCTGCACCCATAATGAAATCTCCATAAACCGGTTTCGCCCGCGCACAGCCCCAAAAATCAGTCGATCCCTGGAAAAGACGATGCACCATTCATCGCGTTACTGCGTCCCATGCGCGTCGAATGGAACGCAGGGCGTAGTAAGATGCTTCGCCGGCCGTGGATTCCTCAGTCCATGTTTGGCAGGAGAATCACCTTGGCAATTTTACGACGGTAAACAGAATTTGGATAACGAAACTTGTAATCAAATAAATGCGTGGTTGGGGAGCCACAATACAAGAAACTATACCGGCAATGGTTTCCCACGACCGGCATAGTTTCCCGCACAACGAATTTCCGGACTATCGAGGATTACTGCGTGACAGCTGGCTTCTTTACAGCGGTCTTGGCGGCGGTTCCATGCACCTTCTTCATATGATGCTTATGCGCAACCTTTTTAACTGTCGTGGTGGGGGCGGTCGTCGTTGCAGCAGGAGCGGCGCTCGCAACGGAGCTGAGAACCGGAGCCGATACAGCGAGAGCAACGGCGAGGCCGAGAGCTGTGTAGAGGGACTTTTTCATGGGTCAGTTTCCTTTTGATGCGGGCTTTGGGGACGCAGTCGATCAATCGGTGACCGGCTGCACACCAAGCAGCTTCAATGACTGTGCGTACGCTCTTATGCCCTGTGCCTGCTTGTTGCTTGCGCAGAATCTGGCCGCCTGTCTTTGAAGTGCTTTCGCCTTGGCCGCCCGTTTTGCCTCGGCGTGTTCGGTGATTGCGTGTTGAGCCTGTATTTGAAGTTTTCCGCAAAGTTCGATGCGGGTCGGCGTCTCGTCGGCAGCGGACTGTTCGATCGATGCGGTGAGGATCATCACACCGGTCAGGAGGGGAGCCGCAATGGTTGCGATGTTTCGAAGAAGGGCCATTTTTGAGCTACGAAGTAATCCCGTTTCAATCAGTCATGCCAAGTTCGACACGCTCTTTATCCGGCATGACTGTTGCCCCGGTTTTTCTGCATTGTTGAGTTTTGTTTCTGGATTGTTTCCGGACCAACGATCCCAAAAAATTGCGTGGCTTTTCGAATGGGATCGTGCGTAAAAACAAGGAGTTGGATTGCGCCCAAAGGCAAAGCGCAAAGCCGTCGCCACCGGGAAATGAGCATGAAATCCGAAGCGCATATTCTGATTGTCGATGACGACGAGGCCATTCGTGATCTCCTGCATGAGTTCTTGAAGAAGCGTGGCATGCGCGTCTCGGTTGCAAGGGACAGTGAGGAAATGCAGGACGTCCTTGCGCGCACACCGATCGATCTTCTGATTTTGGACGTTATGCTTCCGGGCAAGAGCGGCATGGAAATCTGCCGGGAGATCAGGATGCATTCGCGCATCCCTATCATCATGTTGACCGCCATTACGGAAACAACCGACCGGGTCGTCGGGTTGGAAATGGGTGCGGATGATTATGTCTCCAAGCCGTTTGACCCCAGGGAATTGCTCGCGCGGGTGAGGGCGGTGCTGCGCCGCCTGGATACGTCGGCGCCGGACCGGAGAATGGAACCTCAGATTCACAAATTCGCCGGTTGGACCATGGATTGCGCGCGGCGAAGACTTGTCTCGCCCGATGCCGTGCGCGTGGAACTCACGACAGCCGAATTCAACCTGCTAGAAGCATTGGTGAAGAGCTCGCAACGGATGCTGAGCCGCGATCAATTGCAGGAGCTGGCGGGAAGCAGCGCCGCCTATGGTTATGATCGCAGCGTCGATATTCTCATCAGCCGCCTCCGCCGGAAGATGGAGGATGATTCGCGCTCGCCGAAACTTATTCTCACAATCCGCAGCGGCGGTTATCAATTCGTTCCGGAAGTCACCTCGGAATGAAACGCTTCCTGCCTCAATCATTGCCGAGCTGGATCCTGCTCATTCTGATTGCCGGACTTCTGACCACACAAGTCGCCACGCTTTCGATCGTTTCGCGTGACAGGACTGAAAGCAACGACGTGCTTGAGCTTTTCCGGTTGAGCGAGCGTGCCTATACCTTGGTCAAGGTCCTCTACGCGGCGCCGGGGCCTGAAAGAAAGCAGCTCGCTGCCGCGTTGTCCAATAGCGCCAATCCGCTCTCGATGTCCGATCAACCAGCGGTGACTTCGGTCATCGCCGCTGATGACAGCCTTGCGGAGCTTGAGGACGTTCTGGTCGCGCGGCTGCAGGAGTTCGGCGTGACAGATGCCCGGATCCGCCGTGTTTCGGCCAGAGTCCCCACCAACACTGCACCCGGCCCCGGCGCGCCTGATCCTGACGCCGGTTTGATCGAACGGCAACTATCCGCTTTGGCGGAAGACTTCAGCCAAAGCGACGGGCTCGCTGCGTCAATCAAGTTCAAGGATGGTCAATGGCTGAACTTTGTCACACCGATTGCACCTGTGAACCCGATATTCACTGCGCAGACGCTGCCACTGTTCATCTCCGTGGCCGCCATTGTCATTGCCATGTCAATCTGGGCGATGCGCCGGCTGACGGCCCCGTACACCGCGCTCGAGCAAGCGGTCAAACGCATCGGTGAAGACGTCAAGTCGCCGCCTCTGCCTGAATTTGGCAGCAGTGAATACAAATCGGCGGCAAGGGCGGTGAATGCCATGCAGGCACAATTGAAGGAATATGTAGCCGACCGCGAGCAGCTGGCGGCGGCACTCGCTCATGATCTGCGAACGCCGCTAACGCGCATCCGCCTGCGTCTCGAGCTTTTGCGCAAATCCCCTCTGCGCCAATCGCTGACGCACGACCTGAACGATATCGAAGCCATTTCACGATCGGTTATCGATTTCGCAACTTATGAGATCGTCGACGAGGAACAGGAGAAGATCGATTTCTGGTCGCTCGTCGACTCGGTCACTGACAACTATCCGCAGGTTTCGTTCGACAAGCCAGCGCGCGCCTCACGCCGGCTGATTTGCATGGGTAGACCGATCGCTCTGCGGCGCTGCGTCACCAATCTGGTGGACAATGCGGTGACCTATGGCGGGAAGGCACATATCAGCCTGGCACCAAGTGGAGGCGACATCCTGCTGACAATCCATGATGAGGGCCCTGGCATCCCGCAGGCAAAGCTGGACGAGGTGTTTCAGCCGTTCCGGCGGGTCGAAAGCTCCCGCAACCGGCAAACGGGTGGCTTCGGCCTTGGTCTGACGATCGCGCGCAATATCGCACGCCGTTGCGGAGGGGATATCAAACTGGAGAATGATGTGAAGGGCGGCCTGAGGGCTGAACTGCGAATTCCTCGCATTGTCTGAATAAAAAGCTAAACGGCGAGCGTTGCGGCCAAACGGAGGCGAGTCGAGATTGGTCCGGGGGCCTGGTGGGCAACTACTCAGGTTAGCGACAGAAGCGTAATGGCTTGATTTGTTTTGTATTGTGGTGAGCGCGCAGGGATTCGAACCCTGGACCTACTGATTAAAAGTCAGTTGCTCTACCGGCTGAGCTACGCGCTCCCAAGGAAGCCAGTTCGCTGGCCTCGGGAAGTGCGGCGGAACATAGGTGCGACTTGCCAATCGGTCAACAGCTATTGTGCATAGTTTTCGCAACAAAAAGCGTTGTTTTTGCTCGTTTCGCTAATTTTCGTTCGAAGGCGGCAATAAACATGCGGTCATACCAACCGGGGAGCGCCGGGATAAGGCCGAACTGGCGAAAAGGTGATTGGAATTCCCGAGGGATTCGGCTTAATCCGGCCCACAAGACGAAAATGCCAATGAAGGAGCGCGGATGGCGCTTGATGTTTCCTATCTGACCGCAGCTGGCGCCGGGGCCCTGTCGTTTCTTTCACCTTGCGTGCTGCCGCTGGTTCCGCCCTATCTCTGCTACATGGCTGGCGTGACTGTCGAGGATTTTCGTTCCGATCAGACCGCAGCGCGGATCTCACCGGTGCGGCAGGCACTTCTGCTGTCATCGCTGGGCTTTGTTCTGGGTTTTTCCACGGTTTTTGTGCTGCTCGGTGCAGGCGCTTCAACGATCGGCGGATTCCTGCGGATGTGGCAGCAGGAAATCGGCATAGCGGCCGGCATCGTTATCATTTTGATGGGGCTCAATTTTCTCGGCGTATTCCGGCTGGCATTTCTATCGCGCGAGGCGAGGTTTCAAACGCAAGGGGCGCCCGCCAATCCGTTTGCCGCCTATGTGATGGGGCTCGCCTTTGCATTTGGGTGGACACCGTGCATCGGCCCGGTGCTGGGTCCCATATTGGCGCTGGCCGGCGCGCGCGACACGGTGGCCGATGGTGCTTTGCTGCTTGCCGTCTATTCGCTGGGTCTTGGCATCCCATTCATTATTGCCGCGCTGTTTTCGGGCATGTTCATGCGATTCCTCGCCAGATTCCGCACGCATCTCGGCAAAGTGGAAAAGGTAATGGGCGGACTGCTGGTGCTGACAGGTATTCTGTTCCTGACAGGCGGCTTGCAGACATTCTCGTTCTGGCTCCTCGAAACATTTCCCATCCTCGGTCAACTCGGCTAAACAGACGGAAGTTTCCATGTTGGAAACCAATGGCGTGTCATGGTCCGGCACGATATTTTAGTCAAAACTGATCTGGAAGTCCGACATGACATCACGTTCCTGCCTCACGGTTATTCTCGCTGCCGGTGAAGGTACGCGCATGAAATCCTCCCTGCCAAAGGTACTCCATACCATTGCCGGCCTGCCGATTGTCGCCCACGTGGCCAAGGCTGTGCATGGCGCGGGTGGTAGCGATATCGCCCTTGTGGTTGGCAACGGTGCCGATCAGGTCGAGGCTGCAGTGCGATCGGTGACCGCCAATGTAACGGTGCACGAGCAGGCCGAGCGGCTGGGAACTGCCCATGCCGTGCTTGCAGCACGCGAAGCCATCATGCGCGGTTACGACGACATTCTGGTGGTCTTTGGTGACACGCCGCTGGTTGAAACGGCCGCTCTCGAACAGGCGAGGACCAAGCTCGCCGCCGGTGCAGATATTGTCGTCATGGGTTTCCGGCCGACAGTGCCGAATGGTTATGGCCGCCTCATAGAACAGGATGGTCGTCTGGTTGCGATCCGCGAGGAGAAAGACGCGAGCGAGGCGGAGAGGAAGATCGGCCTTTGCAATGGCGGGCTGATGGCGCTGCGTGGCGATGGTGCGCTTGAGCTGCTGGAGAAGATCACCAACAACAACGCCAAAGGCGAATATTACCTCACCGACGTTGTCGAGATTGCCAACGCAGCGGGAAAGTCGGTCGTCGCTATCGAGATTTCACCGGACAATGTGATCGGCATCAACACGCGCGTCGAACTTGCCGAAGCCGAGGCAATCTGGCAGACGCGCAAGCGCCGTGACATGATGCTGGCCGGCGTTACCATGCGGGCGCCGGAAACGGTGTTCTTCGCGCACGATACGCTTATTGAAGCCGACGTAATACTTGAGCCCAACATCATCTTTGGACCAAAAGTCTCGATAGCGAGCGGCGCGGTGATCCATGCCTTTTCCTATTTCGAAGGCGCGAAGATCGGACCTGACGCCAATGTCGGCCCTTTCGCCCGGCTGCGGCCGGGTGCGGATCTTGCAGCAAAGTCCAAGGTTGGCAATTTCGTTGAGGTGAAGAATGCAAAGGTCGGTGTCGGTGCCAAGGTCAACCACCTGACCTATATCGGCGACGCAGTTGTGGGCGCTTCGGCAAACATCGGCGCCGGCGCGATCACTTGCAATTATGATGGCTATAACAAGCACCTGACCGAGATCGGGGCCAATGTTTTCATCGGTTCCAATTCGTCGCTGGTGGCGCCCGTTTCCATCGGCGATAATGCGTATATCGCCTCGGGCAGCGTGATAACGGCAAACGTTCCAGCGGAAGCTCTGGCCTTTGGCAGGGCACGGCAGGAGGTCAAAGAGGGGCGGGCTACACAATTGCGGGCACGCTATGCGGCGCAAAAGTTAGCCAAGAAGGCTGAATAGGCACGCCTTTTGTTCGAATAGAATTCTGAGATGATAAGTGTTTCACTGCAAACTTGATTCTGACGCTGGCTAGAGCCGAGAAATTCTGGGGTATTGGAGTAATTCATGTGTGGGATCGTAGGTATTATCGGGCGTGAGCAGGTTGCGCCGTTGCTTGTGGATGCGCTGAAGCGGCTTGAATACCGCGGCTACGATTCTGCCGGGGTCGCCACGCTCGAAGGGGGCGTGCTGGATCGCCGCCGGGCCGAAGGCAAGCTGATCAATCTCGACAGATTGCTGAAAGAGAATCCACTCGGCGGCACAATTGGTCTTGGCCACACCCGCTGGGCGACCCATGGTGCGCCGACAGTGCGCAATGCGCATCCGCACACGACGCCGCGCCTGGCCGTCATCCACAACGGCATCATCGAGAATTTTGCCGAACTGCGTGCCATGCTTGAAAAGGATGGCTATGTCTTCGAAACCGAGACCGACACGGAGACCGTAGCGCACTTGGTTACGCGCGCCCTCGATCGCGGGCTTGATCCGGTTGAGGCGGTTCGACAGACGCTGCCGCAATTGCGCGGAGCTTTTGCCATTGCGATCATGTTCAAGGGTGAGGACGACCTGCTGATCGCCGCCCGCAATGGGCCGCCACTAGCGGTCGGCTACGGCGATGGGGAGATGTATCTCGGCTCCGACGCAATCGCGCTTGCCCCGTTTACGGACAATCTTTCGTATCTGGAAGATGGTGATTGGGCCGTGCTCACCCGCAGCGGCGTTGTAATCTATGATGAGACCGGCGCAACCGTCGATCGCCCTGTGCAAAAATCGGCCGGTACCGCATTTTTGGTCAGCAAGGGCAACCACCGGCATTTCATGGAAAAGGAAATCCATGAACAGCCGGAAGTCATTTCCCACACACTGGCGAACTATCTCGACTTTTCCAAAGGCAGGATTCGGCCCGGCAGTGCACCCGTCGATTTCGCCAAGATCGACCGGATTGCGGCTTCCGCCTGTGGAACGGCCTATTATGCCGGGCTGGTTGGCAAATACTGGTTCGAACGGATTGCACGGCTGCCGGTCGATATCGATGTCGCGTCCGAATTCCGATACCGCGAAATGCCACTTTCGAAAGACAGCCTTGCCCTGTTCGTCTCGCAGTCCGGCGAGACGGCGGACACCTTGGCATCGCTGCGTTATTGCAAACAGCAGGGGCTGACCATCGGTACGATCGTCAACGTCAGGGAATCGACGATGGCGCGCGAGTCCCACACGGTATTTCCAACCCTTGCAGGTCCGGAAGTCGGCGTGGCCTCGACCAAAGCCTTCACGTGTCAATTGTCCGTGCTGGCATCATTAGCCGTCGCGGCCGGCAAGATGCGCGGTACGATCAACGAGGACGAGGAGCGCCAGCTCGTGCGTGAACTCTCCGAAATACCACGCTACGCCAATCAGGCTCTGCGGTTGGAGCCGCAGATCGAGGCCATTAGCCGCGATCTGAGCCAGGTCAAACATGTGCTGTATCTCGGCCGTGGCACGAGTTACCCACTTGCGCTCGAAGGCGCATTGAAGCTCAAGGAAATCTCGTACATCCACGCCGAAGGTTATGCGGCGGGCGAGTTGAAACATGGACCGATTGCGCTGATCGATGAATCCATGCCGGTCATTGTCATCGCTCCCTATGATCACTGGTTCGAGAAAACCGTTTCGAACATGCAGGAAGTCGCTGCGCGTGGTGGCAAGATCATTCTCATTACCGATGAGAAGGGCGCGGCCGCAAGCACGCTGAATACGATGCACACGATCGTCCTGCCGGATACGCCCGAGATCATCGCGCCGATCATTTACGCGCTGCCGATCCAGATGCTGGCCTATTACACAGCCGTATTCATGGGGACGGATGTGGACCAGCCGCGCAACCTGGCAAAATCGGTGACTGTGGAATAGAGCAATTCCAGGAAAAGTGCGTACCGGTTTTCCGACCGGAATTGCGCAACGTCATCCGGCGCGCAAAAGTCTGACCGCCTCATCGCGTTCGAAGAGATAGAGCAGGATGCGCAGGGCTTCGCCGCGCGCACTCTGCAACTCGGGGTCGCGTGTCAGAATATAGCGCGCATCCTTGCGCGCGATTTCCAGGAATTCCTGGTGCGCCTCGATGCTGGCAAGGCGGAAACCGGGCGTGCCAGACTGGCGCGTACCCAGGAGCTCACCTTCGCCGCGCAGTTTCAGATCTTCTTCGGCAATGCGGAATCCATCTTCGGTTTCTCGCATGATTTTAAGCCGCGCCTGCGCCACCTCACCGAGCGGTCCCTTGTAGATGAGAAGACAGGTTGAAGGCTTGTCGCCACGGCCCACGCGGCCGCGCAACTGGTGCAGTTGGGCGAGGCCGAAGCGTTCGGCGTGTTCGATGACGATGATCGTCGCATCCGGCACATCGACCCCAACCTCGATGACTGTTGTTGCCACGAGCAAGCGTGTATCGCCGCTCTTGAAGGCGAGCATCGCCGCGTCTTTTTCCGGACCTGTCATGCGGCCGTGCACAAGACCGATCCTGTCGCCGAGCAATGGCCTGAGCGATTCAAAGCGTTCTTCGGCGGAAACGAGATCGACCAGCTCGGATTCCTCGACGAGGGGGCAGATCCAGTAGATCTTCTGTCCTTCGGCGATAGCCGTCCGCATACGGTCAACCAATTCGCTCAAGCGCTCCATCGGCATTATGGCCGTGGTGATCGGTCTGCGCCCCGCGGGCTTTTCGGTGAGTTTCGAAACATCCATATCGCCGAATGCGGTCAGCACCAGCGTGCGCGGAATCGGTGTCGCCGTCATCACCAGCATGTCGGGCGCCGTACCCTTGGACGTCAGAAGCAAGCGCTGATGTACCCCAAAACGGTGCTGCTCATCGACGATGACCAGAACCAGATCATGGTAAGCGACCTTTTCCTGGAACAGGGCGTGCGTGCCGACAATGATATGAACAGAACCGGAGCGCAGGCCCTCCAGTATCTCTTCGCGCTCGCGACCCTTTTCGCGGCCCGTGAGCAATGCGGCGCGCAATCCGGCCTTCGCCGCCAAGGGCGCGATGGTGGCATAATGTTGGCGCGCCAGGACTTCCGTTGGCACCATCAGCGCCGACTGGCCTCCGGCCTCTGCGGCGTGGGCCATGGCCAGCAACCCGACAACGGTTTTCCCGGAACCCACATCGCCCTGCAACAACCGCAGCATGCGTTCCGGCTGGCGCAGGTCGGCGATGATTTCCTTGATCGCCTGGCTTTGGCTACTGGTCAGAGTGTAGGGCAGTGCCGCAATGACCTTGGCCTTGAGATGGCCATCGCCCTCGAAGTTTCCGGCCCGAAAGCCGTTTTGTTTTCTGCCGGACGAGTGCCAGTGCCAGTTGACCGGCAAGAAACTCGTCATAAGCGAGCCGCTGGCGTGCTGGATGATCCAAGGCGATGTCGCCCGGATCTTGTGGATTGTGCAGCGTATGAAGTGCTTGGCGGTGAGACGGCAGGCCATATTTATCGAGGACCGGTGGATCGATCCATTCCGGCATATCGGGTGCCTTGGCCAACGCCTCCTGAACACCTCGTGCCAGCACCTTCGGCGATAGCCCGGCGGTCAGGGGATAGACCGGCTCGACCAAGGGAAGCGTCGCCGCATCGCCGATGCTGGCGATATGGTCAGGATGGACCATGGTCGGGCGGCCATTGAACCATTCCATCGTGCCGGAAACGATGACAGTTTCCCCCACCGGCATGACCTTTTCGAGCCACGCCTGCTTGGCGTGAAAGAAGGTAAGGCCGATCTCGCCAGTATCATCATGGGCGAAGACGCGGTAGGGAACATTGCTGCGTCCGCCCGGAGACGGCAGGTGGCGGTCGATTCGCACTTCCAGCGTAACAATCGCGCCTTCCGGGGCATGGGCGATCCCTGGGCGATTACGCCGGTCGATCACGCTATGGGGCGGGAGGTATACAAGATTGCCGACGCGCGGTTCGGTTCCTGGAGGCTGCGTGCCAAGCAGCGTCGCGAGCATGCCCGAAACTTTCGGTCCTATGCCGGAAAGCGAACGAACAGACGCAAATAGGGGATCAAGCAGTGACGGGCGCATGCGTAACGTTTAACGGCTTCGATGTGCGTTGCAAGGCTGACAGACGCGACAAGGCAGGCTATACCGACCGGCGCCCACCACAAAAAACGATCCAAAGGCAAAAACGGAGCTTGTTCATGACCGGAAGCAGTCGTACCACCGCCGATTTGCAGCCAAGGCAACGCCGTATCCTGTTCCGCTGCTGGCATCGCGGCATGCGTGAGATGGATCTGATTCTAGGACAGTTTGCCGATGCCCATATCGATACCTTGTCCGACGAGGAACTTGACCAATATGAAGCACTGATGGAAGCGCTTGACCGGGACCTTCTGAAATGGGTTACCGGCGAGGCCGACGTTCCCGCCGAATTCGACACGCCGATCTTTCACAAGGTCGTTGCATCCCGCAACAACATCAGCTTTTGAGTCACGCCGAGGCGTGACCGGGAAATTCTGAAATCGCATGACTGCCTTTACCAAACTCGGATTGAAACCTGACATCAATGGCCATGTGGTCATCGATGGTGTTGTTGATGGCTATGAAGGCTTTGCGCTGGCGAAGGTGGTGGCCGAGACGGGGGCAGGTGGCCCTGTGCTGTTCATCGTTCGGGATGGCCAGCGCGTCGCGGACCTCGAGCAGGTATTGAATTTCGTCCAGCCTGATCTGCCTGTACTGCAGTTGCCCGCGTGGGACTGCCTTCCCTATGATCGCGTATCACCCGGCGCGGACACGTCGGCGCGCCGTCTGGCGGCGCTGGCCGGCCTTGCTTCGTTGCGCGATCACAAGCACCCAGGTGTCATTCTGTCAACCGCCAACGCGGTGTTGCAGAAGCTGCCGCCGCGTAAAGTCCTGGCCGAACAGCTGTTCATGGCTAAGCCCGGCAATAGAATTGACATGAATTCGCTTGTGCAACGCCTTGAAAACAATGGATTTGAGCGTGTTCCGACAGTGCGCGACGTTGGTGAATATGCAGTGCGCGGGGGGATTCTCGACCTGTTTGCACCTGGTGCGGACGAGCCGCTGCGCCTGGACTTCTTTGGCGATACGCTGGAAACAATCCGCACTTTCGATCCTGCATCGCAGCGCACGTCGAGCCAAAAGACCGAATTCTCCATGCAGCCGATGAGTGAAATTACGCTGTCACCGGAGATTATCAGCCGCTTCCGTTCACAATATGTGCAGAAATTCGGGGCACCTTCGCGTGATGACGCGCTCTACCAGTCGATCTCGGAGGGCCGCCGTTTTGCCGGTATGGAACATTGGCTGCCGCTTTTCTATGAGAACCTGGAGACAGTGTTCGACCATGCGGGCAACATGCCTGTCGTCTTCGACCATCTGGCGCATGAAGCCATGGCAGAACGTCACAAGATGGTGCTGGACCACTACGAAGCACGCAGGCGGCAGTCCGACGGAAAGGAACCCGGTGATGCGATTCCGTACAAGCCCGTCGAGCCGGGTTCGCTTTACCTGACGCCGGCGCAGGTAGAAGCTGGCGCTGTTGCATCGGGAATGCGGATTGATTTCACACCGTTCGATGCGCCGTTTGTGACAGGGCGGGCAACGATCCACGCCGGTGCGCATCGCGGGCGCACATTTGTTGAAGAGCGGACGGCGAAGGATACCAATGTTTTCGACAGCGTGGTCAAGCATATTGCCGACGAGCGCGCTGCGGGCAAGAAGGTACTGCTGGCGGCGTGGAGCGAGGGCACGCGCGACCGCCTGGTGCAGGTTCTGAACGAACACGGTCTGGAAAAGATCGAACTCGTCGATGATCTGCGGACTGTAAAGGCACTTGCTCGCGACAAGATCACGGCGGGCATCCTTTCGCTGGAGACCGGCTTCGACGCGGGCGAATTGGTCGTTGTTGCGGAACAGGACATTCTCGGCGATCGGCTGATCCGTCATTCCAAGCGGCGGAAACGCGACCGTGACTTCATCAGCGAAGTGGCGGCGCTCAATGCCGGCGACATTGTCGTGCACGTGGATCACGGCATAGGCCGATTTATCGGTCTGAGGACGATCACTGCTGCCGGCGCGCCGCATGATTGTCTTGAATTGCATTACGCAGGCGATGACAGGTTGTTCCTGCCGGTTGAAAATATCGAGCTGTTGTCAAGGTTTGGCACCGAAACTTCAACTGCTGTCTTAGACAAACTCGGTGGTGGGGCGTGGCAGGCGCGCAAGGCAAAGCTGAAAAAGCGCTTGCTCGACATTGCAGGCCATCTTATCCGCATTGCCGCCGAACGGCAGATGCGCGGCGCACCGATCCTCCTGCCGCCGGACGGGCTCTATGGCGAATTCGCCGCCCGGTTCCCTTATGACGAGACGGAAGATCAGGACCGCGCAATCGTTGCCGTGATCGACGATCTGTCGCTGGGCAAGCCCATGGACCGGCTCATTTGCGGCGATGTCGGCTTCGGCAAGACGGAGGTCGCATTGCGTGCGGCATTCGTGGCGGCACTGAACGGAGTGCAGGTTGCCGTCGTGGTGCCGACGACGCTGTTGTCCCGCCAGCATTTCAAGACATTTTCATCCCGTTTCCAGGGGCTGCCGGTCAATGTGGCACAGGCCTCGCGCCTCGTTGGTTCGAAGGAACTTGCCGAGAACAAGAAAGGCATCGCCGAAGGTCAGGTCGACATCGCGGTCGGCACGCATGCATTGCTCGGGCAAGGCATCAAATTCAAGAATCTCGGCCTCTTGATTATCGACGAGGAACAGCATTTCGGCGTCAAGCACAAGGAACGGCTGAAGGAACTGAAATCGGACGTGCACGTCCTGACACTCTCGGCGACGCCGATACCACGGACCCTTCAGCTTGCCTTGACCGGTGTGCGCGAACTGTCGTTGATCACCACTCCGCCCGTCGACCGCATGGCCGTGCGCACCTTTGTCTCTCCGTTCGATCCGCTTGTCATTCGCGAAACACTGCTTCGCGAGCGCTATCGTGGCGGACAGAGCTTCTATGTCTGCCCACGTATTTCAGACCTGAGCGATATCAAAGAGTTCCTGGACGCGCAGGTGCCGGAACTAAAGGTGGCAATTGCTCACGGCCAGATGGCTCCTGGCGAGCTCGATGACATCATGAATGCCTTCTATGACGGGCAGTATGATGTGCTCCTGTCGACCACCATCGTGGAATCCGGCCTCGACATTCCGACCGCCAACACGCTGATCATCCATCGTGCCGACATGTTCGGCCTGTCGCAGCTCTATCAGCTGCGCGGACGCGTTGGCCGGTCGAAACAGCGCGCCTATGCGCTGTTCACGCTGCCAGCCAACAAGCTGCTGACGCAGACCGCGGAACGCCGGCTCAAGGTATTGCAATCACTCGATACGCTCGGAGCCGGTTTCCAGCTTGCAAGCCATGACATGGATATTCGCGGCGCAGGCAATCTGCTTGGGGAAGAGCAGTCGGGTCACATCCGAGAGGTTGGATTCGAACTCTACCAGCAGATGCTGGAAGAGGCTGTTGCCGAGATCAAGGGCACAGGTGAAGTCGAGGACGGACATTGGTCCCCGCAAATTTCGATCGGCACCGCCGTCATGATTCCCGAGACCTATGTTCCGGATCTGCAATTGCGCCTCGGCCTCTATCGCCGCCTTGCCGATCTGGAGGAATTGCAGGAGATCGACGGCTTTGGCGCCGAAATGATCGACCGCTTCGGTCCGCTGCCGGAGGAAGTCCAGCACCTCCTCAAGATCGTCTATATCAAGGCGCTGTGCCGCCGCGCCAATGTGGAGAAACTTCGATGCGGGGCCGAAAGGCGTCGTTATCCAGTTCCGCAACAAGACATTCAATAATCCTGCCGCACTGGTCAAAATGATCGGCGAACAGGGTGCCATGGCCAAGATCCGGCCCGATCAAAGCATCGTGCTGGTACGCGACTGGCCAACGGCTGAAAAGCGGCTCAATGGTGCGGCGGTCGTCATGACGCAATTTGCCAAGCTTGCCGAGGCCTCATAGCTCAGGCGGGGCGGGGCTCAAAACCATCTGCTGTCTGGCGGATGGCATCGGCCAGTGCATCTGCTGATTGCGCGCCCATCACCGCGTATTTCTGGTCGAGAATGAAGCAGGGAACGCCACGTACGCCGATCTGATTGGCGGTGTCTATTTCCTGCTGAACGCCCACCGTATCCGCGTCCGTCGGCAGCAGGCTGGCCACAATCGCAACGTCCATGCCAGCTTCTCCGGCGGCCTCAAGCAGCACCTGCTGGTCGCCGATGTTCTTTCCCTGTTCGAAATAATAGGAGAAAAGAATGCCGACGACCTTGTCCTGAACGTTGGGCTTGGCTTGTGACGCCCAGCGGATAAGGCGGTGTGCATCCAACGTATTCGGGCTGATTTCGATGGCTTCGAAGTCAAATTCGATGCCTGCTTCCTTGCCGAGTTCGATCAATTGCTGATGGATCTCGAAAATCCGGTCGGAACTGCCGAACTTCTCCTGCATGTAGCGATTGCGGTCCTTGCCCTGGCGCGGAATCGTCGGGTCGAGCTGGAACGGCCGCCAGTTCACGGTCACGTCGAGATCCGGATTAAGCGCCAGAGCGCTTTCAAGCCGTTTGCGGCCAAGAAAACACCATGGGCAAACGACATCCGACACCACGTCGATCATAAATTTCTTGTCAGTCATGATTTCAACTCAACCTATCGTTTGTCTGACCACCAGGTATTTAGCTGGTTACCGACCAGGGATGTCTTGTCTGGATGTTGCAACTGCGCCCAGCGCGCAACCCATTGCTCGGGCTGGTAATAGATCGGCACCATATAATGGCCGGAGATCAACATCCTGTCGAGGGCGCGCACTGTGCTGGTGAACTCTGCCTGTCCGCGAACCGCCAGCATCTTGTCGAGCAGCGCATCAATTGCCGGATCGGCCACACCCGCGTAGTTGAAGCTTCCTTCAACCTCTTTGGACTGACTTCCCCAGCGGCTAAACTGTTCATATCCGGGAGAAAGCGAGCTCGAATAGGCGCCAAGGATGACGTCGTAGTCGAATGTCTGCAGACGTTTCTGATATTGGGCATCGTCGACGGTCCGGATCGTGACACCAATCCCCAGACGTTCGAGCGTGCGCTTGTAGGCAAGTCCAAGGCGCTCTTCACTTACCGAGCGTGTCAGGATTTCGAAGGCGAACGGCGTTCCCCGCGGATCGAGCATCTGTTCGTTCTCGATCTTGTAGCCCTGACCAACAAGAATGTCGTAGGCGCGCTTCATTTCCTTGCGGTCGCGTCCGGATCCGTCTGTTGTGGCAGGTTTGTAGGTGCCATCCATGACTTCAGGCAGGACGGCATTCGGATATGGAGCCAACAGTTCGCGTTCGGTCGCATCTGCGGGTTTCCCCAGTGCGGACAATTCCGACCCCTGCCAGTAGCTGCCCAAGCGCTGATAGCGGCCTGCGTAGAGATTGCGATTTGTCCATTCGAAGTCGAACATCAGAGCGAGCGCTTCTCGAACTGCCTTGTCGTGGAACTTTGTACGGCGCGTGTTGAAGAGGAAGCCGAACATGTTGGCGGGGGATTGTGTCTCGAATGTCTCCTTGATCACACGTCCATCCCTTGCCGCAGGAAAATCATAGGATGTTGCCCATTTATTCGGATCGCCCTCCAGGAAAACGTCGAACACGCCCTTCTTGAAGGCCTCAAACTGGGCCTGGTTGTTGCGGAAATATTCGACCGTAACGGTATCAAAATTGTTGAAGCCGATTCTGCTCGGAAGATCTGCACCCCAATAATCGGGATTGCGCTTGAAAACGATCCGCTGTCCCGGTTGAACTTGCGCCACGGTATACGGCCCGCTGCCCACCGGGATTGACAGAGGCGAACTGTCGAATGTGTCAATGTCGATCTTATGCTTCGGCAATACCGGCATCAGCGCCAGGACAAGTGGAAACTCCCTGTTCGCCTGTTCGTTGAATGTGAACCGGACGCCATGTTCGCCAATCTTTTCAATTTTGGAGATGAGTTTCATGCGGCTGCTAAAGGGTGGCCGGCCTTTTTTTGTCAGCACGTCGAAAGTAAAAATAACGTCGTCGGGGGTCACCGGTTGTCCGTCAGACCATTTTGCTTTCGGATTGAGCGTGAATTCTACCCATGTCCGCTCATCATTCGTTTCGACTTTCTCGGCCAGCAACCCATACATTGTGAACGGCTCGTCTGCGCTCCGCTGCATCAGCGATTCATTGACAAGATTTCCAAACTCCGGGTCGCCAAACATGCCTCGGGCATATGTTCGCATGCTTTTCACCAGAAACGGGTTGAGGCTATCGAATGTGCCGACAACGCCGTAGGTGATCGAACCGCCCTTCGGCGCTTCGGGATTAACGTAGGGAAAATATTTGTAATCGGCGGGCAGGGCTGGTTCGCCGTGCATGGCGATTCCATGGGTTGGTTCAGCAGATACTGCGCTTGTCATCGAACAAAGCGCGGCCAGGAGGGCCAGTGCTTGAATGGTTTTCTTCAACATCGTCTCAACCTTGCACCCAAAAGCAGGGATTCATCCTGATTCGTGTCAAAGACTACCACTTGACGACGATTCTGCGGCGTAAGGGGTATAATCATGCATGTGAATTTAAAACAGAGCCAAAAGGTGGCTGGATTTGCGTTAACATGCAGTGTAACACGGCCTTCGATATCGAGGGTCACTCTCTTGCCGCATTTGGTAACCAAAGCCAGACAAGCAAAATCAGGTGATCAAGACACACTTCGGATAAGTGCGCTGAAAGGAACCAGTTGACCATGTCCATCCGCAAGACCATCGCTGCAACCGCATCCCTTGTCGGTGCCACTGCATTACTCGCCGTCGCGGCGGTACCAGCGTCAGCCCAACAGCAGAGAGCGCCGCAGGGTTGGTTCAAGGTCTGCTCCAAGCAGGAAGAGAACGATATCTGCAATACCCAGAACATCGTGACTGCTGATAGCGGCCAGCTGCTGACAGCCGTCAATCTCATTGAGATCAAGGGCAAGATCAACCGGAAGATTTTCCAGGTTTCCGTTCCGACCGGCCGCCTCATCGCGCCGGGCGTCGGACTCCAGATCAATGGCGGCAAGACGCAGAAAATCGAATATGCAATCTGCTTCCCTGATCGCTGCATCTCCGAAGTCGCCTTGTCAGACGAGCTCCTCTCGTCATTCAAGAAGGGCAACCAGCTGACGCTGACTTCGGTCAATTTCCAGAACAAGCCCAATCCGATCAACGTTGCATTGACTGGATTCAGCCAGGCCTATGACGGCCCGGGCCTGCAGCAGAACGAACTTGAACAGCGCCAGAAGACCCTTCAGGATGAAGTCCAGAAGCGTCAGAAGGAATTCGAAGAAAAGATGAAGGCTGAACAGCAAAAAGCCAAAACCGGCAACTGACCGGCAGGCAGGAATCAAAAAGGGACGCTTCGGGCGTCCCTTTTTTGTTGTCCGTTGCTCTGACGCTAATTGATGTGCGGTCGCTTTACCCGATAGACGCCGCCTTCAGTCTTTTCGAACATGTTCTTGATCTGAGGATGCCTCAATGGCACACCACTCGTGTCGGCCATCAGGTTTTGCTCCGAGACATAGGCGACGTATTCGCTTTCCGCGTTCTCGGCGAAGAGATGGTAAAACGGTTGGTCGCGGCGCGGTCGTATATCCTCTGGAATGGATTGATACCACTCTTCCGTATTGTTAAATTCCGGATCAACGTCAAAAATTATTCCACGAAAGGCAAATATCCGGTGACTAACCACCTGACCTATCTGAAATTTTGCATGTCGTATCTGTGTCATCATTGTCATTCGGTATAGATATCTCGTTCTGTCAAATCTCGCGAGCTTAATTGGCGTCCTGCCGTAACTCTTTCGCGCCGCAACCCTCAAAAGCCAATTATGCTCAACGTTTTTAACCTCGTGCTTCCGTTCTTTGGGCTTATCTTTCTTGGCTTTTTCGTGGCCCGGATTAATCGCCAGCCCCTGGAAGCGCTGGGGTGGATGAACACTTTCATCGTTTATGTGGCGCTTCCAGCCCTGTTTTTCCAGATACTATCCCAAACCCCGGTGGCGGAATTGACGCAGTGGGCATTTATCATCGGTTGCACCGCGTCCACATTCTGCATCTTTCTGACGATGTTCCTGGTCGCATATGTGAGGACGCGAAAGATTGATGAGAGTACGATTCAAGGTCTCGCAGCGGCCTATGGCAATATTGGGTATATGGGCCCGGCGCTGGCAATCCTTGCCTTCGGGGCGCCTGCTGCTGTGCCCGTGGCCCTGATCTTCTGCTTCGACAACACGCTTCATTTTGTCATGGCCCCGCTGATGATGGCGCTATCCGGCAATGACAAGCGGTCTGCACCCGATCTTGTGATCAGTGTTCTGCGGAAGATATTTTTTCATCCCTTTATCATCGCGACCATTCTTGGCGTGGCAGCGGCGATTATTGGCTTCGAGCCGCCTGTTGCACTCGATAGATTGATTGATTTGCTCGCGAAGGCCGCCGCGCCGTGCGCGCTGTTTGCCATGGGCGCTACACTGGCATTGCGCCCCCTGAAGCGGGTTCCAAAGGAGCTCTATCTCATCGTTCCGCTTAAACTGCTGGTTCAGCCCGTGCTGATCTATGGCATTCTCAGTCTGGCGGGAGACTTCCCTCCAATTTGGGTCAACACGGCGATGTTGATGGCAGCTTTGCCCACAGCGACGAATGTCTTCGTCATCGCTCACCAATATGGTGTTTGGGTAGAACGTGCCTCCAGCAGTGTATTGGCAACCACGCTGTTCTCAGTACTGACGCTGACACTGTGGCTCTACGTGATGACTCACGGACTTATCGAATAATTTCAGCAGCCGGGTCGCCTGAATTTCTTTCATATCCGCAATAAATCGATCGAACGGCTGTCTTTGCACAGGTCGAAGGCTTGCGATTGGAAATTTTCTCTCTATATAGTTGCGAATGATTTGCAATTGCGATTAAGGGTTGTTCATGGATCAAATACGGCAGGCGGCCGACACGCCTCAAGGCTGGCGGCGCGCAAGGGGCGAGGCGTCGCTTTCTGATGTTCATCGTTCGATTGCCGTAACGACCAGTGGACCGGGCTGGCGCCGCGCGGCTGCTTTTGTCGGTCCAGGCTATCTCGTCGCAGTTGGATATATGGATCCGGGCAACTGGGCCACGTCGCTCGCTGGGGGCTCGAAATTCGGCTACGCGCTGCTTGTCGTCGCGCTCGTTTCCAACATCATGGCGATCGTGCTGCAGGCATTATGCGCGCGGCTTGCGATCGGATCGGGCAGGGACCTTGCGCAGGCCTGCCGCGATGCTTTTCCAAAGCCAGTGGCCTATTCGCTATGGTTCCTTGCCGAAATCGCCATCATTGCCACGGATATTGCCGAAGTGATCGGCACTGCCATCGGACTTAATCTGATCTTCGGGATACCGCTGGAAATTGGTGTTCTTATCACCGCGCTCGATGTTTTCCTCATTCTTTATCTGCAGAAACTTGGCTTCCGTTGGGTCGAGGCCCTGATTATCACCCTGCTTGGAGTCATTGCCGTCTGCTTTGCCATCCAGATTTTCCTCGCCGATCCAGAATGGGGCGCTGTCATCAGGGGCTTTGCGCCAACAACGGAAATCGTGACCAATCCCGAGATGCTCTATCTGGCGCTTGGTATTCTTGGCGCGACGGTGATGCCGCATAACCTTTACCTGCACTCTGGCATTGTTCAAACGCGGAACTATGGCTCTTCGCTGCCGGAAAAACGGCAGGCGCTGAAATATGCGACGATCGATTCCACCGTTGCCTTGATGTTTGCCCTGCTGATCAACGCATCGATTCTCATTCTCGCAGCGGCAACGTTTCACAAGACAGGCCAGACAGGGGTTGCTGAGTTGGGTGAGGCGCATTCACTGCTTGCACCGCTGCTCGGTCTGGCGATTGCCCCGACGCTGTTCGGTATTGCCTTGCTCTGCTGTGGTATCAACTCGACGGTAACAGCGACGCTTGCAGGACAGATCGTGATGGAAGGTTTCCTGCACATCAAGCTGGCGCCTTGGCTGCGGCGGCTGATAACGCGCGGCATCGCGATCGTCCCCGCGGCCATTGTCACGATCTGGTATGGCGAGAGTGGCACGGCCAAGCTGCTTGTGCTGACGCAGGTGGTCCTCAGCCTTCAATTGTCGTTTGCGGTGTTTCCCTTGGTCATGTTCACGGCGAGCAAGGCCAAAATGGGCGCGCTTGTCGCACCGCGCTGGCTGTCGGCCTTCGCCATGTTCATCGCCGTGGTGATCGCTTTGCTGAATGTGAAGTTGCTGAGCGACTTCGTCTTCGCATAATCCCGGGGACAGGACCCGTTTATCTGGTCGAAATCATAACAACAGGACCCGACTCCTAGTGGTTCGGGAGCGCGTCTTTACGCGAGAAGCGGAAGCCGCTGCCTGGACGCAGGCCTTCGCGCATGACGAAACCACGCAGCGGCGAGAAAGCACGCAACAACTCGAGTCCGCCACTGCGCACCATCTGAACCGGCAGAAAATCCGACAACAACGATCGGTTCAGGGCATCGACCGCGCCGGTGCGCGCAATGATATCCGGGCTTCGCTTGCGGTTATAGCTGGACATAACGCTCGATATGCCAAGGTCAGTGCCATCATTGGGAAGCGTTTCCAGGAGGGTCTCAACATCCCTGACACCGAGATTGAGGCCCTGCGCGCCGATTGGCGGGAATACATGCGCGGATTCGCCAGCCAGAAACACCCGGTTGCGGGCAAAGGAGGTTGGTACAAGCCCCGAGAGCGGCCAGCTCTGCGGATCAACATCGATGGTCACCGCGCCGAGCATCGACTGCATGCGATCCTCAACCCGCATTGCCAACTGATCTCTTGTGAGTTCGAGGAGTTCGACAGCGTGCGCTGGTGTCGTCACCCAGACCAGGCTTGAGCGTTTGCCGGCTAGGGGAACCTGCGTGAACGGGCCATGCTCGGTATGAAATTCTGTAGAAATATCATGATGATCGCGCGTATGGCTAAAGCTTAGGACGATGGCCGTCTGGTTATAGCTCCAGGTCCGCGCGGATATTCCGGCGGCTTCGCGGGCCAGCGAAGAACGGCCATCGGCGGCGATGACGATATTGGCGGTGTACACGGCGCCGTTGCCGGCTTCGACTGCAATTGCAGATTCAGTCGGGTGGTAATGGCTGGCAGAGGCGGCCACATGCTTTACCGGCGAGCCCTTCAGCGCGTCACTCAAGACCTCGGTCAAAGTGACGTTCGGAATGTTGTAGCCGAAGGCGGGCTCGTCGATTTCGCTGGCCTCAAAGGTCACAGCGGGGCTTCTGATGAGCCGGGTTGTTCCGTCGAGAATACGCATGGTGGTGATCGGAGCCGCGTGCGGTTCGATGCTTTCCCACAGGCCGATCTGCCTGAGAAACTTGATGGCAGGCATCATCAGCGCGGTTGTCCGCTTGTCATTGCCTTCCGGTATCGTCCCGAGACTGATGACGTTCTCGAAGGTCTGGCCAATGGCGATCGCGGCGATCAACCCCACATGCCCAGCTCCTGCAATCACAATGGGATCTGTTCTGGTGCTGGTCATATTCGCCTCCGCTTCCATGCTCGCTTCGAGCTTTCAACAGTTTATATCAACTTCATTGCTTGCGCTTTGAACCATTTTCAAGAAAAGCTGATCGCAAATCGTTCGCCGCTGGTAAGATACTACGGCGAGCGAGCAATTATCATGCAGCAGATTGGCGCGGACCGTGAAAAAACCAACCTTGCCCAAGGGCGTCATGCCCAAGAAAGTAACGGCTCCGCAGGCGAAAGCATTTTCCGTTCATCTGCTGACAGCGTCCGGTTCCTTTCTGGCATTCCTGTCGGTTGTTGCCGCCAGCGAAGAAAGCTGGACAGCCATGTTCTGGTGGCTGGGGCTGGCTTTGTTCGTCGATGGTATAGACGGGCCAATAGCCCGCAAGCTGGAAGTCAAATATGTCCTGCCTAACTGGTCAGGCGAACTCCTCGACAATATCATCGACTATATGACCTATGTTCTGATCCCGGCCTTCGCGCTTTATCAGCGCGGTTTCATGGGCGAGGGGCTGTCGTTTCTTGCGGCGGCGATCATCGTCGTTTCGAGCGCTATCTACTATGCCGACACCGGCATGAAGACCAAGGAGAATTTCTTCAAGGGGTTCCCGGTGGTCTGGAACATGATTGTCTTTACGCTGTTCATTGTCCGCCCCGGAGAATGGGTGGCATTTGCCATTGTCCTTGCCTCGGCGATCGTCTCATTCCTGCCGGTGTATTTTCTCCACCCCGTACGCGTGCAACGGTTGCGGCCATTGAATCTTGCCATATTTTTCCTGTGGTGCGGCTTTGGCGCGATCTCGCTGTTTCAGGAACTGGAATCGCCGCTCTGGGTGCGCATTGGCATTTCGGTGACAGGCATATATCTCTTTTGCATCGGTGCTGTGATGCAGGCATTCCCCAATCTTGGACGTACGGAGAAATCATGATGGTCAAAGCTGTTCGCATTCATCAAACCGGTGGACCGGAAGTGCTGACCTACGAGGATATCTCCATTGGTGCCCCGGGACCAAGCGAAGCACACATTCGCAACGATGCAATCGGGCTGAATTTTCTCGATGTCTATTACCGGACCGGCCTTTATCCATCACCCAGCCCCTTGCCGCTGATCCCCGGACATGAAGGCGCGGGCGTGGTGCTGGCAGTCGGTCCGGATGTAAAGGACGTCAAGATCGGCGATCGCGTCGCCTATACCAATCCCATTGGTGCCTACGCCGAAGAGCGGTTGATCCCGGCGGATCGGCTCGTCAAAGTTCCGGGCGCTATCGCGCTGGAGCACGCGGCTTCCATGATGCTGAAGGGACTCACTGCGCAATATCTGCTGCGACAGACATTTCCCGTGAAAAAGGGCGATACGATCCTCTTCCATGCGGCAGCTGGCGGCGTTGGATTGATTGCCGGTCAATGGGCGAAACATCTCGGCGCGACAGTGATCGGCACAGCAGGCTCGGAGGAGAAGGTCAAGCTGGCGCTGGATCACGGATATGATCACGTCATCAATTACAACACCGGGAACTTCGTAGAACAGGTAAAGGAGCTCACCGGCGGAAAGGGTGTTGATGTCGTCTATGATTCGGTGGGCAAGGACACGTTTGACGGCTCGCTCGATTGCCTGCGCCCGCGCGGCATGATCGTCTGTTTCGGCCAGTCCTCCGGAGCGGTTCCGCCATTCGATCTCGGTATCCTGTCGCGCAAGGGTTCGCTCTATCTGACACGCCCAACGCTCTTCGTTTACGTTGCAGCGCGCGATGCTCTCGAAAATGGGGCCAATGAATTATTCGATCTCGTGGCGAAAGGCGTGATCAGGATCGAGATCGGACAGACTTACGCACTCAAGGATGTGGCAACAGCGCATCGCGATCTCGAAGCACGCAAGACCACTGGCACGACAGTGCTCATTCCTTGAGCCACTGCAACCATTGCTTGAATATTGTGCGCAAAAGGCCGTGGCCGTACGTTTTGCACTTTCCAAATTTGGTGGGCCTGTCATAGGATCGCAAACGGTCTTGGCCGCGGGGAACGATGACAGAACAAACAAAAGACGGCTCTGAAAAACCGCTACTGGAAGCTGACAAGCTCACCAAAATTTTCGGGACACTCAAAGCCTGCGATGAAATCAATCTGAGGATTGGAACGGGCGAAATTCACTCACTGCTCGGTGAGAATGGCGCGGGCAAGTCGACCCTCGTCAAGATGCTGTTCGGTGCGTTGCAACCAACCTCCGGAGCGATTGCGTGGAAAGGCAAGAGCGTTGCAGTCGCCAATCCGGCGATGGGCAGATCGCTTGGCATCGGCATGGTTTTCCAGCATTTTTCATTGTTCGACGCGCTGACGGCGGCGGAAAACATAGCATTGTCGCTGGATGAGAAAACGCCACTGGACACAATTGCAAACCGGGCGAGGGAAATCGGAGATACTTATGGCCTGCCGGTGGATCCGGAGGCGCTTGTCGGCGACCTTTCGGTAGGTGAGCGCCAGCGGATCGAGATCATCCGGTGTTTGCTCCAAAATCCCGACCTCATCATTCTCGATGAGCCGACATCGGTTCTGACGCCGCAGGAAGCGGATCTGCTGTTTGTGACATTGGAGCGCCTGCGGTCCGAGGGAAAATCGATCCTCTATATCAGCCACAGGCTTGAAGAGGTGCGGCGCCTATGCGACCGCGCGACCGTATTGCGGCACGGCAAGGTTGTCGGCCAATGCGATCCGCGCTCCGAAACCGCCGCATCGCTGGCACGCATGATGGTCGGGAGCGATATTCACGTCATCGACAGGCATCCGGCCGCAACGCATGCATCGGCACAAACTGCGCTGGTTGAAGTGAACGGCCTTTCGCAGAAACCGCGCGGACCCTTTTCCGTGCCGCTTCACGATATCCATCTTTCAGTTCGATCAGGGGAAATTCTCGGAATTGCCGGTGTTGCAGGCAATGGACAGGGCGAGTTGTTCGAGGCAATTTCCGGCGAAGTCTTGCAGGAACGTCCCGAAATCATCCGCATTCGCGGAACAGATGCTGGTCGCACAGGCATTTCCGCGCGGCGCAAGCTCGGTGCCGCTTTTGTGCCGGAAGAAAGGCTTGGACATGGTGCTGTTCCAGACATGTCGCTGACCAACAATCTGCTGTTGTCGCGTCATTCCACGGACCGCAAAGTATTTCTCTCCGGCGGGGCATTAAGGCTCGTCGCGGAGTCCAGCCTTGCTCTTGCGGCCAAACGGATCGTAGCGCAGATGGACGTTCGCAAGAGCGCGGAAAATCCAGATGCATCAGCACTTTCCGGAGGAAACTTACAGAAGTTTCTCATCGGACGTGAACTTGATCGGAACCCTTCCGTCATGATCGTCAATCAGCCGACCTGGGGCGTCGACGCCGGAGCTGCTGCGCATATTCGCCAGGCTTTGGTGGATCTGGCCCGCAGCGGCTCGGCGGTCATCGTGATCAGCCAGGACTTGGACGAGCTCTTCGAGATTTCCGACCGGATTGCGGCGATGGTACATGGCCGCCTTTCGGAATCCGTGCCTATAGAACACATGAACCGGGAACGGGTAGGGCTGATGATGGGAGGAGCCGACACGTCGGCACCCCTGGAGGATGCAGGGGCGGTATGATGCGGATCGAAATCGTCAAACGCCCCCAGCATTCGGCATTGTTCAGTGCCCTTTCGCCATTCATCGCCCTGTTTCTGACCTTGATTGCGGGGGCGATACTGTTTGCAATTCTCGGCAAGAATCCGATTGCCGCACTCTATTCCTACTTCATCGAACCCTTGACGGAAGTCTGGTCCGTCCACGAATTGCTGGTCAAGGCGGCACCACTTATACTGATTGCGGTTGGACTATCCGTCTGCTTCCTGTCGAACAACTGGAATATCGGCGCCGAGGGCCAATTGATCGCCGGAGGCATTGCCGGATCGATCCTTCCGGTCATGTTCCCGGATTTCCAGGGCTGGTATGTCCTTCCCATCATGCTTTTGCTTGGTATGGCCGGTGGCATGGCCTATGCGACGATCCCGGCCCTCCTGAAGGTCAGGTTCAGCACGAACGAGATTTTGACCAGCCTGATGCTGGTGTACGTCGCCCAGCTTTTCCTTGATTGGCTGGTACGCGGGGCGTGGCGCAACCCGCAGGGGTACAATTTCCCAGAAACAGTCCAGTTCAATTCCAGCGCCATCCTGCCGGAAATATGGTCGGCTTCGGGCCGGGCGCACTGGGGTTTCATCCTCGCGCTGTTTGCGGCTGTTGCCGTCTGGTTCATGCTGTCGCGGACCTTGAACGGATATGAGATCAAGGTGCTTGGCCGTAGCGCAAGGGCAGGGCGATTTGCCGGTTTCAGTGCCGGACGGTTGACGTTCTTCGCCTTCCTGGTATCGGGCGCCCTCGCTGGCCTCGCAGGGATTGCCGAGGTATCTGGTGCAGTTGGCCAGTTGAGGACGAGCATTTCACCCGGCTACGGATTCACGGCAATCATCGTCGCGTTTCTCGGAAGGCTCAATCCTTTGGGGATAGTTGCGGCCGGACTGGTGCTGGCATTGTCCTATCTTGGGGGGAAGCAGCGCAGATTTCATTGGGTATTTCGGAAAAATCGGCGCGCATATTCCAGGGCATCATCCTGTTTTTTGTCCTCGCCAGTGACACCCTGATTTATTATCGCATCCGGATTGTGTCCCGGCACAGCGAAACAGCATTGAAGGGTGCGTGAAATGACGATGTTTGAGGCCATACTCCTGACGGTTGCGACAGCGGCAACACCGCTATTGATCGCGGCGCTGGGCGAACTCGTCGTCGAGCGTTCGGGTGTCCTCAATCTAGGGGTTGAAGGCATGATGGTGATGGGGGCCGTTGCGGGTTTCGCCGTTGCCCAAACAACCGGTTCGGCCTGGCTTGGCATGTTCGCGGCGATCCTGGCAGGCGCGGCATTTTCGCTGCTTTTCGGGTTCCTAACGCTAACGCTGGTAACCAACCAGGTGGCGACCGGCCTCGCTCTGACATTGCTCGGCCTCGGCGCCTCGGCCATGATCGGCGAAAGCTTCGTTGGCTTGCCCGGCGTGAAGATGGCATCGCTCTACATTCCGGGCCTCTCTGATCTGCCCTATGCAGGCAAATTCCTGTTCGGGCAGGATCCTATTTTCTACATCTCCATCCTGCTTACGATCGGCGTCGTGTGGTTCTTGTTCAAGACCCGGGCCGGCCTGACATTGCGCGCCGTCGGCGACAATCATATTTCGGCGCATGCATTGGGTGTCCCCGTCGTCCGCATACGCTATCTGGCCGTCCTGTTCGGCGGTGCCTGTGCCGGTCTTGCCGGCGGACAGCTCTCGCTTGTCTACGTGCCGCAATGGGTGGAGAACATGACGGCCGGCCGGGGCTGGATCGCGCTTGCGCTGGTCGTATTTGCCTCGTGGCGGCCATGGCGTATCCTCGCCGGCGCCTATCTCTTTGGAGCTGTCAGTATCGGCCAGTTGCATGCGCAGGCTCTCGGCATCGGAATTCCGTCGCAATTCATGTCATCGCTGCCCTATCTCGCAACGATCGTCGTGCTTGTGCTGATTTCAAGAAACAAGCGGCTGACCCTGATGAATACGCCGGCATCGCTCGGCAAACCCTTCGTGCCGGACCGCTGACGCAGGTACGGGAAAAAAAGACATCGCAATCGTTTAACAGAGAGGTGAACTTAAATGAAAAAACTCATCATGGCGCTGACAATAGCGGCCAGTTTTGCTGTGGCGGGAGCAGCGCATGCGCAAGAAAAGCTGAAGGTCGGCTTTATCTATATCGGACCACCCGGTGACTTTGGCTGGACATATCAGCATGATCAGGGCCGCAAGGAGCTGGAAAAGGCGCTTGGCGACAAGGTCGAGACCACCTTCCTTGAGAATGTACCCGAAGGAGCCGATGCGGAGCGCTCGATCGAGCGTCTGGCCCGCGCCGGGAACAAGCTGATCTTTACGACATCGTTCGGCTATATGGACGCCACGATTAAGGTCGCGCAGAAGTTCCCGGATGTGAAGTTCGAACATGCAACCGGGTACAAGACCGCCGACAACGTGGCTGTCTACAACTCGCGGTTTTATGAGGGCCGCTATGTGCAGGGCGTGATTGCAGCGAAAATGTCGAAGACCGGCGTTGCCGGCTACATCGGCTCCTTCCCGATTCCGGAGGTGGTCGAGGGCATCAATGCCTTCATGCTCGGCGCACAATCGGTCAATCCGAATTTCAAAATCAAGGTGATCTGGGCGAACTCCTGGTTCGACCCGGCCAAGGAAGCAGATGCTGCCAAGGCACTTGTGGACCAGGGTGTCGACATCATCACCCAGCATACGGATTCGACCGCACCGATGCAGGTTGCAGCGGAACGCAAGATCAAGGCGTTCGGCCAGGCTTCCGACATGATCAAGTTCGGCCCCGAAACCCAGCTGACGTCAATCGTCGATAATTGGGGCCCGTACTATATCGAGCGGGCCAAGGCCGTGCTGGATGGGTCCTGGAAATCCCACAATGTATTCGAGGGCATGCATGAGGGGCTGGTCGTCATGGCGCCCTATACGAACATGCCCGACGATGTGAAGAAGCTGGCCGAAGAAACACAGGCTAAAATCACCTCGGGTGAGCTGAAGCCATTCACCGGGCCGATCAAGAAGCAGGACGGGTCGGATTGGCTGAAGGCCGGTGAGACGGCCGACGACAAGACCATTCTCAGCATGAACTTCTATGTTGCGGGTGTTGACGACAAGTTGCCGCAATAAGCGACAAGTCAGAAATGGAAAGGGCGCCATCGGCGCCCTTTTTTATGACGGAGATTGGTCTGATCAATCGACTTCATTGGCTGAAGCGGCATTGAGCTGGCCATAGCGCTCCGGTCCGATGGCATTGAGTAGGCCGATCTGCGTTTCAAGAAAGTCGATGTGACCTTCTTCGTCTTTCAGCAGCTCGTCGAAGAGTTCCTTGGTAACGTAATCGCCGAGCTGGTCGCAAATCTCGCGCGATTTCTTGTAGGATTTGACCGCGTCATACTCGCCCGCGAGGTCCGCCTCGAGGACTTCCTTCACGTTCTGTCCGATGCGCAATGCGCCGATGGACTGCAGGTTCGGATGGCCTTCCAGGAAGATGATGCGCTGGACGATCTTGTCGGCGTGGTGCATCTCCTCGATGGATTCCTCACGCTCCTTCTTGGCGAGTTTTGTGTAGCCCCAGTCATCCAGAAGGCGATAATGCAGCCAATACTGGTTGACGGCCCCCAATTCGAGAAACAGCGCCTCGTTAAGCCGCTCGATGACCTTTATGTCGCCCTTCATGTCGTGAACTCCCGTATTCGTGACGCAATGATCGGACACGGTCGATAAACGAAACTGCATCAGAATCGTCTGAACCGTGGCGAAGATGATATTCTTCCGTCACCTTTATGATGGTTTCAACGACATTTGGGAAGCAGCCACAGCAGCGGCCGCGCTTCTTCATGGCATGGTAAACTTTTGCCGGAACAACAAGTTGCCATGGGTCCGCATCGAGAAGCTCAACGATAGTATTCTCGATCTCTTTCTGGGTGATAATATTGCAATGACAAACTAGCATTTTGTGCCGACGCCGTATCCTGCAGAACAAGCACCCGCGACATTCGACATCAACATGGCATCAAACTTGGATAAACTATTGATATGAAAGCGTTTTGTACGCTAGACCCAAGAGATATTGTCCCGTGGCCGGGTGATACTTTCGAACCAATCAATGGTTCCTCCAATCGCAAGGGTTCAAGGCCCAAACATTAAAGGTCAAACGTTCTATCAACGCTCCAGCCATAAAACCGGTTTGTTGGAATGCTGTCAAACGCATATGGTGAGATTATGCCATGATTTCAAGTAGTTAGAATTATTCTAAACTAGGAAAATAACCTAACCAATTCAATCATGTTTGCCGATATCAAGCGTTATCGGGGACAATATTCCGGGTCTGGCCGACCATGTGTCAAAACGTCTCATCCGGGTGTGGCGCTGGTGCCAAGAGCCGTACCCCGGCAACCGAGCAAAACCTGACTACAACGCAGGGTACAGAAACCCGAGCCGGAATCGCGCTTTGTCAGGTAAGAGTCGGCCACTCTTCAGCGGATCTCGAGGTTTGTCCGGCAAAAAGAGTCGCAGTTGAGCTGACATTTCAGCAGGACTGGGCCGAACGCAGCGAAGCGAACGAGCGCGAAAGCGTGCGCCGTATCCAAGGTACGGCGCACGTCTATCAACTGGCTGTTGCGAGACGCTTTTCGAGAACGTCGATGCCGAGCAAGGCACGAACATCGCGCTTGTCGACGATATCCTCGATCGAATATTGAGCCAGCACTTCAAAGAAGGCATTGAGCGCCTTGCGCAGAGCGGCGTTCAGACCGCAGCTGTCGATCAGCGGGCAATCGGCAGCATCGTTTTCGAAGCATTCGGCCATGGCGAAGTTTTCTTCGGTGACACGAACGACGTCAAAGAGCGTGATGTCTCTTGCCGGTTTGCCCAACTTCACTCCGCCGTTGCGGCCGCGCACCGTTTCGATGAAGCCATTCTCCACGAGTGGCTGCAGGATCTTGAAGAGGAACAGTTCAGAAACCGTGTAAGCCTGCGCGATTTCGCCGATCCGGCTCAGATTGCCGTCATTGGCTGCGCAATACATGAGGATCCGGATCGCATAATTGGTCTGTCTTGTCAGTCGCATGGAAATGTCTCTTTCAACCCGTTGCCGGGCAGGCACGTTCAATCTGGCCGCAGTTTAGAATTATTCTTGATAAAGTAAACGATAATATGAAACGTGCTTTCATATTATCCGAGATCTGGCGGGGATTGAAGCGGGTACGTTCTAACGGACGAGGACGACGACAGAAGCCGTTATCAGGGAAGTCGCAACCAGCAATAACAGGCCATAGAGCCGCGGCTTATCGAAGAGGACCGCAAAGCCAGCGGACCAGACGACAACCGCGGCACCCAATGCATAGAGAAAGCCCGCCTTGTGAGCCCAAGCGATATGAACAGCCATGAGACCGCCGATTATAAGGGCACCAAATACGACCATCAGAGCCAGGGCGTACTTTTCAAAATTGTCCATTCAGGCAACTCACTCTCAAGACCTGGATTGCGGAATGGCTGGCCGGTTCTGCTCCGGTGCCTTTCGCGAATAACCGGTCCTTCATAGACCGTTCGCACGGGGGAACGCAACATCATGACGATGAACGGCGGCACTTCACCGGCCGGATGTGTGCCATCGGCAACAAAAAAGGCCGGGAGGACCCGACCTTTCGAATTCGTCTCAACACCAGTGCCAGTACATCCGTGGTCAAAAGCGGAAACGAATTTCTATGCTGATATAGGCACGCCGGGCATGCTATTCAAGGCCGGAGCGCAAACCGCTCTAGCGGCGATAGGCATTCAATCCGGCGAGGAGACCGATACCCGCAACGGCCGATATGATCGCTACTGCGGCAAGCGGGTTCTCACGGGCCTTTCCGGCCACCATCTGCGCTTCGTCACCGACAAATCGAGCAGCCTTCTGACTGCCTTGCTTCACGGCCTTATAGGCGGAGTTACCATTGCCGAGAAGATCGTAACCTTGTTCGGAAAGCGATTTGCTGATCGTCGAAAGCTGTTTGCGCAAAGCCGCGATCTGATTTTCCAGATCCTTTTCAGACATATCTTGTACTTTGGTTGCATTCGTAGCCATTCCAGTAATCCTTTCCATTTGTATAGAAAGGTGGAACGTGACTTACCGGGATTTGTTCCCGATCGAACGGTTATTCACCCAAGGCAAGGGCGCGCGCGGCCGTTATTTCCAGCAGCCGTTGTTCTGGCCATTGAGATTATGCGAATCGATATCGATGCCGGCGGAAAAGTCGTTCTTTACCAAATAAACCGCCGTCTCCGGCTTGATGCGGATTCTGTTCCAGCCTGCGCAGCTGGATTTGCCCGCCGGTTTCTGGTCCATCCAGCGCATGGCGCCGCAGCCGGACGTCGCGATAATACAGGGCAGGAGAAAGGCCAAAGCCATTCTTTTCATCATTGTGTTCTTTCGACGGGATAGATCGCGGGTTGAAAATAGTGATGAACATTCATCGCACATTTTCCCTGAATCATGCCACAGGACTTTAGTCTGAAGATTGGAAGCCTTCGGCTTAATCATCGTTGCTGGCGTTCAGTTCCTGCGGTGTCATGCCTTCGGCAGCTTTTGCACTCAAAGACTGCGCCAGTATGAGCCGGCTCGACACGAGCAGGGGCGCATTGGCGGCTCGGACCTTTGCCAGCCGCGGGTTGTTTTCGTGCGCGGTCACCGCCGCTTCACTTGCATAAAGCTCGTTGACCATGACCTTGTTGGGAATGGGCGTTCCATTGCGCTCAATTGGCTTGATGACTTCGAAGCGCAGGCAACCTGGTTCTTCTTCCAATGTCTTTCTGGCGTGTTCGCGAATAAGTGCGGTGAATTCCTCTTCACAGCCTTCGCGCGTTTCGAACTCAACAATAATAGTCAATGCAGTCATAAAAACTCAGCCTCCCATTTCCTCCGGACCCTACCAGCCGCCAAAGGACAAATCCAGACGAGGTGCGGGTGAAAGCGGCCTTTACGGCGATTTTACGGGGATCATTTCGTTCGCGCAAAGAGGAGAAGACCAATACCGGCCACGATCGTAATGAGTCCGATATAAAGCCATCGCGTCTGGCCGACCATGAAACTTCCGCCGATAATGCTGAGACCTTGAAGGGCCCAGATGGCCCCAAAGACGATCAGAACGATTGCTGCGATGAATAGACCAATCCTCATGGCGACCTCATTTCCGGTGATTGTCGAATATCGTGCCAATCTTGCATTGCGGGCGCTGATTGAAAACAAGAAAGCCGGAACATCTGCAGTTTCGAGACGTTGTTCCATGGTCACGGCCGTCTGCCACACTTAAAGTCATGCGACCGCAGGCAACACGATTTCCAACGGAACGAAACTCCATTAAAAGGGAAGTTCAAATGCCAACGTATCAGTCGGAGTTCGAGATGGTGAACGTCATGTTGAACCGCCACACCTGGGTTTTGGTCGCAGATGGAGAGAAAGCACTTTTTCTGCGTAACAAGCATGACATGAACAATGTGCAGCTTGGCATTATTCATCAGATGCATCATTCCAACCCCGCCACACGCGAACAGGGCAGTGACAGGCCCGGTCGTTCCTCCAGTGGACCCGGGTTGGGCCGCAGCGCCGTGGACGACACGGACTGGCATGAAATCTCCAAAAAGCGCTTTGCCAAGGAGATTGCTGACGAACTCTATTGTCATGCACATAAGGGGGAATTCGAGCGGCTGATCATCGTCGCGCCGCCGCTCATGCTGGGTGAGATGCGTCAGGAATTTCACAAGGAAGTTTCCGACAGGATTGTCAGCGAAATACCCAAAACCCTGACCAATCACTCGACGAACGATATCCAGGCAATCGTGGAAGAGAGTTAGAGCAAATCTTGTTTGGCTAGAGCCGGTTCTGTTTCGTGGATGGCATCCACGTGGAAGGTGGAAGGCCGATGTTTTTCCATCGGACGAAGCCGGCCTGACAGAGTGGGTGGCCGTGGAGGCAGCTACCGGGGCTAATGCTTACGGCTTAAGCCGATTGTACTAGATGGTGGTTTTTTGCAACAAGCGGGGCGGGTGTCCCGCTTGCCCTTGGGCGGTGGAAATGCGGTATCCCTACACAAGCAAAACCC
Organism: Phyllobacterium sp. A18/5-2; assembly: GCF_025452215.1. NCBI lineage: Bacteria > Pseudomonadati > Pseudomonadota > Alphaproteobacteria > Hyphomicrobiales > Phyllobacteriaceae > Phyllobacterium > Phyllobacterium sp. A18/5-2. The sequence continues at coordinate 3,298,593 of NZ_CP104966.1, read as the reverse complement.
CTGCCGGGTGGGTAGGGGCTTCGCGAGTTGAGGCTTGATTTGGCTCTAACAAACTGGACTCTGGATAAAAATATCGCGCATCGTTTCAGTGCGGCGCAGGCTCAAGGTACCGCTACACTCAACCTTTCAAGATCGTATCACATGTAGCCTCAAATTCAAGGATTAGATGGCGATGCTTCTATCCCGATTTGGCCTTTAAACGCTCCAGTTCTTCTTCCAACCTTTTAATTCGCTCTTCCAAGGCATTGATTGCCTTGAACACTGCAACACCCATGCTTTTGAAATCGCCACTATGGATTGCTGCTTCGATCGCATGTCGGGCATTTTCAATTGACATTGTTTTCTCCACTTGACGGTGCCGAACAGTTCATGCGGAAAGCCCAATCCTCAAGGGGCATGAGGATTGGGCCATTGTTGGCTTGTGGGTTAGCCAAGGGCTGGTTGGGGTAACCAGTTATAAGAGAATGCTTATGCAGGAATTTGGTTCCAGCGCATTGAAAAAAAGTTCAGGTGATCAATTTTCAACGAGCTCAAGGCAAGGATAGTCGGTGTAGCCCCGTGCGCCGCCGGAATAATAAGTTGACTTATCTGCAGCATTCAGTACCGCGCCCTGGAGCCAGCGTTGCGGGAGATCGGGATTGGCGATGAAAGCTTCGCCAAAGGCAATCAGATCTGCCCGTGCCGTTACCAGCGCGTACTCGGCGTCAGCACGCTTGTAACCGCCGGCAAGGATGAGGGGACCGGCGAAAGCTGCGCGTATGGCGGAAGCAGTAACAGGGTGCTCTCCGGGTTGAGCGGGGGGCTCAACCACATGCAGGTAGGCGAGGCCGATCGGATCGAGCAGCCGGGCGATCTCCGGGAAATGACTGGCGGGGTTGCTATCGTACATGCCCTGATAGGGATTTGTCGGTGACAGGCGAACACCGATACGATTGACTGGCCAGTGCGCGCTGACCGCTTCGACGATCTCAAGCAGGATGCGAGCCCGATTCTTCAGTGAACCCCCATAGTGGTCCGTACGAATATTGCTGCCATCCCGCAAGAACTGATCGATCAGATAGCCGTTTGCGGCATGGATTTCGATACCATCGAATCCGGCAAGTCTCGCTCTCGCCGCTGCCGACGCAAATTCAACAACGATTGATGCGATGCCGGCGGGGTCAAGCGCTTGTGGTGTGGCGTAAGGTTGCACACCTTCTGCGGTGTATACCGTTCCTGCTGCCCGCAGGGCCGACGGCCCGACGGGTTGGCGGCCGTCAAGCAATTGCGACGGATGAGCGGTGCGTCCCATATGGGATAGCTGAACGAATATTCTTCCACCCGCCGAATGAACGGCGTCGGCTACCAGCCGCCAGCCGGATTGCTGCGCGTCATTGGTGAGGCCCGGACGTGCCGGAACATCGATCGCGCTGAAAGGATCGACTTCTGTCGATTCCGCAATGATAAGACCGGCCGTGGCGCGCTGCGCATAGTATAGCGCGTTGAGCTCGCCGGGAATCTTGCCATGGGATGCGCGGCGGCGGGTCATGGGCGCCATGACGATGCGGCTGGGAAGGGAAAGATCGCCGATCGTAAACGGGGAGAACAGCGTCGTCATTGGCACAGTCGGTCCAGAAATTATCGGCATTCCTTCAGGAGAGCGTAATGGTCATGCGAACGGGCAGATGCGGGTTACGCGGGCAGTAGATTGAAGAGAACTGCAACGTGGAATGCAAAAGCAGTCGTAAACAGCAAAACGACAAGTCCGCGATCCTTCAGGACGCGGCGAAACGGCGAGGCGATTGTATCGCGTGATGTCGTATAATCCGTGGATGCCATCATGAATCGTCCCTCGTTGTCCTTACCTATCTTGCGGCATTCGATACACGATTAATACGATAGAGATTACAAATGTACCGGTTCAGCGGGTAGTGTTTTGCGTCTTACGGGAAGTTTGTGGAAATTTATTCTTTGCACCATGGTCCGGAGGGTGGTCCAAGCGCGACAAATCCCTACCGCGGGAGTCGGGTATCTGCATTTCCTGGATTTGAATTCCCGAAAATGGCAAAAATCGCGAAACAAAATCGCCAAAAGAGCGTGGCTTGAGCAAAGCGCAATCTGGTTGGATGCGGGTGGGATGTGCTGCAATACCGGTCAGAGCGGGAGTCCATTTCGCTGGCTTTATGCGTGCAATCCAGAAAATGAGGAAAGAATGTCCGTCTTTCAGACCCGGGCGCGTGCCGTCCACCATGAACTGACCGTGGAAGCAGACCTGTTCAAGGACTCCATGCGGCATCTGGCTGGCGCCGTGAGTGTCGTTACCGTTGGCCGGGGCAATGACCGCACCGGATTTACGGCCACCTCCGTATCGTCGTTGGCCATCGATCCTCCGTCGGTCATCGTCAGCCTCAATCGCGATTCTTCGTCATGGCCGGTGCTGCAGCGACATGGCAGTTTCTGCGTGAATGTGCTGGCGCATGATCAAAAGCACGTAGCCGAGAGTTTTGCGGGACGGGGCGGGCGCAAAGGCCCGGAACGTTATCAGGATGCACAATGGCAGGAGCTTGCCACGGGCACGCTGGCACTGGCCAATGCCTTGACCGTGCTTGATTGCGAACTGGATGACGCCATCGAACGGCATTCGCATGGCATTCTCATCGGCAGGGTCAGGGCGGTAACTTTGCGCCGCAATGCCGAACCGCTGCTCTATTGGCACGGCGCCTATCGCCGCATCACCGCGCCCGTTGAAACATAAGGGCCAATCGAAAATAAGGACGCTTGCGTCAGGTAACGATCGCTGTGATCGAGGCTGCGATCAACGCGACCGACAGAAACAGAATGAGCCCATAAAGGCGCGGCTGGTCGAAAATGACCGCAAAACCGAGGAAAAACGCCGAACAACCGGAAGCCAGGGCAAACAAGAAAGCGGCTTTGTCGTTTGTGGTTATCGCAAATGCCATGAGGCCGGCAATGATCAATGCGCCAAAGACGATAAAAATCCAGGTCGCGAAGGTTTCGTAGCGATCCATGTCTGCTCCTGCTTATTCATGCACGTACTTCGAGGGCGATTACAACGGAATATCAACATGCAGTCAAATCGCGGCGCCGTTCAGATATCACAGGGCCCGCATTCATCATTCGCCTCACTTCGGCCGAGCGCCGCAAGCCAAAGACTGTCGAGACAGCGTAGTTCGCTGCCATCAATCTGGTCCAGAAACAGCCAGTATTCGCCTGTGGGGAAGTAGTAACCCAGCGCTTTTTCCGTGTTTTCCGCGTGCTGCAATTTGGCCTTGTCAATTCTCTGCAACAAACCGCCGATGCGAACCTTGACGTCCATCATCGACCAATCTCTCAGCCGGCCGATATCGACGCGCGGGAAAACCAGGCGGCTCGAGTCAAGGTGCGAGAGATTGACACAGAGGCAGCCCTGGCGCGCCGCCGAAACGAGCAGCCTCCCGGTCTTTGCCTCGAGGTTTTGCAGCGTGATGTCGGAGCGGAGCGGATCCGGATTGCCATAGCCATAAAAGTGCGTCGGCCCCTCATTGTCGTAGTTCATATCGCAACCGAGGAATGCGAGTACGTCGGGTTTCAGGGCGTGGAGCACCCAATAGGCGGTTGTCAGCGACATGGTCGCGCCGGCGTAGACAAAGCCCCCATAGGCGTTCTGCGCCGGAACATAGTCGGCCGCCGTATGGATGCTACGCCCCGTCGCGATCTCCTTTTCCGGCATTGCATGTGCCGGAAAATCTCCGGCGTGAACCAGATGATTCCAATCGTCACGCACGCGCCAGGCATTGTTGATCGCAACGATTTCGTGAAAGGGCGCACGCTGCCATTCCCGCGATCGAACAACATCCGGCGCGCTACCGAGTATTAGTATGATTTTTGGATGTGACGCGGACTGCATGGACATGTTCCGTTTTAAACTTCAATGATAGCGCGACACCATGTGCAGAATGAGACGTATTTACCACACCGTTGAAATTCACTGTATATTGATAAAACCTTTGGTTGCGTAAATTATAATCAGCAACTACTTTCCAACCCGAAACAATCGTCTGTTTTATCGCCTGGATTGTATTGAGTCTAAAGCTGTCCCGGCCGTTTCATGACTGTTGCAGGAGGGGTTGCATGAAGTCTTTCAGCTTGCGTACACGAATCGTCTGGCTCTCTTCTGTCTCCCTCTTATCACTCATCACATCGAAACAGTTCGCCCTCGCAGCCTGCACACTCGTTCCGACGGCGGGTAGTGACACTTATATTTGCGATAGCGGCACTGGAGGTCCTTTGACGGATACGGGGGGAGCAACTCACTGACCCTTCCGGCCGGGGGCACAGGCACCATCACGGGCCCGGTTACCTTCGGTGCCGGTGCCGACACGGTCATCATCAATTCCGGTACGATCAACGGCAATCTGAGCGAAGGCGGCGGCAATGACCGGCTCGAGTTGAATGGCGGTACGGTCAACGGCACGATCTTCCAAAACGGCGGTACGGATACATTCATCATGACCGGCGGTGTGGTCCAGCGGGTCGAACAGGGCAGCGAGCTCGACACCGCGACGGTCAGCGGTGGCCGCATCATCGGCCAGTTCTTTGCCGGTGATTTCTTGACGATGACCGGCGGGCAGATCGGCGAAGTCAATCTCGAGCAGGCCAACAATGAAATGCGCATGTCGGATGGCACAATCGACCGTTTTGTGATTGCGACGCAGGGCCGCGACTTGCTGGTACTCTCCGGCGGTTCCATAGGCACCTTCGTTGACCTGGGCAGCGGCGATAACCGCATATTCGTTTCCGGCGGCTCCATCGGGAGTACGGTTACGACCTTGGGTGGCAATGATCAATTTACCTGGGACACAGCAGGGGCGATCGGCGGCGCGATCAATCTGGGTGCGGGCAATGACACCGGAACCTTGCAGAATCTCACGGAAGCCACACTTTCCTCGACACCATTGATCAACGGCGCAGCCGGTACGGACACGCTGACATTCGCCAATACGACCGCTACCACGTCCGGCAGGTATATGAACTGGGAAAATGTGGCGCTGACCAGCGGCTCTGCGTTTACACTGGACAGCAACTTCATCGTAGGCGACAGCGCAACGGGAACGGGCAGTTTTACGATCGATGCCAGCAGTACGCTGTTCGCCGGCGATGGCGTCAATGCCGCAATCGCTCCTTTCACAAGCGGTCAGCTGGTCGATGTCACCAATGCCGGGACGATTGACCTGACCAACGGTTCAAGCGGTGCTGCGGACACTTTCACGGTCCTTGGCAATTATACCGGCAGTGGCGGTGCGATCCGCCTGCAAACCGTGCTCGGGGATGATTCCTCCGCATCCGACAAGTTTGTCATTTCCGGTGGAACGGCTGGCGGTACCACAGGCTTGGCCATCACCAATCTTGGCGGCGGCGGTGCAAGCACGGTCCAGAGCGGAATTCTCGTTGTAGAATCCATCAACGGCGCGACAACCGGCGCGTCGGCATTCAGCCTCAGCAATTCCGTTGCGGCGGGCGCGTTCGAATATTTTCTGTTCAAAGGCGGTGTCACGGCTGGAACTGCGGAAAACTGGTATCTGCGTTCGACCCTGGTATCCGGAAGTGAGAATCCCGGAAGTGAGAATCCAGCGACACAACCGACAGGCGGTGACATTGAACTGCCTGGACCGGGTGTTGAACCGCCTAACGCAGGCGCGACACCGGTCGTTGCGGCACCGGGCGAAGTTATTCCGCTTTATCGCATCGAAGTGCCAACCTATTCGGCCGTGCCGCCGATGGCCCGCGAAACCGCGCTCGCCACGCTGGGGACGTTCCATGAAAGGCGGGGCGAACAAAGTGTGCTCACGCCCGGAGATAATTTCTCGGCTGCCTGGGGCCGGGTCTTCGGACAATCGACGGAGCAGAGCTGGTCCGGAACGGTTAGTCCGTCAGCCGATGGAAACCTCTACGGCATTCAGGCGGGCCTCGACATCATCCGCTCCGAGACCGAAGGCGGGCACCGCAATATTGCCGGGCTGTTCTTCGGCTACTCCAATCTGAACGCGGATATCAAGGGAGAGGCGCTCGGCTGGAACGACCTGGATGTCGGCAAACTCGATCTCGACACTACCAGTTTCGGCGGCTACTGGACGCATATCGGACCGTCAGGCTGGTATCTGGATGCTATTTTGATGGGATCCTGGTTCAGCGGCGATTCAACCTCATCGCGCGACGTTGGGATCGACATTGACGGTACGGGAATCACCGCCTCGCTCGAGGGTGGCTACCCGGTGGCGCTCTCGCAAAGCTGGACACTGGAGCCGCAGGCACAGTTGATATGGCAGCATCTATCGCTGGATGACCAATCGGACGCATTTTCGGATGTTTCTTTTGACACGGATGACGGCGTCGTCGGCCGCCTGGGATTCCGGTTGCAGGGAAATTATCAAACCTCGTCAGGCCTGTTCCAGCCTTACGTGAAGGCCAATATCTGGCATGGTTTCGGCGGCACCGATGCGATTCTGTTCGACACCGATGCCATTACCACGGAGAACGAGATCCACGTCGCTCGAACTCGGCGGTGGCATCGTCCATGATTTCTCGCAAAGCGTCAGTGCTTTTGCGGTTGCGGACTACACCTTCGATGTCGATGGCGCCGAGATGGAGATATTCGAGGGCAATATCGGGCTGCGCGTCAAATGGTAGGAAGCGCGTGCTAAACTTTTTGTGATGCCTCAATTCGGATCAGAATTCGGCGCACTCTCTCCACAAGCGAACGGCTTGGTTCGCTGCAAAGACGGGCACTGCCGGCGCTCCGCTGGCAACCCCGACAGAGGGAGTAAACGACCATGAAATCGATACTGATTGCTATGGGAATACTGGCTGCCACCAGCCTGTCCGCTTTCGCCGCCGAACCGGCGAAATTGACGGAGACAAAGATGGGCAAGATTTACACGACAGAGAAAGGCATGACCCTCTATACCTTTGACAAGGACACAAAGGGCAAGTCGAACTGCGATGCCAAATGCCTGGCGAACTGGCCGGCATTCTACGCCGAGGCGGGAGCCAAGGCGGAAGGCGAGTGGACACTGGTCAAGGCTTCGGACGGCAAGGAAATGTGGGCCTATGAAGGCAAGCCGCTTTACACATTTGTAAAGGACAAGAAGGCTGGCGATATGACCGGCGAGGGTGTCGGGGGCGTCTGGCACGTCGCGAAGTAAGAAACCTTCATTGGAATTCAATAAAGGGCGGCTCCCGCGGGGCCGCCTTTCTATTTTCGTCCAGTTGCATGCGAAGAAATCGGCCTCGCCAGATCCCTCGACCTTGAACCGCTTCACACTTGTCCTGGAAATGCTCTCTTTGTTTTTACGCATTTCCGGACGGAAAACCGCTTCACACTTTTCCTGGAAATGCTCTCTTTGTTTTTACGCACTCCGGACGGAAAACCGTTTCACACTTTTCCTGGAAATGCTCTAGGTGGAGAGGGCCGTTCTCACCCGCTCGGCCAGAACGGTCAACTGATCGGCCGAATTATGGCCAATCAGCATGTAGCCATGGGCTTGATCGGACCAATAGACGACATTCATGCCGTGGCGCTGTTCGGCGCGCGGGGAATTCGGCCCCTTGGATGACCGAATGATGCAGAGCGCCAGCGGCCCGCTGGCAGGGTCGAGATAGGCGATCTGGCCAAGGGATTTGCCGTCATACTGAAGAACCTGAGCGCGCTTCAGCGCGATACCGGGCAACGAAACCGCTTCCGCGGGAAGCGACAGGCCAAGGCTGTCGCCAAGACTGCGCAGTTGCTGGCCTTGCGATGATTCATCACTCGTCAGGTTGGCAAGTGTATCGGCTGTGTAAAGCGACAAATACTCCGCGACAACCGCACGCCACTCCGATCCGTCGCTTTCGCTGGAAGCATCCTGCATTTCAATGTAGGCGCGATCCGCGACGACGCCTACAAGGACCAAGCCGATGGCGGCGGCGATAAAACTGCGCCGGTTCCAGTTTTTCCCTGCTGGTTCCGCCGCAATGGACGAGGGAAGACCTTGAAGAATGGCCTCAAGATTAGCTGTCGGAGCATTCTCAAGCAAAGGTTCGAACGCGTCATAGAAAGGCATCTCGCTGCGCGACAGGAATTCGAACCGGGTGGAGACAGTCTCATCGGTGTTGATCAGTGTATCAATCCGAAGGCGCTCGGCGTCATCCAGTTCCCCATCGAGAAAGGCGACCAACAGTTCGTCGGAGGGCATTTGGTCTTGTCTGTGGTCAATCATCAATTCCCTCCTTTCGTTCGTTTCGCGACCATTTCCGGACCGGCATTCTCGGCAAGTTTTGCACGAGCGGCCGCAAGCCGGCTCATCACCGTTCCTATGGGCACATCCAGCACGTCGGCAATCTCCTTGTAGGAGAGGCCCTCGACATAGGCGAGGAACACCGCCGTCCGTTGAGCTTCGGGCAAATCATTCACTTGCCGCAGGACCTGATTGGCCAGAACATGGCGCTCGGTTTCCTGTTCACCGTCGAAGGTAAGCGTGACGTCCGCGTCGACAAAACCGTTGCCCATACGGATCCGCCGGGAGCGAACTTCATTGAGCCAGATCGAATGCAGGATCGAGAACAGCCAACGGTCAAGCCTTGTGCCGCTCGTAAACTGGGCGGCGCGCTCCAGCGCACGCACACAAGTAGCCTGGACGAGATCATCTGCAACATCGCGCTGGCGGGACAGCACCACGCCGTACCGCCAAAGCCGGGCGAGGTGCTGGCTCAAACTCGCCCTGATTTCGTGTTCGCTCGCGATAATTGCCTCCGTCCCGGCGTGCCCAATCCGGACTTCCAGTGCTGACGACTGATATGGGTTCGCCCGACTATATGCAGAAAGTTCGAAATGAGCGATGGTCACTTTGATCCCTTGTTTGTGAACGCCTCACGACCATCGCTCGGGCTCTTCCAAGCCAGGCAATGGCCCAGTCAAATCTTCGACGGCTTCTCGATCGCTTCCTGAAGATCCTTGTATTCTTCGCATGTGGTTCCGCAGATCGACTTGATGGTCATGAGCTGCTCCTTGGCGAGATCGATCTGACCCTTGACGACGTAGGCTTCGCCCAGATATTCGCGAACTTTCGCATATTTGGGATCAAGTGCGACCGACTTCTTGTACCAGGATATGCCTTCGTCGGTTCGCCCAAGCTTGCGAGTTGCATAACCGCGATAGTTGAGGGCTTCCTTGGTGTTCGGATCTTTCAGCGTGTCGAGCATCTCCAGCGCTTCCTGGTATCTTCCTGCCTCGGCCAAGGCGTAGGCGTATTCGGTGCGATCCTTATCGGGAACGAAACTGCTGTTCTTGCTGACGCATTTCTTGCTCCTGGAATCGTAAACCTTGCCTTTCGCACAGGTGGGCGTTGCATCCCCACCCTCACCACCTGCGGCAAACACCGGGGTGGAGAGGGTGCTAACGGCAAGCCCGGCGCCGAGCAAAGCCAATGGAAGCTGATGGCGCAGTGATCTGACGATATTTCTCATGGCGTGTATCTCCGCTGAATAGAACTCACGGATGGAGAACACAGCTGGGCGAAGTTTTATTCATCGCCTGGAGATTATTTTGCAGCCAGGGCACGCGCGAGTGCGACGCCAGCGAAGTAAATCGATTTCCAGAACCTGATCAAAAACAAGAATCCCGTACTCATATCCAGTGTGATTTTAATCCTGAATTCGTTTCGCGCAGGACGGCGAAGGTCTATTCTTGAGACAATACAAATGAATCCATCCACGAAAAGCCCATATGTAATGAACTGCAGAACGGTTGAGCCCATGAACGCCGATGTTACCAGCGGAACGCTCCTGCAATCATTGCTTGCGGGATTTGATGGACGTCCCGCCAAAGCGCCGGATGACGCAAAGCGCAGGTTCGCAGAGCCGCTCTCTGCCGTTGACGCAGCGAAGCAGCTTGTCGACAAGGCCAAGCGCGCGGCAGATATCAGTCTCGATCGTGCGAAGGCGGCACCCAAACCTCACGAAATCACCAATCCGGTATTTGTCGCGCTGTTCGACGCACACCAGCGCGACAGGGAAGTTCTCTTCGCAGCGATGCGCGCGCTTGATGCGGCGCGCCTTGCTGTGAAGGGCCAATAGTTTGCGCATGCGTTGTCGTTAGGCGGTGCCCAAGTAGCTCACGTCCATCCTTCAAACTCGTGGTATGGAATGTCGAGCTCCCTGGCGCAGTATTCTTCGTAGCTCTTCACCTCGTTCCAGGCTTCCGCAACGATAGCAGCCGAGCCTTTGCTCATATTCCAATCGTCGTCCGAGCGAATGCCATTGAGAAGATTTGTCAGAACGGCACTCGTCAAACAGGCGAAGCGGAACTCAAATCGATCAGAGACACCCGTGAAGTGGAAGCTGACAATCTTGTTGTACTGGCCCTGCTGGGAATCCTCTTCAGAACCAAAATAGGGGTTGCCTTGCTCGTCCGCCTCAAAATCATAGATGGAAATTTCCACGCCGCTGACCAGGTCCTTACCCGCGATCTCCGGAAATTGAATCGCATCGAGACGGAATTTGAACGGCACAAAACCTGGCGAATCTGCAAATGAAACATCTGGGTGGATTTCGCAAATCATATCGAATTTGTTCAATTCTGAAACCAGTGCCGGAATTATCTCATCGGAGATTTCCTGCAATGGCGTATACACGGTATATTCCATGCTCATCAGCAATAATCCTTTGAAAAATATATGAAATTATCAATTCGTTCGATCATGGCAATGCAGTGCCCATTATGCATGTTCACGTTTTGTTTTCAAGGACCTCATTGATGTATTTGGCGGGTTTGTGCTGTCGTTGATCACATCGGGCTGCGAGCGTTTCACAATCTGAAACAAGGGTGGAACTGCTTAACAACCAAAGCGCCGCTTGTTCAGTGGATTGAATATCCTGTTGACAGATATCCTACAAGTGGTTAACCAATTCGAAATTGAAATTTCAGACCGGACTGGGTCAGCCTCGATGACGTTCAAATCACTCAAGCCGTTGCACCGCGCGCCATTGCTTCATGTTTCCGTGCAGGAGAGCCTGCGGGCCTACATCAACGAGAATGGCCTTGGAGCCGGTGCACCCATGCCGCCCGAGGGCGAGCTTGCCAGCCAGCTTGGCGTTAGCAGGAACTCTTTGCGCGAAGGCATAAAGGCGCTGGAATCGGTTGGTGTTCTGGAGTCGCGGCGAGGGGTGGGCGTCTTCGTCAAGGCATTCTCGTTCGAACCATTGCTTGACAATCTCGCCTACGGGCTCGGCGGTGCACTCCGTCAGATCGAGGAGGTGCTGGAGATCCGCCGCACGCTGGAGGTAGGCCTTATCGGCAAAACCCTCGAGAGAATTACCGACGAGGATATCCACGAACTGCGGCAGGTCGTGGCGCGAATGCGCATTCATGCTGAACGCAACGAGGCCTTTGTGGACGAAGACAGACTGTTCCACCGACTGCTGTTCCGCTGCCAGGAAAACGAGACGCTGGTCAGGCTCATCGAAGTGTTCTGGCTTGCCTTCTACAAGGCATCCGACTTCGTCAATCTCGAAAATACCGATCCGATGGCCACCTGGCGCGATCACGAAGCGATCGTCGATGCGGTGGAAGCCAGAAATCTCGAAGACGCGCGCAACCGTCTTGACAGTCACTACGAGGGGATCGCGCGGGTGATTGCACATAACAAGACCAATACATCCAATGGGAGGATACTATGAAACTAAGAATGATGGCTTCGGCGCTGGCGATATCCGCGGCACTGATGGGAGGCGCATCTTTGGCACCGGCCACCGCCCAGGCGGCAACCTTGTCGGGTGGTTTTGACGTGGGACCCGGAGGATTCCAGGGTAACTTCAATCCCCTGGCTGCGACAGCCGGGTTCACCTGGCTCAGTGTCTATTACGAGCCTCTCGTCACCTATGACGAGAAGTTGCAGAAGGTCACCGGAGTTCTGGCGGATTCCTATGCGGTCAGTCCGGACCAGTTGACCTACACGTTCAAGCTGGCCGATGCCAAATGGCACGACGGCAAGCCTTTCACGGCCAAGGACGCCAAATTCACGATGGGCCTGGCCATGGACGCGAAATCGGGATCGGTTCTTGCCGCGCGGTTGAAGGCAGTTGCCTCGGTTGAGGCACCCGACGATCATACACTGGTCGTCAAGCTCAGCGCTCCAAGCGCAAGCACGCTTGATACGATGACCAAGGTGATGATGCTGCCCGAACATGCCTTGGCATCCATACCCATCGATCAGCTCGCGAAGAACAGCTGGTGGTCGACGGCACCGGTCGGCACCGGGCCATTCAAGTTCACCAAATACGTGACCGACCAATATGTCGAACTTGCTGCAAACACCGAGTATCGCGGTGGCAAGCCTGCGCTGGAGCGGGTGATCAACCGCTATTTCGCCAATCCGGCAGCAGCTATCGCTGCACTTCGCGCCGGCGAAATCCAGTTTACCTACGTCGATTCCAATGACGTTTCGACGTTCAAGGGCGACGAAGGCTTCAGGGTGATCGAAGGCGACTCATATGTCGTGAACTATCTGGGCTTCAATCACGACTCGCCCATCTGGAAGGATGTCCGTGTCCGCCAGGCTGTGATGTATGCGATCAATCGCGACGCCATCATAAAGAGCCTCTATAGCGGCGCCGCCAAGCCGGCTAATTGCGCCTATGTGGTCGATCAGCTGTTACCGCAGGGCATCGACGCTTATGCCTACGACCCGGAGAAAGCGAAGAAGCTGCTCGAAGAAGCCGGATGGGCGCAGATCAACGGCGACAAGCCGATTACACTGCTGACCTATTATACGACACCGCTGGCGACCAATGTGCTCGCCGCCGTTCAGGCCATGCTCGCACAGGTGGGCATCAATGTCGTCCCGCGAGCGGTCGATACGCCGACTTACAACAGTATCGTGCTCAACCCGGCGCCGGACGTCGCGCAGTTCCAGATGGTGTATGCGGGGCTGCAGAACGGGCCCGATGCGGGCAGCATCAATGTCGGTCTTAACGAGAAGCAGATTCCGCCCGCAGGTCCGAATGTCGTGCGCGCCCGCATGCCCGATCTGAATGCGGCGCTCGATACGGCACTGGCCGAGCCCGACGCCTCCAAGCGCGATACCCGCTATCAGGAAGTCTGCAAGGTGATGAACGCCAATCTGCCATGGGCGACGCTGTGGGTCGCAAATCGCTATGGCGTGGTCTCGGCAAAGGTCAAGGACTTCACCTGGACGCCCGCGCCGGGCGGTGGACCCTATCAGGCCCATCCGGAAAAATGGTCCATCGCCGAATAGACCGTTTGCTTGCTTAAAGCGGGGTGGCCTTGGTCACCCCAACACAGCGGAAACAAAATGCTTCAGTACAGTCTTCGACGCCTGATGATAGGAGTGGGCATGCTCATCGCATTGAGCATGCTGATCTTCCTGCTCTTGCGCCTCACGCCGGGCGATCCGATCGATGCCTATATCGATCCCAATATCCCGATGTCGCCAGCGCAGCTCACCGACCTGCGTAGCCAACTCGGGCTCGACAAGCCCTTGCCGGTGCAATACCTGGCGTGGTTGCAGCAGGCCGTCTCCGGCAACCTTGGCCATTCGATCAAGCGTCAGGACCAGCCGGTATTGGGTCTTGTCCTTTCGCGGATCGGGCCGACCGTGCTGCTGATGGGTTCCGCATTGGTCATTGCCATTATCACCGGGATTGTCACCGGTGTTATCAGCGCCGTGCGCCGAAATTCCGCCACGGACCTGTCGTTCTCGGTTTTCGCGCTCGTCGGGATCTCCAGCCCGGCATTTCTCAGCGCCTTGATCGGTCTTTACATATTTGCCGTGCGGCTGAACTGGGCGCCCTCCGGCGGCATGCTGACACCGGGCGCGGAATTTTCAGTTGCCGATCTGCTCAGTCACCTGATCCTGCCGGCCGCACTTCTTTCCGTCGCGCAGGCCGCATTGATCATGCGCTATATGCGCTCTTCATTGCTGGAAGTGCTTAATCAGGACTATGTGCGAACCGCCCGCGCCAAGGGCGTCAAGGAATTCTGGGTCGTAGCGAAGCACGCCTTGCGCAATGCTTTGCTGCCGGTTGTGACCGTCATCGGTTCGACCATCGGACTGGCTATTGGCGGCGCTATCTTTATCGAGAGCGTGTTCAACTGGCCGGGCATGGGGCTTTTGCTGGTGAACGCCGTAGAAACGCGCGATTACCCGGTTATCATGGGCGCGACCCTTGTCATCGGTGCCTGCGTGATCGTCGTCAATCTGCTGACCGACATCACCTATGCGGTCATTGATCCGCGAGATCAAGGTGGGTTGAGATGCTTGCACGTACTCCTCCCTCCAGCCCGGGTCCAATGGCTCGCGCGTTCCATCGTTTCGGCCATAACAAGGCGGCGCTCTTCGGGGTCTCGGCAATCGTGCCGATGCTGGTGATGATTCTGTCCTATCCGCTGTGGTGGACGTTCAAGCCGAACGACATCGATCTTCTGGCCATGAATAGTGGACCCACCGTAACGCACTGGTTCGGTACCGACGGCGTCGGCCGGGACGTGTTTGCCCGCGTTCTCGAGGGCGGGCGGATTTCACTGCTGGTGGCAGTCGCGTCGACTGCCGTCTCGGCAATCATCGGTTTTCTGGCCGGGGCAATCTCGGCATTTGCCGGACGCTGGGCCGATGCCGTCACCATGCGTTTCGTCGATCTTGTGATGACCTTGCCGCCCGTTATCTTCCTTCTGGTGCTCGCATCGATCGCCGGCACCGGCATCTGGCCGACGGTGCTCGTCATTTCCCTGCTGTCGTGGCCACTGCTGTCGCGCATGATCCGCTCACGCCTGCTCGAATTGCGCGAACGCGACTTTGTCATGGCATCGCGGGGCATGGGGGCGGGGCTCGGACACCTCTTGTTCCGGCATGGCTTGCCGAACTCGATCGATATCCTTGTCGTTTACGCGACGCTACAAATCGCCAACGCGATCCTGCTGGAGGCGGGCCTGTCCTTCCTGGGGCTGGGTATCGCGCCGCCGGCTGCCAGCTGGGGCAATATGCTCAATGCTGCGCGGTCAACTGCGGTCCTTGAACAATTTCCCTGGCAATGGCTGTTCCCCGGCGGCGCACTGGTCCTTGCTGTTCTTGCAATCAATTTCATCGGCGATGGTCTGAGGGATGCCTTCGATCCTCGCGCAGAACTAAACTGAAAACGAAAGAAAGCGAAAATGACGAAATTCCATGGTGTTGTTCCTCCCGTCGTGACACCGCTCAATCCGGACTTCACGGTCGACTATCCGTCTTATACCCGCGTGCTCGAACATCTGATCGGGGCAGGTTGCCATGGCGTGTTCGTGCTTGGCTCGACGAGCGAAGTCGTATTCCACGATGAGACGACGCGCCGGCAAATTCTCGAACACTCGGTGAAAGTGGTCAATGGACGAGTGCCGGTCATCGCGGGCGTGATCGACGCGACGACGGACAATGTCATCCGTCACGCGAAGGTCGCAAAGGCCGCCGGTGCCGCCGCGGCGGTCGTGACCGCACCGTACTACACCGTGACAAGCCAGTCTGAGACGATGGACCATTTCCGCTATATCAAGGATGCCGTGGACATTCCGCTGGTGGCCTATGACATTCCGGTTTGCGTCCATGTCAAACTGGCCCGCCCTACGGTGACGACGCTGGCCAGGGAAGGCGTCATTGTTGGCCTGAAAGACTCCAGCGGCGACGATGGCAACTTCCGTTATGCCCTGCTCGATCTTGCCGAACACAAGGATATTTTCTTGATGACCGGCTCCGAGATTGTCGTCGACAATGCGCTGCTGATGGGCGCACACGGTGTCGTTCCGGGTCTCGCCAATGTCGATCCATCCGGCTATGTGCGGCTGTGGGAAGCGGCGCAGCGCGGTGACTGGATTGCTGCCCGCAAGGAACAGGAGCGGCTCTGCCGCCTTTTTGAGATCGTGTGGATCGCGCAAGGACGAGTGAGCGGCGGTGCCTCGGGCGTTGGCGGGTTCAAGACCGCGATGCGCAGCCTTGGCATCATCAGCACGAATGTCATGCCACGACCGCGGCAGGCGCTCAATGACGCGGAGGCGGCGCGTATCGATGCGATTCTGCGGTCAACCGGCCTGCTTGGCTGAGCCGGATATGGACAAGCGCATCGACCCAATACTCGACATTCGCGGGTTGCGGACAATCTTCCGCACCCGCGGCGGCGAGATTACGGCTGTCAACGGCATCGACCTGACCATTGCGCCCGGTGAAACGGTGGCGCTTGTCGGCGAATCCGGTTCCGGCAAATCCGTAACCAGTCTATCGGTCATGCGCTTGTTGACCCGCAATGTCGGGGCGATTGCGGCGGGCAGTATCCGCTTCAAGAGCAAGGATGGTGCGATCCGGGATCTGGTGGCGCTGGATGAACAGCAAATGCGGGGAATCCGCGGCGACGACATCGGCATGGTCTTCCAGGAGCCGATGTCGAGCCTCAATCCTGTCTTTACCGTGGGTGACCAGATAGCGGAGCCCATTCGGATTCACCGCAATGCGGATCGGAAATCGGCGATGACTGCAGCAATTGCACTTCTGGATCAGGTCGGCATTCCCGATGCGAGACGCAGGGCAGGGCAGTATCCGCACGAGCTCTCCGGTGGTATGCGGCAGCGCGCAACAATCGCCATGGCGCTGGCCTGCGATCCGACATTGCTGATCGCCGATGAGCCAACGACCGCGCTGGATGTGACGATCCAGGCGCAGATTCTCGACTTGCTGCTGAAGCTGCAGCGTGAACGCGGCATGGGCATGCTTTTTGTCACGCACAATCTGGGCGTCGTTGCAGAAATAGCCCATCGCGTGGCTGTGATGTATGCCGGTCGCATTGTCGAGGAAGGCCCTGTTGGCGAGGTTTTTCGCAATCCGCGCCACCCCTATACACTTGGGCTCCTCGCATCGATGCCGCGGCTTGGAGATGCGACCCGCATGAAGCAGGCCGGAGAGAAACTAGCGGCTATCCCCGGGGTCGTGCCGAGTCTCGCGGACATGCCGGGGGGCTGTGCTTTTTCTCCACGTTGCAGCTATGCCCTCGACGCCTGCCGGACGGCGGTGCCACCGCTCGCCGAGGTCAATGCAGCGCATCACAGCCGCTGCATCAGATGGCAGGAGGTAAGCCGATGAGCGTCCCATTCGTTTCAGTTCGTGATCTGGCGAAGCACTATGTTTCGCGCGGCACCAAACTCAATATACTCGAAGGCATTTCATTCGATATCGGCAAGGGCGAGGTGGTCGGTCTTGTCGGCGAATCCGGCAGCGGCAAGACCACGATCGGCCGCTCGGTGTTGCGTCTCGTCGAGCCGTCGTCGGGCAGTGTTCAATTCGACGGAACGGAACTGACGACGCTCTCGTCCGCACAGATGCGGCGGGCGCGGCCGCGAATGCAGTATATTTTCCAGGATCCCTTCGCCAGCCTCTCGCCGCGCATGACAATCGGCGAGATCCTGACCGAAGGTCTGAACATTCAGGGCATCGGAACCCGCAAGGAACGCCTCGATCGGGCGCGAGCCGCACTCGAACAGGTCGATCTGCCGGCCGAAGCGATCAACCGCTATGCGCATGAGTTTTCCGGAGGGCAGCGCCAGCGTATCGGTATTGCACGCGCTTTGACGCTTGCTCCCGAATTCATTGTCGCTGACGAGCCTGTTTCGGCACTTGATGTGTCGATCCAGGCGCAGGTGATCAATCTCTTGCGCGATCTGCAGCAGCGGCTCGGACTAACCATGCTGTTCATCTCGCATGATCTAGCCGTGGTCGAATATATCTGCGACCGGGTGATCGTCCTTTATCTCGGCCGCATCATGGAGATTGCCGCCAGCGCCGATCTTTATGCCCGGCCCCAACATCCCTATACACGGGCTTTGCTGTCAGCGATCCCATCGCCCGACCCGGACGCGCCGCGCAATCGCCAGATACTGAAGGGCGATATACCGAGCCCGGCCAATCCGCCCAGCGGCTGCGTGTTCCGCACACGATGTCCGAATGCGCTGGATGCCTGCGCCAATACGGTGCCGCAATTGCGCGAAATTGCGCCCGGCCAGTTCAAGGCCTGTATCCGCGATGATTTGAGCTGACCCGGGAGTTTGCTGTGATATCAGAAAACCCTGCCATTGCCGGTAATTGGGCCAGTCTGCTCCTGCCGATAGAGGCAGATGACAGTATAGAGTTCAGTAAACTGGGCGACGAGATCGATATCCTGATCGAGGCGGGTGTCGATGGTATCTATTCGAATGGCACTGCGGGCGAATTCCACAATCAGACAGAAGCGGAATTTGACCGCATCCAGCCGGCGCTTGCCGAACGTTGCAAGCGGGCGGGAATGCCTTTCGTCATTGGCGCGTGCCAGCCTGATCCGGCAATCATGCTGAACCGGGTGCGCCGCGCCGCATCGTATGGTCCGGCGGCAATTCAGGTAATATTGCCCGATTGGTGGCCGCTGACCAATGACGAAGCGATCGACTTTCTCCACAGGGCATCCGAGGTAGCAGGTGGGGTTGCGCTGATCCTCTACAATCCGCCCCATGCAAAGCGCGTTCTCTCACCAAAGGATCTTGCGGCAATATTGGCACCGGTACCTGGCGTAACCGGCGTGAAACTGGCTGATGGCGGCAACGACTGGTACGCCGAAGCCCGCACATATTTGCAGGCTGTTTCGCTTTTCGTTCCAGGGCATCATCTCGCCACAGGGGTCAAAGAGGGGGTTGCGGCGGGTTCATTTTCGAACGTCGCATGCCTCAGTCCGCGGGGCGCTCAACGATGGACGCAAATGATCAATGAAGACATTGCTGCCGCTCTGGAGATCGAACAGCGGATCTGCAGATTCATGGACGAACATATCGTGCCGTTCCGGCAGAAACTCGGCTATTCAAATGCCGCTCTCGATAAGTTGCTGGCCGCCGTGGGCAATTGGGGACCTGTGGGAACGCGCCTCCGCTTTCCCTACCGCTGGATTGCCCAGGATGAAGCAGAACGTCTGCGTGAAATTGCGAGGCGGGAATTGGCAGATATACTGGCGTGACTATCACATCCAGCTGACCCTCTTCAAAAAAGTGAGGCCCAGATTGCCACATGGTTTTTTTGCCATGGACGATACTGAGCCTCTGTCGAGATGCCTGTCGGAACTTGTCCGATGCTGTCTCGGCACTCATAAAACGCACTGACGCCGAGATTGTTCCAGCAATTCTGAAAAAAATTTATGGACTACCCTAATGGGATGTCAAAAGGGATTTTCTTATTTCGAACAGTGCTTTGGCTATTGCGATGTCGGCTTCTGAGCCGGCAGTTTCCGCTGTCTGCTGAAGAAGCTGTTCCCCCAGTTCGGACAGAGCCAGCGCTACCTCGTTGCGATCCCAGCCGACACTCAAGGCCTGCTCGGCCAGATACTCAAAACCCGGCTTCAGCGCTTCTTTGCATTCTCTGGTTCTGTCCGATTGATTGTCGGAGCTTTTTGTCGGTTCCATCATCATCATAGCCATGATTTTACGTTCGCAATGAACAGACACAAGGCGTCAAATGGGAGTAACATTCCGCAAATGGAGTAGGTAGCCGGCAGTTCGGGTCTAAACCGGTGTAGCCGGGAGACACTTGGTTGCGTCTTACGCCGCTGCCGCGGAATAAAAACGGTGATAAAGCTCGCGCTCCAGTTTGCCGAGGTCCGTATCGACCAGAGTACGGTCGCCGTGATGCAATAGATACACAGCGCCGCTCTTTTCGATGCAACAAAGGCCGTCGGCATAATAAAAGCCTTCGCCTTCGCACAAACCGAGCGCATGGAGGTCATCGCTATAATCACGCGAAGCTTGGAACTCCTCGAAGCTCATCGTCATTCCGGTCATCCTTCCTGCCGCCATTTCCGCGTCAGCGGATAGTTTGCACCGATTCGCCCGTGCGAAACCAACATCACGGCGGAGGAGGGGGCCTGTAACCACTGTTTTTTTAACTTTGGTATCGCGGCAGGCCGGGCGCCAACGCGAGATCCTTATAGTATTTTTATATCTCTCCCATGGATGCCGTCTCGAATTCATATGCCGTTCCAAGTCATATCTTGGCCGGTCCTGGCCCTGGAGCTATCCGCTCACGGCGGTGACCGATCGTTTTATTTACGTCTTTGCGGGCCCGATCGGACCCGGCGCAGTAATGGAAAAGGAGTTCTTTCGATGGACGTCGTTGTTCTTGGAATTGGCATTTTGTTCTTTGTCCTGTCGCTGGCTTACACCAAGGCCTGCGACAGTCTTTGACGGGAAGGAGTGCCAGATGACTATCGACTACATTCTCGGCGGCGCTGTGACTCTGTTCCTTCTCGCCTATCTCACCTACGCCCTCGTGCGCCCAGAGCGCTTCTGACGCCAGGCACGGAAAGTTCTTCCCATGACTCTCAACGGTTGGTTACAAATCCTGGTTTTCTGCGGGATCATCATTTTGCTCGTAAAGCCGCTCGGTGGCTACATGACGCGGGTATTCAACGGCGATCGCACGTTTCTGTCGCCCATTCTCGTTCCCGTGGAGCGGGGCCTGTATCGCCTGGCCGGGACAAGCGAACGCGAAGAACAGCATTGGACCATCTATACAGCGGCTCTGCTGTTTTTCAGTCTGGCCGGCTTCATCGTTCTTTATTTCCTGCAGCGGTTTCAGGGGGATCTTCCCCTTAATCCCGCGGGAATGGGTGCGACCGAACCCAATCTCGCGTTCAACACCGCCATCAGCTTCGTGACGAATACGAACTGGCAGAACTACGGCGGCGAGAGCACGATGTCCTATCTCGTGCAGATGGCCGGCTTGACCGTGCAAAACTTCGTTTCTGCGGCGACCGGAATTGCCATCGCAATTGCGCTGATCCGCGGATTTGCACGCGCATCGGGCAAGTCGATCGGCAATTTTTGGGTCGATCTAACGAGGAGCACGCTTTATATACTGCTGCCCATCTGTGTCGTCTTGACGCTTGTATACGTCTATCTCGGCGTGCCGCAGACACTGGGAACCTACGCCGTCGCGACGACGCTAGAGGGCGCCAAGCAAACCATCGCCGTCGGCCCGGTGGCCTCGCAGCTGGCCATCAAGATGCTCGGTACCAATGGTGGCGGCTTCTTCAACGTCAATTCCGCGCATCCGTTCGAAAATCCCGATGCGATCTCAAACCTCATCCAGATGGTGTCGATCTTTGTCATCGGCGCGGCATTGACCAATGTGTTCGGCCGGATGGTCGGCAGCCAGCGTCAGGGCTGGGCCATTTTCGCCGCCATGGGCTTGCTGTTCCTGGGCGGTGTGATCGTCTGTTACTGGGGCGAGGCCGCCGGCAATCCGCTGATCCATGCACTCGGCATCGACGGCGGCAACATGGAAGGCAAGGAGACGCGCTTCGGCATCGCCTTGTCAGCGCTGTTCGCCGTCATCACGACGGCCGCATCCTGCGGCGCTGTCAACGCGATGCATGACAGCTTCATGGCGATCAGCGGCATGATTCCGCTCATCAACATGATGCTTGGCGAAGTGGTTATCGGCGGCGTTGGCGCGGGGCTCTACGGTATCCTGCTTTACGTCATCATCGCCGTCTTCGTGGCTGGCCTGATGGTTGGCCGCACGCCCGAATATCTCGGCAAGAAGATCGAGGCCAAGGAAGTCAAGATGGCCATGCTGGCTGTCCTATGCCTGCCGCTGGCAATGCTCGGCTTCACCGCGGTTGCGGCCGTTCTGCCCTCCGCGGTCGCTTCCATCGCCAACGCGGGTCCGCATGGCTTCTCGGAAATCCTTTATGCCTATACCTCCGCCGCGGCAAACAACGGTTCGGCATTCGGTGGCCTGACAGGGAACACGCCCTGGTACAACATCACGCTCGGCGCCGGCATGTGGATGGGGCGGTTTTTCGTGATCATTCCGGCTTTGGCGATCGCCGGTTCTCTTGTGACAAAAAAGACTGTTCCGGAATCCGCGGGCACATTTCCCACCCACGGCCCGCTGTTCGTTGG
The DNA here is from genome assembly GCF_025452215.1 of Phyllobacterium sp. A18/5-2. Lineage (NCBI taxonomy): Bacteria > Pseudomonadati > Pseudomonadota > Alphaproteobacteria > Hyphomicrobiales > Phyllobacteriaceae > Phyllobacterium > Phyllobacterium sp. A18/5-2. The sequence continues at coordinate 3,276,626 of NZ_CP104966.1, read as the reverse complement.
CCTGCTCGTCGGTGTGATCCTGATCGTCGGTGGTCTCACCTTCTTCCCGGCGCTGGCCGTCGGACCGATCGTCGAGCATCTCGCCACCGGGCTCGGGCAGACATTCTGACGGAGCGCACCATGCGTCACGGCTATCTGCAATTCGACATTCAGGCCCGCGCAGGAAATCTGGCGCGGGGCGCAACCCGGCGCGTGCGCGCTTCCGACATCATTCTCGGCATGGCGATGATCATGCTGCTCGTATGGCTCGCTGCATACGCCTTCATTCACATCCACAACTGGAGTCTCTCATGAGCCAGTCCAAATCCGCGAGTCTGATGGACTCATCGATCTTGCTGCCCGCCATCGGCGGCGCTTTCAAAAAGCTGAACCCGCGCAGCCTCATCCGGAATCCGGTGATGTTCGTCGTTGCCGTGGTCTCCGCATTGACCACGGTGCTTTTCCTCAAAGAGGTGGCAACAGGCGGCCAAAGCCTCGGCTTCTCCTTTCAGATCATCTTGTGGTTGTGGTTTACGGTGCTCTTTGCCAATTTTGCCGAGGCAGTCGCCGAGGGGCGGGGCAAGGCACAGGCGGATTCGCTGCGCAAGGCCCGCACTGAAACCCAGGCGAAGCTGCTCTCCGGCGACGACGCCGCCAAATTCAAGCTGGTTCCCGGCACCAGTTTGAAGGTCGGCGATGTCGTCCTCGTGGAAGCCGGTGACATCATCCCGTCCGACGGCGAGGTCATCGAGGGCGTCGCTTCGGTCAATGAATCGGCGATCACTGGTGAATCCGCTCCTGTCATCCGCGAGTCCGGAGGTGACCGCTCGGCCGTCACCGGCGGTACGCAGGTCCTGTCCGACTGGCTGCGTGTCCGCATCACGGCGGCAGCGGGCTCGACATTCATCGACAGGATGATTGCGCTTGTCGAAGGCGCTCAGCGTCAGAAGACACCGAACGAGATCGCCCTGAACATTCTCCTGGCAGGCATGACGCTGATTTTCGTCCTGGCAACAGCAACCATTCCGAGCTTTGCCAGCTATGCGGGCGGCGCTATTCCGGTCGTCGTCCTGGTCGCCCTGTTCGTGACCCTGATCCCGACAACGATCGGTGCGCTGCTGTCGGCAATCGGTATCGCCGGCATGGACCGGCTCATCCAGTTCAATGTACTGGCAATGTCCGGACGCGCGGTTGAGGCGGCAGGCGACGTTGATACGCTGCTTCTGGACAAGACCGGTACGATCACCTTTGGCAACCGCCAGGCCACCGAACTCCTCCCGGTACAAGGCGTCACCGAAGAGGAACTGGCCGATGCCGCCCAGCTCGCCTCGCTGGCCGACGAGACACCCGAGGGCCGTTCGATCGTCGTGCTCGCGAAAGAAAAGTACGGCATTCGCGCCCGCGACATGCAAACCCTGCATGCCCACTTCGTACCATTCACCGCACAAAGCCGCATGAGCGGTGTGGATATTGACGGATCGTCGATCCGCAAGGGTGCTGTTGATGCCGTCCTTGCCTATGCCGATCAGACGGCGATGGCAGCGGCGCCCGCAGCGGGTGGGACGGTCGCGACAATAGGAAGGGGCGCCAGCGCCGGGACCGTCCGCGATCTGCAGGCTATCGCCGACGAAATCGCCAAGGCCGGCGGTACGCCGCTTGCGGTCGTGCGTGACGGCAGGCTGCTTGGGGTGGTTTACCTCAAGGACATCGTGAAGGGCGGCATTCGTGAGCGTTTTGCCGAGTTGCGCCGCATGGGTATCCGGACGGTTATGATCACGGGGGATAATCCGCTGACGGCGGCAGCTATCGCCGCGGAAGCCGGCGTCGACGATTTCCTCGCCCAGGCAACGCCGGAGAACAAGCTGTCGCTCATCCGCGACGAACAGTCGAAAGGCAAACTTGTTGCCATGTGCGGCGACGGCACCAACGATGCCCCGGCATTGGCGCAGGCGGACGTCGGCGTGGCGATGAACACAGGCACCGTGGCCGCGCGAGAGGCCGGTAACATGGTGGATCTCGACAGCGATCCGACCAAGCTGATTGAGATCGTCGGGATCGGCAAGCAGTTGCTGATGACCCGCGGGGCGTTGACGACCTTCTCCATCGCCAATGATATCGCCAAGTATTTTGCCATCATTCCGGCAATGTTCCTGGCGTTCTACCCGCAGCTGGACGCTCTGAACATCATGGGATTGCAGACGCCTCAAAGCGCCATCCTGTCGGCGATCATCTTCAACGCGCTGATCATCGTCGCGCTCATCCCGCTGTCGCTGAAGGGCGTCAAATACCGGCCGGTCGGCGCCGGTTCTCTCCTGGGCCGCAACCTTCTGATTTATGGCCTCGGCGGTGTCATTGTCCCCTTCATCGGCATCAAAGCCATCGATGTGGTCATCACGAGCCTCGGGCTCGCATAAAGGATCATCCCAATGTTGAAACAACTCAAACCCGCGATTGTCATGGTAATCGCCCTTACGGTCATCACAGGCCTGATCTATCCCTTAAGCATGACCGGTATCTCACAGCTACTGTTCCCTCGTCAGGCGAATGGCAGTCTCATCGAGAAGAACGGCACCGTCATCGGTTCGGAACTGATCGGCCAGGCATTTTCCAGTGACAACTATTTCCATGGCAGACCATCCGCTGCGGGCGACGGGTACAATGCCGGTGCCTCCAGCGGTTCCAATCTCGGACCCACCAATCCGAAACTGATCGACCGTATCAAGACGGATGAGGCAGCATTGAAGGAAACCAATCCGAATGCGGCCGTACCGATCGATCTTGTCACCACGTCAGGCAGCGGTCTCGATCCGCATATTTCGCCGGAATCGGCTTATTTTCAGGTACCAAGGGTCGCCAGAGCTCGTGGTATTGACGAGACGCGCGTTCGCGAACTGGTCGATCAGAATGTCAAAGGGCGCGAGCTTGGTTTTATGGGTGAGCCCGTCGTCAATGTTCTGGCGCTGAACCGGGCGCTTGATGATCTCAACACACAATAGTCGAATGGTGCGGATGGGAAGGCGCGCCGGCGCCTTCCTGTTCATGGCCGCAGTCATGCCGGCATGCAACAAATGCATCCGGTTCGGAAGCTGGTCCAGGTGCTGGGCGAAGCGGTTAAATGTGAAACACGCCGATTGTGATGCCGAGGCTGAGGCCGATGGTGAAAACGGTCAGGCAGTTAAAGGCTGTCAGGCGCATGAGGTTGTTCCCCCGTCATTGTTGATTGCCAATGCATCATCTGACAAATGCGCCGTGCCGACAATCACCCCAAAGGGATGAAGGCCCTGACGGCCAGGGATGGCGGAACTAGTGTCCGTCCAGTCTTGCAGCCATGGACAAATCGACCTGGGGACATTGATGCCAATGCCCCTTGTACGCGCCATCCATGTCTAGGGTTGCAGGTTAACCGTCAGCTTTGCGATCTCGCCAGTGAAACGGAACGGCACCTGGTAATCGTTGTCTTCCACACCCGTGCGGGTGTCCACCCCGACGTCGAAGGTCTCATCCCATGGCATTATGATCGGGATCGTGTGCGGAATTTTCTGACTAGCAACCTCTGTGCCATCCACCTTAAGGACGCCTGCACCACCCTTGCCGAAGCCTGGGCCATCAGCCTGGAAAGTGAAGACGATCGTATGCTTTCCTGGCGTCAGCACCTCAGGCCCCTCCCAGCGGAAGCGCTCCATATCTACCAAATTGTAGAGAAAAACGGGCTTGCCCTTGAGCAGATAAAGCCCGTATCCGCCAAAGCGGCCGCCAGTGGTGACGAGCATGCCGTCGCCGCCGCCCTCCGGTATGGTGACGTCCGCAGTGATCGAGTAGGACTTGTTCAGGATGCTCGGAGCATCGCTGGTTGGAAGGCCGGACAAAACGCCTGAGTATGTGAATTCGTTGCGCCCTGCGGTCGCACTCGGTCGTGATGTGAGGATGCGCTCGAGGATCGAGTTATCCAGCGGGAACACGTTGTACTTCGCCGCCTCCATCAGAAACATTTCCTGCATCTCACGTAGCTTGTCCGGCATTTTTGCAGCCAGATCGTTGTACTGCGAGAAATCCTCCGTGAGGTTGTACAGTTCCCAATTGTAGCCATCAACGACATCGGGCATCTTGCTTTTGCCCATCAGCCAAGGTGGGGCGGGCGGTGTCGTGGCAGCGACCCAGCCGTCGTTGTAGATCGCGCGGTTGCCGAACATCTCGAAATACTGCGTCTTCCGTGCCGACGGAACATTGGCGTTCGCCTTGTCCCAACTGTAGGTCATGCTGACGCCTTCGATCGGTTTCTGCGCCACGCCATTGACCATCACCGGCGCGGGTATCCCGGTCGCCTCGAGAATCGTGGGAACGATATCGATCACGTGGTGGAACTGGCTACGGATGCCGCCCGCGTCCTTGATCCGTGCCGGCCAGGCCATCGCCATGCCCTGCCGCGTACCGCCGAAATGCGAGGCGACCTGCTTTGTCCATTTGAACGGCGTGTCGAAGGCCCATGACCATGCCACAGACATATGCGGATAGGTCTCGTCTGAACCCCAGACGTCATAAAACTTCAGCTGGTCTTTGACGGGAATGTCGATGCCCTGGATTGTGATCACTTCACTGGGCGTACCGAGTGCACTTCCCTCTGCGCTGGTGCCATTGTCGCCCTCAATGTAGATGATGAGTGTGTTGTCGAGCTTGCCGACGTCCTCCACGGCCTGGATCACCCGCCCGATCTCGTTGTCGGAATAGGCGACATAGGCAGCAAACACCTCCGCCTGATGTGCGAAGAGTTTCTTGCTGTCGGCGTCAAGCGTATCCCATTTCGGCAGATCATCTGGCCAAGGCGTCAAATGCGTGTTCGCCGGAACCACGCCGAGGTTCTTCTGGTTGACCAAAATCTGCTCACGCATTTCGTTCCAGCCCATATCGAACTTGCCCTTGAACTTGTCGATCCACTCCTGGGTCGGATGGTGAGGTGCGTGCGTGGCACCGGGCACGTAATAGACAAAAAACGGCTTGTCAGGCGCTGCGGCATTCAGCTGCTTGATATGGTCGATGGCGTTGTCGGCTTCGTCAGTGATGAGATTGTAGCCGGGCTTGCCAACCCATGGAAAAATCTGTGTTGTGTTCTGGAACAGGTATGGCTGCCACTGGCTGGTGTCACCACCCATGAAGCCATAGAAATAATCAAAACCCATCCCGGTTGGCCACTGATCGAACGGCCCCGCAGCACTGTATTGAAAGGCAGGCGTGTTGTGGTTCTTGCCGAACCACGAGGTCGCGTAGCCGTTTTGCTTCAGGATTTCGCCGATCGTGGCGTTGTTCACGCCGAGGATGGAATCATAGCCAGGATACCCGGTCGCCTGCTCTGAAATAACACCAAAACCGGAGGAATGGTGATTGCGGCCGGTGATCAATGCGGCCCGTGTCGGCGAACAGAGCGCGGTGGAATGAAACTGGGTGTAACGCAGACCCGCATTTGCTACCCGGTCCAAAGCCGGCGTCGGGATGACACCGCCAAATGTTCCGGCTACGCCGTAACCCGCATCGTCGGTCATGATCAGCAGGACGTTGGGTGCACCCTTGGGCGGCACGATTTGGGGCGGCCAGTAGGGTTTGGAGCTCTTGGCATCGAGACCGATTTGCCCGCCGAACGCCGGAGGCTGATTGGGCAAGTATTTTCCATCGATCGTCGTTGTTGCGCTCGGCGAACCAGGCTCACCCGTGGCTTGCTCGCATCAGCACGATGGTACGAAACCGCCGTCAAACTCAATGTCGCAAGAAACAATGTGCCGATTCTCAGCATCGTCGTAGCCTCCCGTTCGTTCAGCTATAAACTTGTCACCATGGGCAACAGGCACAAGTACGTTACGGTAACGCAATCGCTGGTGCCCGCACCTTCCTCCAAGGTATGTGGCCCGCCATTCGGCGGTTGAGGCTCAACTGTTCAATGCAACAGCCAGCTTTCGAGTGGCAGAATGCCATGGAGCAAGGGTCCAAATGCAGCTGTCACGCTGTTCTTCCCTTTTCAGCCAACAATGTTACGATGCGTCGGGGGAAACTCACATGGATATTGTCAAAAGCTGGTATTCAATCCCGATCGTTGCAATCACTGTGCTGCAGCTCGTCAATTCCGGCGCTTCAGCGCAGGAATCAAGTGAAGACTTGGCCAAAAAACTTTCAAATCCCATCGCATCACTAATCAGCGTGCCATTCCAGGGAAACTACGACAGCGGCTACGGCCCCAACGACGGAGAGAAATTCTACGTCAACATCCAGCCCGTCATTCCGTTCACGCTGAACGAGGATTGGAACCTCATCTCGCGAACCATTGTTCCAGTTGCCTGGCAGAACGACGTCGCCGGACCGTCCGGCGACCAGTTCGGCCTTGGCGATACAACCCAAAGCCTTTTTTTCTCGCCCAAGAAGCCGACAGCTGGTGGCATCATCTGGGGTGCCGGTCCGGTGTTCCTCCTGCCGACTGGAACGGACGATCTGCTCAGTGGCGAAAAATGGGGCGCAGGGCCCACAGCGGTCGTCCTGAAGCAGGAAGGACCCTGGACCTTCGGCGGGCTGGCCAACCACATCTGGTCGTTTGCCGGTGATGACGACCGCAATGATGTCAACGCGACGTTCCTGCAACCCTTCATCTCCTACACTACCAAGGATGCCTGGACCTTCACGCTGAATACCGAGTCGACCTATGACTGGGAGGCCGAACAATGGTCGGTGCCAGTCAATTTCACGGTGGCGAAGCTTGTGAAGATCGACAAGCAGCCGATCAGTCTGTTCGCCGGATTGCGCTATTGGGCTGAAAGTCCGGACAGCGGACCCGATGGCTTCGGCGCGAGGGCCGGCATAACCTTTCTCTTCCCGAAGTGACGCCGAAAGCCCGCACAGCTACGGGAGAACGTTGACCGCGCGGGCGGCAACGATGACGAGCGTCAACAGCGAGATCGTGCTCTCCAGCATCATCAGCATCTTCGCGCGTCTCGTGAGCGGAAGGACGTCGGTGGGACTGAATGCCGTCGCCGTGTTGTATCCGAGAAACAGGTAATCGAGGAACAATGGCTGCCAGTCGGGTAATGTGACCTCGGGTGCCGCCGCCTGCGGAAAGAGCCAATCCGGCTTTATTGTGGTTCCACGCGCCCGGGAGAATGGCCCGCCGCGATCGATTTGCCAGTAAAGCAATGAGAACGTCAAAACATTGGTGACCCAAATCGCAAGCGATGAGGAGAGCAGCGAGACAGCGCGGGTTTCCGGTGGATGAAGCGTGATGATCCCGATCATGTCTGCCAATTCTGCCGCCGTGTTGGCGATATAGGCCGCACCAAGGAGCATGATCACGGTCTGCTCAATGCGTGTCCATAAACTGCTTGCAGTTAGTGTGACCACAATCATGGGCACAATAACCACAAGCGCGACGATGTAGGAAACCCACGCTGGCATCAGACGCACATGGTGGGGCAGCACTGCCAAAAGACCGAGCACGGCCAGTATCGCCAGCGCAGGAGCCCATCGTGGTTCGTCGCGGACAGGGTGCTCGCTCATGGGCGTTGCAACAGTTCAGCGTCGATTGATTCCGTCTTGCGGCGGCCGGATCGGAAGTCCGTGCAATGGGCAAGACCGGGTCCATATGTGATCTTTGGTTCCATAGTTGCTCTCGCTGCCCAGCCGCTCCCAACCTGATATCCGACGAGAAACCTGCATGTTGCCTGGAAGGTGCACCGGCAGACTATCCCCGGCACTTCGATGTCACAAGGCAATTGCGCTTAATGCAGCGGTCGCGAGGCGATGCCAAGGCCCATGTTTGCCGAAAAGTCCAATCGGTGACATGTTCAATCTCGACAAGATCAAGCTAGCGGCAGCAAAAGAATATGTCTGTCAACGTCGATCAACTTTCCACAATGATCGCTCATGCGGTGGCTCCAGCGTTTCTGCTGGCCTCCATCGCAGCTCTGGTGTCGATCCTGATCAACCGGATGGCAGGGGTGACAGACCGAATCCGGTCCATCAATCAGATTGCCGATGATGATCCTGCTCGCACGTGGCTAAAGTCGGATATCGCCCGGTTGAAGCGCCGTGAGACATTGTTGAATCAGTCGCTTCAACTGGCGGTCACGGGCGCGATCGGGATCGTCGTCCTCCTGCTGTTTGGGTTTGTCGTGGCTCTCCTCGGATATCGCCATGAATTGGGCGCAGGTGTGTTGTTCATCGTCTCCCTATGCCTGCTGGTCGGTTCTCTATTCCGGTTCCTGCAGGATATAAAGATCTCTCTGAGCGAGCACGATCATCACCATTGATGTTGATCCCAATGGGAGAACGCTGCTCATTGCCGCTTCAATTTTTCCCAACCACCGCCCGCAACTGTCTTACAAGGTCTGCGATCTGCGGATTGTTCGGCTGCAAGCGGGCTAGCGCCTCGGCATGTTTGAGTGTTTCTGGAAAGCGCCGAAGTTTTAGGCCAAATTGGATCGCAACGCCGAGCATGTTAGCGTCCGTTTCCCTCCCAGCTTTGTCAATTATCGCCAACGCGTCCGCAGTCCGGCCGGCCGAATCCAATGCAATGGCGAGCGTCGTCCTATACCGGGAATTGTCTGGATCAAGACTTACCGCCATCTCGAATTCCGCAATTGCGTCCGGCAACGCCTTTATGCGGACGAGCGACAATGCGTGGCCGTAGCGGAGGTCGGCCTGTTCGGGCGAAATCGCGATTGCCTCGGCGTAGGACCGTTCGGATTTTTCGTTCTGGCCGGAGGCGCGGTAGAGCTCGGCAAGATTAATGCGCGCGCCCGAAAACGCCGGATCGAGCACGAGCGCCTGGCGGAACACTTTCTCTGCCTCGTTCAAGCGTTGCTGGTCGAGCAGGAAGGATCCATAATTGTTCTGGACCTCGGCGACATCGGCGTTGGCCTGGACATATGCCCGCAGATCTTCGATAGCGGCCTCGAAAGTGCGGCGTTCATTGCCGAGGAAGTCCAGCGATGGTATGCGGCCAAGTGCCGTGACGGCCGCCACCCGAACGGCGCGTGTATCATCGCCGAGCAGCTTCCCTATTGCTTTTAGCCTGCTCTCCAATGGCAAATTGCCCGCCGCTTCCGCGGCTCCGAGCCGGACAAGCGGATCGGAATGTCCCGCTGCCGCCTCGACGTCTGCCGCAACATCTGCTCCACCGACCCGGCTCATCGCGGTAATCGCGCTGCCCTTGACGATGCCTGCCTGATCACTGTCCGCGACAAGCTTGCGCAGTGCGCTGATTGAGGCCGGATCATTCTGCGCCGCGCCTGCGAAAGCGTGCGCTATGGTCGAACGTTCACGCCAGGCCGTGCCGTACCACTTATCCATGGTTTCGGCGGCCCAGGCACTGGTTTTACCAGCATGGCACGTGGTGCAGCCATTCGGCGTGCCGTACATTTCGGAAAGGTCGGGACGCGGGGTCACGAAGGAATGATCGCGACGCGGGTCGACCTTCATATAGGTGCGCTGGGGCATATGGCAGTTGGCGCACTGCGCTCCGGACGAGCCCATCGGGTGATGGGTGTGGGCCGGTGTGTCGAAGTCGCCGCCTGGATTGAATTTCACAAAGCGCTCCGGAGCGTTTGCTGTATGGCATTGCGTGCACAGAGCATTGCCCTCTGCCTTTAGTGTTGCCTCATGCGGCCGGTGACAATCGAGGCATGTGACGCCTGCTTTGGCCATCTTGCTTTGCTGGAAGGAGCCGTATTCGAATACCTCGTCGAGGATCTGTCCGTCAGGAAAGTAGAGGTCCGAACGAAGCAGCGCCGGGGAGAAATGATCGAGAAAGCGTTGTCCGGGTTGATAGCCGTCCAGAACCTTGGTCCGTCGCGAATGACAGCCAAAGCAAGTGCTCGCATCGATCTCTGACAGACCCAGGGTCGGTCCGATCGTCGTCAGGACTGCTTGCGATTTCGTCTCGGCCCATTCGACATGTTTTGCCCCGCCGCCGTGACAGGATTGGCAGCCGATGCTGGTCGCGACATAGGTTGATCTGTATTCATTCGCCTGCGGCTGATAGTTGGTCTGAGGATCGGTCGAATGGCAATCGATGCAGGTGCGGTTCCAGCGGTAGAATGGGCCCGTCCAGTGATATGTGGACCCTGGTCTAGCGGGTTTGCCTTCGCCAAGCCAAAACCATTCCTGCTTGTTGGTGTCCCAGGCGATGTCGAGAGCCTGCAATCGCCCGCCACCGAGATCGATAAGGTACTGCTGCAGCGGCTCGTAGGCAAAGGTGTATTTGACCTCGAACTCCGCTTGCTTGCCGTCAGGTCCTTCAGTCCGGACGAACGAGCGACCGTCCCGGCGAAAGAAGCTTGTCACGATGCCATCGTGATCGAACTGGACGTCGTTGAAATCAGCCCGCACGGTTGTGTCGCCGGCGAGGGCCATTGCTTTGGCGTGATGTGATTTGGCAAAGGCCTCCGCCTCATCGGTGTGGCAGGAGGCACATTTCTTCTCGTCCACGAACCCCTCGTGCATCGAGATCAATGGATCGACCACAGCAGTGGCGGCGCTCTCTGCGCCGACAGCCTGCCCGGTGAGCGCAAGCAGGCAGCAAAGGCCAAGGGCTGCCTGATAAATTGCCGTTGAGCGAACGTGAACACTGCCCATTGCGTCGAGTTGCTCCTTGGCGCGGAAACGTAGGTAACAATGGTTCAATCGCGAAAGATTTGCTTCCAATCTGCCTTCATGTCCACAATCGTCCACTGATTCACGGAAGCGGCATCAAGCGCCGTGTCGAGGCGGCCGAACTCGGTGTTCCGATCATAGGCATATTCGCGCTCCGCATCGGTGTGATGAATGAGCATGCCAAAACCGGGCGTTCCGCCCAATGTTGTCCACTGCAGCATTTCCAGGTCGCCATCGGAATTTCCGAACGCGGCAATTGGACGACGGCCAATGTGCTCGTTGATCCCCACGGGCTTGCCGGCCTTGTCATCTATGAAATTTATCTGCGGCAGGCGAAACAGTGTCGGTGCGCCGTCCTTCATCTCGAACTGCGTCTTGATCGACGAGCCGACGACCTGCTCGGGCGGGATGCCATAGACCTTTTCGCTCCAGGGCCGCATCATCTCGATGCCGCCGCCCGATACGATGAACGTCTTGAAGCCATTGGCACGCAGATAGGTGAGCAGTTCGAGCATCGGCTGATAGACCAGCTCGGTGTAGGGTTTCTTGAACCGCGGGTCACGCGCGGTTGCAATCCAGTCCGTTACGATCTTCTGGAACTCTCCGGTGGTCATCCCGGCATGCGTCGCCATGATGAGCTCCACGAGGCCTTTTTCGCCGGCGGCTGCGAGGGTCTTCATATCACCCTCAAGCGCCGCCTTGAACGGTTGCGTGTCCTTCCACTCCGGATGCGATGCGGCTTCAGTTTTCACCCGGTCGAGGGCGAAGGCGAGCTGGGTGTACATCGGATGTTCGACCCACAGGGTGCCGTCATTGTCAAAGACGGCGATGCGTTCCGGCTCCGGGACGAAGTCGGGCGAATTTTCGGTGGTCACCTTTTTGACAAACTCGATGATGGCCGCCTTTGGTGCCGTGTCGTTCCACGAGGGGAGAGCGTCATTTTGAGCCAATGCCGGTACAACGACAAGAAGGATGGCCGCGATACAGAGCGCCCCAGCACGGGCGACTTTGGCAAGATCATGAGCCTCGTACATAAGGGCTTCCTCCAATGCGAGCTGCGCGTCCCAGACGCGCCGGCGGTGCGAACGAGAGGACCCCCGGTTCAGGCCGGGGGTCCAATTGAATGTCAATTGCCCGTTGGTAACGGAATGCTGACACCTTCCTTCGCGAGCGAGTCCCGCACCCACTGGAACCGCTCATAGTTCGAGAGCGTGATCGGTCCTGTGTACCCGACACTCTGCATCTTACGCGGGGGATACTCGACGTAAGTGGCCATGATCTTCTTCAACTCCTCACCCATGACCACGCCCATCCAGGTCCGCTCCGTGAAGTTGTTCATGAAAATGTCGTAACGTTCCTGGGGATCCTGCCATAAATCGAACACCTGGGGCACCGTGGCGACATATTTTTCCGCGCCTTTCCAGCCGAGATTCTGAGTCAACCGCCAAGCCACCGGTCGGGGCCCCGTCATCGCCGCGAATATTGAACGCGAACTTGTAGTTGTTGACGCGAATAGCACCGGGTGAAAGCTCGTTCTCGGTGAAATAGAACCAGGATTTGCGCTCGGATTTGCCGGTACCAAGCAAGACCGGCGACATGTCATAGCTGTCGAAGATAATGGGCTTGTCTTCGCGGTCCTTGTCGGGAAGCGGAACGCCGGCAACAGAGGCGAATGTGGCCATCAGATCGAGGCCGCCGACGACGTCATGATTCTTCGTGTTGGGCTTGACCTTGCCGGGCCATACCGCAATCGCGGGAACGCGGTTACCACCCTCGCGCAAAGTGCCCTTGCTGCCGCGGAAGGGCGTGTATCCGGCATCGGGATAGACGTCCTGCCACGCGCCATTGTCGGTGGTGTAGAAAACAAGCGTGTTCTTGTCCATGCCGGTTTCGCGCAGCTTGTCCAATATGCGTCCGATATGGGTGTCGAGTTCGACAACCGAATCTGCATATTTGCTTTTCGACATTGACTTGTGCTCGAATTCCGGTGCCGGCATGTTCGGCTGGTGCACCTTCATGAAGTTAACGTTGATAAAGAAGGGCACGTCCGGCTTCTGGGAGGCCGTATCAAGGAATTCAATTGCGGCTTTCTCGACGTAGTTGTCGAAGAACGGGATGCCGACGATACCTTCCTTGCCGTCAATCGTGGGAGTATCGACATATTGGCCGTTGACCTTGAATTCCTCTGTCACCGGGCCTCCGGCCTTGCCGGACAGTGCGCCTTTCGTCACTTTCTGAAACATTGCGCGGAGTGCCGGGTCCATGTCGGGGAACCACGTCGGATCAGCATAGGTGTAGGCGTTGAGATGATACAGACCAGCATATTTCATTTCGTCGTAGCCCTGCGCATTGGGCAGCGAATAATCCGCCTCACCGAGATGCCATTTGCCGGTAAAATAGGTCTGGTACCCGCCTCGTTTCAGCACTGAGGCGAGGGTCCATTCCGCTGCCGGAAGCCCACCACCCTGGCCCTGGAAGGCTACTGTGGTCATACCGCTGCGGTTGGGAATGCGCCCGGTCTGCATGGCGGCGCGGCCAGGGGTGCAACTCGGCTGAGCATAGAACGAGAAGAAGGTCATGCCTTCGCTTGCCAGCTTATCGATGCTGGGAGTCGGCATCCCGCGCCCTTCACCGCCACCATAGGGACCAAGATCGCCATAGCCGGTGTCATCGGATACGATGAACAGAATGTTGGGCTTTCTTTGCGCTTCCTGGGCCTGTGCGGGGGCAAGTGCGCCCCAGAGAACGGACGTAACAGCAAACGCACTGATACTATAGTTTAGAACCTTGCGACGCATTTTCTTCTCCTCCGTTTGACCCTCCAGCTTGTCGATCAATGAGGGGTGCTGACAGGCAACGACAATTCAATGGATGCCGCTGCCGCGTGTTCACCTTGAATTCAATCGAAACAACTGGAGCTCTTTTAATTCCGCGCACTCTTCAAGCTGGAGCGACGTCCAGCCCAAGTGTCGCGAACCCATCGCCAGCATCCTACTTAACCGCGACCGCCGGCGGTATTGTACCTTCGGGCAACACTGTTTTTTGTGAGCTTGGGCTTCGTCGAAATACTTCATTTCCAGCACGTTCCGGTTGCCGCACCAGTGTTTCGCCTCTACGATCGTATCGATGCTCTGAGGGGGAGAATCTAAATGCGTCTCATGATGCCCATAGTATTTTTCTCGGCGCTGATGCTGGCCGGTTGTCAAACAGGCGGCGATGGCACGGGGGCGGTTCCAGCGTCCGCCGTACCGCCGAGTATGGTTGCAACAGCAACGGCCGCTAACGGCGGGCCAATGGATGTGGCCGATTTGGTGAATGCGCCAGCGGGCACAGGAAGATCCCAAATGCTGGCTCGTGGATATAGAATTGGTATGGAACAGGGGCAGACCATTTTCTGGTGGAACCCGAAGACAACAATTTGCGCGACTACCGTTACGGCCAAAGGCCGCTATCAAACAATTGGAACTGCAGAGGCCCGATATTGTGGGCAAAATTCCAGTTAGAAGCGAGCTATAAGAAGAACGCTACGGAATTGCGATCACCACCATGCGCTGCCGTGCCCCAAGGCCGGTGGCGGCCGCGCCGGAAGGGTGGTACCGTGCCTACGGGAGCGAATCTGGTTGGCGTGCAATGACTTTGTTGCAGACAGCCGCAGCTATGTTGAGGGGAACAACATGAAGTATTCCGTTTCTTTGATATCAATGGTGGCTGCTGGTCTTCTGGCCGCAGGTCCCGTGCGCGCAGCCGACATCGCGTCGCCGATGGCACCTGAACTCAAGCAAACCGAACAGGACGGCTGGACGTTCGCGGTGAGCCCATATTTCTGGGCAGCAGGCATGTCCGGAGATACAGGTCTGTTTGGCCTTCCGACAGTGCATACCGACATGGATTTCGGCGATATCCTGAATGATCTCGATTTCGCAGCCATGGCGATAGGCGAGGCGCGGTACGAGCGCTACAGCATCTTTGGCGATATCATGTATTCGAAGATTTCTAGCGGTTCCGGTACGCCGAGAGGCATCATTGCCGACGATGTCGACGTGACCTCCGAAACCTTTGCCGGGCTTCTCGGCGCTGGCTATTCGGTACTGCAGAATGACCGGGGCAATCTCGATCTCGTCGCAGGCCTGAGGGTATGGCATGCGAGCACGGAGATCTCGTTCAGCGGCGGCATTCTCGATGGTGTGAGCCGTGAAGACAGCGCGACCTGGGTCGACGGTCTCGGCGGGATACGGGCAAAATATTCAATCACCGACAAAGTTTATTTTACGGGATGGGGGCTTGTCGGAGGCGGCGGGGCCGATGTCGACTGGGATGTGGCCGGTGGTATTGGCTACAGTTTCAACGAAAAGATATCCGCGGTCGCCGGGTACCGGGCGCTTGGCGTCGATTACAGCAACGACGGCTTCGTCATGGACATTGTTGAACAGGGGCCGATCTTCGGTGTCGTCATGCATTTTTAGCCGCTGCGGCTTAGCGATCCTTGGCGGGGGAGATAGCAGGCAGCAAGGCTGGTAGAGCGGCGGCTGACCTTCAACGGTCAGCCGCAATCGGCCATCCTGATTCAGATCAATCGATCAGTTCAGTAGCAAGGTGGAAGCGGATAATATCCGCATTGCGGGTAATAGTAGGGATTGGCCGCCGCCCCAATGGCCGCACCTGCCACCACTCCCGCTGCGACCGCACCGCTGCCATACCAGGCCCCGTGGTAGACGGGGGCGTGCCAGTAAGCCCCGCCGACATGAGCAACATTGACATCATTGACATGGGCGAAACTGCCGTGGAACCCGCCTGCACCGACATCGCCGCCATGGAATCCGCCAGCCGCAAAGCCTCCGGCGAAATGATCGATAAAGAGTGCGGCCGGCCCGGACCCGCCATCGAGACTTCCTTCGAGAACCGTAACATCGAATGTGAGGTTACTGCCTTCAAGCTTTGGAGATTTGAGGGTGACCACGGCCTCACTCACGTCTGATCCGTCGCCGCCCAGCACCGAAACCGTAGCGTTTGGCGGATCAATGGCAAAGTTATCCTTGCCCTCATCCCACTGCATTATGAACTGCTCGGTGGTGACATGCCCGGCAGCCCGTACCGGGCGATCGGCAAAGACGACAGAATTCGCCGAGACCCCGGTGAGAAGAAGCTTACCGCCATCAAGCTTGGCACCAGACGAATTAATGACTGCGAGGGACGGCACCGGGCCAGTCGGTGTGACGGTACCAATGGTTTTTCGCAAGGGCACATTTGGCTTTTTGACAGGATCTTGGGCAAATGCTCCAGGTGTTGCTCCCGAAAAACTCCCGACAACGGCTATAAAGCCTACGATGGGAAAGATTTTCATATCAGTAACCTCCAAGTAAGAGCGGAATGTGCTGGTAGGTTCTAACAAAGCACTGGACAGGACATGCACACGTCGCGACCAACGTGTTCGCCTTGACCCGTCTGCTCAGCCAGAACTTCTTCGAGATTTCGAACCGCGTGCCTTGGAAAATGGTGCGCAGGTCGCAAACATCGTACGCAAGAGCGGGCCGAGGCGATATTGTACTTTGGGGCAACACGCATGCATCAGCCATCGATCGGACCGCCATCGGTAGCCCCGGAACCCAATATATCGCGATAATCGTCTTGCCAAAGAGTGGGGGCATTTCCCGGATGGGCATCCATACTTCCCCGGATAGTACTACCCGGCCAATCTGTTACTATGGATCAGCTTGTTGGGGGCAAGTACGATGGGCATGGTGCGCAATTGGAAGGTTCGATCGAGCCGATCTCGCCCAGAATCCGGGCGTATTGTGTTGCGTATTTCTCGTGCTCCTCATGGCGGCACCGGCCGCCTCGATGGAGATTGTGGACCGCGCTCCCCGCGTTCTGATCCTTTATCCCTACGATGAGAGAATAGCCGCAACAACTGAAGCCGGGGAAGCAGTGCGAAACCGGCTGCGGGAAAGGACATCAGGCAAGATCGATATTTTCTCGGAGTTTCTCGATCTTTCGAGATTTCCGGAAAAGACCCACATCGAGAAAATGGCCCGCTTTCTCACTGGCAAATATGCCGATCGCCGCCCGGACGTGGTGGTTGCGCTCGGGGAGGAATCGGCAAGCTTCATCGTCACAAACCGCAATATCATCGCTCCCGGAGCGCAAATCCTTGTTACCGGCTTCAGCAAATCGACCGCCGAGAGTATGCGCTTGCCCAGTGATGTCGTCGGTGTCTTCAACGAGTATGACGTAACGAAGACGCTCGAGTTGGCACGCAGCCTTCAGCCCCAGGCGCGGCATCTTTTCATTATCGGGGGATCGGCGGACTTCGATCGTGCGTGGCTCGCAACGGCTCGTTCCGACCTTGCGGGCCGGGCCAAGAATTATGAAACGACCTATCTGGAGAACTTGACGATCGATGAGTTCGTCGATCGCGCCGCTCATCTTCCCCCCGACAGCATCGTCCTCGCCCTGACCATTTTCAAAGATCGCACCGGGCGCAACTTCATACCGCGCGAAGCCATCAAACAGATAGCGGCAACTGCCAGCGCCCCGTTCTACGGCCCTTATCCAACCTACCTCGACTACGGCATCGTCGGCGGCAACATGGTGACATTCGAGTCGCTGGGGCTGGCCGTTGCCGACCTCGCCATCGATGCGGTAGCCGGGAAGCCGATTGCCAACGTCGATGCTCCGCAAACCTATATTGCCGATGCGAGACAATTAAAGCGCTGGGGGCTTTCGGAGAGCGATCTGCCTTCCGGAACTGTCCAATGGTTCCGGGAAAAAACACTCTGGGAACAGCACTGGCTGGCGGTCCTCGCCACACTCGCTGTCATTGCTGCGCAAGGCGTCGTCATTACCGGCCTGCTTATCGAACGCCGCCGCCGCCGTGCCGCGGAACTGGAATCACGCGTTCGTCTCCTTGAGCTTATCCATCTCAACCAGTCCGCGACGGCTGGCGCGTTGACGGCGTCTATTGCACATGAACTCAACCAGCCACTCGGCGCGATCCGCAGCAACGCTGAGGCGGCAGAGCTCTTGCTCCGGGGCGTGACGCCGGATCTCGAGTTGATAAAGCAGATTCTCGTCGACATTAAAGATGACGATCAGCGTGCGGGCGATATCATTGCCCGTCTAAGGGGGCTGCTCAAGAAGCGCAGTGAGATCGATTGGACGGAGTTCGACCTCAATGATGTGATAAACGGTGCGATCCAAATTCTCCGGCCAGAAGCCGAGCAGCGAAGCATCGTGGTCAGTTCCCTCGGCGTGACGGAGGAACTACGCGTGCGCGCTGACAAGGTCCATATCCAGCAAGTCATTCTCAATCTCGCCACCAATGCGATGGATGCCATGCTCGACGTGGCGTCGACCGAAAGGCGTCTGGTGTTCCAGACCCGGCTGACGAAGGAATCCAAGGTCGAATTGTCGATTTCGGATACCGGCCGCGGCATCCCCAGCGAAAAGCTTGTCGGAGTCTTTGACGCGTTCTACACGACCAAGCCGACCGGCACCGGGCTTGGCCTTCCCATCGCCCGGATGATCGTCGAAACCTACGCGGGCAAAATATGGGCAGACAATAGTCCGGGAGGCGGCGCTGTTTTCCGCTTCGTCCTGCCTCTCGCTCGAAACGGATAAGCCAGGTGAGACCAGTTATTCACATCGTCGATGACGACGCCTCGTTTCGAACTGCAGTGGGCCGGCTGGTAGAGGCATCCGGTTTTCGGGTGGCGCTCTATGAGTCCGGCGATAAAATTCTCGCGGTCTTACCGAACTTCGAACCTGGTTGTATCCTCCTCGACCTTCAATTGCCTGGCCTGAGCGGGCTTGAACTGCAACAGCATCTCGTGGAGAAAGCACCGTTGCTGCCGATCATCTACCTCACAGGCCAAGGCGACATCAAAGCCAGTGTGATGGCGATGAAAGCGGGCGCAGAAGATTTTCTAGAGAAGCCGGTTGTTGGCAAGACCTTATTGGCGGCGATCGAACGAGCGCTGTGCCAGTATGAAAAACGGCATGTCGAACAGGATCGGATTCATAGCCTTCAGGTTCGGGTGGGAAGCCTCACTCCACGCGAAGCGCAGGTTTTCGATCTGATTGTTCGCGGCAAGCTGAACAAGCAAATCGCCTACGTTCTGGGAACGTCTGAAAGAACGGTCAAGGCACATCGGCACTGCGTCATGGAAAAACTTGGAGTGCGCTCCCTTGCCGAGGCGGTATTGATTGCGGAGAAAATGGGGCGCCTCGATCCTGCGTCAAACCCATCGCCTTATGAGTGAAGCCTGCGCACTTCCCTTTAGGACAGTATCGTTGGTCCTTAGTCAGCTCTATCATCCATCGAGCTGACCATTTTCTCAACACTGGCTGAAGTGAGGCACAAAGTTGGAACGCCCACCAAGCATCGTGGCTGTCGTGGAAGACGATCCGAGCATGCGCAGGAGCGTTCGGCGCTTGCTGAATGCCCATGGCTTCGTGACGGAGGAATATTCGTCGGCCGAAGACTTTCTTCGTCACTCTGCCGCGACCGAAATCAACTGCCTTGTCCTCGATATTGATCTCGGCGGCATATCCGGGATCGAGTTGCAGCGCCGATTGAGGGCTTCGGGGTCCAAGCTTCCGGTGATTTTCATCACTGCTCTCGAAGACGGCGCACTGGAAGCGGAGGCGACACAGGCCGGTTGCATTGCCTATCTGCGCAAGCCATTTCCGGCCAACCTGCTAATCGACGCCATCAACAGTGCTTCAGCGGCGGATTGAACGGCGGATACCGGCTTATGCCGGCGCAGGGCGGACACTGCAGAAACGTTCACGTGAAAACGATCAAGAGCCTGGCGCCATCGCTCGATCCCTGATTTTTTGTATTAACTTTGCCGTTTTGTTCCACCAATGAAAAACAGTATTTAACCAGTAAAAATTGCATGTTGCCGACATGCAACCAATGGTTGTTATTTTAACCCTACCGTTAAATTGATCTGGTTGCGTCACTTGCCTGTTAATCGAATCCCGCCATTGATTGGACCAACTAGCGACACTCGCTATTCAGACAATCTTGGGAAATAGCATGAACGATAGGTTCTATACTGCCAACCGGGTCAGAAACAGGCATCTTCTCGCGGGCGTGAGTTGTGCCGCACTGGCCCTCGTTTGCGGAATTCCCTCGGAAGTCATGGCAGGGACGTATACGGCCAGCGACCCGGGACAGCTCAATGGAGCCATTGCGGCGGCGAACGCCGATGCCGATCCAAATGCAACGATCCAGCTTACCGGCAGTTTTTCGGTTACAACCACAAGTCTGACCGCACCCGCCAAGCCCATCACCATTGACACTCAAGGTTTCACACTTTCCGGCCAAGCCGGTGCCGGTGCAAGCAGTGGCGGCGGGGTGAACCTGGTTGGTGGAGCCGGCGGCATGTTTACGCTGGTGGGGAACTTCAAAGGCGGTAACGCGGATTTGGGAGGCGGAGGGCAAGGTCTGCAGATACGGCTTGGGGCATCAGTGACCAACAACGGATTTGTGGAAGGAGGAAGCAGCCTTGGTGGATCTGGAGGACCGGGCGTCATACTCGGCGGACCGGGCGCACCAGGCACTTTGATCAACAAGGGCACGATTCGGGGCGGGACAGGAGCCCTCGGCGGCGGGCAAGGCTTGCAGGTTCGCACCGGCGCAAACCCGGTCGTCAACAGTGGTACGATTGAAGGCGGAGCGGGGGCTCATGCGATCCAAGCGAATACGGCGACCGTAAGTCTCAATCTCATCAACAGCGGCACAATCCGGGCAGGTGCTGGCCAGGCGAACGCGATCGGGCTGGCGCCGGGAGCGACGACAGGCATCATCAACCTTGAACTGCAGGCCGGATCGGTGATTGAAGGCAATGTCGTTGCGAATGCAGCGGCAACCACCGACACCCTTCGCCTTGGCGGAACCGATGACGCCATCTTCGACGTGTCGGCCATCGGCCCGCAATATCAGAACTTCGATATCTACCAGAAGACCGGTACGAGCGACTGGTATCTCACAGGTACAGGTACAGCCACGACGAACTGGGATATCCAGAGCGGGTTCCTGACCGTTGGCAATGGCGGCACCAGTGGCAGTGTCATCGGCGATATCACCCTGAATGGCGGAACGCTCGGTTTCTTCCGCTCCGATACGGTCACCTTCGACAATGTCATCACCGGGACCGGCGAGGTCATGCAGTATGGCAGTGGCAAAACGATCCTGAACGGCAATTATACCTATAGCGGCCTGACGTCCGTTGTTGCCGGCACTTTGGCCATAAATGGCTCAATCGCGACGCCGGTTTCCGTGGCCAGTGCCGGTACGCTTGGCGGCATCGGTACGATCTTCGGCGATGTGACCAACACTGGTACCGTTGCTCCTGGCAATTCCATCGGCACATTGACCATAAACGGCAATTATATCGGAAGCGGCGGTGTGCTCGAGATCGAAACTGCGCTCGGCGGCGACGCCTCGCCGACGGACCGTCTGGTGGTAACCGGCGACACCTCCGGCAGCGCCGGTGTACGGGTAATCAATGTCGGTGGTACCGGTGCGCAGACGATCGAAGGGATCAAGATTGTCGATGTGGGCGGCGCCTCGAATGGCGCATTCTCGCTGCTCGGCGATTATGTGATCAATGGCGAACAGGCGGTCATTGCCGGTGCCTATGGCTATACCCTGCATAAGAACGGGGTGAGCACCCCCAGCGATGGAGACTGGTATCTGCGATCTGCACTTACTTCGCCGGCCGAACCTGGTGAGCCGGAAAACCCTGGGGAACCGGGTGTACCTGGAAATCCTGGTGGACCTGAGGGCCCGATCTATCAACCCGGCGTGCCGATCTACGAAGCCTATGGTCAGGTCCTGCAAAGCCTGAACGGTGTCTCGACCCTGCAGCAGCGCGGAGGCAATCGCTATTGGGCCGGGGCAGGCAATGGTGCGCTGGCGCAAGGCGATGGCTCGGGCATGGTCGAAGCCGCACCGCTCCCCTCGGAAGGTGGCGATATCGCGATCGATTCCCGTGGTATCTGGGGCCGGATTGAAGGTGCGCATGGCAAGTTCGAGCCCAGGACTTCAACTACGCTGTCTGACTATGATGCCGATACATGGGAGGTAGAGAGGGATCGATGGCCAGTTCCATGAAAGCGATGCCGGTAAGCTCATCGGCGGTCTCACCGCCCATTACGGCCATGCCTCCGCCGACATAGCCTCGTTCTTCGGTGATGGCTCGATCGACACCGATGGATATGGTCTCGGCGGCACGCTGACCTGGTATGGCCAGAACGGCTTTTACCTCGACGGACAGGCGCAGGCGACATGGTATGATAGCGATCTCACCTCCACCACGCTTGGGAGCAGTCTCGCCGACGGCAATGACGGCTTTGGCTACGCCTTCGGCCTTGAAACCGGAAAACGGTTCAATCTCAACCAGAACTGGACCATGACGCCGCAGGCGCAGCTGGCCTATTCCAATGTCGATATCGACGACTTTACCGATCCGTTCGGCACCGACGTGTCGTTTGGCAGCGGCGACAGCCTCAAGGGCCGGATCGGCGTTTCCGCCGATTATCAAAATGCCTGGGAGGACAGAGCCGGAAAGCTCACCCGCACCAATCTCTATGGCATCGCCAACCTCTATTATGAGTTCCTGGATGGCAATGAGACCGACGTCTCAGGCGTGAACTTTGCCACCGCCAATGACCGCACCTGGGGCGGCATCGGGGCAGGCGGCAGCTACAATTGGAATAACGACAGTTACTCGCTCTACAGTGAGGTCTCCGTCAACACCAGCCTGTCTCACTTCGCCGAAAGCTATAGTCTCAATGGGACAGCGGGGTTCAGGGTGAAGTTTTAACGCCACCCGGAACACTTATGCTATCGCAAGGGTACCGATCTCCGCCTGCGCCGCCTTTAGCGATACCTCGCGCTGCCGAGCGCTGATATTAACGCCGTCGGCAGTGATGACTTCCGGATCAACGATGCCGACGAAGGCGAACACGCTCCTCAAGTAACTCAGCGTGTGCTCAAAATTCTCGGCGGGGGAGCCCGGTCCGTAAAAGCCGCCGCGCGCCAGCGCTATGATGACGCGTTTGCTGCCAAGCAGGCCTTCGGGTCCCTTTTCCGTGTAACGGAAGGTCTTGCCGGGGACGGCGATGCGATCGATCCATGCCTTCAGCTGGCTGGGCACGCTGAAATTGTACTGCGCGACGCCGAGAACGACCGTGTCTGCGGTCAAAAACTCCTCTAGAACGTTTGCCCCAAGCGCAAGGTCCGTCTTTAATGCAGCATCCTGGCCGACATCCAAGCCCGCCCGGACCACGCCGACGTATTTGCCCGACAGGTGCGGGATCGGTTGGGCCGCAAGATCGCGATAGACCACTTCAGTCATCGGATCGAGAGACTGGATCCGTGCGACCACCGCCGCCGAAAGCGCCCGGCTCACCGAGTTTTCGCCGAGTATGCTGGAATCGAGATGAAGAAGGGATGGCATCAATAACCTCACACCTGTGTAGCAACAGGATTTCATAACAATGGGACAGTCGCCCGTTATCTTAATTGCACTTTTATGTCATTTCGACTAAAAGGTCAATATGACATTTGGATAGAGGATGGCTAATGGCGAAGATTGATCTGGCACGGAGGGCAAAAATCGGACGCGACCGGCGCGAGAGGACCCGCGCACATATCCTCAACGCGGGAGCGACGCTGCTTGCGGAAGGGGCTGCGCTGACCTTGGATGCCGTGGCAGAGGCGGCGGGCCTCGCCAAGGGCACGTTTTACTATCACTTCGGCAACGTCGAGGAGTTGATTGCTGCGGTGAATGTGCAGCTGGAACGGAGCTTTGACGAGGTGCTGGCACCTCCTCATGCGGGGTTAAGCAATCCGGTCGCGCGCCTGTCCTTTGCATTTGCGCAATCCCTGGAAAAGGCGCTTTCCGATACTGCCTGGGCGCGGCTGGTAGTTCAAACCTCGCAAAAGCCGAACAAGTTCGGCGGCGGAGTTCGCAAAAAGCTTACGGCCGATATCGCCGAAGCGATAAGACAAGGACACATGGCCGTGCTGGACCCGGAACTCGCCACTGACATCTTCGTCGGAATTTGGCTCCAGGTGACACGAGGCACTTTCGAGCGAGCCCCAACGCCTGATTTGACTCGCAAGGCCTTGCAGGCGGCGCTTCGAGCACTCGGGAGCGCTCCGCCTGAGGGATTATCCCTATCGACATGATGGCGCTTTGTCCGGCCAGTCTATCCTTGCTGACCAAGACTACTACATGCCAGCGGCTGGCAGGCGCTTGAGTACCGATCCCGCCTGCTGGGCGCTGAGGCCAATCGCGCGCAAGATGGCACTGATGACAGCATCAGGGTCGAACGAGGACAGTCTGTCTTCACCGATCACGCGCAACATGTGGAGCATAATCCCGACGACAATCTCGACGTTCAGTTCCGCCGCCGGCGCTTCCTGAGACAGGTGTTGGAGGTCCTCGAGGAGACGGCGGCGGATGTTGTCGCCGCTTTGCGGATTGGTTGCTGTCATCCTTGCGACCACTGCGGCCCATCGGGAGTCATTGAGGGCTTTGTCGATGAATGCTCTACAGCCGAAGGCAATGCGCAGGGCAGGCTCGGTGAGGGCGGTCCGGCCCGGCTGCAGCAGTTCATCGAACGACTGGACCAATTCCTCCGCGACCGCCGCGGCCAATGCTTCCAGGCTATCAAAATGAGTGTAGAACGTTCCCTTCGCGACGCCTGCCTCCTGAACCACGTCATCCACCGTGACGGATTCCACAGCCCGTCCGGCAAACAGAACATTGGCAGCTTCAACAAGCTGCGCACGGGTTTTTACGCGCTTTTCGCGTCCAATTTCGGCTCGGCGGATCAGGTTGATGTTTGCCATCGTGATTCCTCAAAATTCTACCTACAAGTAAGTCATATTGACCTGAAAGGCCAGTTCGAAGCCGGAGAGATTTACATTTCCATTCTCTTGCATAGCACCCATGCGCCTATTTCATATTGACTATAAGTTCGAAATGACTTAATAGTCACTGAAATGTTGATCCGCCGCTGGCAGGCGTAGGATTTCTCACACCATAAAAACCTCGAACCCTATCGCTGAGGCTGAGCTGCGCCCCTGGCTCATACCTTTTTGGTTGCAAACCGTAATGGAGCAAAAAATGCAGCCTATACGTCTTATTGGAATCGGTCTCGCCTGCGTCCAACTCGCCGCCTGCGAAGACAAAGCAGAAGTCGCACCGCCGCCGCAGCATGTCCGCGCCATTCACGCCTCGCTCGCCGAATATCAGCCGCGAGCGGAAATCACCGGCGAGGTCAAGGCCCGGATCCAGTCGAACCTTTCGTTCCGGGTAAGCGGCAGGGTGATTGAGCGCTTTGTCGACGTCAGTTCACCCGTGCACGCCGGCGACATTCTCGCCCGCCTCGATGACAGCGAACAGCGTGCCGATGTGGAAGTCGCAAGGGCGGGGCTGCAGTCGGCGCAAGCGGTCGCCACGCAGAAGACGCTGACTTACGAGCGGTATGAGGCGCTGCTGCGCTCGCGGTCCATCTCCCAGGCCACTTTTGATGAGGCTGATAAGGAGCTGCGCACGGCGCGGGCCTCCCTGGAAGCTGCCGAAGTGGCGCTGGGGACGGCGGAGGATGCTCTTTCCTACACCAAACTGAAAGCCGACGCCGACGGGATCATAACCGCGCGGGACATCGAGGTGGGCCGGGTGGTGTCGGCGGCGCAGCCCGCCTTCACACTTGCCCATAACGGGCCCCGGGACGCCGTTTTCAATATCTTCGAGGCCTTTTTCCTCGAAGGTCAGCCGTTATCCGGTGTCGATGTTGCACCGGTGTCGGATCGCACCCCCGGAGCGCGGGCGACGGTGAGGGAGGTCTCTCCCTTCATCGACACGAGAACCGGAACCATCCGTATCAAGGTGGCACTCCCCGAAGATGCGCAATGGCCGCTCGGCACGCCCGTTGTCGGCGAGTTCCGCTCGCCGCCACGCCAGGGGATCGTTTTGCCTGCGAGCGCTATCGCCTCCGCCAAAGGCGAGCCCGCCGTGTGGCTCGTCGCCCCGGGCAGCAGTTCTGTCTCACTCCGGAAGATCGCAGTCGCAAGATACCGCGATCGCGACGTGATCGCGTCCGGCGGTATCGCCCCGCAGGACCTGATCATCACCGAGGGAGGAAAGTTTCTCAAGGAAGGTCAAACCGTGGCCTGGGAGGACAAATAAGATGTCCCATTGCCGCTTTCATTGCTCGATTTCAGTCCTTGCGTTAGTCGCTCTTCTTGCCGGCTGCAATCAGGACGCCAGCTCTGGCGAGCTGGCTGGACCGCGCCCCGTCAAGTCCGTAGCCGCCAGCGCAACGCAGGCGCAGACAGTGCGCTTTCCTGGCGTCGTCCAGGCGGGAGTGCAAACCGATCTCGCATTCCGCACGTTGGGGCGCGTCGTATCACGCAAAGCGGGTGTGGGCGACCTCGTGCGTGCCGGCGACGTCGTGGCCGGGATTGATCCGCTCGCGCTTGAACTCGCCGTCCGCAGCGCCGAAGCCGATCTGCGCAGCGCTGAAGCGCACCGTGGGAACGCCCTGTTGACGCAGGAGCGCAAGCAGAGGCTGGCGTCGACGAGCGCCGCGAGTGCCGCGGATCTGGATCTTGCCGAGCAGGAGTTGAAATCGGCGCAGGCTAACGTGGCAAAGGCCAATGCCGGCCTCGCTAAGGCACGTGAGCAGCTTGGTTATGCCGAGCTCAAGGCCGAGTTCGATGGTGTTGTGGCGGCCACGTCCGTTGAAGTCGGACAGACGGCAACCGCCGGCGAGCCAGTCCTCACACTCGCTCGCCTTGACCAGCGTGACGTGATCGTCGACGTTCCGGAAGAGTATCTCCGGTCTGTGCGCGTGGGCGACCATTTCGACATCGCCCTCCAGCTCGATGACACGCTGCGGACCTCAGGCGTCCTGCGCGAGATCGGCCCGCAGGCCGATGCCGGTACCCGCACCCACAGGCTGAAAATCGCCATCGATAAAGCACCGGATGTTTTCCGTCTTGGTTCGGTGGTCACCGCTACGCCGCCAAAGGCGCAACAGGGGCTGCCCGTCGTGCTGCCTGCAACGGCGCTCGTCAAGAGCGATGGCACTGACCGTGTCTGGGTTGTCGACCCCGCAACCCACACCGTTTCACTCAGACCCGTACGACTCGACATCTCCCCGACTGGCGTCCGCTCCATCCGGGTCCTCTCTGGGCTCAAGGACGGAGAAGAAGTGGTCGTCGCGGGCGTCAACCAGCTGGCCGAGGGGCAGGCCGTGAGAACACAACAGGAGCAGCGCCCGTGAACAAGTTCAACCTTTCAGACTGGGCACTCGAGCATCGCTCGCTCGTCTGGTATTTTATGATCATCTTCGCAGTGGCCGGCGCGTATGCCTACATGGCCCTCGGCCGCGAGGAAGACCCGTCCTTCACAATTAAAACGATGGTGATCCAGGCCCAGTGGCCCGGCGCGTCCGCCCAGGAAGTGACGCAGCAGGTCACCGACCGCATCGAAAAGAAGCTGCAGGAACTCGACAATCTCGAGCATACCCGCAGTATCACCACCGCCGGACAGACGATCGTCTTCGTCGATCTGCTGCCGAAGACGAACGCGCAGGACGTCAAGCCGACCTGGTCGCGGGTCCGCAACCTGATTGACGATATCAGGCACGAGTTCCCCCAAGGGGTGGTTGGTCCGTTCTTCGATGATCAGTTCGGCGACGTCTACGGCAATATTTTTGCCTTTAGCGACGACGGGCTAAGTCAGCGGGAGTTGCGTGATTTCGCCGAGAACGCCCGAACCCAGATCCTCAAACTACCGGATGTGGGCAAGGTCGACATCGTCGGCGAGCAGGACGAGGTTATTTATCTCGAGTTCTCAACCCGCAAGATCGCTGCCCTTGGCCTCGACCGCGCCGCAATCATCTCGGCACTGCAAGCGCAAAACGCCGTGACACAGTCCGGTTTCGTCGAGGCGGGTCCGGAGCGCATCGCCTTGCGCGTCGGCGGCCGATTTCTCTCCGAAGATACCCTGCGCGGCATTAATCTGAGGGTAAACGACCGCTTCTTTGCGCTGACCGACGTCGCCAGCATCAGTCGCGGCTACGTCGATCCGCCAAGCTCTCTTTTCCGCTTCAACGGGAAGCCGGCAATCGCGTTGGCGATTGGCATGAAGACAGGCGGAAACCTGCTGGCCTTCGGCGAAGCGCTGGAAAAGACCATGACCAGGATCGTTCAGGATCTTCCCATTGGCGTTTCGGTCGAACAGGTCTCCGACCAGCCGGAGGTGGTTCACGAGGCAGTGGGAGGCTTCACAAAAGCGCTGTTCGAGGCGGTCGCCATCGTGCTTGCGATCAGTTTCATCAGTCTCGGGTTCCGTGCGGGGCTTGTCGTGGCGATCGCTATTCCGCTCGTTTTGGCCATCACCTTCATGGTGATGCTCTATTTTGGCATTTCGCTGCAGCGGATTTCGCTCGGAGCGCTCATCATCGCGCTCGGCCTTCTCGTTGACGACGCCATGATCGCGGTTGAGATGATGGTGGCACGTCTGGAATTGGGTGACAGTCTCACCAAGGCGGCTACCTATGTCTACACGTCCACAGCCTTCCCGATGCTCACCGGCACGCTCGTGACCGTCGCGGGATTCATCCCGGTCGCGTTCAACAAAAGCAGCGCCGGCGAGTTCACCTTCACCCTCTTCGTCGTCATCGCCGTATCACTCATCGTATCCTGGATCGTTGCTGTAGTGTTCACGCCCCTTATCGGCGTGACCTTGCTGCCCAAGTCGATGAAGAAGCATGCACAACACAAGGGCCGGTCCGCGAAGGTATTTTCGCGCTTGCTACAATTCTGCCTGCGCTGGCGCTGGATGACGATCATCGCCACGGTTCTCCTCTTTGCCGGATCGGTCGTCGGCCTGTCGATGGTGCAGCAGCAGTTCTTCCCGAGCTCCGACCGTCCGGAACTCATCATTGACTGGAACCTGCCGCAGAACAGTTCGATTGCCGAAACAGGCGGTCAGATGGGGCAATTCGAGCGCGAGGTGTTAGCCGGCAACCCTGCGGTCGAGCATTGGTCGACCTATGTCGGACGGGGCGCGCCCCGCTTCGTTCTTTCCTTCGATGTCCAGCCGGCCGACGTTGCCTTCGGGCAGACCGTCATCGTCACCAAAGGGCTCGATGTCCGCGACAAGCTGAAGAAGGACGTCGAAGCTTACCTTCAGAAGACCTTTCCCGGAACTGACGCCTATGTGAAGCTCCTCGAAATCGGACCCCCCGTCGGCAAGCCGATTCAGTACCGCGTGTCCGGCGAGGATCTTCAGACGGTGCGTGATCTGGCACAAAAACTGGGGTCTGTCGTCGGCACCAATCCTTCCCTCAAGAACCTTGCCTTTGACTGGAATGAACCGGCGCGCGTTGTGAAGATCGACGTGATGCAGGACAAGGCGCGCCAGCTTGGCGTCTCGTCCCAGGACATCGCCATGGCGCTCAACACCGTCGTTCAAGGAGACTCGGTCACGCAGGTCCGAGACGACATCTATCTCGTCGATGTCGTCGGCCGTGCCGCGGAAAAGGAGCGCGGCTCGATCGGCACGCTGCTCGACCTGCAGCTCCAAGCCAGCAGCGGCCAGCCGGTGCCATTGTCGTCGGTCGCAACGTTCCGCTATGAGCTCGAACAGCCGACGGTCTGGCGGCGCGACAGGCTCCCGACGATCACCGTCAAGGCCGGGATCAGCGATACGACGCAGCCGGCAACCATTGTCAAAGCGCTCACCGACAAGATTGCGGCGTTCGAAAAGACGTTGCCGGCAGGCTATCACGTCGAAGTCGCCGGCGCAGTCGAGGAAAGTGCCAAATCGCAAGGTCCGATCGCGCGCGTCATCCCGGCCATGCTCCTCGTCATGGCAACACTGCTGATGGTGCAGCTTCAGAGCTTCCACAGGCTGTTCCTGGTGTTCTCTGTTGCCCCATTGGCCCTCATCGGCGTGGTCGCGGCCCTTTATCTGAGCCATGCCCCGCTCGGCTTCGTTGCCCTCCTTGGCGTGCTCGCGCTCGTCGGAATCCTCATCCGCAACTCGGTGATCCTGATCGTGCAGATCGAGGAATTGCGAGCGGAGGGAATGTCGCCATGGAAGGCGGTCGTCGAGGCGACCGAACATCGCATGCGGCCGATCATGCTGACCGCGGCTGCGGCGACCTTGGCGCTGATCCCTATCTCGCACGAGATCTTCTGGGGACCGATGGCCTACGCAATGATGGGCGGCATCGTCGTGGGAACGGCGCTGACGCTACTTTTCCTGCCGGCGCTTTATGTCGCCTGGTTCCGGATACCGCGTGAGATCGAGGAGCACTGAGATGGACGCCAGAATGTCTTCCGCCCTCTTTCGAAGATGCGCTCCTCAACTGCTTTCGGTGGCGGTGCTCATGTGCATCGCCATAACCGGATGCGCGACCCGGGTGGAAAACGTCCTGCAGCCTCAAGTGGCCGTGACCGCAAGCGATGCCAGCCGGGTGAACATGCTGGTAGCGACGACGCGCAAATCATCGGACGATCCCGGTCGGCTCTATTCGGGCGAGCGCGGAACGGCGATCTCGCTCAACAACGTCTCCGTCTCCATTCCTCCAGATCGAAACCGCAAGATCGGCAAGGTGCAATGGCCCTCACGCCTACCGCCGAATCCGCAAAAGGAGTTTGCAGTCCTTGAAGCCGGCAAGGTTGCGACGGAAGGACAGGCTTTCAAGTGGTTTCGCAAGAACCGTAACGCCAAGCGGCAGGTGCTCATCTTTGTCCATGGCTTCAACAATACCTACGCCGACGCCGTCTTTCGCTTCGCCCAGATCGTTCACGACCTCGGGCACCGATGCGGCACCAATTCTCTTCGCCTGGCCATCGCGGGCGCGGGTTTTCGACTACCTTTATGACAAGGAAAGCGCCAACTACTCGCGACGAGCCCTGGAGGACCTGATCCTTCAGGCGACCCGGAGCCCCGATGTCGACGACGTAACCATCCTCGCGCATTCGATGGGGACCTGGCTCGCGGCGGAGGCACTGCGCGGGGTTGCCATGCGCGAAAAATCTATCCCGGCCAAGATCAAAAATGTCATCCTTGCATCGCCAGACATCGATATCGATGTGTTTCGCCGCCAGTTCATCGAAATGGGACCAAAACGGCCGCATTTTGCGATCCTGACATCGACGCGCGACAAGGCTCTGGAGGTCTCTGGCTGGCTCTCCGGCGGCGTCGACCGCGTCGGTGGTGCAGATCTCAAACCATATGCCTCTGTACTTGATAAACTTGGCGTTTCGGTCATCGACACGAGCGCCATCGCCTCGAACGATCCGCTCGGCCACAATGCCTTTGCCGATAGTCCTGAGATCGTACGCCTGCTTGGGAGACGGCTGGCCGGGCAATCGCTATCGGGACGAGAGGCGTCATTCGCGGATCGCGCGGGGGTGGCGGCTGCCAACTTTGCCGGGTCGGCGGCCCGTGTGGCCGTTGCCGCTCCGGTCTCGGTCATCAGCGGCGAGGCTCGCGACGTGTTGAAACGCGAACTTTCCCCATCGACCGGGCAGCTCGTGGACGGTCAGATCTCGTATTGAAGTCATGTCCGATCACTCCGAATGGGGAATGTCCACAACGGGCGAACCAAGGGTTACGAAATCGCTAGAGCGGTAGTAGTCGTAGACGGGACGCCCATTAACTTGCCACGCGAAGGTGCCAGCGGCAGCGATCATTTATGCTTCGGCGGCCTGTTTCCCAACCCGATCAGTATTTTGAGGGGACGTAGAGTTCCGGCGGCAAGACCTTTCGCTCGTAGTCTGGATTGAACACCCGCTGGGGCAGCGTGATGTCCTCGTGTGGAACATCCTCATAGGGAATTTGTTGCAGGAGATGATCCATGCAATTCAGGCGGGCCCGCTTCTTGTCATTGCCCTCGACGATATACCACGGCGCTTCGGGAATATTGGTGCGGGCGAAGGTCTCTTCCTTGGCCTTGGTGTAGGCTTCCCAGCGCACGCGCGATTGCAGATCCATGGGTGACAGTTTCCACTGCTTCAAGGGGTCGTGGATGCGCACAAGAAACCGCATCTGCTGCTCTTCGTCGGTGATGGAAAACCAATACTTCACCAGACGGACGCCGGAGCGCACCAGCATGCGTTCGAATTCGGGTACATCATGGAAAAATTCCGCAACCTGGTCTTCGGTGGCAAATCCCATGACCCGCTCGACGCCCGAGCGGTTGTACCATGAGCGGTCGAAGAGCACGATCTCGCCGCCGGCAGGCAGATGCGGCACATAGCGCTGGAAATACCACTGGGTCTTTTTCGCGGTCGGACGGGGCAGGCAGCGCCACCACCCGCACAATGCGCGGATTCAGCCGCTGGGTGATCCGCTTGATGACACCGCCTTTGCCGGCAGAATCGCGCCCCTCGAAGATCACGACGACCTTCTCTTTGTGATAAGCGACCCAGTCCTGCAGCTTGATCAGCTCTGCCTGCAGCGAAAGCAAGGCGCGGAAATAGTCTATGCGCGGCATCGATGGCGGATGCGCCTTGCGATAGATCTTGCGGATTTCCTCCGATAGCGCCGGTTCGGAAAGTTCGAGTTCGTAGTCCTCGTCGAGCGTATCGGCGAGCTCTGCTTCCAGCCAATCCGTATTTTCGCCCTTGTCCTTCGAATAAGTCATCGCACCACTCCAAATTTGGCCAACTGTTGCGCCCGTTTTATCCCTTTATGCCATGATCGCGTGACGGTAATTTAAAGTTTTGTCGTGATCAAAACCGTGCCGTCGATCCAGCGGCTCGAAGGCAGGCTCCGCCTGCAGCTTGGTCCTGAAGCCTGTAGCGGCCAAAACGGGCGTGATTTACCGTTTCGACTCTTGATTGTGACAGAGACATTGCGGATATGTGACGCCCGTCGTGACAATTGGAAGAGAAGATGCGCCTCAGAGAACTACAGGAAATGAGATACGATCAGGACACCGGGCAGCTCAAGCTTTCCGGGCTGAATGCTTTCAACAAAGCAAAGAGTGTCACGGTCTCTATCGATAGCCCCGAGGAGTTTCTCAACGCGGTCAAGACAGCGCTTGCGGATGCCGACAGCAAACCGATTGCCATGGGCAAGGACAGATAGCACCCTCCAAGCGGTCATTCTGAATGAATTATCGGGATTAGGGGTCTTGCATCAGGCGGGTCAGTGCGGCCAGAACGATTTGGTGTGCAGAAACTTGCGCCAGCATCTGTTCAATCCGCCGGCCCCGGAAATCGCAACATGGCCCTGCCAGCCAATCACTGCGCCAATCGCACGTTGCACGTTGGAATCCTCTGTCGTTTCACGCACATCGGATAACAATCCCCGCGTGGTCTGGATGTCGTTAGCCACGCCGAGTGCGTCCTGCAGTCGCGAGAGGGACTTGAGATATTTTTGGGTGGCCGCCTGATTGCCATAGAGCGGCTGGAAAAATTCCATCGCGTAACGAAATTTCTTCAACAGAATCCGTAATTTGTGTCGTGCTTCCGGTTGCATATGACGAAAATGACGTCCGCGCTTTCTTGCCTTGCGCTCAAGCCCGGCAAGGACGCGCGCCGCGAGCGTCTCGATGGGGTCAGCCAATGTGGCGAGATCCTTACTTTCGATATCGCTGCGCCAGCTTCGTTGTTCGATGGCGAGCCCCAGCGACAATAGGAAACGGTTGGTTTGGCGGTCGGAGATTGCCTCCCGCACCTGCAGGTACGCTTGGTCATGAAAGGGCATGGAATTCGCATGCAGACCTGAAAATTCAATGTCAACGAGGCCTGCCTTTTCGATCGCCGGAAGCGTCGAGCCGATAAAGACATCCCAATTCCGCGCTGAATCCAACCCGTGGGCAAAGCGTTGGGCTTGCGTGTCGAGCGCCTGCAGCGACGGAGCATCAAATTCGCGGCGCAACAGGTAAAGCGCCGCGCGCAGTCGCCGCAAGGCGACGCGCAGTTGGTGAACAGCTTCCGGTTCTCGTCCGATTGCGGCCGGGCAAAGATTTGCCAGGATCTGGTTGTGGCATGCTGACAACAACGTGGCGATCCCCTCGTCGACAGTCTCACCGCCGCGCAAATTAGACTTACCCGCCTTACAGGCAGCGGGTTGACTGCCTAAAGCAAGGGCATAGCCGCGGGCCGATTTCGACTGCGTTGCGACACGCAGCGAGGAAACATCCATCAATGCCAGTCCAAGCTGGTAAAGAGTCGCGGCCTTGCCCTGTTTCAATTCGAGTTCGATCTCCGATATAGGCTCCTGCAGGGCTCCTGCCTCGATCAATCCTTCATCGAAGGCCACCTCGATTTGTCCATCGGTTAAGTCAACAGCGATCGTATGCCGCCGAACCTTGGTGATAAAAATCGGCACCAACTGATTGACGGTGATCTTGCTGAAAATCTCGTCGATTTCGGCGGTCGGCAATGCGCCAAGATCAGGTTGAAGCGCCGCCACGGAGGCTTCCCATTCGTCGCGGGAAAGCCGATCCTTGTCTGACAGGCGTTTAATCGTTTGCACATAACGCCTTCCGCTGCGTCGAACACGGAGGGTCAGGCCGGCACAAAGTAGTTGATAATCTGCCGTGTCGTAGTACGTCGCTTCAAGCCGCCGGAAATTTCCCTTGTTGCGTGAGAACTGAAGGATAACGGGTGAATTTCTCAATTGGACTAGCGTCTCGGGATCACAATGCAGTTTCAACTCGGTCTCGACCGGAACAGACTGCTGTTGCTGAGAAGCGGTTTTCCCCGTCTCGGGCCGATTTTCTGCGTTATCGACAGACACCACCATTATGCCGCTACCCACATCCCTTATGAACCGGACCATGGTACCGAATTGACTGAGCTTTGGAAAAGGTAAATTGGCTTTCGGTCCGTGATCAGCCCGACCAGAAGCATCAGACAGCTTGAACGCGGCCTGAGTCGTAAAGAGTTGCTCTGGCTGTTCGCCGGACGCTCGGGATAACGTTAAGCAGATGACATATAAATCGAAGGAATGTTCGCCGACTTGACGCTCTCATTCGTGCCCGCTGCATCAAAAGGTGGAGCGGGCACATGCTTAATCTAACTTCCAGCCTTTTGGCTAGAAACCTCGTCGAGGCGCTCTGCTCACCTTAGGTTGAATTCAAGGTAAACGCCGTTTCTGCGACCATAATAATACGGATCGCCTAGTAGGGATCATAGTATGGTCGATAATAGTATGGGCGGTATGGGCGATAATACGGACGGCGATAATAGCGACCACGATAATATCGACGGTTCCATCCAAGGTGGCGGCCACGATTCCAATGACGATGATAGTATCGACGGTAGTGGACTTTCTCACCGTTCGCAACTGGAGCAGTTGTCGTTTCCAACGGTGGCTGAATTATCAGCGGTGCAGCGCTTGGCGTTTCGACGACGCCAAACGTCCCGGCCGTCAGCAGGACTGCGCAAAGTCCTGAAATCAATCTTCTCATTTTGTCCTCCAATCGAAGGTCCAAGCTTCGGAAGGCATTCAACATGTTAACTGAAAATTAAACATACGCTCTGTCCCCTGAACGACAAATGAACAACACGGAGGACACTGCTTCATTCTTCTCGATTAATTGAGCACCGCTGCGGGTCCCACACCGGTAGGCACCAGAAACCACGTCCTAAGCGGCAGACGCCTCCCATGCATCACTGTCCCGGCAATCAGGGAGGTCTGGCGGCCGCAAGCCGAAGATTCCGCCCATAGCCGCGACTCGAGCCGAAGAACCTTGACGGCCTAGCATAATATCGGTAAATCCCGATATATGGAAAAAGATCGCACCATCGAAGCCTTTTCGGCTCTTGCACAACCTACTCGCATGGATGCGTTCAAGCTCATCGTCATGCATGAGCCCGACGGGATCGCAGCCGGCGAAGTCTCCCGAATTCTCGACGTGCCTCAGAACACCATGTCGACGCATCTTGCGATCCTGTCTAGGGCAGGATTGATCTCTTCGGAACGGCAGAGCCGTTCGATCATTTACCGGGTCAACTTCGAGAACCTTCGCGAGGCGATCAATTTCCTTCTGAGGGATTGCTGTGCCGGACATCCGGATATCTGCGCACCGCTCATCGCCGACATCGTTCCGTGTTGTCCGCCCAAGGAGAGATTCAATGGCTGACCATGTCTACAATGTCCTCTTTCTCTGCACTGGGAATTCTGCTCGTTCGATCCTCGCTGAATCCATTTTGACCAAGGAAGGCAAGGGCCGCTTTCGGGCTTTCTCCGCAGGAAGCCAGCCGAAGGGTGAAGTGAACCCGTTCGCGCTGAAGGTTCTTGACGCGCTCGGCTATCCAACTGAAAGCTTTCGATCGAAAAGCTGGGATGAATTCGCTGTCCCGGGCGCTCCGAAGATGGATTTCATCTTTACGGTCTGCGACACCGCCGCAGGCGAAACGTGCCCGGTCTGGCCGGGTCAGCCCGTCACGGCTCATTGGGGTATCGAGGATCCGGCCGTGGTCGAGGGAACCGATATCGAAAAGGAGACTGCGTTTTCATTGGCGGCACGCTACATGAAGAACCGGATCGGCGCGTTTCTAAACCTGCCGTTGGACTCTATCGACCATTTGTGGCTAACAACACAGCTGCAGGCCATTGGCCGTCGCGAAAAGATCGAAGCCCACGAGATTTCTGCATCCGACGTTGCCTTTAGGGACGCGCTGCGCGCTGCGTCGCTCCCAGTCGAAGATCTCAATGAGTCGAGCGGAACATTTTTTCGCTTCTTCGACAAGAACGGCGCTGCCATCGGCTATGGCGGCATCGAAATTTACGGCAAGAATGCTCTGCTGCGCTCAATCGCAGTGCCAGAACAGCTGCGGAAAAAGGGTCACGGCAGTGCTATCACGCGTCTGTTGCTTCGCCTCGCAGAAGCGGAGGGTGCGGAGTCAGGCTATTTGCTGACGACCGACATTGCGCCGTTTTTTGGCAAGTTGGGCTTCCACGTCGTCGACAGGGCAGCGGCACCATCTGAAATCCTGGCTACTCCTCAGGCCTCCAGTCTCTGTCCTTCGACGGCGTTAGTATTGACCCGACGCGTTTCCCTCTAAGGAGATACAATGTTCGAATTCGACCGTTATCTCCCGCTGTGTGTGTCCTCGTGCAACGTCCTCGGTATCATGCTCGGCCATGCGATGGCGGACATATCTCAAGCCATCTGTTCGTCCGAAATTGGCCGCAATCTGCCGAAGGTGGCTTAATGGCTGTAATACCCGACCTGTCCCGCCGCCTCGCGGCAGAAGCACTCGGCACGGCGATGCTCGTTACCACTGTCGTCGGTTCGGGAATCATGGCCGACCGACTGACCAACGATGTGGCACTTTCCCTGCTCGGCAATACGATCCCCACTGGCGCGATCCTGGTGGTGCTGATCACCATCCTCGGACCAATCTCGGGCGCGCATTTCAATCCGGTGGTGACGATGGTCTTCGCGCTACGGCGGGATATCGAGGCGAATGCATCATTTCTCTATATCGTTGCCCAGATCGCGGGTGGCATGGCCGGATCACTCATAGCCCACGCGATGTTCGAACTTCCAATCATCGAAGTTTCGGCCACGGTTCGCACCGGGACGGGACAGTGGCTTGCGGAAGCCGTGGCGGCCTTCGGACTCGTCTTTACCATTCTTGCCGGCCTCCGCTTCCGGCCGGATGCAATACCCTGGCTGGTCGGACTCTACATTACCGCCGCCTACTGGTTCACGGCCTCGACATCGTTTGCCAATCCGGCCGTCGCGATCGCACGGGCCCTGTCGAACACCTTCGCGGGCATCCGGCCCGCCGATTTGCCTGGCTTCATTATTGCAGAGTTCCTCGGCGCTCTGCTGGCTATGGCGCTGGCCAGTTGGATACTGACAGATCAGAAACCCGCCACCCAAGCGCTCAACAACCTGAAAGGTGCTGAATGACCATGAACGTCACCATCTACCACAATCCGTCTTGCGGCACGTCCCGCAACACATTGGCTCTCATCCGCAATGTGGGCATCGAACCGATCGTCATCGAATATCTAAAAACGCCACCCAGCCGTCAGGAGCTCAAAGACTTGATCCGCAGAGCCGGACTGACGGTCCGGCAAGCCATCCGCGAAAAAGGCACCCCGTATGCCGAACTCGGTCTGGATGACAAGACGTTGACCGACGAGCAACTGCTCGACGCGATGGAAGCCCATCCGATCTTGATCAATCGTCCTTTTGTCGTCACGGAGAAAGGTGTGCGTCTCAGTCGGCCGTCGGAAGTGGTCCTCGACATTCTGCCAAGGTCGCAACAGGGGGCGTTCACAAAGGAAGATGGCGAGGTCGTAATCGATACCGAAGGAAAGCGTGTTGGCTGATCTGCCGAATATTCAATCCGATGCGCTGCAGGTGCCGGAACCATCGAAGCTTTCTCCTCCGCGATCCACGCACTGTCCGCGCATTTTGCTTCTCTATGGATCGTTGCGGAAAGTCTCATATAGCCGGCTCCTGACGCAAGAGGCGGCGCGGCTGCTGGAGCATTTTGGAGCCGAAACCCGCATTTACGATCCGGCCGGGTTGCCGTTGCCTGACGACGCGCCGGTCGACCATCCGAAGGTGCAGGAACTGCGCGAACTATCTCTGTGGTCGGAGGGCCAAGTCTGGACCAGTCCGGAACGCCACGGAGCGATGACAGGTGTGATGAAATCGCAAATCGACTGGATACCGCTGGCAATGGGTTCGATCAGGCCCACCCAAGGGCGTACGCTTGCGGTCATGCAGGTGTCAGGCGGTTCGCAATCGTTCAATGCCGTCAACCAAATGCGGGTGCTCGGGCGCTGGATGCGGATGATCACGATTCCCAACCAATCATCGGTGGCCAAAGCCTACCAGGAGTTCGACGAGAACGGCCGCATGAAGCCGTCGGCCTATTATGATCGCGTCGTCGATGTGATGGAGGAACTGGTCAAATTTACTCTACTGACACGAGATACTTCCGGATACCTGACGGATCGATACAGCGAGCGCAAGGAAAGTGCAGCCGACTTGGAAAAGCGCGTCAATCTCAAGAGTGCGGTTTGAATTTCCTCCGCACTTTTTGACCACCTTGTGACCTCAGTTGCTGGCGCGAGCCATCACAATCGAGCAGTTCAACGACGGCAAGAAGGGCAACAGGTCAACGCCCGCCACGCCGATTGCCAAAAATGGCGACATCTGCAAATGATCCAAAGGTTCGCACTTATATCGGTAACTGGCGGAAGAGGTGAGATTCTGAACTCACGGTACGGTTCCCCGCACGACGGTTTTCAAGACCGTTGCCTTAAACCACTCGGCCACTCTTCCAGCCTCGTATAGCGCTTGCCGCTTTTCAACGGGCGAACAACCAGACTCTGGTTTCCAGTGCGTTACACGCGGCCTTTATAGCTTTTCGAATTGCGGCGTCAACCTGCTCCATTGAGGTTAATTGACGGGTTGTTCCGGAGATTGGGCGAGTAAGCTCCTTATCCAATGATCTTTCCTGGATTCATGATGCCGTTGGGATCGATCATCTGCTTGATCGACTGCATGAGCCTGAGCTTCACCGGATCGATGAGCGCATGCAATTCCGGCTTCTTTTCGAGTCCAATTCCGTGCTCGGCGGAAAATGATCCGCCTGTCTCGCGTATATTTGCGTAGACAATTGATTTTATTTTGTCTTTGTCGGGTTTTGCGGTTTCACCTGCAACACCGATATGCAGGTTGCCATCGCCCAGGTGGCCGAATGCGAAGCCTTTTATATCGGATCCTAACGCGGCGATGCCGTTGTTGAATTGCGTCAACCAGCTTTCAAGATGTTGCAAGGGAATGGAAATATCGAACCAGTAGCCGTGCGGACAGACGCGCGTGACCACATTGCTGTCTTCGCGAATGTTCCAGATTTCGTTCCGCTCTTTCTCACTTTGGGCGAGGATCGCATCGAGGACAAGACCTGCGTCGATCGCTGCCGCCAGCGCCTCTTCCAGCGCCGTTTGCGCAATTTGCTGATCGGTAGCATCGCTCTCAATAATGATGTAGGCGGGCGCACGGGTGAAGGCAGCCAATGAAGCGGGACCGAGGTTGCTCGAAGCCAGCGCAAAATACTCCCGCGCCATAAATTCCGCGCGCAGGAGATTAAGGCTGCGATTGCGCTGCAGTGTTTGGAATAGTGCGACTGCATCGGTTGCGGAGGGGCACGCAACGAGCGCCGTGGCGGTGAATTCGTCGCCAGGTGCAAGCCTGATGACGGCGCGTGTGACGACCCCGAGTGTGCCTTCCGCGCCAACGAACAATTGCTTGAGGTCGTACCCTTCGTTGGATTTGGTGACCTGTGCCATGTCGCTCATGATGGAACCATCCGGCAGTACGACTTCGAGGCCAAGCACGCGTTGACGCATGACGCCATGACGGAAAGCATCCATGCCGCCAGCATTGGTCGAGATCATGCCGCCAATCGTGGCGCTGCCGCGCGAAGCTATATCGATGCCGGTGGAAAGGTTCACCCGCGCTGCAGCCTCTTGCAACGCCTGCAGTGTGACACCGCTTTCGACGATGGCGGTGCCGGCGGAAGCGGTGAGGGATCTGATCCTGTTCAAGGCGGAGAGCGACAGGATGATTTCTCCAATCGCCGATACGGCGCCACCTGCCAATCCTGTGCGCCCGCCATGCGGCACGACGGCAATGCGGTGTTCGTTGCAAAAACGAAGGATGGATGCGACCTGCGCGGTATTTTGCGGGACTACCATGACACCGGCGTCGAGATTGTGCTGGTCGGCCCCGGGATCAAGAACACTGAGCGCGTCGCCGGTCTTCAGGCCGCTTGCCCCCACGATTTCACGCAGGTCAGCTAGAATGTCGCCGGCGATCATTGGGGTTCTGACGCTCCGCGTCTTTCGATGAAGATCTGAAAGCCAAGTATGACCGCCGTGATCACGATCAGCAAGACGGAGATGGCGGCGATTGCCGGATCGATATTGTCGCGCAGCCCCATCCACATCAGGCGGGGCAGGGTGATGGCGTTTACACTGGTGATAAACAGGGTGACACCGATCTCTTCCCACGAAAGCACGAAAGACAACAGCGCGGCCGTCGCGATGCCGAACTTGATATTGGGGATGATGATCCTGAAGGCGCGTGTCGCCAGATTGGCGCCAAGGCCGCGCGCAGCAAGGTCGATGCGGCGGTCGACCTGATAAAGGGCAACCAGGATGAGGACGACCGCGAACGGCGTGATCATCACGGCATGCGCCAATGCAACGCCGAGCCAGGTGTCATAGCCGATCCAGTTGTTGAAAGCCGAAAGGGTGGTCATCAGGAAATACAGCGTCATGGCGGAGACAACGGGCGGTACCACCAGTGGCAGGAGCACGAAGCCGATCAGTACCGCAGCAAATCGCGGCTGGAACATCCAGATACCGAGCCCGAACATGGTGGCCAGCGCCGTTGCGATGGCACTCGACAGAATGCCGATGCGCAGGCTGAGCAGGATGCTTTGGCCCCAGGCCGGATTATCGATCAACGCCTGATAGTGCCGCAGCGACAGGGTCCCGGACGGCATGGAGAGAAAGCGTGCCGGTGTGAACGATACCGGTACGACGGCAATCAGCGGCATCAGCAGGAACAGGGCGACAGCTGTTGCGGCGATGAGCAGAACGGGGCCGGGACGGGATGATGGCATGATCCTATCCCACCAGGTGCGCAGGTTTGATGAAGCGCCGCATCAGCGCGAGGAGCACGCCGATGAACAGCACCAGAACGACGCTGATGGCCGCACCGAGACCCCAATCCGGGCTCTGGAAAATGCGCAGATAAACGAGTTCCGCCACCATGACGCTGCGGCCGCCGCCGAGGATGGCCGGCGTGACGAAAAAGCCGAGCGCGAAGACGAAGACGATAAGCGCCGCGCCGATCAGTCCGCCATAGGTGAGCGGTACGAAGACGGTCCAGAAGATGCGGATACGCGATGCACCCATGCCGCGTGCCGCCAGCAGGACACGCTCGTCGATACTGCGCATAGCTGAGGCAATCGGGAACACCGCAAAGGGAATGAGAAAATGCGTCATGCCGATGATGACACCGAGCTCGTTGCGTGCCAGCGCCAGAGGTTCGCTGATGATGCCGGCGGACTGCAACCATGTGTTGATAAGACCGCGGTTCGACAACATTGCCAGCCAGCCGAAGGCGCGCGTCAAAACCGAGATCCAAAAGGGGACGAGGATGCAGAACTCCGCCAGCATGCGCTGCACCGAACTGCCGCGCACCCAGACATAGGCGATGGCATAGGCCATGACGAGTGTTGCGGCGGTCACGACCAGGCAGATGCGCAGGGTGCGGGCGAAAACCGACTGGACGAGGGGGTCGGTGAGCAGCGCGCGGTATTGGCCCACCCCCGGCTCCGGCAGCGTGAAACTCCAGCGAACAACACCAAGAAAGGGAACCACATAGGCAAGCCCGAGGAACAGCAGCAGCGGTGCCAACAGCAACATTTTTCTGGAGGTGGCTGACTTCCCGGTCATTCAGAGTCCTTCGTGTGGTGAAAAAGTCAACGAAGCGGCGCGAGAGCGTTCACTCTCGCGCCGCGCGCCTCAAGCCGAGATGACTTTCGTATATTCGTCGAACGCCTTGCCGTAGTTTTCAGCATACCATTCCATATTGAGCGGGATCTGCTTCGTCATATTGGCCGGATCGACGCAGTTCACCCGCTTTTTGTCGGCCGGGATCAGCGCATCGGTCGCCGGATTGGCTGGACCCTGACCGAGCAGGTTGAACATTTCCAGCTGGCGTTCCGGCGTCTGGGCGCTTGCTATGAATTTCATCGCATTGTCCTTGCCGCCGGGATTGCCCTTCATTACGCCAAGCGCGCCGGGCGAAATCAGGCCCTGATCCCAGATGAATTTGATGTTGCCGCCGGAATCCTGTTCGAGCAGTTGTGCCCGTGTGGACCAGATGATCGCCATCGACGCTTCGCCGT
This sequence comes from Phyllobacterium sp. A18/5-2, assembly GCF_025452215.1. Taxonomy (NCBI): domain Bacteria; kingdom Pseudomonadati; phylum Pseudomonadota; class Alphaproteobacteria; order Hyphomicrobiales; family Phyllobacteriaceae; genus Phyllobacterium; species Phyllobacterium sp. A18/5-2. Next base: position 3,234,064 of record NZ_CP104966.1, on the reverse strand, counting down.
CCATCAGCACTGACTGGCTTTCGGCGCCGCCGCCCCAATAGGCCACGACGTTTTCCTTGAACGCCGCGATCTTGTCATGCGCGCGCTTGAGATCCAGCGGGTAAAGTTTCTCAGGTGCAACTCCATCGGCGAGTAGAGCTGCTTCCCACATCGCCGATCCCCACTTGTAGAGCGATCGTTTGCCGGGGAATTTTTTGACGTCGAAGAAGTCGGCCATGCCGGTCGGCACCTGGTCGCCGAATTTCGAAGAGTCATAGGCAATGATATAGGAGAAGAAATAAGTCGAAGCAGCATGATCCCAGCCGAAGCCTGGCCGCATCTTGCTCTTGTCGACGATTTTATAATCGATTTCCTCAAGCATCCCCTGCTTGCCGAGCGATATTCCGGAGAACGGGTCTATGTCCAGCAGGTCCCAACTCGGCTTACCGCTCTTGAACTGGGCAGTGATGGCGCCTTCCGTCGGGCCAGAGCCGTCCATCTTGACGGGAATGCCCGTCTCCTTGGTGAAGGGCTGACCATAGGCCTTGTCATAGGCGGTCATGGCATCGCCGCCCCAATTGACCAGGACAAGCTCCTTGGCCTGGGCGGAGGATTTGGTCGAACGCAGAAGTGCGGGCGCTCCGGCAAGCAGCATCGCCGCCATCTGCGTGAAACGCCGCCGGCTGATTTCACCATTCTCGACCTTGCTGGCCAGTATCTCGAGGCAGTCTTTTTGAAATGCGTTATCCATTTTGTTTCCCTCTGGATTGTTATTGTCACATTCCTGATGCTGCCGCTTAACCTCCGGCAGGCAGCAAAAAGCCCTGATGCACCGGCCAGGACACCCACACATCTGTTTGCGGTGCGATGGGCGATGTCGCGGCAGTTGGCATTGAAACCGCCAGGCTGGTGCCCCTACGTGTCTTCAAATGGTATTTGGTCGAGGCGCCGAAATAGGTCGCGCCCTCGACCCGGCAGGTGATGGCATTGCGGTCGCCATTCTGCGGACCCGTGCAAATGACCATATGTTCGGGACGTACGGCCGCCACTGCATTTGGTCCGGTCATGGCCATGGTCCTGTTCAGAACGATCGTCCGCTCCTCGAATTGGCCTGCCGCGCGATCGCCTTCAAGCCGTAGAGCATCCAACGGCAAGAGATTGATTTCGCCGAGAAACTCGGCAACGAAACGGCTTTCGGGGCGCTCGTAGACGTCCTGCGGCTTGCCCACCTGCAACAGTTCGCCATGGTTGAAGATGGCGACGCGCGAGGAAAGGGCAAGCGCTTCGGACTGGTCGTGGGTAACGAAGACGAAGGTCGTTCCGGTCTCTTCATGCAGCCGCTTGACTTCCTGCTGCATCATTTCACGCAGGTTCTTGTCCAGTGCAGAGAAAGGCTCGTCGAGCAGCAGAACCGAGGGTTCGAAGACGAGGGCGCGGGCCAGGGCCACCCGCTGCTGCTGGCCACCGGAGAGCTTGGCCGGAAGCTTCGTCTCATGGCCGGTGAGGCCGACGCGCTGCACCATCTCACCGACCTTGCGCTTGATATCGGCTGAGGAGCGCCCCCGGACTTTCAACGGAAAGGCGATGTTCTGTTCGACCGTCAGATGCGGAAAGAGCGCATAACCCTGAAACACCATGCCGTAGGAGCGATCTTCGGCAGGCACATTGGTGATATCCTTGCCGTCCATCATCAGTCGCCCAGTGGTCGGCGCGGTGAAGCCGGCAAGGATCATCAAGAAGGTCGTCTTGCCCGATCCGGATGGTCCAAGGAGGGTCAAAAATTCGCCGCGACCGATGTCGAGCGAGAGATTCCTCAGCGCATGAAAAGCGCCAAATGTCTTGCCAATCGATACAGCCTTGATCTCGGCGGCTTTCGCATCGCCCAGTTGAATGCTTTGAGGCATTGATTGACCTCTTTCCCCTTATTTTGACAGGAGCCTAGGCACAATCTGCGGTTCCGACAATTGAATTATATTACCGCGATACGTGAATGAAATTCACGCCAACCTTCTTCCTGGCTCATGGCGCGGACTTCAGGCATTGCGGGTCTGCGAAAGGCGCGATTTCAACCATTCCGTGAAAGCAAGCTGGGCCGCATTGTCAATCCTGGCATAATCCGTCACCAGAAAATAGGATTTTGGCGACTTGATGCTGAGGTCGAACGGCCGGATGAGTTGACCGGCCCTCATGGCTTTGCGGCAGGTGAGTTCGTCCCCCATGGCGATGCCCTGGGCGGTGATAGCGGCGGAATAGACGAGATTCATGTCGGAGAACACAATGCCCCGCTCCGAATCCGGATTATCGACGTTGGCCAGTGCCAACCAGCGGGTCCAATCCTCGAAATCGCCAAGGTGCAACAATGGCGCGCGCAAGATATCTTTCGGTTCGGCGATACCGCCCAGATTGTTTAGGAGCACCGGGCTGCAGAGTGGCGTGAATTCCACCTCGCACAGCAGTTCGACCGAACGGTTGGGCCAATTGCCATCACCAAAAGCGATAAAGAGATCGACGCTTGCATCCGTGACGTCGTCGAGTTTGCGCGGGGTTATGATGCGTAGTGCCACTTCCGGATATTTCTCCTGAAACTCAGCGATATGGGTGCACAACCAGAGAGATGCGAACCCTGCGGTGCAGCTTACGCACAATGATCCGCCGGTACCTGCAGGGTTTTGCCGGCCGCCAGCATCGTCAATGACAATCAGCGCCTTGCGAACATCGTTGGCATATTTGCGCCCGCGCGGCGTCAGCGTGATACCCTTGCCATCCCGCTGCAGGAGTTCAAAGCCGAGGTCCCTCTCGAGCAGGCGCAATTGATGGCTGACAGCGCTGCGGGTCAGATGCAACTCTTCGGCTGCCCGCCAGACGCTGCCATGTCTGGCAAAACTTTCCAGAGCACGCAGCGCCTGAGTGGATGGTATGCGCATATTTGTGTCCTTGGGGATGAAGAGGTGAATAGAATTTGCACGTTTTGAAAAAACATATCACTTTTTGTCCCGCCTTCCAGATGATTATCTCCCGGCAGCGGGAGGCGGAATGTGGTTACGGCAACAGCAACATCGGCACTGAATTTTGTTGACGATCACAAAGCCGATCTGTCGACCTGGACCCGAACGATTTTCGATTTCGGTGAAACCGCATGGCGCGAATATCAGTCGGCTGATTGGTATGTGACCCGGCTGCGTCAAGAGGGGTTTGACGTCGAGGCCGGCTCCGGCGGCATGCCGACTGCCTTCTGCGCGCACTGGACCAACAAGGCCGGCACCAACGGCAAGGCACCGACAATTGGTATGTATGCCGAATATGACGCGGTGCCGGGCAACTGTCAGGACGCATCCACGGTCAAGCGGCCACGACCCGGCCTGAACGAACATGCGGGCGGCCACACCGATCCGCATTCCGGTCTCGGCATTTCCAGTCTCGGCGGTTTGCTAGCAACAAAGGCGGCGATGGAAAAACATGGCATCACCGGAACTTTGAGATTTACGGGTGAGCCTGCGGAAAAGGTCCGTGGCTCAAAGCCGATTCATGCCGCCAAGGGCTATTATGACGGGTTGGATGGCATGATCTCCTTCCACCCGTTCTATATGCTTCCGCTATGCAACACGGTGCGCTGGGATACGCATTGCGGTGCTGCTTATTCGATGGTCTATCGCTTCATCTGCGACCAGCCGGAGCGCTGGGGCATCAGTGATGGTGCCCCGATCCCTCAATCGCATTCCGCGGTGCGGGCGCCTGGCGCCAATGACGCACTGATGATGATGTATATGGCCTCGAAGGCGCTGCGCGATTCCATGCTGCCACATCAGGGCGGCTGGTCGATCAGCGAAGCGATCCTGACGGCGGGGCAGGCGACGGCTGACAATCTTCCGGCAGGCCTGGCTGAAATCCAATACATGATGCGCGTACCGACCATTGCCATGGCCGAGCAGATCACAGCAGTGCTTGATCGTAATGCGGATCATGCGGCCGCGATGACGGGATGCCGAGTCGAGCGGCATTGGGTTTGCAAGTCCCGGCCGGGCCTTGCCAATCATGCGATGGCCGGGATCACCTGGGATGCGCTCAATATTGTCGGCGCGCCGCGCTGGAACGAGGCGGCAAAGGCCATAGCACGTGAGATTCAGGTGAATACCGGGGTGGAAGCGATGGATGAGCCGTTCATCGATGCATGTGAATCGCTGATTTCGCCTCAGGAAGCCGAGACGATCCTGCGCCACGATTTGCCGCCATCGCAGATCAACTCCACATCCGACGATTACACGGACATGACCTGGCATGCGCCGACGGTCCGCTTTTACGTAGCGCGCCCGGCATTGAAGGCGCCGAAGGGATTTTCCTATCCGGGCTGGGTGATGAATGCGCTCGGCGGCATTTCCGAAACCATCGAACCAATGGTGATTTGCGCGTCGAAGACAGTGGCGCTGACGGCACTGCGCCTGCTTGAGGACGAAGGCGCGCGGAGACGAGCAAAAGGCGAATTTATCGAGCGCACCGGTGGCGGCGTTGGCGGTTCAAAATGGATCGCACCGCTTTGCGATTATGAGCCCCCGGTCCATTTCCGCTGGCCGGAATATGTAACAACCGCGCGCGGACGCGAGTGGTGGATACCCACTGGCGGCGTGCAATGAGGAGACAGTCCATGACACGTCACGAAAAGGGCTTCGCGGCCGATGCGTTCACGCTGAAGCGGCGCAATCCGAATGGCGGCACCAAGCCTCTCAATGGCTGGGGTTTCCGTAATGAAACCGATCCACTGACCGATGTGCTTCTTGGTTCGCCCGCCTTCCTCAGGCATTTGGCGACGAGCTCCCTGTCTCGCAAGCACCTGCGCGAGGCGCCATGCAACATTCAGGCTGCGCAGGCACAGCACAAGGAACTTGTTGCTGCGTATGAGCATTTCGGCGTCAAGATTCATTGGCACGATCCGGAACCCGAATTGCCGATGCAGGTCTATTCGCGCGATTCCAGCATAATGACGCCCTATGGCGCGATCATCACCGCCATGGCCAACTGGTGGCGGCGCGGCGAGAACTATGCAGCCATCCGTACTTACGAGCGACTGGGCATCCCGATTTATGACATGGTCACCGCCGGAACATTCGAGGGCGGCGATTTCAACGTCATCGAGGAGGGCTGCGTGTTGATCGGTTGCGGCGGCGCGCGCACACAGGAGGAGGGCGCCCGTCAGATAGAGGAATGGTTCCGCAAGGAAGGCTGGGAAACGCGGCTTGCCTTCATCGACGAATATTATGTCCATATCGATTTGATGGTGGTGCCGATCGCGCCGAAACTGACTGCGGTCTGTCTCGCTTGCACGGAGCCCGCTATCGTTGACTGGCTGAAAGGAAAAGGTCACGAAATCATCGATGTGCCATTCCAGGATACTATGAATCTTGGCTGCAATTTCATGTCGCTTGGCAACGACCGGATCATCGCGCCGACGTCGAGCAAGACTTTGATTGAAAAGTTGAGGGCGAGGGGGTTCGAGGTAGCGGCGGTTGATATGAGCGAGATCTCCAAGACCGGCGGCGGCATTCATTGCATGGCGCAGGCGCTCTTGCGCTCACCTGATTGAAGTTACGACTGACAGGTGTCGTCAGTTGCAATTCGCTAGTAAATAATTTCTACTTCGACGGGAAACATTGGAATATTCATCTGCGAACTTGCCATCTGAGATTGCTAGCATGCGAATTCGACAACGAAACCAGTAGGATCGAATTAAATCCTACAGTAGCTTGCAGGGAAAATCATGATCTTGAAAAGTGTCGCCTCAATCGGGCTGGGCGTGTTGGTGGCTTTGACGGCGGCAACGACCGGCTTCGCCCAGACGGTGAAGATTGGCAGCAAAAACTTTACCGAGCAGTTTGTAGTCGCCGAAATTTACGCTCAGGCGCTTGAGAAGGCCGGAATTACGGTTGAGCGCCGGCTTAATCTCGGTGCGACGCTGATTGCCCATTCTGCGCTGACCAATGGCGAAATCGATCTTTACCCGGAGTATACGGGGACGGCACTTGCCGCTGTCGTCAAGGGCGATTTGTCGGGCTCGGCAGAGAAAATCTACAAGGACGTCAAGGATTACTACGAGAAGAACCTGCAACTGACGCTGCTCGAGCCGACACAGATCAACAATGGCTATGCGATTATCACGCTTCCGGAAACAGCCGAAAAATACAAGCTGAAGACCCTGACGGATCTTGGTCCAGCGTCGAAGGAACTTTCGTTCGGTGCGGAAGGCGGCTTTGGCGAGCGCAAGGACGGGCTGCCGGGCTTGAAGAAAACTTATGGTATCGAGTTCAAGGATTTCCGCATCTTCGCCAAGCTCGGCATCCGCTACAGCGCACTAACGAGCAAGGACATCGATGTGTCCTACGGATTTAGTACCGATTGGCAGATTGCCGACAGCAACCTGGTCGTGCTTGACGATGACAAGCATCTGTTCCCGCCTTACTACCTCGTCCCGGTTGTTCGCCAGGATGCTCTGGCCAAGAACCCGAAGATTGCGGAAGTCCTCAACAAGATCAGCCCGCTTCTCAACAATGAAAACATGCGCGCGCTCAATGCCGCCGTGGAGCGGGACAAGAAGGAACCGAAGGAAGTTGCCGAAGAGTTCCTGAAGGAAAAGGGCATTTGATCGGATTGCGGCGGAGCTAGCCGGTTTCGCCAATGATTTGAACGCGGAGCGGCGGAGATGGTCTCATCTCCGCTGTTTCGTTGCTGATTTGACCATGCAGGCAGGGCGGCACTCTTGAACTGGGCTCCAAAAACATTCCGGAAATTCTCACCGCGACCTGGCAGCATCTGGTCCTTTCGGTATCATCGGTGCTGATCGGGCTGATAATTGCGCTGATACTCGGGATCATCTGCGCACGCCGGCCAAAGGTCTACGCCGTCGTACTGACGATCACCGGCATCATCTTTGTCATACCGAGCCTTGCGCTGTTCGCGCTGCTGATTCCGTGGCTTGGCCTTGGGACAAAACCGGCGCTTGTCGGGCTATCCTCCTACTGTCTGCTGATCCTGTTGCGCAATGTCGTGACCGGCCTGCGCGGTGTTCCGGCGGATGTGCTCGATGCGGCCGACGGCATGGGCTACAGTGGCTGGCAACGACTGCTCCGTATCGAGCTGCCCCTGGCACTGCCGCTCATTGTCTCGGGCATTCGCATCGCGCTCGTCACCGTCATCGGCATCGCCACTGTTGCAGCTTTCATCGATGGGGGCGGATTGGGCACGATCATACTCATGGGGATCGACCAGAGCTACACGGAGAAAATCCTGGTCGGCGGAATTCTAACGGCACTCATGGCGACGTTCTTCGATGTGCTTCTAAGCCAGGCCGAAAAACTACTGGTCCGGGGGCGGTGACGAAATGTTGAGCACTGCATTCGTCTGGATTATCAACCACCAGCCGGAGTTTTATCAGGCACTCGCCCGGCATCTGGTGATGTCGGGCGTTTCACTGGCCTTTGCGCTGGCTATTGGGCTGCCGCTGGCGATCCTGATTATCAATCGCGGGGGTCTTGCTTTTGCGGTAATCAACACGATCAACGCCTTGCGCACGATACCAAGTCTCGCGATCCTCGCAATCATGATGCCGCTGCTCGGCATCGGGCTGTGGCCATCCATCGTTGCGCTGACCATTCTCGCTCTGCCGCCGATCCTGCTCAATGCGTTCGTCGGCCTGCGGGATGTCGATCCCGACGCGGTGGAAGCCGCGATTGGGATGGGCATGAGCCGTGGCCAGGTCCTGCGCAAGATCCGTATCCCGCTGGCGGCGCCGGCGATGTTTGCTGGAGCGCGTACCGCAGCTGTGCAAGTGCTGGCCGGTGCGACGCTGGCACCATTCATCGGCGGTGGCGGGCTTGGCGATTTCATTGCCGTGGGCATCAGCATGATGGATATGTCCCGCTTGCTCGTTGGCGCCATTCCGATTGCCTTGTTGGCGCTAGGGACCGAATTCATTCTCGGCCTTGCCGAAAAGTTCTTTTTTGCAGAAAGATCGACCGCATGATCACGATGGAACATGTCACCAAACGTTACGTAGAGGGCGGCGTTGCCTCAGTTGATGATCTGTCGCTGGTGGTGCCCGAGGGTACGACCACTGCGCTGATCGGCCCGTCCGGCTGCGGCAAGACCACCACGATGCGGATGATTAACCGACTGATCGACCCTACTGACGGCAAGATCGTCGTCAATGGTGAAGACGTCACCAAGGTTGATCCGGTGAACCTGCGCCGCCATATCGGCTATGTGATCCAGCAGGTCGGGTTGTTTCCGCACATGACCATTGCCCAGAACATTGCCGCCGTTCCCAAACTGTTGGGCTGGGCGGAGGCGAAAATCAAAAGCCGAACGGAAGAGCTCTTGCATCTTGTCGCGCTCGATCCGCGGGAAATGCTCACACGGTATCCGCGGCAGCTTTCAGGCGGCCAGCGCCAGCGCATCGGCGTCGCGCGCGCGTTGGCAGCGGATCCGCCGGTGCTGCTTATGGATGAGCCTTTCGGCGCTATCGATCCGATTGCGCGGACACGACTGCAGGACGAGTTTCGCCAGATCCTGCAGCGTGTCCGCAAAACCGTTGTGCTTGTCACCCACGATCTGGACGAAGCCATTCGGCTTGGTGATCGCATCGCTATCATGAAAAACGGGAAGATCGTCCAATATGATACGCCTGATACGGTGCTGTCGCATCCTGCCGACGCGTTTGTCGAAAATTTCGTCGGCATCGATCGCGCGATCAAACGGCTCAGCCTCTTTACCGTGAATGATGCGATGAGCGGCAGTACGCCGCGCGAAGGCGCCAGCAAAGTTGCTCCGACGAGTAGTTTGCGCGATGCACTGGCGTTGATGGTTGCCGCCAACAGTGACGTTCTCGCCGTAGTGGACGAGAGGGGCGCCATAAAGGGGCAACTGACGCGGGATGCCATCTTCTCAGTTTGATTTATGCTCACTTTGGAGGAGTCAAGAAATGTCTGTCGCCTATCGTTCCTCGGAAATACCTGCTGTTTTGATTGAACCGACCAGCCGGCGTGTTCGCCTGAAGCTCGGGGATCAATTCATCGCCGACTCGACTGAAGCCGTAGTCATCTACGAAAATGGCGTGCGCCCAACGTATTACTTGCCGAAGACTGATTTTGTTGGCGGCACACTGACAGCCACGGAAAAAACCGAACCGGCGCCACTGTTCGGTACGAAGGCATTTTGGTCGCTGCAGTCGCGGGGCGTATCGTTGCCCGACAAGGCATGGAGCTATGACGGAGCGAAGCTTGGACTTCCGGAACTAGCCGACTATGTGACAGTCGATTGGCGCTCTGTGCGCTGGTTCGAGGAGGATCACGAAATCTTCGGGCACCCGCGCAGTGCCTATCATCGCATAGATACCATACCGAGTTCACGTCTTGTCGAGGTTGTCGTCGACGGAAAGCCGGTAGCGCGTACCAGGCGGGCGATCTTCCTGTTCGAAACCGGAATGATTGCCCGTTATTATTTTCCAGTCGATGATCTGGTTGCGGGGACGCTCGTACCAAGCGATTACACGACATACTGTCCCTACAAGGGTCCGGCAGCCTACTATCATTTCGAACTCGGCGGCCAACGCCATGAGAACATCGTCTGGTACTATTCCGAGCCCTTTCCGGAAAGCGCCGAGATCAAGGGGCTGATCTCGTTCTATAACGAGAAAATCAATGAAATCCGTATCAGCAATGGCGAGGCATAATGCACATCGGCATTTCCATCACGCCGTTCGGCCATCATCCCGCCGCATGGCGAGAGAACGGGTCACCGGATACGATGGACTTCAAGCACCTGGCGGCGCAGGTCAAGAAAGCCGAGGACGGAGCGCTCGATTTCGCCTTTTTTGCGGACCGGCTGGGCCGACGGCCAATCGATGATCTGTCTCCGCAGGCAGTGCCTTTCGAACCGACGACTCTGGTCGCGGCGCTTGCCACCGTCGCGCGCAAAATCGGCCTTATCGCGACTGCTGCAACCAGCCAGCACGAGCCGTACAATCTCGCTCGTCGCTTTGCTTCGCTTGATACGATCAGCAAAGGCAGAGCAGGCTGGAATCTGGTGATCTCGCCGGAAACAGTCGCGCGCGAAGAGGAATATATCGACGTTGTCAGCGGGCTCTGGGACAGCTGGGAAGATGACGCCTTCGTATATGACAAGGCGTCGGGGCGATTTTTCGTACCTGGGAAGATGCACGTACTTAATCACGCGGGTGCGCATTTCAAAGTGCGCGGTCCGCTCAACGTCAATCGTTCGCCGCAGGGCAAACCGCTCATCTCGCAACTGCTAACCGGGGATACGCTGGATATCGCAGCGCGGTCGGCGGAATTGATTTTTATCGGCGCGCGATCGCCGGATGAGGCGAGGGCACTCGTGGCGGACATAACGCAGCGACTGGGGAGACATGCGCGCATGCGATCCGATGTCAGAATCCTCGCAAACGTGGTTCCGTATATCGCAGGGACCGCGGGCGAGGCACGGGAAATCCGTGACAGGCTCGATGCGTTGCCCGCCGCTGGGGAAAAGCCCGCCGGGCTTGAAGTCTTTGGCTCGCCCATTGGAACAGCGGATCGACTGCAGGACTGGTCTGAGACGTTCGGGATTGACGGGTTCATGATCCTGCCACCGCTTGTTACGGAAAGTACCCATGCGTTTATCGACGGCGTTATTCCGGAGCTCAGCAAGCGTGGTATGTTTCGCAATGCTTATATGGGAAGCACGTTGCGCGAGCACCTTGGTCTTCGGAGGCCGCCGCATCCGGCGAGCCGTTCAGCGGGAGCTGTCGCGATGAGCCGAGCGAACTCTCGACAGATGAAACTCGGTGCGTTTCTGATGGCCGGCGGGCACCATATCGGAGCCTGGCGTCATCCGGACGCCGTTGCCGAAGCTGGCGTCGATATCGATCATTTCATTGGGCTGGCGCAGATGGCGGAGGCTGCCAAGTTAGACATGATTTTTGTCGAGGACGCTGCGGCAATCCGCGAGCGCAATGTCAACATTGCCAGCCAGGCCGCGCGCTCGACGGGTTTTGAACCGCTCAGCCTTCTGGCGGCACTTGCGGTCAACACTTCGCATATCGGATTGGTCGCTACCGCCTCCACAACCTATAACGACCCTTATGGGCTGGCGCGAACATTCGCCTCAATCGATCAGTTGAGCGGCGGGCGTGCAGGCTGGAATCTGGTGACGTCAGCGAGCGAACTCGAGGCGGAAAATTTTGTCTCGAGCGGCCTGCGACCGCATGCACAACGCTATGAGCGCGCGGAGGAATTTGCGGCAGCAGCAACCGCGGTTTGGGACAGTGTCGATGCGGGCGCTTATGTGGTCGACGGGAATGTCTACGTCGATCCCGGCAAGCTTCACCCGGTTGACCATCGAGGCACACATTTCACTGCCGCAGGGCTTCTCGACAGTCCACGCTCACAGCAGGGGCGCCCGGTGATGGTGCAGGCCGGCGCATCGGATGCTGGAAAAAATCTCGCGGCGCGTACTGCCGATGTCGTTTTCACCGCGGCACAGACACTTGAGGAGGGGCAGGAATACTACGCTGATCTCAAGGCGCGCATGCCTTCCTTCGACCGCGAGCCTGATGATCTCAAAATCCTGCCCGGTGTATCACCCATTGTCGGGCGCACCGAGAGCGAGGCGCGGGCAAAATATGATGCCTTGCAGGAACTCATACCCGACGAGGTCGGTGTTGCGCTGCTTGCCAGCTATCTCAGTGTCAAGGATCTGTCGCAGTATCCGCTGGAAGGACCTTTGCCGGAGATGCCGCAGACTGATGGTATCCAAAGCCGGCAACAATTGATTATCGATATGGGGCGGCGCGAGAACCTGTCGATCCGGCAATTGGCCAGGCATTTCGCTGGAGCACGCGGACACTGGCAGCTGATCGGAACCCCGGCGCAGATTGCCGACGAACTCGAAGAGCGCTTCTACGCCAAGGCGGCCGATGGCTTTAATATCATGGGGGCGCTTTTTCCGGCAGGGCTAGAGGATTTCATAATCCTGGTCATTCCTGAACTGCGCCGCCGCGGTCTCTTTCGCGAAGAATACGAAGGGCGCACACTGCGCGAAAATCTCGGAACCCGAATACCCGCGCGCGGCGCTTGAGCAGAAAGAACAGCATGCAACCCATTTACATTGATTATCTGAATGCCCTGGATATCGACGCCCTTGCGCTGACCGATGCAGAAATTCTGGCCGCGATTGAAATCTCGCTTGCGGCGCAGGGCAATGGCGAGACGGTGATCGAACCTCGGGTTCATCTTGAGCCGGATGCATCTTTTCACGGGCATTTCAATGTGTTGCGTGGATATGTTGCACCTCTGAATTTGGCAGGCGTGAAAGTCGTCGGCGATTTCGTCGACAACTACAAACTGAACTATCCGTCGGAATTCGGTGTACTCAACCTGTTTGACCCGCGCACCGGCGCTCCCCGTGCCATTCTTGACGCGACCGTTATCACCGACATGCGAACAGGCGCGATTACCGCGCTTGGTGCGAAATATCTGGCGCGCAAGAGCTCGAAAATTCTGGGTCATATCGGCGCGCGCGGCACGGCCTACTGGAATGTGCGGCTGCTCGATCATCTCTACGATTTCGATGAGATCTCGCGTGCATTCGCGCCGTCCTGAAAGTCGCGATGCTTTTGCGGAAAAGCTGTCGAACGATCTGGGCAAGGAGATCGTGGTCACCGATAATTGGCGCTCCTGTGTCGAGGGGGCTGATATCGTCGTCGAGGCTTCGCGCCTGCCAGAGCCGCAGCCGATGCTGAAGACAGAATGGATCAAGCCCGGAGCGTTTGTCGTGCCTTACGGAACGATGAGCGCAGTGGAATTGTCGCTGACCGACATCATGGACAAGCTGGTGGTCGATGACTGGGGCCAGTGCAAGAGCGGCAAGTTCGGCTCGCTTCGTGCACATGTCGAGGCCGGCAAGCTATCCGAGCAAACCCTGCACGCCGAACTCGGCCAGATCGTTGCGGGGCAAAAGACCGGACGCGAGAATGACGTCGAGACCATCCTTTTTTGGCACCGCGGCCTTTCGCTGAGCGATATTGCGCTTGGCCATGCCATGCTGGAAAAGGCCAAGGCTACCAATATCGGTCAGAGGTTGCGTTTCGCATGAACGCGATCGTTTTCAAAGGCTCGGGCACGACAGCTCATGATATTGCGGCAATCGCCCGGAAGGACGCAGCCGTCGCAATCGGGGCCCATGTTCATGACCGATTGGTGCGTGCGCGTGCGATGCTCGATCAAGCTGCCGCCATGGGTCAACAGATATATGGCCTGAATACCGGGCTCGGGGCCAACCTCAAGACGCCAGTAACCGAGGGTATCAACACGTTTCAGCAACAGCTGGTGCGCGGGCGAGGCATGGGCGTTGGCCCGTCATTGCCGCGCGATGAAACCCGCGCCGTCATGGCGGCGCGACTTTCAATGCTCGCTGTTGGTGGTTCCGGTATATCGCCTTCTGTTTTCAACGACTTGCTTGCTCTTTTGAACAAACATGTTCATCCGGTCTTGCCGTCGATTGGCTCTATTGGAGCAGGCGATCTCGTGCTTCTTTCAGCAATTGCCAGAAGCCTGATCGGCGAGGGCAATGCGGAGTATCAGGGGCAAGTCTATCCGTCTGGACAAGCTCTGGAATTGTCCGGACTTGCGCGATCCGCGCTTGGCCCCAAAGATGGATTGTCTCTGCTCAATGCCTCTGCCGTCTCGGTTGGCTGCGGCGCGTTGGTTGTCGTGGATACAGCGTCCCTTCTTGATTTTCAGCGTCAGGCTGCGGCCTTGAGTTTTGAGGCACTTGGCGGCAATCCACTTGTTCTCGCGCCCGCCATCCAACGCGCCCGGCAGGCTGCCGGGCAGGCCGAAGAGGCGGAAAAACTTCTGGCTCTGCTTGAAGGTTCCTCGCTTTTCGGAGCCCAGGCGGCCATCCAGGATCCGCTGAGCCTGCGTTGCGTTGCCTCTATCCAAGGCGCGCTTGCCCAGGCAGTGAAATCCGCGACAGAGGCAGTCGAGATTGAACTCAACGCGGCCGCGGACAATCCACTGGTGATCGTCGATGAAGGCCGCGTGTTGTCGACAGGTAATTTTCACACTCCGTCCTTGGCTCTGGCTTTCGAGACCCTGGGCCTCGCTATCGCGCAGGCAGCGCTGGCAAGTGCCGCACGGTTCATTCAGCTGACGGGATCAGGACGCAACGGCCTACCGCGCTATCTTACGCCTCTTGGCGGCGCCTCGGCCGGATTTGTGCCGCTGCAGAAGACGGTGGCGGCGCTCGCCGGCCGGATACGGCACCAGGCAAACCCGGTGCTGCTGGACTTCCTGCCGGTCTCCGAAGGTGTCGAAGATCACGCGACGCAGACGCCGCTTGCCGTGGCGAAGTGCGCAGAAATTATTGGTTTGTGGAGCCACGTCATTGCATGCGAGATGCTGGCTGCTGCGCAGGGGATTGATTTCAAACCCGGCCATCGATGCGGTGATGGCACGTCGGAAGTCTATGGTTTTGTGCGTGCAACAGCTTCGCGGCTCAAGGACGACAGAGCGCTCGGGGATGACGTTTCCGCTCTTGCAAACCTTATGTTGCCGCGCGCATGATCAATCACACCAATCGTTACGCTTTCAGGAATTGTGGAAATGCCGGAACTGAAGATCAGAACTCGCTCTGTTGGCGCAAGGGCCGTGCTTAAGGGCAGGGATTTACCGGTCGTCACATCCGAAACGGGCGGCGAAATCAACATCGTCACTTCCGTGTCGCAACCGGGTTTCAACCCGCTCGACCTGCTCTATGCCTCATTGTCGGCCTGTATCGTGCTTAGCGCGCGGATTGCGGCCAGCCGCTTGGGCGTGGCAGATAAACTTGAGGAAGTGCGGGTACATGTGACGGGCGAAAAAGCCCATGACGAGCCCTCACGCGTTGCCCGTTTTGAAATCAATATCGAAATCGATGGCGATCTGGATCCAGCAACGCGGCACCACATCGTTGAGATTGCCGAGGAAATCTGCACCGTCAGCAATACGCTGCGCGGGAATGCGGAATTTGTCACCAAGCTGGCTGACTGATCAGTCCAGCTCAGCTGCCTCCCGCCTTCTTGTAGGAATTGAGTTCGGGGTCGAGTTCGACGTCGACAACATTGGTGAATATGGTGGTGGCTGCCATAATGCCGGCGAATGCCACAAGGTTGACGAGGGTAGCCTCGTCATAACGTGCCTCGAGCTGCTGCCAGAGAGCATCGGACACGGCGTTGGAATCAACAATAATGGCTCTGCCGAACTCCATCAGCAATGCTTCGTTCACGTCGGGAGTGATGGTTTCCGGTTGGAATCCTGAATCGATCAGGGCGCGGCGGAAGAAGGTCGAGGGCACGAGCGCATGGTTCGCCTCGGATATGGCGAGGGAAAAAAGCCAAATAGCCCGATCCGGGATCGCGGGACGCAGCAGATCACGCAGCGTGAACCACTCGGCATAGATCCGGTGCGCGACCGGGGAGTGAAGCATTATACGCTTCATGTTTGTCATTCGACCGCGCCGCCTCAGTTCTTCATCGTGTTCGGCTCTAATTTCGGGCGAGGCCTCACTGTAGACAATCTGCGATATGCGACTCATTGGGTCCCTGCGAGCGATGTATTTCGCGCACTATAGGCGTTGTTAAGGGGCTATCAACCTATCAGTGGCACTTATAGGGTTGGTGCCACCTCAATGATGGGCGTCGGGGTTGCACCAGCCTTCTGATCCGTTTATCGATACATCTGATGTAAAATTCCTGGGGACGGCCTGTCTGGCCGGTGGTTTGCATTGTCAAAAGCCAAAGCTTTTCGAGTTGTGGGGGTTGTTGCCATGGGCGCCTTGAT
The DNA here is from genome assembly GCF_025452215.1 of Phyllobacterium sp. A18/5-2. Lineage (NCBI taxonomy): Bacteria > Pseudomonadati > Pseudomonadota > Alphaproteobacteria > Hyphomicrobiales > Phyllobacteriaceae > Phyllobacterium > Phyllobacterium sp. A18/5-2. The sequence continues at coordinate 3,218,222 of NZ_CP104966.1, read as the reverse complement.
GGCTGCCTGCGCTTCGCCCAAGGCAAAAGTCGCCAAACGAACCCATGGCAAGGAATATTTCGCTGAATCAGAATACGGCGTGAAAGCAAGTCCGCGGGTTGTCAGTGATCTCAGGAACATCCCCCGCGGCGGCGGCCGCAACCAAATCGGGCGGCCTTATCAAGTAGCCGGAAAATGGTACTACCCCAAAGAAGAGCCGGGTTATATCCGCAAGGGCAGGGCATCGTGGTACGGCTCCGCTTTCCATGGCCGTCTGACCGCCAATGGTGAGATTTACGATACGACCCGCTTGACTGCCGCACATCCGACAATGCCGCTGCCGAGCTATGCGCGCGTGACCAATCTCTCCAATGGAAGTTCGGTGATCGTGCGCGTCAACGATCGCGGACCCTACCACAGTGACCGTGTGATCGATCTTTCGCAAAAGGCGGCGACCGTGCTCGATTATCAGCATACCGGTACGGCCGATGTGAAGGTTGAATATGTGGGCCGGGCGCCACTCGAAGGTAGCGACGATTCCTTCCTGATGGCCTCCTATCGTGGCCCGGGTGCCGCAGATCCATGGGGTCAGCCCGCATCTGGCGTCATGATCGCCATGAATGGCGCAACCCCGACACAGCGCGCACGGGTTGCGATTCCTGGAATGCAGCCACAGCAGTCCGCCGGCATCCAGGTTGCCAGTCTCGACGGCCAACCGGTATCGTTGAGCGACCAGGCGGCGCGCCTCGCCACACCGGCGCCACAGCCGGCCATGGTACCCACCGGCAATAGTGCACTGAGCTTTGATGCCGACATCGTTCCGGTTCTGCCCTTGATTGGTCCCTATATCGACGACAAGCCGACCATTCTGCTCGGTTCGCTCAAGGGTGGTAAACCAGCGGTATCTCCCTTCATCAGTTCCTATGCGAGCGAGCGGGTCGCAGACGCCAACAGCACATTACAGGCCACTACCGAGCTTCTGTCGCCGGAGACGGTTTCCACTGCATGGAAAGCCATGAACAAATTGCCGGGCGGCGTTGCACCGACGGCCGAATATGTCGATGTCGGCCTCTTTGCCGACAAGGCCGAGGCTGGCCGTGTGATGAGGGTGCTTTCGCGTCTGGGTAGAGTGGAATTGTCTGAGGTCGCCAGCCCGGATGGGCCTCGCATTGCTCTGGTAGCCCGGGCAAACACGGCAAAGAATACCGACGCGCTGCTTCTGGCTGCGTGGAACGCCGGAGCCGGCGATGCATTTGTCGTTCGCGATGACGGCAACTGATCTCCATTTATCAAAATGCCTTCCGACCCGGCCATTCCGTATCGCTGCCCTTGGCGTCGCAATAGTGCTTGCATCTATTGCCGTAGCAGGTGCGCAAGATGCGCTGTTCGACACCAAGGCAAAGCAAGCCCTGATGATCGAGGATCAGACAGGCACGATCCTTTATGCAAAATCGCCCGATACCCTGATCGAACCCGCGGCGCTTGCCAAGCTGATGACCATGGAAGTCGTGTTTCATGAGCTCAAGTCCGGCAAGATCACGCTCGCGACGCAATATACTGTCAGCGAAAATGCCTGGCGTACCGGCGGCGCGCCATCGGGTGGCTCCACCATGTTCGCCAAGCTCAAATCGTCGATCAGTGTCGGCGATCTGATCCAGGGTGTTATCGTGCAATCTGCCAATGATGGCTGCATAATCCTTGCGGAAGGCCTTGCCGGGTCGGAACCAAAATTTGCCGAAATGATGAACGCAAGGGCAAAAGAAATCGGCCTGAAGAATTCGACCTTTGTCAATTCGACCGGATTGCCCGACCCGCAGCAACGCGTTTCATTGACCGACCTCGTGGCCCTGGCGCGGCATATCTACAAGGAATATCCGGCATACTACCGCACCTATGCGCAAGACAGTTTTACCTGGAACAACATCTTCCAGCGCAACCGCAATCCGCTGTTGCGGCTCGATATCGGCGCGGATGGCATGGGCACCGGTTACACCGAGCAGTCAGGCTATGGCATCGTCGGAGCGGCGACAAGGAACGGCAGGCGCTATATCGTTGCGCTGAGCGGCCTCGCCAGCGACAAGGAACGGGCCGAGGAAGCCAGGCGGATCTTCGAGTGGGCGTATCAAGCATTCGAGGAGATCGATATCTTCGCCGAAGGTGAAGCGATCGGAGAAGCGAGCGTATTTGGCGGCGTCAAATCAGGCGTTCCGCTCAAGGCACATGAAAAGGTCAGCCTTCTCGTGCCTGTTGCCAATCGAGATCGTCTTAAGGCGCATATCATCTATCAAGGCCCTCTTGTTGCTCCGCTGAAGGCCGATGAGCAGGTCGGTACCCTGCGCATCTGGATCGGAGACGTCCTGGCACAGGAGACACCAGTCTTCACGGCGGAAGCGGTCGAGACCGGCGATCTGAAGAAGCGCTCGTTCGACGCTGTCTTCGAATTGGCCACGGGCTGGGTCCGGCAACTCAAGTTCTAAGTATTACTGCCTCGACCTTTTCAAACGTGGACGCTAGAACCATCTCAAATAGACTGAGACTCTGCATCGAAAGACGGCGACGAGCGTGCAAGGACTATTCATCACATTTGAAGGCGGCGAAGGCGCGGGTAAATCGACACAGATTGCGCGCCTGGCCGAATATCTGCGCGGGCAGGGCGATGATGTGCTGGTGACGCGTGAGCCGGGCGGTTCGCCCGGCGCCGAAGCTGTGCGCCACGTCATCCTGAGCGGTGCTGCCGAACCTTTCGGTCCTGCCATGGAGGCCCTGTTGTTTGCGGCAGCACGCAATGACCATGTCGAACAGGTACTCCGGCAGGCCGTGAAATCTGGCCGTATGGTGCTTTGCGACCGCTATATCGATTCAAGCCGGGTTTATCAGGGCGTTACAGGCGACCTTGACCCGGGCTTGATGCGTGCCATCGAACAGGCAGCCATTAACGGCCTCATGCCTGATCTGACAATCATCCTCGATCTGCCAGCTGAGGTCGGTCTACAGCGCGCCAACGCCCGGCGCGGAGCGGAAGCGGCTGACCGTTTTGAAAAGGAAACCATCGATCTGCATCGCAAGCGGCGCGATTCTTATCTTGCGATTGCAGCCGAGGAACCGGACCGGTGCAAGGTCGTCGCTGCAGACCGGCCCGCCGGCGAGATTGCCAAGGAGATTGCGACGGTTGTTGACCAATTGAAGGCAAACCGTGGGATTAAAACGAAGCGGACCGTCGAGGTGGCAAAATGAGCGATGCGGTTCTCGACGTACCGGCAACCCACGATGCGATCGACGGCGTACCTGCGCCTTCCGCCAATCCGGTATTGTTCGGTCATGCCGGGATAAGATCGTTCCTTGCGCAAGCGTATCAGTCGGGTCACATGCACCACGCCCTCCTGCTGGAAGGGCCGCAGGGCGTTGGCAAGGCGACCCTGGCGTTTCATATGACCGGGCACATGCTGAGGTATCCGGCAGAACGTGAAGCGCCATTGGAGCTTGCCGAGCCGGATTATGGCATAGCGCCTTACCGGCAGATTGCCAGCGGAACACATCTGGCTGTGTTGCACATCAGCCGGCCGGTCGATGCGAAGACTGGCAAGTTCAAAACCGCCATCACTGTCGATGAAGTACGCCGCGTCACGCATTTCCTCAATCGCACATCGCATGATGGATCATGGCGCATTGTTATTGTCGATCCCGCTGATGACATGAATCGCAATGCGGCCAATGCTTTACTGAAGACTCTTGAAGAACCGCCGCATCGAACGCTGTTCATCTTGATTTCCCATTCCTCGGGCAGGCTGCTGCCCACGATCCGTTCTCGTTGCCAATCGATCCGTTTCGAGCCGCTGGACAAGAAGGATTTGCTTGCAGCATTGTTGGCCATCAATCTCGATGCCCAACAGATGGCCGACGTGGATTCCCTAGTCGCCCATGCCGAGGGCAGTGTGCGCAAGGCAGCCTTGCTGCTGGCGTTCGGCGGGCTTGAGATTTCCGGAACGGTCGATGCCATCCTCGGCAAATCCACCTTCGACGTCCCAAAAGCGCATGCGCTTGCGACAGCCCTTTCAGGCCGCGACGCCGAAATCCAGTATGACCTTTTCCTTGAAGACCTGTTGGCGCGCATTGCCGGGAAAGCGCGACTCGGCGCGGAGCAGGGCGATGTAGTGCTGGCCAACCGCTGGTCCGGCCTTTGGAGTGACATGCAGAATGAGGCGAGGGACGCTGCTGCCTTCAATCTCGATCGCAAGCAGACAGTCCTCATTTTTCTGGGACGAATGCATCGCGCCCTGTCAGGTGCTCGATAGAGCTTGCCGGTATGGCAATCGGGCTGGACATGGGTTATGTCAGGCCACCCAAGATGCCGCAACAAAGACAAATCAGGTCACGCATGAGCCGCGAAACATTTTACATCACAACTGCCATTTCCTACCCGAACGGAAGCCCGCACATCGGCCATGCTTATGAGTTGATCGCGACGGACGCGATTGCGCGGTTCAACCGCCATGACGGTAAGGATGTCCTTTTCCTGAGCGGAACGGACGAGCACGGCATCAAGATGTTGCAGACAGCGAGAAAGGAGGGCATTTCACCGCGGGAGCTTGCGGACAGAAATGCCAAACTTTTCCGTGACATGGGGCATCTGTTGAACGCGTCATATGATGATTTCATTCGCACGACGGAAGAGAGGCATTACAAGGCTTCCCAAGCGATATGGCAGAAAATGGTCGAAGCAGGCGACATCTACAAGGGTGGCTATGCCGGCTGGTACTCCGTGCGCGACGAAGCCTATTACCAGGAAGAAGAGACGGAACTGCGGGCCGACAATGTGCGCTACGGCCCGCAAGGAACGCCTGTGGAATGGCTCGAGGAAGAGAGCTATTTCTTCCGTCTGTCGGCCTATCAGGATCGCTTGCTGAAACTCTACGCCGATAATCCGGGGTTTATCGGTCCGGACGAGCGCCGCAATGAGGTAGTCTCCTTCGTCAAATCCGGTCTCAAGGATCTTTCGGTCTCGCGGACGACATTTGACTGGGGCATTCCAGTTCCCGGTGACGAAAAGCATGTCATGTATGTCTGGGTCGACGCGCTGACCAACTACATTACCGCAGCGGGCTATCCGGACGAAAAAGGCGGAGCGCTGGCGCTATTGGCCCGCCGACGTCCACATAATCGGCAAGGACATCATTCGTTTCCATGCGGTCTACTGGCCCGCGTTCCTGCTGTCTGCAGGCATCGAATTGCCAAAGCGCGTCTATGGCCATGGTTTCGTGTTCAACCGCGGCGAGAAAATGTCGAAATCAGTCGGCAATGTCATCGATCCGGTCTCGCTGGTCGAACACTATGGCCTCGATCAGCTGCGCTATTTCCTGTTGCGAGAAATACCGTTCGGCCAAGATGGCAATTACAGCCATGAATCCATTGTCAACCGCACCAACGCAGACCTCGCCAATGATCTCGGCAATCTGGCGCAACGTTCGCTGTCGATGATCGCCAAGAATTGCGGGGCCAAGGTCCCGCAGCCGGGCGCATTGATTGATGTGGACAAGGCAATCCTGGATCAGGCAACGGCGGCACTGGAGACGGCACGCGGGGCCGTTGGCACGCAAGCCCTGCACCTGGCGCTTGCGGCGATTTTTGGCGTTGTGGCCGAGGCCAATCGCTATTTCGCTTCACAGGAGCCCTGGGCGCTGAAAAAGACCGATCCAGCGCGCATGGACACGGTCCTCTATGTGACCGCGGAGGTCATCCGGCGTATCGGAATACTTTGCCAGCCCTTCATTCCGGGTTCGGCGGCGAAACTGCTAGATATCCTGGCCATTCCGGCGGACAGGCGGAACTTCTCTGATCTTGTGGGTGGTGAACTTGTGCCCGGAGCCGATCTGCCGGCCCCGCAAGCGATTTTCCCGCGTTACGTCGAAGCTGACAGAGAAGCCTAACATACGATGCTTGTCGACAGCCATTGCCATCTGGATTTTGCTGATTTTGCCGAGGAACGGGACGCCATCGTTCAGCGGGCGCTGGATCACGATATCAGGCGGATGGTGACGATTTGCACGCGCGTCCGGCGATTTGGCGATATCATCAAGATCGCCGAGCAGTACGAGAGCGTCTATGCTTCGGTTGGAACGCACCCGAACAACGCGCATGAAGAGCTGGATATAGCGGCCGACGATCTGATCCGGCTTTCGGAGCACCCGAAGGTGGTGGCGATCGGCGAAGCCGGGCTCGACTATCACTATGATTATGCGCCGCCGGAAGCCCAGATGCAGGGATTCCGCACGCATATCGCCGCGTCACGCGCCACGCAGCTGCCACTGGTCATTCATGCACGCAGCGCCGATGAGGACATGATTTCGACGTTGAGGGAAGAAACAGGGAAGGGCGCGTTCCCTTTTATTCTGCACTGTTTTTCCTCGGGTGCGGAACTGGCGCGGGTCGGGGTCGCACTTGGCGGCTATGTCTCCTTTTCCGGCATTCTGACCTTCAAGAATTCACCCGAAATCCGTGAAATTGCCCGCAACGTGCCGCGTGACCGGCTCCTGGTCGAAACTGATGCGCCTTATCTCGCGCCAGCGCCGCACCGTGGCAAACGCAATGAGCCGAGCTTCGTCCTTCATACGGCGGCGGTGCTGGCAGAGACGATTGGTGTCAGCGAAGACGAGATCGGCAAAATAACGACCGACAACGTTTCCCGCCTGTTCACCAAAATACCAAGGCCAGCAGATGCCTGACCGCTTGCGCTTCACCATTCTTGGCTGTGGCTCGTCTCCAGGCGTGCCGCGTATCAATGGTGACTGGGGCAAATGCGATCCAGCCAACCCGAAGAACCGCAGACGCCGTGCCTCCATGCTGGTCGAGCGCATCGCCGAGACCGGCGATGTAACGACTGTCATCATCGACACAGGGCCGGATTTCCGCTCCCAGATGATCGATTTCGGCGCGGGAAAGCTCGATGCCGTCATATATACGCACGCCCATGCCGACCATATTCACGGCCTTGACGACCTTCGAACCTTTGTCATCGACCGCCGGGATCTTGTTGATATCTACGCGGACGTAACAACCCAAAAGCGCTTGTACGAAGGTTTTGCCTATTGCTTCAAGACCCCGGAAGGTTCGAGTTACCCACCAATTTTGCGGCCGCATGAGATCGTCCATCACGAACCTTTCCAAATCAACGGGTCGGGTGGTGCCATTCGCTTCTTGCCACTGCCACAGGTGCATGGCGATATCCTCTCCCTGGGCTTCCGTATTGCCGATGTCGCTTATTGTTCCGACGTCAGCGCTTTCCCCGACACGACAGCTGCGCAGTTGTTCGACCTTGACACATTGATTATCGACGCGTTGCAATACAGGCCCCATCCGAGCCATTTTTCCCTTGAAGAATCAATGGATTGGATCAATAAGCTCAAGCCACGTCGAGCAATCCTGACGCATATGCACGTGCCATTGGATTATGAAACCGTGCTGCGTGACACGCCAGACAATGTCGAACCGGCCTTTGACGGGCTGTCATTCGAGGTTGAACTATGAGCAAAAGCGTCGAACGTGTTCGCCGGGCAGCCCATGCTGCCGGACTCGACATCGAAATCCGCCAGATGGCCGATTCAACCCATACGGCCGAAGACGCGGCAATCCAGTGCGGCGTTACCGTCGCGCAAATCGTTAAATCGCTGATCTTTCAAGGCGCTGATACCGATGAGCTCTATCTGTTTCTGGTGTCCGGTCCACGCAAACTGGATCTCGACAAAGCGTCCAGGTTAACGGGCGAGAAATTGCATCGTGCCGATCCAAAACACGTCCGCAAGCAAACCGGCTTTGCCATTGGCGGCGTCTCACCATTGGGACATCTCATCGACATCAAGGCTTATGCTGATGAAAGCCTGATGCAGTTTGATGTTGTCTGGGCAGCAGCAGGTGGCACTAACTTCGTTTTTCCAAGTGAGCCTATGGTTCTGGTAGAAGCTGCGAAGGCGCAAATTGCGGATATTACCGGCTGATTGGCCTGTTCAGCCATATGAAATGGTTCCATAATCTATCTTATGCGATTTTTGTATGGATGTTGTGGACAAGTCTGCAGCCGCTTCCCTCCATCATATTCGCCACTGCTGACCTGGCCTAGTATTCGCTCATGAAACCCTCACGCGACATTACCCGTCTACTTGATATCATGACCGCACTCCGGACCCCGGTTACCGGCTGTCCGTGGGACCTGGAGCAGGATTTCAAATCCATCGCGCCGTACACGCTCGAGGAAGCGTTTGAGGTTATTGATGCGATCGAGCGTAACGATATCGATGATCTGCGCGAAGAACTTGGCGATCTGTTGTTGCAGGTCGTATTTCACGCGCGCATGGCCGAGGAGCTCAAGGCTTTCGATTTCGGCGATGTGGTACAGGCCATCACCCATAAGATGATCCGCCGGCATCCCCACGTCTTTGGCGAGCAAGCCGCACGCGGCGCTGGCATGGCCAAGGGCATGTGGGACAAGATCAAGGCAGAGGAAAAAGCTGAACGCCGTGAGCGCCGGGCGGCACTCAATCTCGGCCTGGCTGAAGCAGATGGCTTCCTCGATGATATACCGCACGGCTTTCCCGCTTTGATGCGCGCCTTGAAGCTGCAGCAGAAAGCAGCGAAAGTCGGTTTCGACTGGTCGGAGGCCGGACCGATCCTCGACAAGATCGAGGAGGAAATCGGAGAGTTGAAAGAAGCAATCGCCAGCGGCAATCAGCAAGACACTGAAGAAGAATATGGCGATCTGCTATTCGCCCTGGTCAATCTCGGCAGGCATCTGAAGCTCGAACCGGAAAGCGCCCTGCGCGGCACGAACGAGAAGTTCCGCAAACGCTTTCACTATATCGAGCGCAAATTGGCCGAACAGGAACAATCGCTGGATGCGGCAACGCTCGACGAAATGGAAGCTTTATGGCAGGAAGCCAAGAAAACGAAATAGAGGCCGTCGAAATAGGTGGCTTACCTATTGCTTTTGCTCACTATTTTCTCATCGAGCATTGCTTGCGAACTGACTGTCATGTCCATGGACAGCGTTATCGAACCATCGTCGAGGTCTTTGCGCTTTACGTTGCTCGAATGCTGATAGATCCAATCCATCAGGCGCATTTGATTATGCTGCAGCGTGATCTTGACCTTCGTCAGCTTGCCGGCAATCCGGTCTTCAATCTCCTTGAGGAGGGCGTCGATGCCCTCGCCCGTCATGGCTGAAACCGGAAGGGGATGTTCGTCGCCAGTGGCGGCCGCGCTAAGGCGCTGCGCCGCCTCGCGGCCGGCAGCATCGAGCAAGTCAATCTTGTTCCAGACTTCGATAATGCGTTTCGCATCGCCGCGTTCAATCCCGAGGCTGTTCATGATCGCGTGTACGTCTTCGGCCTGTGCGGCGGTATCGGGGTCGGAAATATCGCGTACATGCAGGATGAGATCGGCCTCGACGACCTCTTCCAGCGTTGCCCGGAACGCGGCGACCAAATGCGTTGGCAGATTGGAAATGAAACCAACCGTATCGGAAAGGATGATCGTTTCGCCGTGTTCAAGCTTGATGCGCCGCAAGGTTGGGTCCAGCGCCGCGAAGAGCATATCTTCGGCAACGACCCCTGCTCCGGTCAAACGGTTGAAGAGCGTGGATTTACCGGCATTCGTGTAGCCGACGAGTGCGACGACCGGATGCGGCACTTTCTTGCGCTTGGCTCTGTGCAGCGTACGTGTTCGCACCACCGTTTCGAGTTCGCGTTTGATGCGCAGTATCTTTTCCTGCAAAGCGCGCCTGTCTGCCTCGATCTGGGTTTCACCGGGACCGCCAAGGAAGCCGCCACCGCCACGCTGGCGTTCCAGGTGGGTCCAACTGCGGACCAGACGGCCCTTCTGATAGGTCAGATGCGCCAGTTCGACCTGGAGAGCACCCTCCTTCGTCTGGGCGCGCCGTCCGAATATTTCAAGAATGAGCCCGGTCCTGTCGAGAACCTTCGCATTCCATTCCTTTTCAAGATTGCGCTGCTGCACCGGCGTCAGCGAATGATCGACGATCACCAATTCTGCGTGCGAAGCCTCAATAATCTCGGCAATGGATCTCGACTTTGCCTGTCCCCAGCAATGTTGCGGGCCGCGGCGCGGAGACCTGTACGATGTCCGAATGAACGATATCGAGGTCGATGGCTCGTGCAAGACCCTCGGCCTCTTCAAGCCTGGCTTCGTCACTGCGCTGGAACTCATGCTGGTATTTGGGGCGGTTATTTTCGTCGGTCTTGCCGCCGTCATTGAAGCGTTGCGGCAAGATCGGCACGATGACAAGAGCGCGCGTCGGTTCCCTGGCGGTTTCGCCATTTTCGGCAATTGCGCCAGTTTTTTGTGCGTTACGCCTCGGTTCTCTTGTCAAATTTTGTCTCAGTCGCTCTCTTCAACTTCGAACATCTGCACGGGTTGGCTCGGCATGATGGTCGAAATAGCATGTTTATAGACGAGCTGTGAATGGCCGTCACGGCGCAAAAGCACACAGAAATTGTCGAAAGACGTGACAATTCCGGTCAATTTCACACCATTAATGAGGAAAATTGTCAGAGAAATCTTCTGTTTTCTGACTGAATTCAGAAAAAGGTCCTGAAGATTCTGCGATCGTTCAGCCATTGTTTTTGTCCTTTTATGCGATCAGCAAACGTGTCTCATACAAAATTCTGCGGCGGAAGCAAATCTTCTCTGCTCCAGCAGGAGGTGAAAAATACCGCTCTGTTAGTCCCCTCACTCTCCGGTTAACAGGATGGCGTTTTTTCCGCAATGTCAAAAAACGCTTCTCGCAAGGAAAGTGTAGTTGTTCCAGGGTGGCCATTTGCTACCGATTCGCCGTCAATCGCAACGATTGGCATTACGACCGTGGTCGCTGCCGTCATGAAAACCTCTTTCGCTTGTCTGGCCTCGTCCACTGAAAATCCCCGTTCCTCGATCTTCAATCCCAAATTTTTTGCCACGTCGAAAATAGTCGTGCGTGTGATGCCGCGCAAGATTCCGCTCTCCGCGGGTCTTGTGACAAGAACACCGTCCTTGGTGACAATCCACGCATTGGTGGCCGCACCTTCCTTGACCGTGCCGTCGGGATCGATAAACCAGGCTTCCTGCGCCCCCTCCTCCTTCGCTTGCTGGCGGGCAAGCACATTAGGCAAGAGACCGATCGACTTGATGTCGACGCGTTCCCACCGGTTTTCCGGCACGGTAATCACTTTAATGCCTGTTGCCGCCCTGGCCGCCGAAGCAGCCGGGTCGGTACGCTTCGCAGTGATGACGATGGATGGGGGCGTGTCCGCCGATGGAAAGATGTGATCGCGTTTGGCGACGCCGCGAGTAACCTGAAGGTAGACCAGACCGTTGCGTACCCTATTCCTGCGCACGACTTCCCGGATCACCGCTTGCAGGGCCTTGCGCTCCATCGGCCAGGCGATTCTCAATTCGGAAAGCGAACGGCCGAGACGATCGAGATGGCGCGTCATGTCCATGATATTACCGCGGGCGATCTCGCAAACCTCATAGACGCCATCTGCGAACTGATAGCCGCGATCTTCGATGTGGATGCCGGCTTCGGAGTGCGGGACGTACCGGCCGTTTACATAGGCGATGCGGGACATTGCCTTCACTCCTACTCGAACGTTCCGAAAACGATGCGCATCGGCGATTGAAGCGCAATGCGCTTGCCAGAGTCCTCAAGCGTTCCGGTCTCGATATCGCGTTTGAAGATGGCAATGCCGCCGCCCTTCTGATTGGCGACCAGCATGAACCTGCCAGATGGGTCAATGGTAAAATTGCGCGGGCCCAGGCCCTGGGAGGACGTCCAGCCCATCAATGAAATCGCTCCGGTCTCTGCAATCGCGTAACTGACGATACTGTTGTGGCCGCGATTGGAGCCATAGAGAAAGCGGCCATCAGCACTGACGGCAATCTCTGCACAGGTATTTGTGCCCGTGAAACCATCCGGCAGGGTTGGCAGTGTCTGGGAGATCGTTAACGCGGCGGTTGCCGAATTGTAAAGCAAAACTGAAACGGTGCTGTTCAACTCATTGATGACATAGGCAATTTTTCCGTTTGGATGGAATATCATATGGCGCGGGCCGGCACCATCGGGCAATTGAGTAAACGGCGTTGCGGCAAGAGCAAGACTTTCGCCCTTGGCCGGCTGTTTATAGGCCATGATCCGGTCGAGACCGAGATCGCAGACGAAAACATAGCGATTGTCGGGGCTCACAACGGCGCAATGACCGTGTTGGCGCCTCTCTGTTGGCAGGATGGCGTTCTTGCCTTCATGAGCTGCAGTGGCGAAAGCTGGATCAAGTCCGCCATCAGAACGGATGGCAAATGCGGCGACCGCGTTACCCGGACGTGCACCCAATTCCGCTACGGTGTAGTTGGATGCAAATATCAACGTGCCAGTCTGGTCGAAACCGAGATGGCACGTGGTATTGCCCAAGGTCGGCTGCATGTTGATGTAGGACAATGTCCCGGTCGCAGGATCGATGTCGAAGGCAACCGCCAGATTTTCATTCCATGCAGGAATTTCAACGGCGGCGTAGAGACGCCGACGCTTCTCGTCAATCGCGAGATACCCCGGATTGTCGATTGGGAGATATTCACTTGCGAGCGTCAGATCGCCAGTCTGATCATTAAAATGAAAGACGCTGATGCCCTTTCCCTCACCGGGCAAGGCGTTGCGATTCTGGTTGCCGACAAAAGCGAATGTTTTTGACATGGGTGATCTCATGAATTCGGAGCTGTGAGATGGAGAGTCTCTCCATCGTGGGGAATGATGAGTCTATGCTTAGCGATCTTGAGTGTGTTCGCATAGGTCTGGAGATCGTTGCGTGTGACCGTCGCATGGTCCAGCGCCTCCATATGCGTTGCGATGATTTTTGTTTTCTCCGGAGCAATGCGGCAAACCTCGACGGTCTGTTCGGCGTCCATGACGATCAGGATGTCATCCCATTTGGCGCCGCAGGAATGGGTGACGATGATATCCGGACTTACGGCTTCGATTGTCTGCGTTACCGGAGGATAAAGTATCGTGTCCCCGGCCCAATAGATTGAGGGTTCGCCATCGGCTTCGATCGTGAAGCCCATGACCTGCCCCATCTTGTCAAGGACAGCTCCTGAACCGTGGTTGCCTTCACGGCGTTTCAGTCGGATGCCGTTGACCGTCAGTTCATCGATCAGCGGGCTCACACCGGTGAATCCAAACGATCTGATTTTCTCCTCATCCCCCGGCTGGCAAATGAGCGGCAGGTGCTTGGGAACAAGGTCCTGCGCAACTTTATCGAAATGATCCGCATGGAGATGGGAAACGATCACGATCTCGACACCGGCAAGAATGTCGCCGGTAGCAACCGGCAGTTCCGTCATGGGATTGGGCGACCGGCCCGTAAAGGACGGCCGGCTGTGCTTTGGTCCAAAATCCGGGTCGATCAGGATCATAGATCCTGCATAGTCGAGTTTCAGCGTTGCATTGCGAAGGAGTTGCAATTTCATAGTCGGATCTCGCTATTGATCAGAAAAATTCGAGGCTGACGCGGAACATCTGTTCCACCTGCTTGACGGTTTCGGACGTGGCGAAAAGTACCACACGATCCTTCGGCTTAATACGCACATTGCCGTCCGGTTTGATAACTTCGCCGCTGCGGTAGATCGCTCCAATTCGCAATCCGGGAGGTAAATCGAGGTCGCGCAGTGACGCACCGACCATTGGTGACGTCTCCAATGCCTCAGCTTCAATAATCTCCGCCCTGCCCTTCTGCACACTGTGAACGGCGCGAATGCGTCCACGGCGCACATGCTGGAGCACGCGCGAAATTGTCACGGCGCGTGGACTGATATGCGCGTCTATGCCGAGCGACTTGCTCAAATCCAGATAGTCCGGATTGTTGATGAGCACGAGGTTGGCCTGGCAACCGAGACGCTTGGCCATAACTGCGGCGAGCAGGTTGACCTGATCGTCATTGGTTAATGCCACCAACAGGTCCGCATCTTGAATTTCGGCCTCGATCAGCAGCTTTTGGTCGAGTGCGCTGCCGTGCAACACCAGAGAATTGCGAAGCTCGTCCGCGATCACGTTGGCGCGCTTGAGACTTGACTCGATGACCTTGACTTTGGTTCTTGGCTGCCTTGCCTCGATTGTCTGTGCAACGTAGAAGCCAATATTGCCGCCCCCAGCGATAATGATGCGCTTTGCCTCCGGCTCCTCATGGCCAAAGAGTGCAAGAGTGCGCTGAACCTGCAGTTTGGTCGTGGCGACATAGGCAATATCGCCTGCCCTCATCTGGTTGCTGGAACCGGGTATAAGCAATTCGTCGTTGCGAACGATTGCCATGACTGTAGCCGGCAGGTCTGGAAATAGTTCAGTCAGCTGAAGCAGTGGCGTGTTGATCAATGGACAATCGTCCAGGCATTCCACCCCAAGTACGACGATCTCATCATTGGCGAAGCGCACCACGTCGCTGGCACCTGGAAGGGCTATGCGGCGCAACACCATTTCACCAACTTCAAGCTCTGGCGAAATGATGACGTCGATCGGCATGTGATCTCGCGAGAACAAATCCTGATAGTGCGAATGCAGGTAGGCTTGAGCGCGGATGCGGGCAATCTTGGTAGGAACGTTGAACAATGCGTGTGCAACTTCGCAGGCAACGATGTTGACCTCATCATACAGTGTGGCGGCGATGATCATGTCGGCTTGATCGGCGCCTGCCGCCGCCAGCACATCCGGATGGGCCCCGTGGCCGACGAAGCCGCGTACGTCCAGTGTATCGCGCACAGCCTGGATGAGTTCCGGCGATGTATCTATCACGGAAATATCGTTATCTTCCGCGGCGAGACGCTCCGCTATGCCGTAGCCGACCTGTCCTGCGCCGCAGATGATCACCCGCATATTGTAATTATACCCCGAGGGATTTCAGCTTCCGGTGTAGTGCTGAACGTTCCATACCAACGAATTCGGCGGTACGCGAGATGTTTCCGCCGAAACGATTGATCTGGGCAATCAGATACTCCTTCTCGAAGCGTTCACGCGCCTCACGCAATGGCAACGCCATGATGTGCTGATCGGATTCCGTGGGCGCTTTCGGCAACGTATCGCCAATTTCCGCAGGCAGGAGATCAGCCGTAATCACAGCCTCGGGATCATCGCCGCGAGCCAGAATGATCAGCCGTTCGATATTGTTGCGCAATTGACGGATATTACCCGGCCATGAATGTGATTGCAGCACCGCCATGGCATCGGGACCGATCTTGCGCGGTTTGATGCCTGCCTGGTCAGCGATCTGGCCCATGAAAAACTCGACAAGGGCGGGGATATCATCACGGCGATCCGCCAATGGCGGTACAATCACCGGAACGACCGCGAGGCGGTGGAACAAATCTTCGCGGAATCGGCCTTCGGCAATCATTGCTTCAAGGTTTTGGGCTGTGGAGGAGATGATACGGACGTCCACCTTCACGCGTTTGGTGCCACCCACCCGTTCAAACTGCTGATCCACCAACACACGCAAGATCTTGTTTTGCGTCTCCCGCGGCATATCAGCAATTTCGTTGAGGTAAAGAATGCCGCCATGGGCCTCTTCCAGCGCACCGACCTTGCGCTCGCCGCCATCCGACTCCGTACCGAACAGCTCGACTTCCATGCGTTCAGGCGTGATCGTCGCGGCGTTCAAATTGACGAACGGGCCCTTGGCACGACCCGACAGCGCATGAATGGCCCGCGCGGTTAGCTCCTTGCCTGCTCCAGACGGCCCGGTAATCATGATGCGGCTGTTGGTCGGTGCCACGCGTTCAATGGTCTGGCGAAGGTGATTCATCGAAAGCGACGTCCCTAGAAGCTCGAAGCTTTCGCTGGACCGTTTGCGCAAATCAGACACTTCGCGCCGGAGTTTCGAGGTCTCCAGAGCGCGCTCGGCGATCAGAATCAACCGGTCGGCCTTGAAAGGCTTTTCAATGAAATCATAGGCGCCACGGCGGATCGCCGAAACCGCGGTTTCGATGTTGCCATGACCGGAAATCATGACAACCGGAACTTCGGGATGGCGAAGTTTGATCTCATCGAGCAGTGCCAGGCCGTCGAGACGGCTGCCCTGCATCCAGATATCGAGGAAGATCAGCCGGGGAATGCGGTCGTCGATCGCCGCAAGGGCGCTGTCTGCGTCCGATGCAACCCGAGTCTCGTAACCTTCGTCACTCAGAATTCCTGCAACAAGCTCGCGGATGTCGACTTCATCGTCGACGACAAGAATGTCAGATGCCATTTAGTTCACCTGTTTTGCCGAGTTATCGGTATTTTCGCTGACCTCTGAGGAGGTGTGTGTGGTCGGAAAAGTCATGCGGATCATTGCGCCCCGTCCTCCATAAAAGTCGTCAGGCGCATCATGCAATTCGAGGTTTCCAGCGTGGTCCTCGACAATCTTCTTGACGATAGCAAGGCCGAGACCCGTCCCTTTGTCCCGCGTTGTCATATAGGGTTCCAGCAGACGCTGCCTGTGTTCGCGCGGCAATCCCTTGCCGTTGTCGAGAATCTCTACAATGAGCGTGTCAGCATCTCGTCTGGAACGGACGAGAATATGCCCGTCGGTGTGACCCTCTTTTACAATGGAATCAACAGATTCAGCGGCATTCTTGATAACGTTTCCAAATGCCTGTCCCAATAGTCGGCTGTCAAACTGGCCGATCAACGGTGCGTCGCCGAAGTCCCGTTCAAAACGGATATCGCTTCGGCTTACTTCGACCAGAAAAGAGGCCTCCCGCAGGGCTTCACGCAAATCCACCGGTTTGATTTCCGGCTTTGGCATACGCGCGAATGATGAGAACTCGTCAACCATGCGGCCAATATCTCCGACCTGGCGAATTATGGTATCCGTGCACTGTTCAAAAACTTCGCGGTCCTCGGTGATGACTTTGCCATACCGCCGGCGCAAACGTTCAGCGGATAGCTGAATGGGGGTCAACGGATTCTTGATCTCATGAGCAATGCGCCGGGCCACGTCGGCCCATGCCGACGAGCGCTGCGCTTCAACCAGATCGGTAATGTCATCCACGGTCACGACATAGGAATGCTCAATCGAATCAGCGTCTTCCAAGGTGATCTGTACATTGAAAGTGCGGGCACTGCCACGTCGTGACATGGTGACCTGCTCGCGATAGACAGACCTCCCCGTGGCGTGCGCGACCTCGAAGACAAGTCCGATTTCGGGCACAAGGGCGGTGAGGTTCTTGCCCACCACCGCTGCGGGATCGAGCGAGAGCATTGTCTCAGCGGAGCGGTTGATGATGCCAATCGCTCCATCGCCATTCACACTGATGACGCCAGCAGTCACACCCGACAGCACCGCTTCGGAAAACCGCCTCCGCTCGTCGATCTGATCCTTGGCCGCGACGAGGTCACTGCGTTGCGTGCTCAGTTGCCGAACCATGGTGTTGAAGGTTTGCGACAGTGAGCCAACGTCACCATCGGAGCGGCGGACGGGGACCGAGACATCAAGGTTGCCCGTCGCCACATTGTCCGCTGCACCAATCAGCAACCGGATGGGGCGGACAAGGCGGTCGGCGACCGCAATGCCGGTCCAGATAGCCGACAACAGCAACGTCAGGGTAAGGCCAAAATAGAGCAGCGCAAAAAGGATCTGGGTTGTAATCCCGTTACCATCGGCCTTCTGCGCCTCCTCTGCCCGCCTTTCCATTACACGGCTGGAACTGAGGATGTCGGCATCCACGGGTCTCACTGCATAGAGAAAAAGCCCTGGAATTTCTCGCAACTTGATTACCGCACTGAGCAGATTTGTTCTCTCCGGCGGGATAAGTACGGGTTTGCCATCAGCGGCCGTATCGAGCACAGACTTCGCCACGGTCGGTATCTTGATATCGGTTTTGATATCTGCCCGTACCGCGGTTTCTCCGTTCGGCCTGATAAGGGCGGCGCTGATAAGACCCCGGCCGATCGCCTGTTGTGTCACCAGCCGGGTGAAGCCGCTGCGATCGAGATTATATAGTGTTCGTTGTCCATCGAGGTCATTGACCATCTCAAGCGTCGTGCCCTGCAGGTTGCGGGCACTTTCCTGGATATATGAATTGGCGAGGTTGATGGATGAATTGACGATCGTCGTTGTCCGCATCTCGAACCATCGATCGAGACCAAGATCAAGAGTAATCGAAGCAACGATGGCGACGATCAATGCCGGAACAGCGGCAACCAGCGAAAAAAGAACAACAAGACGTACATGCAGACGCGACGCTGCCTTACCCCTACTTCGAGCTTGGGCAATGCGGAAAATCTCCCGGGCAATCAGGGCAATCAACGCTATGATCAAGACCGCATTGATGCTTGTCAGCAGCAGGGTAATCCGGCTATCGGGGACGATTGGCGTCATCCCAGTCAGGATGAAAAAAGTGACGCCGGTGGTCAGCAATGCCAGAACAACGGTTGCAATACCTATCCGCGAATAAAACCTCTGGTTGCTGCCGCCACCAGCGCCAGACCCTGAAGTCCCAAACAGATTGACCGAGTTTGATAAGAGCATCGCTTGTGTGATTCCAGCCACGTGGCACTCATGCAACACATTGTGGCGGAAATGCAACGTTTTGTCGTTGCGCTAGGCGAATGTTCAACAATTTAGATGGGCCGTGGCGACCGCCACAGAATTCTTTCGGCGTGAGTGAGAAGGGTTCGCCTAAACCGGCAATCGGTGTAGTCTATGCGCGAAATCACAGGCAATGCCGATGTGTTGAATTAGGGATCATTTGCAAGCCTTGGATTATCATTTGTCAGTATCGTCTGGAGGAAGCGATTATGCCTTATGTTGACGGTTTCGTGCTCGCAGTGCCCAAGAACAAGATTGATGCCTATAAGGAGCTGGCGCGCAAAGCTGGGGATGTTTGGAAAGAGTATGGTGCGCTATCGTACGTTGAATGTATTGGTGATGACGTACCCTACGGTGAACTAACTTCCTTCCCGCGCGCCGTCCAGGCCAAGGACGATGAGATCGTGATATTCTCATGGATCACTTATGAATCGCGTGAGCAGCGCGATGCGATAAATGCAAAGGTCATGGAAGATCCGCGCCTGAAGGGTGGCGTGTCGGACATGCCCTTCGACGGCAAACGCATGATCTACGGCGGCTTCAACGCATTCCTGGAACTGTAGGGTCAGCAATTCCGGCAAACATAGCAACCATAAGAAATCACTCCGGCCACGGAGCGATTTCTTCCCGGCCGTCCATGTGATGCGAATAACATTTCCACACGCCCCTTGAAAAAGCGGAGCGGCGGCGTATTTGCGCAGGACGACAAACAGCGGTCGGAGCGCCTAGTCAGGTTGCTATTTCAGAAACCCGCCAAATGCTTTAGTGGAGCCTTCTATGTCACTTTCCATGCACAAAATTTCAGTCCCGGCGTTTATCCGCGGCTTTTCGGTTCTCTCAACATTGATTGATAAGGCAGAGGCGTTCACAGCGGAGAAAAAGATCAGTCCCGCGGTTCTATTCAGCGCCCGCCTTGCGCCGGATATGCTGCCGTTTTCCGGTCAGATTCAGCGCGCCAGCGACACGTCGAAAGCGACGATCGGGCGTCTCACGACGATCGAAGTGCCCAAATTTCCCGATGAGGAGGCAAGTTTTTCCGAACTGCGGCAACGTATTGCCAACACTGTCGCATTTCTTGAAAGTGTTGAACAATCGGCCCTCGACGGCAGCGATACCAAGGAGGTTACGCTGAGTGCCGGCCAGCTAAAAGTGACTTTGAGCGGTGAAGAATATGTTCTGAAATTCGCTCTGCCGAACTTCTATTTCCACGTGACAACGGCTCAAAATATCTTGCGTCACAATGGCATTCAGGTCGGTAAGCTCGACTACATCGGTTCGCTTGGCTAACCTATAACCGCAGTGCGACCGCGGTCGACGACCAACCGCGGTCAATTTGCCGATCGTTACCGGGCTAAGCAACCAGATGTTCAATCTGATCCGCAGACAGCTCGTTCTTTCTCCCCATTTCATTCCAACGCTTCAGCATCGTGCGGTACTTTTCCAACTGCAGCTCCGGCCGATTGTCGGCGCGGTTGGAAATATCCTGCGGAAACTTGAGGATGTTGCTGAGAAAGTCAGCATAAGCGAAGTGCTTGTTAGGCTGGCTCGGGCCAAAGCCGACGAACTGTGTGTTACGGGTGCTGTTGCTGCTTGACCCGGGACTGCTGGAAGCTTTGATCGCCCGGAATAATGCAAGGATGTCATCCATTTCCTGCGCAGCCGCTTTGCTTAGCGTGGTCGCCGAAATCCCAAGGTCCTCGTAGAGACTCTCGAAACCCTTCTCTACGACTTCCTGGTGCCGCTCGTATAGGTCGGTCTTGTCAGGATCAAGTTTCTTCAAGATTTCGTATTGGTTAAACAATACTAAACGTTCCGCAAAGCTAAACACTGTTCACCTCCGTATGATATGGTTGCGACAGACGCCATGTCTCTTGCAATAATTCACGGGATTTCTGGTGTTACTTTACACACATTCGTCTTAAGAAGATTGTATTGCGCTTGTTACAATTTTACCTTTTGCAAACAGCGAAATAGCAGGCTCCGAGAAATGGTTGCTTGCGGTTCCTCCAATTATCGCTCGCTTTTGGTGCTCTTGTAGATATTGACACCCAGCTCGCGGATTTTCTTTCGAAGCGTGTTGCGATTAAGCCCCAGCAGTTCGGCGGCCTTGATCTGATTGCCGTGCGTTGCCGTCAGGCATGAAAGGATCAACGGATATTCAACCTCCTCAAGCACACGCTGATAGAGGCCGGCCGGTGGGAGCTCCTCCCCATAGGACAGGAAGTAGCGCTGCATGTTCAGTTCGACAGATTGAGCAATCGTCACATCTTCATTGGTCATCGAGCTTGATGATGGCTCGTTTGGTCGCAGGTCGGCTTTCAGTTCAGCTTCGATCACCTCAGCGTTGATTTCTTCTTGCGGATAAAGCGCAGCCAACCGACGGACAAGATTTTCCAGCTCGCGCACATTGCCGGCCCATGGATAGCGGCGCATGAGATCGAGGCCGTCGGCAGTGATGCGCTTTTCAGGCAGGCCATCCTTTGCCGCCATCTTGAAGAAGTGCCGGACGAGATCCGGAATATCCTCGCCGCGCTCACGCAGCGGCGGCAGACGCAGTGGCACCACATTCAGGCGGTAATAGAGATCTTCGCGAAACAGCCCCTGATTGATCAGTGTACGCAAATCCTTGTTCGTCGCAGCAACGATGCGAACATCGGTCTTGATTGGCGTACGGCCTCCAACGGTCATGTATTCGCCCTGCTGCAGCACGCGCAGCAGCCGGGTCTGTGCCTCCATCGGCATATCACCGATTTCATCGAGGAACAGCGTTCCACCGTCCGCCTGTTCAAAGCGTCCGCTCGAACGGTTCTGCGCGCCGGTGAAGGCACCCCGTTCATGGCCGAACAATTCGGATTCGATCAGATCGCGCGGGATTGCGGCCATGTTGATGGCGACGAACGGGCCTTTGCGCCGGCGCCCGTATTCATGCAGCGCCCGCGCCACGAGTTCCTTGCCGGTACCGGATTCGCCGGAGATCATCACCGTGAGGTCCGTCTGCATCATGCGGGCAAGAACACGATAGATGTCTTGCATTGCCGGTGAACGTCCAACGAGTGGCATGGTGTCCGGCTGTTCGTCAGCGGCCCACTTTTCCGGCTTCTTCTTGGGTTCCGATAGTGCGCGACCGACAATACTGACGAGTTCCGTCAGGTCGAATGGCTTCGGAAGATACTCATAGGCCCCTGCTTCCGATGCACGGATGGCGGTCATGAAGGTATTTTGCGCACTCATGACAATCACTGGAAGGTCGGGGCGGGATTTCTTGATGCGTGGCAAAAGATCAAAGGCGTTTTCATCGGGCATCACCACATCGGTGATCACCAGATCGCCATCTCCGGCCGATATCCAACGCCAAAGGGTGGCTGCATTCGAAGTAATCCGCACGTCATAGCCAGCACGGGAAAGCGCCTGATTAAGAACTGTTCTGATTGCCGCGTCGTCATCCGCGACGAGTATGCTGCCCAAACTCATGATCAGGATCCTGCTTTCTTGGAATATGGATTTTCGTCTGCATGAGCATCATCAAGCGGACCACTCTGCCAGGCAGGCATGAGAATTCTGAATGTCGTCTTGCGCGGTACTGAATCGCATTCGATGACGCCGCCGTGGTCTCCGACAATCTTGGCAACGAGCGCAAGACCAAGCCCTGAACCATTTGGCTTGGTCGTCACGAAGGGATCAAACAGATGCGGCATGATATCGGGCGACACGCCAGCGCCCGTATCCTGGACAGTAAACTCCAGCGGCAGCGAGACGCGATTGCGCATGCCCGGAATCGAAAGGCGGATGCCCGGGCGGAACGCGGTCGATAGCGTGATTTCACCTGGCTCATTTGAGCCGATGGACTCGGCGGCATTCTTTACCAGATTGAGGAAGATCTGCACCAGCTGGTCACGATTTGCGAAGACATATGGCAGCGACGGGTCATAATCCTCATGAAATTTGATATGACTCGCAAAGCCGTTCTTGGCGATTGCTTTGACGTGGTCGAGCACCACGTGGATATTTACCGCTTCGCGTTCGATCGGTCGTTCGTCGGAAAAGACTTCCATCCGATCCACGAGCGAAACAATCCGATCCGTTTCATCGGTAATCAGCCGCGTCAGGGCCCGGTCGTCGTCATTCAAGCCGGTTTCGAGCAACTGCGCGGCGCCACGAATGCCGGATAACGGGTTCTTGATTTCATGCGCCAACATGGAAGCAAGACCTGTGACGGAACGCGCGGCACCGCGATGCGTCATCTGCCGGTCCAGCTTTTCAGCCATGGACCGTTCCTTGAAAAGAATGACAATCGATCCGGGAGATCTCGTTGACCGGAGTTACATAGAGATCAACGATCCGGTCCTGACCGAGCCGCGGCGACGAAACATCGACGCGGTATTCGTTGACTGGAGACGGGTTTTCACGCACCTGCTTCACGAGCGCCAGCAACGGGCTGCCGAATGGCAGCAGCATGTCGAGTGTATTTCGGCTCAAAATGCTGGCGCTCGACCGGAAAAAAGCCTCGGCATCGGCGTTGGCATAGGAGATATACCCTGCATCATCAAGCATGATGACGGGATGCCGTATAGAATTCAGGACAATGCCTGCCAACCGGTCTTCCAGTATGGGATTGTCTGGAGCTGTCATTACGCTACCTTCCTGATGTCATCGGCATGCGCTCTGGATAGCGCAGCGTGGAGACGCCTTGCCACCTGACGCGGATTGATTTCGGTCATGATCGAACCGCGCTCGGCAGGGCCGATATCGACACCATGCATTTCCAGATACCAGCCGAGGTGCTTGCGGGCATGACGAATTCCAGTGGACTCGCCATAATGCGCGAGCATCGCTTCGTAGTGCGCGACCGCATAGTCGGCGATCACGCCGTTGGTTCCCTCCCCGATGCCGCGGGCGATCGTTCCTGGCAGCCAAGGCTGGCCATAGGAGCCACGCCCGACCATCACTGCATCGGCGCCCGACGCCTCGAGAATCGAAATTGCATCCTCCCGGTCCAACACGTCGCCGTTTGCAACAAGCGGTATGGAGATTGCGTTCTTGACAGCGCGAATGGCATTCCAATCGGCCTTGCCCTCGTAAAACTGGCACCGTGTCCGGCCGTGAACCGTGACCATCCGTGCACCCGCCTGCTCCGCCCGGGCGGCAAGTTCCGGCGCGTTGATTGTGGCATCATCCCAGCCAAGCCGCATTTTCAGCGTCACCGGGACCTTTACGGCCCCAATTGTCGCCTCGATCAGCGTCAGCGCGTGATCGAGATCGCGCATCAGCGCCGAGCCTGACAGGCCACCAGTGACCTTCTTGGCGGGGCAACCCATGTTGATATCGATGATATGCGCGCCTTCGCCTTCGGAAATGCGCGCGGCTTCCGCCATCCAACGGGCTTCGCGTCCGGCAATTTGCACGACATGAGTGCCGAGCCCATTGCCTTTCAGGCGCAACAGATTTCCACGTTCACGCGTACAGAGTTCGGCGCTCGCAACCATTTCAGAGACGACCATGCCGGCACCTGCCTGCCAAGCCAATTGCCGGAATGGCAGGTCGGAAACGCCCGACATCGGCGCCAGAAATACCCGGTTGCGCAACAGCACACCGCCTACTTCCAATGGTTGGTCAAGTTCTATCACGCTCGATCTGCCTGTTTCGTATGCAATTTTACAATAGCCTATCCTTTAGACAGGATCGTGCCTCTTCGCAAGGCAGAGAGCGTCGTTGATTGACCAGATTTCGACCTCCGGCTGTCTTAAACCTCTGGTCTTTCGGCTTGGCAAAGGGTAACGCAGTTCGATGTGACGGAGAGAATTGTGCCGGGTAAGACTAGTGACAAACAAATGCGGGTAGCCGCCGTCATTGTGGCGGCCGGACGTGGAGAACGCGCGGGCCAAAGCGTTGAAGGACCAAAGCAATATCGCAAGATCGGTGGGGAAGCCGTTCTGGCGCATACGCTCCGCGCATTTCTTGATTGTCCGCTGATAGATCATGTCGTTGTCGTCATCCACAAGGAAGACGAGGCATTGTTTGTCCAAGCTGCCGAAGGCTGCTTATCCAGCGTTATTTCTGTAACGGGTGGCCCTACTCGCCAGGAATCGACCCGCCTGGGACTTTTGGCGCTCAAGGAAATCGCGCCGGACCACGTGTTGATTCACGATGGGGTCCGCCCCTTTATTTCGGCTGACCTTCTGGAACGGGTTATTTTCAATCTTACGCCGCATATTGGCGTCCTGCCCGTGCTTGCTGTTTCGGATACTCTAAAAGCGGCGGGCCATGATGCGATGGTTAGCGCCACCGTCCCGCGCGCCGGGCTCTATGCTGCACAGACGCCCCAGGCATTTCCATTTGTGCCGATCCTTGCTGCGCATGATGCCGCGTTCGCCGCAGGCCGCTCCGATTTCACCGACGATTCAGCTATCGCAGAATGGCATGGCCTGCCGGTCCGGATCGTCGAAGGATCGGCCGACAACACGAAACTGACCTGGGCAAAGGATATCGATATGGCCGATGATCGTCTGTCACAGAAGCTTTCCGCCTACCCGGATGTGCGAACCGGAAACGGCTATGACGTGCATGCATTCGAACCGGGCAAGGGCGTGATGCTTGCCGGTGTCTTCATCGAACATGATTGCAAGCTGGCCGGACATTCCGATGCTGACGTCGCGCTGCATGCATTGACCGATGCCCTGCTGGCGACGCGCGGCGCTGGCGACATCGGCACACATTTTCCGCCATCCGACCCGCAATGGAAAGGTGCCGCGTCGCATATATTCGTTGAACATGCGGTGAAGATCGTCAAGGAAGCTGGCGGGCGGATCGCCAATGCCGATATCACGCTGATCTGCGAAGCGCCAAGAGTTGGGCCGCACCGCGAAGCGATGACGGCGGCGCTGTCGAAGATGCTGGGTATTTCCCCCGACCGCATTTCCATCAAGGCAACAACGAACGAAAAACTCGGCTTTATTGGACGCAAGGAAGGCATCGCGGCGATCGCAACGGCTTCCGTAATCTATCCGGGAGGCCTGCCGGAATGAGTGGTCTTATTGCAGAAACCAAGGCAATAGCTGTGCTTGAGGCTTGCCGGCACAAAGGTATTCTGCTCGCTACGGCGGAGTCCTGCACCGGAGGTTTGATTGCAGCTTCCCTGACAGATATTGGCGGCTCGTCCGACGTCGTTGATCGCGGTTTCGTCACCTATTCCAACGATGCCAAGCACGAAATGCTCGGTGTCCCGCCAGAATTGATTGCAGCACACGGCGCAGTATCGCAGGAGGTTGCGCTTGCCATGGCTGCAGGCGCCCTCGCCCATTCGCGCGCCAGCGTCGCTGTCTCTGCCACCGGTATCGCAGGGCCCGGCGGTGGCACGGAAACAAAACCCGTCGGGCTCGTCTGGTTTGGGCTGGCGCTCAAGGGAAAGCCCCCAGTAGCGATATGCCATATCTTCGACGACCACGGCCGCGCTTCGATCCGCAATGCCGCGGTCAATGCGGCACTGGATATGATTCTGAAAGCGTTGTCAGATGATCAGGAACGTTGAATGCGAAGTGCCATGCCAATCGATTCAGGCGAGACAGGCTCGAAACCAAACTTCGCGTAAAGATATCTTGCAGGGCCGTCGGCAATCAGGCTGACATAAGCACCATCTGGCGCTTCCGCCTGTACAAAATCAACCAGACTCGCAACAACGATCTTTCCAAGTCCCTTGCCTTGATGGGCGGGATCAACGGCGATATCGACAATCTGGTAGAAACAGCCATCATCCCCGACAATTCGCCCCATCGCTACCGTTTCCGCGTGATAGATAATCGTTGCGGCGAAGATCGTGTTGGGTAGGCCTTTTTCCGCGGCATGCTGGCTTTTTGGGCTCAATCCGGAAACTTCACGCAAACGTCGATAGTCTTCGACGGAAGGTGTTCCGATGTGAAGCAGATAATCTGGATTCTCGTGTTTCATCGCCAGGTCGTCCTTCAGGCCGGTGATTTCTCGCCCTTGCCATAGATTGTGTCGGCGCGTTTTTCAAATGCCTCGGTGAACTTTCGAAAAGCGATATCAAACATCGAACCCATAAGAAATCCGAGGGTTCGGCTCTTGAACTCATAGTCGATGTAGAATTTCACCGTGGAATGATCCGGATTGACATCTGGTACAAATTGCCAGCGGTTATCGAGGTAGCGGAATGGTCCATCGATATACTTGGTCAAAATGACTTTTTCTTCCGGCTTCAGCAGCACCTGGCTGGTGAATGTCTCGCGGATCAGTTTGTAGCCCACGGTCATGTCGGCAACCAATAGGGTCTTTCCGTGGCTTTCCTTACGGGATCGGACCTTCAGGCTCTCACACATCGGCAGGAATTGCGGATAGCTTTCGACGTCTGCGACCAGATCGAACATCTGCTCGGCCCGGTGCACCACAGGACGGCTCGTTTCAAATTTCGGCATTGGTCAGGCGCGGCCAGCGTGCAGCGCCTCGCGTGCCGCCTTCAACTTAGCGAAATCCTCGCCGGCATGATGTGACGAACGCGTCAACGGGCTCGAAGCGACAACGAGGAAGCCCTTCGTCTTGGCAATCGTCGCGTAGGACTTAAACTCGTCGGGCGTCACATAATTGAGGACTGGATGGTGTTTGCGCGTCGGCTGCAAGTACTGGCCGATGGTCATGAAATCCACGTCTGCCGACCGCAAATCGTCCATCAGTTGCAGAACTTCGTTTCGCTCTTCGCCAAGCCCGACCATAATGCCCGACTTCGTAAAAATCGTCGGATCGATCTCCTTTACGCGCTGTAACAGGCGAATGGAATGGAAGTAGCGTGCACCCGGACGAACCTTCAGGTAGTTGGACGGAACGGTCTCAAGATTGTGATTGAAAACGTCGGGGCGAGCAGCCACAACAATTTCCAACGCGCCTTCCTTGCGCAGGAAGTCGGGCGTCAGGATCTCAATGGTTGTTCCGGGCGAAATCCGGCGGATCGCGTGGATAACATCGGCAAAATGCTGCGCGCCGCCATCGCCAAGATCGTCACGATCGACTGAGGTGATGACCACATGCGACAGGCCCATCTTCTTTACAGCCTTGCCAACGTTTTCGGGCTCGTTGGGATCAAGTGCTGTGGGCAGACCAGTAGCAACATTGCAGAATGCACAAGCGCGCGTGCAAATCTCGCCCATAATCATGAATGTCGCGTGCTTCTTGTCCCAGCACTCGCCAATATTGGGGCAGCCGGCCTCTTCACAGACGGTAACGAGATTGTGAGACCGCACGATTTCGCGTGTCTCCGAATACCCTTTTGACACGGGCGCCTTGACGCAGAATCCAGTCCGGCTTTTTCAGAATCTCCAGATCGGGTCGGTGTGCTTTCTCCGGATGACGGAGGCGGCGCTTTTGATCGATCGTGTCGAGTACCGTTACCATAACTAAACTATCCTAGCTTGCAGCTCTGGACTTGCCAAAGATCCAAAGAATGAGGATTGCGCCCGCCGTCGCAACAATCAGATTTCCAAGAAATCCGTAGAAATTAAAATTCAGCAGATCAGCTAGCGTACCACCGACAAAAGAGCCAGCAATGCCGACGATAATGTTGGTGAGGAGGCCATGGTCACGCTTCATTGCTTTCTCTGCGATATAGCCGGCAATAAAGCCAACGAGCAGCATTCCAAAGAAACCGACGCCTGGCATACCCATGATGCCGACTGACTGATCCATCATTTTCTCCCCTCGCTAGCGCCCTGATGCAATCGCTATGGCGCGCAGCACCAGAGCCCATATAGCACCGAAAAGAAAACCACCCAACCCGCAGGCAACAGTCACAATCCAGACACCGGTCCAACCAACGATCGCAATTCCATTGACGGATATGGTGTTACCCGAAAGCAGACTCAAGGCGGAAGGCACGAACCCGACCAAGAGGCCGACGATTGTCGACCATTTGAGGATTAGCCAGGAAAGGCTGATCCAGGGTCTGCTATCCTTGATGGTGAACAATGAGTCTGCGTTCCTTTCGGGATCAGGCGTTCAGCACGCGGCCATAAGCATCCAGCACACTTTCCTTCATCATTTCCGACAAGGTGGGGTGCGGGAAGACCGTATGCATGAGTTCTTCTTCAGTGGTTTCGAGGTTCATGGCCACGACAAACCCCTGAATAAGTTCGGTGACTTCGGCTCCAACCATATGCGCACCGATCAGCTGGCCAGTCTTCTTGTCGAAGATTGTCTTGACAAGACCCTGATCTTCACCGAGCGCGATCGCCTTGCCATTCGCTGCGCACTGGAAACGACCGACGCGGATTTCACGGCCATTTTCCTTAGCCTTTGCTTCTGTAAGTCCGACCGAAGCAACCTGCGGATGGCAATAGGTGCAGCCTGGGATCTTGTCCTTTTCCATCGGATGGACGCCCGGCAGGTTGGCGATCTTCTCGACGCAGATAACGCCTTCATGCTCGGCCTTGTGCGCCAGCATGGGTGGGCCAGCGACATCGCCGATCGCGTAGATACCCGGCACGTTGGTTTTTCCGTAACCATCGATGACGATGCATCCGCGATCAGTCTTTACCCCCAGCACCTCAAGTCCGAGATTCTCGATGTTACCCTGAACGCCAACCGCGGAAATCAGCCGGTCGGCGGTGATCTTCTCGACCTTACCGTCTTTGGTCTCGATATGAGCAGTAATCGAATTGGCGGCTTTCTCGACTTTTGTCACCTTGGCATCGGTGATGATCTTCATACCCTGCTTTTCGAATTGCTTGCGGGCGATCGCAGATATTTCAGCGTCTTCAACCGGCATGACGGTCGGCAGCAACTCGACAACCGTTACTTCGGCACCCATTGTGCGGTAGAACGAGGCAAATTCAATGCCGATCGCCCCCGATCCCATCACAACCAGGGATTTTGGCATTTCCGGCGGCACCATGGCCTCGAAATAAGTCCAGATGAGCTTGCCATCCGGCTCAATGCCGGGCAGAGCACGCGGTCGGGCACCGGTCGCAACGATAATATGCTTAGCCGAATAAGTACCCTCACCCAACGCATTCTTGGGCAGTGGATTTTGCGGCTCCATGGGCTTCTTTGACGTCTTGGCGACAATGATCTCGCCTGGCTTGGACAGTTTGGCCTCACCCCAGATCACATCGACCTTGTTCTTCTTCATCAGGAAGCCAATGCCGGCATTGAGACGGGCGGACACGCCACGCGAACGTTGCACGACAGCTTTGACATCGGCAGAGATCTTGCCTTCGATGGTCAGCCCATAATCCTTCGCGTGCTGGCCATAATGGAGTATTTCCGCAGAGCGCAACAGCGCTTTCGTCGGAATGCAGCCCCAATTGAGGCAAATGCCGCCAAGGTGTTCGCGCTCGACTATCGCTGTCTTGAACCCAAGTTGGGCGGAGCGAATGGCGGTAACGTAGCCACCAGGGCCCGAACCAATGATGATCACGTCGTAATTATTGGCCAAGACCTGGGTCCTCCTAATTAAAGATCAAGTATGTCTCGAACGATGGGTGCAATCGCTTTGCCGATTGCCCGTGTATTTTCTGCATCAAGATGTACGCCATCAATGGATGACGTTGTAGCGACGGCACCCGCGTCAAAAAACGCGCATCCCGCAAGCAAAGCTGCATTGTTATAGAAGCCGGCTAATAAGTGGGACTGTTCAATGCCGCCTTCAAAAATCAACTTGAATTCTTCGCCACCATCCCCGCCCAGAGGTGGTGGCGACATGATCAGTACTGCCGGTGCCTTGGCGCCGAACTGATAAGGCACCGTGCGAACGATTTCGATCAACCGTTGCATACCCCGCTTGGAACCAAAAGCATTGCCGCAGAGCACATGTTTCATGTCGTTGGTGCCAAGCATGATAATGACCAGGTCAAGCGGGAAATGCGTGCCAAGTGCCGTCGTCAGCGTCTTGGCCGCATTGCGTTCAAATCCTGACAAATGATCGTCATAGGCAGTCGTTCGACCATTCAGACCGTCGGCGATGACATGAACGCCGTCACCGAGCTCCGCTTGAAGCACCTGCGGCCAACGATCCCTGAATGCATGGCGACCCGATCCATCAGGGATATAACCCCAAGTCAGCGAGTCGCCATAACAAAGGACGGTTTTCATGTCGCTTCTTAGACCAGCATGCCCATCGGGTTTTCGATATGCCGTTTGAAGGCCTGTGCGAGTTCTGCGCCCAGCGCACCATCAACCGCACGGTGATCTGTCGAAAGCGTCACGGACATGACGGTCGCAACCTTGATTTCACCCTTCTTGACGACTGCCCGCTCCTCTCCCGCACCGACCGCAAGGATCGTTGCATGTGGCGGGTTGATGATCGCAGCGAAGTCCTTGACGCCGAACATGCCGAGATTGGAGACCGCCGTGGTGCCGCCCTGATATTCCTCGGGCTTCAACTTGCGATCACGGGCGCGCTTGGCAAGGTCCTTCATTTCATTGGAAATGGTGGAAAGTGTCTTCTGCTCGGCTTTGCGGATGATCGGCGTGATAAGTCCACCTGGAATCGACACGGCTACACCCACATCGGAATGTTTGTGCTTGACCATATTGGCATCTGTCCAGGAAACGTTCGCTTCCGGAACATCGCGTAACGCCAGCGCCATGGCTTTGATGATCATATCGTTGACGGAAAGTTTATAGGCTGGAACGTCGCCCTTTTCGGTCTTGCGCATCGGTGAGGCGGCGTTGATCTGTGCCCTCAATTCCAGCAATGCATCAAGCTCGCAATCAAGCGTCAGATAGAAATGCGGAACAGTCGATTTGGCCTCGAGCAAGCGCTTTGCGATAGTCTTGCGCATGCCATCGTGCGGCACGAGTTCGTACGAGCCATCCTCGAACAGCTTCAGCACGGCGTCATCGGACATGGGTTTTGGTGCCGAAGGTGTGGCCGCTGGAGCAGAGGCGGCTGCAGCCGGTGCTGCTTTAGCGCCACCGCCGGCAATCGCGGCTTCAACGTCCTTCTTGATGACGCGGCCATGCGGCCCAGAACCTGCAACAGCGGCAAGATCAATTCCAGCATCCTTGGCGATACGACGCGCCAAAGGTGAAGAGAACGGGCGATCGCCCGCCTT
The DNA here is from genome assembly GCF_025452215.1 of Phyllobacterium sp. A18/5-2. Lineage (NCBI taxonomy): Bacteria > Pseudomonadati > Pseudomonadota > Alphaproteobacteria > Hyphomicrobiales > Phyllobacteriaceae > Phyllobacterium > Phyllobacterium sp. A18/5-2. The sequence goes on along the minus strand of NZ_CP104966.1, from coordinate 3,186,598 downwards.
GGCGGGTGCAGAAGATGCTACCGGTGCCGGAGTTGTTTCTGACTTTGGCGTTTCAGGCTTTGGTGCAGCGGGAGCGGCATCGGCCTTCGCTTCTTCCTTTGGTGCTGCGGCTTTGGCCGGAGCCGCATCGGCGCCGCCCTTGGCAGCGGCTGCCGCATCTTCGCCCTCGCCCGCCAGAATAGCGATCAGTGCGTTGACCTTGACACCTTCGGTACCCGCGGGGACCACGATTTTGGCAACGGTACCTTCATCGACCGCTTCGACCTCCATCGTTGCCTTGTCGGTTTCGATCTCGGCGATGACATCGCCGGGCCCAACCTTATCGCCTTCCTTGACGAGCCATTTGGCAAGATTGCCTTCTTCCATCGTGGGAGAAAGCGCCGGCATGGTGATATTAATCGGCATATCGGTTTCCTCCCTTACGCTGTGTAGGTCACAGCTTTGACAGCGTCTACAATTTCCTTGACGTTTGGCAGAGCGAGCTTTTCGAGATCTCGCTGCGTAAGGCATCGGCACGTCCTTGCCCGCAACTGTCAGGACAGGCGCATCGAGATAGTCGAAGGCTTGTTGCATGACGCGTGTGGCGATTTCAGTACCGACTGACGATTGCGGATAACCTTCCTCGATCGTGACGCAGCGGCCGGTCTTCTTCACCGATTCAATCACGGTTGGAATATCCATCGGGCGGATCGTGCGCAAATCGATGATTTCCGCATCGATGCCGAGCTTGGCGAGTTCCTCGGCGGCTTTAACCGTGTAATTCATGCCAATGCCGAATGATACGAGCGTGACGTCTGTGCCGGTCTTGTGAATGCGGGCTTTGCCGATAGGCAGCACGAAATCGTCAAGCTTCGGCACATCGAATGAATGGCCGTAGAGGATTTCGTTTTCGAGGAAGATAACCGGGTTCGGATCCCGGATGGCTGCCTTGAGCAGGCCTTTCGCGTCCGCAGCCGTATAGGGCATGACGACCTTCAGGCCAGGAATGTGGCTGTACCAGGCGGCGTAACATTGGGAATGCTGCGCTGCGACACGCGATGCCGCACCGCTAGGTCCGCGGAAAACCATCGGAGCCCCCATCTGACCACCGGACATGTAGAGTGTCTTGGCGGCAGAGTTGAGAATTTGGTCGATTGCCTGCATGGCGAAGTTGAAAGTCATGAACTCGACGATGGGCCGCAACCCCGTCATCGCCGCACCAACACCAACGCCGGCAAAACCGTGTTCGGTAATCGGCGTGTCAACGACCCGCCGCGGGCCGAATTCATCAAGCAAACCTTGCGTGATCTTGTAGGCGCCCTGGTATTCGGCGACTTCTTCACCCATGATGAAGACATCGGGATCGCGGCGCATTTCTTCCGCCATGGCGTCGCGCAGGGCTTCACGGACCGTGGTCGAAACCATTTCAGTGCCGGCCGGAATATCGGGATCCGCAGCGACTTCGGTCTTCGGCGCGGCAGGAACGGAACCAGCAGACTTCTCAGGCGCAGCTTCCTGCTTCGGCGTTTCTTCGACCTTGGCAGGCGCTTCGGCAGCTTTCGGCGCGCTAACAGCATCGGCGCTTTCGCCTTCGCCAAGCAGAACGGCAATGATGGTGTTTACCTTTACCCCGTCCGTGCCTTCGGCAACAAGAATTTTGCCGATTGTGCCTTCATCGACAGCTTCGACTTCCATTGTTGCCTTGTCGGTTTCGATTTCCGCGAGAATGTCACCCGAAGTGACCTTATCGCCCTCCTTTTTCAGCCATTTCGACAGTTTGCCCTCTTCCATAGTCGGCGAGAGCGCTGGCATTAGAATATCTACAGGCATTTGGTACGCCTCCCTTAGAGCAGAATGTCGGTGTAAAGCTCGGATGCATCCGGCTCCGGATCGGACTGGGCAAAATCAGCAGCATCAGCCACGATATCGCGAACGTCCTTATCGATCTTCTTCAGGTCGTCCTCAGTGGACCAACCCTTCTCGATCAACCGGTTCTTCACCTGCTCAATGGGATCATGATCGGAGCGCATCTTCTGCACTTCGTCCTTCGAACGGTACTTGGCCGGATCCGACATGGAATGGCCGCGATACCGGTATGTCTGCATTTCGAGGATCATCGGCCCCTTGCCTGAGCGTGCCCAAGCCGCAGCTTCGTCGCCGGCTGCGTTGACAGCGCGCACATCCATGCCGTCGACCTGGATGCCGGGAATGTTGAACGAAATCCCGCGCTTGGAAAAATCGGTCTCGGCAGATGCACGGGATACCGAGGTACCCATGGCATAGCGGTTGTTCTCGATAATGTAGATGACTGGCAGCTTCCACAGGGAAGCCATATTGAAGCTTTCGTAGACCTGGCCCTGGTTGGCAGCACCGTCGCCGAAATAGGCCAGCGACACATTACCATTGTCACGGTAGCGGTTGGCGAAAGCGAGGCCAGTTCCAAGCGATACCTGCGCACCGACAATGCCATGACCGCCGTAGAAATGCTTCTCCTTGGAGAACATGTGCATCGAGCCGCCCTTGCCCTTGGAAAGGCCGCCCCGGCGACCGGTCAGTTCGGCCATGACGCCGCGCGGGCTCATACCGCAGGCCAGCATGTGACCGTGATCACGGTAGCCGGTGATAACCTGGTCACCTTCCTTCAACGACATCTGCATGCCGGTGACGACGGCTTCCTGACCGATGTAGAGATGGCAGAAACCACCGATGAAGCCCATACCATAGAGCTGACCGGCCTTTTCTTCAAAACGGCGTATCAGCAACATCTGCCGGTATGCTTCGAGCTCTTGCTCTTTCGTGAACTGGATTGGTTTTGGTGCTTTAGCAGCAGAGGTCTGCGCAGATCGCGCAGGGCTTTTTTTTGCCCTCGTGGCCATATCTCACTCCCTGTGACTTGGTCGCACGAGAATAGCAGCAGGGACGGAACTTACAATATGCAGAATCGAATAAGTGCTATGCAAATAAGATGTTCAAAATACAAAGGAAAAACGCCATTAACCAGAATTCAGTTAATAGCAAGATCACCGGAGCCACGCATTATCGTGACTTCGTCCGGACGGGAAACATTCAATGCTTTACGAGCCTGTTCGTCCAGCATGTCCTTCTCAATTGTGCCATCATGCATAAGTTGCACCTGCCGTTCAAGCTCCGTGCGTGATGCCGTGACAGCATCGAGTTGAGCCTGAAGCAATTTCGTCTGCTCCTGCAGTTTGATGGTTGAATAGAGGCCATACTCGCCGTGATAGGCGTGGAAACCAAAATATGCGAAGAACAGGGTTGCCATCAGCGGAACGATCAACCGCCCACGTTTGGTTTTTCGTCTCTGTTTTGTCCACATGGCAGATGACCCGGAAGCTTCGTGAATCAGGTCACGATGGCCTGATTTGTTACCCGTCAATAAGACTATGTTTTGCTTAACAGGGGATTACCGCCGCCCCACACAAAACAAAATGGCGGGCACAGGGGCCCGCCATTCATCTTTGAGAAGCGCTCTGGATCAAGCGTTACGGAAAATTCCGCGTCCGGCATAGCGAGCCTGAGGTCCAAGCTCTTCCTCAATGCGGATGAGCTGGTTGTACTTCGCGACCCGGTCAGAACGAGCCAGCGAGCCGGTCTTGATCTGACCGCAATTGGTGGCAACAGCAAGATCAGCAATCGTTGAATCTTCTGTTTCGCCCGAACGATGCGACATCACGGCGGTGTATGCGGCGCGATGCGCGGTATCCACGGCGTCAAACGTTTCAGAGAGAGTCCCGATCTGATTGACCTTGACCAGAATCGAATTGGCGACCCCCATCTTGATACCATCACGCAAACGGGCCGAGTTGGTGACGAACAGATCGTCACCTACGAGCTGGCATTTATTTCCGACGAGTTCAGTCAGATATTTCCAGCCATCCCAGTCATCTTCGGCCATGCCGTCTTCGATCGTAATGATTGGATAGTCACCGACCAGCTTGGCAAGGTATTTTGCCTGCGTCTTCGGATCACGCGACTTTTTCTCGCCCTCGTAGACGTAGTTGCCGTCCTTGAAAAATTCAGTCGAGGCGCAATCAAGGCCGATGGCGATTTCTTCGCCGGGCTTGAAGCCCGCCTTTTCGATCGACTCGACAATAAAATCCAATGCAGCCTGGGCGGTCTTTAGGTTGGGCGCAAATCCACCCTCGTCGCCGACATTGGTGTTGTGACCGGCATCCTTCAGACGTTTCTTCAGCGTATGGAAAACTTCGGAACCATAACGAACCGCTTCGGCGATTGACGATGCGCCAACCGGCAGAATCATGAACTCCTGGAAATCGATCGGATTGTCGGCATGCGCACCGCCGTTGATGATGTTCATCATCGGCACGGGCAGCACGTGGGCGCTTGGGCCACCAAGGTAGCGATAAAGCGGCAAGCCAGAAGCCTCAGCAGCCGCCTTTGCAACGGCGAGAGAGACGCCGAGGATGGCATTGGCTCCAAGACGGCTCTTGTTGGGTGTGCCATCAAGGTCGATCATCGTCTGGTCGATGTGAATCTGATTCTCGGCTTCCATGCCGCCAATGGCATCGAACAATTCGCCGTTGACCGCATCGACAGCCTTCTGGACGCCCTTTCCGAGATAACGCGGCCCACCATCACGAAGTTCGACTGCTTCATGCGCACCTGTGGATGCGCCCGAGGGAACCGCTGCACGGCCCTGGGAGCCATCTTCGAGAATGACATCGACCTCAACAGTCGGATTCCCACGACTATCCAGAATTTCACGGCCAATAATATCGACAATCGCAGTCATGGGGCATTTCCCTTTCAATTAGCATTGTGCAGCTAGCATCGCGTAGCGTTGGGCTGGCCACTGAATAGCGAATGAAGATGACAAGGAAAATCCCCACAAAGACGAATTATGGATCAAAACAGAAAAAAGGCCGTCAGAGACGGCCTTGCTGCAATCAGTAGTGAGTTTGGGCCGGCGTATCGACCTTGTAATACGAAAATGACATGTCGCGAACCTGACGGCCGTCATTCTCCGTCAATTCGGTGATACCGTGCGCGGGAGCCTGTTCCAGCTGGTCGCGTGTAAACGGTACAACGTAACCGCCGGTGCTTTCATCGTAATCGAGCAGTTTCCATGGAATAGCGTGATATTTCTCGCCGATGCCTAGGAAGCCGCCGAAGCCGACAACTGCAAACATGATGTTGTCCGCGGTCTTGTCCAGCATCACATCCTCGATCTCACCTATCTTATCTCCGGCGTTATTGTAGACACTGGTACCAATGACGCGGGAAGCCCGGATGGCTGTCGTATGTCCTGAATTGGTTGGCATATTGCTCACTCCTTTTCTGGTTTAGAGACAAGGGTAATGAGCAAGGCAGGGTCAGAGTTGCATAAAAACTTAATTTTATGTGGAAGAACGATTGTACCGGATTTTCACACGGCTTTGGCGATCCGGTCGAATTCCAGGAGCCTTTCCAGTAGACGTGGCATCTGGTCGAGCGGGACCATATTGGGACCGTCAGATGGTGCATTGTCCGGATCTTGATGGGTTTCGATGAAGAGGCCGGCAACGCCGACGGCCACTGCCGCGCGGGACAGGGTTTCCACGAACTCGCGTTGGCCGCCCGTTGAGCCGCCCTGCCCGCCGGGCTGCTGGACCGAATGGGTTGCGTCAAAGATGACCGGTGCACCAATGCTCGCCATGATGGGCAAAGAGCGCATATCGGAGACGAGCGTATTGTAGCCGAAGGATGCGCCGCGTTCGGTCACCATGACATTCGGATTGCCACTTTCCGTAACTTTCGCCACTACGTTTTTCATGTCCCATGGAGCGAGAAACTGCCCCTTCTTGATATTGACGATCTTGCCAGTCTTGGCAGCGGCGATCAGCAAGTCAGTCTGGCGGCAAAGGAAAGCCGGGATTTGCAGCACATCGACCACTTCACCAAGAATGGCGCATTGTTCTTCTGTGTGTACGTCAGTCAGGGTCGGCAGGCCGAGTTCCTTGCGGATATCAGCGAAGACGGGCAAAGAGTTTTCCAACCCGAAACCGCGCTTCCCCGTCAATGAAGTGCGATTGGCCTTGTCAAAACTGGACTTGTAAACGAGACCGAAACCGAGCTTGCCGGTCAGTTCCTTCAGCGCACCCGCCATATCAAACGCGTGCTGACGACTTTCCATTTGGCATGGACCGGCAATCAGCGACAATCGTCCGGTGTTGGAGAATGCAACATTGCCGGCGGAAACGGTGGAATTCAGGGACATTACAGGGCCTCAAATGCGATGGCGGCGCCCTGCCCCGGTGCCTTGTGCACAATCAGACGGGAGCCACGCTTTTCGAAGGGAATATTGTTCTTGGCCAGCAAGGATTCAACGCTAGCGAGATCACGAACTGCAAGCACCAAGGCCTGCAAGCGCAAACCGCGCTCATTTTCTGAACTTTCGATGTTGAAAAATGAGCGCAAGCCCTGCGGCGTCAGCACCGTGACATTGGCATTGGCGGCGCGCAAGTCCATACCAAAGGAATGGGCGTTGACATCGCGCTGGTTGATGACTTCCTGCAGCAGATATTGGAAATCCGTTGGATTGACTTCGGAAAGGACTATCTCGCGCAGAGCAACGGCACCATTCTCGTGTGCGTGAAATGCTGTGCGGTCGACTTTCGGCGTATTGACCCGCTGACAGGTAAAGAAAAACGCATCAGGTGCGCGCAGATCGGCAGCGAAAGCCAAACGAAAACCCGCAATATCTTCCTTGCCGTCGGGAGTTCTGAAAGCCCGGAAGAAATTCAATACCTGGCCGGCAGATATGCCAGCTTGCACGAAAGCATTGTGGTTCGCCTCGGCGTCCTTCGTACCCATCACAAGGGCCGAGAAACCTTCATTGCCGTTGCGGAACCGAAAGGCCTGATCCCGCGCAACAAAGACATTGCCGTTTCTCGCCTCGACCTCGCAGGTTTCCCGCTGGCCCACCGCCAACAATTCCAGAAAACTGTCGTCACCGAAGTAGACGCAAATGTTCTCCGTACCGAAGGGATGTTTCCCAACCGGAGCAACGAGAAAACCGAGCTGTTTCAGTCGTGCTCTTGCGACATCTAGGTCTGCTGTCGGCAGGACCAGATGATCGACGGGATGCGCTGTACGGGGTGAAGAAGCGTTCATGGTCAAAGGGTGTGCCTCAATGCGCCGTGCAATTCAAGTCACACCCGTTGATCAAACCAGTCTGCTTTGCGCCATTGCTGCGTTGATGAACGAAGCAAATAGCGGATGTGGCTCGAACGGCCGTGATTTCAACTCGGGATGATACTGAACGCCGATGAACCAGGGATGGTCGGGATACTCGATGGTTTCCGGCAAAACGCCATCCGGCGACATGCCAGAAAACACGAGACCGCAGTCTTCCAGACGATCCTTGTAGTCGATGTTGACTTCGTAGCGATGGCGATGGCGTTCCGAGATATCGGTCGTTCCGTAGATATCAGCGATACGCGTCCCGGATTTGAGAAGAGCCTCATAAGCGCCAAGACGCATGGTTCCACCGAGGTCGCCCGATTGTGCGCGCTTCTCCAGCATGTTTCCCTTGAGCCATTCCGTCATCAAACCGACAACGGGTTCGCTCGTCGGACCGAACTCGCTTCGAGGATGCCTTGTCAACGCCGGCAAGTGATCGCGCCGCTTCAAGCACGGCCATTTGCATGCCAAAGCAGATGCCGAAATACGGAACCTTCTTCTCTCGTGCGAATTTGGCAGCCAGAATCTTCCCCTCCGAACCGCGCTCGCCAAAGCCGCCCGGCACGAGAATTCCGTGCACCTTCTGCAGATAAGGCGCAGGATCCTCCTGTTCGAAGATTTCCGATTCGATCCAGTCAAGGTTGACTTTCACCTTGTTGGCCATGCCGCCATGGTGAAGGGCTTCTATCAGCGATTTGTAGGCGTCCTTGAGACCGGTATATTTGCCGACGATCGCAATCGTGACCTCACCTTCCGGATTGTGGATGCGTTGGCTGACCTCGTCCCAGCGCTCCATGCGTGGCTTGGGCGCGGGATCGATGCCGAACGCGGCAAGCACTTCCAGATCGAGGCCCTCCTTGTGGTAGGCCATGGGCACGTCATAGATTGTGTCGACGTCGAGCGCCTGAATGACCGCCGACGCGCGCACATTGCAGAAAAGCGAAAGCTTGCGCCGCTCGGATTCCGGAATCTCGCGATCGGCACGTATGAGCAGTATATCGGGCGCAATGCCGATCGAGCGGAGTTCCTTGACGGAATGCTGCGTTGGCTTGGTCTTGAGCTCGCCAGCCGCCGGGATGTAAGGCATCAGCGTCAAGTGAATATAAACGGCGCTGCCGCGCGGCAAATCATTGCCGAGCTGGCGAATTGCCTCCAGAAACGGCATGGCTTCAATATCGCCGACCGTGCCACCGATTTCACAAAGAACGAAATCATACTCCTCATTACCTTCGACAATGAAGTTCTTGATCTCGTCCGTGACGTGCGGAATCACCTGAACAGTCGCGCCGAGATAATCTCCCCTGCGTTCCTTTTCGATGATATTCCGGTAGATACGTCCGGTCGTAATATTGTCCTGCTTGTTGGCAGGACGTCCTGTAAAGCGCTCATAGTGACCAAGATCAAGGTCAGTTTCAGCGCCATCGTCGGTCACAAAGACCTCGCCGTGCTGATACGGCGACATCGTGCCAGGATCGACGTTGAGATAGGGGTCGAGCTTGCGGATCCGCACGCGGTATCCACGAGCCTGCAGGAGTGCCGCCAAAGCGGCTGCAGCGATGCCTTTTCCGAGGGAAGAAACCACGCCGCCAGTGATGAAAACATATCGGGCCATGGGCTTATCTCGTTAGTCCTTTGCGAGTGATTTGGCCACAAAAAAATCGGCGTCAGCGCCGTTTTTCCCGTCCCAAATATTTTCAGTTCAAACAAAACGGCCAGACGCGAGGTCTGGCCGTTCGGATCAGTTCAACGATAAATCTTACAGAACAACCACTTCCGTGCCGACGCTGACACGATTATACAGATCGATCACATGATCATTGACCATGCGGAAACAGCCGTTCGATGCAGAACTTCCGATGGTCCATGGCTGGATCGTGCCGTGAATGCGCACATACGTATCCTTGTTTCCTTGCGACAGGTAGAGGGCGCGCGCACCGAGAGGATTACCCGGACCACCGTCCATGCCGTTTTCGTATTTGGCATAGTGTGCAGGCTCGCGTTCGATCATTTCCTTGGTCGGGATCCAGCGCGGCCATTCGCGTTTGGTCTGGATTTTCGCAGTTCCCTTGAATTCCAGCCCTTCCTTGCCGACTGCAATGCCGTAGCGGCGTGCACTGAAAGGCGATTCAACGAGATAGAGGAACTTTGCTTTCGGGTCGATAACGATCGTCCCCGGCTTGTAACCAGAGAATGCCACGTCCTGAGGCATATATTTCGGATCTATCCCGTACTTCGTTTTGGCTTTGCCAGGCTTCGCCGGCTTGCGTACCTCTGCCACTTCAATAGGCTTGACTTCAGCATCCGGTTTTGCAGCAGCCGGCTCGGACGCGTTACCGCCAAATGGGTTCATGATTTTTTTGAGGATCGGTTCTGCCGATGCCGGGCCGGATAGCGCCAGGACTGACATTCCTACAAGCAGAGAGCGACGTGACAGCATAGTTTAAATTTCCCGCATAGAGTGCACAACGCCCTCACGGCGTTTGCCCGGCCCCCAAGGCCAACCTGATATCGCGTTATCTGAAGACCAAATTCTTCTCAATGCAAATCGCTGTGAAGGACAAACCCCAATGATCCTTCGTTGTAAAAGGTTGCGGATACGCAACACATTCACCGCATTCTGTATAGTCGCAAACGGCTCTATTGTGAATTTGGAACCGGATTTGCTGGCGCAGGTGTAACCGGAGCCGTCGGCGCAGGTAGGGTTGATTCGGGCGCCGCAGGCGCGGCAGCGCCGGGTGCAACCGACCCAGAAGCCGGCGGAGCAGCAGGCGTATCAGACGGCGGGGTCGCACTATTCGAGGAGGGACCACCAAGCTGGTTCAGAATGCCGCCACTTGCTGGAGGCTGCTGACCTGCGGGCTGATTGCCCGTGGTTGTCGGAATCCGGTTGAGAATATCGGTTGGGCTCTCGCCATAGCGAGCCATAATGCCGAGGGCCAGAGAGGTAATAAAAAATCCCGTTGCAAGAATGGCAGTCGCACGCGTCAACACATTGGCTGCGCCGCGGGCCGTCATGAAGCCAGAGCCGCCGCCAATTCCGAGACCGCCACCTTCAGAGCGCTGCATAAGCACGACGCCAACGAGAGCAAGTACAATCAGAAGATGAATGACGATTACGACGGTTTGCATGGGATATTTTCTGCTTTCTAGGTGTCGGACGCGGCTCTTTACACCGGATTGGTCAATAAACCAAGCCCGTCAGACCACAGTTTTCTTGTCGCAATTGCGGTTCTCTGCCCGTTAAAGCGAATGGTACGCCTCACAGATGGCAAGGAAGTCGACTGCTTTCAAGCTGGCGCCTCCGACGAGCGCACCATCGACGTTCTCGATCCCCAGGAGTTCGATTGCATTGGCCGGCTTGACCGACCCGCCATAAAGGATCCGCATCTTCGCGCCGTCGGCGCCGAAACGGCCGGTGAGCGCCGCGCGGATTGAAGCATGCACTTCTCTTACGTCGTCTGAAGTAGGCGTCAATCCGGTTCCAATGGCCCAAACCGGTTCATAGGCAACTATGGTATTATTCGCATTCGCACCGTCGGGGATCGATCCAGCAAGCTGTTCGGCAATAATATCGAGTGTGGAACCTGCCTTACGCTGTGCCTCTGTTTCACCAATACAGATGATCGCGACGAGGCCTGCACCCCAGCCCGCCCTTGCCTTGGCACGGACCACGTCGTTCGTTTCGGCATGATCTGTCCGGCGCTCGGAATGACCAACTATCACATGCGAGGCGCCGGCATCTTTCAACATATCCCCAGAGATGTCGCCGGTATGGGCGCCGGACTTCTTGGTATGGCAATCCTGTCCGCCAATGCTCAGGGCCTCACCCTCAACGGATTGGGCCGCCCTGAAAACAAGGGTTGCGGGGACGCAAATGAGTGCATCGATTTTCTCACCGATGGCGGAATTGGGCCGGTTGACGATTATACGCAACTCATCGAGTGACTCTCCAGTGCCATTCATTTTCCAGTTACCGGCGACGAGCGGACGAACATCAGGGGTCATTGGGCGTTCCTTAGATATCGGTTTTGGTGACTTTCTCAGTCATTTGATTGCCTGACTAGCAAATTCACTTGATAAAGCAATCGACACAAGCGTTGCATGACGCTATTCCCCTATGCATTCAATTAAGCCTCTTGACTGATACGGTGACTTTTAATGCTCGACTCTCTCCGCAACGTTGCACAGACCTGGGTAGTCAAAGTGCTCATGGGCCTTCTCGTGATCAGCTTTGCCGGATGGGGTGTCTCCCATACCATACTTGGTGCCATTGGCGGTAATGCCGCCATACGCGCCGGCCATTCAGAAGTTTCCCCGGTAGATTATCGCTTGGCCTATGATCGCCAGCTTGCGGCTCTTTCGCAACGTTTCGGGCAGCGACTGACCCGTGAACAGGCGGATGCCATCGGGATTGGTCATCAGGTACAGGCGCAGCTGGTCGCAGGTGTCGTTCTGGACGAACAGGCCCGAACCATGTCGCTCGGACTTTCGAAGGACCGCCTGGCACAACTGGCGGCGGAAGATCCAGCCTTCCAAGGATCCGACGGCCGGTTCAATCCTGCGCAATTTGACGCTGTATTGCGCAACGCCGGTATGACCGCGCAAAGCTATCTCGACAATCGGGCGCAGGTGGCGCGCCGTCAGCAGATCGTTGAAGCTGTTGCTGAAGGTATCAAAGTGCCGGACATTCTCCTGAAAGCCGTTGCCTTGTACAAGGGCGAGTCGCGAACGGTGGATTATGTCGCGATGCCCAAGGACTTCGTAAAGGATGTTGCTGATCCCAGCGATACGGAACTGAAGACATATTTCGAAGCTAACAAGGAAGCCTACGGCGCTCCGCAATACCGCAAGGTCAGCTATGTCAAACTTGAACCCAAGGATATTGCCAACCCGGCGACTGTGACCCCGGAAGAAATCAAGGCGGAATACGACAAGAACATTGCGCGCTATTCAACCCCCGAAACACGAACTGTCGAACAGTTGACTTTTGCAACCGATGATGCGGCAAAGGCCGCTCACGACAAGATCGTGGCGGGAACGAGCTTCGATGACATCGTCAAGGCTGAAGGCAAGACCATGGATGATGTTCGTCTGGGGACGTTTCCAAAGACCGGCCTGCCCGATCAATCTATCGCAGATGCCATTTTCGGTATTAATGCCAACGGCGTCAGCGATGTTCTGAAGGGCTCGTTTGGCCCCGTCATCGTTCGTGTGACCGCAATAGCGCCAGAGGTGGTGAAACCACTATCCGAGGTAGAAAACGACATTCGCGAAACCATCGCGCTGACGCAGGCGGCTTCGTCAATCGCCGATGTTCATGACGCTTATGAAAATGCCCGTGCCGATGGCGCCAGCATGGCGGAAGCCGCACAGAAGCAAAACCTCAAGATGGTAACGATTGACGCTGTTGATCAAGCCGGGCGCGGTCCCGATGAAAAGGAAATACATAACCTTCCCTTCGACGAAAACCAGCTTGCCGCTGTTTTTCAGGCCGACGTTGGTTTCGACAACGAACCTTTCAACCTCGGAACGAACAGCTACCTTTGGTACGACGTCGACAGTGTAACGCCTGCACGCGAACGGCCGCTCGATGAGGTGAAGTCGCGTGTGATCGAAAACTGGAAGAAGGCTGAAATTGAAAAGCGTCTCAATGAAAAGGCCGAAGAGGTACGCAAGCGTGTTGCTGGCGGTACGTCGCTGGATGACATTGCAGCTGAGTTCAAGTTCACCAAGGATACGAAGCGCGGCATTACCCGGGAGAGCAAAGACGCCGATCTGGGTGAAGGCGGCGTTGCGTCGGTTTTCGACGGACCCGAAGGTGTCGTCGGTGTGACAGAATCAGCATCCGACGGTTCGAAACTGATTTTCAAGGTTGCCGAATCGATCGAACCGGCCAACGTCGGGCCGGAGTCACTGACAACCGCGGAACGGGAAGCTTTCTCATCCCGCCTCGCGGATGACCTGCTGGACCAGCTGGTGGCGCAACTGCAGACGGTTTACCCAGTGACGATCAATCAGACCGTCATTAACCAGGCACTTGCCCGTTAGGTCGAGAGACAGAGAATGGCTGAATTAAAGCGTTTCATCGGCATTGCGGCAGCGGGAAAAGCGCTTTCGCGCGAAGAAGCCGTCGAGGCTTTCGACATCATGATGTCGGGACAGGCGACGCCGGCTCAAATTGGCGCGTTATTGATGGCATTGCGCGTGCGCGGTGAAAATATCGACGAGATTGCCGGCGCGGTCTCCTCCATGCGCTCCAAGATGCTGAAGGTCACTGCACCTTCCAACGCCATCGATATTGTTGGAACCGGCGGGGATCAATCGGGCTCCTACAACGTCTCCACATGCGCTGCGTTTGTGGTGGCAGGCGCTGGCGTCCCTGTTGCAAAGCATGGCAACCGCGCCCTGTCCTCACGTTCGGGCGCTGCCGACACCCTTGCGGCACTCGGTATCAATATTGAAATCGGTCCTGAGCTGATTGCGGCCTGTATTGAACGGGCAGGCATCGGCTTCATGTTCGCACCGATGCATCACCCGGCGATGAAACATGTGGGCCCGGCACGCGTCGAACTCGGCACACGCACGATATTCAACTTGCTTGGCCCCCTCACCAATCCGGCAGGGGTGAAACGCCAGCTTGTCGGTGTTTTTGCCCCGGAATGGGTCGAACCAGTTGCGCATGTCCTGAAGAACCTCGGTTCCGAGGCCGTTTGGGTCGTTCATGGCGACGGACTGGATGAGATCACCACGGCCGGCATTACCAAGGTTGCGGCGCTGGAGAATGGTACGATCTCGCACATTCGAGATTGATCCGGAGTCGTTTGGTCTCCGGCGGGTGGATCCACTCGACCTGAAGGGCGGTACCGCGGATGAGAACGCTGTTTCGCTGCTGTCGGTCCTTGATGGTGCGCATGGCGCCTATCGTGACATTACCCTGTTCAATGCCGGCGCCGGACTTCTCATTGCCGGTGTCGCATCCGATCTTAAAACGGGGATCGATATGGCTGCCCATTCGATCGACAGCGGTGCGGCCAGAAATGTGCTAAAGAAACTCGTCCACGTGTCGAATAGCGGGGCTGGCTGAGAATGGTTGATATCCTTCGCAAGATTGAAGCCTACAAGCGCGACGAGATCGCGGCTGCCAAGGCACGCATATCCGTGGACGAGTTGAAGGCGCAAGCGAGAGATCAGGAGTCTCCGCGTGGTTTTTTGAACGCCTTGCAGAAGAAGCGCGCTCAGGGACAATTTGCGCTTATTGCGGAGATCAAAAAGGCGAGCCCGTCGAAAGGCTTGATACGACCCGACTTCGACCCGCCCGCCCTGGCGAAAGCCTATGAGCTCGGCGGAGCCGCCTGCCTTTCAGTCCTGACCGATGCCCCATCATTTCAAGGCGCGCCCGAATTCCTGAAGGCCGCACGCGCGGCGACCAGTCTCCCTGCCCTCCGCAAGGATTTCCTGTTTGACACCTATCAGGTTTATGAGGCACGCAGCTGGGGCGCTGATTGTATTCTCATCATCATGGCAAGCGTAACAGACGATGTCGCCGCGTCGCTCCAGGATACGGCAATGTCGCTCGGCATGGACGTGCTTGTTGAAGTGCATGACGAGGCGGAACTGCACCGCGCGTTAAGGCTTTCATCGCCGCTGCTGGGCATTAACAATCGCAATCTGCGCACTTTTGAAGTCGATCTGGCGGTATCGGAACGGCTTGCACAAATAGTGCCGCAGAGCAAGTTTCTGGTCAGCGAAAGCGGCGTCTTCACGCATGCGGATTGCCAGCGCCTCACCAAGTCCAACATTGGGACCTTTCTCGTTGGGGAAAGCTTGATGCGGCAGGATGATGTGGCTGCTGCAACAAAGGCGCTCCTGTCAGGTATAGCAGAAAAAGAGACAAGCGCGGCATGACCGGGAGGCTTACCCATCTCGACGAAACGGGCGCCGCCCACATGGTGGATGTTGGCGGCAAAGCTGAAACGGAACGGGTAGCAGTCGCCGCAGGCTCCGTGAAAATGCAATCGCAAACGCTCGAGCTCATTAAATCGGGCAATGCTGCCAAGGGCGACGTCATAGGAACAGCGCGGATTGCCGGCATCATGGCGGCAAAAAGGACTCATGAGCTGATACCCCTCTGCCACCCGCTGCTGTTGAGCAAAATCGCGGTCGATATTGAAGCCGACGAAGGATTGCCGGGCCTGCACGTCGTTGCATCGGTGAGGTTAACCGGCAAGACCGGTGTCGAGATGGAGGCGCTGACAGCCGTTTCTGTCGCATGCCTGACGATCTACGACATGGCAAAAGCTGCCGATAAGGGCATGATTATTCAGAACATTCGGCTTTTACGAAAGACAGGCGGCAAATCAGGCAATTGGTCAGCCGACGCGACTGGCGGGAAATGATATGTCTGGACTCCTTCCCGTCGATGAAGCCCTGAGGCGAATTCTCGCTGGTGCTTCAAAGCTCGAAACCGAGGCCGCTTTCCTGGGTGAAGCCGGTGGCCGCGTTCTCGCCGCGGACTTGCACGCCAAGCGACAGCAACCGCCTTTTGCCGCTTCAGCCATGGATGGTTATGCGCTTCGGGCCGCTGATGTGGCAAATGTGCCTGCCACTTTGAAACTGATTGGCCAATCTGCAGCCGGGCATGCGTTTTTAGGTGTGGTAAGCGCCGGCGAGACCGTCCGCATTTTCACAGGTGCACCGGTTCCAAAAGGCGCCGACAGTGTTGTAATTCAGGAGAATGCGGTTGCGCGAGATCAGACTGTCGAAATCGTAGAGACAATTGCCTTGGGCAGAAATATCCGCAAGGCTGGTTTGGATTTCAGTCAAGGTGATGTGCTGCTGCAGGCGGGGCGGGTTCTCGATCCGGCGGCTCTCTCTCTTGCCGCATCTGCCGATCATCCCACGGTTCAAGTCGTGCGCCGCCCTCGCGTGGCCATTCTTGCGACGGGCGATGAGCTGGTCAGCCCAGGCGAACCCTGCCGGCCAGACCAGATCATTGCTTCGAATAGCTTTGGTCTGGCCGAAATCGTCCGTCAGGCAGGCGGCGTCGCAATCGACCTTGGAATAGCCGAGGACCGCATGGAGGCCTTGGACAAGGCACTCGATCGGGCCATCGCTGCCAAGGCGGATATTCTTGTTACGCTTGGCGGCGCTTCGGTGGGTGATCACGACCTCGTCCAGCCCGCACTGGCCGCGCGGGGCATGGAACTTGATTTCTGGAAGATCGCCCTTCGTCCTGGCAAGCCATTGATGTTCGGACACTTGGATAGGATGAAGATCCTTGGTTTGCCCGGCAATCCGGTCTCCAGCCTGATCTGCGCCCATGTTTTTTTGACACCGCTGATCCATGCCCTAACCGGGCGATCCCATGAACCAAATCTCCGAGTCGCCAAACTTGGAAGCGACATGGCAATGAATGATCAGCGACAAGACTACGTTCGCGCTCGCGTTGTGATCGGCGCCGACGGTCAACTTACCGCGACGCCATTTGCTCTCCAGGATTCATCGATGCTGAAATTCCTTGCGGACGCCAACGGTCTGATTATCCGCCAGCCCCATGCTTCTGCGGTTAAAGCCGGAACGGATTGCACTGTGCTGATGCTGCGGTAGGCAGTTTACGCGCTGATAGTCGCCCCACTGCATTCCTATTTGCTCGAAATGCAGTCAGTTCATCCGATGTACACCACATATTAAGCCTTGTAGAACACAACTGGAACAGATAGTGTTTGTTCTGGTTTTGTTTTTTCGATTCCACCTTGAAGGATCGCCGATGCTCACGCGTAAACAACACGAACTTCTGCTCTTTATTCATGAGCGCCTGAAGGAGACCGGCATCCCGCCATCATTCGACGAGATGAAGGATGCATTGGATCTTGCATCCAAATCGGGTATCCATAGGTTGATAACCGCATTGGAAGAACGCGGATTCATTCGCCGGCTTGCAAACCGCGCAAGAGCGCTGGAAGTTCTTCGCCTGCCCGACTCAATTGCCCCAGGCCTCAACGCACAAAGGAAGTTTTCGCCGAGTGTCATTGAGGGCAGCCTCGGCCGCAACGCCCCTCCTCAGCGACCTCAGGCACGCGCGTCTGATGAGACAAACGCCTCCACCATCGTCAGTATACCGGTCATGGGCCGCATCGCTGCCGGTGTACCGATTTCAGCAATCCAGAACCAGACTCACATGATTGGCCTGCCGCCTGACATGATCGGCAACGGTGAACATTATGCCCTGGAGGTCAAAGGTGACTCGATGATCGAAGCTGGAATCTTCGACGGTGACACGGTTGTGATCAAGCGCAGCGATACGGCGAGATCCGGGAGAGATCGTTGTCGCGCTGGTTGACGACGAGGAAGCAACGCTCAAACGCTTCCGGCGCAAGGGTGCCTCAATTGCACTTGAGGCCGCAGATCCCGCTTATGAGACCCGCATTTTCGGACCCGATCGCGTTCGTGTGCAGGGAAAATTGGTTGGCCTGATCCGGCGCTACTAAGCAGCCGATCTGCTGTCTGCTCACTTCAGTCGGCATTTGCCTTTGTGGCGCGACCGGGAGAAGTGTATTCCGCGAGATTTCTCGCGGCGCGTGAGTATGTCCTGTAGAAGTTCCACGGGCGAGCCGGCGGCCCCACGGCGTAGGTAACATCTGCGGTCCGAATGCGCGGAATGTCTCCGGTATTTGCCTCTGCAACGTTCTGTTGAGTTAAGTCACCGCTTATATTGACTTTGGTGCCAATCTGTTTGCGTTGAGCGGTGTGCAAAGCGATTTCCGCCGTTCCACTCAATGCGAGATCTCGCTGAGTAATCACCAACACATTCTTATCGCTGCACGCTGCCTCCCCAGTTGCAAAGGCCAGGATGGCGATATCCCCTTCCGAACAAGCTGCCAACTTCTGTCCAGGATCGTCGGTATAGGCAACAACCATGCCGCCCTGCTCGCGTGCGATACAAAGCTTTCCTTTACATTCAAACTGTGTTTCTTCAGGTCGCGTGCCGGCATTGAACGGCTTAACGAGTCCGCTTGTCCCGTATCCCTGTTGCCAGTTATTGAGAGTAAATGCACTTCCGGACGGCCGATTAATCGCCAGTCTATTGTCCGGCGTTCGCAGCGCAACCAGTTTTCCTCCTTCTGCAATGATGATGTCGGGTTCCTGTGCACGCGCCATGAATATGGCAGCTGCTAGCAACACGGGCATGCCGCACAGACGCAGTCGCGTTGACAGGACAAATATCATCGCCAATCCGATGCTCACAAGAAGCAGAGTTGCCGGGGGCATCATGCCAAGATTGCCACTTGGAGAGTGTGAGGCAACAGCCTTGGCGATGGCGATCACAGCTTCGATACCATGCCCCATGACAGTGAACGGCAACCAATCGAGATCGAACGGCATGGCAAGCAAACCAAGCACGGCGAACGGCATCACGAACACTGAGATGACTGGAAGGGCAAGAGCGTTACCGATCAGCCCGAATGGCGCGGTATTGTTGAAATGATAGGCCGCGAAGATGGAACTGGCTGTGCCGGCGACGAGCGATGTCATGGCAATCGCACTGATATGGTTCACCGCTTTCATCACGATCGCCAACCACAGATAGTTATGAATTTTTTTGGCGTTGGTCTTTGCCGCGCCGTTTTGACCACCAGCCGTAGAAGCAGATTAAGGCGGCAGTTGCAGAATAAGACATCTGGAAACTTGGCCCGAGAATTTCATGCGGCGAGATCGCAATGGTTATGAGTGCCGCAATGGCCAGATTACGCATCGAGATCGCCGCCCGATCGACGGTTATGGCCAAAAGCATGACACCCAGCATGACAAAGCTGCGTTGGGCAGCGATGTCGGATCCTGAAAGCAGCAAATAGAAAGCAGATCCGATCAATGCGATCACAGCGGCGAACTTTTTAACCGGATAACGTGCCGAGAATCCCGGAAACAGTGCCAAGACAGCGCGCAACGACCCGATGATCGTTGCCGCAACGAGCGCCATGTGAAAGCCGGAAATCGACAGGATGTGCGACAGCCCGCTCAATCGCATGGCGTTGTTGGTATCATCGCTGATACCATCACGTTGGCCAGTGATCAGCGATGCCGCGATGTCTCCCGGCTCACCTTTAATGTTGCGCAAAATTCGCTGGGTGAGCTGGGCCTAATATTGGCAATCGTCATCAATAGGGCCGCAGTTGGTCCGGAATCCGCTGATACGCTTACCATTTCGGCCTTTCCGAGCAGAAATCCATTTGCGCCGATGCCGCGATAAAAGTTGTAAAATGCGAAATCATAATTGCCTGGGCGCATGGGCCCCGATTGCGGGCGCAGACGGACGAGACCGGCGAGACCGTCTCCTATCTTGAGGGCGCGCGGCAGCGCCCTGGCGGATATCACAATGCGATCGGGTCCGTAGTGCAGTTCTGGTCGCGTTGTTGACATCACATCCATGGTGAGACGCCACCCTCCCGTGGCATCCTTCGTCAATGCTGTGACCCGCCCCACAATACGCGTCGTGACTTCCGACCCAAGCATGCGCGTGTTGACCCGGACTGTTTCCAGCTTCGCAAACAGCATGCCGGCAACAACTGCGATTGCCAGAAGCAGGACGAGCCTGATCATGGGCCGCGCGGCCGCCCATGCGCGACAACCGATGATGACGGTCAGACCGGACAATATGGCGCTGAGTTGGGGTTCAGCGGGCAAGCTGAAATAGAAAATAGCACCGGTTCCGGCGAAGACGGGTAAGAGCATGAACAGTGTGCCACGGCTGATTTCGTCGCTGAACGCCGTCGGGACCGCTAGTAGCGTGGCTCGAACCTGCGATCGTGCTGACCGTGCGCGTTCGCGTAGCGTGACGGCGGAGCGATCCTCATTGCTGATGCCACGTTCGTCGCTAACCGTTTGAGTCGCAATCTCTTTACCGGCTTTTCCAGGGAGGAAGAAGAGCCGTTCACTCGTCCTCGTTTTGGTACCAGGACCTTCCATTTGTCTCGCAGTTCTGCCAACACCCTTGCACACCAGCGTTGCTATGCTACATGAACGCCAGATCAATTCGATTGGACGTTCGACTAATGGCCGAACATCCCTGGAGTATCCATGTCATCCTCTGTCGTTACCCGTTTCGCCCCTTCCCCAACCGGTTTCCTGCATATTGGCGGAGCAAGGACCGCCTTGTTCAACTGGCTGTATGCAAAGCATACCGGTGGTAAAATGCTGCTTCGTATCGAGGACACGGATCGCGAACGCTCGTCGGAAGCCGCAGTCACGGCCATTCTTGATGGGTTGAAATGGCTGGGATTGGACTGGGACGGCGATGCCGTGTCGCAATATGAGCGCGCCCCGCGTCATCGCGAAGTGGCGGAGGAACTCGTTGCCAAGGGCAAGGCCTATTATTGCTATGCTTCGCAGGCTGAACTCGAGGAAATGCGCGAGAAGGCCCGCGCCGAGGGGCGTCCGCCTCGTTATGACGGCCGCTGGCGCGATCGCGACCCCAGGGAGGCCCCGGCTGGCGTCAAGCCGGTTATCCGTATCAAGGCACCGCAGGAGGGCGAAACCCTCGTACGTGATCAGGTTCAGGGCGATGTGCGGTTCCCCAACAAGGACCTCGACGATTTCATCATCCTGCGTTCCGATGGCAACCCGACCTATATGCATGCGGTCGTCGTCGATGATCACGATATGGGCGTCACCCACATCATCCGCGGTGATGACCATCTGACCAATGCGGCACGCCAGACGGTGATCTACAATGCCATGGATTGGGACGTACCTGTCATGGGACATATACCCCTCATTCACGGCGCAGACGGCGCCAAGCTCTCGAAGCGCCATGGCGCGCTCGGTGTCGAAGCCTATCGTGCCATGGGTTACTTGCCGGCGGCGCTGCGCAATTACCTCGTCCGCCTCGGCTGGAGCCACGGTGACGATGAAATCATGTCAGATGAGCAGATGATCCAGTGGTTCGAAATCTCCGATATAAATCGCGGTGCCTCGCGTTTCGACTTTCAGAAACTCGAGGCAATCAATGGCCATTATATGCGTTTCTCCGACAATGCCGATCTGGTAAAAGCCATGATTGACATTCTTCCGGATATCGAAGGCGGCAACGATATTCTGGCCAGATTGAACGACCGGTCGAAGGCGCAGTTATTGACGGCTATGCCGGGCCTGAAGGAGCGGGCAAAGACACTTGTCGAGCTCGCAGACAGCGCCAAGTACCTATTTGCGCAGCGCCCGCTTTCACTCGATGAAAAAGCATCCGGTCTGCTCAATGAGGAGGGATTGGGTGTGCTTTCGGGTGTGATTCCTGTGCTATCTGCCGTCCATGAATGGACCGCCGAAGCACTTGATGCTGCGGTGCGGGTGCATGCCGAAAGTACTGGTCTGAAGCTTGGTAAGATCGCACAACCATTGCGTGCCGCTCTAACCGGAAGAGCAACGTCTCCGGGTGTTTTTGACGTCCTGGCGGTGCTTGGAAGAGAAGAATCTTTGGGGCGCATCGAGGACCAGATAAAAGGTTAAAGGTATGCAGATTTGAGTGCATTTTTGCATTGCAACATCGTACCTTTCGAGTACGGTGTCGTGCCTGACAAGATCACGGTCAGAACCTCGCTTGAGGTAAATGCTTTTGCGCTGGTAAAGCGCAAGTCGAAGCAAGAAAGGAACGGCAATGTCTGAAAACAGCGTCAACATCGATCTGAATGGTCACCAGTTCTCGTTACCCATTAAAAAGGGGACCATCGGACCGGATGTCGTGGACATTGGGACACTCTACAAGAACACGGGCGCATTCACGTACGATCCGGGTTTCACATCCACGGCGTCCTGTGAGTCGCAGATCACCTATATCGATGGTGATGAAGGCATTTTGCTGCACCGCGGTTATCCAATCGAACAATTGGCCGAACATGGCGATTTTCTTGAAGCCTGCTATCTCTTGCTCTACGGCGATCTGCCGACAAAGAGCCAGAAGGCGGATTTTGACTTCCGCGTAACGCGCCACACCATGGTGCATGAGCAAATGTCGCGGTTTTTCACCGGTTTCCGCCGCGATGCGCATCCAATGGCGGTCATGGTTGGTTGTGTCGGCGCCCTTTCGGCCTTCTACCACGACTCAACGGACATTTCCGACCCGCATCAGCGCATGGTCGCTTCGATCCGAATGATCGCGAAAATTCCCACACTCGCCGCGATGGCCTATAAATACCACATCGGTCAGCCGTTCGTTTATCCGCGCAACAATCTCGATTTTGCGACGAACTTCCTGCACATGTGCTTTGCAGTTCCGTGTGAGGAATATGTTCCGAACCCTGTGCTTGCACGCGCAATGGACCGGATCTTCATTCTGCACGCGGATCACGAGCAGAACGCTTCCACGTCCACGGTTCGCCTTGCCGGTTCCTCTGGCGCTAATCCATTTGCTTGTATCGCTGCAGGCATCGCCTGCCTTTGGGGCCCTGCCCACGGCGGAGCAAATGAAGCGGCTCTCACCATGCTCGGCGAAATCGGCACCGTTGACCGCATTCCGGAATACATTGCCCGCGCCAAGGACAAGAACGATCCGTTCCGCCTGATGGGCTTCGGTCACCGCGTTTACAAGAACTACGACCCTCGCGCCAAGATCATGCAGCAGACCACCCGTGAAGTGCTTGCCGAACTCGGCATCAAGGATGATCCGCTGCTTGACGTTGCGATGGAACTTGAGCGCATTGCACTAACCGATGAATATTTCATCGAAAAGAAACTGTACCCGAATGTCGATTTCTATTCGGGTATCACCCTCAAGGCACTCGGTTTCCCGACCACGATGTTCACCGTGCTGTTTGCCGTAGCCCGCACAGTTGGCTGGATTGCACAGTGGAAGGAAATGATCGAGGACCCGCATCAGAAGATCGGCCGTCCGCGTCAGCTTTATACAGGCGCCACGCAGCGCGATTATGTGAACGTCGAAGATCGCAAGTGATCGCCGTCCCAAACCACAAAACAGGCGCCCACAGGGCGCCTTTTTTGTTGGTAGATCAACGCCGCTTCGATTGCACCAGCTCAAGCACTTTTTCTGCTGCGATTGCACCAGCCGGCCGCTCGGTCTGCATCACCCTGGCAATTTTATCGAAGCTTTCAAGCTGTGCACTGCGTCGATGGCCTGGAACGAACAGTTGCTCGATCTGCCGGGCGAGCGACCCGGCGCGCACGAATATGTTGAAATATTCTGGAACGACCGGTTCATCAGCAATGATGTTGGGAAGCGCAGCACTCCAGATCGTAATGCGCGGTGCCAAGAAGGTCCGGGCCAGCCAATCTGGCTTGTAGGATAGGACTGTGGGAATGCGGGCAAGAGCCAACTCCAGCGATACAGTTCCGGAGGCCGCGAGCGCAGCATCCGCTTCGGCAAAAGCATGCAGTCGTTCCGCTTCGCCGACAACAATACGAGGCTGCACTTTCCAGCCGGCGGTCAATTGTCTGACAAGCGGTTCAACCTTTGGCAATGTTGGCAAGGTGACATTGAACCGGTTACCACGGCTTGCAAGAAGATCGATCGTCTCGCCGAATGGCTCAGCAAGGCTAGTGATTTCCGATTGGCGTGACCCAGGCAAAACCACGAGGTTTTTGACTTCGCGATTGCCCAAGCTGGCATCGCGAGCGCGGTTTATCTTCGCTGCCTCGAGAAGTGGTGCGTGCGAAACAAGCCTGTGCCCGACATAGGTGGCGGATGGCCCGTCCAGATCTTTCAGCGCTTGCACTTCGAAGGGCAGTATCGCCAGCACATGGTCGATATAGGCGCGCATGGCCTTGGCACGTTCCGGCCTCCATGCCCATACGGAGGGGCTGATATAGTTGATGATCGGGATCGAAGGGTCGGCCACCCTCACCTTGCGGGCCACACGGTGCGTGAAATCCGGGCTATCGATTATCACCAGACAATCAGGCTTTGCCGCGACGATGGCACTGGAGAGCTCTGAAATACGGCGAATGAGGCGGGGCAGTTTGCGAACGACAGCGCTCAAACCGACGAGAGCGATTTCATGCTGGTCGAACGGACTATCGAGCCCGAGCGCCGCAAGATGCTCGCCTCCCAGGCCCGTGAGAGTGACATCACCCGCATATTGCCGTCGAAGTGATTGAACCAGATCTGCGCCGAGCAGATCTCCTGACTCTTCGCCGGTGACAATCGCAAGCCGCAATGGCATTTTAGCAGCCATTTGATGCCTCTTGCTCAAACGTCTCGATAAACAGCCCCGCCTCGTTAGCTGCGGCAACGGTTTCTGCGTAGCCGAGGATCAACGTACGGTCAGATCTCGATGGCAATACCTTTCAACCCCGCGGCAACGGCGTTCTCAACTGTGCTGACGCCTATAGCAGGCAAGTCGGCACGTACCTCCTGTTGTGGCTTGGCGCATTTCACAAGGACCCCGCCCTTGCGATTGATGCGTTTGGTCGACCGCAATTCCGCCACACGCTGCAGCATCGCGTCAGTGCCTTCAACGCCTTCCAGCGCCACAACGCGCCCACCCACTGCAATCGCCGCTTGACCAATGTCGAGGGAACCGATCATGACAGCGGCTTCTCGTGCGGCCCGCATATTTGCGACACTGTCCGGATCGGCGCGTTTGCGCGTTATGGTGCCAGGCGCGGGCGCAAGAATATCAGGAACAACCTCGTGTGCACCCAGCACCCGGAAACCATAGGATCTCGATTGTTGAGATTACCGCGCGCAAGAGTCCGTCATCTCCAAGTCGAAAAGCGCGCAGGAAGCGGTAAAGCGCGACCAGATTGCCATTACCGGGCCTAAGTGCTGCACGGAATTCTGGCCGATGACGAATACCGCCGGCCAGCACAACATTCGAAATGCCTTCTGCCTTCAGTATTTTGACAAGACCGCCAAGCTCCACGATGGAAATCTCGGCATGTTCGCCCGCATAGAGCGCTGGCTCAGCTTCACCCTTGATCGCAACGATTAGCGGATTGCCACCCTTTTGCCGCAAGCTTTCGGCGACAGCCACGGGTAGTAGTCCATTGCCTGCGACAATTGCCGTGCGGCCCGCAATGGCAGGATGCGGATCTGTTACCTTGGCTGGCTTAGCTCTTGTCGTCACTGTCACTGATCTCGATGGCTGAATCGAGTGGCGGCGTGCAATATGCCCGCTTTGTATCAGTGGTAATAAACCCGATCAGATCCGCCACCGCCGCGGATTCTACGTACGAAATACGAACATCTTCCGCTCGAACCTTAATCGGCTTTGTGCGATCGAACAGCATGCGAACAGCGTGGCGGAGATTGTGGATTTCCGGCCGCGCCATGCCCGAACGTTTCATGCCTACGATGTTCAGGCCACCAAGATAGGCATGATTTCCGATGGCCATGCCATACGGAATGAGATCGTGCGCAAGGGCAGCAAGTCCACCGATAAAGGCATGATGGCCAACCCGCGTAAACTGGTGAATGGCTGCTCCACCGCCGATGATAACATTATTGCCGACGGTGACATGGCCGCCAATCATCACATTGTTAGAGAAGGTGACGTTATCTCCAATCACGCAATCATGAGCCACATGCGCATAAGCAAGGAACATGCAATTGTCACCAACCGTTGTTTCGCCCCGGCTGCCATCAGTGCCGCGATGCATGGTGACGCCCTCGCGGATCATGCAATTCTTGCCAATGACCAGGGTCGTATGACCACCCTTGTGCTTGGTGTTCTGTGGATCACCGCCGAGGACGGCATTCGGATAGACCTTCGAGCCGCTGCCAAGAGTGGTCGGGCCCATGATAACCACGTGGCTGATCAGAACAACATCGTCACCAATGACGGCTTCCGAACCCACATGGCAAAACGGGCCGATGCTGACTCCATTCCCGATTTTCGCGCCCTGTTCGACAATGGACGTTGGGTGAACGCTGGTAACGGACATCAGGCCCCAGTCTCATCTTCATCGGGAAAGCTAACCATTGCAGCGACTTCGGCTTCTGCGACTTTGACGCCATCAACTTCGGCAATACAGCCATATTTATGAATGTTGCCGCGTTGCTTCAGTTTCGTCACCCGCAGTTTGAGCTGATCGCCCGGCACGACAGGCTTTCTGAACTTGGCATTATCGATGGTCATGAAAAAAACTTTGCCCGGCTTGCCGCTGCCATTGTGGAAGAGAACGATCGCGCCAGCTGTCTGCGCCATCGCCTCGATGATCAGCACGCCCGGCATGATCGGCAGTTCCGGGAAATGACCGGCGAAATGCGGCTCATTGATCGAAACATTCTTGATGCCTGTCGCTGAGACATCGCGATCAATATCCACGATACGGTCGATCAGAAGGAAAGGATAACGATGTGGCAGATCTCGCCAGAATTTTCTGGATATCCGCGACGCCAAGGGTGTCGGCTTGCACATTGTCACTCATCTGTACTGCTCTCCTTCTTGGTTCGGGTCATCGCGCGCACGCTCGCGATCTCACGGAACCATTGCTTGAATGGCTGCGCAGGCGCACCGGCCCATCTTTCACCATCCGGAATATCGTTCATTACGCCACTCGCCGCCGCGATTTCGACGCGTGATCCGATGTTGACATGATCCTTGATGCCGACACTTCCTCCAAGCATCGTCATATCACCCAGAACAACGCTGCCCGAAATGCCACACTGAGCAGCAATAACGCAATGCCGGCCAATCCTTACATTGTGGGCAATTTGCACAAGATTGTCGATTTTCGTGCCTTCGCCGATGATAGTATCGGCCAAGGCACCGCGATCGACTGTGGTGTTGGCGCCGATTTCGACGTTGTCCTGAATAATCACGCGACCAAGTTGGGGCATCTTATCCAACCCGGCCTTGCCAGGCACATAACCAAAACCGTCCTGGCCAATCCGCACACCTGGATGCAACAGCACGCGATTGCCGAGGAACGCATATTGTATCGACGAGTTGGGCGCCACGTAGCAATCGCGGCCAATCTTGCAGCCATTGCCGATGACAACATTGGCTGCAATTACAGTGCCCGATCCAATGGACACATTGCTTCCGATGATCGCGCCTGGCTCAATCGTTACGCCATCTTCGATCTCGGCCGATGCGTGCACAATTGCGTGGTTTGAGATGCCGGTCTGACCACTCCACAAATGCGCATTGACCGCATTGGGATAGAGTGCACGGCCGATGGCAGCAAAATCCTGCTGCGGGTGCCTGGTGATGATGATAGCTACACTTTTCGGGATGTTCGACTTGACCTCATCGGTACAAAGAACACCAGCCGCCTTTAAGCTGCCAAGGTCCTGCGCGTGTTTCTTGCCTTCAATAAAGACAAGCGCATCGGGACCCGCGTCCGAGAGTGAGGCTAATCGCACTACTGGCCGATTTGCCAGGGAACTGTCCACAAGGACGCCATTGGTCAGATCGGCGATCTGACCAATAGTCACATTAAGCAGTGGCTCATAGAAGATCGGATCGGCCATCGACTAACTTTCTCCCCCGGGGAAACTTGCTCCCCCCGGGAGGTCAGCAATCTATCAGAATTTGCTCGATATACCGAAGTTGAAATTCTGGACCTGGTCACCGTCTTCTTTCACGACTGGCTGAGCATAGTCGAAGCGCAGGGGTCCGAACGGTGATGCCCACATGATACTTGCGCCGACCGACATGCGCCACTCCATATCTGTGTTGGACGCTTCCGGTAGATCGTTTCCAAACAGGCTCGCGGCGTCCGCAAAAAATGCCCCGCGAATGCCAAGACTTTCAGGAATTACAGGCATCGGGAATTGCGCTTCTGTCGAGGCACTGAAGTAGGTCGTACCGCCGAGGAAGCTTCCCTTGCTATCTTCAACGCTAAGATCGCGAGGACCGATACCGGCATACCTGAAGCCGCGGATCATTTCCGTATTGTTCTTGAACAAGTCAAATACGCGCAGATCTTCGTCGCCGAAACCGGTGATATGACCAGCACCAACGCCGATCAAACCAACAATGTCCATCTCTTCGGACAATGTCTTGTAATACTGGCCCTTGAAGGTCGTCTTCAAGAAGTTGGCATCACCGCCGATACCAGCATATTCCTGGAAAAACTTGCCAAAGAGACCATCGTGCGGGTTCTTTGTGTCATCGATCGTATTGTAGGTCAGACCCCAACTGACCGATGACTTGATCCACGGGCTCTCCTCGGCAGCATCAATATACGCTTGTGAGATTTCGGCAGGATCCGGTTCGCCATTCGGAAGCTTTGCTTCGTCATCGATGTCATACTCTTCCTGCGTGAGGTTGTATGCGATGCTTGCAGTCAACGCTTCGGTGATTGGCAGCCCGAAACGAATCGTTCCACCTGTCAAATCAGTCTCGTATTTGTCGCTAACACCTGACTGACGCTTGTAAATGTCGAAGCCGGCGGAGATACGCTGACCAAGGAAATAAGGCTCGGTGAACGAGAGCGAGTAGGAACGGTTGTTATCGAGGCCACCACCCGCCGCAAGGCGCACATATTGACCACGGCCAAGGAAGTTGCGCTCGGTAATCGACCCTTCAACGGTTGGTCCCGGAGTTTCGCCGCCGGTCGTATAACCACCGCCGATCGAGAATTCACCAGTCGACTTCTCGATAACGTCCACGACGAGGACGACCTGGTCCGGCTGAGAACCCGGCGCAGTTGAAATATTGACGGTCTGGAAGAAATCCAGCCGTTCGAGGCGGCGCTTGGCACGCTGGATCAACACCTGATTGAAGGCGTCACCCTCGCTCACATCGAATTCACGGCGGATAACGAAATCACGGGTCTTTTCGTTACCGCGAATTTCAATTCGCTCAACATAGGCGCGTGGCCCCTGATCAATCGCATAGACGACCGAAATAGTATGATTCTCGAAATTGCGGTCGCCGCGCGGCTCTACCTTCGCAAAAGCATAGCCTTGACCGGCAACTTTCTCAGAAACCTTGATAATTGAATCTTCGACTTCCTTGGCGCTGTAGGTCGCGCCTTCCCTGGTCTCGACAAGACCATTCAGCTGGGAAGTATCAACACCCTCAACAGAGCTTTCGATCTGAACGCCGCCGAACGTATACTTTTCACCCTCTTCAACGGTGATGGTGATCGTATAATCGTTTGTTGCGGGATCGAGATCAGCAGTCGACGACACGACCCTGAAATCCGCATAGCCCCTGTTGTAGTAGAACCGACGCAGCGCCTCTTCATCAGCGCGCAAGCGATCTTCGCTGTAGACGTCGTTACGGGTCAGCCAGGAAAGAGGATTGGAACGCTTGGTCGAAATAACATCACTCAATCGGCGATTGCCGAAGGCCTGATTTCCGACGAAATTAATCTTGGCAATCTTGGTGCGGTCGCCTTCATTGATATCGAAGACGACGTTAACGCGCCCCTCGCCCAGATCCATGGTGCGACCGGTCACTGTTGCATCGCTGCGACCGATATTGCCGTAAGCCGCACGGACGGCCTCAACATCGGAATCAAGCGTGGCTTGATCAAAAGCAGCGCGCGGCTTCAACTGCACGGCGTTCTGAAGCGCGGGATCCTTGATCTTCTTATTGCCCTGGAAGATCACCTGATTGACAACCTGGTGCTCAGAAACCTGAACGATCAACGTACCGCCGGACTGGCTGATGCGCACATCACCAAACAGGCCGGTGTTGAACAAGCGTTTGGTGGCTGCATCGATATCCGCATTGGAAAAGGGCTTTCCTGGCGTAATCCCGAGGTTGTCGCGGACCGTCTGGGCATCCACGCGTGTGTTACCACGCACTTCAATGCGGCTTACTGTTGCTGCCTGCGCTGCTGTCACCCCTGCTACCGTTGTTACGATTGCACCGGAACTCACAAGAGCCGCTGATATGGCGAGCGCCGACGCTGCACCAACGAATTTTGAACTTGCCGCCATAGGCCTTCTGAACCTTCGTTTCTCGTTGTCCCCGGGCGAGATCCCGGACTAAGCATTACTCGCACACCGTCATAGCCGGTTTTTACATACACGCAAGGCTTACGGTTAAAAACTGTTTACTTCACACGAAAGCGTGGCATCCCTGCCACGCCATTCAAAGCTTATAGTAAACAGATCATATCGCTTTGCCAGCCCACGCCTCTAATTTTCACTAATGTTTAATATTCTCGCTACCGCGTACGTCCGCCCGATTGAGCATGCATCGAACGCGGTAACATTTTGAATCAGTGCAGATTTCTGCCCGAAGAACCGGTTCCGGCTTGGAACTGAGCGCTAGCAGGCGAAGAGGTCGTTGAATACGACAAATCCCATGAAGCCCAACACCAGCAGGAACCCGAAACGGAAGAAGATCTCCTGCACCGCAGGTTTGACAGGTCTGCCGATGACAGCTTCCGCCGCATAGAAAATGAGATGGCCGCCATCAAGCGGCGGTAACGGGAAAAGATTGAGCAAACCAATGCCGATGGACAGCATTGCAGTCAGTTGAATCAACCAATCGATCCCCTGACTTGCCGCCTGGCCTGCCATCGTCGCAATCTTGACCGGACCACCCAATTGGCATTTGTCTTCGCGACCCGCGAAAAACCGGCCGAAAAACTGCCCCGTGCGGGCGATAATAAATCCGCTTTCACGTACGGCTTGAACAACTGATTCGACAGGGCCGTATTCAATGCGGCGAAAATTTCCGAGTTCTTGATTGTTCACAACACCGATGACGGCGATCTTTACCGTGTTGCCCAGCGGATCTTTTTGTTCGATGAGCTCGGGAGTTGCGGACAGCTTGATTTCCTGTCCGTTGCGCTGAACGACGAAATTCAGCGAATCGCCGGCTCTCGAAGAAACGATACGCTGGACATCAGAGAACGTTTCAACCTTGTCGCCATCGACACTGACAAAGCGATCACCTGGCTGGAATCCGGCGACCGCCGCTGGCCCGCCGGGTCGAACTTCAGCCACCATCGGATCAGCGACCATTTTGCCGTAGAGAGCAAAAAACACTGAGAAAATAGCTATTGTCAGAAGTATGTTGAACGCTGGTCCTGCAAAGACCGTTGCTGCGCGTTTCCAGACAGGTTGCGTATGGAAGGCAACCGCACGCTCTTCCGCACTCATAGCCTCGGTTGGCGAAGATGTGGAACTTGTCACACCCTCGTCGCCGGCGAATTTCACGTACCCCCCGAGCGGGATCGCCGAAAGCTTCCAGCGCGTGCCCCTCCGGTCGTTAAACCCGATGAGCTCCGGACCAAATCCGACCGAAAACGCTTTAACCCCGATTCCGCACCAGCGACCCACCAGGTAGTGTCCCATCTCATGGACAAAAACCACGACGGTCAGAACGATAAGAAATGGCAAAACCGTGCCGATCAACACGCTTTGCGAACCGAACAGGGTGTGCAGCATATCCGTCAAATTATCCTCCGGGCCTAACACCATCGAACGACCCATAGGGGCCCCGGAAGCTCAGCCGTCTAGAAAAGAATGTCGTAGGGCGCTTCTGGTGTCATCAGAATGGCTCCGATGACGTATAGCAATGCCGCAGCAGCTACAAGCCCGTCGACCCGGTCCATCACGCCACCGTGACCAGGAATAAGTTGGCTTGAGTCTTTTACGTGAAATTTCCGTTTAACCCAGGATCTCGCCGAGATCACCAACCTGCGCGATGACTGACAGCAAAAGTGCGACAAGCGGAATGGGTACGCCACCGGCCGGGGTAATGAATGCCGCACAAGCCACCCCGGCTGCTACACCTGCGGCCGCGCCGCCGATTGCTCCAGACCAAGTCTTGTTGGGCGAAAAGCGCGGCGCGAGTTTCGGCCCGCCAAGTGCGCGCCCATTGAAGTAGGCAAATATGTCGGTGGCCCATACGACCGCGAAGAGAAAGAGAATCGCGGCGAAGCCATCCCCGTATCTCCGCGCAACAGCGTTAGCGCGATGGATGGGAAGCCGGAATAAATCAGACCGAACGCTGGCCAGTAGCCGGATTCACGTCCGCCCAGCCCTGCCACCAGAGCGGCGCCGGCGAACAGAATGCCGATCATCAGAAGTATGTGTTGCGTGAAGAGGAGCACGGCCAAAACAACGATGAGGCACGACCAGGACAACCCGCGGGTCAAGGGCGTTGAACGGGCGGTGGTGATCAGCTGCCACTCATAGAACACACTGACGCCTATGGCCGACGCCAGCAGCCCAAAGGCGAAGCCCCCAATCCACGTGAGGGCGACAGCTACGGCAATGAGAACAATCGCGCTGAGAATGCGTGTCTGCAGATTGGAAAGACCGCTTCCAGGTTGGATCACAGAGCAATATCCTGCGCTGTCACTCCGCCGAACCGACGCTCACGCAACTGAAATGTCTCGATCGCCTCGGCCAAATGCGATGGCCGGAAATCGGGCCAATAGCATGGCAGGAACATGAATTCCGAATATGCGGCTTGCCAAAGAAGAAAATTGGAAAGGCGCATTTCGCCGCTTGTGCGGATTATCATGTCCGGATCCGGAATATCGGCCGTATCAAGTCGCGAGGTGATTGCCTCAGGGGTGATATTCTCGGGTGCGATAGTGCCTGACGTTACGTCGGCCATCAAACGCTGTACCGCCCGGGTGATCTCGTTGCGTGAGCCGTAGTTGAAGGCAATGACCAGGGTGAGACCAGTATTCGTCCTCGTCAGCGTCTCGGCTTCGTTCAGAAGACCGCGAATGTCTTTTGCCAGCCCTTCACGCTCACCGATAATCCGAACGCGGACATTTTCCCGATGCAGGTCCGCCAGGTCGCGCCGGATAAACAGCTTCAGCAGCCCCATCAGATCCGAAACCTCTGAGCGCGGCCGCGACCAGTTCTCGGATGAAAATGCGAAGAGGGTTAGAAACGGGATACCCATTTTGCCCGCCGCCCGAATTGTCTCGCGCAGGGATTCAACGCCGGCCTTGTGACCGGCGGTACGCGGCAGTCCCCGCGCCTTTGCCCAACGGCCATTTCCATCCATGATGATGGCAATGTGGCGCGGAATGGACATGGAATTCAACCTCCAGTGATATGGGACGGGCCAGTATCTGGCTTTAGACCTGCATGATTTCCGCTTCTTTGACGGCAACAACTTTGTCCATTTCAGCGATGGTGTCGTCGGTCAGTTTCTGGACTTTGTCAGACAGGATACGGTTATCGTCCTGGCTTATGTCGCCATCCTTCTCGAGCTTCTTCAACTCATCCATGCCGTCGCGGCGAACATGGCGTGCTGCCACTTTTGCATGTTCAACGTACTGATGCGCGATCTTTACCAGTTCCTTGCGGCGTTGCTCGTTTAGCTCCGGCAATGGGATGCGCAAATTATTGCCATCCGTAATCGGATTGAGACCCAGACCGGATTCCCGAATTGCGCGCTCTACTTTGCCAACCATGGACTTGTCCCAGACCGAGACTGCAAGCATGCGCGATTCCGGCACGGTGATATTAGCGACCTGATTGAGCGGCATTTGCGAACCATAGGCTTCAACCGTAATCGGCTCCAGCAGGCTTGCGGACGCGCGGCCGGTGCGCAATCCATTAAGTTCGTGCCTCAGAGCCTGTATGGCGCCGTCCATGCGGCGCTTCAGATCGTTCAGGTCGAGTGCGTCACTCATACTCAATGCTCCTATATTCAAGGCGGGTTGACTGGCAAGGATAGATCAGCTGTCAGAAACGACTGTCGCGCGTCCTTTACCCTGCAAAACTTCCGCAAACCCACCTTTTTCGTGGATCGAATAGACGATTATTGGGATATTGTTCTCACGTGCAAGAGCAACTGCTGTTGTATCCATCACGGCGAGCCCGCGATCAAGCACATCTTTATGGGTCAGGTGATCAAACCGCACCGCATTGGGGTCTTTCTTCGGATCGGCGGAATAAATTCCGTCTACCTGGGTGCCTTTGAAAAGCGCGTCAGCACCGATTTCCGCTGCGCGTAGCGCCGCTGCCGAGTCCGTGGTGAAGAATGGGTTCCCGGTACCACCAGCAAAAATCACGACCTTACCAATGTCCATGTAAGCGGTTGCCTGACGTTGCGAGAAAGTTTCACATAGTTCAGGCATGGCAACGGCCGACAGAACCACGGTGTCGATGCCAATTTTCACCAGCGACGTGCGCAGAGCAAGAGAATTGATCACCGTCGCAAGCATGCCCATGTGATCGCCCGTCACCCGGTCACCACCCTTGGACGCCACGGCAACTCCACGGAAGATATTACCACCGCCGATGACGACGCCCACCTGGACGCCGAGCGCACGTGCTTCGGCAATATCACTGGCGATACGATCGGCAACCGCTACGTCAATACCGAAACCCTGATCGCCCATGAGAGCTTCGCCGGAGGCCTTAAGCAGAACGCGTTTATAGACAGCCGTACCAGCCATGGGACCTTCCTCAGAGTCGTTTCAAATTCCGGATACACGAAGGGCATCGCGTTGTCACGCGATGCCCTTTGATTTCAGTCGTATAAGATTACTTCTTCACAGCCGCAGCAACTTCGGCGGCAAAGTCACTTTCTTCCCGCTCGATCCCCTCGCCCAGAGCAAAACGAACAAAAGCAGTGATCTTGGCCGGTGCGCCGATCGTCTTTTCTGCTTCCTTGAGCGCAGCTTCCACTGTCAAGTCAGGATTGATGACGAATGCCTGTGAGAGAAGCACCACCTCTTCATAGAACTTGCGCATGCGGCCATCGACCATCTTCTCGATGATGTTTTCTGGCTTACCGGACTGACGTGCCTGATCGGCAAAGATCGACTTTTCACGCTCAACCGCGACCGGGTCAACTTCGGCCGAAGTCAATGCGAGTGGGTTCGTCGCAGCAACATGCATCGCCACCTGACGGCCGAACGCCTGTGCGGCGTCCGCGTTACCCGTCGTTTCGATTGCAACCAGCACGCCGAGCTTCCCCAGACCATCGGAAACGCCGTTGTGGATGTAAGTCGCAACAACTCCCTGGCCCACAGTCAAAGCAGCCGAGCGGCGGAATGATAGGTTCTCACCAATCGTACCAACGGCGTCCTTGATAGTGTCAACAACGGACTTGCCTGAAGAAGGATAGATCGCAGCGGCAACAGCCGAAGTGGAACCATCGGTGGTCAATGCTACGTTGGCGACATTGCGAACGATATCCTGGAACGCGTCGTTGCGGGCAACGAAATCGGTTTCCGAATTGACTTCAACCACAACGGATTTTGTGCCATTGGAAGCAACACCGACAAGTCCTTCAGCAGCCGTACGGCCAGCCTTCTTGTCAGCCTTGGAG
Source organism: Phyllobacterium sp. A18/5-2 (assembly GCF_025452215.1). Taxonomy (NCBI): domain Bacteria; kingdom Pseudomonadati; phylum Pseudomonadota; class Alphaproteobacteria; order Hyphomicrobiales; family Phyllobacteriaceae; genus Phyllobacterium; species Phyllobacterium sp. A18/5-2. Next base: position 3,151,247 of record NZ_CP104966.1, on the reverse strand, counting down.
ATACCCTTCTTGCGCAGCCAATCGACAGCAGCTTCCATGTCGCCATTGGTTTCTGTGAGGGCTGCCTTGCAGTCCATCATGCCAGCGCCGCTAATTTCGCGAAGTTCTTTTACCTGTGATGCAGAAATGCTCATTGTGTCGCCTCTTCTCAAAGCGAAGGCATACTGGGGAAACCAGCATGCCAACTTTGCGGCGCGTCATGCGCCAATCATTGTGTTTTTAATCACCCGATAAGACGGGTGTATGAAGCCTCAAGCAGAGGCTTCACCTTCCTGTGCAGGAGCCTCTGCCGGGGCTTCGAGTGCCGGCTCGGCAGGAGCTTCTTCCTGGGCACCGACATCGACGCCGAGCGAGCCCTGCTGACGCAGAATGCCATCCAGCGCTGCCTTGGCAACGAGATCGCAATAAAGCGAAATGGCACGGGACGCGTCGTCATTGCCCGGGATCGGGAAATCGATCTGGTCAGGATCGCAATTGCTGTCGATAACGGCCACAACCGGAATACCAAGACGCTTGGCTTCCTGAATTGCGATCGCTTCCTTATTGGTGTCGATGATGAAGATGAGATCCGGAATCGAACCCATGTTCTTGATGCCGCCAAGGGCACGGTTGAGCTTCTCGCGTTCGCGATCGAGGTTCAAACGTTCCTTCTTCGTGAAGCCCTGTGCTTCGCCGGAAAGAAGCTCGTCCAGCTTGCGCAGACGCTGAATGGAATTCGAAATCGTCTTCCAGTTGGTCATCATGCCGCCGAGCCAGCGCGCATTGACGTAGTACTGGGCCGAGCGGGTTGCAGCATCGGCAATGATGTCAGAAGCCTGACGCTTGGTTCCAACGAACAGAACGCGGCCGCCCCGGGCAACGGTGTCCGAAACCTTCTTCAACGCAGTGTGAAGCAGGGGAACGGTCTGGGCAAGATCGAGAATGTGAATGTTGTTGCGGTCACCATAAATGTACGGTGCCATTTTCGGGTTCCAGCGATGTGTCTGGTGGCCGAAGTGAACGCCAGCTTCAAGGAGCTGACGCATGCTGAAATCAGGCAATGCCATCTCTTATTTTCCTTTTCCGGTTTAACCTCCACGGAGAAGAGGCGGGAAACCCGCCACCGGAGGCCATATCGGATTTCTCCCGATATCAACCCAAACCCCGTGTGTGGAATGCTGCGGCTGTTAACGGATAATCATGACAAACGCAAGTGCACAGGCGATAAAAGGCAGTCTTCGCGCGCCTGGCCCTTGGGTACACACCTATTTCTTACATTTGGGCATGTCGAACAGCTGCAAGTTGACGAGCTTTCCGGTCATCGAGAAATCGCCATAGTCCATTTTCAAATCGCGGGTAACACCGTTACGATACATCTTGAAATTGATCCGGTAACTCGGAAGCCCTTCGGACTTCTCGCTTTCATCGAAATAGGCAATCGAGACCGGCCAGGTGCTCTCCTTTGCCAGTGGGCCCATATTCCTAATTTCTTCGTCTGAATCGGAAACCGCAGATTTGCCGATAACAACCGTCGTCGCCATTATTTTATCGGCATCTTCCGAACCATCGAACAATTTCGTCTGATAGAAGACTTCGCCGGCGAGAGCTTTCTCGATCAATTGCTGCATGTGCCGCGTCGGGAATTGAGACAACTCAAGGTTTTCCTTGGTTGCTTCGGGTTTCGTCAATGAAATTTCCGTCTTGTCATTTAACAATGCGGCATCGCCACGAACTTCCTTGGTCAGGCTCTGATCAACGAATGTCTTGTTGACGAAGCGGAACTTCCCGCCGTCGCCCGATCTCGAATGTCGTCGTTTGCTGATCTGTTACTCGCTGGGGTTGCTCTTCCATGTCAACGCGGGTCACGAAGCGGAAATTCGTCGTATATCCTTCGCAATCAGATCCGTTAAATTCATAGACCATCCGGCCCGTCAGGCCCGTGATACCGCTGCTATCCTGTGCGTTGTCCAGCTTTAGATCATAGATTGCGCGGTGCGGAACAAGCTGTCGCCGTTCCAGCGGCGTGTGCCATATTTGAACCAGTCAGACCCAAGGCACCGAGACTGAAAACGAGGGCAGGTAAAACGCGCATAGACAGGATTCTCCAATATTCGAATGCGCATATTAAAAAAACTCTTGGCGGAAGCGAGGCAAAAATCGCAACTTCTTTCACAATCGCTTGCGATTCCGAAACATAAGGAAAATGATCCCATGAGCAGCTCCATAGAAACCCGTCTCCAGGAACTCGGCATTACGCTTCCCGTTGCAGCTGCGCCGGCCGCGAACTACGTCCCATTCACCCGGACCGGGTCACTGCTCCTGACATCCGGACAATTGCCGCTGGCCGACGGAAAACTCGTCCACAACGGGCTCCTGGGCGCTGAACTCAACGTTGCACAGGGTAAGGAAGCGGCAAAAGCCTGTGCGATCAATATACTGGCGCAGGCAAAGGCAGCACTGGGGGACCTCGAGAAAATCACGCGTATCGTAAAAATTACCGTGTTTGTCGCATCGACACCGGATTTTACCGAACAGCATCTGGTTGCCAACGGCGCTTCGGATCTACTTGTTGCCGTCTTGGGGGATGCGGGCCGTCACGCGCGCTCTGCAGTCGGCTCCGCCGCCCTGCCCCTCAATGCGCCGGTTGAAATCGAAGCGATCATCGAGGTTCGTTGAATATGGCCAAGATTGACTGGTTAAAGAAAGTTCCGATCGCGCATCGCGGTTTGCATGATCTCAACAGGGCACGCTGGGAAAACACGCTCTCGGCTTTCGAAGCCGCCGCCAGTGCTGGCTTTGCAATTGAATGCGACGTGCATCTCTCAGCCGACGGCAAAGCGGTTGTGTTTCACGACGGCACTTTGGACCGCGTCACTGGCACCCAGGGGAATATTGATGCGTTGACGGCGGAACAGGCTGGCAGGTTGCGCGTCGGTGGAACGAATGATCATGTCCCGACGCTGGCCGAATCCCTTGAACTCATCGCCGGCCGCGTCCCGATTGTTGTCGAGCTGAAAGGCATTCCCGGCCGGGACGACGGGCTAGTCAGCGCTGTTGCCAATGATCTCAAAGAGTACGCCGGTTTAGCTGCCATCATGTCCTTTGACCATCATTTGATCCGGCTTTTTGGCAAGGACGCGCCCGGCATACCAGCAGGCTTGACGGCCGAGGGCCTGCTCGATCGGGAGCTTGAGGCGCATTTCTCGATGCTCGCCCACAATATCGATTTTGTCTCCTACAATGTGCATCATCTCGAAAACCGTTTTGTCGAATTTGTGCGTGCGAGGCTCGGACTGCCTGTCATCTCGTGGACCGTGAGAAATCTGGCCGACAAGACAGCAAGCGATGCTCTTGTCGATCAGATTACCTTTGAGGGCTTTGATCCGCGGAACGCCTAATGCCTGAGACCCTGCCAAGCTGCCTCTTGTATCGCCGGGCGGAATGCCTAGCTTAAACACAAGGCAGCGAGGCTGATCTTCATCCTGCCGACACAGCCAGGAAGTCAATTTCAAACATGGAAAATCTTCATCGCGGCGATTTCACCTTGCGTGTTTGCGACGGCATTGGTGCATTCACTCAAGAGGAATGGGCGGGCCTCTCCGGGGCGTCTCGCGACGCCGCCGATTACAACCCCTTCCTGTCGCACGCCTTTTTGTCGTCGCTTGAAGACTCTGGCTGTGTCGCTCGCAATGCCGGCTGGCTCCCGCAATTTCTGCGGCTTGAAGATGACAGTGGCACTTTGATTGGAGCTATACCGTGCTATCTGAAAAGTCACAGTCAGGGCGAATATGTCTTCGACCATGGCTGGGCTGATGCATACGAGCGCGCTGGCGGGCGCTACTACCCGAAATTGCAGGCCAGCATTCCCTTCACTCCCGCTACCGGGCCCCGCCTGCTGGTGGACCGGAACTGGAACTCCGGCGCCGTCCGTGTTGCACTTGCCAATGGATTGCGGCAATTGACCGATCAAACCGGAGTCTCGTCGGCACACTCAACCTTTGTAAATGAAGACGACCTACCGGCCTTCACCGGGTCAGGATTTCTCCACCGCATTGATCAGCAGTTTCATTTCTTCAATGAGGGATATGGAAGCTACGACGATTTTCTTGAGACGCTCGCTTCACGCAAACGCAAGGCACTCCGACGTGAGCGGCGGGAAGCGGTTGCTGATGACATCAGCATCGACCGGCTGACGGGCAGTCAAATCACTCAACGGATCTGGGACGACTTCTTTACCTTCTATATGGATACGGGTAGCCGTAAATGGGGCCGGCCATATCTCAACCGCAAGTTTTACGCTTTGATCGGTGAACGTATGCCTGACGACATCATGCTGGTAATGGCGCGGCGTGGCGGGCGCTACATCGCAGGAGCAATCAACTTTATTGGTTCCGACCGGCTCTTCGGCAGACACTGGGGGTGTATCGAGGATCACCGCTTTCTGCATTTCGAGGTCTGCTATCATCAGGCGATCGATTTCGCCATCGAGCGAAAACTGCATATTGTCGAGGCCGGGGCCCAGGGCGAACACAAGTTGGCCCGAGGCTATCTGCCGGTTACAACCCATTCGGTCCACTATATCGCCCATGAGGGCCTGCGGCGCGCGATCAATGACTTTCTGATCCACGAGCGCCGCGACGTGGCGCTGATGAGTGATGTACTGGGCGAACACACTCCATTCAGGAAGTCGGATCACTAGCCGGTCATTTAAGATGGCGATCTTGACTGCCAAGCCCGCTGTGACGAACATTGTATTCATTTCCGGAAAGCCACAGGTGCCATATGAGCCAGCCCTACGACGACAACAATGTATTCGCGAAGATTCTGCGCGGAGAGATCCCTCGCACAAGCTCTATGAGGACGCGGATACTTTTGCATTCATGGATGTCATGCCACAAGGAAAAGGTCATTGCCTTGCAATAACCAAAACTCCATTCCGCAACATCCTCGATGTCGCGCCAGACAGCCTCGCGGCCGTGATTGCCACGACCCAGAAGCTCGCGCGCGCAGTCAAGACGGCTTTCGACGCCGATGGGGTTACAGTTATGCAATATAACGAGCCCGCTGCCGGACAGACGGTTTTCCACCTGCATTTTCACATTATTCCGCGTTTTGACGGTGTCGCACTCAAGCCCCATACCGGACAGATGGAAGATCAAGGCGTGCTTGCCGCCAATGCCGAAAAAATCAGGCAGGTCCTACTCAAAACCTGAACTACGGCACCCGAACTGTGGCTTCCTGTTCCAGGCGTGAAGTGGAAACAGGTAACATTCTGGTCGCCATGAGAGCTAAGCCAAAAACAATAAATCCGGCAAAAACATCAACTAGATGGTGCCCGCCATGCACAAGAATGGCGGGCAGCATCAGGATGTTGACGATGAGAAACAGTGGAAAAACGCGCTTTGTTTGAGCCATGAACCAAACCGCCATACATGCCATTACTGTGTGAAACGACGGAAACGCGATCAACCCGAGTGCATCCTTCGGCGAAAGAAACGACGGGCCATCCAGGGCAAGACGATTGAGTTCGGTCCCATATGCCGCGCCGACGACAAATGAACGAGCAACCTCTGCAGGGAGAATTTCGAAGGCCGAGGGACCCGAGCTTGGGAAGACAGCCCAGAACGCAATGGCCATTAAAGCTCCGAAAACGCCGGTTAATAGAAACTGGTGCAGACGCTCCCGTTGGCCCAAAAACCCGAGAATGATAAGAATGACAATGAGTTGCGGCAATGAACTCATATAGATGAAGCGCAGGAGGCTTGCGAGCCACGGCAGGGACGCCACGTAGACAACCGCCTCCGGCCACGAATAGTGAAGCATGGCGTCTAATTTGATCAAAAACGGATCAATCCGGCGATCGCCAACGGGCAAAAGCAGATAGTTGAAGATCGAGCAGGAGATTGTGAAGAGAATGAACAGCCCGGACGCTGTTGTCGCCAGCGCAATTTTTTCTTCCAGACGCATTGTGCGGTAGAGCTGGCCAATCGCAATGGCGCCAATCCCGATTGCGCACGTTACCCCATAGCCTGTCCAATCGACGCCCACCCCCTTGATCTGGATCAGGATCGCATCGAGCAAGAAGAGCACCACAATGACAGTGGCACAGATTTTTTCTGCGGGGTGGAGGATCATCGTTCAAACCCTAGTTTGGCTCGAACATACCTTGCGTCCGCTTAAAGATGCCTGAATCGGGACTACCGAAATTCACGACAGCAACAGTCCCATAATTAGTATGATTTCGGCGACGATGACACTGACAATAATGCGCCTGCCGAGATAGAGGTAGGCCGCGAAGCCCGCCGCTGCGGCGCCAACTCGCAGGAAAACTGATGATTCCGCCAAGGAGCCGCTTGGGTAGAGGATCAATTGGGCGATGACACCGGCGACAAGCGCGGTAGCGACAGCCCGCACAATAACGAGCGCCTCAGGAATCTTCGCGTACGCGGCCGCCAATCAATACACCTATGAATCGCCAGATGTCTGTTGGCAGCCAGCCCGCCAGCAGAATAAACAGGTAGGGCCACCACCAATCGGTCAGGCTGGCCCAGGTCATCGTCCCTCGCTCTTTTTCGGGAGCCACCGCACATACCCCATGGTGACTGCCCCTCCGGCAAGGCCGGTCAACAGCAAATCATAGGCAGGTGCAAAAAGATGGATCAGTGGAAAGAGAAGCAACCCTGAGATCATGGCAACATGGATCGAGTGATCACGCGCCGAACCCCAGAGCGAAGCCAGAAAGTACATTGGCGTGAGAAAAAACAGTGCAGCAAAGACGATGGGCGGGAAATCGGCGGAAAGAAAATACACAATTGCCACAACGAGCGTATTTGTGATCGTCAACGTCATGCCTAAACCGGCAAAATAGCTCGTACGCATGTTGCGCGGAACATGTTGCAGGCGTTCCATGCCGATCACCCATGCCGTCACGGCAATAAAATGCGAAAGAAACAGCAGTGTGAGTTTTCGTGTTCTTGATCCGCGCATTTCTGGCACAAAGGCCGCAACCATCGGCATTAGACGTATCGAAGACAGAGCCACGGCAATTGCCGCACCAAGCAAGGAATAGCCGCCCGAAATCGCGCCAATCAACACGATATTGGCAGGCAGAGCCCAGATCGCGGCGACCATGAAGGTTGCCTGAAAGAGCGACACGCCGTTTTCACTGGCAAACCCGGCAAACCCTACATGTGCCGTCATGAGGATTAAGGCCGGAACGCTGAAGACCAGTGATGCACCCGACAAGAACCACGAAAAACCTGTCCTCGGGTCTTCGACTTCCGCCTGGTGAGAGGGCAATTCAGAATCGGTCATGCATCCAGCGATAAACATAAGAATTGATGCCAGCAAGAAAAAGGCCGCCCAAATGGCGGCCTTTTGTGACTATTTCTTGCGCGGCACTTTGGGCACGGAAGCCTTGCGCGATGGCTGCGCTACCGTTCCGCTTATCGCAAATCCGGCTCCCGCCTTTTCGAGGGCCGGCTTCTTTGGCGCTGGCTTTTTTCTCACGACCGGCTTTTTGTCGACCGGAATTTCCTTTTTCGGCTTCACCACCACTTCGTCGGCAATGTAGTCCAGAACGAGGCCCTGCGATCCATCCGGCTTAGGCGCAACCGATACACGCACGGTCCCGCCCTTCTTCAGCTTGCCGAACAGCACCTCATCGGCCAACGGCTTCTTGATATGCTCCTGAATAACGCGAGCCAGCGGACGAGCGCCCATCCGGTCGTCATAACCCTTTTCAGCCAACCATGCGATCGCATCCTGCTGCAGGTCGAACGTCACGCCGCGATCGGCAAGCTGTGCCTCCAGCTGGATAACGAATTTCTGCACCACCTGATGGATAACCGGAACCGGCAGTGCGCCGAAGGGAATGATCGCGTCGAGCCGGTTGCGGAATTCGGGTGTGAACAACCGGTTGATCGCCTCCATGTCATCGCCTTCACGCCTGGACGAGCCGAAACCGATTGCAGCCCTTGCCATGTCCGAAGCACCGGCATTGGTTGTCATGATCAGTATGACATTGCGGAAGTCGATCTGCTTGCCGTTGTGATCCGTCAGCTTGCCATGATCCATGACCTGCAGAAGGATGTTGAACAGGTCCGGATGTGCCTTCTCGATTTCATCCAGCAGCAATACGCAATGCGGATGCTGATCGACGCCATCGGTCAACAAACCGCCCTGATCGAATCCGACGTAGCCAGGAGGCGCACCAAGCAAACGCGAAACCGTATGGCGTTCCATATATTCCGACATGTCGAAACGCAGGAGTTCCACGCCGAGCGACAAAGCCAGTTGCTTGGCGACTTCTGTCTTTCCGACACCGGTCGGACCGGAGAACAGATAGGAACCGATCGGCTTTTCCGGTTCCCGCAAGCCAGCCCGCGCCAGCTTTATCGATGAAGACAGTGCTTCGATGGCAAGATCCTGACCGTAGACGACGCGCTTCAGTTCTGCCTCGAGATTGGACAGCACCGCTTCGTCATCTTTCGACACACTCTTGGGCGGAATGCGGGCCATCGTCGCGATCGTCGCCTCGATTTCCTTCACCCCGATTGACTTCTTGCGTTTCGACTCCGGCAGCAACATCTGGCTGGCACCGGTCTCGTCGATCACATCGATTGCCTTATCGGGCAATTTGCGATCATTGATGTAACGGGCCGATAGCTCCACCGCCGATTTAATCGCTTCCACCGTGTATTTGACCTTGTGGAAGTCTTCGAAATACGGCCGCAGTCCTTTCATGATCTCAATTGCATCCGGGATCGACGGTTCATTGACATCGATCTTCTGGAAGCGGCGTACAAGCGCCCTGTCCTTTTCAAAGAACTGCCGGAACTCTTTGTAAGTTGTTGATCCAATGCACCGAATTGCCCCTGAAGAAAGAGCAGGCTTCAGGAGGTTCGATGCGTCCATCGCGCCGCCGGACGTGGCGCCTGCGCCGATGATCGTGTGAATCTCGTCAATGAACAGGATTGCACCGGGAAACTCCTCGAGCTCCTTGATGACCTGCTTCAGTCTTTCCTCGAAGTCACCGCGATAGCGGGTTCCGGCAAGTAACGTACCCATGTCCAGCGAGAATACCGTGGCGTCGCTGAGAACATTCGGAACCTTGCCCTCGACAATGCGCTTTGCAAGACCTTCAGCGATGGCAGTTTTGCCGACGCCCGGATCGCCAACATAAAGCGGATTGTTCTTCGAACGGCGACAAAGGATCTGGATCGTGCGGTTAATCTCCTGATCGCGACCGATCAATGGATCGATTTTTCCTGCCTTGGCCCGATCATTGAGATTATTGCAATAGGCTGTGAGCGCGTCCTGTTTCTTCTTGGTGCCCTCTTCAGCCTCCGGAGCGTGGCCCTCCTCATTATTGCTCTCGGTACCAAGCGGTGTGCGCGGCTCGGATGCACCGGGGCGTTTCGAGATGCCATGCGAAATATAATTGACCGCATCGTAACGGGTCATCTGCTGTTCCTGGAGAAAGAAAGCCGCATGGCTCTCCCGCTCGGCAAAAATAGCCACGAGGACGTTAGCCCCGGTTACCTCTTCGCGGTTGGATGACTGAACATGAATTACCGCACGCTGAATGACCCGCTGGAATGCTGCGGTAGGTTTCGAATCCTCATCATAGCCTGTAACGAGGTTATCCAGTTCATGATCGACATAATCGGTCACGGTGCGGGTCAATTGCGCGAGATCCACATTGCAGGCGCGCATGACACTGCTTGCGTCCTGATCATCGATCAATGCAAGAAGCAAATGCTCAAGCGTTGCATATTCGTGATGATGCTCGTTCGCAATTGTCAGCGCCTGATGGAGGGCCCGCTCCAGACTAGGTGAGAAAGATGGCATGAAACCTCACTTTTTCTCCATCACGCATTGCAGCGGATGTTGGTTTTGCCGCGCATAGTCCATGACTTGTGTCATCTTGGACTCCGCGACCTCATAGGTAAAGACACCACATTCTCCGACCCCATGATTATGCACATGAAGCATGATGCGTGTAGCATCTTCTCTGTTCTTCTGGAAAAACCGCTCCAGAACGTGAATGACGAATTCCATAGGTGTGTAATCGTCATTGAGAAGCAACACGCGATAAAGGCTCGGCTTTTTGAGTTTGGGTTTGGTCCGGGTTATCACGGCCGTACCCCGGCCGGGCCCGTTGCCGCTCCCCTTGTCCTCGTCTTGCATGATGGGTGACAACCGCTTCATCTCATCCGATACCCGCATCCTGATCGTTATGTCGCTCACTGCATTCTATGTAGGTCGCTACGGGCTAATTTTAAGCCCTCTCATAAAGCTTGCAATATCAAGTTGCAGTTGCACAGTCAGAATTGACGTCCCGGAACAAAAAAAGTCCGGTTGCGCGGGCAACCGGACTTTTAAATGCGCTCATAGAAACGTTGCGCTTACTTCGCAACCTTCGCTACGACGGCTTCATAGGGCTTGTATGCCTCTTTTGCCAAGTCGGCATAGAGCTCGCCAAACTTGGTTGCCTGAGCGATAAAGTTTTCATAAGCCTTCTTGGAAAACACGCTGTGGGTTTCGAATGCCTGTTCGGGCGACTTCGTGGAAGCAAGCTTCTCGATCAACGCGGTACCCTCCTCAAAAGACTTCTTGGAGTAGTCTGCCGCTTCGTTTGCGATGGTCTGCAGCCCTTGCGAAAGAGCTGAAACGCTCTTCATCGCGCTGTTGACGAATTCCTTGCTGGAATCATTCAGGGTTTCGAATGGAGTTGCCATGGTGGATCCTTCCACGTGTTTAATTTTCTGGTGGGGCTGATGTAGTGTGCACTGCACAAAATGTCAAATTTATTGTGCACTGCAATATTTTCATAAAAATTAATCCAATAGCCACGGAAAACGTGAACGGCCCGGTTACCATAAACAGTTTGGTAACGCTGATACGGATAAAGTCCAGAAATTCGCTCTGGTGCTTCAGATCGTCAATTCAGTTCCCTACACGCATATCGAGCAGGTGTTGATTGTGCTTTACCCGGCCCGCCAAAGTTACACGTTAATCAAGAAAATGGCTCACGCATTCGTTGCTTTGGCGATGGTCTCGGGAATAAGCCTCTCCGCTACTGCCGAGGCAGTGGCCGAGACAAGGGCTGCCGCCATTGTGGTCGATGCCAATACCGGCAAGACGCTCTATTCGTCTAATGCAGACGCACAGCGCTTTCCTGCATCGCTGACGAAAATGATGACGCTGTATATGCTGTTTGATGCAATGGCGGCGGGTAAGGTTTCCAAGTCCACACCCATTCCAGTTTCCGCATACGCAGCAAGCCAGCCGCCGACGAAGATCGGATTTCGCCCGGGGCAATCCATCAGCGCGGAGGCTGCAATCCTCTCGCTGATTACCAAATCGGCGAACGACTCAGCAACCGCGATTGCCGAATATCTTGGCGGATCGGAACAGCGGTTCGCGGTCATGATGACCAACAAGGCCCGGCAGCTTGGAATGCGCAACACCCAGTTCCGCAATGCCAATGGGTTGCCAGACCCGCAGCAGCGGTCCTCAGCGCGCGACCTGGCGATGCTCGGCATCGCACTTCGCGAGCATTTTCCGCAGTATTATGACTATTTCTCGACCCGCAGTTTCAGCTATCGCGGTCGCCGTATTGTTGGTCACAATCGCCTCCTCGGCAAGGTGCGCGGCGTTGACGGCATCAAGACAGGTTATACTCGCGCCTCGGGCTTCAACCTGGTGAGTTCAGTTAGTGTGGACGGCAAGAAACTTGTTGCAGTCGTGATGGGCGGAACAAGCGGTGGCTCGCGCGACGCGCAAATGGCGAGGCTGATCGAACAATATCTCCCGGCGGCGTCACGTCGCGATGGCGGCAATCTCATTGCCTCGCGTAAGAATAGCAAGGTCAACGTAGCAGCGCTCGAACTGCCAGAGAGTGCAGACATTCCTGTTCCAGTTCAACGCGAGCGGGTTGTGGCTCAACCTGCAGATGTAATTACGGCTTATGCAGAACCCGCTCCGGCACCCTCGCCGGTTGCGCAAGTTCTCGCCGTTCCTGCACCCTCGCCCAAGGAAGCTGAAGGCGACACAGCGGATGTCGATCCCGTAACAACCGCATCCGCTTCAGCCGGTGGCTGGATGGTGCAAATTGCCTCTGTCGGCAGCTCTGAAGAAGCCAAGGCGATGCTCGCCAAGGCCGCTGCGCAGACAGGTGATCCAATCGCCGCGCTGTCGCCTTATACGGAAAAATTTCAGAAAGGATCGACTACTTACCACCGCGCGCGTTTTGCCGGAATCTCGTCTGCCAAAGCCGCCAACGACGCATGCACTGCACTGAAGCGCCAGAAATTCAACTGCTTTGCGATTGCGCCGCAATCGTAAGACACGATCAGAAAGACCCCGATTGTATAGCGTAAAGGGTTTTGCGAATGTCCAGTATAACCGATATGCATGGCCCAACGGGCCACATGAACAGAGAAACAAAGCCGCTATTCGGTGGTATGCAAGTATTGCAGCAGGCTGCTTTGCGCCTGGCTGATTTGCGCCACGGCAATGCAGCTTTCAAGACTATGGATATTGTGAATGTACTGCTTTGCCAGGCCGCAAGGACACGGCGTGCTGCCATGCCGCCGGCCCGGCTGCGCATACGCTCCGAAAGCCGCAACGGCGTTTCGGCGGTGAGACTGCGAATTTCCTGATTGCTGCCCCTAAAGCAGGCCCAAGGATGCGAGTTCGTTGCGCAGTTCTGGCGGTAGTTTTGCTCGCCCCGCCTTGCCCTGCCCTTCATCGATCGGAGCATCGTCGCTTGTCAGGTAGCGCCATCCCTGAAATGCCCGACGCGGCTGCCACTCTGTTGGAATGATCCGCGGCTCGAGCACCAGATGGCACCGCGAAATCCCTTCATCGTCAGTAAAGGTCCTGATATCGGTCAATCGCTGCCGGCATTGGATGTTGCCCTTGATGACCCAATACAACGATCCGCCATCAAGTAGTTCCTCAACGCGCTTCGGTACCATGCGCGTCGTATGAAACTGTTCGGCCGACAGGCCGGCCCTTCTACGCTCTTCAAGGCGAAAATCGATCCATGCCGCCAAATCTTCAATTGCGGTGCAGCCGACACAGAGTTTTACCAGATTGAGAGCCATTCCAAAGCATTTACGCTTTCGGGTTGAGACGTCAACCATAACCCGCGACTTCTCCACAAAGCCATTGGGAGCGGCACTCCGCCGCCGCTCCTGACGGCAGCCTTTCAGCCAGTTAACTTGTCGTGGCCGGGAGTGCTGTTTCCCCCAAGTGGCGTTTGGTCACCACCGAATGGAATTCCGGCGCGACAATCGGCACTTCAACGCCATTCTTGTCATAAAGCTTCCCGTTGAGGAAATAGTCTCCGTCATGTAGCAAGGCAACGTCTTGATACCGCAGGGTACGCTCCGTGCCGGCAACAAAAACCGACTGTTGATCGGAGTTGCCTGCAGTCAGGTGGTTGAACACCAGGTTGAGCGCAATTGCCATAATGGCCGCCGAGCTGATGCCGGAATGGAAGATCGTCGCAAACCACGTGGGGAACTGATCGTAGAAGCTGGGTGATGCGATCGGTATCATGCCGAACCCGATAGAGGTTGCTACGATAATCAGGTTCATGTTGTTTCGGTAGTCCACCTTCGACAACGTCCGTATGCCGCTCGCAGCGACCGTGCCAAACAGAACAATACCAGCACCACCCAAAACAGCGCTCGGGACCGCGGCAACGATCCTGCCCATGACTGGCAACAGACCCAGCGTCACCAGAACTAGACCGCCAGTTGCCACCACATACCGGCTCTTTATCCCCGTTACAGCAACCAGGCCGACATTCTGGGCAAATGCACTTTGGGTGAAGGAGCCGAAGATTGGTGCAATCAGACTTGAAAGCATATCCGCGCGCAAACCATCGCCGAGCCGGCGCGAGTCCACCTTGGTTTCGATGATTTCACCCACCGCTAAAATATCCGCTGACGTTTCCACCAAGGTCACCATGATCACGATGAACATTGAGACAATTGCTGCGATTTGAAACGAGGGATAGCCAAAATGAAATAATGACGGCAGCGCCAGAAATGCCCCTTCACCCACCTTCGAGAAATCTGTCATCCCAAGGCAAAGGGCAAGGACTGTTCCGATTATCATCGCCAAGAGAATTGAGAGCCTCGAAACAGTCGCGCTCCCGACCTTGCTCAGCAAGAGCACGATGACAAGAGTCGTAGCAGCCAGGCCGATATTAGCCATGCTGCCAAAGCCGGGTGCATTGCTGTTTCCACCCATGGCCCAGCGGGCAGCAACCGGCATCAAGGTCAAGCCGATCGTGGTGATCACGATTCCTGTGACCAGTGGTGGAAAAAATCTCGTGATCCGGGAAAATACCGGAGTAATCAGCAGCCCTATGAGCGAGGCAGCCATAACGGCTCCCAGCACCGACTCCATCCCTCCGTTCCCGGAAATAGCCACCATCGTCGCCACTCCGGAGAATGAAACGCCTTGAACCAGCGGCAATTGACAGCCAAAGAAGGGCAAACCGATCGTTTGCAGGATTGTGGCCAAGCCGCCAGCAAAAAGAGACGCGGTGATCAACAAGCCGATTTCGCTCGATGACAAGCCCGCAGCCTGACCGAGGATGAGCGGAACTGCTATGATCCCCCCATACATCGTCAACACGTGTTGCAGTCCATAAGCCAGGTTGGCTCCGATGCCTAGATTTTCGTCTTCCGGTCGCTGTTGTAACGATTTCGCAATTGAGTTTGATGCCAAGGTAGTGTCCTCCCAATACCTTTATGCAGCCCAACCAGATTTTGCTGATCAGGCGGGAGGAAACTATGGCAGCTTTTTGGGCGCTGACTGTATTTGATTTATTGAAACTGTTTCCGGCAGGACGCAGGTATTGGCCGGCATACGGGAATATTTTTCAGCATTCCACCACGTTCACAGCCAAACCCCCAAGACTGGTCTCTTTGTAGCGTTCGTTCATATCCACACCGGTCTGGCGCATCGTTTCAATACAGGCATCCAGCGGAACGAAATGCGTGCCGTCGCCTTTGACCGCCAGCGATGCTGCCGTAACGGCCTTCACTGCCCCGAGCGCATTGCGTTCGATACACGGCACCTGGACCAGTCCAGCGACCGGGTCGCAGGTCATGCCGAGGTGATGTTCGAGCGCGATTTCGGCGGCATTCTCGATCTGCTCTGGGGTTCCACCAAGTACCGCTGCAAGGCCCGCGGCAGCCATGGCCGAGGCGGAGCCTACTTCGCCCTGACAGCCGACCTCTGCCCCGGATATCGACGCGTTATGCTTGATCACGCCGCCGATTGCGGCGGACGTCAGCAGGAAGTCGCGAATGCCATTCTCGTCGGCATCGTCGTGGAAATGCAAGTAATAGCGTAGAACCGCGGGGACAACGCCGGCGGCGCCGTTGGTCGGTGCAGTCACAACCCGTCCACCCGCCGCATTCTCTTCATTGACCGCCATCGCGTAGACCGACAGCCAGTCATTGGCGAGCAGCGGGTTGACGCGATTCTGGCGCCATTCCTCCTGCAGGCGGTCGTGCAGGTAACGGGCGCGTCGCTTGACCTTGAGTCCGCCGGGCATAATGCCTTCCTGTTCCAAACCGCGATCGATACACGAACGCATGGCCGACCATATGCGGTCCAAACCCGCGTTCAGTTCGTCACGACTCATGAAGACTTCTTCATTTTGCCGCTTCATCTCGGCGATCGACAAGCCGCTATCCTTGGCCATGCGCATCATCTGAGCGGCATTGATAAAGGGAAATGGAACTGGAACTTCCGCTTTGG
The DNA here is from genome assembly GCF_025452215.1 of Phyllobacterium sp. A18/5-2. Lineage (NCBI taxonomy): Bacteria > Pseudomonadati > Pseudomonadota > Alphaproteobacteria > Hyphomicrobiales > Phyllobacteriaceae > Phyllobacterium > Phyllobacterium sp. A18/5-2. The sequence goes on along the minus strand of NZ_CP104966.1, from coordinate 3,135,473 downwards.
GCGCCGTGCGCGTTTTTGCCGACTCGAGCTCTTCCTCCGTCACGACAAACCCGCCGCCAATCGAATAGAAGATACGGCGCAGCAGCAGCCGGTCGTCGACATCATAGGCTTCAAATGCCATACCGTTCGCATGCCCCGGCAAAGGCGTACGCCGATCCATGATAAGGTCTGTTGCGGGGTCGAACCGATAGGAGGGGTGGCCTGCAGGCGAGATGCGCTTATTCTGCTTGACCGTCTCGAGTAATGCATCCATCTCGTTTGGATCGACGGTCGCGGGCAACAGTCCGCAGAGGCCGAGAATGACGGCACGGTCCGTCGCATGACCGATGCCAGTGAAGGCGAGTGAGCCATGCAAATGAACGCGTAACCTATCGACCTTGACGCCGGTCGGCCTCGGCCATTGGCCGTTCTTGAGTTCTTCGAGGAACTGGCCGCCAGCAGTCATTGGCCCCATGGTGTGGGAACTTGAAGGACCAATGCCGATTTTATACAGATCAAAAACCGACAGAAACATCCGGCTACCTTACTCGAGTGAAATCGATCGCAATCATAATGGCTGGTTGCCGGCAATTGCCGCAGCCCGCCACCGACCTTGGCTTGCGTTTCTACGACATAGGCCGGTAAAGCAAAAGCCAAAAGAATTGCGCATAAAAACCCTGCTCACTTCCAAACGGATTGACGGCTTACGACATTTGCGAACCGGGCGAATTGACGTACATTCGCCATCAACAGTTGCGCATCATTGAGAGAAGAAATGGAAGCTGCCCCAACTACATCCTATTGGCTCGATGTCCTGGCTCTGGTCTATTTCTTCATCGTCTGGGCACTCTACTCTCATACCACAGCCAACGGCTTCGCCGGCAGAAAATCGCTGACTTACGAAATGAACCAGGCAAGGCACCAGTGGATGGCGACGATGTCGACGCGCGAACTACGCATGATCGACACCAGCATTATGATCGGTTTGCAGCAAGGCACCGGCTTTTTTGCATCGACATCGATTCTGGCCATTGGCGGCTGCTTCGGACTGCTCAACTCGTCGGGCCGTGTTCTCACCTTGTTTCATGATCTGCCGTTGTTGGGCGAGACGACCCAACAATTGTTTGAAACGAAGATTCTCGGACTACTCGTGCTTTTTGCCTATGCCTTCTTCAAATTCGCCTGGTCCTACCGGCTCTTCAATTATTGCTCGATACTGATCGGCGGCGTGCCTATGGCGCGTGACAAAGGGCCGGACGACCCAATCGTCATTGCCAGCATCAATCGCGCTGCGGGAATCAATATTCAGGCTGGCCAGCATTTCAACAGCGGCCTGCGCGGTATTTTCTTTTCCATCGGCTATCTCGGCTGGTTTCTGCACCCTTTGGTCTTCATGATCACGACGACACTGGTTGCTATCGTTCTCTTACGCCGGCAGTTCTTTTCAACTGCACGCGATGTGCTGATGCGAAACGGTGTAACTTCCGATTACAGTCCTCGAGGCAAATAGCGCCACACAAAGATCGCCGTGAAGACCATCAGGCCGGCGAGCGCAATGAAGATCGCACCAAGCTGGAAAAACGTCAGAATGAATGAATAGAAGAAAGCGGGCAATATCTCGGAAAAATCGAGATATGTTCGGTAGACGGCTGTCATCTGCGCCCGTTCGTGCGGGTGGACCGCGCGTATGAACGTCGTAGATCCGAGTGTATCGAGCGCGACACAGAAAAACGCCCCGGCAAGAAGCATTATCGCCGCCAACATCGGGAAGCTTTCGCCAGCGAGCCCTGCTCCAATCAAAGCCACCGCGAGCAATACGAAGACGCCGGATATCGTGCGGGTCAGACCTTTGGCCATGCCAACCTTCCCCCAAAGAATGGAGCCGAGCAGGAAGAGATTACCAAGTGAAACCAGAAGCCCGCCAGCGAGGGTTCCCTGCCCCGTCGCCACCATCAAAATGGGACCGTAGACGAAGAAAGTACTCCAATAGCAGGAACGCGAAAACGCAATCAGCCAAGCCAGCCGGAGCCGCGGCTGCACAACGAAGCGGCGCACATTGGCTATCGGATTGGCTGGACGGCTTGGCCCCTTCTGCAACGCCGGATTGTCGCTGAGTCGGAAATACCAGAACAGCGTCAGCAACAGCAGCGAAAATCCGATCGACAGAAGGAACGGCGCGACCATTCCAACCCGTGTGTAGAGGAGAACGCCGAGAAACGGCCCGCCGGTCCACGCGAGGGTAGCCGTTGCCATCCGCACGGACTCAGCGCGGACCAGCTCGCCCTTCTTGATGTGATCCATGATGTAGAGGCTGAGTGTAATCGATAGAGTTCCGGCGCCAAACGTACGCAGAAACAGCCCTGCCGCCTGCCCAGGCAACGTGTCGAGCGCAAATGCGCAGCAACCCAGCATCAGCGCTGTCGCACCGGCAGTATAGACCCATCTACGCGGGATGCGCACGATCAACAGCGGAATCGACAACGTTGAGATCAATCCGAGAAGAGACATACACGTATAGAGAATGCTGACCCCGCGCTCGCTCTGCATCAAATCGTATGTCTGGATCGGAACGACACTGGTAATGATCGCCCGGGCCATCGATTCAATGCCGAAAAGGATTGCGAACACCCGCGCAGTGGGACGCTTGGCTGTGGTAATCCAAATGGGGTGGCGGACCTGATTGATCACTGAGATGACTTTGGGGGCACTGATTCTGAACGGCGCCAAGAGTTTCGGACGCGAGCTTGTGGATAGCAGTCAATCAAGCGACATAATATGTCCGTTTCATAGAAACCGTTGAAATATGTGCGGAAAGTGTTCCGTTGCTTTTAGGGGAAAGACCATGGATTTTGCCTGCCATGTCGCCTAGCTTGCCGCAAAAGCCGTAGCGACCGGGATTCTGCCACATGCGCCAAGCCGAGACCTTAAATCCACCCGCGAAAGCGCGCCTCGGCAAGCTCGACGCGTTGCGCGGTATCGCCCTCATCGCAATGGCGACATACCACACGGCTTGGGATTTCGAGTTTTTCGGATATTTGGAGCCCGGGACCACCGGGCAAGGCGTCTGGAAACTCTACGCTCGCATCATTGCCTCTACGTTTCTTGCGTTGGTTGGCTTCAGCATTGTCCTGGCGCATGGCCGGCAGATACGCTGGCGGGCTTTTGGCATCCGCCTTGCTCAAATCATCGTTGCGGCGCTGGCGATCACACTCGTCACCGCGTACATCACGCCTGACAATTTCGTGTTTTTTGGCATTCTGCATCAGATCGCTGCGGCGAGTGTGCTCGGGCTGCTGTTCCTAAGATTACCGGCATTGATCGTTGCTATCGCTGCTGCAGCGGTCATTGCCGCTCCGCACTATCTGATCTCCTCCTTCTTCGATCCGCCAATCTTCTGGTGGCTTGGATTGTCGGAAATACTCATCCGATCAAATGATTATGTGCCGATCTTCCCATGGTTCGGCGCCGTTTTGGCCGGCATGACGGTCGCCAAAATCATGCAGCACTTCAACGCTTTGAAGCTGCTTGCCGGTAATGTAGCACCGGCTTGGCTCGACCGATTGCTGCGCTTCATCGGTCAGCACAGCCTCGCGTTTTACCTTATCCATCAACCAATTCTCATCAGCTGCGTATTTCTGATTTCGCAGCTGTTTCCGCCTGCGGTTGCAACGCCGCAGGAGGTTTTTGGAAAGGCCTGCATTCAGAGCTGCCAAAATGACAACGACAAGGTGTTTTGCCAGAAGTTCTGCAATTGCGTGATTGGCCAGACCGAGACTCAGGGCATTTTCGACGATGTTTTCGCTGGTCGGCGCGATCAGAGCGATCCGCAAATGCAGGAAATCGCTGGCATTTGTACGCAGCAAAACTTGCCGCAATAGGGCTCAGGTATTGACGCCAAGCTCTGCCAGACGTTCGATACAGGCTTCTTCGACTTGGTCGAGCTCCGTCAAGGTTTCTTCGATATCACGCCGCTTCTGACGCAAATCCGCGCGCTTCTCTTCGACGCGTTTCATCAAGAGATGCAGTTGGCCCATTTCACCCGGCGGTTCGTTATACATCTGGACGATCTCGTGTATTTCCGCAATGGAGAAACCGAGACGCTTGCCGCGCAGGATCTGCTTGAGCAGATGACGATCTGAAGGCCGGAACAGACGGGTCCGGCCGCGACGAACCGGATGGATCAGGCCCTCGTCTTCATAGAGATCTCAACGTGCGCGTCGATACTCCAAACTCTCGCGTCAGTTCGGTAATGGAATAATATTCGCGCATGACAGACACTGCTCTACATTCCCACATTGTATCGATTGGATGTTTTGGTCACGCAATTACGTAAAAGTCAATTGCACGATTGTGTCTGGTTGCGAACTTTAGTCCATACCCAGCAATAAGCTATTGTTACTTAAAGCCAAACCACCATGTGGCGAGGCCAAGAAACGAGGAAAAACCAACCACATCGGTGACAGTAGTTACAAATACGGCAGATGCGATGGCGGGATCTGCACCAAAACGATGCAGCAATAGCGGAATCAATATTCCGCCTAGCGCCGCTGCAAGCATATTGATAATCATCGCCGCCGCGATGATTCCCCCGAGATTAACATTTGCAAACCACATGCCGGCGACCAGACCGATCATGATCGCAAAGATAACGCCGTTGATAAGGCCCACGAAGGCTTCACGGCGGATAATACGACCAGCGTTGTAAATATCCATGTCCCGCGTCGCCAAGGCTCGCACGGTCACAGTCATCGTCTGGGTACCGGCATTGCCGCCCATGGACGCCACGATCGGCATCAAAACGGCCAAGGCAACCATCTGCTGGATTGTGGCATCGAACAGTCCAATCACTGATGCGGACAAGAAGGCCGTAAAGAGATTTATCACTAGCCAGGGCGTGCGTGACCGGGAAGTCGATAACACGGAGTCGGAGAGTTCTTCGTCACCGACGCCACCAAGGCGCATGATGTCCTCTTCGGCTTCTTCCTGAATGACGTCAACGATGTTTTCAATGGTCAGGACACCAACAAGCCGTTCGTTCTCATCGACCACCGCGGCTGACAAAAGGTCATACTGTTCGAAGATTTGTGCAGCTTCTTCCTGGTCCATCGTAGCGGGGATCGCATGACGTGTCTCATGCATGATCTCCTCGATCTTGGTATCGCGACGTGTGCGCAGGATGCGGTCGAGGTCGATAGCGCCCAACAGGCGGAACATCGGGTCGATAACAAAAATCTGCGAGAACGACTCCGGCAGATCATCATTGTCGCGCATGTAGTCGATGGTTTGCCCGACAGTCCAGAACGGCGGAACAGCGACGAACTCCGTCTGCATGCGGCGGCCGGCGGTTTCTTCCGGGTAGCCAAGAGAGCGCCGCAGTCGCACGCGCTCCGTGAAGGGCAGTTGTGCCAGAATTTCGTCACGATCTTCCTGATCGAGATCCTCGAGAATATAGACCGCATCATCAGAGTCGAGGTCCTGAACGGCCTCGGCGATCTGCTGATTTGGCATCGCATCGACGATTTCAAGACGAACGGCTTCGTCCACTTCGGTGAGTGATGCAAAATCAAACTCATCACCGAGAAGTTCGACAAGCGCCGAACGCTGATCGGAATGCAGCGCTTCCAGCACGTGGCCAAGTTCCGACTGGTGCAGCTTGCCGACATGTGATCGAAGAAACAGAACGTCCCGATCCGCAATAGCGGCACCGACCCGCGCTAGAAAGGACGTCTTGACCGCACCATCCTCACCATAGATGTCGGCATCCTCCTCGTCCGGGGCGGATTCTGGTAGGGTCTCTGTATCATCCATTGTGTCCGCACCCGCCTTCCCGACAAATGTTGCGCATTGTCAGTTAGAGCAAAGGACGTCGAAATGGAACCGGCGACATCCCTTGCTTTCATTTTTTGGCAGTTCAGGCGGCGCTATCTTCCCAACCGCTGATAGCCTTTACTTCAAGGAAGTCTTCGAGGCCCCAATGTCCGCCCTCGCGCCCGATTCCGGACTGTTTATAGCCGCCAAACGGAGCATCGGCAGCGTGAGAAGCACCGTTGATGCGCACCATGCCTGCGCGAAGTTGTTTCGATACGCGCTTGATCTCGCTCCCGGTCGCCTGACTGGATATAGGCGGCGAGCCCGTAAGGTGTATCGTTGGCGATCTCGACGGCTTCTTCCTCCGTATCAAACGGAATCATGGCAAGGACAGGACCGAATATTTCTTCTCGGGCGATAGTCATTTCATTGTTGACATCCGCGAACACTGTCGGACGGACATAATAGCCGCGATTGAAGCCCTCGGGACGTCCGGTGCCGCCGGCGACGAGCCGGGCACCTTCCTTGATGCCCTGTTCGATCAAGCCTTGCACCTTGTTGAACTGCATTTCCGAGACCAGCGGCCCCATGTGATCGCCATCCTGCGATGGATCGCCCACTTTGGTCGCCTTCGCGGTTGCGGCGGCGATTTCAGTGGCCTTATCATAGACAGAACGCTCTACAAGCATTCGCGTCGGGGCGTTGCACGACTGGCCGGTGTTGTTGAATACATGCGAGACGCCGCGCTTGATTGCAGCTTCCAGATCCGCATCCGCGAACACAATGTTCGGCGACTTGCCACCAAGTTCGAGCGAAACGCGCTTGACTGTTTCGGCTGCGGCTTTGGTGACGGCAACGCCTGCGCGGGTCGAGCCCGTGAACGACATCATGTCAATGCCGGGGTGTCGCGACATTGCCTCGCCGACCGTTGGACCATCGCCATTGATCAGATTGAAGACGCCCGCAGGAAGGCCCGAGGCATCGATCATTTCGGCAAAGATGACGGAAGAAATTGGAGCAATTTCCGAAGGTTTGAGGATAACGGTGCAACCCGCGGCGATCGCCGGTACAACTTTCAGAACGACCTGGTTCATCGGCCAGTTCCATGGCGTGATCAAGCCGCAGACACCGATCGGCTCGTAGGCGATGCGGACTGTCTTGTTGTGCGTATCAAGCGGACGTTCGAATTCGAAATTCTTCAGTGCCCGGATGAATGCCTTTATATGGCCAGTTCCCGAAGCCGCCTGTTCGTCCAGAGCCATCGTGATCGGTGCCCCCATCTCGGATGATATGGCCGTGGCCATGTCGGCGAGACGCGATTCATAGACGACGAGCAGCCGCTCGAGCCATGCCAGCCGCTCTTCCCGGCGCGTAATGCTCCATGTGGCAAAAGCCTTGCGCGCGGCAGAGACAGCCTTGTCGACATCGGCGGCAGAACCAAGCGAAATTACCGCAAAAGCCTGCTCGTCAGCCGGATTGATGACGTCGAGCTCTTTGGCCACCGCTGGAGCTATCCACTTACCGTTAATATAGAAATCGGTCTTGCGAAGCATGGTCAGTCTCCTGCTTGTTACTTTATGGAATGTCCGTTGATTGAGCGCCGGATGATATCCGGTGTCAGCAGTGTGTGTAGCGGATGTCTTAAGGTCCGGCCAATAGGATTACCGAACAAAGAGGCGAAAATAGCGGCAGCTGGTCACGACAATTTTTGCTTGCGATTGAATTGGCGGGCGAGACGCAGGAAATTGCCGAGCATCGCATGACCATACTCCGTCAGCACCGATTCTGGATGAAACTGCACCCCATAGGTTGGATGCCTCACATGGGTCAGGCCCATAACCTCCCCAATGTCGGATTGTGCAGTTACTTTCAAATCGCCGTCATCCTTGATGGATCTCGACAATCAGCGAGTGATATCGCCCTGCCCGGAATGGACTGGGCAGACCCTTGAAGACTCCGCTTCCATCGTGATTGATCGCCGAAGAACGGCCGTGCATCGGCTCCTGTGCGCGAACAACCTCGCCGCCAAAGACCTCTCCGATGCACTGATGTCCAAGGCAGATGCCAAGCATGGGGATCTTCCCGCTCAACCCTTCGATGATGTTCATTGACTGGCCGGCCTCATGCGGCCCGCAAGGGCCTGGCGAGAGCACTATCGCTTCCGGCGCCAATCGTTGGACCTCGGCAGCAGAGATCGCGTCATTGCGGACGACCTGGGTTTCGACGCCGAGTTCAGCAAAGTAGCGGGCGACGGTGAAAACGAAGGAGTCGTAATTGTCGATGATCAGGATCATGGCCCGTTCCCCTGATCGAAGACGGCAAAGATGCGAGCCGCCTTGTCGAGCGTTTCCTGATATTCCGCCGCGGGATCTGACAAGGCGGTGATGCCGCCGCCCGCCTGAAATACCGCTTTTCCGCCTTGAAAAAGCACCGTGCGGATACCGATATTGCCATCGAAATTGCCGTTGAACCCAATGAAGCCGATGGAACCGCAGTAGACGCCGCGTGCTTCACGCTCGATTTCGGTGATGATTTCCATTGCCCGAAGTTTTGGTGCGCCGGTGATCGATCCGCCCGGAAAGGCCGCCCTAATCAAATCCGCCAGGCAATTGCCTTCCGCCAGCCGCCCGGTAACGACAGAAACCAGATGATGGACGCTCGCATAGGTTTCGAGCCCGCAAAGCACGGGTGTCAATACAGAGTGCGGACGACAGACGCGGGAAAGATCGTTGCGCATCAAATCGACGATCATCAGATTTTCCGCGCGATCCTTCTCTGATTTGAGAAGGATATCGGCTAAACGCTTGTCTTCGTTCGGGTCTTGCGATCTGGGCATCGTGCCTTTGATCGGACGTGTCTCGACTTGATCGCCCTTCACCGAAATAAACCGTTCCGGCGAGCTCGAAGCAACGATGATGTCTCCATGATCAAGATAAGCTGCAAAAGTCGCGGCGTTTTGCTTTCGCAACGCCTTGTAGAAGCGCCACGGCGCGAAGTTTTTCGGCAAGTCAGCTATGAAACGCTGGGCGATATTGGCCTGAAAGATGTCGCCGTCGAGGATGTATTCCACGACTTTGGCAACGGCCTGCATGTAATCATCGCGCTCAAAGTTGGACCGCCACGAAGCTCTTGGAATCCTCAAATCATGTTGCGGTTCAGGGGCCATCTGTCCCGAATCCCGCTGGATCGCTCCCAGGAATAATTCGGACCGCTCGATGCGTCGCGCTACCCGCGCCGCCTCGCTCTCTTCCGGCAACCCGGAAGATATCAGCCAGACCCGTCTGGATTGATGATCAAAGGCCAGCACAACATCGTAGAAATACCAGGTCGCGTCCGGCATTGAACCTTGGATAGGAACATCCGGCTGCGGCAGACGCTCCAGCAGGCGGCCGAACTCGTACGAAAAATAGCCGATAGCCCCGCCTTGGAATGGCGGCAGTTCCGGCTGGTCGTCCAGACGATAAACATCCAGATAATACGAGAGAGCCTCCAAGGGCCGCATGTCGATCGCGACGCCGTTCCAGCCTGCAACGCCGTTCTGCACCATCAGTTTGCCAAAAGGATCCGCCGCCACATAGGAATAACGCGCGAGGTTCTCGTGACGCATGGCGCTGTCAAGAAAGCTTAGCCCCCCGAGCGGCCGCAATCGCTCGGCCGCATCGACGGGCTCCAGCCATGGAATCTCACGAACGTGCAAGCGCCAACCTCCCTTTCAGCCGCTGAGATTATCCGCTCTTGCGGGTTGATAGAAGGATACTTGTCTCGGTCGAGGTGATTCCGTCAATATGACGGATATCGCGCAGCGTGCGGTCAAAAGCTTCCAATGTCTCCACCTCGATCTCAGCGACGATGTCCCAACGCCCGTTCGTCGTGTGCATGGCGCGGATTTCCGGAAAGCCCTGCAGCCGCCGGATAACTTTTTCTGCGCCCTGTCCGGCAACTTCGATCATGGCAATTGCCCGCACACCGTATACGCCGGCTCCAGCTTTCAACGTGACTGTGAAGCCCTGTATCGTTCCATCCGTGGTCAGCTTGTCGATACGCGTTCTTACCGTTGCGCGAGAAATGCCGAGAATTGTCGCCATGGAAGAAACCGGCAAACGGCAATCATCCCGCAGCAAAGACAGCAATTTACGGTCTACATCATCCATTGTCTTTCAATCTGATAAATCCAATTGGGCAAAGTGCGCATATATATGCGCATTTCTATCAGGATGCTGTCTTTTTGTCACCGCCTCGAAGTGCCAGTATCGCGGTGAAACATGATATTATTTTTCCATATCCTGGACCATTCAAACGCGAAAGTGGCGGTTGTTGATGAACATGCAAGGCAATTTCGAAGACGCTCACAAGCAGAAGCTTACCATCATCGGTGCGCCGATCGAGGAAGGTGCGGGCCGGCTCGGCGCACTGATGGGGCCCGCAGCCCTGCGCACAGCGGGCCTGGTCCGCACGCTCGAAGAGCTTGGTCACCCGGTGGAGGATCGCGGCGATCTGCGCTTGCCGGAGGTATTGCCAATTGTTCCGCCGGTCGCGGGCCTTGCGCATCATATCGAGAAAATTGCCGCCTGGTCGCGCATGCTAAGCGCTGAGACGTATGAGGCAATGAAGCACGGCAGCTTCCCGGTCATTCTTGGCGGCGACCATAGCCTGTCCATGGGCTCGGTCAGCGGCGTTGCCCGCTATTGCGAGGAACACAACCGTGAATTGTTCGTGCTCTGGCTGGATGCTCATTCCGATTTCAACACACCGTCGACCTCGCCATCCGGAAACATGCATGGCATGTCGGCGGCGCTCCTGTGCCGTGAACCCGGCCTGGAAGGTGTCATGGGCGATGAGCCCCACGGATTCGTCAAGCCGGAAAACCTCCACCTCTTTGGTATTCGCTCCATCGACTCGACCGAGCGCGTACTTTTGCGCGAACGGGGCATTGATGTCATCGACATGCGCAAGATCGATGAGTTTGGCATCGCGAAATTGATGCGTGGCATCATCGAGCGAGTGCAAAGGGCCAATGGCATTCTGCATGTGAGCTTCGACGTCGATTTTATCGATCCCTCGCTTGCACCTGGCGTCGGAACCACCGTTCCAGGCGGCGCGACCTATCGCGAAGCACATCTCGTGATGGAAATGCTGCACGATTCCGGCGTGGTCGGTTCGCTCGACGTGGTCGAACTCAACCCATTTCTGGATGAGCGCGGCAAGAGCGCCTTGCTGCTCGTTGATCTTGTCGCGAGTATTTTCGGTCGGCGGATTTTCGACAAACCCAATCTTTCAGACCAGAGCGCAGCCGCTCTGAACGCATGAATTCGGCAATAGGAGGATATTTTGCTGCACACAGCCGCTGACCTGATCTCAACAGAATCCCGCCTTGGGGCGCACAACTACAAGCCGCTTGACGTGGTACTGGAGCGCGGCGAAGGCGTGTATGTCTGGGATATCGACGGCAATCGTTATCTGGATTGCCTGTCCGCCTATTCGGCCGTCAATCAGGGCCACTGTCACCCGAAAATTCTGAAAGCAATGACCGAGCAGGCTGGCAAGCTGACGCTGACCTCCCGCGCTTTCCGCAATGACCAGCTGGCTTTATTCTATGAGGAACTCGCGGCGCTTACCGGCTCGCACAAGATCCTGCCGATGAACAGCGGCGCCGAAGCGGTTGAGACCGCGATCAAGGCTGTGCGCAAATGGGGCTACGAGGTTAAGGGCGTGCCGGAAAACGCTGCCGAGATTATCGTGTGTTCGAACAATTTCCATGGCCGTACGATGGGCATCGTCGGTTTCAGCACCGATCCTACGGCACGCGAAAATTTCGGTCCGTTTGCTCCAGGCTTCAAGATCGTTCCGTTCGGCGATATTGATGCCTTTGCCAAGGCACTGACGCCCAACACAGTCGGTTTTCTGGTAGAACCGATTCAGGGTGAAGCCGGCGTGATCATTCCGCCCAAGGGCTATTTCAGCAAAGTGCGCGAGCTGTGCACCGAAAACAACGTTACGCTCATTCTGGACGAGATCCAGACCGGCCTCGGCCGTACCGGTGCGCTGTTGGCGGAAGAGCATGAGGGCATCGAGGCTGATGTGACGCTCATCGGCAAGGCGCTTTCCGGCGGCTTCTATCCAGTGTCGGCAGTGCTTTCCAACAGCGACGTTCTTGGCGTGCTCAAGCCGGGGCAGCATGGCAGCACCTTCGGCGGCAACCCACTGGCCTGCGCTATTGCACGTGCGGCGCTACGTGTGCTCACCGAAGAAAACATGATCGAAAACTCCCGCATCGAAGGCGAATATTTCCTTCAGCAGCTGAAGGGTATACGCAGCAATATCGTGCGGGACGTACGCGGACGCGGGCTGATGCTGGCGGTGGAGCTGCATCCGGAGGCCGGCGGTGCCAACCGGTTCTGCAACGAGTTGAAAGAACGCGGCATTCTCGCCAAGGACACCCATGGCGACACGATCCGCATCGCTCCGCCGCTGGTGATCAAGCGCGACCAGATCGACTGGGCTCTGGAGCAGTTCGAGACGGTCCTGACAAGCATGAACTGAGTTGAAGGGCTGGCCGGGTCAATCCCGGCCAGTCTCACATCCGTACACGTTCAGCCTTTGGATCGTACATCGGCTTTAAAGAAGCCTCGGCCTTCACCCGCACCCCGGCGATCTCGATCTCGTAATTTGAAGCCAGAATCTGTTCCGGATTTTCTTCCTTGCTCGGAACGTAACCCAGGCCGATAGCGCCGCCGAGATGGTGGCCATAATTGCCCGAGGTGATTGTTCCCACAATCTCTCCATCACGGACAATGGCCTCATTGTGGAAAAGCAGTGGCTCTGGATCACTTAGACGAAACTGCACGAGCCTGCGATCGAGCCCGGCTGCCTTCTTTCTCAGCACGGCATCGCGGCCAATGAAATCACCCTTATCGACTTTCACTGCAAACCCAAGCCCTGCCTCCAGCACATGATCCTCGTCGGTGATGTCGTGGCCGAAGTGGCGGAACGCCTTTTCAATGCGGCACGAATCCAGCGTGTGCAGACCGCAAAGCTTGAGGCCCAGCTCTTGTCCCGCCTCCTCGATGGCCTCGAATACATGCGCCGTCTGATCCGTGGAGACATACAGCTCCCAACCGAGTTCGCCGACATAGGTCACGCGGTGCGCGCGTGCGAGGCCCATACCGATCTCGATCTCGCGCGCGGTCCCGAACGGATTGGCTTCGTTCGAGAAATCATTTGGACTGATCTTCTGGATCAGTTCGCGAGATTTGGGTCCCATCAGACACAGCACCGATTCCGCCGGGGTTACATCGGTAATCACCACGAATTCGTCCTTGAGGTGCTTGCGCATCCAGGCCAGGTCACGCTGCAGGGTCGCACCGGGGACAACGACAAAGAAAGTTGTTTCCGACAGGCGTGTAATCGTCAGGTCGCTTTCGATCCCCCCGCGATTATTGAGCATCTGGGTGTAAACGATGCGGCCAGGCTCGACGTCGAGCTGGTTAGCGCAAAGCTTCTGCAGGAACAGTAAAGCATCACGACCCTCGACGCGGATCTTGCCGAACGAAGTCATGTCGAACAGGCCGACTCCATTGCGCACGGCAAGATGCTCTTCGCGCTGATTGTCGAACCAGTTCTGCCGTTTCCAGGAATAGCGGTATTCGCGCTCCTGACCGTCCTTGGCAAACCAGTTTGCGCGCTCCCATCCGGCGACTTCACCGAAGACCGCGCCACGCTGCTTAAGATGTTCATGAATGGGTGAGCGGCGGATATTTCGGGATGTCGCCATCTGCCGGTAGGGGAAATGATCGGCATAGAGCAGGCCCAGTGTCTCAGAGACACGTTCCTTCAGATAACGCCTGTTCTTCTGGAATGGCTGCGCGCGGCGGATATCCACCTCCCACAGGTCGAACGGCGCCTCGCCATCGTGAATCCATTGAGCGAGTGCCATCCCCGCACCGCCGGACGAGACAATACCGATCGAATTATAGCCCGCAGCGACCCAATAGCCGCCAAGTTCCGACGCTTCTCCGAGATAATAGCGGTCATCGGGGGTGAAGCTTTCCGGACCGTTGAAGAATGTATGGATCCCGGCTGTACCGAGCATAGGCATGCGGTTGACGCCCATTTCGAGAATGGGTTCAAAATGCTCGAAATCCTCCTGGAGCTGGTCGAAACAGAAATCTTCGGAAATGCCGTTCATGCCCCAAGGCTTGGCGACCGGCTCAAAGGCGCCCAGCATCATCTTGCCGGCATCCTCCTTGTAATAGGCGCATTCATCCGGAACGCGCAGCACGGGCAAGCGCCCAAGCCCCTCGATGGCCTCGGTAACAAGATAGAAATGCTCGCAGGCATGCAGCGGCACGGTGACACCCGACGTTCCCGCCAGATCGCGTGCCCACATGCCGGCGCAGTTGATCACCACGTCGGTCTCGATCGTGCCCTGTTCTTCGCCTTGCACCCAGGTCACGCCGGTTACGCGGCCGTTCTTTTTGAGAACGCCGGTGACTTTGACGTTCTCGACAATTTTGGCGCCGCGCTGGCGTGCGCCCTTGGCAAGAGCCATGGCGATATTGGCCGGGTCGCACTGTCCGTCGAGCGGCAGATGCACCGCGCCCACCACATCTTCAATGTTAAGATGCGGATACATCTCCTTGACTTCATTTGGAGATATTTCACGAACATCGACATCGAAGGCACGCGCCAGCGAAGCCTGCCGGTAAATCTCGTGCTTGCGTTCCTCGGTCAGAGCCACGGTGATCGAGCCCACCTGGCGCATACCGGTGGAGACCCCGGTTTCCGCCTCCAGCTTGACATAGAGGTCGGCGGAATATTTCGCCAGCCGTGTCATGTTCTGCGAGGCGCGCAGCTGGCCGATGAGCCCTGCAGCGTGCCACGTGGTGCCGGAGGTCAACTGCTTGCGCTCCAGCAAAACGACATCGGTCCAGCCGAGCTTGGCGAGATGATAGGCAACAGAACAGCCGGAAATGCCGCCGCCGATGATGACGGCGCGCGCTTTGGTGGGTAGCGAACTCATGCGCGTATTCTTTCGTTCTTGGGATCCCAAAGCGGCTGGTCAGGATGGACGGTCGCTTTGTAGCGCTCGCCGAAGATTTCCACCTCGACTTCCGTCCCGGGTTCGGTGAGTTCGGTCTTCAGCATGCCAAGCGCGATCGATTTGTCGATCCGGTGCCCCCAGCCCCCGGAAGTAGTTTCACCAACAATAGTGCCATTGTGCCAAAGCGTGGACATATAAGGCGCGTCACAGTCTCCGGCATCCACAGTCAGCGTGACGAAGCGTTTCTTCACGCCCTGCTGCTTTTCACGTTCCAGAGCGGCCTTGCCGATGAATTCCGGCTTTTCCCACTTGATGAAACGTTCAAGTCCGCTTTGCAGCGGAGTGTAGTCAGTGGAAAGGTCGCCTTTCCAGGCGCGATAGCCCTTTTCGAGGCGCAGGGAATCCAGTGCGAACATGCCGAAGGGCTTGATCCCGTATTTCTGTCCTGCTTCCCATATCGCATCGAAGATCGCGGCGGTGTCGGCAACTTTCGTATGCACCTCCCAGCCAAGCTCACCGGCAAAGGAAACGCGCACCAACTGGCAATACCGCCCGGCGATCTGCGTCGTCTGGTGCGAAAGCCAGGTTTTCTCGAGATCCGCATCGCAGATATCTCGGAACAGATCACGGGCCCTCGGCCCGGTAACGATCTGGCAAGAGAAATCTTCCGTGACGTTGGCGATGCTGATTGAACTGCCGTTCGGCAAATGATTGAGCAGCCAGTCGCGATCATGCCATTCGGCAACACCGGCGGTGATCAGGAAGAACACATTCTCATCGATCGCCATAATGGACATTTCTGTGACGACCCGGCCCTTGTCGTCGGAGAAATAGCCAAGGCCGATCCGTCCAGGCTTCGGCACGATACCGGTGACCAGCGTCGACAGCCATTCGCGAGCGCCCTCGCCGCTGACTTTGAAGCGCGAGAAACCGGGCAGATCGAGAATGCCAACAGCGTCGCGCACGGCATGGCACTCTTCGCGGATACGCTGCTGCCACGGACCATCACGAAGGAACGTTTGCGTTGATTCCTCCGAAACATCGTCGCCCGGCTGCGCATACCAGTTTGCGCGTTCCCAGCCATTATAGGCACCGAACTGCGCACCCAGCCTGGCAATCCGATCATGGATAGGTGAAACCTTCTTGTTGCGGCCCGCCGGCCACGTATGGCGCGGAAAATGAATGGCATATTCGTGCCCGTACACCTCCACACCCTTGGCAACGCAATATTCAGTATCGGTAAAGGCGGTGAAACGGCGCGGATCGCACGACCACATATCCCATTCCGTCGCGCCTTCCGTGACCCATTCGGCCAGAACCTTGCCTGCTCCGCCAGCCTGCGCGATGCCGAAGGTAAAGACACAGGCTTCGAATGCATTGGGTACGCCGGGCATCGGACCGATCAGCGGATTGCCATCCGGCGCGTAGGGGATTGGACCATTGATCACCTTCGACAGGCCCGCGGTACCGAGAATTGGTACACGGGCAATGGCATCATTGAGGTACCAGTCGAGGCGCTCAAGATCATCGGGGAACAGCTGAAACGAGAAATCATCCGGCATTGGATCATCGGCAGTCGCCCAATGCGCACGGCAATTGCGTTCATATGGCCCGAGATTCATGCCGTTCTTTTCCTGCCGCAGGTAATAGGACGAATCGACGTCGCGCAGCAACGGCAGCTTGTGGCCGTTTTCGCGAGACCAGGCAGCGATTTCGGGGATTTCGTCGAACAGCAGATATTGATGGCTCATCACCATCATCGGCACATCGCGGCCGAACAGCTTGCCGATCTCCTGCGCCCGATAACCCGCCGCATTGACCACATATTCGCAGCGAATCTCGCCCTGCGGCGTAGCAATCACCCACTCATCGTTCTCGCGGCGCGCCCCGGTGACCGGACAGAAGCGGATGATCTTCGCTCCCATGTCGCGGGCACCCTTGGCCAGAGCCTGCGTCAGCTGTGCAGGGTCGATATCGCCATCATTGGGATCGTAGAGGGCGCCCTCAAGCTCATGCGTTGCAATGAACGGATAGCGCCCGTTGATCTCATCGACCCCCAGCACATCGATATCCATGCCCTGATAGCGGCCCATGCTCTTCACGCGCTGGAATTCGCGCATCCGCTCCTTGGTATGCGCCAGCCGTAGCGAGCCGGTGACATGGTAGTTCATGGGATAATCGACCTCGGCAGCCAGCCCGCGATAGAGCTCGGCTGAATAGCGCTGCATGTTCATCACCGACCAGGAGGCCGAAAATGTCGGCACATTGCCCGCTGCATGCCAGGTTGAACCCGATGTCAGCTCGTTCTTTTCAAGCAGCACGCAATCGGTCCAGCCTGCCTTGGCAAGATGGTAAAGCGAGGAGACGCCGACCGCTCCGCCACCGATAATGACGACGCGCGCCGAAGTTGGAAAATCAGACATACAAAGTCTCCCGTGGTCTCATGCTGTAATGAGGACCGGCCCGATCAGGCCCGCCCGATTTCATCGAGGTACCACTGGATGTACCGCAATTCGTTATACTCCATCGGCGCAATCGGCCCCGGCACAAAGTAGTGCGAGCGAACCCCGCGCGCCGTGTGTTCGATGATCGTCTTGTCTTCCGCAGTCGTCACCTTCCACAGCCAGGTCAGCTTTTCGAGGTCGTAATCCTTGCCCTCTTCCGCATCGCCGCGCACCAGCCAGATCAATTCCATCTCGCAGCTATCGACGGTCTTTGGAATGAAGCGGTAGATCATGCCGTGGTCCGGATAGCAGACGAGGAAACTCGTGCCGCCCAGGTGAATGGAGGTGACGCCGCCATCGAACTCCGAAAACCGCCCCATCAAGGGCCCGACCGGCGAACCATCCTCGCTGCCACTGGAGACGCCATCATACAGTGCATAGCGGAATGTGTGGATTGCCTCCTGGCCATGTGCGGAATTCTGCCAGTTATCGCCGGTGGCAATATCAATACCAAGAGCGCAGGTGCGCTGCTCCATGCGCGCATTGAGCTCGACAATCTTTTCAGCTGGCTGTTCCAGCGCGTGCGTCTGCGAATATTCCGGGTGCGCCGGGCCGCAATGGTAGCATTCCACGTAGTTTTCGACAGCCAGCTTCCAATTGGAATCGACGGGATAGGTTTCCCGGTGTGCGACTTTGGCGTCCGCCCAGCCATATTGACCGCAGGTGGTGCGAAGCGACTGCTCAATGATGGAGAAATCCAGCGGTTCGTCGGCAAAGCAGATGAAGATCAGTCCTTCCGCCACGCGCACATGCAGTCTCTTCAGGCCATGTGCGCTGCGGTCAAAATCCTTGGGCATCAGCCGCGCGGCACGCAGACTCCCGTCATTGGCATAGGTCCAGGCATGGTACGGGCAGACGAAGAAGCGAGCATTGCCTTTTGGTTTGGTGCAGACCTCGGCGCCGCGATGGCGGCATACATTGAGAAACGCGTGAATCGATCCATCTTCGTTGCGCGAAACGATGACCGCTTCTGTGTCGATCTTGAACAGCTCGAAATCCCCGGCATTGGGAATGATGCTCGCATGACCGATGCAGTGCCAATGCCGCCGGAACACCCGCTCCATGTCGCGGGCATAGACATCCGGATCCATATAGAAAGCACGAACCAGCCCGTGGCCCGGCCGGTGTTCGGCGATCAATTGATCGATCTTGTCCAGAGCCGGTGCAATTTCTGCAAATACCTGTTCTGCACCCATGTCATTCTCCGAAGAAGATTGTTTCAGGACGCTTATTTTCTGTGAGACGCGCCGCAGATTAGAATGATTCCGCATTGCGCGCCGTTCAAGCGATCGTTACTCATAAAGGCATGAATTATATTCACGCATCTTTTTTCGAGGTTCCGAAGCCATGATGTCAAAGCCCCGGATACCTCCACTCGGCGCTTTGCGGGCATTCGAGGCATCGGCGCGGCTATTAAGTTTCCGGCTTGCAGGCGACGAACTTGGCGTGACGCAATCAGCCATCAGCCATCGCATCGCAGAGCTCGAAACGATCCTCGGCCTCAAACTGTTCGAGCGCCTGCCGCGCGGCGTGTCACTGACCGATGCGGGCACACTCTATTACCCCTATATGCGTGATGCATTTGAAAAGATCGCACGCGGTACGGCACTGATTAATCGGATCGGCACAACGGACGATCTAGCGCTGGAAACTTATGCGACCTTCGCCATTCGATGGCTTATTCCGCGTCTGACCGATTTTCGTAAGGTCAACCCCAATCTCGCCATTCGTATCGGCACCAGCCAGCTCGATTGGGAACTCAATATCGACAGTTCAGATATCGGCATCATCCACACGACGCGGCCGGAGCGAATGAACCTGCATTACCGGCTGCTGGTCAAGGCGCAGATGTGTCCTGTTTGCAGCCCGCAGATTGCCGCGCGGATGAACGGTGACGCGGGGACAAAGGCCCTGAACAAGGTCCCGCGCCTCGCGCTCTACACGGCGCCGGAAGATTGGGGCACATGGCTGGAGGCTGCCGGAATGGCCGATACGGGCCAGGCCGTGACGCTGAAGTTCGATACTTATCTCGCCGCCCTGCAATCGGCTCTGGACGGTCAGGGCCTCGCCGTCGCACCGGATTTTCTCGTGGCTGATGACATCAAGGCTGGGCGGCTCGTCGCTCCGTTCCCGCTGAAAGTTCCGCAGCCCGGCGCCTGGTATATGATCTGCCGCAAGGAGCGCGTCGGCGAAACCCGCATCCGCCAATTCGAGCGTTGGCTGGTTGAACAGTTTGGCGGAACTACTTCCGCTTGATGCCTATCGACCGGCCAACACGCGCAGGCATGGGAAGCCTTGAATGCGCTTGCTTGTACAACTCGAGCATAGGCAGAACATCATCGGGAAACGGCACGACCCTGGGGCCGCTCATATCGACGTGAAGTGACAGAACCTCGGCCGTAGCCGCAACCCACCCATCCTTGTGCACGATTTCGTTGTAGGTGTGGAGGCGTTTGGCATCAAAATCGATCAACTGACTGGTGACGGTAACGATATGGTCGAGATGAATTTCCTGCACGTAGCAGATATGCACTTCTGCGGTATAGATCGTCAGTTTGCGCTCGGCAGCATATTTCGGCCCAAAGCCAAGTTCTGCAAGGAACTCGTCGCCACCCCGGTCAAACACAACGTTGTAATAGGCCATGTTTAGATGGCCGTTATAGTCGATCCATTCCTTTTCCATGGCAATCGGCGCGGAACGATGCAGTTCACCTTGTGAAGTTTCGGCTGACATTCTGGGCTCCTGTCTGGAATGGCGCGGCTATTTGATCGCAGGTTGAAACATGAAGTTGAATAGTGCTGCTTTGTCAAAAGCGACTCTCAGTGAACACTCCGGAAAGCACTGGGCGGTTTACCCTCGAAACTTCGGAAGGTCCGGGTGAACGCCGCTGCCGACGAAAAGCCCGTGCGCGCCGCGATATCGGCAAGCGGGGATCTCGTATCGGTGATCAGCCGCCGCGCTACCTTCAACCGCAGGCGCAGATAGTAGCGCCCCGGCCCCTCGCCGACAGCTTTCGCGAATATCTTTTCCAGACTTCGGGCGCTCAGGCCACATCTCTTGGCAATCGCGCCAATGGTCAACGGCGTATCAATATGGCTTTCCATCAAGCGGATGGCCCCCGCCAGTTTCGGGTGCACATCATCGAGCCGTCCGAGCGAAACAAGTGGCTGCGCATCGTTCGATGCATGCGCCTCGTCATAGATGAACACGCTCGCAACATCGAGAGCCACCGACATGCCATAGCGTGACCGGATCAAATGGAGCATCAGATCGAAGGTCGGCGAAGCGCCGCCACTGGTGAAGACCGGTCCGTCGATGACGTAGCGATCCGGACGAATGTCGGCGTCCGGAAACTCCGCCGTGAACTCCTCCATGTCTTCCCAATGGGTGGTCGCCTTGCGCCCCGATAGCAGTCCCGCACGGCCAAGCAGCCAGGAGCCGGCCTCGATACCGCCAATCATCTGGTAATTGTGAACGGCGCGGCGCAGATTGGCAGTAAAAGTAGTGCGGGCGATATCGGACGTGCCAAAACCGCCTACAACCAATAACATATCACCTTTTTCTGATGTATCAAATGAGCCAGAAACCGCAATTGGCAAGCCACAGGTCGTCATTGTCGGTTCGCCATCGAGCGAGACGATCCGCCATTTGAAGAGATTGCCACCCGAGACGCGATTCGCTGCGCGCATCGGGTCGATTGTCGAGGCCACACACATGAGCGATGCGCCGCTAAAGACGAGAACAGTCACGTCCAGCGTCTTTGTGTTCGGCAAAAAGAGTGGCGATGTTTCGTTATTCATCAATTTCATTTCGTATATTGCAAAGCATGGCTTGGCAATCGGGGCATGATCAGGATAACCAAAATAATGGGAGCACTGCCATGGGACTTACCCCCAACCGCGATGTATTCATCACTTGCGCCGTGACTGGTGCGGGCGATACCACAGGCCGTTCCGACAAAGTACCGGTCACCCCGCGCCAGATTGCCGATGAATGCATTGCTGCCGCCAATGCCGGCGCCGCCATCGCGCATATTCACGTTCGTGATCCGAAAACGGGCAAGGGTTCGCGCGACATCACGCTCTATGCGGAAGTCGTCGAGCACATCAAGGCATCCGGCGTCGACATGGTCCTGAACCTAACCGCCGGCATGGGCGGTGACCTTACTCTCGGCAGCGTCGAGCAGCCGATGCCGCCCTCGCCCAATGGCACTGACATGGCAGGCGCAACCGAACGGCTGGAGCACGTGGCCAAACTTCGCCCGGAAATCTGCACGCTCGACTGCGGCACGATGAATTTCGGTGAAGGCGATTACGTCATGACCAACACGCCGGCCATGCTGAAAGCAATGGCCGCGCAGATCCAGGCTTTAGGCGTGCGTCCGGAAGTCGAAATCTTCGACACGGGGCATCTGCTTCTTGCCAAGTGGCTCTATGACCAGAAACTGCTGGATGATCCGGTCATGGTTCAGCTCTGCATGGGCATTCCATGGGGTGCACCGGACGACATCGGAACACTGCTGGCGCTCACCAATAATCTCCCATCCAACTGGACGTTCTCGGCATTCTCGATCGGCCGCAACCAGATGCCCTATGCAGCAATGGCCATGCTGGCAGGCGGTAATATCCGTGTTGGTCTTGAAGACAATATCTGGCTCGACAAGGGCGTGCTTGCCACCAACGGCCCGTTGGTTGAGCGGGCGGTGAAAATCGCCGAAGGCATGGGCGCCCGCATTCTCGGACCCCAGGAGGTCCGTGAGCGCATGAAATTGACAAAGGGCTGGTGAGAAAAATGACAGGTATTCGCAGGGCTGCCGCTGTCGGTGGCGGTGTTATCGGTGCGGGCTGGGTAGCCCGCCTCATTCTCAACGGCATCGACGTATCGATTTTCGATCCTGACCCCGAAGCAGAGCGCAAGGTTAGCGAGGTGATGAAGAATTCTCGCCGCGCCTACAAGACCATGCTGCCGGATGGATTGCCAAAAGAAGGCAAGCTGACCTTCGCCAAGTCTATTCAAGAGGCCGTTGGCGGCGCCGACTTCATTCAGGAAAGCGTGCCGGAAAGGCTCGACCTGAAACACAAGGTCCTGGCCGAAATCGACAAGCACGCCGCAGTTGACGCGATCGTTGGCTCGTCCACATCCGGGATCCTCCCATCGGATATGCAGACCTCGATGAAGCATCCGGAGCGGCTGGTCGTTGGCCATCCCTATAACCCTGTTTATCTCTTGCCGCTGGTTGAAATCGTCGGCGGTAAACTGACATCGCCGGAAGCCGTGGAAAAAGCCCGGGAACTTTACGCCTCCATCGGCATGAAACCAGTGGTGATCCGCAAGGAAATCGAGGCCTTTGTTGGCGACCGGCTGCTGGAAGCCGTCTGGCGCGAAGCGCTGTGGCTGATCAAGGACGACATCACCACGGTCGAGGAGCTCGACGATATCATGCGTTATTCGTTCGGCATTCGCTGGGCGCAGATGGGCATGTTCCAGGTTTATCGCGTGGCGGGCGGCGAAGCTGGCATGCGCCACTTCATTGCCCAGTTCGGCCCGTGCCTGTCATGGCCCTGGACCAAGCTGATGGACGTTCCTGAACTCACGGAGGAACTCGTCGACAAGATCGCAAACCAGTCAGACGAACAGGCACATGGCCTGTCCATTCGTGAACTCGAGCGCATCCGCGATGACAATCTGGTTGCCATCATGGAGGCCCTCTCCCGCCAGAACAAGGGTAAGGGCTGGGGCGCTGGCGCCCTCTACAAGGACTACACCAAACGGCTGTCGAAGCTGGCACAAAAGCCAGCCACATCCAAAGCAGCTGAGAAGGCAAAAACCAGCAAGCCCAAGAAAAAGAAGGGGTAACGCCATGGATTTCGGTCTTTCGGAGGAGCAAAGGCTGATCGTCGAGACGACCCGGGCCTTTGTCGAAAACGAACTCTACCCGCACGAAGCGGAAGTCGAGCGCACGGGTATCTTGCGCAAGGAACTTGCCGAGGAACTGAAGCATAAGGCCATGGAGGCTGGGCTTTATGCGGCAAACATGCCGGAATCCGTAGGCGGGGCCGGCCTCGATACGGTGACCTGGCTGCTCTATGAAAAAGAGCTGGGCCGCGCCAATTATGCGCTGCACTGGACCTGTGTCGGTCGTCCGTCGAACATCCTGCTTGCGGGTACTGATGCGCAGAAGGAAAAGTACCTTTATCCCTGCATCCGCGGCGAGAAATCCGATTGCCTGGCGATGACCGAGCCGGGTGCCGGTTCCGACCTGCGCGGCATGAAGGCGACCGCCGTCGAGAAAGGCGGCGACTGGGTCGTCAACGGCACCAAGCATTTCATCAGCCATGCCGTTGAAGCGGATTTCGTCATCCTCTTCGTCGCCTCCGGCGAGGAAGACACGCCGCGCGGCAAAAAGAAGAAAATCACTGCCTTCTTTGTCGATAAAGGTCATCCCGGCATGACCATTCGCGAGGGCTATCGGAACGTCTCGCATCGCGGTTACACCAATGCCATCATCGAGTTCGACGA
Organism: Phyllobacterium sp. A18/5-2; assembly: GCF_025452215.1. Lineage (NCBI taxonomy): Bacteria > Pseudomonadati > Pseudomonadota > Alphaproteobacteria > Hyphomicrobiales > Phyllobacteriaceae > Phyllobacterium > Phyllobacterium sp. A18/5-2. The sequence continues at coordinate 3,111,622 of NZ_CP104966.1, read as the reverse complement.
TTGCCGTCTGCCGCAGGATGCGATACTTGGCGAAGTGCACAAGGGTTTCGAGGTCGCGAATACCTGGCTCGGAGCAACGCGCCTGCAGGTGGCAGCGACTTGCCTTGGCCGTGCCGAACGGGCGCTCGGCCATGCCATTGAATATGCGGCGCAACGCCAGCAGTTCGGTCAGCAGATCGGTAAATTCCAAGGCGTATCGTTCAAACTGGCGGATATGGCGACAGAATTGAAAGCTGCGGACCTGCTTACTTTCGAGGCGGGCTGGAAATTCGATCAGGGCACAGTGACCGACCAGGATATGGCGATGGCCAAGCTCAAGGCCACCGAGATGCTGGCTTTCGTGGCCGACGAGGCGATCCAGATTCACGGTGGCATGGGATTGATGGACGATCTGCCGCTTGAGCGTATCTGGCGCGACGCGCGCGTAGAGCGCATTTGGGAAGGTACATCCGAAATCCAGCGGCACATTATTTCCCGTGCCCTGCTCCGCCCGCATGGCGCATAACGGAGCATTCGATGGCATCGCATAAGCTCGATCGTCTGTTACGACCGAAAACCATAGCTGTCTTCGGGGGCCTTCAAGCCACCGAAGTTATCAAGCAATCCCAGAAAATGGGTTTTGCCGGCGAAATCTGGCCGGTGCATCCCAAGCATGATGAAATCCTCGGCCTCAAGGTATATCGCTCCGTTGCTGATCTGCCGGGCAGCCCCGATGCGGCCTTTGTCGGCGTCAACCGCTTTCTGACGCTCAGTATTGTCCGGGAATTGCGCGAAGCCGGTGCAGGCGTTGCCGTGTGTTACGCTTCCGGCTTTTTGGAGGCGGGTGCCGATGATGAAGATGGAGCAAGGCTCCAGGGAGAACTGGTTGAAGCAGCTGGCGATATGCCCATCATCGGCCCGAATTGCTACGGGCTGATCAACTATTGCGATGGCGCCCTGCTCTGGCCGGACCAGCATGGAGGGCGCCGGCTTCGCCCGGATGAGCGCGGCGTCGCCATCATCACCCAATCTTCCAACATCGCCATCAACATGACAATGCAGACACGCGGTCTGCCCATCGCCCATGTGATGACCGCAGGCAACCAGGCGCAGACCGGCCTGCCGGACATGGCCATCGCGCTGCTTGAGGACGAGCGTGTGACCGCATTGGGTCTCCACATCGAGGCTTTTCAATCGGCCGCTAAGTTCGAGGCGTTAGCCAAACGCGCCCGCGAACTCGGCAAGCCTATTGTTGCGATGAAGGTCGGCCGTTCCGCACAGGCGCGGGCGGCGACCATTTCGCATACGGCATCGCTGGCGGGATCGGATGCCGCATCCAGCGCATTTCTTAAGCGGCTCGGAATCGCGCGCGTCAACTCGATCGCCTCTTTTCTCGAAACGTTGAAACTGCTGCATGTACATGGCCCGCTTGACGGCAACACACTGTGTTCCATGAGTTGTTCAGGCGGCGAAGCTTCCGTCATGGCGGATAGCGCCGAAGGCCGGGATGTTGTCTTCCCTCCTCTGACTCCCGAGCATCGCGCCCGCGTAAAGTCCACGCTTGGCCCGCTCGTCGCCGTCGCCAATCCGCTCGATTACCACACCTTCATCTGGAACAACGAGCCGGCGCTGACCGAGACTTTTACTGCCATGGTGTCGGGCGAATTCTCGCTCAGCTGTCTCGTCCTCGATTTTCCCCGCAAGGACCGTTGCTCGGACGTGGACTGGTGGTCCACCGTCCGTGGCTTTGAAAACGCGTTGAAAACCAACAAGGCCAAAGGGGCCATAGTCGCGTCGATACCGGAGAATATCCCGGAAGAATATATGGCCGGCCTAATGGAAAAAGGCATCGCTCCGCTCTGCGGCATCACCGAAGCCTTCGACGCGGCAGAAGCGGCGGCCTTCATCGGCAAGGCGTGGAAAAAGCCGCTTGCTGCTTCAATGGCTATGTCCGCCAATGAAATCCCGGGCGATATGAACACTCCAGACGAAGCTGAGGCCAAGGCCATTCTCAAAAAGGCTGGTCTGCCCGTAGCCGATGGGCGTTGCTGCACCTCCTCCGATGAAGCAGTCGCGATTGCCGACCACCTTGGCTATCCGGTGGCGCTCAAGGCACTGGGTATCGCCCACAAATCGGAGCGCAACGCCGTCCGTCTCAATTTGCGCGATGCCGATGCGGTCAGATCCGCAGCCAATGATCTCGCGGGTCTTGGTTCCGGTCTGTATGTCGAGCGGATGGTGACGGGAGCGGTTGCCGAGCTTATCGTCGGCATTACTGACGATCCGCAGTTCGGCCCGGTCATGACGCTTGGTACAGGCGGCGTCTTGGTGGAATTGTTGCAGGATACGGTGACGATGCTCCTGCCCTCGAGCCGCGAGGACACCGGGGCCGCGCTGCGTGCGCTACGCATGTTTCCGCTGCTCAATGGCTATCGCGGCAAGCCACAAGCAGATCTTGAAGCGGCGCTGGACGCCATCATGGGAATCGCTGCTTTCGCCATGAACAATGCGGGCCGCATCACCGAACTTGATATCAACCCCCTGCTGGTGTGCGGCACGGGACACGGCGTTTGGATCGCCGATGCGCTGATGGTGACGAAGGGAGAGCTGAAGTGAACGATGTAGTCCGGACGCGCCGCGAAGGCGGCATTCTCGAAGTCACGCTGGACCGGCCAAAGGCCAATGCCATCGACCTGATGACAAGCCGGCTCCTTGGAGAGACATTCCAGAAATTCCGCGACGATCCGGAGTTGCGTGTCGCGATCGTCCAGACCGAGGGCGACAAGTTCTTCTGCGCAGGCTGGGACCTGAAGGCCGCCGCCGGCGGCGACGCGGTTGATGGAGACTATGGCGTCGGCGGCTTCGGCGGCTTGCAGGAACTGCTCGATCTCAACAAGCCGGTAATTGCGGCGGTCAATGGCATGGCAGTTGGCGGCGGATCTCGAACTCGCTCTCTCGTGCGACCTGATCTACGCCTCCGATCATTCCAGTTTTGCCTTACCGGAAATTCGCGCTGGAACGCTCGCCGACGCGGCAACCGTCAAGCTGCCAAAGCGCATCCCCTATCATGTGGCGATGGACCTGCTTCTCACCGGACGCTGGATGGACGTTGCAGAGGCGCATCGCTGGGGTCTGGTCAATGAGGTCCTGCCCAAGGATAAATTGATGGAGCGCGTCTGGGAGATCGCACGCATGCTGGAAAGCGGCCCGCCGCTGGTCTTCGCCGCCATCAAGGAAGTCGCGCGTGAGGCTGAAAGCATGGGTTTCCAGGAAGCGATGAACTGGATTACGAAACGCAAATTCCGTACAGTCGACACGCTCTACGCATCCGAAGATGGGCAGGAAGGCTTCAAGGCCTTCGCCGAAAAGCGAGAACCCGTGTGGAAGGGAAAATGACGACTGACTATTCTACCCTTATCGACGCGGAGACCTGGGCGTTCATAGAACGGACGAACAGCTTCTATCCGCCCGATGCGGTCGATCTTTCGGTGGAGCAGCAGCGCGAGGTCTACAACACCATGTGCCGGGCATTCTTCGCCGGCTACCCGGAATCGGTGGCATCGGCGGATCGTTTCATCGATGCAAGGGACCGCAAGATACCGATACGCATCTACGAAAAGCGCGACAGCGATCCTGAAGCTATCTGCCTTTATTTTCACGGCGGAGGCTTTGTTGTTGGCGGGCTCGACAGCCATGATGATGTCTGTGCCGAAATCTGCGAAGCCACCGGCTTTCGCGTCATCTCGGTAGACTACAGGCTCGCGCCGGAACATTTGCACCCCTCCGCCTTCAGGGATTGCCTTGCTGCTTTTGAGTACGTGGATCTGACCTTTGGATTGCCCATCGTCTTGTGTGGCGATAGCGCCGGCGGCAATCTGGTGGCCGCAGTCTCCCATCACGTGCGCCGTCACGAACGTGCGCCAATCGGTCAGGTTCTCATCTATCCGGGGCTCGGTGGAGCAACTGATCAAGGCTCCTATCTCACCCATGCCGACGCGCCTATGCTGACGACGCGCGATGCGCTTTACTATGCCAAAGTCCGTGGCGGCGGTTTCAACTGGTCAACCGACCCACGTTTTGCACCCCTCAATGACACTGATTTCAGCGGATTGCCGGACACGATCATCATCTCCGCCGAATGCGACCCATTGTCGGATGATGGACGCCACTATCGCGACAAGATCCTTGCAGCAGGCGGTAAGGCGATCTGGAACAACGAGCCCGGTCTCGTACACGCGTATCTACGCTCGCGCCACAGCGTGGAACGCGCCCGCTCAAGCTTCCGGCGGATTGTTACCGCCGTGCACCTGCTCGGTCAGGGCCGCTGGCCCGGCCAGCTCTAACCTAGTTGCCGGCGCTTGCCATACGCCGGTTCTTCACGGCACCTTCCAGCCATCCCAATTCCATTTCCGGAACCGAAGACAACAGCAGGTCCGTATAGGCATCAAATGGCGGCTTGAGCACTTGCGATTTCGGGCCGTAGCGCACCACTTCGCCGCGATACATGACGGCGATGGAATCGGCGATCGACTTCACCGTAGCGAGATCGTGAGTGATGAAGAGATACGCCACGTTCTCGTCTTTCTGCAAATCCAGAAGCAGTTTCAAGATGCCGTCCGCCACGAGCGGATCGAGCGCACTGGTTACTTCGTCGCAGATGATGAGTTTGGGCTTCGCGGCCAGCGCTCGGGCGATGCAGACGCGCTGCTTCTGACCACCGGAAAGTTCGGCTGGGTACCGGTCGGCAAAGCCCTTACCCATTTCGATCTTCTCAAGGAGTTCGGCTATGCGGGCGTCGCGCTGCTTTCCCCTCATGCCAAAATAGAATTCCAGCGGGCGGCCAATGATTGTGCCGATCGTCTGGCGCGGGTTCATCGCCGTATCAGCCATCTGGTAAATCATCTGCAATTCGCGCAGATCGTTGCGCGTGCGATTTGCCAGACGTGGCGACAAGGTCCGCTTATCGAAGGTAATGCTCCCCTCCATTGGTGGCAGCAATCCGGTGATGGCGCGAGCGAGCGTGGATTTCCCCGAACCGGATTCACCAACAACGGCGAGCGTCTGGCCGAGGTGAATGTCCACCGACACATTCTTCAGTACCTTGACCAAACCGCCGCCATAGGCCGCCGTGACATTCTTCACTGAAAGGATCGGCGCATCTTCCGGATTATTCTCCTCATGCGGGATGTGGTGTACGGAAACCAGCTGTTTGGTATATGGCTCGCGTGGTTCCTTGATAATCTGGTGTGTATTGCCATATTCAACCTGCTTACCGTGCCGCAGGACGATGATGTCGTCGGCCACCTGTGCGACGACCGCAAGGTCATGGGTGATGTAAAGCGCCGCAACGTTCGTGTCGCGAATGGCGTCCTTGATCGAGGCGAGCACGTCAATTTGCGTGGTCACATCCAGCGCTGTCGTCGGCTCATCAAACACAATCAGATCAGGTTCGGAACACAGTGCCATCGCGGTCATCGCGCGTTGCAGCTGGCCACCGGAGACCTGATGCGGATAGCGTTGACCAAATGTTTCCGGATTCGGTAGCCCGAGCTTCTTGAAGAGGCCAACAGCGCGTTTTTCCGCTTCCGCCTTGGTGCATATCTTGTGCAGGAGGGCGGCCTCAACGACTTGATCCATTAACTTGCGTGCGGGATTGAAGGCTGCTGCCGCCGACTGAGCGACGTAACATACTTCCCTTCCCCGTATCTGGCGGAGAAGATTTGGACCTCCCTTGAGAAGATCACGCCCGTTGAGCATCACCTCGCCGCCGGTAATCCTCACGCCGCCACGCCCGTAACACATGCTGGACAAGCCGATGGTTGATTTACCTGCCCCGGATCTCGCCGATAAGCCCCAGGACCTTGCCGCGTTCCACCTTGACCGAAACGTTATCGACAATAACGACATTGCGCGGGGGCTCGCCGGGCGGATAGCTGGTCGCCTCTATTCGCAGATTGCGAATATCGAGCAGGAGGCCGGATCTGTCTACTGGACGTTTGGCCATTAGCCGCGCCCTCCCTTGAGGCTCGTAGTACGGTTCAGGATCCAGTCAGCCACCAGGTTGACGGAAATCGCGAGGATGGCGATAGCCGCCGCAGGAATGAGCGCTGCCGGAATGCCAAAGACGATACCTTCCTTGTTTTCCTTGACCATGCCGCCCCAATCCGCGTCAGGCGGTTGAACGCCAAGGCCAAGGAAGGAAAGCGCTGAAAGGAAAAGAACAGCGAAGATGAACCGCAGGCCAAGTTCGGCAATCAGCGGTGTCAATGCATTAGGAAGAATTTCGCGGAAAATGATCCAAATCTTGCCCTCGCCGCGGAGCTTTGCCGCCTCGACAAAGTCCATGACGTTGATATCGACGGCGACCGCCCGTGCCAGACGGTAGACGCGAGTAGCATCCAGCAGGCCCATGACCAATATCAGTGTGATGACATTGGCCGGAAGCACCGAAAGAACCACCAGCGCAAAGATCAGCGTCGGAATGGCCATGATCAAATCAACGAAGCGCGACATCAATTGATCGAACCAGCCACCGATGACCGCTGCGGCAAAGCCAAGCACGGAACCCAGAATGAAGGAGAGTGCCGTGGCCATCGCCGCGATGAAAATCGTGATCCGCGCCCCATAAATCATCCGGGACAACAGATCACGGCCGAGATTGTCAGTACCGAGCCAGTATTTGGCGGACATCGGCTCCCAGACATCGCCGACAGTTTCGCCAACCGAATAGGGCGCAACCCATGGAGCGAAAATCGCTGCGAACAGAAACACCGCAGTGATGATCAGGCCGATCCACGCGCTGATGGGAATAGTCTTAGCATTCAGCATTGGGCGGCCTCACTTCGGGTGTCTGAGGCGGGGATTGGAGACAATCGCCACGATGTCAGCAATGATATTGAGGCTGATATAGACAGCCGCGAAAACCAGCCCGCATGCCTGCACCACAGGAACATCGCGCTTGGCCACGTGATCGACCAGATACTGGCCCATTCCGGGATAGACAAAAATCACCTCGACCACCACCACGCCGACAATCAGGAAGGCCAGATTGAGCATAACGACGTTGACGATCGGTGCAATCGCATTGGGAAATGCATGCCGGGTGATGATTTGCAAAGGAGAAAGTCCTTTAAGCTCGGCCGTCTCGATGTAGGCCGACTGCATCACATTTAGAATTGCCGCGCGCGTCATACGCATCATATGCGCCAACACAACCAGGGTGAGCACCGTCACCGGCAAGGCAATCGCGCTTAAACGTTCGCCGAACGACATGCCGTCATAGACTGTCGAAACGCTGGGGAACCATTGCAACTGCACTGCCACGAAGTAAATCAGCAAGTACCCCGTGAAGAACTCCGGCAAGGATGTCGAGGCAAGTCCAAGGCCGGAAATCAACCTGTCCACAAAACCGTTGCGATAGCGCACTGCCAGCAGACCCAGTCCGATCGCCAGCGGAATGGAGACGGCTGCTGCAGCAAAGGCGAGGAACAATGTGTTCCACAACCGTCCTTTCAGCGACGTGGCAATATCCTGACCGCTGGACAGAGCCGTCCCCAGATCTCCGGTCAAGATCCCGCCCAGCCAACGCAGATAGCGGATATAGGCCGGATCGTTCAGCCCCATGTCGCGCCGCAGGTTTTCGAGCGCCTGCGGCGTGGCCGACTGTCCGAGAATGGATTGCGCAACGTCTCCGGGCAAAATCTGCGTGCCAACAAATATCAGCACAGAGACCGCAAGGAGGAGAAGAAGGCCCATCGCAATGCGCTGGGCCACCAGTTTCAGGACAGGTGAACTCATCCGCCCGGACCGCTTAAGCGTTCAGCCAGCAGCGTGACAGCGCATAGCCGCCACTCATCTCCTGATTACCGTCCGGTACCCAACCACCGACCTTGGCGCTGGTCGCATCGATGAAGTCATTGAACATCGGCACGATGACGCCGCCTTCATCGCGCACGATCACTGCCATGTCGCGATACATCTGCTTGCGCTTGGCTTCATCGAGTTCGGCACGTGCGGTGATCAGCAACTTGTCGAACTTTTCGTTGAAGAATTTCGTATCATTCCAGTCTGCAGTCGAGAGATATGCGGTCGAGTACATTTGGTCTTGGGTCGGTCGTCCTCCCCAATAGGATGTGGAGAACGGCTGCTTGTTCCAAACCTCCGTGAAATAGCCATCGCCCGGCTCGCGCTTGACCTCGATCTGGATGCCGGCCTTTGCAGCGCTTTGCTGGTAAAGTTGTGCGGCATCAACAGCACCCGGGAATGCAACGTCGGATGTGCGCAACAGGACCGGACCGTCGTGACCGGATTTCTTGAAGTGGAAGGCAGCCTTGTCCGGATCATAGGTGCGCTGTTCAATGTCATCCGAGAACAGCGGATAGGCCTTGTTGATCGGGAAATCATTGCCGATAGAGCCGTAGCCACGCAGGATCGTCTTGACCATTTCTTCTCGGTTCATGGCGTATTTCAACGCAAGACGCAGGTCATTGTTGTCGAACGGCGCGGTGTTGCAATGGGCAATGAACACGTAGTGGCCCTTGCCCGCAACGTTCTGAATGGTAACTCCCGGAACGCGCTTGACGAGATCAACAATCTTCGGCTCAACGCGATTGATCATGTGTACCTGACCGGACTGCAGCGCAGCTGTACGGGCGGTGGAGTCATTGATGACGATGATTTCGATCTGGTCGGCATGCCCGCGCTTGTCGCCATTCCAGTAATTGGCGAACTTTTCACCGATATGCCGCACGCCCGGTTCTTCGGTCACAACCTTGTACGGTCCCGTACCGATACCTGCCGCCGGCTTGTCCTTGCCGCCATTCGGCTGGATCATCAAATGGTAGTCATCCATGAGGAAGGGCAGATCGGCGTTGGCTTCTTTCAATGTGAAAACAACGGTATCGCCGTCCTTCTTCACATTGGCGATACCGCCCATGATACCGAGAGCACCGGATTTCGAGTTCGCATCGGAATGGCGTTCCATCGTGGCGACGACGTCGTCCGGTGTCATCTCCTTGCCATCATGGAACTGAACACCCTTGCGGATCTTGAACGTCCAGACCTTGGCATCGTCCGAAGAACCCCACTCCTCAGCGAGCTTCGGCTCAAGCTTGCCATCGGGCTGGATTTCAACCAGTTGTTCACCCCATTGCCGGCCGAACTTGTAAGGAACCTGGCTTTGCCAGCTTGCCGGATCAAGGCTATCCGTGGAAGCACCGCCAGTCATACCTGCTTTGAGCGTGCCGCCTTTGACCGGGCCCTCCGCAAGCGCCGCGCTCGACAACAGGGAATTGGCGAAGACCGTGGTGACGCCGAGAGCAGCGGCACGGCCCAGAAAATCACGGCGTGACAGATGTCCACGTGCGACCTTGCGGCTTAGATAATCGAGTTCTTTTGACATACCCATTCCCCTATTGTTGGTTTGGACCGCCTCGCGTCCAATTCGGTTTTTGTGATAATGCGACGTGATACCCGTTAATTTCAACCCATTGATTTAGTAAATGATCCTCCAGCAGCCGATGCTGCATTCATATGCCCTGGCGTGCGATCGTTTCGGCGAAGTCCCGCTCAAACACCACATTGTCGTTCTCGTAGGCTTCGATGCGGCCGGTGACATAGAAATTGTGCCTGTCGCAACGCATTGTCGTAAAAGTCTCGGTACGCGTTCGCCAATTGTCGCGTCCCGATACCTCGGTCCAGTGAGTCTCACCATAAGCGGAGAGCGGGTCATCGGGATGAATTTCCCAACGCTCACGCGCGATGCCGCCATGGATCAGCCCGTGATCCTTGTCGCGGGCTTCGCCGAAATCATCTTCGATCAACAGGGCGATCTTGCCACTGACCTGGTTGTGTTCGATGGACCGGCTGTTGCTGCCGGCCCGCAGCGTCTCGATCTGCCAGGGGGACGCAGCTTCCGGCTCAGGAAAGGTCCATTCGTCGCCAGTTGCGGCCTCCCGCACGGGAACGCTGATCTGGCCGGACTGGAGGGTAAGGCTCACTTGCGCTGGCGACGGCCAGACCATAGGCCAATAGGATGACGACACTGCGACACGCAAAATGTGGCCTGCGGGTACTCTGTACGCGATGTCATCAAGCTTGAAGCTCATGGTGACGGCCTCGCCCGGAACCAAGGGTTGAGCATTCTCGGAACCATGCCGATGGCAGAGATTGAGTACACCGTAGGTGATGCGTGTTGACGCCCCATCCGGATGCACGTCGCACAGGCGCACGGCGACCATCGCGACCGGTCTGTTGCTGGTCAACGTCAGCGTAATCTCAGGTGCGCCAACGATATCGATGGGCTGTTCCAGAGCCGTATCGTAGCAGGCTGACAGTGCATCATCATGGCGCTGATCGCCCGGCATCTCCGGACCAAGCCATATCGCGCAATATTCACCGCCCATCATGCCGCAATCCTGCGGCGAGGCCACCAGGTGAGAAAAACTGCCGGACGTTTCGCTGGAGAGCGATTTGTCCGGCCGCAGATGCCACACCCGGGTAGCGATGTTCGTTGACGGCCATTGTTCTTCCGCGATCCAAAAGCCAGGACGTTCCGTGTACCAGCTCTTGGGGCGGACTGAGTCCATCAGATAGCCGCGATAGGCCGGATCGTTTTCGACGCCCGTATCGATATCCTTGAGCCAGCGGTCCCACCAGCGCAGTGCCTCCTGCAGGAAGCCGATGCGCGGCTCCGGCACTGCAAAGTGCGGATATTTGTGGACCCAGGGGCCGATGATTCCCTTGACTGGTGCTGTAATGCCCTGCATCAGCCGTGGCACGGCATTCTTGTAGGCATCGCCCCAGCCGCCGATGGCGAGCGTAGCTGCCTTGATTGCGGAAAAGTCCTCGCACACCGAGCCGTGCTTCCAATAATCATCCCGCGTCTGGTGTTTTAGCCAGACGGCCGGCAGAAATGGTTCGTTCTCGAGCCGGTCGAGCCACATTTCCCGCCACTTTTCGCCAACGTGGGCGGGATCCGGCGGTCGCGACGAATAGGCCAGCATGGTCGCGCCCCAGCCGAGATTTTCATTGAGCAGCAAGCCGCCCTTGTAGTGAATGTCGTCGGCATAGCGGTCGTCGGTAGAGCAGAGGGTGATGATTGCCTTCAACGCTTCGGGCTGGAGTGCTGCGACCTGCAGTGAATTGAAGCCGCCCCAGGATATGCCCATCATGCCGACCTTGCCGGTCGACCATGGTTGTGCGGTTATCCACTTGATTACCTCGCAGGCATCGGCGAGCTCCTGCTCGGAATACTCGTCTTCCATCAGGCCCTCGGAATCGCCGTTACCGCGCATGTCGACGCGCAGGCAGGCATAACCGTGACCAGCAAAGTAAGGATGAGTGAGATTGTCCCGGGCCGTTGTGCCATCGCGTTTGCGATAGGGAAGGAATTCAAGAATGGCAGGAACCGGGTTTTTTTCGGCATCTTCGGGCATCCAGACCCGCGCCGAAAGGCGGCAACCGTCGGACAAGACTATGCCCATGTCGGCTTGCTCTGTGACCTTATGCTGAAAAGTTTCAACTGTCCGCATTATCACCTTTCGTCCCCACAACGGAGTTGAAAATAGATAATGCTCGCCGGCAGCACGCCAGGCGAAAACATGAATCCCATTTTCTCGTCTTTGCGAGGCGTTCCTTTTGCCCACACTATGCGCATCTGCTCAACGGCACGCATCAAACACTTGCGACATAAGTCGAACAATTTGCGCCACTGCACAAATCCTTTATCCGAGTTTCGACGGGATCAATCTTTCCAAGCGCCGGAACAGGTACACGATTATGCCCGTGATAACCACATAGCCCGCTGCAAGCAGCAACAGTGGTTCATAGGTAAGGAAGGTGTCCTGCCGGACACGTGATGCTACCGAATAGAGATCCACGACGGTTATCGTCGCGACCAAGGGCGTCGATTTCAACTGAAGTACGGCTTCACCCGCCAGCGTGGGCAAGGCGCGGTGTATGGCTTGCGGCAACCAGATACGCCGGAAAATCGTAAACCGTCGCATTCCGAAAGCGCGCGCGGCCTCCAGCTGCCCTTTGGGGACACTGGCGAAGGCGCCGCGCATGACCTCGCCTTCATAACCGGCATAGGACAATGTCAGCGCCAGCACGGCGTACGGCCAGGCCTGTCGTAGATAGGGCCAAAGCTCCGAGCCGCGAATCCACGGATATTGCGGAAAGAGCGATCCGAGCCCGTAGTAGAGCAGCCAGAGTTGGACGAGTAGTGGCGTACCGCGAATGACTGTGCAGAACGCCCGCGCGGGAATGGCCAAAATGGCGGGACCGGCAGCCTGTGCCAGCCCCAAGGGAACCGCCAGCAGGAAGCCGAGGAACACTGTCACGCACAGAATCCAGATCGTCCGCCAAAGACCTTGCAGGATAAGATCACCATAGTTCGGCAGCCAGTCCCAGCGCATGAAGAAAATGGCGGAAGCCACAAGCGCCAGACCGATGAGAATGAGGACGATACGATGCGGCGGCAGCTTGCTCGTCTGTGCGCTCGGATCCTTTTCCTTGTGAATAGGGAAGGTCTCGACCGGAACTTCGATCTGGGTTTCGCTCATCAGCGCGCCTCCTTCACCGAAGGCATCCCGCGCCGCGCCCGTTTCTCAACCCATTCCAGGATGACACTGGAGAACAGCGTAATGAACAGATAAAGCGCGCCGGCTGCGAGGTAGAACGTCATATAGGCTTTTGTCGTCCCGGCAGCCTGGCGCGTTTCCAATGTCAGTTCGCTGAAGCCAACGACTGCCAGCAGCGCTGTGTCCTTCGTCGAAATGAGCCAGAGATTGGCAAGCCCGGGCAATGCGTGGGGCAACATCGCCGGCAGCGTGATGCGGCGCATCATCAGCACAGGCGACATGCCGTAGGCCCTCGCCGCTTCGATCTCGCCCTGCGGGATAGCTTTGATTGCGCCGCGCAGCACTTCCGTCGCATAGGCGCCCTGCACAAATCCCAGCACCACGATACCAGCGACGAGGCCGCTGATATCGACACGCTGATACCCCATCCCCTCTAGGATACGGTTGATCAGGTCCGTCCCCGCATAATAAAGCAGGATAATCATCACCAGCTCGGGAATTGCCCTTACCAGCGTCGTATAGATTGCGGCCAGATCGCGTGCGATCGGGCCGCCATAGAGTTTCGCGTATGAGCCGAATGTTCCGATAATCAGGCCCATGCCGAACGCGCCGAAGGCAATCTGCAGCGACCGGATCAGCCCGCGCAAGAGATTGGCACCCCATCCTGGCGCAACAGGAGATAGAAGATCGAACATGCCGGTAATTGCGGCGGGGATAATCGATGCGTCGGCCAAGCCGTCCTCGATTCAGCGTCAAATGCAGGTTTCGAACAACGAAAAGGCCGGAGTTGGAAACCCAACGCCGGCCCAAACTCAATCAGCCGCCATACATGTCGATGGTGAAGTACTTCTTCGAGATTTCGTCATACTTCCCGTTGGCCCTGATTTCTTTGATCGCCGCGTTGAACTTTTCCTTCATCGCAGTGTCGCCCTTGCGTAGGCCAACGCCAACGCCAGGTCCAAGGATATCCAGATCATCGGCGACCTTGCCCTTGATGTCGCAGCAAGCCTTGCCTTCAGGCGTGGCAGCAAAGGTTTCCAGTGCCAGTCCATCGGCCTGGGTGGCGTCGATACGTCCGGCTGCCAGATCCTGGTTGGCCTCATCCTGCGTCTGATATTCCTTGATCTCGGCCGCAGTGTCAGCGAAATGCTTCTTCGCGTAGGCCTGGTGCACGGTCGAAACCTGCACGCCAAGGATCTTGCCCTTCAGACCTTCGGGTGTCGCGTCCATCTTCTCGTCCTTGGAGCCGAGAATCAAGGTCGGGGTATTGTAGTACTTGTCCGAAAAATCGATCGTCTTCTCGCGTTCCGCGGTGATCGACATCGAAGCAGCAATAATGTCGATCTTCTTCGTCGTCAGCGCGGGAATGATGCCATCCCACGAAACCGGCGTGATGACGCAATCGAGCTTGGCCGCTTCACACATTGCCATGGTGATGTCGATTTCCCAGCCCTGCCACTTGCCGGATGCATCTGGCGCCGCGAAAGGCGGATAGGGTTCGGCGGCAATGCCAACCTTGACCTGTTCGGCATTGGCTGCGCCAAGACCGGCAACCACAAGCACAACGGCTGCTACCGTCGTTTTCAGAAAAGACTTCATGTTCATCTCCATTGTTTCAACTGTTCCCCGGGGTTGGTCCCCGTATTACTTGATGTCTATCATGAAACAGTCCGGATAAACTGTTTCAAACGTTCAGATTTTGGCGATCCAAACAATTCTTCCGGCGCCCCCTCTTCTTCGACGATACCATTGTGCAGGTACATCACGTGGCTCGCCACTTCGCGGGCAAACTTCATTTCATGAGTCACCAGGAGCATGGTGCGGCCTTCTTTGGCGAGGTCGCCGATGACCTTCAGCACCTCGCCGACAAGCTCGGGATCGAGCGCTGATGTCGGCTCGTCGAACAGCATGACACGGGGTTGGATGGCGAGCGCGCGTGCAATGGCGCCACGCTGCTGCTGGCCGCCAGAAAGATAGGCGGGATAGACGTCGCGTTTCGCTGACAGCCCGACGCGCTCCAGCAATTGTTCGCCGATAGTCATTGCCTCGTCGCGCTTCATACCAAGGACATGGACCGGAACCTCGATGACGTTCTGGATAAGCGTCATGTGCTGCCAGAGATTGAAATTCTGGAACACCATGCCGAGCCGGCTGCGGATCCGTTCGATCTGACGACGATTGGCGGGGATTTGGCCGCCTGCGCCATCACTGATCATCTTGATATCTTCGCCATTGATGCGGATGGCACCGCTGGTGGGATTTTCTAAGAAGTTGATGCATCGAAGGAAGGTCGACTTGCCGGAACCACTGCCGCCGATAAGCGCAACGACGTCACCGTCCTTCGCGGTCATGGATACGCCCTTGAGGACTTCGAGCGCTCCAAAGCGCTTGTGCAGGTTCCAGACGTGTATGGCTTCAGCCTGTTCGGTCGTTGCCGGTTGGAGAGGATCCGTCGAAACGGCGGCCACTTCCGTCGCCATCATTCCTGGATTCCATTCCGTGGTTGTCGTGCACGTTCGGTCATGACACCTTTGATCCGCCTCTTTTTCATTACAGGTCTATTTGCCTGAATTAGCCGCATCACACCACTTGCGCTCTAATTATGCAAGCGTATAAATACTGGCAGAAGCAATTTTTTGAGAGCACCCCACATGAGCGCATTCGGTTCCCAGTCCATGGCCCTTCCCCTGAAACGCGTCATCATGCGCATGCCGGACCGCGTCATGGCAGGTGCCGAACGCGATGTCTGGCACTACGGGCCGCAGTTCGATCCGCGCAAAGCATCGGACCAGCACCGCGTGTTTGCCGATCTCGTCGCGCAGTCCGGTGCCGACATTACCTGGATCAGGGATGGTAACGATGGATTGTCGGATCTCGATCTTTACTCACGATCCGTCGCTCGTGACCGACCAAGGTGCTGTCCTGCTGCGCATGGGCAAAAACCTGCGCCTGGACGAACCCGATCTGCATGACGAAACCTATCGCCAGATGGATGTGCCTGTGCTCGGGCGCATTGAAGCGCCTGGAACCGTTGAAGGCGGCGACTGTGTCTGGGTCGACAGCAAAACGCTGGCCGTCGGCCGCGGTGTCCGTACCAACCAGGCAGGTATCGAACAGCTGTCAGAGATTCTCGAACCGCTCGGGATCACGGTTCTCGGTTTCGATTTGCCGCTATGGCACGGCGAAGAAGCCTGCCTGCACCTTATGTCGATCATTTCGCCGCTTGCGGAAGATCTCGCCCTGGTTCACCTGCCCCTTTTGCCGGCTGCCTTTTACCAGCTCTTGAAGGAGCGCGGCATTCGCCTTGTCGTGGCGCCCGAAGAAGAGTTCGCGGCGAGCAACGGCCTCAACCTCAATGTGCTGCCAACTGCGCCTTACGAAGTTATCGCGGTAGCAGGTTTTGAAAAGACCAAGACAGCAATGGAAGCCGCCGGCTGCACCGTAACGACCTTCGAGGCCGATGCTCTGTGCATCGCCTGCGAGGGTGGCCCGACCTGCCTGACACGACCTGTCTGGCGCCAATGAAAACCCAGACCGTCACACGCAAGAGCTTTCGCCGCGAAGGTGAAGACAAACGCCGTGAGGATTTGATCGCGGCGACCCTGGAATGTGTGGCGGAGCGCGGTCTTGCGGGGGCGACCGTGCGTGAGATCGCATTGCGCGCGGACGTGACCGCGGGGCTTATCCGTTATTATTTTCCTACCAAGGACGACCTGATCGGTGCCGCCTATCGTGCAGTGATGAATCGCATGACGGTTCAAGCAAGCGACGCACTGCAAAATGCGCCCAACGATCCGCGGGCCCGCCTCTATGCATTCGTGACCGCCAATCTGGGTCAACCCATCATGGATCCCAACAATCTTTCCCTCTGGGCGGGATTCATCGGACTGGTTCACGCCGATCCGGCAATGGCAGTGGCACATCGCGAAGGATATCTTGGTTTTCGCGATGAACTCGAGGCCCTGATCCGGGAAGCCCTGCTGGCTGTCGGCAAACCGGCGGAAGCAATCCATACCCGCCGTCACGCAATCGCCATCAACGCGATCATCGACGGCCTTTGGCTGGAAGGCTGCCTGGCGGGAGATATTTTCGCCGACGGGGAGTTGGCGGACACGGGCATTACCGCTATCGAAGCCGTGCTTGGAATTTCACTTAAAGCTGAAGGAGGCGCCCCATGATGCGCTTTGCGTCTGTTACCGATCGTCTGGCCGGCCTGGGCTCCGACAAATGGGCTGTCCATATCCGGGCGCGCGAAATGAAACGTGCCGGTCACGAAATCATCGAGCTGACGATTGGAGAGCCGGACATCCCGACTCCCGCGGACATGATAGATGTTGCCGAACGCGCCATGCGTTCCGGTAGGACGGGTTATTCGAACGGCCGCGGCGAGCCTGCCGTGCTGGCTGCCCTTTCCGCCAAATATACGGCCCGCACTGGCCGGCAGATCGATGCGGACAACATCATGTGCTTTCCCGGCACGCAGACGGCGCTGTCGCTCGTCATGCTCGGCCTCGCTGAAGAAGGCGACGAGATCATCACCGGCGATCCGCTCTATGCGACATATGACGGCGTTGTCAGGGCGACTGGTGCGACACGCGTGTCCGTGCCGCTTCGTCCGGAAAAGGGCTTTCGCATGCAGGCGGCGGACCTTGAGAAGGTCATAACGCCGAAAGCCAAGGTGCTTCTGCTGAATACGCCGCACAATCCGACCGGCGCCGTCCTCAGCGAACAGGAAGTAGCGGAAATCGGTGAGGTTTGCCGCAAGCACAATCTCTGGATCGTTTCCGACGAAGTCTACGAGTTGTTGATCTTCGATGGCAAATTCGCCTCGCCGCTGGATCGCCCGGAACTGGCAGATCGTACCATCGCCGTCGCATCTATTTCGAAGTCGCACGCGGCGCCCGGATTCCGCAGCGGCTGGTGCATCGGACCGAAGGAATTCACCAGGCGACTGCTGCCGCTGTCGGAATCCATGCTGTTTGGAGTGCAGCCGTTTATCGCCGACATGACAGCCTATGCGTTGGGCCAGCCCTCGGCCGCCGCCGCAACGATGCGCGGGAGCTACCTGAGCCGCGCGCAACGGATATCGGAACGGCTCGACGGCATTGCCGGCATTATCTCCAAGGTACCGCAGGCCGGCATGTTCATACTCGCTGATATCCGCGCAACCGGTCTCAGCGGCAATGACTTCGCCATGCGGCTGCTTGAAGAAGAACTCGTGGCGGTGATGCCGGGCGAATCCTTCGGCAAGAACCTTTCCGGTTATCTTCGCTTGAGCCTTAGCGTTGCTGATGACAAGATCGATGCGGCATGTGCCGGCATTGTTCGGCTTGCATCGCGACTGCAGCAACGGAAATCCGCATGACCACGGTTGGTGAAGCCCTCATCCACTTGCTTGAATCCTACGATGTCGATACGGTTTTCGGCATTCCTGGCGTTCATACGATCGAACTCTATCGT
The DNA here is from genome assembly GCF_025452215.1 of Phyllobacterium sp. A18/5-2. Taxonomy (NCBI): domain Bacteria; kingdom Pseudomonadati; phylum Pseudomonadota; class Alphaproteobacteria; order Hyphomicrobiales; family Phyllobacteriaceae; genus Phyllobacterium; species Phyllobacterium sp. A18/5-2. Next base: position 3,093,602 of record NZ_CP104966.1, on the reverse strand, counting down.
GGTCTTGCGGCCTCGAAGATCCGGCACATCACGCCGCGCCATGAACAGGGTGCGGGCTTCATGGCCGATGGTTATGCACGCGCCACCGGCAAGCCTGGTGTGGCCATCGTTATCACCGGTCCCGGCGTAACCAATACCATCACAGCGATGGGACAGGCACGCGCAGATTCCATACCTATGCTCGTCATATCCGGCGTCAACCAGCGTGAATCGCTGGGTAAGGGCATGGGATTCCTGCATGAGCTGCCTAACCAGCGCGCCATGCTGCAGACCGTTGCGATGTTCTCGCACCGCATTGAAAAAGCAGACGAATTGCCGATCGTCCTGGCTCGCGCGTTTGCCTTATTCGCGTCCCGGCGCCCGGGTCCGGTTCATATCGAGATCCCGTTGGATATAATGGCATTGCCTCTGGATGGAGCGGAACGCCTGCCTTCCGATGCGCCGATCCCCCATGCGTCGGCCGAGACGATGGCCGAACTAACGCGCCAATGCCTTGTCGCCGAAAGACCCGTGATCCTGATTGGAGGCGGCGCAAAGGAGACGGCGCACGCTTTGAAGGCCCTCGCCGAAAAGCTCGATGCACCGGTGGTTTCGACGACAAACGGACGTGGCATCTTGCATGCCCATCCGCTTCTCGTTCCCGCCAGTCCCAGCCTTAATGCCGTGCGTGATTTGCTCGCCGCCAGCGATCTCGTGATCGCGATCGGTACCGAGATGGGCCCCACCGATTATGACATGTATGGCGATGGCGGTTTTCCCGAACTGAAGCGGTTTGTTCGCATCGATATCGACGCCGGACAGCTCGATCGCTGGCCTGCCTTCATGCCGATCGAGGCCTCGGCAAAGGAAACAGTCGAGACACTCGAGGCTGCACTGCCCGATCGCCGCAAAGCGGGTTCAGGGCAAGAACGCGCCAAGCAAACGCGCGATGCGGCCTGGTCAGAAGTCGGGTCTCGTACCCAGGGCCAGGTGCGATTCCTCAACACATTGCGCGATACGCTGCCGGGTTCGCTGATCGTTGGCGATCTGACCCAGACAATCTATTCCGGCAACATGTATTACGATCATGATCGCGTCGGCGGCTGGTTCAATGCGGCGACCGGCTTCGGGGCTCTCGGTTTTGGTCCTCCTGCCGCTATCGGTGCGGCGCTTGGCAAGCCGGAAACACCGACCATCTGCATCGTCGGCGATGGAGGCTTTCAGTTCGTGCTGGGTGAACTCGGCGCTGCTGTCGACGAGAATGTGCCGGTGATCTTCGTGGTCTGGAACAATCAGGGCTATCAGGAAATTGAGCGCGCCATGGTTGAGGTCAATATCAGTCCCATCGGGGTACGTCCCTCCGCGCCCGATTATCTGAAGATTGCCGAGGCTTATGGTGTCCCGTCGCAGCGGCTCGCCTACATCGCCGAATTGCCCGATGCCTTGTTGAAGGCCAAGTCGAGCGGAAAGCCCTATCTGATTGAAATCGATGAGAAACTGGTTGGTTGATGGCTTGGCGCCATCAACCATTTTGATCTTTTACGGTCTGTGGATGGTCTTGACCTCAAGGAAATCCTCAAGCCCGAATTTTCCGCCTTCACGGCCGTTGCCGGACTGCTTGTAGCCACCGAACGGGCTGCCATAGCGATGCGGTCCGCCATTGATATGGACCATCCCGGCCTTCAGCCTTGATGCCACGCGCTCGGCGCGCTCGGCATCGCCTGTCTGCACGTAAGCGGCAAGGCCGTACGGCGTATCGTTGGCGATAGCGATGGCTTCTTCCTCAGTGTCGAACGGGATAAGCGATAGAACCGGCCCGAATACTTCTTCCTTGGCGATGCGCATGTCATTCCTGACATCGGCAAAGATCGTCGGCTGCACGAAGTAACCCGTCTCGTAACCTTCCGGCTTGCCGGCGCCACCAACGAGAACCCGCGCACCCTCGGCAATCCCTGCTTCGATCAGATTTTGCACGCGACCATATTGAATGTGGCTGACAAGCGGGCCGATGTGATCGCCCTCGTCCTCCGGATTGCCGACGCGCGCCTCTCGCCCGGCCGCCCCGGCAATCCTGACCGCCTTGTCATAGACAGAGCGCTGTATCAGCATGCGCGTCGGCGCGTCGCAAGACTGGCCGCTATTGTTGAAACATTCGAGCACGCTGCCCGCAACGCGGTCTTCGAGATCGGCATCCTCGAAGACAATGTTCGGTGATTTACCGCCGAGCTCCAGCGTGACCCGCTTAACCGTGTCCGCTGCGTCCTTGCTGACAGCGATTCCCGCGCGGGTCGAACCGGTAAAGGACATCATGTCGACGTCCTTGTGCTTCGACAGTGCCGCGCCCGCTGTGACGCCATCGCCATTGACCAGATTGAATGTTCCAGCTGGGAAACCCGCTTCATCGACCATTTCCGCATAAAGCATCGCATTGAGCGGTGTAAACTCGCTCGGCTTCAACACGCAGGTGCTCCCCGTTGCCAGTGCCGGAATCACCTTCAAAGCAATTTGGTTGATTGGCCAGTTCCATGGCGTGATCAGGCCACAGACACCGATCGGTTCGCGCACGAGAATATCGCCATTGGGCAGTTCTTCACGTATATGCAGGTTCTTCAACGCATCGATGAACCCCTGCAGGTGACCGACGCCGACATCGGCCTGCTGCTGCATACTCATGGTGATTGGCGCACCAAGTTCCAGCGTGATCGTTCGCGCTACTTCGTCGTAGCGGCGCTTGTAGATTGCCAGCAGCCTTTCCAGCAGTGCCAGCCGCTCTTCGGCGGATGTCCGGCTATAGGTCTGATAGGCCTTCTTGGCAGCCGCTACGGCGCGGTCGATATCCGCGGCAGTTCCCATTGAAATAACAGCAATCGGCTGTTCCGTCGCCGGGTTGATCACTTCCAGGTCATTCGCCTGCAGAGGAGCTACCCACTCGCCATTGATGTAAAACCTACGCTTGTCGAGCATGAGAAGCCTCCAAATGAATTTTCATTGTCAGGCCATTCTGACCATCAATCGAGCGAACGCAAGTGCGTCCGTACGACAGCACGATGCGTGTCGCAGAGAACAAAAACTTTGACGCATCCGGGCTTCTTGCCAGCAATAGGCAAGGCTATCGTTGCAATTATGGTCCAATACTCTCCTTGCTGTTTTCCAACGGGCCGGGCGCATCAGAAGCGTTCGGTGCGGGCATGATTGGTATGACCCTCATCACCACAAATCACACAAAATCAACAAAAGGGGTTCTCTGATGAAAGCATTACTTTTGAGCGGCGTCATGGCGTTTGCGCTGCTCGGCGCGGCAGGCGGCGCATCGGCAGCGGAATGCGGCAGCGTTACCATTGCCAGCATGAACTGGCAGTCGGCGGAGGTCCTCGCCAATCTCGACAAGATCATTCTCGAGTCCGGATATGGTTGCCAGGCGGAGATCATTCAGGGTGATACGATACCAACCCTCACCTCGATGACCGAAAAGGGTCAACCCGACATCGCCCCCGAAGGCTGGGTCGATTTCATGCGCGATATCATGGACAAGGCAGTTGCCGACGGCAAGCTCGTCTATGCCTCCAAGTCGCTCTCCGATGGCGGCGTTCAAGGATGGTGGATCCCGAAATATCTTGCCGATGCCCATCCGGACATCAAGACGATTGACGACGCGCTGAAACATCCGGAGTTGTTCCCGGCTCCAGAAGATCTCGTCCAAGGGCGCAGTCTTCAACGGACCTGCAGGCTGGGGCGGCACGGTTGCGACCGCACAGTTCTTCAAGGCCTATGATGCCGAGAAGAAAGGCTTCACCCTCGTCGATACGGGCTCTGCCGCCGGTCTCGATGGTGCGCTGGCAAAAGCCTATGAGCGCAAGGAAGGCTGGGTCGGTTATTATTGGGAGCCGACTGCCATTCTCGGCAAATACCCGATGGTAAAGCTGGACCACGGCGCAAAATTCGATGCGGCTGAATGGAAGCGCTGCAACACCGTTGCCGATTGCCCGGACCCCAAGAAGAACGATTGGGAAATCGCTGAAGTCGATACGGTTGTCACCAAGAAGTTCAGCGAATCGGCAGGCCCGGCCATGGACTATCTGAAGGCCCGTTCATGGGACAACAAGACGGTCAACACTCTGCTCGCCTGGATGACCGACAATCAGGCGACAGGCGAGGACGGCGCCAAATACTTCCTCAAGAACCATGAGGATATCTGGACCAAGTGGGTCAGCGCCGAGGTAGCAGAAAAGGTCAAGGCTGCTGTCCAGTAAGCAGTAGCTTACCAAAAAGGAAGGGCAGCGCATTGTCGCTGCCCATCTCTCCCCTTTGGGAGAGAGAGAGAGAGAGAGAGAGAGAGAGAGAGATTTCAGCATCCTAGCTCTTGCAAAGTGCTAGAAATCGCAAGTAAGGCACTTCGACCTCATCACAACTTCGCGCTAGAATCTGATGGCGTACCGCAACCCGTCATAGATGGCTGCGTGAATATTGCGCGAATGAACTGCGCTCGCCGATCCGAACGAGATCGAATGCACCCTCTGCGCGCGCTGGAAAGATCGAACCGCCATTGACCAGATGATCATAATCGACAGCGCCCCCGTTGCGCGACAGTGGCTTGAGCTCGCGGTAGAGGTCATCGATCGGCAGGGTGCCGTGCTCGACCACAACCTGATCTACCAGACGTTCCTCGCGATATTCCGGCGCAAAATCCGAGCCAAGCGCCGCTATGAGCTGATTGCCGTTTCGCGCAACGCTGACCAGCCGCGTATTGATCGTCACACGGACGCCCTGCTGCTGAAAGGCACGCATATAAGGCACATGGTTCATGCCGCCCATTTCCGGTGCAAAGAAGCGTTCAGGACTGACAAGCTCCAGCCTGGAACCGGCCTGGGCGATCATTTCCGCCGCGCTCATGCCCTGGTGCCCGCCATTGTCGTCGTAGAGCAAGACGTTCTCACCCGGCTTGATCGCTCCCGCAAGAATATCCCAGCTCGACGTTACCAGCTCATCACCCGCCGTCAGCGGCGGGTTTTGTGGCAGACCGCCGGTCGCAATGACCACCACATCGGGTTCGAGCGACAGCACGTCTCCCGCTTCCGCCCATACGTTGTAGCGCATCGAAACGCCGAGCCGCTCCAGCTCCTCAAGGCGCCAGTCGACAATGCCAATCATCTCCCTGCGGCGCGGATTTTTGGCCGCGAGCCGTATCTGACCGCCAGCCTGGTCCGAAGCTTCCAGCACCGAAACCCTGTGACCGCTTTCAGCGGCAACACGTGCAGCCTCAAGGCCGGCTGGACCAGCACCGACTACGACGATATTGCGCGGGGTATTCGCCTTCGAGATCACATGCGGCATCGAGGCTTCGCGCCCCGTTGCGGCATTGTGAATGCACAGGGCCTCGCCGCCTTCATAGATGCGGTCAAGGCAATAGGTCGCGCCGACACACGGCCTGATGCGATGTTCGTCGCCTGCCATGATCTTCCGCACGATATGCGGATCGGCAAGATGCGCGCGGGTCATGCCGACCATGTCGAGTTTTCCTTCCGCCACCGCATGACGTGCCGTCGCCACATCGGCGATGCGCGCGGCGTGAAAGGTCGGGAATTTAGTCTGCTGCCGTATTTCACCGGCGAAATCGAGATGCGGTGCGGACCGCATGCCCTGGATGGGGATCACCTCGTTCAGTGCCGCATCCGTATCGATGTGGCCCCGGATAATATTGAGGAAATCGAACTTGCCCGAAGCGGCAACGCGCCGCGCGATCTCGACGCCCTCGTCCTTTGAAAGCCCCTGCTCCCAGTCCTCATCCGCCACCATGCGGATGCCGACGATAAAGTCCGGACCGACCGATTTGCGCACAGCATCGATCACAGCCCAGGTGAAGCGCAGACGGTTATCGAGCGTGCCGCCATATTCGTCGTCACGCCGGTTGGTTGCAGGCGACCAGAAGCCGTCCATCAGATGGCCGTAGGCCTCGAGCTCGATACCATCGAGCCCAGCGGCCTGCATGCGCTGCGCGGCCGAAGCATAATCGGCAGTGATCCGCTCGAGATCCCATTCCTCCGCCTCCTTCGGAAAGGCGCGATGCGCCGGCTCCCGCACGGGCGAAGCCGAAACCACCGGCAACCAGTCCCCCTTGTTCCAGCTGGTGCGGCGGCCAAGATGCGTCAGCTGAATCATGACGGCAGCACCATGCTCATGACAATCATCTGTCAGTTCGCGCAGCCATGGCACAATCTCATCCTTATAGGCATGCAGATTTCCGAAGGCCGGAGGCGACTCGCGCGAAACCACCGCGGAACCCGCGGTCATCGTCAGTGCGATACCGCCCTTGGCTTTTTCCGCATGGTACAGCCGGTAGCGCTCCTTCGGCATGCCGTCTTCGGAATAGGCCGGCTCGTGACTGGTCGACATGATGCGGTTCTTGAGCCGCAGATGTTTGAGCTGATAGGGCTGCAGCAGCGGATCGTCATGTGAGGCCAATGAACCAAACTCCCTTTGTTTGGGTGATCCTAGCCCGAGGGCCCTGCATTGAGTTTCTTCCCCGCGACGTGTTCTGGCACGAAGTCGCCTTTATATATATCGCAACCTTCCCGACGGGGACGATTGCTTTTTGATTTTGGGGAGAATGGTGCGGTCGAGAAGACTCGAACTTCCACGTCTTGCGACACAGCGACCTCAACGCTGCGCGTCTACCAATTCCGCCACGACCGCACTGTGGTAGAAGCCGAACGTGTCGGCTCGCGGCATGTAGCAAATAGGTTTCAGCTAAACAAGCCCTATCGTCATATATCGTGATTGTTTTTCACAAAGCTGTCAGAAACATTGGTCCGCAACGCCAGACTGGAAATCTGGCCGGAAAAGGTCCATATCCGGCGCACCCATCGGGAACCCCTTGAAACCCCGCCAATCACTGTTTTGGTGGCAATTTCGCGGATTTCACGACAGGCAATGACAACCGGATCTGAATTTGCATCATGAAAACCAATCGCGACGATCTCGTCCCCGCATTCTTGCCTCACGACGAATCGTTTCCGGTGGAATGGCTGATCGCCGATGGCCTTACCGACTATGATGCGGCGCTTGCGTTCATGGAGCAGCGCGTCGCGGCGATTCGCGAAGGCACCGCGCGCGAACTGGTCTGGCTCGTCGAACATCCGCCGCTCTACACGGCCGGCACCAGTGCCAAGGCGACAGATCTTCTCGTCTCCGACCGTTTCCCGGTCTATGCAACAGGCCGAGGCGGCGAATATACCTATCATGGGCCGGGACAGCGTGTCGCCTATGTGATGCTCGACCTGAAACGGCGCCGCGAGGATATCCGCGCCTTTGTCACGGCGCTGGAGCAATGGATCATTTCCACGCTCGCTTCGTTCAACGTGAAAGGCGAGCGGCGCGAGGACCGCGTCGGCGTCTGGGTCATGCGGCCGGAGCGGCCCGCCCTGCCCGACGGCTCGCCGGCAGAGGACAAGATCGCCGCCATCGGTATCCGTCTGCGCAAATGGGTCAGCTTCCATGGCATCTCGATCAACGTGGAACCAGACCTCACACATTTCGACGGCATCGTACCCTGCGGCGTGCGCGGCCACGGCGTCACGAGCCTCGTTGATCTGGGCCTGCCGGTGGAAATGCACGATCTCGACCGGGCTTTGCATGAATCGTTCAAAAACGTGTTCGGAGCAGTCCAGCGAATTACACGAACTCCATGATCACGGCGTCGACCGCCAGGCTGTCGCCCTGCTTGGCGTTGATCACGGAGACAGTCAGGTCGCGATCGGCCCGCAATACGTTTTCCATTTTCATCGCCTCAACGATCGCCAGCGTCTCGCCCGCCTTGACCTCCTCGCCTTCTGTCACATTGATCGAGACTATCAGGCCCGGCATCGGACAGAGCAGCAAGTTCGAAGTGTCAGGCGGCAATTTCACCGGCATCAGCTTTTCCAGCGCTGCCACATGCTTCTGCATGGCGTAACCGATGACCGACATGCCCTTCCAGTCGATGCGCATGCCGTTGAGCATCGGGCGCAGCTGCGCTTTTATTGCGCGCTCGTCGACATAGCCGTCCCAGACGGCATCGCCGGGCTGCCAGTCACTGCGAATGGTAACCACCTCGCGGCCATGCAGCGAAAGCTCGATCTTCACTGGAGGCTTCGCCGTGCTCTTGCGAATCGTAGCAGGCACGTAGTCATCACCAATCCGCACCTCCCATTCGGCACGGATCTTGCCGGTATGTGGACGCAGGCGGTCACTGAGACGGTCCAGCCGCTCCTTGCGCACCAGTTCCACGGCCAGCACAATTGCTGCGAGGATATCGCGATCCTCCGGCGCCGGCGAAATTGCCTTGAACCCTTCCGGGAACTCCTCGGCAATGAAACCGGTCGATAGCCGTCCTTCCCGCCAGCGCGGATGTTGCATGAGCGTGGCAAGAAACGGGATATTGTGCTCGATCCCGTCAACGACGAACGTGTCCAACGCATCTGCCATGGCATCGATTGCTTCAAGCCGTGTTGGCGCCCAGGTGCAAAGCTTGGCGACCATCGGGTCATAAAACATCGAGATTTCCGAGCCTTCGGTCACGCCGGTATCATTGCGGATGATGGCCTTGCCGACAGGCCCCTCCGCTGGCGGGCGATAGCGCGTCAGCCGGCCGATGGACGGCAGGAAATTACGGTATGGATCCTCTGCGTATAGCCGGCTCTCGACCGCCCACCCATTGAGCCTCACATCGGCCTGTTTGATCGCCAGCTTTTCTCCAGTGGCGATGCGGATCATCTGTTCGACCAGATCGATGCCGGTGATCAGCTCGGTCACCGGATGCTCCACCTGCAGGCGCGTATTCATCTCGAGGAAGTAGAAGTTGCGGTCCTTGTCGACGATGAACTCGACTGTTCCCGCGCTCTGGTAATCGACAGCCTTGGCAAGTGCCACCGCCTGCTCGCCCATGGCCTTGCGGGTCTTTTCATCGAGGAATGGCGACGGCGCTTCTTCAACCACCTTCTGGTTGCGTCGCTGCACCGAACATTCGCGCTCGCCCAGATAGATGCAGTTGCGATAACCGTCGGCAAGCACCTGGATTTCGATGTGACGCGGATCGACGACGAACTTTTCGATGAAGACGCGGTCATCACCAAAAGAATTGCGCGCTTCCGAGGTGGCGCGCTCGAAGCCGTCGCGCACTTCCGACTTGCTCCAGGCGATGCGCATGCCCTTGCCGCCGCCGCCGGCGGAAGCCTTTATCATCACCGGATAACCGATTTCGCCGGCGATCTTCTCCGCATGGGTGGGATCGGTGATAATGTCGAGGAAACCCGGAACGGTGTTGACCTTTGCCTCATTGGCGAATTTCTTCGATTCGATCTTGTCGCCCATGGCGATGATCGCCTTCGGCTTCGGCCCGATGAAGATGACCCCCTGCTTTTCCAGCGCTTCACAGAAGGAGGCGCGTTCGGAGAGGAACCCGTAGCCGGGGTGGACGGCTTCCGCGCCGGTTTGCTTGCATGCTGCGATGATCTTGTCCGCGACAAGGTAACTTTCGGAAGCCGCGGCGGGACCGATATGAACCGCCTCGTCCGCCATTTCCACATGAACTGCATCGCGATCGGCATCCGAATAGACCGCAACAGTGGCAATTCCCATCTTGCGCGCGGTTTTGATGACGCGGCAGGCTATTTCGCCACGATTGGCAATCAGGATTTTCTTGAACACTAATGGACCTCCCAATACGTCCTTGTTTCTATTGCCAATCGCGGGTTTGCTCAACTGCTTCCTGTCAATTGTATGCCGGCTCCTGCGCATGACGTTTCTTGCCCTCGCGCCAGACCACATAGGCACCCGAGGCAATGATGATCGCAATCCCCAGCCATTTCGATGCCGTCGGGAATTCGTTGAAAACGACGAGCCCGATGATCACCGCCATGACAATTTCGAGATACTGGAAGGGCGCAAGCAACGATGCCGGCGCCAGCCGCGAGGCTTGAACGACCAGGAGATGCCCGCCGGTGGCGATTGCACCGATCGCAACCAGTAAAAGCCACGACAGGCCGCCCGATGGCATTTCGAGCGTCATATCGCTCACGTCGAACATTGCGCCAAGGAAAAGTGCAGCCACCACGGTAATCGTGCCGCCGATCCCGGCATAAAGCTGCATGACCAGCGGAGTATCGGCATCGCCATAGCGACGGTTCAAGATCAGATAAATGGCGAAGAGTGTCGCGGTACCGAGCGGCAACAGCGAAACCCAGCCGAACAGTTCCCAGCTCGGCTGAATGACGATCAACGTTCCGACGAAACCGACTGCAACGGCGATGCGCCTGCGCCAGCCCACCTGTTCCTTGAGGATCAGCGCGGAGAGCAGCGTCAGCATCAGCGGCTCAACGAAGAACACCGCCATGGCGTCAGCGAGCGGCATATATTTGACGGCCGCAAAGAAACACAGGCTGCCGATTCCCATCAGAAAGCCGCGAAACAGGTTACCCCACAACTTGACGGGTCTCAACGAACCAACGCCTGTCAGCGCAAGAACGATGATCAGCGTCAGGATCGTCTGAACTACAAAGCGGGAAAGTGTTACGGTGGCTGGCGGCAGGGTATCCACGGTCGAGAGCCATTTGGCGATGGCATCCATCATCGGCAGAAAGAACATGGCAACGGCCATCGTTGAAACGCCCCTCAACTGTTGTGAGGTTGTGTTTTCCATGGCGATGACCTTTCTGGACGTACCGGCTGGCAGGACTTGCTGGCATATCGGCTCTGTCGAAAAATGCAATCTCGACGCACGCGCAAAAGCACGGCCCCAACGAGCAAATTTGACTTTTGGGCCCATGAATGGTGCAAAGGGTTTGTAAAAATCCCCAAAATAGGAAGAAATTGGAGAATAGAATGGCCTTTCACGCCAATATCATGACCGAAACCCCTGACCTGGATACGCTGGGCGGGCGGCTGTCGCGCGCTCGCGATGCCAAATCGATGAGTGTCAGCGAGGTTGCCGGGCGGATAGGCGTCAAGCCGCAGACCATCGCCGCATGGGAGTCGGATCGATCCGAGCCACGCGCCAACAGGCTGGTCATGCTTGCCGGATTTCTCGGCGTTACCCCAACATGGCTCATCCACGGCATCGGACAGTCTCCTGTTGAGAGTGTAACCCGCGACGATGCGTCCATCCTGACGGTGGAACTCCAGGTCCTCAAGAACGATCATGAGCGTCTTGGTCAGAGGATCGAGCAATTGGAAAACGTTGTCGCCAGCTTGAAGGCCGCTTGAAACGTGGGGATTCATCGCATAGTTCTGTGGTGAAGCCCGGAACAGATCGCGAACTCCCATCGCGTTTCCCAATGAAGCATGCAAAGATCGGGAGTGATTCGAGATCTTGATAATATTGGCCGAACAAGACCATGGATGATAATAACGACCTTTTTTCGAGGATAGTGAAAACTGCCCGCGAACGGCAGGCAGCAGTCGGCCAGACGCGGCCGGAGCCCGCCGCCGCGCCGGTGGCACCCGTGAGGACCGTTCCCGCATCCGCAGCAAAGACTCCGCCCCGCCCAACACCCGACAACAGCGGCAGCTACAGTGCGGCTGATATTGAGGTTCTGGAGGGCCTGGAGCCAGTCCGCCGTCGTCCGGGCATGTATATCGGCGGTACGGATGAGCGGGCAATGCACCATCTGTTTGCCGAAGTCATTGACAATTCCATGGACGAGGCCGTCGCAGGCCATGCCAATTTCATCGACATCGATCTCGATGAAAACGGCTATCTGTCGGTAACCGACAACGGCCGCGGAATGCCGGTCGATGCCCACCCCAAATTCAAGGACAAATCGGCGCTCGAAGTCATCATGACCATCCTGCATGCTGGCGGCAAGTTCGACTCAAAAGTCTATGAAACTTCCGGCGGTCTGCACGGCGTGGGTGTTTCGGTGGTCAATGCGCTGTCCGATCATTGCGAGGTTGAGGTCGCCCGTAACCGCAAACTGTATCGCCAGCGTTTTTCGCGCGGCAAGGCACTTGGACCCATTGAAGAGATCGGCGAAGTCCAAAACCGCCGCGGCACGCGTGTGACATTCCACCCCGACGCCGAGATTTTTGGACAGGGCGCAAAATTTGATCCCGCCCGCCTCTACAAGATGGCGCGATCGAAGGCCTATCTTTTCGGCGGTGTCGAAATTCGCTGGAATTGCGCGCCGTCATTGCTCGATCCGAAGGACCCCACGCCCGATAAAGCGGTATTTCATTTTCCCGGCGGCCTGAAAGATTATCTGGCTGCGTCATTGGGCAAGGAATTTCAGGTCACACGCGAAATGTTCGCCGGCAAGACCGACAAATCCGGTGGCCACGGCGCACTGGAATGGGCGGTCGCCTGGCATGGTGGTGACGGCTTCGTCAATTCCTACTGCAACACGATCCCGACCGGCGAGGGCGGCACCCACGAAGCGGGCCTGCGCATCGCCCTCACCCGTGGTCTCAAGGCCTATGCTGACCTCACCGGCAACAAGCGCGCCTCGATCATCACCACCGATGACGTGATGATCTCGTCTGCGGCCATGCTTTCCGTTTTCATTCGCGAGCCGGAATTTGTCGGCCAGACCAAGGACAAGCTCGCAACCGTCGAAGCGCAGCGGATTGTTGAGAATGCCATTCGCGACCCGTTCGACCATTGGCTTGCTGCCTCGCCACAGGAAGCATCGAAGCTGCTCGACTGGGTCGTGGATCGCGCCGAAGAACGCGTCAAACGCCGCCAGGAAAAAGAGGTCAACCGCAAATCCGCGGTGAAGAAGCTACGCTTGCCTGGCAAGCTGGCCGATTGCAGCCAGACCGGCGCTCTGGGTGCTGAACTGTTCATCGTCGAAGGCGACAGCGCTGGCGGCTCGGCCAAGCAGGCGCGCGACCGCGCCACACAGGCTGTTCTACCCTTGCGCGGAAAGATCTTGAACGTCGTCAGTGCGGGCCGCGAGAAGATGACGGCGAACCAGCAGATTGGCGATCTTATCCTGGCGCTCGGCTGCGGCACCCGATCCAAATATCGCGATGAGGACCTGCGTTATGATCGCGTCATCATCATGACCGACGCGGATGTCGACGGCGCACATATCGCGTCGCTGCTTATCACGTTCTTCTATCAGGAAATGCCTGAGCTCATTCGCAACGGCCATCTGTTCCTCGGCGTGCCGCCGCTTTATCGCCTCGCACAAGGCGGCAAGGTCGCCTATGCCCGAGATGACGCTCACAAGGACGAGCTTCTCAAGACGATGTTCACCGGCAAAGGCAAGATCGAAATCGGCCGATTCAAGGGTCTCGGCGAAATGCGCGCCGACCAGCTCAAGGAAACGACGATGGATCGCAAGAAGCGGACCTTGCTGCGCGTCCAAATCGACGAGGAATGGGCCAACGAAACCAAGCTTGCTGTCGATGATCTGATGGGTACCCGGCCGGACGCCCGCTTCCGGTTTATCCAGGATCGCGCGGCATTCGTCGAAGAGCTGGATATCTAGCCCAGCTTTACGCAGGCGCGGACGTCAGCCAGACCAAAGCCAACGACAGCGACCTAGATATGCAGCGCATGTCCCAACGCCTTGAGCGAAGCCTCATGGAAGCCTTCGCTCTGCGTTGGGTGGGCGTGGATCGTTCCGGCAATATCTTCGAGCCGTGCGCCCATTTCCAACGCTAGCGCGAAAGAGGCCGAGAGCTCGGACACGCCCTGCCCGACCGCCTGGATGCCAAGGATCAGATGATTGCGGGCTGCGGCAACGACCCGCACGAACCCTTCCTCGCCTTCCTGTGTCATGGCGCGGCCATTGGCGGCAAATGGGAAGAGGCCAATCTTGACTTCGTGGCCCGCCGCTTTCGCCTCGTCGGGAGAAAGGCCAACGGAGACGATCTCCGGGTCAGTGAAACAGACCGCGGCGATTGCGCGTTTGTCCCAGCTGCGGTTTTCACCGGCTATGATTTCCGCCACCATCTCGCCCTGCGCCATGGCGCGGTGCGCGAGCATGGGTTCGCCCGTCACATCGCCGATCGCATAGACGCCGCGCATTGAGGTGCGGCACTTGTCATCGATGCGCACAAAGCGGCCATCCATGTCGATGTCGATTTCCTCAAGTCCCCAGCCGGTGGTAACGGGCTTGCGACCGACGGTGACCAGAACCTTGTCGGCAGCAATCTTGTCATCCTTGCCATCCGCCGTCTCGATCAGCAATGCGTCGCCCTTGGCGCTCATTCCCTTGGCTTTCACGCCGGTCAGCACCATCACGCCAAGCTCTGAAAGATGTCGCGAGACAGGCCGCGTCAGTTCCGCATCGTACTGTGGCAGGATCTTCGGCAGTGCCTCGACGACCGTGACCTTCGAGCCAAGCTTGGCATATGCGGTGCCGAGTTCGAGACCGATATAACCTCCGCCGACAACGACCAGCTTTTCGGGAACCTGCTGCAACGCCAGCGCTTCCGAAGAAGAAATGACATTGCCGCCAAATGGCAGCGAGGGGATTTCGACTGGGGCGGAACCTGTAGCGATCACCACGTTCTCGGCGCGGATGATCTGCTGGCCGGTCAGGGTTTCCACCTCGACCGTCTTGCCATCGCGGAATTTCGCCTTGCCGGTGACGATCTTGACGTTGGCTTTCTTCAAAAGCCCGGCAACGCCATTGTTGAGGCGGCTGACGATCCCGTCTTTCCAGGCGATGGTCTTGGAGAAGTCGATGGAGTGGTCGCCAACCGAAATGCCAAGCGGCGTCTGCTTTGCGGCGAAATGCGCGACTTTAGCGAATTCATCGGCCGCGTGGATCAACGCCTTCGAGGGTATGCAGCCGACCAAGAGGCATGTGCCGCCGACCTTGGCGGCCTCGACGATGACTGTGTCGACATTCAGTTGTCCGGCGCGAATGGCGCAGACATAGCCACCGGGACCCGCACCGATGACCAGCAACTTACAGGAAATATCCTTCATGGGTTCAGCCCTCCACGAAAATCAATGCTGGTGTTTCGAGCAGTGTTTTGATGCGCTGGATGAACACGGCCGCATCCCAGCCGTCGATAACCCGGTGATCGAAGCTCGACGACAGGTTCATCATCTTGCGCGGGATGAAGTTCGTCCCATCCCAGACCGGTCTTACACTGATCTTGTTGACGCCGATGATCGCCACTTCCGGATAATTGATGACGGGGGTCGTCACTACGCCGCCCATGCTGCCAAGCGACGTGATGGTGATCGTTGAGCCGCTAAGCTGTTCGCGGGTGGCGGAGCCGGTCTTCGCTGCATCGGCCAAAAGGTTGACCTCGGCGGCACAATCCCAAAGCGTACGCGCCTCGGCGTGCTTGACGACAGGGACCACGAGCCCGTTCGGCGTCTGCGCCGCGATGCCAATGTGCACGCCACCGTGCTGATGGATGATGTTCGCCTCATCGTCGTAAAGCGCGTTGAGCTGCGGCTGGTCGGCAATCGCCTTCACCATGGCCCGCATGAGGAACGGCAGGATGGTCAGTTTCGGCTGATCGGCACGCTTCTTGGAGTTGAGCATCGCGCGCAACTCTTCCAGTGAAGTAACATCGATCTCCTCAACATAGGTGATGTGCGGAATGTGCGATTTGGCAATCGCCATTTTTTCCGCAATCTTACGGCGCAGTCCGACGACCTTGATCTCCTTGATGGAACTGTCCGGTGCGAGGGCTGCAATACCCGGCTTCTGCGATCCGCGCGCGAAGAAGGCTTCGAGGTCTTCATGCGTAATCCGCCCGGCCGGCCCGGTGCCGCTGACCTGACGAAGATCGACACCGGCTTCGCGAGCCCGCAGGCGAACGGCTGGGGACGCCAGAGGCTTCTCACCCTCGCCGCGCGGCGCACTGCCGCTAAGGACACGCGGTGCAACCAATGGCGTTTCCGTCTCCGTGACGGGTTTGGATTTTGCCTTTTCTGGCTGCGGTTTTGGCGCTTCGGCTTTTTTTACCGCAGGTTCGGGCGCCTCCGCCTTCACCGGTTTGGCTGGCTCGGGTTCGGCGGTGTGTCCTTCGCCCTCGATCTTCAGGCGGACGAGCGGCGATCCGATAGCGAGCACCTGCCCGATCTCACCGCCAAGCCAGATGATTTCGCCGTCGACCGGCGACGGAATCTCGACCGTTGCCTTGTCGGTCATGACCGCGGCAAGGACCGTGTCCTCCCGTACCAGATCACCGATTTTGACATTCCACTCGACAAGTTCGGCTTCCGCAACGCCTTCACCGACATCCGGCAATTTTATGACATATTCGCCCATCTATCCCTCCAGCGTTTCGACAAGCGCGCGTCCGACCCGCGTCGGCCCTGGGAAATAATCCCACTCCTGCGCATGCGGATATGGCGTATCCCAACCGGTCACTCGGGCTACGGGTGCTTCCAGCTTGTAGAAGCAATGCTCTTGAACCAGTGCAGCCAGTTCGGCACCGAAGCCGGAGGTCAAGGTTGCTTCATGCACGATGACGCAGCGTCCGGTCTTCGAGACGGATTCGACGATTGTTTCAAGATCGAGCGGCAGCAGCGTACGCAGATCGATGATTTCCGCATCGATGCCGTGTTCCTCGGCGGCGGCCTCAGCCACATAAACCATGGTACCATAGGCCAGAATGGTCAGCTGCGAACCTTCGCGGCGTTTGATTGCCTTGCCGAGCGGCACGGTATAGTGGCCGTCGGGCACATCGCCGAGATCGTGCTTCGACCAGGGCGTAACTGGCCGCTCATGATGACCATCGAACGGACCATTGTAGAGACGTTTGGGTTCAAGAAAGATCACGGGATCCGGGTCTTCGATCGCCGCGATCAGCAGACCTTTCGCATCGTGCGGGTTGGAGGGCACGACGACCTTCAAACCAGAAACGTGGGTGAACAGTGCTTCTGGGCTCTGACTGTGGGTCTGCCCGCCGAAAATGCCGCCGCCCGCCGGCATGCGCACGACGATCGGGCAGGTAAAACCACCATTGGAGCGATAGCGCAGCCGCGCGGCTTCCGAGACGATCTGGTCGTAGGCCGGGTAGACATAATCGGCGAACTGGATTTCGATGCAGGGCTTCAGGCCGTAGGCTGCCATGCCGATTGCTGCGCCGACAATACCCGCTTCACTGATTGGCGCATCGAAACAGCGCGTCTTGCCATATTTCGCCTGCAGCCCCTGCGTGCAGCGGAAGACGCCGCCAAAAAAGCCCACATCCTCACCGAACACGACGACATTGTCGTCGCGCTCCATCATGATATCCATCGCGTCGCGGATGGCTTCGATCATCGTTTTGCGAGCCATTGGATTATACTCCTGCCTGCTGGCGCTGGCGGCGCAGATGCGGCGGCATTTCCTCGTACACTCCCTCGAACATATCCCGGGCCGAAGGCTTGCCGCCGGCATGCAGCGTGCCGAAGCTTTCGGCCTCTTTCTGCGCGGCAATAACCGTGTCGAGAATTTCGGCTTCCGTCTGCTTGTGACGCTCGTCTGACCAAACCCCGCGGCCGATCAGATGGTTCTTCAGCCGCACGATCGGATCGCCAAGCGGCCAGGCATCGGACTCGGTCTTCGGCCGATAGGCGGAAGGATCGTCAGATGTGGAATGTGCGCCCACCCGATAGGTGACATATTCGATCAAAGTCGGGCCGAGGTTGCGCCGCGCCCGCTCTATGGCCCATTTTGCGACGGCAAAGACAGCGAGATAATCATTGCCGTCAACACGCAGCGCCGGAATACCAAAGCCAAGACCGCGTGCGGCAAACGTGCCGGAACCGCCCCGTGCGATACCTTGGAACGTTGAAATTGCCCACTGATTGTTGACGATGTTGAGTACGACTGGCGCCTTGTACGTCGAGGCGAAGACCAGTGATGCGTGGAAATCGGATTCGGCGGTGGAGCCGTCACCGATCCATCCAGCGGCGATCTTGGAATCGTTCTTGATGGCGGAGGCCATGGCCCAGCCGACAGCCTGAATATACTGCGTGGCAAGATTGCCGGAGATCGAGAAGAAACCGTGTTCCTTCGACGAATACATGATCGGCAGTTGGCGGCCCTTGAGCGGATCGCGCTCGTTGGAATAGATCTGGCACATCATTTCGACCATCGGATAATCGCCCGCAATTAGCAGGCCCGCCTGACGATAGGTCGGAAAATTCATGTCGCCGGGCGCAAGCGCCTTGCGAAAAGCGCAGCTGACCGCCTCCTCGCCGAGGTGCTGCATGTAAAAGGAGGTCTTGCCCTGCCTCTGGGCAATCTGCATGCGCGCGTCGAAGGTGCGCAGCGTCATCATATGGCGCAAACCTTCAATCAACTGATCATGAGTCAATAATCCGGCCCAAGGCCCGACCGCTTCGCCATCGCGGCTTAGTACTCGAATGATCGAAAATGCGAGATCGCGGATCTCCTCGGGATTGGTGTCGACGTCGGGACGCCGGACAGATCCAGCCTCGGGAATATTTACATTGGAAAAATCTGGCTCACCGCCATGCCGCACCGCAGGTTCCGGAACATGCAGACTAAGCGGACCAAATTTACCAAGGGGACCATCATCAGACATGTTTTCGACCTCCCAACCATACATATCGTTTCGGCATTTTAGCATGAAACTATTAGGTCAGTAATACTGTCTTATTTTCTGAAGTGTTTGCGTCCTTTTGACAATTCTGTGAGATAATTCATATAACATATTGATATCAATAGTGTTGCAGCCGCGCAATTGGATAATTGAACGCACTTGCGCGATCAAAAAAGCAATATTGCATCATTTCGAACCGGCGCGCTGATTTATTCGATCAACCGCACGACCCATTTTGTAATCAATAATCAGGTGGGACAGCGGTCTGGCCCTCAAGCGGCGACAATTGCCAGAGCATGCTCGCGTGCATTTTCCCGAATCGCATCGAGATAGAGTCGCTTGAGCAAAGAGAGCAGATCGTCGTTCGCCGCGAGGAGAACACCACTGCGATCCATTGGTGCGACATGTTCGATCATCATGCGCACGACTTCCTGGGATCCTATCATCCGCTTGCCTTTGGCAATGCTGCGCCAAGCCTGGAGCGCCACCACCAAGGCCTGATGCGTACCGTCGGGAAGGCCTGCAGCGCGGAACAATGCGTCAAGCGCTGCAGCGCGGCCATCGACGAGCAAGTTACGAACGCGCACGAGGTCATATCCGGAGAGCGCCACCAGAATGGCACCGAAGAAATCAATCTTTCCCGACGCGACGATGCGGATTACGAAGGCAGTCGTAAGGTCGCCCCGTAGCTGCAAGTGCTCGATGAGAATGGGATATTCCTCTGCCGGCGTTGTCGTTACGAGGCTGATGGATGCCTTGAGGCAGGCTTCCTGCGTCACGCGCTTTGCCCTTCTCTCACCCATCAGAACCATGACCATATCCATCTGGCACAAGGCTTCCGCGATGCGGATCGCCAGAGAGTGGCGGCAATCAGCAGGCAGACGTCCATCTTCGACGAGAAGAGAGCGTATCTCAGCCACATGACCAAGGCGTTCGATCAATCGGCGGAAGCTAATGTCGGCAATCTGTGCCTGGGTGTTGCGCAAGAGTTCCAAAACCGCAATGGTCTCGCCAATTTCGATAATTGCGGCGCTGACAGCGAACGACACTTTCGGTCTGGCGGCAATAACGCTTTGCGCCTCACCACTTCCGCCAGCGACACAATCCACCAGATCCGCATCGCTGAGGAGCATGGATCGTCCGAGCATATAAGTGGCGATCTCGATCTGGTCATGCGCCAGGCTGGTGACAATATGGGCTGGCGCGTGGGCGCTGTTCGAAAAAGCTTCGGCAAGCGCCAGACGGACCTTTGGCGAAGGGTCGTCGAGAAGAAGTGTCAAGACAGCTTCAGTGGAACAACGCTCATCGAAGTCGAGATCGGACTGCAGATAGATATGGGCCAAAGCCGCCGCCGCATGGCACCGCTGTGCCACCGAAGCATTATCGATCATTTTCAGATAGTGCTGAACCGACATTACTCTTTCGCCCCCAAGTCTGTGCTTGTTTTCGACAGTAGGACAAAAAGGTTTACGATCGGTTCACCATATCGGTTAACCATGTTCGGGTGAAACCCTTCCCTTGTTGCGATCCGGACGAAGCCGCCTTAGTCTGCCGCCAAAGCAGTGAGGAGACGCGAGACATCATGGCCGGGCTATATCTGGAAGACTTTGAAATCGGACATGTATTTCAGCACACGCTCCGCAAGACGGTCACTGAAAGCGACAATATGCTGTTTTCGGTCATGACGTTGAATTCGCAACCGCTGCACATCGATTTCGAGTTCGCCGGAAAGACCGAATGGGGTAAACCACTCGTCAATTCCCTGTTCACACTTGGCTTGATGATTGGTATTTCCGTCAACGATACAACAATTGGCACAACGATTGCCAACCTCGGCATGACGGATGTTACGTTCCCCGCCCCTTTGTTTCATGGCGATACCGTGCGCGTGGAAACCCAGGTGATCTCGGCGAGGCGATCGAAATCGAAGCCCGATCGCGGCATCGTCGAGTTTGAGCACCGGGCCTTCAATCAATTCGGCGTGCTCGTCGCCAAATGCACACGGCAGGCCATGATGAAGTCGAAGAGTGCTGCCTGATGCGCTCGCTTCTGTTCATTCCGGGCGATTCGGAGAAGAAACTGGAGAAAGGCCTGACCAGCGGAGCCGATGTATTGCTGATCGATCTTGAGGACTCTGTCAGTGCGGAACGCAAGGAAACAGCCCGAAAGATCGCCGCAAACTTTTTGACGGCCAATCATGAGCGCCCCTCGCCTCGCCTGTTCGTCCGTATCAACGATCTGGCCAGTGGGCTGGCGGATGACGATCTCACAGCGGTGATGCCGGCTCTGCCCCACGGCATTCTCTTGCCGAAGTCCAACAGCGGCAAGGACGTAACGCGTCTCGCGGCAAAGCTCAACGTTCACGAGGCACGAGCAGGCGTTGCTGAAGGTGCAACACAGATCATCGCCATCATCACCGAAACGGCAATCGGAACGCTTTCAGCGTCGAGCTATCCCGATGCCTCGACACGCCTGATCGGCCTCAGCTGGGGCGCCGAAGACCTGTCCGCCGTGATTGGAGCGCGCGCGGCCCGCGACGAGGCAGGCAGGTACACCGATGTGTTCCGGCTTGCTCGAGCGGTGACAATACTTGGTGCATCGGCGGCGGAGGTCGCAGCGATCGATACGGTCTATATCAACTACCGCGATGACGAGGGTCTGGCGCGTGAATGCGCAGATGCCGAGCGCGACGGATTTACCGGCAAGCTTGCGATTCATCCGGCGCAGGTACCAATCATCAATCAGGCATTCACGCCGTCACCCGAAGCCGTCGATCACGCCAGAAAGATTGTCGCGGCCTTTACGGCGGAGCCGTCAGCAGGGGTCATCGGTATCGATGGCCAGATGTTCGATCGCCCGCATCTGCGCCGGGCTGAACGGCTCATCGCCCGTGCCGGATCAGCTTCCTGATTCATCCCATCTTGGCCGGAACATCTGAAATGTCTCGGATACCGTAGCAAAATCCATGTAGCCGAGACGCGACACGGGCTGTGCCTTTGTGATGTCAACGAGGCCATTGGTGAGGATTGCCTCATCGATGTGAACTCCGACTACCTCGCCAATGACCATAAAGGCGCTGACCGGGTTGCCGTGTCGGTCCTTCGGGTTTTGGACATCCGTCAATATGCATTCGAGTGTAGCATAAGCTTCAGCAACGCGCGGTGCGCCGATCAGGGAACAATCCGTCGGCGTCAATCCTGAATACTCGAATTCACTGACGCCGCGTGGAGCATTTACCGACGTCGCATTCATGGGCACGGCGAGGTTTGCGCTCACCAGATCTCGCGGCGAACTCGCCTGTCTCCTCGATGAAGGCAACGCTGTCCTTATAACCTTCCGAGGAGAACATCAGCAGACAAGGCTTGGTGCTGATCATGTTGAAGAAGGAGTAAGGTGCGAGATTCACCTTGCCCTCTTTCGATCTGCTGGAAATCCAACCGATGGGACGCGGCGAGACGATTGCCTTCAACGGATCGTGCGGCAAGCCGTGACCATCTTCATATCTGTAGAACATTTCAGCCTTCCCAGGGCCCGGAATATTCGGAAAGAATATCCTTGATCTCCGGACGCGGCCGTTCCGGCACTTTTTGCGGACACGTGCCGATGTGAACAAACCCCGCTACTCGCTCGCGCGGCGCCAATCCGAGCAGCGCACGCCCCTTTTCATCGGAGGAATACCAGTTGCTTATCCAGTTCGTGGCATAGCCAAGGGCATTCGCCGCGAGGCATAGTTTCATGGCCGCAGCCCCGGACGACAAAAACTGTTCCCACTCAGGAATGTGATGTTCGACCGGCGCAAATATCACGCCGATGACCAGTGGCGCACGGGCAAAGCGCTTCAATTCCTGCTCGCGGCGCTGGTCGGTCAGCGGACCTTCCCGCTCCTCGGCGAGATCTGCGAGATATTTCCCAACCTGTTCCTGTGCCTCTCCCCGGTAGATGATGAAGCGCCAGGGCGTCAGACGGCCGTGGTCGGGTACACGTGAGGCGATGCGAACCATGGTTTCGATTTCACCGTCAGATGGGGCAGGAAGCCCAATGGCTGAGATCGGCGTCGAGCTGCGCGTTGACAAGAATTCAATGACGGAGGGGGAAACAGATGTATCCATGGAATAATGCAGTGGTCCTGTTAGCGATGCGCGGACAATGTGGTGGTTTCGTCGGCCAAGTAAAGATATGCGCTTAAAGAAAAAGCCTTGAAATTGCCACCGGCTTCGGATCAAACCGTCTCATGGGTGTAATCCAGAGTTTTTCAATGGGCGGCAAGCGCCGTAAGCGAGAGCGGCTGCGCGCTGCGATGGCGTTTGCAGGTCTGCTCGCCACGATATCTGGCGCGTGGGGGCAAGCGCTGGCCCCGGACTTGCCTCAGGCGCCGGCCGTCGAACTGCCCAGTATCCCGAATCTCAAAGAATACGCCAACCCCAAGGCGCCTGCAAACAACCCGCTTGCCAACGAACCGGAACTGGTGCTGTCTGCCAAACTCTCGGAGGAAGCTGACCCTATTGGGCGGGGCCTTGTCTGGCGGGTGTTCTCCCCGGAACCCGGTGACGATGGTAAGCTCGCATTGTTGGCTACCTCCAAGGGGGGCACGACATCGTTCAATCTCGCGCCAGGCAGTTATCTCGTGCATGTGGCTTTCGGACGTGCAGGCGCGACCAAGCGCATTACGATGACGCGCTCCAAGCGCACCGAGACGATGATCCTCGATGCTGGCGGCGTTAAACTCAACGCTGTTCTTTCGGGTGGCGGGCGCATTCCTCCGGATCAACTGAGATTCTCGATTTATGAAGATCACGAGGACTCGAACGGCGAACGTGCCCTGATTATTCCGGATGTGAAGCCAGACAGCGTTGTACGCCTCAACGCCGGCACCTATCAGATCGTATCCAACTACGGCACGGCGAATGCCGTTATCCGCGCAGATATCCGGGTTGAGGCCGGCAAGATAACCGAAGCCAATGTGGAGCACCGGGCAGCACAGCTGACCTTGAAGCTTGTGCGTGAGGCGGGTGGCGAAGCTTTGGCTGATACGGCCTGGTCGGTATTGACCACATCAGGCGATATTGTGCGTGAAAGCGTTGGTGCTTTCGCATCCATCGTCTTGGCGGAAGGTGAATATGTGATTATCGCCAAGAACAAGGACCGCATCTATCAACGCGATTTCAAGGTCGTTGCCGGCCGAAATCAGGACGTCGAAGTTTTGGCGAAGGATGGTGCAAGCACTGCTGCGGTCGCGGATCAGCCGGCCGGTGGTGAAGAGCCGCTCGACTAAAGCATTTCCAGGAAAAGTGTGAAGCGATTTTCCGTCCGGAAATGCATAGAGACAAAGATATAGAGCACTTTTGCGACTTTTTAAGCGGAAGCGCCGTGGCTAGTTTGTCTGGGGCTCGAGCGAGAAGACAGCGTCGTAAAGAAATTCGAGCAGGCGCTTGCGGTCCGCTATTGGCTCCAGCTCATCCCAGCCAATGACCCGACCAATACGAACGTCGATTGTCTTGCCTGACAACCGGCGAAATTCACGGATCAGCAGTGAAATACGCAGCGTTATCGATATTTTACTGGCGAGGTGGAAGAATCGGCCGTTCTGACCGCCGAAGTAGACCGGTATGACCGAGGCCTTGGCCTGCCGCACCAGTTTTGCCGGAAAGATTTTCCACGGCAGATCCTCGGCGCGGCCAAAGACCTTGGGCGCCGTGGCAACACCGCCAGCCGGAAATACCACGATCGTCACACCTTCCCTCAGCAGACGCACCGCCTCATGGCGGGTCGCCATATTCATCGCCAGCGCTTCTTTCGTCTCGTCGAAACAGACAGGAAGGGCGTACGGGCGTATCTCCGGCACTTTCAAAAGGTCGTTGTTGATGAGAACGCGGAACGGCCGGCGGAGCTGTTCGGCCAATGCCAGCGCTGCGATGCCGTCGCCGATGCCGAAGGGGTGGTTTGCGATGATGACCAAAGGCGTATCGGGCAGCTCCAGTGGGGGCCATTGATCGGCGATGTCGAGACGAATGTTGACCAAATCCATCATGCGGCAAAATACATCGATGCCAGCAGGGACAATGTCGCTCCGCCAGGTGTTGTAGAGTCCGGCATAATAATTGCGGCCGGACAGACCCTCGATAGTCCGGATGAGCCACTGGGTCAGGCGTGTTTGCGTGTCGTTGGCATAGGAAAGCTCTGGAAACTGCACGTCAGACCCCGGTGAAAAATAAAGCAGCTCAGAATCTTGTTACATCCACATGACAGCGTGATGACGACACCACGCTGTCATGTTGTGATTTGGGCTACTCCGCTGCGGGGCGCAGCAGATCCGGCGGCGTTGCTTCCTCCGCGAGCTGGCGGATCGCCTCATCCAGACTCAGTGACGTCTGGTTCTGCGAACCAAGCCGGCGCATATTGACCGAACGTTCCTCGGCTTCGCGCATACCGCAGACGAGAATGACCGGGACCTTCTGCAACGAATGCTCACGCACCTTGTAGTTGATCTTCTCGTTGCGGAAGTCGGTGATTACCTGAAGACCAGCGGCTTTCAATTCCTTGGCCACCTGCTTGCCATACTCATCGGCCTCGGAGGTGATCGTGGCGACGACCACCTGCACCGGCGCGAACCACAGCGGCATATGCCCGGCGTAGTTCTCGATCAGAATGCCGAGGAAGCGTTCCATCGAGCCGCAGATGGCACGATGGATCATTACCGGCTGCTTCTTCTCCGACGTTGAGTCGATATAGAAGGCCCCAAACCGTTCTGGCAGATTGAAGTCGACCTGCGTCGTGCCGCATTGCCAGTCCCGGCCGATGGCATCGCGCAACACATATTCGAATTTGGGACCGTAGAAGGCACCCTCGCCCGGATTGATTGCCGTCTTGATTGTGCCGCCAGACTGCTCCTCGATGGTCTTGAGCACCTTGCTCATGACCTCTTCGGCCCGGTCCCACAACTCGTCCGAGCCGACGCGTTTGTCGGGACGCGTTGACAGCTTGACCGTGATGCCCTGGAAACCGAAGTCGGCATAGGTCGTAAGGATAAGATCATTGATGCGCAGGCATTCCGCCTCCATCTGCTCATCCGTGCAGAAAATATGCGCGTCATCCTGTGTGAAGCCGCGCACGCGCATCAGGCCATGCAGTGCGCCAGACGGCTCGTATCGATGAACATTGCCGAATTCCGCAAGTTTTACAGGCAGATCGCGATATGACTTCAAACCATGCTTGAAGATTTGCACGTGACCCGGACAGTTCATCGGCTTTAGCGCGAAAACGCGCTCGTCGTCGGTCTCGTCGCCGGCGACCGTAACCTTGAACATATTGTCCCGGTACCAGCCCCAGTGACCCGACGTCTCCCACAGCGACTTGTCGAGCACCTGCGGCGCGTTGACTTCGCTGTAACCGTGGCTGTCCAGCCGCCGCCGCATATAGCTGACGAGGCTCTGGAACATCCGCCATCCCTTCGGATGCCAGAAAACAACGCCCGGCCCCTCTTCCTGGAAATGAAACAGATCCATTTCCCGGCCGAGACGGCGGTGGTCACGCTTTTCCGCCTCCTCCAGCATGTGCAGGTAGGATTGCAGGTCGGCATCATTGGTGAATGCCGTGCCGTAGATGCGGCTCAGCATCGGATTGTTGCTGTCACCGCGCCAATAGGCCCCGGCGACCTTCATCAACTTGAAGGAGTTGCCGATCTGGCCCGTGGAAGCCATATGCGGGCCGCGGCACAGATCGTACCAATCGCCCTGGGCGTAAATCTTGAGATCCTGGCTATCGGGAATCGCATCGACGAGTTCGACCTTATAGGTTTCGCCCTTCTCGGCAAAAATTTTACGTGCCTTCTCGCGTGACCAGATTTCCTTGGTGAAAGGTTTGTTGCGGGCAATGATTTCCCGCATTTTCTTCTCAATCACTGGCAGATCATCGGGCGTAAATGGCTCGTTCTTGGCGAAATCGTAATAAAAACCATTCTCGATCACCGGACCGATCGTAACCTGCGTTCCGGGAAACAATTCCTGTACCGCCTCGGCAAGAACATGTGCGCAATCGTGCCGGATCAATTCCAGAGCACGAGGATCTTCACGGGTCAGGATCTCGATCGTACCTGGATGCTGCAACGGGTCGGACAAATCACGCACGACACCATCGACCGCATAGGCGACGGCCTTCTTGGCAAGTGATTTGGAAATGGATTCGGCAAGTTCCGCACCGGTCATGGCAGCGTCGTATTCGCGCTTCGAGCCATCGGGAAATTGCATGGATACAGTCTTTGCAACTGTCTCTGACATCTATTTGCTCCTATCCAGTCCCGCCAACGATTGCGGGTGGTATTTAACGACCGGAAACCGCTCCGGCGGACGGACTTCTAAATGCTGTTTTGCCTGGCGTAAAGGCCTTGCGGGCAAAAGCGGGGTCCGTACGTTGCACATGCCGCCTTTGCGTGCTCGCACTGGTCCCGCCGTTGGAGTTGCCGGGCCGCGCCCACGTCGAACAGCTCCGGAGCAGTTACGACGGACAGCACGGGCAAAAAATAAGGGCTATCTCAAGTTCAGTTTGCGGGATTGTGAAGCCGCCAGTAACGCCAGGGCATATACCAAACCAGCCGGTCGTCAAGCACCGTGGGCACGGGATCGAGCCCACGTGTTCCCCCGGGCCGCAGCGGACGAAACGAAACAAGCCCATCCAGCCACCGGTCCACAATCCATAGCGGGCAATGGACTCGTAGGCATATTCCGAGCATGTCGGCAGGTGGCGGCAGGAATTGCCGACAAATCCGGACAGCGTCAATTGATAGAACCTCACCAGGCCGGTCCCCAGAATACGACCGGGCGTCTTCCGCCATGGACCCCGCCAGTTGCGTGAATACTTCCGGGAATTCTTCGGCAAATGATCTTGTGCCGGCTGATCACACATGATGATTTCAAGCCGCTGCTTCAGCGGTCTTCTTCTCGATCTGGTTCAGGCAGTCAACCACGGCGTCAAAAGTCAGCATGGTGGAGTTATGGCGTGCCCTGTAGTCACGCACTGGTTCAAGAAATTTGAGATCTTCGAAGCGGCCATCCGGCGGCGCGCCATTCTCTTTCAGCATCCTGAACATCGTTTCACGCACGTTCCGCAGCTCCTGCGCCGTGGCGCCGATCACATGCCGCGCCATGATCGAGGACGAAGCTTGCCCGAGTGCACAGGCTTTGACATCATGGGCGAAGTCAGAAACCACACCGTCCCGCATCTTGAGGTCAACGGTGACTGTCGAGCCGCACAGTTTGGAATGGGCCGTTGCCGTGGCATCCGGATCTTGCAGACGGCCAAGCCGCTCGATATTCCCGGCGAATTCCAGAATACGCGCATTGTAGACGTCGTTGATCATGACAGATGTCCGTTGTTCGACACAGTGTTCATCGCAAACGCGTCATTGTGCATCGCTTTGACCCTATGAATCCCGAATTCAATCTCTATATAGTATGGGAGTGACCAAGCATAAAGTCGCATGGAACTAAATTATGCGATGCGTTAATGTGCTGGTCAGGCGTGGACGAGTAACCCACGTCAGCATCAATACACCGTCCGTCCTTAGGGAACGACTATCGTGTATTGCCGTTTAACTCGTCGCTCCTTTGAGGGCGGCTACGGGAGATCGCGATGGATGCGGTAATAAAGAACTTGCAGTCAGCGGCTGTTAAGCAGAACAACACTCGGCGCCCAACTCAGGAAGAAGCAGAAGCAGCGGTACGCACGCTGCTGCTCTGGGCCGGCGACAATCCGGACCGCGAGGGCCTCCTTGACACGCCGGAACGCGTGGCAAAAGCTTACAAGGAACTGTTCTCCGGATATACGCAGGAGCCGGCCGATGTCCTTGGCCGGACGTTCGAGGAAATCGCCGGATATGAGGATATTGTCCTCATCCAGGATATTCCGTTCTTCTCGCATTGTGAGCACCATATGGTGCCGATCATCGGCAAGGCACACGTTGCCTACCTGCCGGATGGCGAGAAGGTTGTCGGCCTGTCGAAAATTGCACGCGTCGTTGATATCTACGCGCACCGCCTGCAAACACAAGAGGCCATGACAGCACAGATCGCCAATGCCATCCAGGATCTCGTTGCAGCCGCGCGGTGTGGCCGTCATGATCGAGGCGGAGCATATGTGCATGTCCATGCGCGGTATCCGCAAATCCGGTTCGACGACTACGACGACGACCTTTACCGGCGCATACAAGACGGATGTCAACGAACAGGTACGGTTCATGACGCTCGTCAAGGGCCGATAAACTCCAGAATTGGCATTGATGAGCTCCTTTTCCGATCTCGCTTAGCGACAAGCACGAAAATGAAGAAGGCGCGGTGTTTGCACCGCGCTTTGATGCGTCCGGTCTGATCACGGCGATCGTCACCGATTCAGGCGACGGCCACCTGCTCATGGTGGCCCATATGAATGCGGAAGCATTGCGCCTGACACTCGAAACCGGGATTGCGCATTACTGGTCACGTTCGCGCCAATCACTCTGGAAAAAAGGCGAAACATCCGGGAATTTGCAGACGGTGGTCGAAATGCGTACCGACTGCGATCAGGATGCGTTGTGGCTCAAGGTCACTGTCGCCGGCGGCGGCCCAACCTGTCACACAGGACGGCGATCGTGCTTTTATCGTCAAGTCATCACGACGAATGGAACATCATCATTGGTAGTGCCGTTAGAGACAAAGGTGAGTCCTTCCTAGCCATAAGGCCGATATGGTCAAGAATGCCTCGCTGCCTCGCTACCGCCATTATCGCCCCTTGTAATCCTATTTCCTTGGTTGGCTAAGTGGTCACAATTACGCAATATTCATCCTTTGGATACCAATGCAGAGGGATAATGAACCAGTACGATTTCAGGAGTGTGTGCCATGCTCGAATGGGCATCGCGCCGGTTGCGCGCGGCTGAACCGATCGGGATCAGTGATAATACGGACGTCCCGGTGATCACCGCGGAAAAGCCTCGCGACAGCAAGACACCTATCGCCTTGGCGCTTGGCGGCGGCGCGGCCCGCGGATGGGCTCACATCGGCGTTCTGCGAGCCCTCGATGAAGCCGGTATCGAAATTTCCATGATCGCCGGAACGTCAATCGGCGCCCTCGTCGGCGGCTGTTACCTGGGCGGGAAACTGGATCAGCTTGAGGAATTCGCACGGAGCCTGACCAAACGCGGGATTTTCAGCCTGCTCGACCTGCGATTTGGTGGCAACGGCCTTTTTGGCGGCATGAAGCTCGACCGGCGGTTGCGCGAACACCTGGAAGAGCTCTCCATTGAGACTTTGGCCAAACCATTCATTGCTGTGTGTACCGAGATCAATACGGGTCATGAAATCTGGTTGATGCGCGGTAGTCTGATCACCGCGATGCGGGCTTCCTATGCCCTGCCCGGTGTTTTCGAGCCGGTCGAATGCAATGGCAGGACCTTGGTCGACGGCGCTTTGGTCAACCCGGTTCCGGTTTCGGTGTGCCGCTCCTACGAGCAGCCTCTGGTTGTCGCGGTCAATCTGCACTACGATCAGTTCGGCCGCGCCGCAGTCATCAAACATGCTGCTGAACCTCCCCATGCGCCAACAGGCGACGGCGAAATGGCACGCGCGAAGCCGCCATACTCCAAGCGTCTGGGCATTACCGGTGTCATGATGGAATCGTTCAACATCATCCAGGACCGGATTTCGCGCGCGCGCATGGCTGGCGACCCGCCGGATATTGCACTCTTGCCAAAGATTGGCCACGTGGGGCTTGCCGAGTTTCACCGCGCCGATGAGGCGATCAAACTCGGCTACGAAGAGACCATGGCGCGCCTGGGCGAACTCGAGCGCATGCAAAAACTGGTATTCTAGACAACCGGCTCAGGCGGTTGCGATATAGGTGCGAATTTCCTCCGACTCGCGCTCTACTTCTTCAATCCGCAGTTTGACGACGTCGCCGATAGACACGATGCCATGCAGACGCCCGTCCTTTTCGACCGGCAGGTGGCGGAACCGGCCACGGGTCATTGTTTCCATGACCTGGTTGATCGTATGTTTTTCGTTACAAACGCTTACCTTGATGGTCATTGTTTCCGAAATCGGCTTCCACAAAGCTTCGGCGCCATCGGTCGCCAGGACCCTGACAACGTCCCGCTCGGACAATATGCCTTTGATGGCTCTGGATCTCGTCGCAAACGACGATCGCGCCGATCTTATGCTTGGCCAGCATGACTATCGCATCACTCAGGGTCGTATCGGGTGTCGTGCTGAACACGTCGTAGCCCTTGCGTTCCAGTATCAATTTGACTGTCATGTACATCCTCCTTGCACAACCGCCTGGTGACCTTCGAAAATCCCCTAAAAATACATCCGATGATCTAGTTCATGGTGCGCGTATGTTGCGCTTATTGCAACCGCTTTGCAATTATACCAACAGTTCAGGATCTATTCGAGTACCATCGCGCCGGTCGAACAGGGAAATGCCGAAAAATCCGACAAAAAAGCCGCCAATATGGGCTTCCCACGCGATTGTCGCCGAGCTGTCGACACCTACAGACAGGAGCCCGGTGACAATGTTCGTGACAAACCACACCCCTAGAAAAACCAGGACAGTACGCATGCGCAGCGCCACTCCAACGGGCAGGATTTCGCCGACGAATGCCGCAGAATTGCGGAGCGGCGAGCGGCGGAAGCCGAAGCGGGCAGCAGCACCCATCATGCCGGAAACTGCGCCGGATGCACCAACCAGCGGCGCTAAACTGTCTGGATAAACCGCAAAATGCGTCATTACCGCCGCGATTGACGTCACAATCCAGAACAGGGTCATACGGAGCGGACCAATCCGTGCCGCCAGCGGCGAGCCGAACGCTGCAAGCCAAATCATGTTGAGCGCGAGATGAGCGATGCTGCCGTGCATCAGCGAATAGGTGACCGTCGTCAGCAAGGCCGCCGGCGAGTAAAACCCGCCATATTGCGAGAACCGGGCGGGAACGAAGGCGAAATTCCAGAGGAAACTGCCGCTCTGCTGCTCGTTGAGGATGTAGCTCTCCAGAACGAAGACAATACCGCATATGGTCATGATAGCGAGTATGACGCCCGGAATGTTGAAGATCGGCTCGCGGCCGGATGAATTGTTCTGGACGTCCGCTCGGTCGCTCATTCGCCTTGTCGTAACCTCACCGTTTCTGATGGCGGAACGCTAGCCGGTTCAAAGGGCTCCGCCAAGGTGTGAACGGCATTCAAAACGAAAGAAGGCCGCTCAGGGATCCGGGCGGCCTCAAATTCAGGGACTTCGATCATGCAATCTCAATGCAATCCTTGTCTCACAACGCAGGCGTCAGCTCAATCGAAACCACTTGTTAACCTTAATCGGGCGCGGCAGTGGACCCCGCCGGATGATTTGTGGTGTCGGCGTTTCGTCAGTGCCACAGTCCGCATGGCTTAAGAATCGTTGGCGTCCGGAAGCAGATGAATCCTATACAGCACGATGGAACTGGCGGCATATTCGCTTATTGGGACAGGCTGCGGGGGACGCGTGCTGCGCCGGAACGCAGGGAAATCGCACCCGCTGCCATCGGTTCACGCCTCGCCGATACCTTCATCCTGCAGGCAACCGGAACCAGTGAACCGCAATTTCGCCTTGCTGGCACTCGTCTGTGCTCGATCCATGGCAAGGAACTGAAAGGCCAGCACTTTACATCGCTGTGGCAAACGAAGGACCGGAGCAATATCTCCCGCCTGGTCAAAAACTGCATGGTGAGCAAAACGGTCATTCGGCTCACTTGCGAAGGCAAAAGCACGCGCGGGCGCAAGGCTTTGTTTGAATTGATTCTTCTGCCCCTCGCGAATGAAGCCAATGAACTGCATCTGATGGGGATGATCGCCACCCTTGGCAGACCGTTCTGGCTGGAGTCAGATGCGATCGTCGAAAACCGCATCCAATCCCTGTCCTTCATCAATCCGCACAATCCCTCGCGCGCCGCGCTTGGCGAGCCAGCACCAGCATATGACGCATCGCACAGCAGCGATGACGTGGCCGCACCCTCCGCCCGGAGGATCATCAGCCGCAAGGTCCGGCATCTGCGCGTGCTCGATGGCGGTAAAATTTCAGATTAGGTTAGCAATTTATGATCGACTGCAGGTTGCCGTTACCTTGGCATTAAGACTTGTGACCTAGTCTGGCCATATCCGTCGATTCCCCATCTGGACAGCTTCCATGCAAATACACCGTGACGTTTCGAGCCCGAACCCTGCCGCCACGGGCAAGTACTACAGCGTGAAAGTGCAGCTCTATGGCCGCTTCATGCTGGAGGATCGGACTGAGCACGTCTGCCAGATCGAAGAAATGTCGCCAGGTGATGTTGTCATCACTTCGGAGGTAATGGCAAATAATGGCGAGCGGGTCATCGCCTATATCGATCACATCGGCAGAGTCGAAGGCACAGTGGAGCGTCCCGTAAGGGGCGGATTCCTCCTGTCGTTGGTTGCTTCGGACCGCAAGAAGAACAAGATTGCGGCGCAGCTGACCTGGCTCGCCAACAAGCATGAGCTGGACATGCCGGAAGACCGGCGCCACCAGCGTATTGCGCCTCGCAATCCGATCACCAGTCTGTCGATGGCCGACGGGCGCCTTTATCCCTGCCGGATCATCGACCTGTCGATTTCGGGCGCCGCCATTGAGATCCGCATGCGCCCTGCCCTGAACAGTCAGGTTGTTCTCGGTTCCATGCGCGGGCGGGTCGTCCGGCATTTCGAGGAAGGGATCGCAATCGAATTTGCGACGGTGCAAAGTCGCGAAGCGATCGACATCGCGTTCGAGCACTAACCGGGTTTAACCCAACCACGGAAGTCGGCGATGACAGCCGGCCATTCCCCTGCCAACCCGGCTATGAGCGAGGCGATCGTCACCGCGACGGATGGTTTTGCGCGACAAGTTTGGCCCTGTTGCAGCAGTCTTGGTGTTGTTTTCGACCGTTTCCACGCAGCTGTTTCATATCTCGGACCCCGATGCCCATCAGATCTCGACGCGATAGCCGCGATGTTGCGGCAGGCATTAAGGCATCATAAATCACATAATATTGCGGGAAACGAACGGTTAATTTTGTTATTCTTCAATAACATCGACAATAACTTAATTTAAATAAAATAGTAATTGTTATTAATACATAGTTATATTCTAATTAGTTTATTTTTTGCTACTGATTTGATTCATATTTACTCATCGGGATTTCCGCTCGATCAAACTATCTCTGTCATTGTCGCCTCAACCGGGGAGACGACGGGATGATAAAAAAGACAATACTGCTTGGGGCAGCGCTATTTTTTATGTGCATGACGGCACAGGCAGACCCTAGCGCGTCGAGCGCGACGTTCATGAAGACAGGCGGACGGACCTCGCAGCCGATCGGACATTACGAATTTTGCCAGGCTCACAAGAGCGAATGCAGTATAAAGACCGGCGAAGGCAAACCAGTTGCATTGACGCCAAGGGTCTGGAGCTTGCTGGTTCAGATCAACAGCGGTATCAACAGAGACATTCAGCCTGCAACCGATTTGGATATCTGGGGCAAGGCAGAAGTCTGGTCGTACCCCACGACGGTTGGGGATTGCGAGGACTACGTCCTGCTCAAGCGGAGAATGCTCAATGAAAGCGGAATTCCGCTCAATGACCTGCTGATCACTGTTGTCCGGCAGATGAATGGTGAAGGACATGCGGTCCTCACCGTCCGCACGGATCGCGGTGATTATGTGCTCGACAATCTGGAGCCGCTGATCAAACCCTGGAATGAAACAAACTACGATTACCTCAAGCGCCAGGCGATGAACAATACGGGTGCATGGGTATCGATCAACGATGACCGTCAGGTTCTGGTTGGCAGTATCGCGCAGTAGGCGCCATCAGGCGGAACATGCAAGAACCGGCCGAATACGGCCGGTTCTTGCGTTTCACTCGATCTCCAGACCGCGCATGAATCGCTTGCCGTTTTCCACATAATGCTTGGCGGACAGCCGTAGTTGTTCGATAGCGGCGTCATCCAATGTCCGTATGATCCGGGCAGGTGAACCGACGATCAGTGAATTGTCGGGAAACTCCTTGC
The DNA here is from genome assembly GCF_025452215.1 of Phyllobacterium sp. A18/5-2. Taxonomy (NCBI): domain Bacteria; kingdom Pseudomonadati; phylum Pseudomonadota; class Alphaproteobacteria; order Hyphomicrobiales; family Phyllobacteriaceae; genus Phyllobacterium; species Phyllobacterium sp. A18/5-2. The sequence goes on along the minus strand of NZ_CP104966.1, from coordinate 3,059,056 downwards.
GCTCAGGCACCAGCGCGCCCGCACCCACAAGCGAATTTTTGCCGATCCTCGCGCCGTTAAGCACAATGGCTCCCATGCCGATAAGAGAGTTGTCACCAACGGTGCAGCCATGGAGAATGGCCCGGTGGCCGATGGTACAGCCTTCGCCAATATCGAGCGGATAGCCTATATCCGTGTGCATGACTGTGTGTTCCTGCACGTTGGTGTTACGGCCAACGCGCACCAATTCGTTGTCCCCGCGCAGGACTGCGCCGAACCAGATACCCGCATTCACCCCAAGGAAAACTTTGCCGATCAAAGTCGCATCCGGAGCAATCCAGTTCGACTCCCGGTGCTCAAACTGCGGCGCGTGTCCATCGAGCATAAATATTGGCATTGCGTCTCCCCAGATTCTGATCTGACAACCTTAGCGAACTGCCGGGTGGTTGGCGAGATCGGTCAATCGACGATCTCTTCAGTTTCCATTAACCATAAATCAGCACTCTCCGCGTTAGATTGAATCCTCATCAGGCGTCCCGGAATGGTCATGCAGTCTTCGACACAAACGATAGAGCCGATTACCGGCAGCTTGACCTTACAGCGCGGGCTCTATTGCGTCGCGGCGCTTGCACTCGTTTCGCTGCTGCTCGCTATCACCGGGCGTTTTCTCGGCCATACCATCTCGCTCGGCGGGCACACGGAGGAGAAATCACTCCAGGAGATCGTGATCGGCAACAGCGTGCTGGAACTGCCGGCCAATATGATACGCTTTGGCAAACAGCGGCGAAACGGCGTTGCGCAGCGCGTGGATATCTATTTGCACTGGCCGGACATGGAGGGTTATCAGCCGGAGTTCATACAGGATTTCAATGGTTCAGGGTCGGAAAAACGATTGCTGTTTGCCGCCTTTGAACCACGGGCGATTTCCAGGGATATGTCCGGCCGCTATGGAGCGATTTACAGCGCTTTGACCGCCGGGCCTGGGATCAAGGGCCCGTCGGGCCTAAGCGTTCAAACGTTCCAACCCGAAAGCGGATTTATCAACGAAGAGCTCATCGTCTCTCCCGAAACCGCGGGAAACGCAGCATTCGTCGCGCGCTGCCTCGATGCGAAGACATCAAAGGACAATTTCGCTTCATGCCAGCGGGATATTTTTGTCGGTGAGGATCTTCAGCTAACCTATCGTTTTCCAAGGGAAATGCTCAAGGATTGGCAGCAGATCGAAGAGCAAATGCGGTCATTTGCCAAAACCCATATCAAGGGGTTGAAGTGACGCGGAGGCGTCACTTCATGCGACCAGCAATCAGAGATCCATCTCGAGGATGGCCATTGAGAAGTTGTAGGAGAGCTCTCCTTCGTCCTCGTCCTTGTAGATCAGACCAAGGAATTCATCGCCGAGATAAAGCTCGGCCGAGATCGTCCTTGCGAGGACGGGCCTTCACAGTGAGTTCCGTGTTTCTGAATGTGCGCTTGAAGTAGCTATCGAGTTTTTTCAGTTCTTCGGGTTTCACTTAAAGTCTCCTGTCAATGCATTCAGCAGGCTTTTGGCATGTGAGAGTCCGCCCTGTAAAGGGCAGACTGCAATTGTGCACCTGCGTGGAGACTTCGCAGTCTTAGTCGAAGTTGGTGACGAGCTGGTCCATGGCACGGGAAGGCTCGGCGCAACCGGCTTCGCCGACGACCCGGGCTGGAACGCCCGCGACCGTGATATTATGTGGAACCGGCTTAAGCACAACTGACCCCGCAGCGACCTTCGAGCAATGGCCAATTTCAATGTTGCCAAGAATTTTGGCACCGGCACCGATCAGCACGCCGTGCCGGATCTTCGGATGGCGATCGCCGGATTCCTTGCCGGTGCCGCCAAGGGTGACGCCCTGCAGGATCGACACATTGTCTTCGATGACGGCAGTCATGCCGACCACAATGCCGGTAGCGTGGTCAAAGAACACACCCTGGCCCATTGGCACTTGCGGATGAATGTCGGTCTGGAAGACCGAGGACGAGCGGCTCTGCAGGTAGAGAGCAAAATCTCTCCGGCCCTCGCTCCATAGCCAATGGGCAAGGCGATGGGTCTGGATTGCCTGGAAGCCCTTGAAATAAAGGATCGGCTCTATGAACCGGGTGCAGGCCGGGTCCCGGTCATAAACAGCCTGGATATCGACACGCAAAATCTGCGACCAGGCCGGGTTTGCTTCCAGCATCGCCGTAAAGGTCTGCCGCAGCAGCTCCGATTCCATGTCAGGGTGATCGAGGCGCTGGGAAATGCGGTGGATGACAGCTTCCTCTAGCGACTGATGGTTGAGGATCGTCGAGTAAAGGAACGTCGCCAGGAGCGGTTCGTTGCGAATAGTCTCTTCGGCTTCCGAGCGGATGGAAAGCCAGATTGGATCCATCTGCTTGACCATTCCGGTCATCTTTATCGGATTGCTAGCGGACATTTCCTACTCCAGGCGTTTGGCCAAAATTTACATGCTCTGCATCTTAACATACGGCAAAAATGATTTCTTGACACTCCAATTTCCAGAGGCCCCGGCCAAGAAATTTTGATGCAACATTCGATTTGCCTGATTGTCATGGTCGCATTGCTGTGCCGCCATACCTCATGCTGTACCATCCTGCAAGAAACGAACAGGCGGTTGATCATGTTCCATCGCAAGTGTCAGATCGCGATTGGCGGTTATTTGCTCACAGCGGATGGCGCCTGAGGAAATCCAGAACAGCGTGTTTGAAGACCTTGTCGCCAACGGCGAGCATGTGGTCACGGTTGGGGATGTCGATTGCTTCGCCATGCGGCATCAACCCCGCAAGCCGATGGGGATCTCCGCCGATGTCGTCCTTCGTCCCCACCGCCACCAGCGCCGGCTGGACTATGCGCGCCATATTTGCCGCGCTGATCTCTTCCTTTGACGTGATCACACAAGCGGCCAGCGCAACCTTGTCGCTCTTGGTCTTGTCGGCAAACATGCGGAACATCTTGCCGCGCGGGTGGCTTATCGCGTCCGGATCATCCGCCATGAGCGCTTCGGCAATGGGCGACCAGTCGCCGGCTCCTTCAACCATGCCGATGCCGAGGCCACCGAAAACCAGGTCGTGAACACGGTCGGGATGTTGCAGCGCCAGGAATGCACTAATGCGGGCGCCCATGGAATAGCCCATGACATGGGCGGTCCGGATGCCAAGGTGATCGAGCAGCGCCGCGGCATCACCGGCCATCAAGGTCGGCGTATAGACCGATTTGTCGTGCGGCTTGTCCGATTGACCATGACCGCGATTGTCGATCGCAATGGTCCGGTACCCGGCCGCAGTCAGCGTCGGTATCCAGCCGGGCTGCACCCAATTGTAGAATGCCGATGAGGCAAAGCCATGGATGAGCAGGATGGGTTCACCCTCGCCTTCATCCAGATAAGCGAGTTTCAGTCCGTCATTATCGAAGAATTGCATGGTTAGGGTCCGTCAGTGACCAATCGCTTCAATAGCGGGATGCCGCACCTTGTCACCGATTGTCAAGCCGAGGCGCCGCGCCGTGCCCGCCTTTACCTCGACAACGAACCGGACGGGTTCACCTGAAGAGATGACGTCACGGGAAAATGGCACCGCATTTTCGCGGATGGCGGAAATGCGGCCATTGTCATCCAGGAACAACATATCGAGTGCGGAGGGTGTGTTCTCCATCCACATCGTAACCGGACGGGTCGCATCGAAAACGAACAGCATGGCGCTATTGTCCTTCAGATCGGTGCGAAACATGAGGCCGCGCTCGCGTTCCTCGTTGGTGTCGGCAATCTCCACGCGAAAAGGCACATCGCCTTTGGCGGTGTTGACGCTCAACGGCGCGGCATCGATGGGAAGGTGCATTGGCGCCTGATCGAGCGCCAGCGCCGGAACAGCAGCGATTAGAATAATTGCAAGACCGGCCAGAAATGACGTCAGGCGGCGCATCGAAAGTATCAGTGGGAAGACGGCAGCTGCGTGCCGATATCGGGATGAATTTCGGAGGCCATCAGACCTTTTTCACCGTGACCGAAACGGATCAGCACGACCTGCCCCGGTCGCAATTCCGTCAGTCCAAAATGGCGAAGCGTCTCCATATGGATAAAGATATCCTCTGTCCCCTCACCGCGCGTCAGGAAGCCGAAGCCTTTGGTGCGGTTGAACCACTTGACGAGGACCCGTTCAAGCCCGCTCGATGGCGTAACCGTGACGTGCGTCCGCACGGGCGGCATTTCCGTCGGATGAACTGCGGTGGAGTTGTCCATGGACTTGACATGGAAACATTGCATGCCGCGCTCGCCCTGCTTCACTTCGCAGATTACCCGCGCGCCTTCGAGTGCGGTCTGAAAGCCGTCGCGCCGCAAGCATGTAACATGGAGTAGGATATCAGGAAGATCAGTATTGTCGGGAATGATGAAGCCATAACCCTTGGCCACATCGAACCATTTGATCGCCCCGGAGACCTCGATGAGGTCCAGTCCGTCGCTCAAACTTTCGTCATCGGGGGAATGCTGGGCTGATACTGGTCTGTCTGACATGAAGCGAGCCCCTCCTCTCCTGCAAGAAACACTGATTCTCTTGCCGAAGAATAACACCTGACCAAGGCCATAGAGCAAGTATCATCTGGTAGTTTTGTTGAAAACTACACGTAAAACTGGTGTTTATCCGCAACGGCGTTTGCTGGCTTAAACCACAAGTTTGTGAAGCTAAATATTAAGTGCTACGAAATGCGGGGCGGTTCGTAACCCATCGACAGGGTCCAATGCCACCCCTTTCAATTCCCGTGAAAAGAAACCAAGGGCAAAAGATGCGCTATCTTCACACAATGGTCCGTATCCGCGACATCGATGAATCGCTGGATTTCTATTGCAACAAGTTCGGTCTGGAAGAAGTCCGCCGCACGGAAAACGAAAAAGGCCGGTTCACACTCATCTTCCTCGCAGCCTCGGAAGACAAGGGCCGGTCGGCCGCAGAACGGGCTCCGGAGCTTGAATTGACCTATAATTGGGACCCGGAGGAATATACCGGCGGGCGCAATTTTGGTCACCTCGCTTATGTCGTCGACAACATCTACGCGACCTGCCAGAAGCTGCAGGATAAGGGCGTTGTGATCAACCGCCCGCCCCGCGACGGCAACATGGCCTTCGTCCGCTCACCCGACGGCATTTCGATCGAGATTCTGCAGAAGGGATCGCCGCTGCCGCCGCAGGAGCCATGGCTCTCGATGCCGAATACCGGCGTCTGGTAAAAGTTCAGTTCGCTGACTGCAACTCCTGCGCGTACTCGTGCACCGCTTTGCGGCGCTCGGGTGTGCCAGGATGCGTAGCGAGCCTCCTGGGCTCGTGAGTAAGAAAGGGCCAACAACCCGCCGCCCTGCACGAGGATATCCTCCATGCCGTTGCCGATGTCGCCGCCAATCAGCATGATCAGGCCGCAGCACCGACCGAGCGATAAAAAACTGCCTGAGACTATGCTCCAGTTCAACATGGCCAATCTCATGCGCCAGTACCCCAAGCAGCAACTCTGTATCGATACGCGTTCTTGATGGTGGATAAAGCTGCTTCCAAGCGCTTCCCTCTCCTGATATCAGAAATGACAAAATGAGGAGGATGCCATGAAGGATGTGCTCATCGAGCTTGAACGCCGCAGAACCATTGCCCGCGAAGGCGGCGGCAAGGTGCGGATCGAAGCGCAGCACAAGCGCGGCAAGCTGACGGCACGCGAACGTATCGACATCTTTCTCGACGAGGGTTCATTCGAGGAATTCGACACGTTCGTTGAACACCGCTCGACCGATTTCGGCATGGAAGAGACGAAATTTGCCGGTGACGGCGTTGTGACCGGCTGGGGCACGATCAACGGCCGCACGGTCTTCGTCTTCGCCAAGGATTTTACGGTTTTCGGTGGATCGCTGTCTGAAGCCCATGCGGAAAAGGTGCAGAAGATTCAGGATATGGCGCTGCGCAACCGTGCACCCGTCGTCGGCCTCTACGATGCAGGCGGCGCCCGCATTCAGGAAGGGGTTGCCGCGCTTGGCGGTTATGCCGAGATCTTCCAGCGCAATGTCCTGGCTTCCGGCGTTATTCCGCAGATCTCGGTGATCATGGGCCCCTGTGCCGGGGGTGACGTCTATTCCCCCGCGATGACCGATTTCATCTTCATGGTGCGTGATACGTCCTACATGTTCGTCACAGGCCCGGACGTGGTCAAAACCGTAACCAATGAAACGGTGACTGCCGAGCAGCTGGGCGGCGCCTCGATCCATACTACCAGGTCATCGATTGCGGACGGCGCCTATGACAATGATGTCGCCGCACTCTTGCAGATGCGCCGCTTGATCGATTTCCTGCCCGCATCCAATACTGCCGGCATCCCTGAAATCGAATGCTATCAGTCGACAGACGAGCTCGATTATTCGCTTGACCGTCTGGTGCCTGACAACGCCAACAAGCCCTATGACATCAAGGAACTGATCAGAAAGACCGTCGACGAAGGCGATTTCTTCGAAATTCAGGAGAGTTTCGCCAAAAATATCGTCGTGGGCTTCGGGCGCGTCGAAGGCCGGACCGTTGGGATCGTTGGTAATCAACCCATGGTGCTTGCAGGTGTTCTCGATAGTGATGCCTCACGCAAGGCGGCGCGGTTTGTCCGATTCTGCGATTGTTTCAATATACCTATCGTCACCTTTGTCGATGTGCCAGGGTTCCTTCCCGGCACCGCGCAAGAATATGGCGGGCTGATCAAGCACGGTGCCAAGCTGCTCTTCGCTTATGCGGAGGCAACCGTACCGAAGATCACCGTAATTACCCGCAAAGCCTATGGCGGCGCCTATGACGTGATGGCATCAAAACATCTGCGCGGCGACCTCAATTACGCCTGGCCTTCGGCACAGATCGCGGTGATGGGTGCCAAAGGCGCGGTCGAAATCATCTATCGCAAGGATATAGGCGACGCGGAGAAGATTGCGGAATACACCAAGCGCTATGAGGATCGTTTCCTGTCGCCGTTTGTCGCCGCTGAGCGCGGTTACGTCGACGAGGTCATAATGCCCCACTCAACGCGCAAACGGGTCTCGAGAGCCCTGCGCATGTTGCGCAATAAAGATCTCGAAAACCCGTGGAAGAAACACGACAATATACCGCTCTAGAAGAGCAACTCGATTGAAAAGAAGAACTGATCGGTTCAGCGGCGGAAGCTAAATCCGCCATTGGAATCCCGCAAAATCTGGGAAATTGTGCGCTTGTCGCACGGCTCGGTCAGTTTTGCCGCTCCCTTGATAAGAGCTGCCTTTGCCTTGGCCACTTGTGCGATTTTCAATACATTTGTTTCATTTGATGACGATGTATCTTTATTTATTGTTATCATTCTTTGATACCTCCACTCTAAACCACTCTTCAGAAGAGTAATCCTTGACCTGCATACGTTTATATTCCGTGTGCACTGCACTCTTGTATGAAAACTAAACCGATTTAACAAATCACTATTTGTATCGAATTTTGTCCCATATTTGAATAAAACCAATGAATTGCGAATAGGTTCCTTACCAATGAATAATAATGGCTATTCGGTTCCGAAAATCGCCTTGATGCGTAATAATCTTGCTTCAACACAGTAAAAATCCGCACAAAAATTCGGCGGGTCCAACCTATGTTCAGGATATTTCCTGGATTTGAGGAGGAGAGCGATGACGCAACCATCCGAAATCATGCATGCTTCAAAACAATTTCAGGAATGGCTGATGGCGCTCAAGGCACGAGCCATGCTCGAAACGCACAATCAAAGCTATGCGTATATGCGCGGCGTCCTGCATGGATTACGACAATATATGGAGACCGATCAGGTTCTTGCGTTTGCCGACGCGCTGCCGCCATTGCCACGAGGATTGTTCATTGAAGGTTGGCGGCCGGACACTGCACAATCACTCGCGTCCGAACAGGCGCTGGCGGATGAAGTCTATCGAAGCTTAACGGCACATCACAATCCGCCAAAGAGAATCGTACGTGATGTGCTTGTGGTGCTTGCCGAGCAACTGGATACCCACCGCGCGAAGGCCATCTACGCGCAATTGCCAAAAGTATTGCAGCCACTTTGGCCTCAGCGATGAAAGACGGGCTGTGCCTTGCTAGCTCGTTGTGATTCCCCACTTTTCTCTGGATCTCCTCGTGGGTTTCCTTGACGAAAAAAGTGAGACCGGCAGTTGTCGTCACAATATGCGTGCCAGTGCCATAAGGGTTGAATGAGACAACGTGACTGAAATTGAGAGTGATGTGATCGCCATTCACATCGGTCAGCTTGATCCACATTGGCTCTACCTCCCTGTTTGACTCCGAATGTCAGGGAAGCAGGATTCTCTCAATCAAGCAATCACTTGCCGGCCGTTACCAGAGATTCCTTCCGTCTATGGTCTCGACGGGCACCGACGCAATATCGAAATCGTCGAACAGCCGCACATTGACGCTGATGCGTGGATTGTCGAAATCCGGCTTGTAGTCGGTCCAGGTCGGAACCTCGGAAAACGTACCGCAGCCACAGACATTGCAGTGGTGATGTTTGTTCATGCCATTGCGCGAGTAGATGGCATCAGCTTCTGGCGTAACCGCCAGGTTCACCTGAGTAGGCGTATAATAGGCCCACAACGCGCCACGCTTGGTGCAAAACGTGCATGTGCAGACAGTTACCCTCGCAGGCGCTTCGCTCACTTCAAACTTGATCGCCCCGCAATGGCAGCTCGCCAGAATTGTCATTGTTTCCTCCCTGTAAGCTTTGGCGGGATGATTCATACATGACATCTCCTGACAAAAACGGTCAGGAGCATTTCATCCCAGGGCCTCAAACTGCCTGACCGGCCACCCAGCCGGACGACCACGCCCATTGGAAATTATAACCGCCAAGCCAACCGGTTACGTCGACGACTTCACCTATAAAATACAACCCCTTCGCGGATTTGGCTTCCATGGTTTTTTGATTGAGACCGTCAGTATCGACACCGCCAAGCGTGACCTCGGCCGTTCGGTAGCCTTCGCTTCCGGCAGGCTTCACTTGCCAATCGTTGACGGCTTTTTCCACGGCAAGCAGCTGTTTGTCCGAAAGGTCCGCCAGATGCCCTTCGATCCTGCTGCTTTCGGCAATCAATTGCGCCAGCCGTTTCGGCAGCAGTTCGCCGAGCGCCGTTTGCAATGCCTGCCTCCCGTTACGGGTTCGCGCCGCGCGCAGCGCATCGAATACCTTTACGCCAGGAAGCATCGCGACTGAGATCGTATCACCCTCTCGCCAGTAGGATGAAATCTGGAGGATCGATGGTCCGCTGAGACCGCGATGCGTAAACAGCATGGCCTCCATAAACTTCGTCTTTCCGTGGCTGATCACCGCATCGACCGAGATCCCGGACAGCGGCTTCAACGGAGCGAGCGTATTGTCGTCAAAGGTGAGCGGGACCAGCGCGGGCCGTGTCTCGGTGAGCTTGAGCCCGAATTGCCGGGCAATATCGTAGCCAAAGCCAGTCGCACCCATTTTCGGGATTGATTTCCCGCCGCATGCAACCACCAGAGAAGCGCATCTTACGTGCTCACCGGCCAAATCGACCACATACCCCTCGGTCGACCTCTCGATCGCGTCCGCGGTCGTGCGCAGGCGCAGTTCCACCCCGGCCCGGTTCATTTCCGTGACGAGCAGGTCGATAATCTGTTTCGCCGATCCATCGCAGAAAAGCTGGCCGAGTGTTTTTTCATGCCACGCGATACCGTAGCGATCGACAAGACCTATAAAATCGCGCTGGGTGTAACGGCGCAGTGCCGAAATGCAGAAATGCGGATTACTGCTGATATAGTTTTGCGGTGCCGCGTTGAGATTGGTGAAATTGCAGCGCCCGCCGCCGGATATGCGGATCTTCTCGCCAGGGGCGGCTGCATGATCAACGATGATGACCGACCGTCCACGTTTTCCGGCTTCAATTGCGCACATCATGCCTGCCGCGCCGGCGCCAATAATAAGAACGTCCACCTGTCTGATCATGGCGATGGCAACAGCTGATCGATGCGACCAGTCATCCAGTAAACAAACAGGCCCATCCACTCCCGAAGCGCCATTGACGTGTTTTGCAGGGAATCCTGCGGATTGTCCTGTGCGATGCCAATCGTTTCCCGGCCCGATGTGCGGTAATCCGACGGCCACGGCACGACATCAAAACCAGCTTTGCGGAAGAGGCCAACGGAGCGTGGCATATGAAAGGCCGAGGTGACAAGCAGCCAGGTCTCGCCCGGCTTGGCATTGACGATCTCCTTCGTGAAAACCGCATTTTCATAGGTGTTACGCGACTGGCTTTCGAGGATGAGCCGCTCGGGGCCGATACCAAGACGGGTCAACAATTTCGGTGCCGTTGTGCCATCTGCCTCACCCTCAAGGATTATCGTCCCGGCTCCACCAGTAACCACGACCTTCGCTTCCGGATGACGTGCTCCGAGAATTGCTGCCTCGACAAAACGGTCTCCGCTGGAATTCAGCTCGTAACCTCCGCGCACGAGATTGATTCCGGCCTCGAAGCCGCCGCCCAGAACGACGATCCCGTCGACCCTCTCCGGCAAAGAAGCCGGGCGCTGAAAGCGATCCTCGAGCGGGTGCATGAGGATAGCGCCCAGCGATGTCCACGCGCCGAGACCAAGGATGAGGAAGGCGCAGGCCGCCGTGAGCATTGCCGTGCGACGCCAGGCAAAGATTAGCGCGATAAATGTCAGCCCCATCAACAGGATCGAAAAATTAAGCGGCTGGGCAAAAAACCAGAAGATTTTCGAAAGATAGAAGAACATGTTCAGCCGAGCTCCGCCAGCATCTTCACCTTGTCGATTTCACGCTCCAGGCTTGTCGACCACTCGGGTCCCTGCTCGACGATTCTGAAACCCTCGCGCTCATAGAGCCGTATGGCGCCAACATTGCGGGCGTGGGTACTGATGCGGGCATGGGTATAGCCGGCTTCCGCTACAGCCAGCTTCAAAGCACGCAGCAGCGACGTGCCTATGCCCTGCCCCTGCACGGCGGGCTCTACCCACAGATCGGAGATGTAGTCATTATCTTCATCCCTCGCGCCCCAGCCGACAACGGCTTCTTCAACCTCGGCCACGAGCACATCGGCGAAGAAGGCTTGGGCAAATGTGAGGAATGCCTTCTCCACATGCGCGCGCATGCCCGGCAATTCCGGCTCGAACGAAAAGATGTTGGACGCCCATGCGTGAGAGCCGACCGCAGCGATAGCTGCAATGTCGGCTGCTCTTGCGCGCCTGATTACCACCATTTCGGCGCGTTGAACTTGCCTGCCGCCTGTTCGATCACATAGGCGGTCTGGAACAGCGTTTCTTCGTCGAAGGGCCGGCCGATGAGCTGCAGCCCCAGCGGCAGCCCTCGCGCATCGAGTCCTGCGGGAACAGCTATGCCCGGCAGCCCGGCCATGTTCACGGTTACGGTGAATATGTCGTTCAGATACATTTTCACCGGATCCGCGGCCATATCCTGATCCGCAACACCAAATGCCGCTGAAGGCGTGGCTGGCGTCAGGATTGCGTCGACGCCAGCATTGAATACGTCTTCGAAGTCCTTCTTGATCAGCGTGCGTACTTTCTGCGCCTGAAGGTAGTACGCGTCATAGTAACCGGCGGACAGAACATAGGTGCCGATCATGATGCGGCGCTTGACCTCATCGCCAAATCCTGTTGCGCGGGTCTTCTCATACATGTCGACGATGTCCCTGCCTGGAACACGCAAGCCATAGCGAACGCCATCATAGCGGGCGAGGTTGGATGAGGCTTCCGCCGGAGCGACAATGTAATAGGCCGGCAGTGCGTATTTCGTGTGCGGCAGCGAGATATCGACAATCGAGGCCCCGGCGTCCTTTAGCCAGGCAATGCCCTGCTGCCACAGTTTTTCGATGTCTTCCGGCATGCCATCGACACGGTATTCCTTCGGAATGCCAATCTTGAGACCGGCGAGCGGCTTGCCGATCGCGGCCTCGTAGTCGGGAACAGCGATATCCACCGACGTCGTATCTTTCGCATCGACCGATGCCATCGATTTCAGCAGGATCGCCGCATCGCGTACGTCGCGGGCGATCGGTCCGGCCTGATCCAGCGACGACGCGAAGGCAACGATGCCCCAGCGCGAGCAGCGGCCATAGGTCGGCTTGATGCCGACCGTGCCGGTGAAGGCCGCAGGCTGGCGGATCGAACCGCCGGTATCGGTTGCAGTCGCACCGGCACAAAGCCGTGCGGCGACGGCAGCAGCCGAGCCGCCGGACGAGCCGCCGGGCACCAGATCGGTGTTGGAGCCCTTGGCGCGCCAGGGGTTTTTCACCGGGCCGTAGTAGGAGCTTTCATTGGATGAGCCCATGGCGAACTCGTCCATGTTGAGCTTGCCGAGCATGACAGCGCCATCCGCCCACAAATTTGCGGTGACGGTGGATTCATAATGCGGTTTGAAGCCATCGAGGATGTGAGAGCACGCCTGGGTATGGACACCTTCTGTACCGAACAGGTCCTTGATGCCAAGGGGAATGCCTTCCAGGGCGCCGGCATTACCGGAGGCAAGACGTGCATCGGAGGCTTTCGCCATCTGTAGCGCCTTGTCAGGCGTGGTCACCACATAGGCGTTGAGTGCCTCGTTTGCGTTCTCGATCGCCTGGATATAGGCGCCGGTCAGCTCGGTAGCGGTGATCGCCTTCGCTTTCAGCTGGTCGCGCGCCTCGGCAATGGTGAGAGCGGTCAGATCGGTCATATCAAGTCCTGTTTATTGGGCTGGCGCGAGGGCAAGCCGCTTTTCGTAAAATGCACTGTGTTCGGAATCCGGATAGTCGAGGAGCACGCCGCAGCGAGTAAAGCCGGAACGCTCATAAAGGCGATACGCATCCGCGAAACCCGGCCCAGTGCCGGTCTCGAGTACAAGGCGCGTGACGCCCTTATCTTTCGCAAGGCTGGTAATCGCGTCGAGCAAGGCAGAGCCTACACGCTGGCCGCGTACCGTGGGGCGGGTAAACATGCGCTTGACTTCGCCAACCCCATCGCCGTGCTCCTTGAGAGCCCCGCAGCCGACAGCATGTCCGTCTTCATCGCGCGCCACGAAAACCGTGGTGTCGTCACCTGCCATCTGTTCAACAGTCATCTTGAACTGAAACTTCGATGGGAGAAAGCGGCAGGAGATGGTCGTTCAGATCGTCGACCAATGCGCGCACATCATCCTGAAGCGGCGTTTCAACGGCAACCGAAATAGCCATCGCTGCGCCTACTCCACGACTTTCGGGACCACGAAGAAATTCTCCTCGTGGATTGGAGCATTGGCAACGATATCGGCCGCCTTGCTGCCGTCATTGACCACATCCTCGCGCTTCTTCATCGCCATGGGCGTAACCGAGGTCATCGGTTCGACACCCTCGACTTTCACCTCGTTCAGCTGTTCGACGAAGCCAAGAATGGCATTCAACTGGCTTGTCATGCGTGTCGCATCGTCTTCGCTTACAGCGATACGGGCAAGATGCGCTACACGCTTGACGGTAGAAATATCGACAGACATACGGATTCCTGAAATTCAAGTTTTGATCACAGAGCTATAGTGTCCGTTGCAGCCAAGCGCAACGGACAAGACGGGCATGTTGGGCAAACATGGTTGGAAGCGTGTTTGAACAAGCCTTCATTACTGTGGTGCAGGCGGCGTTACCACAATGCCATCGTCCATGCCTTCGTCGTCCTCCCCGTCATCCAGCAGCGCTCCGCCATCCAGCGTCTCATCGTTGCCGGGTTCGACAACCGGATCGGGTCCCTTGACCGGATTGCCGTTGATATTCACCGAGCCATCGGCCTTCTGGTCGACAATCCACTGGATATGGCCGTTCGGCAGTTGCGTACCGAAATCCTTGGCGAGCTTGATGAAGACAATGTAGTTCTTGATTTCCGGTTCCTGCTCGGAAGCCTTTGTCAGACGGTCAAGAGCGGCATCGAAACCCGTCATTTCCCATGTGGTGCGGCTTTCCGGCTTCATTGCCGTGAATGACACTTCACCCTCGACAGTCAGTTCCGCATCCGCCGTCCTGATCAGGCTCTTGTCGATAACCACCTTTGGCGGGTTCATCATGAATGCGGCAGCAGTGCTTGCTTCGAACTCTTCGGAGAAGGCTTTGTCCCGGTTCAGGTCCATGTCAGCGATCGCCGCCCTGGTCACCGTGTCGAGATCGATCCCCGTGGTGCCGAGTGCCAGTTCCACGTCCGTCGGCAGGAATTGCACGCTCCATTCCGGTATTGGCAGAGACGGATATTTCAAGCCGTTGGTCCGCAACGCATAATGGTAACCGCCGCTCGTGCTGATGCCGTCGAATTTCAGTTCCTGCGAAATGCTTTTTGCAGCGAAAAGTCCAAGCGGCGTTTCAACATCCAGATCGGCAAACCGATAGGCGCCGGAAAGCTTGTCCCAAAGCGGCAGCGCCGCGAGAAGCTTGGACTTCAGCTCGGCCTGCTCCGAATCCTTCAGCGACTTTTGGTCTGAGTGAGCAATGAAGAAAGCCCATAGGTCGAGGAGTTGAAGGTTGCGGAACCCCTTGCCTTCAGCATTGACTCCGAGTTCGCCGCCCCGAACGACCACCTTCAGCGGATCGGCTGGAGCAGCTGGTACCGTAGCAATGCCACCGTCTGTCGCCGCGTCATCGGCCGGTGGAGGCGTCTTGATGATCATCGTTTCCCGAAAATCGGACGCGGATTGAACATTGCTGAAATCAACGCCTCCCGCTGCCGCCGACGCAATCATTTCGCCTTTGGCTGAATTCGCACTTGCTTCCATATCCTGCGTCGGACTGGTCGACTTCATCTTGAATGAGCCGTAGGAGAACGACGCATTGGAGAATGCGCCAATCTTCGGGTCGAATATTCCGTTCATGCTGGCATTGTCGACCGACCATTGAACAGAGGTCCATTCGGCGTTGTCATTTCAACCGAGCCGGAAGGCATAATTGTGGATGCAACGTTCCACGTTCCGTCAACGAGCGGTTTGGTCAGCAGGCTATATTCGCCGAAATCACCCTTGAAGTATTCCTGTTTTGGCAGCGATTCTGAGCAGCTTTCCCGAGCTGAATGTGACGCGATAGCCATCTCCTTCCGGACGGACATCGATGATCTTCTTTTCGATTGCCGTCTTACCCACGTATTTTGACAGCGTTTCCGCGAGCTCTTTCGCGCCCTTTGCGTCAATCGTTTGTGCCAAGGCAGGTGTCGTCGCGGCCATCGCGCAGGAAATCAAAAGCAGTCTACGCACATCGCTCTCCAGGATATCTATGTTTTTCTTAAGCAAAGCTGCTTTAGCAAGCCTGCATCAAACCGTAAAACCCTCATTTGTCCTGGCGACAATAACTTCACTCGCGCCGTCTTCCATCGCGGCGGCAAACTTGTCTGCTGTTTGATCGATGATCGGGAATGAGCCGTAATGGCAGGGAATGGCCTTCGCAAATTTGAAATAACGGCGCGCGGCGAGAGCTGCGACGGCGCCGCCCATCGTAAAGCGGTCACCGATCGGCACCATACCGATTTCCGGCTGGTGCAGCTCGTTGATTAGCGCCATGTCCGAGAATATGTCCGTATCGCCCATGTGATAGAGTGTCGGTTCATCGTCGAAATGAAGCACAACGCCATTGGCGCTGCCCAATGAATGCGAAACGCCATCCTCGGTCATGAATGCGGACGAATGCAGCGCGTTGACATAGGTTACAGTGAAACCATCATAAGAAACCGTCCCACCGGTGTTGGTGGGATCGACGCGGGCAACGCCGCGGTTCGCGAGCCAGGTCACCAAGTCCGCATTGCCTGTAACCAGCGCACCGGTATCCTTGGAGAGCTCAACTGTATCGCCGACATGATCGCCATGGCCGTGCGTCAAGACAATGTGGCTCACACCCTTTGCTGCTTCCTTGAAGTCCACGCCTTTTGCGCCCGGATTTCCTTTGAGAAAGGGGTCGATCAGGATCGTGCTTTTGGCTGTTTCGATCCGGAAGGCCGAATGGCCGAGCCATGTGATTTTCATGTCCTTATCCCTTCAATAACAAGTGAATGCTCGCCACAGGCGTTTAGAGCGGCTATGTGACAGATGTTGTGGATTAAAGCGATCTATCAACCGGCATTTCAAGTATGGAAAACATCAAATTGACGGTACTGACGATTGAACAGTTGGAAGATCATGTGGCGGAGGGCAAGACCGTGGCCGGTCTCGACCTCGGCACGAAAACGATCGGTATCGCCATTTCCGATCGCGGATTTTCCTTCGCGAATCCGCGTCCGGTATTGAAACGCCGGAAATTCACCCATGACGCGCAGGATTTGTTGAAAGCATTGAATGCCGAGAATGTTGGTGCCATCGTCATCGGATTGCCGGTGAACATGGATGGCAGCGAGGGGCCGCGTGTTCAGGCAACCCGCGCATTCGTCCGAAACATGGAAAAGCTGACCGATCTGCCGTTCGTCTATTGGGATGAACGCCTGTCAACCGTTGCAGCGGAACGGGTTCTGATCGGCATGGATGTATCGAGGCAAAAACGTGCCGAGCGCATCGATTCAGCGGCGGCCGCCTTCATTCTGCAAGGCGCGTTGGACCGCCTGCAAAGCCTGCGTCAGGAAACGGATACTGACGGCAGTTCCTTTCCATAAGCAACTCGGGCCGCCCGCCACGCCCTAACCCAGGCAAGAATTTTCTTCCGGCGGCGGAAAGCGATCAGCGACAAGACCAAGCCAGTATCGAAGATGCATGCCCGTGCAACCAATGGTGGAATACTCTCCGGCGCGATGCCCAGCGCATTGCCGTAAATCCTGAAAACCAGGTCATGCATGTCGCGGCTGAAAAAATACATGCCCATGCTCAGGTCGTAATAGGAGAGAAAATACCATCCCCACAAGAAGCCCAGCGGTCCCGCCCAGAAAATCAGGAAGCTGCGCATTCAGTTTCTCCTCGCTTGGAATGGCCTAATCATTTTTTCTTAACCCTGCGTTTTTGCAGTGCATTTTCGTGTTGTAGTGATATCGTTTAAGAAATTCACCGCAACGTAAACCGTTTGTTAAGGTTAATTTACGAAAATTTAATTCAAATTGAAGGTATTAGCGAGCCCCCATTCCGGCTGCTTGTGCATTTTTTTGCTGTGTCATCGGGATTTTTTGACAAGACGACGCAATGCACGCGGTGCGTGCACTGCGTGGAAGGTCAAATGGACTGCCCTGGAGGAGGCGTCAGCTCAGTTAGCTGGCGGATATAACGAGTTGACGATATTTTTGGCATTGTGGCGCGCATCAAGCATGCCGTAAGTCGTGCGCCACTGACCTCCGAGTCGCGTCTCAATGAAGGCGTCGGCGATATCTTCGGACTGGAGGTGCCGCAATTCAGCCCCGGCCGCTGCCAGTGCCAGCTGCTCGGTCAAGATCTCGCGCCGCGCCCTCATCGTTTTCCGCAACGCGCATGGCGGCACGCAAGACTTCGACGGTACCCTGCCCGCCGCGTCCCAATTGGGCCCCGATCCAGTTCAAAACGTCATCAAACAACTGCGGGCCACGCTTCAGCACACGCAGCACATCAAGCGCCATGACATTGCCCGAACCTTCCCAAATCGCGTTGACCGGCGCTTCACGGTAGAACCGGGCCAGATTGCCTTCTTCAATGTAACCGTTGCCGCCGAGGCACTCCATGGCTTCATAAAGCATTGCAGGCGCAATCTTTGCCACCCAATATTTGACGACAGGTGTCATGACGCGCGCGAAAGCCGCTTCACCGCGATCCTTTGCGGCATTGTCGAAAGCGCGTGCAAGACGAAGCGCCAGTGCGGTGGCTCCGGCCACGTCCAGAGACATGTCGGCCAGAACCCGCAACATCAGCGGCTTGTCAATCAACGGGCTCTCGAAAGCGATGCGATGGCGCGCATGATGTACCGCTTCCGCAAGGCCGGCCCGCATCAAGCCTGATGAAGCAATCGCGCAGTCGAGGCGGGTCAGGGTCACCATGTCGATGATCGTCTTGACCCCGTCGCCCGGATTGCCGACCATTTGACCGAGCGCATTGTCGAACTCGACTTCCGAAGAAGCATTCGAACGATTACCGAGCTTGTCTTTCAGGCGCTGGAAGCGGAAACCATTCGACGAGCCGTCGGGAAGTATGCGGGGCACGAGAAAACACGACAATCCTTCCCGCGCCTGCGCCAGGACGAGAAAAGCATCGGACATCGGCGCGGACATGAACCATTTGTGGCCGGTGATCCGGTAAAAGCCACTTCCGGCGGGTTCAGCTCGTGTCGTATTCGTATGAACATCGGTGCCACCCTGCTTCTCGGTCATTCCCATGCCGAGGGTCAGGCCAGTCTTCTTCGCCGGTGATCTGTTACTGGAATCATATTTGCGCGGCAGGATCAGCGGCGACCACTCGCGGTAAAGATTAGGCGCCGCCATAAGAGCCGCCAGCGACGCGCTCGTCATGGTCAGCGGACAAAGATGCCCGCATTCCAGCTGGGCTGCCAGATAGAACCGTGCGGCACGGGACTGATGGCGCAATCCGGCCTCCGGTTTGCCATCCTCCCAAATAGAGGAATGGAGTCCCTGCCCGACCGAGCGGCGCATCAGCGCGTGGTAGGCCGGATGATAGTCGACGACGTCGATCTCGGCGGCCCTGACGATCATGGGTGCGAAGTTTCGGCGTTTCCGTATTTGCCAGCCTCGCGAGATCCTGCGCGTCGCCGGAAAGAACGAAGCGCCCGCTCTGCTCCAGTTCGGTACGTATACCCTGCGGAAACCGCTTGGTGATCTGCATCAACAGCGGATCGCCCAGATAGGCATTGAGGCCGATCATCGGGGGCGTCTGGTTGAGAACGTCATGGGTTTTCAAGAAACTGTCCTGATTCAAATTTTTAAGTCTGCACAATGCCGCCGATCACGGAGCCTGAACAGCATAGTGACCGTGAGTCGCGTTATTTATGGGATGAAGGTTCTGACAAGCCGTTAACTGGTCCCACATGGCATGCTTTCTAACGCAACCGGTTGACCGATGCAAAATGTCTCAGGTTGCAATTTACACCTCGATTATGTCTAGACAAAAGAAAAACCGCCAGCCTATCATGCTCATATATTCATCCATTGTCGTCCTGCCAAAAAAATGAACAAAGGGGTTCTTCAAACATGAAAATCAAATGGTATCTCGGCGCGGCACTTGCCGCAGTCATGGCTTCCGTTTCGCCGTCCTCAGCAGACACCGCCGTGTCGATCGGGCTTTCCGGCTGGACTGGCTTTGGGCCGCTGACACTGGCCAAGCAGGCCGATATTTTCAAGAAGAACGGTCTTGACGTCACTTTGACCAAGATCCCGCAGGCCAGCCGCCATCTGGCGCTGGCATCCGGCGACGTGCAGTGTGCGGCGACAACCGTCGAGACGTGGATCGCCTGGAATGCGAATGGCGTCGGGACCAAGCAGATTTTCCAGATGGACAAATCCTACGGTGCCGATGGCATGGTTGTGCGCAGTGATGTCACCAAGATTGCCGATCTCAAGGGCAAGTCAGTCGCCGCTTCGGCGCCGGGTACGTCGCCCTATTTCGTTCTGGCATGGATGCTCAAGAAGAACGGGCTGACATTGAAGGACGTCAAGGTCGTCAATCTGGAACCGGGGCCGGCGGCCCAGGCTTTCGTAGCCGGACAGAACGACGCGGCGATGACGTATGAGCCTTATCTTTCAACAGTGCGTGCTGCGCCGGACAAGGGCAAGATCATCGCCACGACACTCGATTATCCAGTGGTGATGGATACGTTCGGCTGCACCAACGCGTTCCTTGAAAAGAATCCCGAGGCCGCGAAAGCACTCGCCAAGAGTTATTTCGAATCGCTCGAAATGATCGCCGCCGACAAGGAGAAGGCTTATGAGATCATGGGGGCCGATGTGAAACAATCCGCCAAGACGTTCGGTGAGTCGGCGCAGTATCTGCGCTGGCAGGATAAGGCCGCCAATCAGGTCTTCTTCGACAAGGAATTCATGGAGTTCTCCGAGGAAGCTGCTGATCTGCTTCTGGAAATCGGCATCATCAAGAAGAAGCCTGATCTAGCGGCAATCGTCGATACCAGCTTCATAAAGTAATTTCTTTTGGGAGAACGCATCCTCTTCTTGCGTTCTCCCTTGTCAATTGTATCGGGAAATTCATGTTTCACCCTCTCCAGCCCATTAGGGCTCAGGCACGAATCCTGCTCGGTATCGTGTTTTTCATCGCCTTCATTGGCGCATGGTCGCTTGCGACCTTTGGCGGCTTCGTCTCAAGCACATTCCTCGCCGATCCCCTGACGATGGTGCGCGATGGCTGGTTCCTGCTCTCGGAACAGAACTTTCTCTACGACATCGGCATGACGATCTGGCGCGTCGTCGGCGGTTTTATCATTGCAGCGATCATCGCCGTTCCACTTGGCATCGCCATGGGTGCCTACAAACCTGTCGAGGCACTGCTTGAACCTTTCGTGTCCTTTGCGCGCTATCTGCCGGCCTCGGCCTTCATTCCCCTGCTCATTCTGTGGGCAGGCATTGGCGAAATGCAGAAACTGCTCGTGATTTTCATCGGCGCCGTGTTCCAGATCGTCCTCATGGTGGCGGTTGCCGTTGCCAATACACGGCGCGATCTTGTCGAAGCGGCCTATACGCTTGGCGCCAATGATCGCGGCATCATCAAGCGCGTGCTCATACCGGCCAATGCGCCTGACGTTGCGGA
Organism: Phyllobacterium sp. A18/5-2; assembly: GCF_025452215.1. NCBI lineage: Bacteria > Pseudomonadati > Pseudomonadota > Alphaproteobacteria > Hyphomicrobiales > Phyllobacteriaceae > Phyllobacterium > Phyllobacterium sp. A18/5-2. The sequence goes on along the minus strand of NZ_CP104966.1, from coordinate 3,038,359 downwards.
AACGCTGCGCCTCGTGCTCGGCTGGGCCTGGACCTACGTGATCGTCGCGGAAATGATCGGAGCCTCCTCCGGTATCGGCTATATGATCATCAACAGTCAGGCGCTGCTGGCAACCGGCCAGATCATCTTCGGCATTATCGTCATCGGCGTCATCGGATTGATTTCGGACTTCCTGTTCAAATCGGTCAATCGCTGGCTTTTCGCCTGGAGACTGGCATGAGTACACTTGTCATCAAGGGCGTCAGCCGCATTTTCCCGGGGGTGCACGGCGGACAGCCCACGCAGGCGCTACAGCCCACCGATCTCACGGTTCCGCACAATGATTTTGTCTCGATTCTCGGTCCGTCGGGCTGCGGAAAATCCACGCTTCTTCGCATCGTCGCCGGCCTCGACCGGCCGACAAGCGGTTCCGTCACCCTGGATGGCCAGGAGGTCAAAGGCCCCGGTGCGGATCGCGGCGTCGTCTTCCAGTCCTATACGCTGTTTCCGTGGCTGACCATCGAGCAGAATATCGGCTTCGGACTGCGGGAGCGCGGTGTCGCCGAAAAGGAAAAACGTGAAATCGTTGCCTCCTATATCGACAAGGTCGGCCTCAGGGGCTTCGAGAACCATTGGCCGAAACAGCTTTCTGGCGGAATGCAGCAGCGCACGGCCATTGCCCGGGCTCTCGCGAACAATCCAAAGATCCTGCTGCTGGATGAACCGTTCGGAGCGCTTGATAACCAGACGCGCGGCCTGATGCAGGAGCTTTTGCTTGGCATCTGGGAGCATGAACAGAAAACGGTTATTTTTGTCACGCACGACATCGAAGAAGCAATCTTCATGGCGTCGCGCGTTGTCACGATGTCCGCCCGCCCCGGCCGGATCAAATCGATCATGCCGGTACCGCTCGCGCATCCACGGCATTATACGGTGAAGGCCAGTCCGGAGTTCACGCAGATGCGGTTGAAACTGACCGAAGAAATACGCAGCGAAGCCATTCTTGCGGCCGGTGTGCATTAGAAGCGGTTTCAGCCATCTTTTCTTGGGAAACTTGTAGCGATATGGTGCCCGGCGCTTGCGAGGCGGCGGGTTGAAGCCTATAGGGGGGACTTGATATGACATCAGAAACATCCCCCCTTCTGTTTCCCCACCGCCACTTGCTTGGCATCAAGGGCCTTTCTCCTCAAGACATTGTTCAACTGCTTGACCTCGCCGAAAGCGAGATTGCGGTTTCGCGCCAGTCCGAGAAGAAAAAAAACCACCTTGCGCGGCCGCACCCAGATCAATCTGTTCTTCGAAGCCTCGACCCGAACGCAATCATCCTTCGAGCTTGCCGGCAAACGCCTTGGCGCCGACGTAATGAACATGTCGGTGGGCAATTCTTCGGTCAAGAAGGGCGAAACGCTGATCGACACGGCCATGACGCTCAACGCCATGCGGCCGGACATTTTGATCATCCGGCATGGTTCGGCGGGTGCCGCGGCTCTGCTGGCACAAAAGGTCGGCTGCTCCGTGGTCAATGCCGGCGACGGTGCGCATGAACACCCCACACAGGCGCTGCTCGATGCACTGACGATCCGCAGGGCCAAGGGCAAGGTCGAGCGGCTGACAGTTGCTATCTGCGGCGACGTTTTGCACTCACGTGTCGCGCGGTCGAATATCATCTTGCTCAATGCGCTCGGCGCGCGCGTGCGGGTGGTTGCCCCCTCCACGCTGCTCCCGGCCGGCATTTCACATATGGGTGCCGAAGTCTTCCACAAGATGGAGGACGGGCTGAAAGACGCCGATGTGGTGATGATGCTGCGCCTGCAGCGCGAGCGCATGGCAGGCTCTTTCGTCCCCTCGGTGCGTGAATATTTCCGCTACCATGGTCTCGACCGGGAAAAACTCAAACACGCCAAGCCCGACGCCATCGTGATGCACCCGGGTCCGATGAACCGCGGCGTCGAGATCGCTTCGGACGTGGCGGACGGTGTCCAGAGTGTCATCCAGGAACAGGTAGAGATGGGTGTAGCCGTGCGTATGGCGGTCATGGAAGCGCTGCTCGATCCGCGCCGCAATGCGGAAGGAGTTGCCGGATGAGCGCCACCGTTCTGCAGAATGCCCGCATCGTCGACCCCTCGCGCAACCTTGATGAACTCGGTACGCTGATCATCAGACAAGACAAGATCGTTGCCAGCGGGGCCGATGTCCGCAATCAGGGCGTGCCCGAAGGGGCAACCATCATTGACTGCCAGGGCAAGGCGGTCCTGCCCGGCCTGGTCGATGCGCGCGTCTTCATTGGTGAACCGGGCGCGGAACACCGCGAAACCATCGCCTCCGCCAGCCACGCAGCCGCCGCGGGCGGTGTCACGTCGATGATCATGATGCCGGACACCGACCCCGTCATCGACAACGTGGCACTCGTCGAATTCGTCATGCGCACAGCGCGCGATACGGCGGTGGTCAATGTCTATCCGGCAGCGGCGGTCACCAAAGGGCTGCTTGGCGAGGAAATGACCGAGATCGGACTGCTCCGCGAAGCCGGTGCCGTTGCGATCACCGAAGGCCGCAACTCCATTGCCAACACGCAGCTCATGCGCCGCGCCCTCACCTACGCCCGTGATTTTGGCGTGGTGCTGGCGCATGAGGCACAGGATGCTCATCTCGGCATCACCGGCGTGATGAACGAAGGCCTCTATGCCAGCTGGCTCGGCCTTTCCGGCACGCCGCGCGAAGCCGAAGTCATTCCGCTCGAGCGCGATATGCGGCTCGCCGCGCTGACCCAGGGTGCCTACCACGCGGCACAGATTTCGACCGACATGTCGGCTGAGGTCATTTCGCGTGCCAAGCATAACGGTTTGAACGTCACCGCCGGGGTGTCGATCAATCACCTTTCGCTCAATGAAAACGACATTGGCGAATTCCGGACCTTCTTCCGGCTGCAGCCGCCGCTGCGGCTCGAGGAAGACCGCCTCGCCATGGTGGAAGCGCTTCGCGACGGCACTATCGACATCATTGTGTCCGCGCACGATCCACAAGACGTCGATACGAAACGCCTGCCCTTCGCCGACGCGGCGGCAGGCGCCATCGGCCTTGAAACATTGCTTGGTGCCGCGCTCAGACTCTATCACAACGGCGACGTTCCATTGCTCCGCATCGTCGAGGCGATGTCTAGCGCACCAGCCAGGATTTTCGGCCTGGATGCAGGTTCTTTACGCCCGGGCTCGAAGGCGGATATGACCATAGTCGATCTTGACGAACCATGGGTTGTGAACGAAGAAGATTTACGGTCGCGTTCCAAGAACAGCTGTTTTGAGGGCGCGCGTTTTCAAGGCCGCGTTGTTCAGACATTTGTTGCAGGAAAATCAGTCTTCACCATCTGAAAATACCAAGGGGACGATGCATGTCGGATTTCTTCAATGGGCAAGCAGGATTTCCGCTTCTCCTGTTTGCGCTCGTTTTCGGCTACATGCTCGGCTCGATCCCCTTTGGCCTGATTCTGACCCGCATGGCCGGACTGGGCGATGTGCGCAGCATCGGTTCCGGCAATATTGGCGCGACCAATGTTCTGCGCACCGGCAACAAGAAACTGGCGGCGGCAACGCTTCTGCTTGATATGCTGAAGGGTACTGCAGCGGTGCTGATTGCCGGGATTGTCAGCCCGGAAGCGGCAATCGTCGCGGGCTTTGGTGCTTTTCTCGGGCACATCTTTCCGGTCTGGTTGAAGTTCAAGGGCGGTAAGGGCGTTGCGACCTATCTTGGCGTGCTGCTCGGCCTGTTCTGGCAGGGCGCGTTGGTCTTCGGCGCTGTCTGGCTGATCGTGGCCTACACGACACGCTATTCGTCGCTTGCCGCCCTCGTCGCGGCCGTCATTGTTCCGGTTACTCTTTATATTATCGGCGTTCATCAGATCGCAGCACTTTTCTTCGTGCTGACCATCATCGTCTTCATCAAGCATCGAGCCAACATTGAACGGCTTGTTTCCGGCACCGAGGGTAAGATCGGCGCCAAAGGATGAATGAAGAAAGGAAGGGCATACGCCTTTCTGACAGCCAGCGACTGAGCTGGCTGAGATTGATCCGCAGCGAGAATGTCGGTCCCGCCACGTTTCGCGACCTGATCGCCCATTGCGGCTCTGCCGGCGACGCTTTGCAAATGCTGCCGGAACTTGTGAGACGTGGTGCCGGACGCCCTATCCGCATAGCAAGTCTTGAAGACGCTGAACGTGAGATGCAGGTAGCCAGCCGAATGGGTGCCGTCTTCATAGGCATCGGCGAACCGGACTACCCACAGTATCTCCGGCAGTCCGACAACCCTCCGCCATTGGTGGCGGTGAAGGGGAATCCTGAGGTTTTCCGGCTTCCGCCGGTCGCCATTGTGGGTGCACGGAACGCCTCACTGGTCGGTATCAAATTCGCGCGAACAATTGCGCGGGAACTTGGCGAAGCGGGATATTCCATTATTTCCGGCCTCGCTCGTGGAATAGACACCGCGGCCCATGAAGCGGGCCTCGATCACGGAACCGTGGCAGTCATGGCCGGAGGGCTCGACCTGCCCTACCCGCCAGAAAATCTCAATCTCTACAGGGCAATAAGTGACCGGAATGGCGCAGTCATCAGTGAAATGCCATTTGGGTGGGAACCTCGCGCCAAGGATTTTCCCCGGCGTAACCGGATCATCGCTGCGCTGTCATTGGGATTGGTTGTCGTTGAAGCGGCCGAGCGCTCGGGCTCGCTGATCAGCGCACGACTCGCCGGTGAACTTGGCCGTCTCGTCTTTGCTGTCCCCGGATCGCCGCTTGATCCAAGGGCGAAGGGCACAAATGGGCTGCTGAAGAACGGGGCGATCGTGACCACGTGTACTCAAGACATAGTGATGGCCCTGACGCCGCTCGTCGAACGGCCGGTCTTCGATGATCTTGCCTTTCTCGCGCCGGAGACTGATTTCCCCGCCATCAATCCGCCCGATGAAACTGATCGGGACCGGATCGTCAACTTGCTCGGCCCCGTTCCTGTCGAAATCGATGAGCTGATCCGCACCAGCGAATTGCACCCCTCAATGGTAATGCTGATTCTGCTCGAACTTGATCTCGCCGGGCGTTTGCAGCGTCATTCAGGCGGACACGTTTCGCTGACTTATGCCTGAACCAGCACCAATTTCCTTGCGCAGCTGGTCACTGCTTTCAATATATGCGATCTCTATAAGATAGGCCAACATCTCCAACCGGTTTGTCTTGGCCATTGCGCGTAACTCGCCCAGCATTTGCTGAATAAATCTTGCGCTTTCAATCCGATTGATTTGACTCTCGCTCATAATTTCATCCTCAATATAAATTTTTATAGAAAATATGCGCTATACTTTGACCTGAAATTGCTTAATTTATGCCTACTTAAGCTCCTGTTTTTTATACTCTATATGTGTAAACGAGAAATGACTCGCCATGATCTCGACTATACCCTTGAACCCGATAGAAAAATACCATTAATTGCATATCTCCGTAGAGCAACCTACGGTTGCAATTCACGATTTTTGGCGTGTAGACCTTGACGTTGTGCCGAAGCCTGTTCATTTCACAGGCCTGTTCCGAACTAAAATTAGTGCTTTTGTAATCTGACAAGGGCAGGAAAGCTCAAATCTGTAATGAACGTTGTCGTCGTTGAATCGCCTGCCAAGGCCAAAACAATCAACAAGTATCTCGGTTCAGGCTATACGGTCCTGGCCTCGTTCGGCCATGTGCGCGACCTGCCGGCCAAAGATGGCTCGGTGCGCCCCGACGATGATTTCTCGATGTCGTGGGAGGTCGACTCGGCTTCATCGAAGCGCCTCGGTGACATCGTCAAGGCTTTGAAGGACAGCGATGGTCTCATTCTCGCAACCGATCCGGATCGCGAGGGTGAAGCAATTTCGTGGCATGTGCTGGAAGTTCTTCAGCAGAAGAAGGCGATCGGCAAGAAGCCGGTCAAGCGCGTGGTTTTCAATGCGATCACCAAAGGCGCAGTGCTTGATGCCATGGCCAATCCCCGTGACATCGATATGCCGCTGGTCGATGCCTACCTGGCGCGACGTGCTCTGGACTATCTCTTCGGGTTCACGCTGTCGCCCGTGCTCTGGCGCAAATTGCCCGGAGCACGCTCCGCCGGGCGTGTCCAATCGGTGGCTTTGCGACTTGTCGCCGACCGCGAAGCGGAAATCGAACGATTCATCCGCGAAGAATACTGGAACATTGCCGCGCTTCTAAGGACCCCGCGCAATGACAATTTCGAGGCGCGCCTCATTTCTGTCGATGGCAGGAAGCTCGGCAAGCTTGAGATCAAGAATGGTGAACAGGCAGGCGAAATTCGCGCCATGCTGGAAGGTGCGTCGTTCAAGGCAGCATCTGTTGAAGCAAAGCCGATCAAGCGCAGTCCTGGGCCTCCATTCACCACGTCGAGTTTGCAGCAGGCCGCCTCGGGTCAGCTCGGCTTTTCCGCCTCACGAACCATGCAGATCGCGCAAAAGCTGTACGAAGGGATGGATCTTGGCACCGAAACCGCGGGCTTGATCACCTATATGCGTACCGATGGCGTTCAGATGGCGCCGGAAGCCGTGCAGGCCGCGCGCCAGACAATCGGCAAGGTCTTTGGTGAAAAATATGTCCCGGAGAAACCGCGGTTCTACGCAACCAAAGCGAAAAACGCCCAGGAGGCTCACGAAGCGATCTCGCCCAACGGATTTCAATAGACATCCCAAGGACATGCGCAAGTTTCTTGATGCGGATCAGGCTCGACTTTACGAGCTGATATGGAAGCGGGCGATTGCCAGCCAGATGCAATCTGCCGATATCGAGCGAACCACCGTGGATATTGACGCACAGAACGGCTCGCGTCTTGCGCAACTGCGTGCCACGGGTTCCGTTGTCCGATTTGACGGTTTCCTCGGGGCCTACACGGACCATCGCGAGGAAGAGGATGTCGATGAAGACAGCGCCCGTCTTCCGGAGATTCGTGCCGGCGAGGCGCTTGCCCGTGAAAAGATCAATGCCACACAGCATTCCACTGAACCGCCGCCGCGCTATTCGGAGGCCACACTCATTAAAAAGATGGAAGAGCTCGGCATCGGCCGTCCTTCGACCTACGCATCGACACTCGCGACCCTTCGTGACCGCGAATATATAACCATCGACAAGCGCAAGCTCATTCCGGAAGCCAAAGGCCGTCTGGTCATCGCATTCCTGGAAAGCTTCTTCAAACGCTATGTTGAATATGATTTCACGGCTGATCTTGAAGAAAAACTCGACGAGATCTCCGATGGAAAGCTCAAGTGGAAGGATGTTCTGCGGGCTTTCTGGACCGATTTCTTCGGTTCTGTCGATGGAATCAAGGAACTGCGCGTCACCAACGTGCTGGATGCATTGAATGACCAGCTTGGACCGCTGGTCTTTCCGCCGCGCGAGGACGGCAGCGATCCACGCATCTGTCAGGTGTGCGGCACCGGCAACCTGTCGCTGAAGCTGGGCAAGTATGGCGCCTTCGTTGGCTGTTCGAACTATCCGGAATGCAAGTTTACGCGCCAGCTTGGCGGAAGCGAAGCTGCCAACGAAAATGGCAACGGCGGGGATGAACCGAAGCTGCTCGGAAAAGACCCCTACACCGATGAAGCCATCACTGCACGTAGTGGCCGGTTCGGCCCTTATATTCAACGTGGCGAAGGCAAGGAAGCCAAGCGTGCCAGCCTGCCCAAGGGGTGGACGCTCGACACGATCGATCACGAAAAGGCGTTGGCACTTCTGTCGCTGCCGCGTGATGTCGGCCAGCATCCGGAAACAACCAAGATGATCTCGGCGGGGATCGGGCGCTATGGCCCATACATCACCCATGATGGCGCATACGCCAATCTGGAGAATGCAGAAGACGTGTTTTCCATCGGCCTCAACCGTGCTGTTACGGTGCTTGCCGACAAGCAGGCGAAGGGACCGGGACGTGGCAGGGGGGTACACCTGCAGCTCTCAAAGAGCTCGGCGAACATCCGGATGGCGGCGTTATAACAGTGCGCGATGGTAAATACGGACCTTATGTCAATTGGGGCAAGGTCAACGCGACGCTTCCGAAGGGCAAGGATCCGGCGGTGGTGACCGTGGAGGAAGCTCTTGCTATGATCGCCGAAAAGGCAGGCTCCAAAGGCACCAAGAAGGCGCCCGCCAAAAAAGCGGTAGCGGCCAGGAAGCCGGCCGCCAAAAAACCCGCTGCGAAAAAAACCGCAACCAAATAAGCAAGTTAAGGATAACTCGATTGGCACGCCGTATCTCTCCACCCAACGGAAAAAAGCGGCCTGCCAATTCTGCAGCTCCGAACCGTGAATCCTACATGCCGGGACGTGACGAAATTCTCCAGTTCATCAAGGAGAATCCTGATCTCGCCGGCAAACGGGACATAGCAAAAGCCTTCAATCTGAAGGGCGAGGCACGGATTGTACTGAAGGACATTCTGCGCGATCTCGCCGATGACGGCCTCGTCGAGAAGCGGGCCAAACGGCACTCCATTCCGGGCAGCCTTCCCAGCGTTGCGGTGTTGGATATCACTGGGCGTGAGGGTGATGGCGGGCTGGTCGCCAAGCCCGCGGAATGGGACGCCAATCATCAGGAGCGTCCGCCTGTCGTTTTCATCCGCGCCTCGCGTAACCAGAAGGGCCCGACGGCGGGCGTTGGTGACCGGGTGCTGGCGCGCATTTTTCACGGCGCTGATCCGTCCGGTCCAGCCTATACGGCGCGTGTCATCAAGCGGATCGAACATCGGAAGGATGCGGTCCTTGGCGTCTTGCGCAAGCTCGACAATGGTGAATGGCAGCTCGAACCCGTTGAGCGGCGGCAGGTTGCACTGTCCATCGACCCCAATCAGCTGAACAATGCCAAGGCCAATGACCTGGTCGAAGTCGAGGTCTTGAAGGTCAGTCGTTACGGCCTGGCATTGGGACGGATCACCCAGGTGGTTGGCTCGGTGGCGAGTGAAAAAGCGCTGTCGATGATCGCGATCCACGAACACGAGATCCCGCATGTGTTTCCCGACAGCGTTATCGCGGAAGCGGAGAAGGCCAAGCCTGCAACCATGGCCCACCGTGAGGATTGGCGCCATGTTCCGCTGGTGACGATCGATCCGGCGGATGCCAAAGACCACGACGACGCGGTCTATGCGGAGCCTGATCCTGACGAAAAGAACCCTGGCGGGTTCATCGCCACAGTCGCCATCGCCGATGTCGCAGCCTATGTGACGCCGGGTTCTCAACTTGATCGCGAAGCATTGAAGCGCGGTAATTCGGTGTACTTCCCGGATCGAGTGGTGCCGATGCTGCCAGAGCGCATTTCCAACGACCTGTGCTCGTTGAAGGAGCTGGTGGATCGCCCTGCCCTTGCCGTCCGGATGATTTTCAATGCCGAGGGCCGCAAGATTTCGCACAGCTTCCACCGCGTCATGATGCGGTCCCATGCGCGTCTCGCCTATCCGCAAGCGCAGGCGGCGATCGATGGGGTGAACGACGAGAAGACCGCACCGATCCTCGATACGATCCTGAAGCCGCTCTGGGCGGCCTATTCGACGTTGAAGCGTGGCCGCGATGCGCGCGAGCCGCTCGAACTCGATCTCCCTGAAAAGAAAATATTGCTGACGCCGGAGGGCAAAGTCGACAAGGTCGTGATCCCGCCCCGGCTCGATGCGCACAAGCTCATCGAAGAGTTCATGATCCAGGCCAACGTCGCCGCCGCGGAGACGCTCGAGCGCAAGAAGCAGCCGCTGATCTTCCGCATCCATGATGCGCCATCCTTGGCCAAGCAGGAAACGCTGCGGGAGTTTCTGCGGACGCTCGACATTTCCTTGGCGCGCGGCGCGGAGCTGCGCCCCAACCAGTTCAATCATATCCTGAAGCGGGTCGAGGGCAGCGAACAGCAGGAACTGGTCAACCAGGTCGTGCTCCGATCGCAATCGCAGGCAGAATACAATCCGGAGAATATCGGCCATTTTGGCCTCAATCTCCTTCGCTATGCGCATTTCACCTCGCCGATCCGGCGCTATGCCGATCTGATCGTGCATCGCGCGCTGATTTCGGCACTGGGACTTGGTCCTGACGGCATCACACGGGAGGAAGAAGCGGCACTTCCCGAGATTGCGGCGCTGATTTCCACATCCGAACGCCGTGCCATGGCGGCCGAGCGTGACACGGTGGATCGCCTGATCGCCCACTACCTGGCAGATAAGGTCGGAGCCAGTTTTGAGGGCCGCGTGCAGGGTGTCACCAAGGCCGGACTCTTCGTGTCGCTTGCGACATATGGTGCCGATGGATTTATTCCCATTTCAACTTTGGGCGATGATTACTATCATTACGACGAAACCAACCACGCCCTTTCCGGTGAACGGAGCGGAAAAGGCTTTCGGCTTGGCGATATCGTCGAGGTTCGCCTGGTCGAAGCACTGCCAGTAGCGGGCGCATTGCGGTTCGAAATGCTCTCCGAGCCTCACCCGGTTCCCAGCGGTGTGCGCTCGCATCACAAGGCAAAGCGTTTCATACGCGGAAACCAGAAACGTCCATCCAGCGTATCGCGCGGCGGGCGACGAGGCAGAGGATGACTGTACAGATATTTGGCGCAGACACCGCCCCGGCAAGGCCGGTCCGTCCGGTCGGACAAGCCATGTGGCGGGGTTTCCGTAGCCGGTGCCCGCATTGTGGTGAAGGCAAGCTGTTTCGCGCCTTCGTGAAATCTGTCGATCATTGCGCCGTCTGCGGCGAAGATTATACCCATCAGCAAGCCGATGATTTTCCCGCTTACATAACCATCACAATCGTCGGTCATATTGTCCTTGGAGGCTTTCTGGCAGTTGAAACGGTGTTTTTGCTGTCCAATTGGGCCCATCTGGCGATTTGGGTACCATTGACGATCCTCCTGTCGGTAGCGCTTCTGCAGCCGGTCAAGGGCGCGATTATTGGATTGCAATGGGCAAATTACATGCATGGTTTCGGTGGCGAGGCCGACGAACTGGAGCCATCGGACCAGTGATCTCATGGCAGTAAACGGACTGAGAAAATCGGCACCTGACTCAGCAAGCAAGGCGCTTGCGCGGATCAGGCCGCGCGATGCAGCATCGCTGCTGCTGGTCGATCGCTCCGGGGGCGAACTGCGGATTCTCATGGGAAAGCGGCATATGCGGCATGTGTTCATGCCGGGGAAATTCGTATTTCCCGGCGGGCGTACCGAAGCCGCGGACGGTCGCATATCCGCTATCGCCGAACTCTCCGAGAGTGACCAGACAAAGCTGCTGACGGGCATGGGCAGTCGATCCAGCGTCCAGCGCTGCCGCGCCCTTGCACTTTCGGCGATCCGCGAAACCTACGAAGAAGCCGGTCTGTTTCTCGGCCGCCGGCACTCCGATAGTCCATCGATTGCGCACCCCGATTGGGCCGCATTCGTCCAGCGCAACATCCACCCGGATCTTTCAGTGCTGCGCTATTTTGCCAGGGCCACCACGCCACCTGGGGGATTGCGCCGATTCGACACCCGGTTTTTCCTGGCCTTTCGCGACGCCGTGGCCGACGCCTTGCCCGAGGCAACCGGGCCATCGCAAGAGCTCGAAGAATTGTCCTGGCTCCCATTTCGGGAGGCTGTGCGGCTCGATATTCCCGAGATCACCCGGATGATCATTCGCGAGGCAGAAGCGACCCTGGCCGCGAATCCTTCCCTTGAACCCGGCAACGCCGTTATCCAATACCGCATGAAATATGGGCGATCTCGTCCGAGAGGTTTTTTGATTCATGGATGCAATGCAGACGTCTGACCAGACGACCGTCCGGTCCTCCTGGCGCGCGCTTGTCGCAGCCATTGCCACTATCAGCTCCGTTGGCGTTGCCATCGGCCTTGGCATTCCGCTTCTAAGCGTCATCCTCGAGAGCCGTGGCCATTCGGCCACGATGATTGGCCTCAATGCTGCAGTTGCCGGCGTCGCTTCCATCGTGGCCGCTCCCTTCGCCGCTCCCATCGCTGCGCGATTCGGTGTCGTCCCAACACTCCTCGCCATGTTGCTCATCGGCGGCTTTTCCTTTGTCGGATTTCATTTCTTCACCGATTTCTGGATGTGGGTTGTCCTGCGCGTCTTCCTCCATTTCGCGCTGACAATGCTCTTCATCCTGTCGGAATACTGGATCAACGCAACGGCCCCGCCGGAAAAACGCGGACTGGTGCTCGGCATTTATGCCACGGTGCTTTCCATGGGATCTCGCGCTGGGACCATGGCTATTCTCACAGATCGGCAGCGTTGGCATCACGCCGTTTGCCGTTGGCTTTGGCATCATCCTCTTTGCCATGCTCCCCGTGCTTTTTGCATGGAATGAGAGCCCCGACTTTCACGAGGAGGAGCACGTTCCATTCGCCCCGTTCATATGGGCTGTTCCCACTGCGACAGCGGCCGTCTTCGTATTCGGTGCGGTAGAAACCGGGGGATTTGCGCTCTTCCCGGTCTTTGGCTCGCGTATCGGCTACAGCGAGGCCAATGCAGCGCTGCTGCTCACCACGATTGGCCTCGGGAATGTATTGTTGCAGATTCCTGATCGGGCTCCTGAGCGACCACGTCAACGATCGGCGCAGGATCCTGCTCGCCTGCGCCTTGATCGGCCTTGCCGGCATGTGCGTTTTGCCTTTCATCTCCGGGAACTGGTATCTCGTTGCCGCGCTGCTCTTCGTCTGGGGCGGTGTCGTTGCCGGCCTTTATACGGTGGGCCTCGCTCATCTCGGTTCGCAACTCACCGGGCGCGAACTCGCATCAGCCAACGCCGCCTTCGTCTTCTGTTATGCAATCGGCATGCTTGTTGGCCCGCAAGCCGTGGGCATTGGCATGGACTTGATGGGACCAACGGGTTTTTCCGTTGCTCTCGGGGTATTCTTCGCGGCCTACGCGCTCCTGGTTGGCTCCCGGCTGGTGAGTCGCAGAGGTTAGAAGGTAAATAAGACGCAGTTCTGTTTCTCGGATGGCGAGACGATCCACGCGGAAGGTGGCGAGGCCGATGTCTTTCCATCGGACGACGACGCCTGACAAAGTGGGTGGCCGCCAGCCGGAAACCCGAAGGGCCGGGTGTATTCGGGCCAAATCCTTCGGGCTTCGCCCGATGAAAAGCATCGGTCTCGCCAAACCCCTTGACCTTGTCCCGAATTCCGTCTGACAGAACGCGTCCTATTTGCCGTCCGATGCTCTAGCGTGCAACCGCAGCGCGCTTGGAATTAATCAGGACAGTGTTACATTGGCCCTGGAGGGAGAGGCGAGCTCACGCCCGCCTCTCCCTTTCTTATTTCTGAAAGTGAAACCGGATTGCCATAGACCAGCTAGTCCGGGTTCTTTTGAGAGTAAGGCTGATACTAAACGGCAAGTACCGCATAGTTTCATCTCCAAGGTTGAAGGCAAGGCTCTTGCCGCAGTCGGGGGAGCCTGTCTCCCCCGATACACCGGCTGGCTCGGTGTCGTTGCTCTAGCCTTCAAACTTGCCGTTCAACTCTTGGCGCGATTTAAGCTGATCAGCAACGAACGCAGGGTTGAATCGAATCGCTACAAACTCTCGTGAGCTTGTCTTCACCCTCAGGATTGCTGGGTGAATCGTTTTGGCCGATTATATTCATGAGATAACCGACCGAAGCTTGACTTTTGGCCCCGTTCGGTTAAATGTCCGGCCGAATTTCCGCTTATGGCCACGTTGCTGGACTTGAATAGCGGTCCTCAATAATCAGAACAGGTAAACTGAAAATGGCTAAGGCTGCGAATATCAAGATCAAGCTTCTGTCGACCGCTGACACCGGTTTCTTCTATGTTACGAGCAAGAACAGCCGTACCAAGACGGAAAAGATGTCCTTCCGCAAGTACGACCCTGTCGCACGCAAGCACGTTGAATTCAAGGAAACCAAGATCAAGTAATCCTGGTGCTCCTGAATCAAAAATGCCGCCTCCGGGCGGCATTTTTGATTCAGCGACCAATGCTGCAATTCAGGCAGCGGCCGAAACCACCCTGTTGCGGCCCGAGGTTTTGGCCCCGTAGAGAGCTTCGTCAGCACGTTTGAGGAGATTCTGGACGCTGTCTTCCTTGGGTAAAACGCTGGCAATGCCGATGCTGATCGTCACTGGAACGGTCGTCCCGCTTTGATTTATGATGAATTGCGTCGATGCCACTTCGCGTCTGATCCGCTCCGCTACAATAGCCGCAAGCGTGGCATCGGTGTCAGGCATGACAATGAAAAACTCCTCGCCACCATAGCGGCTGGCCAAGTCACTACCGCGAACATTGCGGCGCAGGCGGCGGGCAAACTCGCGCAGAACCTCATCGCCACCATCATGACCGTGGTTGTCATTAATCAACTTGAAGCGGTCGATATCCGTCATCAAAATCGACAGCGGCCGCCGGCGCTCTACGGCACGCTTGAACAGCGTGGCGAGATGCGTCTCAAGGTAGAGCCGGTTGTGCAGCCCGGTCAGACTGTCGGTAACCGCCATTTCGTACGTCTTGACGACGCTGGCGCGCAACCCGTCATGGTACGCTTTGCGCCGCAATTGCGTACGCAATCTTGCCAGCAGTTCGTTCGGATTGAGCGGCCTTACGACATAGTCGTTCACACCAAGTTCCAGGGCACGCCTGATCAGCGTTTCTTCGCCATGATCGGCCACGAGGATGATCGGCAGCGAACGTGTGTTGTCCAGTGATCGCAATTGGGCACAAATGCGCAGGGGATCGAAATCGGAAAAGTTGGAGGAAATGATCAGACAATCGTGATTGCCTTGAATAGCATCAAAGAATCCCGTTTGCGGATCGATCTGGACGTCGACCATACCTTCATCCGAGAGGATGCGCTGGATACGTTCGATGCTTTCAGGCCGTTCATCGATCAGCAGGATGCGCGCATTCTTTGCAATCCCCGTGCCGTCCACCGGAAACCGCAGAATCGACTCCAGTCCGACATCGCGGGTTGTCGCAACGCGCAACCGCAACTCGTCGGTCAGGTTTTTCAACCGGACAAGGCTCTTCACGCGTGCAAGAAGTTGCAAGTCGTTCACAGGTTTGGTCAAGAAATCGTCTGCCCCGAAATTCAAGCCGGTGATCCGGTCAGAATCCTGATCCAGTGCCGTCACAAGGATAACCGGGATGTGGGCGGTGGAGGGCCTGGATTTCAGTCTGCGGCAGACTTCAAACCCATCCATTCCAGGCATCATTACATCGAGCAGAATCACATCGACATTGCTGTTTTCGCAGATATCGAGCGCTGCATAACCATCCATGGCGGTCACGACTTCATAATATTCCGCGCTCAGCCGCGCTTCCAGCAGCTTCACATTGGCAGGAACATCATCAACAACAAGTATGCGGGCCGTCATATTTCACTCCGGTAAAACTGACGGTCAAGCGTCGCCAAGATAGGATTTTATGGTTTCGATAAATTTTGGCACCGATATCGGTTTCGAGATGTAGGCTTCGCACCCCCCTGCCTGATACGTTCCTCATCGCCTTTCATCGCAAATGCCGTGACTGCGATGATCGGGATGACGTGCAGGTCATCGTCCGCCTTCAGCCACTTGGTAACCTCCAGCCCCGAAACTTCCGGTAACTGGATGTCCATGAGAATGAGGTCCGGCCGATGCTCCCGGGCAAGATCAAGTGCTTCCAGCCCGTTGCGAGTGCGAATGGTTTCGTAGCCGCTGGCTTCAATAAGATCGCGGAAGAGCTTCATGTTGAGCTCATTGTCCTCGACGATCATCACTTTCTTTACCATTGGCGATATCCTGTTGATCATGCTTGAAGGCGCACGCCACCCTGTCAGAATTCGGGGGACAAGGGTCAGGCGGCAGCCCCAACTGTATGGATGTATTTGATAACCTGTGATGATTGATGAAAAGGTAACTCTTCAGCTCAATCAGGAAATGCCGCTGATCATGTTTAACCAAGGATTTATTGAACATCTTCTTTTGATGATATTCAACTAGCAGTAGCGCTTTTGGCTGGAAAAAGACGAGTAAGATTATCAAATTCAATTGTTGTTGCGCGCTGCCGCAATCAGCGCCCACCGTGAATGGACTGACAAAGTGAAGAATAATATCAACCTCGATGACGCCAATACGTTGGCAATCAATTCGCTGGTGTTTCTTGCCGCGGACAGCGAATTGCTTTCCCGCTTTCTTGCCTTGACCGGCATCAGTGCCGATCAGATCCGTGCAGCGGCCGGCGAACCAGGATTTCTGGCGGGCGTTCTCCAATTCTACCTTGGGCACGAGCCGACATTGATGCGCTATTGCGATGCTACCGGGACAGACCCTGCTGTCTTCCAGGAGGCCCTGCGGCTGCTTCCTGGTGGCAGGCAGGAATCCGATTGAACGGTTGAAAGAACCCGACAGGATATTGCAAGCGTCAGTCGGCTCCGTTAGGGTCAACGTGTTCCTTTTATGTTCCGAGCATCATGGCGCCCCTCAACGACCCGCGATTTGGCTTTTGCCGTGACTGTCTGGCCGCTCAGACGTCAGATGGGCGACGTTGCCGTGTTTGCGGAAGTCCGCGGCTGGTCCAGCATCCTGAACTTTATCGCCTTAGCATCGCCCATGTGGATTGCGACGCATTCTATGCTTCGGTGGAGAAGCGCGACAATCCGGAGCTGCGCAACAAGCCGGTCATCATCGGCGGTGGCAAACGTGGCGTTGTTTCAACGGCTTGCTACGTTGCGCGCATCCATGGTGTGAAGTCTGCGATGCCGATGTTCAAGGCGTTGGAAGCGTGTCCGCATGCAGTCGTCATCAAGCCCGATATGGAGAAATATGTACGGGTGGGCCGGGAGATACGGCAGATGATGCGCGACCTGACCCCGCTGGTCGAACCCTTGTCGATCGATGAAGCCTTTCTTGATCTATCCGGGACCGAACGTCTGCACCAGGATCCGCCAGCTCGTGTCATGGCGCAATTTTCCAACCGGGTCGAAAGGGAAATGGGGCTGTCGGTTTCGGTGGGGATTTCCTACTGCAAATTCCTGGCAAAGATCGCATCCGATTTTGACAAGCCGCGCGGTTTTGCCATTATCGGTGAAGAAGAAGCCCTCGCCTTTTTGGCTGACAAACCGGTGACTATGATCTGGGGTGTCGGCAAAGCGTTCAATGCGATCTTGGAGCGGGATGGCATCCGAACCATCGGACAATTGCAGACGATGGAACAGGGTCCGCTCATGGCGGCATATGGCACAATGGGCCAGCGGCTCTATCGCCTCTCGCGTGGTCTCGATACGCGCCGGGTTGAGCCTGAAAGCGAGAGCAAAAGCGTTTCGGCAGAAACGACCTTCAATGACGACATCGCATCCCTGGATGAACTTGTGCCGATTCTGCGTTCACTGTCTGAGAAGGTCTCCCATCGTCTCAAGGCTGCGGACATTGCCGGTCGCACGGTTGTGCTGAAGCTGAAGTCCCGCGACTTCAAACTTCGGACGAGGAATCGCCAGCTGACCGACCCGACCCAGCTTGCCGACCGCATTTTCCGCACTGGGTTCTCACTCCTCGAAAAGGAAATCGATGGGACCCGGTTTCGCCTCCTCGGAATCGGTGTCAGTGATCTCAGCGACGATGGCAGGGCCGATCCGCTCGATCTGGTTGACATACAGGGGACTAAACGTGCGGTTGCGGAAACGGCCATTGACAAGCTCCGCGGGAAATTCGGCAACAACGCCGTCGAGACCGGCTATACGTTCGGTAAGTTCAAATCTCGAACAGAGAAATTTCCGGATGAGACAGATTCAAACGAGACCGGCTGACATTCACACCAATCTCGCCAAATATGGCCCAAGAACGGGCGATTCTGGCCCAAGAATTTCTACCCGGCATTGCAGTCTGGATGTAGCCGGTTGAAATTTCCGGCCTCATCCCATCTCCACTTCAACGATGCCGGGAATGGCCTTCATGGCGCTGGCGATTTGCGGCCCGACACGGTAGCGGTTTGGCAATTCGATTTCGACTTCCGTCGCACCATTTTCCTTTATTAGGATCAGGCTCACGACCTGACCGTCATTCTGGGGCGCCAGGTAGGGGGTAATGGCGCTCAGGGGCTCGCTGGAGCGCATATAAAGGCGCAGGGCTTTCTGCATGCGCGTCGCCTCATCTTCGAGCGATTGGGCGGTCTGGATGCGTAGACTGATCCCCTCCGGCCGATCTTCGGCGCCAACCGTAACGACGACCGACCTGCCCGGCTCCAACAGATCGCGATACTGCGCCAAGGCTTCCGAAAAGAGCACCGCTTCGAATTGTCCTGAAGCATCAGAGAATTGGATGATACCCATCTTGTTGCCGGTCTTGGTCTTGCGCTCCTGCTTGGCTGTGATCGTACCGGCGAGACGCCCGGCATTGGCGCCGCGCTTCACGGCAGCCGAGAACTCTGCCCAGGTTTGCACCCGCATCTTTTCCAGGATCGGGCGATATTCATCGAGCGGATGCGCCGAGAGGTAAAAGCCAGCCGCTTCGAATTCCCGCCGCAACTTTTCCGCTGAAAGCCAGGGTGCTGCCGCAGGAAGCTGTATGGTCTGGACCCCGCCGCCCGCCATTCCTCCAAATATGTCCGCCTGACCGCTGACGCTGTCCTCTTGCGTGCGCTGTGCGTGGCCGATGATGCGGTCGAGCCCGGCAATCAGCGCTGGCCGCTCGCGCCCAAAACAATCAAAAGCCCCAGCATTTATAAGGCTTTCGAAGACGCGGCGATTGACGACGCGCGGGTCGATCCGCTCGCAGAAATCCTCG
This sequence comes from Phyllobacterium sp. A18/5-2, assembly GCF_025452215.1. Taxonomy (NCBI): domain Bacteria; kingdom Pseudomonadati; phylum Pseudomonadota; class Alphaproteobacteria; order Hyphomicrobiales; family Phyllobacteriaceae; genus Phyllobacterium; species Phyllobacterium sp. A18/5-2. The sequence continues at coordinate 3,019,646 of NZ_CP104966.1, read as the reverse complement.
AGGCTGGCATAAGGCGTCGCGCCGCGCTTCTCGACAATATGGTCGACGGCAGCCTCGCCAACGCCCTTGATGGCAGCCAATGAATAGAAGATGCGGTTTTCTCCCACCTCGAACAGCCGGTAGGAGGTGTTGACCGATGGCGTGACGACTTCGATGCCCAACCGCACTGCTTCACGGCGGAAATCGTTGAGCTTGTCGGTATTCGACATGTCGTATGTCATTGACGCAGCAAGGAATTCGACCGGATAATGCGCCTTCATGTAGGCGGTCTGAAAGGACACGATTGCATAAGCGGCGGCGTGCGATTTGTTGAAGCCGTAGTCGGCGAATTTGGCGAGAAGGTCGAAAATGAAGTTGGCTTGCGGCTTCGTTACACCGCGTTCGACCGCACCGTCGACAAAGCGCACCCGCTGCATGTCCATTTCGGCACGGATCTTCTTGCCCATCGCACGGCGTAGAAGATCGGCTTCGCCCAGCGTATAGCCGGACATTTCCTGCGCAATCTGCATCACCTGTTCCTGATAGATGATGACGCCTTGGGTCTCCTTGACAAGATGGTCGATTTTAGGATGGATCGAAGCCATCTCCTCGTCGCCATTCTTGCGCGCATTGTAAGTGGGAATGTTCTCCATCGGACCCGGTCGATAGAGCGCTACGAGCGCAATAATGTCCTCGATCCGGTCGGGCCGCATGCCAATCAGGGCTTTGCGCATGCCGGTGCTTTCCACCTGGAACACGCCAACCGTTTCGCCGCGCGAAAGCATCTCGTAGGTCGGCTTGTCATCAAATGGCAAATTGGAAAGGTCCACGGTAATGCCGCGCCGCTTGACGAGATTGGCGGCCGTCTGAAGCACGGTCAGCGTCTTGAGACCGAGGAAGTCGAACTTAACCAGCCCCGCCTCTTCCACCATCTTCATGTTGAACTGCGTGACCGGCATATCCGAACGCGGATCGCGGTACATTGGCACCAGTTCCGACAATGGCCGGTCGCCTATGACGATGCCCGCCGCATGGGTTGAGGCGTGGCGATAAAGCCCTTCCAGCTTGAGCGAGATATCCAGCAGCCGTTCCACCACCGGCTCCTTGTCACGCTCCTCACGCAGGCGTGGCTCGTCCTCGATCGCCTTGGACAGTGTGACCGGGTTGGCAGGGTTGGCTGGGACCATCTTGGTCAGGCGGTCAACCTGGCCATAGGGCATCTCAAGTACCCGGCCAACGTCGCGCAGCACAGCGCGCGCCTGCAGCGTTCCAAAGGTAATGATCTGCGCTACCTGATCGCGGCCATATTTGCCTTGAACGTAGCGGATGACTTCGTCGCGCCGGTCCTGACAGAAGTCGATGTCAAAATCGGGCATCGAGACGCGGTCCGGATTGAGAAAGCGTTCGAACAGCAACGAGAAGCGGAGTGGATCGACGTCGGTAATGGTCAGCGCATAGGCGACGAGCGAACCCGCTCCGGAACCACGCCCAGGACCCACGGGGATATCATGGGCTTTCGCCCATTTGATAAAGTCGGAGACGATGAGGAAGTATCCCGGATACTTCATCCGGGTAATGATGGATATCTCGTATTCGAGACGTGTCGCATATTCTTCACGGGTGTGGCCGCCGGCTAGCCCCAGCATATCAATGCGCTGCGCCAGGCCCTCACGCGCCTGACGTGCCAACTCATCCGCCTCAGCTTGAAGCGCCGCATCCGGATCGTTGCTCTCGCCGGTAAAGCGCGGCAGGATCGGTGCACGGTTCTTGGGGTAATAGGAACACCGGAGGGCAATTTCGACGGTATTCTCCACCGCCTCGGGCAAATCAGAGAATAACTGTACCATCTCGTCTTCGGTTTTGAGATGGTGGTCCGGCGTCAACCGTCGCCGGTCATCGATTGACAGTAGCGAACCTGCGGCAATCGCCAGCAGGGCATCGTGCGCTTCGTAATCGGCACTCTTGGAAAAGAATACATCATTGGTCGCCACCAACGGCAATTCCAGTTCGTAGGCGAGTTCGATCTGAGTTGCCTCCAGGGCACGGTCATAGCCGCGATGGCGTTGCAATTCCACATACAGCCGGTCACCAAACAATGATTTGAGATAGCTGAGCCGCTGCCGCGCTCGATCGATTCGGTCATCCTTGATTGCCTTGGCTATGGCACCTTCCGGCCCGCCGGACAGGACGATGATGCCATCGGCGCGGCCGGGCAACCAGGCGGACGTCATGTGAACGGGATCGCCCGCGGGCGTTTCCAGATAAGCGCGGCTGACAAGCCGTACCAGGTTGGCATAGCCCTCCTCGGTCGCAGCAAGAAAAACAAGCGGCGCCAGACCCAGCGCCTCGCGCCGGTTGGCGCTGCGGCTCTCCTCGGCCTGATCATGGAAGGCTATGTCAAGCTGGCAGCCGATTATCGGTTGCAAACCCGCCTTTGACCCCTTCTGCGCGAACTCCAGCGCGCCAAAGAGATTGTTGGTATCCGTGATAGCGACCGCCGGTGCCTTGTTGGCGACGGCGAGATCGATGACTTTTGCAACCTGCAAGGCACCTTCAAGCAGCGAATAGGCGGAATGGACCCTCAGGTGAACGAAGCGCAACGCTTGTCGGGTTGAGTCACCTATCCCGCCGCTAACCTGCCCGTCTGCCAATTTTTCATCTCCGAAAACCTAGACGGAGAAAACGATTCACCGCGTTGCCATAGTCCGACATGCACGCAGAAGTGTCCACTTGAATTGAACTTTTAACCTGCTTCAATAGTGGATAGTGGACGGGACCCCATAATTCGGAAAGCTGAATCCTGTGGTCCCGCAGTTTTTAGATTGCACTGACCCACATCGCGAAAGTGGCAATGAACAGGCTGACTGTAACGAATGACATAACGTCCTGGAAAAGTTCGCTCATCGGTAAAACCCTTCTTCGTTGTCTCTATGTATATGTTTTGTTCTGTTTTCGTTCTAAAGTCAAGCATGCCAAAGCTCCCCTTGGCGCTATGGTTTTTGAAATGTTAACGGAAGGGAAAAACGGAGAGAACGCGATTGATCAGAGGTTGGTGATCTTGCCGTCCTTGAGCGTGACGCGCCTGTCCATACGGCGCGCAAGTTCGAAATTGTGGGTTGCGATCATCGCGGAAAGTCCCGATTGACGCACCAGCGCTTCCAATGCTTCGAAGACATAAGATGACGTTACCGGGTCGAGATTACCTGTCGGCTCATCGGCCAAGAGTACCAATGGAGCGTTGGCGACTGCGCGGGCAATCGCCACGCGCTGCTGCTCACCGCCGGAGAGCTCGCTGGGCCGGTGCGAGGCGCGAGCCCCAACTTTCATATAGTCAAGCAACTGCTGCGCGCGCTCGGATGCCACGCCGGGCTTCATTCCGCGTATCATTTGCGGCATCATCACATTCTCAAGCGCAGAAAATTCCGGCAGAAGGTGATGGAACTGGTAGACAAAGCCGATATCGTTGCGGCGGATAGCCGTACGCTCCTCGTCCGAAAGCGATCCGCAGGAACGGCCGTCGAGAATCACATCGCCGCTATCCGGTCGCTCAAGCAACCCCGCCGTATGCAGCAATGTGGACTTACCTGCGCCAGAAGGCGCGACAAGTGCCACCATCTCACCTTTGCCAAGTGAGAAGCTGGCGCTGTCAAGAATGACCAGTTCGCGGCCAATCTCATTGTACCGACGACCGACGCTCGTCAGTTGAAGAATTGCCCCTGCCGCCATGTTATTCATACCTCAAAGCTTCAACTGGATCGAGCTTGGCAGCGCGCCATGCGGGAAAGAGTGTTGCAAGAAACGATAGAACAAGCGCCATGAGGATAACTGAAAAAGTTTCATTGAAATCCATCTTCGCGGGCAAAGTGCTGAGAAAATAGAGCTCCGGATTGAACAGCGTCGTACCGGAAATCCAGGAGAATAGCTCTCTGATGCGCTCGACATTGAGACAGACGACCACACCGAGGAGTACACCCGCGAGTGTTCCGGTAAAGCCGATGGCCGCACCGGTCATCAGGAAGATGCGCAGGATGGAGTTTCGCGTCGCGCCCATGGTCCGGAGAATGGCGATGTCATGTCCCTTGTCTTTCACGAGCATGATCAAACCGGAGATGATGTTTAGCGCCGCTACCAGGACGATCAGCGTCAGGATCATGAACATGACGTTGCGTTCAACCTGCAGCGCCGAGAAGAAGGTCTGGTTGCGCTGACGCCAATCCGTCAGCATAAGTGCCCGTTGGGACGCCTCTTCAATTGGTTTCTTCAACGCATCCACATTGTCCGGATTATCAGCGAAAATCTCGATCGACTGAACTTTTGCCTCTTGATTGAAATAGAGCTGCGATTCTTCCAGCGGCATCAGCACAATCGAGGCATCGTATTCGGACATGCCGATCTCGAAGATCGCAGTCACCGGATAGGATTTGACGCGCGGGGCCATACCGAGTGGCGTCACGTCGCCATCCGGGGAGATCAGGGTGAGCTTATCGCCGAGCCCCAAGCCCATATTCTCCGCCATTCGGGTGCCAATAGCCACGCCGCCACCGGTATTGAAGCCCTCGAACGTGCCCTGACGAACATTTTTCGCGACGAGCTGCAGCTTCGCGATGTCTTCCTCGCGCAGGCCGCGCACCAGAGCGCCACTGCCCGCACCGACATTGCCCTTTGCGAGCACCTGCCCCTCAATCACCGGAATCGCAAAGGAGACCCCCGGAACAGCATCGATACGCTTGATCACCGAATCATAATCATCGAGCGGCCGATCCATCGGTTGCATGATGATATGGCCGTTGATGCCCAGTATGCGGGTTAAAAGTTCACTGCGGAAGCCATTCATCACAGCCATGACGATAATCAGCGTCGCAACGCCCAGCATGATTCCGGTAAACGAGAAACCGGCAATCACCGAAATGAACGTCTCCTTGCGCCGGGCGCGCAAATAACGCCAGGCAATCATTCTTTCATAGGCTGAGAACGGTTTGGAACCGGATGTCGCGGTGACGGCCTGTTCGGTCATAAAGGTCCTGCGAGCTTGTTGATTGCAGCTTCAATACTCAGCGATTCACGTGCGCCGGTTGCACGATCCTTGAGCTCCACCTCACCGGCAGCGACCCCGCGTGGTCCGACAATCACCTGCGTCGGCAGACCGATGAGGTCCATCGTTGCAAACTTTGCGCCGGGGCGGTCGTCCGTATCATCGAGCAGCGGCTCAAGCCCTGCATTCGTCAGCGCTTGGTAAAGCTTGAATGAGACTGCATCACAGCTCTCGTCGCCGGGCTTCATGTTGACAATGCCTGCGCCAAAGGGCGCAACCGCCTTTGGCCAGATGATACCATTCTCATCATGCGACGCTTCAATGATCGCAGCAATGACGCGTGAAGGCCCGATACCATAGGAACCCATTGATACCAGGTGATCCTTGCCGTCTGGACCGGTTACTTTTGCACCCATTGGTTCAGAGTATTTCGTGCCGAAGTGGAAAATATGACCAACTTCAATGCCGCGCGCAGCGAGCTGGTTGGATGGATCGACCTTCCCCCATGCTGCCTCATCATGCATTTCGTCGGTCGCCGCATAGGGCGTGGTCCAACGCGAAACAATATCAGCAATCTGGGTGTTGTCATCGAAATCCGTATCCGGTCCGGGGACCGGCAGGTCGAGATAAGCGCGATCGCAGAATACCTGGCTTTCACCAGTATCAGCGAGAATGATGAATTCATGACTGAGTTCGCCGCCAATGGGACCCGTATCAGCGCGCATCGGAATCACTTTAATCCCTAAACGGGAGAATGTGCGAAGATAGGCGACAAACATCCGGTTATAGGCGGCTTTGGCGCCCTCGAAATCGAGATCGAACGAATAAGCGTCCTTCATCAGGAATTCGCGCGAGCGCATGACGCCGAAGCGTGGGCGGCGTTCATCGCGGAACTTCCACTGTATGTGATAGAGATTGAGCGGCAGATCCTTGTAGGACTTCACGTAAGCCCGGAAAATCTCAGTGATCATTTCCTCATTTGTGGGACCGTACAACATTTCACGATCGCCGCGATCCTTGATGCGCAACATCTCGTCGCCATAGGCATCATAGCGGCCACTTTCACGCCACAGATCAGCGGATTGGATGGTCGGCATGAGCAATTCGATCGCGCCGGAACGATTCTGCTCCTCGCGAATGATGTTGCTGACCTTGTTGAGGATGCGCAGGCCGGCCGGCAGCCATGCATAGATACCAGCCGATTCCTGACGGATCAGACCGGCACGCAACATCAGCCGATGCGAGACGATTTCCGCCTCTTTGGGGTTTTCTTTGAGGATAGGCAGAAAATAACGGGAAAGCCGCATTGAAGATCACCAAATTGAACACTGCCTGCGTGCTTGAAGAATCAGGCAAAACCAAGTGCAAAGTAACGCATAACCCCAAAAATCATCTTCGATTTTTGGAAAGGATTGTGCCGCCACTCAAAAATGTTACTGCGTCCCTATCGCGTCCAGAAGGACAGGGGAACACAGTAATGTTTCATACCGGCTTCACAGCTGATTGGAAACCCGCAACTGGAAATGAAAAACCCCGCAAATCGTTGGAGATTCACAACGTTGCCAGATTTGTAAGCAAAAAGTGATGGCAACGAATATTTTTCGTGACATTTCGAAGGCAGTCCGCTATTTTTTTAATCATAAGGAGAAAGTAAGAAAAATTCTGCTTTCCTACGCGGTCAAAGTCTTGGGAGGATGTGACCTGTGGCGCGGTAATACGCAGCCGCCATGAAAATGGATCGGGTCAGACGCGATCTTAAAATGCAAGGTGAAAGCCTTGCATTTTTTTTGTCTTTATTTTTCTATTCAATAGTTTACATGATTTTTCTGAACTGATTTGTACGACCGCGCCAGAAATATTCTTTGCCAATGATCCAGGATCAACATGCTTTTCGACTACAGCACTCATCTTCGCAAAGATCTCCCGAAGCATTTCAGTGTTCCCTTCCGGCAAAATTTGCTGGCTAACGAATGTAAGCAGAATCGACGGCACGTACCATCCGGTGATGTTTTACACTCGGCTGGGGACCGCAACTTATTTCAGTTGCGGGAAAAACACCGGAATGTCATCGACGCCGTAGCCCAGTTTCTGGTTCACGATATAAAAGATAGCAAAGATAATCGCCGAGATAATTGTTGTTAAGAGAAACACCCGGCCCATGCGATGTTTGTGCGGAGCACTTGCCGGTGTTCCGAGGGTCACATCTTCTTCTTCGCCTTGCGTGCGCAAACCGATCGGCAGCATGGTGAAAAGTGTCAGCCACCAAAGAATGAAATAGACTGCCATAGCGGTTGCGATAGGCATTTATGCTTGCTCCAACTCAATCAGGGTCCCGTTGAAATCCTTCGGGTGAAGAAACAGCACGGGCTTACCATGCGCACCGATCTTTGGCTCACCATCCCCAAGGATGCGGGCGCCCTGCTCTTTTAGACGATCGCGTGCCGCAAGAATATTGGGCACTTCGTAGCAGACATGATGCATGCCACCAGAAGGGTTCTTGGCTAAAAACGCCGCAATCGGTGAATCGGCACCGAGCGGCTCCAGCAGTTCGATCTTGGTATTGCCGAGGTCGATAAAGACCACGGTGACGCCGTGCTCCGGCAGGATCTGCGCTTCGGTCAGCTTCGCGCCAAGCGTGTCCCGGTAGATCGCGGAAGCCGCGGCCAGATCGGGCACGGCAATCGCCACATGATTCAGTCGACCAAGCATCATTTACCTCAAGGACGGGTCACGAACACAGTAACAATGGGCTTCTTGCCCCAAACCTCATTCGCCGCGGCGCGCACTGCCCGGCGTACCGCCTCGCGCACCATACTCAAATCCTTGCGCTTTTCACGTGGGATGCTCTGAACTGCGCTCACTGCCGCATCGTAAAGCAAATCTTCGAGAAGCTCGCCCTCGTGATCATTCTCAGGAAGCCCGAACGGAACCACTTCCGGGTCTTCGATGATATTGTATCTGTCGTCGAGCAGCATCGAAACCGCAACATGCCCGACATAGGAAAGCTTGCGCCGATCGGCGATACCGACTTCTTCTTCGTCACCAATGAGCTTGCCATCTTTGTACAGGCGTCCAAAAGGAGCCTGGTCGATGATTTCCGCCCTGCCCGGTGCCAATCGAAGCACATCGCCGTTGCGCACCTGTGGTACTTCCGGAATTCCCGCCATCGCGGCCAACGAGCCCTGACCCACGAGATGCGCTGCCTCACCGTGGACGGGAACAAGAATGCGCGGACGCACCCATTCGTACATGCGTTTTAGTTCATTGCGGCGCGGGTGGCCGGAGACGTGTACCAAAGCGTCACCGTCAGAAATGACATGAATACCCTGTTCGATCAGGAGATTTTTCGTCTCGATGATTGGCTTTTCATTGCCCGGGATAGGACGCGAGGAATAGATCACCGTGTCACCAGCGGACAATGCAACACTGCGCATTTCATCTCGGGCCAGCTTTGCCAGTGCGGCGCGCGGCTCACCCTGGCTGCCTGTCAGAATGATGACGATATTCTCGCGCGGAATGAACCCATAATCGTCTTCGGAAAGGAATTCCGGGACGCCGTCAAGATAGCCAAGTTCACTGGCCACATCGATCATGCGCTTCATCGAGCGGCCAAGCACGAGAACCTGGCGCCCCGCATCGCGGGCCGCCAACGCGATCGAGCGAATACGCCCGACATTGGACGAGAAGGTGGTGATAGCGACGCGACCCCGAGCCTTCTCGATGATCTCCCGCAGACTCTCGCCGACTTCCCGCTCGGACGGGGATTCGCCATCGCGCAGGGCGTTGGTGGAATCGCACATCAGGGCCAGCACACCTTCGTCGCCAAGCGCACGGAAACGCGCTGCGTTGATGAGCGGCCCGAGTGATGGTTCAGGATCCATCTTCCAGTCGCCCGTATGAATGACTGTGCCGAGCGGCGTCTTGATTGCCAGCGACATCGGCTCCGGAATCGAGTGCGTAACGGCGAGCGCCTCGAATTCGAACGGACCGACATTGAAGGTTTCACCGGCACGATAGATGGTCACCGGAATGTTTGGGGCTCCCGGTTCCGACTGGCGCTTTGCTTCGAGCAAACCGGCTGTGAAAGGCGATGCGTAAACCGGAACGTTGAGCAGCGGCCAAAGATCGAGCAAGGCGCCATAATGATCCTCGTGGGCATGCGTAATCACAATGCCCTTGAGATTGTTCCGCTCCGCCTGCAGGAAGCGAATATCCGGCAATACGAGGTCGGCACCAGGGAGGTCTGGACCGGCGAAGCTTACACCCATATCAACCACGACCCATTCACGCTTGTGCGCTGGACCATAGCCGTACATGGCCAGGTTCATCCCGATCTCACCAACCCCACCCAACGGAAGGAAAACAAGTTCCGCTTGATCGGAATTTGCCATTTATACTCCTAAAACTGAACTTTATTCAGCGCTTGCCGATGCAACTGCACCAAAATGGACGTCACCGGCGGCAATTTTCACCCGCTCTCCATCATTGTCGCGAATAACGAAGCGGCAGTCCTCGTCAATCGTTTCGAATATACCACGCAGGATGTTCCCGTCGACCCGCACCGCGACTTCGCTGCCAAGCCCAGCAGCGCGCGCGAGCCAGCGTTTGCGTATTGCCGCAAGTCCACGTCCTTCGCTCCAGATGCGGCTATTCTCTTCCCAGGCATCGGAGAGCGCCAAAAACAATGTTTCGGCATCGCAATCAGCGCCGAGGCGCATCAGCGATGTTGCGGGATAAGGAACATCGTCGGGATAGGCGACAACGTTGACGCCAATTCCGATGACGATTGCAAAACGATTGTCCGGCAACTGCGTCGATCTGAGCAAAATGCCAGCGAGCTTTGCGCCACCCGCCAACAGATCATTCGGCCATTTGAGTTCGACACGCAGTGCCGATTTTCCGGATCCAGCACTTCCTGCTCCGTCAAGGCCAACTGCAAATTTTGCCGCTGGACCGACAGCATCCAATGCGTCGGCCAGCGAAAGCCCAGCAACGAAACCGAGAGTAGCCGCTGTCTTCAGCTCGAAGTTCCCGGTAAGGAGTAACGAAGCAGCAAGATTGCCGTGAGATGTGGCCCAGGCACGACCACGGCGGCCGCGACCGCTTTCCTGTTTCTTGGAAACGATCCACAATTTTCCCGGGTCACCCGCCTGCGCTCGCTCCAACGCTTCTGCGTTGGTTGAGCCGATGGACTCAAAGGCTTCCAGCCGGAACCCATTTTGCTGTGCCAAAGGCGAGAGTGAGAATCCCATTGCTCAGGGTTCCCGGCCTTAGAAGAAGGTCTTGGCAGCGGCTTCCGCATATGTGCTGACGGGTCCGCCGATCAGAACATAGAAGAGCACCAATAGGCCGGACACACCAAGAACGAGGCGCAATTCACCCGATACTGGAACAAAAGCACCTACCGGTTCATCGAACCACATGATCTTGATAATGCGAAGATAGTAGAATGCACCAACTACCGAAGCCACAATACCAATGATGGCCAAAGCGTAAAGGTTGGCCTGCATGGCAGCGAGGAAAGTATACCACTTCCCCCAGAAACCGGCGAGCGGTGGGATACCGGCGAGGGAGAACATAAGGATCGTCAGAATTGTCGCCATGACCGGGTTGGTGCGCGACAGGCCGGCGAGGTCACCAATCTGCTCGACATTCCCGTCCTTGCGACGCATCGCGAGAATGAACGCAAAAATGCCAAGCGTAGTAACCAGATAGATCAGCATATAGATCGCAACGCCGCGCACGCCAACCACCGTCCCAGCTGCGAGACCAACGAGTGCGTAGCCCATATGGCTGATCGAAGAATAGGCCATCAGGCGCTTGATGTTGCGCTGGCCAATCGCAGCGAATGCCCCCAGAACCATCGAGGCGATCGCGATGAAAACAATGATCTGCTGCCAGTCGCGAGTGATCGGCTGGAACGTCTCGACCGCCACCCGCGTCAGCAGCGCCATGGCTGCCATTTTCGGCGCGCTGGCAAAAAAGGCGGTGACCGGTGTAGGGGCCCCTTCGTAAACGTCCGGTGTCCACATGTGAAAGGGCACCGCCGAAATCTTGAACGCAAGCCCGGCAAAGATGAAGACGAGCCCGAAGACGACACCAAGCTGGCGTTCCTCGCTCCCGAGCGCCTGCGCGATTGCCTCGAAACCGGTATGACCGGTAAATCCATAAATCAGTGAAATGCCGTAAAGCAGCATGCCCGACGATAAGGCGCCAAGTACGAAGTATTTCAAGCCAGCTTCCGTCGAACGGATATTATCACGATTGATGGCAGCGACGACGTAGAGTGCAAGTGATTGCAGCTCCAGACCCAGGTAGAGGGACAGCGTGTCGTTTGCCGAGATCATCAGCAACATACCTAAGGTCGACAGCAGGATCAGAATAGGAAATTCGAACTTGTCGAATTTCTCCGCCTTGGCGAAACCCGCCGACATGACAAGCGTCACCACTGATCCGACCAGGGTCAGCACCTTCATGAAACGCGAGAATGGATCGCTGACAAAAGCGCGCCCGAAGACGTGACCATCCTGCGGAAAGAGAACGACCAGGGCCAGCGCTGCGAGCAGGAGGGCAACTGCAAGCCCGCTAACCAGCGCATTTGCTCTTTCACCGGAAAACGCCCCGATCATCAGCAGAGCCAGTGCGCCTACTGTAATCAGCAGTTCAGGAGCCATAAGCGTCAAGTTGGGAATCATGTCGGTTTGGCCTCTTCCTGCTATCTCAGCGCCAGAGTGGCAGCCGAAGACAGCGCGTTATTATATTGATTGATCAGGGCGTGGACAGAGCTTGCCGTCGCATCGAAGACAGGCATCGGATAAACACCGTAAAAGATGGTGAGAACCACCAACGGATAGATCACAGCCTTCTCGCGCGGCGACATATCAAGAAGCGATTTCAGGTTTTCTTTGTCAAGCGTACCGAATATGACCCGGCGATAAAGCCAGAGCGCGTAGGCAGCGGAGAAAATGACGCCGCTGGCGGCGAACAGCGCGACCCAGGTATTGACACGGAAGACACCTACAAGGGTGAGGAATTCACCAATAAAGCCGGAGGTACCTGGCAGGCCAACATTGGCCATGGTGAAGATCATGAACACCACGGCATATTTCGGCATGTTGTTGACGAGACCGCCATAGGCCGCAATCTCACGTGTATGGGTGCGGTCGTAGACGATACCGACGCACAGGAACAGCGCACTCGATACAAGCCCATGCGAGAGCATCTGGAAAATTGCCCCTTGAATGCCCTGTTCATTGGCCGCGAAGATGCCCATCGTGACATAGCCCATGTGGGCCACGGACGAATAAGCAATCAGCTTCTTGATGTCCTGCTGCATCAGCGCAACGAGCGACGTGTAGATGATGGCGACGATCGACAGCGTGTAGATCAGCGGAGCAAAATCCGCCGAAGCGATGGGGAACATCGGGATTGAGAACCGGATGAAACCATAGCCGCCGAGCTTCAACAGAATGCCGGCCAGAATTGCCGAGGCAGCCGTCGGCGCTTCAACGTGCGCATCCGGCAGCCAGGTATGTACCGGCCACATCGGCATCTTGACTGCAAATGAGGCAAAGAAAGCCAACCAGAGCCAGGTCTGCAGCGACGTCGGAAATTTATAGGCAAGCAACGTCGGAATGTCTGTCGTACCAGCCTGCCAATACATGGCCATGATGGCCAACAGCATCAACACCGATCCAAGCAGCGTGTAGAGGAAGAACTTGAAACTTGCATAGACACGGCGCTTGCCACCCCAGACGCCAATAATGATGAACATCGGGACCAGGACAGCTTCGAAGAACACGTAGAAAAGGACGATGTCGAGCGCACAGAACACGCCGATCATCAACGTTTCCAGAACCAGAAAGGCGATCATGTATTCCTTGACGCGGTTCTGAATCGCTTCCCAGCTCGCCAGGATGCACAGTGGCATAAGGAAGGTGGTGAGGATGACGAACAGCATCGAAATGCCATCGACGCCCATGTGGTAGGAAATACCTGAATCAAGCCAAGGTGCCTTTTCGACAAACTGGAATCCAGCTTGGCCATTGTCGAAATAGTACCAAATCGGCAGCGAAAGCAAAAAAGTGACGATCGTCGTCCATAGCGTCACATTGCGGATGTTACGCCGTGCAGATTCACCATCATCCCGGATCATCAGGACGAGGAAGGCACCGACCAATGGCAGGAAGGTAACTGTCGAGAGAATTGGCCAGTCGGTCATCAGAAGTTGCTCCCGAGCATCATCCACGTGACGAGCGCGGCGACCCCAATGAGCATCGCGAACGCATAGTGATAAAGGTAACCGGTTTGCAGGCGCACCACCCGGTTGGTGACGTCAACGACACGCGCCGAGATTCCGTCCGGACCATGGCCGTCGATCAGCCAGCCATCGCCCCGCTTCCACAGGAACCGGCCGAGAGCCTTGGCCGGACGCACGAACAGGAAGTCGTAGAGCTCGTCGAAATACCACTTGTTGAGCAGAAACTGGTAGAGGCCAGGATGCTGCGCAGCAAGGCGCTTCGGCGTCTCGGGTGATCGAATGTAGAAATACCAGGAAACGATGAACCCTGCCGCCATTGCGAGGAACGGCGACATCGCCACAAGGAACGGCACATGATGATGCTCTTCGAGGATCTCATTCTCCGGACCCGTAAAGATCGCACCCTTCCAGAACTCGGCATATTCATGTCCGAAGAAATATTCATGGAAGCCGACACCGGCAAACAACGCGCCGAATGCCAGAATAAACAACGGAACCAGCATGACATAGGGCGATTCATGCACGTGGTGCATAACATCATGGCTCGCACGCGCCTTGCCATGGAAGGTCATGAAAATCAGGCGCCATGAATAGAAGCTGGTGAAGATGGCCGCGATAACGAGAAGGATGAAGGCATAGCCCGCAACCGGACTGTGCGAAGCGTAAGCGGACTCGATGATCATGTCCTTGGAGAAGAACCCGGCGGTACCAATCAGTGTTCCCGGAATGCCAAGACCCGTCAGCGCGACGGTACCGACGACCATCAGCCAGTAGGTCTGAGGGATCAATTTGCGCAGACCGCCCATGTGGCGCATGTCCTGTTCATCGGATACGGCGTGAATGACGGAGCCCGCTCCAAGGAACAGCAGGGCCTTGAAGAAGGCGTGTGTAAACAGGTGGAAGATGCCGGCACCATAAGCACCGAGACCAAGCGCAACAAACATGTAGCCGAGCTGCGAACAGGTTGAGTAAGCGATGACGCGCTTTATGTCGTTCTGGACGAGGCCAACCGTTGCAGCAAAGAATGCCGTGGTCGCACCGATAAAGGTGACGAAAATCAAGGCGGTATGCGACAATTCGAAGATTGGCGACAACCGCGCAACCATGAACACGCCGGCGGTCACCATCGTCGCTGCGTGGATCAGCGCCGAAACAGGTGTCGGGCCTTCCATCGCGTCCGGCAGCCAGGTGTGCAACAGGAACTGTGCCGATTTGCCCATCGCGCCCATAAAGAGCAGCAGGCAGGCAATTGTGATCGCACCCTGCTTGTCGAGCGCATAGCCCAGGAAATTCAGAACGGTCTGACTGCCCTCAGTTGCACCCTCGGCCGGAAGATACTGCGCAGCGGAAGCAAACAGCGTGTCGAACTGGACGGTATCAAACAATACGAACAGCGCGAAAATGCCGAGCAGGAAGCCGAAATCGCCGACACGGTTGACAACGAAAGCCTTGATGGCGGCGGCGTTTGCCGAGGGCTTCTTGAACCAGAAGCCAATCAACAGATAAGAAGCAAGGCCCACGCCTTCCCTGCCGAAGAACATCTGAACGAGATTGTCGCCGGTCACAAGCATCAGCATGGCGAAAGTGAAGAGCGAAAGATAGGCGAAGAAGCGCGGCCGATCGGGATCGTGATGCATGTAGCCGATCGAATAGGTATGGACGAGTGCCGAGACCGTGTTGACGACGACCAGCATTACCGCAGTCAACGTGTCGATGCGGAGCGCCCAGTCGAAGCTTAGCGAACCGGACTCTACCCAGTGCATGACCGGCACCTTGAACGCTTCACCATGGCCCAGCGCCACAGTCCCGAACGCGATCCAGGAGAGGACTGCACAGACGATCAGCAGTCCGGTCGTGACATACTCGCTCGCTTTCGCCCCGATTGACGACCCAAACAGGCCCGCAATCAGAAAGCCGAGCAGCGGAAGGAAGACAATCGCCAGATACAGCATGCCCCCGTCAACCTTTCATCATGTTGACGTCTTCCACGGCAATCGACCCCCGATTGCGGTAGAACACGACGAGAATAGCAAGACCGATCGCTGCCTCTGCGGCGGCAACGGTCAGGACAAACAACGCGAAGATCTGCCCGACCAAATCACCGAGAGCAGCGGAGAACGCTACAAAGTTCAGGTTGACTGCGAGCAGGATCAATTCAACCGACATCAAAATGACGATCACGTTCTTCCTGTTGAGAAAGATGCCGAAGATCCCAAGGGTAAACAGCAGGGCGGAAACAGTGAGATAATGTGCAATACCGATTTCCATCATGACACCTCTGTCAGGCCCTTGCCTGTTTCAACCTGTTTGACTTCAATAGCTGTCGCAGGCGTGCGAGCAACCTGCTCCGAAACGTTCTGTCGCTTGATGTTCGGCTTGTGGCGGAGTGTTAGAACGATCGCGCCGATCATCGCAACCAGAAGCACGAGACCGGCGATCTGGAAGAAGTAGATGTAGTCCGTATAAAGAATATCACCGAGCGCAGCCGTGTTGGTGCGCGTCGCCACATCAGGGGTTGGCTGGAAAGCCACAGTTCCGAGCCTTGGTGCGAATACCGATCCGCCCAGAACAACGATCAGCTCAGCGGCGAGTATCAGACCGACAAGCGCACCGATCGGCGCATATTGCAGGGCACCACTCTTCAGTTCTGCAAAATCGACGTCCAGCATCATCACGACGAAGAGGAAGAGGACCGCAACCGCGCCGACATAGACGACGAGAAGGATCATCGCCAGGAATTCGGCGCCAGTTAGAAGGAACAATCCCGCTGCATTAAAGAATGCAAGGATCAAGAACAGCACGGAATGCACGGGATTGCGCGCCGCAATCACCATGAACGCACTGGCGACGGTTATGAAGGCGAAGAGGTAAAAAAACGCCGCCGCGATACCTGTCAGCATGGGTTCCCCCGATTTCCAATCCGGCAGGTCGTCCTGCCATTTCTAGAGCGATGCATGGGTATTCCGCGCATTCGCTGCCTCTTAGCGCATGTTCCCGTCCGGTAGAAGAACCGAACGAAGGACACAAGCGCGCACTCAATCCTTATCGGTACGGCGCATCCATGGCGATGTTGCGGGCCAGTTCCCGCTCCCAACGATCGCCGTTGGCGAGAAGCCGTTCCTTGTCATAGTAAAGTTCTTCCCGGGTTTCCGTGGCGAACTCGAAGTTCGGTCCTTCGACGATCGCATCGACCGGGCAAGCTTCCTGGCAAAAGCCGCAATAAATGCACTTCACCATGTCAATGTCGTAACGCACCGTGCGGCGTGTTCCGTCGTTGCGGCGCGGTCCAGCCTCAATGGTGATTGCCTGCGCCGGGCAAATCGCTTCGCAGAGCTTGCAGGCGATGCAACGCTCCTCGCCGTTGGGATAACGGCGCAACGCATGCTCACCACGAAAGCGCGGGCTAAGCGGGCCTTTCTCAAACGGATAGTTCAAAGTCGCCTTCGGCGCAAAGAACTGGCGCATCGACAAGAAAAACGCGCCGACGAATTCCAGAAGCAGGAGCGACTTAGCAGCTTGTGCGAGTTGTGCCATGCTGGTTCTCCTTACGGCGTGAGGCCGGTGATTTTGAGGAAGGCCGCGGTCGCGATGACCATGAAGATCGAAATCGGCAGGAACACTTTCCAGCCCAGACGCATCAACTGGTCGTAGCGGTAGCGCGGAACGAATGCCTTCACCATGGCGAACATGAAGAAGCACAGGAAAAGCTTAAGCAGGAACCAGATAACTCCGGGTACCCAGTTCAGGAACCATACATCGACCGGCGGTAGCCAGCCACCGAGAAACAGAATGGTGGTCAAAGCGCACATCAGCGTGATGGCTACATATTCACCAAGGAAGAACAGCAGGAACGCGGTCGACGAATATTCGATCATGTGACCCGCAACCAGTTCCGATTCAGCTTCCACAAGATCGAAGGGGGGACGGTTGGTTTCTGCCAGTGCCGAGATGAAGAAGATGATGAACATCGGGAAAAGGCCGAGCCAATGCCAATCGAGGAACGAATTTGGCAAGCCAATCATCGTGCCAAGGCCGTCGGTCTGGGATGTGACAATGTCGGTCAAGTTCAACGACCCAACGCAGAGCAATACGGTGACAATAACGAAGCCAATGGAGACTTCGTAGGACACCATCTGCGCAGCAGAACGCAATGCACCGAGAAACGGGTACTTGGAGTTCGAGGCCCAGCCGGCCATGATCACGCCGTAGACTTCCAGCGAGGAAATGGCGAGCACATAGAGAATACCAACATTGACGTTAGCAACCGCCCAGCCTTCATTAACCGGGATGACCGCCCATGCCGCCATTGCCAGAACCGAGGAAACCAGAGGAGCAAGGAGGAAAATACCCTTGTTGGCGCCGGAAGGAATGATCGGTTCCTTGACAACGAACTTCAGAAGATCGGCGAAGGACTGGAGCAACCCGAAGGGACCCACGACGTTCGGGCCGCGACGCAACTGCACGGCCGCCCAAATCTTGCGATCTGCCAGAAGCAGGTAAGCTATGATGAGCAACATCACTACTAGCATCAGCACCGATTTTCCGAGGATAATCAGCAGCGGCAGGATGTAGGTTGCGAAAATTTGTTCCATATCAGTCTTTTCCCCGCTTACTCGGCCGCCTGCTTGAAGCCGCCCTTGGCGAGCGCTGAACATTCGGCCATGACGGCCGAGGCGCGCGCGATCGGGTTGGTCAAATAGAAATCCTTGACCGGAGATACAAAGGCCGTTTTTTCAACGGAGCCAGATGCATTGGCCAGCTTCTTGATGTCGGCAGGATCGCCGGCCTCGATCGAGTCGATCACGGCGAGATGCGGATACTCCGCATAGAGGGCCGAGCGCAAGGCCGCCAGAGAGTCGAATGGCAATTTCTTGTTGAGCACATCCGACAGGGCCCGCAGAATCGCCCAATCCTCTTTGGCATTGCCCGGTGCGAAACCGGCACGATTGGTCATTTGCACACGGCCCTCCGTGTTAACGAAGGTGCCGGACTTTTCCGTATAAGTCGCACCCGGCAAGATCACATCGGCGTTGTGCGCACCCTGATCGCCATGCGTGCCGATATAGACAGTAAAGGCCTTGTCTTTTTTCGGCCAATCGAGTTCGTCGGCGCCCAGCAAGAACAAAACCTCAAGCTTGCCCTTCATTTCGGCAACCGTCTTGCCGCCGGCACCCGGCACAAAGCCGATATCCAGAGCACCGACGCGGCTGGCGGCCGTATGAACGACGCCAAAACCATTCCACTCGCCGCCGAGAGCTTCGGTATCGGCAGCGATCTTCGCCGCAAGACCAAGTACCGCGGAACTGTCGACACGGGACAAAGCACCCTGCCCGATAACGATCATCGGGTTCTTGGCTTTCTTCAATACGGACAGGAATTTCACTGAGCCACTGGCAAGCTCTGCCAAGGTCTCGGCTCCGCTTCCAAGGTATTCATACTTGTAACGCAGATCGGCCTGTTCGCCGATCACTGCGATTGGCGTCCCGGCGGCGCGCCAGCGCTTACGGATACGGGCATTGAGCAGAGACGCTTCAAAACGCGGATCTGAGCCAACGATCAGGATTGCATCCGCCTGCTCAATGCCGTCAATAGTCGGATTGAAGATATAGGATGCGCGGCCATTGGCAGTATTGAGGACAGATCCGTCCTGACGCGCATCGATATTGGTCGAGCCAAGCGACGTCATCAATGCCTTCAGCGCATACATTTCCTCGACGGTGGCCAGGTCGCCGGCGATCGCGCCGATCTTGTCACCCTTGGTCTTGGCGACAGCGTCTTTGATGGCGTCAAAGGCCTCCGGCCAGGTTGCGGCGACAAGGCGGCCATCCTTGCGAATATAGGGGCGATCAAGTCGCTGCGTACGCAGACCATCCCAGATGAAACGTGTCTTGTCGGAAATCCATTCCTCGTTCACCTGTTCGTTGACGCGCGGCAGAATCCGCATCACTTCACGGCCTCGCGTGTCGACGCGGATGGCGGATCCGACGGCGTCCATCACGTCGATGGATTCCGTCTTGTTCAGCTCCCAGGGACGAGCCTGAAATGCATAAGGCTTTGAGGTCAGCGCGCCAACCGGGCAAAGGTCGATCACGTTGCCCTGCAACTCCGACGTCATCGCATGTTCCAGGTAGGTGGTGATCTCTGCATCTTCGCCGCGGCCAATCAGGCCAAGCTCGGAAATGCCGGCGACCTCCGTTGTGAATCGGACGCAGCGTGTGCAATGAATACAGCGCGTCATGATGGTCTTGACCAGCGGTCCTATATATTTGTCTTCGACGGCGCGCTTGTTTTCCTTGTAGCGCGACGAATCCACACCGAACGCCATCGCCTGATCCTGCAGATCGCACTCGCCGCCCTGATCGCAAATCGGACAATCCAGTGGATGGTTGATTAGCAGGAATTCCATTACACCTTCGCGCGCCTTCTTGACCATCGGCGTGTTGGTGAAAATCTCTGGTGTTTCGCCATTCGGACCAGGGCGCAAATCGCGAACACCCATGGCGCAGGATGCTGCCGGCTTGGGTGGTCCACCCTTCACCTCGATGAGGCACATCCGGCAATTGCCGGCGATCGACAAACGCTCATGGAAACAGAACCGCGGCACTTCGGCACCCGCCGTTTCTGCAGCTTGCAGAAGCGTGTAGTGATCCGGTACCTCGATTTCCTTACCGTCGACTTTGATCTTTGCCATCGTCTGTCCAACCTCGCGGAACATTCCGCATTTCATCTGGCATTTCCGCTCTGTTGCCGAAACACCTTCAATCATCCGCGTCATTAAACCGACGCGTCACCTAATTTTTACTTGCCCCCAGCAAGCGCCCTTGCCTGTCCGACCCAGTCGTCACGCAAGATGCGTCCGCCGAACTTCAGCCGATCGTCGACCTTGGCGATATCGTCGGCAGTCCAGGCCGCAATCTGCGCAAAGGTGTGAACGCCCATGTTGTTCAGCACGCTTACGAGCTTGGGACCGACACCGGAAATACGCTTCAGATCGTCAGACTTTTTCGCGGTTTCGGCTGTTTCCGGACGAACGTTTGGCACGATTGGCGCCTTCACCTGCGTTGCCTGGGCATCAACAGTCTTTGGTGAAATGGGCGCAGCCTTCTTTCGAATAATTGTCTTCAATGCATCCACGTCGCCCGTGATCTGCGGAACGGCAGCGTTTTCCCCATTTCCCACGGGATTCAACTTGGTATGCGCGTCAAGAGCGCCAGCTATCGCACCAGCCCAGAGCCCCCACAGCTGGCTGGCGATGCCAAGGCCCAACACGGAAACAGCTGCTGCCGCACCGAACTGGGGCGTAAGCAGATTGGCAGCCGGAATGACCTGTTTCGGCATCAAAGCCGCCCAATCCGCGCCCAATTGTTTGTTTCCGTTGTCAGTCATGACCTCTTCAACCTATTCGGCAGCTTCAAGCACAGGACTTGATGCAGCGTTACGCGAGAACTCATCGATCCGGCGTTCGATCTCCGGGCGGAAGTTCCTGATGAGCCCCTGAACTGGCCAAGCGGCAGCATCCCCAAGTGCGCAAATCGTGTGGCCCTCGATTTGCTTCGTAACGTCAAGCAGCATATCGATTTCGCGCTTCTGGGCGTTGCCCGTCACCATGCGCTCCATGACGCGCCACATCCAGCCTGTCCCTTCACGGCAAGGCGTACACTGGCCGCAGCTCTCATGCTTGAAGAAATAGGAAAGGCGCGCAATTGCGCGGACAATATCAGTCGACTTATCCATGACGATAACGGCTGCCGTTCCGAAGGACGACTTGACGCCGCGCAGCCCGTCAAAATCCATCGGACAATCCATTATGTCCGCCGCAGTCACGACCGGACAGGAAGCGCCGCCCGGAATAACCGCCAGCAGATTGTCCCAACCGCCGCGAATGCCCCCGGCGTGCCTCTCGATCAATTCACGGAACGGAATACCCATGGCATCTTCGACCGTGCATGGACGATTAACGTGGCCGGAAATCATGAAGAGCTTGGTGCCGACATTATTTGGGCGGCCAATACTCGAGAACCATGCCGCGCCACGACGAAGAATGGTAGGAGCCACTGCAACAGACTCGACATTGTTCACAGTCGTCGGGCAACCGTAGAGGCCCATATTCGCGGGGAATGGCGGCTTCAGGCGTGGCTGGCCTTTCTTGCCCTCGAGGCTTTCGAGCAGCGCTGTTTCCTCACCGCAAATGTATGCTCCGGCGCCGTGATGGACAAAGATGTCGTAGTCCCAACCGTTCTTGTTGTTCTTGCCGAGAAGACCGGCATCGTAGCACTCGTCGATCGCAGCCTGCAGTGCTTCACGCTCACGAATATACTCGCCGCGCACATAGATGTAGCAAGTGTTGGCGCCCATGGCGAAACCGGCAATCAGGCAGCCTTCGATCAGCGTGTGCGGATCGTGGCGCATGATATCGCGGTCCTTGCAGGTGCCCGGCTCCGATCTCGTCGGCGTTGATGACGAGATAATGCGGACGGCCGTCGCTTTCCTTGGGCATGAAGGACCATTTGAGGCCTGTCGGGAAGCCGGCGCCGCCGCGCCCGCGCAGGCCCGACGCCTTCATCTCGTTGATGATCCAATCGCGACCCTTTTCAAGGATCTGCTTGGTGCCATCCCATTGGCCACGGCTCATCGCGCCCTTCAAGGACTTGTCCTTGAGGCCGTAAATATTGGTGAAGATGCGGTCTTTGTCAGCGAGCATTTCGCACCGGTCCTACTCTCTTCGTCCATTCTTCAGCGGATGCACGATCTGCATCCGCTAATTCATTCTATCTCGGCTTCTTGCCGAAAACCCTGATGTATTCCGCTTCGCCGCCCTTGGCCAAGGCCTTGGCTTGCTTGACCCAGTCGTCACGTTCAATGCGGCCCTTGAAGTTCAGATAACTGTCGACCCACTCGCGTTCGACCTTTTTCCAGGCTGCGACTTGCGCGTAGGTATAAATACCGAGTTCGTGCAGAATGACCTCTATCTTCGGACCGACGCCGGAAATCAGCTTCAGATCATCGGCGACAGCCGGTTTCTCAATTGCAGCTGGACGGTTCTTGTCGTCAAGCGACACAACCTTTCCGGGAGCCTCGACTGCCTGTATCGGCGGCTTTTCCGAGAGGGAGCCGTCGACGATCGGCGGGTTCTTGATGGTCCGCGCAACGGCTGGCGCTTTGGCAGCAGGATCTCGAAGCCGCATCTTCGGAAGCCTTGGTTGCCTTCACGTTGGACGGCGATTTGATCGCGGGACTGGTCGCAGCGTCATGCGTCACCGGTCTGGCGGCGTTCGACGGCGGGATGTTTGCAGCTTCAGAACCGCCACTCTTGGCGGCACGCTTCGGCTTGGCCGAACCATTGCCCTCATTGAGTGAAGTCAATTCGCCTTGCGGCGCCGAGAAATGGCGATCTACCTGCGGTCCGACAGGAACAGAAGCACCGTTTCCGGCCTCGAATGCATCGATGATTTCTTCGAGGCGCTCCGGCGTCAGATCCTCATAGGTGTCCTTGAACACCATGACCATAGGAGCATTAACGCAGGCGCCGAGGCATTCGACCTCTTCCCATGAGAGCGTACCAGCCTCGTTGGTGTGGAAGGGGTCGTGATGGATCTTGTGCTGGCAGACCCTCTTCAGATCTTCCGCACCGCGAAGCATGCATGGGGTGGTGCCGCAGATCTGGATATGTGCCCGAGTTCCAACCGGCTTAAGCTGAAACTGTGTGTAGAAAGTCGCAACCTCGAGAACCCGGATCATGGGCATGTCGAGAATGGTTGCTACGTGTTCGATCGCAGCCTTTGTGACCCAGCCATCCTGCTCCTGCGCGCGCATCAACAACGGGATGACCGCAGACTGTTCGCGGCCCTTGGGATATTTCTTAATAGCCTGCTTCGCCCAAACGCTGTTTTCGCGATTGAATGCAAACGCCGCTGGCTGGACGCTATCTTCTGCGAGACGACGGACGGACATTAGCGATCAACCTCACCAAAAACGATATCGAGCGAGCCGAGGACGGCGGAGACGTCGGCTAGCATGTGACCACGGCACATGAAATCCATGGCCTGAAGATGGGCAAAGCCTGGCGCGCGCAGTTTCACGCGGTAAGGCTTGTTCGATCCATCGGAAACGAGGAACACCCCGAATTCGCCCTTCGGCGCTTCAACGGCCGCGTACACTTCACCGGCCGGCACATGATAGCCTTCGGTGTAGAGCTTGAAGTGATGGATCAACGCTTCCATCGACCGCTTCATCTCGCCGCGCTTCGGCGGAACGATCTTGGCAGAGGTGTTGGAGACAGGCCCTACCCGCTCTTTGCCAAGCAACTGATCAACGCACTGGCGCATGATGCGAACGGACTGGCGCATTTCTTCCATGCGGATCAGGTAACGATCATAACAATCGCCATTCTTGCCGATCGGAATGTCGAATTCCATTTCCGAATAGCATTCATAGGGTTGCGACTTGCGCAAATCCCATGCGGCACCCGAACCGCGCACCATGACGCCGGAGAAACCCCAAGCCCAGGCGTCGTCGAGCTTGACGACGCCGATATCGACATTGCGCTGTTTAAAAATGCGGTTCGGAGTGATCAAATCGTCAAGGTTCTTGACCGTTTGCAAGAATGGATCGCACCATTTCCCAATGTCTTCGATCAGTTGATCTGGAAGATCCTGATGTACTCCGCCCGGACGAAAATAGGCAGCGTGCATGCGGGCGCCGCAAGCGCGCTCATAGAACACCATCAGCTTTTCGCGCTCTTCGAACCCCCAGAGCGGCGGCGTCAACGCACCGACGTCCATGGCTTGGGTGGTCACGTTGAGCAAATGCGAAAGGATCCGGCCAATTTCAGAGAAAAGAACGCGGATGAGCTGGCCGCGCTTCGGCACTTCGAGGCCGAGCAGGCGCTCGACCGCAAGCGCGTAGGCATGCTCCTGATTCATCGGCGCAACATAGTCGAGACGGTCAAGATAGGGCACAGCCTGCAAATAGGTCTTGGCCTCCATCAACTTTTCGGTGCCGCGGTGCAGGAGACCGATGTGCGGATCCACACGTTCGACGACCTCACCATCAAGCTCCAGCACAAGACGCAAAACACCATGCGCTGCGGGATGTTGCGGGCCGAAGTTAATGTTGAAATTGCGGACGCTGTGTTCAGTCATGGGTCATTTCCCGGCGAGGTGCGTAAATTATCATCAGCGCGCTCAATTTGCCTTGGCTTTCTCATCACCCGGCAGCACATAATCCGTGCCTTCCCAGGGAGACTGGAAATCGAAGTTGCGGAATTCCTGTCTCAACTCAACTGGCTCATAAACGACACGCTTGACCTCATCGTCATAGCGAACCTCAACAAAACCGGTAAGCGGAAAGTCCTTGCGCAGCGGATGACCTTCGAAACCGTAATCGGTCAGGATCCGGCGAAGGTCCGGATGACCTGAAAACAATACGCCATACAGATCGTAGGTCTCGCGCTCGTACCAGTCGGCGCCGGGGTAAACTGGCGTCGCGGATGGAACGGGTGTGTCCTCGTCAGTCGCGACCTTGACGCAGATGCGTAAATTCTGACGCGGCGAGAGGAGATGGTAGACCACATCAAAACGTTGAACGCGGGACGGATAATCCACTCCACTGATGTCGATCAGTGAAATGAACTGGCACTGCACGTCGTCTCGCAGGAAAGTCAGCGTATCGATAAGATCGGTCGCTTCAACCTCGACCGTCAGTTCACCATAGGCAATCTCGACCGACTTGAATGTCAGGCCAGGCTTCTCGTTGAGATAACTGGAAAGTTCGCTCAATGCTTCTTCAAACATCGCCCTTGTCCTATCGCTCGATCGTGCCGGTGCGGCGAATTTTCTTCTGCAACATCAACACGCCATACAAAAGCGCTTCCGCGGTCGGCGGGCAGCCCGGCACATAAATATCGACAGGCACGACGCGATCGCAGCCACGGACCACTGAATAGGAATAATGGTAGTAACCACCCCCATTGGCGCAGGAGCCCATGGAGATCACATAGCGCGGCTCCGGCATCTGGTCGTAAACCTTGCGCAGTGCCGGCGCCATCTTGTTGGTCAGTGTGCCCGCCACAATCATGACATCCGATTGGCGCGGTGAGGCGCGCGGTGCAAAGCCAAAGCGTTCGCCATCATAACGCGGCATGGATGTGTGCATCATCTCCACAGCGCAGCATGCGAGACCGAACGTCATCCACATCAATGATCCGGTACGCGCCCAGGTAACCAGTGCATCAGCCGAGGTAACGAGAAATCCCTTGTCAGCGAGCTCATTGTTGATCTCGCCGAAGAAGGCATCGTCCGAACCGATGGGCTTGCCGGTGCTGGGGTCTAGAATGCCCTTGGGCTTTGGTGCAACGAGGGTGGTGTTACCGTCGATCAATCCCATTCCAGCGCTCCCTTTTTCCATTCATAGATGAAGCCGATCGTCAGAACGCCCAGGAAAGCCATCATCGACCAAAATCCGAACCAGCCTATCTTTCCGAAAGAGATTGCCCACGGGAACAGGAAAGCCACTTCGAGGTCGAAGATGATGAACAGGATCGAAACGAGATAGAAGCGAACATCGAACTTCATGCGAGCGTCGTCAAAGGCATTGAAGCCGCACTCATAGGCCGACAATTTCTCCGCGTCCGGCGCACTGTATGCGACCAGAAAAGGCGCAACCAACAGTGCCAGACCGATTACCAGCGCTACCCCTACGAAGATAACGATGGGCAGGTAGGAACTTAATAGCTCGTTCATGATCCGTCTTTTTCCGCCCTGTGAACTTAGGCTGACAAGAATGCCATGTTATGCACATGACTGCCACCAATACGCGACAGATCGCACCATCTTGGAAGTTGGCACGATGGGGCGAGCGTTAGCGCGTTAGCGCCATGCGCGCAAGTGCAACAATCGCCGCAAAAACACTCATAATCCTTCACCATTCCCAATTCCCATTGCGCAAAACCCGCTAAAATCTGCATTTTTTCCCTGTTTTGGCGATAAAACGGCCCCGAATTCCTTTTTAGAACGATATTAATGTGCGTCACGCTTCTGATGGGCTGCGGATAGCCATTTCTGGCTGCGACATTCGGTCCTATAAACGATTTAGACGGGAGAAGATCCGCGTCCGCACTGCGGCGACGTGAATGGAGTGATTGCCCGGTTATGCACCGTCCGACTCGCGAAAGGCAGCGACGTTCAAAACCCCCGCAAGTGGTTCGAGGCTAAGGCGCTGACCCCTCTTCAGCGCGCAGGAGCAACGCAGCGTGTCGCCTGGGGTTTCTCTATGCACCCGCCTCATCGGCGAATTGTTCGAGAATCCGGACAGCTTCTTCCGCCCGATCGGCAGGGACAAAGAGATGATCATGGTAGAACGCGGACACGGGATTAACGCCCATCCCGGCAGCCGCAAGACGATTGGTTATGACAGCCATGAAGCCGACGGCATCAAGCGAAGAGTGGATGTCTAACGTTATCATCCGGCAGCGAAACAGCCCATCCATCCCAGCAAGCTTCGCAGCATTCTCCTCCAGGATGAGTGTTCGCCCCTCTGCCTCCCGGAAAGTCATAACCGGTTCAAGACCACTGGGGAGTGCAACGGCGTGTGGCAGCGATGCAAAGACATAGATGCCATTTTGCAGCCGTGGTCGCATGGAGGCCAGAAGCTTTGTCAGGTTGGTCTCGCCGGACATCTGGGCTTCCTTACACAATATCTCACCGTGCAGCGTTGCCAACTCCGGCAGACACACTGCAGACATTCGGTTGCTTCGACGTTGGCAAGCCGACAGCGACACGCCGTGAAGGAGCGCCCGTTAGCGGGCGCTCCGTAATCAAAAATTATTTCTGAATGCAGGTATCAACAGTGTCCTTGGTGCATTCGTCAAGGCCGGTGAAAACCGGATCCTCAACGGTCTTGCCCTCGATGAGGTCGATCATGACTGAGGGAGCCTTATAACCCATCTCGAATGGCCGCTGCCCGACCAAAGCAGTCACCAGGCCCTCCTTGGCGATCGCAACCTCATCGCCGATCGTGTCAGCGGCTCCGATCACGAACTCGTTGCTGGCGATCTTTTCGGCCATCGGTTTGAACAGATCGCGATAAGGCTGGGGCGCACCAAACAGCGGCCAACCACCCATGATCCCGAAGGCGTCCAGTTTCGGATTGGCTGCAAGAATGTCAGTCATTGCCTGAACACCCTTTGCACCGTCGTCATTAGTGAAGACGGGGCAGCCCGCAACTTCGGTCCAGCCGCCCTCACCCTTCAGCTCGGCCAACCCCTTTTGACCGGTCAATGCATCGCGCATGCCCTGCGCGCGGCGCAAGATATTGTCGGCACCAGGATTGCCTTCGATCGTGCAGATCGTGCCCCCTTAGGCTTGCCCTTCTTGATATACTCACCGATCTTGAAGCCCATCAGATAGTTGTCGGTGCCGAGGTAAGTCTTGCGGAGCGCTGAGTCTTCAGCCGCGAGATCGGCATCCAACGTCATCACCGGAACCGTCGGATTAGCCGTCTTGATGGTCTGAGCGATCAGCTTCGCGTTCGATGGTGAGATGGCGATCGCTGCAGTGTCGGCCTTACCGAGCACATCCTGCACGATCTGCGCCTCTCCAGCCTCATCAGAGGTCGATGCGGGGCCCGTGTAGAAGCACTCGTATTCCGAGCTGGCGTTTTCGGTGTTCCACTTCTCACAACCCTGGTGAATTGCCTCGAAGAACGGATTGTCGAGACCCTTCACGACGATGACAAGCTGTTTTTTGGCCAGAGCAGGTCCGGCGCCTAACGCCAGAGCAGCGGCGGCGACGAGTAGTAATGATTTCCTCATTTGTTCCTCCCTTGAAACAGACGGACACGGCGTGCCCGTCACACAGGATCAACCAGGATACTAAACAGCACGAGGTCGTTCTGCACCCCTCGCATTATCGCGGGCCGGGTCGATCAGCATTTCCAGTTCATAGTCCGGTTTGCCAGCCCAAAAGGGCACGGCCATGCTATTGTCCATCCAGTTCAAGACGGAACCGGTGGCCGAGCGCGCGGATGCGAGGCTTGAAAATCAATACGATCGGGCATTTCCCGACCTTGCCTACCGCGCGGGTGACAAGGATCCTCCTCCTCCCGGACCTAGCTAATATCGGCGAAGTTCGCCCGTCAACGGGTATTTATCATATAAAACGATTTATAGTGGCAAAGGACTTGAATTCACCTGAAACTTGATTGATGCTCGGCTCAAACGCGCCCCCCGCGTTCCGGGAGGAGATCGGAAAGCGGGATCGCGATAACATATGCATTTGACGCGTGGACGTCGGCGGATGACAGCGAGCATGCAAGTGGAGGCACGTAGACTGTGGCGGTTCTCGAACTCAGCAATATTTCGAAACATTTCGGCGCCATCCAAGCTGTAAGTGATGTTTCACTTTCGATCGAAGCGGGCGAAGTGGTGGGCCTCATGGGCGATAACGGCGCCGGAAAATCGACGCTCGTAAAAATGATCGCCGGGAACTTTCGCCCCAGCCATGGCACAATGCGCATGGATGGCGCCGAACTCAACCTTCACAAGCCTGTGGAGGCGCGCCAACATGGCATCGAGATCGTCTATCAGGACCTGGCGCTGTGTAACAATCTCACCGCAGCAGCCAATGTTTTCCTCGGTCGGGAACTCAGGCGGGGCTTTGGGCCCTTCCGGATTCTAGACTATGCCACCATGTACAGGCGGGCCGGCCAGATTTTCGCTGAACTAAAGTCCGAGACCCGGCCGCGCGACCTTGTCAAACAGATGTCGGGCGGCCAGAGGCAAGCGGTGGCGATCGCCCGCACCAGGCTGTCCGAGGCAAAGATTGTGTTGATGGATGAGCCAACAGCGGCGATTTCCGTACGCCAGATCGCCGAGGTACTGAATTTGATCCGGCACCTTCGCGACCAAGGCATCGCCGTCGTCCTCATCAGCCACCGCATGCCCGACGTCTTTGACGTTGCTGACCGTGTCATCGTGATGCGGCGAGGCAGGAAAGTCGCCGACAAAAGAATTGCAGCAAGCTCGCCCGAAGAAGTAACGGGGCTCATCACCGGAGCCATCGAGCAGGTGGTATAATCGGTGGTGTTCGTGGGAATCTGGAAAGAATCGAAGGTCGACAATGGCAATCACACTTGATCAGACGATCAGTCACAAGCAGCAGAGCTGGCTTTCGGAAAAACTGAGTAGCCAGACGTTCTGGGTTCTGGTCGCTGTCGTCCTTGCATGCATTTTCCTCTCGTTTGCTACCGACTCCTTCGCGACAACGAAGAACCTCTATAACATAACCCGCAATGTTACATTCGTTGCAATCATAGCACTCGGCATGACCCTCGTAATCATAACGGGAGGCATCGATCTCTCGGTCGGCTCTGTACTTTGTCTTTGCAGCATGATTCTCGGGGTTGTCATGCATGCCGGTTACAGCATCGAAGTCGGCATCGCTGCCTCGATCGGCACAGCCCTCCTCATCGGTGCCTTTCACGGCGTCTTGATCGCCTATGTTGGGATGCCACCATTTGTGGTGACACTGGGCATGTTGTCGATCGCGCGAAGCCTGGCGATGGTCGCTTCCGGCAACACTGTGGTGTTCGAGTTCGGACCCGATCACAACAAGCTTCTATCACTCGGCGGCGGTGCCTGGCTTTTCGGCATCGCGAACCCTGTGCTCTACATGATTGTGCTGGCGCTACTCACCGGATTTGTCCTGCGCTGGACCAAATTCGGCCGCCATGTGTACGCGATCGGCGGCAACGAGCATGCTGCAACGCTTACCGGCGTTCCTGTTCGCCCAATCAAGGTCGCCGTTTACATGATCTCTTCTCTTTCAGCGGGCATTGCCGGCATTATTCAAACCGGATGGCTTGGCGCGATTACAACCAATATCGGCGCAGGCCTGGAACTCCAGGTCATCGCCGCGGCCGTTATTGGCGGGGCCGCACTGGCGGGTGGCGTGGGTACAGCTTTCGGTGCACTCGTCGGCGCGGCACTGATCGAAGTGATCCGCAACAGTCTCGGTTTGCTCGGCATCAATGCCTTCTGGCAAGGCTGCTTTATTGGCGGAGCTATCCTGCTTGCAGTGCTGTTCGATCGGCTGCGTAAGTTCCGCCAAAGCGATTGAGGCTCCGCGTTCTTTCCGCGCACGCATTTGCCCGTATCGGAGGGAAGTCAGAAATTTTGGGTTCAAGGAGAATTGCAATGAAGAAGCGGATCGTTTTCACCGGTGGCGCAGGCAAAGCCGGCCGCCACGTCGTCGCCTATCTTGTCGAGCGAGGATACGACGTCCTGAACGTTGATCTCGTTCCGCTCAACTGTGCTGGTGTCAACACGCTCATTGCCGACATCGCTGACAGCGGTGAGATGTTCAATGCCCTGTCGAGTCATTTCGGCTTCGACGGCTTCGAAACCGGGAACGGTCCAGCGCCGATCGACGCAGTCGTGCATTTTGCGGCAGTGCCACGCGTTCTCATCAAACCCGATAACGAGACGTTCCGGGTTAATACAATGGGGACCTATAATGTCATTGAGGCTGCAGTTAAGCTCAGGATCAAAAAGATCATCATTGCGTCGAGCGAGACAACCTACGGTGTCTGCTTTGCTGAAGGCGACAAGGATTTTCATCATTTTCCGTTGGAGGAAGACTACGATATCGACCCGATGGACAGCTACGGCCTGTCCAAGCTGGTGAACGAAAAGACCGCCCGCGCCTTTGCCATGCGGACAGGTGCAGATATCTATGCGCTGCGTATCGGCAATGTGATCGAACCCCATGAATATGACCGCTTTCCCGGTTTTCTAGCCGACCCCATGTCGCGCAAACGCAATGCCTGGAGCTATATCGACGCTCGCGATCTCGGCCAGATCGTGGATTTGGCGATCCGTAAGGACGGTTTGGGTTTTCAGGTCTTTAACGCGGTCAACGACACAATCACGGCAACGATGCCCACCCAGGAGTTTCTCGCAAAATATTGCCCAGGTGTACCGATCCGGCGAGAGCTTGATGAATACGAAGCGCCCCTATCCAACCGCAAGACGCGCGAGGTCCTCGGATTCCGAGAGGAGCACGATTGGCGAAAATACGTGCCGCTGAATTGAACTTGGAGATCTAATCGGGTAAGCAACCTCCAGTTTCGGTGGAATCCAAATGTGGCATCCTCCCCGCGCAAAACACATTGGATAATGAACCAACCGTGCTGGAATGAGTTTGACTGCTGTGTTTGATGGCGAGAAAATTGCGTGATTCGGAAACCATCATCCAGCTGGGAGGTTCGGTTTTCCCTCCTCGGGTTGCCCACATCGAGCCTCATTTTTTCAAAAGGGATGTACTGATGAACAGCCACTTTGCACTCATATTGACGATGATTACAGCGATCGCGTGGACAGGAACGCTCGTATATTTGGTCAGACGGTGGAGTCAGGTTCGCAAGTGAGATAGTCACCTCAATCAGGTTCCACCAGATCTCTGCAGCGGCAATGCCCCGGGCAGAGCGAATGATCGCGCCAGATCAGCGCGTCCAGATAAATTCTCTCGATTGCACGGAACTTGTTCTCAATAAAAATCGTTTAGGTACGCTGAATATATCCATTCAGCCGAGGGATAGCCAATCAGTTTTGGGCAAGTAGATGATTGGTGCCTCGATAAGGCCCAGGTCGAAACTTTGCACTTGGTATTCGGCCGCCGGCCAAGCGGCCATGGCACTCACAGCCACTTGAGGTTCCTGGCCGCTCTCAGAGCTTGGTCCGTTCTCAATGGCGGGCCAAGCCTCTTCTCACCAAATTAGCCGCTTCTGACGCAATGCGACGGCGCTTACCTCGAGGTCGGAACAATTCACCCCGGAAGGTTAGCCCATGATGATGTGCATTCAATCGGACATCGATTTGCTAACTTCATGAGATCAATAAGAGGGTTATTGGTATGAATGACGATGCTATAATTATCGCGATTGCGTTTGTTACGATTCTCGGAGCCTACATTTTCTACGGGATATCAACCGAGCAGCTTGCGGCCGTCCAGGTCGCGTTGAGCTCGCCGCCCCTATAGATGCGCCCCCGCCAATGTGCTGCCCACTGTGAATGCGAAAAACCTGACCACCAATCATCCAGGTGTCTTTCATGATTGAACAACCGGGATAAATTGCCCGTCATCGATCGTGCGCAGCGCCTTTCCCGACAGTGCTGCATCTCGCTCGCTTGGTGCATCTCATAACATGAGCGTTCTGCGCCATGGACTCCACAAAGAGTCTGAGCTACGGCCACAAATGTTGGCTTTACGGCCATAGCATCATGGATGTGGGTGGCAAGGCCACCAGCGCGCCATTGTTGACACGGTTGGATCACTCAGACCGTTCGAGGACCTCTAGAAGTATTATATTCGCGGAATTGGTTGATATCGCTTACTCTATCTGGCGAGAGAGAGTTCTCACGAGTCAGATCTCGAACCGCAGCGATACGCCAGATGAGGCCCGGCAAAGTCAAGATGGAATCGGTATGATAGTTTTGCTGCCATTGCGGGGTATTTGAGCAGATGACAAATCGTTATTTTGATCCGATGGAACGCGGTTGGAACGTTGATCTTGGGGTGACGACAAAATTGTTCATGGGAGACGCAAAATCTGAAAATATCGACGCGGTGCCAACCTTACTTCCAGCGGGCATGAGCAAGGCAACGTCAGCAAAGCCCAGTAAAACAGGAGTGAACTATCTTGTCACAGGATCCGAAAGCGAGTCTGCGTAACGCTGCGCTGCATTTCCATCAACATCCAAAACCGGGCAAACTTGAGATCAATCCGAGCAAGCCATTAGCCAATGCGCGCGACCTTGCCCTGGCCTATTCGCCAGGGGTCGCCGCACCATGCGAAGAAATCGCGGCGGATCCGGAAAAGGCTTACGCTTATACGTCCAAGGGCAATCTGGTGGCGGTTATCTCCAACGGCACAGCCGTACTGGGTCTGGGCAATATCGGGGCGTTGGCCAGCAAGCCAGTTATGGAAGGCAAGGCCGTCCTTTTCAAAAAGTTCGCAGGAATCGACAGCATCGATATCGAAGTTAACGAAAGCGACCCCAAGAAATTCGTCGAGATCGTGGCACCGCTTGAACCAAGTTTCGGCGGCATCAATCTCGAGGACATCAAAGCCCCGGATTGCTTCGACATAGAAGAGAACCTGCGGGCGCGGATGAACATTCCTGTGTTCCACGACGACCAGCACGGCACTGCAATTATCGTCGCCGCGGCTGTCTTAAACGCCATGAAGCTTGTTGGAAAAAACATCGCCCAAGTGAAGATCTGCACGTCTGGAGCGGGCGCTGCAGCAATAGCCTGTATGAACATGCTGGTGACAGTGGGAGCGCAGCGCGAGAACATTTATCTGGCAGACCGACAGGGTATCGTTACCAAGAAGCGGGCAAATTCTGTGGACCGCTGGCGCGGAGCATTTGCCCAGGACACGGATGCAACCGAATTGGCAGAAGTCATGGCAGGAGCGGACATCTATGTCGGCCTATCTTCAGCGGGCGCGCTGAAACCAGAAATGATCCGCGAGATGGCGCGCGATCCATTGATCCTGGCACTCTCCAACCCAATTCCGGAAATTATGCCGGAATTGGCCATCGCTGAGCGGCCCGATGCAATGATCTGTACGGGGAGGTCCGATTATCCCAATCAAGTCAACAATGTTTTGTGTTTTCCATTTATCTTCCGCGGCGCGCTGGATGCGGGCGCAACCACAATCAACGACGACATGAAGCGGGCTGCGGCCTACGCTATTGCACAATTGGCGCACGAACCGGTCCTGGAGTCCCTTGGAAGTGAGGCGGCGGCCACTTTCGGTAGCGGCTATCTGATTCCGTCACCGTTTGATCAGCGTTTGATTTTGCGCATTGCCCCCGCAGTGGCGCAAGCGGCGATGGACAGCGGGGTGTCGCGCCGCCCTGTCCAGGACATGCGCGCCTATCAAGACAGCCTGAAGCGTTTCGTATTCCGGTCAGGATTGGTGATGAAGCCAATGATCGAACGCGCCCAGGGGCAAGGTAAACGCATTGCGTTTGCCGACGGCGAGGACGAGCGCGTGTTGCGCGCCACCCAAGTCATCTTGGAAGAAGCCATCGGCCGGCCTGTCCTTATCGGCCGCCCTTCCGTCATCGAACAACGGATAGAACGCTTCGGACTTACAATCAAAGCCGAGCGCGATTTTGAGATCATCAATCCGGAAGATGATCCGCGCTATCGCGAATACGTCAGCCTCTTTCACGATCTGGTCGGACGCAAGGGTGTAACGCTCGATACGGCTCGCACGATTGTCCGCACCAATACCACGGTGATCGGTGCCCTGGCTGTTCATCGCGGAGAGGCCGATGCATTGATTTGCGGGTTGCAGGGAAGCTTCATCAAACACGCTCGTGACATCCGTTCTATCATCGGGTTGGCCGATGATTCAGCCCAGCTTTCGGCACTGTCCATGTTGATCATGTCCAAGGGGGTTTTCTTCCTTGCTGACACCTATATGAACATCGATCCAAGCGCTGCGGAGATCGTCCAGATCGCCTTACAGGCTCGTGATCATCTCAAGCGCTTCAATATCGATGCCAAGGCGGCATTGCTGAGCTATTCAAATTTCGGCTCGCGTGACGGCGCGTCCTCGGAAAAGATGCGTGCAGTCTATTCGCTTCTGAAACAAGCCGCACCTGATTTGCTGGTTGAAGGAGAAATGCAGGGAGACCTTGCGATTAACAGCGCGCTGCGCGAACGATACTTGGCCAGCACAGCCTTTCAGGGCGAGGCAAACCTGTTGATTTTCCCGTCGCTAGAAGCGTCGAACGTGTCCATGACGTTGCTCGCGGAGTTGAACAATGCGCTCGTGGTTGGCCCCATTTTGATGGGGACGAAACGGCCAGCGCATATTCTGGCGCCTACAGTAACAGCCCGGGGCATTGTGAATATGTCGGCCATCGCAGCTGCTGAAGCCCTGGGGGTCTGAAAGTTTTGTTAACCAGAGCCAGTTTGATCTAATTGAAGTCGTTCTGCGGGCTGGATTTCGTGGACAAGGCCGCGGGCGTTAGCGAGGCGGATGTTTCTCCACGACGTCGAAGCTGGAAGGATCTGCCGGGAATTCGCCCGGCAGCAAACTTGCTCTAGACAAAAGGTCTCGCAAGCTCGAAGCGTCTGGGCAACAAACGTTCCAGATATTCCCGGCAGGACGATGATACTTGATTGCCTTCCGGCAGGAGAAAGTCCGCTGGTAAATGGCGTGTCTTGCCGGCGACACTTCCAAGCGCAACCAGGCGCGGGGCTGTGACCCCGTTTTCATGCTGTAGCGCCACCGATCCGCCGCCCCTCGACGCAGCATCCACCGCAAAGACCCCGGCTTCGAATGCTTCACGCACATCGGTCGCATTCGTGGTGCTGATGTTGCCACGGGGCAGATAGCCGAATGTATCAACCCGTGCCCGTATGCCTGGCAAGCCGTCGTTGATCAGGCGCTCGATCGACATCCCCAGATCGCCGCCGGAAAGCCGGACATTGCCATGCGCATCACGCTCGAGCCGATCAGGTGGGACAAGGCCTTCGACGACCGAACGGCCATCCTCTGCAGTGACACCTTCGGACATAGCTACTATGCAGCGCCCGTGCCGGTCCATGGCCTCGCGTATATCCTCGACGAACCGCGTGGGTGAAAAGGCTCGCTCCGGGACATAAACAAGGTGGGGGCCGCTGTCCCCGTCCAACTGCCAAGCGGCAGCGGCTGCTGTCAGGAAGCCCGCATGCCTGCCCATGACAATACCCACATAGATTCCAGGCAGAGCACGAAAATCCAGATCGACACTAACAAAGGCTCCGGCAACGAATTCAGCGGCCGATATAAACCCTGGCGTATGGTCGTTTTCGACGAGGTCATTGTCGATCGTCTTGGGAGCGTGGACAAAGGCAATGTCACCTCCGCTTGCCTCGGCAAGGATCTGCTGCGTCCCGGCGGTGTCATTTCCACCGATATAGATAAACGCTGTAGCTCCGGCTTGGCGCAGGCCTTTCAGGATTGTTTCGCAATAGGCAGCATCTGGCTTGTCGCGAGTGCTTCCCAACGCGGCACTTGGCGTTGCCGCGATAGCTCGAAGCTCCTTCTCGTCCAAAGCTGAAAGGTCGACCAGATCGCCGTCGCGAATGCCGCGTACACCGTATCTTGCTCCGAGCACGCGCGAGCGCGGGTAGCGTTTGCGCGCCTCGAGGGCAGCGCCAACCAAGGTTTGGTTTATGACTGCCGTTGGCCCGCCGCCTTGTGCAATTACAAATGTTTCGGTCATTTGGCTGGCCTCCCCGGTGTGAGCTCGTTGCGCAATGTCAAACGGTAGCTTCGTTTGAATAATACCGCCAGTAGAGTCTTAAATCACTACACTGCGAAAACTTGCTTCGATTCCCATCGATGCTCACGAACCGATTAGTGAACACGCCGTCGGGTCGGCTTGTTTCGCCACCTCCCCAAATTAACAGTTACGTACTTGTCCATTCGCTCCAATACGAATTCACTGACCGAAAAGCGTAGAATGACGGTACGCACGGGAATTGTTGTTCGGTTCAATGCCCTGCCTGGCGAACGGGGGAGGACAGATTCATGACAACCATGACACGAAGACGCTTCGTAGGCGGTATTGCCCTGCTCCCGGCCCTGCATATTACGCCGGCCCGCGCACAAGCCAGCGCCAGTCCCGAGGAAGCCCGTGCGATTGCCAAGGATGCCTATATCTACGGGTTCCCGATGGTCGACAGCTACCGTATCCAGTACGGCTATTTCGTTGACACCAAGAATCCCGAATACAAGGGACCATGGAACCAGATCGTCAACATCCCCCGTGTGTACACACCGGCCGACACCGCCATTCAAACGCCCAATTCAGACACACCTTACTCATTTGTTGGCATGGATCTGCGCGCCGAACCTTTGGTGCTCACAGTACCTCCGATCGAGAAGGATCGCTATTTCAGTATCCAGCTTATCGATGCCTACACGTTCAACTTTGACTACGTCGGCAGCCGCACAACCGGCAATGATGGCGGCAGCTTCCTCGTCGCCGGGCCTGGCTGGAAAGGTGAGACACCCAAGGGCGTGAAGAAAGTTATCCGCTCGGAGACGGAGCTTGTCCTGGCTGGTTATCGCACCCAGCTTTTCAATCCCGATGATCTCGACAACGTCAAGAAGATCCAGTCCGACTACAAGGCACAGCCATTGTCGGCGTTTCTCGGCCAGCCCGCGCCTCCTGCTGCTCCCACGGTTGATTTCATCAAACCTCTGACACCGGCCGAAGTGGTAACCTCGCCCGAATTCTTCAACATTCTGAATTTTATCCTGCAGTTCTGCCCTACTGACCCGTCCGAGACCGAACTGATGGCGCGTTTCGCTAAAATTGGAGTAGGCGCCGGAAAGACCTTCGATGCCGGCTCACTCTCGACGGAAATGAAAAACGCGGTGAAGCAGGGGATGGCCGACGCTTGGGCAGACCTGGAAAATCTACGGAAGCAAGTCGATGCGGGGAAAGTGACCTCCGGTGAACTCTTCGGGACGCGCGAATACTTGAAGAACAACTACCTCTACCGCATGGCGGCGGCCAAACTCGGCATCTACGGCAATTCGAAGCAGGAAGCGATGTATCCGGTCTATGCCCTCGATGCCGATGGTGAGAAGCTAGACGGCACCAACAGATATACCGTGCACTTCGCACCGGACCAACTTCCACCGGTCAATGCCTTCTGGTCGCTGACGATGTATGATCTGCCCGCAAGCCTGCTCGTGGCCAATCCAATCAACCGCTACTTGCTCAATTCGCCGATGCTGCCACAATTCATAAAGGACTCCGATGGCGGCCTGACGTTCTATATTCAGAACGAATCGCCCGGCCCGGACAAAGAACCGAACTGGCTGCCTGCCCCCAAAGGCCGATTTTTCATTGCGATGCGCCTCTATTGGCCGAAACCTGAAGCTCTCGATGGCACGTGGAAGCAACCGCCGATGAACAAGGTGGTATAGCAAAAAAACACGGCGATCTGAATGAAATCTGTCCGAATCCGATCCGGAAGAGCGGCGTGAGCGACGGGCATAAATCCGCGCCTCGCAAACTCAGACTTGTCATCCGGTTGCTTCTGTGGAGCGGCTTATTATCTTTCACCGTTGAGTTCCCTATTTGTTCACGCGCTACAATGCGTTACTCTACGCGCGCGACTCAGCCAGGACAATGAAACCTGATCGGTTCGCGCGAAGGGGAATCATGAACGCTGCTTACTTGGAAAAACTAAACGTTGAGCAGCGACTGGCTGTCGAGTATGGAACTCACCTTCTGCCATCAACGATTGGCGGCCCGCTCCTTGTCATCGCAGGTGCAGGATCCGGCAAAACCAACACGCTCGCGCATCGTGTTGCCCATCTGATCGTCAAAGGGGCCGATCCGCGCCGTATTCTGCTGATGACGTTCTCGCGCCGCGCAGCAGGCGAAATGGCACGGCGAGTTGAGCGGATTTGCGCTCAGGTTCTAGGAGCGGATGCTGCGATCATGACCGACGCGCTAGCGTGGGCAGGTACGTTCCACGGGATCGGCGCACGTTTGCTCCGCGACTACGCCGAGCAGATCGGGCTCAATCCGGAATTCACCATCCACGACCGGGAAGACAGTGCTGACCTGATGAATCTTGTTCGCCACGAGCTCGGTTTTTCAAAGATGGAAAGCCGCTTTCCGACCAAAGGAACCTGCCT
Source organism: Phyllobacterium sp. A18/5-2 (assembly GCF_025452215.1). NCBI lineage: Bacteria > Pseudomonadati > Pseudomonadota > Alphaproteobacteria > Hyphomicrobiales > Phyllobacteriaceae > Phyllobacterium > Phyllobacterium sp. A18/5-2. Next base: position 2,980,650 of record NZ_CP104966.1, on the reverse strand, counting down.
TTCCATCTATTCGCGGGCAGTCAATTCGGAATTTCCACTTGATGAACTGCTGCGGACGTCCTTTCCGTGGGTTAGCGCCTGGGAGAAGCAGCTGAGAGAGTTGTTTGGCTCCTACGTCGAGGCCAAGCAAAGCCAGAATGTCCTCGATTATGACGACCTGCTTCTTTACTGGGCCCAGACAGTGAACGATCCACTTCTGGCCGGTGACATTGGTGGAAGATGGGATCATGTGCTGGTCGACGAGTATCAGGATACCAACAGGCTGCAGTCCTCGATATTGCTGGCATTGAAGCCGGGCGGAAGGGGTTTAACCGTCGTTGGGGATGACGCTCAATCGATCTATTCCTTCCGCGCGGCGACGGTGCGCAATATCCTTGACTTTCCCGTTGCATTCAGCCCGCCCGCAGACATCATTACCCTTGATCGCAATTATCGGTCGACACAGCCCATACTCGCGGCCGCAAATGGCGTCATTGACTTGGCGCGCGAGCGTTTCACCAAGAATCTTTGGACCGAACGAGAGTCTTCCGAGCGGCCCCGTCTGGTAACAGTCAAAGATGAAACCGATCAGGCCCGATACATTGTCGAGCAAGTGCTGGAAAATCGCGAGTCAGGAACGCTCCTAAAGCAGCAGGCCGTACTGTTCAGAACCTCGCACCACAGCGGCTCCTTGGAAGTGGAACTCACACGTCGCAACATTCCTTTCGTGAAGTTCGGCGGCCTCAAGTTCCTCGACAGTGCTCATGTGAAGGACATCCTCGCCGTATTGCGATTTGCGCAAAACCCGCGTGACCGAGTGGCAGGGTTCCGTCTGATGCAACTCATTCCTGGCGTTGGCCCGTCTTCAGCGCAGCGTGTCCTTGATGCTATGGCCGAACAGCCCGATCCGCTGGGGGCACTTGCCGACATCTCTTCGCCTCCCCGCGCTGGAAACGATTGGACCGCATTGGTTGACGTCCTCAAGGCGTTGAACGGCCGTAACGCCATCTGGCCGGCCCAAATCGAACTGGTTCGAATCTGGTACGAACCGCATCTCGACCGCATTCATGAGGATGCCGAGGTTCGGAAAGCTGACCTGCTTCAACTCGAACAGATCGCGGCCGGCTATCCGTCGCGCGAGCGGTTTCTGACAGAATTGACCCTCGACCCGCCTGATGCAACCAGCGATCAGTCCGGTGTACCGCTGCTTGATGAGGATTACCTGATCCTGTCGACGATCCATTCCGCGAAGGGTCAGGAATGGAAATCGGTGTTTGTCCTCAATGCGGTGGATGGGTGCATTCCCTCCGATCTCGGTGCCGGTACGAGCGTGGAAATCGAGGAAGAGCGCCGGTTGTTGTACGTTGCGATGACACGCGCCAGAGATAGCCTGCACCTTGTCCTCCCGCAGCGGTTTTTTACTCATGGGCAAAGTGTCCAAGGGGATCGCCACGTCTACGCATCGCGAACGCGATTCATCCCTGCTACGTTGTTGCAATATTTTGAAAGTAGACCTTGGCCAGTTCTAAACGGAGATCGCTCTGAACGCCTGGATGGGCGAGACGCGCGCATCGACGTCGGAGCAAAAATGCGGGCGATGTGGCGCTAAGTGCTGCAGTATCAGGTTCGACCATCGGCTTTGAATGGTATTGCTGTCGCAGGCGCCCCTTCACCCGCCTCATTATACAGAATGGTTATCTGAGTCTCGGCGCTTACTCGAACGTTACCTTTTGAGGATCGAACGCACCGTAGCCTTGGATCGCCGCGACGCCGGGATTTGGATCTTCATAAGCCCACATCGCATCCTCCGATGCTTCGCCCTGCCCTCTGACACGCCAATAGGATGCAGTGCCCTTCCAAGGACATTGGGTCCTGGTATCAGTCTTCTCAAAGTGGACGAGATAGATGTCATCAAACGGGATATAGAGCACTGGGCCATGGTTTGGCTCAAGCAACTCCAAAGCATGGTCGGTGGACGCAATGACGACGTCGTGAAAACGAACCGTCACAGGATGCACATATGGTCTGATGGTAATGCCGCTGTCCATCTTGCTTTCCTCTTGCCATGAATGATCGTTGGTCACTTCCGCGTAAGCCGCAAGGAAGCAAATTGTTCCATCCGTCAATTGCGTAAGAACGGAATGACCGGATCGGCATGTTTCCTTGGCCGTTAGAGTTGTGGCGAGCCAAGTGAGGCAGGTAGTTCCAAAGACAAGTAATCCAGACGCGAGACAAAGAACTAGTCCTTGCGAGCAACTTTCATGCCAGGACAGCGTTCTATAATATTGGCGTTTTAGGAAGGAGGATTTGCCATGGGAGGAACTTCACAGCACTATGTCCGGCGAATGCCAACTGCACCGGACCACATCGTCGATGCGATCCATAAACATGTCCCGAAGACCAAGCACGGACCGGAGACCTTGTCCGAAGTGTTGAAACGATCGAAAGGCGCATATTCGATCGGCAGGAACAAACCTACTAAAGGAAAAGGGATAAAGGTGTAGGCGAGAATCGGGATGCACGTTGATGCAGATGTTTCGGCCTTGGCCGTGATACTGGCAGATAGACCTTGCTCTTACGCAAAATGTGGCGCTCAATACGCTGATCCACTGTCGCAGTTGCCGGACCTTTCTCAGGATTAGGGCCGAACGCGCATTGGAATTTTTCGCCCCCGGGGGAGAGCGGCATTTTCTAGATTGATGGCGGCCAGATCATTGGAAGGGCCTGATAGAAAGATGTCTGAGACCTCGTCTCAACCACCCTGAAGCACCGGCCGTCCGGCGTACCCGTATGGCGCAGGGTCCGTTAGCGAGTGTTGTACTTGTGACGGGGGCTTCGGGTTTCATCGGTGCGGAACTGGTCACCTATCTGAAGGCCAGCGGATATCAAGTGATTGTCGCCACCCGACATCCGGAAAGATTTGCCCGCAAGGGTATGAAATCGGTTCGTCTTCCTTCGCCGGATGAGGCCCTGGACGCCTTTCGGCCAATTATCGAACAGGTCAACCATGTTGTGCACCTGGCAGCCATCCACAATCCACAGTTTGCCGTTTCCGCTGACACCTATCATTCCGTAAATTGTGTATTGGCGGCCAAACTGGCGAGGGCATCCTATAAACCATTGTCGGGCAAATTTGTCTTCGTCTCGACGATCCGTGCGCAGTGCGGGAATACTCACGAGGGTATTGCGCTGGAAAGCGATGCGCCGCAACCGACCGATGACTATGGACGCGCCAAGCTCGCAGCCGAACATGAAGTTGCTGGAGCACTGTCCCGTGGGAATTACACCATTTTGCGGCCGGTTCTTGTCTATGGCGCCGGTATGAAGAATAACATGACCACGCTCCTGAAACTCGCAGCCTTGCCGCTTCCGTTGCCGCTGAACTCACTGGCAGGCAAACGATCGCTGCTTGATCGCGGCGCCCTTTGCCGGGCGATTATTCATTGCCTGGATGACGCCGAGACCGATGGCGGTACATTCATCGTCTCGGATAAGACTCCACTATCCGTGCCAGAGATAGTCGCCGCAGCGCGGCGCGGTCTGGGCCGCAATCCCAATTTGTTTTCCTGCCCGCGCTGGATATTGAATGTTGCGGCACAAATGGCGGGTCAGAGGGACCGCCTGAAAAGATTGAATAGCGATCTTGTTGCAAGTTCGGAGAAATTGCAGATGGCGGGCTGGGAAGCCGTGGACAACCCCGCACGACGAATTGAAGAACTGTGCGGAGCGAACCGTGATGTGACTGAGCCGAAGCCTTGGCTCTATTCGCGGCATTTTTGTTCGTTAATTGCACTATCCCTAGCACGAGCGGCCGCTTCGGAATTAGTCCAATTTCCCCACGTCGTTGAGATATTTTGAACGACTTGATGTTGCAGCCGTTACATTGGATCGAACTGCGTTTTCGAGCGTTGCAGCATAATTCAACCGGAGGAATAGCCATGCATGCCGCCAATCTGCAACTTGAAGGTCTCTGTCTCGCGATCGCTTCCATTAACCGTTTGCTGGTTGCAAAGGGCGTCGTAACACAAGAGGAGTTGGACAACGCGTTCGAGAAAGCAGAAAGCACTGCACGTGGCGACAATCGGTTTGCGGGGAACATGTCGTCTGCAAATCGAGATGCTGTGTGCTTTCCCATAAGGGTTCTTCAAATCGCCAACGATACCGGTGCGGAGACACCATGGTCATTTTCAGAACTTGCTAAACTCGTCGCAGGGACGAAAGAGCCCTACGACAAACGACGCTAGAACGCTAGAAATCCCCGATGCACCTTCGTAACAGCTACCCCCCGGCGAGGAACTCTAGGGCGTCGTAAGCCCGTAATATCGCCGACGCGGTTCACGGCGCGAGCGCTCAATGGGCAAATCCGCCATTCCGTATGGAACGAAAACCGCTGAACACAGTTTTGCTCGCTAGCCAGCAAATTGAGGAGTGGTCAAATGTCAGACGACAAATCAAAAATGGACAATCGGGATCGCTCGAAAGTCTCGTCCAGCGAGGACTATGAGGTTCAATACCTCATGACCAAATACGACATAAGCAGAAATCGAGCTGTTCAGCTAATCGAAAAACATGGAGGCAGCCGCAGGAAAATAGAGAGCGAATTGGAGGCCGTTAACATCTAGTATTTGGTGGATTGATTGCTTGGCGAGACGCGCCCTTGGGTGATAGCAATTCGCGAAGGTACCGGCCAATCACCAGATTAGGCCGCTATCATGAGCATCGTCGTGACCGGACGCGCGACCAAAGAGGGTTATGGCCCGGCGTCCGTCTTGTCAGATGTGCGGCCCTTCTGTCCCTTGGCCCGAACTCTGTCGAGCTTGCCAAATTCGGTCATGATGCTTACCAGGACGCTCCCTGTCCAACCGAATGTGAACAAGCCTGACATTGCTATGATTGGTCCAATCAGACGCCATCGATCAGGAAGGTTAATGTTGCCTTGTCCGAGCGTCGTATAGCTCTGGAGGACATAATAGTAGCTGTCACGCAGGGAGGGGATGAATCCCCTGACGTAAATAGGGATAGCCCAAATGAGGGTTTCGGCGAAATGTAATACCGTCAGAGAAGCAATCGTCAGGGTGAGCAACAGGTTCAGCCGCCAATGCGGGGTCGTACTGTTCACACGGATCCATGACTTGCTGAAACGCTGATTGATTGCACGGATCCCTGCGCCGCGTACGAAAATAACAACAATCAATATAACGGTGCCAACAGCAATTTCCAGAACAGGTTCAGGCGCTGAAAGATCGTTCATTGTGTTATCCAAATCTATCGCAAAAAGGAGCGCGACGGTATTTCAAGCACTCATCATCACGGGACCGCAGCTTGACGAAGCACCCCGACAAGCGCTTCGCCATCTGTGAAATAGGGATCACCGCCTCCATTCCGGCCTGTTCTGGTAGCTCCAATGCCCCTAATCTCATAAGTTGACGAAAGTTGCCCGGCTTTCAGAAGATCACTGATCACAAGATCTCGCTCGGCGTCAATATTCGGGCCAATATGATGGGTAATTTCGCCCGTATCGTGACTCAAGCCAACGCCGCGATCAAAGCTGGCAGAACCCAGCCAAAGCGGCCGGCCATCAGCACCGGTCTTTTTGGTGAGCCAGAAGCGGACGTGGTTGCGCCGGTCGGCGCTTTTACCAACCGGTTTTTCGAAAGCAAGATCCTGTTTTCTACCATCGAACAGGAGGGCGCTTACGGGCGCATCCAGATCCGGCCGGTCGAGCACGACACTCAATCCAATGTCGATCGACGTTCGCAGCGTAATTTTATCGGCAGGATCCCAACTTGCGGCCGCGAACCCCCGGATCACCTCTTCCTTCGAACCGACAAGGCCAACATTGATTGGATCGCCGGGAATATCCTGCTCGGTGGTCGTGACCATTTTTCCAAAGTCAGCACGTCCGGCGTCACGCAAAATCCAAATCTCGGGAACCACGAAATAGGCAATCAAAAAATACGTGATCAACAGTGCAATTAGCCCGCTCACCGCCATGCGGAATTTCGTGCGACGGCGCATTGGAGTCCACTCCCCTTCCCATCGGAAATCGCAGGTCGTTATAGTCCTTCCACCCCGAAATTTCCCATTTGCATATACATGCTCCGGCAGCCCCATACCGTCGGCGTCGCATCCAATCCAGCGCCGCCATTTCAGTTTCACCCGCGGTGCTTATTCGTCCAGCATAACACGGCGTCGAACGCGGCCATATCGAGCACTTATACCGGAACCGCATTTTGCATTCAGAATAGCTGCCGCTGTAACTGTTACGTACTTCACACTGACAGCCATTATGAAGAGCCTGTCGATATCGCCGGAAACACGCAGAAGAAACGAAGGAGATACGATGGTAACTTTCCTCCATAAGGTATGCCTCGGCTGTGCCGTTGCGCTAATCCCCTTCAGTGCAAACGCGCAGTCTACTCAGATCGGCACATTGTCGTGCGATGTGTCCAAGGGCATAGGCATGTTCGTAGTCGAGAAGCAGAAGCTAACCTGTACCTTCAAACAGGACAAGGGAGGCAAAGCCGACAACTACACCGGGTCAATCGACCAATATGGGGTGGCGCTCGGCGAGGTTGCATCGGGACACCTCATCTGGGGCGTCATAGCTGCAACCAGCGGTCTGCCGGCGGGTGCGCTCGCCGGAAAATATAGCGGAATTGGTGCAAACGCCTCCGTCGGACCCGGGGCAGGCGCAAACATTCTGGTGGGCGGTACAGGGCGGGCGTTTTCACTGCAGCCCATTTCGGTGGAGGGCCAAGAGGGTATAAACATTGCTGGCGGGATCACGACTGTAACTTTGAGTGCTACGCCCTGACGGCGAGGCAACATTACGGCAACTGGTCTGATCAGGTATCTTGTGCCGCTCGCAGGACCTAGACCTGTGCGGGCCCAGCAATCCAGCGAGACACTGTCGAAGGAACTCTCAAATCCAAACGCATCTCTCATCAGCTGCTATTCCAAGGCAACTATGATTGCGGCCACGGGCCAGGTGATGGCAGTAAATATACCATCAACATTCAACCGGTCATTTGACCTTGAATGACGACTGGAACTTCATACTCGGACAATCGCGCCTGGCCAGGAAAGAGCACTGTCAGTGAAAATCGCAACGTACAACATCAACAACATCAACAAACGTCTATCGAATTTACTTCGCTGGCTCGAAGCAAGAGAACCCGATGTTGTCTGTCTGCAGGAACTCAAATGTACCGACGTCATGTTTCCATCCAAGCAACTCAGTGCCATTGGCTACGAGGCGGTGTGGAAGGGACAGAAATCATGGAACGGGGTCGCGATCCTTGCCAAGGAACGAGAGCCCGTCTTGACACGTGACAGCCTGCCGGGAGATCCCGATGATATCCAAAGCCGCTACATCGAAGCGGCAATCAATGGAATCCTCATCGCATCGATTTATCTGCCCAATGGAAATCCGCAGCCTGGCCCGAAATTTAACTACAAACTTGCCTGGTTCGAACGCTTGCGCAGCCATGCATCTGACCTTTGGAAGATGGATGTTCCCGCCGTGCTCGCTGGTGACCTAAATGTCGTTCCGACCGACTTCGACATCTATAATACCCGCTCGTGGCTGAACAATGCTCTATTGCAACCGGAGAGCCGGTCAGCGTTCGAAAAGCTTTTGCAGCAGGGATGGATTGACGCGGTGCGCGAATTGCATCCTGATGAGCCAATGTATTCTTTCTGGCACTACATGCGGAATTCGTGGGAACGAGATGCCGGACTACGCCTGGATATCCTTCTCTTGAGTAAAGCAGCATCGAAACGATTGCGGTCCGCTGGGGTTGACCGGGATGTGCGCGGACACGCGAACGCAAGCGACCACGCGCCGACTTGGGCGGAATTAGATTAACCGAAAAGCGAGAATTGGGCAGGCGGCCGGGCTCCCATGGATCGTCGTTTCATTGAAGAAAGCACACTTTGTATGGCTGGCCGGTCCTCGGCAACGCCCTACTGAAGGCGCAAGGCTGCCATGAAACCTTGCCCCGGGTTCGTCTTGATCCAGTTTGCCTCTGCCTTTCCTGCTGGCTGCTCCGGCCCGAAGTAAAGGTAGAGCCATCGGCATTCGCCTCCACCTTGCTCATGGAATTGATCGGCGGCAAATGCAGACGATAAGTTTTGTCACCGACCAGATAATCTCCATCGGCATCCGGCTTTCGCCGGGCCTGCCCACCTTTCCCGCATGCGAGACCGGTTTCAGTTTGCCGAACCAGTCTCACGTCTCCTCGCGTCTTTCAGATCGTCTATAATTTCTTCCATGATCGTCGCAGGCACAAAGCTTGGCGGGAATGACCGCGGCGGAAACTCCTTGAACGTCGCTACAAACCCGAAAACCTCGTCCATCGCGCCGTAGACCTGTCCTACATGATTGATTTGCCAGTCCCAGAAAGTGTTGGACGTGATGTCAGCCCGCTCGAACGGATCCTGAAACAGATTGTAGGTCTTCTGCAGGCGCAACTTGGTGAAAGGCTCCGCCCACACCCCCATCGTCCCGGCGAGGCGCTGCTCCGCATACACGTACTTGTAATCCCCCTTGCGCATGGCCACCAACAAGCCGTCATCATCGGCATAGAAGAACTTGTCGCGGGCGCTTTTTATCGCGTTGTTTTCGCCCACCGTGCCACTAACTGTGCGCAAAAATTCGGACTGGTCGTACCCGTCAAGGTGCACCTTGTAGTCGGTGCCGTTGGCAGAATACCCGGATTTCAGCTTGTTTACGATGTCCGGCTCCCCGGCAATGGCAGCGAGCGTGGGAATCCAGTCGTTATGGCTCATGAGTTCGTTGGTTATTGTTCCCGGTGCAATCACACCTGGCCAGCGCACGAGGCATGGGACGCGGAATGCGCCTTCCCAGTTCGTATTCTTTTCGGAACGGAACCAGGTCATGGCCCCGTCCGGCCAGGTATTCATGTGGGGGCCATTATCGCTGGTGTAGACGACGATCGTGTTGTCGGCGATCCCCATCTCCTCCAGCGCCTTGAGAAGTCCGCCGATAGTGTCGTCATGCTCAAGCATGCCGTCGACGTATTCGCTGTCACCATGAGTGTAACGGCCGCGATGTTCGGGTCTGACGTGCGTGCGCAGGTGCATGCGTGTCGAATTGAACCAGCAGAAGAAGGGTTTGCTGGCTGCCTGTTGCCGCTTCATGAAGTCAATAGCAGCGGCCGATGTCTCGTCATCGATCGTCTCCATACGCTTCTTGGTGAGCGGACCAGTATCCTCGATGGTCTGTTTGCCGATCTTTCCGAAGCGCGGATCGACCGTGGCGTCGTCCGTCTCCGTTGCCTTGCACTTGAGGACGCCGCGTGGACCAAACTTGGCGAGGTAGGCCGGATCTTTCGGGTAGTCCGGCAGTTCCGGCTCTTCTTCAGCGTTGAGATGGTAAAGGTTGCCGAAGAATTCATCGAAGCCATTGACCGTCGGCAGCGTGTCATTGCGGTCACCGACATGGTTCTTGCCAAATTGCCCCGTGGCGTAACCAAGATTCTTCAGCAAGCCGCCAATGGAAGGGTCCTTCTGGCTCATCCCCATGGGCGCGCCGGGAAAGCCTACTTTGGTCAGCCCGGTGCGAATGCCGTGTTGGCCGGTGAGAAACGCGGCTCGTCCCGCGGTACAGGACTGCTCGCCATAGTAGTGAAGGAACATGATGCCTTCGCGGCCGATGCGGTCGATGTTCGGCGTGGAATAGCCCATGAGCCCGTGGGAGTAAGCACTGATGTTGGAAATGCCGATATCATCGCCGAATATGACGAGGATGTTCGGTTTGCCACCCGGGGCAGCGGGTTGCTGCTGTGCCTTCGCGGTCTTCACCGAGGCAACTGACGCAATAACTGATGCCGCCGCCAGGGCTGTGCCGCCGAGCAGCAGTCCGCGGCGGTTCACGGTGTGCGAACTGTCAGTGGCGGTGGATCTCTCGTTGCTGTCGCTCATGCCGCACTCCTGTCAAAACGGGAACATGGAAGCAGGTAATTTCAACCCGTGCGCGAAGCCAAGTACGTTACGGTAACAGAACGGCCGTTACGCAAGGCCAGGAGCTGGTTTTTCAATAGAGGGTGAGCACGACCTCTTGCTGCGGCGCTCGGAAACATCTGACAAGTCTCAACAAGCACGCTCTATTACGGTTCACGGCTTTTGGAGATCGGCGTCCTGCAGGGCGTAAGCCATCGGCGTTGATTACGCCTACGACGCAGCCAAATGCATATTGGAGCGATGCCCAGACGGGGCGGACGGTCCTGAGCTCACAAACTGCAAGGAAATTCTTGTAATGTGCTAACCGCTGTCCGCGACAACAGTTCGGACAGAGAAAACACAAGCGGCGGAATTTGCTCGGAAAATGGGAACGGATTGACTCTGACTGTCCGCTGGACGACAATTCTTGGGTCGCCGGCATCTTTGGCCACTGGCGCTTGAGAGATGGAACGTGCTCCCGCCGTAGTTATTTGGGGAGAACATCATGCTTCATCTCATCACTCAGCACACTTATACCTCCGAACAATGGGACCTCATGCATCGCGCCCATGTCAAGGCATCTGGAATGCTTGGTCGGTGTTCCCTCACCCATGAACATGCAAATCGTCTCGCGCGCACCGTGATGAAGCTTTTCGACCAGGGACTACGCGATGATCTGATCATCGCTGCCAAAGCCGCGGAGCAGGAAATGACGGTGACTCGCATCGCAAGCGAGCGTGACAGCAGCGCATCCTGACCAATGGCTGAAAAACAGAAACAGCGGCAAAATGACTGGCCCTATCGCTGGTACAGTCCAGTGTTTTTAGTTGCCATTGCGATAGCGTGGGCGCTTGGCTGGATGCTTCACTGATGGGCGGATCATCCGAAAGGCTTGCGCTCGAGCGGAACGGATACGATTTCGGCGCGTTGTGAGGGATCGACAAATCATTGAATTAAGATTGCGTATCCATGACGACGCTTCAGGCCGATGTATTTTCGAGCGGTGTTGTTTATCCATTAGCGGCCATGGTTCTGATCGTAATGGTGTGGCTATTTTTCATAGTGCGGCGTCGGATGCGATAAACCTCGGACAGTGGCGGTCACCGCCGCCGATGCTTAGTTCTGGGGTCTGACCTCGTAATAAACTGATGTCTTCTGCTCGGGGCCCTTGGCGACGGCGTAGACATCGTAGCTGGCGTTCGGATCGCTCCCCATGCCGAGCGATCCCTCAGGCATGCCTGGCACCGCCAATCCGGCAAGGTCGGGCCGCTCATAAAGCAGTTTTGCCACCGCCTCCAGTGGCACATGCCCGTCCAGAAAATAGCTGCCGACGACCGCCGTATGGCAGCCCTCGACTGCAGCCGGCACGCCAAACCGCTTCTTGACGGCTGGCAAATCCTCGGTATCCACCCGTTCGACCTTGAAGCCGGCGTTTTCCATAGCCTTGGACCAGAGGGTACAACATCCGCAGTTTGGATTCTTGTAAACAGTCATTGACCAATGCTGCTCCGCGCCTGCCTTTTCCGCGGTCAGCGCAACCGCAATCGCCAGCATGCCCGTAGATATGAATTCACGTCTTTTCATCAGATTGTCCTTCCATCACCCCTTCTTGTCAGGCTGCATCGGCAAATCTTTGCGCCACTGCTCGTTGGGTCTCCGAAATCAGGAGTACTTTGCATCATCTTGTTGCAGCTTTCCATCCTCTGGCTCATCTGATGCATCATCACGCGTGCCGTCCGCGTCTCTCTTGGCGGGGGCATACGATAACGCAAAAAGCCTAGGATGGATTTGACAAGGATGTGATTGGCCACTCTGTCCGGCGGCGGACAGAGCCACAACTTCAGGTTTTTTCCGGTATTGTTTACGTCGCTGATTTCCAGGTCAGCGGGCCTTTAATGCTCCGATATTCAAGGCCGAAGATTGACGGTGGGATGTGATCTCACCGTCTTTTTTGAGCTAAGCGATTTTACTGTTCGTTGCCCAAGGCCACAAGAATGACAATAGCTCCAGCCCGGGCCTTTGGTCATCACTCGAATTGCCGACATCGCGATTTATTGTTACCCGGCAGAAATCGTTGCACATTTCAGATGTGCACATTTCCCCGGTAAGTGGCATGGGGCTCGGATAAGTACCGAGCCTCTTTTTTTAAAGCCCAGCCAGGAGTCGGTGTTGTGCACTAGGCGCAACGCAATGATGTCGCTTAGCCAAAAGGCTTTGGGAATTGGGGGACAGCGTAGATGCGAGACGACTTAAACGACAATAGTGGCGGGCCAACGAATGACTGGTCCTTTCTCATCTACGGCGTTGTGTTTTTGGTAGGCGTGGCTATCGCTTTGGGTGTCGGGTCGTTCTTCAGCTGACATGCAATTCACCGCCGGGTCTCGATCAACTCATCAACCGAAATCATAAGACATCAGGTTTTCGTCGGCGGTCGAGTCGGAGCGTGATTGACCAATTGCACCGAAGGGATCATTGTAGCCGTTCCTTTCCCAAAAGGCGCAGAGAGGCTCGACGGTCTGCCACTGTCATCGGTTGCACTTCGCCGGGCCTCACCTGTGAAGTAAACCATTCGACAAATGCACGGTGCCAAGTCCCCCACATGATCTCCAAGATCGGTGGTTCGGGCTTTTTTAACCACCGGAACTTTATCCACCTACACGTGTTGCCCGGAAACTGGTATCCGTCATCAGTGAAGTCTCACCGTGATTACTGGCGAGTAGGTACGGCGAAACTTCGAGGCTTGGTCCGTTGCTCTAAATCGGGCCAAGCCTCAATTTCTCAGAAAAGTACATCCTCCAACGAATTTTGATAAGGTCACACACCTCGAACCTAAAACCCAAAACGCTAGTTGATGGGGTTTTGGCGGAAAAGTTCGCCAACCAGCCAACTGTCCAGATATGCTCGCACTTCCACGATCCGGTTACCGGTGAAGCGGCAAACCCAACAGTAGCGGTTGTCGAACCGCATGCCATTCTGCGCCCTGGCCATTGAGCGCAGCTCGACAATAGCCCAATCGCCGTCCATCAGCACGTTCTCCACGGTGAGCTCTGTGCCTCTGGGTAGGACCTTGCCGAGTTTGGTAAACGTCCCGGCCAGAAAGTCTTGTTTTGATTTGTAGTGACCCGCAAGGGGATGCGTCCCCTCGACCGTCCAGTCAACATCGTCCGCGACCTGCTCGAAAAATTTCGCACCATCACCGTGTTCCAAATGGGCGAACAGCGCCGTCACTTCCTGCTTGTTCATCATGGTACCCTCCCCTCAGCAAGATTGCGGCAATGGCGTGGCCGTCGCAAAACATTAACATCGGTGACAAATCCATACGGACAAATTTGGCGGCTTATATTAGCAGCATACATAAACAATCTATGAAAGAGGTCCGAACCAAATCTCGAAGTGATATGGCCGTATACTCTCAGAATTTCCGTAACGGTCGCTCAAATCCACAAGCGCAGAGGAAATGCCTATACCGGCAAGGAAAGTAACAAGCTTGCTGCCGAAGTCGTTGCATTCTGCTGTCTTAAAGCAGCGAACCTCTGTTCTTGTCCGGGCCTGCTTGACGAATTGGATCCCCGGTACGACAACTGACTGAGAGTTAAAGGTCGGGCCGTGATTCTGGAGCAGATCCTCCGTCTGCTTGGCGCGAGCCCGATCCGCTTCGCGGCTGATCTGAAAATACACCCTGACTGGTAGTGTGGCCAAAACCTGGGTAAGTTTCTTTGCTACGACCCGGTTTGATGAGGCAATCTCAGTTGCACCGTTGTTTGCGGTGTCGCGCAGTTGTGGATCGCCGTTGGAATTGGCGGAAGCGACAATGGAAGTATACAAATCCGGTGGGATCTGACCCGATTTCAGATAAGTTCCGGCCAACACCACACCCGCCATCGCTGTTCGTGGTTCTTGCGCAAACGCAAGATCAACGACCAGTTTGGCATCGTCATTCTGTTGCCTGAAGGCTCCGAACTGATAGCTTGTGTAGGCGGCTATCAGGGCGAGAGCTACTTTGAAAAGAATATCGACGGTTGATACCAATCTATCCATGGAACGCCTCCCTATATGCCTTGAGAGCGCGATTGGCCCATAGAAGTCGTCCTGCTAGGTTGGGAACTCCCGGCCGCTCAAATTTCTGCATGAAGGCTTTTACCGATTCCTCCAAACTCTTGGCTCTTTTCAACTGCGCGAGCGCGGCGGCTTCCGACGACCCCAACTCCTTGCTGAGGAAGCCATAGTTGGCCGCGTCGGAACGGAAATCAAGGCCATGCTCCATCGCATACTTCTCAAATGCCCTGCGCCGTGGACCGGTCCATTGGCACCATCCCCAACCGCCACGAGGCGGTTTTGTGCCGCGTTCCTGAAACTGCCGGAAGCCGTCGCACTCAAGGCCGATATTTCCCAATATGCCGCAGGCCTGATTTTCAGTCAGCCCGAAATCAGTAATCAACCCACGCGCGATATGGGGAGCCTTCATTTCGAACGTAGCACCCGAGGATCCGCCCGACGGCCTTTCATCGGACAAAACTGGCGGGGGTGCTGCTTCAGGTGGGGAAACGCGTTCTTCTATTCGCTTCGCTGCCTGTTCCGTGACAAGCGCCTTGTTGACAATATCTTTGTCCTTGGAGCCAACGGAGGAGCCGAAATGGAAGCCGATCACAGTAGCAAACGCAGCAGACATGGCGCCGAGAGCGATGTTGAAGACTTGGTTCTCATTCAAGTCCAAATTGGGGTCCATGAGGCGGTAGACAAAGAAAAGAAAGCCAATCGTAATAACCAGAGAAAGCGTCGGGTTTATCCATGCGCCGGCACCTCCCGCTTTTGACATGTCCGCGTAGAAGGTTCTGGCATCGCCTGTACTCTTCAGTTCCTCCCGGAACCGGTTCAATGCATCTTCACGTTCGCGAGCAGCTTCTGCAATGTTCTCTTTCAGAACATCGAGTTCAACTTGCCGCTTCTGTTCGTCGGCGCGATTTTGTTCTTTCGTTGCCTCCAAGGCAATGTCAGCCAGCCGCTTCTGTAAGTCCGCCTTCACAACAGGATCTGCTTCAAGCTTCTTCTGGGCTGCCTTGTCGTCTTCGGTTTGTGTCACGTCTTAACTGCATTTGTGACTCTTCCGGCAAACGTTCCAGCCTCATCTCCGGCAATCAGCCGGACCAGGTCCGGAAATAGCCCGAAGGCTACTAAAAGTAACGGATTCATCTCTTTGCCCCCCAGCTCCGAAAGTTGTTGTTCTTCTTCTTTCTCTTGCTACCGTTGCATCCATCACGATGACAAAAATGAAAATAATTCCACAAATTCAAATGGATCTAAGCCACTCGCTTTGCTTTGCTAAGCCCGTACCTGGCGTATGCTTCGACTGCGACAAAAGAAATGCTCGCAACTATGACGTTCATCGTCACGACACAGATCATGAAGTCTGGCGAGAAGCCGTTGAACTGGAATTTCAACCGTGCGAATGCGTAGAATGATGAAACCAGAATAGTCGATAGGACGAGAGCCAACCACGCAAATAGTTTGCTATTTAATATTCCTGGCTTGCCAGAGTTCTCAAGAAACATCAATATTATTACGCATATGAAGCACGATATTAACGAATGAAGGATGTTAAACGGCAATCTTCTAACAAAAAAACTTAATACATCTCCATCCGATACTTTCGAAAAGTAACCGTAATCGAATAGTGCTTGCAGATAATCATACACAACAACAAGTACAATCACCGATATTATGAGTTCTGGATATCGTTCGAACTTCTGGCTGCGCGAATTGCTTTTCATCATTAGCATCAGCCCGATCGCACAGAAGATAGGAATTGAGTGAGCCAGCAAGTACTGACCGGACGTAGCAAGGTCCGCTGGCCAGTAGATTGCGCTCGCAGAGCCAATGGTACTCTCTACAATGGGCTTGCTCATTGGAACCGCGAACCATAGCAATGTAAGGCAAACGATAAAAACCAAGGCACTCAGAGCCAGATTGCGATAGGGATAGCGGGGTCCTGGAATTGGAACGTCTAGGTCCGCCGCCAGTTCGTCGAGCGCCTTTCCACCAGTCTCTCGAACAGCAGCAATCGCCGCTGCGTATACAAGTTGCTCGATGATATGCTGTAGTTCTCTGGTAGAGCCACTTTTGATATCATCAAGAACGTCAGTCTCGTCCAGCTTCATCCTCCTGATCTGATACTCGTAAAAAACCAAATCAGCATATTTGTCTATCTTTGCTTTCCAGCGGGCGCTCAAAAGCTGCCTGATCACCATGTACAATTGTTCTTTGTTGTCTTCGGTCTTAGCAATAATTTCTTCGGAGAACGTTGCGGCGGTATCAATGACTTTCCGCGGAACGCCAATCCAGAAGTGAAAAAAGTTCTTCTGAAAATCGCCCAGAGCCGCAAACCCGGGTATCGCGGATTGCGTCAAACCCATGAATGCAGCAGCAATGTAAAGTGGATATGGGACCTTGTTGACAAAATCAGCTGTGTTTACAGGTGATTTTGTAACCTCGAACCACCCTCGAAGAACAGTCGGGGAAGCGGCGCAGAGGAGTGTGTAGCCAACGAAGGTTGCAAGAAGAAACACAATCAGACTGCTGACATAAGCATTCTTTCCAGCGAAATCACTGGCACGGAGATTGGGTATGACTGATGAACGCTCCGTAACCGAAGGGTCTACCAGGTTTAGTTCTCGAAATTTCCCGCACTGATAAGCAGATAACACTACGAGTCCGAACCAGAATTCGGTCGAGTTAAAGAGAGCGAACATGACAAGTCACTCCCTCATTTAGGACAATTACCAGCAGGACATTCCTGCGCATACGCAACAGAAAATTGTGGCAGTACTATTGCAACTGATATTGCTAATGCTACTATGCCATACACTCCAATACTTTTAATTTTCTTACGCATGGAACTTGCCCCCTATAGTTAACTGAACATCATACCATTTTTATTCTTTCAAAAAATAGACCTATACGGGTTACTCCAATTGGAGTAGCCAAGTTTTGTTTGGTGACATGTCGGTCGCGTAGCATAATATTTGCGCGACTAAGTACGTTAGAAGTCACACTGCATAAGTCTGGGGGCCGTAATGAAAGACAAACCCAAAAAAGGTCGTAAATCCGACAAATCCATCACTCCCCAAAATACTCTCGAGGGGCATGCTAGGAAGAACAAAAGGGCTGAGAGTGCACGAATAGATGTAGCGAGCAGCTATGTCGTGGGGATTGACCAGGCGGATATCGCGTCTTTGTCCTGTCTGCGCCATGCAAGCCGCTTGTTGGGGCAGCACCCAGCTTTCTGGGGCAGGTACTTTAAAGGCCCCGGCAACACGTCAAGGATACAATACCAAGCCAGGGCGGAGAATAGCTTCTTCTACTCCAACTATATTCGCGTCCTTCCGATCGCTCGTCAGACCAATGAAGTTTCAGGAACTGAACGAGAGGGATTTATGGCTGGGCAACGAAATGCTGCAGCGATTCTTGCAGCGTTTGGTGCCATGCATTTGTCGAATATGTCAGATGGCATATGCGTGTTTCTCGATGTCGAGAATGATCCGACGCTTTCCAAAGAATACTACACTGGCTGGGCTGCGGGTCTCGTCCTTGGCGGGCAGTCAAGCATGATCGATTTCGGAGATGAGATCAGATTGCTCCGAATAGATCCAAACACGCACGTGAGGTTTCTACCATGTGTTTACGCTCATCATAATGCCCGAGCCACCTGGCGGGCGCTTGGAAAAGCGATTGATGACGGCGCTGAGTGTTACGGTTCCTGGGTTGTATACATGGATGCTGATCGGTTTCCGATATGGCCTTGGCGAGCTGAATTTACTTCACCTGAAATGCCTCCTACGGTACCTGTCGTGGCCTGTCAGAGAATATTAGACCATGTTGAAGACGGCCAATCGATAGATTTCAATTTGGCAAATCCAAGCCATCACAGCTGGCTATTGCCGCGGCTCGTATTGCCCGCACCCTAGAGCATGCGGCCAGGTACGGATCGGCAACTGTCAAGCCTGATGTCAGGAATCCAAAATGGACGTTGGCGGCCGACTGATGTCAAAATGACCCCTGCGCCGGCCCGAAGATTGCGCTACCCCTCCGTCTGCGAATGCAGTAGCATCCGTCATACGTTCTGGATTGAACGGTCTTCAACAGCGGGGGTTGTGCGGACGTTCGGATCATCATCATCATCGGCGATATCTGCCCGGCACTTGCGCTATCGGCCAGAGTTGATTCATGTCTTCGGCTGATTTGAGTGACTCATCCCGCCCCCGCGCTGGGGCTTGGCGGCAAAGCTGTTTACAACCCTCGTCCTGCTTGGCGCGATCGCGGTCCTTGTGACCGGAGTGCTCGGTTACTTTCGCGCACGCGACGCCCTCGAAAAAGCAGTCTTCGACCAGCTCACGTCCGCTCGTCAGACCAAGGCGCGTCAGGTTGAAACCTATTTTCGCACGATCCATGCCGAGTTGCGCCTCCTTGCCACCTCCAAGATGGTGGTCGATGCAACGCGCGAATTCCGGATCGCAGTCGATCAGATCGACCGGGCAGGCGCGTCACCCGAATTGCGGCAGAAGGTCAGCAACTGGTATGCTGAGAACTTTATCCCCGGAATGACGCGTATTCTTGGTAAGGAGGCTGCTCTGGCCGATTACCTGCCAGTCGGTGGCGCGCCCTACTATCTGCAGTATCACTACATCGTCGCCAATCCCAATCCGGCCGAGCGGCGAAAGCTCCTCGACGACGCGGGCGACGGAAGCGACTACAGCAGGCTGCACGCCGTGTACCATCCACTGATGCGCACCGCAGCCGCAACGGTCGGTTTCTTCGACTTCATGGTGGCCGACGCCAAATCAGGTCGCCTGATCTACACAGTCGAAAAAGAAGTCGATTTCACTACGTCCCTCCAAGTCGGTCCCTACCGCGGCTCCAATGTCGCCGCCGCCGTTGCCCGTTGCGCCCTTACCCCCGACCGCTCGGCCGTGTGCCTTGAGGACTTCGCCTCTTACTCCCCCATCCGGCGGCGCACCAATCGCTTTCATGGGGGCACCGGTGATCGACGAGGGCGCCGTCATCGGCGTGCTGATCGCGCAACTGTCGAACGAGGAGATCGACAATGTCGTCACCGGTGGCCGCCGCTGGCAGCAGGAAGGGTTCGGCGGCACGGGTGAAGCCTATCTCGTCGGTCCCGATTATCTGGTGCGCTCTGGCCCGCGGGCCTACTACGAGAATCGGGATAACTACTTCGCTGAGCTCAAATCCGTCGGTGCCTCGGACGATGAGATCTCCGCCATCGGCCGTTACGGGACGCCAGTGCTGCATCAGCGCATAGACACCAAGGCTACCCGTGCCGCGCTTGCCGGTGTCGAGGGCACAGGCGAGATCATCGGCTATCGTGGCGTCCCGACGCTCGCTTCCTGGGGACCGCTGGCGATTCCTGGCGTCAAGTGGGCGCTCGTCGCGAAGATCGACAGCGCCGAGGCCTTCGCACCGATCGACCGGCTCCGCCGGGATCTGCTGCTCGTCGGCGGCTTGGCGCTGCTGGTCATAGCCGCCACTGCCGCGTGGCTGTCGCGCGCGCTGCTCGGACCGCTGCGCGAGCTCACTGCCGGAGTAAAACGCTTCGCTGCTGGTGACTACGGGACCAGCGTGCCGGTCCGCACGCGCGACGAGATTGGCCAGCTCTGCTTGGCCTTCAACGGCATGGTCGAGGATCTCAGTCAGAAGAATCTCATGATCGAGAACAAAAACCGCGAGAACGAAGAGCTACTGCTCAACGTGCTGCCGGCACCGATCGCAAATCGGCTGCGCGGCGGCGAGGAGGCAATCGCAGACGGCTTTGCCGAGGTAACGGTCGCCTTCGCAGACTTGGTCGGCTTTACGGCGCTGACATCGGAGATGCCACCACACGAGGTCGTGACGTTTCTGAACGGACTGTTCACGCGCTTCGATATCGCCGCCAATGATCTCGGAATCGAAAAGATCAAGACGGTGGGCGACGCCTATATGGCGGTGTGTGGCCTGCCCGAGCCGGTAGCCAACCACGCCGAGCGTATGGTCCGCATGGCAATACGTATGGTCCACATTACCCGCGAGCACGCCATGGAGCATAACGTCTCGATGAAGCTCCGGGTTGGCATCAACAGCGGGCCGGTGGTGGCCGGCGTCATCGGCAAGAGCAAATACATCTACGATCTATGGGGCGACACAGTGAACCTCGCGAGCCGGATGGAATCAGGTGGAATCCCCGACTCCATTCAGGTGACACGCCCGGTCTACGACCAGCTTAAGGGTCAGTTCGTCTTCGAGACCCGCGGCGCTATCGAAGTCAAAGGCAAGGGGAAAGTGGAGGCCTGGCTCTTGAGATTGTAGAGCCGTGACACCTCCTGTGCCAATTGTCCCTCCGCCTATCCGCCCTCATCGACTTTCGCCGCGGGCGCGACCAGGCCGCATTCGCCGCCTTGCGCTTCGACATCGCGGACGAGGCCCCTCTGAATTGACGAGCACAGCCAGGAGAGGACCACTTTCTATCTTTCGCACTCTCCTCTCCCTTGCGATGGGTTCGAGCTGCACGGGTGTCATCGAACTGCAAATCTGGATCGAAAGTCCGGTGCTCGCCCTATGCCAAAGATCGGAAGGCGACGGCTGACGCCGGTAGAATTGCTTTTTGTCGTCGCGCGTTCGGGCAGTCCGTCAAGGTGGCAGAATTCGTTCGCTTCCGCACTGCCCACACAGCACGCTCGTTCCCACCACTTCCCAATCTTCCCCGCGGGCCACCAATCCCCGCATACATTTGGGGCAGTGCTTTCGTTCTGAATTCCGCCCGAAATCGTATTCGGGTCCCACATAGGCACAAATCATGTGGTGGACGATCACATGCCGTTCCAGCTCAGTGGAATTGCATGCAGGGCACCGTTCAGTGAAAGACCGGTCATTCATCGTCATTAC
Organism: Phyllobacterium sp. A18/5-2; assembly: GCF_025452215.1. Lineage (NCBI taxonomy): Bacteria > Pseudomonadati > Pseudomonadota > Alphaproteobacteria > Hyphomicrobiales > Phyllobacteriaceae > Phyllobacterium > Phyllobacterium sp. A18/5-2. The sequence goes on along the minus strand of NZ_CP104966.1, from coordinate 2,959,776 downwards.
CCTGTCAGTTAAAATTGAACAGCCTTACGAGGGCCCAAGCGATATGATCGGTGAATTCCGAATAAAACATGTGAACATGCACGGTTGCGTTCAGCGTTGGTGGCAACACCCCAGGGTCAAATCGAATGCGGCCGATTTGTCCAGCCGACGGCTCGCGCAAGATCGAACTGCGCCGGGATTCTGAGCTGGTCGGAGATCGGAAGAATCTCACTGATCGTACCTGATAGCCGCGTGCGACCGTACACGACGATGACACGCTGGCCGGGACGTGGGTCGACCAGCCGAAAGTTGGGGATGTACCAATCGACGAACGTGTCGCCATCAAGAAAAATCTCCGCTATCGAGGAGCCGGCCAACATCGTCTCACCGGCGTAACTTGTACGTGGCGCAATGATGCCCCTTGCTGGCGACAAAATGCGCCCGCTATCGAATTCGCTTTTGACCGCATCGAATTGTCCGCGGATTTCCCGTCGAACCGCCTCAAGTCGTACCAGCTGTGCCGCCGCCTCCTCAGCCTCAGCCTCAAGTGCCAACAGGCTTTGGACGGCCACTGCACGCTCCCGGTACACATCGGCGCGATAAATCAGGCCAAAATCCTCTGCACTACTTGCTTTTTCCAAACGTTGGAGCGTGTCATCAGCCATACGGAATCGCGACCGGGCAGCGTCGATCGAATCGCGTGCGACGCGCGCCTTGACCCGCAGTTCGGCCTCACTGCCCGTGATCTCCGCAAGCGCCAGCAGAAGGTCTGAGGAGGTTTGATTGACTTGGGGCGAGCTCACCATGGCGATCAGCGTGCCTGCCTCAACTTTGGTACCGGGCCGCACATCCATCCGCTCCACCCGTACCACATATGGCGAGGAAATCACCGAGCGCTGGGCGGTGACCACACCCGGCCCATTGAGTAAGACGAGCGGCGCACCAAATCGGACGACAAAGAACCCAAGTATCCCGAACACGAGGGCGGCATAAACGAGATCGGACAATTCTTCCCGCGCCAGCCCGGCGGCTTTCGACCGGGTCGGGTACGTTCACGCCGAGGCGATGTACCTCGCGATTCATGGTCAAATCTCCCGCGGCGACGCGGTCGCCAGCGCTCGTCGGACGCGAGGCGGCACGTAATCATCTTGACGCGAGGCTGAAAATAGCAGTTCCGAAGAGAATGCCCAAAAGCGCACACCTTTCATCAACATGCCTTGGTAAACTGGAAAGATCGGAGCGACCAGCACGCTGAACAGTCTCGGTCGCTGGCTAAACAGGAGGCCGGTAAGCGCAAGATTGAATAAGCCCAGTACCATAAGAAGCAGACTCACTCCCGCAAGAAATTTCGGCGTGTCCGGACCGAACGCAAGGACGCAATAGGCGAGATAGAATGGCAGAGAAAGCGTCGGAACGACATCGAAGACAATGAAGTCAAGTCGCTGAAGTGTGTCCGCGAGCCCTTCCGACCTGAAGGGCCAGCACTCGCGATACTGGATGAGACGGACCCTCAGGGCATCACGGTCCCACCGCAGTCGCTGGCGGGCCAGAGCGATGAATGTTTCAGGCGCCATCGTTGATGCCCATGCATCTGGCACGAAACCAACATGATGACCGAACCGCCGCAATCGCAACGTGATTTCGAGATCCTCCCCCGGTCCTACATCGAGCCCACCGCGATCGAGGAAGATATCGCGTCTATAGAGCGAGCAGGCACCGGAGCAACAGGAGATTGCACCGATCTGCGCGAGAAAGGATTTTCCGGCACTTATGGACATCAGGTATTCGAGTGCCTGCAATTCTGTCCAGATGGTAGCGCTCTCGTTCCTGACACCTATGTTGCAGCTCACCGCCGCTAGACGTGGATCGATAAACGCCGCCGACATGCGTTCGAGCGCGGTGGAGGAAAACACCGTGTCCGGATCAACGGTCAGGATCAGATCCCCACGGGCAAAACGCGCTGCGACGTTGACGCCCGGACTGCGGCCGCAGCGGCTGGGATTGTGAATGACAAGATCGACCATGCCCTCGGCGAGCGCCTGTTCGGCTATTGCGGGTGTTTGATCCAGCGAGCCATCGTTTATGACTATTATTTCGTAAGGCGGTAATGACTGATTGTGAAGCGACACAATTGTCTGGCGAAGACCACCGGCACCGTTGAACGTGGGAATCGCGACACTGATGCGCAAGTCGGGCTTGGCTGCGCGTGGCTGACTTCTGCCGGCTACCAGAACGGCAAGAGAGACAAGCGAAATGGTGTAGCGGGGTATTTCAAAAATGAGAACGGAAAAAGCCAACAGCACCCAATCGGAGTGCCATAAGAGGAGAAGGATCCCGTACACGTTCCGCGCCTCTTTCTCTTGTTCGAGATGTTGACGACGTAGGATTTCGACGTGATCCAGAAACAAGCAAATGGCAACAAACTTGGGAAGTACGTTACAGTAAATGTGACTGCGGAATGTCCACGTGGCGCGCCATGCTAAGCGGCACACAGTGATTTGGCGGCTGTCCGAGCTGCCGATGTGCGGGCCGCCACTTTTCTCAGAAGCAATACCTATTTGATTTACTTGAGAGAAAAGTGGCGCGAGTGACGGGGCTCGAACCCGCGACCTCCGGCGTGACAGGCCGGCACTCTAACCAACTGAGCTACACCCGCGCACTTTCTTACCGAACAATTTGTCCGGCGTGAGCGGTCGTTTAAGGCGTTCGAAGGAGAGTGTCAAGCACAACTGAGCATGAAAAATGCGATTGTGAAAAACTCTTCAAACAAATCATAAAAGTGTCGCATCCCTCTTGCCAACAGCGTTCTAAACGCATAAACGCTCCCCACGCACCCTTGCGAAGGGCGATTAGCTCAGTTGGTAGAGCGCTTCGTTTACACCGAAGATGTCGGGAGTTCGAGTCTCTCATCGCCCACCATTCCATCCACTTTGAAATCAGCATCATTTCTGCTGGCAAACGTTGGTTCGCATCCTTATTGAGCAGGCGCAGCATTTTGCTCTTTCGCGGGCGCGGTTTCTACGGCAACAATGGTATCAGCACTCCTTCCAAGAACGCTGAACCATGGGAACCCCAAATGCCACTTAACCGCACCTTACGAACTGCCCTCGTCCTCGCAGCCACGCTCTATCCTGCACTCGCCTACGCCCATGTCGGCGTTGGCGAAACCAGCGGGTTCGCTCATGGCTTCACCCACCCCATTTCCGGCCTTGATCACGTGCTGGCGATGATTCTGGTTGGCGTGTTCGCTTTCCAGCTTGGCGGACGGGCGCTATGGCTCGTTCCACTCAGCTTTGTCGGCATGATGGCCGCTGGTGGCATCATGAGCATGAATGGCATTCATGTGCCGCTTATTGAGCTTGGGATTGCCCTCTCCGTCATCGTACTTGGCACAGCGGTCGCATTTGAAGTGAAGGCACCCGTGGCCATTGCCGCTGGTCTGGCCGGATTGTTTGCAATCTTCCACGGCTACGCACACGTTGCGGAAATGCCCGGCGGCGCGGGGGGCTTGGAGTATGCAGGTGGCTTCATGCTTTCCACGGCGCTGCTCCACGTTGCCGGCATCGGCCTCGGACAGGTCGTGGGCAGAAACAGCCAACGGGCAGGCTCATGCGCCTTGCGCGTCATCGGCAGTGTTTTTGCGCTTGCTGGTGCCGGAATTCTCAGCGGCGCGCTCTGAGCACCGCCCACGACCCGCGAATCAAAAAGGCCGGGCAATATCTTGCCCGGCCTTTTCTTTGTTAGCTGTTAGTGAGCGATCTGCGCTGCCGCATCGTCCTCGACAGCAGCTGGCACATGGGCCGGCTCGGTCCATTCGATCGGCTCCGGCTGGCGTATCAATGCGTGCTTGAGCACCTCATTGGCATGCGAGACCGGAATGATCTCAAGCCCGTTCTTCACATTGTCCGGAATCTCCACCAGATCCTTGGCGTTTTCTTCCGGGATCAGAACCGTCTTGATACCACCGCGCAAAGCGGCGAGCAGCTTTTCCTTCAGACCACCGATCGGCAACACCCTGCCCCGCAGCGTGATCTCGCCGGTCATGGCGATATCCTTGCGAACCGGAATGCCCGTCAGTATCGAGACGATGGCTGTAACCATCGCTATACCCGCCGACGGACCATCCTTCGGTGTTGCACCTTCCGGCACGTGGACGTGAATGTCACGCCGATCGAACAGCGGTGGCTCGACACCAAAATCGATAGCCCGTGAGCGGACATAAGATGCCGCCGCGGAAATCGATTCCTTCATCACGTCGCGCAGGTTGCCTGTCACTGTCATGCGGCCCTTGCCAGGCATCATGACGCCTTCAATAGTCAGCAATTCGCCGCCCACTTCAGTCCAGGCGAGACCCGTGACCACACCAACCTGATCTTCACCATCGATCTGGCCAAACCGGAACTTCTCAACACCGAGATATTCATCGATGTTCGATTCCGTAACCTTTACCGACTTCTTCTTGGTCTTCATGATTTCGGTAACGGCCTTGCGGGCCAACTTCATCAATTCACGCTCAAGATTACGGACACCGGCTTCCCGCGTGTAATTGCGGATGATGGCGCGGATGGCGCTCTCAGAGACCGAAAACTCCTTCGGCTGCAATGCATGATCACGGATAGCCTTGGGCAAAAGGTGCCGCTTGGCGATCTCCAGCTTCTCATCTTCGGTGTAACCGGCAATCCGGATGATCTCCATACGATCCATCAATGGACCCGGGATATTCAGCGTATTGGCGGTCGTCACGAACATTACATTCGAAAGGTCGTACTCAACCTCGAGATAATGATCCATGAACGTTGAGTTCTGTTCCGGATCAAGCACCTCGAGCAAAGCCGATGACGGGTCACCGCGGAAATCCTGGCCCATCTTGTCGATTTCATCGAGCAGGAAGAGCGGGTTGGACTTTTTCGCCTTCTTCATCGACTGAATGACCTTGCCGGGCATCGAGCCAATGTACGTGCGGCGGTGCCCCCGAATTTCGGCCTCATCGCGCACGCCGCCAAGCGACATGCGGATATATTCGCGGCCGGTAGCCTTGGCGATCGAGCGGGCGAGCGACGTCTTGCCAACGCCGGGAGGGCCAACGAGGCAGAGGATCGGGCCCTTGATCTTGGTCGAACGGGCCTGCACTGCCAAGTATTCTACAATGCGGTCCTTGACCTTATCCAGGCCATAATGTTCGGCATCGAGAATTTCGTCGGCGAGATTGAGGTCGTTCTTGATCTTCGACTTCTTACCCCATGGGATGGTCAGCAGCCAGTCGAGGTAATTGCGAACGACAGTCGCCTCAGCGGACATCGGGCTCATCTGCCGCAGCTTCTTCAGCTCGGCATTGGCCTTTTCGCGCGCTTCCTTCGACAGTTTTGTCTTCTTGATCCGGTCTTCCAGTTCCGCGGCCTCATCGCGGCCATCTTCACCGTCGCCGAGTTCCTTCTGGATCGCCTTCATCTGTTCATTCAGATAGTATTCGCGTTGGGTCTTCTCCATCTGGCGCTTGACGCGCGAGCGGATACGCTTTTCGACCTGCAGAACGGAAATTTCTGATTCCATGAACGACATTGCCTTCTCCAGCCGTGCACGCACGGAAAGGATAGACAGCATGTCCTGCTTTTCAGGAATCTTGATCGCGAGATGTGAGGCGACCGTATCAGCCAGCTTCGAGTAATCCTCGATCTGTCCGGCGGCACCAACGACCTCAGGCGATATCTTCTTGTTCAGTTTTACGTAGTTCTCAAAGTCCGACACGACCGAGCGGGCGAGCGCTTCGATTTCGACCGGATCCTCGTCCGGTTCGGCGAGCGTCACCGCATTAGCTTCGTGGTAATCCTCACGTTCGCTGAAGCTGGTGATTTCAGCGCGGGCGATACCCTCGACCAGGACCTTTACCGTGCCGTCAGGCAATTTCAGCAATTGCAGAACGTTGGCGATAGTTCCTACCGTGTAGATCGCATCGGCCTGCGGATCGTCGTCCGCAGCATTCTTCTGTGTGGCAAGCAGGATTTGCTTGTCGACGCCCATGACTTCCTCAAGCGCGCGAATGGATTTTTCGCGCCCGACGAAGAGTGGAACGATCATATGTGGGAAGACAACGATATCGCGCAACGGCAGAACGGCATAAAGCCCGCTCTCGCCACCCGCCAGTGTCTTCTTGCTTGCAACGGTCATTTCGTGTCCTTTCTCAGGCCATTTGGCCAGATCGCCACATCCGGGTACCCTTTGATTACATGATCTTCACCAAGACTGGATCCCCTTGTCAGGAGTACAACCCGGGTCTTTAGAACCATGCGTTGAGCGGCGTACTACCAGTTGTGCAGCTTAACCCTTACTTGGAGTGGCGGCCTGCTTGTTTCAAGCATCCCGGCTTCAAGCGTATTCACAGAATCGTAATCTATCCTGCTCCTGCAAAAGCCGGAGCGCAATCTTTTGCAACGCAACACACCTTTCGAACAGGCGATTTTTCGTGGAAATCATCGCACTGCCACTCAGTCGCGGCATTTCGAGACCCCACGTTTCCCTGTAAAATCCTGCACTACATCCGACCCCACGTAAATATTGTTTCGTGGCACAATTAAGATGCGGCGAAAAACAGAAAAGCTCCGCGTGATGCGGAGCTTTCCCTTCGGTCACAATATCTCCAATGAATCAGGCGGAAACATTGCCTTTTTCTTCTTTACGCTCAGCGTAGATGTAGAGAGGTCTCGAATTACCCTCGACCACATCCCCCGAGATCACGACTTCCTGCACGCCATCGAGAGTTGGCAGCTCATACATGGTGTCGAGAAGTATTTTCTCCATGATTGAACGCAGTCCGCGTGCACCGGTCTTGCGGGCAATCGCCTTCTTTGCAATCGCCTTCAGTGCGTCCTCATGGAATGTCAGCTCGACGTTTTCCATATCGAACAGGCGCTGATACTGCTTGACCAAGGCATTCTTGGGTTCAGACAGGATCTGCACCAAAGCGACTTCATCCAGATCTTCCAGCGTTGCAATGACCGGAAGACGACCGACGAATTCCGGGATCAGACCGAATTTCAACAGATCTTCCGGCTCGAGCTCGCGGAAGATCGCACCAACGCGGCGATCGTCCGGCGCCTTGACTGCAGCGCTGAATCCGATCGACGTCTTCTCGCCGCGAGCCGAAATGATTTTATCTAGACCCGCAAAAGCACCGCCGCAGATGAACAGTATGTTCGTTGTATCCACCTGCAGGAATTCCTGCTGCGGATGCTTACGCCCGCCTTGCGGCGGCACGGAAGCAACAGTGCCTTCCATGATCTTCAGCAGCGCCTGCTGGACACCCTCGCCCGACACGTCCCGGGTAATCGAAGGATTGTCCGATTTGCGGCTGATCTTGTCCACTTCGTCGATGTAGACAATACCACGCTGCGCTCGTTCGACATTGTAGTCGGCCGACTGGAGCAGCTTGAGGATAATGTTTTCGACGTCCTCGCCAACATAGCCAGCCTCGGTGAGCGTCGTCGCATCGGCCATGGTAAACGGCACGTCGATAATGCGGGCAAGCGATTGTGCCAGATAGGTTTTGCCGCAACCGGTTGGGCCAACAAGGAGAATGTTGGATTTTGCCAGTTCGACTTCATTGTTTTTCGATGCGTGGGCCAACCGCTTGTAGTGGTTGTGCACCGCGACAGAGAGAACACGCTTGGCATGGCTCTGACCAATGACGTAGTCATCGAGAACAGCCATGATTTCCTGCGGCGTCGGGACGCCTTCACGGGATTTCACCATCGAGGACTTATTTTCCTCGCGGATGATGTCCATGCACAATTCGACGCACTCATCACAGATAAATACAGTCGGGCCCGCAATCAGCTTGCGAACTTCATGCTGGCTCTTCCCGCAAAACGAGCAATAAAGCGTATTCTTGGAATCGCCGCCGCCGTTGCTGACTTTGCTCATTGCAGTTTCCTTTCAATATCGGTCCCGCTCTCCCGGGTCCGCCACTTCCTCCAGGTGGAAGTGAATAGTCATATGCAGAATAGGCTTCCTAACTCACCAATGACTTAACGTAACGTCTGTTGGCCTCTATGCAAGCCGGATGTGTGGCAGAAAGTCCGCAACCGGGTCAAAAAATGTGCATTTTCGACCCGGCCGGGCAATTTAGCCGATTACTTTCCTTCGCCTTCGATGATCGCACGCGATTCAAGCACCTTGTCGATCAGACCAAACTCGAGTGATTCCGTCGCGGTCATGAAATGATCGCGGTCCAGTGTCCGCTCGATCGTGTCATAGTCGCGGCCCGTATGCTTGACGTAGATTTCGTTCAGACGGCGCTTCAACTTGATGATGTCCTGGGCATGACGTTCGATGTCGGATGCTTGCCCCTGGAAACCGCCCGAAGGCTGGTGCAGCATGATGCGGGCGTTCGGCAGAACGAAGCGCATATCCTTTTCACCAGCGGTCAGGAGTAGCGATCCCATTGATGCTGCCTGACCGAAGCAAAGCGTGGATACGGCCGGGCGGATAAATTGCATCGTGTCATAAATCGCCATGCCGGAGGTGACAACACCACCTGGCGAGTTGATGTACATGCTGATTTCTTTTTTCGGATTCTCCGATTCAAGGAAAAGCAACTGCGCGCAGATCAGCGTCGCCATGCCGTCCTCGATCGGTCCGGTAATAAAGATGATGCGTTCTTTCAGCAGGCGCGAGAAAATATCATAGGCCCGCTCGCCCCGATTGGTCTGTTCGACGACCATGGGCACGAGGTTCATAGCTGTTTCGATTGGATCTCTCATCGGTGGGCCTCAGCGTTTTGGAGAATGAGGAGCTCAAATACCCCAGATCTCGTGGATTACACATTCGATACATAGGGCGTAGCCACCCGGTTCCGCAAGATGTTCGCGCCGTGATCCTTCGCAAGGTGATTACTCACGACTGACGATCAAGCGCTTCTGCCCTCAGCCAGCGCCGAAGCAAAGGCATGTCACCATCGTTAATGAACCGGGCGACGCGACGACCGACCGCAGCGGGATCCCCCCTTGCTCAATGAGTGTTACCGAGTGGCCCGCCTTGGTTAATGACCACGCAGTCGACAGACCGGCTATTCCTGCGCCGACAATGGTGATTTTCATGATCAGGTCCTGCTATGTCTTGGGAAAGAGCGAGATCTCGAGCCAAATATGAAACGGATTGTGGCCAGTTCTCAATGGCTGCGGTCAATTTTGCATAGACGGAAAATTCATCGATGTCCCTGTCCCGTCCTTCATCGTTCCATTTCGACCCGAATAACCGGCGTCTGCGCCTTGATCCGCACGACCGGACATTTTTCCAGAATCCTTATCCCGCCTACGCGTTGCTTCATGAGGAAACGCAGTCTTTCTTCTGGGAGGATTACGGCTTCTGGTGTTTCATCGGCTATGACGCTGTCAATAAATTGCTGCGCGACCGCCGCTTCGGCCGGGAAAAGCGCTACAGCGCAGCGGATTCACAAGGCGTTGCCGGCGACCGCTCGCACTTGAAGCATTTCGACCATATCGAAAAATTCTCGATGCTGGAGCTGGAGCCGCCGGCCCACACACGCCTGCGCACGCTGGTCAACCGCGCGTTCGTTTCGCGTCAGGTCGAGCGTTTGCGTCCACGGATTGAGGCGCTTGCTCATGAATTGATCGACCGGCTCGAGCCGGAGGGCGAAGCCGATCTCATCGGCGAATTCGCAACGCCAATCCCGGTGACGATCATTGCGGAGATGCTAGGAGTCCCGACGGAGACTACACCGCAACTGCTCGACTGGTCGCATCGCATTGTCGCGATGTATATGCATGGCCGCAATCGCCAGTCGGAAAACAGTGCCAATGCAGCGGCGGCGGAATTCGCCAGCTTCTTGCGCGATTATGCCGGACGCCGGCGCGCAGATCCGGCCGACGACCTTCTCAGCCTGCTGCTTGCGGCCGAATCCGATGGTTCAAGACTTTCGGAAGACGAGCTTATTACCACGGCGATCCTGCTGCTCAATGCAGGGCATGAGGCCACCGTGCACCAGACTGGCAATGCCGTGAAGTCGGTCCTCGAATGCGGTAGCGATCCAGCGAGATTGTTCGCGGACGCGGAAAGCACGGTCAAAACAGTGGAGGAGTGCCTTAGATCTCGACGCGCCCCTGCACATGTTCACGCGTTATGCCTATGAGGAGATCGATCTTGGCGGGGGCGTTCTGCTCAAGCCAGGCAACCAGATAGGGCTGATGCTGGGCGCCGGCAACCGCGATCCGAGTGCCTTTGCTTCACCTGATGCGTTTATGCCAGGTCGTGACGATCAGAAGAACCTGTCATTCGGAGCGGGTATTCATTTCTGTATCGGCGCACCACTCGCGCGGCTCGAACTTCAGGTTGCATTGAAGGTGCTGTTCGAACGCTTGCCCGGCCTGCGGTTCAAGAAAGCGCCAATTTGCCGTGATACTTACCATTTTCATGGTCTGGAGAGGCTGGATGTCGAGTGGTGATCAAAGCCTGATCACGTATTCCTTGCGGGTTGTCTCAAGCACTTCCCATGTTCCGCGAAATCCTGGTCGCAATGTAAAACTATCGCCTGCTGCGACGTGGTGTTCTTCGCCGCCATCTTCCGCGATGATCGATCGCCCTGACAGGATATGGCAGAACTCCCATTCGTCATAGGCGATTCTCCACTTGCCGGGAGTTGCCTCCCAGATCCCCGCATAGATCCCGCCTTCGGCCTCGTCGCAATTCCAGGTGCGGAACTGCGGATCGCCGGAAATGACGCGCTCGGGTTTGGGCGTTCCATGTTCCGGATCGATGCCGTCGAAATCGATTTTTATGAACTGTTTCATGGATTTAACCTGCTTTTGCAAGTGCCTGTTCAAGATCGGCGATAATGTCCTCGACGCTCTCGATGCCAATAGATAGCCGTACCACATCCGGCCCCGCACCGGCGGCAATTTTTTGCTCGTCGCTCAGCTGCCGGTGGGTCGTGGATGCTGGATGGATGATCAGTGATTTCGTATCGCCAAGATTGGCGAGATGCGAGAAGAGCTCCAGATTTTCCACGAGTTTAACGCCGGCGTCATAACCGTCTTTGAGCCCAAAGGTGAAGACGGAACCCGCCCCCTTTGGAGCGTATTTCTTCTGCAACGCATTGTAAGGATCTTCGGGAAGTCCAGCATAACTGACCCACGCCACTTTCTCGTTTCTCGTCAGCCACTTAGCTACAATTAATGCATTATCGACATGACGCTGCATGCGCAGAGGCAAGGTCTCAATCCCCGTCAGAATCTGGAATGCGTTGAAGGGCGAGAGCGCCGGCCCGAGATCGCGCAAGCCAAGCACGCGGCAGGCGATTGCAAAAGCGAAATTTCCAAAGGTTTCATGCAAGACAACGCCGTTATATTCCGAACGCGGCTCCGACAGCAGCGGGTAATTGCCCGATTTCGACCAGTCGAACGTACCACAGTCGACGATGACGCCACCCATCGAATTGCCATGGCCGCCAAGGAACTTCGTTGCAGAATGCACAATGATATCAGCACCATGTTCGATCGGCCGGACGAGATAAGGCGATGCCAGAGTGTTGTCGACGATGAGCGGGAGGCCATGCCGATGGGCGATCTCGGCAATAGCGGCGATGTCGGTGATGATGCCGCCAGGGTTGGCGATGCTCTCGATGAAGATGGCGCGGGTACGCTCGTCGATCTGGGTCTCGAAGGAGGAAAGGTCATCCGCTTCGGCCCAGCGCACGCGCCAGTCGAACGACTTGAACGATTGGCCGAACTGGTTGATCGACCCGCCGTAAAGCTTGTTCGAGGCAACGAAATTGTCACCTGGCTGCATCAGCGTGTGAAATGCCAGAAGTTGCGCTGCATGGCCCGATGCCACCGCAAGCGCCGCCGTGCCGCCCTCAAGTGCTGCTACACGTTCTTCCAATACCGCGTTGGTTGGATTGGTTATTCTGGTGTAAATATTGTCGAAGGCTTTCAACCCGAACAATGACGCGGCATGATCAGCGTCGTCGAATACGAACGCTGTCGTCTGGTAAATTGGCGTCGCTCTTGCCCCGGTCGCAGGGTCTGGTTTAGCGCCCGCATGGACCGCAAGTGTTTCGATTCCAGGTGCGCGATGCGCCATATTTGTCTCCATGTCATTGGGCTGGTTTGATCAGGCTATGGGATTGCGAGGCTGGCGCCAAGCAGGCATTTCCGCAACCGAATACAATCTATATTCGTCCTGCAATTGAGATCTCGTAAGCCATTTTTGTGGATTCTTGAGCACGAATCCCTCGTAGTTGAGCAGGAATTACCTGCACACGAGAAATTTCCGCGTCAGTATGGCCGAAGCGCGGTGCGTATCAATGCGACAGCCGGAAATTCAGGATTCATCCATTCCGAGCAGGGCGTATTCGATCGCCGGACAGCGATCCATTATGACCGTGATACCGGCCGCCTCGGCTCTGACTGCCGCGGCTTCATGGCGCACGCCAAGCTGCATCCAGATCACTTTCGGCAAAGGCTTCACCGCCAGCACCTCACCGACCAGATCCGGGACCGCAAAGGAGTTGCGGAAGACATCGACCATATCGATTGGTACCGGAATGTCGGCAAGATGGGCGTAGACCTTCTGCCCGAGAAGCTCCTTGCCGGCCAGGCCCGGATTGACCGGGATAACCTGATAACCTTTGGCCAGCAGGAATTGCATGACGGTGTGGCTCGGCCGCTGTTCCTTGGCGGACGCTCCGACCAGGGCGATGCTCCTGACCGAGGAAAGGATGCTGCGGATGAGACTGTCGGAGTAGTGATTATGATCCTGCATCATTCGCCCTTCCACTCGGGCTGACGCTTTTCGATAAATGCATTGATGCCCTCTTCCGCATCCAGCGCCAGCATGTTGTCTACCATTACTTGCGCGGCATATTCGTAAGCCTCCGTCAGCCCCATCTCCACCTGCCTGTAGAACGCCTCCTTGCCGATCTTCACCGTCAAAGGTGATTTGGCAGCAATGGTTTGCGCATATTTCCTGACAATCGGTCCGAGATACTCCTGGGGCACGACGCGGTTGACCAATCCGAATTCACGGGCCGTCGAAGCATCGATGGTCTCGCCGGTCAGGAGCATCTCCATCGCCTGCTTGCGGGATACGTTGCGTGAAAGAGCCACCATCGGCGTCGAACAGAAAAGGCCGATATTGACGCCGGGCGTGCAGAACGTCGATTTGTCGGTACAGATCGCGAGATCACAAGACGCGACCAGCTGGCAACCCGCCGCGGTCGCCAGACCATTGACAGCGGCGATAACAGGTTTGGGATGGCGGACGATCGCTTGCATCAGCTCGGCGCAAAGCTGCATGGTCTTTTCGAAGAAGTCCCTGCCCCGATCTGCATCCTTACGATGGGCACTGAGTTCCTTCAGATCATGTCCCGCGGAAAACAATTTCTGCGCGGAGTCGACGATAATGACACGAACCGCGACGTCATCCCGCGCCGATTGGAGATGATCGAGCAGCAATTGCATCATTGCCAGAGAAAGTGCATTAGCCGGCGGGTTCTGCAAAGTCAGCCGCAATATCCCGCCCGACAATTCATACCCGACGATCGGCTCTCCTTGGCGGATGGCGTGGACTTCTCCCATTTCGTTCCTCTTTCGGCAACTATTGCGCAGGCGGCGCCCATAGCTCATAGAATGGTTTCAATGTGCGCAAATGGCGCCGGACAATGGCCATGTTCGCCTCGTCCGGTTTTGCATTCTCCACCTTGGCAAGTCCAGCCTTCAAACCCTCGATCATATCTGCCTTTTCCTGATCAGTCAGATTGGACATCGCAGGAATCGCGCCGATCGCCTTGTCCACTTCCTGCCGCGGATCGGGATTGGTCACCCAATGATAAGTGACCATAATTGTATTGGTAGTATCGACCCAGTCTGCAAAGCTGGCAAAGCCAAATTCTGCTGCCTTCTTATCCAATATCGCCTTTCTCTGTTCCGCTTCACCTTTGCCGTCCAGTTCCCGAATCGTGGCGGCCACGGGGGCAAATCCATAGAGAAAGCGCGTGACCATATCTTCGGTCAAAGCGACTGGGTGGTCAGGCAGACTAAAGGCTTGAACGGTTTGCACAGGCGGTGGCGGCGTTTGCGTCGCGAGGAACCCCGCATAGGCAAGCGCGGCAAAACAGGTTGCAACAATTAATCCTGGCGGTTTCATCACTGGCATCCTTGTAAAGACGATGCGAACTACAAGAGCATTCTTGTCCTATATAGAGCCCGTTCTGTTCCCGGATGGCGAGGCGATCGACGCGGAAAGCGGCGAGGCCGATAAAACACATCGGTCTTGCCAAATGCCTCGACCTTGTCCACAAATTCCCTCCGGCAGAACAACCCGTATGGACAAAACTTGCCCTACAAATAGCAGTGAAATCTTTAAGAAAACAGGCGGAGGCAGGTTTGTGGGGATATTGATGGATGTGGAAGCGCTTTCATCCTTTCTGGAACGTGAATTTCCGCAGGTAAATGCTGATGGAATGGCATTCACCGTGACGGATGCCGGTGCCGGCTTCGCATCGATGCGGCTCGACCCGATGGACCGCCATTTGCGCCCAGGTGGCACGGTTTCCGGACCGACCCTTTTTGCGCTGGCCGACCTAACCGCCTATGTCGCCATCCTTGCGCAGATCGGGCCGGTGGCCCTGGCGGTAACGACAAACCTGAACATCAATTTCCTGCGCAAGCCTGAGCTCGGGCCCATCGACGCCACGGCCAAGCTGCTGAAACTCGGCAAGCGGCTCGCGGTGGTCGACATTTTTATGACCAGCGCCGTCAACGGCGAACTGGTGGCACATGCAACCTCGACCTATTCGATCCCGCCGCAGGCATAGCTGCCACACTGCCAGTGATCGCCCCTGGCCCACCCATCATTTGACAGCGACGACCACCTTTCCCTTCGCACGACCCGTTTCGACATAGTCCAGCGCCTCATTGGTCTTCTCGAACGGAAAGACCCGATCCACAACCGGTCGTAAGGCACCTGCCTCGATCAGAGAGGTAATCTGACCAAGCTGCGCGCCATTGGCCGTCATGAAGTGGAAGGAATAGCCGATGCCTTGGCGTTTCGATTTTCTCCTGATGCCGAAACTCAGCAGGCGCATGACCAGTCGAAGCAGCCAGCCGGAACCGTTCTGCCTCGCGAAATCCGGGTCCGGCGGACCGGAAATCGAGATCAGTTTCCCGCCCGGTTTCAGCACACCAAGCGATTTCTCCAGCGTGTCTTTGCCGAGGCTGTTCAGTACGACGTCGTAATCCTGCAGGACCTCCTCGAAGTTGTCCTTCTTGTAGTCGATCACGGCATCTGCGCCGAGCCCTTCGACGAGATCGACATTTGCTGTGCTTGTGGTCGTCGCCACATAAGCCCCGAGATGCCTGGCAAGCTGGATCGCGATCGTGCCCACGCCGCCCGAGCCGGCATGGATCAGGATTTTCTGCCCCTTCTGCAGGTTGGCCCGCTCGACAAGCACCTGCCATGCCGTCAGGGCGACAAGCGGAATGGATGCGGCCTCTACCATGGTCAGGTTGTCCGGCTTCATCGCGACATCGGCCTCGTCCATGGCGATATATTCGGCAAATGTCCCGATGCGATCCTGGGCCGGACGTGCATAGACCTCGTCACCGGGCTTGAACCGCCGGACATTGGCGCCGACCCGGACCACGACGCCCGCCAAATCGTTGCCGAGGATAAGTGGAAGGCGGTATGGCAGGATGAGCTTGAACTCGCCATCTCTGATCTTGGCATCCAGAACATTCACACTGGCGGCATGAATCTCCACCATCACATCATTCTCACGCAGTTCCGGCTCCGGACTTTCCGTGAAGCGCAGGGCACCATTTTTGACATAGCGGTCGATCAGGAATGATTTCATAAGAACAAACTTTCGATTCTGCGGTCAGGCGGCGACGCCAATAATGTGGCGATGGACGTTCAGTCCGGAAGCCTACTGAACTTCCGCAAGTTCTTGTCGACGAAGGACTCCGGCAGGAAGCGGCGCATAAACCGGACTTGCGCGGCCGCTTTGCCTGCAGTGTAGCGCCTCTTGGGCGATGCCGCATTGGCGGCCCTTACCACCGCTGCGGCGACCACCTCGGGTGCGTCACCCTTTTCAATGACTTCCCGCATCTGCGTCTCCGCGTAGGCACGAATAGTCTCATAGACGGGAAGCGGCTGGTCCGGCCGGGTGAGGTTCTCTTCAAAGGATGTGCGGGTCGCACCTGGCTCGACAAGCACAACGCGGATGCCCTGCGTTCTAACCTCGTGGTCGAGAGATCCTGAATAGCCCTCGATAGCGTGTTTGGTCGATGCGTAGAGCGCATTATAGGGAGCGGGAATGAGCCCGAGTATCGAACTCAGGTTGATAATTCGGCCCTTTTGCTGGCGTCGCATTGCGGGCAGGACTGCATTTGTCATTCGCAGGACGCCGAACACGTTCACGTCGAACACAGCCTTCGCCTGTGCCGCAGAGGACTCTTCAGCGCCGCCGAGCAGCCCGATCCCGGCATTGTTGACCAGTAGATCGATCTGCCCGGTGCGGCTTAGAACGTCATCCACGACCGCCTGTACCGATGCGTCATCGGTTACATCGCAGATCAGCATCGTGATCCCGTCCGCGGTATCCGACATTGGCTTTCGGCTGGTGCCGAAGACACGATAGCCATCGCGCCGCAGCGCTTTTGCCGTCACCAGCCCGATTCCGGAGGAAGCGCCCGTTACCAAGGCGACGCGGGGTTCTGTCTTGCTCATTGCTTTTGCCTTCATTTTGTCGTGGAACATCGATGAATAATCAGTTACTATGGATTTAGTAGTAAGTCACTATCAAAAAGATATCGACATGAAGAATCTTTCAAACCAGCCATGCCTGATCGCCCGGAGCCTCGCCCTCGTGGGCGATGCATGGAGCATGCTGATCATGCGGGATGCCCATGCGGGCCTCACCCGTTTTGATGAATTCCGCAAGAGTCTGGGTATCGCGCCGACGATGCTGACGGGGCGACTTTCAGCCCTGACTGACGAGGGGCTGCTGGAGAAACGCCGTTATTCCGACCGCCCGCCCCGGGACGAATATGTGCTGACGGAAGCTGGCCGCGATTTTCTGCCGGTGCTGTTTGCTATCGGTGCGTGGGGACGCAAGCATCGCGGCGGGGGAAATGTCACCCGTTTCTTCGACGCCGAGACCGGAACGGAGATCGACCCGGTTACCATTGATCGTGAGACCGGCGCTCCCGTCGGAACACGCCCCATTCGTATTGCCGCACCCGAATGAGCGCCGGCACGGGACATGAAGCAGCGCCTGACGATGCCCATTGGAAGCCCCGCTCCGGCATCAACTCAAGCTTGCACCAGGAAAGAGGCTGGGAGGCGATGCGCAGCCGTGGAGTCGTCGGGACACCGGCGGTTTGGTTCACCCAAAAGGTGTAATCCTTTCGGAGTAACCTGCGGCGACGGCCTTGCCGTCGATCCCCGTTGAAGAGGACGAAGTCGCGGAGCCGGCCATTTCCGGCCGCAACCGCTAGCTCACAGCAAGCCTCGCGGCGGCAACGATCAGAAGCCCACCGGCCGCGCCTTCAACGCATCTGCGATGATGATCGCTGAAACCGCCGCGCTTGCCAGCGGCCGCAACGACGAAACTCAGAATTGTGTAGATAAGGCCGCACAAGCCAATGAAGAGTGCAGAGAGCATCGACGCTTGCAGGGCGATGTTTCCTTCATGGCGGATGAATTGCGGCAGGATGGCAAAATAGATCATCATCCCCTTGGGGTTGAGGAACGCGGTCAAGAAACCCCGTTGAAGCTGATTTTTGTTCGCCGCGGTCACCAGAGTAAGAATGCCGGCCTTCATGGCCGACTTGATAAGCTGGAAAGCCAGGTAGGCCAGGTAGGCGACGCCGACCCAGCGAAGTGCGGCGAAGAGACCCGGTGAGGCCGCGACGATGGCGGCTACACCCAGGGCCACCAGCGCCGAGTGCACAATGTAGCCGATGCAGACACCTGCCGTTGACCGCAGGCCGGCCGGTGCTCCGCCGGAAAGTGCTTGCGAAGCCACAAACAGCATATCCGGACCCGGGGTACAGATGAGCGGGAGTACAGTGGCAGCGAAGAGGAGCAAAGTCGTCGTTTCCATGACTGGCATCATAGGCCCGGATGCACGCAACCGGGTTGCGTAGATGCCAATTTTTATTACATAATTGGCATCGAAATCAGGGAACTAGCTGTTATTAGCAGGAAATGCCAATGCGCCTCGACGAACTGGACAAGCGTATCTTACGTGCCCTGCAGCGCGACGGCCGGCTGCAAAATGTCGAGCTGGCGAGGGAAGTCGGCTTGTCTCCATCGCCCTGTTTACGGCGGGTCAAGCTTCTCGAAGAAGCCGGGATCATCGACCGCTATGTGGCGGTGCTCAAGCCGGAGAAAGTGGGATTGCCGCTCTCGATGTTTGCGCGCGTCTGGCTGACCGCACAGGATGCGGAGACCATCGACCATTTCATGGAGGCAATGAAGAAACTCCCACAGGTGTTGGAGTGCTACATCATGTTGGGCGAGAGCGACGCCCTGCTGCGTGTCGCCGTTGCTGACCTCGACGACTACCGGCACTTCCAGTCAACGCACCTTACCAAGGTCAACGGTATCCAGAACGTCAAGACGGACATACCGAGCCAGATCGTGAAACAGACGTACGCGCTGCCACTACGGTAAGGGCAGCCTGTCGATGCCCATGTCAGTCCACGCCAATGTCGAAATGCAGTACGTCTTCGCGTACCCCGAGCTTTTCGTACAATGCGATCGCCGGATCGTCACCGTGATCCGCCTGAACATATACGACCCAGGCGCCGCGGTGCCTGGCAATATCCCGTAAGCGGTGGATCAGAGACGTCGCTATTCCCTGACGGCGATAGTTTTCGTCAACCGCGAGGTCGTAGATATAGAACTCACGCCGCGCCTGCTCAAACTTGTCGAGTTCGTAGGCGACGAGCCCGCCGGCGAGACCTTCGCCTGCCAGTGCAACCAGGGCCACAATGTGATCCTTGGCAAGAATGCCCCTCAAATACACATCAGTCGGCGGCTCGCTTCCATATGCCCCGGGATCAGAAAATGCATTGCCGAACAAGGCATTCAACTGGCGGAGGAGCGAGATGTCGTCCGGTGTGAGCCGCTTGAGCGTAAAGTGCTGAAAGTCCATGAAATAGTTCTACCACAGTTCTGAAACGCTTTTACTTGCGGTCTGGCGCCTTTCCTGAATCTCAGAGTCTCAGTGGCCTCCCAACACGAGCGTCTGGACGGGCAGCAGCAGCGCCTGAATTCGAAGAATCATCGCATGCACGATCGCTATCGCATCGACGACATGCAGGAACATCCATTCTGCTGTGCCAATATCTTTCGCGGCAAGAGCTTCATGATTGTTGGTATAGGCATTGGCGATGCAGCTGCTGCCTGGCGGCAAGCCGGCCAGCAGACCGGGATAGAGCGGCTCGAGGAAGACGGTGAGTGTCCCTCCCTGGGCAATCTGCCGTACATCGACAAGCTGGTCTGTCGGCCGCAATTGTCCCGCGGCGATAACATCCTGTACTTCAGTGACGACCATGGGAATGATCGTAAATGGCTTGCCGATACACGTGGCCTCGGCAATCATCCCCTTTTTCATCACCTGCGCCTCGATCTGACCAAAGCCGGCAATCAGTGCTCCACGTCCGGCCTCTTGCGGGACGAGAATGCCGGCCGGCCGGATCATCGTGTTTACAATATCGCCGGGCCGAAGCGTGAACTGCTGGACGGTTCCAGCGACGCCGGCCCGAACCAGGGTTTTATCCAGCTCGACTTGTGCCTGCGCGAGCGCTGCCTCTGCACTCGCCTTCTGAGCAGGCAGGAGCGAGTCCAGTTTCGTCTCGATCGTCCGCTTGTTTGCAACAGAGGCGTCAAGCCCACCTTTCCGGCCGTCCGCGACGACTTGCAAGCGCTCAACCTCGCGGACCGAAACGTCCGCCCTGCGCCGCAGAAGTTCTTGCCTCGTCGCCAACTCGTCCAAAGCTTGCTGGTATGCGCCCTGCGCCTGCTGAATGAGACCGTCCGCCGCGGCCAGTTCTGTTTGCGCCACTGTCGTCTCGGCGACGGTTTCAGCTATGCGGCGTTGCGCCGTCTCCCGCGCGGCCTCCTGTTCGGAGCTGTCGAGCCGGAATAGCGGCGCGCCTGATTCTACCTTCGCATTGACGCCAACAAACACCTCGGCAACGCGGCCGGTGGTTTCCGGGAGGATGGTCACGGTACGGAATATCGCGGTGACGTTCTTTGTCGAAGGATGATAGTAAAAGATAAGGGTGATCAACGAAACAGTCAGCAACAGGCACGCCGTAATTCCCCAGCGTAATTCGTACCACATCGTATAGAGGGTAATCTCGCGCCCGATGCGCTTTCCTTGGACGTAGCGGCGGAAAAGATAATCGGGCAACACCGTGAGCATGGAACAGAGAATGAGCTCAAACATGACTCAAATACCTCCGCCCGCAGCATCAGATTTCGGTGACACATCAGGGGGCGGTGGGACGATGGCCTCCTCCTTTACTTCAATATTACGACCCGAGAGTTTTTCGAGCGACTGTGCCATTGAACCCATTGGCGTCGAAAAATCCGGCAGATCGATCAGCGCAAGCAACAAACCGGCGATCCAGAAAAGATGGTTATGGGTAAACAGGGAGATAAGCGCCAGGACAGCCACCAACTCCATTTGCACCTTTTTCGTGCGATGGGCCATTTGCTCGGGTAGTGCATGGAGTTTGAAATAGATATTGCCGATGAGCAGGATCATTGCCAGGAGGACAACGACGACGACGTTGAATAGCCAGTCAGTTTGGCCAGGCGCCGTAACAAAAGCTGGCAGGTGTTCCACCGCCGCCGGATGTAGACTGCTGTCCAATGTTCCGCCCCTCCAAGACTGCCGCCACAGTACATCATGTCAGCCTACCGCCCAACATGCATTTGATTGCAACTGGAGAAAAGTACGTAACAGTAACTACGCAAGTGAAGCGGCCCTCGCCGTCCGCAGCGCGACAGCATGCGCGAAGGCGATACTCTTGATCGCTACAAGCTCTCTGGAGAAAAAATCTGCATCGGATAATTCTGGTGTGCGTACTGCCACCCGGTCTGGGGCTGAAGGCTCCTTTCCACCAGGAGTTCCACTGTCCCTTTTGCGATAGCGTCGATCGGATGGGAGAGGACAATCTTTAAGGTTCCATCAATCAATCCGCGAGCCGTGGTTTCGGTCAGATCGTGCCCGACGATTGGAAGCGTGCGCTCCCGGCCGGCTTCCCTCACCGCCTTCAACACGCCCTCGATGCCCCCGCCTGCGATATACAGGCCGTTTATGCCGGGACGCTGCCGCAACAGATTGAGGGTCGCCTCAAAAGCGTATTCGTCACGCTCGAGCCGCCGCGACAGGATCAATCAGAACGAAGTCCGGAGCGCTTTCCCGAAGATACGACCTGAACCCGCTCTCGCAAGCCTCCTGACAAAGATAGCGGTGGCTGCCTACGAAGATCGATACAGTCGAATTTGCCGGCAGCATGTTCGACAGGAACCAAGCGGCTGTTCGCCCTACCTTCCTGTTATCAAGACCGGCATAGCCCGCCCGCGACGCCGCCGTCAGATCGGAAATCAGCGCGACGACCGGGATCGATTTCGAGCTGAGCGTTTCGATGGCCGCAGTCACGTTGGGGTGGTCGGCGGCCACCACTGCAACACCGTCTGCGATCCTGCCCATCCGCAGCAGGGTTTCCGCTATGGCTCCCGGCGTGAGATCGTCCATAAACTCGATGACGGCCTTGCTCCGGACCAACGCACATTCGTCTGTTGCCTTTTGCAGAGCCTCGCCAAGCAATTTGTAGAAAGCAGTCGATTTCTGTTGAAGCAGGAAGGCAAACGTCCGCTGCGGCAGATCCGCCTTCAGACGCTGCCTCAGAAGCGGGGTTGCATAGAAGCCGATGCGTTCGGCCGCATCGAGTACACGCCGCGCCGTTTCTTCGCGCACATCGGCGCGTCCGTTCAGCACACGATCGACCGTGGAAAGGCCAACACCGGCCTCCTTCGCCAGAGCAGACATGTTTGGACGCCGCATACCGATCTCCATGAAACTATTCTTTCATCTTGAGTATCGGCGTTTTCGGCAATTTTTGAAAGAAAAAATGTCAAACTGTTGAATGAATCTCTCCAGAAACATAAGATTGCTCATCGCCGGCTCGCTGTTGGCGGGAGGAATGGGAGGCCATCATGGAAAGAACGTATCGCAGCTACGCGCTCGTCGGCGATGCGAGCGGCGCGGCTGACATCACTGGAGACACGTTCGAGGACAAAGTCGAAGCGGAGTGGTTTTCCGCCAGGGTAGACAGGAAAGCGTTCAAGCAATTAATCAAGCGATCCGACGCTGCCGGCTTGCGGCACTTCGGCATGTGGCTGGCCTTGCTCGCCGGCTCAGGATCTGCGGCGTTTCTCACCTGGGGGACATTGTGGTGTGTCCCTGCTTTCCTCGTCTACGGTCTCGTCTATTCGATGTCCGATCACCATGCACATGAGCTGTCGCACGGAACCCCGTTCAAGACGCGCCGGATCAATGAAATCCTCTATCATCTCAACGGCTTCATGACGTTGCATGAAGGGCATTATTGGCGTTGGAGCCACTCCCGCCACCATACCGAGACGCTTATCGTCGGCCGTGACCCTGAGATCGCCGTGCCGCGCCCACCTGACATTGCCGGAATGTTCCTCGATCTCTTCTTTATCAAATCGGGTCTGAAACAGATCGGCTCGATTTTCCGGCAGGCATTCGGCGGCTTGAACGAAGAAGGCCGTCACTTCATTCCCGACGGTGAGAAACGCAAGGTTTTCTGGTCGTCGCGGGTCTATGTCGCGATCTTTGCCGGAGTTATCCTGGGATGCATCATCACCGGCTCGATCCTGCCGGCAATGTTCATCGTCCTGCCCCGTTTCTACGGCGGGTTCATGGCTCAGTTGTTCAACCTGACCCAGCATGCCGGCATGCAGGAGGATATTCGCGACCATCGTCTCAGCACGCGGACCTGGTACACCAATTCCTTTTTCCGCTTCATGTACATCAACATGAACTACCATATCGAACACCACATGTTTCCAATGGTGCCTTTCTACAATCTTCCCAAACTGCACGAGATGATCAAGGAGGAATGCCCGCCGGCCTATCCTGGGCTTCTGGCCTGTTACACCGAGATCATTCCCGCGGTGCTCAAGCAGGTGGAGGACCCGAGCTGGTATGTCCGCCGTCCGCTACCATTGACGGTCGTAGCGGCCGAATGAGCAGCAACTTCATCATTTTCAAGGAGGATAGCGCGCGATGATTACGCTTGAAGCAAACACCTGGATCCCCGCCTGCGATGCTGATGCCATCGAAGAGGAGGATGTCATCCGTTTCGATCACGCTGGCCGGACATTCGCAATCTATCGCTCCCCGGAGGACCAGTACTTCGCGACGGACGGACTCTGCACTCATGAACACGTACACTTGGCAGATGGTCTCGTCATGGACCACATTATCGAATGTCCGAAGCATAACGGGCGGTTCGATTACCGGACCGGCGACGCGAAAGGTGCGCCCGTCTGCGTCAACCTCAAGACCTACCCGGTTAAGGTCGAAGGCGGAAAAGTGCTCATCAACATCGGCTGACCGGTTGCCGGCTTCCTCATGAAAACGGTTGCGTACGATCTAACCAAAATGGGTAAAGAGACCCGCACTCCCTAGCATGTTAGACTGAACCGTTCAGGAGGGGTGTGATGTGGCATATGTGCGGCGCCGCCGCAATCGCGGCGCTCGGTCTCACGCTTTGCAATCCGTTGCCGGCAATGGCGGCCGAGCCAGTCGGCGAAGCCGTGCTGATCAAGACCGAAGTGAGGGGTGCCAGTGGTCCACTGGCGGTCAAAGACCCGGTCCACCGGGATGAACGGATCAAGACATCCCAGTCGGGACTTGGCCAGTTTCTTTTCCAGGACGGCACCAAACTTGCTGTGGGATGGGGCTCGTCCGTGGTCATCGACAGATTTGTTTACGACGACACAAAATCGCTCAAACGGCTAACCATCAAAGCGGCAAAGGGAACGTTCCGCTGGATCAGCGGAAACTCGAAATCCTCGGCCTATGAGATCTTGACGCCCGCCGGAACGATTGGAGTGCGCGGAACTGCCTTCGACTTCTCCATCGGCGCCGATGGTACGACTGCCGTCGTCCTGTTGAGCGGCCGGGCAGAATTCTGCGGTCCAGGAGGCTGCAGGCAATTAACGCGGCGGTGCGATTGTGTCGTCGCCAAACGCAATGGCAGCATGACTGACCCCCGCCGGGTCACCAGGGATGTGCTCAGAACGCTTGGCAGCCAGCGCTCCCTGCCGTTCCTCTCCGGCAGCCAACAGCTCACGGGAGGACTAGGTATTGCAGGAGTTGGTGGATGCGGCCTCGCATCGGTTGAAAACCCGAAGGATCGCAACCCTGAGCGCGCTGCCCCGCAATCCAGTCCGGAACCGCGGGCCCCGCAAGCCCCGCCAGACCGGCCCGCTCCACCGGACCGGCCTGCACCGGCCTCCCCGCCTGACAAACCGGCTCCTCCGGATGATCCCGCCCCGCCGGAAAAA
The DNA here is from genome assembly GCF_025452215.1 of Phyllobacterium sp. A18/5-2. Taxonomy (NCBI): domain Bacteria; kingdom Pseudomonadati; phylum Pseudomonadota; class Alphaproteobacteria; order Hyphomicrobiales; family Phyllobacteriaceae; genus Phyllobacterium; species Phyllobacterium sp. A18/5-2. Next base: position 2,935,164 of record NZ_CP104966.1, on the reverse strand, counting down.
CCGCACAAACCGGATAAGGTGAAGCATGACAAGCCGCACAAGGACCATAGCAGGCACCACAGGGGTCACCGCGACACGGATCACGGCCGTTACGACAGCGACCGCCATGACAGGGGGCACCACGGCAGAGGCGGACATGGCAAATAGCATTCTGTGAAGCAGTGCAGGCATGGCTTCCGGCTATTCCGCTGACCGGTCGGCTCTTTCTGCGGACTCGTGAAGAAAGTGTTCGGACCTGCGGGAAATCCGGCGATAGAATTCAGGCAATTCGGGCGTTAGTCCAGCAGCCGCGAGTTTTGCGGCGCTAACGATCTTGCGGCTGGCTGCCGACCGTGAACGCAAGGCTTCGACCAGCTGCCGGTGAATCGATTGCAATTCAGCAAATTGGGCAGTCGCCGCCAGGTGCTCGTCGCCAACGACGGCGAAAAGTCTCGTCCGGGTGCTCTTTCCTTTAAGGCCCAGTGCCCCTGCCTCCAGCAAGGCACAGTCCGGCAACATCTTTGCCGTGCTCTCGGACACGAGAATGTCGAAGTTCACCTCTTTGCAGGATGACTCGATCCGCGCGGCTATGTTGACGGCATCGCCGACAGCCGAATAATTGAATCGCGTTTCGGCGCCCATATTCCCGACACAGGCAAGGCCGGTATGGATACCGATACCAATGCCGACTTTTTGCTCATCTCCGAAGCCGAATGCGTCGTCTGCATTAAGGCGCGCAAGCGTCTCGCGCATGGCCAGCGCAGCGTGAACCGCCTTGCTTGCATGTTTGTCGACATCGATGGGCGCGTTCCAGAAGGCCATGATCGAGTCCCCGATGAACTTGTCGAGGGTGCCTTCGTTCGCAATGACGTGATGGCTAAGCGCGTCGAGAAGAGTGTTCAGGAAACCAACAACGGCGGCAGGCGGCAGGCGCTCGCTGATCTGGGTGAAATTTCGGACATCGACGAACATGACCGTCAGTTCGCGATCATCGCCGCCGAGGCGCAGAGCGTTCGGCGTGTGCTCAATGCGATACAACAACGATGGTGAAAGATAGTGGCCAAAGGCCCGCCGGACTTCGCGGCGCTCCCGATCGATCACCAGGAACCGGAACGCCGTGGCACCGAAATGGGTGATCGATCCGCTGACGATTGGAGCCAGCGGATCAAAGAGGAGCCCCGCATAGAAGAAGGCAAGCCATGAGGCGACAAGAGCAAGCACGGTGATCAGGAGACCGCACGCCAGAGCAACGGCAGGGCTGACGAAGGTGGTTACCAGCACGAGAAAACTACCGGCCACCGCAATTGACAGGATTTCAAGGCCATCCGCCCAATCCGGCCGTGAAAGAAAGCGTCCGGACAGAATCTGTTCCACGGTTTGCGCGTGCAGCGATACACCCGGGACATTTTGCCCAAGTGCGGTCGTACGGATGTCCTGGAGCCCTGCAGCCGATGTGCCGACAAACACGATGCTGCCTTCGACGCCGGCCCTCGTCGCGGGCGACGCGCCCGTGGCCGCAAGGATTTGTCTGGCCGAAATATATCTCTCTGCAGTGTCGGGGCTGACATAGAGCCAGAGTTCGCCCGCCGCCGTCACCGGTACAATGAAGTCGCCGATCTTGACCTGGGTTATGGTGTCCGGCACGTTCGGCGCGTCGGCCAGAAGGTAGGTCGACGCACCTTGAGCGACGCGCAGCGCTTCAAGCGCAAGGTTGGGATAGAGCTGCTCGCCATCGCTCAGGACAAGCGGTACAGCGCGGACCACGTTCGAAGCGGCACCAGGATTGAGGCTGATATGCCCTATGCCCGCGGCATTGGCCTCGAGTTGCGGTCGCAAGGGTGTCGCGGCTCTGATACTGGGAGGCGCGCCAAGGGGACTTTCACCTGTAAAGGCAAAGCCCGCTTTCACAGGCGGGCGATAGTTTCCCTCGTTGGACAGGCCAAAGCCCAGCACGACCGGCTTTCCAGCAATTGCGCGCGCGAAGATCTCGTCATTGTCCGGCAATTGGCCAAGCAGTCCGGCGTCAATTCCGGGCACGTCACGAACGACGGTGCGCGGCGACAGGCGATCGGGTTCAGCGAAGAGAATGTCGAACGCAATTGCCGATGCTCCCATGTCGGAGAGTCTGTCTACGAGGGTGGCAATCCGGTCTCTCGGCCATGGCCACTGCCCGAACTCGCGCAGCGATGCTTCGTCGATGTCGATGACCCGGACGGGCAGGTTCTCGAATGCGCGGGGCGCCAGGCGCTGATATTCGTCGAATGTTACTTCGCGCGCCTGCTTGAGCAGTGGCGGATCACTCGCCCGCAGAATCGTGAGCGCCGCCACGATCGCGAGACCGATAATTACACCCACTTGCTGCGCGCGTGTCATGACTGCTGTATCAGCCCTCTCGTGAGGCCTTACGGCAACAAGTGCCAATCCCGGGGAGAAATCGTCCGGCTCCATTGGCTTGCCCCCACATGCCAAGGGAGCGGTATGCTGCATTGTTCTGGTATACTATGCAATCACCAACGTCAGGAGGAGTCTCCAAAGCCCAAGGGGGTCAGGACCTGTTACCGTTACGTACTTGCACGTTGCGACCATCAAGAATCATGATTGCCGGACGAGTTCCGGAGCGTGGCGATGCGTGCGCCGTGCTGCGTTACCCCAGCAGTATCAAAAGGGAGAAGGTTCATGGCAATGTCATTGGACGCCGCTGCGGAAGTCTTCCGTGAGGCAATGCGGGAAACGGTCAAGCGATACTCGTTATGGTATCTCATCCAAGGTATCGTACTGGTCGCCGCCGGTATCCTGGCGATCATCTATCCCGTGATCTCATCGGTCGCAGTCATCATCCTTCTGGGATGGCTGTTGATCATCAGCGGCCTTGCGCAGGGCATCGGCCTGCTTGGCGCGCGACACGTGCCGCATTTCTGGCTGCAGCTCGTCTCCGTCATCCTTGCCCTGCTCATCGGCTTCCTCTTCTTGCGGGATCCGGCACAGGGCCTGCTGACCGTCACGCTTCTCCTGATCGTGTTCTTCATGATCGAGGGTATCTCGAAGATCGTCTTCTCGCTAACGATCCGGCCATTCCCCAACTGGGGATGGGTGCTGGCCAGCGGACTGGTCGGGATCCTGCTCTCGCTGGTTCTCTGGGCCAGTCTCCCGGTCACGGCGCTTTGGCTCGTCGGGCTGCTGCTTGGGATTCAACTGATCAGCGTCGGCGCGGCACTGACACAGCTCGCCTGGCAGGTCCGGCGCACCTAGAGCAGGCCTTGTCCAAAGCTTGCTCCAGAGCGATGTCATTCAGATGCACAGGGCCAACTGGCCGGAGTCTTCAGACCTGCTGGCAGCTTGGTGGCGGTATTTCCGCAAGCAAGATCGACCTGCTGCTGCTCGAGGCCCTGCGCAGCCGTCAGGTCCATCCCCTCTATCCGGGTCAGGAACATGAACGCGCGATCAAATACGATCGGGCCCTCAAAAATCGCGTTACTCAGGTTCGCCCGTGAAAGGTTGGCGAGCGAAAAACGGGCACCCGTCAAAACTGCCTTGCTGAAATCGGCGCGTCCAAGTTCCGCCTTCTCGAAGCTGACTCCGGTGAGCTGTGCCCCGCTGAAATTGGCGCGCTGCAGTTCCGCGGCGGCGAAGGTAGCGCCATCGGCCGAAGCATTGGCGAAACTGCAGCGGTAGGCCTCAATTCTGGCGAAGTTGGCCTTCTCCGCGTTGGCCCCTGCGAGCAACGAGCGTACCAGTGTCGCCTTTTCCAAATTCGCTGACTTCAAATTGGCGCCACTAAGGTCAGTCAGGGTAAAATCGGTGCTGAACAGATTGGCGCCCTCAAGCTCACTACCGGGTATGATCAGGTTTCGCTTGTTGCAATCGCCCCAATCCAATCCGGGCGAAGGCGACGTATTGCACTCGGCAGCGACAGCCGGCCGGCCCGGAATAGCCAGGATACAAAACAAGGCTATGGCGATGGCGATGGCGGGCGATTGCTTGCGCGATGCCAGATCATTCATGGTCCCCGCTGGAACATCGCACTTGGCACGCCCGGATTGCCTCCCGGCCAGTCCAATCAGCTTCTCGACAAAAATACCCATCATACCGCTCCGATTTCGATGCAGTGAGCCGGTTGCCGCGCACATGGGACCGACTCTTGCCGCTGTATTATACAGCTCACAACGCAATAAAGTGGAGCGCTGCCTGCACCAGTCAATTTGGTGGTTGAGAATGGCCCTTCATATTGCCGATGGCCGTGCAGGGTCGCCTCTTCCGGACATCGCTTAACCCAAGGGGATCACCCCGGAGGGTGATGCGCCGAATCCGGATACTCATCAATATCCGCGCTTGCAGCCATGTATGATCTCGCCGAGTAGCTAACGTTGTACCTGCGTCAAATCCTCTTCAAAGGAGAACCGGATGCCGGACAGACATGAATTCTATCGGGTCGAGATCTGCGGCCGCCTTTTTACGGGGACCGTTTATGCCGACGGTCCATATCTGAAAATGCTGGAGAATCGAACATTTGGTCAAGGCGCCCCACTTGGAAGCGCGCTGGTCATTTCAAGAAGTGCTGGCAGGCGCTGGTATGCCATCTGCAAGCATGGCCATCCACTCATCGTCCTGCCACTATTCAGCGACGAGGACATGGAAGTCCTTGCGCGAGAGTTTGGCATACCGATTGCGGGCCGGCTGCGGAAATTATCGTTCGCAGAAAGTCCCGCCTGGAGCGCTCTGAAAAGGTGGGTCAAGCGGCATCCCGAGATTGCCCGGGCATGCTCCAGAACCGATAGTTCCGCCCCGGGCTGGCACGATGTGGATTTCGGCCATACGGGTAATGTGGCACGCTTGAGGACGATCAGGACCTCGCACTCGAGGTAATCCGGGCCCGGAGATCGCGTCGAAACAGCCGGCCTTCGCCGGGCTCCCGAAGCGCCGCTTAAGGGATGAGTTAAATGCCTAATCCTTGTTCGTGGAATGTGTACGTGATAATTTCCTTCAATTCCGCTCAAGAGAAACCGAGATAGAGCGGAGGGACGTGCAGTGAAGTTTCTTTGCATTGTAATTGCTGGCATCGTGCTCGGGATCTCGGCCGCACTGGCGGGTCCTTTGCATGACGCGGCGAAAGACGGAGATGTCGGGCGCGTGAAACAGGCGCTGGACCAAGGCGCCAACGTTGTCGAGCCCGACAATGCGGGTGAGCCAGCGCTGCTGATTGCATCGCTGGCCGGGCATGCCGATGTCGTGGCCCTACTGCTCGAACGCGGGGCCGACATCGAGATCTGCAACAAGGGCGGTCTGACGGCGCTGCACGCGGCGGCATACGGCGGAAATCTCGATGTCGTGGAATTGCTTGTCATCAAAGGAGCTGCAGTCAACGACGCCAAGAACTTCTACCACATGTCACCGCTGCATGCGGCCGCCGAAGAGGGACATGCGGATGTAGTTGCTTTCCTGCTGGCCAATAAGGCCGACATCGAAGCAAAGGAAAGGAACGGCTATTCGCCGCTAACGCAAGCGGGATGGCGTGAACATTGGGATGCAGCGGGCCTGCTGATGAAAGCGGGCGCGGTCTGTCAGCCGGCCGATCTTGTCGGCCAGTGGCTTTATACCGAATGCACGAAGCGAAAATGACGTTTCGCTGCAGGAGGAAACGGAGAAAACACAATGTCTGATTCTACTATGAAACGCGGGTTTCGATTGGCCGTGGCAGTTGGTGCCGCCGCGTTTGCACTCTCGCTGGTTCAGCCCGCTATAGCCGAAGAATTCGTCAATACAGGCTATTTCGGTGATGTTGCGATCAAGGGATACGACCCGGTCGCCTATTTCACCCAGCACCAGGCCATGCAGGGATCTGCCAAATATTCACACCAGTGGCTGGGCGCGACCTGGCATTTCGCCAGCGCGGAAAATCGCGACCTTTTTGCTGCTGATCCGGCCAAGTACGCCCCGCAATACGGCGGATACTGCGCTGATGGTGTCTCGTTCGGCACGGTTACCACCAATGTTGACCCCAAAGCCTGGCGCATCATCGAAGGCAAGCTCTACATAAGTTACGATCCGGGGGCGGCCGATGGCTTCGAGAAGAACCCGACCAAGCTCACCGACTCGCAAAAGCATTGGTCCGATGTCGAACGCACGCTGGTTACGGAGAAAGTGCAAAAGAACTGGCAGGCACCTTCCGCCAACTGACGTTTAGACACGCCTGTCAATTTGTCAGTGAAAAGTATTTCAATGCCTGTGGCGTGACATGAACGTATTGCATGTCACGCTGCTCGGGCGACGTATTGCGGTAAACATAGCCGCACACCATACGATCCTGGAAATATCCCACGAACTTTTCGCACAGGCGGTTTTCGTTGACCTCAACGACGCCGGTGATGTTGGTGTTGGAGCTGCGATAGGCTGTGTTTCCGGCCTTGTCGAAATACTGCATGAACTCGGTACCGTTCTTGTGCTTGCCGGCCCACGTCTTGCCATCGACCAGATTGCGCAGATCCTCGCCGCCGATCTGATCTGCGTCCTTTCCGGCAAAGCTGAAGGGCCACTCGGGAATGCCTGCCTCCCGCAGGCCAGTCAGATGATAGCGAAGATCGTCTTCGCGCCAGTAGTCGTAAAGGTAGCTGTAGTAGGTCAGATTGCTGTCCGGAAACAGCTGCAGTAATTTTTCCGTTTCCCGCGCCGCAGGCGTCCGTTCGCCCCGGTCGACATAGGCCGCGGCAAGATATTCGCGCGCGGGTTCGGCATTGGGCAGGGCGTCGCGCGCGGCCTCCATCAGGGGGATGGCCCGGTCAATATCGCGCGCCGTATAGAAAACGATGCCAGCCAGCAACTGAAAGGTCGGCGCCGGCGTGGGATCAAGCCGCAGTGCTTTCTCCATTTCCGCAACCGCTTGACCCCTGCTGCCGGTCTGAGCAAGGATCAACGCCAAGTTGCCAACTGCTTCCGCATCGTTCGGCTGTGCTTCCACTGCCCTGTTCGCCGATTCCTTCGCCTCGGTCTCGCGACCGTCTACCAGCTGCAGCAAAGCCAGGACGGTGTGTGCGCGCGCGTTGTTCGGGTCCAGCTTCAAGGCTTGCCCCGCCGCGTCATAGGCAATTTTCCTCGCCACTGCAGCCGACCACAGATAGTTGTAATCGTTGCGCCAGACATCGACGGCAACGCGGGCAATCCCGGCATGCGCATTGGCAAAACCCGGATCGAGATCAATTGCCTTCTGGTAGAATGACAGGGTCCGGCGATAGGTCTCGACGTCGCTGTAAAGAAAACCCTCCTGCTCGGCTCTCATATAGTAGTCATAGGCCTCAAGGTTGTCCGTCGGTATCCGCGCCAGCTGGTCGCGCTCTCCTTCGCTGAGCTTGACCGCCAAGGCCGAAATTATCTTGCCGATAACATCGTCCTGTACCGCAAAGAGGTCGACATATTGGCGATCGTATCGCTCGGCCCATAATGAGAGACCCGTGAGCGCGTCGATCAGCTTGACGTTGATCCGAAGCCGTGAATCGGCCCGCTGCAGCGTGCCCTCGAGAACATAGTGGACACCGAGTTCCGCAGCCACATCCTGGATCTTGCCGGCCGTATCGCGAACCGCGAACACGGAATGCCGGGCGATCACGAACAGGCCGGAAACCTTCGAAAGCTCGGTTATCAGATCGTCGGTCAGACCTTCCGCCAGATGGTCCTGCTTCGTATCGCCGCTGACATTGATGAAGGGAAGCACCGCGACCGAAGGCTTGTCAGGCAGTGGATAGGCGAACCGCTCGGTTGGCGACGGCGGCCAGATCAGAGTCCATGGCTGCCACCAGAGCGCCACACCGGCAAGGATAAAAGCGACGGCCGCCGCGGCGGCAACCGCAATACGCCATGCGCGCAGGTTACTCCGCGTGCCGATTGTCTTGCCCGCTGCTGCCGGATCGAGCACGACACGGTATACCCGGACAGGCTCGGTAATGCTCTTGACCTTCTGTTCGCCGAGCGAGATGTAGCCAACCGGCAGCTTCGATTTCACCTGATCATAGGTCGTCCCGGAAATGGCAATTCCACCAGGCTCCGCCAGTGCCTGTATCCGGTCCGCGATGTTGACGCCGTCGCCGTGAATGTCTTCACCCTCGACGATGATATCGCCGAGATTGACGCCGACGCGAAAGTCGAGCCGCTGTTCAGCCGGGGCAACGGCATTCCGCTTCGCCTTCTGCTGCTGCACCTCGACCGCGCAGCGCAACGCATCGACCACGCTGTGGAACTCGACCAACAGGCCATCGCCCATGGTCTTGACCAGCCGGCCATGATGCCTGGCGATCTTCGGTTCAAAGACTTCCTTCAGATCGCTTTGAAAACGGGCGCGCGTGCCCTCCTCGTCGATCTGGCTCAAGCGGCCATAACCAACGACATCGGCGATCAGGACGGCTGCCAGGTGACGTTCCATGCCCATCTTTCCCCGGAGTGCGACAGACTCCAATCGATATCTTACCGCAGCTATACCGCAGATGCATTACCGCACTCTGGAGTAACGGATCGAACAGTTGTCGTGAATTTCCGAAGAAAAATAAGCCATCTCTGGCGCTTCGCGCCGGTCTAGGGCATGTTGGTACTGGAGATTTGTGTTCGTGGCAGAGGGAGGAACGCCATGCGCTGCTTTACCGTACTCGGACCTTCGCAAACCGGAAAATCGACACTCGTCGAAAAGCTTGGCTCGCTCGAGGGGCCACCACGAAAATCCGTCTCACCATATGGGTTGGGCCTTACGGATTTCGAATTCGGAAACGAAACCTGGTGCGCGTTGGATGCGCCAGGATCGGGCGAAGCCCTGGCACACGCGCAGCATGCACTGCTTGCCAGCGACGCCTGTATCCTATGCGTATCGCCTGCCCCGGAAGAGGCAGTTCTCGCTGCGCCGTATTTGCGGGTCATCGAAGCCTCCGGGACACCATGCATCCTTTTCGTCAACCGCATGGATGAGCCGAGGGGCCGGCTCCGGGACGTCATCGCTGCTCTTCAGGACTACGCCAGCCACACGCTGCTGCTTCGGCAGATTCCCATCCGCGAGGGTGACAAGATTGTTGGCAGCTGCGACCTGATTTCCGAGCGCGCCTGGCGCTACCGCGAAGGCCAGACATCATCGCTGATCGAGATTCCCAAAGATGTCATCGAGCGTGAACATGAGGCCCGCGCGGCGCTCCTGGAGCATCTTTCCGAATTCGACGACTGGCTGCTGGAGGAACTTATAGAAGACCGCGAACCGGCAAACGATGCCATCTATGCGATCTCGTCGCGGGTTCTCAGAGAGAACAAGATCATCCCGGTTCTCGTCGGGGCAGCAAGTCATAGCAATGGCATCATGCGGTTGATGAAAGCCCTGCGCCATGAAGCGCCTCCGGTCGAGACCCTTCGAAACCGCCTCGCCGCCACGGGCACTGCTGGGGCAAGTGCGTTGGCGGCCGTCAGCTTTCACGCCTATCATCGCCAAAATGTAGGCAAGACAGTATTGGTCCGGGCCCTCGGCGAAGGGTTGAAACAGGGGGCGCTCTTGGGCGGTGCCCGGCTGGGCCCGGTACAGGACCCGGGAAACGGCAAGCCGATACCCGCGGGCGTGGGTTCACCCGGCGATGTATTCGCCACCGTCAAGTCCGACCACTTGCCGGTGCCATCCCTGCTCACATCCGAAACCACCCTGGCGGCGCCCGATTGGATTGCGCCCCCGACGCCGATGCTTGAAAGGATATTGGTGCCCAGCAGCGAGCGCGATGAAACCAAACTTTCCGAAACGCTGGCGAAGCTCGCCGAGACGGATCGGGGCCTCAAGGTCATGCAGGAAGAAGGGACCGGCGCTCAATTGATCTGCGCTCAAGGGCCTGTTCACCTGCGCGATGTTTGCAAGACATTGTCCGAAGTTTTCCACGTCGAGGTGACGGACCGGCAACCCAGTCCGGTCTACCGGGAAACAATCGCGAAGTCATCGGATGTCCACTACCGGCATCGCAAGCAGACTGGCGGCGCCGGCCAATTTGCTGACGTCAAACTCAGCGTTCATCCGAATGGGCGCGGCGACGGCTTTACCTTTGCCGAGACAGTCAAGGGCGGTGCCGTTCCGCGGAACTTCATACCTGCGGTCGAGGCCGGTGCGCGCGAAGCGATGGAACGAGGCCCGTTGGGGCTGCGTGTGATCGATGTCGGCGTCACGCTGACGGACGGCCAGCATCATTCCGTCGACAGTTCTGAATTCGCATTTCGGGCAGCGGGCAAAATGGGGGTCCGTGATGCGCTCGCCCAATCCTCGTCGGTGCTGATGCAGCCTATATTCCGGGTCGAGTTCCACATCCCATCCATCTATTCAGGCAATCTTGTGCCGATCGTTTCGGCATTCAAAGGTCAGGTACTCGGCTTCGACCGGGACGAACGTGCCAAAGGATGGGATATTTTCCGGGCTCTCGTTCCCGGCAGCGTTCTGGACGAACTGGCGCGTTCACTGCGCTCCGCAACGCAGGGCATCGGCACTTATTCCAAGGCCTTCGATCATTTCGAGGAGTTGTACGGAAAGGAAGCGGATGCTATCATAACTGCCCACGCCTCCCACGCGAGCGAACACTGAAAGCCTTAGTGGGTTGGGGCAAGGTGACGACCGGCATCCTGCCATTGTCGGACCTTGACATATTCCCGTATACGAGACATTTTCTCACATATGGAAAATCTCCTCGCAGATGATGGCGGAATGGACCAGCGGATCGCGCAGCGGCTCAGGGCGTTGCGTATTGAGCGTGGCTGGGCTTTGGACGAGCTTGCAAGGCGCAGCGATGTGAGCCGCGCCACCCTTTCCCGGCTCGAGAACGCTGAGGTGAGCCCGACAGCGAGCGTTCTTGGCAAATTGTGCGCCACCTACGGCATGACCATGTCGCGGCTGATGCACATGGTTGAAGACAGCTTTGCGCCGCTTCTCCGCCGCGACACCCAGCCCGTATGGACGGATCCGGAGACCGGATTCCGCCGGCGTTCCGTGTCGGCCCCCGCCCAATCACTGGCTGGCGAAGTCCTTGAATGCGAACTCGAACCCGGTACGCGCATCACCTATGAGCACCCGCCACGGCAGGGTCTCGAACACCATCTCATCCTGACAGCGGGACAGTTGCGAGTGAGCATCGGCGACCAAACTCATGAGCTGCTGCCCGGCGACTGCCTGCGCTACCAACTCTTTGACGCCAGTTCATTCGAAACTCCCGAGCATTGCGCGGCCAAATACATTCTCCTTATCGTGTGAGGAACCGTGTCGACTGACCCACAAACCACCATTTCGATCTTCTCGGCCGACGATGTCGCCCACAATGTCCGCGAACTTGGCGCGCTGTTGCATGCATGCGTCCATGACGGGGCCAGCATCGGATTTGTGCTGCCGTTCCCGCAAGAAGAAAGCGAGGCATTCTGGATCAATAATGTGCTTCCGGCAGTGCAGCGTGGTGTGCGGCTGCTGCTCGTCGTGCACCGGGATGGAAGGATTGCGGGATCTGGCCAACTTGATTACGACACGCCGCCCAATCAGCCCCATCGGGCGGAAGTGCGCAAATTGCTGGTGCATCCTGATTTCCGGCGCCTGGGGTTAGCGAAGGCGCTCATGGCCGAACTCGAGCGGCAAGCAGGGGAACGCGGAAGAAGCCTGCTCACGCTGGACACGCGGACCGGGGACAAAGCCGAACCGCTTTATGCCTCACTGGGCTACACGACGGCCGGCATCATTCCTGGATATTGCCGCGATCCGTTTCAGGGCAATCTCGATTCTACCACGCTCATGTATAGGGTACTTTGAATTGTCCAGCGCCCTTCGAAGCCGTCGGGCATTCCCACTTTCAGGACGCTACAAACAGTCTTTTACCGCACCGGCACGCGCCAAGCAGCTGGAGAATTATGTGGTAATATGATACCTTTTCTATAACCACTTGTTTTTGTTGCTATATTTATACCATCACCAAATATCCACCACTTGACGCGAGCGCCATAGCCCTTTATTGAAACCCTCGACTGCGGTGGGACTTCCCGCCGTTTTTCATTGTTATGCGGATTTCATCGATCTGCTTAACCCAAGCAACAAGAAAAGCCTTCCTTCGTGAAGGATGATCTCAAGGACGAACACAATGGCTACCTTCTCTCAGAAGCCGGCAGAAGTGACGAAAAAGTGGATCCTGATTGACGCCGAAGGTCTCGTCGTCGGTCGCCTCGCTACCATCGTCGCCAATATCCTGCGCGGCAAGCACAAAGCAACCTTCACCCCGCACGTAGACGATGGCGACAATGTCATCATCATCAATGCCGACAAGGTTGCCTTTACCGGTAAGAAGTTTACCGACAAGGTTTATTACTGGCACACCGGCCATCCCGGCGGCATCAAGGAACGCACTGCCCGCCAGCTGCTCGAAGGCCGTTTCCCGGAACGCGTCGTTGAAAAGGCTGTAGAGCGCATGGTTCCCCGTGGCCCGCTCGGCCGTCGCCAGATGAAGAACCTGCGCGTTTACGCTGGTTCCAACCACCCGCATGAAGCTCAGTCCCCCGAAGTCCTCGACGTCGGCGCGCTGAATGCCAAGAACAAAAGGAGCGCATAAGAATGGCTGAGCTCAACTCGCTCGCAGACCTCGGCACTGTTGCCGCAACGACGCAGGCTGCTGCGCCGGTTCACGTCCACAAGCTTGACGCCAAAGGCCGTGCCTATGCAACCGGCAAGCGCAAGGACGCGGTCGCCCGCGTCTGGATCAAGCCAGGTTCCGGCAAGATTGTCGTCAACGACAAGGAATACGGCAAGTATTTCGCCCGTCCGGTTCTGCAGATGATCCTGCAGCAGCCGATCGTGGCTGCCAACCGCGCCGGACAGTACGACATCATCGCTACCGTTGCCGGTGGTGGTCTGTCCGGTCAGGCTGGTGCCGTTCGTCACGGCATCTCCAAGGCCCTCACCTATTTCGAACCTGCACTGCGCGGCGTTCTGAAGAAGGGCGGCTTCCTGACACGCGACAGCCGCGTTGTCGAACGCAAGAAGTACGGCAAGGCCAAGGCCCGCCGTTCGTTCCAGTTCTCGAAGCGTTAATTCGCGCCTCAATTGGACAAGAACAGAAAGCGGGCCCTTGGGTCCGCTTTTTTGTTGCGCCGATACAAGTTTGCGATAGCTTCGCCGCCTATCTCTCCCCTTGATGGGGAGATAAATGTCGTGCATCAAACACCCCTCGGAGCCTAGAACCCGATGCCATCGAAGTCCATCGACCACGCCTTCACAGCGCGAACATTGACCAGCGCGGCGACTGATCCGACCCATGCGGGCGCCCTCTCCTTCATGCGCAGGCGCTATACGAAAAATCTCAATGGGGCCGAAGCGGTCGTCTGGGGAATCCCGTTCGATGCCGCGGTTTCCAACCGGCCCGGCGCGCGGTTTGGCCCGCAGGCGATACGGCGCGCTTCGGCGATCTTCGACAATGATCCGCAATATCCGTTCCAGCGCGATCTCTTTGCCGATCTCGCGGTGATCGACTATGGCGATTGCCTGCTCGACTATGGCAATCATCAAAAGACACCTGCTACGATCGAGCGCGAAGCGGCGAAGATCATCAAATCCGGCGCGTTTCTGCTGTCGCTCGGCGGCGATCATTTCGTCACCTGGCCGATCCTCAAGGCGCATGCCGCCAAGCACGGACCGGTGGCGCTCGTGCAGTTCGATGCGCATCAGGATACCTGGTACGACGATGGCAAGCGCATTGATCATGGCTCCTTCGTCGGGCGTGCGGCACGCGACGGCGTTATCGACCCCTCCCACTCGATCCAGGTTGGCATCCGCACCCATGCGCCGGACGATTGTGGGTTGAAGATCGTCTACGGCTACGAGGTCGAGGAAATGTCAGCGGCGGAGATCGCCAAGCAGATCATCGCGCGCACCGCAGGCAGACCGGTTTACCTGACGTTCGATATCGATTGCCTCGATCCGGCTTTCGCACCGGGTACGGGAACACCTGTCGCCGGCGGCCCGTCTTCGGCAAAAATCCTTTCCGTGCTGCGGCATCTGACGGACCTCAACATCGTCGGCGCCGATGTGGTTGAAGTTGCGCCTGCCTATGACCATGCGGACGTGACCGCGATCGCAGGTGCCACAATCGCGATGTATTATCTGGGTATTCTGGCGGAAAAGAAGGCTCGGCGAAGCTGAGATATTGAATCGAGTTCTCGCGTTAACTATCTGAATTTCAAGCTTCCCAAGGATATCCTCATGAAACCCAAAATCTTCATCGATGGCGAACACGGCACCACCGGCCTGCAGATCCGGACGCGGTTAGCCAACCGCGGCGATCTCGAAGTCCTTTCCATTCCTGAAGCCGAGCGGCGCAACAAGGATTTGCGCTCCTACTTCCTGAAGGAAGCGGATGTTGCCATTCTCTGCCTGCCGGACGATGCGTCGAAAGAAGCAGTGTCAATTCTAGAAGGTCATAATTCAACGAAAATCATCGACACTTCGACGGCGCACCGCGTACATCCGGACTGGGCTTATGGCTTTGCCGAACTCGACCGTGCCCAGCGGCGGAAGATCATCGATGCGCGGCTCGTCGCCAATCCCGGCTGCTATCCGACTGGCGCGATTTCCCTGGTTCGGCCATTGCGCGACGCGGGAATCTTGCCTGGCAATTATCCGGTCACGGTCAATGCGGTCTCCGGCTATACCGGCGGCGGCAAGCAGATGATCGCGCAGATGGAAAACCCGGACAGTCCGGACCACATCGCCGCCAATCATTTCCTCTATGCGATGCCGCTGAAGCACAAACATGTGCCGGAACTGCAGACGCATGGACATCTCGAACGCAAGCCGATCTTTAGCCCAAGTGTCGGCCGTTTCCCGCAAGGCATGATCGTGCAGGTTCCGGTGTTTACTGATGACCTCAACGGCAACGTGTCGATGCAGGATATCCATGCCGCATTGAGCGCGCATTATGAGGGCCAGAACATCGTGCAGGTGGTGCCGCTCGCGGAAAGCGCCTTGTTGCCTCGCCTCGATCCGGAAGAGCTGCGCGACACCGACATCATGAAGCTCTACGTCTTCGGCACCGAGGGTCAAGGCCAGGTCAATCTGGTCGCGCTCCTCGACAATCTCGGCAAGGGTGCGTCGGGTGCTGCGGTGCAGAACCTTGATTTGATGCTGGGCAATGCTTGATGCGATAACGGAGACTTTCCCGCCCGAGTGGAAAGTCTCCTCGCCCGAACTGATTGCCGAAACGGTCACCAGCCGCATCGTCAAGGTGCGGCTCGAAAACGGTGAAGCCGCTGTGATCAAGCATCTGACGCCGCTCGGCATGCGCGAAGAACTGGGAGGCACGCACTATCTCGAATGGCACGACGGAGACGGTTGTATCCGCCTGCTCGCGCAGTCGCACAACAATCTGCTGCTTGAATATGCGGGTGAGCGCACGCTGCTCGATCACCTCAACGAACATGGCGACGACGCAGCGACGCAAATCTTCGTCGATGTGTTTCTTAAACTATTGCAGTCCAAACAAGCCGGCCGCCGCCCAGTGCCGCCGGATCTCATACCATTGCGA
The DNA here is from genome assembly GCF_025452215.1 of Phyllobacterium sp. A18/5-2. NCBI lineage: Bacteria > Pseudomonadati > Pseudomonadota > Alphaproteobacteria > Hyphomicrobiales > Phyllobacteriaceae > Phyllobacterium > Phyllobacterium sp. A18/5-2. The sequence goes on along the minus strand of NZ_CP104966.1, from coordinate 2,919,652 downwards.
ACGATGTTCGCCAGCCTGTTCAAGAAGGCCGAGGCCGACCGGAATCGCGGCGTGCAAAGCCAGTTTGCCGAAGCGGCAGAACTTGCTGACAGGTTGTTGAACAATCAACGGGACGTTCAGCCGCTGCATGGCGACCTGCACCATGAGAACGTGTTGCACGGGATCCGCGGCTGGCTGGTGCTGGATCCGAAGGGCCTGATCGGCGATCCGATGTATGACGCTGCCAACATGTTCTACAATCCGCTGGACCGCGACGATCTGCGCGCCAGCGAAAGCCGCATCGCTTCGATGGCGCGGACGTTCTCAGAGGCATTCAACTGAGATATCAGAACCATACTCGGCTTCGGCATGGCGCACGCCTGCCTTTCAGCATCGTGGCACGATGAGGACGGGAATTACGACGAGGCGGCGCGCAGTCTCGGCGTTGCAGAGGCAATCCGGGACGTTCTAGGCGCCCTCGGTTGAGCGCTTCACCAGCCTTGCAACCACGATGAATGTAAACACTCCGAGCATCCCGACGATAGCGACCACCGACAGCGCGATCCTGGGTCCGAACTGTTCCAGCAAGAAAGCAAAAATAAAGGGCGATACGGAAGAAACGATCAGTCGTGACGAAGTGATCTTGCCAAGAATTTCGCCGTAGCCGTGATGACCGAACAGCGCCAGGGGCAAGGTTCCCTGCACGATGCTGTTAAGTCCGGAACCCGTGCCGAATAAAATGGCAAAAAGTATGGCGCCGGCAATGAGCGGCACAGCCGGCGGCAGCAAGAGCATCATGAAAGCCAATGGAATCAAGGCTGTAGACAGGATTGCTACGATCATGGCCGAAAGCCGGCTTCCTATCAGCATATTGACCAGGCGGCTGGCAAACTGCGCCGGACCGAACATTGTTCCGACGAGGACGGCCGAAGCGCCAAGACCAACCGCGCCAAGCACCGGCACGAGATGCACAAGCATGGACGACAGGGCAAAGCTTGCAAATGAAAAACCCGTCGCCAGTAGCATGAGAGCACTCTTGCGGCTGGACGGTGGCAACGAACCGCCGCTTCCCGCAACCACAGGTTCGACCGGACGTTCCGATAGGATATGCAGCGACCGGCGTGTCATTTGCGACAGCCAGAAATGGATAGGGAAGCACAGGAACAGCTGCAGGGCAGCATAGAACACGAAAATTTCGCGCCACGTGAACGTCGTCAGCAAATGCGTTGCCACCGGCCAGAACAATGTGGAAGAAAATCCGCCGATAAGAGTGAGGTAGGTAATGCGGCGTGGAGCGGCCTTTGGATCGATCTGAACCAGGACAGCGAAAGCCGTGTTGTAAAGGATAAAGGGTGTCGCAACGCCCGTCGTCACGAGGGCCGGTGCGAATATCCACCAGCTTGGCGACAATGCGCAGAGAAGAAGCGAAAGAGCAGCAGCCAGAGAACCCAGCGTCATGACACGCCCTGCTCCGAACCTGTCAGCCCAGCGGCCCGACCATGGCGAAACCAGACCGCCAATCAGCAACGTTCCGGAAAACGCTGCAAACAGCCATTCACGCGATTGGCCGAACTCCTGCCCCATCGCCGGCGCGAGAATACTGAAACTATAGAATAGCGTGCCGTAGCTGGTGATCTGCGTGATACCCAGACCGGTGACGGCGGCCAAAGAGCGTCTCGCGCTGAGGATCATCTTGTGCGTTTCCGGTGATTTCTATCTGCTTTCCCGAGCAGTTAAGGTCAGCACTACACCGAGTCTCGCCGGAAGAACAATTACCGCCCGGAAACAACCTCAGTTTCAAGCGGATAGGCTCCCTTCGTCGCGCGCCAGTGCGCGACCGAGAAGCCAAGCAGTATGATGGCAAAGGCCTGGTGCAACAGACCGAGGCTGATCGGCACCTGCAAGAGCAGCGTCGTGATGCCAATGGCCGCTTGCAGCGCAACCAGAATCGCCAGGAGCATGGCGCGGCGCGCATGGGTTGTGCCCGGAGCCTGCCGCATGGTCGATATGGCCTGCCAAATGGCCACGGCAAAGACGAAATAGGCGAAGAACCGGTGGACGAATTGCACGGTCTTTGGATTCTCGAAGAAGTTGTGCCAAATCGGCTGGATCGGGAAGAGATCGCCCGGGATGAGCGACCCATCCATCAGCGGCCATGTATTGTATGAAAGCCCCGCGTCAAGGCCAGCGACAAGCGCGCCCAGGTAGATCTGGATGAAGACGAAGAGCACAAACCAGCCTGCGAACCGCTGGAGCTGACGATTGGCGGACGCTTGCGAATAGACGGCGAGACCGCGGGCCACATACATGACGGCAGCAAAGATGATGCAGGCCAGCGTCAGATGTGTGGCGAGCCGGTATTGGCTGACATCCACGCGATCGACAAGCCCTGATGCAACCATCCACCAGCCGACCGCACCCTGAAGGCCGCCGAGCGCCAGAATGCCGACCATGCGCGGTTTCAAGCGGCGCTCAAGCCGGCCTGTAAGCCAGAAGAAAGCCAGCGGCAAGGCCACAAGAAAGCCGACGCCGCGCGCGAGAAACCGGTGCGCCCATTCCCACCAGAAAATCTGCTGGAACTCGGCCAGGCTCATACCCTTGTTAAGCCGCTCGTATTGCGGGATCTGGCGGTATTTGTCGAATTCTTCCATCCACTGGTCATGGCCGAGTGGCGGGACTATGCCATGGATCGGCTTCCATTCGGTGATGGAAAGACCGGAGCCTGTCATGCGCGTCGCCCCACCGACGATTACGATTGTCGCCAATACGATCAGCACCAGATAGAGCCAGATGCGGATATATCGGCGATTTCGGGCTTCCTGGTTCTGAACCGAGGCAATCCTGCCTTCGGAAATTGTCTGGGCGGCCATGCAGAACACTCCTGTATCCAGCGGATAGGTGCAGCATTAGATGATCCATGACAAGGCGACGATCACGCGACACGCCGTCGCGTTTATAACGCAGCCCGGACTTTTTTGCTTTCCGCAGGAAACGTTAACGGGTAGAGGGTGGCACTGAAGCTAGAGAATGGATGGCGCGATGCCCGTAAGGCTGAAGAAACTCATCGGTACATTTCTGCTCGTGGCACTCGTCTGCGTTTACGCAATCGTCGCGACCATCTTTGCCGTGGCATTGCTCGGCAACGCCAGCCCGTGGGTTCACCTCATTTATTTCTTCGGGACAGGTATTCTTTGGGTCGTACCCGCGATGTTTATCATCAGCTGGATGGAAAAAGCCCCCAAGAAGAAGGCTTGAGGATCCACCGCTGCGCTCCGGTTCCCGAACCGCCCCAGCTACCGGATCAGGCTGAATTCCTTAGAAAAACTATGCCTGCACGACGCGGCGGCCGGCATTGGCAATGGGCGTCGTCACACCGCTCATCATCGTCTGCGCATAGACGAGCTTCTGAAACCGGCCATTGATGGAGATGCGCGGCAGAGCGTGCAGATTGGCGCGGTGCTCCGGATGAATGGTGCCGTGACGCGTGGTGACGGCGGAGAGGAACCCTTCCCCGGCCGCGATCTCGGCTTCGCGTTTTCCGGCGGCCTTGGCCGAGCCATAGGGATAAGCGAAATGAAGGGGACGTTTTCCCAGTTTGTCTTCCAGCATGTCGGCGGAAAGGCGCATCTCCTGTGAGACCATACCTGCGGTCAGCCTCCTCAGGTTGTAGTGGTGGACGGTGTGAGCGCCAATCGTGCACAGCGGATCGCTGGCGATCTGGCGCAACTCCTTCCAGTTCATGACGTCCCGATCCGCGGATACGCCACAGATCATTCCTTCGGCGGCGCACATCTCTCGCAGGACAGGAACCTGGTCAAGTTCGGTCAGCGTGTAGGAAAAATATCGCATCAGGGCGTGGAAGGCGGCACGCTTCTGGATGAGCGTTCCGCAGCGCCACTCGGGACCACCACCCGGTATTTTGATGAAGGTTGCCTTAGCGACGAGCTTTTCCACGACCTCCCACCAAAGGACCGCCGCCCCCTCGACGAGACCCGGCGCAGCATAGATGGTGAAGGGCACATTGTGCTTTTGAAAAACCGGCCAGGCATGATGCAGATTGTCGTTGTAGCCGTCATCGAAGCGTGACTGCGGCAAAGCGCCGGTCATGACGCGACCCCGATCTGACACGATCCGCCATCTCATCCATCGAAACAAGCTCGGTGCCTTCGGATTTCAGCGAGACCAGGATCTGGTCGAGAAAGTGCGGCGTGATCGACAGTGAACGCGTAACGCCGAGCGGGCTGATACAGTCCGGGCGGACACGATGCAACATGATGATCGAACCCAAACCGCCAAAACGATCACGCGTGCGCGACGCGAAACCGCTGTGCCAAGCCAGTCTCATCACGGCCTTTCGTATCAAGTCAGCCGCGTGGACCATTCCTTCACCAATTTGCGCTATTCAGGGATAATCGGAGGGTTCTATTCATCAAGTCATGCAACGTAAATGTTTATATATGGTTGATCAACGAACCCGCCCCGTTTTACCCCTCCTCCACTGGACCAAGTAATGCCGCTTCCTCCTTTAAAAGCAAAGATCGTTTTCGCGGCTGAAGCCAACATGTTGTGGGCTGGACTTGGAGAAGGCTTTTTTGCTGGTCCGGCACAAACGGCAGGCTGGTTTTCTTTCTGGCAATCATCAGTCAACGCGGATTGCCTGGTTGCGGTGTTGTGTGCGGCCGACAGACCAGTATTCATCCTGCCGCTGGAGATCGTCCCAAAAGGCCCGGTTCGCGTCGCCATCTTTGCTGGCGGGCCGCACGCAAATTGCAATTTTCCGGCGATTTCGGGTACTCATGAAATTGGCCGCAACGACCTTGCAACGCTCTTCAAAGAGTTGCGGAAGGCCCGGCCGGATATCGATCTGGTGTCGCTGGCAAGGCAACTGGGTGAACTTGACGGCATAACCAATCCCCTTAGCCAGCTTCCAAACCGGGAAAACGCCAATGTCAGTCTCGCAATTACGCTGGACCGGAATTTCGAGACCGTACTCGCCCGCAACAGCTCCAAGAGGAAGAAGAAAAAACACCGGCAGAACATGCGCCGTTTCGAGGACGCTGGCGGGTATCGCATCGTAACTGCAGTGACGGCATCCGAGGCCGAGGCAATGCTTGAAAACTATTTCGTTTGGAAAGCGGACCGCCTTGCCAAGGCAGGTATCAGGAACACCTACGAGCCTGCAGGCATAAAGGATTTCTTTCACCGGCTGTTTGCGAACGAAACCGGCTTGGAAGCGCCGCGATTTCAGCTCAAGGCCCTGGAGGTCGCAGGCAAATACCGGGCGGTTCTCGGCAAATCGTATTCTGAGCACCAGACCTTCATCGACTTCATCGGTATATCCGAAGATGGGCTTGTCAGCGCCAGCCCCGGTGAGTTCCTGTTTTTTGAGGATATCCAGGACAGCTGCAATACCAATCTCGCGGTTTACAGTTTTGGCATCGGCGACGAGCCATATAAACGAAGCTGGAGCGACATCGAAGTCCCGACCTACGACGCGGATGTCAGCCTAACGACCAAGGGCCGGATATATGCCGGCTACCTGGCGGCACGCGGCAAACTGGTGCGAACCATCAAACAGAATGACGTAATCTGGGCCAGCGTGCGAAAAGCCCGGTCGCGCCTGTTCGGAAAGCGACGAGATCCTCAATAAGTCTTGCCCACGCTCATCGCATTTCGAAATTCCTCGTTGTCGTCGACGAAGACGGCCTCTGGACCAGCACCCACTGCGTCGAAGTACCGGCTTACAAAGCAGCGAAACGCGGCGCAGAGCGCGATATCGCAGATCTGCTGGTCCGTGAAGCCGGCTGATCGCAGCCTGTCGATATCGGTTTGAGTGACCTGCGATGCATCTTTGGCGATCTTTTCTGCGTATGAGAGCATCTCAACGTCCCTCTCCGGCAAACCGGCGCTTCGAAAGTCGCGCTGAACGGCGATCACAGCTTCTTTCGAGCCCAAGTCGCCGATCAATTGTTTGCCATAGACGTAGGAACAATAGGTAGACGGGATATGTTTCGCAGCGATCAGGGTGATCAGACGCCATTCCCGCACACCCAGGGAGAACCCCGCCCGAATCTTGTCGACAAAATCAGTATAGACCGGCAGCAGGTCGGGCCGAGGCGTAAATGATTTGGCGGTGGCCATGACAAAACCAAGTTGGGCTATCTGCGCGGCATAAATTTCGGCCACCCGGCCAGTTGCTTCGGCTTCACCTATTGTGTGCAAGTACATCTGCCCCTCCGTGCAATGCTTTGCGCGGCAATCTAGCAGAAGCCGTGTGGTTTAGCATTCAATACAACGGGCGACGTTACCAAGGTGGCCCTGGCGCAAGATTCAGGCCGAGCGGACAACCCTGCCGGCGTCGAGACGCAAGTGTTCCTTGTTGAACGGTGTCAACAATTCCGGCTCGAGCAGCTTGGCGTCAAATACGGCCTTCGCAGTTGCGGCAACGTCAGGATCGTCGGGGTTAACTACCCCGAGAATAAGCTCCGTGCCATCCGCCAGCAAATGCTTCAATTCCGCGACCGTCGCCGGACCACCATCGACCACAACCAGGTCGTAGGCGGATTGCAATGCATTGAGGATCATCGGCAGGCGGCCGACCGACAGCATCGCCTTCGCAGGGTCGTGATTGCCAAGCGGTATGATCTCCGCATGCGAATAGTGATCGGTATGAATGACATCGCTGAAATGCTTCTCGGACACGAGGAGATTGGTGATGCCCGGGAGATTCTTGTCGTCGAGCATCGAACGGCCAATTTCGCCCGAACCCGTCATATCGATGAGAATGACGCGAACGCCGCGGTCGGCCAACTCGCGTACGAGCAGGATTGTCAGTGCTGACGCCTCGTCCCCTTCTGGCGAAACGACCACCGCGCGTGCTGCACCGCTTGCCATCAAACGGTCCGCGACATTCGCGACGCCGGAATGATCGGCATGGGCCGACGGCGTTTCGACGATCGGATCAAGCGCTGGCACCGCGATATCGGGGCCGTCAGGCGCATCTTCAGTCAAAATCGTTTGCTCCGGCGCCTCTTCGGTGCCGGTGCTGGCGGAGATTGCCGGCTCGAGGGTATTGCTAGCAACGACCGGCTCTGCGGCCGATTCAACTGGCGAGGGCCGGGTGTAGGCGGGACGCAAGGCCTGGCCACTGAACAGCGCCCGCAACAACGTGCCAATGCTCAAGAGCAGCAGCGACGCGACGAAGGCCGCTATCGTCATCGGTATCTTCTTTGGGAAGTATGGTTCTATCGGGCGATCGGCGCGGGAGAATATACGTGCATCGGCCGGCAAGGAATCGCTCGCTGTCCGGGACGACGCCTCACGGTAGCGGGTCAAATAGGTTTCAAGCAGTTGCCGCTGTGCGGTAGCTTCACGCTCCAGCGCGCGCAACTCGACCTCTTCTTCACCTGCTTTTGAAGATTGCGCCTTCAACTCATTGAGAGAGCGCGTCAATTGCGTCTCTCGCAAGCGTGCTGTCTGTGCCTCGTTTTCCAGACTGCCGAGCACCTTGCGTGCCTCCAGCCGGATCTGCTGATTGAGATCGGCGAGTTGCGAACGCAGGGCCCGTATGCGCGGATGCCCGCTGAGCAACGCCGCCGATTGGTCGGCGATATCATTGTTGAGTTGCACCTGACGCTCACGCAGACGCTGGATCAAAGGGGAAGCCATGACATCGGGAAGCGTTTCGACCGCAGCGCCCTTGGCCAGGGCCGAACGCACACTTTCGGCCTTGGCCTCGCTGGCCGCCTTATTGGCGCGCACGCGCGACAGTTCCGAAGACAGTTCCGAAAGCTGCTGCGTCGCCAGTACAGCGTTGTTCTGGCCGATCAACAGGTCGGAAGAACTGCGATAGGCAGCGACCTTTGCCTCGGCATCCTTTACGCGCTTGCTGAGATCAGCGATTTCCGGTTGCAGCCAGCCGGTCGCATCCTCATTTGATTGGGATTTTGACGCCTGCTGGGTCGCGACATACTCGTCCGCGATCGCATTGGCCACTGAAGCCGCCAATTCGGGATCCTTGGAAGAAAACTGGATAACGATGACGCGGGAATTCTGGACGCTAAAGACCATCAGGCGATCGCGCAGAGCCTGCAAAATATAGTCGTCTCTGGCGTCCCCGCCGGGATTGCTGCCAATGTCAACGGCACCCAAAAGCCGCGATAGCGCCGAGGGCTCCGCCCCTGCGGACAATTCCTCAATCTTGCCAAGCTCCAGTTTTGTGATGACCCGTTTCAAAAGATCCGACGAGCCGATAAGCTCCACCTGGCTCTTGATGCCCTCCTGATCAAGTATGGGCCGGTCATCACCCTGCTGATTTGCCGGACGGGTGAAGACAGATTCGCGCGTTTCGATAAGGATTCGGGTTTCACCACGATATTTCGGAGCCACCAGAGACAGGAGCAGAAACGCCAGCGCCGTCAGAAGCAGCGAACCAAGAATGATCCGCAGCTTGTTACGCCACAGGCTGGCGAACAACGCGCCTATATCAATGTCAACATCGTTACCGACAGAGCTCGCCCCAGGCATCCAAAACACTCCAATCCGAATAGCATAATGGTAAAGACCTATGGTAACCAGCGAGTTAAGAACTGTCTGGCCACAACCCTGGCGTGCCGCAATCTGCTTAGTTTCCCGATACTTTACCAGCCATTAACCCTAATGAACTGATAATCCCGGCAAGAATCGACAAAGACTCTCCGCAACTGTTGTTAGGGTTCCAGACGTGTTCAGCAAGCAGATTTTACTGGTGGCCATTGGCGTTCTCGCGATGACGCTTGGCGGATGCGCCAGTTACCGGCCGGCCCCAGCAGCATTCAATGAAGCAATCAACAAACCTTACATGCTCGATGCGGGTGACCGAATCCGGCTGACGGTCTTCGAGCAGGAAGGCATCACCAATACGTACAGCGTTGATCAGGCAGGATATATCTCGGTTCCGCTTATCGGCAGCGTTCCTGCCCGCGGCAAGACCATCCAGCAAATCGAGGCCGACGTGGCAGCCAAGCTACGCAAGGGCTATTTGCGCGATCCGGATGTCGCTGTGGAGATCGACCGCTATCGCCCCATCTTCGTCATGGGGGAAGTCGGCGCAGCCGGCCAGTATTCCTATGTTCCTGGCATGACGGCGCAGAAAGCCATCGCAGCGGCCGGCGGTTTCACTCCGCGGGCGCAACAGAACGACGTTGACATAACCCGCCAGTTCAACGGTGAAAGCCTGACCGGGCGGGTGACAATTTCTGATCAGGTGCTGCCCGGCGACACGGTTTACGTGCGCGAACGCTTCTTCTGATTATTGTATGCCCGACAGCCATTCCCTCCGGATCGTTCATTGCTTTCGCGCCCCGGTTGGCGGGATTTTTCGCCATGTGCGCGATCTCATCGACGCTCAGGTCGCGGCCGGCCACAAGGTTGGCATTATCTGCGATGCATCATCGGGTGGCGATTTCGAAGAATCCATGCTGGGCGAAATGCGTGGCAAGCTCGAGCTTGGACTGGAACGCATCGCCATGCAGCGGCAGATCGGTCCCGGCGATGCGGTGGCGGCGATCCGCACCTACAAGATCATCAAGAAATCGCGGCCGGACGTTCTCCACGGGCATGGCGCCAAAGGTGGCACCTATGCGCGTCTGTTCGGCTCACTGCTGCGGGCATCCGGTTCTCGCGTTGCCCGTTTTTATTCGCCGCATGGCGGTAGCCTTCACTTCGATCCGGCAACGCTGCAGGGGCGGTTCATTTTTTGTGTCGAACGACTTATGGAGCGGATGACCGACCGGATCATTTTCGTTTCGAAGTTCGAACAAGGCGTTTACGCGCGGAAGGTGGGCGAACCCCGATGCGGTCACGCGCTGATTTATAATGGGCTGGCGAACCGCGAGTTCGAACCCGTCACACCCGGCCCAGATGCTGCAGACTTCCTTTTCATCGGCGAAATGCGTGCGCTGAAAGGGCCGGACATCTTCATCGATGCTCTCACACGCGGGAGCGCGATGAGCGGGCGGGCGTTGACAGCCGTAATGGTCGGCGACGGTAAAGACCGCAACCATTTGATCGAACAAGCCCAAGCAGGACAAATGTCCGGGAACATTCGCTTTCTGATGCCAATGAAGGCGCGCGAAGCGTTCCGGCTCGCGAAAGTGGTGGTCATCCCGTCGCGGGCAGAAGCCCTGCCCTACATCGTGCTTGAAGCGCTTGCGGCTGGACGGCCCGTGATCGCCAGCCAGATCGGAGGAATTCCGGAAATCCTTGGTGAAGCATCTCCCGCCCTCGTAAAACCGGAAGCTGAAAGTCTTTCCGGCCGCATGGTTACCACAATAAATGATCTGGCAGGCTTTCAGCAATTGCTTCCGGGCACGCAGGTTTTGCGGCAGAAGTTCAGCGTCGAAAATATGGCGATGCGTCTCGAAGCAGAATATTTTGCTGCTCTTGGCCGGTAATTCACGCTGTATTCTTGCTTTTTCTCTCAAGCTTTTCTTAGTTGATCTGTGCTAGTGAGAAGCCCTTCGACCCTTCAGGATGCATCATGAAAGACAGAAAAGCGGAACACGGTTTTTCGCGCGATGTTGTTCGCAACCTCTCGCCTGATCCTGCAACATTGTCCAGCGCCAAAGCCAAACTGAGCCCGATGGCTCATGCGATCGCCTCGCAATATGCGCGCAATACGAATTCGCCGGTCATGGTTAGCGGTACCATGCGGATCATCGAGTTCATGATCCTGGTTCTGGCCGGGTTTACGGTCTTTCTTATCTATGTCGGCCCCTCCGCGAATGCGCTCTTTCATTATTCCCTTTCGATCGTGACAACGGCGACGCTCAGTGTGCTGCTGCTGGAATTTACGGATAGCTACCAGCTTGCGGTCATACGCGATCCATTCGGCAAGTTCGGGCGACTGATCCTGATTGTCTCCGGTGCGTTCGCCCTGATGTCGCTGGCCGGGTTTTTTCTAAAGATGTCCGAGGATTTTTCGCGCGTCTGGTTTGGTACATGGTTCATCGCTTCACTGGTCACCTTCATGGCGTTCCGGCTGGTCATGTCGCGGCTGATCCGGCGCTGGGCCCGCAACGGCAAGATGGAGCGCCGTGCCGTCATTGTCGGCGGTGGCAAACCCGCAGAGGACCTGATCCGTTCGATCGAACAGCAGCCGTATAATGATATCCGCATTTGCGGTGTCTTTGACGATCGCGACGCCAAACGGTCGCCGGCGATCGTTGCTGGATATCCCAAGCTTGGCAATATCGCCGAACTGATCGAATTCGCCCGCATCGCCCATATCGATATGCTGATCGTTTCATTGCCGATCACCGCGGAAGCGCGCGTGCTGTCGCTGCTCAAGAAACTATGGGTGCTGCCGGTCGACATAAGGCTGTCCGCGCACAACAATCACCTGCAGTTCCGGCCCCGCGCCTATTCCTATATCGGCTCCGTCGCGATGATCGACTTGTTCGACAAGCCGATCAACGATTGGGATTCGGTGGCCAAGCGGGCCTTCGACATATTCTTCAGCCTCTTCGGCATTGTGGTCTTCAGCCCAATCATCATCGCCACCGCAATAGCGATCAAGCTTGAGAGCAAGGGCCCCGTCATCTTCAAGCAGCAGCGGCATGGCTTCAACAACGAGATAATCGAAGTCTGGAAATTCCGTTCCATGTACACGGAGATGTGTGATCCCACGGCGCGCAATGCCGTGGTGAAGAATGACCCGCGTGTTACGGGCGTCGGCCGCTTCATTCGCAAGAGTTCGATCGACGAACTGCCGCAATTCTTCAATTCCTTGATGGGGACGCTTTCACTTGTCGGTCCAAGGCCGCATGCGATTGCCGCGCATACACGTAACCTTCTCTACAACGAGGTCGTTGACGGTTACTTTGCCCGCCACCGGGTCAAGCCTGGTGTAACGGGCTGGGCACAAATCAATGGCTGGCGCGGCGAGATCGATTCCGACGACAAGATCAAGAAGCGCACGGAGTTTGACCTGCACTATATCGAGAACTGGTCGCTGTGGTTCGATCTGAAGATCCTGTTCCTGACGCCGATCCGCCTCCTCAACACGGACAATGCCTATTGAGCGCAACGACTGACCAAGGGCGGGACGCCGGCGTCAGTCACGCCGCGAAGAACCGCGCCCTGGTCAAGCTTGTTTCGACGACGGCGGTTGGTTTCGGCGTGTTTCTCAGCGGGTTTGTCATCGACGAACCTGCGCCCTACGAGCTCTATATGGCGGGCCTCATCGGCATTTGGGCTTTGTTTGGCCTGCGTCTGTCGCGGACCGTCTCAGTTCTGCTCGCCATTCTTGTCGTCTTCAATATCGGCGGTGTGATTTCAATGGGACAGATGCCAGACCTGAAGACGGCGCCCATGTACATTGCCGTTTCGCTCTTCCTCGGTGTCACGGCGGTTTTCTTCGCGGCAATCATCAACGCCAACCACCGTATCCTGCCGGTTATCTTCAACGCCTATATTCTCGCCGCGGTCTGCACGTCCTTGTTGGGGATACTCGGCTATTTCGATGCCTTTCCCGGCGCTGAAGTTTTCACACGCTATGGCCGCGCCATGGGCGCATTCCAAGATCCCAACGTGTTTGGCCCCTTTCTGATGCTGCCCTTGGCGTGGCTCGTGCACGGTGTACTGGTGGGTGACCTGCGTGCACTTCCCATTCGCCTGATACCCATTCTCATCATCACGCTCGGCATATTCCTTTCCTTCTCGCGAGCGGCATGGGGCATGGCAGCGCTGATCATTGCGGGTCTTGCCTTGCTCCTGTTCGTTAGAAACCCAGACCGGCTGTTTCGGCTGCGGATCATTCTCCTCGCTTGCCTCGCGGTCGTCGTGGTGGTGCTCGCTGTTGTTGTTGCCCTGCAAATTCCGAGCGTCGCCGAACTGTTCACCGCGCGAGCTCAATTGGTCCAGGACTATGACGATGCCCAATTTGGACGCTTCGCACGCCATTGGTACGGCTTGCTGATGTCTATCGATCATCCCTTTGGCATTGGCCCGCTGGAGTTTGGTCCAATCTTCGGCGAGGATACGCACAATATCTGGCTCAAGGCGGCGTTGGACTATGGCTGGATCGGGTTCATCAGCTATCTGACACTGACAATGCTGACGCTGGCGCTGGGTTTGCGCATTCTCTTCCGCGAACGACCCTGGCAACCATTCCTGCTGTGCGCATATCTCGTCTATGTGATGCACGTGGCAATAGGCAATGTCATCGACACCGATCACTGGCGCCACTTCTGGTTGCTGATCGGCATAGTCTGGGGGTGTGCTGCGCTGGAAGTGCGCCACCAGAACCGTCAAAAGTCAACGGAGGTGTTCCCGCCAGAACATGCGCAGCGATCTTGTGATCGTATTGGATCTCATGAGTGAAATATTCAATCGGAGATAGTACGTTTCCAATGTATAATATCCAATCAGTTGAATCCCGCTTAACGGCTCAACCTATGCGTGCTGGCTAAATAGCAAGTTATTTTCATAATATTACTTCGCACGGCCAATCGCTTTGAATTATTTACTGAGCAGAGACGTTCAGAACACCGTGACGGAATGGGTGGGATACGCATTTGACATTTCTGGGAGATGATAATCCGAATTATTCGAAATCGGACGGCGAACTCATGCAGCTGGCACTCGAAGACGCCGCCAAGCGGCTGAATATTACGGATATGACTAATCCTGAATTCGGCACGCTGGCGCGATTTGTGCGGGCAGCGTTCATTATTGGCAACCGCGATTCAGAAGCGATGGCCAAGTTTGCCGTGAATGCCGTTTTGACGCGGCGCCGACGTACATCAAGAAACAAACCTGCACCTTGAGTTGACCTGCCAGACCGGGCCTTTCCGCCCGGGCCGCCGCGATTCACGACGGAGCGATCGACCGCAGAACTTCGATGTTGCCGTCGCAGCCGTCGCCATGCTGCAAAGACTTGGGCACCTTGTCTATCTCGACGATTTCGGCACTGGCTATTGAAGTTTGGCCAATCTTCAACAGCTGAACGTCGACACGATCAAGATCGATCGCGCCTTTACCGGTACGGTCGGAACAGCTTCCGTGAAGGTTTCGATTGTCCCGCAAATCCTCGACCTGGCAGACGCCCTCAAGCTCGGCGTCATCGTCGAGGGCATCGAGACCGAGGAACAACGTGATTATTTCGCCGCTGCAGACGTGTCATACGCTGGTCAGGGCTGGTTCATTTCTCCTCCACTGACATTTGCGCAACTTGTAATCTTTCACAAGGAACGCCGAGGCCTGTAACGACCTAGCCTTCCCCCTCGGTTGCTTTCGCCGCTTCGGCAGCCTTCTTGCGAGCCATGGTTTCTCTTGTGGCCGCCGCAACAGCACCGGCAGAATAATCCTCGTTGCCGGCAACCTGAACTGTCGGTGACGCAAATCCGATACCGTTCTCCGCGAACGCTTCGCGTATCATCGCGTAAGCACGCCGCCGGATGGTGGATTGGTGGCCGGGTTTCGTCATCATGGCAAAGCTGAGGTTGATGCCATAATCGCCGAAAGCCTCAACGCCCTTCATTTTTACCGTTTCGATGATTTGCGGGCCGAATTCCTCATCTTCGAGCAGCGCGGCACCAACGCCCTTCACCAGCTTTTTGACCTTGGCGATATCCGTGTCGTAATTCACCGAAATCAGGAATTTGTCGATGACCCAGTCCCGGCTCATGTTCTGCACGGCACCCAGGGTACCGAACGGAACGGTGAAGATCGGACCGCGATGGTGGCGCAGTTTGACAGAGCGTATGCTGAAGGATTCGACGGTTCCCTTGTAACTGCCGCTCTGGATATATTCCCCCACCCGAAACGCATCATCTGTCATATAGAACACCCCGCTGATGATGTCCCTGACCAGCGCCTGCGAGCCGAAGCCGATAGCAACGCCGAATATGCCGGCGCCGGCAATCAATGGACCGATCGCCACGCCAAGCCCGGACAAGACCATCATGACGGCGATGGCGGCGATCAGCACGGCCAGGAAATTGCGCAGGATCGGCAGCAGGGTCATCAGCCGTCCGCTGCGGGCCAGCGCGGCTTCGTCGCCGCCTTCGATGCGGGCGCGCTCGATGCGCTGATTGATGAGGCCCTTGACCATATGCCAGATCAGATCCGCGGCAAGCAGGATCACCACGCCGCTCAGTACGCCGCGGATGATCCGGCTGGCAGCCTCGTCCTCCATCAATCCGCTTGCACGCAAGCGAATGACTGCGGCGAGCCAAGCCGCCGCGAGCGCGATGATGACCACCCTTACCCCACGCTCTATGAGGACTTCGAAGACCGGATTCCTGGGTTTTGCCTGATCATCAGGGCCAGAGAAGAACGACTTCACGATCGTGCTGGTTGACTTCAAAATCGGTGGCAGGATGAGCGCATAGATGCCGACCCACAACGCCCCGCTCATGCCGGCGACCCACAACAACCAGAGCAGGCACAGATAGAATGTGAGCAGCCATTCCTTGACGCGGTAGGCTCTTGAAGCAATGGGGGCTTCAGGGCGGTTCCATACGGTTTCGAGTGCAACCGCCAGAAGCCCAAGGCCGATGAAGTAGACGATCAGGCTCTTGACGTTGGGTGTGAAATTGAGTGCGGTCATCACTCTCGCAGCCGCCCATCCCGTCAAGAAGATGCCTGTGAACAAGGCAACGCGCCGATACCAGAAGCCGGCCATCACATCATCCATCGGAATGAGACGCATTTTGCCGTGCTCACCTGCAGGTGATTGCCCGCGATGAAATCCCAGGAGAATGGCGGTCAACCGCGTGATCACGCGCCAGGCAATCAGGCCGACAAGCATGGGAAGGACAAGCATGGCCAGCAGCGGGGGCCAGGTGAAAGCAAGAAACGCACCGATGCTGGCCAAAGCAAAGACCACCAAGGGTGCGATGGCTGCGAAGATCGACCGGCCGATCACGTGATGCCGTGCGGGCGTGCCTCCCTCGACCGCATCGGGTGTAACGTTCCGCCGTATCGCCTGGCTGACCAGTCGCCGGAAGACAAATTCGGCGCCGAAGCCGAGGGCCGCAAATGCGCCGAACAGGAGCAGGATTGCTCCCGGACCTCTCCCGTTGATCTCGGTCATTATCGTGGAGCTTGCCCCCGAAAACTCGGCAGGAATTGCCGGAACGGCTTGCCCCAGGCCCCGCAAATGCGCTCGAACGGCGTTTGACCAAAGCATAATCTCATCCGCTGCAGGCGCGGCCGGAGTCTCCGCCGCCTGCGGCGCACCCTTTGCGGTGATCCAGGCTTTGACATCCGGATCGTCCAACAGCTTCAGGAGCTGTTCGACCTTTTCAGGAGGGGGTGATGACACTGCGGTCTGTGCCTGTGAAACCGCTATACAGCCAAATACGAGAGCCAAGCCGAGTGCAAACAGGACGCTCGCCTTGATGGTGATGTCCCGGATCGCCGCAGTATTCATTCGTTTTGCCCCTGAAAGACTCTTTTACTTACTATGCCCTCAAAATTCTGCGCCGTCCCAAGAATAAATCACACACAATCTACCCGAGCGGGTCCAGAATTATCCGCCAATGCGGCTTTGGCTGACAAGGGAGGCCAGCCATCAATAACCGGACCCGCTCAGGTGAGGCAACAGGAGGGAGGCACCCCATTGCCCCGCCAAATGTTGGTGCAAAATATTTGCCGCGTCAAAGCTGTTACAGTAACATCGTTGCAATGATTGCCACGGCAAAGCATGCTGCAACGCATAATGGGTTTCCATTCAGGACCGGTACTATTTTGCGTGCCTGCGCAACATCTCGATGGGGTCAGCATGAAGTATATCCTCCCCGCTCTTCTGGTCCTTCTGTGCGCCAGCGATGTTGCGTCCGCCCAATCAGCACAGACGAACATGCTTGAACGCAGGACCGCCAGAGCAATCCGCAATGCGGGTTTCTGGTGCGATCAGGTCTCCAACGCGCAAGTCGACAAAGTGTTGTCGTCGATGGGGCCGACTGTTGTCCGTGTGACGTGCGACGACAGGACACGGTTCGAGCAGTACAAGCTCACCATGACCAAAGACAACAAGATCGCCAAGATCGAGGTCTGGAAATAAGCGGATGGGTGATGGCTGATCTGGGGCTCCCGATCGCCGGAAAGCATCTTCACCGGCTATTGTCACGCTGATCAAGTTGCCTTGCACTTCATGCCCGCGCAGGCCATGACTTGGCCGAGCGAGTTCGGTGGTCAGGCAGCACTATGAAAACAAAACAGGTCGGAATTATCGGTGGCGGGCCCGCGGGCCTCATGGCGGCGGAGGTTCTATCCTCCTGCGGACATTCCGTGACAGTCTATGACAGCATGCCGACGGTAAGCCGCAAGTTTCTGCTGGCGGGGAAGTCGGGCCTTAACATCACTCATGCCGAGGATTATGCGCGCTTCGTGCAACGCTTCGGCCCCGCCGCGCAGCGCTTGCGCCCTGCCCTTGACGCCTTCACGCCGGATGATGTGCGCAACTGGGCGACCGGACTTGGCACGGAGACTTTCATCGGATCCTCCGGCCGCGTCTTTCCAAGGGTCATGAAGGCTTCGCCGCTTCTGCGTGCCTGGCTTGGCAGGCTCGAAGGGCGCGGTGTCAAGCTGCTGACCCGGCATCGATGGACGGGTTTTGCCGAGAACGGTTACGCGTTCGACACTCCTGCCGGGTCAAAGACCGTCCAATGCGATGCGGTGCTGCTGGCACTTGGTGGTGCAAGCTGGCCTCGGCTGGGATCCGACGGAGCCTGGATGTCCTGGTTGCGCGACAAAGGTGTCGAGGTCAGCGCATTCCGACCTGCAAATTGTGGTTTCGATATCGAGTGGACTGCAATGTTGCGGGATCGTTTCGCCGGCGAGCCGGTGAAATCGGTGACTGCTTCATCGGACGCGGGTGTATTTCCTGGCGAACTCGTCGTAACACGGGACGGCATTGAGGGCGGCCTCGTCTATGCGCACGCTGCGAGTTTGCGCGACCGTCTTGAAACAGAGGGCAAGGCGGCGCTCATACTCGACCTTATGCCCGGGAGAACCGCGGAACGGCTGGCAAGGGACCTCGCGCGGCAAGACGGTAAGGCAAGTTTCTCCAGTCGTATCCGCAAGGGGGCGAGCATTGAAGGCGTAAAAGCTGCGCTCTTGCGGGAGTTCGGAAGTGACGCTGATCTTGCCGATCCGGAACGTCTTTCCCAGCTTATCAAAGCTTTGCCGGTCCCGGTTCTCCGGCCGCGCCCTATCGAAGAGGCTATTTCATCGGCGGGCGGCGTTGATTGGAACGCCGTTGATGGCGGATACATGTTGAAGACGATCCCAGGCGTTTTTGTCGCCGGGGAGATGCTTGACTGGGAAGCGCCGACCGGAGGCTATCTCCTTACTGCCTGCTTTGCCACCGGCCGAGCGGCGGCACAAGGCATCGATGCATGGTTACAGGGTCAATCCGCACCCGACTTCGCAAGTAATAATCAACAAACCGGAGACGGCTATCGTTGAACGCGCCTGTCGCGCCGCAAACAGGCGATTTGGACGGGTCCGGATATGCGGCACGGGCAAGTGCTTCAATCACGCCTCTCCGCCATCAGAAACACCGCCAGTACACAGCATAACAGGCCAAGGGACAATGGCAGCCCCTGATGTCCGATCAGTTGCATCGTCAGTCCAGTCGCGGGCGAGCCGACAATGCCGCCGAATCCCCAGACGAGCGCAAATGCTGCGTTGCCGGCGATCAAGGCCCGACCAGCGAAACGCTCGCCGAGTTGGATCAATGTCATGGTGTAGATCCCGAACGAAACCCCGCCCAAGACGAAGACGAGCGGCCAGATGAGCCACGAGTGGAAGAAAGCCGACAGAGCCAGGCAACCGGCCAGCGAAGTCAGGGCACAGAACAGCATGATCCGCGTCGAGCCGAACCGGTCGGCCAGCCGCCCGAGCAAAATCTGCAGCGCGGCATCGCCTGCGATGAAACAGGCGATCAGCGAAGCGGTGCGACTTTCGGAGCTGCCCAGCGCGGCGCCGTAGACCGCGAACAACGAAATCAGGGTCTGCTCGAAAGCGGCTGCGGCAAAAACCGCAAACAACAGGAGCGGCGCCAGTGCGAAGAAGCCGCCGACCGATGTTGCCTGGCCTTCGTGCGGCATCTGCGGCAGGCGCGGAACGACGGCAAGCACAATCAGACCGCAAAGAAGCAGAGCCATGACGGCGATTATGAAGGGCGGCCACGCTTCCGTGCCGACCAGGCCAAGCGACAACGGACCGATAGCGAAGCCGCCCGAAACGATTGCTGAATAGAGGCCCATGATGCGGCCCCGGCGCGACGCGGGCGTGATCGAGATCAGCCAGGTTTCGCTGATCACATAAGGCGGTTTGGTGAAGAATCCGAGCAGGAAACGCAGCGGCATCCAGGCCCAGACATCCTGCGTCCAGGCAATCGCAACCAGGGTGGCTGCTGCCAGGATCGAACACAGGATGGCCAGCCGCGCCTCGCCCACGCGCCGCGCCAGCGCCGGTGTGAAGTACGCCGATACGATGAAGCCCAGTGGCATCATCGCTGCCGACAGGCCGATCAGGCTGGGTGATGTGCCCTGGCGCTCGAGGATGAAACTGAGCAGCGGATAGGTCACCCCGGCCGCCACCGCGCCCAACGTGACGGTCGCGATGAGGCCCGCCATTGCTGCCAACGGAACCCGATACTCTCGCTGTGATGTCGTGCTTTCGGCAGTCATGTGGATTTCGAAACAGCCTCTGTTTGAATGAAGCCGGACTTTGCAGTATCCAAACGGTGCCGTACTTAAACTCTCCCAAATAGTTCCAAAAACTTCCAAAACCGGCGGACCGGATGCAATCGCGTTGAGTCTCGCCTTTTACTCATTTGCGTGGGAGAGGAAGGAAGAGTTCATTGTCGTGGCGAGAGGCCATCAAGCACGAAGTCAAGACCCTTCCGGAAGGCGCCATCCCAATCATTGTCCAACAGCAGACGAGTGCGTTCGATTGTCGGGTAGCGTTCACTGAGATGCTCAAGGCGCTGCTGCGCGGCGGCCCTGTCGTCGTCCGAGCGGTCGAAGCTCGCCCGGGTGATGGTGGCGCCCATCACATAGTTCCACAGCGACCATATCGCGACGTTCAGATCTGCGTCCGCTACACCGGCCCTGGACAAGGTCTTGCCCAACAGTTCCAGGCGGTTGAGGATGTTCTGGCCGAGTGCCCGGCGCGGCAACAGCGCTGCCGACCAGGGATGGCGCAGCATGCTCGCACGCCAGTCTTCGAGCATATGAACGGCTTCGCCGCGCCAGTCTTGAGACTCAACTGTTTGCGGCGATCCGCGATATTCGAGCACTGAATCGAGTGCCAGATCAAAGACCTGCTCTTTGTTGTCGACGTGCCAATACAGGCTCATCGCGCCGGAGCCGACGCGATCGGCCAACTTGCGCATCGTCAATCCCTCGACCCCTTGGGCGTCCAGCATTTCTACCGCGGTCGCCACGATACGTTCCAGAGACAGAGGCGTTTCACTTCGTGGTTCCTGCACGGATTGAAGTGACACACCTATCCGTTGAGACCGTTTGCCCTGACCGCCGCTACGTTTGGCTGCCATCCGTCTTCCCTGCTGATCATAAAGGTCGATTTAAGCCGACAATGCGACGAATGTCGATCCTGACCGATTGACTCGTACGGCGTACGATGCGATTGAATCGTACGCCGTACGAGTCAATCGCATCGGCTATGATTAAAGATCAATCCTGCCGGCACGAAGGTACGTTGCTCGCTGTCCGCAGAGCCAAGAGAAAATCATGTCACGCGCAACCAAGCATCTGCTCATCGGAGGGCTAATATTCATGACCATGGGAGTTCCCACTGCGACGACAGCGAATGAGAATGATCTCAAGCTGACCATCGTCAATCCAAAAAACCTCTACGATCCGTCGCCTAATGGCTACAGCACGGCGGTGATCGTGCCCAGCGGAGGCCAAGTGGCCTACATCTCCGGACAAGGCGGCCAAGATAGCACGGGAGCTCTGTCGCCCGACTTCGCCGCGCAGGTCAAGCAGGCTTATGCCAATCTGCGCACTGCGCTTGAGGGGCTTGGTGCGAAACCGGATCAGGTCGCCAAGCTCACGGTCTTCGTGGTCAATCACGATATGTCCAAGCTTGAGATTTTGACCCGGAACGTCAAGGAAATGTTCGGTGAGGCGCTGCCGGCGCAGACTCTGATTCCCGTTCCCAAGCTTGCCGTTGACCCCATGCTCTTCGAGGTGGAGGCCGTGGTCTTGCTTGACTAACCGGACCACGCTCTTGGCGCCCCAATAGTTTCCAAAAACGTTTAGACGGGCTATTGATGCGCCGTATGGGATCCCATTTTGCCTTTGGTCCGTTCGTGCTTGATTCGGGTGCGGGAACGCTCCTTCGGAACGGTGTTTCCGTTGCCGTTGGCTACCGCGCGCTAAAGCTGCTTGCGGCGCTTGTCGAACGGCCAGGCGAAATCCTGGGCAAGGCCGAGTTGATGGACGCCGCGTGGCCGGGCACCGCCGTCGAGGAAGGCAACCTCACCGTGCAGATTGCGCAGCTGCGGAAGCTGCTTGGTCCGGCCAGCAACGGCGGTCAATGGATCGTCACGGTTCCGCGCGTCGGCTACCGCTTCACGGGGGCCATCGAACAGCTCGGTGGCGCGAAGCGGATACCTTTGCCGCTACCCAGCAAACCATCGATAGCCGTGCTGCCTTTCGTTACCGTCAGCAACGATCCCGAACAGGAATCCTTCGCGGACGGATTGACCGAAGACCTGATCACCGAGCTTTCCAGGACCTCCGGCCTGTTCGTCATCGCGCGCAACTCGGCCTTTGCCTACAAAGGAAAGGCGATGGACGTGCGCGAGATTGCACAGGACCTTGGCGTCCGCTACCTGCTGGAGGGGAGCGCACGACGCGCCACGGGGCGCGTGCGCATCAACGCACAGCTGGTCGACGCGGTGAGTGGCGATCATCTCTGGGCGGAACGCTTCGATCGCAGCCTGGAAGATATATTTGCCGTCCAGGACGAGGTGACGGCCAAGATCGTCGAGGCGCTGCTCGGGCGGCTGCGCGCACCGCCTCCGCGCAATCGGCCCAAAAATCTCGAGGCTTACGATCTCTGCGTACGGGCGCGAAGGCTGATGGATGACTCGCCGCAGGCGGCGCAGGAAGCACATCTGATGCTCACGCGTGCGATTTCACTCGATCCGGGATACGCCGAGGCCTATCGCTGGCTTGCCATGAACCATTGGATGGGATGGGTACATTCTGGTGGACCAACCGAACCTACCCGTAGCGTTGCCTTGGAACTGGCGCGCAAAGCTGTCGCGATCGATCCAAACGATGCAGGCTGTCACTGGATCCTGGCTTACCTGCTTGCCTATGAGCGCAGCTTCGCCGAGGCGGAGGCGGAATTCGCCAAGGCGATCGAGCTCGACCCCAACGAAGCCGATACTTGGGCGGCACTATCCGACATCGCGGTCCTGGCCGGGCGGATCGATGAAGGCCTTGAGCACATTCGCAAGGCGTTCCGGCTGAACCCGTTTCCGGCGAGCTGGTACTACCTGACGCTCGGCCAGGCGCAATATGCCGCCGGCGAATACGAAGCCGCTGTCGAGACCCTGCGCAGGGACGAGACTTATCGTACAAGCTCACGCCGTTTCCTGGCGGCAAGCCTCGCACAACTCGGCCGGCTCGACGAGGCGCGCGCAGAGGCCGAATTGTTTCTCGTCGGCAACCCGCATTTCACGACCCGCCACTGGGCCATGACGGAGCCATTCCGCGGCGCTGCGGCAGCTTGAACATTTCGTTGATGGCTACCGCAAGGCCGGTCTTCCGGAGTGAGGCAGCGGTATGACCGAACGCGCCGTCTTTGAAAGCATCTGGTTCGAGATGCCGATCAGGGCATACATCTGTGTTGCCTTGTAACGATGGCTTTGCACCGCTCCCGCGACCTACTCCTCAAAACGGCTCGTGGCCTCGCGATTGCGGTCGTATCGTCGCGTGAGCGGAAATGGCGGCAACCAAGCCTCGCGTCGGACGATCCAGCTTTCGTAAGTTGGTATCAGTTGATCAGGGGCATCCAGAGATCCGAGGTACACTTCGATTTCATCTGTGGTGCGTGCGAAAACGGACGAGCCGCAGCGGGGACAGAAATAACGCCCGGCGTAGTCGCCCGTTTCGCCATCGATCGTCACCGCATCCTGAGGGAACACCGCAGAAGCGTAAAAAAGGGCGCCATGATGCTTGCGGCAGTCAAGACAGTGGCAAATGCCGACCCGGTATGGGGGTCCCGACGCCACAATTCGGACGTTACCGCACAGGCAACCGCCGGTGAATCGATCCATGCTGGGCCTCCTCTACATCAAGGCAAGCAGCCAACTCTTTGAAAAACAGGATGAAAGCACCTGCAACCATCCCATATGAAATCATTCGAGGAAAGCCGCCACAAGCTTCCGCTTCCCAAGCAAGAAAGCATCGGCCACGTGGCGGAGCGGCGCCAGATCGACATCGGACGTCCCCGATTTTATGATTTCGGCAAACCGGGCGTAGAGCGCAGAGTATTCCTGCTCAGGCTCCGCAAATTTGAGATCGCCATCGATCAAAAGCTTCGCGCCGCCTTCGGCGAGGACCATGGTACCTGCCTCGGTCTCCGCGATGATATCCCAGGTCTGCTTTCCAGTTTGCCGCCAATCGAACACGGCATGTATTGGCAGGTTGCCGGCGTCCGTCAAATGCAGCTCAGCCGCGATGGGCGCGTCGCAATTCTCCGGGAATTCAAGTGTCGCGGCCGTGATGAAGGCGGCCCGCGGCAATATATGGGTGACGATCGACAGGGCGTTGATACCTGGATCAAAAACGCCAAGCCCGCCTGCCTGCCAGATCCAGGCCTGATTCGGGTGCCAATGGCGGACGTCTTCCTTCCAAATGACTTTCACGCTTTTTATACGCGTCGAAGCGAGGAAAGCCTTGGCGGGCTCAACAGCCGGAGCATAGCGCGAATGCCAGCTCGCGAAGAGTGATACCCCCTTGGCTGCTGCCGTCGCTTCCAAATCAGCGACTTCGGAAAGTGTGGCTCCAGGAGGCTTTTCCAGGAAAACATGTTTACCGGCCGAAAGCGCCTTATGTGCAGCTTCGTAACGATATTGCGGCGGCATGCACAAAGACACTGCATCTATCGAAGAGTCTGCGTCCAGCATCGCTTCGATAGTCTTGTGGGCGGGCACGCCATCGACCGTGCCATGGCGGCTCGCCGTCGCGACAAGATTGAAATCCGCGCTTTTTGCCACCGAAGGCAAATGCTGATCGCGGACGATTTTGCCAACGCCAACGATGGCGAGATTGATAGGTGGCATATTGTGAACTCGCTTTGCTATTTCGCTTGAAAGTATGAGGTATTACGGCCGACTTTTGAAGAAGTCCATTGACGCTCACGCCGGAAAAAATCGCTGGATAGATAGAGGAAATACTGGGGGTTACGGGAGTCGCGACATCCAATCCGATGAGGGCCGGACGCTACCATGGGGTTGAGCATGATCACAATAATTCATTTTACACCGATCTTTGTCCGCACTACCCTTATCTGTGGTCTTAGTACGCCTCAAGGAGGACGATGCCATGACAACAGCAGAGACACCTGGATCGCGGACAGTCGACATGAAGCTCGAAATCGTCGTCATTCCGGTTTCGGACGTTGATCGCGCCAAGGAATTCTACGCAGGCCTCGGCTGGAGGCTCGACGCCGATTTCGCCAGCAATGACTTCCGCGTGATCCAGTTCACACCGCCTGGCTCCGGTTGCTCGGTCATCTTCGGCAAGAACGTCACCGCGGCGTCTCCCGGCTCCGCCCAAGGGCTGTACCTGATCGTCTCCGACATCGAGGCGGCCTGCAAAGAGCTGCGTGGTCGCGGCGTCAACGTCAGTGACGTGTTTCACCCCGCCGGCGATGTATATACAGGTCCGGACGAACCTTATCTGTTTGGACGCACGCGGGTTGGCGGTCCGGATCCCGCGCGCGGCAGCTACCGCTCCTTCGCGTCCTTCAGCGACCCGGACGGCAATGGCTGGCTGTTCCAGGAATTGACTGCGCGATTGCCCGGACGCGTGGACGTAAACGAAACGGCGTTCACCTCGTCGACGGAACTCGCGGGCGCGCTACGGCGTGCGGAGACTGCACACGGGGAATTCGAAAAGGGGCTCGGCCACCGGGATGAGGACTGGCCCAACTGGTACGCGGAGTACATGGTCCAGGAGCAGTCCGGCAAACCACGCCCCACATAACCGGTCCCCACTCAACTCAGGATGTGGATCGCGCCTTCAAATCCAACGTTCTCAGATATAGCGCGGTTCGACTATGGCGTTCTCCTCCGCTGCGCCTTTGCTGACCAACCCTTCGTCCGCATCGAGATCGTGTGCGTTTCGCAGGAGCGAACGTGTTTCCTGCAGATGAACTTTCCACCCCGGAACCCCATATCTTCCCAGATCGTGGCAACGCCCGCCGGAGCAACAAAAACTGCCGGGAAGCTGCAGGCAGAGCCAGATGAACACCCCCAATCGGACGGCCGGCATTCATTGATCGCGACAGTTTGCGACCGGTCTCCACTCGCCAAACCTGTTTGCAGAATAAATTATTAGGTTAGGTTCTATTATCGTCAAGCCAAACAGGGAAAAGCCCGATGTCATTCGAAACAGTTATTCACCTCATCCAGAGCGCGAGTGTCCTCGTAGTGGCAGCGCTGCTTCTGGCCCTGCTCGGGTCAGAATCTGGATCGCAAGCCGCTGGCGAGACGTTTAATCGTCGGGCTGATCTTCGGGATTGCCGGTTTTCTCTCGATGGCCGACCCCCTGGAAATCTTGCCGGGGATGTTTTTGGATGCACGAAACGTCGTGATCGCATTGTCCGCCGGATTCAGCGGAATTGTGGGCGTAGCGGTCACCGCGGCGATCGTGATTGCCGTACGCTTTTGGCTCGATGCCGGGGCTTTTACCGCTGTCGTTGGCATCGTGATAACAGCGATCGGAGGCGCATCATACCGGCATTTCGTGGCACGGAATCGGCCACTGGCGCTTAAGGATCTTATAGCCTTGGGTCTGGTTGCCACGGTGCTGCCCCTGTCGGCGCTCGTGCTGTTGCCCCGAGAAACCGCTCTGTTCCTGATGAAGAACGTTCTGCCCTTCACCTTGCCGATAAACTTTGCCGCGACGATCCTGATCGGGCTGCTGGTTCTCGGAGATCGTCAGCGGCGCTGGGCCCTTGCGTCGATGCGCGATGCCGTCGCACGCCTTCAAGGCGTTACCGACAATGCGCCGGGCATGTTCTTCCAGCAAAGAATATCTCCCGAAGGAAAGCCAACGCTCTTGTTCGTCTCGAAAGGCGTGGAGCGGCTGCTGGGTGTTTCGCCCGAGGATTTCGTCAACGGCAGCATCAATCCCATGTCGAGGGTGCCCGACGCCTACAGAGACGAGGTCACCGCCAAGCTGCGGGAAGCTGCATTGAATTCAACCGCCTGGGATTTGGAAACGCCTTATTCCATGAGCAATGGCTCGGAAATCTGGGTTCGCGGTCAAGCACAGCCGCGCCAAGATGAAAACGGCCAGACGCTGTGGGAGGGCTTTCTGATCGATATTACCGCCCAGAAGCAGGCCGAGCAGATGAAGAACGAATTCATCTCGACCGTCAGTCACGAACTGAGGACACCACTGACCTCGATCCGGGGCTCTTTGGGTCTGATAACCGGCGGAGCGGCGGGCGAGCTTCCGCCCAAGGCCAATGCGCTCCTCCAGATAGCCCAGGCAAACAGCGAGCGCCTCGTCAGATTGATCAATGACATTCTCGACATGGAACGGATCGGATCCGGTCGCATGCCGTTCCATATCCAGCGCTATGGCTTGCGGCAGCTCATCGATCAGGCGGTCGAGGCCAATAGCGGCTATTTCAACGAGCACAGCATCGGCTGGACCGTCACGGACAATACAGCGGGAGCGGAGGTGCTCGTCGACAGCGACCGCTTCCACCAGGTGATGAACAATCTGTTGTCCAACGCCATCAAGTTTTCTCCTCCGGGCGGGGAAGTGTCGATATCCCTCGACCCCCAGCCGAAAGGCATCCGCGTAGCCATCAGTGACCGTGGCCCGGGCATCCCCGAAGCGTTCCGATCGCGAATGTTCGGCAAATTTGAACAGGCCGATTCCTCCGATACCAAACAAAAAGGCGGCACCGGGCTCGGGCTATCCATTTCCAAGGCGATCGCGGAGCGCCTTGGCGGAGCACTTTCATTTGAATCCGAGATGGGTCAGGGAACCACTTTCTACATCGATATTCCCGTGGCCGAGCAAGTCGAATTGCCCGTGCCTTCTGTCCCCGAGGGATGGGACCGCGTTCTGGTCGTCGAAGACGATCATGACGTTGCAAGGCTCATCAGAATTCTACTCGCAAATGAAGGGATCGATTGCGATATCGCCCACGGTGTTGCCTCGGCTCGCCGGATGATTCAAGAAAACGACTATAAGGCCATGACCCTCGACATCCGGCTTGCCGGTGAAAGCGGCATCGACGTGTTCAGGGAGCTGAGAGCTAACAAAGCCACTGAACAGTTACCCGTCGTGGTCATTTCTGCAATCGTCGACGAAGCCAAGGCCGCGATCAATGGCTCGGCATTTGGTGTGGTGGATTGGATACAAAAGCCGGTTGATCCCGAGCGATTTGGTCTGGCGATCCGCAAGGCTTGCCAAACATCCGCCGGTAAACCAAGGATCCTGCACATCGAGGATGATCCCGGCGTCAGAGAGGTGATCGCGGCCGCATTGGGCGATGATGTTCTGATCGATGGGGTGACCACAAGCGCTGAAGCCCTGGAGCATTTGGCCGGCAATAACTATTCAACCGTCATCCTCGACCTCTCCCTACCGGACGGTTCCGGCGCCGACCTCCTTCCGTTTATCCCCACAGGCACAGCAGTCATCATTTTCTCGGCGATGGACATCAGCGAGCGCCCTCAGAGAGAGTGTTACGGCAGCGTTGACCAAGACCAGAACTACAGAAATCGACGTTGCCCGTGTCATTCGCGATGTCATGGCCAATAGCGTGTCGCCGAAAATCTCTGAGAAAACATGACGAATGGCCGCCATGCGTCTTCGCGTCGAACCACTGGTGCTGCAAGCCGCCTTACTGATCGGGTGCGCATTATCCGCGAACGCTGATGGGCTCAATTTGTGCAAAGAAAGGTCAGGTCCGGTCCTGCTCAAGACCGAACGACATAGTGCCGGTTGCGAATGGCAAGACAGCGTTATGAACCAAGCGGACATCATCTGGATGGATCTCATCGCTAAAAGCGCCAAAGCGCCCTCCCGCCTTGTCATCGAGGGTTTGACAAAAGACGGGCAGTTCGTTCCCGAGCGGGCACATGGTGAAAACACCGGCGCAACGCCGCGTTTGCCCCTTTTGCCATTTGAAACCAACGTGTTGCCTCTGTTGGATGGAACGGTCTTCGGGCGGGAAAAGCGCGTGTCGTTCAAGAACAAGCGCAATGGACTGCAGTTGACCTGCAAGCCTGGCACGGCGCCCGCGGGTCTGATTCTGAAGCCAACGGCCCACCGTATCCCGCAAGGCCTCGACCAATCCATCGTGATGGGGGGTGTTGCCCGCGGCCAGTTCCGATCTGCAGCGGTTGCGGCCGGAGCGGATGTTCCAGCGACTGCACCGTTCTTTCCCGAGAGTAAGACAACACCGGTTGAATTGTGGCTGCCGGATCCGGCCGGGCGTGGCTTGCCTGGACATGGCACTGAACAGATCGTGCTCCTCTGTCCTGAGACAGCGGGCACGATCGACATCCGGTCGATCGCCCTTCGGCCGGGTGCGAAGCTGGCTACCCGCCCTATCCTGGCATCCTGGGTCTGGCAACCGGAAGACTGGCAGAAAAAACCCGGCCGAAATTCTCGCTTGGGCCACATCCATGCAACTCAATCGCCTTTATCTCCAGCTCGACATCGCCGCGGGTGAAGTTGCGCATCCTGAGTTGCTAGGGACATTTTTGACTGAAGCAGCCGATGCTGGCATTGCAGTGTTTGCTGTTGAAGGCGATCCCCAGATGGTTCGCGGCGACGGAAGAACGAATGCGCTGGCGCGCACGAGTGCTATCTCAAGATTTCAGGACGCAGCCATGGCGAATGGACGGCTCGCAGGCATCCAATATGATATCGAGCCCTACATATCGCCGGCCTATGCATTTGATCGACAGGCAATCTGGAAAGATTGGTCTTACACACTGGAGGAACTTCACAGGCTATGGCGCAGCAACATAGAGGTCGTCGTTCCGTTCTGGCTCATTGACGATGTTGACGGGCGGGATGCGATCGAGCGTATACAATCATTTGTATCGTCCTTCACCGTGATGGCCTACAGGACCAGTGATGAGGTGATTGTGGAAGCGTCCGAGCCGTGGCTGAACTTTGGCGTCCTGCACGGTGTCAACATCATCATAGCATTGGAAAGTGGTCCGGTTCCGGACGAGGTCCACCGCACCTATGTTCGGTCGAACACCGGCACAGCTGAGGTCGTGCGTTTTTCCGAAGCCGATGCTGTGTTGGTGTCAGATAAGCCGATTTCATTAGACCGGGGGATGATTTATGCGTTCAGTCATGAGATAAAGGTTTCCGGCGACAGAATCAGTTTTAAAGGGAAACTGCCTTTGTTGCTGGCAACGATCGACAGACTCCGTACCACCTTTCCTTCATGGCGATCTTTTTCCGGGTTTGCCGTGCATGGGCTGAGGTAGCAAATTCCTGCGGTGCAAATCTTAAATGTGATTCTGACATTTTTGAACGACGACATGGCTTGGGTATCTGTATGACCGAAAAAACAAAAATCCTCATTTGCGATGATGATCCCCTGCTGCTTGAACTCGTTGAGTATAAGCTGAAGGCCAAGGGCTATTTGGTCATCCGCGCTGAAAACGGAGAGGAAGCACTCATAGCTATGGCGGCAGAAAAGCCAGACCTCGTTGTTCTGGATGCGATGATGCCGATGCTGGATGGGTTTGAGGTTTTAAGGCACATCAAGCAACATCCGGATTTCGCGCAAATGCCGGTTGTCATGCTTACCGCGCGCAAGAGTGAGAAGGATATCGTCAGTGCACTTGATCGGGGTGCTGACGATTATCTCGTCAAACCGTTCATTCCAGACGAACTGCTCGCGCGTATCTCCCGGCTGCTTGCTGCGAGGCGATAGGCATGCCGGCGCGACGCTTCATCTGGAGGATTGCGGCCGCGCTCGCGTTGAATTTCTGCGCGTCCTGGGCGCTGGCGCAGACGAGCGAGACAGAACGCCTCTACAAGGAAGGAGTGGACGCGCGGCTCCATGACCGGTTTGACGAGGCAAGGTCCAAGCTGGAAGAAGCCGCAAGACTTGCGCCGGCCAATGCCGATGTCCTGGTTCAGCTTGGTTTCACGTTCCTCGCTCTGGGAGACATCGGAGGCGCAGAAACGGCATTCAAGCGAACGCTTGAAATATCGCCAGCTTATGTTGATGCCAAGTTTGGTCTTGCCCAGATCGCTTTCAGGCGTGGCGATCTTCCCGGGGCAAAGATGTTCGTTGACCAGGTGCTGACAGAACGGCCCGATGATGCCGATGCCAAGGTCCTTCAAGTGAACATTGCCAAAGCAGAAGCGGAAAAAGCCCGGCCGCGCGCCGCAGCACAAAAGTCAGACAAGCTTGTACGCGGGGCGGCTCCGGTTCCGCGCCTGGATCCAGTTGTTCAATTGGCAGATGAAGCACGCAAACGGCGTATGGAGGGGCGGTTTGGCGAAGCGGAAGTTTTGTACAACAAGGCGCTGACACATGACCCGCGCAATGTCGACCTGTTGGTCGCATTAGGAATGGTCCAAGGCTACCAACAGAAATTTGAAGATGCGCGGCTCAGCTTCGAAAAAGCATTGGCCATTGCGCCGAATTCACTTGATGCCAAGATCGGTCTTGTCCGTTTGTCAATCTGGACAGGCGGTACCGAAGCAGCGGCGGCCCAGTTGCAGTCGCTCTCCTCAACGTCCCCGGATAACCGGGAGATACTGGGCTTGCGCGCTCGAGTGTTGCTTCTAGAGGGTCACGCAGCCGAAGCGGAAGCGGCCTTTGCAGCTCTCGTTGCCGCTGATGGCAACGATGTCGATGCCGTTCTTGGCCTGGGGGATGCCCGCCGCGCGCAAGGGCGGGAAAAGGCGGCACTGCAGGCTTACCAGGCGGCACTTGTCCTCGATCCGGATTCAGTGGATGTTCAACAGCGTCTCGATGCGCCTGCACCCAAGTTTTGGCGGTTGGATATCGACGGCAACTACAGCACCTTGACGGGATCGCAACCAGACTGGTCAGAGGGTAGCATCGCCCTGTCGCGTGCGTTCGGTCCAGATACCACACTGACCGCCCGCTTCTTCGCCGCCACGCGCTTCGATCATTCGGACCAGCAGGCGGAGCTCGGCATCGCGCACAAATTCAGCGATCTTTTCTCCGGATACGCGTTTGCCTCAGTCACACCCGACGCGGATTTTCTACCGCAATATGCCATTGGCGGGGGTGGTGCGCTTCTGGTGACAAAGGGCGCCGATCGTTTCGGCCCCCTGTCGGCAACGCTTGATCTTAAATACGAGCGCTATAGCGATGGCGACGTTGAAACGGTTTCACCAGGATTGCAGCAGTCGCTATGGTCGGACAAACTGGTCCTGACGGCCAAATGGATCAATGTGTTCGATCAACAGCAGCACCATGCGGGAGGCTATCTGGTCCGCGCGGACTGGTCCGTCGTCGATCGCCTGCGCCTCTTTGCTGGCTATTCCGACGCGCTGGAACCGTCCGATGGCATAATGATCCCAACACAGTCGATTTTCGGAGGCCTTTCATTCGACTTAAACGAGCAAGTGACGCTGCGGACCAACTTCGCCCATGAAGAACGGGAGAATGCTTACAATCGCGACGTTTACGGCGTTGGCATGACCTGGCGGTTTTGATGTTGTATGGCCTTTGGATCATTTCCCTTTTGCTTGCCGCCATCTCGCTACTGGTAATGACTGGCCTTGTCGCGGCGCGTATGTTTCGAGCCAACAGGCAGGAACGGCGCGAACTGGCCCGGAAACGACTGCTTCCCGCATTTCTCGCCTTTACCGAAGACGGCGATCAAGAGGCATTTCTAAGCAAGGCGGCTACAGTTCCAATGTCGACAACCGTCGATCTGTCGCTCGAATTTCTCAATCTCATGCGGGGCGACGAACATGCAAACCTCGTAAATGTCCTGACCCGCGCGGGGGTCGCTCGAGAGCTCGTTTTTCGCACCGCCCGGGGCAACCGGACCAGCCGAATTCATGCGGTTGAGGCTCTGCCGTTTTTTCCCGGACCCGAGACCACTGTATCACTTCGGAATGCGCTGAAGGATCGATCGGCAGACGTTCGACTTTCAGCTGCAATTGGACTTGTCGCCGGCGGGAGCAACGTGCCACTTGCGGAATTGCTGGAACAACTCGGCACTGGTGATTTGGCTTCGCGCCGATTGGTTGGTCTTTTTCGCCACCTTCCGGCGGAGCGATTGGATGAACTGAGAGAAATCCTGAAGTCGGGAGAGACGCCCTCGATCGTCCGGGCCGCAGCGATCGAAGCGCTCGGTACTTCAGGCGATTACTCGCTCTTGCCGCTGTTTGCCGCCTGCATCGCGGATGGGGAGCCAGAGGTCAGTGCAGCAGCAATCCACGCAATAGGCGAACTCGCACATCCGGCAGGAGCAACTGCAATTGAACGGGCGCTGACGAACGCTGATTGGCAGGTCCGTGCGGAAGCAGCGACGGCGGTGGCTCGCATTGGCCTCGACAGGGCCAGCGGGCAATTGAGCGAGCTCCTGGAGGATGACCAGTGGCTGGTCCGGTACGCGGCCAGCAAGGCGCTTTTCGATCTGGGGGCCGATGGCCGCACTGTGCTGGTCGACATCGCCAAGGGTGGCAGACCTCGCAGTCAACGGGCGGCCGCGCTGCTCCTCGCGGAAGAAGGGTACGAGGCACAATGAACGATTGGCTGTACTGGATCACAACGGGCGCCACGATCATCGCAGGTTTCGTGATCACGTGCGGTTTGGCACAAACGACGGTGTATTTGTTACAGCTGCTGCTGGCAGCGATGGCACTTTCCAGCCGCCCTCCGGTTGCGAGGGCAACACTGCTGTGGCGCCGCTACAGCGACGTGGCGCCGCCGGTTGCGCTGGTGGTGCCCGCGTACAATGAAGAAATGAATGTCGTTGAAAGCGTGCGTTCGCTGCTGTCGCTGGAGTACCCTGCCTACGAGGTGATCGTCGTCAACGACGGTTCACGCGACGCGACACTGGACCGGCTGAAGGAGGCATATCAGCTGCGTCTTGTGACCCGCCCATACGAAGAAGCCCTGTCGCACGCGCCGATCCGGGGAATCTACGCATCGCAGCTTAGCAACCGCCTGTTTGTCGTCGATAAAGACAATGGTGGAAAAGCCGACGCCCAAAATGCTGGCATCAACGTTTCCCGGGCGCCCCTGTTCTGCGTCATCGACGCAGACTCGATTCTTGAGCCGGATGCGCTGTTGCGCGCCGTGCATCCATTCGTGGATGATCCCGTCCGGACCATTGCGGTGGGAGGAACCATTCGGATCGCCAATGGCTCCGAGGTCAGCGGCGGACGTGTCTCGAACGTGCGGCTGCCCCGAAAACTATTGCCGCTCCTGCAGATCGTCGAATATTTGAGGGCATTCCTGATGGCGCGGCTCGCCTGGAGTCGCATCAATACACTGATGCTCGTCTCGGGAGCTTTCGGTATATTTCGCCGCCGCGAGGCAGTTGAGGTGGGGGGCTTTACAAAAGGCTCAATGGGCGAGGATCTTGATTTTATCGTCAAGCTGCATCGCCACATGCGGGACAACGACCGCGATTACAGGATTGAATTTATTCCGGAGCCCGTTTGCTGGACCGAGGCGCCCAGATCCCTTGACGTTCTCGGCCGGCAGCGGTCGCGCTGGCAGCGGGGATCACTGGAAGTGTTTTTCCGCTACCGCTCAATGCTGTTCAATCCCCGCTATGGCCGCATAGGCTTTCTCGGCTTTGGCCACATATTCCTGGTCGATGTCATCGGGCCGGTTATCGAGGTTCTCGGCTATATTCTCATGCCAGCCTTTTGGCTGCTCGGTATTCTCGCGCTCGACTATCTCCTCGCCTTCACCGCCTTGGTTTTCACTTACGGCGTCTTCATCAGTGTCATGTCCCTGATCCTTGAGGAGGTCGAACTACGGCGTTTTCCGAGGGCACGGGATCTGGTCATTCTCACCGGGGCAGCGGTTCTGGAGAATTTCGGCTATCGTCAAATCAACAATTACTGGCGCCTGAAAGGTATGTGGCAATACGCACGCGGCGGCAGCGAATGGGGCCAGATGACCCGAAAAGGTTTTGCCAAGCAGACGAAATAAAATCAGGACTTCCCGACGTCCTGCCTGGTCTCCAGCGCGTCATTCATTGCCGCGATGAGACCATCCAGCAAGGTCTTTACCATATCTTCGTTTGTCTGGCCGCCATTTTCCTGAAGAACCGTTTCGAGTTCCATCGCAGCGTTGCTGATCGCCGGAAATCCAAACATGCCACCGGAGCCAGCCAGGGAATGTATGAGCCGCAGGAAATCCGCCTGCTCGCCCACTGGCGCAGCTTCGCCTATTGAATAGCCAGCGCGAAGCAGGGGAAGATTTGTTCCGCACCGCTCAAGAAACCGCTGACGCAGCTCATTAAGCTTGTCTTCCATATTCAACTCGCCTGCAGGTATTTGCGCACGTCTTCCGCCAGTGCCATAGGATCGAACGGCTTGGCGATAACGCCTGCTGCGCCCAGTTGCAGAAAGCGCTCAACATCGCGCGCCTGGGTTCTCGCTGTAATGAAGACCACCGGAATATTCTGCGTGATCGCGTCCCTGCGAAGCTCCTCCAAGGTCATGGGTCCATCCATGCCAGGCATCATGACATCGAGCAGTATCAGGTTTGGTTTCCAGCTCCTCGCCACCTCGAGGGCCTCCTGGCCCCCAGCACAGGTTCTCACCTCAAGAGCAGCATCCAATTCCAATGCCATTGAGGCGACCTCGCGAATGTCGCTCTCATCATCAACATAGATCACGCGCCAGGATGCCAATACGTCCTCCAATCCATTATCGAGTTGAGAACTTGCTTCAATTCGGCTCCCCGTGTCCAGTCGCAATTATCAATTTCTGCTCAACGGAAGTTGAACAACATTACATGCAATTCATTGTTTTTGCGTATATTTGAGACGTATGATCTCGCTAGCTGACACATGATGTGCCGGTGTGGGGACGGGACGATGCAGTCCTTGTCGAAGCTCGGACTGGCACATCGGCTCCCGTCCAAAACAGGACCAGGGAGGTTAGTGATGAAAAAAATCATTCTTGCAATCTCTGCACTCGCCCTGGCGACAGGTGTCGCCGCCGCAGCGCAAGCGCCGAGGAGTTACCCATCCGCAATGAGGGCGGCCCATCCCGCCGCTCAGCTGTTCAGCACGACAGGAACTGTCGAAAGCTTGGACCCGCGATCAAAAACTGTTCAGTTGACCACTGGCACAAAATATCAATTGCCGAAAACGGCTGACTTACGAGGCGTGGCGGTCGGGGAGAAGGTCCGGATCAGCTGGACCGCTCAAGATCCTTACGGCACCTCGTTCGGCAACAGCGAGTCCGACGAATTCCACGCAAATCGTTTGGTTGTCGTGCGGTAGTTGACCTTGAAACTTATAGTCCGCCAGCGTGAAGTTGGCGGACTGTCGGGCCTCACGCTGGCCAGCAGCGTACTTCCGCTCAACGTTGAAAACATTACACGAAATGGTCGGAGTGGCCGGATTCGAACCGACGACCCCTTGACCCCCAGTCAAGTGCGCTACCGGGCTGCGCTACACTCCGACACTATTGCTAAATCAACGACTTAGCCGGGCATCTGCTCCTCAGAATGTTCGGCTTGTTTGCCGGGGAATGCTGAGGGCTACAGTCTTGCCGATTATTTGCGAGGCTTCTGGGGGAAACCACTATCGACAGCGGAGCAATTACCCTATGGCGCTACAGGAGGCAAGGGCCCCGCGGAAGTGCGGACAAGAAAAATCCGGCGGCGATCCGAGCCGGTGGGCGCATGGGGTATCCAGGATACGCCCGCCGATGACCTACGATCCTTGATGCCCTTGACCAGCTGGAGGTTTTTCACGACCTGTGCTGAGGCGGAGTTTGATCAGGGCGTGGCCTTTTGCTGAGACAAGCGTCCAAAAAAGTGGGGAGGAAGAGCCGAGCCTGCGGGGGGTGCAGTGGCGGTCTTCCTCCCAAGAGGCTTGGCCGGATTGGGGGATCGGAGGCCAAGCCTTCATTATCTTACACCTTAGAGATTAGTTCAGTCTAATGAATTTGATTGAACTAAATCGGGCACAAATCGACCATTTGGCCGTTTGGCATTTCCTTAGCATCCAGTCCGCTTTGGGGGCGCGCCCCAGTTTCGGGTGATGGGTCAAGCGCCTTTGGGCACTTCCCATCACCAGCCGACAAGCAGCCTACGGGATCACTCCGGCTCATAGCTTACCGATAATGAGGGAGACGAGAGTGTTCCCAAAAAGGGGAGAGATGAGACATTGGCCCTTGGGGATGGGGTATCCCGGCTGCCGATAAGTTGCCTCAACCCCTCCCAGATGGCTTGCCGTGGGCTTTGGGGCTTATGAGCGGCAAGCGATAGTAGAATACACCTTGACGACGGTTGCCGTCAGCGGGGCAATTCGATGTAGGTGCCACCGCAATCGCCAAACAGAAAACACCCGCGTGCTGTCTGACCACAAGCAGACGGCGCAAGGGCACTTTCGCGTCTATGCCATATGCCAACCCGCCGCTGGCTTCCCTTCCGAAGTTCCATCAAACAATTGCGGAACATATGCAAGGCACGCGCCGTTATACCTCCTCAATGAAAAGGAGCTTTGATATGGCGATATTCTCGAAGAATGCGGATGAGATACAGGGTGACGTTGAGGCACAGATTGCGGCCTTGCGCAAAGAAATCTCGAAAATCACTGCAAGCCTTTCGGATTTAAGCGGTGAACGATTTGACGACATGAAGCGGGTTGCAACCAGGCAGGCACGCTATGCCGCAGACACCGCCAAGGAAAATCCGGTTGCTACCTTGGCGCTCGTTGCAGGTGCAGCTCTCCTGATCGGGCTTTTCTCACGCCGCTAATCTTGGCTTACGAAGGACGACCACAATGGACGACATGACCGATGCAATGCAAAGTGAAACCGACCAGGCGCGACTGAGAAGCGAGATTGCCGAACTCAAACGCGACTTGGCTGCTATCGCCAAAACGCTCTCTGATAAAGGTATTGAACTATTGGACGATTTTACGGACGGGGACCGTTCAACCCTTGATGAGATTAAAGAGCGCGGCCAGCGTGCAGCGATAGGGTTGGGATATCAAGCGCGCAAGATTGCCAACACGCCAACACAAAACTCGGTGTCGACACTAATGATTATCGCCGGTCTTGGCGTCATCATCGGTATGTTGGCCG
Source organism: Phyllobacterium sp. A18/5-2 (assembly GCF_025452215.1). NCBI lineage: Bacteria > Pseudomonadati > Pseudomonadota > Alphaproteobacteria > Hyphomicrobiales > Phyllobacteriaceae > Phyllobacterium > Phyllobacterium sp. A18/5-2. The sequence goes on along the minus strand of NZ_CP104966.1, from coordinate 2,882,135 downwards.
CCAGGTGATAAATAAACCGATTCTGTCGGGAACCTTTAAGCCAGTCTTGCGTTTTCCCGGAACTGGTCCCCCAACCAGTTAGGCCGCACCCCACGGCCAACCCCCAAGTCCCAGCTTTCATTTGTTTGAAAGCTGGGCTTTTTTTGGCGTTAACGAACCTGATCGAGGAGACGCTTGCACTCAAGCAGGTCGAAAAGCGTTTCCTGGAGCAAGGTTCGATTGTCCTTGGAAAGCCGCTTGCCATCAGCCGCTACCGGACCCTCATCATCGCCCTTGATCAATCCAAACAGGCGCCGGCCCTGCGGTGCGGATTTGGGCGTGCCCATGACTGCGGCTTCTTCGTCGGCATCCGCTCTGCTCTGTTCGGCGGCCAGCGCTTCTTCTTGACGTGCGGTGGCCTGCTTCTGCTGGCTGATCGCCTCAGCGGCTGCCGTGTCACCGCTGCCGAGGGCAATGATGAACTGGGTGCCGTTCTCCCGCAACAGACGCTGCACGCCCTTGATCGTATAACCCTGATCGTACAGGAGATGGCGGATACCTTTGAGAAGGTCAACGTCTAGAGGACGGTAATAACGGCGGCCACCGCCGCGCTTCATTGGCTTTATATGGGTGAACCGTGTTTCCCAGAAGCGCAGCACATGCTGTGGCAGATCAAGGTCTTCTGCGACTTCGCTGATGGTTCTAAATGCGTCGGGACTCTTGTCCATGATTTCACCCTTTCAGGAGAAATTCTGATTCGACGTCCATTTCAGCGGTTTGTGGTCCATTTTTCAAGCGTGACGCGAGATTACCGCACAGTAATCTCGCTCATTGGGCCATAAACCTTAAATGTCAGGCAGATTTCTTCTTGCGCGTCTGGTGCGAACGCAAAATTCTCTGCTTGAGAACATTGGACGCTTTGAACGTCATGACCCTGCGCGGTAGAATTGGAACCTCTTCACCGGTCTTTGGATTCCGGCCAATTCGTTCGTTCTTGTCTCTTACCTGGAACGTGGCGAACGATGACAATTTTACTGTCTCGCCACGAACAATTGCGTCACACACTTCATCGAGAATTGTCTCGACCAGTGAAGCTGACTCTGTTCGCGAAAGCCCTACCTTGCGATAGACTGCCTCAGCCAGATCAGCGCGCGTAATGGTCTTACCCCCCATACGATCTCAAAGCTCTCGTTTGTTGCAAAACTACCAGGTGACAGCGGAAGTTATAGGATGAAAACCGATCGGGCAAGCAGCTTGGAAAAGTTCGTGAACTAATCTGCCCGCCCAACCAAGCTGCTACCACCGTAGCAGAACTGCACCCCACGTAAAGCCCCCACCCATGGCTTCGAGGAGCACTAAATCGCCCTGCTTGATGCGACCGTCTTCGACAGCGGTCGCTAGTGCTAAGGGTACTGAAGCGGCTGATGTATTTCCGTGTTGGTCCACGGTGATAACGACCTTTTCTTCCGCAAGATTGAGCTTCTTTGCGGAGGCATCGATGATGCGCTTGTTGGCCTGATGAGGGACGAACCAATCGATATCCTCAGCGGTGATTCCCGCCTCGGAAAAGGAGGCTTCAATAACGTCGGTGATCATGCCGACAGCGTGCTTGAAGACCTCCCTGCCCTCCATTCTGAGATGGCCGACTGTTTGCGTCGAGGACGGTCCGCCATCAACATATAGTTTCTGCTTGTGCGAGCCATCGGAGCGCAGATTGGCTGTAAGAACGCCTCTGTCGGAGGTCAGCCCACGTCCCTCACTGGCCTCCAGCACCAGCGCTCCGGCGCCATCGCCAAAGAGCACGCAGGTGGTGCGGTCGTTCCAGTCCAGTATGCGGGAGAAGGTCTCGGACCCTATTACCAGGACACGTTTTGCCATGCCGCCACGAATATAGAGGTCTGCCGTGGTAACGGCATAGACAAAGCCGGAACAGACGGCCTGCATGTCGAACGCAAAGCCGTGCGTCATACCAAGGCGCGACTGAATATCCACGGCCGAGGCGGGAAACGTATTGTCGGGCGTCGAAGTCGCGAGGATGATCAGATCAATATCGTCCGGCGTCAGGCCCGCATTGTCCAAGGCTGCCCGTGCGGCTGCTTCGCCCAGCGAAGCCGTCGTTTCGCCCTCGCCAGCAATGTAGCGCTGCCGGATACCCGTTCGCTGCACGATCCATTCGTCTGATGTTTCAACGATCCCTTCAAGATCAGCGTTCTTTACCAGACGTGCCGGTTTGGCTGCGCCTATACCTCTTACAACGGATCGGATCATCGAAGCTCTACTTTTCCTGTTGCTCTATTTCAACTTCGGCGGCGCTCTCGGTCTCATCCTGGAAAGCCGCGCCAACCGGGCTCTTGTGAAAATGGGTCAGATCCGCAGCGATCTTGTCCAAGAGCTTGTTGTGGGCCATGTCGTAGCCCACATCGATAGCCGAAGCAAAGCCTAAAGCATCGGTGCCGCCATGGCTCTTGATGACGACGCCGTTCAATCCCAGGAACACGCCGCCATTGGTCTTGCGGGGGTCCATCTTCTCACGCATGCGGTCAAACGCGCCCTTGGCAAAGAGATAGCCTATCCTCGACATAAGCGTGCGGTTCATGGCCTCGCGCAGATACTGCGTGTACTGCTTTGCGGTTCCTTCGGCTGCCTTGAGAGCGATATTTCCGGCAAAACCTTCAGTCACGACAACGTCGACGGTCCCCTTGCCAATGTCGTTCCCTTCGACGAAACCGTAATATTCGAGGCTGGGTAACGGAATTTCACGGAGGATGCGCGCCGCGTCCTTGACATCGTCCTGCCCCTTGATCTCTTCGACGCCGACATTGAGCAAGCCGATGGTGGGGCGTTCGATCTCGAACAGGGAGCGCGCCATCGCCGCTCCCATAACAGCATAATCGACCAGTTGCTGCGCGTCGGCGCCGATGGTGGCGCCGATATCGAGCACGATGCTCTCACCACGCAAGGTCGGCCAGACGCCGGCAATGGCCGGCCGCTCGACATTCGCCATCGTGCGCAGGCAGAATTTTGACATGGCCATCAGGGCGCCAGTGTTGCCGGCGGAAACGCAGGCATCGGCCTCCCCGGTCTTGACCGCTTCGATGGCGCGCCACATGGATGATTTCCACCGGCCATTTCGCAAAGCCTGACTCGGTTTTTCATCCATGCGGACCGCAACGTCACAATGGTGGAGCGTCGAGGCGTTGGACAAAGCCTGATGGCGGGCCAGGACAGGTTTTACTTCTTCTTCGCGTCCGAAGATTACAAACCTGATATCAGGATGGCGCTCCAGCGCCGTTGCCATGCCGGGAATAACGATCTCGGGACCGAAATCACCGCCCATGGCGTCAATGGAAATTCTGATCACTCTCGATTGTCCTGTCCTGTTCAGTGCTTGTCAGTAAGATTTTTTGAAAAGACTCGGCGAAAATAGTCATTTTGCATAGGTGCACAACTGGTTTCTGCCCGTCTGCCGGTTCCTTGAGCTGAATTATCGTGAAACCCCGCCCCAATAAACAGTGTTATGCGGTCCTCCCCGGACCATTCATTCAGCTACTTAGTCGCAGGACGTGCCCCCGATCAAGTCTTCTGTTTCCAATCCTTCAGAGCTGCGAACGGGTTTGCTGGCTTTTCAGCGTCGTCATCACCTTCTCCATAGGTCACAACGACCGGAGCGGCGGCCTCCACACCGTCCTTGCGCGGATAGGGATCGATCGCAAGTTCAAAAACTCCTCGGCAATCGCACCCGCATCCAGCGTATCGCCGGAAAATGTCTCCGGTATATCCGGACCCTCGGCGCTGATGATCAGCTCACCATTCTCATCAAGCGGCAATCGGGCGAGGCGCGAGTTTTCCGGAACAAAGATCGCGTCGATCTCCGTATCGATCTTTGCGTCAATGGGTTCCAGTGTGACAATGCAGGACTGGACGATCTCTGCCTTGACCACGCCACGAATGCGAACACCATCTTTCTTCCACGGTATGACCTGCAGGTCGGCCCGAAAGGATCTGACATCCTCAAGTTCGTGAAAGTCACGCAATGCCTCACGCTCGCGGGCATTTGCCTCGATTTTGACATTCAGCCCCTTTGGCGGGAGCCGTTGAACCGAAACAGGAAAACTCATTGTCCCGTCTGTATTCCGTGTCATCAGCTTCATCCTCTCAAAGCGACGATGATGGACGATCGGCCGCGGCATCAGGAAATGTAACCTTGCCGCCAGCGATTATATCATCTGGTTGATCTTCGAGGTGCCGTACCGTTTGCCCGACATAACTTGCAAGTGCATCTGCACCCGGCCAGGCCTGAGCATCCGGCCGGACATTGCGAGCAAGCGCTGCGGCGAGCGCCGGGTGATCGTTGTGTTGAAGCGCCTTGTCATAAGATTCAATCCGGCCGTAGAACATGCGCGCCAGCTTCTTCATACGCTTTGGTACACCCGAGATCTCCAATGCCGAGCTCTCGCAAGGAGTGATCGACGTCCCTGAAAAACTCGTCCGTTACCTCCTGGCCGATCGATTTCAACGCCGGCGTTCGGCCCTTGATCCGACGCATGAACAAGAAAATATGCAGCGAAAGCATTTCATAGCGGCCTAACGGTGAATCCGGAACGTCAAGCTCGGAATAAAAGTATGGCTGCCGCGCCGCTGCCACGATCGCATCGTAGAGGGCAATTGTAATCGCCTCATTTGCTTTGGCTTTGCGGCTAAAAAGACTGAGAATCATAGAGTTGTGCTTTCACTTGGGTCTGGTACGCAACACATGTCGCGTGTTGCATCGGACTTCAAGGTGGTTTACCGAAGTTCTGCGGGCGGCGAAAGACTTGCGCCCAGTTTGAAATGGAGATGTCGTTGCTGGAGCGGATTTTCAAGACCGATCGTTCACGGGAATACCTTCTCGTTGGAACCCTTCTTTTAGCCGCAGGGCTTGCGGGTTGTAACACCGCCAACCTCAATCCATCGGAGACACTGACACAAGGCTATGTGCTCGACGAGAAGACGCTCGAATTCGTCCCCGTGGGCTCCAGCCGCGAACAGGTCGTTTTGTCACTTGGCAGCCCGTCGACAACAGCCACCTTTGACAACGAGGTTTTCTATTACATTTCGCAGAAGCGCCACCGTAGTGTCGCCTTCATGATGCCGAAAGTGACGGAACGCCGTATTCTGGCCGTCTATTTTGACAAAGACGGCAAAGTTTCCAGCATTTCCAACTACGGATTGCAGGACGGCAAGGTGTTTGACTTTATTTCCCGTACGACGCCGACGGGCGGCAAAGACCTCTCTTTCCTCGGCCAGATGCTGGCTGGTGTCGGCAAGGCACCGTCTTCGCTTGGCGGAGGCGGCGCTCCGCCGCAATAAAAAACACTCAATACAAAAAAACCCACGAAACCAGATCGTGGGTTTTTTGTTGCAATGTTCGCTGGAGTCAGTGCGCAAGCACGGCAAGCAGGAGCAGTGCGACGATATTGGTGATCTTGATCGCCGGATTGACGGCAGGACCCGCCGTGTCCTTGTAGGGATCTCCGACCGTATCGCCAGTAACGGAAGCCTTGTGCGCTTCCGAGCCCTTCATGTGGCGCGTTCCATCCTTATCGACGAACCCATCCTCGAAGGATTTCTTGGCGTTATCCCAAGCACCACCGCCCGATGTCATCGAAATGGCAACGAAAATGCCGTTGATGATGACGCCAAGCAGCGAAGCACCAAGCGCTGCGAAAGCAGAGGCTTTCGATCCGGAAATCAGCAAAACGCCGAAATAAACGACGATTGGGGCCAAAACCGGCAAGAGCGATGGAACCACCATCTCCTTGATCGCAGCTCGGGTAAGGATGTCGACCGCACGTGCGTAGTCCGGGCGCTCGGTCCCCAGCATGATACCAGGCTTTTCGCGGAACTGCCGGCGCACCTCTTCAACCACGGAACCCGCCGCACGGCCAACAGCCGTCATTGCGATCCCGCCAAAGAGATAAGGGATGAGACCGCCAAAGATGAGACCTGCCACCACATAGGGATTGGACAGTTCGAAAGAAATGGCACCGATCCCCTTGAAGTAGGAGAACGCGGTGGCGCCTTCCTTATTGGCTTCGCTGATGAAGAACTGCAGATCGTTGGCGTAAGCCGCGAACAGAACCAATGCGCCGAGACCGGCGGAACCAATCGCGTAACCCTTGGTAACCGCTTTGGTGGTGTTTCCCACGGCGTCGAGCGCGTCGGTGGATTTACGCACTTCGGGGTCGAGACCCGCCATTTCGGCAATGCCGCCAGCATTATCCGTGACTGGACCGAACGCATCCAGCGCCACAATCATACCAGCGATACCAAGCATGGCAGTAACAGCAATGCCTGTGCCGAAAAGGCCAGCAAGCTGGTAGGTCGAGATAATACCACCAACGATGACCAGCGCCGGAAGCGCAGTGGATTCAAGCGAAACCGCGAGACCCTGGATCACATTGGTACCATGGCCGGTTATCGACGCCTGGGCAATCGAATTGACCGGGCGCTTGTTCGTACCGGTGTAATACTCGGTAATCACCACGATCAAACCCGTCACTACGAGCCCAATAATCCCACAGAGGAACAGGTTCGTTCCTGTTATGACCTGACCCGCCACAATTCCGGTCTCGCCCCAGCCGATGGTCAGAGAAGTCGCCGCCCCCAGGCCAACGATCGAAAGAAGTCCCGTCACGATCAAACCCTTGTAGAGGGCCCCCATGATGGAATTGTTGGCGCCAAGCTTGACGAAGAACGTGCCTGCAATCGAGGTGATGATGCAGGCCCCACAGATGGCCAGCGGATAAAGCATCACTGTGGCGAGGTTGGGCGCTGCTGCGAAGAAGATGGCGGCGAGGACCATCGTGGCGACAATCGTCACCGCATAGGTTTCAAATAAGTCCGCAGCCATACCGGCGCAATCGCCAACATTGTCGCCGACGTTATCCGCGATCGTTGCAGGGTTGCGCGGATCATCCTCGGGAATTCCGGCTTCGACCTTGCCGACGAGGTCACCGCCGACGTCGGCGCCCTTGGTAAAAATACCGCCGCCAAGGCGGGCAAAGATGGAAATGAGGGAAGCACCGAACCCAAGTGAGACCAGCGCGTCAATTACCGTACGATCAGCGGGAGCATAGCCCATCGGTCCGGTCAGAACCCAGTAGTAGACTGACACACCGAGCAGTGCGAGGCCCGCAACCAGCATGCCTGTAATGGCACCCGACTTGAAAGCAATTTCAAGGCCAGCGGCGAGGCTGCGGGAGGCAGCCTGTGCGGTGCGGACATTGGCCCGGACGGAAACATGCATACCGATGAACCCGGCAAGCCCAGAAAGAACGGCGCCGATCATGAAGCCGATAGCCGCTGTTCCTGTCAGAAGAAACCAGACGGCGATGAATACAACGGCGCCAACCATGGCGATCGTAGTGTACTGACGTGTGAGATATGCCTGTGCGCCTTCGCGGATTGCACCGGCGATTTCTTGCATGCGCGCATTGCCCTGGTCCGCCGCGAGCACCGATTTGGTGGCCCAGACGGCGTAGACGATAGACAGCAGACCGCAGGCAATGACCAGAAACAGTATTGTCATGCCACTCCCTCAGATTTTGACCGGAAAAACCCCTCCCCGGGTCAGGTTCGGTACGGCACACTGAAATCCGCCAGGCCGGCAGAAACGCGACCGTATGTGTAAGGAGTAGCGAAGCAAATGCGAAAACGTCAAGGTCTTTCGCATCTTAGTGAAATGGGCGACGAAAGTAGGGCTGGCCGGGGCAAGTTTTAAACGCCAATAGTGGGAGTGGATAAGAATCTAGGGGCTATCCAGTGAAAGTCATACACAACGAGCGCATTAAATTGTTGGCGACATTCGTGAACAGCATTGCTGTCGCCATTTTGCAGTAAGTGCTCTCCTTAAGAGGATGACCCAATGACGACGTTTCAAGCCCTTTCTTTGCTGATCATGCCGGTTTCCGGTTTGATCTTTGGGCTTGTCGCCCTATATGTCACACGCCCAAAACCGAAGGGTAAACACCGTCCGCGACATGCCCACTAAAACCTTCGCATATGTCAGCGCCGCGGGCCTTTGACGCCCTTGCTCTCGCCGCGAATTTCATAGGCGAGCCGGTCGAGCACAGCATTGACCAGTTTCGGCTCGTCCTCGGAATAAAAGGCTTTGGCGATATCGACGTATTCGGAAACGATGACCGCAGTCGGCACGTCGACCCTATCCTTCAGTTCCCATATTCCGGCCCGCAGGATGGCACGCAAGGTCGGATCGAGGCGTGAAAGCGGCCAGTCTTCGGTCAATGCCTGGCAGAATCATCGGATCGAGTAAAGTTTGCTCGGCAACAACGCCGGAAACAATGGCACGAAACCACTGCGGATCGGCATCCAGGTACTGCGTACCGTCCACTTCCTTGCCGAGGCGGTGCGCTTCATACTCTGCCACAACCTCGAGCACACCTGTGCCTGCGACATCCATCTGATAGAGGGCTTGAACTGCGGCCAAGCGGGCAACGCCACGCTTGTTGGCGGTTTTCGCAGTTGGGCTTTGCCCGTCTTTCGGAGAAGGCATTCGTTCAGGCTCCAAGCTTTTCCTTGAGGGCAATCATGGTCAATGCCGCACGTGCTGCAAAGCCACCCTTGTCCTTGTCTTCGCGGCGTGCGCGTGCCCACGCCTGTTCTTCATTCTCGACGGTCAGGATACCGTTGCCGATCGCAATGCTTTCATTGACCGCCAGATCCATGAGCGCGCGGCAAGACTCGTTGGCGACAATATCGAAATGATAGGTTTCGCCGCGAATGACCGTACCAAGCGCCACATAACCATCATATTCCCTTCCGCCTTCTACCGCAGCATCAAGGGCAAAAGAAATGACTGCGGGAACCTCGAGGGCACCAGGAACAGTAACGACATCATAGGTGGCGTTGGCTTCATTGAGCGCCATTTTGGCCCCAGTCAACAATGCATCCGACAGATCGTCATAGAATCGCGCTTCCACGATCAACAGGTGTGGCGCACGCGCTTTTTTGTCAGACATGATAGCTCCGAAGGAAATGGGATGGCGTCACCGCCGCTGGTTCCGGTCCTAGGCTGATTTCGGATATTCTGCAAGCCGTGCGGCATATCTCGCCATCTGATCGATCTCGATATTGATCTTGTCGCCAACCTCGCGATCACCCCACGTGGTCACTTCGAGCGAATGGCGGATCAGGAGCACATCGAATTCATTGTCATTGACACTATTGACGGTCAAGGACGTGCCATCGAGCGCCACGGAACCCTTCTGGGCGATGAATCGTGCCAGTTGCTCTGGCACATGCAAGGTGAAGCGAACAGCGTCACCCTCGTCTTCGCGCTTGATAATTTCCGCCATTGCGTCGACATGGCCAGAGACGAGATGACCTCCCATCTCATCACCCAGCTTCAAGGAGCGCTCAAGATTGATGCGCGTACCGGTCTTCCAGCCAGCGATGGTGGTAAGCCGCAGCGCTTCTTCCCAGGCCTCGACCTCGAACCAGCGGGCATTCGATCCCTTTTCCGGGAGCGACGTGACGGTCAGGCAGACACCCGAGCAGGAGATGGATGCGCCGATGTCGATCGTTGCCGGATCGTAACTGGTTTCAACGCGCAGCAACACCCCTTCGTTCAGCGGCTTCACCTGTCCGATCCTGCCAATATCCGTTACGATTCCAGTAAACATTCGTGCTTCCTTAGACAGATCTGACATATTCGCTGTATTGGTCATGGCCGAAGCGATAGTCATGCAACAGTTTGAAACCCCGGGCGATATGGGAGTGGAGTTCAGGTGCTGCAACCCCGGCGGTGCTACCAATTGCAGCTGCCCCTTGAAACAGGGCGAGGCGATCAACCAGCCCTTCCTGCAAGAACGAGTTCGCGACCGTCGCACCGCCTTCCACCATCAACGTAGAAATGCCTTGTGCGGCGAGATCATCGAGCAGTTCCGGAAGTGCAGTAGCGCCGCAATCGGTTTCCGTCGCGAGGATTCGGCAGCCCTCAGCAACGAGCGCCTGCCGCCTCGCCGGTGCGGCAGCCGCACTCGCCGCAACCCAAACCGGAACATTACCCGCGCTCTTTACCAACGCACTGTCCAGCGGCAGGCGAAGCTGGCTGTCAAGAATAACGCGGACGGGCGAACGGGCTTCCAGCCCAGGCAAACGGCAGGTCAGCTGCGGATCGTCGGCGAGTACGGTACCTATCCCGACCAGAATTGCGTCGGTTTCAGCCCGCATCAAATGTACCTGCGACCGCGAGACCGAGCCAGTTATGACGACCTGTCCATCTCCCCTCCTGCCAATGAAGCCATCACTGGAAAGTGCAAGTTTTAGAGTTACTTCCGGCCGCTTTTTCGATGATCGAGATCAAATAGCCGGCGAGATAATCCGCCGCCTCCGCGCCGAGCACGCACTCTTCAACTTCGATACCGCCAGCGCGCAGAATCGCATATCCCTTGCCTGCAACCCGATCGTCGGGATCGTTCGTTGCAGATACGACACGCGTAATTCCCGCCGTGACCAGCGCATCGGCACAGGGCGGCGTTCGACCATGATGGGCGCAGGGTTCAAGCGTCACATACGCGGTGGCGCCCCTCGCACGCTCGCCCGCTTCCGACAGGGCTTGCGTTTCAGCGTGGGGCCGCCCCCCGATGGCTGTAACGCCGCGACCGATGATAACGCCATCCTTGACGATCAGCGTGGCAACGGATGGGTTTGTCCCAGTCAGTCCCTGATGGCTACGCGACAGCCGGATAGCCGCGGCCATGAAGCGGCGATCCAGCGCGTTCTGCTCCAGTCGTGCCATCTGGCTCACTCGTCTTCGACCGGATCAGGCACAACATCACCGGAGGTGATCTCGTCAATGACATCATGGAAATCCTTGGCCTCGCGGAAATTGCGATAGACCGAGGCAAAGCGGATATAGGCGATATCGTCGATACCCTTCAAAGCGTCCATGACCAGCCGGCCGATTTCGTCGGATGACACCTCCGGTTCGCCGGAACTCTCCAACTGCCGGACGATACCAGATACGGCGCGCTCCACCCGCTCGGGATCGACCTGACGTTTGCGCAACGCCACTTCAACGGAGCGCATCAGCTTGTCGCGGTCGAAGGCGACCTTGCGGCCACTTTTCTTGATTACGGAAAGGTCACGCAGTTGCACACGTTCAAAGGTGGTAAAGCGCCCGCCGCAAACGGAACAGACACGCCGCCTGCGGATCACAGCACCATCTTCGGCCGGACGGGAATCTTTGACCTGGGTATCTTCAGACTGGCAATAGGGACAGCGCATTGACCGGCTTTCTGAACGTAATCAAATTTGGCTGAAGATAGTGTCTTTCGCAACGAGATAAAAGCGTTCAGGCGGAGAGGATTGTGAACGGACCGTTCGATCCAGTACAATCCTTCTCCGCCCGAGTAAAATCAAGCTATATCAAGTCAGACCCGATTCTATCCAAGATATGGATAGAGCGGGAAGCGATCCGTGAGAGAAACGACCTTCTGCTGGACCGCCTTTTCAACTGCGGCGTTGCCTTCATCCGAGTTTGCGACCTTCAAACCATCCAGCACTTCGGAAATCAGATTGCCGATTTCGGTGAACTCCGCCGCCCCGAGATCCGCGTGTCGTGCCAGCAGGTGTACCAAGGCGTACGCCAGAGGTAACGAAGGGCTTTTCGGGATCGAAGGGGATGCCGTTTTTGTTGCAGGTGATATTTGCGCGCCCGAGCGCGGCCTCGGCACGCTTGCCGGTTGCGTTCTTCGGGCGCAAATCAACCAGCATCAAATGATTGTCTGTACCGCCGGAGACGATATCGAGCCCGTTCTTCTTCAAGGTTTCGGCCAGCGTTTTCGCGTTGGCGGCCACGTTCTGCGCGTAGGTCTTGAATTCCGGCTTCAACGCCTCACCAAATGCTACGGCCTTTGCGGCGATGACGTGCATCAAGGGACCGCCCTGCAGACCCGGGAACACGGCCGAATTCATCTTCTTGGCGATTTCCGGGTCATTGCTGAGAATCATGCCGCCACGCGGTCCACGCAGGGATTTGTGTGTCGTTGTGGTGACAACGTGCGCGTGCGGAACCGGAGATGGGTGCACACCGGCAGCGACGAGACCGGCAATGTGCGCCATGTCGACCATCAGATAAGCTCCGACAGCGTCGGCGATTTCGCGGAAACGCTTCCAGTCCCAGATACGCGAATAGGCGGTTCCGCCGGCCAGGATCAGTTTGGGTTTGGTCTCGTGGGCCTGCCTCTCGATCGCATCCATATCAAGCAGATGATCGTCCGGACGTACGCCATAAGAAACGACTTTGAACCACTTTCCGGACATGTTCACAGGTGACCCGTGAGTGAGGTGACCACCGGAGTTGAGGTCGAGGCCCATGAATGTATCCCCCGGCTGCAACAGTGCCAGGAAAACGGCCTGGTTCATCTGGCTACCGGAATTTGGCTGGACATTGGCAAACTCGCAGCCAAACAGCTCCTTTGCACGCTCAATGGCCAGTTCTTCTGCAATATCAACGAACTGGCAGCCGCCATAATAGCGCTTGCCCGGATAGCCTTCGGCATATTTGTTGGTCATGATCGAGCCCTGCGCCTCAAGTACAGCGCGCGACACGATGTTTTCCGAGGCGATGAGCTCGATCTCGTGGCGCTGGCGCCCTAGCTCCTTGCGAATTGCGCCGAAAATTTCCGGATCGATATCTTCGAGCGATGCGTTGAAAAAGGTATCTGCAATGGAAGCGCTTGCATTCGACATGGTGTCTGGACCCTCATTTGCCGGTGGGTAATTCATAGGTTGTCCGGCGCATTATCATACTTAAACGGGCAAGGCCAATGGCCGGTACGCGAAAAGCTCTAGCCCGAAACCGCCTTTCGGGATTCAAATATGAAAAGACCGCCCGGAGGCGGTCTGCATCGGCTCAACTTCTATGTGCGGTCACGTATTTGTACCGATCGACAGCGCCGCCTGACCATCACGCTCGTAAATATCGTCGCGCAAATGAACGACGCCATCACCTGTCGACCAGGCGGTGACATAAACGAAGTGCAACGGAACAGGGTTGTTGACATTGATCGGGGTGTTGACGCCCGTCTTGATGGTCGCTTCCATGGTCTGGCGATCCCAGCCCGGTGTGTCGCGCAGGAGCCAGACGTTGAGATCACGAACATTCTGAATGCGGACGCAACCCGAAGATTCGAAGCGCATCAGCTTGTTGAATACACCCTGCTGCGGCGTGTCATGCATGTAGACCGCATAAGGGTTGGGGAAATTGATCTTCGTCGACGACATGGCGTTAATCTTGCCCGGATCCTGCCGGAACATCAGCTTCACCGCATCTTCCGTCGTCCAATCGACGCTCTCCGGCGCGATTTCCTCGCGGGTCTGCTCGTCAAACAGGCGAGATCTTGTTGCGCGAAAGGTAAGTCGGATCCTTGCGCATCAGCGGGATGATATCCTTCTGGATGATCGACTTCGGCGCCGTCCAGTAGGGATTGAGAATGACCTCGTGGATCTTGGAATCAAGGATCGGCGTCTGGCGATCGATCTTGCCGACAATAGCAGTGTGGCGCTGAACGACGCGGCCACCTTCCACCGCTTCGATCTGCGCTGCCGGAATATTGACCATCACGTAGCGGCTGCCCTGATCGGTCGACGCCAGCGTGCGAACGCGCTCAAGATTCGTCTGCAACTGACCCAGGCGAACGTCTGCCGGCACGTTCATCGCTGCGAGCGAGAACTCGCCCATAACACCATCCGCAGGAAGACCGTGACGCGCCTGGAAGCGCTTCACAGCCGCGTCAACATAGGTATCGAAGGAATTCGAGAGGCCAGCGCTTTCGGAGAGGTCGCCGGCGATCATCAGGCGCTTGCGCATGGCGGCCACCGACGGATCAATGACACCAAGCTGCAATTTTACCGTTGCATCCACCCTTGGCCATCCACCATTGCTGACGATCTGGCTGTAGGTGTTGATGGCGCTTTCAATGAAGGAAGCCGTATCTGGACTTGCGATGGGCTGGAAGCTTGCGACCTTGCCCTTGTTGCTCGAGCGGGCATCGAACTGATCGTCCCAATTGCCGCGACGGGGGGCAGCGAGAATCTCACCGATATCAGACTGCTGCGCGAACGCGGTAGACGTTGCCGCAGCGAAACCAACAGTTGCGGCGCCCCTCAAAAACGCGCGGCGATCGATTGCTGATGATCCGAATTTCTTCATATTTTGTCCAACCCTTGGAAGTTCTGCAGTCAAGCTGCCGCGTACGGTACGGAACGGCGACCCGGTTACCAAAATTATCAGCAACACCCTTAACAAACAGCAACTTTCAATCTGATCGCGCGTTCGTGATGGTTTAACTGCGGACCAGCCCTCACCGAGCCGTCGTTGGTGCTGCACTGAACATGAAATATCTGAAGCCGCATTTCCACGCCATTATGGCGGATTAATGACTGGAAGACTTTGCGCCGTTGCCTCGGGTTCGGGTCACTGGCCGCTTTAGCAGACAAAGCCCGCCTTCGCATTGGGCGAAGCCGGGCTTTTGTTATTATGGATTATCCGTTCACATGCGATAGGCGATGGAGTCGTTCCAGAAACGATCGAGACGCTGAAGAGCCTTGTTCATGGACTGGAATTCTTCCGCCTTGATGCCCCCGACGTGTTCGATCGAAGCAATGTGACGCTCGTACAGACCCGCAACCAGTTCCGCGACCTCAGAACCTTTTTCGGTCAGACTGACCCGAACCGAGCGGCGATCGGTGCGTGAACGCTCATGGGATATGAAGCCAAGTTCAACGAGCTTCTTCAGATTGTAGGAAACGTTCGAACCCAGATAGTATCCGCGGCTGCGCAATTCACCGGCGGTCAGTTCTGCATTGCCGATGTTGAAAAGCAGCAATGCCTGAATTGCGTTGATGTCGCTGCGGCCATTGCGGTCAAATTCATCCTTGACCACATCAAGCAAACGGCGATGTAACCGTTCGACCAACTGAAGCGCCTCAAGATAAAGTGTCCGCAATGCTGTGTCACGTGGTGTTGAATGCGAGCTTGCGCCAGACTTTCTTTGTGTGTTGTTCATATTACCTGCCTCACTGTTGTTTCGGTGTATTTTTCTCACCGTTGAGGCAACACTATCCAATACGCATAAAATTCGACTTAAAACACAGACTTAACAGTACCTTACCGTGAATGAATCAAATTCAATCTTAATGAAGACTTACCCGGCAGTCACGCCATTCGCAAAACCGGACGGAAAACCGGTGCTGGCTTTGCTCATCGTCTGCCGCAAAACCGGACGGAAAACCGATGCCCACTTTTCCTGGCTTTGCTCATCGCCTGCCGCAAAACCGGACGGAAAACCGGTGCCCACTTTTCCTGGCTTTGCTCATCGCCTGCCGCAAAACCGGACGGAAAACCGGTGCCCACTTTTCCTGGCTTTGCTCATCGCCTGCCGCAAAACCGGACGGAAAACCGGTGCCCACTTTTCCTGGCTTTGCTCATCGCCTGCTGCAAAACCGGACGGAAAACCGGTGCCCACTTTTCCTGGCTTTGCTCATCGCCTGCCGCAAAACCGGACGGAAAACCGGTGCCCACTTTTCCTGGCTTTGCTCTATCGCACCGGCTTCGCCTGCTGGCGTTTCTGCAGAAAAAGTACGGCGCGGAAGCAGATATAAAGAAAAGCCACGCAGCCATGCACGATGGCGATGTGTGGTCTGTAGAAGAAAAAATTGGAGAAGACCGTGAACATCAACGTTTCGCCCAGTGCAGCAACAAACCAGATGACCGGCCCCCAGGAAACCATCATCCATAGCCCGGTGGAAGCCACGGGATAAAGCATTGCGAGCGACACTGAAGCGACTTTCCACTGCCAGGGCATGAGGTCGAAGCGCCACAGCATCCCCTCGTAATAGCCACTGAGTTGCGCCCAATAACCGACACCCGCGACAAGACAATAGATTGAAACAAGCCGCAGGAACCAGACAAAGCCCATCTGGGCCATCGTCGGGTCGAATGGCAGGTGCGTTGGTCTTTCGTTCATGTCAATTGCAGTTCCCGCTCGCCCAGTGACGCGAAATAGGCATTCACCATTTCCGGCGTAACGTCGTCAATACTCGCAGGCTGCCATGCAGGTGCATTGTCCTTGTCGACGAGAAGAGCGCGTACGCCTTCGTAGAAGTCGTGATTCTCGAGCATGCGTGACAAAATCCGGTACTCCATCTGCATGCATTGATCCATCTCGAGATCACGTCCCTCCTCGATCTGTCTGAACGTCACGTGCAGACTGGTCGGGGAGCGCGCATTAATGAGAACAAGAACCTGCTGCGCCCACTCGTTCCCGTTCACTCCTGCGGCCGCAAGGCGGATAAGACAACCACCAAGTGTGCGCGAGATCGAACAGAACACCTATCATATCGCGGATTTTCTCGGGCGTTTCAAAGTCTGGATTAATGATTTTGCCCCGCAAAGCTATGTCGGGATTGCCGGTTCTGATCAGACTCCGCCGCACCCTTTCCTTGTCCTCGGCCTTGATCGCATGGGTGGCGATGCCACTTTGCAGGCAATCCCCTTGCCGGATGCGATTGCCGGTCAAGGCAAGATAGGTGCCGAAGTGCTCAGGCAGATGCGGCAGAAAGGCGCTGCCACCGACATCCGGAAAGAAGCCGATACCGACCTCCGGCATGGCGAACATGATGTTTTCCGTTACGACTCGATGCGAGCCATGAACAGAAATGCCAACGCCGCCACCCATGCAGATACCATCAATCAAGGAAATATAGGGCTTTGGAAAGTGCCTGATATAGGCGTTAAGCCGGTACTCGTCCGCAAAGAATTCATAGAGTGGGCTACCCGACCGGCCAGCGTGAAAGACAGCAAGGATGTCACCGCCGGCGCAAAAGGCGCGGCCCTCACCCTCGACAACAACACAATGAACGTCGGGATCGGTCGACCAGGCGATGAGCGCCCGGTGAAATGCATTGACCATGGTTCGGGTCAATGCGTTCAGCGCCTTGGGTCGCGTCAGACGCACCAGGCCGGCCTTGCCCCGCCGTTCGAACACGATTTCGCCCTGCCCGCCAAAATCGATTTCCATGCACCCCTCCAGGATTCCTGCCGGAGGTTAGGAAACTCCGGCGCACCGCGTCAATGGATCACATATATTGGCTGGTATCTTGGTCCACAGCGCGATCCCTGTTAAAACCATTCCAAACAACAGGAAAAATGTCTGCGATCGGCGGACAAGGCAGCAATCATGAACAAACACCCCGCATTTCAGGCCCGCGCGCCGAGATCTGTCGATGAAATCACGCAGAGCCGCCGCCTGCGGCGTATGCGCAAGGCCGATTGGTCACGGCGTCTGGTTCAGGAAAATCAGCTGACGGTGAATGATCTGATCTGGCCAATATTCCTGTGCGAGGGCACCAACCGGCGTGAGGACATCAGTGCCATGCCGGGAGTTCAGCGCTTTTCCGTGGACATGGCAGTGCGCGAGGCCGAGCGTGCGGCCAAACTTGGTATCCCCGCCATTGCCACCTTTGCCAACATTGATCCCGCCCGGCGAGACGATGCAGGCTCGGGCATACTCGATCCGGATAACCTCATCAATCGCGCCACACGAGCAATCAAGGATGCGGTACCGGAAATCGGCATGATCACCGACGTTGCGCTCGATCCCTTCACCAGCCATGGTCATGACGGCATCCTGCGCGACGGCATCATCGTCAATGATGAAACCGTCGAACAGATTACCAAGGGCGCGGTGCTTCAAGCTGTTGCAGGTGCCGACATTATTGCGCCTTCGGACATGATGGATGGACGAATTGGCGCCATTCGCGACGCGCTAGACCAGAATGGCTTCCAGGATGTCGCGATCATGGCCTACGCGACCAAATTCGCTTCGGCGTTTTATGGTCCATACCGCGAAGCTATAGGCACTTCAGGGCGGCTGAAGGGCGACAAGAAGACCTACTATATCGACCCGGCGAACGCCGATGAAGCGGTACGCGAGGCCGGACAGGATCTGGCCGAGGGCGCGGACTCGCTCATGGTAAAGCCGGGACTTCCCTATCTCGACATCATCCGCCGCTTGAAAGACACATTTGCGATGCCGACCTTCGCCTATCAGGTGTCAGGCGAATACACGATGATCAAGGCAGCGGGCGCCAATGGCTGGATCGATGAGGAACGGGTCATGATGGAAACCCTGCTCGCCTTCAAGCGGGCCGGCTGTGACGGTATCTTGACCTACTTCGCACCGACGGTCGCAGAGCGGTTGAAAGCCGGCTCCTGATTTCTTCTTGAATTATCGTTCTGGAATTCCCAATTTCTGGAGGGCGGCAATGTGCCCGTCCCATTGAAACAGGAAACGAAATGAACGCGAAGACCCTTGATGGCGAAATCATCACCAACCGCCTGGATGACTGGCGGATGTATCAGGGTGTGCGGACCAGCCGCGTCTTCGCTTTCCTGATCGACTACATGATCGTGTTCTTTCTTTGTATTCCCGTGGCGCTCCTGATTGCAATCCTCGGCGTGGCAACACTTGGCGTCGGCTGGATGCTCTACGGCATCATGTTTCCTGCAGTTGCCCTTGCCTATGTCGCGACGACAATGGGCGGACCACGCCAGGCGACGAAGGGCATGCAGATGATGGGGCTAAGGCTGGAGCGGCTCGACGGGCAGAAAGTCGATAGCCTGCTTGCTGTCGTGCACACGGTCCTTTTCTGGGGGCTGAATGTGGTGCTGACACCACTTATTCTGCTGGCAACGCTGTTTCTTGACCGCAAGCGGACTGTGCATGATCTGCTTCTGGGCACAGTGGTTGTCCGCGCTTACAACTGATCCCAAGGGCTCCCGATCAGGAGCCCTTCTTCATTCGGCTTGATTATGATGAATATACGCTCAATTGCATTCGCTCTGGTGGCGCTTGCGTTATTTGGATTTGGAACTGCAAGCAGCATGGCCGCGTCGCCGGCTGGCCGCTTTTGCGGTGAGGTGATTTCCAGTGGTGACTATCAAGACGTGGAAACCATGCTGAATGTGGATAAGGACGGCCGCATTACGGGCACGTACGAACTCGACGAACCGGACGGCCGTGTCGAGGGCACGGTGACGGAAAAGGAACCAGGTACCGGTACGTCGCGAACGCTGGTGTGGACCGACAAGTACGGCACCGGATTACTCGAACTCGATTTTGCCGATGACTATAAGGATTTCAAGGCACGCTGGGGCGGTTCGAACAATGGCAGGTTCGATGCAGCCAGTCACACCTGGAACGGGACACGCTGCACCAGTCTTTCCTTGAGATAAGTCTCAACGAAGACATTCACAGCTGAATGCAATATAATTGAATTGACGTTTGAAGCGGTCGTACGATTCTATAGGCATTGCAGACCGTTCCAGGACCTTGAATGACGCACCAACCACAGCAGTCACCGCAGTTCTTCCTGACAGCCCCCTCGCCCTGTCCCTATCTGGAGGGCCAGCTTGAGCGAAAGGTCTTCACGCATCTGGTTGGCGGCCGAGCGAGCGAACTCAATGATCTCCTGACGCAGGGTGGATTTCGCCGTTCGCAGAACATCGCCTATCGTCCGGCCTGCGAGAACTGCCGTGCATGCGTATCGGTGCGTATTCTCGCCGGTGAGTTCCGGCAGGACAAATCGATGCGTCGCGTCTGGAACCGCAATCGCGACCTGATCGGCAATATCCACCATGCCGAACCTTCAACTGAGCAATATTCCCTGTTCCGCCACTATCTTGATGCTCGCCACAACAAGGGTGGCATGTCGGAAATGACTGTGCTCGATTATGCGATGATGATCGAGGACACCCATGTGCCAACCCAGATCATCGAGTACCGGCGTCGCGGACCGGATTCCTTCATCACCAAGAAAGGCGAAGGCGAGCTCATCGCCGTGGCCCTGACGGATGTGATGGGCGATGGACTATCCATGGTATATTCGTTTTTCAATCCGGAGCATGCGAACCGCTCGCTCGGTACCTTCATGATTCTCGATCATATCCAGCGCGCCGCGGCGGCGGGACTACCGCATGTCTATTTGGGCTACTGGGTCGAGGGATCACGCAAGATGCAATACAAGATCCGCTACAAGCCACAAGAACATCTGGGACCCAAGGGCTGGGAGCGTCGCGACTGAGAGGTCAGCAATGGTCGCTCTGGACGACAATATCAATCCCCGCTAGACCACGCGGCATAATAATAAAAATTCCGGAAACGCCGCATGTCCCAATTACAGCTCGATCACCGCAAGGGCCTGCTCATCACGGGCATTGGCGGGCTTGTCCTTTCCGCCGATATACCTCTGCTCCGGCTTGGCCAGGGTGAGACCTGGTCAACCTTGCTGTTGCGCAGTGTCACAACATTCATCAGCGCGCTCATCATCTGGGCGGTCTGGAGTCTTGCAACCGGCAGACTGCGCACAATCGTCCCGGGCCGCATCGGGTTCGTCGTGGCCGGGCTCTACGGCCTTGCGTCCATTACCTTCATGATCGCTGTCTACAACACGAGGACAGCAAACCTCGTCTTCATCCTTGCGTTCAACACGGTTTTCTCTGCCCTGCTGTCGTGGGTTTTCCTGAAGGAGCGGCCAAAGACAATTACCTTCGTCGCCATGTTCTTCATGCTGATCGGAGTTGGAATCATTGTGCGTGAAGGGCTATCCTCCGGTCACGTATTTGGCGATCTTGTCGCACTCCTATCTACGTTCATACTTTCCCTGGCGATTACCGTCACTCGCTCGTCAGGCAAGGATATGGGTTTCGCCGCGATCATGGGAACGGCGCTGCCAATGCTGGTTGCCGCCTTCATGGTGTCACAGCATGGCTACACTGTCGCCGTGCCCGGATGGATCATCTTCAACGGCGCGGTGGTGACGACCATCGCTTTCCTGTGTCTCGCCACGGGCCCTCGATTCATCTCCGGTCCGGAAGTGGCGATGTTCTATCTGCTGGAAACGGTGCTAACGCCCATATGGGTCTGGCTGGTTTTCGCCGAAAGACCAAGCGATCCAACTCTTGTGGGCGGCGTCATCATCATCACTGCCCTCATCTGCCACTCACTCTGGCAAATGTACCACGCTCGAAAGCGGGTGCGGATGGCGGCTCTCCGCCATCCAATCTGATATCACCTATTCGGCCGCCTCGGCGATAGGCCCGCTCGAGGGATGCAGCGGAACAGTACGCGTACCGGAGTTTTTGGTAGCCTCATCCGGACTGTTCGGCCGGAGCGCCCAATAGAAGGCCCGGCCCATCCAGTGGCTCACATCGTCCATGATCGTATAGAAGGACGGTACGAAAACCAGTGAAAGAACAGTGGAGACCAGCAGGCCGCCGATCACCGCAATGGCCATTGGCGCGCGGAATTCACCGCCGTCGCCGAAAGCCATGGCCGCAGGCAGCATGCCGGCCGACATGGCAATTGTCGTCATGACGATGGGGCGGACGCGCTTGCGGCCGGCATCGATGATGGCCTCGTTTCGCGGTATGCCATGTTTCACTTCTTCGATGGCAAAATCGACGAGCATGATGGCGTTCTTCGTAACAATACCCATCAGCATCAAAATTCCGATGACCACCGCCATCGAGACCGAGTTGTTGGTCAGCAGAAGGGCAACTGCAACGCCGGCAATCGACAACGGCAAGGACATCAGGATAGTGAAGGCATGGAAGATACTGCCAAACAGCAGGATCAGCACGACGAAGACCAGCATGAGCCCCATGATCATCGCGTCACGGAAGCCGGCAAAGACTTCGCCCATGACTTCCGCATCACCTGTTTCCTGAATGCGCACGCCATCCGGCATGGATTTGGCCTCGGGCAGATTCTTGACGATCGAGAGCCCCTCGCCGATCTCCTTGCCGCCCGCCATATTGGCACCGACAACGATGCGGCGTTCGCGATTGAAGCGCTCGATCGAGGATGGACCCTGCCCAAAGCTGATTTCGGCAATCGATTCCAGTGGCACGACGACACCGGAAGGAGCCGTTACGGTCAGCGTGCTGAGAATGGAAAGATCGCGGCGGGACTCTTCCGTCAATTGAACCCTAATCGGTATCTGGCGATCGCCAACCGTGTATTTGGCAAGGTTAGGATCGAGGTCACCCAGTGTTGCCACGCGCAATGCGTCCGATAGTGCGGTCGTTGAAATACCGAGTTCGGCCAGCTTGTCCATACGCGGCGTGACAATGATTTCGGGCCGGTCGAGCGCAGCGGTCGAGGACACCGCCTGGAAACTGCCGGTTGCCGTCATCGCGCTCTGGAGCAGACGCGCCTGTTCATTTACCTTGTCGCCGTTGCTGCCAATAACGCCGACAGCGAACTCGCGCTCGCCGCGATCATTGACGAAATTCGCGCGCAAATCAGGTACTTCGGAGAGTTTGTTGAAAATGTCGGCCTCGACCTGCTTCTGCGTCCGGTCGCGCTCACTCTTGTGACTGAGCTTGACGATCATCGTGGCGCGCCGCGTGTCAAGCGACCCCGTCGGCGACGATCCGCCAGTAACGTAGGTCTGCTGCACTTCCGGGATTTCGCGCATAAGCGATGCCGCCCGATCGGTCACCCGGCGAGTTTCCTCGATCGGTGCACCAGGCGGCAATTCAAGACTGACGGCAACGCGCGCCTCATCTTGCGGCGGTACGAAACCGGAAGGCAGGAAGCCCATTGCCCAGATCGCCACGGCAAATATGGCGGCGCCGCTGATCAGCGTAAGCCAGCGATAACGCAAAGTCACAGTCAGAAATCGCGTATAGGCGCGGATCCAGCCGGTTTCCTGGTCGCCATGATGCAGGCTCTTGCGATCGCGCAGAAGATAAGCCGTCATCATCGGCGTGATCAGTCGAGCGACGAGAAGCGAGAAGAACACGGCCACCGCCACAGTCAGGCCGAACTGTTTGAAATACTGACCGGCAATTCCGCTCATGAAGCTGACGGGCGCGAAGACGGCAATGATGGTTACGGAAATGGCGATGACCGCCAGACCAATCTCGTCGGCAGCTTCCAGGGAAGCCCGGTACGGCGATTTGCCCGACCGCATGTGCCGGACAATGTTCTCGATCTCCACAATCGCATCGTCTACGAGGATACCAGTCACCAGTGTGATGCCGAGCAGGCTGATGAGATTGAGAGAGAAGCCGAGCATATCGATCGCCCAGAACGTGGGGATGGCCGACAGTGGCAATGCAACCGCGGCGATCAAGGTCGCGCGAATGTTACGCAGGAACAGAAAGACGACGACAATCGACAGCAGCGCGCCTTCGACCAGTGAGCTCATGGCCGATTCATAGTTGCCATAGGTGTAGTTCACCGAATTATCGATGATATTGAAACGCGCGTCAGGATATTTCTGCTGCAGCTGGTCCATGCGCGCCTGCACCAGCGCATAGACATCGGCATCGCTGGCGCCCTTGGCGCGGAACACGCCGAGTGAGACGACGGTCTGATTGTTCACCCGGGCAAAGGATTTCGGCTCCTCATAGGAATCGCTTACAGTTCCAAGCGCATCCAGCCGTACCGAACGTCCGCCTGCCAGTGGAATTTCCACGGCTCGCAGATCATCGAGCGTCCGCGACGCGCCGAGCGTACGGATCGTCTGCTGGGTCGTGCCAAGGTCGCCGCGCCCGCCGGTCAGGTCGGCGTTCATGGATTTCAGCGCACGATTGACATCCGCGGCCGTCACTCCGAGCGCAGTCAAGCGGTCTGGATCGAGCGCGACGCGGACTTCACGGGTTACACCGCCATAGCGTTCGACGCGGCCGACGCCTTTCAGCCCCTGGATGTCACGGAGGATCTTGTCATCGACGAACCAGGAAAGCTCTTCTGACGTCATTGCCGGTGCCGAGACGCCATAGGTCAGAATCGCCGAACCTTCCACATCAACAGAGTTGATGATCGGCTCCTTGATTGTCGCCGGAAGATCGTCGCGGATACGCGAAACGGCGTCCTTGACGTCGTTAAGCGCCTTTTGTGTATCAACTTCCAGGCGAAACTCGACGAGGGTCGTCGAATTGCCTTCAGTCAGATTGCTGGTGACGTTCTTGACGCCGGTAATATTGGCGACCGAATCTTCGACGCGCTTGGCAATCTGCGTTTCTAGTTCGGTGGGAGCGACACCGGGGTCCGTGACCGAGACAGAAATCAGCGGCACATCGATGTTCGGAAAGCGCGTGATCGGCAGCTTGGCAAAGGCCATCAAGCCGAGTACGACGAGCACGACAAAAAGAAGGATCGACGGAACCGGGTTGCGGATCGACCACGCGGAAATGTTCCAGTTCATTGGACGGCCCCCGTTGCCTCATCCGTCACGCGAACCGGCGTGACGCGGTCGCCATTGGCGACGAAGGTTCCGGCGCGGGCAACGACGTCTTCGCCTTCAGCCAATCCTTTCAGCACTTCCACTGCCCGGTCGTTGCGGATGCCCAGCTCAATTTTGCGGCTATCGACGACGCCATCCTTGACGACCTGCACCAATGCAGACCGGCCGTGATAGACGACTGCCGAAAGGGGAACGCTGATCCCCTCGCGGCGTGTCAATTCGACGACCGCGCGGGCAAAGTTGCCGGGCCGGATCGCGGGATTTCTGTCGAGCGCAATCTTTACGGAGCCGAGACGAGAGCTTGCGGTGATTTCCGGCGATATAAGCCGGACCCGACCAGCAACCGGCTCATCCATCCCTGACACCCGAACGGCAACAGGCATATTCTCTTTCAGGCGCGGCAGATCGACTTCAGGAATGTTGGCCGCCAGTTCGAAATCCTGGTCGCGCGCGATCCGGAACAACGGACCCGCATTGAACGAGACAATGCCGCCAAGAAGCGCGTTGCGGCTCAGCACAACACCGCTTGCAGGCGCTTTGACGTCGGCTTTTTGCAGCCGCAGCAGCACGTCGCGCTTTTGCGCAGCAACCAGCTGCAATTGGGATTTGGTGGCGACAAGTGCCTGCCGAGATGTATTAAGACGTGCGTTGGCGCTGTCATGCGCATTCGTAGCGTTGTCCAGCTCCATTTTCGAGTTGATGCCCTTGGCCGACAAGGCACGAGCGCGATCAAGCGCTTCCAGGGCCTGGCGAACGGCAATCTCGGCATCAACAATCTGTGCTTCGGACTGGGCGATGGATGCGTCGGCCTGGGCACGTTGCGCTTCGATCTGAGCCAGCTGGATTTCCAGCGAGGACTTGTCTAGACGAGCGAGAATATCGCCTTCCTTGACCACATCGCCCTGATCGGCATTGAGCTCAAGAACGAGCAGCCCTGCGACATCAGTTCCAACAGCAACCTCCTGACGGGGCACGATTGTTCCAGTCACAGTGATTGTCGCCACCATTTCGGCTTTGCTGGCTGGCGTGACGTTGATAATCGGCGCCTTTGCTTCCTGCGATGCGGGAACTGCATTCTCTTCAGCAAACCCGCTGGTACTCAACGACGACACCAGGCTCAGGGAGAGAGCCAGGGAGAACAGAACTTTTTTGCGGTAGTGGCTCATTGGAAAATCCGGGGTGAGAGCAATTATTCACTTGTTTGTCGGGCGCAACATGGCCTCAGCGAGGGCGTGGAACACTGGCTCCAGTGCTTCAACCGGAACACCTTGCGCGGGGAAATTACGCATGATGATCCCCTCGCCCATTGCCGCCAGCGTTGCCACAAGGAGCTCCATATCCGTCACCGGATCGATCTCTCCGCGTTCCTTGGCAGCCGTAAACGCAGCGAGAAGCTTCTCGCGCATCAAGCCTTCGTGGAGCTCACAGATTGCGGCAACGCCCTCGTTGCGCATCGATTCGGCACGGACTTCAACGAAAAGACGTGCGCTGGAATCGCGCGGCCCGGGTCCGGTTGTGTTCAGCGACATCTTCCGCACATGGTCGATACCGACCTGTGTTACGGCATCGATGATATTGCTGGAGCTCAACATACGATCAAGGATTTCAGCGCTTTGCTGCCGGTGCGCCGCCGATATCTTCTCGATGATCGCTTCTTTCGACGGGAAATAGCGGTAGAGCGCGCCAGGGCTCATGCCCGCTTCGGAGCAGATCTCATTCATGGATGCACCGCGAAATCCAGAGCGGATAAAGCAGGTCATCGCGGCGTTCAGGATGCGCTCTTCCTGCGCTTCACGATTGCGTGCCCGTTTTCCGAATAGTTTAGCGACGAAACAATGCCGGGAACCATCCGATTCCTCGTCGGCAATGCTCGCTGGCTGTTTGGGCAGGATGTTATCAACCATGGCGGCGCCAATAAAAGAGAGAACGTTCTCTCTCATTTACGGCAAAGACCCGAATTCGTCAATACGAGAATGATCATTCTCGTATTGTTCGACTCGGCGATACTATTTCAGACGATCACGAAAACTTGCCTGAACGCGGGAAGCCCTTTGGCACCATGCGGCCGGCCGTGGCTCTTGGTCCAGCCCATTCGAGCAATTCCAGCTTGCCGCGCGTGAAACTACGGCCCGATGCGTCCTGCCAGGTCAGCCCCTGCTCCAACGTAAAGATGCGAATATCCGAAACACCACCGTCCTTGTAGCGCTGCAGGCGAACGCCCTTGCCCCGGCCGAGTTCCGGAACTTCGGTGAGCGGGAACACCAGCATCTTGCGGTTCTCGCCGATGATCGCCACCGAGTCACCAACGACCGGAATGCAGTGACGCGCCTCGTCCGGCGTTTTGACGTTCATCACCTGCTTACCCTTGCGGGTATTGGCGATGACATCCGCCTCGGGCACGATGAAGCCGTTACCGACGTGCGATGACAGAAGCAGCTTGCGCTCGGGGTTGTGCACGAAGGCCGTGACAATGTCCTGGTCGTTCTCCATGTCGACGATGATGCGTATCGGCTCGCCATGGCCACGGCCGCCTGGCAGGCTGTTGGCGCCGATCGTGTAGAACTTGCCGCCTGTCGTAAGGACAAGAATGCGATCTGTTGTCTCCGCATGGAAAGCAAGCTTCAGCTTGTCACCTTCCTTGAAGGTCAGCGAAGAGAAGTCCGCCAAGTGACCCTTCATTGCACGCAGCCAACCCTTCTCTGAAACGACAACCGTGACCGGTTCCTTCTCGATCATGGCATGATGAATGTCGGTCAGATCATGCTGGGGGGCATCGGCGAGGGTCGTCCGGCGTTTGCCGAGCAAAGTGTCCGGCGCATATTTCTTCTGCATTTCCGAGATTTGCCAGGAGATCGTCTGCCACTGCTTGGGCTCAGATCCGAGGAGCTGCTCAATTTCGTGCTTTTCCGCGGTAAGGCCATCGAACTCCTTGCGGATCTCGAACTCCTCGAGTTTGCGCAAGGACCGCAGGCGCATGTTGAGGATGGCTTCAGCCTGATTATCCGTCAGTTCAAAGCGGCGAGATCATCTCCTGCTTCGGCTCATCTTCCTCGCGGATGATGCGGATGACCTCATCGATATTAAGGTAGGCGATCAACATGCCGCCAAGAATTTCGAGACGGCGCTCAATTTCGCCGAGGCGATGACGCGAGCGACGAATGAGCACGTCCTTGCGGTGCTCCAGCCATTGCTTCAGAACATCGCGCAGTGAAAGGACATTCGGCACCTTGCCGGCGGAAAGCACGTTCATATTCAAGGGAAAGCGCGTTTCAAGCTCGGTAAGCTTGAACAGCGATTCCATCAGAATGTCGGGATTGACGCTGCGGCTCTTCGGCTCAAGCACCAAACGAACGTCTTCAGTGGATTCGTCGCGAACATCCTCGAGCAGCGGCAGCTTCTTGGCGATCAGCAGCTCCGCAATCTTCTCGATCAGCCGGGATTTCTGTACCTGGTAGGGAATTTCGGTGATGATGATGATCCATGTGCCACGGCCCTGCTCTTCCACCTGCCAGCGAGCGCGCAGCCGAAAACCACCGCGACCGGTCTTGTAGGCTTCGAGAATGGCATCCGGCGTTTCGACCATGATGCCGCCCGTCGGAAAATCCGGGCCGCGAACTTTGGTCTTCAGCGGATCCTCATCCTCGGCCTGCGACATCAGCTCTTCGACCGTAGCATCGGGATGCTTGATCAGATGCAGCGCCGCGGCGCAGAGTTCCGAAACATTGTGCGGCGGGATCGACGTCGCCATGCCGACGGCAATGCCCGATGAACCATTGGCAAGCAGATTGGGGAAAGCGCCAGGAAGGACGATCGGCTCCTCGTCTTCCTCGTTGTAGGTAGGGCGGAAATCGACCGCATCCTCGGTGATGCCTTCCAGAAGCAGCATGGCGACATCGGTCATCCGCGCTTCAGTGTAACGCATCGCAGCTGGATTATCGCCGTCGATATTGCCGAAATTCCCCTGCCCGTCGACAACGGGATATCGTACAGCAAAATCCTGCGACAACCGCACCAGCGCGTCATAAATCGACTGGTCACCATGCGGATGGAACTTACCCATCACCTCGCCGACAATACGCGCGCATTTTGCATAGGACTGGTCAGGCGACAGCCGAAGCAGGCGCATGGCATGCATGATGCGGCGGTGGACCGGCTTCAATCCGTCGCGCACATCCGGCAAGGCACGGTGCATGATCGTTGAAAGCGCATAAGCAAGATAGCGTTCTTCCAGAGCCGCCTTCAGATCAACCGGTTCTACATTATCATCGCCATTGTCTGGCGGGATCAGGCTTTTTCCCATGTCAATGAACTATCAATTCGGGGAATCCCGGGCAAGCGATGATTCGCCAAGATCACAGGCAGTTATTGCCATTTGGAGCGATGAACGGCTGGAAGCTTGCGTTCAATCCGCAAATCTGACTTTCTAGCGCACAAGTTGCAATTATTGCCCATTGATCAGCGCCCGTCATAGTTTTGCCGCGCCCCATGCAATAGCTTCTAATGTTGAAAATAACAGGGATCAAATCATGCCTCCAATCCACCCTCTGAAGTCCGGTTTGCGCGTTCTCGCTGCAACCTCAGCTCTCGTCGTGTTTGCCGGTTCAGCCTATGCGGTGGATGGCAACGCGGTGGCCGCACGATTGAAGGCAGTTTATGCCGAACAGGGCGGCACAATCGAGTATGGCAGTGTCGAAACCAACGGCTCGACGGTCATTCTCAAGGACACGAAGGTCTCCACGACCGGGATAAAGGAAAGCTTCAACGCCGGCGATGTAACATTGAACGATGTCAGCGATGTTTCTGGCGGCGGCTTCAAGATCGGGTCGTTGACGATGCCCGATATCGATTTCAGCCCGGAAGGCGAACCGGACAACAAGATAAGCGTCGACGGAATAAGCCTCGAAGGCATCACCCTTCCCGCTGAAGGCGCAACCGAGCCTCTGGCAAAAATCCTGCAATACGAGAAGGCGGAAGTTAAGCATCTCAATGTCAACGCGAAGGGCAAGGATGTATTCACCGCCGACAATGTGACTGCAACAATTTCGCCGCTCACCCAAACCAGTCCCGTCGCATTCACAACCAATGTCGAGAGCTTCAAGGCGGATCTCTCCGACATCGAAGACCCGAAGACCAAGGATGCGCTTAAGGCGCTTGGCTACGAGACCATTTCGGGAAAGATAGACATAAACGGAACATGGAACGTGTCCGATGGCCGTCTCAACTTCGAAAAGATGGACTTCGTTGCCGACAATGCTGGAACGCTTGGCCTGAAGTTCGATATTTCCGGCTATACGCTCGATTTCATCAAAGGTCTGCAGGAAGCGACCAAGAACATGGAAGGCAAACCTGACGATGTACAGAGCATGGCGATGCTTGGCCTGATGCAGCAGTTGAGCTTCACGGGTGCGTCCATCCGTTTCGACGACGCGTCGGTCACATACAAGGCGCTTGACTATGTCGCCAAGCAACAGGGAGCCAAGCGTGGTGATCTGATCAACCAGGCCAAGGCAATCCTTCCGATGGCAGCTGCCCAGCTCGGCAATGCCGAATTCGCGCAGTCGCTCGGAGCG
The DNA here is from genome assembly GCF_025452215.1 of Phyllobacterium sp. A18/5-2. Classification (NCBI taxonomy): domain Bacteria; kingdom Pseudomonadati; phylum Pseudomonadota; class Alphaproteobacteria; order Hyphomicrobiales; family Phyllobacteriaceae; genus Phyllobacterium; species Phyllobacterium sp. A18/5-2. Next base: position 2,852,262 of record NZ_CP104966.1, on the reverse strand, counting down.
GCGGTGAACACCTATCTTGACAATCCGAAAACCATCGAGATCAAGGCCGCTCCAGCCAAGCCGGTTCCTTTCGCCATCATCGCCGCGGGTGGCATGGCCGATCCGAAATCGCTGATCAAAACGCTTGGCGTTACGGTCACCGCCAGCCAATGATTGTGCAGGGATTCTAACAAAAAGCCCGGCAGCGCCGCCGGGCTTTTTGTTTATTCGGTGTCGGTTAGCAGAGGTTTCTAATCCTCTTTCTTCACCGGATTAAGCCGGATGTGCAGGTCGCGCAACTGAGCTTGCGATACATCCGACGGGGCGTTCATCAGCAGATCATGAGCCTGCTGGTTCATCGGGAACATGGTGATCTCGCGCAGGTTCCTCGCTCCGACAAGCAGCATCACGATACGGTCGATACCAGCTGCCATGCCGCCATGCGGAGGTGCACCATACTGGAAAGCGCGGTAGAGGGCGCCAAAATCCTCTTCTACGGTCTCCCGCGAATGACCGACAGCCTCGAATGCCTTGACCATGGTTTCCGGCAGATGGTTGCGGATACCACCTGATGCAATCTCGAAGCCATTGCAGACCATGTCATACTGGAACGCCTTGATCGTCAATGGATCCTGGTTCTCCAGGGCATCCATGCCACCCTGCGGCATAGAGAACGGGTTGTGGGCGAAATCGATCTTTTTCTCATCTTCGAGCCATTCGAAGAATGGGAAATCGACGATCCAGCACAGCTTGAACTGGTCGCGATCAACGAGGTTCAGTTCCTCACCTGCGCGCGTACGTGCTGCTCCGGCAAACGAGACGAACTTCTTCGGATCGCCGGCAACGAAAAACACCGCATCGCCCTCGTCGAGGCCGAGCTGCGTACGGATCGCTTCGGTCCGTTCCGGGCCGATATTCTTCGCGAGAGGTCCTGCCCCTTCAAGGTTTTCACCTTCCTTGCGCCAGAAGATATAGCCGAGGCCCGGCTGCCCTTCCCCCTGCGCCCATGAATTCATGCGATCGCAGAAGGCGCGCGAACCGCCAGTCTTGGCCGGAATCGCCCAGACTTCAACCTTCGGATCATTGGCGATCATGTTGGCGAACACCTTGAAGCCGGAACCCGCGAAATGCTCGGTCACTGCCTGCATTTCAATCGGGTTGCGTAAGTCAGGCTTGTCCGAACCAAATCGGCGCATGGCGTCGTCATAGGTGATCCGTGGGAATTCCTGCGTAACAGGCTTGCCGTCAGCAAATTCCTCGAAAACACCGCGCAGAACCGGTTCCATCGTCGACAGAACATCATTCTGCTCGACAAAGCTCATTTCCAGGTCGAGCTGGTAGAACTCACCCGGCAGACGGTCAGCGCGGGGGTCCTCGTCGCGGAAGCACGGCGCAATCTGGAAGTAGCGATCGAAACCGGACATCATGATCAGCTGCTTGTATTGCTGCGGTGCCTGCGGCAACGCGTAGAACTTGCCGGGATGGATACGGCTCGGCACAAGGAAGTCTCGCGCGCCTTCCGGCGAAGAAGCCGTCAAAATCGGGGTTGAGAATTCAGTGAAGCCAATTTCGGTCATGCGGCGGCGCATCGCGGCAATGATCCTGGTGCGCGACATGATGTTCTTATGCAGGGTGTCACGGCGCAAATCGAGGAAGCGGTACTTTAGACGGATATCTTCCGGATAATCGAGCTCGCCGAACACTGGCAAGGGCAATTCCTTGGCGGCGGACAGGACTTCGATTTCGCGCGCAAAAACCTCGATTTCGCCGGTCGGCATGTTGGGGTTGACGGTATCGTCCGTGCGGGCCTTCACCTCGCCGTCCACACGGATAACCCATTCACCGCGCACGGTCTCCGCCAATTCGAATGCCGGCGGATCCGGACTCGCGACGATCTGCGTCAGGCCGTAATGGTCGCGGATATCGATAAAGAGAATGCCGCCATGGTCACGGACGCGGTGAACCCAGCCGGAAAGACGAACTGTCGAACCAACGTCCGATTTACGCAAGGCGGCGCAGGTATGGCTGCGGTAACGGTGCATGATATGTGCCTCTGATATGTATGCTGGTGGCCGGACAGCGTGGGATAAGCCCCGGCAAAGCCCGAGAATTTGGGCGGACAAGCGCATTTTGAGGGTGATTTGTCAAGATCAGGATTGAGGGCCAAGACAAACGCTTATCCATTCGCTATAGAAATTTCATGACCATGATTACAACCACAGATCAGCTAGAACAGGCTGTTGCCGCCCTTTCGCAATCCGATTTCGTGACCGTCGATACGGAATTCATCCGGGAGACCACGTTCTGGCCGGAGCTCTGCGTTATCCAGCTCGCGTCGCCCGATCATACGGCAATCGTGGACGCTTTGGCGCCAGGCCTTGATCTTGCTGCGTTTTTCAGGCTGATGGCCGACGAAAAGATCGTCAAGGTTTTCCACGCCGCGCGGCAGGACATCGAAATCATCTTCCATCTTGGCAATCTGATCCCGCATCCAGTGTTCGATACACAGGTTGCGGCAATGGTTTGCGGCTTTGGCGATGCAATCGCCTACGACCAGCTCGTGCAGCGGATCGTCGGAGCGCAAATCGACAAATCCTCTCGATTCACCGACTGGCGGCGCCGGCCCTTTCGGAAAAGCAGCTGGATTACGCACTGGCGGACGTGACTCATTTGCGTGACATCTATCTGCACCTGAAAGCCAGTCTCGAAGAGGAAGGCCGGACGGACTGGGTGCTGGACGAGATGAAGATCCTCACGGCGCGTGAGACCTATGACATGCATCCGGACGATGCGTGGAAACGGCTGAAAATGCGCCTGCGCAAGCCAGTGGAACTCGCCGTACTGCGTAGCGTCGCCGCCTGGCGGGAACGGGAAGCGCGGGAACGCAATGTGCCGCGCGGCCGCGTTATCAAGGACGATGCCATCTACGAGGTCGCGCAGCAGCAGCCGCGCGATGCGGAAGCCATGTCGCGTTTGCGAACGATTCCAAAAGGTTGGGAACGCTCCAGCATGGCTACCGGCCTGCTCAATGCGGTCAATCTGGCACTTGACCTGCCCAAGGAAGATATGCCGCGCTTGCCGAAATCAGTGCAATCACCGGAAGGTGCAGGCGCTGCGGCTGAATTGTTGAAGGTGCTGTTGCGGCTTGTCACTGAGGAGCACGGCGTTGCCGCCAAGGTCGTCGCAACCTCCGACGAGATCGACAGAATCGCGGCCGAAGGCGACGCAGAAGACATTCCGGCGCTCCAGGGCTGGCGGCGCGAGGTCTTCGGCGAGAAGGCCCTGCAGCTGATCAATGGCGAGCTTTGCCTGAAATTCGAGAACAAAAAAATCCGTGCGGTGCTGTGGCCAGCTGAGTAGCGCAATTCAACCATGCACAACCGATTTGCAGCCCAAGATTTAGAATCTTGGGTCAAAATCGACAATTCTTGGGCGAGAATCGGAGATTATTCGGCAATAATTCACCCTTTTTGCGCAATCGGTGTAGGAGCTGGCCGCCGTCCTGTTCGCGAATTATAGTTCGGCCGGGATCGAAGCATGGGCAGCATTCTCGCCGCTACCCTGAACGCATTGATCACCTCTCGATGGAAACCAATCATGTCCGCTCCCGCAGCACAGGCACCGGCCCTCGCCAAAGAAATCGCACTCCTCGCCGTCCTCGCCACGCTGTGGGGCGCGTCTTATACGTTCATCAAGATCGGCGTCGAGACCATCCCGCCGATCACGTTCATCGCGGCGCGAACCCTGATCGCCGGCGGGCTGCTTCTGGCAATCATCAAAATGCGGGGACTGTCGCTGCCAAGCGACCCGGCCATCTGGAAGCGGTTCCTGATTCAGGCTGGCATCAACAGCGTCATTCCGTTCACGCTGATCGCCTGGGCCGAGCTGACCGTCGACGCCGGGCTCGCGACCATACTCAACTCGACGACGCCGATCTTCACCTTCCTGCTCACGGTCCTGATCACGCGGCATGAGGCGGTGACGACGCGAAAACTTTTCGGCGTTGTCGCAGGCGTCATTGGCATCAGTCTGATCATTGGCCTTGAAGCCTTCAATGGCCTGGGCAAAGGACTGGTTTCGCAACTGGCGATTGTCGTCGCGACGATCTCCTATGCCTGCGCCGCGATTTTCGGGCGCGGCTTCAAGGGGCTCGATCCGATGATGCCGGCAGCAGGCTCGCTCATCTGCGGCGCAGTGCTGCTTATTCCGGTCAGCCTCGTCGTCGACCAGCCCTGGACGATCGCGCCCTCGGCGTATTCGATCCTGGCTTTGCTCGGTTTGTCGATCTTTTCGACGGCCATCGCCTTCGTGATCTATTTCAGGCTCATCCACACATTGGGGTCGGTTAGCACCACATCACAAGCTTATCTGCGGGTGCCGATCGGCGTCGGCATCGGCGTTGTCTTCCTCGGCGAAAGCCTGACCTCAACCGCTTGGCTCGGTCTGCTCTGCGTGATTGCGGGCGTTGCGGCCATGACGTTTCCGTCGCGCAGGAAGTTGGCTGTCACCGCCTGAGTTTCGAGCTAACCGTTTAGTGCCTCGGCGGCGGGGACAATGCGCTGGCTGACCAGATCATGCAGCTGGCGCACATAGCCGGAGCGTCCGGAAGGCGCGCCGGGATCCGATGTCATGACAACGACAAGAGAAGCGTGGGGCACCACATAGATCATCTGTCCGCCGTAGCCCCAGGCATAATAGACCGGCTGGCCGCCGGCGGCGCTGGAAACGAACCATCCAAGACCATAGGAATCGCCGGTAAACGGCGAGCTGGTTCTCGGCTTCCAGGATTCCTCGATCCAGGATTTCGGCACGATCTGCTGGCCGTCGCTTTGACCCGCATTCAGGAACATTTCGCCAAAGATCAGCATTGCGCGCGGCGATAACAGCATATCGTTTCCACCAAAATAAATTCCCTGCGGATCACGCGGCCACGGAGGAATGCTGATATCGAGGGGTTTTCCCAACCAATCCCTTGCATTTTGCAGCGTCGACCGTCTGGTTTTAGCGGTCAACAATGCGGATAGAAGATGAGAGTTGCCGGTTGAATAGAGCATCCCGCCGCCCGGTTCATCGACAAACTCACGCGACAACGCATAACGCACCCAGTCACTGCTTTCGACCCAGCTCCCATAATTCGGCCCCGAGGTTCGCTCAAGGCCGGCCTGCATCGACAGGAGGTTGCCGATGGTCACGCGCTGCAACCGCGGATCGGCATTGCGGGGGAGCTTGTCTGCCAGAAGCGGCGCAATCGGCTGATCGAGTCCATCGAAAATCTTGCGATCGATGGCAATGCCGACGAGCGTTGCGATGATTGTCTTGGACACCGATTTCACGTTGACAGGACGATCCGCAGGCGGTCCGCGAAATGTGCGCTGCATCTGGATCTTGCCTTGCCGGGAAACGATGAAGGTGTGCAATGCGGGGAGCAGCGCTGCCTGCCCGACAATATCATCAACGGCAGCCGCATCGAAAGACGCAGCCGCCGCAGTTGACTGGGACAGAGCTGGCTGTCGCGCCAGGGTATAGGCTGCGCCGGCAACGGACGCCAACAGGAATGCGCGGCGATCGATCTTCAACGGGCTGTTTTTCATCAGCCGAGAGTGACGATGGCAGCGAGGCACATCAACACACAACGTCTCACATGGGCGTGATCGAGTGACCGCCGTCAATTATCGCCCGCCACTGCGACTGACCTCGCAGTCCGAATAATGAATGGATTCAACAACTCGCGGGTGCATGCCAGGAACTATTTTCGCTTTTTCTACTAAGACTAATCCTTTTCATATTTTTGCTCATCATATTCTCCCGCTTTATAATTATCGGGGAATATTATGCTTCTTAAAAAGACCACGCTTGAAATACGAAAAATCCTTGCCGCCTTAACGGTACCGCTTGTATTTGCAGCATCGGCCGCTTCCGCTGCCGACACACCGTCCGCAACACGCGTGTTCGACAAGCTCTATGCCTTCGGCGACAGTTATACAAATAATGGCCAACCCTTCCCTACCCTTGGAGATACCCAAGGGTATTATTACCCATCCCAGTGGGTAACGCCTGACATTTTCAACGGTCCTTATGTCGCGCTGCCTTGGGTACTTTTCAGAATTCTTAAAATGGATGAAAAACCAGAGGCGAAACCAACAAACCCATTGAATTCATGGACGGAGCCATGGACCCTATCCAATCTGAGCGTATATGGTTGGAGTGGCGCGACCATGACGGACAAGGCCCGGAAGATGTCGGACGCATTTCTGCCATTGGACAAACCGACACTGTCTGAACAGGTGAACTCGGCCTTAAATGGCTATCCTGGCAAGCCTTTTGTCCTGCCCCCATCGCCGAAGGTTAAGTTGGCAGACAACGATGCCGTGCTGGTCAATTTCGGTCTCTCGGACGTGTACCAGATTGCCAAGTATTATGACACGCCATTCTTTCGTGCGGCCAGTAACCAGCCATACCTTGACGGTGTCGAATTAGCCAAAGAAGCTGGCATGCAGGTCAAGAGGCTTGCTGATGCGGGCGCCAAAACAATCGTTTTTGATGCATTCAGCGGTGTCGATTTCGTCGGGGCTACATTCAACTACGTGGATGAAAAAAACCAAGGGTTTTTGCCACGCGCTAACCAATTGGCCCAAACCTATTTCGCCGCTCTCAAGACAGAACTGGCGACGGCGACGGCCAATGGTACAAAAATTTACCTGATCGACATGAACACGTTTTTTACATCAAAAAGGGAGCAGTTATCTTATGGCGCACTAGAGTACAAATATATCGATGGTACGACGACGAAATTTGAACAATATGAACCTCTCTGCAGGTCAGGTTATCCCTTTATGTGCGGGTTCAACCTCAGGAGCGCACTTAATGACGAATGGGAACGAAGTCACGTCTTGGCCGAGAGACTTCATCCCTCGACCGGCGGGTTCACGGTTCTTTCCCAATACATCGCCGAATTCTTGAACGATCCGTCCAAACTCGGACCAGCAAGCACGCTGATCACCACCAGCGAGGGTTTGACTGAGATCGCCACGACATACGGCAATGGGGTAATTACCAATGCGAGAGAGAATGAGATCGTCACTGCGGCCGGCAGCACGCCCGTGAATTCCGATGGGGCGATCACGATCAACCTCGACAAACCGGCTGCCGCCGCGCCAGCGCAAACCTCGAAACCGGGTACGGTCGTTGTGTATGAAGACGGGAAGTATACTTTCGACAAGAAAATTTTTGGCAATGTCTCCCTTTTCAAGACCGGGCCGGGCGGACTGACTTTGAGTGGAGACAATGACTATACGGGCGACACGCATATCGCCGAAAGTGGGCTTGCTGTTAACGGCGCCATCCAGAATCTTATCGTCGAAAAAGGCGGTGCGATTATCCTGAACGATGAGGCCGGCGCGTTGAAAATACGCGGGGATGCGACCTTTGACGATCAGAGCCGCATCTATTTGAAAGCAGATGCGGACGGCACAATTGACCCGCTGAAAATTGACGGCAAGGCTACAATGAACGGCCCCCTGTTCAATATCCTCTCGACAGAAAATCTCGATGCCAAAGCGTCTCGTCACACGGTTTTCAGCGCAGCGGGCGGATGGGGAAATGGTCCCACCATGCGCATTTTGAGCACGGCGGAAACAGACGGCAATTTCAGCGGATTCACGTCGTATGACGCGTTCGGTAACGTTTATCTCACCCTGTCCAAAAAATAATCCGGTCTGAAAACCCGCAGCCAGCCTTTGCTTTCCACGCATCGGCTGGCCTTTGCGATAGTACGAAAATGATTGCTGATAAATAATTGGGGAATATCATGTTTCTGAAAACGGCACCTTCCAAAACCATACGCAATCTTCTTGCAGCTTTGACCATGCCGCTTGTGCTTGGTGCATCCGGTGATGGCGCACAGACGCGCGCATTCGGGCATCTCTATGCCTTCGGCGACAGCTATATAAATACGGGACCCTTGTTTGCGCAGCATCAGGGAACCTATCCATCTAAATGGGTAGAGCCTTCTCTATTCAAAGGCGGATACTACCCGCTGCCATGGACGCTCTATCAGGCGCTTGGAAAGCCGGCAAGCGGAATGGACGTCTATGGATGGAGCGGGGCGCTGCTTGACCGCACAAATGAAACTCCCAGCGAAAAAATGAGCAACCGGCCCGATCTGAGCCAACAGTTGAACAATGCGCTTGCTGGTATACCTGGATCCCTTTTTCTCCTTGCCCGTACCTCCGGTTGCACTGACTGCGGAAGACGTTGTGATCGTCAGCATCGGGCTGCACGATGTCAAGAATCTGAGCGTGAAGCACAAAGGCAGCGAGGATGCCATACTGGATCAGGATGGTAAGGGTTTGGCAGCCAAAGCTGCTTTGCAGATGAAAAGAATTATTGACAAGGGTGCGAAAACCATCGTTTTCAACGCATTCAATGGCGTTGATTTCGTTCCGAATTATTTTGGAGTCACCTCTATAGTCGAGCCAGGGATCTTCAAAGAAGGGCAAACCATTTCCAAATCCTTCTTCGAGTCCCTTAAAGGCCAATTGTCACCTCTTACTGAAGATGGAGCGACAATATACCTTATCGATATAAACACATTCTTTTCTCAACTGCATTATGATCTCGATAGAGGCAAACAGATACCATATTCTACTACTGATATATCGAGATCTGGGCACGAAGAAAACACTTAAAGATTACTTCAACGCCTGCGGGCCATACGAGGACGTCTGCCTACCGGGTGCCACTACAGGCAGTTTTTACGGAGTAGACACGCCTGAGCAATATGAGAGTGCTTTTGCCAATTCCTACCACCCCTCTGCGGGTGGTAACACTGTTCTTTCGCAATATATTGCCGCGTTTTTGAACGACCCGTCCAAACTCGAACCAGCAAGCACGCTGATCACCAGCGCCGAGACTTTGCCGACAATTGTCGCAAACAAAGATAAGCCAATCGTAGTCAGTTCGAAGGGCCTGTACGAAGGCAAGAACACCTCGCCCGATCTTAATTCGTATCTTCGCAACCAGACGCCAATATGGTTCGTTACGAGCACAGACACAGGTAAAGATGAATCCTACAATACAGATGTGGGTCAGCGGGTGGCTTATAATCACGCAAGGGCAACAAGCCCGCTTGTTGCCGATGTCGTTTCAAGTCGTTCGGACTGGGGACCAAAGACCTACAATATCAAAACCGAAAAACTCAAAACGGCTGGATCGGTTATCATATACAAAAACAATGATCGGCCTGATCCAAAGATCACGGGGCCGGCTTCGCTGGTAATAATCAACCCGACTGTCCAGGTTATAAAATAGATTCCACGGCAGCGGATGACCCGCTATCTCATTTCACGGTAAAGTACCCCAAGCTGCAACCCTGCCCCCAGCCGCTGCCCCTCGCATCGGCTGGCCTATTGGCCGACGGTCATTCTCAGTGTCTTGCCGGTAAGCCTTGCCAGCTGCTGCAGACGGCCCTCGGGAACGTCGCCGATCAGATCGGCCTTCGTCTTGTTGACCACCAGATCGATACCCTCGGAAGTCGGCTTCCAGGAGAGATTGGGAACAACCCCGGCCATGGACGCAGAGAACGGATAGGTGATGCGCATGATCGCGGCCAGTATCCTCGAATATTCGAGCAATCGCGGACTGGCGATGGCGGCAAGCTCCGGGTCGGCCACGCTGTTGGTAATGCCTTCGTGCCGGAAGAAATTGGCGAGAGCGATATAGGCGCGGCCGGGATGATCGATGCCGACAAAGGCTGCATTGGAGATCATGTTCAGCGCCTGGCTGCCGCGATAATCCGGATGGGCGCGCCAACTGATATCGGCCACAAGACAAGCGGCACGGCGATAGCGCTTTTCATCCTCGGTTTCATCATAGCCCAGTGCTGCAAAAGCTTCGCCGGTCCAATCGGCCAGTTCGCGCGCATAGGCCGGCGAGCGGGCACGAAGCACGGCCAGTTCGTCGGCTGCCGAGATCAGTGGATCTTCGAGCTGTTCGCCTTCCGGCAGGAGCGAGTAGAGAAAGCCTTCACGCACGCCGAGCGCCGAAAACACAAGCCTTGACGGCCGCATCAGCTTGATGGTTTCGAGAAGCGCGATAGCGCCATAGGACAGGAGCGACCGGCGGTTCTTGGAAACATCCTCGATGCCGCGCATGTAATCGAGATCGCCAGCGGCAACGAGTTTCAGGAAGCGCTGGGCCTCGTCGAAGGGGATTTCGTAGTGGTGCATGACATGGAGCGGGTAGTGCGTGGCGCTCATATGCAGCTTGGCGAGATTTCGCCAGGTGCCGCCGACCGCATAGAAAGTCCTGCCCCTGCCATTGGCGAGAAGCTTAGCCGACGACAGATGTTTCCTGGCGATACTGACCGCTTCGGTCAGGTCGCCGTCCGACATATCCTGCAGGCGCAGACCGCCCAGAGGCAGCGTGATGCCATCGCCGATCGTGCGGCCCTTCACGTCGACAAGTTCGAGACTGCCGCCGCCAAGATCACCGGCGATGCCATCTGGATCGTGAAAGCCCGAGATAATGCCGAGTGCCGAATAGTAGGCCTCTTCCCTGCCAGACAGGACCTTGATCGGCTCCTTGAGCAGCGCTTCGGCCTCCTTGATGAATTGCGAGCCGTTTTCCGCCTCGCGCGCGGCAGCTGTCGCCAGCACGTCGAGGGAGACCGCGCCAGCCTGATCGGCCAGCGCGCGAAACCGGCGCAGGGCGCGAAGCGCGCTATGAACGGCCTTTGCATTCAGCTTTTTGGTTTTCACCAGCCCCTTGCCGAGGCCGCATAATATCTTTTCGTTAAAAAGAACCGTCGGTGACCGGTTCACGCCTTCGTAGACCACCAAGCGTACCGAGTTCGAACCGATATCGATAACAGCAGCCGGTTGACGCCCCTGTACACGCCCCTGTGCAGCCGAGATCATGCAGCCTTGCTTCTTTTTGACCGCTTGCGATGAGCGATCAAACGGGGGGCTGAGGACTTCAGCGACTTGCCACGGCCTGAAAGGCTGGGATTTGTCATGAAATATTCCTGTGCGTTAAACGACTCTTCCCCGTCAGCCGGTGAGATACGGCGCGACGTTCCGTCTGCCAGTAACTCATAACTCTGCTGGTTGTCGAGAAGGTTGGCCAGCATAATCTGTGAAAGAACCTGTTGATGCACAGTTGGATTGGTAATGGGAACCAAAGTCTCGACCCGCCGGTCCAGATTGCGCGTCATCATGTCGGCGGAACCGAAATACACCAGCGCCTTTTCCGATGGCAGGCCCTCGCCATTGCCGAAGCAGAAAATCCGGCTGTGCTCCAGGAACCGGCCGACGATGGATTTTGCCCGGATATTTTCGGATAGGCCCGGCACCTGCGGGCGCAGACAGCAAATACCGCGCACGACAAGGTCGATATCCACGCCGTGGGCGCTGGCTTCATAGAGCGCATCAATGATTTGCGCGTCGACCAGCGAATTCATCTTCATCCAGATCGACGCCGGGCGGCCAGCCCTGGCGTGTGCAATCTCCTCGGCGATATGCTGCAGAATGCGAGGGCGCAGCGTGAGCGGGGAAACGGCAATCTGCATCTCGCCGGACGGCGGCGTATAGCCGGTGATATAGTTGAATATCTGCGCGACATCACGGCCGATTGCAGGCTCGCACGTGAAAAATGACAAATCGGTATAAATCTTGGCGGTGATCGGGTGGTAATTGCCTGTCCCAAGATGCACGTAGCTGCGCAGCTTGCTTTCCTCGCGGCGGACAATCAGGGACATCTTGGCGTGGGTTTTCAACTTCGATGAAGCCGAAAACCACCTGTACGCCAGCCCGTTCCAGATCGCGTGCCCAGCGGATATTGGCTTCCTCGTCAAACCGGGCTTTCAACTCGATCAGCGCCGTCACCGACTTGCCGGCTTCCGCCGCGTCGATCAAGGCACGCACGATGGGACTGTCATTCGAGGTGCGGTAAAGCGTCTGCTTGATCGCCACAACGTCCGGGTCGGCGGCAGCCTGTCGCAGGAACTGCACGACGACGTCGAAGGATTCGTACGGGTGGTGAACGACGATATCCTTTTCGCGGATGGCAGCAAAACAATCGCCGCCGTGCTCACGCACGCGCTCGGGGAAACGGGGATTGTAGGGGACGAACTTCAGATCCGCGCGCGGAATGCTGACGATCTCGGAGATCATGTTCAACGCCAAAAGGCCGTCAAGAACGCTGATGCGGTTGTCGGGAACGCCAAGTTCCGTCGCAACGAAAGTGCGCAGCGATTCCGGCATTTCATCGTCGAACTCAATGCGGATCACCTGGCCGCGGCGACGGCGCTTCAGCGCGCTCTCAAACAGGCGCACCAGATCTTCCGCCTCTTCCTCGACTTCGATATCACTGTCACGGATGATGCGGAACGTACCGGCGCCCTTGACCTCATAGCCCGGAAACAGCCGCCCGGTGAAAAGGCTGATGGCATCCTCGAGGGTGAGGAAGCGGAAACGGCCACCCTCGTCCGGAATTTGGATAAAGCGCTTCAGGGCTTGCGGCAGGCGCAGCAAGGCGGTCATCGGACGGTTGTCAGTGCTCCGGTTGAGGAGCATGGCAATGGTGAAGCCCAGATTGGGAATGAAGGGAAACGGGTGAGCCGGATCGATGGCGAGCGGGGTCAGGACAGGATAGATCGTTTCGAGGAAGTGATCTTCGAGCCATGCCTGTTCTGTCCTGGTCAGTCTATCCGGGCGGACGATCTCGATATTCTCTTCGAGCATTTCAGCCCGCAGCTCATTCAGTCGCACCTGCTGGGCTGCCTGCAGCTTTCCGACCTCCTCGAGAACGAATTCGAGTTGCTCCTGCGGAGTGCGTCCATCATCGCTGCGATCGGACACGCCTGCGCGGACCTGACCGGCAAGTCCGGCAATGCGCACCATGAAGAACTCATCGAGGTTGGCCGCGGAAATAGACAGGAAGCGCAGACGTTCCAGCAGCGGCTGGTGCTTGTTTTCCGCTTCCTCAAGCACGCGCCGATTGAACTGCAACCAGGAAAACTCACGATTGACGAAACGGTCGACACTGGTGTGCAGATCCGGCAAGTCGACTTTTTCGACAGGTTCCGGAATCGCGGGTGACTGATCGTTCATCGTAGTTCTCCAACTAAAAACATCCGTCAAAAGCGGACCTAACAGCGCACCATAGAGAAGTCTTTTGACAGTTTGATAGCAATCGTCTTGAAATCGTAATCAGGATGATACAAACCGGGACGAAAGAGAAGTCAATTGCGTGGTGAGCGCGTTGAGTTAAGAGCCTTCAGGAGCGAATAATGGCTGGACACAGCATCCCTCATTTCCAGAACAGCGCTGGTCATGCGATCATCTCGATCGGCGTGAAGGAATTCATGTGCGTTGGCGCCAACCCTCCCTTCGACCATCCGCACGTGTTCCTTGATCTGGGCGATGACAATGAGAAAGTCTGCCCCTACTGCTCAACGCTCTATCGCTATGATGCGTCGCTCGCCGCGAACGCTACCATTCCGGAAGGTTGCATTTACGTGGACAAGGCCGCCGCTTGAACGCAGCGCTCATCGATCTGAAAACAGAACGAAACAGGCGAGTTCCCAATCCTGATCAGATCATCATTGCCGGCGCCGGCATTGCCGGCCTGACCCTTGCACTCGCACTGAGTAAAAAAGGCTTCGCCGTCCAAATTTTTGAGAAAAGCGCGACGCTGGCTGAGATCGGCGCCGGTTTGCAGATTTCTCCCAACGCCACCCGGCTGCTTGACCGGCTCGGCGTGCTCGAACGATTGAAATATTCATCCGTCGAGCCGGAGGCTATTTGCCTGCAGGATGGCGCGAGCGGTGAAAGGCTGCTGCATTTCCCGATCGGCAATCGGGCGAAGGAACGCTGGGGCGCGCCCTATATCGTCTGCCATCGCGCCGACCTGCAGGACGCCCTGCTTAACGAAGCGCGCAGCCACCCGAACATCGCCATCCAGCTGCAATCGGCCGTGACCCAGCATGGAGCCGATGCCGCCGGGATTCTTGTGCGCGTACAGTATCACGACCGCATTGAGGAACACCGGGGCGCGCTGCTTGTCGGGGCGGATGGCGTCTGGTCGAACATGCGTACCGCCACGTCGGATGCGGAGCGCGCGCGCTATACCGGCACCGTCGCATGGCGGTCATCCATAGCCGTCGAGCATTTGCCAGCAAGCTTCAAGGCGCTCCTGCCCCCAGGAACGAATGTCGTGGCCTGGACAGGCGCCAACGCCCACCTGATCGCCTATCCGATCCGATCCGGGCAGATGATCAATTTTGTTGCTGTTGCGCCCGACCGGCAAAATGGCCGCCGCTGGGACGTGCAGACCAATCCCGATAGCCTCAACCAGAATTTCATCCGGGAATTTTCTGGCTGGCACCGAGGCATCCACGACGTGATGCTCATCGCCCGGCCCTGGACTGCCTGGCGGTTGTTCGAGATGAAGAAATGCCGGTTTCAGATCGAAGACCGCCTGGTTTTGATCGGCGATGCCGCCCATGCCATGACGCCCTATGCAGCGCAGGGTGCCGCCATGGCCATCGAGGACGCTTGCGCGCTCGCCTCCGCACTGAGTGTGAACGGCACAATGTGGCCATCGGCGCTTGAGCAGTTCAGCAAGGTTCGGACGAAACGTGTCGGCGCGGTCGTGAGGCGCGGCGCTTTGAATCACCTCGCCTATCACGCCAAAGGGCCGGTGGCCGTGGCACGCAACATTCTCCTGCGCAACCGGCCCGTTGAGAAGTTCGTCAAGGGCTTTGATTGGCTTTATGGATATGATGCGGAGAAAGAGAACAAATAGCGTGGATTATTCTGCAGCTGCGGCACGGCGCTTGAATTTGCGGTCGATTTCAGCGATGCGCGCCTTCGTTTCCTTTTCATTCTGATTGAATTCATGCCGGGCAACCAAAATCGCGCCAACGCTGACAAACGTCATCCAAAGTATTATGAAAAGTGCATCTGCCCACATTATTCCAATCCTCGTGTCAATTGGATTCTACCATATAAATGGAGGCCGTACGAGAGAACCACGCTGCTGGTCATGATGGTTGATTGCACAATGTAAAAAGATGATCTGTGATCAATTTCGGAGTTTGCCATGCTGACAATAGGGCCGAGAAAACCCACGACAGCGACAGCAGTAGACAGCCTGTCGATTGCTGCGGCCACGTATTTCTGGATTTCGTTACTTCGTACTTTCTCCGCTGCAATAAACTCGTCACGTTGCGCGCGGGTAGTTTCTTGAAGATTTTCGGTCATGAAATCTCTATTAAAAATGACTTCGTTAAAATTTGAAAATCAAATCTGAAAAAGACAGTGGCCGCGAGGGCCACCGCTATATTTATGCTGCCAGAAAAAACCTAATGCAGTATCTGGCTGAGGAACAGCTTGGTGCGCTCATGCTGCGGATTGTCGAAGAACTCCGCGGGGGCGTTCTGCTCGACAATCTGGCCTTGATCCATGAAGATCACCCGGTTGGCAACCTGACGGGCGAAGCCCATCTCGTGGGTGACGCAGACCATGGTCATGCCCTCTTCGGCAAGCTGAACCATCGTATCCAGCACTTCCTTGATCATCTCCGGATCGAGCGCCGATGTCGGTTCATCGAACAGCATGATGCGCGGGTTCATGCAGAGTGACCGCGCAATCGCCACGCGCTGCTGCTGACCGCCGGAAAGCTGGCCCGGATACTTGTTGGCCTGCTCGGGGATCTTGACGCGCTCAAGATAGTGCATCGCGATCTCGTCGGCCTTCTTCTTCGGCATCTTGCGCACCCAGATCGGTGCCAGAGTGCAATTTTCCAGAATGGTCAGATGCGGGAAAAGATTGAAGTGCTGAAACACCATGCCGACCTCGCGGCGCACCTCGTCGATCTTCTTCAGATCGTTGGTGAGTTCAATCCCATCAACGAGGATCTTGCCGCTCTGATGTTCTTCCAGCCGATTGATGCAGCGGATCATGGTGGACTTGCCCGAGCCGGACGGGCCGGCGATGACGATACGCTCACCGCGCATCACCTTCAGGTTGATATCTTTCAGGACATGAAAATCACCATACCACTTATTCATGTTGATGATTTCGACGGCTACGTCTGTCTTGGAGACATGCAATAGCGAGCGGTCGACGTGGATTTCATTGGGATCAACAACGTTTTCGGTTGTCATGGTAGGAATACTCCTTAGCGTTTATGTCCTGTATCGAGCCTGTTTTCCATGAAGATGGAATAACGCGACATACCGAAACAGAAAATCCAGAAGACGAAACCGGCGAAGATCAGGCCGGATATAGGCGTTTGCGGAGAGATCCAGTTCGCATCGGAGAAGTGCTGCTTCACCGTCCCGAGAAGATCGAACATGCTGATCACCGTCACGAGGCTCGTATCTTTGAAGAGGCCAATGAACGTATTGACGATACCGGGAATCACCAGTTTCAGCGCCTGTGGCAGGACGATCAACCCGGTTTTCTGCCAGTAGCCGAGCCCAAGGGAATCCGCACCTTCATATTGCCCCTTTGGAATGGCCTGGAGTCCGCCACGCACCACCTCGGCCATATAGGCCGACGCGAAAAAGTGCCACGCCGATCAACGCGCGCAAGAACCTGTCGAAGGATACGCCCGGAGGAAGGAACAGGGGCAGCATGTAGCTCGCCATGAAGAGGACCGTGATCAGCGGGATGCCGCGGATCGTTTCGATGAAGATGACGCAGAGCATCTTGATCACCGGCATCCTGGACCGGCGCCCGAGTGCCAGCACGATGCCAAGCGGCAGCGATACGGAGATGCCGACAAAGGAAAGTGTCAGGGTGACGAGCAAGCCGCCCCATGACGAGGTCTCGACATAAGGGAGGCCGAACCAGCCACCGACCAGGAGGATGAACGCGACAATCGGAAAAATGAAGAAAAACACGACCGCATTCGGCACCTTGTAGGGTGCTTTGGGGATGAGCAGTGGAATCAACAGCAAAACGAATATGATCGCGACGAGATTGACGCGCCAGTGCTGGTCCATTGGATAGGGACCGTACATGAACTGGTTGAAATTGGCGTTCACATAGGCCCAGCAGGCGCCGGACCAGCCGTCTGGCTGGATGCCGCCCTGGGCTACTGTCGAGCAGACGGATCGATCTGGTCCCGACCATACCGCATTGACGAACAGCCAGTTTATCATACCCGGCAGAAACCAGGCGAGCGCCAGGATGGCCAGAAGAGTCAGGGCCAGAATCAAGCGGCGTGGCAAAGAGATTGATGCGCATCCACCGGATGGCACCCCTCTCGCCGAGCGGCGGGGTCTGGCCCTGGAGCATTTCGGTACGGACGAAACTGAGGTTGTTATCCATGATCAGCGCTCCACCAGTGCCATCTTGGCGTTTACCCAATTCATGAAGATGGATGTGAGCAAGCTGATGCTGAGATAAACGACCATCCAGATGGCCACCACTTCGATTGAACGGCCAGTCTGGTTGAGGATCGTCCCGCCGACAGCAACGAGATCAGGATAGCCGATCGCGACCGCCAGGGAGGAGTTTTTGGTGAGGTTGAGGTATTGGCTCGTGAGCGGCGGTATGATGATGCGCATCGCCTGCGGCACCACTACCAGCCGCGTCGTCGGTCCCGCCCGCAATCCAAGTGCGTGCGGCGCCTCGCTCTGGCCCTTGCCGACACCGCGAATGCCGGCCCGGACAATCTCGGCAATGAACGACGCGGTATAGAACGACAAAGCCAGATAGAGCGACATGAACTCCGGACCAATCAGCGTGCCGCCCCTCAAATTGAACGCGCCCAGAACCGGATAGTCGAATGAAATCGGGAAACCCTTGACAATCAGAGCCAGGAGCGGAAGCCCGAGGATGAGGCCGAGCGCCGTCAAGCCAACCGGAAACTGCTGACCGGTCGCCATCTGCCGCTTGTATGCCCAACGCCGAACGAGGAAAGTCCCGACAATACCGGCAATGAGACCTGCAGCCGCCAGCCAGGCGCCTTCACCGAATACGGGTGCCGGGAAAAACAAGCCTCGATTGTTGAGGAACGTGCTGAATGGCAATTTGATGCTTTCGCGCGCTTGCGGCAGAACCGACAAGACCCCCAGATACCAGAAGAAAATGACCAGCAAGGGCGGGATATTGCGGAACACCTCGACATAGACGGTGCAAAGCTTGCGAATGAGCCAATTGTGCGAAAGGCGACCTATCCCGACAATGAAGCCGATGATTGTTGCCGTGATGATGCCAACGACGGCAACCGTCAGGGTGTTGAGGATGCCGACTGACAAAGCCTTGATAAAGGTCGAATCGCTCGTGTAGCTCAGATATGGACTGCTGCTGATATCGAACCCGGCTCGCCCATCCAGGAAGCCGAAGCCCGATGCAAGGTTCGCGCGCTGCAGATTGGCAATGGTGTTGTTGACGATCCAGTAGACCAGACCCGCAATCACAAGGACGGTCACGGCCTGAAAAATATAACCGCGAAATTTCGGATCGTACAAAAGTGACGCTTTTGCGCTGTCTCTGCCGACAGGCGTAATATCCTGCGATGCCATAACCCCTCGTTTCTTTTAAACGTTTGTTCTTATTATTATTTGTTTTTTTGGAGAGGAGGGGGCAGAAGCCCCCTCACCCGATTCTCTGATTATCGCTTGAGCGATTAGCGGATCGGCATTGCGTATTGCAGACCGCCCTTGCTCCATTGCGCATTGATGCCGCGCGCAATCTTGAGCGGGCTGCCCGAGCCGATGTTACGTTCAAACACTTCGCTGTAGTTGCCAACGGCCTTGACGATGTTGATGACCCAATCATTGGTCAGGCCGAGGTCCGTTCCGAGCTTGGTGTTGGCTTCCTGACCGAGAATGCGCTTGATTTCCTGGTTGTCGCTCGTCTTCAATTCTTCGACATTGCCTTGGGTGATGCCGAGTTCCTCTGCCGTCAGCATCGCATAATGCGTCCAGCGAATAATGTCGGCCCATTGTGCGTCACCCTGACGAACGACGGGTCCCAGCGGCTCCTTCGAGATAATCTCCGGAAGCAC
Source organism: Phyllobacterium sp. A18/5-2 (assembly GCF_025452215.1). Classification (NCBI taxonomy): domain Bacteria; kingdom Pseudomonadati; phylum Pseudomonadota; class Alphaproteobacteria; order Hyphomicrobiales; family Phyllobacteriaceae; genus Phyllobacterium; species Phyllobacterium sp. A18/5-2. The sequence goes on along the minus strand of NZ_CP104966.1, from coordinate 2,833,260 downwards.
AACATGATCGGCAGGTGCCGACAGCGCCAGCCGGTAAGCATAAAGGCCAGACTGATCGGTCGTATATACGTCACAGCGTCCCGAATCATAGGCCGCGTTGACCTCTTCAACCTTCTCGAACACGACCGGATTGTATTCCATCTTGTTCGACTTGAAGTAATCGGCGAGGTTCAGCTCAGTCGTGGTGCCGGCCTGCACGCAAACGGAAGCCCCCGACAGCTGCAGAGCGGAATTGATACCCGACAGCTTCTTCGAATTGATCATGAAGCCCTGGCCGTCATAATAATTCACGCCCGTGAAATCGAAGCCCTGCGTATCGCGGCTCAGCGTCCAGGTGGTGTTACGGATCAGCACGTCAATTTCACCGGACTGGAGAGCCGGCAGACGATCCTTCGCTGACAGAGGGGTGTATTTTACCTTGGTTGGATCTCCAAAAATTGCAGCAGCGACAGCGCGGCAATAATCGACGTCGAACCCGGACCATTCGCCCTTATCGTTCGGTGACGCAAATCCCGGGAGACCGGTATTGACACCGCACTGGAGAAAGCCCTTCTTCTTGACGTCGTCAAGTGTACCAGCAGAGGCTGCGGTCGCCAGGAGAACCAGCGCCGAGGCAGCCAGCGCGCCCTTCAAAACAAGATTTTTCATCACAAATGTACCCTTTGGTTGTTGCCCGTAGTTCCCAGAGAGGAAAACTCGATATTGGCGGGTAACCCCTCACCCCGAAAAGGGTCCAATACCTCTCCCATTCACGCCTGCATCGAAGGCCATTCTGTCTCTTTGGTCAAGGGATAATCTTTGCTCAATATTGCATCACGAAGCTCTCCGCGGCTGCACCGGGGCTTAATTTTCGATTATTTCTTGTTCAGATTGCTCTCAGGCCGCCAAAAACGCTCGCGAAAACGCAAAGTCGGCCAGAATCGCGTCCCGTCGAAAAGAAATGCCGTACGGCGTCCGGCCAGGAATCTGGCAAGCGCCACCGAGCACAGAAAGCCGACGGTGTACCCAGCCAACACATCAGTCGGATAATGCGCGCGCGCTATGATGCGGGTAAATGCGATGAACATTGTGCCAAGGATGACCGGCGCGCGCCAGCGCGGAAACCACAGGGCAAGGACGGCGCCCACGGCACCCATCGTCGTCGAATGACCGGACGGGAAACTGGCAAAGTTATATCCCGCCTCAAGCGGGGAAAAACTGGTTGCCCCCAGCGTATCGATAAACTTCGGCCGGGCACGGCCAATGAGGAACTTCGCAATATTCGTCAGAATCCCCGACAACGCGATTGCCCAGAAAGCAAACGTGGCCTGCGCATAGACCAGACCGAATCGGATGCGTCTGTGCCGGGCGATATTGCTCCAATCGATACCGATAAGGCACACGGCAATTGCAAAAGCCGGGATGAGATACCATTGCGACAGACCAATATCGGTCAGGTGGCGCACACGGCTCAGCGGACCATAGGATGACAGGTTTCGCGAAAGCGGTTCATCATAAGGATGAAGCAGCAGGATCAGGAAGAAGATCAGGACAGCGGCCATGGACATGCCGTTCGTCCAAGCTGGCGGCGAACCGGGATATGCGGGAACCTGCATGCGACGCAGAAAACGCGCAATGGAACGGCCAGCGCGCCGCAAAGCGGATTGCGCTTGAGCTGTCTTCGTCATCTTCTCATTCCGAGTCAGCAAACATTCTCTCCTGTTGCAACCGGCACGCGGTGGCATTATCGACTTCTCCCAGTGCATACAAGATGTGGAGACGACCTCATGGATAAGCAACCGGCGAAACTTGGTATCAATACCAGGCTTGCCCATAGTGGCTATGACCCGCGCGACTATCACGGTTTCGTCAATCCGCCCGTCGTTCATGCGTCGACCGTATTGTTTCCCGACGCCGAAACCATGGCGAGCCACAAGCAGAAATATACCTATGCGACGCACGGGACGCCGACAACAGACGCGCTTTGCCGCGCGATCGACGAGCTGGAGGGGTCAGCCGGAACACTCCTCGTCCCGTCCGGCTTGGTGGCAGTGACAGTTCCCCTCCTTGCCTTCCTCGTTCCGGGCGATCACCTTTTGATGGTTGACTGCTGCTACGGCAATACAAGGCACTTCTGCAACACGATGCTGAAGCAGTTCGGTATCGAGGTCGAATATTACGATCCGCTGATCGGGGCAGATATTGAAAAACTGATCCGGCCGAACACCCGCGTCGTCTTCACTGAATCGCCGGGGTCCAACACGTTCGAAGTCCAGGACATTCCCGCCATTGTCGAAAAGGCGCATGCCGCAGGGGCAATCGTCATGATGGACAACACCTGGGCAACGCCAATCTATTTCAAGGCGCTGGATTTTGGCGTCGATATCTCGATCCACGCGGCGACAAAATATCCATCCGGCCATTCCGACATTTTAATGGGCACGATCTCCGCCAACGAAAAATGCTTCAAGAAGCTCGATGCTGCCTATACGGCGCTTGGCCTTTGCGTGAGCGGCGATGATGCCTATCAGATCCTGCGCGGTCTGCGCACCATGGGACTGCGCATGGAACGGCATGCGCAGAATGCGCTCGAAATCGCCAAATGGCTGGAAGGCCAGGACGGCGTTGTCGAAGTGTTGCATCCCGGACTTGAAAGCCACGCTGGTCACGCATTGTGGAAACGCGATTTCAGTGGCGCCGGCGGCGTGTTCTCCATTGTTATCGACGGCAGCGTAAAACAGGCACATGCATTCTTGAACGCACTGCGAATTTTCGGCCTTGGCTATTCGTGGGGCGGTTATGAAAGCCTCGCTCTGCATGTCCATCTGGTTGGCAGGGTCATTACGGGACAGAACTATGCCGGCCCGCTGATTCTGACTGCAGATCGGTCTTGAGGATACAGCCGACCTGATCGCCGATATCAAAAATGCACTTGCCGCCGCCAAGGCAGTCTAGAACTCAAATGAACAGAAGGTGATTTCAATCCGGGCATCGTCCTTGCTATGAAGGCCCAATGAACAGGTTTGCCGCAATCATTGCGTTTCTGGCCGCACTAAGCATAGGGTGGGTGCCCGTGCTGGCGGCACCCGGCGGTCTGGCCGCAGCAATCGATCCGCACAATGCCGTTGCGGCTGAGGCCTTACCGGCAGCGATCCAAATGCACCATGCCCGTGCCTGTGCGGGCCAACAGCACCATTGCCCTGGAGCTGCCAAACAGCAGCATCCCACGATGTGCGCTGCCTGTATCGGGGTACCTGCAGTCCCGCTTCAGGCACTGGTCACCGAACAACCCAAGACCTTCATCCCGCGCGGCAACGCGTTGCCGCTCGTTGCGCAAGCACCCAAGCCCCTTCCGCGGCCTCCCCGTCCTTGATGTGTCTTCGTTCGTTTTCACGCACAGGTGAGCCGGGCCCGAACCTGCGCGCAGATTATTGGCCCATGGAAAGATCACGACAATGAGAATGACATTGCTTCACAGCGCAGCCTTGATCTGCGCCGTCGCCCTCGCCTCGACAGCCATGGCACAGGACCACACGTCGCATGAGACCATGAAGCATGATATGACAGCCGCGCCAGCCGGTGATCAGAGTGCTTCGTCGAAGGCATTTGCTGCAGCCAACGCCAAGATGCACACGGATATGGCGATCACGTTCACCGGTAAGCCGGACAGGGACTTCGTGCTTGGCATGATCGCGCATCACCAGGGCGCGATCGATATGGCAAAGATCGAACTCGAATACGGCAAGGACGCGGAAATCCGCAAACTGGCGGAAGGAATCATCGCCGCCCAGGAAAGTGAAATCAGACAGATGAAAGACTGGCTGCAGAAAAACGACGGCTGATTGCAAAATGGTTCACCCGCCGGTTTGTGGCCGGCGGGTGAACACTAAACTCGCATAGGAACCTTACTGGCTCATTTCATGGCTGGCGGCCCGCTTTTGCAGGCACAACTGCCAGAGACTGTGAGCGGCGTCGGCATAGGTCGACGTTCCCGCCTTGAACTCGGCCGAGCGCAATGGCAACAAATCTTCGACGACATCGAGCGTGCGTGACGGAAGAATATCCGTGCACGTCCACAGCCGCCGGAACACGGTGCTGATCGCGACCTGCCTGTCATTGACGTCAATTACGGGTTCATCGTTACCGAGTTCCCAATCCTCCAAGGCGTCAATCGCGTCCTGAAAGGCATTATGCAATATGATAGGCGCATGGCCGTCATGAAGTGGGTGCAGCAAACCAGGCATTCCTGTCTCCTCACTCTTTCGTCGCACTGCCGGGGGCTCCCGGAAATGGAATCATAAGGGCGGAATGGCGGTTTCAGCAAGCGCAAACTGCGATACCATACTATTTAACTAGACATATGGGATTAAATCGAGTTTTAGCTATAGTTTTAACGTTCATTATTAATCCATTGCATTGATATGCTCGATTATATTGTTGAATATTAAACGTTTTATTTGTTTCTCTACAAAGGGTCAGGGGAGATAGGCAAGCGGAATAATTGCCGAATCGCCGGCCGGTCAACCGGTCACAGCCCAAAATGATCGCGTTGCGGCGGTTTGACTGCTGGAGTTACGCGGGTTAGCATCACGCCATATTATCCGATTTATTTTTTGAACTGGACCTTATTTCAATGTCTTATTTTGAGCGCGCCGGATTTGAGCCCCGGCCGAACCTTCTTACTGATGCAGTCAAGCGTTTGAGCGGCTTCCTGACTTTCCGGCCCTTCGTGAAATTGCCGCAGCTTCCGTTTTTGGGAAACGCCTCCCCAAGCGATTTGAATATTATTGATGGCGATGACGTCGGTCCCGATATCCCGCAGCCCAGCTATGTCGGCAGCATTTGCCGTATTCTTCGTTCCGCGGGCGTATTCCGGGAAAACGCAACCGTGCTCGAACTGGGCGCAGGATCCGGCGTGCAAACAGTGGAAATCGCCACGTGCGGCGCGTTTGCGCTTGTCGTCGCTGTCGAACCGGAAGCGGACAATTTTTCAGCATTGCAACGAAAAATGGACGAGAACGAGCTGACGGACGTTGTCTGCTGCCTTCCATGTGCTGTCGGCATCATCGACGGCATGACGAATTTCTATGTCAATCGAGAAGACAGGCAGCGAAGCAGTATCAAGCAGCGTACTGATTTGATGGTCAGAACTGCAATGAGCACGGTCAGTACGATTTTGCAGGATACCGGCATTGCGCCGGATGAAGTTGCCTTGATCTGGATCGATATCGAAGGGTATGAGGCGATTGCCTGCCTGGCCATGACCGAGATAATGGCGCAAGGGGTGCCGATCCATGCGGTGCTTTCGCCGGATTGGTATCACGCGGATCAAGGCTCGAGCCTCATTCGCTATCTGGCCACCTACTATCATCGTTGCGTCGTGCTTGATGATCCCTCGCGGCACGTCATCAGTGTGTCGAAAATTCCGCTGGATCGAGGCAGAATCCGAGTTCTTCTCATCGATTGATGCTGGCGATTCTGACGCGACGCGCAGATTCGCGGTGTTGCTGCATACTCCGTAGTTTCAAGTGCACGATATGCGCAGTCACCATGAAGAAGGCATAGGCAGATCCGGCCGCAATCTCACTCGACATTTTTCTGATCGACCTTGCCAAAGCAGCGCCATTGGCCCATTCATGTCCCACCATGAAAACCAAATCCGATTTGGGATTTTGCACTGCGCGACCGGGGACATTGAACATATGACGAAACGGCACCTCCAGGTGATCATGCTCACCGCCCTGCTCACCGGTTGCGGTAATATTCAGGGCCAGCTCGACAGTGAGAAAATTTCGTCGCTGCGTTATGACACGGTCGAGTGTCCGGCACTTGTTGCACAACGCAACCAGGCTGCCGCCGAAATCAGCCGCCTGACAAATGGCGCCGGCTATCAAGAGCCAAACGTCATTACCGGTTTAGGGCCAGTTCTACCCGACTATCGCACCGCCAATCAAAAGAAGGCTGGCGCATTGCAGGGGCAGGTCGATTCCATGGGCCGGTCTATCGACCGCAGGAAGTGCGCTGGTTAAGTCATCGTACTGGGTGAAAGAGAGCCACTGCCGCCCAGCCAGCTGCAGCTTCCGCCGCTCCTCGCACAATTGGCCATTGTGCGTGCAATTTGGCGCTCGGTGACCACACGAGAAATACTGACATTCTTGCAGCGAACAATATGATTGCTTGTTGAAATGACCGATTTACAACGGGCTTTAAACGTTGTTTCGTATTGATCATCCGACTCCAAATGGAATCGAACGCAATGCAATTGGGGGCATCAACATGATCTTGGGTATGACACCGTTTACTTTATTCCACGTGATTCTGAGCTTGATTGGTATCGTTTCCGGCTTGGTTGTTCTGGCGGGTATGCTGGCTTCCGACAGAAAAGAAGGCTGGACCTTGATCTTTCTGATAACAACCGTCGGTACGAGCGTGACGGGCTTCCTGTTTCCGTTCGGAGGTTTTACCCCGGCTATCGGATTCGGGATTATCTCCATGGTCTTTCTCATCACGGCGATCATCGCGCTTTACGTCTGCCGCCTCGCCGGCGCCTGCCGCTGGATCTATGTGGTGAGCGCAATCGTCTCGCTTTATCTGAACGTCTTCGTGCTGGTTGTTCAGTCGTTTCAAAAGATACCGGCGTTCAATGCCCTTGCGCCGACGGGGTCTGAACCGCCATTTGCGGTTGTGCAGGGTGTAGTTCTCGTGCTGTTTGTCTTTGCCGCGTATCTTTCTCTCCGGCGCTTTCATCCGCTCCGTACTTTAGCGGCATAAGATAAAGGATAGTGCGCCTAGTACACCTTCTCACGGCAGTTTGATCATCAGACAACCGCAATCCCGAAGCGGACAGCATCAATCTCAGTTGAATAAACGCGAAACTAGGCGTACACCTATCAGCTTAGCGAATTGTTAGGTTTCGGCCTTCCGGTATAGACCGGGAGGTATTGCTCTTCTCCAGGGAGTGACCAAATGGGAGACGTGACGCTTCATACCCCCCATAATGCAAGCTGCGCGACGCCGCAAATACTACAGAAAGTCCGCGAGGAAATGCCAAAGAAGCCGTCCAGCCCGAATAAGCTTTCGGATATACTGAGACGTGCCAAAGGTGGATTTACGCACCGCCGGTTTAAGCAACATACCGCATAATTGGCGATTGAATTCGCCAAGCCGTATTAGCCGGCCAAGCGCCGGACAGCGCTGCGACGTCGCTTGCCGCACAGGTTAACTGTGCTGCACCGGTTTGCGCGTCTGGCTGTTTGGCGATACAATATCCCCTCAAAAATCGGTGAGGTTACGGATATGCGTGATCTTGATTTTATTCTCGCCATAATCGTGGTTGCTTTGCTTGCATACCAGGCAACGCCCCATTGGCGGCGCTAAGCATCCCTGCGCTCCCGGCGGTTAATGGTATTTTCGAACTTTCGAGCTAGTTCTATAGCCTGAATTGTTGAGTTGTTTTCGAACTGCCGCTGTGGCCTGATGCGACCTGAGCCGCATGTATTTCTAGGCTCAAAGTCCTCTTAATCACTGTTTTCATTGGCAGATGTAGGGAGGCACCAATGGAAGAGGAGGATGACAGAAAGGAAAAAGGGGATTACACGCCATATCTCACTTCGATTTGGGGCTACCTCATAATCTTTTTGATCATCATACCGATCGTTTTGTACTTGGGCCGTCAGTTCGGAAGGTAGTTGCTTGTGTCGTATACTGGCTTGATCAAGAGGGTGAGAAACCCCGCGGCAACTACATTTAACGAGTCGAATGACGAAAGCGCGTTCTCAATCGACAATGAATTCAAAGCCTATCTCTACTGGCCGCTGGCGGCCGTCTTGCTTGCGATATCCATAGCCAGCTATCTGGTCGGAATGTATTTCGCTTCCTGACAATCCGCTTAGCGCGGAGCTTCGTATTCCGGAACTTTGTTATCGCTACCGAAAATCAGTTTTTGCGGATTATCCTCGATGTCCGAAACACCTCTTTCAAGGCGCTGAACAGAACGGCGGCTGGCGGAAACAAACTTCTGCGCCTCGCGAAGTTTGTCGCCGGTCAGGTTGGCGAGATTGTTCATGACGGCCACGAGTTGAGCGTTGAGATCCTTTGCCTGCACCTGGTACGATCGAAGCTTGGCCTGGACTTCGCTCACAATGCTGTCCTTGTCATTGGATAGCTGTTTGTCGGCCCTGGCAAGGCCGTCATCGATCTTGACCGAAGCAGAATTGACGCGTGCGATCACCTCGCGTGCGTCCTCCATGACGTCTGCGGCGCTTCGCGCTTTCTGGCCATAGTCATCGATCAAGCCAGTGCTGGCCGCAAGCCGGTCGGTCGCGGCCTTGGCCTGCTTGATGCTTTCCATAAACGGCCCCCTGGTATCGGCCACATATTTTTCCGTGGCAGCCGTCGCCTGATCGACCCGCTCAATCCAGTCCTGCGCGGTTTCGACCAGCGTCTTCAAGGATGTTGGATCAATATCCATACGGGCGACTGTGTCTTCCTTTTCCGCCTCTTCCAGCAATTTCGGCTCATAGGCCTTGCCGCCTTTCAACTCGATATAGGCGCGCCCGGCGAGTAACTCAAATGCCAGCGTGGCGACAGTGGATCGGGTGATCGGTGTGGTCAAGTCGATATCAGTCTGGACGATGACGGCGTCTGGATTGGTCAGATCGACAAAAAGACGACGTACTTCCCCGACCTTCAAACCATTGAAATAGACCGGGCTTTTTGCTGCGAGGCCGGTAACCGATCCTGGAACGCGGATCTCCAGCGTGGTCGTTTCGCGCGTCTCGCCGTAGCGGCCGATCCAGTAAAAGAAGCCGAATGCAAGGAGACATACCACCAAGCAGAAAACCGTTACGAGCATATAGTTGGCTTTGGTTTCCATTGGTTTTCCGGAACGACTCCGCATCTGGGGATCAACACCCCTCATTACCGCCTTAACCTGCGGCAAATCAATGGCGAACAGGGCCACGCTCCGGGTTTGACGAGACCGATTGCCGCGATGTGATTTTACGGGACGGTATGGTGCTTGCAGGATGTTCGGGTTAGCCTGATGGTTTACCAGCCCCTATCCGGAATATTCGAACAATGATGAAGCTTGAGGGAATTTACACCTTTGTGGCCGTGGCAGAAGCCGGGTCAATCAGCGAGGCTGCCCGACGCCTGCGTCTGTCGAAATCCGTCGTCAGCGAGCGGCTTGCCGAGCTGGAGAGGCAAATCGGAGCAATCCTGCTGCATCGGACAACGCGCAAGCTTACCCTGACTGAAGATGGGGCGGCATTTCTCAAACGCGCATGGCGGATCACACGCGATGTCGAGGAAGCGGCCGCCGATATGGGCGAGCGCCGTGGCAAGCTGGTCGGACCTCTGCGGATCTCTGCGCCTGTCACATTCGGACGCATGCACCTGGGCCCTGCCCTCTATCCGTTTCTTCTTGCCCACCCCGAAATAGAACTAACACTCGATCTCGACGACCGCCGCGTCGATGTGGCCGCTGGCGGCTATGATGCTGTCGTCCGCCATGGTGCCATCGCCGATTCACGGCTGATGACCTGGCGTCTCGCGTCGAGCCACCGCGTTCTGGTCGCTTCGCCTGCCTATCTCGACCTGAATGGCAGCCCGGTCTCGATCGACGAGCTCGACCGCCACAAAGGGATATTCTACGCCAACCGCGGTGTCGCCGACTGGAGCTTTGCCACGGCAAACGGCGCCACTCTGGTACGTGGACGAACAGGGCTCAACGTCAACAATGGCGACATGATGCGGGACGCTGCTATTGCGGGTCTCGGAATTGCGCTGTTGCCCACCTTCATCGCCGGCGCTGCGATCAGGTCTGGTCAGCTGCAAGTGATCAATGTTGGGCTAGAGGCCGAGGTGGAATACATCTACGTCGCCCATCCGGAGGGGACGCATGCCCTCTGCCAAGCTGAGGGCTTTTGCCGGCCATCTGCAGAATGCGTTTGGAAATCCGGCCTACTGGGACCGCTGATTGATGGCGCAGACTTTGCCCCCCGTGCAAGACCAGCCGCCCCACCAAGCCGCAATATCTGGAACAAAATGAACATATCATCAGTTTGGGATGCTGGAGGAGGCGTCAACCACAGGAGGAAGAACCATGAAACGGATACTTCTCTTAACCGCAGCAATGATGATGGCAGGCGCAGGGTACACCTTTGCGCAAGACACGGTGATAGTCGAAGTTCCGCAACCTGCACGGGAGTATGTGATCGCTCATCCGTCAGACCCTGTCGTCATCGAGGGCGATGTTGCGGTCGGCACCGTCATTCCGGAAGATGTGGATCTGGTAGAGATCCCCGACAGTCCGGATTATGCCTACGTTTACGTCGACAAGCAGCCCATCATCGTTTCAAAAAGGGATCGCAAGGTCGTATATTTGGCGCGATAATCAAGGGATTCCGGGAATGTGCAGTACCTCGAATGGATTGCGTGTTCCCGGCCCCCAATACGCAACCAACGCACTTTCTCAGTGTCGCTCACTTGAGCAGTCATCTCGCGCATTTCAATTTGCTTCAATGCTGGCAGAGGAAAGACGGCCCGCCTGAAATGCGGTTGCTTAAGAGCGAGGGTCATGCTGGGGACGGTGGTGAAAAGATGCCATTTTCCTGAATTTTTTCGCGTTCTTGGGAACCTACAGCCTGCTTCTTTGTTCAGTCAGGGAGTGAGAGTCTTCAAGCAAGATCATGAAAACTCTCGGCGTCAACGAAAAGGAGTACGCAAGATGATGAAGAAACTCATTGCGGCCGCCGCATGTGTGGCCTTCATGTCGGGCACAGCGTTGAGCCAGACTGCTCCGGCACCCGCCGAAAATACTGTACCGCTAACCGTCACGAATAAGGAGCTGTTCAAGCCAGCTGCGGGAACACCTGCGGCAGCGCAGGATGCCGCCGCTCTCACCAAGGCATTGGAAGGGCAGATCCTAGCTTCCGGATTCATTGGGAAGCCGGTCTATAACGGTGACGGGGACAATGCGGAGACAATAGGAAAGCTCAACGACCTCGTCATAGGGCCTGACGGTATGGTTCAGGCAGCTGTGATTGGCGTCGGCGGTTTCCTTGGTGTCGGCGAAAAGGATGTCGCGGTTGCTCCCAATCAGCTCAAGCTGTCCACGCGGAGTGACGGCAATAGCTGGCTGGTCCTGAACACGACAAAAGATCAGTTGAGCGCCGCGCCTGCATTCGAAAGATCGGCCAATTTTACCGACGGTGTCGCCGATCCCATGAAGACAGGCGCAACCACAGCTCCAGCCGCACCGGAAACACCGGCGAAATGATCGCCTCTGACAAAGAAGCCGCTGTTTCGCGCAGCGGCTTCTTTTTGTCGTTCTCGATCTGAGAGCGATGAGCCCAGAAACAGAGCCTGAAACTGAATGAAGCTAAAAGATCTGGCACGCGAACTGGGACTTTCCCTGACCACCGTTAGCCGAGCCTTGAATAACTATCCGGAGGTCAGCGATGATACTCGCGCCCGTGTCAAGCGGGTTGCGGACCAGGTGGGATACCAGCCGAATATCATCGCGAGGGGACTAGCTGTTGGTGAGATCGGCGCAATTGCGGTCATGGTGCCCAAAGAGTCCACGTCTTATCTCGACCCGGATACCATCGAGTTTCTTGTGGGTATCGCGGAAGTCCTCGCTCCGGCCGGACAAGACATTTTGCTGGTTCAATCCTCCCGGGATGAAAGCTTGGAAACCTGCCGCAATATCATTGAAAGCCGGCGGGCGGACGCTATCATAATTTGCTACCCCGCCCCCGTTGATAGCAGAGTCCGCTTCTTGGCCGACGCCAATTTTCCATTTGTCGTCTATGGCAAGTCGCGCACGCCCGTCGCCCATACGTGGGTTGATATCGACCACAGGGACGCCGCATTTCGATCCACTGCATTTCTGTTCGAGCGTGGACATGAAAAGATTGCGGCTATCGAAGGCCCCGTGCAATTTGCCTTTGCGGAAGAGCGAATGGCAGGCATCCGGCGGGCCTTCGACCAATTCGAGCTGCCGCCGTGCATAATAAACGACACGTTCTGCGACTATACGGGATATGAGCACACGCTGCGCCTGCTCAGGCAGGCCTCACCGCCGACGGCCTTTGTCTATGGTTCACTGCTCAGTGCGATTGGGGGAGGTCGAGCGATCCGCGAGCTGGGTAAACAAGAAAGGATTGCGGTCGTCACGCAAGACAATGGCGTTCCCTATCTCAGCCCAAAAAACATACTGCCGCGAATGACCATGACCTCATTTCCCATTCGCGAAGCGGCGAAACGGGTTGCTCAACAGACTATTCGGATGATGGACGTCAATGCCGCCATAGAAACAGAATCGTGGAAACCCCGGCTGATATCGATTGCTCAATCGGGGCGCGATTGAGCGAGTTGCGAAATCCAACGCCGAATGGAATTTGCAGAATCCACGCTGGATCTCGCCACGCTTGCGTGCGCCAGCGTCCCGACCCTGATCGATCTGCCGGCCGTCATATTGACAAATTCGAACATCTTCTCGTCGGTAAGATCATCCCCTACGGCGATAGGCCTGCGCCCCTTGAACGGCGCAACGGCCATCAATCTTGCAATGGCAGTGCCCTTGCTGGATGCGCCCGGATGAATCTCGACGACCATCTTTCCATCCTGCCGCGCCCAGCCCTGGCCAAGTTGCGTCAGAACTGTCTCAACAAGGTGATCGACGTCTGGACGGGCTTCCGGTGCCTGCCGGTAGTGGACGGCGATAGCAATTCCCTTGTCCTCCACAATCATACCAGGCCATTTCCTCGCAAGGCCGCCCAGTTCCCGCCGTGCGCCGTCGAGCGCGTTCTTATCGACAGCGCTGCGATCGATTTCACCGTTTCTCTCGTGTCGTATTTCCGTTCCGTGCAACCCGGCTGCCGGAAATCGATACGGGTCGAAGAGTTCATCGATGGAACGTATCGAGCGGCCGCTGACAAGTGCCAGTGCGCCACCCATGCGCAACGAAATTGCAGCGAGCTGGTCAGGCAGCCCAGGTGGCACGATCACTTCGCTGGGTGTTTCGGCAATATCGATCAACGTGCCATCAATATCCAGGAACAACGCCGAGGAGTTGAGTTCGGTTGGCAGCGGCTCATTGATTTTGTTCATTGTTTCCCATCACTCGCTCAGCATACTCGAGCGAATTGTTGCCCCTTGCGCACGACCAATCAATCCCTTGTGAAAATTTGATCGGAACAAAAGCCCAATCGGGAAGTTAGACCCTACTCGATGAAAACTAAGGAATTTGAAATGGGACGCCTGGTTGTAGTCTCAAATCGCACTGGCGATTTGGGAAGGAAAACACAAACCGGGGGCCTTGCCGTCGGCATCGTCGACGCTCTCAAGAGCAGCGGCGGGATGTGGGTTGGATGGAGTGGTGAAGTTGCCGACGATGCAGATGCATCAAACGCGCAGTTGGAAACATATGAGAACGTGACCTCCCTGACAGTATCATTGTCAGTTCAAGAGCATGAGAATTATTACCTCGGCTTTGCCAACAAGGTGCTTTGGCCCTCCTTCCACTATCGTCTGGACCTCATGGATTACCGGACCGAGTTCGCCAAATGCTATGCGGCGGTGAACCGGAAATTTGCCGATACGATTCTCCCGCATTTGCGCAACGATGATCTGATCTGGGTGCATGATTATCACCTCATTCCACTCGCTTCGGAATTGCGGCGGCAGGGAAGCGCGCACCGAATTGGCTTCTTCCTGCACATTCCCTTTCCTTCCGTTGATGTGTTTTCGGCAGTGCCGCGTCACGGATGGCTGCGAGAATGCCTGTTGCAGTACGACCTGATCGGCTTTCAGACCAAGAATGACGTCCAAAATTTTTGCCGATATCTGAAGGAGCACTCCGAAGCCAAATTTCTTTCGCCAAATCTGATAAAATGGAAGGGCCGCATGATCAGCATTGGCAATTTTCCGATCGGCATCGACGCGGGCCGGTTCTCCGCCATGTCGCACGAGAGCGATGACGGGATAGAATTTGAGCGCACGCGGCGCAGCCGCCTCAAGCGCTTCCAGGTTATCTCGGCAGATCGCCTCGATTACTCCAAGGGACTTCCTCAACGTATGAAGGCGTTCAGAAAATTCCTGGATTCCTATCCCGAATATCTGGGTCGCGCAGAGTATCTGCAGATCGCTTCGCCCTCGCGTGAGGATGTCACGGCCTATGCCGATATTCGTGCGGAACTGGAGCAATTGACCGGCGCAGTCAATGGCAAATATGCGGACTTCAACTGGGCGCCGATACAATACATCAACCGGAACATCCCTCGAGAAAAACTGGCGTTGTTGTTTCGATGCAGTCTCATCGGTCTCATCACTCCGCTACGCGACGGCATGAACCTGGTGGCAAAGGAATACATCGCCGCCCAGGACGCCGAAGATCCGGGGATACTCATATTGTCAAAATTTGCCGGTGCCGCGGAGGAGTTGGAGGATGCGCTCATCGTCAATCCCTACGATACAAATGAAGTGGCACAAGCCATAAGAAGAGCGGCAATAATGCCCATGGAAGAACGCAGAACGCGATACGGCAATCTTATCAGCCAGATTTCCGACCATGACGCACAGCTGTGGCAGGACGAATATCTTGCTGCGCTTCGATCGGTGCAAACAGACGCTCCGCGATCCGCCGGGCCGTCGCGCCAAAACTGGAACGTGCCAAGTTCCCGGCATTAACTCCTGTGAGATTTCCTGTGAGATTCTGAAACAAACAACTGAGTGGAAGCATGTATATCCCCAATTCAGCCTATCGAGATCCAGTTGCACACTGACACGACATTCAAAGAGACTACTGATGCGATTTCATATCTGAAGGCGCTTGGGATCGATGCCCTCAGCGTGTCCTCTCCGTTCCAGTCCGTCCAGCTTGGTGAGAGTGACCTGACAGCAACTGTTCCGACAGGACTTGACCTGCAAATGGGTGCCGAGAGCGGTTTCGCCGAGCTGAATTCCGAGCTCGCAAGAGCAGACATGCATCTTATTGTCGATCTGAATCCCAACCATATGCCTGCATCGCATGAGAATGCATGGTGGTTTGATGTGCTGGAATGGGGCGGCAGCGCAAGGTACGCCAACCATTTTGACATCGATTGGACAAGGCCAATTACACTTCCAGTACTGGATCGCCCGATTGGCGAGGAAATAGAGGCCGGAAAATTTCAGCTGGCATTCGAACGGGAACATGCGAGTCTCGGTGTTTCTTATGGAGGCCAGTTCTATCCCCTGACGCCATCCAGTTACCGCAAAGCACTTGAGGGCATCGCCAACAAGGCTGCCAAAGCCCTGATCGAAACGGCGAACGATGCAACTCCCGCTGCGCCGGGCGATTTTCACTCTGACGTATTGAGAGAACTTGACGATGCCGATGTCACCGAGCGGCTCGAGATAGCGGCGGGCCTGAACGATATTTCCAGTGATGCGGACCGGCTGACAGAGCTGATGTGTTTGCAGAATTGGCGATTGGGGGTCGCCAAGGGCGCTGCCGAAGCCATCAGCTACCGGCACTCTGCCGATTCGAAACGCACTGTGGGTGTGCGGATTGAAGATAAGGACGTTTTCGCTGATTACCACAAGTTAGCGCTGGCATTGTTGGATGAGACCCAGATCCGGGGATTCAGAGTCAATGGCATCGACGAACTGGCGGATCCGGCAGGATACACCAGGCAGCTGCGGCTCCAGGCCGGTGACGACACATTCGTGGTCACTGACAAGATCTTGCTGGACGGCGAAAAATACATGGACGATTGGAACGTGAACGGCACTGCGGGCTATGAATTCATCTCCACCGTCGCGGATCTTTTCATCGACCATGGCGGACTCGCCAAGCTGCAGCAAATGTACCAGTCAGAACTGGAAACCAGCACTGAGTTTCCCGGCGACTACCGGTATGCGAAAGCCACTATTCTGCACAGCTCATTCGCAGACGAACTCGATAAACTGGCTCAAAGATTGACTGAATTGGAACCGCCTCACGCCGACGAGTTGCTGTTGCGCCGCGCAGTCGCAGAACTCGTCGCAGAATTGCCGATATACCGCACCTACTCCAAGGATGGCACGTTTTCCCCATTCTATCTCGACACACTCCAATCCGCGGCGAAGCAAATTTCCGATCGCGACGGGCAACCGGCCAACGAGCGCGAGACACTCGCATTTATTCTTCGCATCATGAGTTCAGAGGAAACGGCCTCCAGCCCCGAAGCGGCGAGATCATTTACAGTTCGCTTCCAGCAGTTAACTGCCGCCGTAATGGCGCAAGCCATACAGAAGTCGTACCGGTATGCGCGTGGTCCGATTGCCCTTGACGAATTGATGTTGAATGCGGGCGCCACGGCTGATCCGATTGGCGCCTTTCATCAAAAGATGATCGAGAGAGCGGTCAAAGTTCCGTCCGGTATGCTCGCGACATCATTTTCTTACGCAACGAAGTTTGGAGAAGACGCACGGATGCGTCTGCTGGCCCTTTCAGAGGCCTCAGATGTTTGGGCAGGAGCGGTCGATCGTTGGCGGCGGCACCACGCTGGCAATCTGGCGACGATTGAAGACATGATCGTTCCCGACCCAAGGACCGAATGGCTGATCTATCAAACTCTGGCGGCAATCTGGCCAGTTTCATTGCGTATTGACGATGACGCCGGCATGACTTCAGTCCGCGAGGATCTGATTGCATTCGTGGAGCGGGCGATTCGAGAATCGGAGAAACAGTCGTTCTGGACGGGCGTCAACAAGCCCTACGAACAGGCGGTCCTGAATTATGTCGACCGCATCTTCATGGATAAAGTCTTCCTTTCCGAGTTTGTGGAAACGATGAAGCCATTTTGGCTGACTGGTGCGCTGAACAGTTTTTCTCAAACCGTTTTGAAGCTTACGGCTCCAGGAATTCCGGTGGTCCATAGCGGTGCTGAAACGTGGGACTTGTCGATCTCTCCATCCCTGAAACGACGCCCCGTCAACTTCCAGGATTTGAAGGATCAGCTTGCCTATGCCGATCAATCGCCGCTGAATTTGCTTCTGGAAGACTGGGACTCCGGCTGTGTGAAGCAACAGATCGTAAAGTCCCACCTGCAGGTTCGCCAGGAAAGAGCCGAACTGTTTGCAGAAGGTGACTACACGCCTCTCACAGCAACGGGCAAACAGGCCGATCATATCGTGGCGTTCTATCGCCAATTCCAGCAACAATACGCTGTGGTCGCCGTCCCCAGGCTGTGTTTCGACATGTTGAAACCGTTCAACAGGCCGGTTCTACCGCTGCCTGAATGGGAAGACACTTTCCTGCAGATACCCGATGCACTCGCCGGCAAAGAATTTCGCCATGTCATCACCGGAAATGTGCAGATTTTAGGCAGCAAGTTTCCGCTCGTGGAGGGCTTGCGGGAATTTCCCGCGGTCACGCTGATTTCAGAGCGTGTCTAAGCACACCTTGCGCACAATCTTGCATGAACTATCATCGGGCGGCAGGCAGTCTCCACCCATCCTCCATGCGAGGCGGCCAGTTGAGTCCAATGACGCCAAACGGGGCACAGCATGATTATTCACGAGATGACCAAACAGGAAGTTCGGCAAATGCTTGAACGGGCAAGCATTGGACGATTGGCATGCGCAAGCAACAACCAGCCGTACGTTGTCCCGCTACGCTTCGTCTACAATCGCGTTTATCTCTATTCATTTACAACGCTGGGGCAGAAAATTGAATGGATGAGGGAAAATCCCAAGGTCTGCGTGGAATTTGACGAGATCGATGGTACCAACGAATGGAAAAGTGTGGTTGTAACAGGAAGGTTTGAAGAACTGACAAATTCTCCTGAACATGCGGGAGAGAGAAACAGCGCCCACGAGCTCCTGAGCAGGTCAGCCGAATGGTGGCAGCCCGGTTACGTGAAGACGGTCATTCGCGAGCAAGAACGACCGCTGGAACCTGTCTACTTTCGTATTTCCATTGTAGAGACATCGGGCCACAAAACGGTCAAGGCTTAACAGAAGCCTGCAGGCGCAGACGGTTTTCCGTTAAAGCCTGGCCGGGCGACCGGCGATCCCCCTCAGGCTCCAGCCGTTGCTGGAGACCAGCGTTGCGCGACCAGTTCATCCTGAGATTTCCGGCCAAGTCTCACCGGCCTTGACACGCCACGGGCACAGGAACAAAGCTGGAACAGGAGGGAGGATACGGACGGGAGGCGGACATGGACGAGGTTCACGAACAACAACTGGGCAGCGACACAACGGTGAAATCATCAACGCCGCCGTTTCCAGCAACCACGGCCGAGTACATCACGGTATTGGCGCATTTCCACCGCGCCGAGATGGGCCGGATGGCGGGCTGGCGCGACCGGATCGACCGAACAACCAACTGGGCAATTACCGGCGTTGCAGCGATGCTGTCGCTATCGCTGTCGACGCCCACATCTCATCACGGCGTGCTCCTCTTCGCCATGGTGCTGGTGCAACTTCTGCTTCTTATCGAGGCGCGGCGCTATCGCTTCTTCGACGTATACCGTGGACGGGTGCGACGACTGGAAAAGTACTATTTTGCCCAGATCCTTGCCCCTCTCCCCGCGGCAGACAACAGCTGGACGCGTCTGCTTGGTCAAGATTTGCGTAAGCCGCAATTCTTGATCTCCATACGCGCTGCGATGTCGCGCCGACTGCGGCGCAACTACCTGTGGATGTTCCTCATTCTGCTTTTGGCCTGGGTGCTGAAAATATCCACACCCAAGTTGCAGGATGAGGGGGTAGGGCTCGATGTGGCCCGATCGCTTCATGAGATCATCGGCAACGCCGCATTTGGGGCAGTACCAGGCTGGATAATCATCCTGCTGGTGATCTTGTTCTACTGCTGGCTCGCCTACGCTGCCCTCCTTGTCAACGATCCTGACGAGACGGAGCACAGCGAAGTTCGTGTTTGATTGGGTGAATATCAGTTTGACCACTGACGCTGATCGACGATCGGCAAGCTCGATGACCTGCCCATGCAAAGGTGCTTTATCTAAGCCGCGCGAGTGTCTTCGGAGGCCGCCTGCGGGTTATCCGGTTGCTCGCTCGCCCCCCGGAACAATGCAGCGATCAGGTCGGACTGTGTGACGATGCCAACAACCCGATTATTTGCGTCCACCACCGGCATATGATGCAGCCCCATATCGGCCATCGGGGGCACAAGTTTGGCGATCATGGTTTCAGGCAGCGCTGATTGCACCCGGCGCGTCATTATGTCGGCCACGACATGCTTCGATTGACGCGCCAGGCGCAGCTTGTTTCCTACCCGCACCCGCCAGCCGAGATGAAGCCGGCCGTCTTCCGCCAGAAGCGAGGCGCGCATAAAGTCCGTCTGGGTGACAATACCAACCAATTCGCCATCCTCTGCGGTGACGGGCAGAGCTTTAATCCGGTGATTGATCAGGAGTTTCCACGCCTCCCGCAGAGGCGTCGCCGGGCGAACAGTCGCCACATCTCTGGACATGATATGCGAACAGGTGATCTCGCCGGACCGTCGTTCATAGGCGCGTATCTGCGCCTGATGCAGCAAGGTATCAAGTTCGTCCGGGCTTACGTTTACGATCTCGTCGTATTGCGCGAGTACATCCTGCAAATCGCTTGGCACAAATCCAATCCGCTCGGTTGGAACCGGATCGGCCGTACCGTGGACATTGACCTGTGGCGCTGGCAAGAGATGAGGATAGCGGCGGCCCGTCAAATTATTGAACAACAATGCCGCCGCCAGCAGAAGCAACGAATTGAGACCGACTGGCCAAAGAACAAAGGCATAGCCTTCAGCATGAACGACCGGCCCGCCCAATACCGCCGTCAGCGCGACGGCACCGCTCGGTGGATGCAGGCAGCCGAGAGCGAGCATCAACCCAATTGCCGCGGACACCGCAAGCGCCGAGGCGATGATAGGGTCGGGAACGAACAGGGCGAACGTCACTCCAATGAACGCCGACACAATGTTACCCCCGACGATTGACCAAGGTTGTGCCAGCGGACTTGTCGGAGCCGCGAAAAGGAGCACTGCCGACGCGCCCATGGGAGCAATAAGCAGTGGCAGACTGACATCCGGACCAAGCGCCAGCTTGCTGATCACACCTGTCAGGAGAATCCCTACGAGTGCGCCAAGACAAGCCCGCATGCGCTCTGTCTTGCTGATCGGCGCTACGTTGGGCATGAGGCGCCGTAGGAAGCTCAAAAGCATCGATGCATAAACCCGTTCGAATGTCTGGCTGCGATTGCGTTGTCTTACGCGCAAGTGAAATGTCTGATGAAATCAATAGCAGCTCGCACAATATTTAGGCAACGAATAGACATTCCCATTCCACGCAAAACTGAAAATTAGATTCCACTTCAAGCCCCTTCCTTGGGCGAATATTCCAGCAACTCCGCTGGTGTTAAAAATGCGCCATTGGCAGGTCTCCATCGAAACACGAATGCGCACATACAGAATTGCCGATGTCCTGGCGTGTAACCGTAACGTACTTGCGCTGCTGGCGGTGCTTGATCGAAGCTATTGCGAAACCTCATCATCTTGACACCGGCCCCGCGACAAGAGCCAGCGCGGCGAAAAACTCTGGGGCTTGATGTGGGAAGCTCCAGACGAGCCTGTCTTGCGATTGCGGAGGATACCGTGGAAGGTCTGCACAAACACGCACCGGATTTTGGTCTCACAGGAAAAGTGACATTGGTCACTGGTGCCTCACGCGGCATTGGCAGGGCCTGCGCCCTCGCATGCGCCGCCGCAGGTTCCGATATCGTTCTCGGCCTGCGTGACATTGCTGCATCCACGGCGTTGATTGCGGAAATAGAAGGAATGGGCAGGAAAGCCCTTCCTGTCCGGCTCGATATCTCGAATCGGGGCGAAATTGAAACATCCGTCGCCAAGGCGATTGAGCATTTTGGGCGAATTGACGTTCTGGTGAACAATGTCGGCGTCGCCCCCGGCGATCTCGCTGAGCGCGTGGCAGAGGCTGACGTTGACGAGATACTGCAGGTCAACATCAAGGGCACATTTCTGATGACCCAGACCGTTGCCCGGCAAATGATTGCACAAAAAGCCGGACGCATCATAAGCATAAGCTCCCAAGCCGGCACGGTGACGCTGCGTGGGGAGGCAATCTATTGTATGAGCAAGGCCGCCATAAATCATCTGATGCGCTGTCTTGCTGGCGAGTGGGCGCAGTATGGTATCACGGTCAACACCGTTGCACCGACATTCATCTGGACCGATGGAACGAAACCCGCGCTGGCCGATAAAGATTTCCGTGACAGAACGCTCGGACATATTCCCTTGGGCCGGATCGGGGAAACCGATGATGTCGTGGGTGCTGTCGTCTTCCTGGCGTCGCCGGCGGCTTCCCTTATCACGGGATTGAACTTGCTGGTCGATGGCGGATGGTCGGTTTCGTAGGCGATCCCGACTGAGTTCAAACCAGTGGCCGGCGGCTTAAAAGGCCGTAACAACCTATTGTAAATCAACGAATATCGGCACATGGCCGAACCATCCGATGATGGTTGGCGACCAAAGCATCCCGATTGAAGCGGACCGGAAATGGAAGTGATCCGGGTTTAACGGCTTCCCCTCTTCCGCGCAAAAAGTTGCTGTTGTCCATCCTGCCAATTCGAAAGCGGGCAAGACTGTCATTGTCGCATTAATCGACGTGATGGTCTCTGGTGGCGTCGGGCGAGACATGATCATATGGCGACCGTCAGTCAGGATTTGGGATGAAAGATGTTTCTGATCAAGCAGAGCGTGCAGAACAGCAGAGGCGACGTTCTGAGGGATGATTCTTGCCGGGTGGATATGTTGAGCGCGAGCACTGCGGGCCCGCGTTTGAAGCGATCCTGGCTGAATAAGATCACAGCGGGGTTGATGAAAAGCATGGTCAATGGTGGGCTTGGGACGAAAACAACAATAGTGAAATTCACGAGTGGTGGATTTCCCTATTAGAGTGTTCACTTGCCTTCCCAATTCACATGTCTCATTAGACGCCGATTTCCGGCGTTGCATCCCTCTCAAGGGCTCGGCAACACGTCGCGCCCATCGTCGACACACCGGTGCAAGATGAAACGGCCTGAACTTACTCAAATCCTTCTGGTTGCCGCCGCCCTTGGCGGTGCCATCGCGCTCTATGCACCGTACCTTTCAGCGCATTGGTCCATCTCACCGTTCGGTGACACGATCTATCTGACCGGACCACTGTTCTGCGATATCTCACGCAGTGTGATGGCGGGCGTGTCGCCGTTGATGAACTGGTCGACCTTCGAAGCACTTAACTACAATCCGCACGTAGCTCCCTACTATCCGTTCTATCTTTTCGGCTGGCTCGACTTCTGCTCGGCCACGGCCGCCGCACAGGCTACTGACATCATCGTGATCGTTCATGTCGCGATCTTCTCGATCACAATGACGAGCCTCATTAGAGCGACCGGAGCAGGCCTTGTCGCCTCAATTGGCGGCGCAGCCATCGCCGCGACCCTCCCGAATACCTATACGATTTCTAACTTCCCGACCTTTATCGCGGCTGCGGCTTGGCTTCCCCTGGCCACCGAGGGTCTCGTCCGCCTTTACTATCACCGGCAGTTTGCACTCGGCGCCCTGCTGCTGGCAGCAGGAACGAGCGCCATGGCTAGGCAAGGTATTCAACACCGTCGATCTACACGTCCGCGAAGGTTATTCGCGCCTGCCGTACACATTCGTTGTGGGGCTCGCTTTCAAGGCTGAGTAACGCAAGACCTGCGACCTCTTGGTCATATGCCGAGCGGGCTACCAGACCAGCTCCACTCCCCCAAACGGAATTTTGTGCATCGCTTTCCATGTTGGAAACCCTAGAACTTGATAGACCAACAATGGAACTCAGCCGCGCCGCGCATCCTCGATAGCAGCGACATCGATCTTCTTCATATCCATCATCGCCTCAAAAGCGCGTTTTGCTTCATCGCCGCCAGCAGCCATCGCTTCGCTCAGCACGCGCGGCGTGATTTGCCAAGAGACGCCCCATTTGTCCTTGCACCAACCGCATGCACTTTCCTGGCCGCCGTTGCCGACTATGGCATTCCAGTAACGGTCAGTCTCTTGCTGGTCATCGGTGGCGATCTGGAATGAGAACGCCTCGTTATGTTTGAAGGTTGGCCCACCGTTGAGGCCGATGCATGGGATACCTGCAACGGTGAATTCAACCGTAAGCACGTCGCCCTTCTTGCCGGATGGGTAGTCGCTGGGCGCCCGGTGGACAGCACTTACAGAGCTGTCTGGAAAAGTCTCAGCGTAAAACCTGGCTGCTGCCTCGGCGTCCTTGTCGTACCATACGCAGATCGTGTTCTTGGCAATTGACATCACTCGCCCTCCCTGTCGAAGACCATACTGTAATCTGTGCAGAACGCGATCAACTGTCAAAGGATGCAGAGAGAGACATTTTTGGGAGATAAATCTCCGTCTGCCTCAAGCTGTTGCTCGGAGTGGGTTTGACCGGGGCCAACGCCGGCGAGGCTACTCCACCCACGACAGCTGCAAAGATGGCAAACAACATTTCGGGCGCGAACGCCATTCACAAGAAATACCAACCGGTCGATTCGGAAAGCGTCAGACAGAGCAACGAAGCAGAACAAATGGGGCCGAAAAGTCTAAACTCCACTCGGACCCGAGTCTGAACTTTTGGATTTCACCGCAGCTAAGCTATTGAAAAGGTGGCGATCCCGACTGGATTCGAACCAGTGACCGTCGGCTTAGAAGGCCGGTGCTCTATCCAGCTGAGCTACGGGACCATTTTGTTTTCCGGAACTTCGCCGGAAAATTGCAAAATTCTGTAAAATCAATGTGTCCAGGGCTGCTTGCGGTCGAGATCGGAAGTTTTCCGAATACGAAACCACGCGCCGCCGCGTTTCCTTGGGTTCGTACACCGTATAGGCAATGCTGTTTTTCTGTGCGTAGGCGATAGCCTCTTCCTTCGTTTCAAACGTAAGGCGAGATCTGGCTCTTCATATCACGCGACGAGGTATAGCCCATCAACGGTTCAACCTTGCGTGGCTGTTCCGGCTCGAATTCAAGTGTCCAGGTATCGGCCTTGGCCTTGCCGGACTGCATTGCGGTTTTTGCTGGGCGGTAGATACGTGCTGCCATGGAAGAATCCCTTTGTCTGCAATTCGCATATATTACAGGCTTTTGATGAACTCCAGCAGCATCTTTTTTGAAGTGGTCGGAGCGGCAGGATTCGAACCTGCGACCCTCTGGTCCCAAACCAGATGCGCTACCAGGCTGCGCTACGCTCCGTTCCGACTTGAACGCTGATGTCCCTAGAGTCTTCGTTCCCGGAAAGCAATAGCTCAAAACAGGAAAAGGTGAAAAAAGGAACAAATGGTTTTGCGAACGGAACGTTCGCCAGCAAAAAGTCGAGCGGAAATTGGTGCGCTTGCCTTACGAACCACGTAGGCCATGCAGCCGAGATTGCAGCTGTGCCGACGGATAGTCAACGAAAATGCGAGCTTCCTTGGCTGCTTCGATAAAGGCCGACCGGCACTCGCTCACTGTTACCTTGCCGTCCAGCGCATCAAGGCATTTCTGCCTGGCAGCCTTGAGTTTCGCTCCGTCGTGGATTGGCCAGCTCATCAACAAACATTCGGCCGCCTCAGGAACTGAACCGATGTTTCGGGGCTTTCCGCCGGGCTGCGTTTCAATTGTGATGCGTGGGAACTGCGTGGTCATAGTGCACAGTAACGTTGCAAGATGACAGTTGTTCCGCGGCCGGACCCGTTTGCGGAAAATTACGACTAACCTGTTGATAATACGTCGTTAACTCTGTTCAAAAACTGTCGGCGCTGCTTCAAAACGCTCCATGATTTTCTGCCTTTTCCAGACATCGCGTCTCGTTGCCGGCATATAAGAGCCAACCGTCGTTACGAGTGGAAATTCCAGGTCCAATGGGGTTCCCCCCACGAAAGCGACAATTACAATTGGGTATCACTTGCGTACAAGGAGTATCGCCTTGTGATGGGAATCGTCCTTGCAATGGAGTGCTTCAGCGTTGCGCCGCTACTTGTCCTTGGCGTTCGCCTTGCCGGTCGCCGAATAATGCGAGCGCTTGTCCTCATACATCAGTAGATCCGCGCGCTTGGCTACAGCTTCCATTTTTTCGCCAATGGTGCTGGTTGCCCATCCGACGGAGATATTCAGCGGTATGTTCGAATAATACTGATTGTTGATTTCAACCAGGCTCCGAATTTCCTCAACCAGGCTCGCCGCACCCAGCTCGTCGATCGAAGGCAGGAGAACAGCAAATTCGTCTCCGCCGATCCGGGCCGCATAGCATGGTGGTTTGACTGCCTCCCCGAGAACTTCCCCTACCCGCCGCAGCAGACCATCGCCGACAGCATGGCCCCATTGATCATTGGTCATTTTCAGTCCGTTCAGATCGAGTATGACAATCGAGACGGGATGAAACTCGCGGCGTTCGAGCCTGTTCAACTCATCGACGTAGAATGCGCGATTGTATAGCTTCGTCAGAACATCGTGCTTGCCGAGATACTCAAGATAGGCTTCGGCCTTTTTGCGGGCCGTGATGTCGGTGAGCGATATCTGCACCAACGCCCAGTCGTCCTGATGGCCCGGCAGGACCGAAAACTGCAGCAGCACATGGCGCTCCGTGCCATCGAGCGCATAATTGACCGTCTCCCGCTGATGAAACAGGTTACCGTTCCACAGGTCGATCAACTGCTCCCGGAAATGTGCGTTCATCTCGTCCCTGAAAATCTCAGGGAGGCGCCGCAACAGGGTGAGCTTGTCCGCCGCGAGAAACAGCTTCAACGTTTCGCGGTTGATGTCGATGACGCGGATTTCGCTGGCACACTGGCGCACGAATTCCGGATGCACATCGGTGAACACCCGAAAATCGGTGATGCCCCGCTCCCGCACTTCATCGAGCAAGCGTTTGATCCGGCTGAAATCCTCTACCCAGAGCGACACCGGAGAGTGCTCGAACAGCCCCTCAGCGTAGCGCTTGCTCTCTACCTGTTCTCGCCGGGCGTCTTCGCGTTCAGTAACGTCCTCGATGGAGATCAGCACTCTTTCCCAGGAGTTTTCATATCCTGGCAGAACCGTACCGCGCAGCTGAATATCCAGCCGCCGTCCCGACAAAGTATAGTTTACGGTATCGCTTGAGAATTCGGTATCGCCATTCCAAAGCGCCGAGAGTTCCTGGATGTGCGACTGGAGCATATCCCCGCGAAAAATCGATCCAAGATTTTGTGTGAGATGATCGACATCGGTGGCCTCGAAAAGAGATAGTGTTCTCTTATTGACCTTGATGACGCGGATGAGGCTGGAGCATTGCTTGATGCGATTTTCATTCTCGCTCAAATAAGCCTTGATATCCGTAATGCCTGACTGCCGCCAGGTATCGAACAGCTTTCGGACCTTGCTGAAATCCTCGAGCCAAAGCGAGATTGGTGCGAGATCGAATGTTTCGACATGGGCTTCGGAGTCTATTGGATCTTGCATTGATTATCGGCGCTCGCAGAGGCTTGGTCATTTGCTGATACAGGACTGCGATACGCCGCGCAACGCAAACGAACCCGGCCATGACGCGCAGCGAGTTTTTGTGCCTAGCGACAGCAACGAACAGCGCCATGTCGAACCTGCTATTTGCCCGAAGGAGCGACCGCAATCGCTTCCACCTCCACACGCATGTGTGGCGCAACAAGCTGCGCGAAGACGGTCGTATTGGCTGGCCGGGCCTCGTAGCAATGCTTTCGGATGATCGGAATAATCCGCTCGAATTCTTCCTGACTTGTAACAAAGATCTGAACCCGGACGAGATCCTTGAGCGTCGCTCCTGCCCTCTCAAGTGCGTTTTCGATGTTGCGAAAGCAGTTTTCGCACTGAGCTTCGACATCTGCGGGAAATTCTTTAGTCTGTGCGTCGAAGCCTGTCGTGCCGGACACAAATATCCAGCCCCCGGCGACGGCCGCACGCGCAT
Source organism: Phyllobacterium sp. A18/5-2 (assembly GCF_025452215.1). Lineage (NCBI taxonomy): Bacteria > Pseudomonadati > Pseudomonadota > Alphaproteobacteria > Hyphomicrobiales > Phyllobacteriaceae > Phyllobacterium > Phyllobacterium sp. A18/5-2. The sequence continues at coordinate 2,806,318 of NZ_CP104966.1, read as the reverse complement.
ACCCCGCCTTCTCCTCGTAAGGCGATCCCGAAAAGATGCGTTCTCCTTGCATGATCCAGACTCCCTTCAATCCACAAAGCCATGGCTGAAAAAGGTATTGCGAAACACCAGGGCGGTGTATCCGCCAGGGCATTTCATCACAGGTGCAGCGTACCGCGAAATACCACGACACCCGAGCCGGAAAGTTCGGGGTCCGGATCCAGTCTTACCTGCAGAAAACTTTGCCGTCCCATCCGGGTACCCTGTTCGATCAACAGTTCGTTGCCATTTGTCAGCAAGCCCATTGAGCCCAAATATGCGCATAACGGTCCTGCCGCTGTCCCGGTTGCGGAATCCTCCCAAAGCCCCTTTGCCGGGTTGAAGAAGCGAGCGTAAGCCATCGTTGGATTGGCAGTTTCGAATGCATAGACATAGCAACCCTCTGCAGAAGCTGGACCAAGTACCTGGATGAGCTTTTCTGCAGAAGGTTCGGCGCGATCAACGGCCTGGCGATCGCGCAAGCGGACCATGAGATGGCTTGCGCCAGTGTCGGCGGCGCGTGGCGCCGGTGAGAGCAAAAGATCGTCAATGGTTAGCCCAAGCGCTTCCGCCAAGGCGTCCAGCGAGCGCAGCGGGGCTGACAGCTTCAGCGGCGATTGCTTCATCCGGCCATGGATGCGGCCACCACGCGTCTCCATCGTGATAGGCAATATGTCGGCGCCAATCTCTTGCCGGAATGTTTTCGGTGTACTCAGATCGCCAAGGTGTCCGGCGTATCCGAGCCATAACCAGGCACCGAGAGCATTGTGCCCAGCACCAAATACCTCCGATCCGCTGGCGGTGAACGACCGAAGCTTCCAGTCGGCACGATCGCTCTGCAGAACAAAGGTTGTTTCCGACTGGTTGAACTCGCGCGCAATGCGGCGAAGTATGCTGTCCTCCAGATGGCCGGCCCCTTCGACCACGGCAAGAGGATTGCCGTTCAACGGAGTGTCGGCGAAAACATCGACCATACCTGAGACAAGATTGACCATGAGTTGCGTGCGCCTTTGTAGGAAATGAGCTGAAGTTACTGATGCATCTGCAGAATATGCTGGTGACATTGGCTTGGCAAAATCGTATTTCTCATGCTTTCGATGAGTTGGATTCATCATGGCTGGATCAGATTTGCCACCTCTGGCGGCTTTGCGGGCCTTCGAGGCCACCGCCCGGCTCAGCAGCTTTAAAGCGGCGGCTGCAGAGCTCTTCGTCACACCCACGGCTATTAGTCATCAGATCCGTCAGCTTGAGGAATATCTGGGAGTACGCGTGCTCGACCGATCACCACGCAATGTAAGTCTCACATCAAAAGGCAGGGAACTATACGAAGCGACCGTGTCGGGATTCTCCGAAATCCGGCAATCCGTCATCCGGCTTCGTGAAATCCAGAATTCGAGGGCATTGACCCTTTCTGCAACCACGGCATTTCTGAGCCATTGGCTGGTCCCGCGCCTCGGTGAAATCCGGCGGGTTCTTCCAGAACTCGACCTCCGCCTGCATGCGTCCGAAACGATCGTGAGGCTGCAGCCGGGCGAGATCGACGTGGCGATACGTTACGGCAAAGGGCCATTCACGGGTGTCGAAACAACTCCGCTCAAGGCTGACGGGTTTGCCCCGCTCTGCAGTCCTGGATTGAACATTGCTGATCTCGAAGACATTCGCCGCGTCGCGCTTATCCATGTCGATGGCCGCACTGCACCGCTGCCGCTGCCGGACTGGCCACGCTGGTGCGCGGAAGCGGGTATCAGTGGCGTGAACACCGCCGCTGGACTGCGCTTCTCCAACAGCATGCACGCCATGCAGGCTGCCATCGCCGGCCAGGGCGTGGCCATCGTCAGTTTGGTAATGGCGGCGGACGCCCTGGCCTCCGGCCTGTTGATCCAGCCTTTCAACCACATCTTGCCTGGCAACACCTATCATTTTGCCTGTGCGCCCGGCATCGGCAGCCACACCGACGTTAACGCTCTTCGCCAATGGTTCCAGACCGAGCTGGAAGCCATGTGAAATGATGGCTAGGTCCTTCGATCTGCCTTCAGAAAGTCGATGAATGCGCGCATCGCGGTCGGGAGTTGCCGGCGGCTCGTATAGTATAGGAAAAACCCGGGGTAGTAGGGGCACCATTGTTCCAAAACCCGTCGTAGACGCCCCTCGGCCATGTGCGTCCGTACCTGCTCCTCAAAAAGATAGGCAAGGCCAGCGCCATTCAGGGCGGCTTCAGCCATGAGATCCTGGTCGCCAAGCGTGAGGGATCCCCCCACCTCGATTTCCAGTTCGATACCGCCCTTCTCAAACTCCCATCGATAGAGCGCTCCGCTCGCGAAGCGGTAGCGGATGCAGGGATGGTGGCTTAGATCCTGTGGCGAGACCGGCTCCGGATGACGCTCAAAATGCTGAGGCGACCCAACGACCGCAAATCTATGCCGCGGTCCAATCGGTACCGCAATCATGTCGGCGGCGATCATTTCACCGAAGCGAACGCCAGCATCGAAACCGGCAGACACCATATCGACCAAAGCATCGTCCACCACCAGCTCCACTTCGACCCCAGGATGGGCCTTCAGGAATCGTGCGACGATCGGCAAGAGGACCAGCTTCGCGGCCGCTCGGGGAGCATTGATGCGTAGCCTGCCGGACGGCTGGCCACGAAATGCGTTCAAATCATCGAGCGCATCCTCAATGTCGAGGAAGGCGGGATTGATACGTCTAAAAAGCTGTTCACCGGCCTCCGTCAGCCCCACGCTCCGCGTCGTGCGGTTGACCAGCCGTATATCCAGGCGTTCTTCAATGGATCGCAAGGAGTGGCTGAGCGCTGACGGCGTGACGCCAAGTTCCACCGCAGCTTTTCTGAAGCTTCGGTGGTGGGCGATGGCCAGGAATATGGCGAGATCAGATGGACCTATCTTACGCATTGATGAGTTTTCCTCACTACCCCATGGAAAACAACGGCGATTATTTCACCTTAATTCATGCGGTAAGTTTCTTCTGCACTCAACAGGGAAAGGAAAAACATCATGCGTGTCTGGTTTATCACAGGGGCTTCGCGCGGCTTTGGCGCGTTGATCGCACAAGAGGCTTTGGACGCAGGGGATGCGGTTGTAGCGACGGCCCGCAACCCCAAGACAGTCAGCGACAAGTTTGGAAATCATCCGAACTTGCTGGCAATTGCGCTCGACGTTACCGATGAAGCTCAAGCCAACGCTGCGGCGGCGCAGGCAATCAAACGCTTCGGCAAGATCGATATACTCCTCAACAATGCGGGTTTCGGCCTCCTCGGAGCCGTCGAGGAAGCAACGGCGGCGGAGATCGAAAAACTTTATGCGACCAACGTCTTTGGTCTGCTCAAGGTGACACGCGCTGTTCTTCCCCATATGCGCCGGGAGCGGTCCGGACATGTCATCAACATATCGTCTATCGGCGGGTACGTCAGCTACCCGGGCTGGGGTGTCTACTGCTCCACGAAGTTTGCCGTCGAGGCGCTTTCGGAAGCCTTGTCGACGGAATTGCAGCCGCTTGGAGTAAAGGTCACAGTGGTTGAACCCGGCTTTTTCCGGACCGATTTCCTCGACGAAAGTTCTCTCTCAATCAGTCCCAGCGCGATCGCTGACTACAAGGATACGCCGGCTGGCATAATGCGAGCTTTCGCGGCCGATCACAATCACGCTCAGCCCGGTGACCCGGCCCGACTGGCGAAGGCGATGATTACGCTGGTAAACGACCCGAATCCTCCGCTTCGCATGCCGTTCGGTTCGGACACAGTCGCGGCGATTGAAACAAAGAACGCCAACGTTGCCAAAGAGGTGGTTGCCTGGCGGGATCTTGCGATCTCGACAGATTTTCCAGCGGACACCGGCGCGACCGGTTAGCCTGGTCAGATTTGAGGTCGGCGTTGTCGAGCCGCCGACCTCAACTTGATGAATTGCGCAAGTGCTTGACGCGGATGCTTACGGGCAAAGCCCCCTAACGAGGGTATCGACGAACATCCTGGCGATCGAGCCGTCGTTGTCCAGCTTCGGATTGAAGATCGTAACGTCAATCCCGACGGCTTTGCCTGAAGCGGCCATAGCCTGAAGTGTCACCGCCAACTCGTCCCACGACAGGCCATCCGGCATGCGATAATCGACCGCAGGCATTATGGCGTCATCGAGCACATCCGCGTCGAGATGCACCCATGCCCCAGAGAGCTCGGGTCGCGACAGGTGGGCGACGGCACGAACGGCTGCATCATTGACGCCCCGGGCCCGAACTGCCGCAAGGTCGATTACGTCAATCGCGGTATCCTCGATACGTTGACTGCCATGTTCCGCAGCCTCCCCGGCGTCACGGCGCCCGAATGCCACCACATCCTCATCACGCACCAACGGCCGCTTTCCCTCCAGATCCGCCACGACAGCGGGCCCACGGCCCGTGGCGAGGGCGAGTTCCATCGAGGCTGCTTCGCCATTGGGTTCGGCCTCGGGCTGATAGAAGTCGGCGTGGCCATCGAGGAACAGCAAACCGTATCGGCCGCTGCGCCTCAGCGCGAGCAGGCAACCGAGCATGATCGAACAATCACCTCCGAGCACAATCGGAAACGCACCCGCGTCGAGTACCGAGCCGACACTGTTTGCCAGCGCAATCGAATAGTCTCTTATGCCCAGCGGATTGAGCAGGAGCGTTTCGGTGTCGCGCCGTTCATCGTAGGGTGGTGGCTGAACCACTCCCGCACGTTGCGCATTCAGCCGCTCGGCGAGACCTGCGCCGAGCATGGCGTCCGGCAATGTCTCAACACCACTCGCAAAGAGGCCCAGCACGGACGGTGCTTCGATGATCGTGAATCGCGAATAGACCATTGGCCTCCCCTATTTCTTCTATCGGCACCGAAGAAGCGGCGGGGTTTCAGATCTGGCGCTGCTTCCGGCCGGCCATTTTGCGGCCCCTGCTCCGGGCGAAACGATGGCGTTGGGACTTGGTTCCCGTTTGGGCGTTTTGCATTCTCGCCAGAGGGGACTAGACTTGCTGTTTCGGAAAGCGTTGCAGGATCGTTCGCCGTCGGGGCCACCGCTACAACGACCAGCCACTTTCCGCCGAGTTTGATGTTGCTTTGGCAAAGCAATGATCGCTCGTGACACCAAATTTGGGGAATCACTGCTCAAGACTTCATTGTCGATCAAGAGGAGAGTTTCATCATGGCAATCTGGCAACCCGATCCTTCATTTTATCCTTCGCCAAGAATGGCGGCCAAGGCGCCGGAAGAAAAGCTGGCCTATGTGGCTGCTTTCGATCCGGACCGTAAAATACCCGACGCAATAGCGGTGGTGGACGTGGACCCGAAGTCCCCTTCCTATTCCACGATCGTCGGCCAGGTCGATATGCCAAACGCTGGCGATGAGCTGCACCATTTCGGCTGGAATGCATGCTCCTCCTGTCTTTGCCCCAACGCGCCGCACCCGCATATGGAACGGCGCTATCTCGTCGTACCGGGTTTGCGGTCGTCAAGGCTGCACATTATCGACATCAAGCCGGACCCTAAAAATCCGAAAATAGTCAAGGTGATTGAGCCTGAAGAGATCGCAGAGAAGGCGGGATATTCCCGATTGCATACCATTCACTGCGGGCCGGAGGGAATATACGTGAATGCACTCGGTAACGCCGATGGCACCGCCCCCGGCGGCATTTTCCTGCTCGATCCCCAAAGCTTCCACGTCCTCGGTCAATGGGAGATGGACCGCGGAACGCAGAAACTCGCTTACGACTTCTGGTGGCATCTAGGGCATGACACAATGGTTACGAGCGAATGGGGAACCCCCGACACGTTCGAGAACGGGCTCGTTCCGGAGATCTTGCTGGGCAGCAAATATGGCCGCAGGTTGCACTTCTGGGACCTCCACAAGCGCAAGCACCTGCAGGAAATCGACTTCGGTGACGAATATCAACTCGTGTTCGAATTGCGCCCGGCACACAATCCCACGAAGGCCTATGGTTTCGTAGGTTGTGTCATCAGCCTTAAGGACCTTTCAGCCTCGATCTGGACCTGGTATCGCGATGGCAATAAATGGGCAGTGAAAAAGGTAATCGAGATACCGGCCGAGCCGGCCGAGCCCGAACTCCTGCCTCCTGTACTGCAAGGTTTCAAGGCCGTTGCGCCACTCGTTACGGACATCGACCTGTCGATGGATGACCGCTTTCTTTATGTTTCCTGCTGGGGCACCGGAGATATAATCCAATACGATGTATCGGACCCGTTCAGTCCAAAGGAGACGGGTAGAGTCCGCATCGGCGGTATCGTTTCCAGGGCAAGCCATGCCGGAGCGAAGAACGGCGCGCTGAACGGCGGCCCGCAGATGGTGGAGATCAGCAGGGATGGAAAACGGGTATACTTTACCAACTCACTCTACGGTGCCATCGATCCGCAATTCTACCCCGAGGGCATTGACGGCTGGATGGTGAAGCTCGATGCAGGCGAGAATGGCGGGATCAAATTCGACGAGAACTTCTTCATCGATTGGCCGAAAGGCCACCGCCCGCATCAGGTGCGTTTGGAGGGAGGCGATTGCTCGTCCGATTCCTACTGTTACCCGTGATGACGCCGGTCCGCACAGCGAATAGTGGCGCATGACGATATCCGTGTCACCATGGCTGGCACTTGTTGGCCTTGGCGCTTTTCATGGCCTCAACCCTGCGATGGGCTGGCTGTTTGCGGTTGCGCTCGGCTTGCATAGACAGAGCCGAAGGATCGTATGGCTGTCCCTGATCCCTATAGCCTTAGGGCACATGATTTCAATTGCTGCCGTTGTGATAGCAGTGGTGTTGCTTGGCCTTATTGTTGACCAGCGCATGCTGGAAGTCGCCGCCGGAGTGGTGCTCCTCGGCTGGGCCGCATACCATGCCACCTATGGCCATCGGCACCGGGTTCGTATCGGCATGACAACCGGCATGATGGGGCTTGGATTCTGGTCGTTCCTGATGGCGACCGCCCATGGGGCGGGTCTTATGCTGGTGCCGGTGGTGATACCGCTATGCCTCACGGCCAGCCCGGGAAAGGAACTGACGACTGCGGGTTCACTGCCGATTGCATTGGCGGCAATCAGCACGCATATGACGGCCATGCTCGTGGTGATCCTGGTGATCGCGACCTGTGTCTATGAATGGTTTGGTCTTTCATTCCTGCGCCGCGGATGGATCAATTTTGACCTCATATGGGTTGCAGCACTCGCCATCATAGGTCTTGTCCTGATCGTTTGACGTCTCGATGCGGACAGCTTCGTAAAGAATAGCGTGGGTAACTGGCGGGGATCCGCTAAGGTTCCCCCGGCCAAGCTTCACAGGTCAAACGCGCCCCTCGTCGACAGCGGTAACCACACTAGCGGCCAATGCACGGGTGATCTTCGATTTCTTCTCGAGTGCTGCGCGGTCCAGCCGCTCGACAATGCGGTTGGCAGTAGAGAGCGATCGTTCGATATGGCTCACCAAAAAGCTGATAACATTGGGGTCCACCGCGACCTGCCGGTCGGCGAAGAGTTTGTAGAGCACTCCGGATAACAGCATATCGTCCGGCTCGCCTATCTCTACGGTCGTTGCCGCCTTCAGGCGCGAAGCGAGGTCCGGAAGGGTGACTGGCCAGTTGGCAGGCCATTTGCGCGACGTCATCAGCAGGCTTGAACCGCTCTGGCGCACAGTGTTGATCAAATGAAACAGGCCCGGTTCGTCAATGGGGCCGCCGCCAATATCGTCGATCAGGAATGGACCCTTTTTCGCCCGATACGGCAGCGATGTTCCGCGCGTCGATGACGATGGCGCCGGCTTCAGCCTTCCAAACTGCTGCGAGATGGGTTTTGCCCGAACCGGTCGGGCCGGCGAGGACCACGACCGGCGATATCCAGCCTGGCCAGCGGTCGACAATATCAACCGCCGCCATGTTGGAAGCCGACACAATGAGGTCATCGCGGGAATAGCCCGGCTCATGGCCGAGATCGAGCGGCAGCTGTCGCGGTGTAAAGGCATTGGTCATGGGCGATGAAATACAGCCAGCAAGCCGGGACTGTCACCTGATTTGTTTCGTCTTATCGCTTTTGCGGTATTCGCCTGTGTAGAGCGGGGATTGCTGATAGCGGTTGATGACAAAACGAACCAGTACGCCGATTGCAGCAGCCGTCGGTACGGCAATGAGCATGCCGGTAAACCCCATGAGCGAGCCAAAGGCGAACAATGCGAACATCAGCCAGACCGGATGCAGACCGACTGAGGAACCCACGAGCTTCGGCTGGAGAATATTGCCTTCGATGAACTGGCCGATACCGAAAGCAATCGCCACGCCGAGGATATGGCCCCATTCCGGCCAGAACTGGACGAGGCCGACCCCGAGGGCCAGAAGCAAACCGATCAGCGAGCCGACATAGGGGATAAAGCTGATCAGCCCAGCAAAAAGGCCAATTAGGAGACCGAAGTTCAGGCCGACGACAGTGAGGCCGACCGCATAAATAACGCCGAGCAGGAGGCAGACAGTGCCTTGGCCGCGGACAAATCCGGCAATGGCCTTGTTCATGTCACGGGCGATAGCACGGACAGTCTGGACATGCTCACGCGGGACGAGGTTGTCGATCTTGGCCACCATACGGTCCCAGTCCAAAAGCATATAAAACGCAACGACCGGGGTGACGACGAAGAGTGCCACCACATCGATCAAGGTCTTGCCCGAACTCCAGATCGATTGCAGCAAAGTGGTGAGGAAGCCTGCCCCCTGCTGCAGGAGTGAATCGAGACTGTTGCGAATGACCGAGGCGTCGACGCCGATAAAATCCTTCAGCCACTGCGAGTCCGGATTGGCGATCAATTCCTGCAGACGTGCGACGTAGCTCGGCAACCGCGCGATGAAATCGCTCATTTGCGAGGCGAGAACCGGCACGAGGATCACCAGCAGCAGTGCAAAGGTGACGATAAACAAGACCAGAATGACGATCGTCGCCAGCAAGCGCGACAGGCCGAGGCGCTCGAGCCTGTCCGCTACCGGATCGAGAAAATAGGCAAGAACGAGACCGGCCACGAACGGCAGGAGGATCGATGAGAAGATGTAAAGAAAAAGAGCGAGGAACGCCATCGCACCGGTCCAGAACACCGCCTGCCGGCGCACGCTTGCGCCGAGAGAACTGACCTGCACGTCGACCTGAATGTCCCGTTCAGGAATTTCGACCGTAACGGGTGCAGACTTGGTGGTACCGACGCTTTTATTCTCGCTCATATCCAGCCATATGTTTTGTCCATGCCACGAGATAGGCAGTCGCGGAAGCTGCGGTCAAGAGGGCAACCGTCCATACCAGTATCGTGCGAATGCCGGTGAGTGAAAAATCGAATGTACTGTCGGCCAGTATGATCGCGACCAGGGTGATCTGAAACGCCGTGTTTACCTTGGACACTCCCAGGGGACGCATTTCCATCGGCTTGCCCATCACCGCCCCGAGAATTACAGCGCCGACGATAAAAATATCGCGCGAAACGACGACGATAACCAGCCAGACAGGCAATTCCTTAAGGACGCCAAGTACTACGAACAGCGAGACAAGCAGGAGTTTGTCGGCAATGGGATCGAGATAGGCTCCAAGTTCGGACTTTTGATCGTAGCGGCGCGCGATGAAGCCATCGACACCATCGGAGACTCCGCAACAATAAAGCCTATCAATGCGGCACCGACGTAGCCCGAGAGCAGCGCCATAACGATGAAGGGAACAAGGATGAAGCGGAAGATCGTGATGTAATTGGGGATTGTCACTCGGTCCGCGATCTCTGGTCATATGTTTGCCTTGCATCTAAATGGAGACAACGAATGGATTGCTCAAGCCCAAACGGCCGGCAAAGTGTCGATAAGTGGCGTTTTCTCGGCCCTTCAGGGACTCAGACCTTGCAGCAGGGGCAGAGTCGTGCCATTTCGCGGTCAACAATCCCGGAGCAGATCATGAGCGTGAAAAGCGAGCCCACCAAAGGTGGCAAGAATAACCTCACCTATGCACAGGCAGGCGTCGATATCGATGCCGGCAATCTGCTGGTCGAAAAGATCAAGCCGATCGTGCGCTCGACGCGCCGTCCGGGCGCCGATGGCGAGATCGGCGGTTTCGGCGGCTTGTTCGACCTGAAGGCTGCCGGCTTTACCGACCCGGTCCTCGTCGCCGCCAATGACGGCGTTGGTACTAAACTCAAGATTGCAATCGATGCCGGCGTACACGACACGGTCGGTATCGATCTCGTCGCCATGTGCGTCAACGACCTGGTCGTACAGGGTGCCGAGCCGCTGTTCTTCCTCGACTATTTCGCTACCGGCAAGCTCGATCCTGATCAGGGCGCGGCCATCGTCAGTGGTATCGCCGAAGGCTGCCTGCAGGCAGGTTGTGCGCTGATCGGTGGCGAAACGGCGGAAATGCCCGGCATGTATCGCGATGGCGATTACGATCTCGCCGGATTTGCCGTGGGAGCGGCCGAACGCAACCAATTGCTCCCTTCCGGCAATATCGCTGAGGGCGACGTCATTCTCGGCCTCGCTTCTTCGGGCGTTCATTCCAACGGCTTTTCCCTGGTACGGCGCATTGTCGAACTCTCCGGACTTGGCTGGGATGCAGATGCGCCTTTCAAGTCGGGTACCACGCTGGGCCAGGCTCTGCTGACCCCGACGCGCATCTATGTGAAGCCGCTGCTGGCAGCCATCCGCGAAACCAAGGCGATCAAGGCGCTTGCGCATATTACCGGCGGCGGTTTCCCCGACAATATTCCCCGCGTGCTGCCGAAGCACCTGACGGCGAGCATCGATCTTTCGGCCATAAAGGTGCCGCCGGTGTTTTCCTGGCTGGCAAAAACCGGCGGGGTCGAACGGGATGAAATGCTGCGCACGTTCAATTGCGGCATTGGCATGATCGCCGTGGTCGCACCGGAAAATGCCGATGCCGTACTCGAAGCGTTGAAAGCGCAGGGTGAAGAGGCCGTGCGCCTCGGCACGATGGTCGCGCGCAGTGATGCGGGTGTGGTCTATCAGGGCACGCTGGCGCTGTGAGCAGTGGAACGCCGAAGAAGCGCGTCGCCGTCCTGATATCGGGGCGCGGCTCGAACATGAGTGCGCTGATCGACGCGGCTCAAGCGGCCGACTACCCGGCAGAGATAGTCGCAGTCATCGCCAACAGGGCAGATGCGGGCGGACTTGAAACAGCGCGGGCGCAGGGCATTCCGGCCCAAGCCATTGCGCATCGCGACTACCCTTCCAAACAGGCGCATGAAGCGGCGGTTTCGAAGGCACTGCAGGCGGCGAAGGCCGACATCATCTGCCTCGCAGGCTATATGCGCATCATCTCGCCGGAATTCGTGCGTGAATGGGAAGGCCGGATGATTAATATCCACCCTTCGCTGCTGCCACTCTTCAGAGGCCTTCACACGCATGAACAGGCGCTGGAGGCCGGGGTGCGCGTGCATGGCTGCACGGTGCATTTCGTGACTGCAGGGATGGATGAGGGCCCGATCATCGCCCAGACCGCTGTGCCCGTGAACACTGGTGATACGCCCGAAATGCTTGCCGAGCGGGTACTGTCGGTCGAGCACGACACCTATGCCCGCGCGCTGGCAATGGTGGCAACCGGCACGGCGGTGATGAAGGATGGCCGGACGGTTTTCAGCGATTAATGGACAGGAGGACGGTGACTACGCGGCGTCTTGCTTGTTTTTCGGTGCACGCACCAAAGTCAATCGGAGGCCAAGCGCTTCGGCGACTTTAGTAATCGTCGCAAGTTCCGGATTGCCCTCACCGCTCAAGGCTTTGTAGAGCGCCTGACGTGTGAGACCGGTCTTGTGGGCAAGCTCGGTAATGCCTCTTGCACGAGCTATTGCCCCCAACGCACGCGCGATCTCTGAAGATGTCCCGTCTTCGCAGACCGCCAGCAAATATTCCTCGATCATTTCTTCCGAGTCTAGAAGCTGAGCCGCATCGTAGGGACTTAGCTTTATCAAGATCGTATCTCCTTCAAATCACGCGCCATTGCCTTCGCTTTTCTAATGTCCCTGCTCTGCGTGCTCTTGTCGCCACCGCATAACAGAATAATCAAAATGCCACCTTGCTTGGTGAAGTAGAGCCGATAACCTGGTCCGCAATCAATGCGCATCTCTCCGACATCCTCACCAAGAAGTTTGTAATCGCCGAAATTTCCATCAGCCAGCCGGTCCAGCCGCGACATTATTCTTGCCCGCGCTCGCAGATCCTGCAAACCCTCAATCCAGTTTAAAAATGTATCTGTCTTTTCAATTGAATAATTCAAAAATGTAAACCACAGTTGTCATAATGTCCAGACCATGAAAATTCATATGAAATATCGTATCGCCGAAATCAGTCCGCCGCCAACCTCACCCAGACCTTGTTGTCATGGAAGGCGGCGCCGCCATTGGGTGCGGGAGAATCGGCACCGGTCAGCACATTGATGCCCTCGCCGCGCTCGAATGCTGAATTGGCGAAGATGCCTTCGGAAATGACCACACCGCGCTTCGTCACGGCCTGCACACGTGCATGGACCACGACCTCGCCGCGATCATTGCCAATTTCGACGCGCGCACCGTCTTCGATGCCAAGCTCGCGCGCATCATCCGGATGGATCAGCAGTTCGGGGCGCCTTTCCTTGACAACCGATGTCGGGGTTTCGGAGAAGGTCGAGTTGAGGAAATTGTGCGCCGGCGATGTGGCCAAGCGGAACGGATGCTTCTCATCCGCTACCTCGATTGCCTGCCAGTAGTCCGGCCATTGCGGCAGGGTGTCATATGGCCCCTGCAAACCCATCGATTGCGGCGGGCGGTTCGGCGGCGCTCCGCCGGTCCAGTCCGGCTTGAAGCGGAACTTGCCGTCGGGCCAACTGAAGCCTTTTTCGTAGTGTGCGGTTTCAAAGTCGGGCTGGATATCCAGCCAGCGCGCTTCTTTCAATGCATCGAACCCGGGCAAATTGCTGGCGGCCATCATGTTGTCGATCAGCGTCCTGGCGTCGAGATCGAAGCCGGGGAAATCACCAACGCCAAGGCGTTTTGCCAGTTCGTTGATGACGTAGAGGTTCGGCTGCGTTTCGCCGGGACCATCGATGAGCTTGGGACCGAGGACGATATGCTGCTGGCCCCCGCCGCGATAAATATCGTCATGTTCCATGAACATGGTGGCCGGCAGGACGACATCGGCGAGTTTCGCCGTGTCGGTCATGAACTGCTCGTGGACGGCCATGAACAGGTCTTCACGCAGCATGCCCTTTTTGACCAGGCGCTGCTCCGGCGCGACGTTGGCAGGGTTGGTATTCTGCACGAGCATCGCCATGACAGGCGGCCCACCATAGAGCGCAGCCGGATCGCCGGTGAGCGCGGCACCGATCTTGCACTGATCGATGTGGCGAACTGTAGGATCGGCGAATGCCCGGCCCTCGATCTCCCGCTTGTCCATGCGGAAAATGCCGGAATTTGAATGGAACCCGCCGCCGCCTTCATATTTCCAGGCACCCGTGACAGCTGGAATGCACAAGGCGGCATGCATGTTCACCGCGCCATTGCGCTGACGGGCGAAGCCATAGCCGAGACGGAAAAAAGTCTTCTTGGTGGTTCCGACCAAGCGGGCAAATTCTTCGATTTCGCCAACGGACAGGCCGGTGATGGCCGCAGCCCATTCCGGCGTGCGTTCCTTCAGATGCTGTTCCAGCCCCTTCGGATCGTCGGTATGGCTATTCAGATAGTCCCAATCGGCTAGCCCATCACGGAACAGAACGTGCATGACCGCGCAGGCAAATGCACCGTCGGTTCCGGGCTTGAGCACCAGTCCGAGATCCGCCTGCCGGACAGTGGCCGTCTCGTAGATATCGATGGCCACAATCCTGGCGCCACGATCCTTGCGGGCGCGGACGGCATGGGTCATGACGTTGACCTGTGTCGCCGCTGCATTGGTGCCCCAGATGACGACGCAATCGGACTTCGCCATTTCGCGCGGATCCACGCCGCCGAGCTTGCCTGTGCCTGCGAAGAAACCAGACCACGCGAGGTTTGTGCAAATGCTGTCGAACTGGTTGGAATATTTCTTGGCGTGACGCAGCCGATGAATGGAATCACGCTGCACAAGGCCCATCGTGCCCGCATAGTAATAGGGCCAAATGCTCTCGGAGCCGTACTCAGCCTCTGCTTTCAGGAACCGCTCGGCGATCAGATCAAGCGCTGCCTCCCAGCTCGCATCTTTCCAGATGCCTTCACCCTTGGCGCCGCCGCGAACCACAGGCTTCAGCAGGCGATCGGGATGGTGGATGCGCTCCGCATAGCGCGCAACCTTGGCGCAGATCACGCCTGCCGTGTAGGTGTTTTCCTTCGCGCCGCGGACGCGGCCGATATGGCCCGTGTCGAGCACTTCGACGTCGAGCGCGCAGGTCGACGGGCAATCGTGGGGACAGGCCGAGTGGCCGGTGCGTAGAAGGACAGCTTTGTTCATTCTGTATGCATAGCGCAAAAGCACGGGGCGGCAAAAGGGGACAAATGTTTCCGTGACAAGGTTTCGTTGGTCTGCGAGACGCTACTTGACGCCACGCTCGCATCTTGATAGTTAAGCAATCACTTTAGTATTGACCGGAGGAATTGTAATGTCACTCAAGTTGTATTTTCATCCGCTATCCTCGTTCTGTATGAAGGTGCTGACCGCACTCTATGAGAAAGACCTTCCCTTTGAGAAGGATGTCGTTGATTTTATGGACCCGGTGGCCAGCGCGAGTTTCAGCGAGATCTGGCCGATCCGGCAATTTCCGGTATTGCGTGATGAAGCGCGCGGCAAGACGATTCCCGAATCCAGTCTGATCATCGAATATCTGGACCAGCATTATCCCGGAAAAGTGCAGATGCTGCCGGCGGACCCCGAATTGGCGTTCAGGGCACGGCAACTCGACCGCTTCTTCGACCTGCACGTGCAGGTACCGATGCAAAAGATCGTCACCGACAATTTCCGCCCGGAAGGCCAGAATGACACGTTTGGTGTCGAAGAGTGCAAGAAGAAGCTGGCGGTTGCCTATGGTATTCTGGATAAGGAGCTTGAGAACATGACCTGGGCGACAGGCGATCATTACACGATCGCGGACTGTGCAGCCTCACCGGCGCTATTCTATGCCAATTTATCGGTGCCGCTCGGAGCCGAGTATCCCAATGTTTCGCGTTATCTGGACCGGCTGATGAACCGCCCCTCTTTCGCTCGCGCCGTCGAAGAAGCGCAGCCATATCTTCACTTGCGGCCAGAATAGATCAGGCGAGCCTCATCACGGCAGCGCCCGCTGCGATCAATCCCACGGCAGCCAGGCGCTTTGGGCCGACGCTTTCATTGAGGATGAAGGCCGAAATTGCGACAGCGAAAAGGATCGACGTTTCGCGCAAAGCCGCCACGGCTGCGACCGGCGCCATGGTCATGGCCCATAGTGCCAGACCATAGGAGCCGAGGGTTCCGACGCCGCCGATGGTTGCAAGGCGGGTGCGTTTGACGAAATGCGGCCAGAGCTCACCCCTGCGCATCACTGTTGTCCAGACAAACAGCGGCACGGCATTCAATACGAAAACCCACATTGTATAAGCTGCGGGCGCGCCTGAATGGCGTACGCCAACGCCGTCGATGAGCGTGTAGGAGGCAATCACGACAGCATTGATCAGGGCGAACATTGTAGCGGTTCGATTTGATCCCGCCCGGCGGCGCGATTCCAGCGCCAGCGCCAGCACACCGCCGCATATCAATGCAATTCCCGCCCATTTCTGCAAGGAAAGCACTTCGCCGATCAAAGGTCCGCTGGCGATGGCAACGATCAGTGGGGCGGTGCCGCGCATAATCGGATATGCCTGGCTCATGTCGCCACTGCGATAGGCAGCAGCCACGAGCACAAGATAGACGACCTGGGCGGCGCCGGACGCTGCAAGGAACGGCCAGCTTTCGCGTGCCGGCGCCGGCAGGAAGGGCAGGCAAATCGCGGCGATCAGTCCGGCAGAGGTCACGACCACCACGGTGTTGAGGAATTTGTCGCCCTCAGATTTGACGACGGCATTCCAGCTCGCATGCATGAGCGCAGCAAAAAGCACAACGAGGACGACGGTTCCGGACATTGATAACCCCAGCACGCCAGCCAGTTGCGCGTGACCAGCTTTGCTCTATGACAGATTTGTGTCTGTCGGCAAATTCGTTAATTGGAAGCTTAACATCAACGATTCTAATGGGACGATGGTTCGTGCGCTTGCGACCGAGCGAACATCGTGAAACAAGCGGCCATGAACTATCGCCACGCCTATCATGCCGGCAATTTCGCCGATGTGGTCAAACACATCATACTGACGCGGATTGTCCTTTATCTGCAACGCAAGGACCAGGCCTTTCGCGTCATAGACACGCATGCCGGTATCGGCCGCTATGATCTGCACGGGGTCGAGGCGGGCAAGACCAATGAGTGGCAAAGCGGCGTCGGGCGGCTGCTCGACGCCAAGGCCGATGCAAAGGTTGCAGAGCTGATCCAACCCTATCTCGACATTGTTCGCGCTGAAAACGCCGACGGCACGATGCGTCACTATCCAGGTTCACCGCTGATCGTGCGGCATCTCCTGCGCCGCCAGGACCGGCTTTCGGCGCTTGAATTGCATCCACGAGACGCGCAATTGCTGGCCGACGTCTTCGAGGGCGACATTCAGGTCCGCGTGACCAAGCTCGATGGATGGCTGGCGCTCGGTGCCCATCTGCCGCCGAAAGAAAAGCGCGGCCTTGTGCTCGTCGATCCGCCGTTCGAGGTGGCAGGCGAATTTGAGCGGCTCGTCGACGGGCTTGTTCGGGCGCACAAGCGTTTTTCCGGCGGCACATTTGCGCTGTGGTATCCGGTGAAGGACCGGCAGGAAGTCCGGCGGTTCGTTACGGCGTTGCAGGAAACCGGAATCCCCAAGATTTTGCGCGCGGAGTTGATGATTCGCGATCCATCGCCCGAACCGAAGCTGGATGGCACCGGCATGATTATCGTCAATCCACCCTATACGCTCGATGATGAACTGCGCACGATCCTCCCTGCGTTGTCGAAAATCCTCAGTGACGGAAAGAATTCAGGTTTCACGCTCGATTGGATTCGCGGGGAGCAAGTTGGTGCTTGACCGAAAGCAACTGCTGGTCGAGATTGGCGTTACGAAGACATTTCACGGAGAGTGATCCATGGCACGCGTATCATCCCTTCTTGCTGCAAGCTTCGCCGTCGGCGTCGCATTGTCTTTGGGTGCCCCAGCGAGGGCTGCCGATTATGTCGAAAGCGGCCCGGGTTATGATGACACGTGCGGGCAAGCACACGTGCTGAACCGCATCGTCAACAAGTTCTCCTATCAGGTGACGCATGTTCCTGGTCTTCCGCAGGTCGCAATCCGGGATTTCAGCGATGTGCGCCAAAGTCGTTTTGAGCCGAGCCGAGATCCTGAACTGGCTGCAGTGGCCCGTCACTATTGCCGTGCGACAGCCCACCTTTCCGATGGCGATCAACGCCCGGTCTGGTATCTGGTCGAAGAGGGCCAGGGCTTTGTCGGCATCGGCAACAATGTCGAATTCTGCGTGGCCGGGTTTGATCGCTGGCACGTCTACAATGGCAATTGCCGTACCTTGTACTGATTTTGATAGAGCATGCCGATTGGAAAGCTGGCCCGCTACGCCCTGTTCGCGGCCCTGATTGGCATAACGATACTTACCTATCTGCGAGAACAGAAGCAGCCACAGGGCAGAATTCCCGAGCCAATCGCGACATCGGGACGGCAAACTGATCGTTCCCCGCCTTCAGTTGTTCCTGTAGGGTCAGGCTTCGATTACTATGTCCTCGCCCTTTCCTGGTCACCGAGCTATTGCGCGGCGGAAGGTCCCCGTGCCAACCGCCAACAATGCGCGCCCGACCGGCGCTATGGGTTTGTGGTGCACGGGCTCTGGCCACAATACGAGCGCGGCTATCCGCAAGATTGCGATACGTCGCAGCCGCGCGACGTTCCGTTCGCTCAGGCCAAGCAGCTATCCGACATTATGCCATCGACCGGACTTGTCATTCACGAATGGCGCAAGCATGGTTCCTGCACAGGTTTGAGCCAGAAGGACTATTTTTCGGTAATTCGCAGGGCGGTCGAGCGTGTTTCAGTACCCCCGCCCTATCGCCAGCCAACGTCGCGGGGGCCGGTCAATCCACTTGTACTCGAACAGGCATTCATTGCCGCCAATCCAGGCCTTGGAACAGATGGAGTAGCCGTGACTTGCGACAGCGAATATCTGCGCGAGGTGCGCGTGTGCCTGACAAAGGAGCTGAATTTCCGTTCTTGCCCCGAGGTCGAACGTTCAACATGCAGGCGGCGATCCGTGGAAATGCCCGCAACACCATAGAACGCTGCGCTTTGCGAAACGCGGACTCGGGTTTACGGTTCGACACCGAATCGCCAATTACTGGAGCGTCGTCGTGACGAAAGTTTTTTATTCTCCCGCCTCACCCTACAGCACGAAGGTCCGCATGGCCGCACTTTATGCGGGTGTCCCTGTCGAGATCCGTGCTGGTCGACAGCAACGCCGAACCGGCTGAACTGATCAACGCCAACCCGCTGGGCAAGATCCCGACGCTCATTCTCGATGATGGCAAGGCGATCTTCGACAGCCGGGTGATAACGCAATATCTGAACCGCTTGTCCGGCAACAAGATTTTCCCGCGCAACGCAGAAAAGCGCCTCGAAGCCGAACAGCTGGAATCGATCGCCGATGGGCTCTGCGATGTCCTGCTGGCGCATGTCTATGAGCGCCGTTTTCATCCGGAGGAAAAGATCCATCAGCCATGGCTCGATCGCCAATGGGGCAAGGCAATCCGCGTGCTTGACCAACTGAACGCTGCGCCGCCACGCCTCAGCAAGAAGATCCATGGCGGCCATATCGCGCTGGCTGCCGCCCTCGCCTATGCGAGCCTGCGGTTTGAAGGCAAATGGGAAAAGGGCCGCTCCAAGTTGAAGCGCTGGCAGAAACGCTTCGATGAATTGCATCCAGAGCTGGCCGCGCTGCTGCCAAAATAACTTCCGGCAATAAAAAAGCCGGGCAGTTTCCCGCCCGGCTTTTTTCCGAAGTACGCTCGATTTAGAACTTGTAGCCAACACCAACACGAACTTCGTTCGTGGTCAGCTTGCTCGAAACGTCGTCCAAACCTCCCAGATCGTAGTCCTTGCGGCCGTAATCGCTGTAGCGATATTCAACGCGTCCAACGATGTTCTGGGTGATCTTGGCTTCCGCACCGGCACCGGCCGTCCAGCCGATATGGGTGTTGGAATCACTGCCAGTCGCTGACTCGAGCTTGCTGTTCGTCACAGCGAGACCGCCGGTGCCGTAAAGCAGAACCGGGTTGAGATCGATACCGGCGCGAGCACGAACCGAACCTTCTACACCCTGCTTGGCCTTGATGCCATTGCTGGTATCGTCGCCACCCGAATAGCCGAGATCCGCTTCACCACCATAGACGAACTGGCCGTTCTGGAAGTTGTAACCACCGTAGGCGCCGCCTTTGAGACCGTCTGCATTGATGTTGCCTTCATCGGTCTTGTGCTTGTTCCAGCCGTAGCCACCATAGGCACCGAGGTAAGCGCCGGACCAATCAGAGACGGGTGCTTCAACGACTGCTTCCGGAGCCGGAGCCTGTTCGACAACGGCGTCAGCAGCAAGAACCGGGGCGGAGAGCGTCAGAATAGCCACTGAGGCGAGGATAGTTGTTTTAAGAGTGCGCATGGGCAATCTCCTTTTTTAGAACTCTTTTACACGGAGCGGGCACTGGTCGGGGGGGAAAACCATTGATCTGCGTCCGCTTAACGAGACGGACATTCGCCCCGCATTGTGGCGGCACTTGCTCCGGAGTGTGAAAAGAAGCCGACGAGAAGATGGCGGAAATGCGATGTGTTTTTTATGCAACAATCAGAATTCATCAATGATTTCAATACTATATAAATACTCCTATAAAATAAAATTTTATCGATATTTGAGTAGAATCTGTTCGACAGTCACTCGATATTGCAACGCAATATAGCATACTTAATGGATACTTAATTTCGACACTCGTCTTGAGGCGCGCTTTGAAATTCTCATGCTATACGGCGTCAGCTGACCGAAAAGGCAATCGGCATGGACGATCCACTGCAGCTGTTCATTGCTGACCTTTCACCCTCGCGCTTTCAATCCGCCATCCTTATATTCGTGGCTGAATCGCAGCATAAGGAAGAACCAACTTGAAGTCTGACCAAACCGTTGTCCTAGTAACCGGCGGTGCGAAGCGGATCGGCAAGGCAATTGTCGAAGATCTCGTTGCGCATGGGTTCGCCGTTGCGATTCATTGCAACCATT
This sequence comes from Phyllobacterium sp. A18/5-2, assembly GCF_025452215.1. NCBI lineage: Bacteria > Pseudomonadati > Pseudomonadota > Alphaproteobacteria > Hyphomicrobiales > Phyllobacteriaceae > Phyllobacterium > Phyllobacterium sp. A18/5-2. Next base: position 2,785,962 of record NZ_CP104966.1, on the reverse strand, counting down.
CGCGCGATGAGGGCGAAGAACTCTTGACAGATATTTACGCGGCGGGGGGCACAGCGTGTGTCGTCCAGGCCGATCTTGCCGACAGCGATGCCGTGCGCCGGCTTGTCGGTGACGCGAAAGACCAGCTTGGGCCGGTCCAATTGCTGGTCAACAACGCCTCCGCCTTTCGGGAAGATGGAATCGGCAATCTGGCCGACGACGCGGTCTGGGACAGGCATTTTGCCGTGCACGTCAAGGCGCCGGTGCTCCTCGCCGATGCGATGGCCTCCGCCCTGCCCGCCGGCAAGGATGGTCTGGTTGTCAATATCATCGATTACCGCGTATGGAAGCTTACGCCCAAATTCATGTCATACACGTTGTCGAAATCGGCTCTCTGGACAGCAACACAGACGCTTGCACAGGCACTTGCGCCGCGCATCCGCGTGAATGCTATTGGCCCAGGGCCAACCCTGCCGAGCCCTAGGCAGAGTCCAACGGATTTCAACCGCCAAGTGAGTGGGCTTTTGTTGAAACACGGGCCAGATCTGTCAGAATTCGGCCGTACAATCCGCTATCTCTGGGAGACGCGCTCGATAACCGGGCAAATGATTGCGCTCGATGGCGGACAACATCTCGCGTGGGAAACGCCGGATGTATCAGGAATTCCAGAATGAGTGAACCGGCAAATCAATCCCCAAATCCAACGCAGCTTCTTTCCGATGGTGTGAAAGAGGACGATATCGATATCGCGGTCGAGGATGACGAAGATGAGCCAGTCGAGGAAAGCAGCGAACCTGTGCGGGACGTTGCGGCGCTGATCAGCGCCATCGAGTGGGATTCTACCGTCGTAAGCGATGGCACTAGCGGCGCGGACGTCATTGCCGCCCTGGTGAAGCGGTTGCCGAACAAGCCGGGCGTCTACCGGATGTTCAATGAAGCCGGGGACGTGCTCTATGTCGGCAAGGCACATAGCCTGAAGAAGCGTGTGTCCAACTATGCGCGTGGCCAGGGTCACAACAACCGTATCGCCCGGATGATCCGCGAAACCATGAAAATGGAGTTCGTTGTCACCCGTACGGAAACGGAAGCGCTGCTCCTGGAAGCAGATCTGATCAAGCGTTTACGGCCACGTTTTAATGTGTTGATGCGGGATGACAAATCCTTCCCCTACATTCTGCTGACCGCTCCGAAACAGACTGACAGGAGGCTGGCGCCCGGAATTTTCAAGCATCGAGGCGCGCGCTCGAGCAAGGGTGATTATTTCGGTCCCTTCGCCTCAGCCGGCGCCGTGGGCCGTACGATCAATGCGCTGCAACGGGCTTTCCTGCTGCGCACCTGCACGGATTCATTCTATGAGAACCGGACGCGCCCTTGCCTGCTCTACCAGATCAAGCGCTGCTCCGGACCGTGCACCGGCGAGATCAGCGATGCGGATTATGACGAACTGGTCAGCGAGACCAAGGCGTTTCTCTCCGGCAAGAGCCAGGCAGTAAAGACGCATCTTTCCGATGCGATGCGCGAAGCTTCGGCGGAGCTGGATTTCGAGCGCGCCGCCGTATACCGCGACCGGCTCTCGGCGCTCTCGCATGTGCAAGCCCACTCCGGCATCAATCCGCAATCAGTGGAGGAAGCCGATGTCTTCGCCATCTATCAGGACGGCGGCGTTACCTGCATTCAGGTGTTTTTCTTCCGCACCGGCCAGAACTGGGGCAACCGCGCCTATTATCCGAAGGCGGATTCATCGCTTTCCGGTGCGGAGGTTCTCGGCGCGTTCCTGTCGCAGTTCTATGACGACAAGCCCTGCCCGGCCCTGATCCTGCTTTCCGAGACAGTTGAAGACCAGGAACTGCTTGGCGTGGCGCTGACAGCCAAATCCGGCCGCAAGGTCACAATCAGCGTTCCGCAGCGTGGCGAGAAAAAGGATCTGGTCGAGCATGCGCTGAGCAATGCGCGCGAGGCCCTGGGACGCCAGCTCGCGGAAACCTCATCGCAATCCCGGCTGCTCAAGGGCGTCGCAGAGACCTTCGGGCTCGAAAAAGACGCCGCGGCGCATCGAGGTTTACGACAATTCCCACATCATGGGTACGAACGCCATTGGCGCGATGATTGTGGCAGGACCAGAGGGCTTCGTTAAAAACCAGTATCGCAAGTTCAATATCCGCTCGACCGAAATCACACCGGGCGACGATTTCGGCATGATGCGCGAGGTTATCGAGCGGCGCTTCAGCCGGCTGGTTAAAGAGCATGGCACGCCGGAGACGAAGGACGCACCGGCGGAGGATATTGAAATCGATGAATTCGACGACGATTCAGACGCTTTTCCAGCCTGGCCCGACATTATCCTGATCGACGGCGGCCAGGGACAGATGAGCGCCGTACGCGGGATCTTGCAGGAGATGGGCATTGCCGACAAGGTAACAGCCATCGGCGTCGCCAAAGGCGTGGACCGCGATGCGGGGCGCGAGCGCCTCTTCATGGAGGGCAAGCCGTCATTCACCCTTCCGCCGCGTGATCCGGTTCTGTATTTCCTGCAGCGACTGCGCGATGAAGCGCATCGCTTTGCCATTGGCACGCACCGGGCGAAGCGCAAGAAGGAAATGGTCAAGAATCCGCTTGATGAAATCGCTGGAATCGGCCCTTCGCGCAAGCGGGCCTTGCTGCATCAATTCGGCACGGCCAAGGCGGTTTCACGGGCTGCTGTCGAAGATTTGATGAAGGTGGACGGTATATCTGAAGCGATGGCGATTACAATTCGCGACCATTTCCGGACATAGCGTCTCATCCCGACATAATTGCGCCGGACTCCCCATTGATGAGCTTGACGTATCGCGGTCGAACCCCTTTGATCGGCACTGATTTGAATGGTTGGAAACATGTCCAGAAACAACGCCTACTCGCTGCCAGAATCTCCTGACGTATGCACGTATTATTGCTGTACCGCTGGTGGTCCTCTGCTTCTTCCTGGAGGGTCGCCTGCAATCGAGCGATGCGGCGCGCTGGGGCGCCCTCGTGATATTCCTCATTGCCAGCATCACTGATTTCTTTGACGGCTATCTCGCGCGCATCTGGCAGCAGACATCCACGATCGGCCGCATGCTGGATCCTATAGCCGACAAACTGCTGGTATCGGCCTGTCTGTTGCTTCTGGCAGCCGACGGAACAATCGCCGGCTGGACGCTCTGGGCCGCGATCATCATCCTTTGCCGTGAAATTCTGGTTTCGGGCCTGCGTGAATATCTTGCGGAGCTCAAGGTCAGCGTGCCGGTGAGCAGACTTGCCAAATGGAAAACCACCATCCAGATGGTAGCCATCGCCTTTCTGCTGGCAGGACCTGCCGGCGACAAGATCGTGCCGATCATTACAATCTTCGGCATCATTCTGTTGTGGATTGCCGCCTTGATTACGCTGTACACTGGCTGGGACTATTTCCGGGCCGGATTGAAACACGTCGTTGACTGAAACATGTGGTGGACTGAAAATGACCAAACTCGTCTATTTCGCATGGGTGCGCGAACGGATCGGCAAGGGTGAGGAATATCTCGACCTCGAACCCTCGATCGTGACAGTCGGTGATCTCCTCGCGCATCTGAAGACGCGCGGCGAAGAATATGAAGCTGCTTTCGAGTATCAGGATGTCATCCGGGTGGCGATCAATCAGGAACATGTCGATCACGATGCGCCGATCAAAGGCGCAACCGAGATCGCTCTCTTCCCGCCCATGACAGGGGGATGAAGCATGGGCAGGGTCAAACCGCTCATTCTCATCCAGAGCGGCGATTTTGATACCGCCGTCGAGATAGCCCGCATGACCAAGGACCGCCGCGGTATTGGCGCGGTGGTGACATTCAGCGGTCTGTGCCGCGATGAGGCCGGCACGCTGGCGGCGCTGGAAATCGAACACTACCCCGGTATGGCCGAGGCAGAAATTGGCCGCATTGCCGATGAGGTCCTGAGCCGCTGGTCCCTGACGGGTCTTACGGTCGTGCATCGTTACGGCTTTATCAAACCTGGCGAGAATATCGTCCTCGTCGTGGCCGCATCCGCGCATCGCCACGCCGCCTTTGAGGCGGCATCATTCCTGATGGATTACCTGAAAAACGCCGCACCATTCTGGAAGAAGCAGCATCTCGTCAGCGGCGACCAAAGCGGCTGGGTCGAGGCAAAGGCGAAAGACGAGGAAGCGCTCAAGCGCTGGCAGAAGGTCAAATGAATCGTATCGCCGTTGGATCACTCGTCATCGGCTTCGTTGCCGTGCTGGTGCTGCTGGTATTGTCGTTTTCCGCGCGGGGCGACGAACTCAGGGACGTGAATTGGCTCGTGGAGGATATCAATGGCGGTGGGGCGATCGACTATGCGCAGACGACGCTGCTCATCAAAGCCGATGGATCGGCAAGCGGCTCTGGTGGATGCAACCGTTTCACGACCCGCGTGACGATTGCCGGATCGAAGCTTGCTTTCAAGCCTGCGGCAGGAACACGTATGATGTGTGCACCGGCAGTAATGGACCAGGAACAGAAGTTCTTCTCGGCACTGGAACAGACGCGTTCCTACACCATAGAGGCTGACACCGGAAAACTGTTCCTGCGCGATGGAGCCGGTAAAGTCATCGCCCGCCTGGCTCGCGAGAAGTAGAAAAATATCCTCAAGCAATAAAAAAGCCGGGCATTTGCCCGGCTTTTTTCATTCGATAGGTGTCGGATTATCCAACAATCTCGGTGCCCGAGAACCAGTAGGCGATTTCTTCGGCAGCGGTCTCGGGAGCATCGGAACCGTGAACCGAGTTTTCGCCGATCGAAAGAGCGAAAGTCTTGCGGATCGTGCCTTCGTCAGCATTGGCCGGGTTGGTCGCGCCCATGATTTCGCGGTTGCGGGCAATGGCGTTTTCGCCTTCGAGAACCTGAACGATCGTTGGACCCGAGGACATGGAATCAACCAGTTCGCCAAAGAACGGACGCTCCTTGTGCACGGCGTAGAAGCCTTCAGCCTCGCGGCGGCTCATCCAGACGCGCTTGGAAGCAATGACGCGCAGACCAGCCTCTTCGAACTTCTGCGTGATGGCGCCGGTGAGGTTGCGACGGGTAGCGTCGGGCTTGATCATCGAAAAAGTGCGTTCAATTGCCATGAAATGAAACCTTGTCTTTAGGGGGAATGGTGGCGGCTCTATAGCGGCAGGCAGCCCATTTGCCAAGAGACCTTTTGCCAATCCACCCCGATGGACACATGGCAGTGCCACAACGGCGGCTTTATGAACGCAAGTTATTGCGCCGCAGCGCCGATCCGGCGCGCAATGCCATCATGCAGATCGAGACAGCGCTCGAACCAGCCATGCACCGGATCGCTTTCGTCCAGCAATTTATAGGGCGTCAGGACCCGAGCCCATTGAAAGGCCCCAAAGACGATGTAGTCGCTGAACAGCGGCCCTTCCCCGCCGATAAACGGCTGCGACAGGAGCATCTTGCGCATGGGCTCGAGGCTTCTGGTAAAGGCTTCGCGCTTTGCATCGCGCTCGCCAGCGACATCCTCGAGTTTGCGGCCGAAGATCTTCTCGCGGCTCTCGCGGAAATAGGCCCGGTTGGGCGCATCGAGCAGGTCGTGCACCGGCATGAGGATCACCACGTTCATATAGGGGTGGATGGTCATCTGCGACCAGCCCTCGACAAAGCGGGCCATGGCGCGGCCGCCCTCGCCCTTGAACAGCGATGGCCGGTCCGGATAGTGGTCCTCCAGGTAGAGCGCGATTTCAAAGGAATCCGCAACGACCTTTTCTCCATCACGTATGATAGGGACCTTGGCGGAATAGCCATTCTCGAGTCGAGGAATATCCTTGAAGGAAATCGGATTGCGGCCAAAAGGGAGCCCCTTGTGGGCCAACGACATTACCGTTTTCCAGCAATGCGGACTAAAGGGACGGTTTTTGTCAGCACCGACGAGTTCGTGAAGAATGATTCCCATGGAAAGCCGCCTCTCTTTGGATAATATGGCAGCAAGACTGACTCTTTTCGGCAGAAAGTCAATTTGATGGAACAGCATTTTCGTATGTTCGCCGCCTATAATCGCTGGGCGAATGAGCGGCTATACACCGCCGCCGCAGACCTGAACGATGAAGAATACCGGCGCGACATGCATGCATTCTTTTCATCCCTGCACGGAACACTGAACCATCTGCTCGTCACCGACCGTATCTGGCTCCACCGCTTCACTGGTGAAGGCGATGCTCCGAAGGCGCTTCGATGCAATCCTTTTTCACAAGCTGGAAGAGTTGAAGATTGCGCGGGAAAAAGAGGACGCAAGGATTGTCGGCTGGATCAACGGGCTGGACAGCGCGGCAATTGCCGGGCGTTTCAACTATACGACGATCAGCGATATGCGGACAATCAGCCAGAGGCTGGCACCAGCACTGGCGCATCTATTCAACCACCAAACCCACCATCGCGGCCAAGCTCACGCCATTTTAACTGCGCTTGGAAGGGCGGCGCCATCCTTGGATCTCATCCAGTTTCAACGCACGGAAGAGGGCCGACCTTATTCATAACCGTTGCATCGCCACCGTGCGCCATTCGACAAGCTCAGATTGAGGGAACAGGTTGGTTGCAGGGAGATTCAGGATGCGAAATTGGTGATTGTCTTTTGCAGTCGAACAATTTCCCTCGTGGTGAGCCTCGTCGAACCATGCACATCAGATATGCAACACGAATACCTTGCGGAAAAGGCAATTCCCGTGCAAAAGCGCGGCCATGCTTATTCTTGACGACATATCCGTGCGTATGGCCGGCCGCCTGCTGATCGATCACGCCAGCCTGAACCTGCCATCCGGCACCAAGGCGGGCCTCGTTGGGCGCAACGGCGCGGGCAAATCCACGCTGTTCAAGGTGATAACCGGCGAGCTTCACGCGGAAACCGGCGATTTCTTCCTGCCGAAAAATATCCGTATCGGCCAAGTCGCGCAGGAAGCGCCAGGCACCGAAGATTCGCTGATCGAAATCGTACTTGCCGCCGACGCTGAACGCACCACCCTGCTTGCCGAAGCCGAAACGGCAACGGATCCCCATCGCATCGCCGATATTCATATCCGGCTGGCCGATATTGATGCCCATTCGGCAGAAGCACGCGCTGGCGCCATCCTTTCCGGTTTGGGTTTCGACGCCGAAGCACAAAAGCGCCCCGCCTCGTCCTTCTCAGGCGGCTGGCGCATGCGCGTCGCTTTGGCCGCGGTTCTTTTCGCCGAACCCGACCTTCTGCTCCTCGACGAGCCGACGAACTATCTCGATCTCGAAGGCACGCTATGGCTCGAGGATTATGTGCGGCGTTATCCGCACACGGTTATTCTCATCAGCCATGACCGCGATCTCCTGAACTCAGCAGTCAATTCGATCATTCATCTGGACCAGACAAAACTGACGCTATGGCAGGGCAATTACGACCAGTTCGAGCGACTGCGCAGCGAAGCGCTCGAGCTGCAGCAAAAGCAGCGCACCAAGCAGGAAGCGCATCGCAAGCACATGGAAGCGTTCGTGGAACGCTTTCGGGCGAAGGCTTCCAAGGCCAAGCAGGCGCAGTCCCGTTTGAAAGCACTGCAGAAGCTGAAGCCGATCTCCGCTGTCATCGAAGATCACGTGCAGCCATTTCATTTTCCGGAACCGGAAAAGGTGGTGGCATCGCCAATCATCGCGATTGAAAGCGGCGAAGTCGGTTACACACCCGGCAAGCCTATCCTTCGGCACCTCAATCTACGCATCGATGCGGACGATCGCATCGCGCTGCTCGGCTCGAACGGCAATGGTAAATCGACGCTGGCCAAGCTGATCAGTGGACGTCTGCCTTTGCAAGGCGGCAAGATGACCGTGGCGCCGAACCTGAAGATTTCGTTCTTTGCCCAGCATCAGCTCGACGATCTCATTCCCGAAGACAATGCGATCGAGCATGTGCGCAAATTGATGCCCGACGCCCCGGAAGCCAAGGTGCGTGCCCGCGTTGCACGGATGGGACTTGCCACCGTCAAGATGAACACGGCCGCGAAGGATCTTTCAGGCGGCGAGAAGGCGCGGCTGCTGATGGGCCTCGCAACCTTCCAAGGCCCGAACCTGCTTATCCTCGATGAGCCAACCAACCATCTCGACATCGACAGCCGTGAAGCGCTGATGCATGCGCTCAACGATTTCGACGGCGCAGTCATCCTGATCGCCCACGACAGGCATCTGATCGAGGCGACCATGGACCGGCTGTGGCTGGTGCGCGATGGCGGCGTTGCACCCTATGATGGCGATCTCGACGCCTATCGTTCGCTGGTTTTGGCCGACGCCAAAGCCGAGCGGACTGGCAATGGCAAGATTGCGACTGACGAAGGCCAGAAGCTGACAAAAGCCGAGCAGCGCAAGCTTGCCGCGCAGAAGCGCGAAGCCCTGAAGCCTCTGCAGAAGAAGATCCAGGAAGCCGAGGCGCAAGTGCACCGCTTCCAGAAAAAGATCGATACGCTGCAGACTCAGCTTGCCGATCCCATCATCTACACGCGGGAGCCCGCCAAGGCGGCGCAGATCGGCAAGGAGATCGGCTATGCGAAATCGTCGCTCGCTCGCGCCGAAGAAGAGTGGCTGACACTTTCGAGCGAGTATGAAGAAACGATGACGGAGCTGGCGCAGTAGCGCCGGTTACCCCCGGATACTACCGCTGGAATAACGGCGGTCGTGTAAAGTGAGTGCAGCTGCCAGCCGAGCGTCTCGTACAGTGCCCGGCCATCCGGAGTTGCCACCAGCGCCGCACGACGCACGCCTTGGTCGTGCGAAAGCGTTTCAAGCTGCTTCATAAGCGCACGGCCAAGCCCCTTGCGGCGGTGGTTATCGTGCGTACAGATCCGGTCATAGACCGCAAGCTCACCCGGAAAACCGATCCGTCCCGTCGCTGCAATCTCACCGCTCCCATCGAGGACATTCACGATGGTGACGCCGACGTGCTGCTGATGATCGAAGACATATCCATCCGGCAGGCAAGCAGGCCCACCCGGCATCGGTCCGGAGAGCAGCATCATGAAGCCGGGCGATTCAAGCCGCCAAGGTTGCGGCAGATTGGTCCGGACAATTCCCGGTGGCGCACAGACTTTAAGGAAGACAAACGGTTCGGAAATTGTCTCCGCATGCTGGCGGACATGATCGGAATAGGCCGCGAACACATGCCGCCGCTTCTGGTCCGGCAGACCGACTTCAATGCGATAGCCACCGTTCGCGAAAACGGGCGCTGTCACCTGCCGTGTCAGCGCCCATCCCTCGACCCAAATCCTGACCACCGCAGGATCGGCCTTCAAATCGCGTTCATCGATTGCCATCGGCCACCTATAGCTGTTTCTGCATTTCGATCGCCAGCAGATTTTGTTTGCGAAGCGGCAAGGCATAGCCTGCAATGAGTGCACCAATGCCAATGACAGTCGATACGATGAAGATCGCGATCGTGGCCCCGCGCAAAGCGTCCGGTGTCGTCGCTTCCGGATATCCCACGGCATTGGCAGTTAGTCCGGCGACGGCGGCGCCGATCGCATAACCCGCGGATTGCAGGGTCGGTAGCAGTGCCGAAGCGCGATCGCGCTCACCGCTGCGCGCCGATTCCATGACTGCCTGGCTGAGGAAGCCCCAACTCACGCCAAAACCCGTACCGATAAAGATCTGTCCCAGCATCACCACAAGCGGCATATCGAGTGAAAAGCCGAAGACGATGACGGCAAGGCCGGTAACAAGCAATGTGGGTCCCAGGCGGATCAGCCAGGCCCGGTAGCGCGGATCCTGAATATTGGCGACGAAGATCGCACAAGTACTCCATGCGATGGCGAAGGTGGCGTTGAAAGCACCCGCCTTGGTCGGGCCGTATCCCCAGAGATCCTGCAGTGTCATGACCAGATAGACCGAGGTTGAAGCTTGCGCTACCGGCATGAGCAGGACGATCCACAGCCCAATGCCGACGGTGGAGTTCAGCGCGAAGGCATCGGATGGGAAAAGCGGCGTGCGACTGCGCCGATCGACAGCAATGACCGCGGCCAGCATCGCGGCCGCGCCGAGCACGAACAGAACCTCCAGCATGATCGCCTGCATAATACTGGCGAGCGCAACGAGCATAATGCCACAACCGATGGCAGCCAGCCGCAGAAAGGGAACAGAAAGCCGCGCGACCTCACCGGAAAATTTGGGCACAATGCGGAAGACCAGCGCAATAAAGATCAATGCAAGCGGCACATTGACCAAAAACGCGGCGCGCCATGACAGGTGCTCGGTCAGCAGCCCGGAAACCAGCGGCCCGCCAAAGGCGGCAACGGCCCAGACAACGGCTTCCGCACCAAACACCTTGGCAACGAGACGCGAAGGAAAGAGCTCGGGAATGAGCGCATAACAGGTGGCGGCGATGATACCCTCGCCCAAGCCCTGCAGGGCGCGGCCGATCAGGACCTCTGTCATCGACGAAGCGAAGGCGGCGATGAGGGTTCCGGCAAGGAACACAAGCGCCGAGCCGACCAAAGCCGTGCGCGCACCAAGCCGCGCTTTGAGCAACGCACCGCTGGCACCGCCGACAATGGAGAGGACGAGATAAAGCGTGAAAGCCCAGGAAATGAGTTCAAGCCCGCCAATCTCCCGGACGGCCGTGGGCAACGAGGTAGAAACGAGAAAGCCGTTGAAGGCAAACAGCGCCACACCAAGGCAAAGCGTCATTGTTGCCGCCGAATAGCGAGGGCTCAAGAGTTCCGACCAGCTGGTACTGCCGGTTTCAGGCGCGTCATGCATGGCATTTCCTCAATTTAACAAGTTTTTTGTTTTTATATTCCTCTTAATAAAACAAGCAATAGCTTTTTAAATTTTTCTTGCTATCTTACGACCATGCAGGATCGCACGACAAATCGCATGCTCTATTCGCTGAAGGTTGCCGGGCCGCTGACAGCGGCCGCGCTCGGTGAACGGCTTGGAATTACTCCGGTGGCAGTGCGGCAAATGCTGGCTCGCCTCGGTGAAGATGGTCTTGTCGGTTTTGAAGACAGCCGGGAAAGCGTTGGGCGGCCAAAGCGTTACTGGCATTTGACCGACGCAGGCAACGCCCAGTTTCCCGACAATCACGCGGCACTCACGGCGGACATACTCGCATCCGTCTCGGCAGTGTTCGGTGACGCCGGGCTCGACAGTCTGATCTCTCATCGGGAAAAGGCCACACTGAATCAATATCGTGCAGCGCTGGAGCCACTCGATTCCATAGAAGCCAAGGTCCGGCAGTTGGCTGAAATTCGCTCCGCTGAAGGCTATATGGCCGAGGCCAAGCACGAGCTGAACGGTGATCTTGTTCTGATTGAGAATCATTGCCCGATCTGTGTTGCGGCAAAAGCCTGTCAGAAGCTGTGCCGCTCGGAACTGGAAGTCTTTCAAGGAGCCTTAGGGCCGAATGTCGAGATCAGTCGGTTCGAACACATATTGAAAGGCGCGCGGCGTTGTGCATATCGCATCACCGAAAAGCAGCAGGATAATCCTCAACTGGCGATGAAGCTGTAGAGCATCGGACTCATGAAACTGTTGCCGACGCGCCAATAGTCCCGCAGCGGTCCGCCTTCACATTGAAATCCGAGTCGTGTTACCAGCCTTATCGACGGCGCATTGTCCGGATGGATGATCGCCGCGATGCGCCGCGTCTTCAGGTTATCGACGCAATGCGTTATCAGGGCCTGAACGGCTTCGCTCATCAAGCCAAGGCGATGCCAGTCCGCGTTGAGAATATAGCCAATTTCCAGCCTGCGGTTGCGCGCTTCACGATGATGATAATTGACCATGCCAATGCACTCATCGGTTTTCGCGTCCGCAACCGCCCATGCGATCGATTCGTAAGGTGACGTGGTCTTGGCGAGAATCCGCACCCAGCGCCGGGTCTCCTGAATGTTTTCGCAGGCCGAAAAATCCCAATAGCGCACCAGCCTCTCATTGCCGAGACACGCATGCAGACCGGCATCGTCTTTCGGCTCGAATTGGCGCAGGCGCAACCGTTCGGTCAGGATGGTTGGAAAAGGAGTTGCCTGATCGGCCATCACCTGCCCCATTTCGGTGGTGGAGATTCATGGCTCGCGGCCTTGCGGCCACGGCGCAGACGAACAAGGCCGAAAATACTGATAGCAATCAGGGCAATGCCCGCAGGCACGGCGCGCCGGTCGAAGCCGATCACATCCCTGCGCAAGACGAGATCGACTTGCGCTACTTCCAGGCCATCATAGTCGCCCGGACCGATGATGAAAACATGATCGCCGTCTTCGACCGGTTCGATGTCGCCGATACTGTCGCGATAGACCTGCGGGCCTTGCGGCGAACCCTTGTTGGTTGCCTTGGAACTGACATAGGTCAACGTCTTGACGAGAACATCCTTGCCCTGACGCGTCACGACACCAGTCAGGGCCGTGCGTCCTTCTGAAGGGACGAAATTGCGCAGGGGCTGCATATCGACGAATGCGCGTACCGGCGCGTCACCCTTCTTCAGGTTAACGGTGACAGGCTTGTAAGGCCCCGGACGGTCGTAAACACGCCAGGAGCCCAATTCCTCCCCCGAAAAATTCGTCGCAACCCAAGGATATCCCACCCCGAGCACGATCCCAACAACCAAGAGGAGCAATAGAACGGGCCGCATCAATAATCTCTCAAGCTTTCTTTTCCCACCGCCCTTCGGCGTTCTGTTGCCAGTAAGTCAGCGTGTGACCCTGCTCCTTCAACAATTTCCATTGTGCCCGCGCCTGCTCCAGTTGCTGCTGATCGTGGCCATCGAACATCAGCACCAGCCGATCATAGGCCCCGACATTGTGCGGTTCTGCACCATCGACGAGGAAGCGCACCGTTGCACCATTTGGATTGCTGTCACCCGTGGTCAGTATGATGGGCTGCTCTTCGGGATGCGGCTCCTGATCGGTCGCATGGGCCAGGAAGGAGGCATCGGACCAGGTCCACAGGTGGTTGTCGAGACTGTCGCGCCGCTCCTCCGAACCGGTCTGAATGACGACCTTCCACTGACGTTCGAGCGAGCGTTCAACCAGACCGGGCAGCGCATTTTCCAGCGTCGATTCAGTCAGATGATAGAAGAGGATTTCGGTCATTTGCGCTCGGGGTCAGAATTTCGTGTGTTTCGATCGGGTCTTTGCCATGACTGTTTCCATTCGAAAGCCATTCCACCATTCGCGCAAGCGAGGGCATTCGTCAATCAGTGCCGTTCCTTGCGGCACACTGTCTGCGGCTCCAAGCACGCTGGCAAGATAGAATGTCGCCAAGGTCCAGCGGTTGAAACATGCATCGGGCGAGGTGTCAAAGAAACCGTCCAGCACCCCAAGAGCTTGGCGTGATTTCTCAAGGGCCTCCTGCGCCGGTTCCAGCCCCTCACGCCACCAGACTGGAACGTATAGCCCCCAAACCAAGGGACGATAGGCATAATTATCGACTATCCGCATGATCTGGCGCATGCGTGCAGCCGTTTCAGCATCTGAGGGCGTCAGTGCCGGGCGTTCAATGACCGCGTCGATGTAGTGGACGACGGCGTCGGTTTCATAAAGGCGCACGCCGTCCATTTCCATCGCCGGAATACGTTTGAAGGGATGGCGGAGATTGTAATCTTCCGGCAATCTACCTCCTTCAAACGGATCCGTCTCAATCAGCACAAACTCGACCTCCTTTGCCAAGAGGACAAGCCGCACCATGCGGGTATAGACACTTTCCTCGGTTCCGTAGAGTCTGACCTCCACCGAATTTACCCCTCGAAATGGTCTCGAACGAGCCGATCGAGAAGGCGCACGCCGAAGCCCGAGGCCCACGATTGATTATACTCCGTCGCCGGTGAGCCCATAGCCGTTCCGGCAACATCCAGATGCGCCCAAGGCGTGCCACCAACAAAGCGCTGCAGGAACTGTGCAGCGATGATGGCGCCACCATGGCGGCCACCGATATTCTTCATATCGGCGTTCTTGGTGTCGATCAGCTTGTCATATTCATCGCCGAGCGGCATGCGCCACAGCTTTTCACCAGTCGCCTGACCGGCGTCGAAGAGTTGTCCCGCGAGCGCATCATCGTTGGAAAAGAGGCCTGCACGGTAGACGCCAAGCGCCACCATGATAGCACCGGTCAGCGTTGCGAGATTGATCATGAACTTTGGATTGAAGCGTTCGTTGCAATAATAAAGTGCATCGGCGAGAACAAGACGCCCTTCGGCGTCAGTATTGAGAACCTCGATGGTCTGACCGGACATGGAGGTGACAATATCGCCCGGACGCTGAGCATCGCCATTGATCATGTTTTCGACAATGCCGATGATGCCGACCACGTTGACCTTGGCCTTGCGTGAAGCGAGTGCATGAATGAGGCCCGTAACGGCCGCGGCGCCACCCATATCACCTTTCATTTCGTCCATGCCAGCGGCGGGTTTGATGGAGATACCACCCGAATCGAACGTGACGCCCTTGCCGACAAAAGCAATCGGCTTATCTTTGCCCTTGGCGCCATGCCATTCCATGACAGCCAGGCGCGCCGGACGCACAGAGCCCTGCGCGACACCCAGCAGCGAGCCCATGCCAAGCTTCTTCATGTCCTTTTCGGTGAGGATTTCGACCCTGACGTCCAGTTTTTTCAGTTCCTCAACACGTTCGGCAAACTCGACGGGACCGAGGATATTGGCGGGTTCGTTGACGAGATCGCGCGCTAGAATCACACCCTCTGCCACGGCCTCCGCGTTGGCGAAGGCTTTTTCGCGGCTTGGGGATCGGCTACATGGATGGTGATCTTTGCGGCAAATTTCTCTTGCTTCTCGCCGTCGCCATTGTCTTTCTTCGTCTTGTATTTGTCGAAGGTGTAAGAGCGCAGCAGCATGCCAAGCGCAAATTCGGCGGCATTTTCGGCCGTGATGCCGGCGCCGGGCAAGGCGAGAACGACCGCCACGTTCTTGGCGGTGCCGATCTTTGAAAGCGGCGCGCCGCCAATTTTCAGCCAGTCATCCCCGTTCAGTTTGGCCGGATCGCCGGCGCCGGCCAATATTACGCGCTCCAGTTCCGTACCCGCGGGTGCAATCGTCGAGAGGGTCGCCGCCAGTTTTCCCTTGAATTCCGAGACATCGATGATACGCGACAGCAATGCTGGTCCGACAACAGATTCGGCTTCTGCAGCGACTTTGCCTTCAGCGGCAACCAGCAAGATTGCAGTGCCGCTTTCGACGGCTGCAAATTTGGCGAAACTGATGGATGGACGTTTGGACATGATATCTCCAGATGAACAAAAATGTGACTTTCCTATTCATCAGAACTGATGAATGGAGGGGTTAACGACGAAGGGGTTGGCTAAGGCCTTGTTAACCAGCTTTCTTCGCCTATTTTTAGCCAAGCCTGACTAGAGTGAACATATGTCGGGTTTGTTGAACATGTAACGGGTTCGTCCCATAGTGCGGCAAAATAATGCCATGGCTCCCATGGCATAGATGAACGGTCGGACACGCGCGAACGGCTGGTCGAACAAGGTGGCGGAACTCTCTTTGCGAAACATGACATGCGCCTGATTGAGATATACATCTTGCGACGGATCGTCGTCATGTTTTTTGCCGTGCTGCTTTCAGCGGTCGCAATTACATGGATCGTCCAGGTCCTTGGACGCATCAACTTCCTTACCACCAGCGGTCAGAGCTTTTTCTATATCCTTAAATTCAGTTCGAACCTGCTCCCCAATGCCTTCCCCATCGTCATGCCGTTTGCACTCGTCATCGCTGTGACGCAAACGCTTTCGACGATGAATCAGGATTCGGAACTGGTGGTGATCAATGCTGCCGGCGCGCCGCGTTCTGCCGTGATCCGGCCCGTCATGCTTTTTGCAATCGTTATCGCGATCGCGTCGTTCCTGATCGCCAACTTCGTTGTGCCCTACTCCCAGATGAACATGCGCCAGATGGTGGCGGATGCGCGCGCTGACGTCATCAATCTCGTCGTTCAACAGGGCACGTTCAAGGAACTCGACAAAGACCTCTATCTCCAGATCGAGAACCGCGATTCCAATGGAGCGATCAAAGGCCTTTTCGTTTCAGATTCGCGAGATAAAACCACCGACCTGATTTACTACGCCAAGGACGGCCTGGTTGTTGAAACCGGCGCTCAAAGCTTGTTGATTATGAAGGACGGCGAAATCGATCGCCGCGATGTCCAGACGGGCAATGTTTCGATCATCAAATTCAATACCTATGCGCTTGATCTTGCGGCTTTCCTCTCGTCGGACGACAAGGAAGTCAGTATTTTCCCGAAGGATCGTCCTCTTGATTATCTGTGGAATCCGGATCCCAATGACAAGCAGTATCAGCAGAGGCCGCTCCGCTATACGTCGGAGCTCTACAAACGTTTGTCGGATTGGATGTATCCCATTGTCTTTGCTCTAATTTCCCTGGCCGCAGCAGCAGATTCCCGGTCGCATCGCG
This sequence comes from Phyllobacterium sp. A18/5-2, assembly GCF_025452215.1. Classification (NCBI taxonomy): domain Bacteria; kingdom Pseudomonadati; phylum Pseudomonadota; class Alphaproteobacteria; order Hyphomicrobiales; family Phyllobacteriaceae; genus Phyllobacterium; species Phyllobacterium sp. A18/5-2. The sequence continues at coordinate 2,769,558 of NZ_CP104966.1, read as the reverse complement.
AAGCACGCATATCTGCCTCTTTCACCGCGATCACCTTGAGCCTCATTGTATTCTGGCTGGGATATTCGACAGGTCAGAGCACGGATAAGAATGCTTCATTGCTACCCTTGCTCTTTGCTTTTCCGATTCTTGCCGCTCTCTCAGCGACATACGCGCTCGCCACCAATCGCCAGATTGGCGTACCGGTGACATGGACCAATTGGGCCAGGAATACTGTCGCGTCACAACAGACGGCATTCGCCGGTGCAGTAGCAAAATTATTCGGGCGCAAGCGCGGAGGATTCAGGAAATGATCGGCTGGACCCTCGGGCGCTATTTCTTTCTCCGCTACGTGGTAATCACCACCTATTTCCTGCTTGGAAGCTTCGCACTCGCTCTTATCCTCGATTTTACGGAACTGTCCGGCAAATTGTCGTCTCTGCCGGATTATTCCGCGATCCAGGCATTCGGCCTGTCGGCAATGCGCATACCCTATATCATGCAGCAGGTGTTTCCATTCATTGCGCTGTTTGCCGCGATGGCGACACTCATATCCCTCAACAGGAAATATGAGCTGGTCGTCGCCCGCTCCGTCGGCGTCTCGGCATGGCAGTTTCTCTTGCCCGCGTGCACCGGCGCATTTCTGTTCGGACTGGCCGCTGTTCTGGTCGTCAATCCGCTGGCCGCTTGGGGCTTTGAGAGAAGCGAACAGATTACGGCTAACTGGCGCGCCGGAAAAGCCAATGATGTCTCGGCCGATCGCGTGCCCTGGTTGAGACAGAAGACCGAGGACGGAGAGACGATTATCGGCGCTAAATCGATCGTCAACCGGGGGTTGCGACTCATCGATGCCACGTTCATTCGCCTCGACAAGAATCAGGACATTCTCGAAAGGCTCGACGCTAAAACCGCTGACCTCGACGACGGTTTCTGGCGGCTGAACGATGTGACGAAATTCGTGTTGGGCGAGACCCCGGTTTCTCAAGCAACGGCGCAAATTCCAACGCATCTTCGCCCTGAATTCGTTGAAGAAAGCCTCGCCCGCCCCGAGACGATACCTTTTTTTGAGCTGCGTAACAAAATTGCCGCAGCTCGCTCTTTTGGCTATCCAGCCAACGCTTTTGACATGCATTTCCAGTCTTTATTGGCTTTGCCCGCACTCCTGATGGCGATGACTTTAATCGCTGCAACCGTTTCGTTGAAATTTGTACGTTTTGGACAATCGGGAACGATGATTCTGGGTGGCGTCCTCGCAGGCTTCGTGCTTTATGTCGTCACTGTTGTGGTCAAGGCATTTGGTAATGCGGGATTCGTCCCGCCTTTCATTGCAGCATGGACACCCGTGTTGATTGCGACGTTCTTTGGGGTCTCCTTTCTACTGCACAAGGAGGATGGTTAGAGTGGGATTGAATGTAACGCGCTCGGTGTTGCCGACGTGGTTTGCACGCCTTGCGTGTGGAACGGCGGTGCTATGCCTTGCGGGCGGGATTTCGCTCCCAGCCTATTCTCAGACGAGTGATGCGCTCGTCGGTAATATTCAGACGGATCCAAATGCTCAATTGCTGCTGGAGTCGGATGAACTCATCTATGACATCAACGCCAAAACCATCTCAGCGGTTGGCGGTGTGCAGATCGATTATGATGGCAACAGGCTCGTTGCGCGTCAGGTCACCTATGACCAGAATACCGGCCGCCTGAAAGCGATGGGCAAAGTTGAGATCGTCGAAAAAGACGGCAACAGGATTTATGCGGACAATCTCGATATTACCGACGATTTCCGCGAAGGTTTCGTCAATGCATTGCGCGTCGAAGCGGCCGACAATACACGTTTTGCAGCCGAGAGTGCCGAGCGTATCGGCGGCGAACTGACAACGTTCAATAACGGTGTCTATACCGCTTGCGAGCCCTGCCGCGCGAAGCCGGACAAGGCGCCCCTGTGGCAGGTTCGTGCGCAGAAGATCGTCTGGAACGGCAAGAAAAAAACCATTCGCTTCGAGCGTGGCCGCTTCGAGATGTTCGGTATGCCGCTGGCATTCCTGCCGGCTTTTGAAATTGCCGACCCGACAGTGAAGCGCAAGAGCGGCTTTCTGATGCCGAGCTACACCCACGAAACCGAACTTGGTTCTGGCATCAGCGTGCCCTACTTCTGGGCCCTGGCTCCAAACTATGATTTGACCACGACCGGCACATATTACACGAAGCAAGGATTCCTTGGTGAAGCAGAATGGCGTCACCGGCTTGCTAACGGCGCCTATAGCATCAGGCTTGCAGGCATCAGCCAGCAAGATCCGAACACATTCGCTCCGCCGGTTAACGGCGTTGGAGGTGAGCCGGAAGATCGTTCGAAAAACCGCGGGATGATCGGCACGAGTGGGGCATTCCGGATCAATCCACGCTGGTCATACGGCTGGAATATCATGGCCCAAACGGACAAGGCATTTGCCTATCGTTACGGGATTGAGAACTACGACGGCTATAACATCACCAACCAGGTCTATTTGACCGGCCTTCACGATCGCAATTACTTCGACCTGCGCTTCTATCAGTTCCTTGTGCAGGAAAGTATTCCGGACTCCGATCCTAGCGCGTCGGAACCCAAGCAGCCATGGGTTCTGCCAAGCCTTGACTACGCCTATACGCCGACGCAATCCGTCGCCGGGGGCGAGCTGAATGTCGATGTCAATCTGCAGAATTTGTATCGTGACAGAGAGGACGGCACTGCTCCAACGGGTCTGACACGCAGTGGATATTTGTCCGGCGTTGAGGGCAATGACGGCCGGATTACCGCCGAAGCGGAGTGGAAACGCACGTTCATTTCTGACTACGGTCTCGTTATCACCCCCTTCTCGCGCTCCGTGGTGACGGGATGTATGTCAATTCTGACTCGATCGGTGTTACGCGTTCAGAGGCTTTCCGTGCGATGGCAACCGCCGGACTCGAAACACGATGGCCAATCCTGTTCTCGACCACCAGTTCGACCCACGTGCTTGAGCCGACGGCGCAACTCTTCGTGCGCAACAATGAACCCTACGCGGGCAAAATGCCGAACGAAGATGCACAAAGCTTCGTGTTCGATGCGTCAAGTCTCTTCGATCGAGACAAGTACTCCGGATATGATCGCGTGGAAGGCGGCACCCGCGCCAACCTCGGCCTCCGCTATTCCGGAACATTCAACAATGGCTGGTCGCTCAATGGTATTGCCGGCCAATCGTTCCAACTGGGCGGCCTTAACTCCTTTGCAACGAGCGACTTCGTCAACGCTGGTGCGGAATCGGGGCTCGAATCAGCACGTTCCGATTATGTTGCAATGATTGGTGCCACGCATGGTGCTTTCACCCTGACAACAGGCGGCCGCTTCGACAAGGACACGTTTGACGTCAGACGCGCGGAAGTTGCGAGCACTACTTCCGGCAAGTATGGAACGCTTTTCGTCAAGTATGCCTTCATCGATTCGCAGCCCACATACGGTTTCGCTAATGACAGGCAGGAAATAACTGTTGGTGGATCGGCAAAAATTACACCGAATTGGCGTGTCCTCGGCTCCGGAACCTATGACATGGTTTCCGACACACTTGTAAAGCGGACAGCGGCATTGGCGTATGACGATGAGTGCTTCACATACATGATGTATTATCAACAGGAGCAGCCTGTCACCGCCAGCGGCGGAGAAGGCGATAAAACCACCAAGTTCGGCTTCAATATTTCGTTCCGAACCCTGTGGGAATTTGGCAAGCCGGTCGATATCGGGGGTATCTAACCACTTGCGAGAACTGGCCGCACTTGCGGCCAGTCATGCTTTTGCCTTAGTAAAGCGACAATAAGTGGGTCAAGCACCCCAACAACGAAGCTGAAATCCATTCGGCACGAATACTATACGATCGGAAATAGTGAGAAATGATGGTGAGGAAGCATATTCTTGCAGCAGCTGTTGCCACCGCATTGAGTTCTGCCATGACAGTTGGCCTAACTTTGCCGACTGCCGCGAGCGAAATCAAGATTGTCGTCAATGGAGCTCCAATCACCGATTACGACATTGCGCGGCGCGCGGCATTTCTGAAACTCCAGCGCAAGAAGGGCAATCTTACGCAGCAGGCGCGCGACGAGCTGACCGACGAGGCATTGAAGCGTCAGGAACTGAAACGTCTCAATATGCTCGTTTCGGACACCGAAGTGACTGACGCCTTTGCACGGTTCGCCACCAACAACAAAATGACGATTGCCCAGCTTACTGGTGTACTCGACAAGTCCGGCGTCACACCGGGACACTTCAAGGAATATATCCGTCTTCAGATGAGTTGGGGACGTGCGCTCTCCGCGCGTAACCGCACACCGGGTGGTGGCGCCAAGGTGAGTGAGCAGGAAGCGGTGCAGCGCATGCTTAAAGACGGTGGCAAGAAGCCAGTGTCGACCGAGTATCAATTGCAACAGGTCATATTCGTCGTGCCTGCCAACAACAAAGGCATTCTGCCCAAGCGCCGCAGTGAAGCCAGTGCCCTGCGCGCACGCTTCAGTGGCTGCAACACAACACGTGATATAGCCAAGGGGACCCTCGACGTCACCGTGCGCGATCTTGGTAAATTCATTGAACAGGAGTTGCCGCCAGAGTGGTCGAAGCAGGTCACCTCTACGCCGGTTGGCCAGGCCACCGCGATCCAGGACACGGACAAGGGCGTCGAATTTCTTGGAATTTGCTCAACCCGCCAGGTTTCCGATGATCGCGTTGCACGTATGGTCTTTACCCAGGAGGATGCGGCTGCGGCAGGCGCTGGCAAGCAGGACCCAACAGCAGCAGCAGTCGACAAGAAATATCTCGATGAATTGCGCAGCAAGGCGAAAATCGTCAACGAATGATCACCGCCGCACTCGCCGTCAGTTCCGGTGATCCGTCGGGCGTAGGCCCGGATATTGCCATCGCTGCGTGGCTATTGCGTGAGAAAATGCGGCTTCCAGCATTTTTTCTTCTTGCTGATCCGGAATTGATCGCCGCGCGCGCCGCCCTCCTCGGCTTGAAAATTCCGTTGGAAATCACGGCACCTGAGGCGGCGGCCGATGCATTTGCACACGCCTTGCCGATTGTCGCGCTGAAAAATCGTCAATCAAATCAGCCGGGTGTACCGCTCACGCGGAATGCAGCCGGGACGATAGAGGCTATCGAAGAGGCCGTAGCTCTTACCCTTTGTGCAAGAGCCCGTGCCGTTGTGACCTGTCCAATCGCCAAAAAGCCGCTCTATGAGGCTGGATTCAAGTATCCCGGGCATACAGAGTTTCTCGCGCATCTCGCGGGCCAACACCTGGGGCATGAAGTGACGCCGGTAATGATGCTAGCGGGCCCGTTGCTTCGGGCAGTTCCCGTAACCATCCATATTGCTTTGAGCAATGTCCCCGCTGTTCTTGATACGGCGACCATTCTGACCGTCTCCCGGATTACCGCCCTTGCCCTGAAGGATCAATTCGGCATTGCCAATCCGCGACTTGCGATTGCCGGGCTTAACCCGCATGCGGGCGAACACGGCACCATGGGCATGGAGGATGAGCTTGTCGTCCGTCCCGCAGTAGAAACACTGCGTTCAGAGGGCATCGATGTGAGGGGGCCTCTCCCGGCGGACACAATGTTCCACCCCGCGGCCCGGGCGACCTATGATGCCGCCATCTGCATGTATCATGACCAGGCGCTGATACCGGCAAAAACATTGGGCTTTGATGACAGCGTCAATGTCACGCTTGGCCTGCCTTTTTGTGCGCACCTCTCCGGATCATGGCACTGCGTTCGATATCGCAGGTTCAGGCAAAGCCAAGCCGGATAGTCTGATTGCCGCCTTGCGCCTTGCCGACGAACTTGCATCGCACCATGCGCAGCAAAAGCACCCCGCTGCATGAGTATCGACACCCTTCCCCCATTGCGAGAGGTTATCGATCGCCATGAGCTCATGGCGAAGAAATCGCTTGGCCAGAACTTCCTGTTCGACCTCAACCTCACTGCCAAGATCGCTCGGCAGGCGGGCGATTTGCAGGGACAGACGGTTATCGAAGTTGGCCCTGGACCAGGCGGCCTTACGCGCGCTCTGTTGGCTCAGGGGGCCAACGTCATCGCCATCGAACGTGACGAGCGTTGTCTGGCCGCATTGCAGGAAATCTCCGACCATTATCCCGGGCGTCTTCGTGTGGTCGCCGGGGATGCCCTTGAGACCGATTTCGAAGCACTGGCCGGAGACGACAAGGTAAAGATCATTGCCAATCTTCCCTATAATGTCGGCACACAATTACTGATCGGCTGGCTGCTTGCCGAACCGTGGCCACCTTTTCTACGCATCGCTGACGCTTATGTTTCAGCGCGAAGTGGCCGAGCGCATAGTCGCCCGGCCCGGCGCAGACGCCTATGGCCGTCTGGGTGTGCTGGCCGGCTGGCGAACGGAGGCGAAAATTACCTTCGATGTCCCGCCACAGGCCTTTACCCCGCCACCCAAGGTTACTTCATCCGTGGTGCACCTGGTGCCACGCGCCGAACCACTGGCCTGTGACGCCGCCACGCTTGGCCGCGTTACTCAGGCAGCCTTTGGGCAGCGACGAAAGATGCTGCGCCAGAGCATCAAGCCGCTCGGCGGTGAAACACTGCTCACGAAGGTAGGTATCGATCCGACGCGCCGCGCGGAAACGCTCTCGATTGACGAGTTCGTGGCCTTGGCTAACGCGCTCTAGAGCTTTTCGTCCAGCAGATTGCTGACAAAGTCGAACAGACCAGGACAACGGTCACGGCGCAGGCGTTCAGCTGTTACAATGGACTGGACCTGATGATAGGCCCGATTCAGATCTTCATTGACGATGACGTAGTCATAGGCACGCCAACGCTCGATCTCGTTGCGCGCATTGCGCAGGCGCATGTCGATAACTTCCTCGGTGTCTTCGGCGCGCCGATGCAGGCGCTGCTTTAGATCGGCCATGGATGGCGGCAGAATGAAGATGCTGACAACGTCGCCCTTCATCTTATCCTGCAATTGCTGGGCACCCTGCCAATCAATATCGAAAAGCATATCCTGACCATCGGCAAGGGCGTTTTCCGCTGCCTCGCGTGGTGTGCCATAGAAATTGCCATGAACTTCTGCCCATTCGATCAGTTCATCACTATCGCGCAAGCGTTCGAACTCACGTACCGAAATGAAATGATAGTGTACCCCGTCAATTTCGCTGGGCCGACGCGGGCGGGTAGTCACGCTGATCGACAACGCCAGTTCGAGTTTCTCTTTATCGTTAAGCAACAGGCGGGCAATCGTCGACTTCCCTGCCCCGGAGGGAGACGACAGGACGAGCATGAGACCGCGTCTTTTGATGCTGTTCGGCATGGCTACTCCAGATTCTGTATCTGCTCGCGCAATTGATCCACAACAGCCTTCAGGTCAAGCCCGATCGTTGTAATGGAGGCTGCATTGGCCTTCGAGCACAGCGTATTTGCCTCGCGGTTAAATTCCTGCGTCAGAAAGTCGAGCTTGCGGCCTACACCGTTTCCTTCATCGAGAAGGGTTCGAGCGGATGCGACATGCATTTCGAGACGGTCGAGCTCTTCCTGGATGTCGGCCTTCGTTGCCAAGAATGCAGCTTCCATATGCAGCCGGGCCTCATCAAGGGCCGGAGAGGCATCAAGGAGGATCGCAACCTGGGAGGCCAATCGAGCGCGAATAGCATCAAGCGAGCGGCTGGGGTCGAGCCTTGCCTGTTGTACCAGCATCTCAACCGTCGTAATTTGCACCCTCAAAATCTCGCCAAGGGCTGTGCCTTCTGCCTCGCGATTGTGAGCCAATTGAATGAGCGTTTCATCCAGCACCGCGAGAACCGCGCCTTCAAGCTCGGCTTGAGCTTCCGGCCCGATAACCTCTTGCGGCACCTCAAGAACTCCGCGTAGGGCCATCAGACCTTCGGGCGTCGAAGCCGCAAGCCCATACTCTTCGCGCAAATGCGCCGCAATCGCAGCCAACTCCTTTAACAGCGGTTCGTTGACCATTGATTTGGCAAGACCAGCACTTCTTTCGACGGTCAGTGCGGCTTGAAAGTTGCCGCGTTTGAAATGCTGGCTGAAAAGGTTGCGCGCTTTCTGCTCAATGGCTTCCAAGCCTGCGGGCAAGCGGAAGCGTACGTCCAACCCCTTGCCGTTGACAGATTTGATTTCCCACGAGATCTGCGCACCTGCGCTGGTCCGGAGGTGACGGGCAAATCCCGTCATGCTTTGCAAAGACATCTTTCCCCCACAAAAGACCTGATCAGGTCAGACCTTTCCAATTCTAATTTCCGCTGCCAGCGTCCGGCGAGGCGTTATTGTCTCCGGTAGCCGCCTTGGCTGCTTCGTCCAGGCGGTTCTTTTCTACCTCGCGCCAGCGCTTCACATTATCATTGTGTTCTTCAAGCGTCTCGGCAAACACATGCCCACCGCTGCCATCTGCGACAAAGTAGAGATCTTTGGTCTGCGACGGATGAGCAACGGCCTCCAATGCATCGCGGCCGGGATTGGCAATTGGGCCGGGTGGAAGGCCATTCACGGTATAGGTGTTGTAAGGCGTTGGCTTTTCGAGATCTGACTTGAGTATGGGCCGGTCGGCGGGTTTTCCCTTGCCGCCGAACAGACCGTAGAGGATGGTCGGATCCGATTGCAGACGCATGCGCTTGTTCAGCCGATTAATGAAAACGGCGGCGACGCGCGGACGTTCATCGGCCTTTCCAGTTTCCTTCTCAACGATGGAAGCCAGCGTCACAAACTCTTCAATCGTCTTTAGCGGAATAGTGGGATCACGGCGCTCCCAGATATCTTCGACAAGTTTCTTCTGATCCGCCTGCATCTTCTTCACGAGTTCTTCGCGGGTCGTGCCGCGAGAGAAGCGCAAAGTATTTGCAAACAGCGAACCTTCATTTGGCAGGACGGCTGGCAGGTCGCCGGTGAGCACATCGTCTTCGCGAATACGCTGGAACGTCTGCTCGACGGTCAATCCCTCGGGGATCGTCAGCGAATGGAGAACCGACTTACCGCTCCGCAAGAGATCCATGATTTCGCGCATGGAGGCCTGTGCCTTGATCTCATATTCTCCCGCCTTCATGTCCCGCTGGTAGCCATAGGCCTGAACACCGTACTTGAAAACACGAGCATCGGTAATGATGCCACGCCGCTCAAGCCCGTCTGCAATTTCGATTATTCCGGTGCCGCTTTTGACGACGTAGTTGGTGGTAACCTCTGTCGGCCCGGGCGCGTTGAATGCTACCTTGCCGAAATAGACCGCAGCGGCCGCAACGAGTACCACCAGAACAACGAGTGACAACAGGAAATTCGCGAATACGACAATCTGGCTGCGAGCACGGCGGGAGCGCTTTTTTGGCGCAGGCGGCGGTGTGCCGGGCTCGGGGCGCAATGCTTCAGAGGCCGATTGTGGAACAATGGGCTTGCGCTCTGGCATGCTGCCAGCACCTGAACCGTTTGTCTCTCCAGATTCTTGATCTGAGCTCACACAAGCACCTCTGGACATGTTATCCGGTCCGACTGCCGGTAGAATCGATTGCGAATATGGCGAAAGCGCGAAAGCGCTTGCGCCATTAATCAATCACTGCTGGTAACGCCGCAGCACGAGCGAGGCATTGGTGCCGCCAAATCCGAAGGAATTGGACAGCGCGATATCGATCTTGCGTTCCCGCGGCTTGTGCGGAACCAGATCGATCTTGGTTTCCTTGGATGGCTTATCCAGATTGATGGTTGCCGGAGCGATATTGTCACGGATGGCCAGCGCGCAGAAAACCGCCTCGGTCGAACCGGCAGCCCCGAGGAGATGGCCGATGGAAGACTTGGTGGACGACATCGATATCTTCGATGCCGCATCGCCGACAACGCGCTCAACGGCACCGAGTTCGATCGTATCGGCCATGGTCGATGTACCATGTGAATTGATGTAGTCGATATCGTCGGGCGTGATCCCGGCGCGCTTCAATGCCATTTCCATGCAGCGCTGCGCACCGTCGCCATCTTCGGACGGCGCGGTGATATGATACGCATCGCCGGAAAGGCCGTAGCCAATCACTTCGGCATATATCCTGGCACCACGTGCGAGAGCATGCTCCAGCTCCTCAAGGACAACGACCCCGGCGCCCTCGCCCATGACGAAACCATCGCGGTCATCATCATAGGGACGGGATGCGGCGGTCGGATCGTCATTGCGCGCTGTGGACAAAGCCTTGCAAGCAGCAAAGCCGGCCAACGAAATCCGGCTGACCGGCGACTCCGTACCACCGGCTACCATCACATCCGCATCACCGAAAGCGATCAAACGCGATGCGTCGCCAATAGCATGCGCACCGGTTGAGCAGGCGGTAACGACCGCATGGTTCGGGCCGCGCAGCTTGTGCTTGATGGAGACGTGCCCGGAAGCAAGATTGATCAAACGGCCAGGAATAAAGAAGGGAGAGATACGGCGGGGCCCCTTGTCGCGCAGCGTATAGCCTGCTTCGACAATACCTTCGAGACCGCCAATACCGGACCCGATCAGAACACCCGTCCGAATCTGGTCCTCATCGCTTTCCGGTGCCCATTTGGCATCGGCAAGCGCCTGATCGGCAGCTGCAACGGCGTAAATGATGAATGGATCGACCTTACGCTGCTCTTTCGGCTCCATCCAATCGTCCGGATTGAACGTACCATCAGTCCCGTCGCCTACCGGAATCCGGCAAGCGATTTTGCAAGGCAGGTCCTCAACTTCAAATTCAGTTACACGCCGGGCACCGCTTTGGCCGGCAAGAAGCCGCGACCAGGTGGCTTCAACCCCAGATGCAAGAGGAGACACCAGCCCAAGGCCGGTTATGACAACACGCCTCATGGCCGATCCTTCAATGTCATACGCAACATGATTGTTTCCGGCCCCATGCATGAACGAGCAAGGCAGAGTACCTTATATCACGATCCATGCGATGGCGAGCCGAACGAAACTCAGGCAGATGCTTTGTCGATGAATTTGACGGCATCGCCGACTGTCAGAATCGTCTCAGCAGCATCGTCCGGGATTTCAACGCCGAACTCTTCTTCAAAAGCCATCACGAGCTCGACAGTATCAAGGCTGTCTGCACCCAGATCGTCGATGAAGCTCGCACCATCGGTGACTTTCTCGGCATCAACGCCCAGATGTTCAATAACGATTTTCTTGACGCGTTCTGCAGTATCACTCATGTGGAAACCTCAACCTGTTGTTTTTCTCTATGCCTTGGTTAGCGGCACGGATGACTCTAATCAAGCAATAAGATGGTCATTTCACCCTGTTTAACAGCTAAAACACCCATCCTCGCGGCTCTTTTCCTTGCGGAATTGAAAGGGCATCAAATCGGTTTGATTACCCAGACTGGTGCGCGACTTATCACGCTTTATTCGCAGCCTCAATCTCATAAATGTGATTGTGGACAATACCCACCGTACCGCCAGGCGCAATCGTGCGACCCAGGCAGTCGGCTTAGATCATTGCCATGCCGCCATTGACATGAATCGTCTGGCCCGTGACGTAGGCAGCTTCGCTACTGGCGAGGTACACAACCGACGATGCAACCTCGGCGCCAGTGCCCATGCGGCGCATCGGAATGGCCGACATGATGCCCTCCTTCTGCTTGTCGTTGAGCTTGTCGGTCATCGCCGATTCGATGAAGCCGGGCGCGACGCAGTTGACGGTGACATTGCGGCTGGCAATTTCCTGCGCCAAAGATTTTGAGAAGCCAATCATCCCTGCCTTCGAGGCCACATAGTTGGTTTGCCCCGGATTGCCGGTCACGCCCACCACAGAAGTAATATTGATGATCCGGCCGTAGCGCCGGCGCATCATCGGGTGCGTAAGTTCGCGGGTCAGGCGAAAGACAGCGGTGAGATTGACCTCAAGCACATTGTCCCAGTCGGCATCACTCATACGCACGAAAAGTCCGTCTTTGGTGATTCCTGCATTGTTGACGAGGATTTCAACGCCTTCCAAATCAGCTTCGGCCTTTTCGCCAAGCGCCTTGACCTCATCTCTATCGGAAAGGTTAGCCGGAAAGATCTTGACGCGTTCGCCGAGTTCAGCCGCGAGAGCTTCAAGCTTTTCGACACGTGTGCCATGCAGACCAACGATAGCGCCCTGGGCGTGGAGCGCGCGCGCTATGGCCTCGCCAATTCCACCTGTCGCACCTGTGATAAGAGCCTTACGGCCTGTGAGATCAAACATTGCGGGTTCCTTTTCAAGCGTTCAGGGCAGCTACGGCCGCATCGATGTCTTCCGGGGTGCCCACGGCTACACCGGAAATGTCCTTATTAATACGGCGCGCAAGACCAGTCAGCACCTTACCAGCACCAATCTCATACAGCGTAGTCACACCATTTTCGCCAAACCATTGTACAGTTTCACGCCAGCGCACCTGTCCTGTTACCTGTTCGACCAGCAACGCGGCGATCTCGTCTGCGGACGTCACCGGAGCTGCGCGTACATTGGCGATGAGCGGGACAACGGGGTCGCGCTTGGTGACACGTGCCAATGCCTCGCGCATGGCCGCAGCCGCTGGCTCCATCAGTGCGGAATGGAAGGGGGCAGACACCGGCAGCATGAGGGCGCGCTTTGCACCCTTCGCAGTCGCGAGTGCAGCAGCAGCTTCTACGGGCGCCTTTGCTCCGGAAATAACCAGCTGGCCCCCGCCATTGTCATTGGCGATCTGAACGGGACCTTGTTTGGATGCTTCGGCACAAATGGCCCCGACATCTTCATGTTCAAGACCGATGATGGCGGCCATTGCACCCTCGCCTGCGGGCACAGCCTTCTGCATGGCATTGCCACGAACACGCAGGAGCCTTGCCGTATCGGAAAGCGAGAAAGTACCGGCTGCGCAGAGCGCAGAATATTCGCCGAGCGAGTGACCCGCGACAAAGGAAACCTTGTCCCGCAAAGACACACCTTTCGATTCCAGCACTCGAAGAACCGCGATGGATACCGCCATCAGCGCCGGCTGCGCATTGGCTGTCAGCGTCAATGTTTCTTCCGGTCCATCCCAAATGATCGAAGACAGCTTTTCGCCAAGCGCTTCATCCACCTCATCGAAGACGGCCTTGGCTTCGGCAAAATTCTCGGCAAGTGCCCTGCCCATGCCAACGGCCTGGCTTCCCTGACCTGGAAAGGTGAATGCAATGGACATGTGCGATGCCTCCAGTGAACCTATAGCGCCAATCTGCCGCGCGATGTGCCTATAGCCAAGCGCGAAGTCAAGCTTTCATGCTAGGATGGCCCGACACCAGACTACCCAGTGTTAGCCTAAGTGATAGATTGACTGTGGTCGAATACCCTTCTCTTAGTTGTCCAAATCTATTTGTTGCGGTATTCGATGAGCAAACGCCTTGAACAGATGCGCTGGAATCCGAAGGCAGACTGGCGCATTGAAGATGTACAGGCCGTTTGTAAAGAGTTTGATATTTTTTGTGAGAGGTCTCGCGCCGGTAGCTCGCACTATAAGATCACGCACGCTTCACAAATTGAGATTCTCACCATCCCTTTTAAAAGCCTATCAAGCCTGTATATATCAGGAAACTCTTAGAGTTTGTCGAAGCTGTGAGGAATGCGCGTGACCTATCGTAAATATCCGGTCGTTGTTTCTCCCCTCGCTGATGAAGATGGCGGCGGCTTCGGCGCCTATGTACCTGATCTTCCTGGCTGCATGAGCGATGGCGATACGCCTGAAGAGGCCGTGCATAATGCATATGACGCCATCGAAGCTTGGATTGAGGCTGCCAGTGAACTAGGGCGGGAAATCCCAGCTCCATCGCACAAGCTGACATTTGCCTGATAAAAACGGCATCCTGAGAAAATCCCTCTGCCGGGTTGCTTCTTGGAACGTTTGCCCGTATAAGCCGCCCGTTCATTGCTCGGCGTCAGCTGGGGGCTGAACGGAGGGCCGGATTACAATCCGTCGAAGCGTAAAGCTTCAGCCTCCCGTGTCTCCGCTCTCGATCGTCTCCATCAGCGTCCTTTCTTCCCCGGTCACCCGGCAGAGAGATTCGCAGAGGTTTACCGTTGATTTCGGGCAATATTAACGAAGAAAGGCAAAGACAATGGCTCTTTATGAACATGTGTTCCTTGCTCGACAGGACATTTCGCAGCAGCAGGTCGATGCGCTTGTAGAACAGTACAAGGGTATCATCGAGACCAATGGCGGCACAGTCGGGCGTATTGAAAGCTGGGGACTCCGTGCCCTCACCTATCGTATCAACAAGAATCGCAAGGCGTATTATTCGCTGCTCAACATCACTGCTCCTGCAGCAGCCGTTGCCGAGCTCGAGCGCCAGCAGCGCATCAACGAAGACGTCCTGCGTTTCATGACGATCCGCGTTGACGAACACGAGGAAGGCCAGTCGGCCATGCTCGCACGGCGTGACGATCGCCGCGACCGCGACGACAACAAGTTCGGTGGCCGCGATGACGACCGTCCGCGCCGCCCACGCCGTCCACGTGACGAAGCCGGTGAAGGAGCAGAATAATGGTTGACATCAATCAGATCCCGACCCGCCGTCCGTTCCATCGCCGTCGCAAGACCTGCCCGTTCTCGGGTGCCAATGCGCCGAAGATCGACTACAAGGACATCAAGCTCCTGTCGCGCTACATTTCCGAGCGTGGCAAGATCGTTCCTTCCCGTATCACGGCCGTCAGCCAGAAGAAGCAGCGCGAACTCGCCAAGGCGATCAAGCGCGCCCGTTTCCTCGGCCTGCTGCCTTACGTTGTAAAGTAAGACCTATTGAAGGCGGCTGGATTAGTCCCGCCGCCTTCTTCTCTCCATCCGCGATGGGCGCGGGTCTGGCGAAATGGAAAACCCAAGTTGAGGAACTGGTTGAAAAACCGCCTCTAACTGCTTTGGTAAGCAGGACAGCGAGTGAAATGAACCTAACTGCAAAAGATATTGGTGTTGGATTGCTGGCGGGGCTCGCGGCCGCGCTTCTGTCAGTTGGCGTTATTACGCAATCGACCCTCGCCATGGCGCTGCTGCTATTCTCGCCGCTGCCAATCTTTGTAGCCGCACTCGGCTGGGGCACAGCCGCAGGTTTCATTGCGGCCCTGTCAATGGCTGTTGCCGTTTCTGTGCTTGCCGCGCCGACCGCTGCGCTTATCATCGTTCTGATCACTGCCCTTCCTGCTGCCGCTGCCTCCTATTTCACCGGTCTGGCCCGTCCGGCGGAAGAAATCGGCGGGCCAAAGGATGTCACCGTCTGGTATCCGCTTGCCGATACGCTGCTGCGGCTTGCCCTGATCGTTGGCGCAAGCTTTATCGCCATTGGTGTCATGATCGGTTTCGGCGACGATCTTGCTGGCGAACTCGCAAAGTCGCTGGGCCAACAATTGGCAGCTAGCAATCCGGACCTCGCCGCGAATGCCGACGTTGCGCAGAACATGGCACTGTTCGTGGTGCGCGTGCTGCCTGCTCTGCAGCCAGCCGTATGGGTGATGATTATTGTCGCCAATCTCTATCTGGCACTGCGACTGACTGCGGTTTCCGGCAAGTTGCGCCGGCCAAAGGACGATTGGCCGCGCGCGCTGCGCATGCCTCGCCCTGCGCTGGTTATTTTTGCTGTCGCCTGCGCCGCCTGCTTTCTGCCGGGCGGTCTGGGCTACGCAGCTACAGCGGTTGCCCGGGCGCTTGGTGCCGGGTTCATGATGGCGGGCTTCGCCATGCTGCACGCAAGGACACGCGGTGCGCCGTGGCGCCCGGTGGCGCTATGGTTCGCCTATCTTGCCGTCATGCTTTTTGCCTTCGTGCTCTTCCTCTTCCTTCTGGCCGGTCTGTTCGACACGTCGCGCAACGCACCGGTCTCGAAGGCTGCGAATACAACACCACCCAATAATGACAATTGAACATCAGACCTTGAAAGGAAATTAAAATGGAAGTCATTCTTCTCGAACGTATCAGCCGCCTTGGCCAGATGGGCGAAACAGTCAAGGTGAAGGACGGCTTTGCCCGTAACTTCCTCCTGCCGCAGGGCAAGGCGCTTCGTGCCAACGAAGCCAACAAGAAGAAGTTTGAAGGCCAGCGCGCCCAGCTCGAGGCCCGCAACCTCGAACGCAAGACCGAAGCCCAGGCAATCGCTGAAAAGCTCGACGGCAAATCATTCATCGCCGTACGCTCTGCTGGCGAAACCGGCCAGCTCTACGGCTCGGTTTCGACACGCGATATCGCTGACCTGATCACGGCTGAGGGTTTCTCGATCAACCGCAACCAGGTTGAACTGAACACCCCAATCAAGACCATCGGCCTCCACAGCATCGTTCTGGTGCTGCATCCGGAAGTTGAAGCAACGGTCACCATCAATATTGCCCGTACAGCCGATGAAGCCGAACGTCAGGTAAAGGGTGAAGATCTCACCTCGGCCGAGGCGATCTATGGCATCGAGGAAGCTCCACTTTCCGACGAATTCTTTGATGAAGATGAAGAAGGCGAAGAAAACGCCTGATTTTACTCGATAGATCATTCGAAAGAATGATCCCATCAATATTTTAAAACACTCGGCAGCGATGCCGAGTGTTTTTTTGCTTTTCAGGAACAAAAAAACGATTAGATTTATTTGTCCTACCCACGCCCGACCTAGACTCCTCTCGAGTCTCTCAATGGCCGAGCTCTGTCGTCAATGATGGAGATTGTTCATGAATGCCATTCTAAAGGCCGCACTCTCGCGGATGGTTCATACTGGCACGTTAATTATAACCGACTCATCCGGCAAAGCCCGAACGTTCGGCGACGGGACGGGTGAGCCAATACACTTCCGTATCAATAGCGCTGTAGCGGAGCGGAAAATCGCCTTCGACCCGTCACTGCATTTCGCCGAAGCCTACATGAACGGCGAAATCGATGTTCTTGACGGCGACATATACGATGTCCTCAAGATCATCTTCGAGAATACTGGTGCGACAGTTGCCAAGGAGCCTTGGATGCTGGCCATCGAAGGCATCCGCCGTGCTACCAGACGCTTGCACCAGATGAATACCCTGACGCGCGCCTCCAGCAACGTGCAGAGGCATTACGATCTGTCGGAAGACCTCTACCGACTGTTTCTCGATACGGACATGCAATATTCCTGTGCCTATTTCGAACGGCCGGATGCCAGCCTGGAAGAAGCGCAACTGGCAAAAAAACGGCACATCGCAGCCAAGTTGCTGGTCCAGAAAGGTCAAAGGACGCTCGACATAGGATGTGGCTGGGGTGGCCTGGGGCTTTATCTCGCCAAGCACCTTCAAGCTGACGTGACCGGTGTAACGCTATCCCAGGAGCAGCACGGCATCGCCAACAAGCGCGCTTTCGAGGAAGGTCTGACCGCGCAGGCGCGGTTTGACCTGCGCGACTACCGGACCATCGAGGATAGTTTCGACCGCATCGTTTCGGTCGGGATGTTCGAACATGTCGGTATCGGGCATTTCCCGGAATACTTCCACCATACGGCACGCTTGCTAAAGAAGGACGGTGTCTTCCTCCTGCATTCTATTGGACGCTCCGACGGTCCGTCCTACACCAACGCTTTTATCCAGAAATACATCTTCCCGGGCGGCTATATTCCTGCTTTGTCCGAAGTCGTCCCGCACATTGAAAAGGCAGGCTTGGTGATCACGGATATTGAAATCCTGCGCCTTCACTATGCCGATACCCTGCGGATCTGGCGGGAACGCTTCATGGCCAACCGCGAGAAGGCCAAGGCGATCTACGATGAACGCTTCTGCCGGATGTGGGAATTCTATCTCGCAGCCTCTGAAGCTGCCTTCCGCTGGCAGAACCTCGTCGTATTCCAGATCCAGCTGGCGCATCGGCAGGAGGCCGTGCCACTGACGCGGAACTATATCGAGAAGGAAGAAAAGCGGCTCAAGCGGCTGGAGTGCGAACGCAGTTCTGCCAACAGCCAGGTCAATACGAAGGAATCGGTGGCTGGCCGGTAGCGCACATAGTTCAACGGCACACTCTCTCCGTCATCCTCGGGCTTGACCCGAGGACCCATGCCCTAGATAGCGCAAATTCGCAATCGCCTACCGGTTGGCCGAAGGAGGCGATTTTGTTAACAGCATCACTTCTCTCGCTATGGGTCCTCGGGTCAAGCCCGAGGATGACGGAGAGGTCGGAGCTGGGCGCTGGTGGAAGAGTCGGGTGCTCGAACATGAACTGATACAAGTCAAGCACATAAACATTTATCTTCAGAGGCTGTTAATAACGGGAATCATGGTACCGTTTCTCCTGGATATCAGGTGAAGGTCGCAAGCCGCTTTACACCTCGTTCTTGTCCGACTACCCCGATACGGCACAGGGATTGAGAATCAAAATGGCTGAAGCAACGGTACGCAAGATCAACGAGGCGCGGGACACATTCTACCGCGAGGCCCCGAACAATATCGAGGCCGAACAGGCGTTGCTCGGTGCCATTCTGATCAACAATGATGCCTTTTACCGCGTTTCCGACTTTCTGAAGCCAACCCATTTCTACGAACCGCTGCACCGCAAGATTTTCGAAGTGTCCTCCGACATGATCTCGCATGGGCAAAATGGCGAATCCGGTGACGCTCAAAACGTTCCTTCCGGCCGAAGAGAAGGTCGGCGAGATGACGGTGATGCAATATCTTGCCCGTCTTGCCGCAGAAGCTGTGACTGTTATCAATGCCGAAGATTATGGCCGGGCGATCTACGACCTGGCGACGCGCCGTGCACTGATCACTATTGGCGAAGACATGGTCAACATTGCCTATGACGCGCCGGTCGATGTGGCGCCGCAGGGACAGATCGAGGATGCCGAACGGCGGCTTTTTGAACTAGCAGAGACTGGCCGCTACGATGGCGGCTTCCAGACTTTTACCGATGCGGTCAAGACTGCGGTGGACATGGCCAATGCGGCCTTCATGCGCGACGGTCATCTCTCCGGCATTTCGACCGGTATTCGCGCCCTCGACGCGCGCATGGGCGGGCTGCAGCCCTCCGACTTGATTGTTCTGGCGGGACGCCCCGGTATGGGCAAAACATCACTTGCCACGAATATCGCCTTCAACATAGCCGCCGCCTACGAGCCGGAACAACTCGCCGATGGCACGTTCAAGGCGAAGAATGGCGGTGTTGTCGGCTTCTTCTCGCTCGAAATGTCGTCCGAACAGTTGGCTACACGTATCATTTCCGAGCAATCGGAAATCAGCTCCTCAAAAATCCGCCGCGGTGAAATCAGTGAAGCTGATTTCGAGAAACTGGTGGCTTGTTCGCAGCATATGCAGCGAGTGCCCCTCTATATCGACCAGACCGGTGGTATTTCCATTGCCCAGCTGGCGGCGCGGGCACGCCGTCTGAAGCGCCAGCGCGGGCTCGATGTTCTCGTCATTGACTATATTCAGCTGATGCAAGGTTCGTCCAAGCGAGCATCGGAAAACCGGGTGCAGGAAATCACGGAAATTACCACGGGACTGAAGGCGCTCGGCAAGGAACTGAATACGCCGATCATTGCCCTCTCGCAGCTCTCTCGTCAGGTTGAAAGCCGCGAAGATAAGCATCCGCAGCTTTCCGACCTGCGTGAATCGGGTTCGATCGAGCAGGATGCCGACGTCGTGCTTTTCGTTTATCGTGATGAATATTACATAAAGAACAAGGAACCGAAGGTCGGTACAGAAGAGCATTTCAAATGGCAGGCGGATCTCAACGAAGCCATGGGCAAGGCAGAAGTCATCGTCGCCAAGCAGCGTCACGGCCCAACAGGCACGGTAAGGCTGGCGTTCCAGGCGGAATATACCCGCTTTACCGACCTTGCTGAAGACTCACATCTGCCAGAACGGTTCGAGTGATCATTTGACGGCCAATAAACCCCACATCACAACTACCGGCGCCGATCCACGGCTGGCCGGCGGTCGGCTTACGATCGACCTCGACGCGCTTGTGGCCAACTGGAAGTTCCTCGTGGACAAGTCGAAACCGGCGCAGACAGGTGCGGTCGTAAAGGCCGACGCCTACGGCCTTGGCATCGTGCATGTCGTACCGGCGTTGTGGCAAGCCGGCTGCAGCACGTTCTTCGTGGCGCTGGCCGAAGAGGGACTGCGTGTCAAAGCAGTTGCGCCCGATGCACGGGTGTTCGTCCTCAATGGCTTTTTTGCCGATGCATTTCCGGTCTATGAACAGTCCGACCTGATCCCGGTTTTGGGCTCGACCGACCAGCTCGGCCTTTGGAATCAACTGAACGACGGCCGCAGCGACAAGCTGCCTTTTGCGCTGATCGTCGACACGGGCATGAATCGGCTGGGCCTCAACGTCGATGAAGCGCTTGCCTTTGCCGCCGATGAACGGGCCGACAAACCAATCCTTCTGATCACACACCTGGCAACGGCCGATGACCGCGCTCATGTGTTGAACCAGAAGCAATTCGAATCTTTTCAAGAGCTTAACGCCGCCTTTGCAGGAATTGAATCCAGCATAGCCAATTCTCCTGGCATCTTTCATCCGGCAGGCAGCGAATTCGATCTCAATCGCCCGGGCATTGCGATTTATGGCGGGGAGCCGCTTTCGGACACGCCCAATCCCATGCGGCCGGTTGTGACTCTGGAGGCGCGTATCGTGCAGATCCAAACTGGTTTGAAGGGTGAAACCGTTGGCTACGGTGCGACGACGACACTTCACCGCGATTCTCGAATTGCCATTTGTTCCGTCGGCTATGCGGACGGGTATCTCCGGTCCGCATCCGGCAGCGGCGTGCCACTGCGCAATGCGGTCCCCGGCGGGGGCGAAGGATCTCGTGGCCGGCAAGAAGGTGCCGGTCATTGGCCGGGTCACCATGGACCTTACATCTTTCGACATTACCGATCTCGCCCGAGATGCCGTAAAGCCAGGCGACTACATCGAGCTCTTCGGGCCGAACATCGCCCTTGACGACGCCGCCCGCTCGGCGGGAACGATAGGTTATGAATTACTGACAGGCCTTGGAAACCGTTATCACCGCCGTTACCTCCATTCAGGAAAAAGCGCGTAATGGCGAGGCCGAGAATCCAGTTTATCTGCCAGAATTGCGGGGCAGTACACACGCGCTGGGCAGGAAAGTGCGATGAATGCGGCGAGTGGAACACACTTGTCGAGGAAGGCACATCCGGTGGCATCGGTAGCGGACCGGGTAAATTGTCGGGACGAAAAGGCCGTGCGGTCGCGCTCACCTCCCTCTCGGGTGAAATCGAGGAGGCGCCACGCATCAAGTCAGGGATCGGCGAACTTGACCGCGTTACCGGTGGTGGTTTTGTTCGCGGTTCAGCCATATTGGTTGGCGGCGATCCCGGGATCGGCAAGTCGACGCTGCTTACGCAAGCAGCGGCTGCGCTGGCACGCCAGGGCCACCGTGTGGTGTATGTTTCGGGTGAAGAGGCGGTGGCGCAGATCCGGTTGCGAGCCCAGCGGCTGCATGCGGCAGATACGGATGTTTTGCTAGCGGCGGAAACCAACGTAGAGGACATTCTGGCAACGATATCCGACGCAAAGCGACCGGACCTGATCATCATCGACTCGATTCAGACACTGTGGACCGACGCGGCCGATCTCGGCTCCGGGTACCGTGACGCAGGTACGTGCCGGCGCACAAGCGATGATTTGTTATGCAAAGCAAACCGGTGCCGCTGTCGTTCTCGTGGGCCATGTCACCAAGGAGGGCCAGATCGCCGGACCTCGGGTCGTCGAGCACATGGTCGATGCGGTGTTGTATTTTGAAGGTGAGGGCGGCCATCACTACCGCATTCTTCGCACCGTAAAGAACCGATTCGGACCGACCGATGAAATCGGTGTGTTTGAAATGTCCGACCGCGGTTTGCGCGAGGTCGCGAATCCTTCCGAACTTTTTCTTGGCGAACGCAATGAAAAATCGCCCGGAGCCGCAGTTTTTGCCGGGATGGAAGGTACACGCCCGATTCTCGTAGAAATACAGGCGCTGGTCGCTCCGTCGACACTTGGCACCCCCGGCGCGCCGTTGTGGGTTGGGACGGCAATCGGCTATCGATGATACTCGCTGTGCTCGAAGCGCATTGCGGTGTAAGATTTGGTCAGCACGATGTTTATCTAAATGTCGCCGGTGGATATCGCATAACCGAGCCCGCAGCTGACCTTGCGGTTGCATCCGCACTGGTTTCCTCGATCGCCGGTATTGCCCTTCCCGCCGATTGCGTCTATTTCGGCGAAGTCAGTTTATCTGGCGCGGTTCGCCCGGTGGCGCACGCGGTACAGAGACTGAAGGAAGCAGATAAGCTTGGGTTCAAGCAGGCTGTTCTTCCCAAGGGAAGTAACGACGTGTCAAAGAACGGCAATGCTCGTCTGACCGAAACGGCTTCGCTACCGGACCTTGTGGCCCGGATTGCGGCGTCGGGACCCGGGAAGAGACAACGCGAAGACTGACCAGTGTGGCCTTTCGGTCAGAATGATTGGGGATGAAAATAAATGCCGATTACGTTGCTTGACGGAATACTATTGGGCATCACACTCGTTTCGGCAGTCCTTGCCATGGTACGCGGATTCTCCCGCGAGGTTCTATCGGTTGTATCCTGGGCAGCAGCAGCGGCCGCAGCCTACCTTTTTTATAAGCCGGTCGTGCCTTTCCTGACCCCCTATATCAGCAATGAAACCATCGCACAGATCGCGGCCGCTGGGCTTGTTTTCGTCGTCACGCTGATTGTTGTGTCCATCATTACAATGAAGATTGCTGATTTCATCATCGATAGCCGAATCGGTGCCTTGGATCGCACGCTGGGTTTCCTTTTTGGCGCCGCACGCGGCATCCTGCTTGTGGTCGTGGCCATGTTGTTCTTCAACTGGCTCGTTCCCGAAAACCAGCCAGCATGGGTGGGGCAGGCAAAATCCAAGCCGATGATCGACCAGCTTGGTGCAAAGCTGATCGGTCTGCTCCCAGAAGACCCGGAATCAACAATCTTGAAACGCTTGAAGCCAGGAACGACCACTGCGCCTGAGGCAACACCCGACGGAACGTCCGCGCCTGAGCCAAAGGAAGATATCCCACCAGAAGGTGCGACAAACCAGTAACTTGGCGTTTGCTTGGTAATGCCCCATATAGTGTGGCATAATGCGACATAGGCACAATTGAATCTGCGGCGAAAGGCTGGCGGTAATGACCGACATTTCTCGTAACGATACCCAATTGATGTCCCTCGATGACGACACACTGCACGAAGAGTGCGGTGTGTTTGGCATTTTGGGGCATCCCGACGCAGCAACCCTGACTGCGCTCGGGCTGCATGCCCTGCAGCATCGGGGACAGGAAGCGGCCGGTATCGTCTCTTATGATGGTGGCCAATTCTGTTCGGAACGCCGCATGGGACTTGTTGGTGATCACTACACCAATCCGGCTACTCTCGCCCAACTGCCTGGCGATAGGGCAATCGGCCATGTGCGATACTCGACGACTGGCGATGCAGCTCTTCGCAACGTTCAGCCTCTGCTTGCCGAGTTGGAAATCGGCGGGATCGCCATCGCCCACAATGGCAATTTCACCAATGGTCTGACCTTGCGCCGCCAGCTCATAGCCGATGGCGCCATCTGCCAGTCCAACTCCGATACGGAAGTTGTTCTGCATCTCATTGCCCGTTCACGCCATGCTTCTTCCAGCGACCGTTTCATCGACGCGATCCGTCAGATGGAAGGCGGTTATGCGATGCTCGCTCTCACCCGCACCAAGCTGATCGCAGCGCGCGATCCGATCGGTATCCGTCCGCTGGTGATGGGTGACCTCGACGGCAAGCCGATCTTTGCCTCGGAAACCTGTGCACTCGACATTATCGGTGCAAAATTTGTACGTGACATTGAAAATGGCGAAGTGGTCGTTTGCGAAATCCAGCAGGATGGCTCGATCAGCATTGAGACGTACAAACCGCAAATTCCGAAACAGGAACGCCTTTGCCTGTTCGAATACGTCTATTTCGCCCGTCCGGATTCAGTCGTGGGCGGCCGCAACGTTTATAATGCGCGCAAAAATATGGGCATCAACCTCGCCAAGGAGGCGCCTCTCGAGGCTGATGTGGTTGTACCGGTTCCGGATGGCGGCACGCCTGCAGCCATCGGTTTTGCTCAGGAAAGCGGCATTCCCTTTGAGCTGGGCATTATCCGCAACCATTACGTCGGACGCACCTTCATCGAGCCGACCCAGTCAATCAGAGCCTTTGGCGTAAAGCTGAAGCATTCGGCCAATCGCGCCGTGATCGAAGGCAAGCGCGTCGTGCTGGTCGATGATTCAATCGTGCGCGGAACGACTTCGGTCAAGATCGTGCAGATGATCCGCGATGCCGGCGCACGCGAGGTGCATATCCGGGTTGCCAGCCCGATGATTTACCATCCCGACTTCTATGGTATCGACACGCCAGATGCAGACAAGCTCCTCGCTAACCAATATACGAGCCTTGCTGCGATGTGTGATTACATCGGCGCGGATTCCCTGGCATTCCTGTCGATCGACGGGCTGTATAAGGCTGTCAGCGGGGCTCCACGTGATCCACGCGCACCGCTGTTCACCGATCACTATTTCACTGGCGATTATCCGACGCGGCTCCTCGACAAGGACGGCCCTAGCAACGTCCACAAGCTTTCGCTTCTCGCAAATAACGGTTGAGTACTTATGATATCTGACGGCAGTTTTCGGCTGGACGGCAAGCTTGCGCTTGTCACCGGCGCATCCCGTGGCATTGGCTATTTCCTTTCCAAAGAACTTGCAACGCGCGGTGCTCATGTGATCGCTGTTGCCCGCACCGTGGGCGGACTTGAAGACCTCGACGACGAAATCAAAGCTGCAGGCGGTACTGCAACGCTGGTCCCACTGGACCTTACTGACATGCCTGCCATTGACCGGCTTGGCGGCTCGATCCATGAGCGCTGGGGCAAGCTTGACATCATGGTGGCCAATGCCGGTTTTCTCGGCACGATTTCACCGATCGGGCACGTCGAGGCAAAGGTCTTCGACAAACTGATGGCGATCAATGTATCGAGCGTCTGGCGCCTGATCCGAACCACCGATCCACTTTTGAAGCTTTCTGACGCTGGCCGGGCTATCTTCCTGTCATCGGGCGTTGCCCATACGGCGCGTGCCTATTGGGGACCCTATGCGGCATCCAAAGCTGCTGTCGAAGTCATGGCGCGGACCTGGGCTGAGGAATCGCGCCAGACCCGTCTGCGCATCAACTCGGTCAATCCAGGTGCAACCCGCACTGCCATGCGCGCGCAGGCTATGCCCGGCGAAGATCCGGAAACGCTGCCAACACCGGCCGAGGTTGCCACCAAGATCGCCCTTCTGTGCGATCCTGCACTCGACGCGACGGGCAAGCTTTACGATGTGCGCGCCGGCAAATTGTTGAGCTATAACGAGCCGAACTAACCGGCGAGACGGATGACGTCACCGCTCTCATTTGCACTCAAAGCACGTGCACGCCACGCCTTCGGGCTCATGCCGGTGACACGCAAGAACTCGCGATTGAAATTCGACTTCGTCTGAAAACCCGCATCGAACATGATCCGGGTGATTGGTTCGTCCGTATCGGCCAGAAGGCGGCAAGCGTCCCTTACCCGATAATCATTGACATATTGCGAGACACTCATCGATTTGACGCGATTGATGGCGGTCGAGACTTGCCGGATTGACAGACCCATTTTCCGGGCGAGCCGGTTCAGATTGAGATCGGCATCGCGGTAGAGCGTACGGGATTGCATCAGTGTATCGAGCGAGGCGGCAATTTGCGCGTCCTCTTCGCTGGGAGAGGTCGCCGAGGCGGCCTCCGCAGCCGCTTCTGCCTCTTCTGATGGTGGCTGGCTGGCACCTGCCACTGTCGCAGCAGTTCCCAGGATGAGCAAGGCCAGTACGTTGCCAAAGGCCACGATGCCGCCCGAATAGACGCCGCCGGTTTCGGCGAAATCCAGGCTGATGACAATATCAATCAAACCCGAAGCCAATATCGAGAAGGCAGTGACCTGCAATGCCCGGTAGGTACTGATAACGCCATCAAGCCTCGATGAACCGAGAGCATTCGGTCCCGCCCATGCCAGCCATGTGAGCGCGATACCATAACCAAGAAAAATCAGAATAAGGGCAAGGGAAATAGGTGCGGGCCAGAAGGCAACGAACCCCACGATGAGCAACGCTGGAAGTCCGTGCACCAACAGTAGTGGCCGTTTCAGGGGTGAGCGCCCATCTCTTAGCCCCTCGAAACTCAACCAGGCGAGCGAGGGAACAATTGCTGCGAGCGCAGCCTGAAACGGCAGTATCTGCAGAACCCCATAGCCCCATCGCACGCCAATCACCACAGATTGCAGCACATAGACTGCGATCAGGGCCGTAAAGAACGGATTGGGAGCATTGCCGTCATTCCGCCTGATCATCTGGACCAGCAGGATGAGGAGCAGGAAAGCAACAACAAAGGGCAATGGGACAAAGAGCATGGACAGCAACCGTTGAAATTATGAACGCCACTATGTCCTGAATCGCGTTTGCGGACGACCTGAAATGCGATCAAGGTCGAAATTGCCGAAGAAAACGAGCGCCGTGGTTCCAGCGCCAATCAAGGCGGCAAGCCACAGGAACACGTCATGCTCAACCTGTATGTTTCAATATTACTGCTTTTCCAAACCCTAACACCCACCGCGGCAAGCGCTGAAGCACTCAAAGCCCCGCTCGATATCGCGCAGATCAAAAATGTCAGTATCACCGGCGAAGCGAGCAGGGTCGAATTCACCACCACAGACACCCTGCCCTGGTCAGTTGCCATGACCAGCATTCGATCCGGCTGGTTTTCCAACTGGACTTCGAGCTGGTTCTCCAACGCGTGCGAAACGGCCTCAACCATGGTGGTGAAGGATCAGGCTTTGCTCATCCATGTCGTCAACGCGCCGTGGCTCAGCCTCTCCGATTGCGAGGTGCGCATCCGCGCCAACCTGCCAAAGAACAGCGATGTCAGCATTGAGCAGCACGCGCTCTATGCCCGCCTCTCCGGCGATTATCGCCGCATCCGCATCGATGGCAATGCGGCGGACTTTGCGTTGGATGGATATGCCTCAAGCCTCGATGTCACAGGAGATGCGGTCAGAACCGACATACGCTTGGAGCGGACGAACAACGACGAGACGATCCTGCTCAATTCGCATGCGCTCGATGCATCCTTCAGCTTCGGCGGGGATATGGCAATCAGCTATGCCGTGAATGCCAAGGCATCCTTCATCGACAGCAAACGCGCAAATACGCCCGGCGCAAAGCCATCGATCGACATCAAGAGCGAATTCGTCCGCGCGACGATCCGGTAACACGCACCATCGATCCTTCTCACAACATATCAAACAAGGAACTAGTTCGATGAGAATACTTAAGCTCTCCACCCTTCTTGCGCTTCTTATCTTGAGTATCCTGCCGTCTTGGTCTGCCGGACTACAGCTTTTCGACGTGCCCAAAGACAGTCATGGACCGGCAATCGCCGGCGCCGTCTGGTACCCATGCGCCGCTACACCAGTTGATATAAAAGTTGCCTCATTTGATATGATTGCCGTACGAGACTGCCCGATAACCGGGACCAAACATCCGCTTGTGGTTGTCTCGCACGGCGCGGGTGGCACCTTTGGTAATTACCATGCACTTGCCGAAATGCTTGCTGATAGGGGTTTCATCGTTGCCGCCATCAATCACCCTTTGGACAGTGGCCAATCCAAGGTGCGAAACCCCGGCGATATCGCTTCGATGGTACAGCGGCCGACGGACATATCCCGATCAATTGATTTCATGTTCCATAATTGGCGCGATGGAGGAAGAATCGACGCGGCGCGTGTTGGTTTTATCGGTTTCTCAAGAGGCGCCTTCACTGGACTTGCATTGATTGGTGCTGATCCCGATTGGAATTTTCTGCTGGATAATTGTCCTGTTTATCCCGGAAACCGCTTTTGCGAACAGATCCGGTCCGGCCCAATCGCTCCCATGACTCACGATGCAAGAATTAAGGCCGCTGTCATTGCCGACTCACCTGGCGGGTCGCTTTTCACCCGCGAAGGATTGAGCAATGTATCGGTGCCGGTGCAGTATTGGGCATCGGAGCGCGGCGGCGACGGCGTATCGCCCGATGATGCTGCAATGATTGTACAAAATCTCCCTGTTAAGGCCGATTTTCGCGTTGTATCGAATTCCGGCCATTTCGATTTTCTGCCGCCTTGCACCGAGGAATTTGCAAAACGTACGGTCGAGGATGAACCTGAACTCTGTACTGATAAAACGGGCTTTGACCGTGCCGCTTTTCACAAACAGTTCAATGCAGATATCCTGACCTTCCTCCGGAAACATCTGGTCGAAGCTAACCAGTGAAATGGATGGGTTCCGGGGTCAGGATATGGCTTCGGAACCATCCTTTTCGGCGACCGCTGCGGCCGCAGCCCTGGCATCCGCCGCCTCGAAACGCTTCCATGCCCTCGCGCTGAAGGGCAGCGTGATGAAGAAGGCGATGGTGGTGAGCGTCAGCGTCTGCCACGTATAGCTCATCAGGAACGCTACATAGACGACGATGAACAGGAAGGTCGGCATGACCCAGTCGGAACGCAGCTTGGTGCCTGCGGCCTTGCCGCTGTAGACCGGCAGACGGCTGATCATCAGGACGGCCACGCCAACCGTGTAGGCGGCGGCGGCAAAAGCCAGCGCGCGTGTCGGAGCAAGACCGAGAAAGCCGAGATAAACCGGCAGCATGACCAGCATGGCCCCAGCGGGAGCCGGAACGCCGGTGAAGAAGTTGTTCTGCCACAGCGGCTTGTCCAGCACATCCAGCATGACATTGAAGCGCGCCAGACGCAGGCAGCAGGCGATGCAATAAAGCAGCGCTGCGATCCAGCCAAAGGAGCGCGCCTGATCGAGCATATAGGCGTAGAGCACGAGCGCGGGAGCAACGCCGAAATTGACGATGTCCGCCAGGGAGTCCATCTGGGCCCCGAACTTGGTCGATCCCTTCATCATGCGGGCAATCCGGCCATCGATGCCATCAAGAAATGCCGCCAGCAGGACCATTGAGACGGCCAGCTCAAAACGGTTCTCGAACGCCAAACGGATACCGGTCAGGCCGGCGCAGATCGCCAGAACCGTAATCACGTTAGGAGCAAGATAGCGCATGGGGATGCGAGTGCTTGTCAGCCCGCGTACCTGCGGTTTCTCATCAAAGAGTGGATCGGCTTCTTGCTCGCTCATTCGGGATGCCTCAATTGATCCGGACGAGCGGAGCGCTGGCTGCACCGCCGAATTCCGCAATCACGGATCTCGCCGCCAACAGCGATCTGGCCGATGGCAACGCGCGGGGTGAAACCTTCCGGGAGATAGACATCGACGCGCGACCCAAAGCGGATCAGCCCAAACCGCTCGCCGATCGAAATCGCGTTGTTCTCGTCTGCCCAGCAAACGATGCGGCGCGCAACAAGGCCGGCAATCTGAACCACGGCGACCCCGCCATTGGGGCTATCGATCAACAGGCTGTTGCGCTCGTTTTCGGCACTAGCCTTGTCGAGCTCCGCATTCAGGAACTTGCCGGGCTTGTGTACGATCGTTTTAATGCGCCCGCGTACCGGTGCGCGATTGATGTGGCAGGAAAAGACGTTCATGAACACCGAAATGCGCGTCATTTCCTTGTCACCGAGCCCAAGTTCGCGCGGCGGAACGGCGGGTCCGACGGCCGACACGATACCGTCGGCCGGACTGATGACCAGCTTGTCATCGATGGGCGTTACGCGTTGCGGATCGCGGTAGAAATAGATGCACCAAGCGGTGAGGATAAGGCCGATCCAAAACAGCGGCTGCCAGAAATAGCCTACAATCACCGTTGCACCGGCAAAACCCGCGATAAACGGGTACCCTTCCCGATGAATAGGTACCAGGGTGTTGCGGATCGAATCGACAAGGCTCATTCGTTTGTTCCTGATTGTGCCAGCATCTCATGTTCCACGAAACGGCGACGGCTCCAAGGCATTCCGCGCGTTACTTATCGGAGATCAACCAAATGGGCAAACCCTTCACGCGGACAGATCCGCGTGATCTCCAAGTTTCTTTCAAAGAGAAAACCTATGCTGGCAGTGCAGGCTTCCCGCGCAGGACGATGCCGAGATCGTCCTCTTCGCGTACACGGCGCAACCGCTCCTCGGCCTCTGTCGCTTCGCGCTGGCGATTCCACATGGAAGCATAGAGGCCATTCCTTGCCAGGAGCATCAAATGCGTTCCCCGTTCGGCGATTACCCCGTCCTTCAACACGATGATCTCATCTGCCCCGATGATCGTCGAAAGCCGGTGCGCAATAACCAGCGTCGTGCGGTTGCGGCTCACCAAATCGAGCGCTGACTGAATTTCATGCTCTGTCGCGCTGTCGAGCGCCGACGTGGCCTCATCGAGGATCAGAATGGGCGGGGCTTTCAGAATGGTTCTGGCGATCGCCACACGCTGCTTCTCACCGCCAGACAATTTGAGGCCGCGCTCCCCGACCATGGCGTTATAGCCTTCTGGCAAGCTTTCGATGAACGGACCAATCTGAGCCAATTCAGCAGCATTGCGCATTTCCACTTCGGTGGCGCTGATGCGGCCATAGCGGATATTATAAGCGATCGTATCATTAAACAGGACGGTATCCTGCGGCACCATGCCAATGGCTGAGCGCAAGCTTTCCTGCGTCACGTCGCGAATATCCTGTCCATCGATACTGATCGAGCCGTGCTGGATGTCATAGAAGCGGAACAACAGGCGTGACAGGGTGGACTTGCCCGCGCCGGAAGGCCCGACAATGGCAACAGTCTTGCCAGCAGGTACGTCGAAGCTGACGCCCTTGAGGATCGGCCGCTTCGGATCATAGGCGAATTGAACGTTGTCGAAGCGCACGGAGCCTTGATTGATCATCAGCGGCCCCGCGTCCGGCTTGTCCATCACTTCCTGTTCAACATCCAGCAAATCAAACATCTGTTCAATGTCGGTCAACCCCTGCCGCACTTCACGATAGATGAAACCGATGAAGTTGAGCGGGATAGACAATTGCATCAGCATGGCATTGATGAAAACAAAGTCGCCAAGCGTTTGCGTTCCGGCCAGGACTTCCCTGCCCGACATGATCATCATGATCGCCATGCCGGTGCCGAAAATCACGGCCTGACCAAAATTGAGCCAGCCAAGCGAGGTCCATATACGCGTTGCTGAAATTTCATAACGGGCCATCGCTGCATCGAAGCGGCTCGCTTCCATCGCCTCATTGCCAAAATATTTGACGGTCTCAAAGTTCAACAGCGAATCGATCGCCTTGGAGTTGGCGTCCGTGTCGGAAGCATTCATGTCGCGGCGGATGTTGATCCGCCAATCACTGGCGCGAACGGTGAACCAAGTGTAAAGCCAGACGGTGACGACCACGACTGCAAGGTAAGACGGCCCGTAGGTGAAGGCGAAAATGACGGCTGTCATCAGGAATTCAAGAATAGTCGGCGCCGTGTTCAGAATCGTAAACCGAACGATCGTCTCGATGCCCTTGGTGCCACGCTCGATAATGCGTGACAGGCCGCCAGTTCGGCGCTCGACATGGAATCGCAGCGATAAATCATGCATGTGCACGAAAGTCCTGTAGGCGAGCTTGCGCACGGCGTACTGACCAACGCTTGCAAAGAGTGCATCGCGCAATTGGTTGAGGCCGGCCTGGACTATCCGTGCCACATTATACGCAGCCACCAGCATGAGCGGCCCGATCAACAGAATGGGAACCAGCTCCGAAGCCTCAAACTTGCCGTTCAACGCGTCCGTTGCCCATTTGAAGAAATAGGGAACGAGGATCAGGACGATCTTGGAGATGACCAGGTAAACGGAAGCCCAAACCACCCGCATTCGCAAGTCCGGACGTTCTGCGGGCCACATGTAGGGCCAAAGATTGCGGATGGTCTGGAGCGTCTTTCCAGACTCGGCTGAGACAGTTTTATTGGCCACTGTTAATCCTTGACTATGACTGCGGTCCGCGGTGCCGCGGCTCCCCGGACAATTGAGTCAGGCGGGCAGCATAGATTGGCTATGTCGCCGACAAATAAAGCAACATTGGCAAATGCGACCGGGTTGATTGTGTAATGCGAACTTTGGCCCGACTGGCGATAGTGAACAAGACCGGCATCGACCAGAATTTTCAGGTGCTGCGATACCGTCGACTGCGCCAGATCAAGTTGCGCGACGATGTCCTTGCAACAGAAGGCATCAAGACACGCAAGCTGGCGCACAATGCGCAACCGCGCCGGATGTCCCAGCGCGGCTAGCACTCGCGCTGTCTCGGCATCTTTTCCAGGCCGGTCAAATTCGTTACTGCATTTCATCGTTCATCGGCGATAAACGATATATATTTCCAACGCAAGCAAAAAACGCCAGCTTTCTTTCTGCAAAGCCGGCCGCCGCCGCGAGATTGTTCTATTCAAGAACAGCTTTGTCCTTTTCCGGCAAGGCAAACACCTGCCCCGGGAAGATCATGTTCGGATTGCGGATCTGTTCCTTGTTGGCCAGATAGATCGTCGTATAACGCATTCCTGCGCCGTAAGTGCGCCGGGAAATTCTCCACAGATTGTCGCCACGACGAATGATAACCGAACCGTCGACACTTTTTAGCGGCGCCTCGGCCGTTTGCGGCTGTTGACCGGCTGCCTGCGGTGCGACGGCGCCAGTGGACGTCTGAGCACCATCAGCCGGGGTTGCAGTGGTTTCGGGTGCAACGGCGGCGATATGCTCGCCTGCTTCGCGCTTGAAAGGAACAGCAGCCCTTGCGACGACCGTCACACCATCCTTGCCGAGCATGTCGGCACGAACAATGTAATCGCCAACCGCCAGCTCCTGGACGGTCTGGACCAAGAACTTGCCATTCGGCGATGTCTTTGTCGTCCCCAGCAGATCGGTATTGGCATAGACCTTGACCGTCGTGCCCGCTTCAGCAGTACCGGCGATGAAGATCTTATTGCCTTCAATCTCTACCGCCTCAACCGAAACAAGCGCTTTAGCCGCCGGAGCGGCAACAGGTTTGTCACCCTTGGGGGCGGCAGCGGTTGCAGTTTGGCCAGGATCAGGCACTGCCGGCTCTTTCGCCTGCGGCTTGGTGATCATGCGGCTTGGCTGGCCCGATTGTTCGACAAGTGCCAAGACTTCACCCGTCTTCACCTCTGGAATTGATACAATCGCTGTCTCAAGCGAAGTCATCGCAGTGCCGTCTGGTGCAGTAGAACGCAGTACGAGCTGATAGTCGCCAGGCTTTAACGGATCATCCAGCGTAATGACGAAGTCACCACTATCCAAAGATTTTGTCGTACCGATAACGGCCCCACGCGAAAGAAGGTCGACACTCGCATTCTTTGCGGCCTTGCCGGCAATAACGATGGAGCCTGAGGGTTCGACGCGCAATATATCGAACGTAGGTGCCCCAGGCTTTGCCTCTGCGGCCTCGCCTTGCGGTGCAGACGTTGCGGGGGCGGTTTGGACCGCCGGCATGTTTGCATCCGGCGCCGGGGCGGTTTCGGTCTTGGCGACCTGAGGCTGTGGAGCAGGCGCAACCGGCTGTGGTTGCGCAGTTTCATTTACCGCTGCAACCGGTTTGTCCAAAGTTGGCTTACCCGGCACGAGACCTATATAGGCGGCAACAAGACCAGCAGCAACGACAGCACCAAATCCCAAAACCGCAAATTTACTCTCAAACATTGTTCCCCAATCCTATTGTTCTTTTTGCTCTAGCGCCTTTTCTGGCAAGCTACAAGAAAACCCTTTAGATTCAGCCCTATTCTTTAGACTTATCAAAAGAAAGTCGGCGTATGAAACTTTTGCGGCATCACTGCGAGGCGCATCCAATTGGATGCGTACGGGAATACGGTAACACCTTGAGCTGACATATATTCCTTCCGGAACCCGTTTTCCGGTTTGCCGTTGTGCGTTCGACCGGGTTGACGTTTCGCGATGCACAAGGCACCAATCTTCAAATGAGCAAGATTCTGATCCATCTGTGTCTATTGCGGCTCCTCACCGGGACGCGATCCGATTTACAAACAAAGCGGCAAGGTTCTCGGCAGATCCATCGCTGAGCATGGACTTGAACTCGTCTATGGCGGCGGCACCAAAGGCATCATGGGTGCAGTCGCGGACGGCGTCATGTCTGCCGGCGGCAAGGTCACCGGAATTATTCCGAAATTCCTGATGAACAAGGAAGCCACCGAACACGCGCTTGGCCAGCTTTCCGAGCTGATTGTCACCGAAGACATGCATGAGCGCAAGCACAAGATGTTCGAACGATCCGACGCCTTTGTCACACTGCCCGGCGGTATAGGTACAGTCGAAGAAATCGTCGAGATCATGACCTGGGCGCAACTTGGCCGTCATCGCAAACCGATGGTATTTGCCAATATCAGCGGCTTTTGGAATCCAATGCTGGCGCTTATCGACCACATGAAGGCAGAAGGCTTTGTGCATACGTCACATTTGGTCAATCCGCTTGTGGTAGAAGCGCCGGAAGATATCGTGCCCGCAATCCTGAATGCCGCACTTAGGGGCGATCGCGAAGGCAACGAGGCGATTATCGAGCGGATGTAGGAAGAAAAAGGATCGCATGGCAGACAATCTACCCTCCGATCCGTCACCCCACGTCAAGAGCCCCCACATCGATGATTTCGTCATTGCACACGGCTTTGACGTGGGCGGTGCGTTGCTGCATCAAGGCGCGTATTCGCCGGATACCGCATGGACCTGGAAGAGCTATGCCCTCGCCGACGCGCGGGCGCGGCGATCTCTCGAAACGGATGAGAGCCTCCCCGAGGTGGTTCGCGAGACGTTTCTCTCCTCGGGCGATCAGTATCAGATCAGTTATGAAGACGGGTGGCTCTTCGGCGAATTGCCGGATCTGCAACACGAGCATTATGGTGATCCACGCGAGCTCGGCTATTTTCGTTTTGCTTTCAACGACAAGCTCTTCATCAGCGGCCGCCGCCATCCACTCCAGTCTGTCGACGATGTGCGGCAAGCCATCGGGCGGGGAAAGGTCAAACCAGCAGCTCCCATTGCGCTGTTCAACGCGATCTTCCGCCGTTTTCTCGACCTTCTCAAGGCGGAAATTGCCAAGCTCTCCGAAACGCTCAATTCAATCGAGGATCATATTGTCGGCGAGAACTGGCAGGGCGAGCGCGAACGGCTCGTGCCGGTCCGGCGTCAGATCGTTGTCTTTCATCGCTATCTGACGGCCGCGACAAGTTTATTCCGCCATATTGATCACGCTGATCGCCGCGCCCTTCCCGAGGATCTGGATGATCTGATCGAGGCACTGTCCCGCCGCGCCGCCACGCTGCATGCCGAAGGCGACCAGTTGCAACAACGCGCGAGGCTGCTGCAGGATGAGCTTTTGGCGAAATTGACCGACCAGTCGAACCAATTCCTCTATGTCCTGTCGGTGATGACTGCCGTGCTCTTGCCGAGCACCGTGATCAGCGGCCTTTTCGGAATGAACACCGGCGGCCTGCCGCTTGCCGCCAGCGAGCACGGATTCTGGATTGTCGCGTTTGTGGCGCTGGCAATATCGGCACTGGTGTATTTGCTCGTCCGGAAAATCGGCGGATCCCGGAACTAGGCCGCTGTGGCCCTTGTCTTGCGTGATTCTGTGCAGCATGGACCAGGTGTAGATTGCAAGAGCCGACCAGATCAGGGCGAAAGCAATGAACTGGATATGCGAAAACGGCTCGCCGAAAACAAAAATAGCACTCAGGAAGACGATCGTCGGCGCGATATACTGCATCAAGCCGATTGTCGTGTAGCGCAGGAGCTTTGCGCCAAAGGCATAGAGAATGAGCGGCACGGCTGTTGCCGGTCCTGCGAACAACAGGAGACCGATGTCATGCGCATTTCCATTGAAGAAATGGCTTGTGCCTTGCGATACGGTCCAGAATATGAAGGCCAGCGAAGGGATCGAGAGCAGCAGCACCTCCAGCATGAAGCCTTGTGTCGGGCCAATCGGCAGCGTTTTGCGGAAGAATCCGTAAAAACCGAAGCTGAAGGCGAGAACGAGCGAAATCCACGGCAGACCTCCGGAATATACCGTCAGCAGGACAACAGCGCAGGATGCCAGAGCAACTGCCACCATTTGCGGTTTCGACAGGCGTTCGCCCAGGAAAATGCCGCCAAGAACGACATTCACCAGCGGGTTGATATAATAGCCGAGCGCGGTATCGATCGCGTGGCCACTACCAATTGCCCAAACATAGGTTCCCCAATTAAGGGTGATGAGCGAGGCAGTCAGGGTCGCCATAGCAAGCATGCGCCGGGTGGTCAGCGCGATTTTCAGGTCGCCGAACAGGCCAAGCCACCAGAGCAGCGCGCCGGCGATGGGAATCGACCAGATGATACGGTGGGCGACCACTTCCAGGGCCGGCATATGGGCGACTGTCTTCAAGTAGAACGGCAGAACACCCCAGAGCAAATAAGCTGAAAGCGCAAAGATGAAGCCCTTCTGTCCATCCGACATACCGGTGGTGGTTTCAGTTGTCACAAGGCTCGCGCTCACAGCTCGACCATGATTGATTTGCTCGGTCATGATGCGAAGTCCTAGTCTTCGCATCACCTGCCGTCTATTGAATTCGGCTGATCAATACATCAAGACGTTTGATGTTTTTTGCGCCATTTCGAGAACTATTTATGCAGTTGCCTGAGAAACTATTCATTCCGCGGCAATTTTGCCCGCCAGATCGCGATTTTTCATCAACTTATAGACGATCGAGATCCATCAGCGCCTGGAACGACGCATCGATGATATTGTCGGAAACCCCGACCGTCCACCAACGCACATTGCTGGAATCTGTCGACTCAACGAGAACGCGCGTGATCGCTTCCGTGCCGCCGTTGAGGATGCGAACCTTGAAATCCGCCAGCACCAGATCGTCGATCTCATGCTGGTAGCGGCCCATATCCTTACGCAGTGCAAGGTCGAGCGCATTGACAGGACCATGGCCTTCGGCGACGGACATGCGCGTTTCACCATCGACTTCTACCCGTACCACCGCTTCCGAGACGGTCTTGATATTTCCATTGGCATCGAAGCGCCGCTCAACCATGCAGCGGAAGGATCTCGACCTTGAAGAATTCCGGAACTGTACCAAGCGTGCGCCGCGCCAGCAGCTCGAAACTCGCATCGGCACCCTCATAGGCATAACCTTCTGCTTCGTGTTCTTTAACCAGCGCAATCAAGGTATCGAGACGCGGATCCGACTTGGCTACAGGTATGCCCCGGCGCTCCAGCTCATTGATGAAATTGGATTTGCCGCCCTGGTCGGAGACCATGACCTTGCGGCGGTTGCCGACGGTTTCCGGCGGCACATGTTCATAGGTCGCCGGTTCCTTGACCAGAGCCGAGGCATGAATGCCGGCCTTGGTGGCAAAGGCGGAGGCGCCGACGAACGCGCCTTGCGAATTGGGAGCCCGGTTGAGCAATTCGTCAAAGCCGCGCGACAGGCGGGTGAGCCCTTGCAATTTCTCCAGGCTGATGCCGGTTTCGAAGCGATCCGCCCAGGCTGGCTTGAGCATCAGCGTCGGGATAATCGTAATCAGGTTGGCGTTGCCGCAGCGCTCGCCGATGCCGTTCAGCGTCCCCTGCACATGGCGAACGCCGGCATCGATAGCTGCAAGTGAATTGGCAACTGCCTGTTCCGTATCATTATGCGCATGAATGCCGAGATGGCCGCCGGGAATGTGCTTCGTCACCGCACGAACAATTTCCGCCACTTCCACCGGCTGCGTGCCGCCATTGGTGTCGCAAAGAACCACCCAGCGCGCGCCGGCTGCGTAGGCAGTTTTCGCACAGGCAAGCGCATATTCAGCGTTGGCTTTGTAGCCATCGAAGAAATGCTCGCAATCGACGATGGCTTCCTTGCCCGCCTCAACGGCAGCTTTAACGGAAGCGTCGATAGACTCGAGATTTTCCTCATTGGTGCAGCCGAGCGCTACGCGCACATGGTAGTCCCAGCTCTTGCCGACGAAACAAACCGTATCGGCTGAGGAGCGAATGAGGGCACCGAGTCCAGGATCATTGGAGGCCGACACGCCAGCACGCTTGGTCATGCCGAAAGCTGCGAATTTCGCATTTTTCGTGCGTTTTTCGCTGAAAAAGGCGGTGTCTGTCGGGTTGGCGCCCGGGTAGCCGCCCTCGACATAATCGAAGCCGAACTCGTCCAGCATATCGGCAATGACCTTCTTGTCCTCGACCGAAAAGTCAATGCCCGGCGTTTGCTGGCCATCACGCAATGTCGTGTCGAAGAGATAGATCCGTTCCTTGGTCACTTGTCCGCCTCCCCTTGCATCCCCAGTGGCGGCCACTGGTCCGTTTCATGGTCAGGATGCTGATAGGATATCATTGTCTTAATAAATTCCGCCGATTCCGGATCATCCTCTGACGTATAACCAGGAAGACTGCGCAGGTCATCTATATAGGGCAACTTGCCTTCGAGACCCCACTGGATGGTCGGGGCGAGTTCTTCCGGGTGATCGAAGGCGGCGATCGCAAGCGCCATGCCGTCCGGTGCCTCATAGGTCAGCGGGGTTCCGCAGTTACCGCAAAAGCCGCGCTTCACGTGGTTGGAGGATTGAAACCGCTTGGGCTCACCCCGGGTCCATTGCAAATCCGTCCCGCGAACCGACGTCAGCGGCGCAAAGAAGTTGCCGAATGCTTTCTGGCACATCCGGCAATGACAGATCGATGCGTCACCAAGTTTGCCCTCGACGCGAAAACGGATCGCGCCGCACTGACACCCGCCAGTGTAGATGGGCTTGTTGTCGAGACTCATCGCCTCACCTCCCACGTCGTGATGCGTTCGCCCGTTGCCGGATCCTTGCCGTCCTTCAGCTGAATACCTTTCTCCAGCAATTCATCGCGTATATAGTCGGCCTCAATGAAGCTCTTGGCTGCAAGCAATGAAAGGCGATTGCGGATTTTGACTTCGATCTCGTTCTCAAGTTCCATCGAAATTGCTTCCACACTCAGATCGATGCCGAGCAATCCGAACACTGCGCGATAATCCGCTGGATCGAGGACGCGCGATTTCCTGATCGATGCCAGCCAGTTGATCAGGCCCGGTGTCGCGAGATCGTCTGACAGGATATCAATCGCTTCATCCGGAATCACACCGGCGCCAGCATCGCCCGCATATTCGCGGGCCTTGACGAGGATGTTTTCCGCCTCTTCCAGTTTCCGCACACTGAAGTCGATCGGCTCGCGATAGCTGGTCATCAACATCGCAAGGCGCAGCACCTCGCCCGGCCATTTCCGGTCGCCAAAAACCGTCGTCTCGAGCAATTCATGAATGGTCACGAAATTGCCGACGCTCTTTGCCATTTTCTGACCTTCGACTTGCAGGAAGCCATTGTGCATCCAGACATTGGCCATGCGGTCCGTGCCAAGGGCGCAGCAGGACTGCGCAATCTCATTCTCATGGTGGGGAAACACGAGATCGATGCCGCCGGCATGAATGTCGAAGATGTTCTTGACAGGATCATCGCAATGCAGGCCACCGCCGAACGGGTCCAGCAGCTTGGCCATCGCCATGGCCGAGCACTCAATATGCCACCCGGGGCGGCCGAGCCCTTCAATGCCCGCTGGCGAGGGCCAGCCGGGCTCATCCTTTTTCGACGGCTTCCACAACACGAAATCCATCTCGTCGCGCTTGTAGGATGCAACATCGACGCGTGCGCCGGCCAGCATGTCGTCAGCCGAGCGGCGGGCAAGCATTCCATAACGCGGCCCCTTGGCGGCGTTCATCGCCGAGGGTGAAAACAGCACATGACCATCGGCCACATAGGCAATTTCACGCTCCACGAGGCGGTCAATCATCGCCACCATCTCGTCGATGTATTCGGTCGCCCGCGGTTGATCCGACGGCTGCAAATTGCCGAGTGCAGCCACATCCGCCTGGAATTGCCTGTTGGTGGTTTCCGTTACCTTCCGGATAGCTTCGTTCAACGGCAGATCCGGAAAATCCTGGGCAGCCCGCGCATTGATCTTGTCGTCAACATCAGTGATGTTGCGCACATAGGTGACGTGGCTTTCGCCATAGATATGGCGCAACAGCCGGTACAATACGTCGAAGACGATTACCGGCCGCGCATTGCCGATATGGGCGTAATCATAGACCGTCGGGCCGCAGACATACATGCGCACGTTTTGCCGGTCGATCGGCACAAAGATTTCCTTCGTGCGGGTGAGCGTGTTGTAGAGGCTGAGTTGGTGCGGCATGTCGGTTGTCTCAAACTCGGGTTCAGGTACTCAGATTTATATCAACGCGCTGGTCTGCTGACCGGAGTGTTTCGCATCTTCTGACTGAATTTTGAGACGAAAACGGCCGGGCCAGCGGAGCGCTAGCTGATAATGATCCGACAGGTAATAATAATCGTGACGGGCAACGTTTTCATGCGGCATTTATGGTCGAGAGCGGGCCAATCGTCAAGCGTTCATGGCTTAGAAGCTAAGTGTTGCATTTTTGTCGCCTTCGTCATGGTTAATCCAAATTAACCGAATAGCCTAAAATCCTCCCGGAAAGTGCCTTTTTTCCGGCCAATTTGACCGGGAATCCTGTGACTTGAACCAAAGGGGAATAGGCCCCGCTTTACAGGACCAGAGACCCATGACCAACAAGCAACAAATGGCAAAGCCGCGCGAAAACAACCGTGCGGACAATCTTGCCTCACAATACAGGGCGATCGGCCCAGCCGCTATCCTGGCTGCCGTTCTCAGTACCGTACGCAAGCGGCCACAGCTGAAGCTCGTGTCAACTGTGCAGGAAACGGACTAACAAGCTCAGGGCAATACCGGCCATGACGAGGCCGATGAGGACGTCAAGTACGCGCCACGCAGCCGGCCGCGCAAATACCGGCTGCAACAGCCTTGCACCATAGCCGAGGCCAAAGAACCAGATGAAGGACGCCAGGGCCGCGCCCGCGCCATAGGCCGCACGGTTGACGCCTTCAAAGCGCGCCGATAAGCCCCCTAGCAAGACAACCGTATCCAGATAGACATGCGGATTGAGGAAGGTCAACGCCAGAACGGTGCCGATCGCCACCTTCAAATTGCCATTGCCTGAAGTGGCCGCCTGCAGGACTTCCGGATGGAACGCGCGGCGAAACGCAACAGATGCATACCAGAACAGGAACGCCGCGCCGCCAAGCGTCACGAGGGAGATCAACCTTGGCGATTGAGCGATCAGGGTGCCCAGCCCGGCAACGCCTGCGGCAATGAGCAGCGCGTCCGAAAGCGCGCATATCAAGCTCAGGACAAAGACATGCTCGCGCAATAATCCCTGCCGCAATATGAAAGCGTTTTGAGCGCCTATGGCGATAATGAGGGACGCGCCAAGAAGAAAACCGGAGAGGGCGGCTGAAAGCATCGGGTGGATATCCTGCGGAATTAATGAGGTTCGGGACCTAGAACAGTTTCATCTGGTCGTCGGGTTCCGGCGGTTTGGTACGCGCCGGTTTCTTGCGCTCTTCCAAGGTTTCAGCAACCCGTTCCTGGATCTTCGGTCCGGTGTTGGCAAAATTGTTGACCTTGTCGGAGACGGGGATGGCCTCGAAGAAATCCGCCTGTGCCGGCTTCATGAGGTCGGCGACGTGACGAGGCTCCTGCGTCTTGCAATCGAGCCAGCGGGCAAAATCCTTTTGTTCAATCACCACAGGCATGCGGTCATGGATAAAGCGCAGATTTTCATTGGCGCTGGTCGTGAGGATCGCGCCCGTATCGATTTCCGAGCCCTCTGCATTGGCCCAGGGTTCATAAAGGCCAGCAAAGGCGACAATTCCGCCATTGCGCGGCCTGATCCAAAAGGCTTGGGCCTTCTTGCCCCCGGTGCGACGCCATTCGTAAAACCCCGATGCCGGGACCAGAGCACGGCGATGACGCATCGCCGTCTTGAATGACGCCTTTTCGATTGCCGTTTCCGAGCGGGCATTGATCATCAACGGATAATTTGCCGTGTCCTTCACCCAGCCGGGAATGAAGCCCCAGCGCACCAGCAGTGCCCTCCGGTTGGATCGGTTGCTGCCGGGTGGCGGTGTTTCACCGCTGACGACCATGAGGATCGGCTGGGTTGGTGCAATGTTGAAGCGCGGCGGAAAGGCCTCCAGCTCCATCAGATCGAACCAGGCTTCGATCTCTTCCGGTGTACCGAGGAGGGGAAAAACGTCCGCACATGCAAGTCAAGCCTGATTTGAATTGGAAGTCGCGATCATCCGCATTTGCGGTGGCGGGTCAAGTAATCGTTACCCTTGTCAAACTCGCCGCCACCACTTACCCCTGAGGTATGGACCAGATTCCCCTTTCTGCAACTGTCGATGGTGTTTCGGCCGTCTGTATTCGTGACCGGGCGTTCCTGCTGGTCGAACGCGGGCGTGAACCGTCGAAGGGCTGGCTGGCATTTCCGGGTGGCCGGCGCGAGGAGGACGAGGCGCCGCACGACGCGGCAATCCGCGAGCTTTACGAGGAAACCGGGATTGTCGCGACAGATGTTTCGTACCTTACCACTGTGACATTTGACTACTCTACTCCCGAGTTCCCGTCGCCCAAACCGTTCCGGCTCGCAGTTTTCCTGGCTCGCGATCCGGTGGGGGAGGCCGTCGCCGCAGACGATGCCGCGGCGGTTCATTGGTTGCGGGTCGAAGAAATGACGGCATTCGACGTAACGGAGAGCGTACTGGAAGTTGCACACTATCTGGCGCACTCCTTCGAAAGTTGAGGGTATTAACCATCAACGCCTTGAAGGCGCCTTGCTTTCAGGCAACATGGCTTCTTCGGGAATTGAGGCTCAAGGCTATTTCGTGCGGCGTGCAGCGTTGATCACAGCGGTTTTGGTGGCAATCATCGCAGCGGCACCGGCCTATGCGGTCGATCCTCTGTATGAAGCGAAGCTTCTTCGTCTCGCCGAGGTGCTTGGTTCGATCCATTCATTGCGTAACCTTTGTGGCGAGAAGACTAGCCAGTGGCGCGACCGTATGGATTCACTGCTTCTGGCCGAAAATCCAGACCCTGCCCGCAAGGCTCGGCTGATCGCCAGTTTCAACCGTGGATACCGCACTTTCAACGAAACTTATTCGACCTGCACAAGCCAGGCGATTGCGGCGATTGACCGCTACCAGAGCGAAGGAATGAGACTTTCTTCTGAGATCGTATCGGGCTATGGAAATTAACCAGGCTTTAACTGTTGAAGCCAATGAACCGCATTTTAGACAAAACGTATGGTATTGTTTAGCGGTAGTTTAAGAATTGGCCCCGGCCAAG
This sequence comes from Phyllobacterium sp. A18/5-2, assembly GCF_025452215.1. Taxonomy (NCBI): domain Bacteria; kingdom Pseudomonadati; phylum Pseudomonadota; class Alphaproteobacteria; order Hyphomicrobiales; family Phyllobacteriaceae; genus Phyllobacterium; species Phyllobacterium sp. A18/5-2. Next base: position 2,726,323 of record NZ_CP104966.1, on the reverse strand, counting down.
GATGGTATATCATGAACATGACATCGACGGACCTTGATAGGTTGGTTGCAGAAGAAAAAAAGCTGGTTGCGATCGAATATCAGAATGAAGTCTGGGCTGATGGCACGCTTGAAGGTATCGAACCCGAAATTATGGCCGAAGCCGCTTTCGCAACCGCGTTGACCGAATTGATCCGCGATAACGGCGAAGTGTCTGCGCTGGCCTTGCTTGAAGTGCTGCGTGAACGTATTTCTGCGGGCGAGTTTTCATCGAATCGCGTCCTGCAATAGTTCAACACCCGGGTGATCCTGCATGCTTGAAAAGCACTTTTCCGCTTCCGCGATCGTCAGAACCAGTTTTCTAGCGGCAGCTGTCTGTGCTTTCAGCTTTCCAGCTCTGTCGGCTGGTCGTGATATGCCGGTTCAACTCGCCCTCAGCGAAATCAAGAAAGAAGAACTTCCAAAAACCGCCGAACCAGCGCCGGCCAAACCGGGTGCCGAGCAGGAGCCTGAGGACGAGGCGCAAACCCCATCGGATTCCGGTAAGCCTGCTGCAGCGCCGGAAAGTCCTGCTGAAACGGAGAGCGGCAATACTCCGGCCACCAATCCAGCAATGCCAAATGCCAAGGAAGGCGCCCCTGTCCCACAGGTCGAGTATGACGTCACCAAGCTGCCCTTCCCCGTACAGAAAATGCGTGAGCTGATCCTTACGGCTGCAAAATCAGGGTCGATCGAGGCGCTTCGCCCACTGATCGGTTCGGGTGATGATGTCACCATGCTTTCGCTCGCCGACATCGAGGGCGATCCTCTCGCCTATCTGAAAACCTTGGCGGGTGACCCGGACGGCCAGGAAATCCTGGCGATCCTCGTCGACGTGCTGGAGTCCGGCTACGTGCATCTGGATGCCGGCACAGCGGACGAACTCTATGTCTGGCCGTACTTCTTTGCATACCCACTCGACAAACTCGAGCCGAAGCAGAAGGTTGAGCTCTTCCAGATCGTCACTGCGGGTGACTATGAGGAGATGAAGCAGTTCGGAACATACGTGTTCTATCGCCTCGGCATCACTCCGAAGGGCCGCTGGCGGTTTTTTGTGACTGGCGACTAACTTTTTCCGGACCGTCGTAAAATAATTAGCGCGCATGTCACATTTGGTTGCGCTGTCTCGTCTTGTGTTCAGGCAACTGAATGCCCGACAAGGAGAGATATCATGAAAGCGAGACTGAACCCCTTCAACCACGAAGCCACCATCAAGCCGATGCTCAAGATGGAGGAGAGTGTGGTCAGTAGCGGACTGGAAATCAGCCTGATCGAACTCGTCAAGATGCGGGCTTCGCAGATCAATGGCTGCGCCTTCTGCCTCGACATGCATTCGAAAGATGCACGCAGCAAGGGCGAGACTGAACAGCGCCTCTATCTCCTCAACGCCTGGCGGGAATCGCCGCTCTACAGCGAACGTGAACGGGCTGCCCTTGCCTGGACGGAGGCCTTGACGCTCGTTGCCAAGACCCATGCGCCGGATAGCGACTACGAGACGTTGAAGGAACATTTCACCGAAGAGGAGATCGTCAAACTGTCCATGCTGATCGTCACCATTAATGGATGGAACCGTCTGGCTATCGGTTTCCGCTCGATTCATCCGGTAGAAAAAGATCGTGCCGCAGCCTGAAAATCCGGCTGAAACGTTCAACCGCCTCAGACCGCGATTGACCCGCATTGCCTATCGCATGCTCGGATCGGTCGCGGAGGCGGAAGATATTGTTCAGGAAGGCTTCATTCGCTGGCATCAGGCCGACCGGTCCGAGGTGCGCAGCGCAGAAGCCTTTCTGGTGCGTACCGTCACGCGGCTTTGCCTTGACCATTTGAAATCTGCCCGCGTTCGAAGGGAAACCTATGTGGGAAACTGGCTGCCTGAGCCGATATTCGACCCGAGCGAAGAGGAGTCGGACAGCGACATCACTCTGACGTTAATGGTGGCTCTCGAGCGGCTTTCGCCACTCGAGCGCGCCGCGTTCCTGCTGCACGACGTGTTCGGGCAGGAGTTCAACCAGATCTCCGAAGCGATTGGCCGCGATCCGGCGACGTGCCGCCAGCTTGCGAGCCGGGCACGAAACCATGTCCAGCAGGCCAAGCCACGTTTCCCGGTGTCGGACGAACAGGGGCGGAATATCGCAAAGGCATTCTTCACAGCGTCGCGCAGCGGCGATATGCAAGCGCTGCAATCGCTCCTGGCCGAGGACGTCGTCATGTATGCTGACGGCGGCGGAATTCGCCCTTCCACGATCAACCCCATCTATACGATGGACAGGGTTTCGCGCTTCTTCGATGGCATTGCCCGCCGGATGGAGTACCAGTTCCCGCCGATCTTGCACGAGGGATTGATCGATGGGTTGCCGGGTTTCGTGACAACAGAGTTTGATGGCATTCCGCAGACAACGGCTCTCGAGATCGAGAACGGCAAGATCAAGACGATATATATCGTGCGCAACCCGGAAAAACTCGGCCATCTGGCATTTGCGAAATCGTCGTCGCAGGGTACAGCTTGACGCAATTTTCCACGCAATGGACGGTGCCCATGACCAAGCTGACGATGTATCAGGTCGATGCCTTCGCAACTGAACTCTTCAGCGGCAATCCCGCCGCTGTACTCGTTCTGGATGACTGGCTATCCGACGTGACGATGCAGGCGATTGCGGCGGAGAACAATTTGGCCGAGACGGCCTTTGCAAAGCGCACCGCCAGTGGCTGGGATCTGCGCTGGTTCACGCCAGTCCATGAGGTCGATTTCTGCGGTCATGCCACACTAGCTACATCTCATGTACTCGCCAACGAGCTTGGGGTCGAAGGTGAACTGGTTTTTGAAACGCGCGTTGGGACATTGCGCGTCAGTCGTAGCAACTCAGGCTATCAGCTTGATTTTCCGAGCTTTCCTCCAGAGCCCATCAAAGAGATGCCACCACTGCTGAAAGAAATCGTTGGCAAAAACGTACCGGCGTTCAAGAACTTCGAAAACCTGTTCGTCGAATTGGAGGACGAGCAGGCTGTGCGCGATTTCGTTCCAGACCTGCCGAAGATCACGGACCTTGGTCCCCTTGGGCTCGTCGTTACGGCGGAAGGAAACGAACATGATTTCGTCTCCCGCTATTTCGCGCCCTACGCGGGTATTCCGGAAGATCCCGTGACCGGTTCGACCCATGCGACGCTGGTACCGTACTGGGCGGAAAAGCTTGGAAAGGCCAGGCTGTCGGCCTTTCAGCGCTCAAAGCGCGGCGGGCATCTCCTCTGCGAGCTCGCCGGTGACCGCGTGCTTGTGACCGGATCGGCAGTCACTTTCATGAAGGCTGAGATTTACCTGGTCTAAACTACAACATCACCGGTTGTGTTTATGAGCTTCCACATACGCCCGCAACACCGCGTTCATGCGCGTGAGGTGCCCTTTGCCGTGCGCCTTGAACCATTCGACGACATCCGTGTCCAGACGCAAATGAACAGATGTCTTGCCGCCAGGCATGACGACGCGAGCGTTGTTCCAAAAACTTTCGCCTAAGGATTCCGCTTCAGGCGCATCGAGATATGCCTGATCTTCTTGGGGATCACGCATACTTACAATCTCGCTAAGCGAGTGTTTTGCGGTAGTAGATTTCTTGTTCATATTTTCCCGCTTTCTGCGCGCTGATAATGCGTATGACCTTGTCAGCACGGCGCGTATACACAACGCGATAGATCTTAAAATCCACTCGACCGAGCGCTATAAACCGCAGTTCGCCGTAGTCCTCACGCACGTCAACATATTCAAGAATCTCATTTGCGAAAATCTTTGCGGCGTTTGGAAACGAGATTCCATGTTTGACTATATTGCTTTTGGCTTTTTCTACATCCCATTCAAATTGGAGCTCGACATCCTTCAAGATAGCCTTCCCTTATATACATAAATGTGTACACAATATCAACTTACTCGTAATATTCTTCGTGCATTCAATTTTGAGGCAGCGCTTCGCCAAACAGCACCGGTTCACCCCGCGAAGGCGTGACGATCTCACCTTCCCACATGACCTTTTGACCGCGAATGATGGTGCCGACCGGCCAGCCAGTGACGGTCTTGCCGTCATAGGGCGTCCAGCCCGCCTTCGAGCCAACCTGCGCATTGGTAATGGTTTCGCGCCGCTTCATATCGACGATCGTCAAATCGGCGTCATAGCCGACTGCGATGCGGCCCTTGCGGGCCATGCCGAACAGGCGGTTCGGGCCATGCGAGCTCAGGTCGACAAAGCGCTCGATGGACATGCGGCCAGCATTTACATGATCGAGCATGATCGGCACCAGCGTCTGTACGCCGGTCATCCCCGAGGGGGACGCTGGATACGGTTTTGATTTTTCTTCAAGCGTATGCGGTGCGTGGTCGGAACCAAGCACATCGACAATCCCCTGCCCGATACCCTTCCAGACGCCATCGCGATGACGCGCGTCACGCACTGGCGGGTTCATCTGCAGCAGCGTTCCGAGCGTCGCATACTGACTGGCGTCGAGCGTCAGGTGATGCGGCGTCGCCTCGCAGCTTGCAACATCCTTGTGATCTTTCAGGAAATCGATCTCTTCGGCCGTCGAGATATGCAGGACGTGTATGCGCGCGCGAGTTTCGCGCGCGATCCGCACCAGCCGTTGGGTGCATTTGAGCGCCGCGATTTCGTCTCGCCATACCGGATGAGACGAGGGATCACCCGGTATGCGGAAACTCTCGCGCTCGCGCAGGCGGAATTCGTCTTCCGAATGGAAGGCGGCACGACGGCGCGTATTCTTGAGGATCGAACGCACGCCCTCATCGTCCTCGACGAGAAGGTCGCCGGTGGAGGAACCCATGAACACCTTGATGCCGGCGGCGCCGGGCAATCGCTCGAGCTCGGCAACATCATTGGCATTGTCGCGCGTGCCGCCGACCCAGAAGGCAAAGTCGCAATGCATGCGGTGTTGGCCGCGCCGCACCTTGTCTCCGAGCGTTTCGGCAGAAGTGGTCAGCGGCTTGGTGTTCGGCATTTCAAAGACGGCGGTAACACCACCGAGAACAGCGGAGCGCGAGCCACTTTCCAGATCTTCCTTATGCTCAAGACCCGGCTCGCGAAAATGCACCTGGCTGTCGACGACACCGGGCAGGATATGCAGTCCGGTGGCATCGATGATCTCGCCCGCGGAGGCATTGCCAAGATTGCCGATAGCGGCAATGCTGCCATTGCTGATACCGATATCGCGCAACCCGACCCCATCCTGGTTGACGACAATACCGCTTCGATAAATCGTGTCGAAACCTTGAGCCATTTGCTTTCCGTTCCCGTCTTGCACACCTCGTCCTTGCGGATTACGTAACAGGGACGCGAAAGGCAAGGGTGATGCGATGCCATCGGCAAGTTTAAACGAAAGAGCCGTCCTCAACGTGACCGGCGAGGATGCTGAAGATTTCCTCCAGAACCTGATAACCACCGACCTCGACACGCTTGAACGCGGGGATCTGAAACCCGGCGCTCTCCTCAATCCGCAAGGCAAGATCCTGTTCGAATTCCTCGTTTCACGCAATGGCGATGGTTTGCGCCTCGATGCGCTGCGGACTTCCACCGGCGACTTTTTGAAGCGGCTCACACTCTACAAATTGCGCGCCAAGGTACAAATTGTCGTTGATTCAGAAATGCTTGTCCATGTTTCCTGGGAAGAGGATTCAAAGCCTTCGGAAACTGAATCAATTGTGCATGACCGGCGGTTTCCTGATGCTTTGAATGTCAGACGTCACTACGGCGGGGCGCAAGGGCCTGGGGGAAACGGGATGGCCTGGACCGCTCTTCGTATCGCCCATGGTGTTGCAGAAGCCCCGAACGACTATGGACTTGGCGATGCTTTCCCACATGACATCAATCTGGATCAGACAGGTGGTGTTTCATTCAGGAAGGGCTGCTTTGTTGGCCAGGAAGTGGTCTCCCGCATGCAGCATCGGGGTACGGCAAGGCGGCGCATCCTTATTGCTAGCGGCCCGTCGGATTTGCCGGAAACCGGCACGCCAATTACCGCCAATAACCGTGAGATCGGCACGCTTGGCAGTGTCGCTGGAAAAACCGGACTGGCGCTTGTCCGTATCGACCGCGTGAAAGATGCGACGGACAACGGCATGCCCATTATGGCAGGAGAAACTGCCATCCACCTTGCCATTCCCGCAGAACACCGGTTTACATTCCCCGAGGCAACGCAAGAGGCCTGATCGGGGATTGTCAATGCCAGCAAAGCCGCTCACCATTGTACTGAAGAAAACCGAGTTGAGAGCCTGGCAGCGTATGCTTTCCGGCCGCCGGTTGGATTTGCTTGACCCCTCTCCGCTGGACATTGAAATCGAAGACATCGCCCAAGGCCTCGCACGCGTCGCGCGATGGAATGGCCAGACCATCGGTGATCATGCTTTTTCAGTGGCGCAGCATTCGCTGCTGGTTGAAGAAATCTTCGGCACGATCGTTCCGGACGCGACCACCGAACAGCGTTTGATCGCCCTGCTGCACGATGCGCCGGAATATGTGATCGGCGACATGATCTCACCGTTCAAAGCCGTCGTGGGGGAGATTACAAAAGCGTTGAATTGCGATTGCAGCATGCCATTCATCTGCGGTTCTCACTGAAACCGGTTGTCAAACAGGACCTTCGCGCTTTGATCAAACGTGCAGATGCGATTGCGGCTTATTACGAAGCCACGCGCCTTGCTGGCTTTGCCGAGAAGGAAGCCGTACAGTTTTTTGGTCGGCCGCGCGGAATTGACCCGCAAGGTCTCGACTTGATTCCCTTGGCGACCCAGAATGTACAAAACGCTTTTCTGCAGCGGTTTGCGTCTCTCGACAAGCAACGTGCGCAGAGCCAAGGATAACATCATGCCGCATATCGTCGTTTCACCCCTTTCCCGCCTTGCCGAGTCGGCGACCCGCTTTGGCGCACGCGACATGATCACGCTGATCAACATCGGTACGCCCGTCCCGCGACCTGTGGAAATAGTCGAGGAGCGGCATTTATTTCTCGGTTTCAACGATATTGTCGAGCCTACGGAAGGCATGACGCATCCAATCGCCGACCATGTCAGCGACTTGATTGCATTCGGCCGGCGCTGGGATCGCGAGGCACCTCTCCTCATTCACTGCTATGCCGGCATCTCGCGCTCGACCGCGGGTGCCTACATTACCGCATTGGCGCTCAACCCGGAGCTTGACGAAGTGCATCTGGCTCAGGTTCTGCGTCGCAACGCGCCTTCTGCTACGCCCAACAGCCGGCTCGTGGCACTGGCCGACGATATGCTTGGGCGTCAGGGCCGGATGGTCGATGCGATCAAGGCAATCGGACGTGGCGAAGAGGCTTTTGAAGGTACGCCCTTCATTCTTCCGCTCGTGGTGTGACCATGACCGGTACGCCCAATGCGGTTGAGATAAACCTGAGTGCCGCCATCGTCGCCGTGGCCAATAATGATCCGCTGATCCTGACCACGCCATCCGGCGACGATGCCGAACGCGACGAGCTGCCATTCGGTCCATTCAATCCCCTGCAGCATCGAACGTTCGAGACGGGTCTGCGTGAATGGGTGGCGGAACAGACGCCCTTGCGGCTCGGATATGTCGAACAGCTTTATACGTTCGGCGATCGGGGGCGACACAAAACTGCCGAAGATCGGGACCTGCACATCGTCTCGGTGGGTTATCTTGCGCTCACCCGCACGACGGACGACAACAAGGAGGCTCTGCGCAAATCCGGCGCGCGCTGGCGTAGCTGGTATTCTTTCCTGCCTTGGGAGGACTGGCGCACTGGCAAACCCGTCATGATCGACGAGATGATCCGACCCGCATTGCATGCGTGGGCCGAGAAAAGCGGCGTGCCGGCGCGACTCAGCCGGTTTCGGCTTGCATTTGGCGATGACGGCATTGCCTGGGATGAAGAGCGCGTGCTCGAACGCTACGAACTCCTGTATGAAGCGGGCTTGATAGAAGAGGCGGTGCGGGACGGCCGTGCCGAGCGTACTGAGCTCTCGCGCATGCTGGGACTGCCAATGAGTTTCGACCACCGGCGCATCCTTGCGACGGCGATATCCCGGCTGCGCGCCAAGCTCAAATACCGGCCTGTCGTCTTCGAACTGATGCCGCCCACCTTTACGCTGACCGCGCTTCAGGAGACCGTAGAGGCAATTTCCGGGCGGCACCTGCACAAGCAGAATTTCCGCAGGCTGGTCGAGACAACGGAACTTGTTGAGCCCACTGGTGCTGAACAGACACAAGCGCGGGGCAGACCGGCGGCGCTTTATCGCTTCCGCCACAATGTGCTGGAGGAGCGCAGCGTGGCAGGCCTCAGGGTGGGCGGCAGAGGATAGGGAGAGTGAAATGGACGACAAACCGACATCGCTCAATGCCGACGGCATTTCCGAACCATTCGCGTCGGACACAGTGCCCTGGGAAGAATGGTCGCAAGGCAGCCGCTATGGAAGCAAGTTTCGCTATCTTTCCGGCTTTGGCGGCGCCAATCACGTCGGTGTGCAATTGGAAGAACTCGCGCCAGGCATGGAGTCGAGCCTGAACCACTATCATATGCTGGAGGAAGAGCAGGCATTCATCCTTGAAGGTGAAATGACGCTGCGGCTCGGCGACAAGACCTACCGGATGAAAGCTGGCGACCATGTCGTCTTTCCCGCGGGACAGAAGGCCGGCCATTCCTTCTACAATCACAGCGATGCGCCATGCCGCTTTATCATGATCGGCGAGAAAAACCCGAACGAGGTTGTGTTCTATCCCGAAACCGGACGTATCGGCGTTCGGCTGATGGGCGAAGGGTATGACAGATCAGCCGTCATGGAATACTGGCAAGGGGCGGATACAGACCGGAAAAATCGCGATTGAGTAATCCGCTATTTCAACAGGTAGACGTTTTCGTCAGCGGGGAACGCCCGCGAGCGCACGTCGTCTGCGTAGGCTTTGACGGCCTGGTCGATGACGGTGCTCACGGAACCGTAAACCTTGACGAATTTGGGCGGCTTTGGGTTATAGCCGAGCATGTCTTCGAGGACGAGGATCTGACCGTCGCATTCCCTCGACCCGCCAATGCCGATGGTTGGGATAGCCGTTTCGCGCGAAATCTCCGCAGCCAGCGGTTCAACAATGCCTTCAAGCACAACGGAAAAGGCACCCGCCCCGCTTACCGCCTGCGCATCGGCCTTGATAATCGGCCATAACGCAGTGTCACGGCCTTGCGTCTTAAAGCCACCGAGCGTGTTGATCGATTGCGGGGTCAGCCCGATATGCGCCATCACCGGAATACCGCGCTCGGTGAGGAAGCGGATGGTGTCGGCCATGCGGACACCGCCTTCAAGCTTGACCGCACCACAGCCGGTTTCCTGCATGACGCGCGCAGCATTGCGAAATGCCATTGCGGGGCTTTCCTCATAGGAGCCAAAGGGCATATCGACCACAACCATGGCCCGTTTCGAGCCGCGCACGACGGCCTTACCATGGGCGATCATCAGATCCAGCGACACGCCGAGCGTTGAATCCATGGCGTAGAGGACCATGCCAAGACTGTCGCCCACGAGAAGAATATCCGCATGGCTGTCGACGATGCGGGCGGTGTTGGCGTGATACGAGGTCAGAGCCACGATCGGCTCGCCGCCTTTGCGCCCGCGGATCTCCGGTGCGGTGACGCGGCGTATAACGATTTCCTGGCTCATGTTTCTCCCCTCCCTGGCCTTGCTCAGCCTATGACACGCTGATCGATCAGCCGTACCCTGCCGAAGCGAACGGTCAATAGGATGACAACTGGCTGCTTGAATTTGCCCGAAACCGCATCAAGTGTCTGTGCATCGCGAATGTCGACAGATCTCGATCTCACCGCGCTTCTCCGTTTCAAGGACCGTGCGCACCGCATTGCGAATAGTCGAGACTGAGCGCTGGCCTTTCGCAGCCATTTCCTCCGCTTGAGCCAATGACTTTGCCAGGATGACGGCTTTCTTGCGGTCGGCAGGCGTGAGCATGGCGTTGCGTGAAGAGCAAGCGATGCCGTCCGGCTCGCGTACCGTCGCCACACCGGTGATTTCAATCGGCATATCGAGATCCGCCACCATGCGGCGGATGATTGTCAGTTGCTGATAATCCTTCTCACCGAAAAACGCGTGATCCGGCTGCACTATGTTGAACAGTTTGGTGACGACGGTTGTCACACCCCGAAAGTGTCCGGGGCGGATCTTGCCAATCAGTACGCGCGACAGGACAGGGTTATCGACGATCGTATTGGCGCCGGGGCGATAGATTTCGGTGACTTCTGGTGTGAAGACATAGTCAACACCTTCGGCCCTGAGCTTGGCAAGGTCGCCTTCCATGTCGCGCGGATAGGTCGAGAGGTCCTCATTCGGCCCGAACTGCGTGGGGTTGACGAATATCGAAACCACAGTGACATCGCAGGCAGCCTTGGCCCGGCGGACCAGTTCCATGTGGCCGATATGCAGATAGCCCATGGTGGGAACGAGGCCGATCGACCTGGTCTTGAGCCGTTCGGATTTAAGAGCAGCACGCAGTTCAGCAATCGTGGCGATGACCTTCATGTCAGTTCAATATCCAATCCGATATCCAGAGTTGGTGCTGCCATAGTGATTTTTGATGTCGAAATATAGTCCACCCCGGTTTCCGCAATCGATTTGATCGTGTCGAAAGCGATCCCGCCGGACGCTTCGAGTTTTGCACGGCCAGCATTGATTTTTACCGCCTTTTCAAGCAGTTCCGGCCCCATATTATCAAGTAGAATCACATCTGCCTGGACTGACAGTGCTTCCTCCAGCTGGTGGATTCCGTCCACTTCCACTTCGATCTTGACGAGGTGGCCCGCGTAAGCTCGTGCAGCAAGAATTGCCTTTGCCACACCGCCCGCAACGGCAACATGATTGTCCTTGATCAAGATCGCATCGTCGAGGCCAAAGCGATGATTGGCGCCACCACCGCATTTCACAGCGTATTTGGCGAAGGCGCGCATGCCGGGAATTGTCTTGCGGGTGTCGCAAACCTTTGCATTCGTGTGGGCGATCAAATCCGCGAATTTCGCCGTATAGCTGGCGATGCCGCTCAGATGCATAAGATAATTGAGCGCGACCCGCTCTGCAGACAGAATGGCGCGCGCGTTGCCCTCGATTCGTGCGACGTTGTCGCCCCGATTGACCCGGGCGCCATCTTTCACGAACGCCGTGAATGTCAATGAAGGGTCGATGAGCGCGAAGGCGGCGCGCGCAAAGCCTAAGCCGCAGATCGTCCCGGCTTCACGGCTGGAGAGAACAGCCGCCGCGGTGGCATCTTCCGGCAAGGTTGCATTTGTCGTGATATCGCCTGCCCGGCCGAGATCTTCAAGCAAGGCGGCACGCACAGCACCTTCAATCAACATTTGCGGCAAGGACGGCGGAAAAGCCCTTTGTGCGTCCCCAGGTGTGTTCGCCATCACGCCAGCTCCATCATCTCGTCCACCGTGGCTTCGGCATCGGCAAGGGTCAAAAATGTCCGGTGCTGCCATTCGGGCCGTTTCTCGGGAAAGTCGGTGCGGAAATGACCGCCTCGGCTTTCCTGACGGCGCAAAGCGCTGACGGCAACCAGCTTGGCCGTCGCCAGAACATTCCGGAAAGCCGCGTCCCGATTGGTCTTCTCAAGCGCAACGATGGTCGTGAGCCCCTCCATCATACCTTCGCGATCGCGGATGACGCCAAAGCTGGCGCTCATCGTCTTACGCAGTCTGCTCATCGCGGCCGTATCCGCCTCGGCAACCAGATCGTCCCTGTCGATCGAGCCCTTTGACCAGTCTTCCGCGTGCGTCGCCTCACCCGTGCCGATTTTGGCAGCGATGCGCGCCGAGAACACCACCGCTTCGAGCAGCGAATTCGACGCAAGACGGTTGGCGCCATGTGCGCCTGTTGACGTGCATTCGCCACAGGCCCAAAGGCCGTTGATCGAGGTGCGTCCGTCCTCGTCTGTCAGGATCCCGCCCATGAAATAGTGCGCCGCAGGCACAACAGGAATAGGTTCGACGGCCGGGTCGATGCCGGCATCGCGGCAATATTTGTAGACGGTGGGGAATTCTTCGGCAAATGTCGCGCCCACAGCCTTGGTGCAATCCAGCCAAGCCCCTCGCCCGCTCGTGACCTCGGCATAAATGCCGCGCGCCACGACATCGCGCGGTGCGAGTTCCGCGTCGGGATCGATCTTCAGCATGAACCGTTCGCCCGCGCGATTGATCAGCGTTGCGCCATGCCCGCGCAGAGCTTCCGTTGCCAACGGTGCGGGGTCCTTGTTGACGTCCAGAGCCGTCGGATGAAACTGCACGAATTCCATGTCGGCCATCATCGCGCCGGCACGCGCCGCCATGCCAATCCCCTCGCCGCGCGCTTCTGATGGATTTGTGGTAACAGCGTAAAGATGGCCGATGCCACCTGTCGCAATCACAACCGTCCGTGACGCGAGTTTCACCTGCTTGCCGCGTCCAGCTTCCGTTCGCGCGATAACGCCGGTTACAGCGCCCTTTTCGGTTATGATGTCTTCGACCACATATCCCTCCATCACCCGGATGGAAGGCGTGTCCTCGACGGCCTTCACCAGCGCCTGCATGATGGCGCGCCCTGCCATATCGCCGCGAACCCGAACAATGCGGCTTTCCGAATGCGCCGCTTCCCGCGAAACTTGCAGTTTGCCCTCGAGATCACGGTCGAAAGGAACACCATATTCAAGGAGATCGTGGACCCGCACCGCCGCTTCACTTGCCATAAGGCGGGCAATGCCTTCGTCGACGATACCGTCACCCGCTGCAACGGTGTCGGCGACGTGCTTTTCCATCGTATCGCCTTCCGACACCGCAGCTGCGATACCCGCCTGCGCCCAGGCGGAGGAAGCGCCACGACCGATCGGTGCTGCGGCGAGGACAGTGACGGGCCTCGGCGCCAGTTTCAGGGCACAGAAAAGTCCGGCAAGGCCGCCACCGATGATGATGACGGGATCGGATTGTATGGACATGATCGTCGCCTCCGGCGTCAGTTCTTGAGATTGACCATCCGCTCAACCGCCAGGCGCGCGCGTTCGGCGACGAGCGGATCCACATGGATTTCCTCCTTCATATAGACGAGGCTTTCGAGAATGTTTGGGAGCGTAATGCGCTTCATATGCGGGCAGAGGTTGCACGGCTTGATGAATTTCACATCCGGCACTTCCGATTCGATATTGGAAGCCATCGAGCATTCGGTCACCAGAAGCACCTTGGCTGGACGGTTGTCTTTCACATAATTGATCATGCCGCTCGTCGAACCGGTAAAATCCGCGATCGCGACGACTTCCGGCGGGCATTCCGGATGAGCAATGATCTGGATATCCGGATCGGACGCTCTGTAGGCAAGCAATTCGTCCGCTGTAAAGCGCTCGTGTACTTCGCAATGGCCCTTCCAGGTCAGGATCTTGACCTTGGTCTGTGCGGCAACATTCTGGGCGAGGAATTCGTCGGGTATGCACAGTACCCGGTCCACGCCAAAGCTTTCGACCACCTCCACGGCATTGGCCGAAGTGCAGCAAATATCACTTTCGGCCTTAACTTCTGCCGAGGTGTTCACATAGGTGACGATCGGCACGCCCGGATAGGTTTCGCGGAGCAGGCGCACGTCAGCACCGGTGATCGACTCGGCAAGCGAACAGCCCGCCCTCATGTCCGGGATCAGAACGGTCTTGTGCGGGTTTAAGAGCTTCGAGGTTTCAGCCATAAAGTGCACACCGCACTGAACGATGATATCGGCGTCGACCTTGGTGGCTTCCTTGGCGAGCTGGAGCGAGATCACCGACGATATCGGCGACACAGTGAAAAATCTCGGGCGTCTGGTAGTTGTGCGCGAGGATAACCGCGTTGCGCCGCTTCTTCAGCCGGTTGATCGCTGCCACATAAGGCGCGTAGACCGGCCATTCGATGCGGGGGACGTGATGGGCAACACGCTGGTAGAGGTGCTCGGTCTCCGCCGCAACCTCGGGCGTGTAGGAAAGATCCGGCATTTCAAGAATACCAAAACGATCCGCTGCAGTCTGACCGGTGATACGGCCATTGGTCGTGCGGGTAGTGCTGGTCATATCCACTTCCTCCTGGACACTCGTCACAGCTCATCATTGGCTCTCGCTCATCCTCGACCATCATTTATACTCACATTGAGCATATTTATGATCAAAAGAAAAACGGCAGGGCCGTCACGATCTACATAGGGGAATATTCAGATGGCTTCAAGTGGCAATAAACGAGAAAGCGAGGGGCCGCCAGAATCGGCGGCCCTCCCCTTGAAAACAAAACTACGACGTTAACCGCCGTAAACACCCCCAAGAATGATCTTGCGATCATCACCATAGCGACGGCTGTCCCTTGCACTCCTGGCAGGACTATCACCGCCGACGCGAGGGGTGCAATCGGTGAAAACCTTGGCACCGAAATCACTAGGCCGATCGCAGAAAACCAACGGGCTGACGTTGCCGGAGTTGGCACAACCCGCGATAGTTACAGCGCCGAGCGCCAGAACAGGCAGTAATAACCGCATATTATCAATCCTTCATTCACTGTATTTGTGCTGCCTGCGCAACGTTCAGTTCCTTGTATCCATCAAACTCATTTAAGTACCAATCAACTCAATTCAATTGATTGGGATGGTAAATGAGATAAACCTGCGTTTCTCAGAAAAAAGGGAAAGCGCCATGTCGCAGAACCAAGCAACAGCCGGCAAGCAAACCGGTGTACCGTGGCTGATTATCATAGCCGGCTGCCTTATTGCACTCATGACGTTCGGTCCCCGCTCTGCCATGGGCTTCTTCCAGCTGCCGCTGCTGGCCGAGAAAGGCTGGGATCGCACCACCTTCGGCATGGCAATGGCCCTGCAGAATCTCTGCTGGGGTGCGGGCCAGCCCTTCTTCGGTGCGATAGCCGACAAATTCGGCACGTGGCGCGTACTGCTTATTTCAGCGATTCTCTATTGCGGCGGCCTTTTGATGATGGCGTGGGCCACTTCGCCAAGCTTGCTCTATTTGGGCGGTGGCGTGCTGGTCGGACTTGGCGTTGCAGCGGGCTCGTTCGGCATCATCTTGTCCGCCTTCGCGCGTAACGTGTCCGCTGCCAATCGAACATTCGTCTTCGGTATCGGCACCGCTGCCGGCTCGGCGGGCATGTTCGTTTTCGCACCGATCAGCCAGGGCCTTATCGATCGGGTCGGCTGGTCTGACGGGTTGGTCTATCTTGGCATTGCCATGTTGATCATTCCGGTTCTTGCCATTCCGCTGCGAGGAAATTCTTCGAGCGGCAAGGTCAGCGAAACACAGTACAAACAGTCGATTGGCGAAGCTCTGCGGGAAGCCTTTGGACATAAGAGCTACCTCTTGCTGACGACAGGCTTCTTCGTCTGCGGCTTTCAGGTGGCTTTTATTACCGCACATTTTCCGGCTTATATCGGCGATATCGGTATCGATGCGACCTATGCGGTGCTGGCCCTCGCCTTGATCGGCTTTTTCAATATTATCGGCTCTCTGGCGTCAGGCGTCATCAGCCAACGCTATTCCAAGCCCAAGTTCCTTGCCTACCTCTATCTTGGCCGATCCGTATTGGTCACCGCCTTCCTGCTTCTGCCGCAAACGGGAACTTCGGTAATCGTCTTCTCGATTCTGATGGGGCTGATGTGGCTCTCGACAGTGCCGCCAACGAATTCACTTGTCGCCATCATGTTCGGCACGCGCCATCTCGGCCTGCTCGGAGGCATCGTATTCTTCTCGCACCAGATTGGTTCGTTCCTCGGCGTCTGGCTCGGCGGCTATCTCTACGACCATTTCGGCAGCTATAATCCGGTCTGGTGGCTCGGTGTGGCGCTTGGCATCTTCGCCGCCATCGTCCATTGGCCCATCGAGGAATCAGCAGCGTATCGCCCCGCGCTCCAGCCAGCGGAATAATCGCTCAGGGCTGAAGCCGTTTGCGGATTGGTTCAGAATCCCGGTGTAACCTTGCGCTTCACCGGGTCGGGCCCATTGGCGTCGATCGCTTCCCAGTATCTCCAGCCTGCATCGGCCATGATCGGCGTTACGGGGTCCACCTTGCGGATTTCCGCAATGACGAAATCGTAGAAGGCCAGCAGATCGCGCGAACCGCCGTTATTTGCCGCGAACGAAGCTTTCAAGCGGAAAGATAGCGCAGGTCTCGGTGCCATGGGCGAGAAGCTTTCCATTCTTGTCTTTCAGGAAAGCCTCGGATGTCGCAAGGGTACGTCCGCGATGGATCAGCCGCCCCTCACAGAAGACCATTCCCGTTTCAGCTGTTAACGGGCGCACGATGTTCACCTTGAATTCAGCAGTGGTGTAGGCCTCGCCCGGCTTCAGCGTCGTCATGATGCAGCAGGCCAATGCGGAATCCATCAAAGTGGCGATCCAACCGCCATGAATACCGCCTAGTGGATTGAGATGTTCAGGCCTGGGCATGCCCTTGAACACCACGCGGTCCTGTTCGACCTCATGCAGATTGAAGGACAGAGTCTTCGCCATGGGCGGCGCGGGATATTCCCCACGGAGCATGGCCTGCAGAATTTCGAGGCCACCGCGCGCCGCGAGATCGCCAAGCGGCACCAGGCCGATACCGCCGGGGAACTCGACAGCGGACACATCATCATAACTCATGGGAGAACAGACCTTTCCTGACCGGAGTGTCCCTGCGCCGATGCACTCGACAATGATCTCGAAATAGCGGCGAGGAAGCCTTGCCGGGCTTCCGGTGCCTTCTGCGCGCGGGGCTCCCATACATGGCGGTTGAAGAAGAAACTCGTCAGGCGAAAGGCTGCGGTGATTTCGGCGAGCGATGCCGCGCGCACGCTGGAACTAACCATGAAGGGAGGCATTTCCAGGAGCTTGTCCGCCCACGGCGCACCGGCATCGCGCGAAACCGCACGGCCCGTTTTCGGCGAAACAAAGGTAAGGTGCTGATCGCTCCCCGTCGCCGCACAGCGCTTCAAATCGAGGCCAAATCCCAGTTCCTCGAGCATCAGCACTTCGAAACGCAACAGCAGTTCGCCCGCGATCAGCGCATTTTCGCAATGTTCGAGTATGACGGAGAGAATTTCAAAGAGGTTTTCATGCGGGTCACGCTCCGGCAGGAGACGCAGGTGTGCGGCGGCAAGCTGCAACCCGTAGAGTGCCACCGGCTGATCAATGAGCCGCGCTGCGGCGAAACTGACAGGCTCGACCTGCATCATGCCCAGATGCTCGTCCATGCGCGCGCGCCAGATCACATCGACGCGATTGCCGGGCTGAAGCAACGGCTGCATGCGGCGGGAGCGTCCACCGCGCACCAGACCCATATGACGGCCATGTTCACGCGTCATCAGTTCAAGGATGGCGCTGGTTTCCCCGTGCCGCCTCGTTCCAAGGATGATACCTTCGTCTCGCCATTCCATGGATGGAACGTCGCGCTATCAGTGCGGGAATTCAAGGCCCATTTCGCGGTAACGCTCAGGATCATTGCCCCAATTGTCACGAACCTTGACGAACAGGAACAGGTGCACCTTCTGCTCGAGGATTTCCATCAGTTCCTTGCGCGCCGCCTGGCCGATGGATTTGATCGCCTGGCCCTCATGGCCGAGAACGATCTTCTTCTGGCTGTCGCGCTCGACATAGATAACCTGCTGGATGCGAACGGAACCGTCCGGCTTTTCTTCCCAGCTTTCCGTCTCGATGGTTGAGGAATAGGGCAATTCATTGTGCAGACGCAGATAGAGCTTTTCGCGTGTAATTTCCGCCGCGAGCATGCGCATCGGCATATCGGAAATCTGGTCCTCCGGATAATACCACGGCCCTTCCGGCAAATTGTCGGCGAGGTACTTCAACAGATCCTTGCAGCCGTAACCCTTCAGCGCCGAAATCATGAAGGTCTTGTCGAAATTGACTTTCTCATTGGCTTTCTGCGCCAACTCGAGCAGCTTCGGCGCTTCGATGCGGTCGACCTTATTGAGAACGAGGATCACCTTGCGCTTCTTCTCGTGCAGGCTACCCAGGATCGCTTCCGCCTCTTCGTCGATCCCTTGCTCGACATCGATCAGCACCAGAATAAGGTCGGCGTCCTTGGCCCCGCCCCAGGCGGTCGTCACCATGGCGCGATCGAGGCGGCGCTTCGGCTTGAAAATACCGGGCGTGTCGACCAGAACCATCTGTGTCTGCTCGTGAATAACGATGCCGCGAACAAGGGCGCGCGTCGTCTGTACCTTGTGGGTGACGATGGATACCTTGCTGCCGACCAGCTGGTTGATCAGGGTCGACTTGCCTGCATTCGGGGCGCCAATCAAAGCAATGAAGCCCGAACGGGTTGGCACAGCGGGCTTTGTCTCGACCTCGGGTGTCGGTTCCTGATCAGTCATTCGTATCTTCTTCCTGCGCCTTCTGACGGACGCCTTCACGATAAAGCAATGCGACCGCAGCTTCCTGCTCCGCGATGCGCTTCGAACGGCCCATACCTGTGGCTGCTTCGAAGCCTTTGACATCCACCTTCACCGTGAACTGCGGATCATGGTCCGGCCCTGTGCGGTCGATGACGGTATATATAGGCTGCGCACCATCCTGCTGGTGCGCCCATTCCTGCAATTCTGTTTTCGGATCTCGCTGCGCCGAATTGATTTCTCGCGAGCGGGCATTCCAGTAGCGTTCGATGAAAGGTTGCGCCGCTTCCAGTCCGCCGTCCAGATAAATCGTGGCGATCAATGATTCAACCACATCGGCGCGAAGGCTCTTGAGCCGTTTGTCCGCTAATCCCTTTACGTCTGAACCTGTGCGGATGAATTCGTGCAAACCGATTTCGTCGGCAACAGCGGCGCAGGTGTCGGCGTTGACGAGAGAATTAAGCCGCAGCGACAATTCGCCTTCGCTCGCTGTCGGGTAGGCCCTGAACAACAGTTCAGCAATCACCAAGCCGAGCACACGGTCGCCAAGAAACTCGAGGCGCTCATAATCGGATCCCGCCGATGGGCGTGCGCTTGCGTGGGTAAGCGCACGCTCCAGGCGGCCGAGATCGCGAAAAGTGTGCCTCGTCTTTTCTTCCAGTCTGCGAACGGCGTCAGCGGACAGGCTCATCGGGACGTCAATCGTTCTTTACGGAATGGGGCGCACCGTTGACGCTGTTCAACAGGCGATCAAACCGTAGTTCCGAAGGCCAGCGCCACAGTTCCAACGGGCTTGCCTTGCCGGCGATCGAGAAGAAGATGATATTGGCGCGGCCAATGAAGTTCTCAAGCGGCACGTAGCCCACATCAAACCGGCTGTCGCTGGAATTGTCGCGGTTGTCACCCATCATGAAAAAATGGCCCGCCGGCACGATGAATTCCCGCGTGTCATCGCCCAAGCCATTCGGCGTCAGATCGAGGGTATCGTAGGTAATGCCGTTCGGCAGGGTTTCGCGATAGACATCGACCGGGTGGTTGACTTCGGTCACGTCGGAATTGTCGATCTGACCGACCTTCTCGCGGGGGACGGCCACGTCATTGATGTAGAGCACGCCAGCTCGCATTTGAATTTTGTCACCCGGCAGGCCAATGACGCGCTTGATGAAGTCCAGCGAGGTGTCATTCGGCTTGCGGAACACGGCTATATCGCCGCGTTTCGGCTCGGCGCCCCAAATGCGGCCCGAAAACAGGTCCGGTGCAAATGGGATCGAATATTTCGAATAGCCGTAGGAGAATTTGGAAACGAAAAGATAATCGCCTTCGAGCAACGTTGGCCGCATGGAGCCCGATGGAATATTGAAGGGCTGAAACAACAGGGTCCGAATGACCAGTGCGAGCAGCAACGCCTGCACGATAACGCTGATCGTCTCGCCAAGACCACCAGAATTCTTCACAACAGCTTTGTCGCTCACGTCGCTCATATCTCCAAAACAAAATGTGCCCCCTCATAACCGCTGAACGCGCGGGGGCAATGCCACTCAATGGCGATTGAATAAGGCTATTCTTCGATTTTCAACGCTTCGATAATCACGAATGCTTGTGCAAGGGGGAAATCATCCGTGATCGTCACATGGATTCGGGATGTGTAACCGGAAGGGATAATCGCGCTAAGGCGCCTTGCCGCGCCATTGGTAAGCTGCATCGTCGGAGCGCCGCTCGGCAGATTGACCACCCCCATATCGCGCCAGAACACCCCCCGGGACAATCCGGTGCCTAGAGCCTTGGCACAGGCCTCCTTTGCGGCAAAGCGCTTGGCATAGGAGGCTGCGCGCTGCTTCCGGCGTTCGGATTTTGTCTGTTCTACCGGTGTATAGACCCGGTCGATAAAACGCTGGCCATGCCTTTCGAGCGTCTTCTCGATACGCCTGATATCGATCAAATCACTACCGACGCCGATGATCATGTCGGCTCAATCGCCTTTTCAAGACGAAATCCAATACTGCGCCGATTCTGGAAACTTGCGACAGCCCAGCGAACCGGGAAATAGACCAGGAGCGCCGCTGCCAGGCCGAGCGGCACTGCACCAATGAGCATGGGCTTGATGAGAGGGGCCCACAAAACGGCAAAATCGAGGTGCCGCAGCATGGAACCGAGATGATGCGGCAGCGGATCTCCACTGAAACTGCCGGTCATAACGAACCGCCCAGCCTCGAGCGTCGCCGCCCAAATGAAGGGCAGGACCAACGGATTGCCGAGCGTTGTGCCAAGTACCGCGGCCGCAATATTTCCGCCAATCAGCCAGGCAAGCGCCAAGGCAACGGCGATATGGATTCCCAGAAGCGGAATAAATGCGGCAAAAATCCCGCAAGCGAAGCCAGTCGCAATCGCATGCGGCGTCGCCCTTAGCCGCAAGACTCGCTTGCCGAAGTAACGTAGGGACCGCCCAACCGAGCGGCGAGGCCAAAGCGCAACACGCAGCCGCTCGCGAAAGTCTGGCACTTTACGCCGTTTGAAAAGCATCTCTATTCAAGTCCCTCGCCAAAGCGCTTCGGCATATTCCGTGTGATCAGATGTTGCGACTACCCGGCTTAACAGGCGGAATTGCGGCAAGTTCTGGTGGAAGCTTGTCCGCAGGATAGGCCGGGACTTCGTATTCCGCCAGTGCAATCAAGGGTACTCCGACATCACTTTTCCCCGCGGACCGATCGATTATACACGCGGCTGCAAGAACATTGGCGCCCAGTTCCTGCAGGCATGTGACCGTTTCGCGGATCGAAAGCCCTGTAGTTACAATATCTTCCACGATAACGACGCGCGCGCCCTTGGCAATTTCAAACCGGCGGAGCTTGAATATACCGTTTTCCCGCTCGACCCATATCGCCGGAACGCCAAGGTGGCGCGATGTTTCGTAGGCCGGGATGATACCGCCAATGGCAGGGCCGACAACATAGTCAATTTGGCCAAGCCCGGTGTCTTTGATCTTGTCTGCCAGACCACGGCAGACACGTTCCGTCTTGTCCGCATGCATGAAAACGCGCGCCTTCTGCAAGAAGATTGGGCTGCGCAAACCTGATGTCAGGATAAAGTGACCCTCAAGCACCGCACCTGCTTCGCGGAAAACCTCCAGAACCTCGCTTGTATTCATCCTTCGCCCCTATCCGTTAACGCGCTGCGCATCGCTGACGCATTTACTTTCTTTAAGTTTCGACAATATCCGATTGAGATGTTTGAGGTTCCACACTTCGAGATCGACGATCATCTGGGTGAAATCCGGCGCTGTGCGGACCATTGAAAGATTGTGAATATTGGTCTCGTTTTCAGCAATGACCTGCGCAATTTCGGCCAGGGATCCCGGCGCATTGATTGCAGAAATACTGATGCGAGCTGGAAAGCGGTCCCTCCGGCTCTCATCGATGTCCCAGCGCACGTCGATCCAGCGCTCAGGCTGATCGTCGTAGGCCATCAGCGCCGAGGACTGGATAGGATAGATCGTCATACCGGCACCGGGCTGTAAAATGCCCACGATGCGGTCACCAGGCACTGCGCCTTCCGGCGAAAAATGCACAGGCATGTCGGGACTTGCACCGCGGATCGGCAAGGCGTTTGGCCCCCCGGCTCCAAGCCGGCGGCTTCGGCGCCTTCGGGCATCTTGAAGATCATGCCGGATGTATTGCGGAAGTTCACCCAGCCTTCCTCACGCTCGCTGGCGCTGGGTTTTGGTTTGGCGTCCTGATATTCCGGATAGACGGCTTTCATCACATCGGATGACGGCAATTCACCACGGCCAACTGCGGCCAGAACATCGTCGAGTTCCTTGCGTGCCAGACGTGGCAAGCCTTTTTTCAGTTCGTCGCGCGAATAGACCTTCCCTGCCCGCTCGAACGCACGTTCAAGTATCTGCATACCGAGCCCGGAATATTGCTTGCGGACGGCAATGCGGGTCGCACGGCGGATGGCGGCGCGCGCCTTGCCGGTTACGACGATCGATTCCCAGGCGGCAGGCGGCGTCTGCGCCTTTGAGCGGATGATTTCCACTTCATCACCATTGTGCAGCTCGGTCATCAGCGGCATGATGCGGCCATTGACCTTCGCACCGACGCAACTGTCGCCGATATTGGTGTGCACGGCATAGGCAAAGTCGATCGGCGTCGCGCCGCGCGGCAAAGCAATCAGCCGACCCTTGGGCGTGAAGCAGAAGACCTGATCCTGAAACAATTCGAGCTTGGTGTGTTCAAGAAACTCTTCCGGGTTGTCGCCTTCGGCCAACGCCTCGATCGTTTGCCGCAACCAGGCATAGGCATTGGTTTCTGTCGAAATGACATGGGGGTTCTGTGCGCTGCCCCGATCCTTGTAGATCGAATGCGCAGCCACACCATATTCGGCAATGTCGTTCATTTCCCGGGTCCGTATCTGCAACTCGACACGCTGGCGTGACGGACCGACGATGGTCGTATGGATTGACCGGTAATCATTTTGTTTCGGCGTCGAGATGTAGTCCTTGAAACGGCCGGGAACCATGGACCATGTCGTGTGGATGATACCGAGCGCATTGTAACAATCCGCAACGGTATCGACGACAACGCGGAAGCCAAAAATATCTGACAACTGCTCAAAGGAGAGCCCCTTGCTTTCCATCTTGCGAAAGACCGACCAGGCTTTTTTCTGACGGCTTTTGACATTTGCCTTGATGCCATGTTTTTCGAACAGGCTCGACAGATCAGTCTCGATCTGCTTGAGCGTTGCCCGGTTCTTTTCCATTAATTCTGCCAGCCGGTTGGTGACGGCGTTGAAGGCTTCGGGATTGATATAGCGGAACGCGAGCTGTTCCAGTTCTTCGCGCATGTCCTGCATGCCCATGCGGCCGGCGAGCGGCGCATAGATGTCCATCGTCTCCTCGGAGATGCGAAGACGCTTGTCTTCCGGAACATGATGCAGCGTACGCATATTGTGCAGGCGATCGGCGAGCTTGACCAACAGAACGCGCACGTCGTCAGAAATCGCCAGCAGCAGCTTGCGCAGGTTCTCTGCCTGAACCGCTTTCTTAGACACAAGATCAAGCTTCTTCAGCTTGGTCAGGCCCTCGACCAGCCTGCCGATATCGGGTCCGAAGAGCGTGTCGATCTCCTGGCGCGTCGCCGAAGTGTCCTCGATCGTATCGTGAAGCAGGGCGATGGCGATGGTCGCCTCGTCCAGATGCATGTCAGTCAGGATCGCTGCGACTTCCAGGGGATGCGAGAAATAGGGATCGCCCGATGCGCGCTTCTGATGACCATGCTTCTGCATGGCATAGACATATGCCTTGTTGAGGAGTGCCTCATTGACGTCAGGCTTGTAACGCTGAACACGCTCGACAAGCTCATACTGACGCATCATGGACTGGGGCCTCCGGAGTCACACACAGAATTTGGGCGAAGATAGAATTCTTATGCCGCCTATATGGTAATTGCGTTACCAAGACACAAAAATAATGCGCCGCAGAGGCTGCGACGCATCAAAAGACATTTGATGTGGAGACCTTTGAAACAGGGTCTCTTAGTAGTCGTCGCTTTTTTCCGGGGCTACGAGCCCTTCGATACCGGCCAGCAATTCCTCTTCCGACATGGAGTCGAAGGAGACGTTGTCGTCTGCATCGGCCTCAACAACTTCTGTCGCATCGCTATCGGCAGTAACTTGCGGGACAGCGACAGCTTCCGGCTCGTCCACTTCCACATGCTTCTGCAGCGAATGGATCAGATCCTCCTTGAGGTCGCCAGGAGACAGGGTCTCTTCCGCGATCTCCCGCAGGGCAACAACCGGATTCTTATCATTGTCGCGATCGATAGTGATCGCCGCACCTTGCGAAATCAGGCGCGCACGATGACTGGCGAGCAGAACCAGTTCAAACCGGTTCTCAACCTTGTCAACGCAATCTTCAACAGTGACGCGGGCCATGTACTGCCCCTTTCATATTTTTTTGAATTAGCGGATTAATGCGCACATAACGTGGTTGCGTGCAAAAAACAAGCAAAAGCGCTCAACACTTTGTGACGGCGTGAAGCGATCATCATGACGAAGTCACTGAATTTTGAGCACTTATGTCCAGAAACATATACAAAATTTCAACAAACCTATTGGCTTTTGGCTCGACCCGACGTACTAAATGTCCTACTTTCGTATAAGTTCAGATCAGGCTTTAATTGCCTCCCAAGCTGATTTGAAATTGAAGCTCAGATTTTTGAAATGGAACCTTATTATGTTTGACCCACGTGAAAAGATCGTCTTGTTCATTGACGGTGCAAATCTCTACGCGGCCTCCAAGGTACTCGGATTTGATATAGATTACAGGAAACTTCTCGCAGCTTTCCAGAAGCGCGGATATTTGCTGCGCGCGTATTACTATACGGCATTAGTCGAAGACCAAGAATATTCTTCAATTCGACCATTAATCGACTGGCTCGACTATAATGGATACAAGGTCGTGACCAAACCAGCGAAGGAATTCACCGATTCTGCTGGCCGCCGCAAGATCAAAGGCAATATGGACATCGAACTTGCCGTTGATGCGATGCAATTGACTGATACGGTTGACCACTTTGTCATCTTTTCCGGCGATGGCGACTTCCGCTCGCTGGTCGAAGCACTGCAGCGCAAGGGCCGCAAGGTCAGCGTCGTTTCGACGCTGTCGACGCAGCCGCCAATGATCTCCGACGAATTGCGCCGCCAGGCCGATCACTTCATCGACCTGACGTCCCTCCGTGCCGAAATCGGCCGCGAGGCGTCCGAACGGGCGCCGCGCCAGCGGGTGGAAGAAGAACAGGTCGATTATTGACCGCAAAGCGACCTCAAGAAAATGCCGCATGGAAAACTGTGCGGCATTATGCTTCGTAGTGAGCCATGAGTGCCGAACCGTCTCCCGATTGCCCGATTTGCCAACGTTTACATGGTTTTATCGCCGAGTGGCGCTTAAGGGAGCCCGGCTGGCATAATGCGCCGGTGCCGACCTTTCTTCCCGCCGGCGGCATCGATTCAGTCAGACTGCTGATCGTCGGGCTGGCACCGGGCCTGCGCGGCGCCAACCGCACGGGGCGGCCCTTCACCGGCGACTATGCCGGCGACCTCCTCTATAACACACTGAATGAATTCGGCTTTTCGCGCGGCACCTTCGCCGCCCGGCCCGACGACGGCCTCGTCCTCATCAATGCCGCCATCACCAACGCCGTGCGCTGCGTCCCGCCGGAAAACAAACCGGTTGGCGGCGAAATCAGCAATTGCCGGCGCTTCTTGACGCCGACCATCGCACAATTTGCCAATCTCCGCGCCATCGTCACGCTCGGCACGATCGCGCATCAATCGACTGTCCGGGCATTTGGCCAGCCCGTGGCCAGACACCCGTTCAGCCATGGCGGCCAGTCGGACATCGGCAATGTCCGCATCTTTTCCAGCTATCACTGCTCGCGCTACAACACCAATACCGGCCGGTTGACGACGGAAATGTTCAAGAGTGTGTTCGCCGATGTCAGGCGTTATCTTGATGATATTGCTGGATAATTTCAAATCTCCTCACTTGGATTTTCTAAGGATTGAGCAAGAGCTAAACCCAAGAAAATCCTTTCTCCCCCGCAAGGGGAGAGATAAAGCGGAGCCTAGCCGCGCTCTTTCATAAGCCGCGATTTCTCTCGGTTCCAGTCGCGCTGCTTTTCCGTCTCGCGCTTGTCGTGCAGCTTCTTGCCGCGCGCGACCGCAATCTCGAGCTTGGCCCTGCCCTGGTCGTTGAAATAGAGCTTCAGCGGCACCACGGTCATGCCCTCGCGGTCGACAGATTGCGCCAGCCGCGACATTTCCCGCTTTGAAATCAATAACTTGCGATGGCGGCGCGGCTCATGGTTGAAGCGGTTGGCCTGCAGATACTCCGGAATATAGGAGTTGATCAGCCAGAATTCGCCATGCTCGAAACTGGCATAGCTCTCGGCGATGTTCGACTGGTTGCGGCGCAGCGACTTGACCTCTGTGCCCTGCAACACGATGCCAGCCTCCAGCGTGTCGAGAATCTCGAAATTGAAGCGTGCTTTACGGTTTTCGGCAATGATCTTGCGAACCGTGATGGGTTTTGATGCAGATTTTGGCTTGTTCATAGCGCCTATATAATGCTTCCCAACCGATTTGTCAGTTGATCAGCCCCGCATGTTTCATCGCCTGGTCAATGCGCTCGGCCGTGGTAGCCTCAATGCTAACCATCGGAGAACGCAGGGCATTTTGCATCTTGCCGAGCTTGGACAGGGCATATTTCGGCCCGCTTGGGTTGGGTTCGATGAACATCGCCTTGTGCAATGGCATCAACCGGTCCTGCAGCGCCAGTGCCGCGGTGTAGTCGCCGCGCAGCGCCGCCGCCTGGAATTCCGCGCAGAGGCGCGGCGCGACATTCGACGTCACCGAGATGCAGCCATGGCCGCCATGGGCGTTGAAGCCGAGCGCCGTCGCATCCTCGCCGGAAAGCTGGATGAAGTCCTTGCCGCAGGTGATGCGCTGTTCCGAGACGCGCTCGATCTTGCCCGTCGCATCCTTGACGCCGGCTATGTTCTTGAAATCATTGGCGAGCTGACCCATCGTTTCCGGCGTCATGTCGATGATCGACCGGCCCGGAATATTGTAGATGATGATCGGCAGCGACACGGCTTCGGCAATCGCCTTGTAATGCGCATAGAGCCCGCGCTGGCTCGGCTTGTTGTAATAGGGCGTGACGACGAGAATGGCGTCGGCCCCGGCCTTCTCGGAAAACTCTGCAAGTTCAATGGCTTCGCGGGTGTTGTTCGATCCCGCACCGGCGATGACCGGCACTTTTCCGGCGGCTTCCTCGATGCAAACCTCGACCACGCGCTTGTGTTCGGCATGGGAGAGCGTCGGCGATTCACCCGTGGTACCCACCGGCACGAGACCATTGGTCCCCTCGGCGATCTGCCAGCCAACAAAGGCGCGAAAGGCTTTCTCGTCAAAGGCGCCGTCCTGATCGAAGGGCGTGACAAGAGCGGTGATTGAGCCTTTCAGCATGGGAAACTCCAAAGAACAAATGATCCTCCCCAGAACCATAGCCGGTCATGAGGTGGCGCACCATAATCATCGCGGGCGTGCGGGGCAAGTTCATTTCCCTGATGAAATTCATCAACCCGGTACATATAAACTTCCCGCCCCGGTTGATTTTCGTTGGGCAGATCCGGCATTTCTTCGGCCAGATTGGCCGGTGTTTGTGCAAGAATCGGACGGGACGCGATATTTTCAGGGGGAAAACGAACCCCTGGACGGCCCAAAAACCGCCAAACCGCCGCTTCAACGGCCTTCATCGCGATCATTAATTGAACGGCCGTTCAATTAAATTTTCATTCATATGACGGCAAACGCGCTCCACCGCACCGTTTTGCGTACCCGCGGTTACGGATTCCGGAGAAGTATCCGGAAATTTCGCGTTTTTGAGCATGAGTATAGCGAAGTATATCCGCGCGGCTCTGAAATAATACGCACTGGCTGAAATGCCTGGTGGCTTGCGTGGATGAGCCCAAGGGAAAGCGTGGACAAGGTGCAACTTGTCCACGTTTATCCCGCTGCAATCTACGCAGGGCGACCGCCCGTCGTGACAATGCTCCAGCTATCCGAATGCGTTACGCACGCTCTCCTGACGACGGCGAGCGCGCCGCTGGGCCAGCCCAGCTATAGAATGAATTCACTTGGTTGAAGGATCCCGGTAGCTTCCACCACGAAATATAAGCCCGAACCCAATATGGTAATGTCTACGAAATCCTGAGTGTTCTGCTGCTGATCAATGTCGCCTAAGGTAACTGCTTGGCGGCCGGGAGTGACAGTATCCTTATCATAAGCCGACAGGTCGATTTTATCGACACCACGGGCGAAGTCGAGAATCTCCTCAGGCTGCTCTTCAATCGAGATCAAGAGAATCCATGAAGGCGTAACGGTCGCTTCCAGCCCCGCCGGTCAAGGTATCGAATCCATGCCCGCCAACAAGCGTGTCATTGCCATCGCCACCGTTGAGCGTGTCGTTGCCGTTGAGGCCGATGAGAATGTTGCTGAGGGCATTGCCGGTGATCGTATCGTTGTAGGCCGATCCGACGACATTCTCGAAACCTCCCAGCAGCGTGTCGCCGTTGAGACCGCTCCTGGCAGCACCGCCGCCCGATGCATTCAGCGTCAGGATGACGCCAAGACCCGCACTCAACGATTCGTAGCTGACGGTATCGTTGCCGTTATCGCCGCCCCCGGCGTTGCGGGCGTCAAGGATGTCGATTCCACCGCCACCGTCGATATAGTCATCGCCATCGCCGCCTACGATGGTGTTGACGCCGGCGCCACCATAGATTTGGTCCTCGCCGGCACCGCCGAAGAGCGAATTGACCAGACCGACAGAGCTTGAATCGATCCTGTCATTGCCGCCGAGGCCATTGACAGTCACATTCAGATTTAACAAGCCGCCCGTCAGAACGATATTGTCATTACCGGCGGTTCCGTTGACGAGCGGACTGAGCGAACTGTAGCCCGGCAAATTCGGCCACGGTCCGTTGTAAACTCCCAAAAGTGTGAAATATGCGGGATCGAGTGCCATCATCATGCCCTTCCTTTAAAAGGGCTGCATGGGCCGGTGTCCTCCCTTAGGGCCTGCTACCCCTGCAACTGCAGGGTACACCATACGCCTTATATTGCGATGAAGATAGTAACGTTGTATTAAACCATATATAAGTTAGAGTATTTATTACCGAATGATATTGTAGGCAAAAAGTATTGCTTCGTTTTTTTCATGAGAAATAATTCGGATGCAGAAACAAATATTTGCGTGGAGGTCGATGCCGCGCGAGCGTGACAAGCATAAGGCTCCGAAAAACGTGGACAAGGCTGGACTTATCCACGTTTTCGCTATTTGAGACAAACATTGCCAAATTACAGAACAAAGTCTGCGGGGACGAGCGCAGCGCCATCAAGCTTCACCAGTATGGCGAATTCCGGTGTGCTGTCATCGGTCAGATCTCGCCTCTACCCGGTCATAGCCATCCCCGACATTGGCCACGACACGCAACTGACCGACACCCGTGAAGGCGCCAGTAACGAAAGTGAACGCCTGGTCGCCTCTGCCGGGAATGGCGTCGATGGCAGAGAGATCGATCTTGTCATTCTGGCCATGACTGAAATCCGCGATGTGGTCGAGCAAGCTTGGATCGGTATTGAATGGGCTATCCGACACCGCAGCGTAAACAAATGTATCGGCGCCATTTCCGCCTATTAGCGTGTCGGCACCGCCGCGTCCTTCGAGTCTATCGTTGCCTGCATTGCCGAGTGCGGCGTCGTTGCGATCGGACCCCAAAAACACATCATTATGACTGGTGAGGCTCACCTTGGATGTATTAAAGCCGTCCAGGACATCGTCGCCGCGGCCTGGTGTCCCCTTGTCGTCACTGGCACCTACGGTTATCACCAACGGATCATCGCCATTCCTTGCCGACTGCGCAAAGGGGGCAGCTGTCGCTTCCGCAAGTGTTATGGTGATACCAAAGGTCAGGGAACTGAATTCAAGCGTATTGTTGCCTGCGCCTCCATCTAACGTTCCGATGAATGTCGGGTTTTCCGGATCCGGTGAACTGCTGGCAAATGTCGCATCAGAGAATGCGAAGGTATCGCCGCCGTCGCCGCCGGAGATATTGTTAACGCCTGCGCCGACTGCAAACACATCATTGCCCGCGCCGCCGATGACCGTATCATTTCCGCCGCCGCCATCGACATTCATCGCGGTGGTCAAGGATGACCCGTCGAACGTGTCATCGCCCGCTGTTCCGGTGATTTTTTCAATCGAGACAAGCATATCGCCTTGTGCATCGCCGCTGCTACCGGTCCAGCCGCCAGCTGCGCTGGCCACGAGACTGATCGCCGCTGTGCTCGAGGAATAGTCGGCAGTGTCAAACCCGTTGCCACCATTGAGCAAGTCAGCGCCTGCGCCGCCGATCAGGATGTCGTCGCCATCCTTGCCATAGAGACTGTCATTGCCGGCAAGCCCGGCGATGGTGTTGGCGCCGTTCGTGCCCTTGAGGGTATCATTGTGGTCGGAACCAAGCAGATTCTCGAAGTTCGCGGTGATGATGTCGCCCGCGGCATCGCCGCCGCTTGCCTGTGCCATCAGACCTAGCAGTCCGGGCGTTAGATCGACATTGACGCCCGATGAAGACGTGAGATAGCTGAGCGTATCATTGCCGGCCCCGCCGGACAGAATGTCAATGCCGCCTTTTCCCTCGACATAGTCGTCGCCACCCGTGCCAAGAATGATATCGGCAAGCGCCCCGCCTTCGAGCACATGGCCTTCGGGCCCATCAATATGAATTTTCAAAAGATTGAGCAGATCTATGATGACCGACATGATTTACCCCCCTCGTCACGCTATGAAGGGCGGCCACCACGAACGGGGCCTGCTACCCCTGCAACTGCAGGGTACACCATACGCCTTATATTGCGATGAAGATAGTAACGTTGTATTAAACCATATATAAGTTAGAGTATTTATTACCGAATGACATTGCAATCAGAAAGTATTGCCTCATATTTTTCATGAGAAATAATTTGGATGCATAAGTAAATATTTGCACGATGGCGTGGCTTCGAAAGTAGACGGGCGCTGCTTCGTCATTGGCTGTGCGTCGTTCGCCGTTTGACAAGCTCACGATGGCGCAGCCTGAGAGACGACCGTCGCATGAGGAAGTTTGGCGCGACCTTGATGCCAGAAAAGAGCGGGAGGACAACAAGGCGTTTGCCTTATTGCCCTGCCCTCTGTCGCGCTTGGCCGCTCATCAAATGACTTCTATGTTTGCCAAACTAAAAGAGGCGCCGTTCTGATTGATCTGCATGAACGACCCTTCGTCCGCAAACGCGGACGCTTCACCGGTAATGAGCGTTATAGTGATAAGCCCATTCTCGACGACAACCTGGCCGCCGTCAGGTTCGACAATCAAAGTCTGATGCCCGTCCTGGGTCAGATCGCCGTCGATCGCCGACAGATCGACAATGCCACTAATGTCGTCGAAGATCGTATCGACAGAGTCCGGATCGAAATTGAACTTGAAGCGATCGGCGCCTTCGCCGCCGGTGAGCATGTCGGTCCCTGCGCCGCCAATGAGCGTGTCGTCGCCGTCACCGCCGTCGAGCTTGTCATCTCCCCCGTTGCCATTGAGAGTATCGTTGCCTGCATTGCCGAAGACGTCGTTGGCTTCGGAGTTGCCGATGAATTGATCGTCCTGGGGGGTGTTTATATTCTGGTTTATGTTGAAGTACTCATCCTGATAAAATTCATCGCCAACCGCAGCAAGGGCCAGACCCGTTGTAGAACCGAGCAGCGTCAGCGTCATCCTGCCATCGTCGTTCGTCGTCCATACCACACCGCGCGACAGATTGCTCAGATCCATCCTATTGTAGCCATCGCCGCCGTCAACCGAGCCAAGGTTCGTGGGATTGTCCGGATCAGTCGAGCCATTTGCCAGAGTATCGTCGAAGAAAGCAAACGTGTCGTTGCCTGCGTCGCCCCGCAGATCGTTCTGCCCTGTGCCCATGAGGAACAGGTCGTTGTCGTTGCCGCCGAAGACGAGATCGTTGCCCGAACCATCGTCCAGCGTATCATTGCCGTTGCCGCCATCCACGGTATCATGACCATTGCCGCCTTTGAGCGTGTCATTGCCGCCGAAGCCTTCTAGCTGGTCATAGCCATTGCCGCCGTCTTCGTCGTCGTCAAATTCAGTGCCGTCGAGGTCATCGTCGCCGTCTTTGCCCTTCAGGACACCGCCTTCCTCGGCGAGCGCCTGGAAGCCCGCGAGCGCCAGCGCCGCGCTGCCGCCGATGCTGAGCTGGTCATTGCCCTGGCCGCCGGTGATGCAGTCGCCGCCGCCACCACCATTGACGGAAAAGCCGGTCGTGCTGGCGGAGCCATCGATGACATCCGCGCCCGCCGTGCCGACGAACTTCTCGATGGAGGCGAAGCTGTCGCCCGCCGCATCGCCGCCGCTGCTGACGCCGCCGCCGAGCACGAGATGGACCGGCGCGGCGCTGGTGGAATAATCCGCCGTGTCGATGCCGGTGCCGCCGTCGAGAATATCGGCGCCCGCGCCGCCAGCGAGAATGTCATTGCCGCCCATGCCCTTCAGATGATCGTTGCCGCCAAGCCCGGCGAGGATATTGGCGAGATTGTTGCCGGTGATGGTATCGGCAAAATTCGAGCCGACGACGTTTTCGAAATTTCTGAACGAGTCGCCCTGGGCCGCGCCGCTTCCGCTGCCATTTGCGTTGGCGTTGTTGCCGAGGGTGAGGGTGACGCCCGACAGCGATTGCGCATAGCCGACCGTATCATTGCCCGCGCCGCCATCCATGGCGTCATTGCCGCCAAGACCCTGATAATGCTCATCGGCGGGAGTGCCGTTAAAGGCATCGTTGCCACTGGTTCCCATAATCGGCGGACCCTGTACGAGCCCCAGAAGCTGGAGCAGGCCATTCGGTAGATTGATGGACATGATCGTCCTCCCATGGTTGGGATGCACGGGCGGCTCTGTCTCGGGCAGCTCCCGGTTAATCGCGCAAGTTATGGCGCGATGGTTAATGCTGCGATGCGGCCGAAAGGTGTGGGGCGCCTTGCGGGGTGTGGGTGCTCCCATGACGGGAGTGCGGTCTCGTTGCGGGCGGCCTTTCAAAGGCCGTCAGGATTGGCCGAATTTGCGAAGCAGCGCCGTCCTGTGATCTCGATGAAATAGCTCAGAGGACGGCGGCGCTTTCACAGGATGAAATCAGATGCGCTCAACGACGCTGCTCCCGTCACATTAATCCTGAAATCCGCGCCCCCACCGTTGACATCACCTTCGACAAATCCGCCAACGAAGTGCAGTTGACCGGCAGCCGTCAGTGGCCCGCTGACGAAGGTGAATGTGTCATCACTTCCCCCCGTTATGGCATCGATTGCTTGCAAATCGATTTTGTCACCGCTACCGAAGACAATTAAGTCCTCCTGGATTTCGCTTAAACTCCTGAAGCGATAGGTGTCGTTCCCACCGCTGCCGTCCATTACGTCAGCTCCGCCGCCACCAACGATAACATTGTTGCCATTGTTGCCCGAAAGGAAGTCAATTCTGACTGAACCGACGAGATTCTCAAAATCATCGGTCACGGTGTCGCCTGTCGCGTCACCACTGGAGGCGAGCGTAATATTCCCATTGCCGGCAGGTGCCATATTGATCCGCACAGTTGACATGGAATTCTCGTAGCTAAGCGTATCGATGCCATTGCCGCCAGAAAGAATATCTCCGCCGCGGCCGCCTTCGATCGTGTCATTGCCATCGCCACCGTTCAGTATGTCAACGCTATCAAGACCGATGAGAACATTGTTACCGGTATCGCCGGTAATCACGTCACCGGAGGCCGAGCCGGTGACATTTTCGATCGTGCTGAGCGTATCGCCCTGTGCATCACTGCCACTGCCGCTCGCCGTTGAAAGATCGACGTTGACCCCTCCTGGCGAGGTCGAATAATCCGCCGTATCAATGCCAACGCCGCCGGTGAACGTATCCGCGCCGGCGCCGCCGACCAGAGTATCATCGCCCTCGCGACCAAACAGGAAGTCATTGCCGGCAAGGCCAATGAGAATATTGTTGCCGGTATTGCCAGTCAGCGTGTCATTGTGTCATTGAAATTCGAGCCGACGACGTTTTCGAAGCCGCCGGTGATGACGTCCACGTTGACATTGGCACCGCCGGAAACCGTGCCGCCGCCGCTGGCATTGAGCGTTACCGTGACGCCGGTGCTGGTGCCGCGCACGGGCTCGGCCGATTCATAGCTCAAGGTGTCAATGCCGAGGCCGCCATTGAGAACATCGATGCCCGGGCCACCCTCGATATAGTCGTTTCCCGGACCGCCATTGATGGTGTTGGCGCCGGACCCGCCGAAGATCTGATCGCTGTCAGCACCGCCATTGAGCACATTGACCACACCGGCGTTACGGCTGTCGATATAATCGTTGCCGCCATTGCCGAAGACAACGAGGTTAAGAATACTGCCGACGGTGATCAGATCGTTGCCGGGACCTCCGGTGGTGCCGGAGATCGGCGTCCACGGGCCGTTGTAAATTCCCAAAAGTGGGAACAATGCGGGATTGATTGCCACAACCATGCCCTCCCTCAAAAAGGGCTGCACGAGCCGGTGTCCTCCCTCAGGGCCTGCTACCCCTGCAACTATGGTCTATATGCTATACCTCTTTCGGACTAGATAAAAGCACCGCGTATAATTATTCGAAAAAAACCTGCGTAATAATTATCACCAAAAAGAATTATACTTGTGAGTATGAAGTAATTTCCGTTCGCCAACAGACAGTTGTGGCGAACAGCGCAAGCAAGACGAAAAGATGCGGGGGCAATTTCCTCTTTCACGGATTTGGCCTTCTTCGCCCAACCGGGAAATCCAGGAAAGTGGATTTACCAATTTGAACGTGCCCCGCCCTTGCGATTTCCGCCGGTTGCAGGAGAGTGAAATTGCAAATCCGATCTTTTCGGCTAACCTTTCGTTAAGAGTGCTTTCATACGTCCGCCACTATTATCTGATGATCATATCCCTGGATCGGGGGGCACCTGACGATCCGCTTCAAATAAACTGGTATCGGAATGCTGAGAACTCCTGTTTTGCGTCATGTTCTTCTTGGCCTCACGCTTGCGCTGACGGCTACGGCTGCCCACGCCCAAAATCCCGCGCCTTCGGCAGCTGTCCCGGTGCCGGGGCTGAAGCCCTTTGCCGCGACCGGGGCAAGGGTGAGCCCGGCCATGCAGGCCATCGCCCGGCCGGACCCGGTGACGACGGCGGGCATCGCCAAGACCTCGAAGCCATCGGCCATAGCCGGCAGCCTGAAAACCGGCCTCGACGCAATCGCCTCCGGCGACGTGAACCGCGCGCTCGGCATCCGCAATGGCCTGCCCGTCAATGCGCTCGACCGGCATATACTGACATGGGCGATCGGCCTTTCCAATGCGCCGGGCCTGCCGAGTTCGGAAATTGCCCATGCGGCGGCCGAACTGCCGGGCTGGCCGGGCATGGCGACTTTCCGCAATAATTCCGAGCGCGCGCTCTACAAGGAAAATCCGGCGCCTTCGGTCGTCATAAACGCTTTCGGCAATACCCCGCCGCAGACGGCGGAAGGCGTGGTCATTCTCGCGCGCGCCTATGTGGCGAGCGGCAACCCGGCACGGGCCCGCCAGATCCTCGCGCCGTTCTGGCGCACCAAGAAGCTGGATGACGGCCAGGAAGCCATGATCCTGAAGGAGTTTTCGCAGGTTATCGCCCGCGACGACCACCTGACGCGCATGCTGACCATGCTCTACGAGGGCAAGGTGAAGTCCGCCGGGCGTGTCGCCAAGCTGGCCAATGCGGATCTCGCTGTTCCAGGCATTCGCCGCCGTTTTGCAAAAATCGCCGGATGCGGCCAAGAAGCTGGCGCAGGTGGATGGCTCGTGGTCGCGCAACGCCGCCTACATCTTCGCCAAGGCGCAATATCTGCGGCGGCAGGAGAAATTCCGCGAAGCGGCGGATGTGATGGCCACGGCGCCGCGCGATGCGGCGGCGCTGGTCGATCCGGATGCGTGGTGGACCGAGCGGCGGGTGCTTTCACGCGAACTGCTCGACATTGGCGATGCCAAGCGCGCCTACCGCGTGGCAGCGATGCACAGCGCCGAGACGCCAAGCGTGGCAGCCGATGCGGAATTCCACGCCGGCTGGGTGGCGCTGCGGGCGCTGAACGATCCGAACACGGCGCAGAAGCATTTTGCGCGCATCGCCGAGATTTCATCGAAGCCGATGTCCGCCTCGCGCGCCTATTACTGGCTCGGACGCGCGGCGGAAGCCGGCGCGGCGGGAGGAGCGCGCGACTATTACGCCCGCTCCTCACGCTACGGCACCACATTCTACGGCCAGCTGGCGGCGGCAAAGCTTGGCCAGTCCGGCCTGCAGCTGCCTTACCCCAAGCCGACCGACGCCGAGCGGGCCCGTTTTGCCGGGCGCGAGGCCGTGCGGGCGATCCAGCGGCTGGAAGAGACGGGGTACGATTCACGCGCCGCGATGCTCTATACGAGCCTCGCGCAGGAGCTGGACAGCCCCGGCGAGCTGGCGCTGCTGGCGGTGATGGCGGAGCGCAAGAACAACCATTATGTCGCCCTGCGCGTCGGCAAGGCGGC
The DNA here is from genome assembly GCF_025452215.1 of Phyllobacterium sp. A18/5-2. Taxonomy (NCBI): domain Bacteria; kingdom Pseudomonadati; phylum Pseudomonadota; class Alphaproteobacteria; order Hyphomicrobiales; family Phyllobacteriaceae; genus Phyllobacterium; species Phyllobacterium sp. A18/5-2. The sequence goes on along the minus strand of NZ_CP104966.1, from coordinate 2,689,703 downwards.
GGCGCAGCGCGGCATCGATGTCGGCGCCCTGTCGCATCCGATCGGCGCCATTCCGCAAAACGCCAATATTTCCGGCTCCGGCACCGCGCTGGCCTATGCCATTGCCCGGCAGGAGAGCGAGTTCAACCCCGCTGCCGTTTCCAGCGCCGGGGCGCGCGGCCTGCTGCAGCTTTTGCCGGGCACGGCCAAGGGCGCCGCTACCCGCGCCGGCATGAGCTATTCGAAGGACCGGCTGACCACGGACGCCGCCTATAATGCGACGCTCGGCGCGAAATTCCTCGGCGAGCAGATCTCGAAATTCGATGGTTCGTATGTGCTTACCTTTGCCGGCTACAATGCCGGGCCGACGCGCGCCAATGAATGGATGACAAAATATGGCGACCCGCGCGGCAAGCCGGTGGACGAGGTCGTTGACTGGATCGAGCGCATTCCCTACACCGAGACGCGCAACTACGTGCAGCGGGTGATGGAAAATTACGAGGTCTATAAGGCCCGGCTTACCGGCAAGGCGCAGATCGAGAGCGATCTGACCTCCGGGCGGCGGGGTTGAACCGATTGGTTTGACGAGCCCCAGCCGGGAAGCGATGCCGCTTTCTCTCTCCCCTTGGGGCCCGAAGGGCGGGCGAGACCCGTGACTCGCCCCGGTAGCGATTTCAGCATCTTGACCCCTTTGCTAAATCCTTGGAAAATCCAAGTGAGGAGATAGCTCAGTGAGGCAAATCCCCTCTCTGGCGATTTCTAGCACTTGAGCGAAGAGCCAAGATGCTGAAATCGCTTTCTCTCCCTCAAGGGGAGAGATAACACTGCATCGTTGTGTCCTTTAATTTCGTCGTTTTCATATTTATTGGAGTCATACTATTGAGCGATTTTTTTAACGAGATTTTCTACGATGCGCCGGACGGCCTGAAGCTTTATGCGCGGGTGTATGAGCCGGAGCAAACGGCGGACACCCTGCTCCCAAGGGCTCTGCCAATTGTCTGCCTGCCCGGCCTGACCCGCAATACCAGAGATTTTCACGAACTGGCGCTCATCCTCGCCGGCCACCCGATAACGCCGCGCCGGGTGATCAGCTTCGATTTTCGCGGGCGCGGGCGGTCGGCATACGATCCGGACTGGTCGCACTACAATATCGGCACCGAGGCGGCCGACGTGATCGCCGGGCTCAGCCATCTTGGCATCGAACGGGCGGTATTTCTCGGCACCTCGCGCGGCGGAATGGTCACCCATATCCTCGCCGCCATCGCCCCGCAGCTGCTGGCCGGGGTGATCCTCAACGATATCGGCCCGGAGCTTGCGCCAGAGGGCCTGATGGAGATCTGCGAGAATCTGGGCAAGCGCGCGGACGGCGCGGCCCCGGAACCGAAAAACTTTGCCGAGGCCGAAGCGCTGCAGCGCGCGGCGCTGGCAGACGCCTTTCCGGCGCTGACCAATGCGGACTGGGAGCGCTCCACCCGGGCGATCTACACGGCAAGCGATGGCGGCGTGCGCCCCGACCACGACCTCAATTTGTTGAAGACGCTGGAAGGCATCGATTTTGCCCAAAAGCTGCCTGATCTTTGGGCGCAGTTCGACCTTTTCGCCGAACTGCCGCTGCTGCTCATCCGCGGCGAGAACACCAGGCTGCTGGCGAGCGGGACCGTCGCGGAAATGACCCGCCGCCACCCTGCCTTGCAAGTGATCAATGTCGCCGGACAGGGCCACGCGCCGCTGCTCGAAACCGGACAGCTGCCGGAGCTGATCGCAGCATTTGCGGCCGGAATCGATTTAAGGGTGGTGTGAGGGGCCGTGAGTTTTCAATCAGGGACTTTTATCCCGTTCGCGACGGCGAATGCAGCCCTTATCTCCCCCCTTGCGGGGGAGAAAGGATTTTCCTGGATTTAGCCTCTTCGCTAAATCCTTGGAAAATCCAAGTGAGGGGGTAGTTCAGTGAAGCAAATCCCCTCTCTGGCGATTTCTAGCACTTAGCAAAGAGGCTAAGATGCTGAAATCGCTTTCTCCCCCGCAAGGGGGGGAGATAACACCCGCAAGGGGAGAGATAAGGCGGCGTCGGTTGTGCCCTGCCACAGAAGGATTTTTCTGGAGAATTTGTCCCGGAAGATGCAAGGCCGGTGGGCAGACGAAATCCCCCTCTTCCGGGATTTCCGGCCAATCGGTTGCCTCGATCACCATTGCGAGTCCTGCAGCGCCGACTACAAAATTAGAGGATGAAGTGGTCGGCCTCGAGTCGTCCCAAAGGCAGGCCATACTTTACAAAAAAACTCAGATCCTGGATCGCGTCTCCGTTGACATCCCCAAAGACTCTAACGAGGTCACTTTCGAGGGCTGCCAATACAAGTTCACCGGCGTTACCCGAGAACCGCTCAACAAGAGTAAATGATTGATCACCGGCTAGGATTTGATTCGCATCAATCGCTGATAAATCAATCAACTCATTGCGATCTTCCGCTTGGAAGTCCTCGATACCGGGAGGCGCTTTGGGGTCGTTAAAGTCGGCAAGGCTCGTAAAGACGAAAGTATCGTCGCCGGAACCCCCGTACGATCTGGTTGGGCCAGGTCCACCGTAAATTATATCATTACCTGCCCCCCCCGAACAGTTGTTCCAGGCTATTAGGATCGCTGTTGCCGCCATAGAGAATATCATTGCCGGCATCGCCGTTTAGGATATCGTTCCCATCACCCCCGTCGAGTATGTCATCGCCGCCGCCGCCATTGAGTTTGTCATTGCCCGCCAGGCCGATGAGAACGTTTTTCTCGGCATTACCCGTTATCGTATCGGCGGAATTGGTGCCGACAACATTCTCGAAGCCACCGGCGATGACATCGAGCCCCGCATTGCTTCGACCCGGCAGGAACTGGCCGACATTGACACCGCCATTTGCGTTAAGGGTTAAGGTAATCCCTCCGCCTGTCGCCGATTCATAAGACAGGGTATCGACATCGGGATTGGCAGCGGTGCCTCCGCTTGCGCTGGGGCCGCCATTCAAGGTATCAGCTCCGCCACCGCCTACGATGTAGTCATTGCCGTTGTTGCCATTGAGAATGTTGATCCCCGCATTGCCGAAAATCTGGTCGCTGCCATCGCCGCCATTGACGATATTCAGCAGCCCGGCGCCAAGCGTTATGTGGTCGTTACCGCCATTGCCATTGACCACTCCGGCGAGACCTGTAATTTCAAGTTTGTCATTGTTCGGGCCGCCTTGCACGTTCCCTTGAACACCCGGCGGCGTCGCTGACAGTCCCCAGGGTCCATTGTAAACCTGAAGAAGATCGAAGATGGATTGTGATAAAGATGATGGCATACGCATGCCCTCCCTTTAAAAGGGATGCACGGGCCGGTGTCCCCCCGTGGGGCCTGCTACCCCTGCAACTGCAGGGTACACCATACGCCCTATGCGGCAATAGTAATAGTAACTAATTATTAAACCACCGGTAGTCGGCAGTATTTATTACCAAATGTCAAATATACCCCTAAAGCATTAAAATGTATTTCTCCAAATAAACAATTCGGCAGCAGAAACAAAAGCTTGTTCTATTGTTGAGTTTTTTGGAAAGATTTGGTGTTTTGTCTGCTTCCGGACAGTGAGAGGCGTACTCTATGGCCGATGCGGCATGCTCTCTTGCCTTGCGGGAGAGGTAAAAGTTCAGCTGCGCTTGCCGCTTCTCGCGCTTTTCGCCGGTGTCTTCGCGCCCTGGTAGCGATTTCAGCATCTTAGCACTCGCCAAGTGCTAGAAATCGCAAGAGAGGGGATTTGCCAATCGGACTACCCCCTCACTTGGATTTTCCAAGGATTTAGCGAAGAGGCTAAATCCAGGAAAATCCTTTCTCTCCCGCAAGGGGAGAGATAAGCCGGCGTTGGCTGCCGCATCGGCCACACAGAAGGATCTCCTGGAGAATTCGTCGCCAGTATGCCGGGATCGCACTCCAGGTCCGGCCGGTTACCAAACCGGGAGTGCGAAGACTCCCCGGCGAAGAATGCCGGGAAGCTTTGGGGTTAGAGGATGAAGTCGTCTACAGTCAAATGGGGTGTTCCAGAGGCAATACCCACCCTGATCATGCCAGGATGATCGTTAAAAGTGATTGTATCGGTAGAACCGTTCTGTTGAATTGATATTCCGCCTGTGCCACCTCCTATGTGGAATGCGTCATCTATGCCGGGGGTGGAAGGATCGGCATCAATTGCCGACAAATCGATGGTGCAGTTGTTGTTAAAACCGAATATATTATCAACGCCACTAAAATCGTTGAACGTCTCAAATTTGAAGACGCTGATGCCTTGGCGGCCAAATATTGGCTGCATACCATCATCGCCCTCCCCACCAATAAACACTGCTTTGCTGCCCAAGACACTAAATTGAGACAATAAGTCGTTACCCGCGCCGCCGATGAGGGTGTCAACTCCGCCAAAACCGCCATTGATGCTGTCACTACCTGCCCCACCATCGATAATATTGTTCAGTTCGTTGCCGTTCAGCGTGTCCGTGCCATTCGACCCAATCAGATTTTCGATGGAGTTGAATGTATCACCGCTTGCGTCTCCAAGGAGGTTGGGATCCCCGTTTAAGTGGGCATTCACTGACCCTCCGGAAGTCGCATAGCTGACCGTGTCGCTTCCATCGCCGCCATTGAGCACGTCCGCCCCGAGGCCCCCAACCAGCGTGTCATCGCCGCCATTGCCGTTAAGCGTGTCATTGCCGCCGAGACCGATGAGAACATTGTTGCCGGTGTAGCTGCCCAGAGGACTGTCACCATTGAGCGTGTCATTGTGATCGGAACCCACCACATTTTCGAAGCCCAGTGCGACGTCCACGCCGTCAGTGCCGGTGACGAGAGCAACTGCTCCTGCGACGAGTGTGACATTCACACCGCCGCTTGCACCGGAAAATCCGAGCGTATCTTCGCCAGCGCCGCCGGTGAGCACGTCAATGCCGGCACCGCCTTCGATATAATCATTGCCGGCGCCGCCGTTGAGAGTGTCTGTGTTAGCAAGGCCGTTCATGTAATTGCTGCCACCGCCACCTGTTGGCGGTGTATCAATGCGTGCCGTGCCGGTAAATTCTGTCACCGAACCTGTAATGTGGAGAAGTGGAAAAAGTGCGGAAATTTGTGCGGGAATAGCCATAGCCACGCCCTCCCTCTGAAAGGGATGCACGGGCCGGTGTCCCCCCGTGGGGCCTGCTACCCCTGCAACTGCAGGGTACACCATACGCCCTATGCGGCAATAGTAATAGTAACTAATTATTAAACCACCGGTAGTCGGCAGTATTTATTACCAAATGTCAAATATACCCCAAAAGCATTAAAATGTATTTCTCCAAATAAACAATTCGGCAGCAGAAACAAAAGCTTGTTCTATTGTTGAGTTTTTTTGGAAAGATTTGATATTTTGTCTGCTTCCGGACAGTGAGAGGCGTGCTCTATGGCCGATGCGGCATGCTCTCTTGCCTTGCGGGAGAGATAATCGTTCAGCTGCGCTTGCCGCTTCCCGCGCTTTTCGCAGGCGTCTTCGTCACAGGCTTCCCGGTTACAGCCTTTTTCGCCGCAACCTTCGGCTTCGCCGCGAGGGCTGACGGCTTCACCAGCGCGGCCGCCTGTTTGCCCCAGTTCTCGCGAAGCGCGCGGCCGGGAAAGCCGATCTCCTCGCTGACCCAATTGGCCTCGTCGACACTCCAGCCGGCAATCTGGTTATAGTGGAAAACGCCAAGGGCGAAGAGCTTTGTCTGGATGCCCGTGCCGATGCCTTCGATGGCGGTCAGGGCGTCGGGCTTGCCACGGCGGGCGGTCTTGATGAGCGCAGGGCGGTGATTGTCGTCCTGGCGGGGATTTTTCACGCGCTTCGCCGCCGTCGCGGCCGATTGGGCGGAGGCTTTTTCGCCGGCCTGCGCCGGTCTTTCGTTGCATCCAGGGCTTCCGGCGGAACAGGTTCCGGCGGGGGGATCATCGCAGCCGCCTCGCGTGCCGATTTGCGCACATCGTCATTGGCCGGCAGCGCTGTCAGCGATGCCAGCCGCGCATCGGCGGCGCGGGTCGAGTTTTCAGAAACGGAATCCTTTTTCGGCGAGAACCTTTTGAAAAGATTGCCTAAAAGCGCGCCGGCGAGAAAGGCCGCGGCAATGAGAAACAGCGCCTGAAGGAGAAATACTACCATCGTTCCGTATCCCGTCTCGAGCAAAAGTCAGCGCGCCATGCGGCCGGTCCGGCGTAACCCAGCCACAGTTTCAATGGCGCATACTAGCCGCCGCTCCGATCATAGGTCGACCAGCCGACATAGAAGCCAACAAGAGCAGCTATCAACAGAAAGAGCCAGAGCTGGCTGATCAGGAACCACATGATTTACTATCCGCCGCTGGTATTTACCGGCACTGCCAGTTTGATTTCACCCGCCTTGCCATTGCCTGGAATCGGCATGCGCAACGCGGCACCCAACGCATCATAGTCGGCGGAGTTTGCCGCTGTCCCGCTGATATTATAGGTCTCGCCCGAAATTTCGACTTCGCCATTGGTCAATTGCGCCGCCTGGCGCAGCGCGAAGCCGACGAGATCGAAAAAAACCCTGAGGCGCGCCGCGTGCGACGGCCATTTCGTCGAGGATTTCGATGCCGGGCATGGCGTTTTCCGCCGCCGCGAGAATCCGCGCGCGTGAATCGCCATAGGGAACGTTGCCGGAAAGCAGAATTCCATCGTCCGATTTGGTGATGGCAAACGAAAAGGGATCCGCGAGCGGCAGCAGCGTGGTCTGATCGTCGACGGCGCGGACGCCCCGCGTGTCCGCGGCAATTTTCAGCGCCGCCGCCAGGGCTTCCTCGGACGGAGCGACCCCCTTTAACGTGAGGTCGCGGCCGTCGATTTCCGCGCTTGCCCATGAATTTGCGGGTTCGAGGGCGGCATTGGCCGCTTCGGTGAGCTGCTGGTCGATCGGGTCAGTGAGAAACCATCCGGTCAGCACCGTCAACAGCGCGACGGTGATCAGGCCCGGCCAGAACCAACTCTTGTAAATGTGCATATGCTAACGGCTCTCTTCCATGCTTATCGGCTTTGCCATGTTAACTGGCATATCAACACGGCGATATGTCGTCGGTACACAAAAGTTTTGCACGGCCAGGCTGCAGGCAAAGAAAACCCGGCAGCTTGCGCTGCCGGGTCTCAATCAACCAATCCAGTAAAGGATTAGAAGTTACGCTGGAAGCGGATGATACCGCCGAATGCGTCGTCTGCTACACCACGGTCGTCGCCGAAGGAGGTGTAAGCGATTTCAGGAGTGATTACGAAACCAGGAACCAGCTCGTAAGCTACGTTCAAAGCAGCAGCAACCGTGCCTTCGTCTTCGTAAGCAACCTGGCCGTTGATCGTGGCCTTTTCGGTAACCTTGAAGGAAGCGCCACCCCAAACAGCCCAATCGCCGTTCCACGCACCGTAGAACTGTGTCGGCTCGTCGTCCTGGAAGTCAGACTGATAGCCGCCCATTACGAAAGCGGAAATCGTGTCGGTGAACTTCACGTCCAAACGCAGCTTGCCAGCGAATTCTTCTGCAAGTGCATCGTAACCAGCAACAGCGGAGATTGCGCCCCAACCCTGCTCGAACTTCGCACCAGCAACAACGTGTGGCATGTAGTCGTCAATGATGTGATCCGAGTCACCCTGTTCCAGACCGACCGTGGCAGAGAAGCCATTGCCGCCAGCAAAAGTGTAGCTGATCTGGTTTGTACGTCCGCCACCGTAATCGATGACATCATCGAAGATCACGTTACCAGCAGAACCGGTCCACGTGTCGAACTGCGAGTCCGTCACACCAACGCGGAAGCCGCCGAGTTCGATGTAGCCATGAGCGAGAGTTTCGCTCTGGTCAGCAAACGAGTCGAAATCGCCGTCGCCGTCGATGTCAGAATCTTCACGGCCTGCATCATAGTCGAAACGGGTTTCGATGTACGAACGCAGCGTGCCGAGTTCTGTTTCCGAACGAGCGTCGAAACGGAGCGTTGCACGAGTGTGCTTGCGCCAGGTCTCGCTGTCGAAGCCAGTGTAGGGATCATCGCCGGCCTGTGCGTCGTAACGCAGATAGCCGCTGATCTTCAAGCAGGTCTCGGTCCCCGGAATGTAGAAGAAGCCTGCGCCGTATGCGTCGCAAACGCGAACGTATTCAACAGGCTCTGGTTCAGCAACAACGACTGCGTCTGCAGCACGTGCGCCGGTTACTGCAACGAGGGCTGCAGCGGAGCCGAGTAGAAGGCTCTTAATGTTCATTTCTGACCTCCAGTCAAAGTTAAAAATGGGTCTGGGCATTCCAATTTGGCTGAAGGACAACCTGTCCCCATCCCCTAAGTCCAAGAAGAAATGCGATGAACGCCCTTCCTCCCGACAGACCATACTCGCCAGCGTCGGGGTTTCAACCACGAATGTCGGGTCAAGCGACTTGTGGCAGCTCTATGGCGGACCGCTGTTGCACAAATGACACGAAATCGCCGCGGGGCCTGCAATATCTTTACCACTCATTAATATAGGTAACCCGGATTTTAATAAAATCTTGTCGAGCCATGCCGGTATTGAGACTGCAAATGCCCGCAGAATCGGCCAATACACGCTGGTTCGCGACCTGCAGTCGAGATCAGAATCAATGATTTGCCACCTCTTCGAAAGGTGATTTGACATGACTTATCTTTACCTCGTTATCGCCATAGTCTGCGAAGTGGTGGCGACGTCGGCGCTCAAGCAGGCCGACGGCTTTACCAGGCTCTGGCCATCGCTGGTCTGCACGTTCGGCTATGCAGCCTCGTTCTATTTCCTGTCGATTCCCATCAAGACCATCCCCGTCGGCGTTGTCTATGCGATCTGGTCAGGCGCCGGCATTGTGCTGATTGCTGCCATTGGCTGGTTCTGGTTCAGGCAAACACTGGATTTTGCGGCGATCGCCGGCCTGACCATGATTGTGGCCGGTGTGCTCGTGGTCAATCTCTTCTCCAGCTCTGTCGGGCACTAGCGGCGCTCGAGATCCCGCCAGAACGGCTCTTTGCACACAGCCTCCAGCAGATCTTGACTGGAGGTCAGAAATGAACATCAAGAGCCTTCTACTCGGCTCCGCTGCAGCCCTCGTTGCAGTAACCGGCGCACGCGCTGCAGACGCAGTCGTTGTCGCCGAACCAGAACCCGTCGAATACGTCAAAGTTTGCGACGCATATGGCGCGGGATTTTACTACATTCCCGGAACAGAGACCTGCCTTAAAGTCAGCGGCTATGTCCGTTTTGATGTGAAAGCTGGCACAGATCCTTACACCGGGATCGATTATGGCACATTCAAAGTCCGCAGCCGCGCCTCGCTTCGTTTCGATGCCCGTTCGGAAACTGAGCTTGGTACACTGCGTTCCTATGCAGAGGCCCGTATTCAGTTTACGGATGGCGAGAACGCGACGAGCCTGCCCAATGCCTTCATTGAACTCGGCGGCTTCCGCGTCGGTGTCACTGACTCGCAGTTTGTGTCGTGGACAGGTTATGTCGGTGACATTATCCACGATGACGTGATCAGCTACGGTCCATTTGAGACCAACCAGATCAACTATACATTCACTGGCGGCAATGGCTTCTCGGCTCTGATCGGTGTTGAACAAGGTACAGGCGATTTCGTTATCGACGACTACATGCCGCACATCGTTGCCGGTGCGAAGTTCGAGCAGGGTTGGGGCAGCGTTTCGGCCGTTGGCGGTTATGATGCAGTTACCGAGGAGTGGGCTGGCAAGGTTCGTTTGGACGTTAAAGCGACCGATGCCATCTCCCTGTTCGTTTTGGGTGGTTATAAGTCCGAGGATAGTTACTATGGTAACTGGTTCGGCGACTGGGCTGTCTGGGGCGGCGGTTCCTTCAAGGCCTCGGAAACGGCAACAATCAACGCTCAAGCCGCCTATGAAGACGACGGCACGATCGCTGCTGCTTTGAACGTTGCTTACGAACTTGTCCCCGGCTTCACCATAACGCCCGAAATCGCCTACACCGCATTCAGTGGTGAGCGTGGCGACGACGACGCTTTTGGCGGCATCGTGCGCTTCCAGCGGAACTTCTGATCCTCTGATCTGACACTTCTGCCAACGCCGGATTTTCCCGGCGTTGGCTTTTCCCAAAATTCATTTTGAACAATCAATTTTCAGCGTTCGCACAGACGGCGCACAGATATTTAGGCGGAGAAAGGATTTCCAACCGGTCGCGGACCGAGGAGACGGTGAGATGTTTGGACAACAACCCATGCGGTTGGACGTTGGTGGAGCCATCACTGGTTTTATCAAACGGAAGCCTATTAGCCTAAAGAGGCATAGCTCCGTGGATTGCGCTTTCCGGAAAGACGGGTACAACTCGTCACATATTTATCCGGTGCATATTTTATTGATTAGAGCGCAATCATCATGACGATTTCATCGCTGGGCATGGCCCCTCCTCCGCCGGAATCGGCGTTTCCCGTGCGGTTCCAGTACGATCTCAACTATGCATCGGCAGATAACGGGATCAAACGACTGGTCAAGGAACACTCGCTCCGCGATTTGACCACGCAGTATATCAGCATTCTCTGGGACGAAGGCTCGCACAAGACCAATGTTCGGTCCTTTCTTGGAGAAATCAGCGAGATATTGAGCGGCGAGCGTTTCAGCGTCTTCACGCAGGAAATGCTTGATTCTGTGATCGGCACGTTACGCGAACGCGGTAACAGCAATGCGACCATCAATCGAAAGATGGCTGCGCTGAGCAAGCTGCTGCGGAAGGCGTGCAAGATGGGCGACATCTACAATTTGCCGGAGTTCCGCCGCCAGAAGGAGCGGCAGGGACGCATACGGTTTCTAGAGGCGGAAGAAGAACAGCGGCTGTTCTCGGCCATTCGTACGCGGTGTGACGACAGCTACCGGTTGAGCGTGTTTCTCGTCGACACGGGTTGCCGGCTTGGCGAAGCGATCGGCCTTTCCTGGAACGACCTTCAGGACTCCAGGTCGACCTTCTGGCTGACAAAATCCGGCCGCAGCCGCACCGTCCCGCTGACGGCGCGGGCGCGCGAGGTCATCCATATCCCGCATGCGAGACTGAAGGGTCCGTTTTCCATGCATAACCAGGTGCGTTTTCGCGCGATCTGGAACGATGCGAAGGCGGAAGTGGGTCTGGGCTCCGACGATCAGGTGGTTCCGCATATCCTGCGCCATACTTGCGCGTCACGGCTCGTGCGGGGCGGCATCGATATCCGGCGCGTGCAGATATGGCTTGGCCATCAAACGCTGTCGATGACAATGCGCTATGCGCATCTTGCCACAAACGACCTCGACTCCTGCGTTGCCGTTCTTGAACGGCATTAAGCTGCGTTCGCCGTGAAGGGCGAGGCGCTGCGAGCAGCCTGCGGCACCGCGCAGCCGGTCACGAGCACAAGGGCATGCGAAAAGTGAACCGGGTCTCGCTGGGATCGGAAACAACGTCCAGCGTTCCGCCATGCATACTGGCTATCTCCGAAGCGATATAGAGGCCGAGGCCCAATCCCTGCTGGCCCGGGCGCGCTTCCCGCCGGAAAAATGGCAGAAACAGCTGGCCGATCGTTTCCGGCGGTATCGGTTCACCGGCGTTGGATACCGACAACTCGAAGACATCCGCTCTGGTTTTGGCACGCACACGGATTGGCCCTTCACCCGAGCCGTGCATGAGCGCATTGCCCAAAAGGTTGGACAGGAGCTGGCCGATCCGCACCCGATCGCATTTGACCGGATCTTCGAAATCGAAATGGGTCTCCACGGTTTGATCGGGCCGAACGGAAGTCAGTTCATCGATGACCTGTATCAATGTCGGCTTCAGGGGTTCGCGATCATTGATATCCGGCACAACGCCGCCGCCAAGGCGCGCACGCGCCAAATCAAGGACATTGTCGATCAGACCGGACATGCGCACGGCACTGCCGCGGATGAGTTTGACGATGTTGCTCGCCTTTTCGTCCAATGGAGTGCGCAGCAGCATTCTCGCGCCGGAATCGATCGACGCCACCGGGTTGCGCAGATCATGACCGAGCACGGCAACAAATTGTTCGCGGAACTCGGAGATCTTGCGCTCATCCAGCAGCGCCGCCTCGGTCCTGGCCAGGCGTTCATTTGCATCGAGGTGAAAAGCAATCAATTCGGCGAAAAGTTTGAACATGCCGATGGTTTCAGGATTTTTGAGGCGCGCCGGCCGGGGATCGATCGCACAGAGCGTGCCGAAAAATGTGCCATCCGGGAGGATTATCGGCATGGAAATGTAGCTTTGAAAGCCATAAATCGCCGGAGTCCGATGCGTTGAATAGACCAGATCTTTCGATACCTCATCGATGATGACCGCCTGGCCGCTATTGCGGATTTCATCGCAAATGGTGGTCTTGACTTCAAGTTCACCGCCTGGCGCAAGGCCAAACTCGATATTGTCGAGCACCTGGCAGACAATCCACCGATCCTCCGTCACCCTGGCCACTGCGGCAAAGCCCATGCCGGTGATCCGGCACACGACATCGAGGATTGCCGGTACAGCATCGATCCGGCCGATCGCATCAATGTCGGCTTGAAAATCATGGGGCATGGAGGTTTCCGGTATTGCAGTCCGGCCACTATAGAGCCTTCAGCGAAATGCGCCATATCATGCGTCGTCCGGACGCATTGGCGATCGTGCGATGTCCCGTGTCCTTTGCGCGGGCTTTTGGAACCGGCACAAAAATCCGCCCCTTTCTGATGCGACCAGACAGGACCGCATTACAGACGCGATATTGAAGCCTGGTCGACGCGTCTTCTGTCGCGCTCCGATTGGGGATTGGAGGCCAAAGATGGTGCAATGGTTGGACATACTCCGCGAGAAGAACGACCTGGCGGAGCAATTGAGCGAAAAGATGCCACGCTTTTTCGCCTACCCGGCCCTGAGCCTCGACCACGCCATGCGGCTGCATATCCTGCTGGAGAAGCACGCCGATGACATGGAAAAACTCGTCGAGCAGATCGGCGAAGTGGACCTGCCCGATGCAATCTACGAAGCGGCCTCGGCACTCGACGCGATATTTTCCGGCCTGGCTGCAATGGCAGCAAGCAAGGTGGCCGAACTTCAGAAGAAACAGCCTGGCGTCGAATTCCCGCCAGACCCGGCCCCGGTCAACGGTTGAATCGCCCTTTCGCATCCGACGAGGAACTCAAGAACGCATCTCGCGTTATCGCAACGCTGGTCTAACACCCAGCAAGGTCTGGTGCGGCTTTACCAAACACCCCAAGGTTGCGCCAGACCTTACACGCCGTGGACAATGTTCAACCGCCAAACTTGCAGCGCCTCGCAATCTGACTGGCCAAGAACCTGGAAGCGCGGCGCCACGATCTCGTCCGTGTCATCGCGAAAGCTGACCAATTCACCGCAGACGGCGCGCTTGTCATCGACATCAAGCACCGAATACTCGATCCAGTTGATGAGCGTGCTGGTTTTCTTGACGATACCGATAAAGACAAAGCGGGCACCGGCGTCGCGCGCCTGATCAGCCAATACCTCATAGCCTGGATCATGCGCCGTACATTGGGCCTGCTCGCACGGAAGTTGAACGACTTTCAGGTTTTCATTGCCGGAAAGCTGTTCGCGCAGATAATCCGCAAGTGCTTTCAAGCGTTTAGCGTGGGCTGCGGTCATATCCCTCGTTTCGCCGGATGTATCGAGGAAATCACGGTTGGCAACCGCGACAGAAATTTTCGCGGCGGCAGGTGCGGGACTTTTTGCATCGCCATAGGCGGGTGGCGCAACCATGGAAGCGGCAAGCGCCGCGGCTGCAAACGAGGTTCGCAGGTTCATCTCCATCATCCTTTTTTGCAGCGCCCAGACTGGCTAAACCCTTGGCGGTGCGAAATGTTCCTGAATTCTGCGGGGGGCCGGACGATTGCGGAATCGCTAAAATTGTAATGAATATTACTAAGTTGTGATACTGCGGACACCCGGTGCACACTGATCGCCCTGGTCCATACCCAGGAGGAGGCTTGGTCATTGCAGTTCCCCACTGTTGCCAAGCCTCCCTTTTTTAGCCAGCCGCAGCATTTGCGCGGCAAGTGAGCCGTGACCCACCGCAGTTTTGACTCATGCTGGGTGCCAGGGTCTCGCCAGCTCCTGACGCCATGCACTTGACATCCAGGCTTCATATTGCAGTGATAGGGACGGCTCAAACGCGAGAGGCCCGTTCATGCATGAAGACGAAGAAGACGAAATCTATCTGCATTATACCACCCCAATGTGGTGTCATTTACTCGTCTTCGGCTTCGCGGTCTCCATAGCGGTCTTGATCTGCCGCCTCTTCGCGGCGTGATTTACCCCACGTACTCCATGGATCCCGATGGGGCCGTCAATCAGTAGCCATCGACTTCGATCACGGCGTCGGCAAAGGCCTGTGGCGCTTCCTGCGGCAGATTGTGGCCAATGCCGCCCTCAATGATCCGGTGCGCATATTTGCCCGAGAATTTTTTGGCATAGGCGCTGGCGTCCGGGTGTGGCGCACCATTGGCGTCACTTTCAAGGGTGATGGTTGGCACAGTGATGACAGGGCCCGCGGCAAGCCGCTTTTCCAGATCGTCATATTTCGCCTCGCCATCTGCAAGGCTCAGCCGCCAGCGATAATTATGAATCACGATGGCGACGTGATCCGGGTTGTCGAGGGAAGCCGCAGTGCGATCGAACGTGGCATCGTCAAAGTCCCATTTCGGCGAAGCGATCTGCCAGATGAGCTTGGCAAAATCGTTCCGGTTTGCCTCGTAGCCAGCCCTGCCCCGTTCCGTGGCAAAATAATATTGGTACCACCATTGCAGCTCGGCCTTTGGCGGCAGCGGCATCTTGTTGGCTTCACGGCTGCCGATCAGATAACCGCTCACGGAGACCATGGCCTTGCAGCGTTCTGGCCAGAGCGCCGCGATGATATTGGCGGTCCGCGCTCCCCAATCAAACCCGGCAAGAACTGCCTTTTCGATCTTGAGCGCATCCATCAGGGCGACGATATCGACCGCGAGCACCGACTGCTGGCCATTGCGTAACGTGCCGCTTGAAAGGAAGCGCGTCGTACCATGGCCGCGCAGATGCGGCACGATTACCCTGTAACCGGCCGATGCCAGCAGCGGGGCGACATCGACGAAGCTGTGAATATCGTAGGGCCAGCCGTGCAGGAGAATGACCGCTGGACCGTCGGCAGGACCGGCTTCCGCGTATCCGATATTCAGGACGCCGGCATCGATCTGCTTGAGCGCGGCGAACGACGTGTTCGTACCCGGTTTGATTGCTTTCGCGGGGTCAATCTTGCCTGACTGGGCGCTTGCAGGACCTGTGGTCATGCCAAGCTGGACAGCAGCAACAGACATGGCGGCGATGCCGAAGAAGCGGCGGCGATAATGGTTGATCTCTTCAAACATGCGTCTCTCTCCGTTGGATGGATCTTTTGGGGGGTGGCTATCCGGACGGGAGGACGCCCGGATAGCCGGCGGTCCAAGAATCAGACCGGCGGAAGTCTCAACCGGTCCAGCCTAGATCAAGTTGGGGGACGCGCCGGACCGCCCGCCCGTGGTGTGGGTTTTGCCGGTGTACAGGACTTTTTCGACTTGGGTCATGACGGGGATCCTTTGAGCGAATGGTGGGTGCTGGAGCGCAATGACTGGAGCCAGTCACTGGTCGCATAGAGCGCATGATACGTATCCAGAATGTGTCCGGATCCGACCGGAAATGAAACGAACTGTGTCGAGGCGCCGGGGCGGTACATTGTGATACAAAGAGCGGAATCACGTAGCAAAAACGACCAGATCTGAATTCCTTCATGCCGTCGCCCCGATTGAGACGATCCGGCGCCGCAGAAAATTGCGGGTGGCTGATCGAGCGCATGCCTTGCTGAAAGGCGGCTGTCGACGGCGACTTGGCGCGAGACCAATTATCTCGCTTGTAACTGTAACTTACTTGCTATTTCGCGCCATCATGGGAGGATTAACATTATCTTCACTTGCAGACACGCCGGCCACAGAGCAAATGTGCAATGCGGATCGCAGGGGAAGGACGCGTAACAGCGCACCCGAACAGCCAAAGGTTCGTCTGAGCTCATCCGTTTCTTTGAAAATGGAGGACAGCATGACATCGAACAGCAGCAAATTTTCATTTGTGGCAGCATTTTTGGCCGTAGCCGCCCTCACGAGTGGAGAGAAGGCTTTCGCCCAGATGGCGGGCGAGATCCCGCCGATCCTCGTGACACCCGATAAGGTCGAGTCCTCCATCGGCACGCTGGAGTTCAAGGACGGTGCTCCCAGCGCGGAGACTGTCAAGAAAGTTCGTGACACGCTGGATTTCACCCGCGCCCTCGATGTGTTCCTCAACAGTTACGGGGGTGCGTCCGCTTATGCGATCCGCAAAGGTCTTCTCGGTATCGGCGCGGAAGACAATACGGTCACCATCTACCCCGAACTGATGGATGCGAAGTCGCTGTACCTCACGGCCAACGCCGACACGGTCTATTATTTCAGCATCGTGGACCTGACCAAGGGACCGATGGTGGTCGAACAACCGGCGAAGGGACTTGGCACGATCAACGACATGTGGTTCCAGTGGGTCGTCGATGTCGGTTTTCCCGGTCCAGATCGCGGCCAGGGTGGAAAATACCTGCTCTTGCCACCAGGCTATGACGGCCCGATCCGGACGGCGGTTTTTACGTTTCACGGGCGAATACGACGCGCGTCATCTATGCTGCGCGGGCTTTTCTCGAAGGCAATGATCCGAAGCCGGCCGTTGAGAACATCAAGAAAAACATCAAGATTTATCCCTACACGCCAGGAGGCGTAGGCACGAGCATCGCGACAGCGCTTGATGGCAAGGTCAAACTTGAGGCCACCCCACAGATTCCCGAAACCAAGTTCGTGGAAGCCAGCGGGAAATCGTACAACACGATCCCGCCAAGCGATTACTCATTCTTCGAGATGATCAACGCCAACGTTCAGGACGAGCCAGCCGATTCCTATAATCCGGAGCTCGCTGGGCAATTGGCGGCAATTGGCATCGTGAAGGGTAAGGACTTCAACCCGGACGATCGAATGAAGAAGATACTCACCGATGCGGCTGCGGTTGGAAATGCCGCTGGACGAGTGCTCAATTGGGATTCAAGCAACATCCCCGGCTGGGCCTACTATCCCGATTCAAGCTGGGCGAACATGCTTTGGCAAGGTGGTGCCAATTTCGAGACCCCGCCACCGATGGTTACCAAGGAAGGGCTATTTGATCCGCTGCCGCCAACGGGCGCGCGGACTCTCGACTCCAAGACAGCGTTTTATTACGCTTACACCCTCGACTCCCCGGGCATGATCATGCGGCTACCCAGGGTCGGTTCGCAGTATCTGATGGGCTTCGTAGATGCGAACAAGAAACCCTATGACGGCGGAAAGACCTACAAGGTGACCTTACCCCCGAACATCCCGGCCGAAGCATTCTGGTCATTCACGCTCTACGACAATCAATCGCGGTCGATGCTCGACACTCCGCAACGCTATCCGCGCGCGGGCAGTCAGCCGTATCCGTCTCCCGCTGCGGAGGCTGCTGCAGATGGCTCTACCACCATCTACTTCAGCCCGACCCAGCCAAAGGACGTAAAGCGCGGCAACTGGATACAGACCGTGCCTGACAAAGGGTGGTTCATGCTCCTGCGCCTGTATGGTCCTCTTGAATCGTTCTTCACGAAGGAATGGCGGCCGAGTGAGGTCGAACTCGTTCCTTGATTTTGACATTGATGCAACGATAGCGGCGGGGCGAGCGCCTTCGAGTTTCGACAGCATTCCTCTTGCATGATTGCGTTCATCCAAAGGTAAACACAAACGCTTCAACGCCCGGGTCGAGAAAGCGAACTTCGAACGTCCGTTCCCTCACGTCTCCCGCTTGACGGACCAACTGATACAGCCGCGTTCCGGTTACGGTGCCATTGCCCTCCGCGTCGATGTCCATGCCGTGACTCGCGCCCGGCGCTTTGCCGTCCACCCTCACCTGGAACCGGACCGGCTTGGCAGCAGTGCCTTGCCCGAGCACCAGATGCAGATCGCGGGCACTGAACCTGTAGGTGATGCCGCCGCCCGCCTGATTGAGCGTCGCCTGTTCTGCTCCGACGGTCCAGTTGCCAGCAAGACCCCACTCGTTGAGTCCCGGTTCGGCTATCGTGTACTCCCGGGCGGCATCACCGGCCAGACCTTCGGGCGACCCGAAGTTCGACGCCCGGCTGTATCCGATATAGGTTTCCGCGGACCGGAGGTTGCTCAGATCGGGCGCAGACTGCGCACCGCTGGCTTCGGGCGTTACGATTTCCTTCCCGGCCTTCTGACTTCCAGCTTCGGCCAACAGGTCGCGGATCACCTGTTCGGACGCATCGTACTCGCCTTCTCCGAAATGGTGGTAACGGACCTGACCTTTGGCATCGATGATATACTGGGCCGGCCAATAGCTGTTCTGAAATGCCCGCCAGATCCTGAAATCATTGTCGACGGCAACAGGATATCCAATCTGAAATTCGCCGATGGCCCGTTTGACGTTGTCGATCTTTTTTTCAAAGGCGAATTCCGGCGAATGCACGCCGATTACGACAAGACCCTGATCCTTGTACTTTTCCGCCCATGCCCGGATATACGGGACCGTACGAATGCAATTGATGCAGGAATAGGTCCAGAAGTCGACCAGCACGACCTTGCCCCGAAGCTGTTCGTTCGTCAGCGGCGATGAATTCAGCCATTCGACTGCTCCGTCGAGCGACGGAAACTGACCTTCTACCGGCAAATTGCTCCGGAAACCCTGACGCGTGGTGCTTGCCGCCATCATGCCGTTGCTCGCGGCTGCGGCACCAGCATTGCCCGTATTGGCGGCATCAATCAGCGCCTGCTCGATCTTGCCCGTGCTGGAGCTGGAAAGCCGGGCAAGAAGACCCGTGTCCGCGCCCAGACCGACGGCAACGACGCCAGCAATGACCGCAGCGCCGAGACCGCGCCGGACCCATTCTCCCGCACCGAGCGACTGTTTCATGACCGAGAAAACCCGCCCGCCAATCAGGAGAGCCAACGCCAGCGATGTCGCAGCGCCCGCAGAATAAGCCAGAAGCAGTAGTGTCGTCCCGACGTTCGCGCCCTGAAGAGCGGCGCCCGTCAGCACCAGACCGAGGATCGGTCCGGCGCAGGGGGCCCAGAGAAGACCGGTTGCGACGCCGAGCAAAAGCGCGCTTGCGAAGGTCGGGGCGGACGATTGCCCATTTGCATTCAAAATCCTGTTCCCGAAGGCAACGACCGGCCGCGTGAGTATGGTGGCCACGCTCGGCGAAAGCAGTGTCACACCGAATATCGCGAGCAACGCAATCGCGGCGTAGCGGCCATATTCATTGGCGTGAACCGCCCAGCTGCCGCCGACGGCAGCGAGGGTGGCGACGCCGGCGAATGTGATCGCCATGCCTGCCAGCATCGGCAGCGTGCTTTTGACGAAGGGCTGTCCCGTCCGTGCAAAGACAAAGGGAAGCACTGGCAGGATGCATGGGCTGAGTATGGTCAGCACGCCTGCGAGATAGGTTATGAACAGAAGGGTCATTGTCGATTCCTCTACCGTGTATGACACTGCGCTGAAGACCAGCCATTGCCCGGATCAAGCGGTATGGACGTATCCCGGGTGTGTCCTGATTGGCGGAAAATGTAACGAAGTGTGGAGGAAGGGCATTCCCGTACAAAGCGATACGAACGAACCGGCACGGAGCGTTCACACGCTTGTGCCGAGCGCTCGCCGGCCAAATTCCCTACGAGTACTGTGCCCGGCCGAGATGCGGGCGGGCACGGTGATGGTTTTCACGCTTTATTTGGAAAGGGTCTGCGCCGCTTCGACGATCAGTTTCACCACATCGTCTGGCCTGGAGGCATAGACGGCATGGCTCGCTTTCACTTCGGAGACCGTACTGCCAGCGCGCTTGGCCATGTCACGCTCCAGATCGGGATTGATCGATCTGTCTTCGGTTGCAACCAGTGCCCAGCTTGGCTTGGTTTTCCATGCCGGCGCGCCAGCTTCGGTCGTGAAGGCCTTCCGGGATGCGAAGACCTGCGATCGCGCCAGGAACTCGGCATCAGCCTTTGGCAAGTCTGCGGCGAAAAGCTCCGGAAACGCCTCGGGATTGAGGTAGAAGAATCCATCCTTGGTCGCCTGAAGGCTGTCCTTTCGCATATTGGGGACCGGTTTGCCTTGGGCGAGTTTCACAAGGCTTTCGCCCTGGTCAGGCTGAAATGCGGCGATATAGACGAGGCCGGCCACGTTTTTGGCGTTTCCGGCATCCGTGATCACCATACCGCCATAGCTGTGGCCGACGAGAACGCTTGGACCATCCTGAATCTCCAGGATACGCCTGGTGGCCGAAACATCGTCTTCCAGCGAGGTCAACGGCTGTTGAACCACCGACACCTTATAACCCTGTCTTGTCAGGCTATCGGAAACTGCACGCCATCCTGATCCATCGGCGAATGCGCCATGGACGATGACCACGTTTTTGATATCGGCAGCCGAAGCGGCCGACAGGGGATTGAAAGCAAGCGCGAGACCTACAATTGCGAGCGAAAAAGAGCGTTTCATCATGAAGGGTTCCTTCCACATTCATGCCGCCTCAACGATCAGGGCGACAAACATTGGATGCTGGTCATTCACACGCTTTTCCAATAGAGTGAAGGACGCACGAGGCCCCTGCGACGACAATTTTGTCGTCCAATGTATCGGACAGGGATGCTGATACACTGGCTTACAATTTTCTTGAATCTGCGTCTCGACCGGCCATGGGAACATGCTGCTAATGCTGTGCCATGGCCCAGACTGAAAGTGTAATCTCCATGGATCATGTCGATCACGTCCTGATCGTTGATGACGATCGCGAAATACGCGAGCTGGTTTCGAACTATCTGAAGAAGAACGGTCTGCGGGTTACCGTCGCTGCCGACGGCCGGCATATGCGGACGTTTCTGGAGGCCGACCTCGGTCGATCTGATCGTTCTGGACGTGATGATGCCGGGCGACGACGGACTTGTCCTGTGCCGCGAATTGCGGGCCGGCAAGCACAAGGCGACACCGATCCTGATGCTGACGGCACGAAGCGACGAAACCGATCGTATCGTCGGCCTGGAGATGGGAGCCGACGATTATCTGGCAAAGCCCTTCGCGGCGCGAGAGCTGCTTGCGCGGATCAAGGCCGTACTGCGCCGCACGCGAATGCTTCCTCCCAACCTCCAGATCTCCGAAGTCGGGCAGCTCCTGAAATTCGGGGACTGGCAGCTCGATACCTCCGGCCGGCATCTGCTCGACAAACAGGGAACAATCGTTGCCCTCAGCGGCGCCGAATACCGCCTGCTGCGCGTCTTCGTCGATCACCCGCAACGCGTACTGAACCGGGACCAGCTTCTGAACCTCACCCAGGGACGCGACGCGGACCTGTTTGACCGTTCAATCGATCTCCTGGTCAGCCGCCTGCGCCAGCGCCTGCGCGATGACGCGCGCGAACCGGCCTATATCAAGACGGTCCGCAGCGAAGGCTACGTTTTCTCGATGGCCGTGGAGATCGCGGAGGTCCGTTCATGACCGCGGTTTCCGGCCGGCAGCTGTTCCGCCCCTGGCCGCGGACGCTGGGGTCAAGACTGTTCCTGATCTTCCTTTCAGGCCTCATCGTCGCCTATGGGCTTTCCTTCAGCGTCCTGTTTTCCGAGCGCTATGTCATGGTCGAGGCAATGCTGCTCGGCAATCTCGAAAAGGATGTGACAACGGCTGTCGCCCTCCTGGACCGCCTTCCGGCGGATGAGCGGGCAGATTGGGTGGGCCAACTCGACCGCAGAACCTATCGATACACGCTCGGCCCCGGCCTGCCTGGCGTTTCCGGCGTGGCGGGTTTGGGCGCCGAGATGGCCGACACGATACGCAAGGCGGTCGGTGACCGTTTCCCCGTAACGGTCCAGTCGATACCAGGTGCCGGCCAGCGTCTGCAGGCCCACCTGACGTTGAGCGATGGCGCGCCCCTGACGATCGATATCTACCCCACGACGATGCCTTTGGCGAAGTGGCTGCCTTATGTCCTCATGGCGCAGCTCATCCTGCTCATTCTCTGCAGCTGGTTTGCGGTTCGGCTGGCCATCCGCCCGCTTGTGAACCTCGCCAACGCTGCCGATGCTCTCGATCCGAACAAGAACGCACCGCGACTCAGCGAAAGCGGGCCGCGCGAGGTCGCCTATGCGGCAATCGCATTCAATGCGATGCGCGACCGGATCGCCCAGTATCTCCAGGAAAGGGTACAGATACTGGCTGCGATTTCTCATGACCTTCAGACTCCGATCACCCGCATGAAGCTGCGTGCCGAATTCGCCGAAGAATCCGTCGAAAAGCAAAAACTCCTGCAGGACCTGACCGAAATAGAGCGGCTGGTTCATGAGGGGGTGGCCTATGCGCGCAGCGCCTACGGCAACACCGAGAAACCCTCCCGGATCGACGTCGACTCGTTCGTGGAAAGCCTCGTCTACGACTACCAGGACACTGGAAAAGCGGTTACGCTGAGCGGGAAGATCGAAGCCACCGTGGTCACCCGCCCTTATGCCCTGCGCCGCATTCTCACAAACCTGATCGACAACGCCCTCAAGTTCGGTGAAGCGGCTGAAGTCTGCGCCGGAAGAGATGCCAGCGGCGCGATTACCATCAGGGTGCTTGACCGCGGTCCGGGTATCCCCGCGGAACAACTCGATGCCGTGCTTCAGCCGTTCTTCCGACTGGAACAGTCCCGGAACCGGGGAACGGGCGGCACGGGGCTCGGCCTGGCAATCGCTCAGCAACTGTCCCATGCAATCGGAGCGACGCTTGAACTCAGCAACCGTGAAGATGGCGGGTTGGCGGCGCAAATAACCATGGCCTGAAGACTTTCAGCAAGCCGCCGGAGCCTATCGGGACAGGCGATCGGCGGGAACCCGTGAGGAAACAATCGGTCAGGTCAAAGTGAGCCTTGGACGTCATCTCAGGCGGGTGCCGGTAACGGAACAGGAGCGACGGGCAGAGTGCGTTTCTTCAGAAACGGCACCTCGACGAACAGGTAGGAGATTGTCGCGAGAACTATCGTTGCACCCAGTGTGAAAGCCAGTCTGGTTACACCTTGAAGCTCAAGTCTATCAGCGACGCCGACCAAAATGGGGAAATGCCATAGGTACATTCCGTAGGAAATCTGACCCAACCATACCAGCGGTCGAGAGCTCAGCAGCGCGTGCGACATCTGGCCATCGCTGATATTTGCAGCGCCGGCTACCAATACCGCGGACGCGAGGGCAATGGCCGTGAAGCCCCAAATCTCTACCCAACGGCCGTATGAACCGAACAAGGTGAAAACCATGGCGGCAAATAGCGCCAGCCAGACCAGGAATGGAGCCCACTTCATCTTGCTCGCGGGTACGAAAGCGAGGCAGCAGCCTACCAGTATGGTGTCCACCCGTGTGTCAAATCCGTTGTAAATCCTCTCGCCAGACGTTTCATTCCAGATCAAGGCCAGTCGCCAACTGATCGTGAACAGCACTAGCAAAGCGATGCACCACGGAGTGACCCGTCGCCCGGCGAGGAATAGCAGCGCACCGAGAAGTAGTGGCCATATCAAATAGAACTGCTGTTCTACGGCCAGCGACCACGTATGCGGCATGTAGCCGAAACTGCCAATCTCAAATGCCCTTGCCCAATTCATAACATATATTGCCGTGATTGCAGCAGCGACAAGATGGTCGTTGGTATTGGCAATAAAAAACGCGGCTACGACATAACAAGACAATAATAATAAAAGCGCGGGAGCGAGCCTTAACGCCCGCCGCCAATAAAATTTGCCAATGCTAATTCTGTTTGTCTTGTCCCACTCTACCAGCATGTTCGACGTGATGAGGTATCCACTTAAAACAAAGAAGATATCAACACCTATGAACCCGCCAGGGAACTCGTTTGCAATAGTGTGAAATGCAATTACCAAAACAACGGCAACAGCCCTCAGGCCATCCAAGGCCGGTTTATATTTCATTTATGTATTGTTCCCCACGCTGTTTGGCTTTGGCACAGCGTTTGCGATTCTGGAAGGTAAATCTGCGTCAATATTAATGAATGAAAAAAAAACTAAACCATTCCTAACGTCTTGGGTGGCTTAGGCTAGTTCACGGTCATGCTGGGTTGATAATTGCCTCGGGCTTGTGAGCAAGTCAAGATGATCTTCGCACCGGTTTCCGTTTGCCCCATCTCGGTCCGAGCTTGCCCGTAGCCGGTGGCCGTGGCGCGGTGTCGACATAGACCCCGGCTTCCCTTGGCTTCAGCTGCCGGGCATCCTCCCTCCTAACACTGCAACACTATCGCACGTCCAAAAAGAGAAACCTCCAGGCCATTACCTTTTCTGTTTCCCTCTTATGGGTGAGAAGACGCACATGGAGAGGAGATCCTCAGCCAATGTAGTCTCGAAACCGCCGATGCAAGCGGTCCCGACGATGTATTATCAAGCCGCTTCAGTCAGGCGTTGATCCCACCACTCCCGAACGGGCTAAAGTCATCGGGCTTCTCTCAGGACCCCGTTTGGGGGTTTCTTGCTATTCTTTCGCCCGTTTGGGGGTTTCTTGCTCCATCGCCATGGGCTCCTTGCCTGGTACAGGCATTTCGCCTTGAGTTTTCTGAGTGCTTGAACCGCCTGCTTAATTCCAGCGATCGCCTTCACTTGCTCCCAAGCTAACGCTCGTGCCGCGAAACATACCATTCGTCAAAAAGCATTTCGCCGGTTCAATGAGGGCCTGCGCTTCATTCGGCTCAACCTCGACGATGAGCCCAGTATCTTTCTTATATGCGCGCCCAAGTTGCCGATTTGCCGAACCGCATCTATCGCTTCCATGGGTTCAGCCTCTACGCCCGATATGAGCGAGCGAGAACCACATGCCTCGCCCCCTACAAACCGAGGGTTATGCAAAAGTTATGATGAAACCTAAAAACCGCTCTAACCAGTTGTTTTTATTAGCGGTATGGCGGAGAAGAAGGGATTCGAACCCTCGAGAGCCTTTTGAGCCCTACTCCCTTAGCAGGGGAGCGCCTTCGACCACTCGGCCACCTCTCCGAGGACGCTGACTAAAGATGAAACCCCTTGTTTGCAAGGCTTTTGTTCGGTTTCCCATAAAAAATGCGATATACCGGCGACGGCAAGTCCAAACTGAATATGTGTGCCCGCATTACCAGTCACAACACAGCCGAATGCTTGCTTTACCATCGTCAGAACAACGCTCAAAATTCCCAGGCGCTGTTCCAAACCAGTATCTTGGCCTCTTTTGCAGCAGCAACGAATGCCGTTCTTGCATCGTCGACGCTCCCCTTTCCTTCGATGGCATTGAGGCATGCCTTTCGCGCAGCGGATAGGTTCTTTCCCTTTTGTCTGGGCCACAGCCTGAAGAGAACATGGGCCGCTTCGGTCACGGAACTTATGTTGCGAAGCTCGCTCGACTTATCCAGTTCTATCGTCACGGCTAGAAAATCCAGATCATTCATCTTCACGGAACGCAAGGGACGGGCACTTGTTCCGAAGGAAAAATCCGTGCAACCCCTTCTAAATACTTCGATTTATGCGACCCTTCGAAGCGACCGGCTTCTGATGGACACAGCGGATATTCACGATTCCCATTGCAGCCGTTTCGCGTATGATTCCGGTACCCCCCATTCGCTTTTTCTCCTTTCAGGAATATTGCGGGCAAGCAAGAATTGGCATCACTTGATAGTCATTTCGTTCGGGCGCAAATGGAATATTTGGCAATAGGGGAAGGTTCCAGCGCCAATGCATTCGGGATTCGCTACCGCGTTCAAGATGAGAATCAGCCCCTGCCCCTCGACACCAGAACTTGCGTTAACTAGCGTACCCGAAGCGTATGGGGGATATGATGCGATTTTCAACTCCAGGAATTGTGCTGGTAGCGGCGGCCCTGACTGCGTGCACGACGGCGGGCAGCAGAAGCGGCAGCGAAGGCCAGGTCATTTCTGATGCCAAAACCCTGGTGACCGTTTCCTATCAATGCCAGGATGCGCTCGGGCGGGAGCCGCATTATTCCGCCATCGAAAGCAGTGAAACCATCCTCAAGGCGCTTGGCAAGACAGCTGATGATGCGGACCGGACCGTGCGCGGCTGGTTGAAGGATGTAATTGCCGGACCCAAGCAGCCCACCGATTTCGACGCCAAGACTTGCAAGGACAGGTTGCTGACGCTGGCCGAGAAGGTGCGCGCTGGTTACGAGGCAGTGAAAGCGCCCGGCTAGATGCGAGCAAGTTTTGTCCACAGCTTCACATCTGTAAATGGCAGTTGCAAATCTTGAATGGAACTGGCGGAACTGGCGCCCTATTTGACCGTTATCGGGTCCACCAAAACCCATCACGGAGAACGCAGAATGACAACGCCAACGGTTCCGCAGGATGTCTATCAGCGCCACGAAAGAGAATGGCAGGTATTGCGCGAGGCAATTGCCAAACAACAGAATTCAGCAACGACCGGCAAGAAAACCGACAGCGCAAACGATCGCCCTCAATGGGACTTCAACCACAAGCATCAGTGATCACCTGAACGCAGCTCCGCCGCTGTAGCGTTGAGGCCCGCAAGGGCGAAGCGCTGGAAATGCTCGACAATCGCATCCTGCGCGCCGGGCTCCGCCGGGTTGAGGCCCGGCAGAACCTGCGTGAATATCTGTTTGTTGCCGACGACCAGCATGGCGAAGGGCGAGATGATGCTCAAGGCGCAGCGGGTGACAATTGGATCATCATGCGAGAGCCCGAGAATTTGCCCGACAATACGCGTTATGACCAGTTTCTTGGGCAGGATCTCCTGCTTGATCAAAACGGCGAACGCCGGGGATGGCGAGAGGATCTCCCGGCCAAGGACCCCCAGCGCCCATGACGTGGTGGCCGGGCCGGTAATCGTGCGCGCAATCAGGCCGATGAGCGTCTTCAGCTTTTCCCGTGGGTCTCCCGGCCCTTCTGCAAGGGCCACAAGTCTGTCGTAGGTCAGCAGGCGGCGATGCGCCTCGACCAGCACTTCGGTATAAAGCCCTTCAATCCCGCCATAATAGTAGTTGACCGCAGCAGAGTTGCTGCCTGCCCGCTCGGCGATCTCCTTGCCGGTGGCGCGATCGAATCCTTTTTCAGCGAATATCTCGCCAGCCGCCTCGAGAATCTGGGCCTTCGTCGTGGCGCCGTCTTCGCGGCGGCCGGGGAGCTTGCGTGGAGTTTTCCGTGCCATACGAATCATATTACACGAAACCGGTGGTGTTTGAAAGTTAAAATTGAAATTCTAATTTGACATATGATGGCTCTTTGTTTATGGTGGTTGTCATGAACAAGCCACTTCGAATAATCCTTCCCATTCTTGTCCTCGCCGGGATTGGCGGTGGCGCGTGGTGGTATTTGCACCGGCCGCCGGCCAATGACGCGCTGGCACTTTACGGCAATGTCGATTTCAGACAGGCGTCCCTGGCGTTCAATGGTTCCGAACGCATCGCAGGTGTTCTGGTTGAGGAAGGCGACATCGTTAAAAAAGGCCAGGTTCTGGCTCGCCTCGATATCAGCCGCCTTGCACCGCAGGTCCGGCAAGCCGACGCGACCGTCGCCGCGCAACGTGCCATGGTGATGAAGTTGCGCAACGGCAGCCGCCCCGAGGAAATAGCCCAGGCGCGGGCCAATCTCGCCTCCGCCAAGGCCGACGCCGCCAATGCCAACGTACAGTTTGAACGGCGTGCTGCACTGACGGCCACCAATACGATCAGCAAGCAGGATCTTGACACAGCGAAAGCTGCGGCCGGAGTAGCCGATGCCAAGGTGGAAGTGGCGCAAAGCGCGCTCGACCTTGCCATCGCGGGTCCGCGCGCCGAAGAATTGCTGCAGGCCGAGGCGCAACTGCGCGCCAATGAGGCGCAACTGGCGCTGATACGGCAGGAACTGGACGATGCCGAGCTCGTCGCACCGTTCGACGCGGTCATCCGCTCGCGGCTGATGGAACCGGGTGAAATGGCAGCACCGACGAAGCCGGTCTTTTCACTGGCAACGATCGGTACGAAGTGGGTTCGTGCATATGTCTCGGAAACCAATCTCGGGCACGTCCGTTCCGGCATGCGCGCCAACGTGACGACCGACAGTTTTCCGGATCGTCCGCTCGACGGCTGGATCGGTTTCATCTCGCCGGTGGCGGAGTTTACGCCAAAGACTGTCGAGACAACGGATCTGCGTACCAGCCTTGTCTATGAAGTTCGGGTATTCGTTGAAGACCCGGACGACATGCTGCGGCTCGGCATGCCCGCATCGGTAATGCTGCTGCCTGACGAGGCGCCCAAGGCCCAGCCCCAGAATGCGGATGCCAAGGCAAAGTCATGACCGGCGCCGCGCCACCCTCCCCCGTCACGGCGCGGACCATCCACAAGAGTTTCCGCCGCGAAACGGGCGAAATCGTCAAGGCGCTGGAAGGTGTTTCGTTCGAGGCACGGCAAGGCACGCTGACCGCACTGGTGGGACCTGACGGCGCGGGCAAGACGACCCTCCTGCGCCTGATCGCCGGGTTGATGGTCGCGACAAGTGGTGAGCTGGAAGTGCTTGGCATCGACGTCGCCGCCGACCCGCAAACCATACAGAACCGCATCGGCTACATGCCGCAAAAATTCGGCCTCTATGAGGATTTGAGCGTTCAGCAGAACCTCGATCTTTATGCGGACCTGCATGGCATCACCGGGGAGCAGCGCCGGGAGATCTATCCGCGTCTGATGGAAATGACCGATCTTGGACGCTTTACCGAGCGGCTCGCCGGCAAGCTTTCCGGCGGCATGAAGCAAAAGCTCGGCCTTGCGTGCACGCTGGTCCGCGCGCCGGAACTGCTGTTGCTGGACGAACCGACCGTGGGTGTCGACCCGCTGTCGCGGCGCGAGCTTTGGGAGATCGTCACCAAGCTCGTGCACGAAGATGGCCTGACCGTTGTCGTCAGCACCTCCTATCTCGATGAGGCGGAACTTTGCGACCACGCCGTGGTCATGCATCTTGGCAAGGTTCTGGCGCAGGGCAAACCTGACGAGATCACCGCGAAAGCAAAGGACAATGTGTTCATCGTCACACCCGAAAAAGGCATGACGGCCCGGTCGTTGCAGGCGCGGCTATTCCGGCAGGAGGGCATTGCCGATGCCGTACCGGAAGCCGGCAAAGTGCGCGTGGTGAAGAAGCCGGACCATCGCGGCGAAATCAGGATCGACGATCGCCCGGTCAAGCTGGAACCGGCTGCGGCGCGATTTGAAGATGGTTTCATGGTGCTGTTCAGCGCCGTCGCGAGCAAGAGCCAGTCCAGTGAGGTGACACTGGATAGGTCGAAGCCGGGCAACGGCGACGGGATTTCGGTGGAAGTCCACGATCTCGTTCGCACTTTCGGCGACTTCACCGCCGTCAATCATGTCAGTTTTCAGGTCAGGCGCGGTGAGATCTACGGTCTCCTCGGGCCCAACGGTGCCGGGAAAAGCACGACGTTCCGCATGCTGTGCGGGCTGATGCCCGCGACCAGTGGAACTTTGCGCGTGGCGGGTGCGGATCTGCGCACCTCGCGGGCGGAAGCGCGACAGAAGCTTGGCTATGTCGCGCAGAAGTTTTCGCTTTACGGCGATCTTTCGGTCGATGAGAACCTCGACTTCTTCGCCAGCGCCTATGGACTGCGCGGCGCGAAAAACGCGAGCGAATCGCCTGGTCAAAGGACCAGTTCGAACTCGGCGAACTCGCAACATTGCCAAGCGGACAGCTGCCGGGAGGTTTCAAGCAGCGCCTCGCCATGGCTGCCGCACTGCTGCACGAGCCGGACATTCTCTTTCTCGACGAGGCGACCAGCGGCGCCGACCCGCTGGCGCGGCGGGAGTTCTGGGGGCGAATTACCGCGCTCTCCGAACAGGGCGTTACGGTGATCGTCACCACGCATTTCATGGAAGAGGCGGAATATTGCGACCGCATCATCATTCTCGATGCCGGTCGCAATCTCGCGGAAGGCACGCCCGCCGAAATCCGTGCCCATGCCGAGCCGAAGAATGGCGAAGAGCCGAACATGGAAGATGCCTTCATCGCCATCGTCGAGGAATCGCGCAAGGAGACGAGGAAGGCGGCATGACAGCTTCATCCTCCCGGCCCGGTCAGGGCAGTTTTCGCCGCATCATGGCGCTGGTGCGCAAGGAATCATGGCAGGTGGTGCGCGACCCGAGCAGCATTGCCGTCGGCATCGTCATGCCAATGATCCTGCTGGTGCTGTTCGGCTATGGCCTCTCGTTCGACCTGAAAAATCTTCCCGTGGCCCTGGTGATGGAAGAATCATCGGCCGAGGCACGCGGCGCGGTTTCCGGCTTCGAACTCTCCGATTATTTCGAGACGCATCAGGTCAAGACGATGGCGGAAGCGGAACGGCTGCTCATGGACAAGACCGTCAACGGCATTGTGCGCATCCCTTCGCAATTTGCCCGCGACGTGCAGGCCGGCACCGCGGAAATCCAGGTTGTCGTCAATGGCAGCGATGCCAACACCGCGCGCATCGCCCTCGGCTATGCACAAGGTGCGGTGGGGACCTGGGTGGCGCGGCAGGCGGCCCAGGGCGAGATACTGAACGCCGGGGCATCGATCGATTTGCAGATGAGGCTGTGGTTCAACGAAGCCAATGACAGCACGTATTTTCTGGTGCCGGGGCTGATCGTCCTCGTCATGACGCTGATCGGCGCGCTGCTGACAGCGCTGGTGATGGCACGCGAATGGGAGCGGGGCACTTTCGAGGCGCTGTTCGTCACCCCTGCGCGGCCCGGCGAAATCCTGCTTGGCAAGACCGTGCCCTATTTTGTCCTCGGCATGCTGGGACTGGCATTGTCGGTCATCGGCAGTCAGGTGCTGTTCGGCGTGCCGCTGCGCGGTTCGCTGTGGATACTGGTGGTCGTGTCGATGCTCTATCTGCTGGTGGCGCTGGGGATAGGCCTGCTGATTTCCTCGGTGACCAAGAGCCAGTTCGTTGCCAGCCAGATCACGCTCGTCGTCACCTTCCTGCCCGCAATGATGCTGTCGGGCTTCATGTTCGATATCAGAAGCATGCCGCTGGCGATCCAGATTATCACCCATATATTTCCGGCACGCTATTTCGTCAGCGTCCTGCAGACGCTGTTCCTTGCCGGCGATATCTGGCCGGTGATCCTGCCTAACGCGGCCGTGCTTGCCGTCATGGCAACGGTGTTGATGACAGCCTCTGTTTTTGCAACGCGCAAGAAGTTGGATCAATGAGCGCGCCAACGGAATCTTTGCGCCGGAGGCAGCCATGAAAGAATCCTTTTTCCGGATAATCGCGCTGATACGCAAGGAATTGCTGGCGATGTTCAAGGACCCGAAGAGCCGCGTCGTGCTGGTCCTGCCGCCAATCCTGCAATGCCTGATCTTTGGCTATGCGGCAAGCTATGACCTTAACAACGTCCCCTATGCGGTCCTCGACCATGACCACAGCGCGGCCTCGATTGAGCTTGCCGCCAAGCTCGACGGTTCTGGCACGTTCAGCCGGGTAGCGACAGCTGCAGCGGACATCGGACATCGCACAGTTCATAAATGAAGCGCGGGTCTTGCTTGTGGTGGTCATAGACCAGGATTTCGAGAAGCGGCTGATGGCCGGAATGCCCGCCAAGTTGCAGATCATCGCCGACGGCCGCAATTCCAATACGGCCGGCACCGCGCAGAGCTATGTCAACACCATCGCCGCCGACTTCACCACAAGGTGGCGCGCCGAGAACGGCCCAGAGGCGAATAGCGGCGTCAAGGTGACGACGCGCGCCTGGTATAATCCAAGCCTCGAGACGCGCTGGTACATGATCCCCTCGCTGATCGGCACGATCACCATGATGATGACATTGATGCTGACCGCCATGTCGGTTGCACGCGAACGGGAGGCAGGGACGTTCGACCAGCTGCTGGTGACGCCGTTCCGGCCTTCGGAGATCATGGTCGGAAAGGCCTTGCCCTCCATGCTGGTCGGGCTCAGCCAGTCGACGACAATCCTGCTGGTGGCGCAGCTGTGGTTCCAGATCCCCTTTACCGGCTCCTATTTCATCCTCTATCTCGGGCTGGTGCTGTTCCTGTCGGCGGCGGTCGGCATCGGCCTGTTCATCTCGTCGCTGGCGGCCAATATGCAGCAGGCAATGATCTATTCATTCGTGTTGCTGATGCCGTTCATGCTTTTGTCGGGCCTGACAGCGCCAATCGGCAACATGCCGGATATCCTGCAGTATTTCACGCTGATCAATCCGCTGCGCTACGCCATCAGCATCACGCATCAGGTCTATCTGGAGGATGCCGGGATAAGCCAGCTTCTGCCGGAAATGCTGGCGCTGGTCGCAATTGCCGCCATCACCCTGCCCTTCTCGGCCTGGCTGTTCCGCAACAGGTTGACTTAATTCGGCCTGATGGTCCCGAACGTTCACTGCGTTCCGGCCCTCAAAAATCAAACCAGCTGCCGCCACGGGGCTGAATTGGTGGTTTGGTTATTTCAGTCGGGATTTCCCGCTGGCCGGAGAGCGAAGCAGTGCCTTTGCGTCCCCGATTGTCGCGGCATAGGCAACGTGGGGCGGGCGCACGCCATGGGCACGCAGCATGCGCCTGACAGTTGGAGAAGCGCCAGTGATAAGGAACCGGACGCCGGCCCGTTCGGCCTTGCGCGCCGAAGCTTCAATAACGTTGGCAGCCGTGGAATCGAGCAAAGGCACCGCCGAGCAGTCGAGAATGAAATTGCGCCGCTGATCGGCAATGCGATCAAGGATGGTGCCGACAGTGGAGGCCGCACCGAAAAAGAAAGCACCGGTCAACCGGTAGACAACCGTGTCCGGATCTGTCCCGGTCCGGTTGTTGTAGTCGGTGTGGTCTCCATTGGTCGCATCGGCCACGTCATCGACGGCAAAGGGTTCATGCGCCTCCAGCGCGACGCTCTTGGCCATGCGATCGATGAACAGGATAGCACCAAGTGCAAAGCCAACCACGATACCCTCGGTAAGGTCGCGGAAGACGACCAGTGCGAAGGTGACGAGAAGCACGACCGCATCACCGCGCGACGAACGGATGAGCGCGCGGAACGCTTCCTTCTCAACCATATTCCAGGAAACGACCGCAAGAACGCCAGCGAGTGCGGCGAGCGGGATAAAGCTGGCGAGCGGCGCCGCCACGAGCATGAAAACCAGCAGGAACGCCGAATGCAACATCCCCGAGATCGGGCTATAGGCGCCGGCACGAACGTTGGTTGCAGTCCGGGCGATGGTGCCGGTGACGCAAATGCCGCCGAAGAGCGCCGATCCCATGTTGGCAAAGCCCTGCGCAACCAGTTCACAATTCGAACGATGCCGCCTTCCAGTCATCCCATCCGCCACAACCGCCGACAAGAGCGACTCAATTGCTCCGAGCAGCGCGAAACCGACGGCATCGGGAAGCACCGCCAATGCAAGTTCCGGTGTAAACGCCGGCAGGGCGGGAACAGGCAAGGTGCGGGGTATACCGCCAAAGCGCGTGCCGAGCGTTTCAACTGGAAGGCCGAACAGGGCTGCTGCCAACGAGGCAAGGCACACCGCGATCAGCATGCCCGGCGACGATGGCCGCCAGAGCTTCAGCGCGATAATCGCGCCAATGGTCAGAAGCGAGATCGCAACGGCGGCGAGATTGATCGTACCTGCAGCCTCGCCCAGCGCGACAAGTTTGGGCCACAGGTCACCCGGCTCCTTACCTGCGAGATTGAGGCCGAACAGTTCTTTCAGCTGGCTGGCAAAGATGATCACCGCAATGCCGGCAGTGAAGCCCACGGTAACCGGATAGGGGATGAATTTGATGTAGGTCCCCAGTCTCAGATAGCCGGTAATAATCAGGAAGGTCCCGGACATCAGTGTCGCCAGGATCAAGCCATCGACGCCGTGGCGGTCCACGGTCGATGCGACTAGCACGATAAAGGCCCCCGCCGGACCGCCGATCTGGAAACGGCTTCCGCCAAGCGCCGATACGATGAACCCGCCAATGATGGCGGTAAAGAGCCCTTTGTCCGGTGTGACGCCAGACGCAATGGCAATCGCCATCGACAGCGGCAGCGCAACAATCGCAACCGTCAGCCCGGCAATGAGATCCGCCCGAAATTTCGCGCGGTCGTAGCCTTCGCGCAGGACCGTAACAAGCTTGGGGGTGAAAAAGTTCGACGAAGCTCGGTGTTGCCTGCTGCTGCGACGGGTTGACTGAGTCCAATTTCACAATGCCCCTCAAACAAGGGCGGCGGGATCGTCGGCATCCAGCGTCGGCGGTCGCCGTCGCGACATGGACGGAAACGATGATCGTCCGGCCGCGAGTATACAGCCTGCTGCCTTAATCAACAGTTGCTGAAAGTCGTTTTATGAGCGCGGAAACGACTTCATGGCGATATCAACGAGCCGGTAGACCTCGTCGCGGCCTGCGCCACTCGACGCCTGGACGGCCGTGCCTTGCGCCACCGTCATGATGAAACGGGCAAGATCCTCGGGATTGCTGTCCGCGGGAAGATCGCCTTCCCGTTTGGCGCGATCGAAGCGCCTGGCAAGCGCCTTCTGCCCGACCTGGATTCGTTCGACAATGGTCTTGTGGATCTCCAGTGCGGCATCACTGCAGGCCCTGGCCGCGTTAACGACGAGACACCCGCCGGGATTGCACTCCTCAGTCTGGGCATTGACGAAACCGCGCAAAATATCGAAAGCGACGGTGCGCGCATCCGGCTGTTCGAGGGCGCTCCAGAAGAACGCCATGTAGTTCTCCTCGTAACGCTGAAGTGCCATGCGGAAGAGTTCTTCCTTGTTGCCGAAAGTACCGTAAAGACTGGGCTTGGTGATGCCCATGCCGTCGGTCAGGTCTGTGATGGACGTGCCTTCATAGCCCTTTCGCCAGAACAGCTCCAAAGCCGTCTGCAAGGCATCGTCCGCATCAAATTCCCTCGGCCGTCCCATGGACAAGACTCCCTAGAAGAATTATACCGGTCGGTATAAAATCGGTTGACAGCTGCTGTGCCGCAGCCTTATATCAGCCGTTCTATACCGACCGGTATGGAACGTCAATCATGAATTCCCGATTTGCCATCCTCCCAATGGCACACACCTTCAAAGCAGGATGACCACGATGTCAATCAGCACTTTCAAGAAAAGTCTCTATGTCAGCGGTATTGTTCTGACGCTTGCGGCGGTCGGTGGCACGCAGTTCTTCGAACTCCCGAAAAGCCATGCGGAAGGCGAAAAGCAGCCAGCCGCAGCCCAGGCCATGCCCGTCTCCGTGGCCGTCGTCCAGCCGAAGCTAGTGACCCAGTGGAACGAATTCTCCGGCCGCCTCGAGGCCATCGATGCGGTCGAGGTGCGCTCGCGCGTTGCCGGCGCTGTCCAATCGATTGCTTTCAAGGAAGGCGCGATCGTCAAGCAGGGTGACCTGCTGGTCAAAATCGATCCCGCCCCCTATGAGGCAGAAGTTGCGCGGGCCCGCGCCCAGGTCAATTCCGCCCAGTCGAAACTCGACTTTGCAAAGAATGAGCTTCAACGCGGCAAGCAGCTCGTGAATTCGCGCTTTGCTTCGCAGAGCGACTATGATCAGCGTCTCAATGTCCAGACAAGCGCTGCGGCTGACCTTCAGGCCGCGCAGGCGGTGCTCCAGACGGCAATGCTCAACCTTGACTATACCGATATTCGCGCGCCGATCACCGGCCGCGTCGGGCGTATCGAAATCACCCCGGGCAATCTGATCGCCGCGGGTCCGAGCGCGCCGCTTCTCACATCGCTCGTTTCGATCAGCCCGATCTATGCGAGCTTCGAAGCAGACGAGAACGTCGTTGCCAATGCGCTTGCCGGACTTCCCGAGGGCCTGAACAGCCGCGATTTCGTTGATCGCATCCCGGTGCAGATGGACGTGCAGGGCTCGAGCGGCGTTGCAGGCAAACTACAGCTGATCAACAACAGCGTCGATGTGGCCAGCGGTACCGTCAAGGTTCGCGCGGTGTTCGACAATGCGAACGGCAAGCTCATGCCGGGCCAATTCGCCAAGGTACGCATGGGCCAGGCCAACGAACGGCAGGAACTGCTGGTCGACGAAAAGGCTGTGGGAACCGACCAGAGCAAGAAGTTCGTCATGGTCGTCAATCCCCAGAATATCGTCGAGTATCGCGAGATTACCCTTGGCGCCCGGGCCGACGGGCTGCGCATCGTCACGGCCGGCCTCCAGGCGGACGAGAGGATCGTGGTCAATGGTCTGCAGCGCGTCCGGCCTGGCTCACTCGTCGCGCCTGAAACGGTGGCGATGGGTGGCCAGGCGCCCAACCAGCAGGCGCTGGCCGACCAGGCCAAGGCAAAGCAATAATTGAGAGCCCCGCGAGGGGCAGGTTTGGAACCTGAAATGAATATCTCCAATTTCTTCATTGATCGCCCGATTTTCGCGGGCGTTCTTTCTTTCGTGATTTTCCTGGGCGGCCTTATTGCCCTGACGGCCATGCCGGTTTCGGAATATCCGGATGTTGTGCCGCCATCCATCGTGGTGCGGGCGCAATATCCGGGTGCCAATCCGAAGGTGATCGCCGAAACCGTGGCGACGCCCATCGAGGAATCGATCAACGGCGTCGAAGACATGCTCTACATGGGCAGCCAGGCAACCGCCGACGGCCAGATGACGCTGACCGTCACCTTTGCCCTCGGTACGGACCCAGACAAGGCACAGCAGCTTGTGCAGAACCGCGTCTCGCAGGCCGAACCCCGCCTGCCGGAAGAAGTACGCAGCCTCGGCATCACCACGGTGAAGAGTTCGCCGGATCTGATGCTCGTGGTCAACCTGATCTCACCGAACAATCGCTACGACATCACCTATCTGCGCAATTACGCCCTGATCAACATCAAGGACCGGCTGGCCCGTATCGATGGTGTCGGCGATGTGCAGCTGTTCGGTTCGGGCGATTATTCCATGCGTGTGTGGCTCGACCCGCAGAAGACGGCGGAGCTTGGCCTTTCGGCAACGGATGTTCTCAGCGAAATCCGCGCGCAGAACGTGCAGGCTGCCGCGGGTGTCATCGGCGCTTCGCCGAGCCCGAATGACGTCAACCTGCAATTGTCGGTGAACGCGCAAGGACGGTTGCAGACCGAGGAAGAATTCGGCCAGATCATCGTCAAGACCGCTCCAAATGGGGCGATTACCCATTTGCGCGATATTGCGCGGATCGAACTTGGCGCCGCCCAGTATTCGCTGCGCTCGCTGCTCGACAACAAACCTGCCGTCGCTATCCCCGTATTCCAGGCGCCGGGTTCGAACGCAATCCAGATCGCCGATCAGGTCCGTGCCGTGATGGACGAGATGAAGCTGACCATGCCGGAAGGTGTGGACTACGAAATCGTTTATGACACGACACAGTTTGTCCGTGCCTCGATCGAGGCCGTGGTGCACACGCTGCTCGAAGCGGTCGTGCTGGTTGTGCTGGTGGTGATCCTGTTCCTGCAGACATGGCGCGCCTCGATCATTCCGCTGATCGCGGTGCCTATCTCGATCATCGGTACGTTCGCGGTGATGCATCTCTTCGGGTTTTCCGTCAACGCGCTCAGTCTTTTCGGTCTGGTGCTCGCCATCGGGATCGTGGTGGATGACGCCATCGTCGTGGTGGAAAACGTCGAGCGCAATATCGAGAACGGACTTGCGCCACGACAGGCCACGATACAGGCCATGCGCGAGGTTTCCGGACCTATCATCGCCATTGCACTGGTGCTGGTGGCAGTATTCGTGCCGCTCGCCTTCATCACCGGGTTGACGGGACAGTTCTACCGCCAGTTCGCGCTGACGATTGCGATCTCGACGGTCATTTCGGCCTTCAACTCGCTGACCCTGTCACCTGCCCTCGCCGCTCTTCTCCTGAAGGGGCATGACGAACCGAAAGATGCCTTGACACGATTCATGGACAAGACGCTGGGCTGGCTGTTCCGTGGCTTCAACGCTGTGTTTACGCGCGGCGCCAATGGCTACAGCAAGGGCGTGCGCGGCGTGATCTCGCGCAAGACCGCGATGATGGGCATCTATCTCCTGCTCATCGGCGCGACGGCCTTCATGTTCAAGAGCGTGCCGGGCGGTTTCGTGCCGCCGCAGGACAAGCAGTATCTGGTCGGCTTTACCCAGCTGCCGGATGGTGCAACACTCGACCGGACTGAAGCCGTTGTCCGCCGCATCGGCGACATGGCGCTCAAGATACCGGGTGTCCAAAGCACCATCGCTTTCCCGGGCCTTTCGATCAATGGTTTCACCAACAGTGCCAATGCCGGGATTGTCTTCGTGTCGCTCAAGCCATTCGAGGAACGCAAGACACCGGAACTCAGTGCCGGTGCGATCGCGATGCAGCTCAACCAGCAATTGTTCGGCATCCAGGAATCGTTCAGCGCCGTGTTCCCGCCTCCCCCGTCCAGGGTCTTGGCGCAATCGGCGGTTTCAAGCTGCAGATCGAGGACCGCAACGGACTTGGTTATCAGGCCCTCGACGAGGCGACCAAGGCGTTCCTCGGCAAGGCGGCAACGGCGCCCGAGCTGACGGGCCTGTTCTCCAGCTACCAGATCAATGTCCCGCAGCTTTATGCCGATGTGGACCGTGCCAAAGCGCGTCAGCTCAATGTATCGCTGCCGGAGATTTTCAACACGCTGCAGATCTATCTGGGTTCGGTCTACGTCAACGACTTCAACAAGTTCGGCCGTACCTATTCCGTCCGCATGCAGGCGGAATCGGATTTCCGTGCCAAGGCCGAAGACATTGGCGATCTGAAGGTTCGTTCCGGCTCGGGAGAAATGATCCCGCTGTCGGCGCTGCTCAAGGTCTCGTCGAGTGCCGGACCGGATCGCGTCATGCGCTATAACGGCTTCCTTTCAGCCGATGTGAACGGCAATGCGGCACCGGGTTACTCTTCCGGTCAGGCGCGTGCGGCGGTGGAGAAGATCGCTGCCGAAACGCTTCCCGCCGGGATCGGGTTCGAGTGGACGGAACTGACCTATCAGGAGATCATAGCGGGCAACTCTGCCTACCTGATCTTCCCGCTGTCGATCCTGCTGGTGTTCCTGGTGCTGTCTGCGCAATATGAAAGCCTGGCCCTGCCGCTGTCGATTATCATGATCGTGCCGCTCGGGCTGCTGGCCGCCCTCACCGGTGTCTGGCTGACGGCTGGAGACAACAATGTCTTCACGCAGATCGGGCTGATCGTGCTTGTCGGTCTCTCTGCCAAGAACGCCATCCTGATCGTCGAGTTTGCGCGCGAGCTCGAGTTTGCGGGAGCAACGCCCTTCAAGGCGGTGATCGAGGCAAGCCGGCTGCGGTTGCGGCCGATCCTGATGACGTCGCTGGCATTCATCATGGGCGTGGTGCCGCTCGTCACCTCGACCGGCGCCGGTGCGGAAATGCGCAGCGCCATGGGCATAGCGGTGTTTGCCGGCATGATCGGCGTGACATTGTTCGGCCTGTTCATGACACCGGTGTTCTACGTGCTGGTGCGCGCGCTCTCGGGCAATCGTCCGCTCAGGCATTCCAGTCATGGCAGCCATTTTGAAGGCGAATCAGGCCACAATTCCGGCGTTATTGCCCCGGTGGCAACGCCAGCAGAGTGAAAAAACCCCGGCGGCGCATCTGTTTCCTGCACATGCGCCGCTGGAAACAAACCTTTGATATTACATTGTTTCGAAAGCATGCGCCGGCGCCGGAAAGAGCAGTTCACGCCGAGATTGAGCAGGGATGAGAACTTTTTTGGTGACAAAAGGTTTCAAGCTGTTACAGTTGCGTGACCAAGCCGAGTTTCGGCACTGACGATCATGGCCCGTTTGCGTACTGCGAGGGCCGTTAAATCGGGAGCAGCCTTTAATGAGCTTTGCAGCAGCCAATGACAACCGGAAGATCAGCGACGGGTTCATTCCGTTCGTCGTCTTCGTCATATTTACCGAAATCGCAGCAACAGTGCTGCTGACATTGCCAAATTGGTATTGAGACCCCAACCCACCTCCTCGGGGTTTTCAATCCTGCCGTTTCTGGCAGGCGCTATTATTCTATTCATGATTGTCGGCCCATTCCTGATGTGACCTGATGGTCATTGACCCTCCTTTCCTGATCAGTCCGTTCAACCAAAGTCTGGCTGTCAAATATCCTGAGGAATTGGGATAGTGCGGTCCTGTTTTCTGCACAGGAAGCGCTTAAATGAACGCCGATATTGATACTCAGGCTCGTGACAATGAGATAGTAAAGTATTTTTCTGCATCGCTTGATCGTCTATCAACGGCAACGGTTGTAGTCGGCTTTATAGGCCCTGCAGCGGTATTGATGAGCAATCCGGAGGTAACGCTATCCTACGATTCTCGCCGCTGGATTTTTGTTGTTGTATCGAGCATCTATTGGCTCGTGACATCATATGGGCTACATATAACTGGCAAAGCCACTTTGGCTCGAGGATTCAGATGACGAACGAATTGGCATATCTGATTACATCTGTAGTCCTGGGTACTCTCGTTGTCGGCTACGCCTATTTTGCTTCCCAAAATCTTATCGCCACAGTGGAACGCCATGAGCGTGAACGCAAAGAGCGCAAGCGAAAGCAGTTCAAACCAGCCCAATGATACCCCGGGTAACTGGCGGGAGAAACCGATGAGACGAGTGACCCTTTCGGCGCTCCTGCTGATCCTGCTTATCGCCGGATGCACGACAATGACACCCGAAGAACGGCGGGCGATCGATGGCCAGACCTGCGCATCCTACGGCTTCAGGCGCGGAACCGATGGATCTCGCCTCCTGCCTGCTTAATCTGGAGCTTGACCGCCGCGCTGCGAGCCGCGCGCAATTCGAACAGATGCAATTCAATACGCCGCTGATCATCTACGATCGCCGTTACCGCCGGTGGTGAGTGGCGATCGCCGAGAGCGGACCACGATCTCGCGGCGCATCGATCATGGCACCCGTGATCTCACCATATCGTGCCAAAGTTCGTGCCTTCAAACAGGCGCGGGATACCTTGGTTATTGTCCCGGTCCCGGATAACGTGCAGCCTCCAATACAGATTTCACCCCTTACCGAGGAGACTCGAGATGCAGCTTGGTATGATTGGATTGGGACGCATGGGCAACAATATGGCGCAGCGCCTGATGAAGCATGGCCACGAATGTGTCGTGCACGACACCCGCGCCGAGAGCATGACCGATCTTGAAAGGCAGGGAGCCAAGGGGACAACCTCGCTGGAGGAGTTTGTTTCCATGCTGGCGCGGCCACGCGCGGTCTGGCTGATGCTGCCCGCCGCCGTTGTCGATCAGGTCCTTGCCAAACTCGTCCCGCTGCTCGACACGGACGATAT
Source organism: Phyllobacterium sp. A18/5-2 (assembly GCF_025452215.1). NCBI lineage: Bacteria > Pseudomonadati > Pseudomonadota > Alphaproteobacteria > Hyphomicrobiales > Phyllobacteriaceae > Phyllobacterium > Phyllobacterium sp. A18/5-2. Next base: position 2,648,352 of record NZ_CP104966.1, on the reverse strand, counting down.
CGTCATCGACGGCGGCAACTCCTACTATCATGACGATATCAGGCGCAGCGGCGAGCTGAAATCACACGGTATCCATTATGTCGATGTCGGGACAAGCGGCGGTATTTTTGGTCTCGAGCGCGGCTATTGCCTGATGATCGGCGGAGAAAAAGCCGTCGTCGAGCATCTGTCGCCCGTTTTTGCCGGGCTTGCACCGGGCAAAGGAAATGTCCCGGTCACCGCAAGCCGGCCGGAAAAGACCGGCAGTACTGCCGATCAGGGTTATCTGCATTGTGGCCCGCATGGCGCCGGGCACTTCGTCAAGATGGTTCATAACGGCATCGAATACGGACTGATGGCCGCCTATTCCGAGGGCCTGAACATCCTGCGCAATGCCGATATCGGCCTGCGTCCGCATGAAGCCGACGCGGAAACGACACCGCTGCAGCATCCTGAACACTACCAGTACAATTTCGACCTGCCGGAAATCGCCGAGGTATGGCGGCGCGGCAGCGTGATCAGTTCATGGCTGCTCGACCTGACCACCGATGCCCTTTACGAGGATCCCGCGCTCGCGAGCTACGAAGGGCATGTCTCGGACTCCGGCGAAGGCCGCTGGACTGTCATGGCAGCGATCGACGAGGCCGTCCCGACCCCTGTGCTCAGCGCTGCATTGCAGGAGCGCTTCAGTTCGCGTGGCAATGCCGAATTTGCCAACAAGATCCTCTCCGCCATGCGAAGCGAGTTTGGCGGGCATGCGGAAAAGAAGCCGCGGGGATAACGACATCCCGGGCCATTTCCCGGAGACAGTTCTGCCTCCGGGGTTTCATGGGCGACGATCAATGCTGATGCCGGGATTCGCTGTCGAGGTGCGCCATCTGCGCTTCAGCATAACGGGTGCCCGAAGCGGCGCCTTTTGGAACCGCTTTTTCGATCGCGGCCATATCCACTGGCGTCAGCGTTACCTCGAGAGCGCCGAGCGCTTCCGCCAGCCGGTCACGGCGCCGGGCACCGACCAGCGGAATGATATCCTTGCCCTGTGCCGCAACCCACGCGATGGCGATTTGCGCGACAGTGACGCCCTTGGCTTCGGCGATTTTCTGCAAGGCATCGACCAGGGCCAGGTTCTTGTCGACATTTTCGTCCTGGAAGCGCGGGCTGTGGGCACGGTAATCTCCGGGCTTGGCGCGATCCTTCGTCCAGTGTCCGCTGATCAGGCCGCGTGAAAGTACGCCATAGGCCGTAATGCCGATGCCAAGTTCGCGGCAGGTTTCGAGAATGCCATCCTCGATGCCGCGGGAGATCAGCGAATATTCTATCTGAAGGTCCACGATCGGATGAACGGCGGCGGCGCGTCTGATCGTTTCCGGGCCGACTTCCGAAAGGCCGATATGCTTGACATAGCCAGCCTTGATCATGTCGCCTATTGCGCCAATGGTTTCTTCGATCGGAACATTGGGGTCGAGCCGCGCTGGGCGATATATGTCGATATGATCGACACCGAGCCGCTTCAGCGAGTAGGCAAGGAAATTCCTTGTGGCTTCAGGCCGCGCGTCAAAGCCGCTCCAGCCGCCGGCCGGATCGCGGAGCCCACCGAATTTGACGCTGATGATGGAATTCTCGCGCTTCCTGCCTTTTAGCGCTTCGGCGATCAACAGCTCATTATGCCCGGAATCATAGAAATCGCCGGTATCGAGCAGCGTGATGCCGGCTTCGAGCGCCGCATGAATCGTGGCGATGCTTTCCGTCCGGTCGGAGGGACCATAGATCGCCGACATGCCCATGCAGCCGAGGCCCAGCTCAGAAACGCGCGGTCCGGTTGCACCTAATTGACGATATTGCATTCTCAACGCTCCTTGGTTTTGTCCATCGGAAGAACTGTTCAACGAGCAATATATGAGGTCTTTCTTTGTGCGATAATCTGTTGCATTCTGTACGGGCTGTTCGGAAAAATGCACAATGATCGATTCAGTCCTTCCTGACCTCGGCGCGCTGGTGGCCGTAGCGGAAACGCGCAGCTTTCGCGCCGCCGCTGCGCTTCGCGGCGTTTCTGCGTCCTCCTTGAGCGAGGCCATTCGCCGGCTGGAGGCACATGTGGGCGTGCGCCTTCTCAACCGGACGACGCGCAGTGTTACGCCAACCGAGGCGGGGAACCAGTTATTGGCGCGACTGACACCGGCGCTCGGTGAGATCGCCGGGGCGCTGGATGCGCTGAACAATTTTCGCGATAGCCCAACAGGAACACTCAAGCTCAATGTGCCGACGATCGCGGCACAGAGGATTCTTTCGCCTATCATTAACCGGTTTCTCGCGGCGCATCCCGGAATCACGCTGGAGATTTCCGCCACTGACAGTTTCATCGATGTGCTTGCGGCGGGTTTCGATGCAGGCATTCGCTATGATGAAAGCATCGAGCGCGACATGATCGCCATCCCGATCGGACCGCGCACCCAGCGGTTCATGGCTGCCGCGGCGCCATCCTATCTTGCGGCGCGCGGAACGCCGCAGCATCCGCGCGATCTGGTCAATCATGCCTGCATTCGCCATCGCTTCGCCAGCGGCGTCATTCTCTCGTGGGAATTCGAACGAAATGGCGAGGTGATAAAGATAGCTCCTAAAGGGCCGTTAATTGCTTCAACCGCGGAGCTGGGGGTCGGCGCGGCAATTGCGGGCCTGGGGCTGATCCACACGTTCGAGGAGTATTTGAGCGAGGCGTTGGGCAGGGGCGATCTGGTCCCGGTTCTCAGCCAATGGTGGCAGAGCTTTACGGGCCCCCGCCTCTATTATCCGAGCCGCACGCACATGCCGGCGCCGCTGCGGGCTTTCGTTGATTTTATCAAGAGCCCCGGAGAACGGGCGCTGACGCCCTAGAACAAGGGCGCCAGATCCCGCGCTCCTCCCTTGCATCTGTCGCCCGGCTGTGGCATGACCCGCCTCCCTTGCCGAGGGCGCATTGGGCCGCCTTCGCAGGCAAACATTTCGATCTCTGAAATTCATTGGACAAAAGGAGCGCTGCGATGGCTCAGGCGCTGGGTTTCGACTTTGGCACGACCAATACAGTCATGGCCTTGGCCGATGGAGCGGCGACGCGTTCCATGGCCTTTACCAGCACAGCGGGTACTGCCGACAGCATGCGCACCGCTCTTTCATTCATGAAAGACCCGCTCGCCGGAGCGTCGGCGCTGAAAGTGGAGGCCGGCCATGCCGCAATCCGCCAGTTCATCGATCATCCAGGCGAGTGCCGCTTTCTGCAGTCGATCAAGACTTTTGCTGCCAGTGCCCTGTTTCAGGGAACGCTGATTTTCGCCAAGCGCCAGACGTTCGAAGATCTCATGGAAATATTTCTGCGCCGCCTTCGGACGTATGCCGGAGACAGCTGGCCTGCAGACGGCAGCCGCATTGTCACCGGCCGCCCGGTGCACTTTGCCGGTGCAAATCCGGACCCGGCGCTGGCCAGCCAACGCTATAACGAGGCCCTGACCCGGTTCGGCTTTCCCGAAATCCATTTCGTCTACGAGCCGGTCGCCGCTGCGTTCTATTTTGCCCAGAACCTCAAATCCGATGCCACCGTGCTGGTGGCCGACTTCGGTGGCGGCACGACGGACTATTCGATCATCCGCTTCGAAACCTCGGGTGGCAAGCTCAGCGCGGCGCCCATCGGCCATTCAGGCGTTGGTGTTGCCGGCGATCATTTCGATTACCGCATGATCGATCAGATTGTGGCACCGCAAATCGGAAAAGGCAGTTTCTTCAAGAGTTTCGACAAGACACTTGAAGTTCCGGCGTCCTGGTACGCCAATTTCGGCCGCTGGAACCAGCTTTCGATCTTCAAGACCTCGAAAGAATTTGCAGCGTTGAAGAAACTCGTGCGTGACAGCCTGGAGCCTGAAAAGCTGGAGATATTCGTCGATCTGGTCGATCACGATGAAGGCTATCCGCTGTATCAGGCGGTATCGGCAACGAAGATCGCGCTTTCATCGGCCGATGAGGCAGAATTCAACTTTGCACCGCTGGGGCGCGGCGGGCACAAGACCATCCGCCGGGCCGAGTTCGAAAGCTGGATCGAGGGCGATCTGGCGCGGATCGAAGGGGCCCTTGACGACGTGCTGGAAAAGACCGGCACCCTGCCCGGGCAGATCGACAGGATATTCCTCACTGGCGGCACGTCTTTCGTTCCTGCCGTGCGGCGCATCTTCACCGAACGTTTCGATCACGGACGCATCGAAAGCGGCGGCGAACTGCTATCGATCGCCCACGGCCTCGCGCTCATTGGCGAGCGCGACGACATTCCTCAATGGTCGGCATGAGCCTCAGGCCGCAATGGCCGGCATGAGCCTCAGGCCGCAATGGCCGGCATGAGCCTCTTATTTGTTCAGGTGCGGTTCGATCAGCGAAAGATCGGCAGCCGAAAGGCGGTCTGAAGCGGTCCACGCCTGATGCCAATATGGATAGATGAGCGGAAGCTGGCTAACCTTGTCGAGTTTCGCCCGTTCGTCGGCAGACAGGGTCACATCGGCCGCCTTGAGATTGTCCGCCAGCTGCGCATCCGTGCGCGCTCCGACGATAACAGACGTTATGCCCTTGCGCCCAAGGAGCCAGGCAAGCGCGATTTGCGCCGCCGAGACATTGCGCGCTTCGGCGATGGCGACGAGAACCTCGATGACATCGTAGAGGCGCTCCTGATCGCGGATCGGCGGCTCTCCCCAATTGGCAAGCTGGCGCGTGCCTTCCGGAGTTGCCCTGTCGCGGCGATACTTGCCGGAAAGAAGCCCGCCGGCCAATGGACTCCACACAAGGACACCGAGCTGCTGGTCGAGCGTTGCCGGGATCAGCTCATACTCGGCTTCGCGCGCCTCAAGACTGTAATGGATCTGCTGGCTGACAGGAGCGATGAAGTTTTTCAGCGCCGCGGTGCCCACCGCCTTCATCAGATGCCAGCCCGAAAAATTCGATACGCCGGCATAGCGCACCTTGCCGGAACGTACGAGTGTATCCAGCGCTTCCAGCGTCTCATCGAGTGGCGTCAGGCCGTCCCACTGATGCAACTGGTACAGATCGATGTGGTCAGTGCCAAGGCGCTTGAGGCTGGCTTCGGCGGCACGGATCAGGTGGTAGCGCGAAAGACCGGCATCATTGGTCTCCTCGCCCATGCTGAATCGGGCCTTGGTGGCGACGAGAACGCTGTCGCGCTTGCCTTTGAGGGCCTGGCCGAGGATTTCTTCGGACGCACCCGCCGAATAGACATCGGCCGTATCAAAAAGGTTGATCCCGGCATCCAGCGCCATGCCGATCTGACGCTTGGCGCCTTGCAGGTCGGTATCACCGGTCTTGGCAAACTTGCCTCCGCCGCCAAATGTCATCGTGCCCAGGCTGAGCGCGGATACTTTAAGACCGGAGCGGCCAAGTTGACGATACTCCATGGTTCGAACTCCTGACGGATATGATAAGGCTGAGAATAATGGTTGAGGGCCTCGATTTGGCCAAAACCAGATATACTTGCCCCATGGGCAAATGTCGCCCCCATGGATGCATAATAACGACGATGTGCGCGGGTTCCGGGGGGCGCTATTGTTCTGCGAACTCCGCAAGCGCAGTGCAAACGCCGTAGCGTCCGGACGCGTCGTCTTGCGCGCATCGGTTCAGCGTGTCGATGATTGCGGCAACGCCGATCATCTTCGCCAGATCGCCCGGACCATGGTTGAAATTGAGTCCGAGCTTCAAGGCGGTATTGATCGCGCCGGGTGAGGCAAGCCCCTCCTGATAAGCGAACGCAGCTTCATTGGCCAGCATGGAGGCCACGCGTAGAAAAATGTCCGGATCGCAGGGTTCGTGACCTGCGGGCGCATTTGCCTCGCGCGGATAATCATAGAACCCGGCACCGGTCTTTCGCCCCAGCCGGCCCTGCCGCACCATATTTTCGAGAAGCGCTGACGGCTTGAAACGTGGCGACTGGCCGAAAGCATTCCAGACAGCGCGCGTGGCATTGAGGTTGATATCGACGCCGACGAGATCAATCAGTTCGAACGGTCCAAGCGGAAAGCCGCCCGCCGATTTGAGGCAGGCGTCAATGGTTGCAGCATCGGCAACGCCTTCTTCCAGCAATTTGAGCGCTTCGCCATAAAAGGGTCGCGCGCAGCGATTGACGAGGAAGCCCGGGCTGTCCCGTACCTCGACCGGCGTTTTGCCAAGGCCAGTGACAAGTTCTACGAGATGCCTCGTGGTTGCACGGTCCGTCGACGGCCCGGCAACGACTTCGACCAGTTTCATTACAGTGGCCGGGTTGAAGAAGTGCAGTCCGGCAAAGCGATGCGGCTTTTGCAGGACATGGGCGATGTCGGTGACCGATAGAGAGGACGTATTGGTGGCGAGGATGCAGCTATCCCCGCACACAGTTTCGAGTGAACGGAAGAGCGTGGTCTTTGCTTCAAGCGTCTCGATGATCGCCTCGATAACAAGGCCAGCAGGGGCAAGATCGGCTAACTCGCCGGCGATAATGATATTGCCGCTGCAGGCGGCCAGTTCCGCGTCCGCCGCCTTGCCGCGTGCAATGCGCTGCTCGATATCGGCGAGGATGGTCGCCTTGGCCTTTGCCGCCATGCCGGCAGCAGCATCGTAGAGGATTGTCCGCTTTCCGCCTCGCGCCATGAGATGGGCAATCCCCCGTCCCATGACACCGGCACCAACGATCGCAATCGTATGAATCGCGTCAGTCACTTCAGCGCCCCTTGAATTCCGGCTTGCGCCTGGCGCGGAAGGCGGCGATTCCTTCCGCCTTGTCCTCCGTCGAAAGCAGCAGCTCGAACGAGCGGCGCTCCAGATCGAAGCCTTCCGGCTTGTCCAATGCGACCAGCACGGCCTGCTTGGCGAATTGCTGTGCCAGTGGCGCGCCCTTTGCCAGTTTGCCAGCGAGTTCCACAGCGAACTGCAGCGCTTCGCCGGGCGCGGCTATGTGCGACACGAGACCCCAGTCGAGCGCCTCACCTCCCGTAATCGTCTCGCCGGTGAGAACCAGCCGCATGGCGCGGGCTTTGCCGATGCTCGTTGCAAGGCGCTGAATGCCGCCGGCGCCGGGGATCAGGCCAAGCCGTATTTCAGGTTGGCCAAACACAGCGTTGTTCGCGGCTACGATCAAATCACAGCGTTGCGCAAGCTCGAAACCACCCCCGAGACAAAAGCCTTCAACCGCCGCGATGAGCGGCTTTCTGAACCTCGCAACCGTCTCCCAATATTGCGCGCGAATATCCTGGACCCCATCCACGGCAGTCTTGCCGGCAATCTCGGCGATATCGGCACCGGAGGCGAAATTACCCTCTGCGCCGGTCAAAATGACGGTCCGTATCGCGGGATCGCGATCAAATTGCGAAAGGGCTTCCGCCAATTGTTCGAGCATGCCGGTGTTGAGAGCGTTGCGCACGCCGGGGCGCTGCAGCGTCAGGACTGCAAAGCCATCCTGTCGTTCGATCCGGATATAGTTTTCCATATCGCGCCTCCCAATTTCTGCCCGACTATCCGCACAATCCGGCAATTATTCAAGCATGAAATTTCATACTTGAAATTATTTTCGCACAGTGACACGATAAGCCACGACGAAGGTCAAACCGGAGTGCATGTCTGATGAAGATCGCTTGTCTTGGAGGAGGACCCGCTGGTCTCTATTTCGCGATCAGCATGAAACTGCGCGATCCAGAACGTGACATTACTGTTATCGAGCGCAACAAGGCCGACGACACATTCGGCTGGGGCGTTGTCCTCTCCAATGAAACACTCAGCAATCTCGCAGCCAATGATCCCGTCAGCGCGGAAGCCATCCGTGCGCAATTTGCCTATTGGGACGACATTGCGGTCCATTTCAAGAATACCGAAACCGTCTCGACAGGCCACGGCTTCTGCGGGATTGGCCGCAAGAAATTGCTGCTGCTGTTGCAGGACCGCGCCCGCGAGCTCGGCGTGCACCTGCGCTTCGAGACGCCTGTGGACGATGTGGCAGCGCTGGCGAGCGAATATGATCTGGTCATCGCGGCGGATGGGCTGAATTCACGCACGCGCACGACATTCGCCGAGCACTTCAAGCCGGAAATCGACATACGCAAATGCAAGTTCGTCTGGCTTGGCACGCACCAGAAATTCGACGATGCCTTCACCTTCATCTTCGAACAAACCGAGCATGGCTGGGTGTGGGCCCACGCCTACCAATTTGACGGCGACACGGCGACATTCATCGTTGAATGCAGTCAAGCCACCTGGGACAAGTTCGGCTTCGGTGACATGAGCCAGGAGGAATCCATCGCGGTCTGCGAGCGGATCTTTGCGAAATATCTTGGCGGCCATGCCCTGATGACGAATGCCAATCACATTCGCGGGTCCGCCTGGATCAGTTTTCCGCGCGTGCTGTGCGAGAAATGGTCTTACAAGAACGTCGTCCTGCTCGGCGGCGCAGCGGCAACGGCGCATTTCTCGATCGGATCGGGCACCAAGCTGGCGCTGGAAAGCGCCATCGCTCTGGCCGAGTATCTTCATACGGAAAAGTCAATTCCGGCGGCCTTCAGCAAATATGAAGAAGAGCGGCGCCTGCAGGTGCTGCGCCTGCAATCGGCAGCGCGCAATTCGCTCGAATGGTTCGAAGATGTCGAACGCTATTTCGGCCTGGACCCGGTCCAGTTCAACTATTCGCTCCTGACGCGCTCGCAGCGCATCAGCCATGAAAACCTTCGCTTGCGCGACCGCAACTGGCTGGCGAGCGCCGAGGGCTGGTTCCAGGAAAAGGCCGGTGCGCGTCAAGGAACCCGCCGTGCGCCAATGTTCGCGCCCTTCCGCCTGCGCGGGATGGAATTGAAGAACCGTGTCGTCGTTTCACCAATGGCCCAGTACAAGGCGGTGGACGGCACGCCGAATGACTGGCATCTCGTGCATTACGGCGAACGCGCCAAGGGTGGCGCGGGCATGGTCACCATCGAGATGACCTGCGTCAGTCCGGAAGGACGTATCTCGCCCGGCTGCACCGGCATGTATGCTCCCGAGCATGAAGCGGCATGGAAGCGGATCGCCGATTTCGTCCATGCCGAGACCGATGCGAAGATCTGCTGCCAGCTCGGGCATTCCGGCGCGAAAGGTTCGACGCGCGTCGGCTGGGAGGGCACGGACGTTCCCTTGCCCGACGGCAACTGGCCGGTTCTTTCGGTCTCAAACGTGCCGTGGTCCAGGGATAATCAGATCCCCCGCGCCATGACGCGCGCCGACATGAACCAGGTGCGCGATCAATTCGTCACGGCGGCGGAAATGGCAAACCGTGCCGGCTTCGACATGCTGGAGCTGCACGCCGCGCATGGGTATCTCCTGTCGTCGTTCATCACGCCGATGATGAACAATCGCACCGACGAATATGGCGGTTCGCTGCGCAATCGCATGCGTTATCCGCTCGAGGTCTTCCGGGCAGTCCGCCTGGCTTGGCCGAGCGAAAAGCCGATCTCGGTGCGTATTTCCGCCAATGACTGGGTTGGCAAGCAAGGTATCACGCCGCAAGATGCCGTGGAGGTCGCCCGCATGTTGCAGGAGGCCGGTGCCGATATTTGCGATGTGTCGGCCGGTCAGACGTCGATACAGGCAAGCCCTGTTTATGGCCGCATGTTTCAGACGCCATTCTCGGACCGCATCCGCAATGAGACGGGGATTGCAACGATGGCGGTCGGCAATATCTACGAACCCGACCACGTCAATTCCATCCTGCTGGCGGGGCGGGCCGATCTCGTCTGTCTAGCCCGGCCGCACCTGGCTGATCCCTACTGGACCCTGCACGCGGCTGTAGCGCTTGGCGACAAGGTCGAAGCCTGGCCGAAGCCGTATCACCAGGGCCGCGACCAGATGTTCCGGCTCGCCGAGCGCGCCGAGATTGTCACTCCAATCGAGGGTGCATAAATGACGGTTTCTCTTGACGGAAAAATTGCTTTGGTCACTGGCGGCGGCTCTGGCGTCGGTGCAGCGATCGCTCTCAAACTGGCAGAACAAGGCGCCCGCGTGGTCATTTCAGGACGGCGCCAGAATGTGCTGGAGGAGACCGCTGCAAAATCGGAGCGGATCGTGCCGATCGTTGCCGATGTGACAGACGAGGCCTCATCGCGAAGCTTGTTTGAGCAAATCAGCGCGGACGTCGGCGAACTCGATATTGCCGTTGCCAATGCGGGTGCCGCGGAAAGCGCCCCATTTCACCGGATTGACCTGCAGGCCTGGAAAAGCCAGATCGATCTCAATCTCACCGGGGTCTTCATGACCTATCATCACGCCCTTCCCGGCATGATGAAGCGCAACAACGGCCGTCTTATAGCTATTGCCTCGACTGCAGGTCTAAAGGGCTACCCCTACGTATCGGCGTATACTGCAGCCAAGCACGGTGTCGTCGGGTTGACGCGTTCGCTGGCGTTGGAGCTTGCCAAGACCCGGATCACCGTCAACGCGATCTGTCCCGGCTTCACCGACACGCCGCTGCTTGAGCGTTCCCTTGAAACCATCATGGAGAAGACCGGGAAAAGCCGCGACGAAGCGGTTGCGGCGCTTGCCGCAACCAATCCTCAGAAGCGGCTGATCCAGCCGGACGAGATTGCGCAGATCGTGCTGTGGCTCTGCGGCCCGCACTCGGGGTCCTTCACAGGCCAGGCTATTTCCATATCGGGAGGCGAAGTATGAGCGATCCTGACCAGCGTTCGTCCGCTGCGACCAGTCCATCCCCTGCGCTGGTCAAGCAAAGCTTGCGTGTCTGGCTGAAGATGTTGAAGGCCACCAAGCATGTCGAGGCGACGGTGCGGGAAAAGCTGCGTATCGAGTTCGATACGACGCTGCCGCGATTTGACGTCATGGCCGCGCTCTATCGTTTTGAGGAGGGTCTCAAGATGAGCGAGCTGTCTTCGGCATTGCGCGTTTCCAACGGCAATGTAACGGGCATCATCGAAGCGGCTTGTTGCGGACGGTGCCGTGCTGCGCGTGCCGGTTGCCGGTGACAAGCGCGCCATGCTGGTACGTCTGACGCACAAGGGCCGTGAGGAATTCGCCAAGATGGCCGCGGCGCATCAACTCTGGATCAATGAGATTTTCGGAAGTCTGTCGCCGGATACCACCGCACGGCTGATCTCCATGCTCGATACGATTGAACATTCGCAGGGCCTCAGCCCCGGGGAGGACCAAGATGCGTGAGATGGCGAACTACCAGGCCACCCATTTCAAATGGCACTGCGAGGACGGCATTGCGGTCATCTCGCTCGATCGCCCGGAACGCAAGAACCCGCTGACGTTCGACAGTTATGCCGAACTTCGCGATTGTTTCCGCGCCCTCGCCTATGCCGACGACATCAAGGCGGTGGTCTTCGGTTCCAATGGGGGCAATTTCTGTTCCGGCGGCGATGTGCACGATATTATCGGGCCGCTGGTGAAGATGGATATGAAGAGCCTGCTCGAATTCACCCGCATGACCGGGGATCTCGTCAAGGCGATCATCCATTGCGGCAAGCCTGTCATTGCGGCGGTCGATGGCGTGTGCGTTGGTGCTGGTGCTATCATCGCCATGGCATCGGACCTGCGTTTGGCGGCCACCAATGCAAAAACGGCTTTCCTGTTCACCCGGGTGGGCCTCGCGGGCTGCGACATGGGCGCCTGTGCCATATTGCCGAGGATCATCGGTCAGGGCCGCGCCGCCGAACTTCTCTATACCGGACGCTCGATGTCGGCTGAAGAAGGCGAGCGGTGGGGGTTCTACAATCGCATTGTCGTGGCGGAGGAACTTCGATGCCGAAGCGCTGAAGCTGGCGAAGCGCCTGGCCGAAGGGCCCACGTTCGGCCACATGATGACCAAGACCATGCTCAACCAGGAATGGTGCATGTCCATCGATCAGGCCATAGAGGCAGAAGCGCAGGCACAGGCGATCTGCATGCAGACGCAGGATTTCGAGCGCGCCTACAAAGCCTTCGTTGCGCATCAGACGCCGGTTTTCGAGGGCAATTGAGATGGGTGACCGGACTTTTCTGTCCTGGCCGTTTTTTGACGACCGCCACCGCGAACTGGCCGACAGCATTGAAAAATGGGCCGGAGACAATCTCAACGGCATCGATCACGAGAACGTCGATGAGGCCTGCCGCGCATTGGTGAAGGAGCTTGGCGCTGCCAAATTTCTGCATCATACCGCGATTGATCCTGAAAATGCCGCCAGCAGGCTCGACGTCCGCAGCCTCTGCGTTATTCGCGAAACGCTGGCGCGGCATGACGGACTCGCCGATTTTGCTTTTGCCATGCAGGGGCTCGGTACCGGCGCGCTGTCGCTATTCGGATCGGAAGCGCACAAGCAGACCTGGCTGCACAGGACCCGCGCCGGCGAAGCGATTTCCGCTTTTGCCCTGAGCGAACCGCAATCCGGGTCCGACGTAGCCAATATCGAACTCTCGGCCATCCTGGATGCCGACGGCTATGTGCTTAATGGCGAGAAGACCTGGATTTCGAACGGAGGCATTGCCGACGTCTATACGGTGTTCGCCCGCACCGGCGAAGGCGCTGGCGCCAAGGGCATTTCCGCCTTCGTCGTTCCCGCCGGTGCAAAAGGCCTGGTAATCGCCGAGCGGCTGGAGACGATCGCCCCGCACCCGCTGGCGCGACTTGTCTTTGAGAATTGCCGCGTTCCCGCTTCGGCCCTCATCGGCGCGCCGGGTCAGGGCTTTCGCATCGCCATGTCGGTCCTCGACGTCTTCCGGTCCACCGTCGCGGCTGCGGCGCTCGGCTTTGCCCGCCGCGCGCTCGATGAGTCCATTGCCCGCGCCAATGGCCGCCATCTCTTCGGTGCACCCATGGCCGATCTGCAGATGGTGCAGGGCCATATTGCCGATATGGCGCTCGATATCGATGCAGCCGCCCTCCTCGTCTATCGCGCCGCATGGCTGAAAGACAGCGGCGCCGAACGGGTGAGCCGCGAGGCAGCCATGGCCAAACTCCATGCGACCGATCACGCTCAGAATGTCATCGACAAGGCCGTGCAGATTCATGGCGGGGACGGCGTGCGCAAGGGCAATATCGTCGAACGGCTTTACCGGGAAATCAGGGCATTGCGCATCTACGAGGGCGCATCGGACGTACAAAAAATAATCATCGCAAGGCATGAACTTGCAAGGGGATAGACATGACATTGGGACCGACAGCGCATACGGATCACTTCACCAGGGATAATCTTCCGCCGGCCGAAGACTGGCCCGAATTTCTGATGGATAATTTCCAGTACCCGGAATGGTTGAACGCTGCCGTGGAGTTGACCGATGGCATGGTCAACAAGGGTTTCGGTGATAACACGGCACTGATCGGCAACGGCCGCCGCCGCACCTACAAGGAGCTGACGGACTGGACCAACCGTATCGCCCACGCGTTGATCGAGCACTACGGCGTCGAACCCGGCAACCGCATCCTGATCCGATCCGCCAACAATCCTGCGATGGTTGCCTGCTGGCTGGCGGCGACGAAGGTTGGCGCCGTGGTGGTCAATACCATGCCAATGTTGCGCGCCGGCGAACTTGCCCAGATCGTCGACAAAGCCGAAGTCAGTCTCGCGCTCTGCGATACGCGGATCATGGAAGACATGGTGGCGTGCGCCAAGGAAAGCCGGTTCCTGAAACGCGTCGTCGGCTTCGACGGCACAGCCAACCACGATGCGGAACTCGACCGGATCGCGCTCGACAAACCCGTGCGTTTCGAGGCGGTCAAAACCGGCCGCGATGATGTTGCGCTGCTCGGATTTACCTCCGGCACCACAGGCGAACCCAAGGCCACCATGCATTTCCATCGCGATCTGCTGATGATTGCCGACGCCTATGCCAAGGAGGTATTGAACGTGCAGCCGGACGATATTTTCGTTGGCTCGCCGCCCCTCGCCTTCACCTTCGGGCTCGGCGGTCTCGCGATCTTTCCGCTGCGGTTCGGGGCAGCGGCCACTCTGCTCGAACAGGCGACGCCGCCGAAGATGATCGAAATCATCGAGACTTATAAGGCAACGGTCAGCTTTACCGCACCGACAGCCTATCGTGTCATGCTGCAAGCGATGAATGAGGGCGCGGATCTTTCATCTCTGCGCGTTGCCGTCTCGGCGGGGGAGACGCTGCCAGCCCCCATCTATGAAGCCTGGATGGCGAAGACCGGGAAACCGCTGCTCGACGGCATTGGTTCGACGGAAATGCTGCACATCTTCATCAGCAACCGGCTTGACGATTCCGGCCCCGGACGAACCGGCAAACCGGTTACCGGTTATGAAGCGATTGTCGTCGATGACGACATGCGCGAAGTGCCGCGCGGCGAGATCGGCAAGCTTGCCGTGCGTGGGCCGACCGGTTGCCGCTACATGGCGGATGAGCGCCAGAAGAAATATGTTCGCGACGGATGGAACCTGACCGGGGACACGTTTGTCCAGGATGAGGCTGGCTATTTCCATTTCGCCGCGCGTTCCGACGACATGATCATTTCGTCGGGGTACAACATTGCCGGCCCCGAGGTCGAAGCAGCTTTGCTGGCGCATCCGGAGGTAAGCGAATGTGCGGTGATCGGCGCGCCCGACGACGCCCGCGGCCAGATCGTTCAGGCGCATATCGTGCTCTGCGCCGGTATTGCGGCCGACGAGGCAACGGTCAAGCGGTTGCAAGATCACGTCAAACAGGTGATCGCGCCGTACAAATATCCGCGCTCGATCAAATTCGTCGACGCTCTGCCGAAGACGGCAACAGGAAAGATACAGCGTTTCCAATTGCGACGCGCCAACCAGCATTAGAGACTACGAAGGCAGGAAAAACAGCATGGTAGAGATTGTGCAGCCGCAGGGATGGCCAGCGGCGAAGGGTTACTCGAACGGCGTGATCGGCGAAGGCAAGACGCTGTTCGTCGGCGGCCAGATCGGCTGGACCAAGGATCAGCAATTCGAAACGGATGATTTTGTCGAACAGGCCGAACAAGCCATGCGCAATATCACCGATGTGCTGGCGAGTGCCGGCGCCGAGCCGGCCGATATCGTGCGCTTGACCTGGTATATCACTGACAAGAAGACTTATGTCGCCGAGCAAAGGCGGCTGGGTGAAGCCTACCGCCGTGTATTTGGCCGCCACTATCCGGCAATGACGCTGGTGCAGGTCGTGGCTCTGCTGGAAGATCGTGCACTGGTCGAAATCGAGGCAACGGCTGTTGTCCGAAGCTGAACGCGGCGAAATCGACCGCCCTTGGGCGGTCAATTTCCACTCATGGATACCTAACGGACCCAGACAACCCGGCGTGTTCCATTGTCGACCAGCGCAGGCCGGCCATCGTCGACATAGACATAGGAATAACGGGGCTGATCGGGAACAGCGACCAGAGGCACGTTCTCGGGGATCACTGTTCCGGTAGCAACAGGACCATCGATTATGATCGTATCGACGGGATTCCGTTCCACGTAAGTAATCACCTCGCCCGGTACATCTCCGTAAGTATCCGTAAGATAAACGACCCGGCGATTCTGCATGGACACGATCACGGGACGGCCATCCACGTAGATATAGCCATAGCCCGGGCTTTCTGGAATCGGCCGAACCACTATGTTCTGCGGAACGACATAGCCCTGCGATAGTTCGTCTTCAATCACGACCGGATCAGCGGGGTGCGCGATAACATAATCCCTGGCACTTTGAGGTACTTCGATAACGACGCTATCCTGCGCGAACGCCAGCCCGGAAGTGGCGATAAACGCTGCCGCGGTCAGTGTGAGAACCTTATTCATCATCTTGCCTCTCTGTTGCTTCTATTGCGTCCCCAATGGAAGCGAAACCCGGTGGCAGACGATTGGTTCCGGGCAAAAGAGCAGGCAAAACGCACATTATACGGCGGGCTGACACACGAAAACACGCGATTTCACAGCTTGTTGTGTTGAAAGCAGCGGCCAGCTGTGTCCGTAAGGTGCTGTATGAGCAGGACAAACGAGTGATGTGATGAAGTATCCGTGGAACGACCGCGCCGGCAAATTGTCAGCCATGAAGGTTGCGGCTCTCATCGCAGCATTCATACCGCTGTTGATGATCGTCGCGGCTACAAGTCCAATATTCTTGGACCGCGACCGATCACACAGGCAATCCATGAAACCGGTGACTGGGCGATTCGTTTCTTCCTGATTTCACTGGCCGTGACCCCGCTTCGCAACATTACACGCTGGTCAAAGCTTGTCCTGATCCGGCGTATTCTCGGCCTGACAGCGCTTGCCTATGCCGCGCTGCATTTCTCGCTCTATATCGTTGACCAGAATTTCAACCTGTGGCGTGTTCGTCAGCGAGATATGGCTGCGCGTCTATCTGCTGATCGGCTTCATCACACTGCTGGGTCTGGCGGCGCTCGGCGCGACATCGACCGACGCCATGATCCGCCGCATGGGCAAGAACTGGAACAGACTGCACAGGCTCGCCTATCCGCTGGCTGCGCTCGGCGTCCTGCACTTCTTCATGCAGTCCAAGGCGGACGTGACCGAGGCGACGCTGATGGCAGGGTTCCTTGTAACGCTGCTGCTCTACCGTTCGGCGCATGCGCGCGATTTCAAGCTCACATCGGTTTGGGCGCTGATCGGCATTGCCATCCTTGCGGCGCTGGGCACGGCGCTCATCGAATATGCGTGGTTTGCGCTGGCAACCAAAATCCCGCCGGCGCGCGTGCTTTTCGCCAATCTCTCGTTCAGCTATTCGTTACGGCCAATGTGGTGGGTCCTGGGCGTGGCTTTGGCTCCGGCATTGTGGATTGGCATAAAATCCATGACAAAGCGGGAAAGCGGGAAACTCAATCCGGCATCGGCAAAATAGAGACCGAAGTTTTGCTTTTCATAGGCGCAAAAACTGATATCGCTGGGCAGATGGAACCGCAATTGACTCCCCTGATCGACTCCCTGCCCTCGACCGTACCCTTTGTCGGACCCGAAGCGCTGGAGCGCAAGCGAAACCGGCCCTTCCGCGCAAGACTTGGCGCCAATGAAAACGGCTTCGGCCCGGCACCCTCGGTTATCGCCGCCATACAGGAAAGCGCTGCCGAAGCCTGGAAATATGCCGATCCGGAGAACTTCGATCTGAAGCGGGCACTGGCCGCGCATCTCGGCATTGCGCCTACCAATGTCATTGTTGGCGAAGGTGTCGACACACTGCTCGGGCTCGCCGTGCGCCAATATGTGCAAGAGGGCACGCCGGTCGTCACCTCTCTCGGCGCTTATCCCACCTTCAATTTTCACGTTGCAGGGTTTGGCGGGCGGCTGGTGACGGTGCCCTACCGCGACGACCGCGAAGACCTCGAAGGCCTGCTCGCGGCGGTGAAACGCGAACAGGCGCCGCTTGTCTACTTCTCCAATCCGGACAATCCGATGGGGACATGGTGGGAGGCGGCGGAGATCGAGCGCTTTATCGATGCGCTGCCCGCGAGCACCATGCTCATTCTCGACGAGGCCTATGGCGAAACCGCGCCAGGGTCGGCCCTGCCGCCGGTGGATATTTCACGGTCCAACGTTTTGCGCATGCGCACTTTTTCCAAAGCCTACGGGCTCGCCGGAATGCGCTGCGGCTATGCCATCGGCGCAGAAAAGCAGATCGGCGCCTTCGACAAGATCCGCAATCATTTCGGCATGAACAAGCTGACGCAAATTGCAGCGCTGGCAGCGCTCAAGGATCAGGCTTACCTGAAGCATGTTATTGCCCGGATTATCGCCGGTCGCGAGCGTATCGCGCAGATCGCCGCCGGCAACGGTCTCCAGGCTATCCCATCCGCCACCAACTTTGTCACGATCGATTGCGGGCGCGACGGGCCATACGCCCTGGCCGTGCTCAATGCCCTGATTGACCGGGATGTCTTCGTGCGCAAGCCGATGGCGCCGGTGCTGGATCGCTGTATCCGGGTCAGCGTCGGTCTGGATGATGAACTCGATTATTTCGAACAGCAGCTTCCGCAAGCGCTCGCCGCCGTGAAGTAGGCACATCCTATGGAGATCAATTTGGAGATTAATCGCGTTTTCGCCGGCTTCGGCGGTCTGTTCGGGGCGGCCGGCATCGCAGCCTATGCGGCAGCTGCCCACAGCCCGGATGGTCATATGGCCACGATCGCGCCGATCCTCTTCATCCACGCCCCGGCTTTTCTGGCGCTGTCGATCCTGGCCAGGATCAACCGGGCCGCGCATTTTGGCGGGCTTGTTCTCGTGCTCGGCTTGCTGTTCTTCATCGGCGATCTGGCGTCGCGCGATTATGCCGGCGACCGGCTGTTCGCTTTCGCCGCACCGCTCGGCGGATCACTGCTCATTCTCGGATGGGTCGTCGTGGCTGCGACAGCGTTTCGAGCGCTGGATTTCAGGAAACAGGCATGATCGGCGTCACCAGCCGAAGATCACTCCGACGACACCAGGCCATTTGTTGATGATCGCAATCACCCCGACGGCGATAGCCAGAAGGCTGGCAAGCTTTGCTGTCGTCGGCAGGCTCTGCACGCGGCCTTTGAGTTCGCCAAAAGATTCGCCCGAGGGAAGCGTGCTAACTTGACCTGCAAGGCGACCCAACGCTTCCGCTGTTGCTGTTCGCTCGATCTGGCCCTTCAAAAATGAAACGTCCTCTCTCAATTTTGTAGTATTCTCGGACACGTCCATTCTCAGCTTCGAGATATCGTCGGAAACGTCCGTTCTCAGCTTCGAAATGTTATTGGAAACATCCATTCTCAGTTTCGAGATGTCATTGGAGACGTCAGCTCTCAGCTTCGAGATGTCGTTGGCAACGTCAGTTCCCAGCTTGGATGTTTCCATTCTTACTTGCGAAAACTCGCTGGAAACGTCGGCCCTCAACTGGGCAAACTCCAGGCGCGACTGGGAAAATTCTTTCGAAACATCCTCTCTAAAGCGCGAAAATTCCCGGACGAGGATGTCAAGCTTGCCATCCATCTTCTCAAACGATTTTTCCAGGAATGCGACCCTGTGTTCCATGGCATCGAATGTGCCATCACCATCACCCGATTTCAAGCTTTGTACCCGCGTGAGCTTTTGAGCCATAGCCAGAGGGCTCCTCAGCCGTCACCCTTCAATTTGTCATTGCAAAGCTTGTAGTAACCGCCGCCCTTCTCGATCCAGCGCATACCGCCAAGCGTACCGCCGACCTTGTTGGTGCGATATTGCTCAAGACAGGTGTGCATGCGGGCTTTGGCAGGTTTCTCGGCCGAGAATTTTGCGGCGATCGACGATGGAAAAGTCGTCTTTCCGGACACAGGTGTTGTCGCAGGTTCGGCCTTCTTTGCTGTTTTTTCCGGCTGCTTTTCCGAGGCTTGGGGCTTTTCCGTGGCCTCGGGCTTTTCCGTGGCCTCGGGTCTAGTGGGGGCTTGGGCAGCAACGGTGCATTGCGTCTTGCGGAAATCGCTCCACGAGACGCCTTCCGCCTGCCCGGCATCCTGCGCCGCTTTGTACTTCACACTGCACTCTTTCATGCTCAGTGCGGTGGCTGGACCAACCAGCATCAGTGGCAGCAAGGCGGCTGCGAATATAGCAATCGTCTGGCGGAAAATTCGTCTTTCGCTCATGAAATCAACTCTGAAATGAATGATGAAACGGCTGTAATTCCTTGATCCTACATCCATTCAAACCCCTCTTCCATGCCTACCTTCGTCTATGAGCGAAGGCCCCCTTGAATTAATTGAACGTTCGTTTTATTAACCCGGGCATGGCACGCACGACAGGATCAGATGGTGAAAAAACACGCAGCGCAATCGACGCGGCGGCAAAGCGCCTGATTGCAAAAATCGGCTATGAAGCAATGACGATGCGCCAGCTTGCCGATGAGGTAGGCGTGCAGTCCGCCGCCTTTTACCGTTACTATCCCAACAAGCAGGAACTGCTGTTTTCCCTAATGCACGATCACATGGATCGCCTGCTTGGTGCATGGGAATATGAGAGCCGCAAAGCCCATACGCCGCTGGAACGGCTGTCCGCTTTCATCAGGTTTCACATCCGATACCATGTGGAACGACGCGATGACGTGCATATCGGCAATATGGAGCTGCGCAGCCTTAGCCCGGAAAACCGGGCCTTTATCGTCGAACTGCGCTCGCGCTACGAGAACGGGCTGCGTGAGATCCTGGACGATGGTCTTGATGCACGGGAATTCGTCATCGATGACATAGCGCTGACAACGCGTGCCATCATCGCAATGACCACTGGCGTAAATCTCTGGTTCCGCGCGGACGACAGGCTTACTGTCGCAGAAATTGCAGAAAAATACGTGCAGATGGGACTGCGCCTTGTTGGCGCCAAGAACATCGCGACAACTAGAACGGGAGGACGGAATGTATCAGTCGGGCCTAAAATTCGGACTTTCTGAAGAGATCGAAGCGCTCCGCGATACCGTGCAACGGTTCGCGCAGGATCGGATTGCACCGCTTGCCGCGCAAACCGATCAGAATAACCAATTCCCCATGCATTTGTGGCAGGAGATGGGTGCGCTCGGCCTTCTCGGCATGACCGCAGACCCGGATTTCGGCGGCTCGGGACTTGGCTACCTTGCCCATGCGGTGGCGATGGAGGAAATCTCCCGCGCATCGGCATCAATCGGCCTCTCATACGGCGCGCACTCCAATCTCTGCGTCAACCAGATCAACCGCTGGGGCACGGATGAGCAGAAGGCACGATATCTGCCGAAGCTGTGCGCGGGCGAACACGTCGGCGCGCTCGCGATGTCCGAGCCGGGCGCAGGCTCCGACGTCGTGTCGATGAAGCTGCGTGCCGACAAGAAGAACGACCGCTTTATTCTCAACGGCAACAAGATGTGGATCACCAATGGTCCGGACGCCAGCACGCTGGTCGTTTATGCCAAGACCGACCCCGCGCTCGGCTCGCGCGGCATGACGGCATTTTTGATCGAGAAGGAATTCAAGGGTTTCTCGACGGCGCAAAAGCTCGACAAGCTCGGCATGCGCGGATCCAACACCTGCGAACTGGTGTTCGAGGACTGCGAGGTGCCGTTCGAAAACGTCCTTGGTGAAGAGGGCAAGGGCGTCAAGATCCTGATGTCGGGGCTGGATTACGAGCGCGTCGTGCTTGCCGCCGGACCAATCGGCATCATGGCCGCCTGCCTCGACGTGGTCGTTCCCTATGTGCATGAGCGCAAGCAATTCGGCCAGTCTATTGGCGAATTCCAGCTGATGCAGGGCAAGCTTGCCGACATGTACACCACCATGAACGCATCGCGTGCCTATGTCTACGCGGTGGCTTCGGCCTGTGATCGCGGTGAAACCACCCGAAAGGATGCCGCCGGCTGCATCCTCTATGCTGCCGAAAAGGCGACATGGTGCGCGCTTGAAGCGATTCAGGCGCTGGGCGGAAATGGTTATATCAATGACTACCCGACCGGGCGGCTCTTACGTGACGCCAAGCTCTACGAAATCGGCGCGGGGACGAGCGAAATACGGCGCATGCTGATCGGACGGGAGATGTTTGCGGAGAGTGCTTGATGGCACAAATGTGAATTTATGCCATACTTTGGCATAATTGCCATTAGTCATATAAATTGGCAAAATATGCTTTCGTCATTCGAAATGAGGTCTTCAAATGAATTCGGATAAAGAAGCGAAAGGTTTTGAAGAGGAAGCGCAGCCGTTTGATTATTCGACCCTTAGCGCTCGCTCCTCCTCATCATCCAGGACGTTGAGCGCTACTGTCGGCGAAGGCGGACGCCTCGTCATTCCAGCGGAACTGCGCAAACTTATGGAGCTTTCGCCCGGTGAGGGTGTGGCACTGCGTGTCGTTGATGGCGTATTACATGTGGTTTCGGCAACGATGGCCGTTAAACGTGTCCAGGCCATAGCAACGAAGCTTAAAAAACCCGGTGAGAATGTTGTCGATGAATTCATTGCTGACAGACTGGCCGAACAACGTGCCGTGGATGCTCGTTTCGACAGGCTGGAACGAGAAGCTCGCGAGATAGCCAAAGAAAAGGAGCGTGGCAAAGAGCCACGAAATTGAGTTGAGCCCGGTGGTGGACTCCTCAGCCATTCTTGCAATCCTTTTCAAGGAACCCGGTGCAACACGCGCGATGGAATTGATCGGCAATGGTCTCTGTTCGATGGTCAATTTGACAGAAATCATGACCCGATGTGTGGATAGAAGGCTTTCACCTGAATTTGCAGACGATGTCATAAAAGCATACAGCATTGCGTTTGCCGATCATGATGAGGATCTCGCGCGCATTGCCGCAGGATTGCGGTCTGCAACGCGGCACAAAGGCCTCTCGCTTGGAGATCGCGCCTGTCTTGCCCTCGCCATACGTGAAAATGCCACCGTTATCACGACCGACCGCGCCTGGGCCGATCTCGATGTCGGCTGCAAAATTGAAGTGATCCGCTAGGAGACCGCATGACCATCCTCACGTCCCAGATCAGCACCACGTCCGAGACCTTCACCGCCAACACGGAGCGGATGCGGGCGCTTGTCAGCGATATCGAGGCCAAGGCGGCGCTGGTGATCAAGGGCGGCACAGACGAGGCACGGGAGCGCCATACGTCGCGCGGCAAGCTCCTTCCCCGTGACCGGCTGGCGCAATTGCTCGAC
This sequence comes from Phyllobacterium sp. A18/5-2, assembly GCF_025452215.1. Lineage (NCBI taxonomy): Bacteria > Pseudomonadati > Pseudomonadota > Alphaproteobacteria > Hyphomicrobiales > Phyllobacteriaceae > Phyllobacterium > Phyllobacterium sp. A18/5-2. The sequence continues at coordinate 2,625,802 of NZ_CP104966.1, read as the reverse complement.
GCTGGCTCGCCTTTCCTGGAAATCGGGCAGTTCGCCGCCTGGGGCATGTATGACGACAATATTTCCTCCGCCGGGTTGATAGCCGGGATCGGCCGGGTTTCCGGCAAGGAAGTGATGGTCGTGATCAACGATGCAACGGTGAAAGGCGGCACCTATTATCCGCTCACTGTGAAGAAGCATCTGCGCGCTCAGGAGATTGCGCTGCAGAACAACCTGCCCTGCCTCTATCTGGTGGATTCCGGCGGAGCGAACCTGCCAAACCAGGACGAGGTGTTTCCCGATCGCGAGCACTTCGGCCGCATCTTCTACAATCAGGCGAACATGTCGGCAGCGGGCATTCCGCAGATCGCCGTCGTCATGGGATCCTGCACGGCAGGCGGCGCCTATGTGCCTGCCATGTCGGAAGAAACGATCATGGTGAAGGGTCAGGCGACGATCTTTCTCGCCGGTCCTCCGCTGGTAAAAGCGGCGACCGGCGAAGAGGTAACGGCGGAGGATCTGGGCGGCGCGGAAGTGCACACGCGCAGATCAGGCGTTGCCGATCACTATGCGATCGACGATGCCCATGCGCTGGCCATCGCCCGGCGCATCGTCGCAAACCTGAATCGAAAGAAAGAGATAGGGCTCGATCTTCGCAAAGTGATTCCGCCGCTTTACGATCCACATGAGCTTTACGGCATCGTGCCGACCGATTTGCGCCAGCCTTACGACGTGCGCGAACTGATCGCCCGTATCGCCGACGGTTCGGAGTTCGACGAGTTCAAGCAGAACTACGGCACGACACTGGTGACGGGCTTCGCCCATCTCTACGGCATGCCGGTCGGCATCATCGCCAACAATGGCGTACTGTTTTCCGAGAGCGCACTGAAGGGCACACATTTCATTGAACTGTGCACTCAGCGCGGCATTCCGCTGGTCTTCCTCCAGAACATCACCGGGTTCATGGTCGGACGCTCCTATGAGGCGCGCGGCATTGCCAAGGATGGCGCAAAGCTCGTTACCGCCGTTGCCACGGCGCGGGTGCCGAAAGTGACGATGATCGTCGGCGGCTCATTCGGCGCGGGCAATTATGGCATGTGCGGCAGAGCATTTTCGCCACGCTTCCTGTGGATGTGGCCGAATGCGCGTATCTCCGTCATGGGCGGCGAGCAGGCGGCAACCGTTCTGGCGCTGGTCAAGCGTGAAGGCATCGAGCGCAAGGGTGGTGAGTGGTCCGCTGCAGAGGAAGCGGCCTTCCGTGCACCGATCCTCGAAAAATATGAACGGGAGGGTCACCCGCTCTATTCCTCGGCGCGACTTTGGGACGATGGCATTATCGACCCTGCCAAAACCCGCGAGGTGCTGGCGCTTTCCTTTCCGCGGCGCTGAACGCACCGGCAGAGGAAACACGCTTTGGCACGTTCAGGATGTAAGGGGCGAAAGTCATGACAAAAATGTTCTCCAGAATCCTTGTTGCCAATCGTGGTGAAATCGCCTGCCGGGTCATTCGCACGGCGCAGAAAATGGGCATCGGAACGGTCGCCGTCTATTCCGACGCTGACGCACACGCCCTGCACGTCGCCATGGCCGATGAAGCGGTCAATATCGGCCCAGCGCCCGTCACCGACAGCTATCTGCGTGCCGACCATATCATCGCGGCGGCGCTCAAGACCGGGGCCGAAGCCATTCACCCGGGCTACGGCTTCCTTTCGGAAAATCCGGGTTTTGTCGACGCTGTGGTAAAAGCGGGTTTGGTCTTCATCGGACCTAGCGCGGATTCGATCCGGGCGATGGGCCTGAAGGACGCGGCGAAACGGCTTATGGAAAAGGCCGGTGTGCCGGTCGTCCCCGGTTATCATGGCGAGGCGCAAGAACTGGTGGTGCTTGCCTCGAAGGCGCGCGAGATCGGTTATCCGGTCCTCATCAAGGCGCGGGCGGGCGGCGGCGGCAAAGGCATGCGTAAGGTCGATGATCCGCACGAGTTCGCTGAAGCATTGGGCAGCGCGAGGCGCGAGGCGAAGAGTGCCTTTGGCGATGACCGCGTGCTGGTGGAAAAATACATCGCCAAGCCACGGCATATCGAAGTCCAGGTGTTTGGCGATAATCATGGCAATGTAGTGCACCTCTACGAGCGTGATTGCTCGTTGCAGCGCCGTCACCAGAAGGTCATCGAGGAGGCCCCTGCCCCTGGCATTACCGCGGAAGTGCGGGCGGCAATGACGGGTGCGGCCGTGAAGGCGGCGCATGCCATCAACTATTCCGGCGCCGGGACGATCGAATTCATCGTCGATGCCACAGAGGGGCTGAAGCCGGACCGGTTCTGGTTCATGGAGATGAACACGCGGCTGCAGGTCGAACATCCTGTCACCGAGATGATCACCGGCCTCGATCTCGTTGAGTGGCAATTGCGCGTTGCGGCGGGCGAGAAACTGCCCCTGACCCAGAAGCAGATCCCGTTGAACGGCCATGCGATCGAGGCGCGGCTTTACGCGGAAGACCCGGCGAAAAGCTTCCTGCCGGCCATCGGCACGCTGCATCATCTGGCGTTTCCAGCGTCGGTAAGGGACGGGTCGGTCCGTACGGAGACCGGTGTCCGGGCTGGCGATACGATCTCTCCCTACTACGATCCGATGATCGCCAAGCTGGTGGTGCATGGCGCCGATCGCACAGCTGCACTGACAGCAATGGAAAATGCCCTCACCGAGACGGAAATTGCGGGAACCACCACGAACGCGCCCTTCCTTGCGGCATTGATCCGCCACGAAGGCTTTGCAGCAGGCGACGTCGATACGGGGCTGATAGACAGGGATCTTGTCAGGCTCACCGTTCCTGTCGCGGTAGAAGCAGGCGCCAAGGAGCTGGCCATCCTCTATGCCAGCGGCCTGCTGAAAAGAGCAGTTCTGGGCGATCCATGGACCACCTTGCGCGGGTACAGTCACAATAGCACCCTCGCCTATCCGGTTGTTCTGGAAGAAGCCGGCCACACGGTTCGCTATGGCGTTTCTGTTCTCGGTGACGAACGCTATGCCATCACCGGCCCGGAGACGAGCATCGAGTTGCGCGTGCGGCATGAGCCGGCGTGCTGGCATCTCACCGCGAAGGGCATCAATCTCAGAGCCAAAACTGTGGCGATACCGAATGGCATTGCCGTGCTGTCCAAGGGGGCTGCCACAACATTCGCAGTAGCCGACCCATTCCTCCTCGCCGAAGCAGCAGGGAATGCGGGCGACCGGCTCACCGCACCGATGCCGGGCCTGGTGAAGTCAGTGCGTGTCGCGGCGGGCGATGTTGTCAAGAAAGGCCAGATATTGCTGGTGCTGGAGGCCATGAAAATGGAACATAGCATCTCCGCTCCGCATGACGGCAAGATCGCCGAAATCGCATCGGAAGGCTCGCAGGTGAAGGAGAAATCCCCGCTGGTGCGCTTCGAGGAAGCGGCGGCGGTCGACTCAACAAAGAATTGAAGCGGAAATGCCAGTAAGGTCGTGCTAGGTTTAACTGCGCTCGTCCTCCCGAGCGCCGAAGTCGAAGAGTTCCCGTTCAAAATCGAGGAGATCGACCCATGGCCTCAAAATCCCTGCAGACCATCAAGCGTGCACCGACTGCCACACCTACCGACCTCGGGGAAAAAGCAACACGCGATATAGCGGCAGCAGCCAATGCGCTGCTTGCCGACACTTTCGCGCTTTACATGAAGACGAAGAATTTCCACTGGCATATGAGCGGACCGCATTTCCGCGATTTCCACTTGCTGCTCGACGAGCAGGCTGCGCAGATCTTTGCCATGACCGACGTACTGGCCGAACGGGTCCGCAAGATTGGCGGTACGACATTGAAGTCAATTGGCCAAATCTCGGCACAGCAGCGCATCCCGGACAATGATGCAAATTTCGTTACGCCGGAAGACATGCTTGCCGAGCTTCGCGACGACACAAAGAGGTTTATCGGCTATCTGCGCCAAGTGCACGACCTGTGCGATGAATATCGCGACAGCGCGACGGCCAGCATACTCGAAAACTACATCGATGAGTCAGAGCGCCGCCACTGGTTCCTCTTCGAAGCCACCCGCACAGGGCCGGCCGGCGTCTGATCAGTCAACTCCTGCCGTCGACGCAAACTGAACTCCAGGCGGCTGGAGTTCAGTCGTTGTCCTTGGCCATTCTGGATTTCTGAGCGAGGCCTTGCGCGTCTGTGATCGCCGCTTCTACAGCGGAAATGTTGAGAGACAGAGTGGCAATTTTTTGCAATGTATTATTGTCCGGAAATGCTTTCGTCTTCGCAGACAATAGTACCAGCTGCTTTTGAGCGTCCGTTAATCTCGACAACAATTCTTCAAGATCGTCCAGCATCGTTTTCCCGTTTTCATCAAGAATCATGCGATTTCATTAGTTTGTTACTTAACGGATATCCCCCTGTCCGCAAACCCAGAAAATGGATAAAGCACAGCAATGTTACAACCCACGGTTTTATTCCGTCGGTAGTGTACGGGTTTGACGTTCGGGCCAAACCCTTCGTGAGGACAAGCTCAGTTCCTTCGGCATATTCATTAAAATTTGAATTGAATTACAATCGTATGCCAGCCAAGCGCTCAAATGGCATATTGACACCCGGTAACGTTGGGCGAAGCAGATCAATCCATCAAGCTCGCCGGCTTTTTAACAAACTTCGTCACTTCATTACCGCTGGTTGTATCGACAATGCCGAACCGGCCACCAATGGGATGCAGCCGGGGTAGCAGCGATCTTAAGTGATACCCGCAAACGATATTGATGACCTCTTGCCTTGTCATACCCGCGTCCCGCAGCAGATGATCGTCGTGTTTGTTCAAAAGTGCCAGCAGCACCTCCCGCTCTTGTCCGGCGGTCCGCCAGGCCTGCAGGAATTTCGTCAGAACAGGAACGATAGACATGATGGCGCCTCCAGAGTGGGATCACCCTCGATGCTTTGCCAAATGTTGACATAGATCAAACAAATAGAAATTATGCCTGCCATTCGAAATTTTTATTGAATGCCGCCATGAACATCCCGCTCGACAGTGACCTGCTTCGAACTTTTCTTGCCGTGGCAGCCACGGGCAATGTGACACGCGCTGCTGAGAAGGTCGGCCGTACGCAATCGGCCGTCAGTATCCAGATCAAGCGGCTTGAGGAAACCTTGGGAGAGAGCCTGTTCGAGCGTGGATCTCGCGGCGTTACGCTTACGGCGCAGGGCAAGGTGTTGCTTGTCAATGCCAACAGGATCGTCGGTCTGCTGGATGAAACGGCGGCTGCGATCAGGGCCAAACCACTGGGCGGACCGGTTCGCATCGGTATTCCGGAGGAATATGGCTATACGGTTCTGCCGCGTGCGCTGGCAGCCTTTGCCAACCAGCATCCGCAAGTTGAAGTAACCGTGAAATGCGGCTATTCGGCCGCACAGCTTGCAGCGCTGGATGCTGACGAGCTCGATCTCGCCGTGATCTTTGATTGGGAACAGCCAACAAGCGGTGAGGTCCTGTTTGTCGACCCCACGGTGTGGGTGACATCGGAAATCCATTGCGTGCATGAAAACACGCCCATTCCTATTGCGATCTACGAGCGATCGAGCTGGTGCAAAAAATTTGCAATCGGGTCGCTGGAGAACAGCAGGATCGATTACCGTGTTGCCTATAGCTGCGATACGAGCGGCGGGCTCAAGATCGCAGCGGTTTCGGGCCTGGCAATTGCGCCACTGGCCCGCAGCAATATTCCACCTGGCTGCCGCGCCTTGACCGAGGCCGACGGATTTCCGTTGATTGATTCATCAAACGTTGTGCTGAGGCGCAATCCGCGCATGAAGAGTGCCGCCATCGACGGCATGGCCAAAGTGATCCGCGACGCATTTCAACCCATTGGCGCGGATATGATCTGAAATCAGTGCGACGTCATCCACTCGCGCGCTTCGCGCAGGGCAGTTGCAAGATCAGACTTCGACATGGATTGTGCGAGCTCGGCCCGCAGCTCGGCCGCCCGGTCGCTACCCTTGATTGCAGCGATATTGAACCACTTGTGCGCTGCCACGAGATCGACCGCACAATCCCGGCCGGTCGCGTACATGATGCCCATTTCGAAGAGAATGTCCGTCTGTGCCGAGCCGCCGGCATGACCGGAATCGATATGCTGAAGATCAAAGCGTGCCATTGTACCAAACCCCTTGTTGAACCAAATTCCGTTACCAACGAAAAGCCCTGTTAGACTTCTGAGAACCGCCGGATTGTTTGTTTTGGCGTGCTCTTTCGATGCTTTCGAGAATGACGCAGAGGCTTGAAATTGCTGTTAAGGGGCATGATTAACTGGAACCAAACAAAACAAAAACAACTCGTAAACTTCGGAATTCATTAAATATAATGCTCCAGCAATTGCGGGCATTTGGCGCAAATTCGCGTAAAATGCGCAGGCAGCATGTCAATTCTTTGATAACCAAAGAACAGGTTCGTATCCGGTATCGCAGTTTGGATATCAGCTGGATCAGTGCTGTGCATGCCGCCGATTCCATCGGCAATCCCTCTTTCAATCCAGCATTTTTTGATTTACGTTTACGTTTGCGTAAGTCTTGGGCGATGATCGAGGAGAGATCGCCGCACATTCGGGAGGAAAAGTATGAAACGCAAATTGCTGCTGGCCTGCGCTGGCTTTGTCCTTTTGGCCGGCCCTGCCCTGGCGGATGAACCGATCGTCGGTTCATGGAAGCGGCCAAACGGCACAATCATTCAATATTCATCGTGTGGCAGCGATATGTACTGCGGCACCGTGCTAACCGGCGAATACAAGGGTAAATCCATCGGCTCCATGTCGGGCAAGGACGGGACCTACAAGGGCAAGGTCAACAAGCTCGACGAGGGCAAGACCTATAATGGCAAGGCAAGCGTCAGCGGCAGCACGCTATCATTGTCCGGCTGCGTGATGGGCGGACTGATCTGCAAGAGCGAGAGCCTGACGCGGCAATAGCGGATTTCAGCTTCGACTGAGGTTGCCCAGGCTAAAGGCTAAGGCACATCGCACTTGGAAATGGATCGAAAGCTGCTATATTTCTGGAGCGAGGAACGGGCTTTCGCCCGTCCCTCTTTCCTAGAAGATGAATAGAACCCGGAACAAGACATGCCAGCCTGTCCGGTTCTTTTCAATTCCAGGGTGAGAAGGGGCTGCAACTAACGCAACGTTGAATAAAGCCGGGCACAAAGTGCGAGAGGCCCGTCCAGCGCGGTTCAGATGTTCTCCGCCACCAGTGCCGCGACCTTCTTATGAATGGTATTGCGGCTGTCGGCCGTGCCCTTCGGGTCGTAGAGATAGACTGCAAGGAGAATGGGTTTGCGGTCCGGAGGCCATATCACGGCGAGATCGTTGGCCATGCCGCTATCGCTGGTACCTGTCCTGTCGCCGACGCTCCAATCCTTTGGCAGCCCTGCGCGCAAACGCTTATCGCCGGTCTTATTGCCAAGCAGCCATTCCACGAGTTGATCACGCGATGACTTGGACAGCGCGTCGCCAAGCACCGTCTTCTGCATATCCTTCAGGATTGCCGCCGGCGTGATTGTATCGCGCGCGTCGCTGGGCTTTGCTTCATTGAGCTCGGTTTCCCACCTGTCAAGGCGGAACGTTGCGTCTCCGAGACTGCGTGCATATTTCGTCAGCCCCTTTGGCCCGCCAAGCGTATCAAGCATGAGATTGCCGGCTGTGTTATCGCTCAAGGTGACGGCGGCCTCGCAAATCGCCTCGATGGACATTGGCTTGCCGACGTATTTTTCCGTCACCGGCGAATAGGCAACGAGATCACTCTTCTTGATCAGGATCATTCGATCCAACTGTTCCTGCCTCTGATCGACGCGCGCCAAAACCGCCGCTGAGGCGAGAAACTTGAACGTGCTACACATGGCAAAGCGCTCATTCTCACGATACTCGATGCGGCTATCCCTGCCGGTATCGTGTGCCGAGACTCCAAGGCGCGCACCGGTTTTCTCCTCCAATGTCTTGAAGGCGGCAGCGAGATCCACCCTGCCCGGTGGTGCGGCCTGCGTTGATTTGATCCGCAGTGATAGCGCCGGTATAGCGAGCACCGATCCAATCAGTGCTTCGCGGCGCGTGATGTGACCACCCATTTCTCATCTCCATCTCCAGGATCGAACAGCGAGGATTCTCGCTGGCTCAGGCTGATAGCGGAAGTGGCGATTTCCAAGGAAAATTTGTGACCGAAAAGGATCATCACGACAACTTGACGTGGTCGAGCGGAACACGTATTTAACTAATTAGTTATTTAACTGATTGGTTATTCAAAGTTGGAGGAGCGCGTGAACAAGACCTATCACGGCAGTTGTCATTGCGGTGCTATCAAATTCGAGGCGGATATTGACCTCGATCAAGGCACAAGCAAGTGCAACTGTTCATCGTGTACAAAGGGCCGCTTTTGGAAAGCCTTCATTGGCGGCGAAGCACTGCGAATCAACTGATCGAATACCGGTTCGGTGGAAGAACCATCGCTCATTTCTTTTGCCAAACATGCGGCGTCAAGCCGTTTGGCCGCGGGGAGATGGAGGATACGGGCGTATTCTACGCGATCAATCTAGCCTGCCTGGATGACCTGACACCCGAGGCGTTGCTTGCGGCTCCGGTCGAATATCAGGATGGGAGGCATGATCATTGGGAGAACAGACCGGCCGAAGTTCGGCATTTATAGATGCTCAAGCGGATTTACCCAACCGTGCAAACGGATCGCGAAAACGTAAATTCAATCGATTAGACTAAGGTCTAATTGCGAGAACTGGCACTTTCCCCTATGTTTTGGCTTTCAGCGTGAACTCATTTTTTGAAATGCCGAAATATTGAAAGCTTTTATCCTGCCGATGTTGCGTACTTGAGGTAAACCAGTCGTTTGTGTGCGTACCCTCCCTGCATGCAAAGCCTGACATGTCGTTCCCGGGGGGTCAGGAATGGAAAACGCCCAATTGTTTTTCTTTCCTGAGAATTGGCCGAGACCTCTATTGCCTTGGCCAGGCAAATGCAGGACCAAATGGCCCGAACAGATCCTTCGCTGGTTATGGGCAAAAAAACAGGCAGTCATGGAATTCCCACCATGGCTGCCCTTTTTTACTGGAGTGGTTTGCACTCCTATTCATTCAGTTCTGTTTCCCGAATGGCGAGACAAGGCACGCGGAAGGTGGCGAGGCCGATGCCTTTCCATCGTCCAAACCCGCCCGGCAAAGTGGTCGGCCGCCAGCCGGAAATCCTGCCGTTGGTTGCCTGGCCAACCGACAAGCTGGCTGGCCGAAATATCCGCATTTCGCAGAATTGCGGACAATTCAGTGGGCAGGGTGAAACTCGGGCCAAATCCATCCGGCTTCGGCCAGGAAGATGGAAGGGCATCGACCTTGCCAAATCCCTTGACCTTGCACCGGGTTCTTTCCGGCAGAATTTGAGTGCAACCGCTCCAGACGTCTCAACGGGTTTGCAAGTTGACCTCCGGACGCCTTGCGGCCGGGAGTCGGTGGTTGCGGTTCCATACGGCGAGTTGACCGGGGTACCGTCGATTTCCGCATGGCAATACCGGCATTGGATCAAAATCCGGAAAATCCACGATGACGGTTTGCTTGACATAATTCCTTTTCATGCCAATCTTATGCTCATGGGGATTGCGATCTCCCCACGAGGCGTCATGCCCAAGTATCGCGTCCAGAAAAACCGAATTGACGGAGGGACGCGAAATGTCTTCGACCACGACTATTTCTCACGACAAATTGGCACGGTTGATCGGAACCCCGAGCAGCCCCGTACTCATCGATGTTCGCATCGACGAGGATTTTGCCTTGGATCAGCGCTTGATTCCCGGCTCGCGCAGGCGCTCCCACAGGGACGCCGGATCCTGGGTTCATGAGCTTGCGGGCAAGCGGGCAGTCATCATCTGCCAGCAAGGCAAGAAACTGAGCGAGGGAACGGCGGCCCTGCTGCGTTACAATGGCGTGCCTGCGGAAACGCTCGGCGGAGGTTATGAAACCTGGATCACGGCGGGTCTTCCCGCGGTCCCGGTGTCGCGCCTGCCTGCGCTGGATCAGAAGGGACGAACGGTCTGGGTGACCCGTGCACGGCCGAAAATCGACAGGATTGCCTGTCCTTGGCTGATCCGCCGCTTCGTCGATCCGGATGCGGTCTTCCTGTACGTGACGCCTGCGGAGGTGGAAGCAGTGGCAGACCGGTTCAATGCCGCACCCTTCGATATCGAGGATGTATTCTGGAGCCATCGGGACGAACTCTGTACATTCGACGTGATGATCGAAGAATTCGGCCTGACCAGCGAACCGCTGTCGAGGCTTGCCACCATCGTGCGCGGCGCGGACACCGCCCGGCCCGACCTCGCCCCCGAAGCGCCCGGATTGCTTGCGGCGTCTCTCGGCCTGTCACGCATGTTCGCGGACGATCTCGAACAACTCGAAGCCGGCCTGACGCTGTATGACGCATTCTACCGATGGTGCCGCGATGCTACGGACGAGACACACAACTGGCCCAATCGAAAGCCCGGAGCGTAACGTGTCCGATATTGCGAGCAACGAAGTCGCAGAAGCGCCTGTAGTCCGCGATGGTCACGGGATTTCCTTTGGCGAGGCCGTGGGCGTCTGGGTGCGCATCGCCTCGCTGAGTTTCGGCGGCCCGGCCGGGCAGATCGCGGTCATGCACCGCATCCTTGTCGACGAGAAACGCTGGATCGGCGAGAACAGGTTCCTGCATGCGCTGAACTATTGCATGCTGCTCCCGGGGCCGGAGGCACAGCAGCTGGCCATCTATATCGGATGGCTCCTGCACAAGACAAAGGGCGGCCTCGTCGCGGGGGCCCTGTTCGTGCTTCCGGGCTTCCTTTCGATCCTTGCCCTCAGCTATCTCTATGTCATTTTCGGAAATGTCGGGGTCGTAGAGGGTTTGTTTTTCGGGCTGAAAGCTGCCGTTCTAGCGGTCGTTCTGCAAGCGGTCGCAAGAATCGGCAAGCGCGCACTCAAGAACAAAATCATGGTGCTCATAGCCGTGTCGGCTTTCCTTGCCATCTTCGCTTTCCATATGCCGTTTCCGCTAATCATCTTGACGGCGGCCATCATTGGGTATGCGGGCGGGAAAGCGGGTTCACCCCTGTTCCAGGTAGGCGGCGGCCATGGCAATGCGGGCGCCGGGCTCGCCGATCGGGACTCGGCGCTCGGCGAAGCAGCGCCGGCCCATGCGCGGCCCAACCTCACCTGGTCGCTGAAAGTATCGGCGATCTTCCTCTTGCTTTGGCTGGCCCCTGTCGCAGCAATCGTCGTCACCATGGGACCGGACAGCGTGTTCAGCCAGATCGGCATCTTCTTCAGCAAGATGGCAATGGTGACGTTCGGCGGCGCCTATGCCGTGCTTTCCTACGTGGCACAGCAAGCCGTCCAGAACTACGGATGGCTGCAGCCTGGTGAAATGCTCGACGGGCTTGGCATGGCGGAGACGACACCCGGCCCCTTGATCATGGTGGTGCAGTTCGTCGGTTTCATGGGGGCATTTCGCGATCCTGGAACGCTGTCCCCATTGATGGCAGCGGCGCTTGCCTCCATCCTGACGACCTGGGTTACCTTCATGCCGTGCTTCCTTTGGATATTCCTCGGTGCGCCCTTCATCGAGGGTCTTCGCAACAACCGGGCCCTGACGGGTGCAATGTCGGCAATCACCGCGGCAGTCGTCGGGGTGATCATGAACCTCGCGGTATGGTTCGCTCTCCACGTGATATTTGGTGAGGTCATCCGTTGGCAAGCATATGGGATTACGCTGGATATTCCGGTCCTGTCCTCGATCAACCTGCCATCGTTCCTGCTGACGCTTGCCGCCGTCGTCGCCATCTTCTGGTTCAAGGCCGGCATGATCCCGGTGTTGCTGGCTGCATCCCTCGCCGGCATTGTCTGGCACATGGGGATCGGATTGGCGTAAAGGCCTCGTGCGCAGTAACTTTGCGCACGAGTTTCAAGCATTCCGAATCTCAGCGCGCCCGCTGGCCGAAGAGGATCCTCTTGGCTTCTTCGTCATTGGCGAGATTGATGCGTTCCGCCTTGCCGACCTCCACGCCGCGCTGAACGGCAGGGCGTGCGCCAATGGCTTCAAACCAGCGCTTCAGATTGGGGAAATCACTCAGATCCTGCCCCTGATTGGCATGGGAAATCACCCAGCCATAGGAAGCCATGTCAGCGATGGAATAACGACCGGCCAGATATTCGAGACTCTCGAGGCGGCGGTTCATCACACCGTAGAGACGGTTGACCTCATTGGTGTAGCGGTTGATGCCATATTCGATCTTCTCCGGCGCATATTGGCGGAAATGATGGGCCTGACCGGCCATCGGCCCCAAGCCGCCGACCTGCCAGAACAGCCATTCCTCGACCTGAACGCGCGTGCGCTCATCCTGCGGATAGAATTTGCCGAACTTCCGGCCAAGATATTGCAGGATCGCACCGGATTCGAATACCGAAATCGGCTGTCCATCCGGACCTTCCGGATCGACGATGGCGGGCATGCGATTATTGGGAGCGATCTTCAGGAATGATGGCTCAAACTGTTCGCCCCTGCCGATATTGACCAGCTTCAACTCATAGGGAACGCCAAGTTCCTCCAGCATGATGGAAATTTTCCAGCCATTGGGCGTTGGCCAGTAGTGAAGTTCGATCGGCTTTGTCTGGGTCGTCATGAGCGTCTCCATGAAATCTTGGGGGATATCACGGCTGAACATAGGTCTCCGCATGCCGATCTCAAGGTTCGGGTTCGGAATTCCCAATTCTTGTTGAACGCTGGATGAACGGGTACCTCAGCTTTCGTTCAGCCCGCCGCATCTAGTGTCCCAGCAACAGAACAGAACAAATCTCTGGCAAGGAAAGCGAGGGGGTCATGGTACGAACGGCAACAAATCTATCCCTGCTATTCCTGCGGGCGCTTATTTTCTCGGCCATTCTCGTAGGTCCGGTCGTAGCATTTGCCGCAAGCTATGAGAGCCGCTCGCCCTCCAACGGAGGCATCGGCCTCGTTCTGCTCGTCGCGCTGCAAAGAGTTTGAGCTTTGTCTCCTTTTCAAGTGTCACGTGATGTCACTATATTGGGAAGATGGACAAGCGAGATCGGAACCAAGAAACCTGTCACCATCAGCATGCCGCGCCATGTTGAGCCCGAAGAATTTACAGACGCGAAAGCTGCTGTCGAAGCATTGAGTGCGCTTTATGAGCGCAATACGCAGTTCTTGCGCGATGCATTCGACAAAGTGGCCAAGGGCGAGGCCAGGGACACCATGCATTTTCGCGCCTTCTATCCAGAGGTGCGGCTTTCCACATCAAGCTATGCGCAAATCGATTCGCGCCTGGCGTTTGGCCATGTATCATCGCCCGGCCAATATTCAGCGACGATCACGCGGCCTGACCTGTTCGACCATTATCTCGAAGAACAGATACGCCTGCTGATCCGCAACCATGGCCATCCGGTGACGGTTCAGGAATCGACGACGCCAATCCCTATCCACTTCGCCTTCCTTGAAGGCACCCACGTGGAATCCTCCGTCGCGGACGCATTTACACGTCCCTTGCGCGATCTGTTCGATGTGCCGGACCTCGCGGCCACCGACGACCGGATCGTCAATGGGGAATATGAGACCGACGACATCGACAGCATCATGCCGTTGTCGCCCTTTACCGCACAGCGCGTCGATTATTCACTGCACCGGCTCTCGCACTATACGGCGACACGCCCGATGCATTTCCAGAACTATGTGCTCTTTACCAACTATCAGTTCTACATCGACGAGTTCTGTGCCCTCGCCCGCAAACTGATGGCCGCGGGCGGCGGCGGCTATGAGCGATTCATTGAACCGGGCAACCTGGTGACGGAAGCCGGCGGTGAAGGGCCGTCCTCAGGCGTACCCTTGGGCCGGCTGCCACAAATGCCGGCCTACCATCTTGTACGCAGCGATGGCTCCGGCATCACCATGGTCAACATCGGCGTGGGTCCTTCCAACGCCAAGACGATCACCGACCATATTGCCGTGCTGCGGCCGCATGCATGGCTGATGCTCGGGCACTGCGCCGGGCTGCGCAATACGCAGGCTCTTGGCGATTATGTGCTCGCCCATGCCTATGTGCGCGAGGATCACGTGCTTGACGATGACCTGCCAGTCTGGGTGCCGATACCGGCGCTGGCCGAAGTGCAGGTGGCGCTCGAGCAGGCCGTGGCGGAGATTACCGGGCTCGAAGGCTATGACCTGAAGCGTATCATGCGCACGGGCACGGTCGCGACAATCGACAACCGCAACTGGGAATTGCGCGATCAGCGCGGACCAGTAAAGCGGCTCTCGCAATCGCGTGCCATCGCGCTCGACATGGAGTCGGCGACCATTGCCGCCAACGGGTTCCGCTTTCGCGTACCTTACGGAACGCTGCTTTGTGTTTCCGACAAGCCCCTGCACGGGGAATTGAAGCTGCCGGGCATGGCGACGGAATTCTACAAGCGCCAGGTAGCGCAGCACCTGAAGATTGGTATCCGGGCGCTGGAGAAACTGGCTGAAATGCCACCCGAAAAGCTGCACTCGCGCAAATTGCGCAGCTTTTTCGAGATGGCGTTCCAATGAGTCACAGCCTCATACCGAGGCTGTAACTGTCTCGTTAGCAGATACGGATCATGCGCGATTGCCAACCAGGGCGAAAAAGACACCCTGCGGATCCTTGGCGTGCAATATCCACTGTCCGCCCGGCACTTCCTCTGGACCAAAGAGCACTTGCCCGCCCTTGGCTTTAAGCCGGCTTTCAGCGGACGTAATATCATCCACACAGATATAATAGCGCCAGACTGGTGACGCCCCGGGCTCCGGATCGTTCATCATCGCGCCGAACATCTGGCCGTCACGCTCGACAATCTGATAGGTTCCCATCGGGCCCATGTCCATCGCATCGCCTTTGGTCCAGCCAAACAGGCCAGAGTAGAATTCGAACGCGCTCTTCCAATCACTGGTCATCAATTCGTGCCAGCCAATCGTACCGGCAGTCGGAGGGGTGGGGAAATCACCGCGTTCGTCCATGGAGGGCTTGAACAAGGTGAACGGCGCGCCTTGCGGATCGGCCACGACGGAAAACCGGCCCACATTGGGAATATCCTGCGGTTCGACGGACACTTTGCCCCCGGCATCTTTGACGCGTTTCGCGTACTGATCGACATCATCGACCATGACATAGCCCGACCACATCGACTCCACGCCGGTATTGCAGCCTTCGGGTGTGGTCATCATCCCGGCGACAGGCTTACTATCAACCGTCAGCAAGGTATATTTCATGTTCGGAACGCCGGAGTCCTGCGTGCCCCAACCCACCACGTTGGAATAAAAGCTTTCAGCCGCTTGCGCGTCACTGCTCATCAGTTCATACCAAATGAAATTGCCGCGATTGGTCATGATGGCTCCTCCTTTTCATGATTACCCGGACTGTAACGAACACACGTGATTGAATGTTGACAATTATGTTGATATCAACATATATAGGCCATGTCAAAGCCGATCTCAGTACCCTACGAAACGACCATACATGTCCGCGACAGCTGTATGTGCCTGGCAGTCCAGCGGGCTGCTCGGGCGCTGGCGCGACGATTCGACGATGCAATGCGGCCCTTCGATCTGACCAATGGCCAGTTTTCACTGCTCATGTCGCTCAACCGGCCGAAACCTCCCAATCTTAGCTCCGTAGCCCATTTATTGGCAATGGATCGCACTACACTGACCGCCGCACTCAAGCCGTTGGAGCGCCGTGGCCTGGTGATGGTTACACCCGATCCCGCGGACAAGCGCAGCCGGCTGCTGGCACTGACGCCGGAAGGCATGCGCGTGCTCTCGGAAGTCACGCCGATATGGAGGAGCACGCACGGGGAGCTTGAACATCTGCTCGACGACGGCGAGCACGACCGCCTCTTGAATAGCCTGAAGAAGGTTTTGTGAAATCGGGTCCACGTTTATGCATCAAAAGTCGAATTTGATACGGCTTGGAAACAGCGGGAAAAGTGTTATATTTCTTATTGGAGTGAGGAGCGAGCTTCCGCCCGCCCCTCGGTTTCTGACTAGTTGAATTGAACCCGGAAGCTGAGCGACCAACTCGTCCGGGTTCTTTTCATTGTCAGAGTGAGGCTAAACGGCAAATACCGCATAGTTCACCTCCAGTTTCATAAGCAAGGCCCTTGCCGGGTCAGGGAGGCCACCACCCTGATGCACCTGTTCGCTCGGTGCCTGCTGCTTCTGCCTACGAAACCCGCTCAAAACCTGGCTTAAATTGTTGAAGACGACAACGATTGCTGGGTTGCATATTCCCGTGCGCGCGGCCTCGCCGGTTGTCTTCTCAGCGCCAAAGGACGTTACATCCGCCATCTTGATTGCGGCGTAATTGCAGGTTTAATGCAAGGCCATGACTACCAAAAATCGCTCCTGGCTGACACTCGCTGCCGTGCTGCTGCCGATCCTGTTTTCGGTACCGCTTGTCCTCGGATTCTTCGGTGCAATCCATCCGGCATTCGATGCGTTCGCGCACTTCCGCATGCACCTGGCCGTGCTGATGGCGGTATCCGCCATTCCAGCGCTGCTTCTCGGCCTGTGGCGCGAAGGTCTGATGGCGATTGTCCTGGCCCTGACCGCGCTCGCGACGGTCCTTGTTCCTGCGCCAGCGCCTTCCGCCGAAGCTGAAACACCTGTGCAATCGGCTGAACCGGTCGGCAGGTCCGAGTACAAGCTGCTGCAGCTCAATCTGCGTTATGACAACCGCAATCAAGCGGATTTCATCCGCCTGATTGCACGTGAAGCACCGGATGTCATCACCGTGCAGGAGGCCTCCGACAATTGGCGGCCGCAGCTAAAGGCGATCGAGGCGCGGTACCCGTACAATCTCTACTGCCCGAGTACCAAACGCATCGGTGGCGTTGCGATCCTCTCACGCCGGCCATTTGCGCTTGGAACTACACCGCAATGCATTGGCAACAGTCTGGCAGGACTGGCACGTATCGATTTTGGCGGCCGCAGTGCCATCATTGTCGCCCTGCATCTCGGCTGGCCATGGCCATACGAGCAGACAGAGAATGTCGAGGAATTGAGAGCCTATTTCGAGAGATTGCAGGGACCATCGATTATCGCCGGTGATTTTAACGCGACGCCCTGGAGCCAAACGCTCAAGACCATCACCGTCGCGAGCCAGACACGCTCGGTTGAAGGCCTGCGCCCGAGCTGGCTCGTCAACGGCACGCTGGCGCATGCAGCGCGGTGGATCGGCCTGCCCATCGACCATATCCTGGTTTCACAACGAATATCGCCAACCCGGGTAGAGACGCTCGCGCCGGCGGGCTCGGATCATCTGCCGATGCTGTTGCGCTTTTCGATCAGCGGCGTGGACGATAGCGGGCCCGATCAGCAGACGGTGATGCTCACGGACCGGTCAGCCTTTCCTATTCGAAGACCGGGCGCAGGAAACTGCGCTCGTAGCTGATGATGCTGCGATTAAGCTTTTCGCTCTCAAGCACTTCCTGGCATTCCGGATCTTTCGCCATGCGCTGGCGATAATCCTCATAAGCGGCAAGGCTTGGAAAACTGAACATGGCGTAAGCGATATTGCTGGCACCTTCGCCCGGCAGAAAATAGCCGTGATGGTTGCCGCCCAGCCGGTTGACGAGAGCGATCCACCGGCGGCCGTACTCCTCGAATTCAGCAACTTTGTAGGGATCGATGACATATTTCAGATAGCAGGTGATCATGGGAAACTCCTGTGATGCTTCCAGAGCTAAAAAAGCCCGACACAATGCCGGGCTTTTGGATCACATGTTCGTATAAACCGGCCCCTCGCCGCCCTGCGGCGGCACCCAGTTGATATTCTGGTTGGGATCCTTGATGTCACAGGTCTTGCAGTGGACGCAGTTCTGCGCGTTGATCACGAATTTCGGCCCGGTTGCCTCCTCGACCCACTCATAGACGCCGGCCGGGCAATAGCGTGCCGATGGCCCGGCATAGACGTCATGCTCGGAAGACTTCTGTAGTGCAGGGTCCTTGACGATGAGGTGAACCGGCTCGTTTTCCTCGTGGTTGGTGTTTGACAGGAACACCGACGACAGGCGGTCGAAAGTCAGGACACCATCCGGCTTCGGATAGGCGATCGGGCCGTATTTGCTTGCGGGTTCAAGCGAGGCCGCATCGGTCTTGCCATGTTTCCATGTGCCGAAGGGCGACCAGCCGCCAAAAATCGTGTTAAGCCACATATCCAGGCCACCGAGAACGACGCCCCCGATCGTGCCGAGCTTCGACCACATTGGCTTGACATTGCGGACGCGCTTCAGGTCCTTGCCAATTTCACTTGAGCGCCAGGCGTTCTCATAAGCGATCAGCTCGTCATTGGCGCGCCCGGCCGCGATGGCTTGCGCCACATGTTCTGCGGCCAGCATGCCGGAGAGCATGGCATTGTGCGAACCCTTGATGCGCGGCACGTTGACAAAACCGGCCGAGCAGCCGAGCAGCGCGCCTCCGGGGAACGACAGTTTGGGTACCGATTGCCAGCCGCCTTCGGTAATCGCGCGCGCACCATAGGATAACCGCTTGCCACCTTCGAAAGTACCCCGAATGGCAGGATGGGTCTTGAAACGCTGGAATTCCTCGAACGGCGACAAATAGGGATTCTTGTAGTTGAGGTGCATGACGAAGCCCACGGCCACCGTGTTGTCCTCGAGATGATAGAGGAACGATCCGCCGCCGGTCTTCAAATCAAGAGGCCAGCCGAAAGAGTGCTGGACGAGGCCAAGCTTGTGCCTGGCCGGATCGACCTGCCAGAGCTCCTTCAGTCCGATACCGTATTTGGCCGGCTCCTTGCCTTCATCGAGTTTGAATTTATTGATCAGCTGCTTGGCCAGCGAGCCGCGCGCGCCTTCCGCGATCAGGACATATTTGCCGAGGAGCGCCATACCACGGGTATAGGCTGGCCCGTGCGATCCGTCTTTCTCGATGCCCATGTCGCCGGTCGCTACACCGACAACTGCGCCCTTGCCGTCGTAAAGCACTTCCGAGCCGGCAAAGCCTGGATAGATCTCAACGCCAAGTTCTTCAGCCTTGCTCCCCAGCCAGCGACAGACATTGCCGAGAGAAACGATGAAATTGCCATGATTGTTCATCAGCGGCGGCATGGCGAAATTGGGAAGGCGTATAGAGCCCGAATGACCCAGCACGAGGAAATGATCCGCCGTTACCGGTGTCTTGAAGGGATGCCCCTCCTCGTCGCGCCAGCCGGGCAGGAGCTTGTCGACCCCAATGGGATCGACCACCGCACCGGAAAGGATATGCGCGCCGATTTCACCGCCCTTTTCGAGAACGACGACTGAAAGCTCAGGATTGATCTGCTTGAGCCTGATGGCCGCGGACAGGCCCGATGGCCCTCCTCCAACGATCACGACATCAAACTCCATGCTCTCGCGATCTGGAAGTTCGGTTGCCTCGCTCATGATGTCCTCCTGAATGCCTGTATGCCCCGTAAACACGATTGAGCCCGTGTTTTTCCGATTTGTAGCGCAACAATAGCCGTATGACAGTGGCTAGCACGCATTCCAGATGCGGCCAATTGCCCTCATCCTACGACGATCGCTCGATTTCATAATTTCCCTTAACGTAAACGTCAATATTTTCGTTGCGTCTTGATCCGTATCCGGCAGTTGCGCCTTTGCACTTTTCGTTCATACTCCGGCTATTGAATTCAGTGTCCGTCATCTAACAGATTGGAGACCGGATGAAACTGCTCCGAGTGAGTTGGATGCTCTTTGGCTTCCTTGCCATCTGCATGCTTTTCACTGACTACGCTTCAGAGGGGGCAGCGGCGGAGGAGCGCGAACTGTGGACGGCGGGGTCCTACTCGTTTTCCGATGAACGCGGAGGTTTCACAATTCGCTCGATCAGCGGCAAGGGCACTTTTGAGGATCCGGTCATCCTGACCGAAGAATTCCCTTCCGCGACACCGACCATCCTCATCATTCGAACGGAAAAAATAGCCCAGGCAAACCCGAGCGAAGACATCGGAATTCTTTTCTATTTGCAGGTTCGGGCAATCAACGGCAGCGGCCACCCCTGGATCGAATTTGGCTTCGAGCTGCAAGAACAACCGAATGTACCAAGCGATTACGGTGATGGGCTGTCTTTCTATCAGCCAGGGGACAAGAAGGGCATGATCCGGTCTGAAGGCTTCGCCAGCTACAGGGACGATTTTGAACCCTATGACCGGATGATTTTCCGGGGAGGCAAGCTCGACCCTGGCGGCAACGCGACATTCACGTTCCCGATCGCCGATTTTACCCCAAAGCGCGTATTTTATCTGGTGCAGGATCCGCGCATTCCATCCTCTTGAGCTTGCATTAGGTCGAGCAATTTGCGACGTCATTTGAAAGCTCAAAGGATAATCCAGTGCCGAACCTGCGCGAACTGCTGCACTTCTATTCCGAGGCTGGCGTTGATACGCCGCTCGAAGACTTGCCGGTCGACCGCTTTTCACAGGTTGAAGCGAAACGCATTGCGCCCGCTGCCCCTGTGCAAAGAGCCCCGGGCCCACAGCAGCAGCCGGAAAGCCCGCAGCCGAGCCAACCCGCGCCATCGACCCTGACCAGGGCTACAGTTCCGGATGATGCCAAGATCGCAATGGCCCGGCAGCTTGCCTCGAGCGCTGCGACGCTGGAGGAGCTGCGCGAACAGCTTGGCGCCTTCGATGGCTGCAATCTCAAATTCACCGCCAAAAACCTGGTTTTCGCCGATGGCAATCCGAACGCCTCGATCATGTTTGTCGGCGAGGCGCCGGGACGCGAAGAGGATCTTGAGGGCGTTCCCTTCATCGGCCGCTCGGGGCAACTGCTGGACCGCATGTTGGCGGCCATCGGTCTTGACCGCACCTCCGCCTACATTGCCAATACGATCCCGTGGCGCCCCCTGGCAACCGCACTCCGACACCGCTCGAGACCGAGATTTGCCGCCCTTTCTTCGAGCGCCAGATCGAACTTGCCAACCCGAAATTGCTGGTTGCGCTGGGCGGCCCGGCGGCCAAAGCGCTGACCAATGCAACGGAAGGCATTTTGCGGCTGCGCGGCAACTGGAAAAGCCATTCGACTGCTTCGGGAATTGAAATCCCCGTCATGCCAACGCTGCATCCCGCATATCTCCTGCGCAATGCCGCGCAGAAACGCTTTGCCTGGCGCGATTTCGTCAGCGTTAAAATGCGGTTGCGTGCGCTGACGGAATAATCCATAGGCCCTTTTCAGCCAAAACTTGGCGCAAAACTGGAATGACAGTGTCGTAATCGCTGGCTTGCGGGCCAATTGAAACCTGTAGTTTCAGATACTGAAACACAGGATACACATATGTTTCGCCAGCTCTTGCCGATCACGGCACTATTGACCAGCACGTTTTTGATGCTGACGGCAGGAGGCCTGGCAGGTATTCTGCTGCCCTTGCGCGCAGGCATGGAAGGCTGGTCACCGACGACAATCGGCTGGCTCGGTACGGGCTATGCGCTGGCCTTCACGGGCGGCTGCATCATCGTCCCGCGCCTTGTGCGGCGGGTTGGCCATGTGCGCGTCTTCGCCGTCCTCCTCACCCTCCTGTCCATGTCGATGCTGTTTCACGGGCTGATCATCAACCCCTGGGCCTGGACGCTGTTTCGCGCACTCGCTGGTTTCTCGCTTGCAGGCAGCTACATGGTCATCGAGAGCTGGCTGAACGAACGCGTCACGAACAGTACGCGCGGCATGGTGTTCTCGGTCTATATGATCGTTTCAATGATTGGCCTTCTCGTCGGCCAGTATATCCTGCCCTTTGGCGATCCTGCCACGCAGGCGTTGTTCATGATCGGGGCGCTGATCTATGCCGGGGCGCTGGTGCCAACAGGTCTCTCCAATGCACAGTCGCCCCGGCCGCTGACGCAGGTTTCGCTCGACCTTCCCGGGCTTTACCGCAAATCGCCAGCGGCGCTGATAGGCTCTTTGCTTGCCGGGATCATCGCCGGTGCATGGAACTTCCTGTCCGCGGTCTACGGGCGCGATATTGGCCTGTCGACCTTCGGTATCGCTACAATGATCGCGAGTTCAATGATCGGCGGCGCGATTTTCCAGTATCCCATTGGACGTATCTCTGATTTCGTCGACCGGCGCTACGTGATGGTGGTCGCGGGGATCGGCGGCGTGGCCCTATCGCTGGCGATGATCATGATCCAGCCGACCACGCCCTGGGTGATCTACGCGCTGATGTTTGCCTTTGGGACGGTGCTGTTTCCGATCTATTCGCTCAACGTAGCTCACGCCAACGACTTCGCCGAACCCAGTGAATTCGTCAAGATCTCCAGCGGCTTGCTGATTGTTTACGGTGTCGGCAGCATGATCGGGCCGCAGATCGCCGGACGGCTGATGGATCTCAACGGGCCTTCCGGCTTTTTCGTCACCATGGCTGTCAGTTATGCTGCCTATGGCTCCTATGCATTCTGGCGCAGTCTGCGCCGGGCATCGCAGGCCCCGTCGGCACGGCCTGATTTTGCCATCCGCCCCCATGACCGGCCGCAGACGCCGGAGACCTTCCAGCTGCATCCCTTGAGCGAAGCTGCCGCGCAGGAGGAGTGATCAACCCTGCGGAGTCGATGCCTTTCGCGCTCGCGCCCGGGCAAGTCCCAACCGGTGCTCGCGGTAGATGATGAAAATCCCGGCGCTGATGACGATGGCCGCGCCGATGATCATCTCGGCGGTCGGAACGTCCCCGAAGAGCAGGTAGCCGATAACCAATCCAAGCAGCATGGATGTGTATTCGAATGGAGCGATCGCCGACATGTCGGCGTGGCGATAGCTCTCGGTCAGAAGGATCTGCGCGACCCCTCCGGCAATTCCCGCCATGATCAGGCAGGTTGCCTGGAAGGGAGTTGGCCAGATCCAGCCAAAGGGAAAGCTGAGCAGCGCAATGAGGCTGGAAGCAATGGAAAAATATACGACAATGGTCGGTGTACGTTCGGTTTGCACCAGCTTGCGCACCAGCAGCATTGCAATGGCCGCAAGGCCGGCGCCTCCCAGCGTTGCAAGCGCGCCGATAGCCTGATCACCACCGAATTCGGTTTCGCCGGTGAAGAAGGACAAACGCGGCCACAGAATGATCACCACGCCGACCAGACCGAAACAAACCGCTGTCCAGCGATATAGCCGCACCGTCTCGCGGAGCAGAATGGCGCTGCACACGACGGTCAGCAGCGGCGTCGCGTAGCTGATGGCAATGGCCTCCGGCAGAGGCAATTTTGTCAGGCCGTAGAAGCTCAGGCCCATGGCACTGACACCGACCAAACCACGCCAGAAATGACTGAAGGGCTCTTTCGTCTTGAAAGCCACTGCCATCTGCCCTTGCCAGGCGATGAAGGCTATGACCGGAAAGATCGCGAAGAACGAGCGGAAAAACACCAGCTGACCGGCCGGAATGCCCTCCGATGCCTTCAACAGGCTCGACATGCAGACAAAGACGCAGACCGAAGCGACCTTGAGACCAATTCCAACCATTACATTGGAAGTGCGCATTCGATCAGTAACAGGCGGTTCACCGTCACCCGGGTGAACAATGGTAGCCACGGTAGGAATTCCTTGAGGAAAGAGAAATGACGTGCACGCGAGGAATTGTAAACTGATATATCTTTAGGCTTGTTTGACCGGCCACACCAGATAGTAATCGATCACGTTGCGTTTTTCGGGCAAACAATCGGGTGAATGATGGGATTTGTTGTGCACGATCAAAAAGGCAGGTAGGTTCCGGCACCACATAAAGGACAGTTAGAACGATGCGTACCGATACCGGCCAGGTGTTTCATCTGGATGATTACAAGCCAACCGATTTCCTTATCCCTGAAACCCAACTCGATTTTGCACTCCACCCCGAGCGCACAATCGTCAAATCCACGTTGCAGATCGAGCGCAGACAAGGCATTGCCGCCGATGCGCCTCTCATCCTGGATGGCGACGAACTCAAGCTCATTGATATCCGCATCGATGGCGCTGCTCCCGGCGACAATACCTACGTGGCAACACCCGACCGCCTCGAGATCCGCGGCCTGCCGCAAAACGGCAAATTCACGCTTGAGCTCACAACGGAAATCAATCCGACCACCAACCGTCAGCTGACCGGGCTTTACCGGTCGAGCAACGTCTACTGTACCCAGTGCGAGGCCGAAGGCTTCCGCCGGATCACCTATTTCCTCGACAGGCCCGACCTTCTCTCCATCTACACGGTTCGCATCGAAGCCGAGCGCAGCGAAGCGCCGCTGCTTCTGTCGAACGGCAATCCCAAAGATAAGGGCGAGCTTACCAACGGCCGCCATTTCGCCACCTGGCATGATCCGCATCCAAAACCCGCCTATCTCTTCGCGCTCGTCGCGGGCGATCTCGGCGTGATCACCGATACATTCACCACCGCTTCCGGCCGCCATGTGGATCTCGGCATCTATGTCGAGCATGGCAAAGAGCCGCGTGCGCTCTACGCCATGGATGCGCTGAAGCGTTCGATGAAGTGGGACGAGGAGGTTTTCGGCCGCGAGTATGATCTCGATGTGTTCAACGTTGTCGCGGTTTCCGATTTCAACATGGGTGCGATGGAGAACAAGGGTCTCAATGTCTTCAACGACAAATACGTGCTCGCCGATCCAGATACCGCGACCGACACCGACTATGCCGGGATCGAAGCCGTCATTGCCCATGAATATTTCCACAATTGGACAGGAAATAGAATCACTTGCCGCGACTGGTTCCAGCTTTGCCTGAAGGAAGGCCTGACCGTCTACCGCGACCATGAATTCTCCGCTGACATGCGCTCGCGGCCGGTAAAGCGCATCGCCGAGGTGAAGGGGCTGAAAGCGCACCAGTTCCCCGAAGACGCGGGTCCCCTCGCCCATCCGGTGCGTCCGCGCCAATTCCGCGAGATCAACAATTTCTACACGTCGACTGTCTACGAAAAGGGCTCCGAGGTGGTGCGCATGATCCGCACCATTCTGGGACCCGACCTTTTCCGCAAAGGCATGGATCTCTATTTCGAGCGCCATGATGGCGATGCGGCGACCATCGAGGATTTCATAAAGGTGTTCGAGGATGCTTCCGGCGAAGACCTCAGCCAGTTCGCTCTCTGGTACGACCAGGCAGGCACGCCCAACCTTGCAATCACCTATGATTACGATCAGGCGACCAAGACTTTCGAGATAGAGATTGAACAGTCGCTCAAAGCCACCCCGGGGCAGCCATCGAAGAAACCGATGCATATTCCGGTGCAGTTCGCGCTGCTCGGCACCAAGGGCCGCGAACTCAAGCCCCGGTCAGCCAAGGGCGGCCTGGTCAAGGATGACGTGATCCATCTGCGTAAGCGCAAGGAGCGGTTCAGCTTCTCCGGCATTTCCGAACGCCCCGTGCCGTCGCTGCTGCGCGGCTTTTCCGCCCCGGTCACGCTGACCAGCGAATTGACAAGGTCTGACCTCGTCTTTCTGGCCCGTAACGATGGCGATGAGGTTACGCGCTGGCAAGCGCTGACCCAGCTTCTGAACGCCAAGCTGACCAGCAATTCGAAGCGGGTCCGCGGCGGCAAGCCGGCGACCATCGAAAATTCCTCGATCAAACTCCTTGGCGATATCGCTTTTAACCCGGCGCTGGATGAAGCGTTCCGCGCACTCTGTCTTAGCATCCCCTCCGAAAGCGATATTGCGCGCGAACTCGGCGCAAATATCGATCCGGATGCCATCCTTGGCAGTCGGGACGCCCTCGTAAGCGCAGTGGGTGAATCCCTCGCAGAACGATTTGCAGAGCTCTATGATCTCCTCGATCACAATGGCCCTTTCCAGCCCGACGCGGCCAGTGCCGGCCGCAGGGCACTGCGCAACGTGCTGCTCGACTATCTCAGCGTTGCCGACAACACCCCCAAGCTTGCAGCCGCGCAGTTCAGCAAAGCGGACAACATGACCGACAGGGCGGCAGCGCTGGGTGTGCTCGTTCAGCGTTTCAGCGGCAGCGATGCGACCTGCCAGGCACTGCGGTCGTTCGAAGAGCGGTTCGGCAACGATCCCCTCGTCATGGACAAGTGGTTCATCGTTCAGGCGATGCAGCCCGGCAACGAAGCCTTGGGCAAGGTGCGCGGGCTGATGACACACAAACTGTTTTCGCTCGACAATCCCAACCGCACCCGCGCGCTGATTGGTGCGTTTTCCAGTGGTAATCAGACCGGTTTCAACCGTGCCGATGGCGGCGGCTATAGGTTCTTCGCCGAAACAATCCTGACAATCGAAAAAGAAGAATCCGCAGCTTGCCGCACGGCTTCTGACGGCGATGCGCTCGTGGCGATCCTTCGAGCCGGTGCGCCGCGAACATGCCCGAGAAGCGCTTGCAACCATCGCGACAGTGACCGGCCTCTCGTCCGATGTGCGCGACATCGTCGAACGGACGCTCGCCTAGGAGCTCCGTTCGAAAGTTATCCACCGCCAATTTCCTCATTACCCCCGGACAATCTCCGAGGGTAATTTGAGTCATTTCAAAGTGTTATGACGCCTCGCTCAACGGCGCATTCCGCCCGCCACAAGTATTGATAAATATTTAACAAAGGGACTAGACACGCAGAATCACTTTTGATTCACTACAGGTGCTTCGGATGTGCGGCGTGCCGAAGCAAATCACTGATTACAAAGGCAAAATGAGGGGGCCATTCGATGGCAAATGCGGACGCGTATCGCGCGCCGACGGGGAAGACTTACGCCAAAAACCGGATCAACGCGCGGGGGCGCAACCGGCTTTCGGGGCATGTAAAGCTTCTCGCCGATCCCGCCTATGGCAAGCTGCTAGCCGCAGAGCCGTATCTGCGCCGTGCCATCCCGCCGCTCATCATCGTTTTTTTGCTTGTTCTTGCCGTTGTGCGTTCCATGTCGCTGCTTGGCTGGCGTGACGATACGGAGCGGACTGCCCGCGCCACCCTATCGATGGCAGCCAGCCATGTGGCGAGCGTCATCGACAATCGCCTCAACAGCGGCAAGAAGCTCGACGCCGGCGATCTGCAGAACATCATCAGCGAGATCCGCTCGAATGACCTGATCCCCGACGGAATGTGGATTGCCGTTGCCAACGCCGACGCGAACATCATCGCTTCATCCGATGGTGGCGATCATTGGCGCGACAGGAGCCTTGAGACTTTCGTGACCGAAGGCCAGCCGCTGTTTCTCTTTGGCGAGCGGGCCGGCGCAATGCCGGTCAAGGTCGAGGGGACGCCTGCACTCGCTGCCTTCAGCCGTTCGGGCAAAGCCGCTTACTCGGTCTTCGTCATGCACCCGGTCGATGCCATCTTTGCAGAATGGCGCAAGGTCGTATCGATCAACGTCACAATGTTCGCCGGAACGGCGACGATCATGCTGATCGTGCTCTATGCCTATTTCAGCCAGGCCGCACGGGCGCAGGATGCAGATGAGCTTTACCAGCACACGCAAGCGCGCGTCGACACGGCGCTGGCGCGTGGCCGTTGTGGACTATGGGACTGGGACATGGCGCGCGGACGCGTCTACTGGTCGCGATCCATGTACGAAATGCTCGGCTACGAGGCTCATGACGCCATCCTCTCGCTCGGCGACATTTCGTCGATCATCCACCCTGACGACGATAAGCTCTACAGCGTGGCAGCACAGGTTGCCGCCGGCGACATCAGCCAGATGGACCGGGTCTTCCGCATGCGCCATGCGGAAGGGCACTGGGTGTGGATGCGAGTGCGTGCACAGGTGGCGGACGCCACGTCAGGCGATCTGCATCTGGTCGGGGTTGCTGTCGATGTCAGCGAGCAGCACCGTTTCGTCCAGGCCACAGCGCAAGCGGACCAGCGTATTCGCGAGGCCATTGAGAGCATTTCCGAGACTTTCGTCCTTTGGGATGCGGATAATCGCCTCGTCATGTCGAACAGTAAGTTCAACGAATATTCGGGCCTCGCCAACGAATGTCTGCTTCCAGGCATCAGCCGCGAAGAACTCGAACCGCGCATCCGCGCTGTCGCGTTCGAAAAGCGCATGGCTAATGAAAACGGGCGCAATGGTGCGTTGACCTTCGAGCGGCAACTGGCCGATGGCCGCTGGCTCCAGGTCAATGAACGCCGCACACAGGATGGCGGACTCGTCTCGGTCGGCACGGACATCACCCAGCTCAAGGTGCACGAGGAGCGCCTGGTCGACAGCGAGCGCCGGTTGATGGCGACAATTCATGATCTGAGCCTTGCTCGCAAATCCGAGATCGAACGTACGCTTGAGCTTACCGAACTCAACAGCAAATACGCCGTCGAGAAGGAACGCGCCGAAGCAGCAAACCGCGCGAAATCGGAATTCCTCGCCAACATGTCACATGAGCTGCGGACCCCGCTCAATGCCATCATCGGCTTTTCGGAAATCATGCATTCCGGCACTTTCGGCGAACTCGGCTCCGACCGCTATGTGGAATATGTCCACGACATCCATACCAGCGGCAACTACCTCCTCAACGTCATCAACGATATCCTCGACATGTCGAAGATCGAAGCCGGGCATTTCTCGCTGGACCGTGAAGAAGTCGATCTGTGCCCGCTGATCCACGAGACAGTTCGCGTCGTTTCCCTGCAGGCGCAAGAAAAACAAGTGAAGGTCGAGACCAGAATCGCCGAAAGCGTTACGCTCGATGCCGATCGCCGCGCGATCAAGCAGATCCTGCTCAATCTCCTGTCGAATGCGGTAAAGTTCACTGATACCGGCGGGCGGATCTCGGTCCGTGCACGCAAGGTGTCAGGCGCGCTTGTCTTCACCATCGAAGACACAGGATGTGGCATTCCGAAAGCGGCGCTGAAGAAGATCGGCCAACCCTTTGAGCAGGTGGAGAACCAGTTCACCAAATCCCACGCGGGCTCCGGTCTTGGCCTTGCCATCTCTCGCTCGTTGACCGAACTGCATGGCGGGGCGCTCAAGATACGCTCGCATGAAGGTGTCGGCACCATCGTTTCCGTGCGCATCCCGACGCGGGTGGTTGAGGCTACCAGAATATAGGGATTCTCAACTTTGCGTTGACTGTATCTCAATTGAGATACATACTATTGTGGTCAAGGAGATTGTTATGGCCACTCATACTTCGATGCTGCATGTACGAATCGACAATAAGCTGAAAGCGCAGGCGACCGAAACACTTGGTCAATTCGGTTTGACCGTGTCAGATGCTGTTCGAATTCTTCTGACCCGTATTGCGAATGACCAAGCATTGCCAGTCGGTCTTATTGCCGATCAAGAAACATACGACAAATGGTTTCGTCAAAAGGTCCAGGAGGCATTGGACGATCAACGCCACCCAGCAATCCAGCATGACGACGTTATGGACGAAATTCAAACCATGATTGATAGAAAACGCCATCGTGCCGGTTCTTGAATGGCGCGAAACAGCGCGAGCCGACTTGTTGGCAATTATGGATTATATCTCGGATGATAGTCCGGCGGCGGCACAGCAATTAAAGAATGAAATCGAAATGAAGGTACTTAATTTATTAAAGTACCCTCGCTCCTGTAAACTTGGTCGAGTTCCAGGAACACGTGAAATGATCGTCAGGGCCAACTATATATTGATCTATACCGAGAACGTTCAAGCTGTCTCGATTTTACGTGTTCTCCATGCCGCGCAGCAGTGGCCGTGATCGAGAGGAGATTACCGTTTCTTCGCATCCTTGAGTAACTCGTCGAAAGTCTTTCTCACCGATTGCGCCGTCTCCCCAAGCTGGACCTCGACGCGGTCGAGATCCGGCAGATCACAGGCGCGGCAAAGCAGATCGCCCAGGCCAGGTGGAAAATCCTCGCGCTTGACGTCGCCGCTCAGGCAGAGGCGGATGATCTGGGTAACGCCGGTATAAAGCTGTGCCGCTTCAACCAGAGCGTCCGTCGTGGCCGGATCGGCGAAATCCGGTTTCAGCTTTGCCAGAACTTCGGCCGTCGATTGTGCAATGACTGCCCCGTTGACATTGCCGGTCAGCACGGCAAACTGCGCGATGAATTCCAGATCGATGATGCCGCCTGCAACAAGTTTCAGATCCCATGCATCGCGTGGTGGCTTTTCGGTTTCAATCATTGCCCGCATTTCGGTGACGTCCTTGGCAATCTTTGCGGTATGGCGGGGCAGATCCAGGATTTCGGTTACGTCCTGCTCGATCTCGGCAAAGAATGCGACATCCCCGGCGACCGGCCGGGCACGGGTCAGCGCCATGTGCTCCCAGGTCCATGCTTCCGCCCGCTGATACTTGCGGAACGCGTCGATATGCGTTGCCACGGGCCCCTTGTTACCGGAGGGACGCAGACGAAAATCCACCTCGTATAAAACCCCTTCGGCCGTCGGCGCTGACAATGCCGCAATCAACCGCTGGGTCAGCCGCATATAATACTGCGACGGCGGGAGCGGCTTACCGCCGTTAGATTCTTCCGCATGCTCGTCATGATCGTAGAGCAGGATGAGGTCAATGTCGGAACCGGCCGTCAGCTCGCGGCTGCCAAGTTTACCCATGCCTAGAATGGCGATCCGTCCACCGCTGATCTTGCCGTGCTTGGCGGCAAATTCGTCGATTACGGCCGTCAGAGCGCGGTCTATGACCAGATCGGCCAGATCGGAAAAAGCCTTTCCCGCCCGCGCACCATCGATCGCACCAGTCAACAACCGTATGCCGATGAGAAAGCGGTGCTCTGCCGCAAAGATCTGCAGCCGGTCGAGTATGTCCTCATAAACTTTCGAGGGGCCAAGAAATCCTTCTAGCCGCTCCGCGAGATAGGCGCGCGTCGGGACATCGGCGAAGATTGCCGGATCGAGCATGCCGTCGAAAATATGCGGTTTTCGGGTGATGATATCAGCAAGGCGCGGCGCAGCACCCATGATCAGCACCAAAAGATCGAGAAGGCGCGGATTGGACTGGAGCAGGCTGAACAGTTGGATGCCGGCCGGGAGCCCCTTGATCATGCCGTCGAAACGCATCAGCGCTTCGTCCGCGCGGGCGGTCGCGCCAAACGCCTTCAGCAGCACCGGCGTCAGTTCGGTCAGGCGTTCGCGCGCTTCGGCCGATTGCGTCGCACGATAGCGGCCGAAATGCCATGTGCGGATCACCCGGCAGATGTCGCTCGGGCGTTCGAAACCGAAGTTCTGCAGGGTCTTGAGCGTATCCGGATCATCCACATCGCCAGTGAATACCAGATTGCCCGCCTCGCCCGTCAAATCCTGCGCCTGTTCGAACAAGGCGGCGTAGTGGGTTTCGACAGTCTTCAATGCGTTGCGAAAATCATCGGCGAAGGCCTCGCCCCCGCTGTAGCCCATCAGATGCGCCACCCGCAGGAAGTTTTCATCGTCTTCCGGCAGCATATGCGTCTGCTCGTCAGCGATCATCTGGATGCGGTGCTCGACATCGCGCAGGAAGCCATATTTCTGCTTCAGGGTATCGCGTGCCTCCTCACTGATCCAGCCGAGGTCATGCAGTGCCGCCAGCATCTCGACGGTGCGCGAGCCGCGCAATGGGGGAACCGTCCGCCGGCGATCAATTGCTGAGTTTGGACAAAGAATTCGATCTCGCGAATACCGCCGCGACCAAGCTTTACATTGTGGCCCCGCACCGCAATCTCGCCGTGGCCCTTGTGCGCATGGATCTGCCGTTTGATCGAGTGAACATCAGCAATCGCGGCATAGTCGAGGTATTTGCGCCAGATATAGGGGGCAAGCTCACCAAGGACACGTTTTCCCGCGTCGATATCACCTGCCACTGCCCGCGCCTTGATCATGGCGGCGCGTTCCCAATTCTGCCCGCGCCCCTCATAGTAGTTGAGAGCGGCGCCCACAGGAATCGCCAGCGGCGTCGAACCCGGATCGGGCCGCAGCCGCAGATCGGTGCGGAAAACATAGCCGTCCGCGGTACGGTCCTGGAGAATACGCACGAGACGGCGAGTCAGCCGGGAGAAGGTCTCAACGCATTCATAGGGATCGGTTATCGCCGGACTGTGCTCATCTATGAAGACGATGAGATCGATGTCCGACGAATAGTTGAGCTCAAAGGCGCCGAATTTTCCCATGGCGAGAATGATCCAGCCCGAGTCCTGCGCTGGGTGCTTTGGATCTGGAAGCCTGAGCTTGCCGGCCTCGTGCGCATCGCGCAGCAGGAAGCGTACCGCTGCGCCAACACATTCTTCGGCAAGCCGGGACAGCCAGAATGTTGTGTCCTTGGTGACAAACAGGCCGGAGAGGTCGCCCAGCGCGATGAGCACGTGCCCTTCGAGCTTCAATTGCCGAAGCGAAGTCATCAAGCCCGCCTCGGTGAGGTTGTCGCCCTCTGTCGTAGCCGAAATCTCGCGCATCAGGGCTTCAAGACGCCTTGGCAACGGCAGTTCGAACAGCGGTTCAACAATCGCGGGGCAGCGCAGCAAAACATTGCGCAAGTAGGGCGAGAGATCGAGTACAGCCGAAAGGAAGCTGGCGGCAGT
This sequence comes from Phyllobacterium sp. A18/5-2, assembly GCF_025452215.1. Classification (NCBI taxonomy): domain Bacteria; kingdom Pseudomonadati; phylum Pseudomonadota; class Alphaproteobacteria; order Hyphomicrobiales; family Phyllobacteriaceae; genus Phyllobacterium; species Phyllobacterium sp. A18/5-2. The sequence continues at coordinate 2,593,327 of NZ_CP104966.1, read as the reverse complement.
CTTGTTGTTCCTTAGCGCGTCGATGCCGGAACACTGCTTCTCCGCAGCGCTATTGAGAAGCTCACGCAGCAAGGCATCGGCATTCTTCTTGTCCAACGGCGCCAGAGCGCGCAAGGTTTGCACAAAAAATGGCCCGTCAGCGCCGGCCGCCTTGGCTTTGAAGTTCATAGGTTTCCTCCCCCACCGGAAAAACGAGCACAGCCCGCAACCCCGGCGCATTGTCAGTCAATTCCAGCGTGCCACCGTGCAATTTCATGACCGCCTTGGCAAGGCTGAGGCCAAGCCCCGAACCCGGTTGCGAGCGGCTTTCCTCCAGTCGTACGAACCTTTCCGTTGCCCTATCCACCTGGTCCTGTGGTATGCCCGGTCCATTATCAGCGACAATGACCTTGACCTTGTCATTCTCCTTTTCGACGGAGAGCGTGACTTCGACCGGGTTTTCACTGGCGTTCGCATATTTGATGGCATTGTCGACGAGATTGGAAATGGTCTGGCCGACCAGTTCGCGATTTGCCTTGACCGAGGTAGGATCGATCCTTCCCAAAGTGAAATTGACCCCCGCTTCTTCGGCCGAGGGCTCGTAAAGCTCGAACACGTCCTCAGCGATCGTCGATAGCGGCATCAGTTCCATCGTCTCCGTGGAATAGCCGGACTCGAGACGGGAGATCATCAGAATTGCATTGAAGGTGCGAATGAGCTGATCGGGTCGCCGATCATGCCCTCCATCGCAGCGCGCCAGGCCTTTGATGTTTTGGCGCTAGCGAGCGCGGACTCGGCGCGATTGTGCATGCGGGTCAGCGGTGTTTTCAAATCGTGCGCGATATTGTCGGAGACGTGCCTGACGCCCTCGTTCAACTCCTGAATACGCGCGAGCATTCCATTGAGGTTGTCGGCGAGGCGATCGAACTCATCGCCGGACCCGCTTACCGGGAGACGTCCGGCCAGATCGCCGCCCATGATGCGCTGCGATGCGGCCGAAACCTCATCTATGCGTTGCAGGGCACGCCGCCCGACGAAAAACCAGATCAGGAACGCACCAACACCCATAATGCCGAGTGCAGCCATGAGCGCGCGCCGCACCACAAGGCGAACCTGTTCCGGTTCACCAAGGTCGCGGCCGACCATGACCCGGATGCCATTGGGCATGACCACCACGCGAGCTATTGCCGTATGCATCTGTGGATCGTTACTACCCTCGCCATAGCGCTCATAATTGATTGGCCGTTCAATCCAGCCATCGGTCTGCAGCACACCGATTTCAATGCTCTGGACGTTGCCAGCAACAATCCGCCCGGCGGGGTCGGCCACGAGATACAGGTAGGCTCCGGGCTGGCGTCCGCGCCGGTCTATTGAACGGACGAGACCGGCAATGCCGCCACGCTCGTAAGCCTGACCGATGCTCTCGATTTCCTCATTGACGGCCGCCTCGGTCTGCGTCGTCAATAGCCGGACCGAAAGGCTGGTCATGTAGAACACCAGGACGAGCGCGCACACCGTGAACAATAGCAGGTAGAGCGCCGACAGCCGCACGGCTGTCATTTTCATCATGGCACGGAAACGGCTCATGCATCGGTTCCGGCAGCCGCCGCTTTGAGCATATAGCCGGCTCCACGCACCGTGTGCAGCAGCGGCGTGTCAAAACCCTTCTCGATCTTGCCGCGCAGGCGCGAGACATGCACATCAATGACATTGGTCTGTGGGTCGAAATGGTAATCCCAGACATGTTCGAGCAGCATTGTGCGGGTCACGACCTGCCCCGCATGACGCATCAGATATTCGAGCAGCCTGAATTCACGCGGCTGAAGGATGATGACCTGTCCTGCCCGTTTGGCCGTATGCGACAGGCGGTCGAGTTCCAGATCGCCGACGCGGTAGACCGTCTCGGCCTCTTTCGGGCTCGACCGTCTTTGCAGGACCTCGATCCGGGCAAGCAGTTCGGAGAACGCATAGGGTTTGGTCAGGTAATCGTCGCCGCCGGCACGCAGGCCCGTGACACGATCGTCAACTTGCCCCAGAGCGGAGAGGATCAGCGCGGGTGTATCATTACCTTGGGCGCGCAGGGCGGCCACCACGGAAAGACCGTCCCGACGCGGCAACATGCGGTCCACCACCAGCGCGTCATATGTGCCCTGCTCCGCCAATGTATAGCCGGTTTCACCGTCACCGGCGACATCGGCCGAATGGCCTGCCTCGGCAAAGGCTTTCTCCAGATAGCGGGCCGCTTCGCGGTCATCTTCAATAACGAGAATCTTCATGGCGCATACTAAGCCGGTTTTGATGAACGAGTTAAGTGTCAAAGCATTGTAGAAAGAAGAACGGGCGGCAGACTATCGAAAGTTCTGCCGCCCTTTGGTGCGTTGGCGCAAGCGGGGTGGGGATGTGCTGCGCCGCAGCAACCTTTATCCCAACGATCAGCCCTGGTTAATGGGCAGTGCCACAAAACGCGACTGGTCGTTGCTCTGCACCTGCATGAGCACTGCCTTGCGACCGGACTTCGTGGCCTCGGCAATGGCAGCATCAATATCGGCAGCGCTCGTTACCGGCTTGTTATTGACAGAGACGATGACGTCGCCCGTGGCAATGCCCTTGTCAGCTGCATCGCCCTGACGATCGACATCCGTCACCACGACACCCTTGCCATCGTCGGCCGGCATGACGGTCAGACCATAATCATCAAGTGCCGACTGCTTTGACGAGTCGTCCTGCTGCGGTGCGTTCGATGCCTGGCTGTCATCCTGCGGGTATGGCTTGATCGCAACGTTCAACGATTTGGCGCCGCCCTTATGCCAGACGGTCAACTCGGCATCCTTGCCGGCACTGATCCCGGCAATCTTCTTGGCAAGATCACGCGGATCGGCAACTGTCTCGCCATTGACGGCAGTGATCACATCGCCAGCGACGATACCGGCCTTGGCAGCAGGACCATCGGCCTGTGGTTCGGCAACAAGGGCGCCTTTTTCCTCAGAGAGACCGAGCGATTCAGCGATTTCCTTGCTTACAGGCTGAATCTGGACGCCAATCCAGCCGCGGGAAACTGACCCCGTCTTGATCAGCTGATCGACAACATTCTTGGCGGTCGTCGCCGGGATGGCGAAGGCAATACCGACACTGCCGCCCGATGGCGAGAAGATCGCGGTATTGATGCCGACAACTTCACCGTTCAGGTTGAAGGCCGGACCGCCGGAGTTGCCGCGATTTACGGCCGCATCGATCTGCAGGAAATCATCATAGGGGCCAGCACCAATATCACGGCCGCGGGCCGAGACGATACCAGCGGTCACAGTGCCGCCGAGACCGAACGGATTGCCGACCGCAACGACCCATTGTCCAACACGGATCTGATTGTCATCTCCGAATGAAACATAGGTGAATTTGCGCTTGTCATCGACCTTGAGCACGGCAAGATCGGTACGCTTGTCCTTGCCGATCAGCTTTGCATCAAGTTCGGTACCGTCGTTCAGCACGACAGTATAGGCGCTGCCATCCTCGACGACGTGGTTGTTGGTCACAAGATAGCCGTCTTCAGAAATGAAGAAGCCGGAACCCTGTGCGGTCGGGCGAACCCGATCGGGCCTGTGCTGGTCGCGAGGTGATTTGCGCGGTTCCATGCCACGCTGACCTGGACGCTGGTCAGGGCCACCGAAATCATAGAAGAAGCGCTTCAGCGGATGGTCGTCTGGCAATTGGTCCATGCCCGGGAAGCCCGAGCCATCATCAGAAGTCTGGTTGATAGCGCTCTTGACGCGAACGCTGACAACAGCCGGGCTGACCTTTTCGACGACATCGGCAAAGCCTGGCTGCTGGGCCGAGTCAACGCGCACAGCCTCGGCTTGCGCCGGGGCAATGGCGCTGAGCGGGCCGGTCGCCAGTAAGCCCCCGACAAGCGCCGAGGACAACAGGGCGGCAGCGATGCCCGCGCGGTAGGTGGAGGACTTAACTTTGTTCGACATGAATGTATCTCCTTGGGGCGTTCGATCGAAATGCCGATCGCTTATACCAACAGTGATACAGATAAGAACGTTACGCCGCCATTTCCGCAACATGACAAATTTGTAAGGTTGGATCGGAGATCCGAGGGTCAGACCCTGGATCATTTGATGGCAGCGAGCGCTGCCGACATGCCTTTCAGCGGCGCTTCGAACGCAATGGTTTCGCCCGCCGCCGAATACGAAATCCCTGCCGTGACCCGCTTGCCGATCTGCTCCCGCATGATTGGTCCGACGGGAAGCAGCGCAATACACACGCCCGTATCGCAGGCGTACGTCTCTACCCGAACGGGTTCCTTCCGGCCGGGAAAGGACAGCATCACCGGCGCTTTCAGACCAAGCCCCGGCCGCGTTCGCAAAATCATTATCGGCTTGCCATCTTCGGTGGCGGCCAATGACCAGCTAAAGGCGAACTGTCCATTCTTATCGACGATCGACTGCGTGATATTGCAGATCTTTTTCATCGTTTTAAGATTCTCGTCGCATATGAGCACCCAGTTCTCGAATGGCTGGATAATGCGGCGATAGCGGCCAAGTTCTGCGCCCTCGGGAACTGCGACCTCAGACGGCTTGATGTTGTAGAGAGGACCCGAAATCGCCTGTCCGGCGGCGGGGCACCAGCCGGACAGGAGCAGACAAGCCACGGCCGTGGGGAACTTCAAGGCTTGCCTGATCAAGATATGCCTCAATTGAGCGTAAAGCTTATTCCTGCGCCGACGCCGACCTGGCCACCACTCGCAGCGCCCGAAAGATTGGCGCGCACAGCACCGCTCTCGCTGGTGTAGCCCGCACCGAATGCCATCGCACCCTGGTCCCTCCAGACACCGCCACCGACGGCGACGCTGATCTTGCCCGGCGTATTGTCAAACCGCAGCGACGAAGCCGCAAGCCCGATCGCCGCGGCCTGCCGTGCTTCATTGCGAACCGCACCGATGTCCGAGCTCAGCTGGTCAAATTTCTGGTCGGTATACTGCCTGGATTCGCTAAGCGTGCTCGCGCCGATTTCATTGGCATAGGTCTTCGATCCGTCGAGGTACTGACTGTACTGATTGCTGACCTTGGCGGTTTCCTGGGTGATCGTTTCCTTCAGCTGCTTGACGTTCACCGCATCATGGTCCGCGGCGCCCTCCTTGACATTGCTGATGAGCACCGGCGCGTTCGGATCGGCGCCTTGCAGCGCAACCTCATTGGTCTTGTTACCGCTGCTATCCGGTGCGTATTTCACCGCCGTCTTGTCCATCGCGTTGGTGATATCCGTTTTTACCGTGTCGATTTTTGTCTCGACGGTCTCAACGCGCTTGTCGATTTTTGCGACTTTTTCATCTGTCTCGAATAGCTGGGCACCAGTGACGGCATCGGTGGAGGTTGCACTCAAACTACCACGGGTGATGCCCGTAATGATGCTGGTCTTCACAGTATCGGGGGATGTGTCGATGCTGGAGGATTTGTCGCGTGTGGCTGTGAAGACGCCCTTATCCTTGTCCCAGCGCAAGGAGTCACTATCCAAGGTGGTGACTTCCTTGGTTATCGCATTGATCCGGTTGTTGATATTGGTTGTGTTCTCGTTCAATCCGTCAAGCGCACCACCTACATTGTTGTATGGGGTGGAACTTGTACTTCCGTCGCCCTTGATCTTCGTGATGTTGTAGGTTGGACCTGTGAACACACCATTGGCATCGAATTTGGCACCGCCGCCAAGACCAAGCACAATGGCGCTATTGGTTACGAAGAGCTGCGAGCCGTTGATCGCTTCGAGCGATTTCTCGCTGACCTGCCCGGCCGCCACATTGCCTATCTTCGTACCGGTATTGTCAGGCCCCTCCAGCACAACCTTGCTGTAGTCGATGGCCTCGCCGGGATCGACCACGCCATTGCCGTTCTTGTCTTCCCAAGCATATTTCACGGCGCGCTCACCGACGTTCTTCAATGCAGTGCCGCTTGCGGTCTGCGCATCATTCAACTGTTTGACATTGACCGCATCCGTATCCTTCTCCCCGGCCGCGACATCGGCGATCCTGCTCGCGGCACTGGCGCCATGCTTTGCACTGAAGACACTGTTCGCCGGATCCCACAGCAACGCATCACTCAACAAACCACTCATCTGTGTGGTGATATCGCCAACACGTGTGTTGATGCTGGTGACGCTGTCGTTCAGCCCGCCAAAGGCGCCGCCGACATCGTGGAAAGTCTCCTGCGTGGCTTTGCCGTCAACGCCGATGCTGGCGATATTGTAGGTCGGACCGGTGAATGTGCCGCCGGTGCCGACACTCGCCCCGCCGCCCAGCGCGCTGGCGAGGGAACTGCGGGTCTGGAAAAGCTGCGAGCCGTTGACGCCGTCGGTCGAGGTGCTGCTCACATCGCCCGCCGAGAGGCTGAGCAGTTTGCGCGTTGCCGCCTTGCCCTTCAGATCGACCGCTGCACCATCCGTATCCTTGCCGATCGTGAGGTTGTCTCCGGCCTTTGCCTGCTGCACCAGACCGGCAGTGCCGGAATTGATGCTGGCGATCGATGTGTTGATCGTATTGATATCGCCTTCGTGCTTGACCACCCGGCCATCGATGTCACCAACACGTGTGTTGATTGTGGTGACACTGCCGTCCAGCGCGCCAAGTGCAGAGCCGACATCACGGAAAGTCTCCTTCGTGGATGTGCCGTCCGCACCGATTTTGGCGAGGGTGTAGGCCGGGCCTGTCCACGTGTCTTTTTCTCCATCGATAGTTGCGCCGCCGCCAAGCGCCTTTGTGGTCTTGGTGAGCTTGTCTTGAGCCTGATTCACTCGTGAATCCACATTTTCGACGGCGGAGTTGGTTGCGAAAAGCTGCGAACCGTTGACCACGTCGGTACTGCTTTCGCTCAATTGCCCGGCAGCGACATTGGTAATCTGCCGTTTGATCGTGGCCGATCCGACGCTCACGACGCTGCCGGGGTTTGGAGCGCCTGTGACGGGATCCGTTTCGGCAAAAGTGGCAAATTCGAACTTTGTGCCATTGATTTCGGTGCCTGTGACCCTGCTGGCGGCTGCGGTTATTGAGTTTTGACCCAGAGCCACCGAGCCAGCCTGCAAAGCCCTCGCCTGATAGCCGATGGCGGTGGAGCCGACGCCCTGTGCGAAGGCATCGCCCGGGGTCAGGCCTGTTTCATTTGTGCGCACATATCGTACGCCGCGGCCATTCGCTTCATCTCCGGCGAGCGCGGTGATGGCGTTTACCCGGCCGTCAATGTCACCGACACGCGTGTCAATAGTCCCGACGCGCGTGTTGATGCTGGTGACGCTGCCGTTCAGCCCGCCAAGCGCGGCGCCGACATTGTTATAGGGGTTGGACACGGATCTCCCGCTCGCATCGACCGTGGCGATGTCATATTTCGGGGCTGTCAGCGCACCATTAGCATCGACGCCAGATCCCCCGCCCAGAAAGGCCGCGATGTTCTTCGATACGCCGAAAAACTGTGAACCATTAATGGCCTCGGAAGAAGTGGCGGTTACCGCGCCTTTCGCCACATTGCTAATGGTGGTGCCTCCATCGCCGGTCAGCACCACACGTTTAAGATCAACCTCGCCAGTATCGACGGCTCCATTGCCGTTGAGATCGGTCCAGGCATATTTGACGGCCATGTCATTGAGACCCTTGATAGTGCTGCTTTGAAGGGTGAACTGGCCGTCGACCCCCGCAAGAGCGCCTCCGACATTGGCAAACGGCTTTCCCTGGATGACAAAGGCGGGCGGCTCGAAAACGCCGATGGCCCGACTCGCGCCAGCGCTCCCGCCAATCGAGCTGACGAGAGAGTTATAAAGATTATCGATCTTTGTATCCCTCTTGCTGAGCTGCCCGCCGTTCACTGCTTCCAGGGACGCGTCATTGACCGTGCCATCTGCAACCCCGATCAACTTGCGCGGCCCGCCGCCCATCCCGCGAAAATCCACAGCAGCCCCACCGGTATCCTTGCCGACGGTCAGGTTTGCTTCCGGAGCTGATTGCTGCACGAGACCGGCCCGGCCCATATTGATATTGCTGATATCGCCTTCATTCTTCGTCACCCTGCCGCCCAATGAACCGACGGCGGAATGGGTGGCGAAGAGCTGCGAACCATTCACAGCATCTGTGCTGTCCTTGTTCACCTGCCCTGCGGCCACATTGGTAATCTGCCGTTTGATATCGTTCGATCCGACGCTCAAGACACTGTCGGGCTTGCCGCCGCTAACATCGTAGGGGGCGCCATTGATGACAACGCTGGCAACAGCATTGGCGGCGGTGGTGATCGAGCCCCTGCCCAGCGCCATCGAGCCATCTTGCGTTGCCTGGGCACCGTTACCGATGGCGATCGAGTTTTTGCCGGTCGCTATCGTTGTGCCATTGCCGATCCGCATGGCTTGGTTCGTTTGGTCGTTCAGGCCGATAAAGCCGCCATTGACGTAGAGCTCATTTCCCAATGTGAGTGACGTAGCGCCCGTGGAACCGGTGGGGTTGTAAAACAATGCGCGGTTGCTTTGCGAAGCCTTGTCGCCGGGATTGCATTTTGCAGTTCTACCCTCGGCAGTTGTCCCTGCTACCGGAGGACTGCTGTTTATCCCATCATTAACGGCGGTACAGCCACCATCGGAACCGTCGTTGACAAAAATGCCGTCCGCAGCCAGCGCATCGGGAGCGTACCCAGCAATCGTGCAAACTGTGACAGCAACGAGAGCGACGCGGACGCCAATGCCGAGCATTCCGCGCCTGCGCTTGGATCCAAGCATGCGGCAGGCCATCCGCATGATCGCCATCAGCCGGCGGCGAAACGAACGGCTGGCGTGCGGTGCAGCAAGCCAGGATTGCGCTAACCGTGTGGGTTTCAAATGAAATGAATCGTTCAAATCTGGTCCTGCGACCGCTAATCTCGCCATTGAAATTCTCGCTCTTCAATATAGTTTGTAACAATGCTTTGCGTAAAAAATTCAGTACAATTAAATACAATTAATGCGAGTATACATTCAAATAACACATCTTCTGTCGATGTATTATGCACCATCCACCCCTTTGCCAACAGTACAAGTTTTAGGGAGGCATGAAAAACTCTATAGTTGATTTTCGTCATAACTTAATCTGATATATGATGCAATGATAAAATATAATTTTACGCATGTAGTCTTTAGTTTCGTTGACGACAACTACAAACATGCGCCAGGTTGTATAGCGCAGACGCATTGGACCTGCCGGCAGAAAGCTGGTTTGATTTGGGCGATTCCCCTTTGCCACCCTGAAATTGGAGACAATTCATGCCCCCGCTCGGCTCCACGCTGCGAATTCATCGCCCCTACGAATGCGTCTACGCCTTTTATGATGGCAGGATCGACGGAGTGCGAGCCTATTCTGACGCGCCTAACTGGCTTGATGACGGGGCCTACTCGCTCGGTGTGTGTTCCTATGCCGTCGTCTCTGGCGAAGACGCGCTTGTCTACGATACGAGCATTTCCCTTCCGCACGCCCGTATCATCCGCAAGACGCTCGAAGGCGAAGGCGTGCGCCATATCCGCGTGGTGCTCAGTCATTGGCATGTGGATCACGTGGCCGGGAACGAGGTCTTTGCCGATTGCGAGATCATAGCCAATGATCTGACCGCTAAGGCGCTGCTCGACAACCGCGACAATCTTGAAAACCGCGATCCGCCAATCCGGCCATTGGTGATGCCGAACCGTACTTTTGGCGGGGAGTTGGATTTGAAAATCGGGGATATCGATGTGATACTGCGTCATGTCGACATTCACAGCCACGACGGGACAATGATGATCCTGCCGCACCTGAAGCTGCTGTTTGCGGGCGATGCGCTGGAAGATCCTGTGACCTACGTGTCTGAGCCGACCGGCCTGAAACGGCATCTGCGCGATATCGATCGCATGGCGGCTTGGAATCTCACGAAGATTCTCCCCAACCACGGCGCCGAGGAAGTGATCGTGGCCGACGGCTATGGACCGGGACTTATCGACGCCACACGCAATTATGTGACAAAACTGCTACGCTTGGGCAACGAGCCGGAACTGGCAAAGCAGGACCTGCAATCGTTTGTTTCCGAGGATATTCGCGCTGGCATCATCCAGTATTATGCGCCCTATGAGGCAGTGCACGCGGAGAATGTCAAAGCGGTGCTGACCGGCCACGCCGAGGAATAGGCCTTCAGTCGCGGGGTGCAGTGAAGAGCTTCTTCAGCTGTTTCTTTTCGCTCTCTGAAAGTGGCGCCGTCTCGACCGGTGTCATCCGCCGCCGCCGGACAGCCATGACGATAGCAATACCGCCGGCGAGCAGCGCGGCGATTGGAAACCCCCATAGCAGCAAAGTGCTCGTCTGCAGCCGTGGCTTGAGCAGGACGAACTCGCCGTAGCGCGCGACGAGGAACTCCAGCACTTGCTCGTCCGTATCGCCCGCAACCAGGCGCTCTCGCACCAGAAGACGCAAATCCTTGGCGAGATCGGCGTTCAGATCGTCAATCGACTCGTTCTGGCACACCATGCAGCGCAATTCCGCGGAAATGGTCCGCGCCCGCTTCTCCAGTGCCGGGTTGGACAGCATCTCATCGGGCGCAACAGCCCGTGCGCCAGTCGTCGCAAAGGTCAGGGCAAGGGCAAGGACGAGGCTTGAGAGAAACCGTCTCATGCGGTGGCCCGCGCCTTTTCGGTCCTGGCCCTGGCCGGTGCACCAATGCGCAGGCGCCGGTCGAGCAGCGACATGCCGCCACCTGCCATCATCACCAGGGCGCCAAGCCAGATCAGCGTGACGAGCGGCTTCCACCACACCCTGACGACGACACCATCCTTGACCGGGTCGCCGAGCGAAACATAGAGCTGGCTGAACATGAATGTTCTTATTCCAGCCTCGGTTGTCTGCATCTTGCGCACGGGGAAGAAGCGCTTCGCCGACATGAGGTCAGTCACTTCTTGTCCGGCACTGTCGAGGATCGTGAACTGGCCTTGGTCCTCGGTAAAGTTCGAGCTTTTGACCGGATCGATGCGGTCAGATCGCAATGTATAGCCGCCTGCGTCTATCGTATCGCCAGGCTTCATCACCAGCACATTTTCGGTAGCAAACGTTGACGTGGCGACGATGCCAAGCAGCGTGACACCAAGACCGAAATGCGCAAGGGCGGTTCCGAAGACCGAGCGCGGCAGGCCCACAACCCGCTGTACAAGGACATTGACGGGCGCCTTGCCGATGCCAGCCTTGAGCGCGAGATCGGTGAGCGCCCCAAGCATCAGCCAGACGGCGAGTCCAATACCGAAGGCGGCGAGCACACCGGGTGCCGACGTGCGGTAGAGCATGATCGCCACCACGATCAACGCGACGAAAAACGCGGTCATCAGCCGCTGCGCTACCGCCAGAATGTCACCGCGCTTCCAGGCCAAAAGCGGACCAAAGGGAACGGCGGCAAGCAGCGGGATCATCAACGGGCCGAACGTCAGATTGAAAAACGGCGCGCCGACGGAAATCTTCTCGCCCGTCAGCGATTCAAGCAATAATGGATAGAGCGTGCCGATCAAGACAGTCGCTGCAGCAGTCGTCAGGAACAGATTGTTGAAGACCAGCGCTCCCTCGCGCGAAATAGGCTGGAATAGCCCGCCCGGAGCCAGCGTTTGCGACCGCCACGCAAACAGCGCCAGAGAACCGCCGATGAAAAGCACGAGAATAGCCAGAATGAACAAGCCGCGTCCGGGGTCGGTCGCGAATGTATGGACGGAAGTCAGCACGCCCGAACGCACAAGGAATGTACCGAGCAACGACAGGGAGAACGTCATGATGGCGAGGAGAATGGTCCATATTTTCAGCGCCGAGCGCTTTTCCATGACAAGTGCAGAGTGGAGCAGCGCCGTACCCGCTAGCCATGGCATGAAGGATGCATTCTCGACTGGATCCCAGAACCACCAGCCGCCCCAGCCTAGTTCGTAATAGGCCCAGTAAGAGCCCATGGCGATGCCGCCGGTCAGAAACAGCCATGCTGTCAGCGTCCAGGGACGCACCCAGCGCGCCCAGGCGGCATCAATGCGCCCATCGATCAGCGCCGCCACAGCAAAGGAGAAGCACACTGAAAAACCGACATAGCCGAGATAAAGCATGGGCGGATGAACGGCGAGGCCGATATCCTGGAGGATCGGATTGAGGTCCTGGCCCTCGATCGGAGCCGGATTGATGCGGGCGAAGGGGTTGGAGGTGGCGACGATGAACAGCAGAAACGCTGAGCCAATCCAAGCTTGAACACCAAGTACATTGGCCTTCAGCGCGGGCGGCAGATTGTTCCCGAAGAATGCGACAAGCGCCGTGAAAAAGCTGAGGATCAGCACCCAGAGCAGCATCGAGCCTTCGTGGTTGCCCCAGACACCTGTGAACTTGTACAGAAGCGGCTTCTGCGAATGCGAGTTTTCCCAGACATTCTGCACCGAGAAATCAGAAAGCACGTAGGCGGCTGTCAGAGCTGCAAAGGACAGGGCGATCAGGGCAAAGACGGTAAATGCAGCAGGTACGGCAACAGCCATCATCCGGTCATCATTCCGGCGGGCGCCAACGACGGGGAGCACGGCCTGAACGATCGAAAGGGCCAATGCCAGTACCAGTGCGAAATGTCCGAGTTCAACGGTCATTGCTTGCTCTCTCCCTGCCAGACGCCCTTTGCCTTCAGACTGTCAGCAACCTCCTTCGGCATGTAGTTCTCGTCATGTTTTGCAAGGACACTGTCCGCCACGAAAGCGCCCCCCGGCAGGAACCTGCCCTCGATGACTACGCCCTGATCTTCCCGGAAAAGGTCGGGCAGGATGCCATCGTAGGTGACGGGTACGCTCTTGACATGGTCGGTGACCGAGAAGCTGACCTTCGTCCCCTCGCCGCGGATCACAGTGCCCTTTTCGACGAGGCCGCCAAGACGGAACCGCGATTCCGACTGCATGTCCGAAGTCTGAATGTCGGACGGCATACGGAAGAATGCGATCTTCTGCTGAAGCGCGAACAGGACGAGCGCCGCTGCAACGCCCAGGACCAGGAGTCCGCCGCCAATCACCGATAGCCGCTTCTGCTTGCGCGTCATCAATCTTTCTCCAGCTCGACCGCGAGGCCGAGATCTTCCGCCACCGCGTCGAGCTTCGCGGCCTTGTCCGCACTCAACACCTTCTTTGCCCGGTCCAATGCTTCAATCGCATCATTGGGCCGGTTGAGAACCACATAGGAGCGAACGAGCCGCTCCCAGCCCTCTATGTCATCAGGCGATTGTTTCAATTTTTCGGCAAGGCTTGCCACCATGCCTTCGATCATCTCGGCGCGGTCCTGCCCGCTCATGCCTGCCGCGGCTTCGACCTGCGAGGCATCCGGGCCAGTTTTTTCCACGTCGCTGACATCGGGTGCATCGCCGGCGATCTCCTGATCGAGCCGGGTCAGAGCGGCCTGCGCCTGATCGCGCCAGGGCACGTCGGCGGGCGCTTCCACCAGCAGCTTGCGGATCAGGTCTCGCGCTTCGGCCAAGCGGCCCTGCTGCATCCAGCCGTCGATAATATAGAATTGCGGCCGCATGTCTTTCGGATCAAGTTCGAGCGCATGCCGGAATACAGCTTCGGCTTCGGGCGTGATCTTGCCATTGGCGGCCGCAGCCATCGCTTCGCCCAGGCCGAGCTGGCGGGCGGCGCTGTCGCCGTTGAGGCGGATTGCGTTCTGGTAGGCAGTGACAGCGTCGGCCGGACGGCCAAGGCGCAAATAGATTGGCGCGAGCACTTCCCAGCCCTGGCCATCGTCGGGGTTGAGCATCAGATGCGCTTCGGCACGCGCGATCAGTTCGGCGGGCGTGCTCTGGTCAGCAGGCTTGGCAAGACGTTCCGCCAGCGGCTGCGCTGGCAAGTCAGGGGAACCTAGCTTCGTATAAATGCCCCAGGATATGAGGGGGATAGCTAGAACTGTTGCCAGCGTCAGCCATTCGCGTGTCGCACTTTTTTGCGGACGGACAATCGTTGCATCTGCCTGTGCCGCCTTGGCCGATTTGAGCAGGCGGCGGCCAATTTCCGCGCGCGCCTGCTCGCCGCTGACGCTATCGATGAGCCCTCGCTGCTCGTCCGCATCCAGCTCACGCAGCTGATCGCGATAGACCTCAACGTCATATTGATTGTCGGAAACGGGTGCCTTGACGCGCCGCGTCAATGGCAAGAGCACCAGCAGCGTCGCGCCAACGGTCAATAATGCAGCGGAAATCCAGAAAATCATGCCAGAGACATACCCCCACCGACGCGCAAAATCCAAATGGATTTAAATTGATAGGGCAATTCGCCGCAAAGGTTGTGGGAGCCTAAAGTTCCAGTGGGAAGGGCGTGGGCTCCCAGATGTGTTCCATCTTGTGTGCCTTGACAGTGGCCTCTTCCCATTGGTGCAGGGCCTTTGCAATGAACTGCCGATCTCCAGCTTCCAGAGCCGGAAAAAAGTCAGGGGCAAACTTGGCGAAATACCGCTCTATTCGGTCATCTTGCGGGCGTAACTGCAAAGCCTTGCTGAAATCGCCGAGAGCGGCGGCGACGAATATGTTGGTGAATACCCGATCATCAAAATGACCATAAAACGTCGTCGATTTAGCACGCTCGTGGGCAATGTAGTCATCGAACGTCTTTATTGCCCGAAGCGGTGGCAAGGCTATTGCTTCAATATGGTGCCTCATGGCTGTAATGGTGTCTGGTTTGGTTACATCCCACATGCCCACAGATTGGTCGTAGAGCCACACCGGATTCCATCCCAGTGAATCGTTCTTTCGTAGCGGCACGAGCGGATACGTAACAATATGCGGTTCGAACGATCGTTTGTCGCTACTGCGATCAACAAAGACGCCACGCATTATATGGTGAACCGGCTTGACAATGAGAAACCGCCCAATGAGCACCAGATCCGAATGGCGGGCAACAAGAGGCATCAACGCCTCCTTTACTTGGGTGGTTGTGGTCATTTCCAGCTCTCATCGAAATTGATTTCAACAATAACAACATCTGTAAGCGTATTGTGAATCTTGTGAACGGCATTGCGCATCTCGATTGCTCGCGGAACGCTGATCCCCGCTCGCCCTGTCTTGAAATCATAGACACATACTCGATTATCTCGTTCCGGTCCTACTATATCAATTCGAACAGTATTCTTCATACCGTACCTGGCTAAATCCTCAGAGTTTTCATCTGCTGCAACTTCTTCCGCAAATTTCAGATAAGATCGTTCCGCCCGCAAGACATTGGGATAATTGGCGGTAGCGAGGTTCTTCAAATTCGTATGTGCAGCCGTGCCAAATAACCAAGGCGTCTCATAGTTTGACCGCGGACCTGCCTGTTTGACCGCTTGGTTCGCCAGCGATTGTACAATGCCTACCTCCGGACAGTATTGTTTAACCTCATCCTTGTTCAACAGTTGGACAGTTGCCTTCACTCTTCTTCCTGGCTGGAGCTGATCGTCCGCACCCCAGTCCTTCGGACGAAAGAGCAGGACTGGCTTGAGGCTCGGATCCCGCTGATTTGAGAGCCGGTTGTATTCAGCAACAGCGTCTTCTGCTGGCAACAGCCCGGTGGAGCGCCCCCCTTCTCGCAAAAGGTAGGGCGCAAGCAGGATGCCAGAACCCGTTCCTCCGCCGACTATGCCGCCACCACCACCACCCAACGCCATGGGCGATGAAAGAGGATCTTCACGACGCATGTATACCGGCTGCGCCGAGCCTGAAGATCCGCCACCCGTATCGGTCCACTGCCCACCGTCTGGATTCCCGGCGGGAACACGCGGCTGGTCGGGCTGAAAGGCCTTTCTCCGGAGAAAATATGTATCGGCGAGATCCAGGAACTCCTCGTTCATCTCGATCTCGGCCTTGACCAAGGCTTGCGTAGCTATGTCCGGTTCGAGTGTGTGGAGTCTAGTTCTCGCGGCAATGATCCGCGTAATTTTGTCTTTGCGACACACGCCTGCCCACCACGTGTGGTCACAGATGAAATGGAACAGGGAATATTAAGGAGTCGTGCGCGTCCAGACTTACGTCAGCGGAGTCCAGCTGCCATCTTCATTCCGGCAGGCGGTGCCCCGGGCCGATTGCGGCGTGCCGTCGACGCGCACCGTATGGGTATACTGGCGGCAGTTTTGCGACCCGACCTGGTAGGGCTGCGCCGCAACGACTTCACCCGAGCGGCTCCCGCTGGCGTTTTTCCATTCAACTGTTTTGCCGGCGGGAGAGTATTCGAGTGCCTGATATTCCGCCTGCAAGGCGCGTTTGCGATCCGACGCATCCAGCGATGCATTGTTTCCGATCAGCCCATTGCCCAACGCAGCAAGCACGCCTGACGGCGCCGCCTGCTTTGAACCGCCGGTCAGGCTGCTCAGGGCGCCACCGGCTTTGGAGCCGGACGTCGTCGAACAGCCAGAGAGAATTGCGATAGCAAGGAGGGAAATGGCAATATGAAGCTTCATCGTCTGTCCGTTTTACAATGCTTCTCACAGCAGGGCAGGTTTACCGGTCTTTATGAACCGATTGGGCGGGCCCTTGCAAGCTCGATTCAGTTTCCGGCAACAGGTAGGGTCAGTCTCGCATTGAGTCCGCCGAGATCGGCGCTGCGGTCCAGCCGAAGCGTTCCACCGTACTCGCGGACCGTATCATAAACGATGGACAGGCCAAGTCCGGTGCCGGGCTTGCTCTCGTCCAGCCGCTTGCCACGGGTGAGAGCATCCTTGATCTGATTCGAAGCGAGACCCGGGCCGTCATCCTCAACGCGTATCTCCAGGCCGCCGTCTGCCTTGGCCAGCGTCAGCCTGATGGCACTGCGGCCCCATTTTCCGGCATTCTCCAGAAGATTTCCAACGACTTCCTCAAGATCTTCCTGCTCACCCGCGAAGATGGCGCCGTCCATCTGGTTCAGGAATTGAACATCCATTGTGGGATTGAGCTTTGCTGTCACCCGCGCAAGCCGGGCCAGAGTCGGCGTTACAGGTGTGCGGAACACGACGCTGTCGCGCTGTGCCGCGACGCGCGCACGCTGCAGATAGTGCTGTACCTGGACCTGCATGGCCGCGCTTTGTTCGGCGATAATGCGTCCCTCGGTACCCCCGATTGTCCGGCTTTCGTTAACTAGGACGGATAATGGTGTTTTCAGCGAATGAGCCAGATTGCCAACCTGGGTACGTGAGCGTTCCATGATCCGGCGATTATTATCGATCAGGGCATTCATCTCGCGGGCAAGCGGTGCAATCTCGAGCGGCAGATTCTCGTTCAGCCGCGAAACCTTGCCTTCCCGAATGTCAGCAAGGGAACGGCGAACTCGATCGAGCGGACGCAGGCCAAACAGAATCACAGCGGCGTTGATCAGGGTCCCGCCAAGGGCGAATATTCCGAGGTAAAAGTAGAGAGTATTGCGGAACCCGGCAATCTCGCGCTCGACTTCACTCAAATTCCCCATCACCCTGAACCGGGCAACGCGATTTTCCGCGTCTAGCACAACCTCGGTTTCGACGACTGTGACTTGCTCTCCCTTGGGTCCTGGCTCGGTATACGAACGCTGAAAGGATGTGTCGAACGGAACATTCAAAGTCGAAGGAGCATCGATGGACTTGTCGCCGAGCGACACCGACCGCAGCGACCCCTTCAGATTGTCCGACACCGGTTCAACAGACCAGTACCAGCCAGAGAGCGGGCTGGAATAGCGCACTTCACCAGGGTCAGGGCGTCCTGCAAGAGTGCCGTCATTGACACTGACCGAGGCGATAACGCTGAAGAGATGGGCGGAAAGGAGCTGCCGGAAGCTCTGCAGTCGCGCATCACCATAGAGGGCGGAAATGATGGTGGCTATTGCAAAGAAGGAAATGATCGTCCAGAGCGTCGAAAGCATGATGACGCGCAAGGACAGGGAACGTAGTCTTGGAAGATAGCCGGTCAGCCGGGAATTCACGCGTTGCCCTGCCCTATTCTGGAGACCACATCAGGCCGGATTGTCAAAGGTCTATGCCTTGTTTTCCTGCGATTTGATCCTGTATCCCATACCACGAATGGTTTCGATCAGATCGATGCCCATCTTCTTGCGCAAACGGCCAACAAAAACTTCGATCGTATTGGAATCGCGATCGAAATCCTGGTCGTAGAGATGTTCCACCAGTTCAGTGCGCGATACCACCTCGTCCATGTGATGCATGAGGTAGGATAACAGCCGGAACTCGTGTGATGTCAGTTTCAATGCCGTGCCGTTGACGGTTGCTTTCGACGTCTTTGTGTCGAGGCGAAGCGGCCCGCAACTGATTTCCGACGATGCATGACCCGCAGCGCGGCGAATGAGCGCCCGCAGCCGTGCCAGAACTTCTTCAATATGAAAGGGTTTTGCGACATAGTCGTCGGCCCCAGCATCGATTCCGGCAACCTTGTCGCTCCAGCGGTCGCGCGCGGTCAGCAGCAAAACAGGCATGATCCGCCCGTCCCGGCGCCATCTTTCGAGGATGGTCAGGCCATCCATCTGCGGGAGGCCGATATCGAGCACAACAGCGTCGTAAGGCTCCGTGTCGCCGAGAAAGTGCCCTTCTTCGCCGTCGAAAGCCTTATCGACCACATACCCGGCATCGCCCAGGGCATCAACCAATTGGCGATTGAGGTCACGGTCATCTTCGACGACGAGTATTCTCATGCAGGATCCTTGCGATGCGGACTAGTTTGCCGGTACGGCGACTTCGACGCGGCGCGGACGCTCACCATCCTTGCCGGGAATGAGCACCACCACCACGCAAACCTCTTTGCCGTTCTGCACAACAGATGTGGCGCGCGCAAGGGTACCGCCCTGCGAGTCCGCCACCTGTTGCCCGACCGACGAGCAATCCGCGGCTAAAGCAGCACCGGCGTGGAAGACGCCAGCAGCTGAGATCAGGCCCGCAAGGGGCAGGGAGATAAGGATGTTTTTCATCATGGCGTCATTATTATCGGTTGCTGTCTGAACGATGCATGAACAATTGGAGTCCCGTAAGCAGGATTGCCACAGGTTCACGCCTTTTAACATCCTATTTCTTTACGTGAAATGAGCGTCTTAGCGCTGATCCGACCAAAAAGTGCAATAATCCCGCTCAGTGCGGTCAAGAACTGGATTATCGTATCGATAAGTGGCGCCTGATCAACATGCTCCAGCGATATATTGAAGAAGCTGGAGCAGGAGAGCGCGATCGTTACGATCGACGCCCAGATCGTCTTTGACAGGAACCAGGCTTTTTCATCGGTCATCATTAATTCCTTTTTCAAACAGGGTTATTTTCAAATTGATTGGGAAATAATCTTGCGCGCATGGCGGCCGGGGCCAACCACCGCTGATATCATGGCAACACTGAAATCGATTTCAGCGTCGAGACTGTCAAAATCGCTCAAACGTTGGGCCTTAGTGTAAATCCAGCTTGTGTTTTCGACATCGGCAGATCGGATGAGCCTTCCATCCTTGCGTATTTCGATGCGGTAGGCTTCACGCTCCTCGCCCATCGGAATTTCCGCTGCCAGCCAGCTGTCAGCATCGATACGTCCGCGCCGGGTCCAGGAAATGTTGATGGCGCCATTAGAGATCGGTCCGCGATCTGACGTGGACAGGTTCAAGCGGTTGCAAAGCGCGCAGCCCTCCGGCCATGGAGACCGTATGGAAGAACTGGTCGGAAAAATCTTCCCCTGACGCGCCGATACGCCAATAAACGTCAAGGCCGGCCTCCTGTGTCTTCAGACCTGCGGGTTTGACACCTTCGTCGAGCAGGACGAACGCCATGCCCTCCGGCCTGGGACGCATTGCCTCGCGTTCTGTTCCGCATTGCCCGCGCAATAGCCCTGTCAGCCGCCAGCGATCGGCCTGCATCTCCTCCGCATTGAGAAATTGGAGCAATTCCCAACCACCCTCTGGCGTCGCCAGCATGGCGGAATTGGCGCCATTGAGCATTTGCGGCAAGGTTACCGAGGTCAGCTCACCGTGGTAGAGATCCACCTCGAGTACCTGATTTTTCGCGAGGCGTCCGCTCAACCCCGCCCCCAGCTCATTAACGAGTTCGCCCATCACAGCGCGACTGCCAAGGGTTGCCCTCGACTCGAAGCCCGACGTTTCGGGTGATGCGAAGACGCTAACCCCGCTCCACGGTTGAGCAAAGGCTGCGACACGGAATTGATCGACAGGTTTTTCCACTCCAGGCCACATCGGCAGATCAATCAGATGAAAGTACGGCCTTCCGCGAATTACCGATGGTGCCGGTAGTGAAACCGGTAGCCCTGCCCGATCGGGATAACGGACATGCTGCGGCAAGGCACTGGCTTCGATACGGCGGGTGGCTCCGTCTTCAATTGAGGAAATAACGAAATCCGGCGCCGAATTGCTCCCAAGAATCCTTACCCGATCCCCTGTCCTCAGGCTCACCTGTTTCCACGGCAATTCAAAAGCAACGGTTCGCCGTGAAGCACGACGCGCTTGCAGCCATTCTTCCGCGAGTGATTTTGCCTGGCCACTATCGATCGTGCCGGGAATTGCAATGTTCTCTGTGCCCCGGCCGTCAAGGTGTTCGGCAAAAGCCATTGCCGCCTGATAGTCCAGCATCGGGTCCCGATACGCAATTTCAACGCGGGCGGGCTGATCCATCATTTCCTGGATGCGCCACGTCACCGGACCATGCTCCTCCGGCTCAACGAATTCTGCCATCAAAGCCGCTTGTCCGGTCAAGCGTGCCGAACTGCGGAATATCAGGCGGTCGCCATTCTCGAAAGCTTCCACGCCAAACAATGCAAGGATTGGTTCAAGAACGGAGCGTACACTGATCGGATCTTTGATGACGTAGCCCCCGACAAATCCGTCAACCTGGCTGGTATCGGCATTCGTTACGCCAAAATCGGCCAGAATTGCACCAGGAGTTCGTCCAGTGCGACGCCAGAAAGCCTGCCGTTAAGCCAGTGACCCGATGTCCAGTTGGGGCCGTCAGCCCACAAGGTCCGGTTCAACGGAAATTCCGGAAATGGCCGTGTGTCCCAAGCCCAGACATAGAGCCGGTCCGTGTCAAGCATCGAACCGGCATGGCCGGCATCCCAATGGCCAAAATGCGCGCGCAGAAAGCGGTTCTGTGCGAGATCGCAGCGCCCCTGATCGGAGAAGTAAGGAAAAGCGCCTTCCGACGACTTCATATCGGGAAAGACGTTCGGCTGGTTTGGCCCCTTGTCGGCCGCCGGACAACCAATCTCAGTTAGCCAAAAAGGCTTCATTCTGGGTTGCCATGCGGTTGGCACAGTGCTTTCGACGCCGCCCTTGCGATTGTAGTGCCAGTTCTGCCACCAGCCAGTGGTATCCTTGTAGCGGTAGACCCATGGTTTGCCGTATTGGTCACTTATGGGTGTTCGCACTCGAGACGATCGATCGCGGGAGGAAGCATAATACCAGTCAGATCCCTCACCCGATGCAATCTGCCCCCGCAATGCGGGAAGATCGTAGGGAGCCGAAAATCCATCCGGATTGGGAGCGCCATAATCCTCATCGCGCCAATCGCTCAGGGGCATGTAATTGTCGATGCCCACGGCAGTGATTGCCGGATGAGCCCAAAGCGGGTCGAGATGAAAATAGACATCGCCCGACCCGTCCTGCGGGTGGTGGCCGAAATACTCTGTCCAGTCGGCCCCATAGGTCAGCTTGCATTCCGCACCCAGTACGTTGCGCAGATCGCTGGCCAATGTGCAAAGCGCATTGACGAAGGGAAACCCGTCATTTTGTTCCCTGACGATGGTCAGCCCGCACAGTTCCGATCCGAGCAGGAACGTATCGACGCCGCCACCTTGGATGGCCAGCTGCGCCATATGCAGTACCATCCTGCGATAGCCCCAATCGCTTTCCGCGCCGCGAAACGAAACTTGTCCTTTTACGACGCGAAACGAACCGCTGGTCGCGCTGCCGATAAACGCCTCGATTTGCCCAGCTGCAGCTGCCGTACCGTTAACGCTCCCATTTTGGTATGGCGCAGGATGACAAGTGATGCGGCCGCGCCACGGAAAGGTCGCCTGGCGGGAGGCGCCATAGGGATCAGGTAACTCGTTATTTGCCGGAACATCAAGCATAACAAAGGGATAGAGCGTAACGCTCAGGTTCCTGGCCTTGGCGTCACGGATGGCCGCAATCACGCTCTCATCAGAGGGGGTACCGCCATAGACGGCACCGCCGGCGTCACGCGAAATCAGGTGCGCTTCCGATCGCCCTATGCCACCCGCTCGCCATGCATCGCTTTCACCATAGCCTTTGCGATCCATCACGCCGGGCCTGATTGTACATTGCCCCGCCCGCAAGTCCGTACCGAACCAGGGCACCACGATTGCGACATGCTTAAGTGACGGACACAGGGACTGCAGTTCGTCGAGCGATGCCTGCCAGTCAGTCGCGCCGCGGAGGCAGTTGCGGTTTAGTGCGCGTGTGGTCCCTTTAGACGGCTCGTCAGTGACGAGTTTTGGCGACATTCCGAATTCGGTCGCACCCGGTATCAGCGCAACGGCGCGCAGGTCACGTACGACACTTCCGATAGCCCGAACGACCTCAAACTGAAATTGCGGAAGGCGATTCCCGTAGTCATCCAGCGCCAGCCGCTCGAAGACAACATAGGCGGTACCGCGATAGCCCGGCGCGTTGCCGCGTCCTTGCTTGGCTTCGATGAGCGGATCGGGGAACTGGAGATTGTTGCCCTTATGGACGCGGATCGTGGCGCGTGTCTGGTCGAATTCCTTGCCGTCGGCCCAGATCCGGCGGACGTGGCTGATTTCGCCTTCCGCCACGGCAATGGCGAAATTGGCGAAGTATGAATATTCGGTCGATTTCGGCCCACCCTTGGAGCCCCGGCGCTTGGTCTCGGTTTCCTCGAAGCGCGTCGCCCAAATGAGCGTGCCTCCTAGCCGCGCAGCTCCATAAATGCGCGGTAGGGACGCTCCCTCTTCGGCGACAGTGGGTCGCATCGAGGACATGCGTCCGCTTTCGGTACGTTGGCCGAAAAGCGCCTGATCGATCAGATAGCCTCCAATCGATGCAGCCGCAGTACCGATCGCGGCCCCGAGCGCTGACGCGCCAACCGCATTGCCGATGGCCACGGCCGCCACCTGAAGAACAATAGTCGCCATGCGTTTGAAATCTTTCCAGAATTATTAAGTTAACAATCGTGTTGGGGGCTAGCGATCAGGAAAACTGAACACGCCGGCAATCCGTTTGCGCCATTGAGACACCAGCGCCGATTCCATGACGCTATGGCCCTCATAGGCGTGAATAAAATGATCCGTATCCGTCAAAACACCCAGGTGTTTGGCGGCAACGCCATCGCGCCAGCGAAAGACGATCAGATCGCCGGATTCGATCTCGATGAGCTGTTTCTCGTTCATATGCCGCCGCGCCGCCTCAAGCAGCGGATCACTCGCGCCCGCCTCCGCCCAATCGGCAGAATAGGTGCTGACCGACTGCGGTTCCCGTCCATAGAGAGAGCGCCAGATACCGCGCACAAGACCGAGGCAATCGCATCCCACCTGACACTTCGAGCCGCCATGGCGATACGGTGTGCCAATCCAGTGCCTCGCCTCCGCCAGGACTTCATCTGCAACCATCATGGCACCAGCGGCCCGCCGTCGAAATTACCCTTGCCATCAGCATAATTGTAAGCAGCGTCATTGCCGGGGAGATGGGGGAAACCACGAAAATTCGCGCTATTGTCGAATTTGGCCTTGCACTGTTCGAAGCTCTTGTCACAGCCGGGCAACAACTGGAATGTGTCGCCAACCTCGATATGGGGGACTTGTGTATCACGCAGACTGAGGCGCATGCCGCCGCCATAGGGTTCGTGGTTGAGGACAACGTTCCTGCCACCTCTGGCGAGAGTCAAGGCGCCGTTGTCGAACCAGTCACCATTTTGCGGCTTCAACCCAGCTGCAACAATCTCGCGATCCGACAGAGTCGAGATAACCGTTCCCGACTGCGCACCACCAGCATAGCCGCAACGGCGATCACCGAGTTGCGCATCGCAACGGCGTGTGATGCGGCGCCCGCTTATCTTGTCCAGATCGACGGAGCTGCTTTTCAGCTCGGCCACGAAACGCCCGCCGGAGCGGGTGATCGTGCCGACACGTGAGCTGCGAAGCAATGTGCGCTGATCGCTCGAGGCCCAGTTGACGAGCCAGGTTTCGACAGCTGCCTCGTCGAACGCTCCGCTCTCGACGTCGCCGTCGGTGATGCTCAGGGACGAAAGCGCACCCTCGATTTCGGCGCTGTCCACGCCCAGCCCAAGCGAGCTCGTCGCCTCACTGGCACTGAGCCCGGTTTGCGGTTCACAGGAGACACCGCCGACGAGCAATAGCCGGTCATGATCGGTAAAGCCATGAACCACACCATCCTTGCGCCGGATAATCCAGCAGAAACAGTGCGTTGTAACTTCACCCGCAAGATGTGATTCAAGCGCCCCGGGAATTTGCGTCATGCCTTCACCTCGATGATTGGAATGGATGGGATTTCGCCGGCCCTGAACGATTTGATGCTGATCGTCAGCCGGTCGGTATCGAAACGGGCCGGCACATCGAAGCCGAAGCCGGCCGTCACCGCCGCGCCTGCGGGTGGAATTTTTTCAGGTCGGAAAATGATTGTTCCGGTGATCAGTTCGACGACGAAATCCAGGGCTTCTGTCTGCTCGACGCCATTGACGGCGGCCCGCACGGTCCCTCCATGCGCCTTTGTGATCGTCCGCGCATAGTCACCATAGCGTTTGGTCAGTTGAAACACCGCATTATGTCCATCACCCGCGCCAAGCCACTGATCACCCGGTGCGATCGTCGCCCCGGATCGGCATGACAAATGATCGAACGGATCTGCGCGCCGACGCCATAGGCGAGCGCAGTCGGCCAGCCATTGTCGTCGGCAACGATGCGTATACGGTCAGGCCGCAGCAGATGCAGCTCGCTTGTCCCGCCCCCGCCCTGCAGCCGTTCCACATAGGCATTGCCGGAGAGGAGCAGATGGCCGTACAGCGCCTCGAAGAAACTCGCTCCATCCATGCCGCGATGCGGATTGGCGAGAAGGTCGAGCAACGGGTGCTGGCTGTGTTCCTTCCCGCCCTCATACAGCAGCCAGGGCGTTGCACCTGCCGCTTCCGCCAGGAGGCGAACACAACGGTAGGCGATCGGATTGCGCATGAAGCCCTGCCGCGACAGGCCGGCAAAGCCACTCTGCGACCAGCGTGCTTCGCGGTCGAATTGCAAGGCAACAAAGCCCTGTGCCGACTTGTGCTGCAGGTGCGGGGTCTCGTTCGCGGCGCGTCCGCGCCACGGCCAATTGAGTGCCATTCGAGGGGGTTCTTTCTCAGGTTGCAGAGCGGGGTTAATTCGTGTACAAAAACGATTATTCGTTACACTTTTAATCTGGCGTTTCCAGATTTTCTATGTAGCGATAGGCCATGGAGATCACATGGGATGAACCGAAGCGTCTTGCCAATATTGCCAAACACGGCCTCGATTTTGCCGATGTCGGTCTTTTTTATTAGCGCCATGCGATAATCGAGCCTGCAAAGGTGGATCGCCATGGTCGCCGCCGTATGAAGGCGATTGGTTATTTCCTCGACGGAACTGTGGTCGTTATCTTTGCCATGCTCGGCAGTGAAGGGATTTCGATTATCAGCTTTCGCACTGCCCATGAAAAGGAGAGGAGAAAGCTCCCATGACCAGCAAAACAAAAAAGAAGTTTGAAGAAGGACATGGCTTTTCTCAAGAGGATTGGGACGCGGTTGACTCTCCCGAACTCACCGACGAAGAACTTGCCAATATGCGGCCCGCCACAGAAGTCTTGCCTCCCGAGTTTTTCGACGCAATCGACGAGATGCGGCGTGCTCGCGGTCGTCCTCCAGTCGAAAAGCCCAAGAAACTTGTAACCTTGCGTCTGGACCAGGATGTCATCGAAAAGTTCCAGAAAACCGGCAAGCAATGGCGCGCGAAGATGAACGAGGCACTCAAACGGGCTCGAATTTAACCAACAATCATCCCACCACACGAATTCTCGGGTTTCCATCACGCCGGCGCAGGAGATCGCTTAGCGCCCAGACCAGCGCATCGACGCGATCGGGCGAACGGCCGCTGGACAGGCCCGAATGGGAGAAGTCGCACATTTCATCCTCGAGCGCCGGAAAGCGCGCGGCGTGCCGCACCCGTCCCTGCTCGTAGAGCGTGGCGATGGGCTCCGCTCGCAGCGCCTTGCCGCGATTGGCCCGCACCGCACGCACCGGTACGCTGTTGTCCTCCGCCGCAATCACCGCGGCCACCATATCGCCCCCTTGATTGACTTCGGCGACAATCAGATCGGCCTCCAGCCGGTGAAACAGTGCGATTGCGCGCCTCGCCCATTCATGCGGCTTGGCCGGCGCAATGCTTTCATCCGCCAGCACCCAGGCGATATTGCCCTCATCAAGACCCGCAGCGACGATTCCACAGGCATCGGATTTCTTCGTCGCACTGGCCGGAGGGTCAATGGCCACGACAATCCGCTTCAGTTCCGGCACATCCGAACAGTGGATGTCCTCCATCATCAGCCGCGACCATAGGGCATCCGGGCTTTCCTCGATCAGTTCACCATCGAGTTCCTGCCGTCCCAGTCGCGTACCGCCGTAAAGTCCGTTGACATGATTGACGAAGCCTGGCGCAAGATTTTGCGCATTCTCCCGCATCTTCATGCGCCACACGGGAATTGCCGGGTCGGCGAGCATGCATTTGATCAATCCCAGCGGCCGTGGCGTCGTGGTTATCACCTGCCGGGGGTTGAACCCGAGACGCAGGCCGAATTGCAGCATGTCCCAGGTCTCCTGCATATGTTTCCATTTGCACAATTCGTCACACCAGGCCGCGTCAAATTGCGGTCCGCGCAAGCTATCGGGATCTTCAGACGAGAACATCGCCGCCGTCGCGCCGTTCGTCCAAACAAGCCGGCGCCGGGTCATTTCATAACGTGGCCGCTCTGCCCGCGAAACCGACATGATCCCCGATGGGCCATCGATCATGACTTCGCGCACGTCGGCCAAAGTTTCGCCTACCAGTGCGATATTGCATGATTTCACATCCGAAAACGGCCGGTAGGCCTGCGCTACACCATTGGTCCATTCTGCACCCATGCGGGTCTTGCCGGAGCCTCTGCCCCCAAGGATCAGCCATGTCTGCCAGTCAGCTAGGGGTGGCTGCTGTGCCGTTCTCCCCGGATTATCCACTCCCGTTCGACTGCATCCGACTCCCGGCTGTTTAAATTCTTTGCGGACCAACTCTCGCGCGCGGATTTCGGCAAGTTCATCGATCCTTTCATCAATGCGTTTCAGGACGGCGCGCAGCTCATCGGGATTCAGGCCGCCAACGGCGTGCGCCCGCTCCGCCGCAAAACGTTCCTGCAGATCACTTACCCGTTCAATGGTCCGGGCGAGCTGCGCCAAGGCATCGAGCCGCGTCTTGCTCGAAACGTCTTTCTCGAATGCCGAAAGCGTGTCCAGTTCCTTGCGGAGCAATTCCATGATCCGCTGGGCAATGCGCAATTGCCGGGTTCCCTGCTGCATTTCGCTGAATGACAAGCCGTCACGCCTTAGCGCGCGAAGGAACTGCGGCTCGGTGACACCCAATACGGGCGCCACTTCGCCTGCAGATATGCCATATTCGCGGCACAGCGCAAATGCGCTGCGCCGGCGCATGGCGCTGACAAAAAGGTTTGGCATGAATTGTCCTTTGGAAGAGCCGCAGCAGACTCCAGTCTGTCAACCCAAAAGGGCCGCAAAGCGCTGAAGTCACATTTCCGACGATGACCAGAACCTACAGGATGACCGTTACGCGGTCAAGGATTATTTTCCTAATTATATACTTGTTAAAGCGGTTCGCAAATTTAATGATCTCGATGGCGTGACAGGCCGGAAAGAAATTGCGTCAAGAGGGTTGGATTTTTAATTTGTGCGCGTAAGGTGATTCTTGGATGGAGACGGTGGGAATCGAACCCACAGGACCTAGGTCGGAAGTCTGGACCCTGCAACCATATCGTCCCCATACAACCGGTTCCCGATGGATGGAACCGGAGGGCACCCGCAAAATTTGCCGGGTACGCCAGATAGTGAGCTTTGTGAGCGGGTGTGTGGTGACCTTGAGAAGAAGCCACACCCCCTCCATCGCACTATCGCTCACCATGGAATGTGATCTCGTTTGCTTCGGGCAAGAAGTTATACACAGATAATTGTGTATTCAGGGGATAGATTGTGTCTGACTCCGACGACAAGAAATTCAAAGGGACTTTACAGAAGCTGCTGAAAACGCCGCCTCAACCGAGAACCCCTCCCAAGCCGAAACCTGGGAAGGGCGAAAAGGATTTAGAATCTGATGTCTCTAAACAGCCACGGTAAGATTGAGTTCGGTATTACAATCAGGACAAAACAGCATTCTATAGCGGCCCACCTCGGTGCGCTTGCTCTGAAGAATCGATTTGACGCCCTTCTGGTAACAACTTGCGCATATCTGATGTGGTTCTTCCGATCCCTGCATGTCTGCCTTCAGGACGTAGGCGAAACGTCCAGCAGCAACAGCCTTAAGTTCGTAGCGTTCTTTCTCACACGCCCATGTTTCCATGCTCACAACTTTTTGTTCAAGCTCGGATATGCGGGAAACAGCCGTAGAATAAAGCGATTGGGCTTCAAATATCCTTCTTTGTAATTCGAGAACCGCCGTATTCTTTTCAGTCTCGCTTTTCAAAGCAAACATACCACCAACGATATCCATCATGGATTTAAAAGCCGCTAGTCCCATTGTGATTTCTGAAGCCATTGATTCAACCTCCCGTTGATTCGGCTATTTAGCGTCTTGGGTCACCCATACTTCGGAGTTGGCACTGGCCTTCACGAGGTCAATTCCGTGTTGGCAATCTGCCTTGTTTACATAGCCTTCGCCGCTATCAGCGATGATTTTCGTATTGGACGCCTGATAGCGCCAGCGAAATTCTCCTACGGCATCTTTGTAGATCAAAAACGATGGATAAGGACGAGTGGCCATGGATTTCCCCCGGTTAAAGTGTTGGTCTTTTGGATATACGTGTGAAGATGGGCGTTGTTCATTGGAAATATTAGCGCCCACGCTAGAACATGCAGAGCGTAGGCTAAAGGCTCTAGCAAATGCAACGTCCGAGGGTGAAATCATCCATGTCGCTTCCTCCAACGAAGAAACGCGGCAGCTTTCTGCTTAGGCGTAACTGCCTTCACCAATCCGCCGATAGGTAAGGCGCTTACCTTCGATCATTGCAAGCAACTGATTCGTGCGTTCGGCGTCTGTAACCTTCATCACGGTACGGCGGTTATAGCGGAAATCGAACTCGGCAAGGTACCGGTGAAGATGGGCTTCGCCGCAATGGTGATAGACGCCGATCATGCCACGCTTGAACACAGAGAACACGCCTTCAATCGTATTGGAGTGAACCACTACGTCGCCTTCGTGTCGTGCATACTCTTTAGCCGAATGCTTCACAGTGCCATGTGCTGCGAACTCTGTTCCGGTCACGGTGTAGAGGCGGGATCTCGTCGGTATAGAGTGTGGTGTCGCGGGATACGTTACGAACCAGCACGTCGCGGACGGTGGCGGCTGTCGCGTCGTTCAGATGAAACATTCGGGCTTTGCCGCCACGCTCTACCAGACCAATAACAATGTGCACCGTCTGATTTGCCGCCCTTTGTAGGATTTGCAATGCGACCGCGAGCGAGTTTGCGCGGCGTTTCGCGCTTTCCAATATAGGTTTCATCGGCTTCAACGGTTTTGCCTTCGGGTGAGGCATATGACTTGGTTCGACAACCAGAGCGCAGCGGACGTTTTGGTCCGTGAGCACTGGAAGCGCAGAAAATCGCATCTGATGTCCATCAGGGTGAAGGTATCAAAGTTCTCTATGCCTTCTTCCAGCCCAGTGCCAGCAACCCTGCGCCGATCATCAATGATCCGCCGGTTCGATTGACGATGCGCTGGACCGTCGGTTTGCGGATGGTCTGACGTGCCATGGATGCCATCAGGGCGTAGCTCCCGGCGTTCAGTGTTGCGAGCACAAGGAATGTCGTCTCGAAAATTACCATCTGCATGAATACTGGACGTGTCGTGTCCAGGAACTGCGGAAGAAAGGCGACAAAAAAGATGATGCTCTTGGGGTTCAGTGCCGTTACCACATAGGCATGCAGGAAAATGCGCGTCGCTTTTTCATTCTTCGCCGGCATCTCGCCCGTTTCGCGATTGGCGACCGGTGCGCGCCACAATTTGATGCCGAGATAGATCAGGTAGGCGGCGCCGATCCACTTCAGTGCCGTGAAGATTGTTGCGGAAGCGGCAAGCAACGCGCCGAGACCAAGCATGGAAGCGGTCATCGCGGTAAAATCGCCGAGCGCCACACCCGCCACCGTTGCAGCTGCGAAGCGGCGGCCATGGCCCAGCGCATAGGAGATGACCAAGAGGATGGTCGGCCCCGGAATTGCGAGAAGAATTGCCGATGCTGCAACGAATGCCAGCCAATGCTCAATGGACATGTTTTAGCTCCCACGCGAAAAATCACACCAATCCATCGGTTTTGTTCAATTGCAAGTGGAAACTTTTACGCAACAGTACTGTATCAAATCTCGGTGTCGAGTGTGCCAACCCTTGTCCCGCCAAGCAAAAAAGGCGGTATTCTTTTTTACGGAAGAAACGACCATATAAGAGCCTCAACAGCCACCTCAAGAAGCTGTTAAGTGATATCGGCTACACCATAGTCCTTCAGGGAAGTTATGGCTGAGTATAGGGCAGGCAAGAATTTAGATGGAAGAGCCCAGGCCAGGCAAGGAACGAAAGCGATTCAAGGTCTCGCCGCTGCTCGGACTTGATGCCTGGATCGATTCGACCCTTTACGAGTTGCGATTTCGCCTCGCTGAATTCTGGGAAGATACTACCATTTTCTTCCGCCGGTTCCATGTCACCGGCTGGCGGCGAGCGATTTTCGAAGTTCTCGGCGAGGCATTTACCTGGGGCACTGTCGGTTCCGTCGTCATGCTGACACTGGCCATCCCCGCCTTCCACGAGACAGAAAAGAACTGGCGGACACGCGACGATTTCGCAGTGACCTTCCTTGATCGCTATGGCAACGAAATTGGTCAGCGCGGCATCCTGCATCGCAGCGCCGTGCCGATCGATGAGCTGCCGGATCATGTCATCAAGGCGGTCCTCGCCACCGAGGACAGACGATTCTTTGACCATTTCGGCATCGATTTCCTCGGACTTTCGCGCGCGATGACGGAAAACCTGCGGGCCAACTCAGTGGTTCAGGGCGGCTCGACGATCACCCAGCAGCTTGCGAAGAACCTGTTCCTCACCAACGAGCGCAGCCTTGATCGCAAGATCAAGGAGGCTTTTCTCGCCGTCTGGCTCGAGTCCAATTTGAGCAAGAAAGAAATCCTGCAGACCTATCTCGACCGGGCCTATATGGGCGGCGGCACGTTCGGCATTGCGGCCGCCTCGCAGTTTTATTTCGGCAAGAGCGTAAAAGACGTCAGTCTCGCTGAAGCGGCCATGCTCGCTGGCCTGTTCAAGGCGCCGGCCAAATATGCTCCGCACGTCAATCTGCCCGCTGCCCGCGCCCGGGCCAATGTTGTGCTCAGCAACTTGGTGCAGGGCGGATTGATGACAGAGGGGCAGGTTGTCGGCGCCCGCCGCAATCCGGCGACCGTGGTCGATCGCGGCCGATCGGAAAGCCCGGACTACTTCCTCGACTGGACCTTCGACGAAGTGCGAAAGGTCGCGCAGAAGCTGCCGACCCATACGCTTGTCGTTCGCACTACGCTCGACATGGGCATTCAGAAGGCCGCCGAGGAGTCGGCCGAGTTTCACCTGCGCCAGTTCGGCAAGGAGTATAACGTGACCCAGGCGGCCATCGTCGTTCTGGAGAACAATGGCGCCGTACGGGCGATCGTCGGCGGACGCGACTATGGCGAAAGCCAGTTTAACCGCGCCACGGCAGCACTGCGCCAGGCCGGCTCGTCGTTCAAGCCCTATGTCTACGCGGCTGCCATGGAAAAGGGCATGACCCCCAAAACGCTGGTCTCGGGCAGTGCGGTTTCATGGGGCAGCTGGTCGCCGCAGAACTATTCGCGCCAGTATCTTGGGAAGATCGACCTCACGACGGCCCTCGTCAAATCCATCAATACCGTTCCGGTGCGCCTCGCGAAGGACTACCTGACGACAGCGCCAATCGTTGCGCTGACGAAAGCCATGGGTGTTGAATCGCCGATCAGTTCGCATAAGACCATGGTGCTTGGCACGTCAGGCATGACGGTCATGGATCAGGCAACCGGATACAATGTCTTCGCTACGGGCGGCATGGCCGGCCTGCGGCATCCCTTCACGCAAATTTTGAGCCAGAACGGTGACGTGCTGTGGGACTGGAAGAGAGATGGGGCCAAGCCGCACCGGGTTCTCTCCGAAACCGCAACGAATAATATGAACATAATGCTGGCGCAGGTGCCGGAGTGGGGGACGGGGCGGCGCGCCGCGTTGCCGATGACCCGCGCGGCAGGCAAGACCGGTACCACGCAAAGCTATCGCGACGCATGGTTTGTCGGCTTTACCGGCAATTACACAGCCGCCGTCTGGTTTGGCAACGACAACTTCACACCAACCAAGGAATTGACGGGGGGCATTCTTCCGGCGATGACTTGGCAGCGGTTCATGAACTACGCTCATCAAAATATCGAACTCAAAGCCATCCCCGGTATCGATCCAACCTTGCCCAAACAGGAGAAAGTCGCAGCGGCGAAGGCTGAGGAAAACGAAGAGGAAAGCGACGTGTTGAAGGCAGAGGAGCGGCCGCGTGTCCTCTCGGGCGCCACGGCCGCAACCATCCGTGAAATCGGACAAGCGTTGAAAGCTGCTCCACAGTTGAAACTGCCAATCCTGCCCGCAAAAGTCTCCGCGCTTTGATTGCGTGCGTGATCTCTCCCGTGTAGTCATCGTTCATGCTTCGAAATGTCTTCCTTGCCCTCATTGCGCTTGTCATTGCCGTCGGTGGCGGCACGATGAGCGCATGGTATGCGGTGAACCGTTTCGATGGTTTCGGGGCGCTCACCATCGGCCGGTGGACTGCGCATCCCGAAGCTGGCACCCCCCTTTCCGATCCCTACGCCAAGGCGCGCGCGGCACGCGAGGGGGCATTTCCGCTTGGCAGTACCGAGGGCCTCGCCTTCTACGCCTATAGCGATGGTCAAGGTAAAACGCTGGACCGGCGCTGCTCCTACAAGGTCGAGGGCAACAGCCCCAATTCGCGCTTCTGGACCCTGTACGCGGCCGATCGTACGCTGGTTGCGCTGGATCCCGGCCAAAACCGTCTTCCGGCGATTCATTCCCGCCAGATCTTCCGCAAGCAGGACGGGCAATTTATTGTCAATGTCTCTGCCAAAGCGCAACCGGGCAACTGGCTGGCCATCACGGGGCGCGGCCGCATGGTCCTCGTCATGACGCTCTACGACACCCCTGTTGGCGGCAATTCCGGTCTCGTCGATATGAAGTTCCCGTCTGTCACGAGGACTGGCTGCGATGGTTAAGGTCCTCCGCACCCTGTTCATTGGTCTTGTTGGCGCTGGTTTGATCCACATCGCCGTGGTCCTGCTCGTGCCCTATTACTCCGACCGCAATACCTGGTCGCGCATCTCAGCCTATGGTGATGACTGGCAGTTCCACACCGTGACGCGCGAGGGCATCGCCGGCATGGTTCCCCTCGCCTTTGATCCGCTGTTTCAGGCCGTCGCGTGCCGCTTTGACATAACCGATCTTCCCGCTCACATCACAGGCGTCGGCACCACGCCTTACTGGTCAATTTCCGTATATAACCGCCAGGGAGCAAACATCTATTCGATCAATGACCGGACAGCGATTGCCGATCAGCTGGATCTCGTGGTTGCCACGCCCCTGCAGATGATCGAGCTCAACAAGACCAAGCCAGCAGCCGCGGAAAACTCAGTGCTGATCGAAGCCGATATGGATGAAGGGTTCGTGGTTGTGCGCAGCTTCGTGCCGGATGAATCCTGGCGATCCCAGGTCGACGCGTTCCTGAAAAGCGCGAACTGCACCCCGCTGCTTTAGAGCCAGAACGGCCCGATGTCAGCACAACAGAGGCTCAAGGCCCTTCAGTGTTCTTGAGGGCACGAACTCCTGCACATCGTAATAGGCAAGTTTCTTCTGATGAAACGGATCTTCGGCAAGTATTTCCTGCAACGCCTCTTCGCTGCTGGCCTTGGCGAGAATAATCCCGCCTGTCCGCGGCACCTTGGCGCCTGATGCGAGAAATGTGCCGGCGGCGTAATGCTTTTCAAGGAACGCGACATGCAATGGAATGGCCGCATCCACCTCATCCAGCGGAACCACATAGGTCAAGGAAACGATAAACATCCGCTCTACTCCAGATGATCATTATTCGTTGCTTCAGATAGGCATTTTGCCCCGCATGGAAAAGTCCCCTTCCTTCGGCGTTGCAAAACGTGATTGCGGGTTTAACGTGGCGCTCCGGCCATGTTTTCTTCGCCTGTCCGGACCATGATCATTACGAAACCGGGAGACCCCATGAAAAAGCTTGCTATCGCCGGAACTGTCGCGCTGCTCTCCATCACCACCTCACTTTCCGCCTTTGCCTTCGATCAGCAAAATGCCGAAAGGATCAAAACGCTGGTTGATACCGGCATGCAATATTACTGGTCCGGCGGCGACGTCAAAAAGGCGGAAGCTGAAATTTTCAAGGGCATTACCCTCCATGGCCGCTACGACGTGGTCGAACAATCCTTCGCCGAAGCTTCGAAACTGGCACCTGAGCGGCTTGATTTCCGCTTTGCTGTCGCTTCGTCGCAAATCCTCCAGAAGAATGTCGATGGCGCACGCGCAACCTATGAAGACATTCTCGCCAAGGATCAGACTTCGTTCGAGGCGCAGGCATGGCTCGAGGCTCTGGCCCGGGTCGGCAATGATGAGACCGGGGCTGCGCTGGCTCATCAGGGCCTCTCCGGGCTCGACCGCGAGCGGGCGGAAGCCTACCGCCAGCGCTTTGTTCGCGCCGAGCAAATCATGGCCGAAAAGCCGAATACAGAAGTGCCGGCCGTACCCGGCAAGGTGATGATCGTCGCCCTCGGCTATGCGCTGGCCAAGGACGGTACTGCCGAAAAGCCGTTGCTCGACCGGCTCGACGTGGCGCTCAAAGCCGCTCAGGCGAATCCAACGGCGCGAGTCATGGTGACCGGCGGCCAGCCGCAGGCCGGTGTCACCGAGGGTGATGTGATGATGAAATGGCTAGTCGAGCACGGCGTTGACCGCGACCGCATTCTCATCGAGGACAAATCAAAGGATACGGTCGGCAATGTACTCAATGTCGCGAACCTGCTCAAGCGCCATACCGCAGACAGCGTCATTCTTGTCACCAGTTCCAGCCACATGCGCAGGGCACGGACGGTGCTTGAGGACGCGCTCAAACAATACGGCATCTCCGCAAACGTGTTGCCGGTCGTGGCGCTCGATGCGCCTTCGGTCGAAGAAGCAGCCAAAGTATCGCCTGATGAACGCCTGGTGATCTACCGCGACCTGATGCGTGTGTCCGGCGCCTGGGCATATCCCGGGCTACAGCAGTAGAACACGTGACCCTGCCCCGGCCTATCCCGGCTGGGGCATCGTATCGAAAAACCTGCGCGGTGGTTTTGACTTGCTGCGCTTTGGCGCTTCCGGCGTGTAGCGCTCGTAGCGCACGCCCGGGAAAATCATGATCTCGGCTGTCG
The DNA here is from genome assembly GCF_025452215.1 of Phyllobacterium sp. A18/5-2. Classification (NCBI taxonomy): domain Bacteria; kingdom Pseudomonadati; phylum Pseudomonadota; class Alphaproteobacteria; order Hyphomicrobiales; family Phyllobacteriaceae; genus Phyllobacterium; species Phyllobacterium sp. A18/5-2. The sequence continues at coordinate 2,557,596 of NZ_CP104966.1, read as the reverse complement.
TGCGCCGTGTGGTATCAGGGTCATAGCGGCGTTTCGTTGCGCTGCCTGGAAATGTGATGACAAACCCCATATCGCCCATCCGTTTTGGTTCGTTGAATCTCCTCGATACTCAGATGCATACGCGCGCACGATTTGCGCCATAATTTCATTTAGGCATGCCGATGGTTAACGGGTTGCTAACGCTTCGCGGCTAGTTTTAGCCATTGTTTAACTGCGTCATGCGTCGAGTGGAGTGTGTTCGTGAAGTATCCTGAGTTTCGGGCGCTTGAAGACCGCAATGGCGGCAGCAAGGCTGACGATCTCCTGACCGCATCGATTACCGCCTTCTGCTGCGCTCGCCAGACCGGCAAAGAGCGACGCGCAGCAGCTTCGAGGATCTCGCAGTTCCTCTCCTTGTCCTCGCCTCGCCGCGTGTGCGCCGCCATGCCGCTGCGGCCTTGTCCGAGCTGCCTCATGCACCGAAACGCCTCATCCTGGCGCTTGCTGAGGATGAAGTCGACATCTCTGCGCCACTGCTATTGCGCTCTCCGCTGCTGCAGCCGTCTGACCTTATCGATATCGTCACTCACAAGGGCATCAGCCACGCACGCGCCATTGCACGGCGGCGGATCGCCGATCCAGAACTCCTGCGCGTCCTGCACGGCTTCAACGATCCGGCCATAGAACGCGCGCTTGAAATCCAGTCGCAATTTGACCTTGGCGATGGCGTCCTCTTGGCCGCAGCTCCCGCAGCACCAGACTCGCCGCGCCTGCGCGAAACGCGCGAGGCGTTGAAGGCCCTTATGCGCGAGAGCGACGCCGGTTTCTCCAGTGACCAGCATCTTGCCAATCACCTGATTGATGCGGCGCTTCTCGATCAGACCACAATATTTCAACAGGAATTCGCCAAGGCGCTAGGCCTCGATCAGGATAGCGCCGGGCGCATCATCGGCCGAGGGCTCAATGCCGAATTGACCATCGCGCTTGCATCGCTAGGTCTGTCCGCCGAGGCCGCGCATCTAATACTCACCGGGCTCTTCGGGCTCGTCCACAAGGACCTGCATTCCTTGCGGCTCTTCGTTCAATCCTATCGCCAGATCGACAAGGACAAGGCGCAGATGACGGTAGAGCGCTGGAAAACAGAAGAGAATTCGCAAAAATTGCGGCAGAAACTGCGCGAGATGGCGCAGGATTACGAAAGCGGGACACGCAGGGTTTCTTGACATACCAGGTCTGCGTCTGCTGATCGGTACCATTAAGGGTTTGCTGCAACTCACTGCCCTTGATGATGGAAGTTCTGCGATAGCAAGGTTGTCATATTCCTGAAACAGTCTGATGAGATGAACCCGCAGATTTTGCTGTCGGGTCGCGTCGGCGTTTTATTTCGATACAGATTTTTTTCGGCACGATTTTTCAGGGCCGCCTGGCCAATTTTCATAAGGAATTTTCATGGTTCAGCGCCCTTGCCGTCCCATATCCGTTTTTTATCCAAAATCTCCCCGCCGTCTGGCCATGCTTTTGTGTACGACGGCGCTGTTCTTGCCGGTTGCCACGGCACAGGCGCAGAGCGTATCGCCGGACGATTCACTGAAGATTTTGACGTATAATGTCGACTATATAAGCAGCGTATCTCCTGAGCAGGTCTTTCCCTTCTTCAAGTATGGCAATTTCGACATTATTGCCTTCCAGGAAACACATCCGGGCGGGCCCAGAGAGACATACGGATGGGAGCTGGCCGATTATCTGACGACAAAAGGTATCGGCATCTACCAGATTGAAGACCCCGACAAGCAAAACGTGCCGGGAAATCAAAGCATGATCAGCCGCCTCGATGGTGAATTTCTCAAGCGACCCGTCAACTACTGGCCAGGCAATGATTATTTTCTGGCGGATGCAACACAAAGCCGCCCGGAAACCGCCATTACATCCGTACATACCAATTACAACGATGGTTCGTATGAGAGTAGTCGCGATCGATATTCTCGTCTGTCTCGCGTAGAAGAAGCCAAAATCTTCAACGATTGGGCGGCATCGCGTGATTTACCGACCATTCTTGCCGGTGATTTCAACGCCGGCGATGTGTCGGAACGCGGGCTTCAGCCGGGTGAGACCTATCCCGCCGCAGGCAATATGCCAGTGACGCTCAACATATTGAAACACCAGTATCAATTGCTGCAAACGGAGAGCGAACGGGAGCTTTTTGAAGCGCATGATCTCGGCGATGGCCGCTACACCTGGCCTTCTGTACCCGACGATCGATCGAAGGATGAATGGCCGGCATGGCAGCGCGACAAGATCGACCATTTCCTCGTCTCCCGGCCCTTCGGCAAATGGTATGTCATCCAGGATGATCCGAATGACAAATATACCGGGATCATGGACGCTGTGGCGACCTATACGGATGCTGCGGGGGAAACAAAACCTATTTCTGACCATGCACTGGTCGCCCATACATTCCGCTGGGTAGGACCGGTCCTGCAAAAATACGATGCGGATACAACCAATCCCGAGCAATACAAGGTGCGGATGGTGTGGAACAGCAATGCTTCCACATTTGCTGGAAATGGAGGTGTTTTTCACCTTTCCCGCAACAATATACGAAATGATCTCTATCTCGGCCAGATAGCCGATATGTCCCTATCGGCCGATACCCAATACACAGTGCAGAAAAGTGACAATCCACTGGACAATGATGCCCTGTTCAATCGACTGGTCTCGCGCGTGCAAGCTTCCGGGCCGGCGCTGGCCAAGGCCAATCTTGACAAGCTCCAGTCCGAAAAAGGCGGACGCAATTCGAGCAATAGATGGCAGGCTGGGGGAAATAACAGATGACGAGACCGCAAGGCTCGAGGCGATTGCTTTCGAGGCTGCCGTCAAGGCGGCGGACGCTATATTGGCGCTGATACCGGCAGATGCTCTCTCTTCCGACGAGCTTGCTGCCGCCAGAGACAAATTGATAGCACTGAGGTCCGACCTGCTGACGCCCGGCAAACAGAAAGAAGCCTTCGACGGCCTTAAAGGTTTGAAGGACTCCATAGCACTGGCCGGGCTCAGTATTGTCGGAACACCACGACCCAGCGATCCAATACTTAGGGCCGAATGGGAGAAAACCCCTGGGGTGGTGCTTTATCGCAGCGTTAAGGCTGTGAAAAATGTGCCCATGGAAGACGCGGCCGCCTCAACAATAGTCCTGGATGCCAAAGCGCAAGCTGACCTCGACAAGGCGGCATTGACTGTCGATACGACGCAACGGCTGATACCCATCCTGCATGCGTCGGGAATGACCCTTCATCTGTCCGATATCCAGCTGGACAACGCACTCGGCCAGCCGATCCTCGCCAATCTCACCGACGAAGAAAAGAAAACCCTGCTCGATTGCGGCAGCAGCGACCCGCGCTTTGCCCAGGCGATCAAGGACTATTGCATCGACGATCACAGTTTCATCGGCGAGACGCTCGTGAGCGACAAAGGCACGGTGGTCGTGACCGAAGATGCGGCGCTCGGCGGTCCGCATGCCAAGCTGCGTCTCGATGACGGGACCTTGCGCGTTGCCGGGACCGGCATGGGCGAACTTGGCCGCGAACTTGTGATCGAGACAGGTGGCGGCGGTCTCGATATCGAGGACCCGGACAATACATTGTCGTTGAAAACCGGACTTTCCGGCACGGGACGTCTGAGCAAGCTTGGCCTTGGCCAGCTCTCCATCGATGGTGATTTTGCAAGCTTTGCCGGCAGTACCTCGGCCGACGCGGGCACTTTGCGCGTCGATGGCCGGCTCGGCGGGACGGTCGATGTCCAGGCGCTCTTGCAGGGCACCGGCTCAATTGGCGCGCTTGTCGCCAATAACGGCGGTATCGTTGCGCCCGGCAATTCCATCGGTAAGCTGACGGTTACCGGCGATGCGACGTTCACACCGGGCAGCCGTCTTGACATCGAAGTGGACGGCGGCAAGAGCGACGTCCTTGATGTCGGCGGCAAACTCAACCTTCTTGGCGGCACCGTCGTTGTGACGCCGGAAGAATCCGTCTCGCTACTTTCGCCCCTTCAGGTTCTGGCCTCGCTTGGACAAAGCTATCGCTTCATCACTGCTTCCGCCGGTATCAGCGGACGGTTTGACAGCGTCGAGCCCAGCTATCTCTTCATCGGCGCATCGCTTGGCTACGAGGCCAACGCCGTAAGCCTGACACTTGATCGCAACAGCCTCGCCTTCAATACGTTCGGGCGAACACCCAATGGGAAAGCAACACTGGACGGGCTGGAGTCGCAAATTTCGGGGCCGATTCATGACCGGATCGCCGTCGCACAGATCGGCGATGACATCGCCGCCATCGCCGCGCCGCTTGTCGACGACGTTCCGGCGACGCTGAATGGCGTGCTTGCCCAGGACGCCGGTTTTGTCAGCGGGGCCACAACCGGCCGGCTGCGCGCGGCCTTTGGCCGCGTCGCGGCGAAACCGCAGCCGGTCATTGGAGCGCAGGCTTTCGGACCCGACACATCCCGGGAAATTGCCGAAATACGTGCCAGAAATGGCGCACCCTTCACCGCGATCGCACCTGCGGCTTCAACCACCGCCTGGTGGGGAGAGGCCTATGGCAGTTGGAGCCATGCGGAAGCAAACGGCAATGCCTCCGGCTACGGCCGCAACATCGGAGGTATTGTTACGGGTCTTGACGGTGTCGTGGCCGATACATGGCGCATGGGCGTGCTTGCCGGTTATGGCGATACGACGCTCAACGGTCATGGCACAACCGCCTCGGTCGATAGTTACCAGATTGGACTTTATGGCGGAACCGAATGGGGAAAGCTCGGCCTGAGCCTCGGTACGGCGCTTGGCCAAAACGAAATCGACACCGGCCGCAGCGCTGTCTTCGAGGGCTTCGCCCGGCACCACAGCGCTACCTACGCGGCGCAAACCGCGCAGGTGTTCGGCGAGATCGGCTATGAACTCAATACCGCCCATGCCGATTTTGAACCCTTTGCCGGCGCGAGTTATGTGCACCTCAGGACCGGCCGCTTCCAGGAAGACGGGGAGATCAGCAATCTCACCGGCCTGACCGGCACGACCGATCTGATAACCACGACGCTCGGCTTGCGCGCCTCGCATGCCGTTGTCCTGTCAGAGGCAACCACGCTCACGGCGCGCGGCATGCTCGGCTGGAGCCACGCCTTGGGTGACCTGACACCGCAGCAGCGCCTTGCTTTTTCCGGCGGCCAAGCCTTTACAATTGAAGGTTTGCCTATTGCGGAAGACACAGCCATCGTCGAGGCGGGGTTTGACGTCGGCATTGGTCCCGCCACCACCCTCGGCCTAAGCTACACCGGTCAGTTCTCATCCCGGGCCAGCGACAATGCGGTGAAGGCGGATCTGACGGTGCGGTTCTAATTGCGGTAAGATCAAACCAACAGAACGGGTTTGCCCGGGCTGCCGGTCATATTTGCGTCACCGGAAACAGTTCCGATCGATCGCCGCGATAGTCCTCGATCTCGACAATCCACAGGTCGCGATCCCAGCGCTTCTGCTTTTCGAGATCATGGTTGATTTCCATTTCGGCGCTACCGGCTTTCAGCGGCGTGAACAGGCGCTCGTCCGGCTTGGTCTCGTCATAGACCATTTGCGGCGCGGGACCGAACAGATCGTAGCTACCGTCCGCATTGCGGAACTTGATGAAAATGGCTCCGGCTTCAGCAGCGCCCCTGTGGCTGAGCGCCGCGAACGCGCCGCTGCCATTAATGCGGCGCACCAGCGCAGAAACCCAGAATTCAGATGTCAGACGCATTGGAGCAAATCCTTGGTGGCAGAAATTCGGGTCGTGGTGAGCCGAAAATGGTGGTTTTCGAGCACCGGAGCGCAGTACATTTCGGTACGTGAGCACCAGAGCGCAGAAAAACGCCATTTGCAGGCCATCATGGCGCGAATTTAGTTCACCAACCCGATTTCCTGCATTTTCGCCAACAACTTTGCGTCGGGCTCGCCGGTGACCGGCAGGCGGAACAACTTCTGGAACTCGCTTACTGCATTCTTGGTGGACGTGCCTACCTTGCCGTCGATCTCGACCATGTCATTGCCAAAGGCCCTCAGCCCGGCCTGGATCCGCACGATTTCGGCCGGTGACAGACCACCCTGGGGCGCATTGGCTGCAGCGTTTTGCGCAGAGTTTGTCGAAATCTTCTGTACGGCAGCCTTCTCCTGGGTCTGTTCGGGTTTTTTCGCCGGTACAGCGATGCTGGCCGTCGTTTCGTCCGCGCTATCCACGGCGGGTTCTGCCTCGATGCCCATGTCGGCAGTCGCCTTGCGGTAGGCGTCGATTGCGGCGCGTGTGCCCTTGCCTGAAATGCCGTCGACGGTGCCTGAATAGAAGCCGAGCGCCAGCAGTTTCTGCTGGAGCTTGGCAACTTCCGGATCACCACCGGGCGCGAGGACGGGATCACCATTGATGGCGGCGGCGATGGGATCCGGGCTCTGCGGGATCGGAACCGATTTCACCTTGCGGATGGGGGCGTCCGCCTCCGGCTGGTTATTCGAAGAGTTTCCAAGCACACCGTTCTCAGGCTTGATGGGCTTGAATACGAGGTCCGGACGGGTGCGGAAGAACACACCATCATGCACGTGCGGCTGATACCAGAGGGCGTTGGCGGATATGAACCCCATCGTCACGAGAAACGCTGTTGTGCCGCCGGCGATCGCGGGATTGCTGGCGATCAACGCGCCTGTTGCCATGATGGCCACGGCGATCCGTCCCCTTTTGGGAGCACGGCGCTTAGGCCGATTTACGGGCTTCCCCATGGGAACCTCCCTTCATTTCGCTGGTCGCGTTGAATTCGACAATATTCGCGGGTTCTTCCTGAACGCACTCCGATGCCGGGCCATTCAGCGGGATGCGCACATCCACCACCGTGCCCTGCCCCGGAACGCTCTTTATCCTGAGATCGCCGTCATGCAGCCCAACGAGCCCCTTGACCGTGGCCAAGCCCAAACCCGTACCTTCGTGGCTTCGCGTGTAATCGTTTTGCACCTGGCGGAACGGTTGGCCGAGCGTCAGGAGATCGGCTTCGGCAATGCCAATACCCGTATCACTGACGGAGAAGGCCAGCATGTCATCTTCGATCAATGCGTCGATCGTTACAACGCCTCCGGCTTCGGTGAACTTGACGGCATTCGAGACGAGATTGATCAACACCTGATGGATCGCCCGGCTATCGGCAACGACATTGCCGATACGCGGGCTGACACGGTCGCACAGCGTCACACCTTTCTGCGCGGCCTGATGCGCCATCATGTCATGCACCATTGTCACGGCCTCCTTGAAGGCAAAGCTCTCCGCGACGATCGGATAGGTCCCTGCCTCGATTTTCGAGACGTCGAGGATTGCGTTGACCACAGAAAGGAGGTGGTTTCCCGAACGATGCACGAGTTCGACATATTCGCGCTGGCGCCCGTCCGGAAGCTTGCCGCAGATTTCCTGCAACAGGATATCGGAGAAGCCGATGATCGAATTGAGCGGTGTGCGCAATTCGTGGCTGACTGAAGCCAGGAACCTGCCCTTGGTGATTTCCGCCGTTTCCACTTCGCGCCGTGCAATTGCCAGTGCGTTGCGATCGGCCACCGCTTGCGAAATATCAGTCGCGACGACAACAAACCCCTCGCCCTGGCTGTGCGGCACTGCGCTCAGGCGATAACTGACGAAGCGCACGCTGTGGGCGTGTTTCAATGTTTCGCCCGGCGCAACACACCGCAGTTTCACTTCGACCACGGCACTCGGTGCGCCATTCTTCATGTCGGCCAGAAAGCCGAGAAATTGCACCCGGTCGGACACGTGTACGCGGTCGAGCAGGGGCGTGCCGATGAGAAGATTGCGAGCAATACCGAACTGATCCTGCGCCTTGGATGACAGCGAGCCGATCAATCCATTGGTTCCGAGGCTGAACACAACGCCCTCAACGGCGCTTTCGAGATCGGCCACGCGGTCATCGCGGCGCGCTGCCATGGCGCGGGCGGCAAGCGCGCTTGCGGTCCTTGTCACCAATGTCGCCAGATAACAGAACGAGGCCAGTAGTGTCAGCGGCGACAGCGCCACACTGCCATCCGCACGCAGTGACACGATGAGCAGCCCTGCCAGCACGACAGCGGCTATACGACCCGAAATGCGAAGCGACCTTTCCAGACCGGTAGACAAACCAGGCTTCGAGAGGAATGGCGGCGGCCATGATCCACAGCAACAGATTGGCCGGCGCCGCAGCAGCGCCGATCGACGCTATGGAGAGACCGTAAGCGCCAAGCGCGCTCATGCCGACCGCTGTGCTGTCTTTAGAGAGCGAAAGTGCACCGCAGAAAATCATCGGAAGGGCAAGGACGCCTACGACGAGGCTGATGATGCCCGCCAGTTCACCCAGCATGAAGTGGCTCGTAACCATTGCAACGACGAGCATGACCGGCATGGCAAGGATGGAGCCGGCCATGCGCGCATCGCGGTCGCGCTGGGCGGCGCCCGCTACGGATGGGTTTACCCAGCGCCTGCACAAACGCCCGAAGGACTCGGCAATTCTGGATCGTGTGACGGAATAGATCGGCACCAGTTTTTCCTGCTTTCCGCAAAATTCGGCAACTGCCAGATCGTTCGCGGTCATTTCCAGAATGTTATTTTGCAACATTCCTGTCGCCGTTAACTTTTGCAGACGAGGCTTTAAGGAAAGGATAAAACCGGGCTTGTCCAAGCCGCTCATATCGCGTTTCGAACGATTGTGACGGGCATGGTAAATGAAGGGTTTCCCCTTCGGCAGCGCTGTCCCGTGCGAATCGCCAAACACCGCTTTTCCCCTCGAAAATTCTTAATCCTTCGTTTCTATGATCGCTCAAATGCAGAAATGCGTTTCAACGGGTTTTTGCCGGATCTGTGTCAATGTCTCCTCATGAACCGCCTCTGCGTTGGCGGCAGTTGGAGCGGCAAGGGAACGGGTAATGTTTTTTCTGATCAAGTTTGCGATCAAGTTCTGCTTCTGGATGATGCTGATCTCCCTGTTCATCCCCGTGGATCTCGAAGCAAGATCCGCAGGGCGCCACCCAGCCTGGCCCCATCGAAGCCTTCTTCGCCGCGCGCGAGACAATCAGCGACCTCAGCGATTTCTGCACACGCAAGCCGCAGGCTTGCGAAACCGGCAAGGCCGCGCTTTCAAGCGCCGGCGTCCGCGCCGGCGAAGTTGCCAAGGTCGGCTATGACTATCTCGACACGCAACTCGGCAGGAGCCCCGGCAAGGCCGACGCAGCGGTGGCAGCGGCCCATGGCGGCATTCCTGCACAGAGCAATCAGATTGACGCCATCAAGGCAAAGCTGCGCGAAGTGGCTCTGCGCGAAATCCTGGAAGCTGCCGTCCGCCAGCGCGAACAGACGAATGTGGACGACAAGACCCAGACCGGCACCGTCGTGAAGAAGTAATCCCGTTCTTCGATTAAAACGGTGACGTTTGCCACTCTAATCACTATATATGCCATGAACAGGACATTTTGCATGGCACAGACAATTGACGACATTGTTGCTGATTTCGATTTTCTCGATGATTGGGAAGATCGCTATCGCTATGTCATTGACCTTGGACGCGACCTCAAGCCCTATCCGGAATCTGCACGCGATGCCGCCCACAAGGTCAGGGGTTGCGTCAGCCAGGTATGGTTGAAAAGCACGCTCAACGGCGATGCTGATCCGGTCATCGAATTCGTCGGCGATTCCGATGCGCATATCGTGCGCGGTCTCGTCGCCATCATGATGGTACTCTATTCTGGCAAAAGGGCTTCCCAGATCCTGGCGATCAACCCCGAAGCCATCCTCAAGACGCTCGGTCTCGACGAACACCTCACTCCGCAGCGGTCCAATGGTCTGCGCGCCATGATCGGCCGCATCCGCAACGAGGCACAGGCTGCGCTTGCCACTGCCGAAGTCACTCAGCACTAGAGCAAGTCGCGCCATCGGGAGAGCAGAACCGGCTCCAAGTAGACAAAACTTGCTCTAGCTTCCAATCTGCGGCCGGTAATCCTCCGTTCCCCAATGAATGATGCGGGCCTTTCGCCGCGCCGGCGGGGCCGGATTATAGTGCCGGTCAAGCGCCGCCAGGGCCGTTTTGAGGATAAGTTTGGCCGAGCGTACCGGCCATTGCCGTTCGCGCTCGATCGCCTCCAACCCTTTCAGGAAGCAGCAGACATCAACGAGAACGCCGGAGAGTTCCGGTCCAACCGCCTCCAGCGCCCGTTCAACCCGCTGACGTGCAGCCAGCGCGGCATTGGTGATCTCGAGCACACCATTGGCGCGCGTGCCGGATCCTGTCACGTCCCAGTCGACACCGATCGACGGCATCAGGTTGCCGAGCGTATAATCCGAGCGCAGCCGCTCTCCGGCCGTGAAAGCATCATCACTGATCAACTGTCTCCCGGATGCATCCTTGCGTCGACGCAGCATCGCCAATGGCGATTCCGCATTGTTGATGCATACCGGCGTTAAACCATTCTCATGGGCAATCGCGGTCGTGGAAATATGCCGATGCTGGGCGGCGTACGCATCGTCCGCGCATTCAAGGCGGCGCAAATGGGCCCGGCCGGCATCACTGATCACCAGGCTTTGATTGCGGAGGACGCCAAGGCCATCGCTTATTACGGATTTCACCGCAACGCGTTCAATGGAAATACTGCCGTAAGCCCCACTTTCGAGCATCAGTTTTTCGCGGTTCGCCTGTTCCGCAATCCTGACTGGCCCCTTGGCGAGAAACCGCAGCAGGCGCGTCATGGCCGGATTGGCTCCATTCCTTTGGGAAGCCGTCATCGGCGGGCCGTCCCATCACGTACGAAGGCAGTCCTGACAATATTTTCAATCGTCTGGATAATCCGGTCGAACTCCAGTTCTTCGCGCATATCCTCGATCAGATGGCAGGCATGATTGACCGTGCTCCGGTCGCGGCCGAACGCTCGTCCTACCTCGCTCATGGTCAGGGCCAGGGTGACATGGGCGATATACATGCCAATCTGCCGAACGCGCGCAACGGGACGTCCGCAGCGTGAATTTGAACGCAGGTCACGTCCGCTGACATTGAAGAACGTGGAAAGTATATCAACGACACCATCGCAGATCTGAAAAAGCCGCTCATCCATCGGCGCGTCCTCGTCTACGAGGACCGGTGCAGGCGCCTTGAACCTGCCCCGCCGCGGCCGAAGCGCGTCGATCATTGCCTGGGCTTCGGTTGCAGACCGGATAAGGCGGGGGAAATTCAAGGACATTCTTGCTCCACTTCCGTGATAGGAATATCTTCTTATAAATTCTCTATCAAGGTCGTGGATAAGTTTTCCGCCACTCACCATTTAAGGCGCTGTTATTTCATTGTAATTTGTCCTTCGGAAAAGATATATAGGACTTTTATCCTACATGCGTCGCCTTCAACCATACTGCCTCGATCCACGAGGAAGGAAATGGAACCATGTCGGCGATTGAATGGAATAAACAGAAAAGCGCATTTCTTGCGGCGAAGGATGAGGCACAGAACCAGGCAAGGCAGCGGATCGCGCTTCAATTCCTTTGCGGCGAAGATCTCGATGCCGTCCTTGCGCATGATGATGAGAGCAAATCACGCATATGCAGGCGCCTCAAACGCCTGATCGAACGCGAACGGCTCAAGGGTTTCAAGGGACACTGGAGCTACGATCTCAATCGCCACATCGGATTGAAGCAGGCACTTGAGAGCCTCAAAGCCTCGATATCGTCCTGACTGAGACCTCGACCAGCTGGACATAAGGGGAAGCAGACTGCTGAAACAAGCCGGCCGGGATCATCGAACCAGGCGTCGCGGCGCCATAGCGATGATCCCTTCGATCCCCCCGCCGCAAACGCAAAACGGCGCCTCCCGGCGCCGCTTCGTCGAATACAGAGAAGCCCTTACGAGACTTAAGCGGCCTTTTTGCGCTTGCGGCCAAGGCCCATATTCTTTGCCAGGCGCGAGCGGGCAGCGGCATAGTTCGGAGCAACCATCGGATAAGAAGGATCAAGATCCCACTTTTCACGATACTGTTCCGGAGTCAGGCTATAGTGTGTCATCAGATGGCGCTTCAATGACTTGAACTTTTTGCCATCTTCTAGGCAAACAATGTAATCGTCCGCAACAGACTTCTTCGGATTGATAGCTGGCTTGGGTTTTTCCTGTACCGCAACCACTGCTTCACCGCCGGCGCCGACACGGCCCAAGGCAGCATGAACATCAGCAATCAATCCTGGCAGATCACCGGCCGGTACCGAATTGTTGCTCACATAGGCAGCAACCAATTCCGCCGTGAGTTCCAACAGGACATCGCTGGCAGTTGTGTTTGAATTGTCGAACATGGTCATCTAAGTCCAATTCCTTCGTCTAATTTGAAATTTGGGTAGGTAGATTAAAATCACCAATATAAAGTCGAGAACACACGGAGTCTCCAACGCCTTTGGTAACATTCTATTCCGGAACATATTGAATTTGTCAAATCAATACTTCGTTCACGAAAGAAATATTTCAAATAGTCCGGCAAGCAGAGTTTAACCATGGACGACCGGGGGTAGACGCAAGAAAGCCAGAGCCCGACTGCACGTGCGAAAACTTGTGAGTGCGCAGATACCGATTTGCGCCATACCACTAAGACAAAAAATGGCAAAAATGAGGAACAATCCCTCGGCGCACAAGCATTCTATAATAACAGATATTGCGGCAAGTAGTGTTGAAACCTACATCAGTGTAAAAAAGGAGCCTGCAATGAGCACAAAAACATTCAAGGTCGTGAAATCAGATGCCGAGTGGCGGGAACTGCTAACGCCGGAGCAGTATCAAATCACCCGGAACCATGGAACCGAGCGCGCTTTCTCAAGCCCGAACTTCGATAGCAAGCTGCAAGGTCTTTATAAATGTGTCTGCTGCGACCGTCCGCTCTATCGGTCTGAAACCAAGTACGAGTCGGGCACGGGCTGGCCAAGCTTCTACGCTCCAGTCGAACCGGATGCAGTGAACGCAGTTGAAGATCGCTCCTATGGCATGCTCCGCACAGAAATCAAATGCGCCGATTGCGATGCGCATCTTGGTCATGTTTTCCCGGATGGCCCCCCTCCGACCGGCTTGCGTTATTGCATGAATGGCAACGCCTTGGTCTTTGATCGGGATTGACGGGGCGATAACTTTCCCTACACCTCTCTTTGCACACACATCAGATTGATTGCCGGGCGGATATTTCGTACCCACCGGCGCAATTATTGAAAGACTTTCCATGACCAGCACGTCGCGTTTTTCCAGCATCCCTGCTCCGCAGTCCGAGAAGAGACCTGTTTCCGATACCCGCCACGGCATAACCCGTGTTGATAATTATGGCTGGATGCGTGCAGAAAACTGGCAGGACGTTTTTCGCGATCCCTCCACGCTCGATCCGGCGATCCGCACGCACCTCGAAGCGGAAAATACCTATCAGTCGGAGCTCATGGCCGACACGAAACCTCTCCAGGAAAAGCTTTTCAGCGAGATGAAGGGACGCATCAAGGAGGATGATTCATCCGTGCCTGCCAAGGATGGCCCGTTTGCCTACGGTACATCCTACAAGACCGGCGGCCAGCAGCCGCGCTTCTTCCGTACGCCGCGTGACGGCGGGCCGGAGACCATGCTGCTCGATGGCGATCTTGAAGGTGACGGCAAGGCTTATTTCCGCCTTGCCTCCGCCGATCATTCCCCCGATCACAGCAAGATGATCTGGGGTTTCGATGACAAGGGTTCGGAGTTCTTCACGCTCAAGGTCCGTGATCTCGAAACATTGCAGGACACTGCTGAAACAGTTAGCGACACGTCCGGCGGCGGCGTCTGGAATGCCCAGTCGGACGGCTTTTACTATACGCGCGTCGATGCCAACCACCGGCCGTCCCGCCTGTTCTACCACCAGCTCGGCCGGCCCGAGAGCGAGGACCGGCTGATCCGCGAGGAAAAGGACCCGGGCTTCTTCCTCGGCGTCGGCGGCAGCACGCTGAACGATTTCATCTTCATCGATATGCACGACCACGAAACGTCCGAGATCTGGCTTCTCCCCGCAAACGATGCCACCGCCGAGCCGAAACTTGTGGCGGAACGGCAGACGGGCATCGAATACAGCCTGACCGAAGGCGGTGACGTCTTCTACATCCTCACCAATGCCGACGGCGCCAAGGATTTCAAGATCATGAGTGCGCCGGTCACAGCGCCAGAAAAGGCTAACTGGACCGAGGTCGTCGCCCACAAGCCCGGGCGGTTGCTGCTCGGACATTCGGCTTATATGAATCATCTGGTCTGGCTCGAGCGCGAGAACGGCCTGCCGCGCATTTTCATTCGCGACCGTCAGACCGGCGAAGAGCATTCCATTGCTTTCGATGAGGAGGCCTATGCGCTCGGTCTGCAGGGCAGCGCGGAATATGATACGGAAGTCATCCGCTTCTCCTATTCGTCGATGACCACCCCGACGCAGCTCTACGACTACAACATGCGCACGCGTGAACGCACGCTCCTGAAAACCCAGGAAGTTCCATCCGGCCACAATCCCGACGATTATGTAACGCGCCGCCTGCTCGCACCCGCTCCTGACGGCGAGATCGTGCCCATTTCCATCGTCTATCACCGCGATACGAAGATCGATGGTTCGGCGCCCTGCCTGCTCTATGGCTACGGCTCCTATGGCATTACCATCCCGGCAAGCTTCAACACCAATTGCCTGTCGCTGGCCGATCGCGGTTTCATCTACGCCATCGCGCACATTCGCGGCGGCAAGGACAAGGGCTATGACTGGTATGAGAACGGCAAGCGCCTGAAAAAGATGAACACGTTCACGGATTTCATCGCCGCGTCGCGCCATCTCGTCGAACAGGGCTTCAGCAGCCCTGATCGCATCGTTGCGCAGGGCGGTTCGGCCGGCGGCATGCTGATGGGTGCAATCGCCAATATGGCGCCTGAAAATTTTGGCGGCATTATCGCGGAAGTGCCCTTCGTCGATGTCATCAATACGATGCTCGACGACACGCTGCCGCTCACGCCTCCGGAATGGACCGAATGGGGCAATCCGATCACATCGGCGACCGATTATGCCTACATGACCTCCTATTCGCCCTACGACAATGTCGTCGCACAAAATTATCCGCCGATCCTTGCCGTCGCTGGCCTCACCGACCCGCGCGTGACCTATTGGGAACCGGCAAAATGGGTGGCAAAACTGCGCGAGCTCAAGACGGATGATAATCCCGTGCTCTTCCGCATCAATATGGATGCGGGCCACGCCGGCGCCTCCGGCCGTTTCTCGAGGCTGGAAGAAATCGCCTACGTCTATGCCTATGCGCTGAAACTGGTGGGAAAAACGCAAATGTGATCCACCGCGCCGAAACTTGCGCGGGTCTGGCTCCGTTCCTGGCATCTGAACGCTGGAATTAAGGCGCAATCGCGCGGCAATTTCAGTATAATCGATCCCGACGGAGGATTTTAAGATGAAACGAAGCGCATTTGTCCTGATGCTTGGTCTTGGCTTCCTGGCGCAACCTGTACTGTCGCTCGTGGATGCGGGCGACGTGCAGGCCGCAGTTCGCAAGAATGTCAGCGAATATGCCGGTCAGCGCTGCAGCCCGCCGCCACGTGGCAGCGGGGTTATCATCGGGCGATTCCAAGGGTACATGGACTCACCGATCATTTCCAACGGCGATTCACGCTGGCCGGTCTCGGCCTATCGCTGCTTCCGTTCGTTCGACGAATGCCGGGGCTGGCTTTACACGATGCAGAGCAAATACATCGCCTCGACATCCAATACGATCGCCTGCGAACGGCGGTAGGATGGCCACAGACCTGTTCGAGAGACCAGCCTGATGGACGGCTGCTTAAGCGGGCCTGCCCTTCCAGACAACTTCGCTGACATTGAGCTTCTTCGGCAGGATCTTGAGATCGAAGAACTCGTCTGCCAGAGCCTGTTGATAGGCGACGGCGCCGTCAGAGATCGCGGCAGCGCTGCCAAGATCTGAACCCTTGCGCGTCAGGGCAACGCGCTGGATGTCCTCCGGCACGCCAGTGATCTTCGAAAGCGTCTTGATCGTCTCGTCGAGATTCTCCTGCGCGCTTCTGCCAACGATGGTCAGTTCATCGAAGACTTCCGTCAGCACATCGCCATGCGCCGCGGTGAAGTCACCGTTGCTGAGAAAAAACGACCATGATTCAACGATACCCTCGGCAGTTGCCAGGACCCGCGTTTCCGGCCTCTTCTCGGCAACGGCAAAATAGGGGTCCCAGATCGCCCAGGCATCGATCTGGCCGGCGGTGAAGGCCGCAGCCGCATCGGAAGGCGAAAGGTCGGACGCGGTGACGTCCGCAACCGTAAGCCCGGCCGAACGTAGTGCTTTCACCGTGAAATTGTGGGCGCTCGATCCTCGCTTGAAGGCGATGCGCTTGCCCTTGAGGTCGGCGATCGACTGGATGGGCGAGATCCTTGCGGACCAGTATGGCCGATCCTGCCGGTGAGCCCCTGTATGTTCCGGCATAGAGCAGATTCCCGCCCGCGGCCTGCGCAAAAAGCGGCGGCACATCGCCGGTCGGCCCGAAGTCGATGGCACCGGCACCGAGCGCTTCCAGGAGTGGGGGGCCAGAGGAAAACTCCGCCCAGCTCACGCTGATACCGCGCTGTTCGAAGCGCTTCTCCAGTGCACCCTGCCCCTTTGCCAGCGCCAGCACACCATTCTTCTGCCAGCCGATGCGCAATGTTTTCAGGGGCTGCGAAGTCGCGCGGGCGGCGAATGGCAGTGCTGTGGCGGCGGCAACGCCGCCCAAGAGAGCGAGTGTCTGTCTGCGGTTCAACATTGGAGCTTCCCTTTCCATGACCCTGGCGCCACCCCGGGGGCACCTTGCCGGAAAGCATGGCGCAAACGACCGGTACCATCGACGTCAGAATTGCCGAACAATTGCCGGTAAAGGAAAAATCATGCCTGCTTTGGCGAAGTGTGCGAAATCACTTGGCGGGTGCGGGATAGCCATTGGGATGTGCAGGCACCGCTTTCAGGTAGGCGGCGATTGCATCACGGTCGGCGGATTCGAGGTGCGCCGTGTTGAGGACAACGTCAGCCATCGAGCTGCCGAGCGAGATCGAACTCCGGCGTGAAGCCGCTCTCCAACGCATAGGCGATGTCCTTCTGCGACCACGAGTCGATGCCGCCCTCGCCGCCGGTAATATTCGGAACCACGCCCTTGCCTTCCGCTGCCGTGGCGCCCGCCAGCCACTGGGTCTTGTCCATTCCACCAATGGCATTGCGCGGCGTATGGCACTCGCCGCAATGGCCGGGGCCTTCCACCAGATATTGCCCGCGCTTGATCGCGTCGCTCGCATCGGCAATCGTCAGTACGGGTTCTGGAGACAGATAGAGGCGTTTCCACAATCCCAGCCCGCGCCTGATATTGAACGGGAAACCGAGCTTGTGCGGCCCGGCGACATTGTCCGACGGCGGCAGGGTTTTCAGGAAAGCATGGAGGTCGGCAATATCCTGCACCTGCATCCGCGCGTAGGACGTGTAGGGAAAGGCCGGATAATAATGCCTGCCGCCGGGCGAGACGCCTTCCAGCATGGCATTGGCGAGATCATCGAATGACCAGTCGCCAATGCCCTGTTTGGACGGAGAAATATTCGGCGTCACGAACGTGCCGAACGGCGTGACGAGATTGAGACCGCCGGCCAGCACGAGCCGGGCATCGCCCTTGGCGCCCGGTGCGGCATGGCAGGCAGCACAGCCTCCCTGCCAGAAAACGCTCATGCCTCGCTGCGGGTCACCCGGGGCCACCGCCGCGAGGCGCGCCGGATCGACATGGGACGGAGCCGTCAGGAACCAGAACCCGGCCCCGCCAATAAGCGCCAGCAGGATAATGAGCAATCCAAGCTTGCGCATCATGTTAGAAAGCGATCTCTTGAGAAGCCAGCCCGATGAGGTGGCTGGCGTGATTTTCGCGAACCGGAGCGCAGTGGACATCAAGTCCATGAGCACCGGAAGCGCAGAAAATCACGTCAGATGACCCCCGGGGTGAGGTTATCAAAGGTCGCTACTCTTTCTTGATGCGGAAGGCCTTGTGACAGGCGGCGCAATTCTCCGTCACCTGGTTGAAGGCCACCTTGAAGCTCTCGAGATCTTTCGGCTCGGCCGCAGCTACCTCGGCCGCGTCCTTCTTGTACTTGG
The DNA here is from genome assembly GCF_025452215.1 of Phyllobacterium sp. A18/5-2. Classification (NCBI taxonomy): domain Bacteria; kingdom Pseudomonadati; phylum Pseudomonadota; class Alphaproteobacteria; order Hyphomicrobiales; family Phyllobacteriaceae; genus Phyllobacterium; species Phyllobacterium sp. A18/5-2. The sequence continues at coordinate 2,539,423 of NZ_CP104966.1, read as the reverse complement.
CCAATGCGGCCGTGAAGCCGGCATTGTCTTCCCAGATCTTTGGCGAAGCGGTCGTCTCGCCGCCCTTGTCCGAGCCAGCTGGAAACAGTGTGGCCGGATCGATCTTCTGCGCGTCCTCATTGAGGTGCTTGAGCGCAGCGATCACGGCAGCAGCGTCGAAGGGCTTTTCACCTTTGATGATGGGTGTGATGCTGCCGACGGTCTTTCCCTGATCCTTCATGATCGCCTGCCGGTCCTTGATCGGATCGGCATTCGCTGACGCCGAAAAGACTGCGATGGCAAGCAACGGCGCCGCAGCAAAAGAAATCAGTCTGTTCATGGAGTCTCTCCCAACTCTTGTGGCTAAAATGGTTTGGCTTCAAGGGTTTCCGGCTGGCACTCTAGATTAAAGATCGCGAAAAGCACCCGCACCTGGCGATCACATTTTCGTATGTTCGCTGTGTTCGGGTTTCATAAAAAAAGCCCCGGTCAATTTGACCGGGGCTCTTCATATTGTCAGAAATCCAGTATCACGTTGACACCGCTTCTGCGGTAATAACGGTTGTAGTAGGGACCATCGTCCCAGCTGCGATAGTAGCGTGGACGATCCCACCGGCGGTAATAGCGGCGATCCCAGCGGCGGTCCCACCTGCGATTATGGTAACGGCGGTCCCATCCGTAGTGCCGCCGATCCCAGCCATGATGCCGGCGGTAATGTCTCCGGTCCCAGCGGCGGTCCCAGCGGTCGCGATGACGCACATTTTCGACATTTGGATTGTTCGTGGCCGCTTCAATCGGCTTCTGAACGGTAAGCGGCGCTGCGTTTGCAACTTCGGCCGCACCGAAGGTTCCAACCGATATCAAGACGGCGCATATTGCAGAAATCAACTTTCTCATTGTTCCTCCAGTGAAATGCCCGCTTGGGAAGGGCTTTCAACGTTAACGTCCCTAGAGGATTAGACTTAAGTCCAATCCCATGAACCTTGGATGAACAACGAATGTGGCAGAGTAAAGGATGACCTCTGCCTGATCACTTATCGAATCAAACAATTCACATTCGTGAAAACGGCTGTGGAAATGGTCCCTTTCATCATCGGTATGACAGGCCCGCCGTGGATTGTGCAACCACTGAAGCAGCAACACTTCGACGAGCGTTCTGCTGCCGGAGTTTCTGGCGGCTGCCCTCATAATCGGGAGAGAAATACTCTATGATGCGCGTATGGCCGTTGGTGTTGCTATTGGCCTTTCGGGCCAGGGAATCTGGCCGGGCCAGGCTATGTGCCGGCATAATCGTCAACCCAACGTTTAAAGTCTGAGCGCCAGCCGCACCAATCGGGCAAAAAGATGTTGAGGTTAGGATCGAGACGCAAAGGATCGAGGCAAATTTTCGCATAGCACCTCCAGTGATCGCCTCGCATTTTTGCAAGGCTTTCAATAGGTTAACGCCGACACGTTATACTAAAGTCTGATGATTATCCAGGGCATCGGATTCAACATCGCCCTTGGCCCATAGCTGACCACGGGCATTGAATTGCCCTGCACCAAGATCACCATCTTCTTTGCCCGCTGTCAGAATCAATCCGGGCATTAGCGTTAATGATGCAGCTAAAATTTTATATATATTTTAATGGGTTAGCGCCCCAACGATTGCGATGCGCCGCTCGTCCGACACGCAGGTCTGGCGCTCCACGGCGAATGCCGGCGCGTCCGCTGATACTCAAGCAATTGCTTATTTGACAGTCGGTATTCGGCTTGTTGCTGGGATACTTCCTTGCCAATTCTGTGGCGCAATCAATGCAAAACGGCCCCGCCAGTATGACGGGGCCGTGTGCACGACTAGCGACAATGCCGCCTGGATAGGTATGAGAATAACTTCAGATATTCTTGATAGGTATGAAAATAGCTATAGTTATTTATAAAGAGCGCTCACTCGCTTCGCTAATCGTTTGGTCATGAAATAAGGCTTGGCGTAAATGCACAGCCTTGGCGGCAACATCTTGAATAGTATTCGCGGGGCAACGGAGCAATTCATCCCTGGACTGCCGTTCAATAACCCTTGCAAAGCGCAAACGCCGATCGATTAGCCGGTATTCAACCCCAGCGGCTTTGAATTTCGCCCGGGCCTGTTCAAGCCGTTCGACCTCGCACCGGGCTTCCTTATGAAAATTTATAGCCAACATCAATAGAATTGTTTCTATTCTGGCCTCCATGAAATTGTCGTTCATAGTAAATGGTCTGGGCTTCAAAATTGCGGCGCCTGAAAAGCAGTTGTCATCTCGTACGATCGATTTAAGTGGATTCCACACTTCGCAAAAGTGACAACCTTGTCCCTATTTGATTTCGAGCGATTCGACTACGGTGCCCGCATTGGTGATCGCACATTTTGAAAGCAGCTGTTTTATATGACGAAGTCGAATTCGATTCAGGAGATATTGATCGTCGAAGACCAGCACCTCATGCGGCTGGCGCTCGTGCAGGAGATGCAGGCGGCCCTGCCCCTTTCCATAGTCCACGCGACTGCCACGATGACGTCGGCATTGGAGCAATTGCGTAGAGTCCCTTTCGCACTTGTTGTGATTGATCCGGGTCTGCCTGATTATGATCCAAGGTCGGAAAACGATCGCATGACAGTGATCAAGACGATCGTCGAACGATCCCCGACGGCAATCCACATTGTCATAACCGGTTCGGACAGCGAGAAGGAATGGGAGGCTTGCCGCACCATGGGAGTGGCTGGCTATATCGCCAAGAACAGCCTGAAACCTGGAACAATGTCCACCATCCTGGAGCGCATCTCAGATCATGGCTATTGCGTGGGCATCATGCATGAGACAAGCGTCGCCCCGGAAATCTATCATACCGCCCTGTCACCCAGAGAGCAGGAAGTCCTCGCCTGGATGATGCAACGCCCTGCCGGCGTCAGCCGGAAGGAAATCTATGACCAGCTCGGTGAGCATATGAGCATCGATGCAGCATCGGCCGAACGCTATTATAAACGCGCAAAGGCCAAACTTTTGAAATCAGGGCAGTTGCCAGATTCGCTTTGATGTCAAGGGGTTCCGGCTCTTTTACGAACTTCATGGATCGAGAAACTCCGCATGTGTTCGTAGATTGGCGCAAAGCGCTCGACCGTTTCGCGAACCCGCGCCGGATACATATCAAGATCGATAGCAGTCGAGTTAGGCAGAAACTTTGTGCTGTTGATCGCCTGTCGGTGCCAGGCCTCCCTACTGACCCAATCCTGACGGCTCCCCTCATTCCAGTTCAGCGCTTCAAGCATCGGATCGAGGCCAAGTGCATCGAAATAGCCTTTGACGACGGTTGCGGGACTTTGTCTTAGGATTTCGCCATCGATGACAATGGGAACACGGCCAGATTTTGCCCTAACCCATTCGAAAAGCTGCAATTGCTTTTCAAACCCCGCCTCTTCGTCGGTATAATTGTCGAGGATTTTGTATAGAGATGGGACTGAAAACTGTGGATGCCTGATAAGAAACGTATTAACGCTATTCTCGATTAGGTCGCCATCAATATAATCGATAACGTGATGGGCCATCTCCTTCACGAAGACATTTTTTGTTTTGCTTGCAGCTAATATACCTTTGGTAAGGACCTCAAACTCCGAAACAGCCGCAATTTTGGAATAATTCGCTTCTCTATATTTTAAGTATATTTGGCAATACGGCTCGCCAAAAACTAGGAAATCTCCCCTGTTTGCCACCATTTTTTCAAATGCCGTCGACAACGATCTTGGAGTGCACCATATATTTAACAACATAATTTTTAATATACTTTGTAATATTTTGATTTAATTTAATATTTTTTAATATATACTATGGAGATTACGTTGTCTAGATTAAAATTCTTAATTATTCCAAGATTATTATTATTCGCTTCTGCAATCTCGATCGTTCAAGCACAGGCGCAGGCACCCGACCCCGACACCTTGACCATAGAAGACACTGCCGGCAAAGCGACCGCAACGTACACGATCAGATCCTTGCGCAAAGAATATGTTCTGCAGGAGCGGACGACTGCTACGCCGTGGAGCGGCTTAGGTACGATAGAATTTCGTGGCCCCCTGCTCAAGGACATCCTGGCAAAGAACGGCATTGCCGGCGCCAGGGAGTTCGAAGTTCTTGCGTATAACGATTTCATTTCGAGGATAAGTGCGGTTGAGATTGACGCCTATTCTCCAATCCTGGCGATCGAACAACGCTGTACGGATGAGGATCGGAGCCGAAGTCTTTGTGAGGCCAATCAGACCTATCGCCCCCTCTCGGTCGACGATGGTGGTCCGTTCTATCTGGTCTGGCCATTGAAGAACCTTCCGAGGAATTATGTACCCGGCCGAAATGCCATATGGGTATGGTTTGTGGTGAAGGTGCGGCCCATCTGATGCGGTACCCTTTTCGTCAGTTTGTTCCGGCTGCGCTCTGCGTGGGCCTCTTCGTCTCGCTGGGTCTCAGCATCTGGTCGATATCCCGTTCCGAATCCTACAGGCAGCAAACGGAGGCTATATATGGCCAGGCGCTGGAAATCAGATCCCGAATTTCCCAATCCAAGGAGCAAGTTGCCCGCATAACGGGCTATCTTGAACTGGCAGCCAAGACTGGGGAGCAGAATTTCCATTTGTCTCAGTACGTCAAGCTGCTGCGGTTCAATCTGAAATCTCTGGCGCATTTGGAATATGCGCATGTGTTCCTGGATAACCAAAACATTCTCGGCCTGCAGACAGCAATCAACAGGCTCGACAGCGATCTCATTCCGGTCGGAAAAACGCAACGTGGCTATGGGTCCGCCCTAGTTTCAATGGCGGCCATCGACAACTATCTTGTTGAGGTGGCAAGCAGGACCGTCGGCAATAGCCAGGGGTTGAGGGTTGCGGCACAAATCCAGACTGACGCCGCCCATAACAGACTGAGGCTCTTCGGCGCAGTCTCGGCCCTGATCCTCTCTGCGATTGCCATCTATCACTACAACAAGGTGGGTAGGGACAGGGACCATCACATCCGATCGTTTTCAATGCTCTTTGCTCACATGACACGTACCCGGATCGCCGCGTTGCGGTTATTTCTTGGTTATCTCGATGCGAGAACACTTCCGCCGCCGGAAATGACCGAGGCCGCCTTGCGAACAATTCTGGAGCTGGATTCGATCACCGAGGCCCTGACGACAATCGGACATGCGCGCGCCGAGATCAAAACCCGCGCCGCTCGGCAAACTCATCGAGGAGATCGTCAGAAACTGCAAATACGATACCCGCGTCGAAGCCGATGCCGAGGCGCGTGCGGTTTGCGTACCAGCTTCACAATTTCATCTGTTGATCGACGAACTCGTCGGCAATGCGATCAATGCCGTTGCCGCGCGGGAGGATCCGGCGATTTCCATTAGAGCTACCGTCAAAAAACGGTCGCTGCGGCCCTCGCAGCTGATCCTGACCGTCGTCGACAACGGAACTGGCATGAGCCCGGACCTGCTGGCCAAGGCGAGAGACCCATTTTTCTCCACCAAAGCCGGTGTTCATGTCGGCCTCGGCCTCACCAACTGCGCTGAATTGGTGAAGAGCATGTCGGGAAAGCTGGACATAACGTCCGCGGCGGGAATAGGCACCAGCGTCCGCATCACCTACACGATTTAGACAACTGCCATAGGGCTCTCCAGTCTGGAGGCAGTAGGGCATACAAAAACGGCCCCGCTTGTGACGGGGCCGCTTTCCTGATCCAGAAGCCGATTATTTGGCTTTTTCGTAGAGTTCGAGAACGTAGTCCCAGTTGATCAGGTTATCGACGAACGCTTCCAGGTATTTCGGGCGGGCGTTGCGGTAATCGATGTAATAGGAATGTTCCCAGACATCGACACCGAGGATCGGCGTTGCGCCATGGACGAGCGGGTTCTCGCCGTTCGGTGTCTTGGAGATTTCGAGCTTGCCGTTCTTGACCGAGAGCCAGGCCCAGCCGGAGCCGAACTGCGTGGTGCCGGCAGCGATGAAATCGGTGCGGAACTTGTCGTAGCCGCCGAGATCCGAGTCAACGGCCTTTTCGAGCGCGCCCGGAAGCTTCTTGCCGCCGCCGCCCTTCTTCAGCCAATGCCAGAAATGCAAATGGTTGTAATGCTGGCCCGCATTGTTGAAGAGGCCGGCATTCTTGCCGTAGGACTGCTTGACGATCTCTTCGAGCGAAAGGTTCTCGAGACCGGCTTCGGCAGCCAGTTTGTTGCCGTTGTCAACGTAAGCCTTGTGGTGCTTGTCATGATGATATTCAAGCGTTTCGCGCGACATAAAGGGGGCGAGCGCATCGTAATCATACGGCAGTGCGGGCAGTTCGAAAGCCATGGAAGTCTCCTCTTCGATATAATCTGTGCCGAAAACGCGTTTAGGTCAGGGCAGCCGAAAATAGTGGTTTTCGAGGACCGGAGCACAGTGAACTTTTGGGTTCATGAGCACCGGGCCGCAGAAAATCGCCTTTTGCAGGCCGCCATGGCGTAGACGTCATCCTGACAAAACCTGCGTTCGTTACATAGGTCCGTATTTCTTCGGGAGCAATGCGGAACGGATCAATATTTCCGTCTCATCCGGTTTGAGGGTTAAATTTTCGGCGTCGAGTGTGCAAACTCCCAATAAAGCTCCCTCGCCTTTTTGGCGATCGGACCCGGCTGAAGATCGCGATCTTCAATACGGGTAACGGGAACGACCTTCGAATGGTTCCCTGTCGAGAAAATCTCGTCGGCACCAAGAAAATCCTGCACGCTCAAGGTCGTTTGCGTGGTGCGGAAACCATAGTCGGCAAGCACGTCGATGGTGCGCTTGCGCGTGATGCCCGAAAGGAATGTCCCGTTCGGAGCGGGCGTGAAAATATGCCCGTCCTTGACCAGGAAAATATTGGATGTTCCGGTCTCGGCGACATTGCCGAGCATGTCGAGCACCAGCGCATTGTCGAAGCCGCGCGACTTTGCCTCCAGGATCGCCCGGCCATTGTTGGGATAGAGACAGCCCGCCTTGGCGTTGGTCGGCATGGTCTCGAACGTCGGGCGGCGAAACGGCGAGACGGTAACTGAAAACCCGGTCGGCGCGATCATCGGCGCTTCGTAGAGGCACAGGCAGAACCGCGTCGAGTCCGGATCAGCCGGCACGCCCATGTACCCGCCATGTTCGGCCCAATACATGGGCCTTATATAGACCGCGGTCTCGCCGTCGAATTTCTTCAATCCGTCATGGGTCAGGCCGACGATTTCCTCGGCGCTCATGGTCGGGTTGAGGCCGAGCGCAATCGCCGATGCGTTGACGCGGGCGCAATGCCGGTCGAGATCGGGCGCAACACCCTCGAACCAGCGGGCGCCGTCGAACACCGACGACCCCAGCCACATAACGTGGCTGCGCGGACCCACCAAGGGCACGTTGCCCTCATACCAGTCGCCATCGACATAGGTCCAAGTCACTGTCTGAGCCTGAGTATTGACCGCCATGATGTTGATTCCGTTCCTGCTGGTAATTTTTGCCACCTTATCTCCCCCCTTGCGGGGGAGAAAGCGATTTCAGCATCTTAGCCTCTTTGCTAAGTGCTAGAAATCGCAAGAGAGGGGATTTGCTTCACTGAACTACCCCCTCACTTGGATTTTCCAAGGATTTAGCGAAGAGGCTAAATCCGGGAAAATCCTTTCTCTCCCACAAGGGGAGAGATAACCGGCGTTCTCACGAAGTGTTTATCCGCAGTTGAACGCGCGAATGGCTTGCGCGAGAGCTTTTTGTTGCTGCGGCGCAACAGTCCCCGCGTCGCCTTGTTTGCGCCCTATTGTCAACGGTTAGCCGCCATATTCATTGTGCGTTTAGAGTACAGCGACCACACCGGTGCTTGTTCAACCCGTCCTTCCCACGAATTTGGTTCAATAATGCAAAATACAATTTCCCGCCGCGGCTTTCTTGCTGCGTTGACAGCAACTGCGGCCGCAGGCCTCGCAGGCTGCGCCCAAATCCGCGAGGACATGCCCGTCATCCAGGTCGATGATTACGGCAATCCGCTGATGCAGCCGCAAATGGATGTCGATCCGGCATTCGCCTCCTATGCGGCGATGTATTCGGCACGCGAAGATGACGGCTTTCAGCTGCCGGCGATCCCTATCGAGAAGATGGACAAGCGCTACCTGCGCCAGATCGTCCAGGACCCGACCGGCGAACAGCCGGGCACCATCGTCGTCGATACCAACGACAAATTTCTCTATCTGGTGCGCGAAGGCGGACAGGCCGTCCGCTACGGCGTCGGCATCGGCAAGGAAGGCTTTGCCTGGTCCGGACGGGCTGTTGTCCAGTGGAAGCGCCATTGGCCAACCTGGACCCCGCCGGACGAGATGGTCGCCCGCCAGCCGGAGCTGGTCAAGTTCAGCGCCAGGAATGGCGGGATGCAGCCAGGTCTCAAGAATCCGCTCGGCGCCCGCGCGCTTTATCTCTTCAAGGATGGCGTCGATACGCTCTACCGCCTGCATGGCTCGCCGGAATGGTGGTCGATCGGCAAGGCGGTTTCGTCCGGCTGCGTCCGCCTGATCAACCAGGACATCATCGATCTCTACGACCGCGTACCAAACAAGACCCCGGTGCTGGTGACGTAGTCACACCTGATCCATACATGGAAAGGCCAGTGGTGGGCGGGAAGCCGCGAGACCGTGCATACCGGTCTCGGCATTGCGCGTGATTTGGTCTGATCACACGAAAACAGTATCGAAACCATTGCTCAGGCAATCTGCGATGTCTGCTGCACAAGTCCAAATAGCCAGGCCACTCCCCGGTCCATCAGGGCGGCGTTGGTCGCCACTGCGAGTATCTGGTCCGGCGGGCGCGATACGGGCGACTGGGTAATCTCAAGGTCGAAGCGTTTGGCATAGGTTTCCGCGAGCCGTTTCGGCAAGGCCGTCACGAAATCTGTTTCGCTCAGCATTGACATGGCCTGCATGAAGTTTGGCACCGTCAAAGCAACTCTGCGCGAGCGGCCGAGCGCAACGAGATAGTCGTCGAACATCCCGTGACTGTCGCCGGTGAGCGACACAACGATGTGCTGCATGTGGCAATAGCGATCCAAAGTGGGGTCGCGCGAATAGGGATGCCCGGCCCGCGTTGCGATCACGAAGGTCTCTTCGTACAGCGGCATCTTGGTGAAGCGGGCGGGCACAGTCGCCAACGGCACAATTGCAATATCGAGAGTTCCAGCTTCCAGTTCGTCAAGCACGGGCTCCCACGCACGTTGGGGTCCTCTTGCCCTGTTGGGCGGCAAGAGTTGTCTTGCGCCGAGGTCAATACCCGGTGCGGATCTCTGCAGCTCACTGAGCAACGGGGGCAGGAGTACCGCAGAAACACCATCTGGTGCGCCAATCGTAAAGCGCCGTCGAGATGTGCGCGCATCAAAGGTCTCGGCTGTCGATACAATATTTCCAATGCGTGCGAGAACGTCAGAGACCGGCTCCCGCAACTCCATCGCGCGCGCCGTGGGCACCATGCCTTTTGGTGTCCTGAGAAAGAGCGGATCGTTCAGAAGTCGCCTGAGCCGTTTCAATCCATGACTGACAGCTGAGGGCGAAAGATTAAGTTTCTCGGCAGCCCGCCCGACATGCTGCTCCTCCAGGACGATTGCAAAGAGGACCAGCAAATTGAGATCTACGCGGTTCAGATTAATTTCATTCAGCATATTGCTGAAATCATATCATTGGATTCAATACGGCGCATCTGAAATGTTGCGGATACGAATTTATGCCCAGCACATAGGAGGTTGAAATGTCCTGGAAGCATGAATGGGCCCCGCGCCTGAAAATGCCCGCCAGTTTGGAAACCTATCTCGAGATCGTTTCGCTCGCCGGCGGATTGCCGTTTGTCGCACCAGATCATGAACGGACCGGCGACAGCACAGACAGTGCCGGGCCGGCAAGAGTTGCGCTGGCGGAGAGTGAATCCGTCGTCGAATTCTGGCGTGCGGCAGGTCCCGGCCTTTGGTTCGCCAAAGACGATGATTTTGACCGCCGGTTCACCGATCGATGCCTCCATCTGCACAAAGCAGCAGCCCGCGGCGAATTCTCCCATTGGATTTCAACGCCGGCCGGAGCGCTGGCGTTGGCAATTCTCCTTGACCAGTTTCCGCGCAACGCCTTTCGGGGAACGCCGCGCATGTATGCGACTGACCCATTGGTGCGAGAGGTCGCCAGCGCCGCGATTGCAGCTGGTCACGATACGGGCGTCGATCCCAGCATGCGGCTTTTCCTGTACCTGCCCTTCGGTCACTCAGAAAATCTCGCCGATCAGTTGCTTTCGGTCGAACTTTGCAAACGGCTGGGCGAGCCGAACCTTTCGCATGCAAGGCGGCACTGCGACATCGTCAAGCGGTTTGGGCGCTTTCCGCATCGCAACCCGATATTGGGACGGACCATGACTGCCGAAGAGCAGCAATATCTGGATGAGGGCGGCTACCGGGGCTAGCGTTTGTACTACCGCCGCGACAGGCTCCCCAAAATCCCGCGCACCAGCGCCCGCCCCAGCGAACTTCCCACTGAACGCACAACCGACTTCATGGCCGCTTCGGCCACTGTCTGGCGGCCCCTTGGCTGGCCGCCTCGCGGACCTGGCTTGCCGCCGCCAAGTATATCGGGAAGGCTCCAGCCGCTGGTGCTGTCCGCTTCCTGAGCCTGCTCGGCAGCGGTATCGACTTTGGTTTGCGCCGCCTTTTTCTGCAAAAGCTCATAGGCGGATCTCGCGATCGATCATCTCGTCATAGAGGCCAGCGACGGGGCTGGCATTGATCAAGCCCTGGCGTTCGTCGCTGGTCAGCGGGCCGATGCGCCCTGCCGGCGGGCGCATCAATGTGCGCTGCACCATCGATGGTACGCCCTTGTCAGCCAGCGTCGACACCAGCGCCTCGCCGGTGGCGAGATTGGTGATGGCCTCGAACGTGTTGAAGTCCGGATTGGCGCGGAAGGTGTCGGCAGCGGTCTTCACTGCATTCTGCTCGCGTGGGGTATAGGCACGCAATGCATGCTGCAGCCGGTTGCCGAGCTGCGCCAGCACTGTCTCCGGCACGTCCAGCGGATTCTGCGAGATGAAAAATACGCCAACGCCTTTGGAGCGGATCAGGCGCACCACCTGTTCGACGCGGGTAAGCAGTGCCTTCGGCGCTTCGTTGAAAAGCAGATGCGCCTCATCGAAGAAGAAGACCAGGCGCGGCTTTTCCGGATCGCCGATTTCCGGCAGTTCCTCGAAGAGTTCCGACAGCAGCCACAGCAGGAAGGTCGAATAAAGCCGCGGGTTCATCATCAGCTTGTCGGCAGCAAGTACGCTGACCAGGCCGCGGCCATTCGTATCCGTGCGCATGATGTCGGCTATTTTGAGCGCTGGCTCACCGAAAAACTTGGTACCGCCCTGCTGTTCCAGTACCAGCAATGAACGCTGGATTGCGCCGACTGATGGCTTTGTGACATTGCCATAGCGCGCGGAGATTTCTTCGGCGCGCTCTGCAATGTTGACGAGCAGCGATTGCAAGTCCTTCATGTCAAGAAGCAGCAACCCCTCCTCATCGGCGATCTTGAAGGCGATGTTGAGAACGCCTTCCTGCGCTTCCGTCAGGTTCATCAGCCGCGACAGCAGCAGCGGCCCCATTTCGGAAATGGTCGCGCGGATCGGATGGCCCTGCTCGCCGAAAATGTCCCAGAAGATCACCGGCGAGGCGCTGAGCTCATAGGGGTCGAGCTTGATGTCGGCAGCGCGCTTGGTGAGGAAATCCTTCTCCTCGCCCTTGGCGCCGATGCCGGAAAGATCGCCTTTGATGTCGGCGCAAAACACCGGAACGCCGGCTTTCGAGAAGCCTTCCGCCAGAACCTGCAGCGTCACTGTCTTGCCCGTGCCAGTTGCGCCGGTCACCAGACCGTGCCGATTGCCGAATTTCAGCAGCAGCTGTTCGGCCTGTTGGTAAGTGTCATCGGGCTTTCGGCTTGCACCAAGGAAAATACTGTCATCGGCCATGTCGTCTTGTCCTCGTCCCGTCGGTGTCACTCTATCCACGGTATAAACAGCCAATCCTCAGGCGACAATGGCCTAGGATTTTTACGTGTCCGGAAAATTGCGGATGGTCGGCGGAATTCTGAGATCAACTCGAACCGAAATGCAGGACTTTGGCGCCAGCGAAGCGGTTCCCGCGCAAAAAACACCGAATCTGGCCGATGAATTTCACTCATTCGTTGCATTCTGGTTGCCCACGGTTGAGAGGTACAAAATGAGATTGACTCAAGAGCTTGTGCGGAAGAATATTCCCGCATATTACGTAAACGTAATTCATGATTGACGGGAGATTACATCCATGGACGAACTCATCGCGCGCATTTCCGCCAACGTCGGCACCGATCCGGCTACTGCCGCCAAGGCCGTTGGGCTGATTCTGGCATTCCTGCAGAAAGAAGCTCCTGCAGACAAGGTTGACCAGCTCATTGCCGCTTTCCCCGGCGCGGAAGCTGCCATCGCCGAAGCAAAAGGCAGTGGAGGCCTCCTTTCCGGCCTGATGCCTGGCGTCATGGGTCTCGGTTCCAAGCTGATGGGCATTGGCCTCGGCATGGGCGAAATCACCGGGATTTCCAAGGAAACCATTGCTTTTGCTCGTGAAAAGGCCGGTTCCGGTCCGGTCGACGAGGTGGTGAATTCCATTCCTGGCCTCAGCCAGTTCGTCTGATCGAACCACATCCCCATGATTGAAAGCGCGCGCCTCACGGCGCGCGTTTTGCATTTCAAGTCCGGTTGATCGAGACGCCGCCATCGACCAGCATGGCAGATCCGGTCGTGAAGCTTGCTGCATCGGAAGCAAGATAGAGCACCGAGCGTGCGATCTCCTCAGGGGCCGCACGCCGCTTAAGTGCATGCAATCCCTCGACAAAGGCGAGCTTTTCGGGCGTATCGACCCAGGCTTCCGCCATGGCCGTCGCTGTGCCGCCGGGCAAGATGGCATTGACTCTGATGCCTTGCGGGCCGAGCTCGGCGGCAAGTGTCTTCATCAGTCCGATCACTCCCGCCTTGCTCGCGGCATAGGCGGCTGTGCCCGGCATTCCCACCGTATGGCCAACAAAAGTCGAGGTAAAGATCAGCGATCCGCCACCTCGCCTTTGCATCGCCGGTATCTGATACTTCGCACCAAGGAAAGCGCCGGTCAGATTGACGTCCAGAGCCTCGCGCCAGCCTTCGATCGAGACCCCCGATGTTGGTCCCATTTCGCCATTGGCACCGGCATTGTTGAAGGCGATATCAAGGCCGCCAAACCGGCTCTCCGCCAGTTCCACCAGCGATTTGGCATAGGCCTCGTCCCTGACATCGCCAGCCAGTGCCGCTGCTTTCCCGCCATCTGACTCAATCAGCGTCACCAGTTTTTCGAGCTCGCTTTGACGCCGTGCGCCGACAATCACATTTGCGCCTTCGCTGGCAAAAAGCCGTGCCGTTTCGTAGCCAATGCCCGAACTCGCTCCAGTGACGATCGCGGTCTTTTCCTTGAGGATGTCCATTTTCTTAGCCTTTCAGGTTCCCGTTCGACAACAGAAATTTCACACCTCATTGGGCCCGGCCACCCGAAACCTGCACTCTCAGAATCGCTGACGATAGACCTCGCAGAAACGCCCACGTTTTCAATATGTTGCGCCAGCGGCACTTTTGCTTTGTTGCGAAGCAGCATGACTCCCCCTAAAGTCGGGCGCAAAAATACGGCGACGGGGAGAAAGCATGGACGCGTCACTGCTCAAGGAAACTGAATTTGCGGCGATTGACCGGGAGGCTTGGGTCAAACTTGCGCAAAAAGCCCTTAAAGGCGCGGATTTCGACAAAACCCTGATTTCCAGATCTGATGACGATATCGCCATAGAGCCGCTCTATGAGCGCTGCCGCAAACCGCAACTGACACCGCGAAAGAATCCGTCGCAGCCTTGGCATATCGTCCAGCGAGATCGACGATCCGGATCCGGTTCGAGCCAACAGGCAGCTGCTGGAAGACCTCGAAAACGGCGCCACCGGCATCGCGCTGGTGTTTGAAGGGGCGCCCAACGCCTTCGGCTACGGCTTGCCCTCGACACGCGAGGCTGTCGACAAGGTGCTTTATGGCGTGCACCTCGACATGATCCATTTGCGAATGGATGTGCATCCGAAGAGCCGCGCTTGTGCCGACTGGTTCGTCGACTACATGCGGCCACGCGATGTCAATCCAAAGACGCTCAGCTTCTCGTTGGGCATCGATCCCGCCGCCACTCTCGCGGGAACCGGACGCCTGCGCATGACCCTTGCGGCGCTCAAAGCCTCGCTGCCGCAATCGCTTTCGGGCTTTTTCTCATCCGATCTGCCGGGCATCGTGCTCGAGGCGGATGGCCGTGTCTATCACAATGCCGGCGCGACCGAGGCGCAAGAACTTGGCGCAGTGCTGTCCATCGCCGCCGGTCACTTCCGCCTTTTTGAAGAGGCGCGCCAGCCTATCGTCTATGCTGCCCCGCACATCGGGTTCGCACTTGCAGTCGATCAGGATCAGTTCCTTTCCATCGCCAAAGTCCGGGCATTGCGGCGGCTATGGGCCAGATTACAGGAGGCATGCGGCGCCCGCCCTTCGCGTGCGACCATCCATGCGGAAACTTCCTACCGGATGATGACGAAGCTGGATCCAGAGACAAATATATTGCGCACGACGATTGCGGCCTTTGCCGCGGCCGTCGGCGGGGCGGATTCGATTGCGATCCTGCCGCATACGGTTGCTCATGGGTTGCCGGACGCGTTTGCGCGGCGCCTCGCCCGCAACACCCAGCTCGTCCTGGCCGACGAAAGCAATCTGGCGTTCGTGGCAGATCCGGCCTGTGGCTCGGGGGCGGTCGAAAGCCTGACGGAAAAGCTTTGCGAGGCTGCATGGAAAGAGTTTCAGGCGCTTGAGCGCGATGGCGGCATTTTGCAGAGCCTGGTCGATGGCAAGTTTCAAGGGCGCATCGTCGAAGCCCGGCATGCGCGCACGAAAGAATACAATTCCGGTAAACGGGCGGTGATCGGCACCACACTCTTTCCGGCAAAACAGGAGCGGCCGGTCACCGTGCTCGATGCACCGCACATGCCCTTGCCGACCGACGGCGTGGTTCATTGCGAACCGCTAACCTTTCCGCGCATCGACGAAACATTGCAGGCCTCTGAATAAAATGAGAATTCCGGATTTCACCAAGCTCGATTGGCAAGAGCCAAAGACGCTGGCTCCCAAGCCCGTGGCCGCCATTTGGAAGACGCCAGAAGGCATCAAGGTCAAGCGCGCCTATGGCGAGGCAGCGCTTCGGGGCCTGCAGCACCTCGACACATTTCCAGGCGCCGCGCCTTTCATCCGCGGGCCCTACCCCACCATGTATGTGCAGCAGCCGTGGACGGTCCGGCAATATGCCGGATTTTCGACGGCCGAGGAATCCAACGCCTTCTATCGCCGCAATCTTGGCGGGGGCCAGAAAGGCCTGTCGGTGGCGTTCGATCTTGCCACGCATCGCGGATATGACAGCGACCATCCGCGCGTAGCCGGCGACGTCGGCATGGCGGGTGTCGCCATCGATTCCATTCTGGATATGCAGCAATTGTTCGACGGTATCCCTCTCGGGGAGATGACCGTATCAATGACCATGAATGGCGCCGTGCTGCCTATTCTCGCGCTCTATATCGTTGCAGCGGAAGAACAGGGCGTTGCCCAAAAGCACCTCGCAGGCACCATTCAGAATGATATTCTGAAAGAGTTCATGGTGCGCAACACCTATATCTACCCGCCGCAGCCCTCTATGCGCATCGTCTCGGACATCTTTTCCTACACGTCAGAAAACATGCCGAAATTCAATTCGATTTCGATTTCCGGTTACCATATGCAGGAGGCAGGTGCGACGGCTGATCTCGAGCTTGCCTACACCATCGCCGACGGCATTGAATATGCGCGGGCCGGTGTGGCTGCCGGTCAGGACATCGACACATTTGCGCCGCGCCTCTCCTTCTTCTGGGCAATCGGCATGAATTTCTTCATGGAAGTCGCCAAGCTGCGCGCGGCGCGTCTGCTCTGGGCGGCCCTGATGAAAAAGAACTTCAATCCGAAGGATGAGCGTTCGCTTTCGCTGCGCACCCATTCGCAAACGTCGGGCTGGTCGCTCACAGCACAAGACCCATACAACAACGTCATGCGCACCATGATCGAGGCCATGGCGTCGACGCAGGGCCATACCCAGTCACTGCACACCAACTCCTTCGACGAGGCGCTGGCGCTGCCGACCGATCATTCGGCGCGCATCGCCCGCAACACGCAGCTGGTCCTGCAAAAGGAATCCGGCACGACGCGCATCATCGACCCGTGGGGCGGTTCGGCCTATGTCGAGCGCCTGACCCACGATCTTGCGGCACGCGCCCTCTCCCATATCGAGGAGATAGAAGCGCTGGGAGGCATGGCCAAGGCCATCGAACAGGGCATCCCGAAGATGCGCATCGAGGCGGCGGCAGCCCGCACGCAAGCCCGCATCGACAGCGGCCAGCAACCGGTCATCGGCGTCAATTCCTTCCGCCCGGCTGAGGACATGGAAGTCGATGTGCTGAAGGTCGACAATGCCGAGGTGCGAGCCCGCCAGCTTTCCAAGCTGCAGCAGCTGAAAGGCACGCGCGATGTCGCCGCCGTCGATACGGCGCTTTCAGCACTGACCACGGCAGCGAAGACAGGAACCGGCAACCTGCTCGACTTCGCTATTCGCGCGGCGCGGGCACGGGCAACGGTCGGCGAAATCTCGCTGGCGCTGGAAAAGGCCTATGGGCGTCACGTTGCCGAGATCCACACGATTTCGGGAGTCTATCGCAAGGAGGTTGGAAAGAGCGAGGTTATCGACCGCGTGCAGGCCAAGGCGGCGGCTTTTGAAAAGCGCACCGGAGAAAAACCACGCATACTCGTCGCCAAGATGGGCCAGGACGGACATGATCGCGGTCAGAAGGTCATCGCCACCGCCTTTGGCGACCTCGGTTTTGAAGTCATAGTCGGTGCCATGTTCCAGACGCCCGACGAAGTCGCGGAACTTGCTGCCGACAGTAATGTGCGCATAGTCGGTGTCTCTTCGCTGGCGGCGGGTCATCTGACGCTCGTGCCGGAACTGAAGGAAGCGCTGAAGCGGCGGGAGCGCGACGATATTCTCATCATCGTTGGCGGTGTGATCCCGCCCCAGGATTTCGACGCAGTTCTCAAGGCAGGCGCCACTGCGATCTTCCCGCCTGGCACAGTCATTGGCGAGGCAGCCGAGAAACTGATCGATACTTTGCTGGATCTCGCTTTGAAATGATTTATGTCTACACCCTGGAAGACGATTTCCTGATGCCAAGCGCCGCCTTGGCCGGCGCGGAGCTGCCGCCGAATGCGGTCTGGATCGATCTGATCAATCCGACGCATGAGGAAGACGTCCAGACCGAAGCGTGGACCAACGCCGCCATACCAACCCACGAGGACATGATCGAGATCGAGGAATCGAGCCGCTTTTATGCGGAGAACGGCGCGCAATACCTGACAGCTTCGATCCTGCATTCCACTGAAATGAAACATCACGGCATCGCGCCGGTATCGTTCATTCTTATAGGAAAGCGGCTTGTAACCGTCCGCTATACTGAACCAAAGGCGTTCAGCCTGTTCATCGGCCGCGCGACCAAGCCGGGAAACGGGCTGATTTCACCCAAGTGCAGCGGGATCACCATCCTGCTTGGCCTTGTCGAAGCCGTGACCGATCGCATCGCCGATATTCTTGAGGGCGTTGCCGGTGACATCGATGTGAATTCCCATGCGATCTTCCGGCGGTCCGAGAACGACAAGCCGATGACCACGAAGAATTTCAGGGACAGCCTCAACAACATCGGTATCCAGGGGGCTTTTCTGTCCAAGATTCGTGAAAGTATCGCCGGAGTCAGTCGCCTGCTCGTCTATACGGCAGCTATTCCCGACGAGAACGTCAAGAAAGACGCACGGGCCTGGATCAAGTCGCTGGAGCGCGATACGCAGTCGCTCAGCACCTATGTCGACTTCCTGTCCAACAAGGTCACGTTCCTGCTGGACACGGTGGTCGGCCTGATCTCGATCGAGCAGAACGCGATCATCAAGATCTTCTCGGTTGCGGCCGTTGCCTTCATGCCGCCAACGCTGGTTGCATCGATCTACGGCATGAACTTCCATTTCATGCCCGAACTCGACGAGGTCTGGGGCTACCCGATGGCAATCGGCCTGATGATCGCTTCGGCAGTTATCCCGCTGCTGATCTTCCGCAGAAAGGGCTGGTTGTAAGAAGCGGCCCTATCGTAAATACTCCCGCTAATTCTTTGCTTGATTAGCGCCTGACGCTAATGTTATAAGCCTCGTTATAACTTTGGAGTTACGGCCATGAAGGTAACACTACGCAAGATCGGCAATTCGGAAGGTGTCATCCTGCCCAAGGATGTGCTTGACCGGCACAATCTGAAAGCAGGCGATCAGCTTGAAGTGATCGACACCGCCGACGGGTTCACGCTGAAGCCGACTGACGATTCTTTCGAACGTCAGATGAAAGCGGCACGCAGTATGATGGACAAGTACAAAACCGTTTTTCAAAAGCTCGCTGAATGAGTTGGGAATTTCTTTCCCGCTTATCCGTAGAAGCAATGCACGCGGAACAATTGCATCGCCATGGTGGTGCTCACGGCTTGAGGGATGAAAATGCCCTCGAGATCGGCATTGGCGCGTGCCGAAAACAAATCTCATTATGGCGACCCGGATATAGCCGAACTGGCCGGAGCCTACATGTTCGGGCTTGCACGAAATCACCCCTTTGTTGATGGAAACAAGCGTGCGGCGCTTGCTTCAGCACTCGCCTTCCTCGTTGTCAACGGTTACATGCCAACTGCTGACCATGGCACACTCTACTCGTTTGTCATGAGCGTTGCTTCGGGCGAAATCGACGAGACAGGTGCGGCGGCATTTTTCCGCGATCACATCGAACTGATCTGAAAAATTCTGTGATTTGAATCGGTTACGCGCAGGCGCTCCCAGAGGGATTCAACCTCAAGGTGCAGCGTTGATCGCAGTAATTTCCCACTCGTGATCGTTGAGCTCGAACGTATCGCCAACGGCCTTGCCGAACATCATCTTCGCCATGGGTGAAACATGTGAAATCTTGCCATGACTGGCATCCACTTCATCCTCGCCGACGATTGCCCAGGTCTGCGTCTTGCCATTGCCGTCGGTGATCGTCACGCTCATGCCAAACCGCACCACGTCGCTGTGCGGATCCGGGTGTGAGATTTCCGCTGTTTCCCGCCGTGCGGTCCAGTAGCGTAAATCGCGCGAGGCGCGGGCAATCAGCTCGCGATCGGCCTCGGCATTGCCCTTGGCCAAAGCCTCATGCAGTGCGGCTATCTCGGCGTCGATCAGTGCAAGTCCATGCTCGGTGACCAGATTACGATGCGGACTGACCGGTCGTTCCCCGAGGTCAATCGAGGAATTGCTGTCATCTTGCTTGGTAAATGCGCCGCTCATGAGTCCAAGGTAGGTCTTGCTAGCCCCAACAGCAAGTGTAATCCTTCGGTCTAGGGACTAGTACGTATTAATATGCATACTAGAGGTCCCGACCCAGCCAGCCTGCCCCTCGTGCAATCCCGGATAAATCAAATGATAAACCGACGTCTTGTCCTTGCAGGTCTGGCCGGGCTCGCCAGCGGAAGCACCCTACCTCGTTTCGCGCAGGCGCAAATGGCAGCGGCAACGGGGATGATAAATGCTGTTGAGTTCGGCCTGCAGCCCGGATCGCCGGACGATCAGACCGCCAAGTTCAATGCACTGCTGACCAAGGCAAGTGCTGCGGGCGAGCAGATTTTCCTTCCGCCGGGGACTTATATCGCATCCGGCCTCCAGTTTCCGGCCTATGTCAATCTCGCTGGTATGTCAGGAAAATCACGTATCGTTTTCGGCGGCAGGAATGGCTTGATAAGCGCGAATGGCGCCGATCATGTTCAACTCAGCGGTTTGCTTATCGATGGTGACGACAGGTGGTTGAGTGAGAGCGTGCGCGGACTCGTTGAGCTCAGCAATGTCGGCTATCTCGTGCTTGACGACTGCCAGATCATCGGGGCACGAAAAAATGCCGTGGACCTTTTCAAATGCGGTGGAAGGATAGAGCGGACGCGTATTTCCGGCGCCACCGACGCCGCTATCTTTGCGGCGGATTCGACGGGGCTGCGGATCACGCAAAATGAAATCAGTGATTGCGGCAATGGCGGCATTCTCGTTCAGCGCTATGAGCAAGGCCGCGACAGTACGATCATAGTGGGAAACCGTGTTGAAAAGATCCGGGCGGATGCTGGTGGTACGGGTCAGAACGGCAATGCGATCAATGTCTTCCGGGCCGACAATGTCATCGTGTCCAACAATGTCATCAACGATAGCGCCTTCACGGCGATCCGCGGCAACAGTGCAAGCAATCTGCAGATCACCGGCAACAATTGCACAGCAAGCGGCGAAACCGCCATCTATTCCGAATTTGCGTTTGAAGGCGCGGTGATCGCGAACAATTTGGTCGATGGCGCCAGCAATGGCATATCCATGGTCAATTTCGACAGCGGCGGCCGCATGGGTACGTGCAGCGGCAATGTCGTCAGAAATCTCTCAACCAGGGGACCCTATCCGGGTACCTTCGGTATCGGCATCGCCGTCGAGGCAGATATATCGGTCACAGGCAACGTTATTGAAAGCGCACCGCTTTATGGCATTCAGCTTGGCTGGGGCACCTATATGCGCAATGTCATCGCCACCGGTAATATTGTTCGCGCATCGGGCGAAGGGATATATGTCAGCGTCGTCAAAGGCGCTGGCTCTGCCATCATAAGCGACAACATCATCCAAGACGCCAAGAATGGCGGCATTGTCGGTCACAGTTGGGCCGATATCACCGTCAAGGATCTGACCCGGAAAGGCGCGTCCGACTACCCCAATTTGATCCTTGAGCGGAATGTTGTCAGTTGATGTCCGCGTCGGTCAGCGTCTCTGCCGGACTGATCACACCGTAGGTAATGCCATTCCAGTTGCGCATCTCACGATCGGCAAACCGGTCAAGTTTCGATTCCAGCTCCGGCTCGTTGCGGAAAATACGCGCCAGAACTGTCGCAATGATCGCCTCGGACGCACGTGCCGTGCCATCATCGCATTTGACGGCGATGCCCAGCCCGAGTTCCGGCAGCGCCCCGACAAAAACGCCTTCCGCCCCCGTCTTCACGAATATCCGCCCCGGCGCCATCTCCATCAGTTCCGTGCAGGCCCGGTGCGTGCCTGCCACATAGAACGGCGCCGCCATCGTGGCATCCAGCAACCGCCGCGCCGCCGCGGCGCGTATGGGCTCGAGCCCGGAACCAGTCGCCATGCGAGCAAAGCCGTGTGCCAGGTTTCTCAGCGGAATGGCATATGTCGGAATGGAACAGCCGTCGGTGCCACAATGATCCAGCGTATGGGCGGCACCCGTCACCGCTTCCATCGCATCGCGTACCATATCCTGCTCGGGCGAACCGAGTGCCGAATAGCCCCGCGTTTCAATGCCGAGATGCCGGCACGTGCACAGAAAGCCCGCATGCTTGCCGGAGCAGTTATTGTGCAGCGCTGTCGGTGTCTCGCCGCTTTGTGCAAGCGCTATGAGAACCGGCTGCTGGTATGGCCAGTGCGCCCCGCATTCGAGCGCTGAAACATCGAGGCCGGCACGGCCCAGCATGTCGGCGGCCTTGCGCACATGCTCGGGCTCGCCTGAGTGCGAAGCGCAGGCCATGGCCAGTTCCTCATTGCCGAAGCCATAGGCATCCGCCGCGCCGCTTTCGACCAGCGGCAGCGCCTGGATGGCCTTGATCGCCGAACGCGGAAAGGTCGGGCGTTCAATATCGCCGAGCGAGAAGACGATCTTGCCGTCGCCGTCCGTTACAATCACCGAACCGCGATGACGGCTTTCGACCGTCTCGCCTCTAAAAACTTCAACCAGAACCGGATTGCTCATGATACCCAACTTTTCCCACGAATTTGGCTGAAATCAGCCGGAATTGCTGCTCTTATAGGATGGTCTGCCTGCCTTTCCAATGGAGAAACTTCTTGATCAGTTTGTTGACCCGGCTGGCGCTGGCAATCCTCGTGCTCTTCATTGTCCCTTCGCTGGCTGCGGCCGGATGGTGGATGACCCAGCATCATGCTGACAACTGGCGTGCAGCCGATTGGAGCTCCAGCGGCGTGTTACCTTCCAGGCTGGAGGCCAGCGACGCGTCAATCTATATTCTGGCCGCCCGTACAGGCGGCTTGAAGGGGGCACTTTCGTTGCATTCCTGGCTGGTGGTAAAACGTCCCGGAACAATCAGCTACGACCGTTATGACGTCGTCGGCTGGGGTACGCCGGTGCGCAAGAACGCTTACGATGCCGATGGGCGATGGTACTCCAATACACCTTCCATCGTGCATGAGATCCATGGCACCGGGGCGCGAGGGCTGATCCCGAAGATCGAAGCTGCCATCAGGCAATACCCCTATGCGAGGCCCGGTAGCTACGTGCTATGGCCGGGCCCGAACTCAAACAGTTTCGTCGCACACGTCCTGCGCTCGGTTCCGGAAATCGGCGTCGTATTGCCATCCAACGCGGTTGGCCGTGATTTCCCGACCGATGGCAGGCTGTTTGCCATCGATGATGACTGGCGGAATTTCCGTGCGACGCTCTTCGGCTATATCGGCTTTGCCGCTGGCGCACGCAGCGGATCTCGAAATTAATTTCATGGGCTTGGTTGCCGGGTTTGATATTCTGAATCCGGGACTTAAAGTGCCCGGATTCGGCAGGATCGGCATTTGGCGGTAGCGCCTACTTGATCCGCTCAAGCACCGACACGTAGTTCGCAACCGCTGCGCCGCCCATGTTGAAGATGCCCGCAAGTCTTGCATCGGGGACTTGAATGCCGCCGGCTTCGCCTGTCAGTTGCATCGACGACAGCACGTGCATGGATACGCCGCTGGCGCCGATCGGATGCCCCTTGGCCTTGAGGCCACCGGAAGGGTTGACCGGCAGGCGGCCGCCCATGGCGGTCTGGCCTTCCATTGCAATCTTGGCGCCCTCACCCGGTTTCGCCAGCCCCATCGCCTCATACTCGATCAGTTCGGCAATGGTGAAGCAGTCATGGGTCTCGACGAATGAAAGGTCGTCGATAGTCACGCCCGCCTGATTCAGCGCGCGCTTCCAGCCCTCGGCGCAACCTTCGAAAGCCAGGATATCGCGCTTGGAGATTGGCAGGAAATCCTGAACGTGCTGCGCGGCGCGAAATGCCACTGCTCGCTTCATCTTCAGCGCCGTCTGTGTGTCGGTCAGCACCAGCGCGGCGGCGCCATCGGATACCAGCGAGCAGTCCGTGCGTTTCAATGGTCCGGCGACGAAGGGGTTCTTCTCGCTTTCCTGGCGGCAGAATTCGTAACCCAGATCCTTGCGCATCTGCGCATAGGGATTGCCCACGCCATTCTTGTGGTTCTTGGCGGCAATCATTGCCAGCGCATCCGACTGATCGCCATACTTCTGGAAATAGGCGGCGGCGATCTGGCCGAACACTCCGGCAAATCCGGCAGGGATGTCGCCCTCTTCCGGCAGGTAGGACGCCTTCAAGAGATTCTTGCCGATTTCCGGACCGGGCGTCGATGTCATTTTCTCGACGCCGACGACAAGCACAACTTTCGCAGCACCGGCGCGAATGGTCTTGATGCCCTGATGCACGGCTGCCGAGCCGGTCGCGCACGCGTTTTCAACACGCGTCGCCGGCTTGAAGCGGAACGCATCACTTGCCTGAAGCACAAGGCTGGCAGTGAAATCCTGCGGCGAGAACCCGGCATTGAAATGACCAAGCACGATCTCGTCAACGTCTTCAGGGCCAATGCCAGCATGGTCCAGCGCTCCAAGGGCGGCCTTGACGATCAGGCTTTCGACAGTTTCGCCTTCGAGTTTTCCGAACGGCAGATGCGACCATCCAACGATACAGGCTGTCATCTCTTTCCTCCACAAATGTCTTGTCTTTGACCTAACCATGAACCGCCAGCCATTCAAGGTAAAGCCCGCAATATCGCGACGAAATAGCTCTTCGATTTTTATTGATTGATCAGTCAATCAATAATAATATGCCGATCAAACGAGGTTTCTCAACATGCCCAAAGTCGGAATGGAACCACTGCGCAAGCGGGAGTTGATCGATGCTGCTATCCGCACCATCGGCCAGCGCGGCTCGCTTGATGTGACGGTCGCCGAGATTGCCCATGAGGCCGGCGTTTCGCCTGCCCTCGCGCATCATTACTTTGGCGGCAAGGAACAGCTGATCCTCGCCACTATGCGACATCTTTTGAAGGAACTCGGCCGCGACCTGCTGTCAGCCTTGCAAACCGCCGCAACGCCCGCCGCACGCATCGCGGCGATCATTGCCGTCAATTTCTCGGCCTCGCAGTTTGCGCCGCAAACCGTTGCCGCCTGGCTGACTTTCTACGTCCACGCGCAAAAGTCGGAAGATACGCGCCGCCTGCTACGCGTGTACGCGCGGCGCATGCATTCCAATCTCGTGCATGCGCTGCAGCAGCTGACGAGGCGGGATACGGCGATGCAGATCGCCGAGGGAGCGGGCGCAATGATTGACGGGCTCTATATCCGCCATGCGCTGCGCAATGGCGCGCCTGAAGCAGCGAATGCCATAGCGCTCGTAGAAGATTATGTAACGACGAAACTAGCCGCCGCCGGAGCATCGCAATGACAAGGCCGAATATCCTCATACTGATGGTTGATCAGCTGAATGGAACGCTGTTCCCGGATGGCCCGGCGGAATTCATCCATGCACCGCATCTGAAGGCGCTGGCCAAGCGTTCGGCCCGCTTTGCCAACACCTATACGGCCTCGCCTCTCTGTGCCCCTGCCCGCGCGTCCCTCATGTCCGGCCAATTGCCGTCGCGCACCCGGGTCTATGACAATGCCGCCGAGTTCGTTTCCGACATCCCGACCTACGCGCATCATCTGCGCCGGGCTGGCTACTATACGGGGCTTTCCGGCAAGATGCATTTCGTCGGCCCGGACCAGTTGCACGGTCTCGAAGAGCGCCTGACGACCGACATCTATCCGGCTGACTTCGGCTGGACACCGGACTATCGCAAGCCGGGCGAGCGCATCGACTGGTGGTACCACAATCTCGGTTCCGTCACCGGCGCTGGCGTTGCCGAAATTACCAACCAGATGGAATATGATGACGAAGTGGCGTTCCACGCGCGGCAGAAACTCTACCAGCTGTCGCGGGAGTCCGATGATGCGTCGCGGCGACCCTGGTGCCTGACCGTGTCCTTCACCCACCCGCACGACCCTTACGTGGCGCGGCGCCAATACTGGGACCTCTATGAAGGGTCACCCGCGCTCGATCCGGTCGTGGGCGGCATTTCCTTCGAGGAACAGGACCCGCATTCACAGCGGCTGATGGAGGCCTGCGAACACCGGGAGTTCGATATCACCCCGGAACAGGTGCGGCGAGCACGGCAGGGTTATCTCGCCAACATCTCATATATCGACGACAAGGTCGGCGAAATCCTCGAGGTGTTGCGTACGACGCGCATGCTGGAAGACACGATCATCGTCTTCACCTCAGACCATGGCGACATGCTGGGTGAGCGCGGTCTGTGGTTCAAGATGAACTTCTTCGAAGGCTCGGTCCGCGTACCGCTGATGATTGCGGGCAAGGGCATCGCGCCACAATTGATCAGCCAGCCGGTTTCGACGCTCGACATCAATCCAACCCTCGCTGCCCTGGGCGGCATCGATATTGCCGAAGTCCTGCAGTGGACCGATGGTGAAGACCTCACGCCCGTCATGCAAGGCCAGGACCGCGCCGGACCAGTCCTGATGGAATATGCAGCGGAAGGCTCGAATGCGCCGCTGGTCTGCATGCGGGACGGCAAATACAAGTTCGTGCATTGCGAGATCGACCCGCCGCAACTCTTTGATCTTGAATCGGATCCGCGGGAGCTGACCAACCTCGCCAGCGATCCCGCGCATGAGAAACTGCTTGCCGATTTCAAGGCAAGGGCGGGCAAGCGCTGGGACATGGCGGCGTTTGACGCGGCCGTGCGCGAAAGCCAGGCACGGCGCTGGGTTGTGTATGAGGCGCTGCGCAACGGCTCCTACTATCCCTGGGACTATCAGCCGCTGCAGAAGGCCTCGGAGCGCTACATGCGCAATCATATGGATTTGAATGTCCTGGAAGAGAATGCCCGCTATCCGCGCGGCGAGTGAGTAAGGGCCCGGCCATGGAAGCAGATTTCGTCATCATTGGTTCAGGGTCGGCCGGTTCCGCCATGGCTTACCGCCTGTCGGAGGACGGCAAGTACTCCGTGATCGTCATTGAATTTGGCGGCACAGATATTGGCCCCTTCATCCAGATGCCGGCGGCCTTGTCGTTCCCGATGAACATGAGCGCCTATGACTGGGGCTTCAACTCTGAGCCGGAACCGCATCTTGGCGGGCGCACACTGGTGACGCCACGCGGCAAGGTAATCGGCGGATCGTCCTCGATCAACGGCATGGTCTATGTGCGCGGTCACGCGCATGATTTCGACCATTGGGCGGAAAGCGGCGCGGCGGGCTGGTCCTATGCGGACGTGCTGCCCTATTTCAAGCGCATGGAGAATTCGCACGGCGGCGAAGCCGGCTGGCGCGGAACGAGCGGTCCGTTGAATGTCCAGCGCGGCCGGCGCGACAATCCGCTTTTCCACGCCTTCGTCGACGCGGGAAAGCAAGCCGGATTTGAGGTTACCGACGATTACAACGGCTCGAAGCAGGAGGGCTTCGGCGCCATGGAGCAGACGATCTATCAGGGGCGCCGCTGGTCAACCGCCAACGCCTATCTGCGCCCTGCCCTGAAACGTAAAAATGTGAATCTCGTCAACGGCTTCGCCCGGCGTGTGATCATCGAGAATCAACGCGCCGTGGGGGTGGAGATTGCCCGGCGCGGCAAGACGGAAGTGATCCGCGCTCGCCGTGAAGTGATCGTCGCTGCCTCCTCCATCAATTCACCCAAGCTGCTCATGCTGTCGGGTATTGGCCCCGCCGCGCATCTGAAGGAACTTGGCATTCCGGTCGTTGCCGACCGGCCCGGGGTCGGCCAGAACCTGCAGGACCACATGGAGGTCTACATCCAGCAGGAGAGCCTGAAGCCGATCACGCTGAATTCCAAGCTTGGACTTTTCTCCAAGGCATTGATCGGTGCCGAATGGCTGTTCTTCAAGAGCGGCCATGGCGCGACCAACCATTTCGAATCCGCCGCTTTCGTGCGTTCGAAGCCCGGCATCGATTACCCGGATATCCAGTACCACTTCCTGCCGGCCGCCATCCGCTACGATGGCAAGGCGGCGGCGAAGGGTCATGGCTTCCAGGCGCATGTCGGGCCGATGCGTTCGAAATCGCGTGGCAGCGTCACGCTCCGCTCTTCCGATCCTTTCGAGAAGCCGAAGATCCTCTTCAATTACATGTCGCATCCCGATGACTGGGTGGATTTCCGCCATGCCGTGCGATTGACGCGCGAGATTTTCGCCCAGGCGGCGCTCGATCCCTATCGCGGCCGCGAGATTTCGCCGGGTAGCCATGTGCAGACTGACGAGGAGATCGATGACTTCCTGCGCGAACATGCGGAAAGCGCTTTCCACCCCTGCGGGACCTGCAGGATGGGTGCGGCGAATGATCGGACCGCGGTGGTCGATCCCCAATGCCGCGTCATCGGTGTCGAAGGACTCCGCGTTGCCGACAGCTCGATCTTCCCGCGGGTGACGAATGGCAATCTCAACGCGCCGTCGATCATGACCGGTGAAAAGGCTTCCGACCATATCCTTGGCCGCGATCCCCTGCCACGCTCCAACCAGGAACCCTGGATCAATCCGCGCTGGCAGGTAAGTGATCGATAAGTGAAACGGTGCTGGTTATCTCTCCCCTTGTGGGAGAGAAAGCGATTTCAGCACCTTAGCCCTTGCTAAGTGCTAGAAATCGCAAGAGAGGGGATTTGCCAAACAGACTACCCCCTCTCTGGGATTTTCTAAGAATTTAGCGAAGGGCTAAATTCAAGAAAATCCTTTCTCCCCCACAAAGGGGGAGATAAGCGGCGGCCAAATACGATACAAATGAACAAACTTCAGGAGAACACCATGCGCGCACAGCCATCAGCCTCGCATTTCATCAATGGCCGCTTCGTCGAGGACAAGGCAGGCAAGCCGCTTGATGTGATCTACCCGGCGACCGGCGAGATCATCGCCCGGCTCTTCGGTGCCACGCCCGCTCTGATCGAGCAGGCAGTGCACGCAGCGGCAGCCGCGCAACCGGCGTGGGCAGCGCTCAAGCCAGTCGAGCGCGGCCGCATCCTGCGCCGTGCCGCCGATATCCTTCGCGCACGCAATGCCGAAATCGCCGAGCTGGAAACGCTCGATACCGGCAAGGCCATTCAGGAAACGCTGGTCGCAGACCCCGCCTCCGCCGCCGATGCCCTGGAATTTTATGGCGGTATCATCGCCGGGTTCAACGGCGAGATGATCGAGCTTGGCGGCTCCTACGCCTATACGAGGCGCGAGGCGCTGGGCGTCTGCGTCGGCATCGGCGCATGGAACTACCCTATACAGGGCGCGGGCTGGAAATCCGCTCCGGCGCTTGCTGCCGGCAATGCCATGATCTTCAAGCCTTCGGAAAACACCCCGCTCTCCGCCCTCGCCCTCGCCGAAGTCTACAAGGAAGCGGGCTTGCCAGACGGCCTTTTCAATGTGCTGCAGGGCTTTGGCGATGTCGGCTCGCAACTCGTCGATCACCCGCTGGTCGCCAAGGTATCGCTGACCGGATCGGTCCCAACCGGCAAGCGCGTGCTGGCACAGGCCGGCTCGCATATGAAGCACGCCACCATGGAGCTGGGCGGCAAGTCGCCCTTGATCATCTTCGACGATGCCGATGTGGAAAATGCGGTCGGCGGCGCGCTGCTCGGCAATTTCTATTCGACCGGCCAGGTCTGCTCGAATGGCACGCGCGTTTTCGTGCAGAGCGGCATCAAGGACCAGTTCCTCGACCGCCTGACCACGCGCACCAAGGCCATTCGCCTCGGCGATCCGCTTGATCCGGAAATCCATCTCGGACCGCTGGTCAATGCATCCCAGCGCGACAAGGTCGTGTCCTATATCGAAAAGGGCAAGGCCGAAGGAGCAACGCTGCATTTCGGTGGCGGCGTGCCGCAGATGCAGGGGTTTGAGGGCGGCTGTTTTGTCGAGCCGACGATCTTCACCAATGTGACCGATAACATGGTCATCGCCCGCGAGGAGATCTTCGGGCCGGTCATGGCCGTTCTCGATTTCAATGACGAGGACGAGGTCGTCGCCCGCGCCAATGATACGGAGTTCGGCCTGTCGGCCGGTGTTTTCACGAAGGACCTGTCGCGCGCGCACCGCGTGATCAGCCAGCTCAAGGCCGGCACCTGCTGGATCAACACCTACAACCTCGCGCCGGTCGAGATGCCGTTCGGCGGCTTCAAGCAATCCGGCGTCGGCCGCGAGAACGGTTTAGCTGCGCTCTATCACTACAGCCAGATCAAGTCGGTCTATGTGGAAACGGGCAAGGTCGACAGCCCGTATTGAGGTTTGATGGCTTCAAGCGATTCAATATCCGTCAATGGGAAGTCATCTCCCTTATATAGCAGCGGGATATTGTGGACCTTGGCGCATGCATAGGCGAAGCAATCGCCGAAATTCAATCGCGCCGGGTGTGCCACCGCACGTCCGTAATCCCGGCTGGCCTTGATCGCCACGCGATGCATGGCCATGTCAATCGGCACTTCTTGTGCATCAACTTCGATGAGAAACCTTTCGATGAGCTCTTGCGATTGATCAATGAGATGTGCAGGAATCGGCAATTGACCCCCAAGCGTTTCACCACGTTTTTTTCGTGCAAAACTCATTATGGCTTCATATACCGAAAGCGACGAATAGCAGATGGGGGTGACGGCCATTTCAATCTTGTTGGCCAGATGCCTGGCTTCAGGTTCACCCCCAACGATAGCAACAATTGCCGATGCATCCAGAAACATTACAGACCATCCCACCCTTCATCCGTAAACGCCTTCATATCGAAATTGGGATCGTCTGGGCCAATTTGCCGCGCCGCCTCCTGAATGGCCTTTATGCGTTCCCACAACGGTATGCTTTTTCGAGCATTTTCAAGTTCATGCTGCAAGGCAATCCGCACAGCTTCTGTCTTGGTGGGCGCTGCTATCGCCTGCTGCACCTGCTTGGCGAGAGCATCGACTTCATCGTCTCTGATATAAAGGGACATTTCGCGCCTCGCATATTCATTTTATGCATATGCGAATATACATAAGCGTATATTCTCGTAAAAGCAAGGTGAGCTTTGATTATCTCCCTTTACCTACATAATCCACGTACTGCGTCAGCGCGCAGACAAGGTGATAGAAGATCGAGGCCGGAACATCTTCGGCCTTGGCTCTTCCAGTCTCATCGATCAGGTCGATCCAAAGCCCCTTCGGCGCCGGTTCGATATGCCAGCGGAAGAGCCGGCCGACGCGGGCCTCCACTTCCGGCTTGAGGTCCGGCCCGCCATTCCCGTCAAGCGCCATGGCGGCCTTGACCGCTTCGGTCTGCGGCCAGCTGCGGGAATTCGTGTCAAGCGGCAGGCCGTGGCGCGAGACGGCGCCGTAGGCAAGACCGGTGGCCCGGTTCAGACCGTTGGCAATAGCCGATGAATAAAGCTTGCGGGCAAAGCGCGTGACGTCTTTCTGACCGGATGCCGCTGCGAAGTTCACCAGCAGGGAAGCCCATTCGAAGTGGTGGCCGGGCTCGGTCCACTCGCCCTGTTCGCCCGGTGCGCGTTCCCAGTCGCTGCTGAAATATTCGCCGAGGGTCCAGGTTTCCGGATCGAACATGTGATGGCGGAACAGGTCGACAATGCGTGCCGCCCGCTGCAGATAGTCGCGATTGCCGGTCGCGGAGTACCAGGCGAGGAAGGCTTCCAGGAGGTGCATATGCGGGTTTGACCGGCGCAGCCCCTTGTCATCGGGAGTCTCCAGGAACCCCGTCAACCGTGCATCCGCCAGATACTCGTCGATAAACGCAAAGGTTTCGGTGCCCAGCGCCAGCGCCTTGCTGTGCCCCGCCTTGTGCGCATGCGCCAGGGCAAGCAGCACGAAGGACTGGTCATAGGCATCTTCCGTGGCGTCGAGAACACTGCCATCCGGATTGAAGGTCCTGACCCAGCCGCCTCGATCCGTGCGCCCATTGGCGGTGATGAAATCGATGCCATGGTCGATCAGCGCGTGCCCTGGTCCCTGCCAGCCCATTTCACAAGCGACGGCAAAAGCATAAATCTGCCGCGCCATGGTCCGCATCCGTTTGGGGCGGATGATTGGGGTTGCCTCGAAGGACATTGCTTCATGAAACCCGCCATGTTTGTCATCCACGCCGACGGTGGACCAGAGCGGCAGCGTTTCATCGAACAGCCAATGACGGACACGGTTACCATAGGCGCCCACCTGCGGCAGGCGATCCTGAGCAGGAGTGAACTTGGTTTCAAGCCGGCCGGTCTTTTCCAGTTGTTCGACGATCTTGCGAACATTCTGGCTCTCGCTTACCGGCGCAACGAATGTTGCGTCTGATGTCGCCACTACGGCCGTGTCGCGCAAACCGACCGCCGAAAGCAACCGTCCGTCGCTGCGCAGATAGCTGTGCTCGCAATCGATCGCAACGACGTCGCCCACGATCACATTCCCATTGCCGTCGACCGACCCCACTTCCAGCAGGGATTGCCAGGAACCGAGATCATTCCAGCGGAACGTCGCGGGTACGAGCGCGATGTCCGAAGCATGTTCCATAATCGCATAGTCAACCGAAATTGATGGAACGGCGGCGTAAAGGTCATGTGGCAGGTAGGTACCTGAAATATTGGAATTCGCCTGATCAAGCGCTGCAACGGCCTTATCCCAGATATCCGCCGCATGCGCCTTGAAGGCATCGCGCATCACGCTGGCGCGGAAGAGGAAAATCCCGGCATTCCAGAGGAAATGCCCGGATTCTGAGATATCCTTTGGCAGTCTCTTCGTTTGGCTTTTCGACAAAGCGCACCACGTCGCGCGTGCCCGCGGTTTGCGGACCGACTTCAATATAGCCAAATCCGGTTTCCGGGCGGTCGGGCTGAATACCAAAAACGACAATGCGGCCGGCTTGCGCGGCTTCCACGCCCGCCTCGACCGTGTTCCAGAAATCGCGATCGGTGGTGATCTCATGGTCGGAAGGCACGACAAGCACCAGCTCGTCGCCGTGCTCGCGTAAGGTTACCTCCGTTGCCAGCACCACGGCCGCCGCAGTATTACGGCCCATCGGCTCAAGAACCGGCCTGCCGCCGGCAAGGTCTATGCCGGCGAGATCCTGATTGATGCGGTTTGAATGGCGCTCGGATGCCAGCAAATAGACTGGAACGGCCACGTCCCCCTCCCGCGCGCCCATGCGCTTGACGGTACGCAGCAGCATCGAGCCTTGTCCGGAAAGATTATGGAACTGCTTGGGGAAATCCTCACGGGACAAGGGCCAAAGCCGTGAACCGACGCCACCGCTCATGACAAAGCTGATGATCTTTTGCTTTTTTGCCGTCATTGATTGCGGTCCTGCCCTTGCAACGCACTGTAACCCGTGTCGCCAACCGATACAGGAATTTGGATGCCGATCACAGAGGGAAATAGGGAGTAGGTTGATTCAAAAGGTGTTTCTCGCGCATAATCAAATAGTGCATAGAAAACGACTTGCAGGCGTGGAAACCGGACGTTATATACCGGCCGTCACTGGTTTCGGAGTGTAGCGCAGCCTGGTAGCGCACGTCGTTCGGGACGACGGGGTCGGAGGTTCAGAATCCTCTCACTCCGACCAGTGTTTTCATGGGTTTTGTGCGCCAGCCCGCTATTACCCCACAGATTGTGCTCTACCCGCTCAAATGCAGGCTTTCCGTCTTCTCGGCCGAAAGGATCGGGCCGATACCCCTTGAGTCGCCTGACCGTGCATTAAAGCTAACAGCGGGGCCATGTTGTACGCCTGTTAAATGTGCAATTACTGTTTTACGCACAAGATTTAATCACCCTCCATCCGCGCGACCATAGTGCAACCCAATTCAACTCCCAGTAATCGCTTGCATATAAGTAGGTTCAGCCGCCTATGCGCACTGCACTGGCGATACTTTCCCCCAATCATGTCAATGCGGACGTCAGGTTGCCCTTGGCAGATCACTTGGCATGAAACCTGCTTTCATGGTTGTGACGGGTTGTTTTTAACCGTCTGCAACAATTTTCTCTGGGGTATTTTAATGAAGAAAAACTTTGGAACGGGCCGCACGCCCACTTCGGACACCGATCAGATCTCGCAATCGCGCCGCAAGCTGCTGATGGGATGCGCCTGGTTGCCGGCCGCGCCGCTTCTCGCGATGCTGGGTGGCTGCAATGACAGCGACAATGCAATTTCGGACGCCGATGCTCCATCGACATTCGAGCCTCCGGCATCGACGGCCGAGATTTCGCCGCCCATCCCCGCGCCAGACGGGTTGCGAATACCACTGCCGCCGTTCAGCGCGCCCGGGGACAGGCGTACTTGCATCCCAGCAGACACAGCGCGGACAACCGGACACCGGCGACGCTGCGCTCGCCCGGTGTATCAACGCCTGCCACATCGACGCCTGCCACTTCGATTGCTGATGCATCGTCGGCCGATGCACCAGCACCTGTCATTGCGTCTTTCCGGCCGCAGTCTTCCTGGCCGGGGAAAGTCGGGATATACAGTCTTCAGTATAATACGTTCTCGCAGGGTCTTGGCCGCAAGGAAGTGTCGGAGGGCACGCAAGGTTCGGTTCTGTATACCTATGCGGTTACAGATCCGGCTGACAAGAACAAGAAAATAACCAAAACCAAAACCTTTGAAGGGATCGAGACCTGTCTGAAGCGTGCGCTGGACAACAAGTTCGCGCTTTTGTACCGGGCCATGGCGGAGGCCTTTAAAGCGCATCCTCCGCTCGATAGAAAATTCGATGTCAGCTTTTTCACCGCGCCGGAATTCTTCTGGAACGTGCCGTGGGGCGATTTCCTGGATGAAACCGAACTGGTGAAAACGCTAGAAAACGACGGATCGAAAACGATTGCGGATTTAATCCTCGATACGGTAACACGCAACGTCAGAACACTGATATCCCTCTTTCCCATCGAAGAATACGGCCATATTGTCCTGTTGCCAGGCACGATCGCGGTGCTCAGGGCAATGCCTGAGACCAAGCTCGCAGGCAATCCGCCAGCAGGCCTCAGCAGCACCATATACGAGCCGACCAATCGCGTTGTCTGCATCCACAACCTGCCAACGGACGACAAAAACTATCCGCGGCCGGCTTATATGATCTGGCCCAAGCGAGTCGTATCGGATCTCGATTACTATCGATCTCTGACCACTATTGGTGGTATGGCGGGTCCTCCTGCGGTTGGGCCGGCTTGCACATCTGGAAAAATCAAGACAGTTCCGGCTGTCGATATGGAAGTAACATGGTGTGACACGACCAAAGGAGGCCTGAAACTATACATCAAGAAAACCAGTTCATTCAAAGGGCAGTCATTTGACTCGCAGGGTAATGTGCTCCCGGGAAAATTCGAAAACGACATAATAGACGGTCTGCCCTTTGGTATTGATATTTGTCTGGATCATATGGATGCCAGTGTAGAGACGAGCGCCCGCAGGGATGAACTCGACAAGAGCAAGTTCAAACTGGACTTCCTTATTGCGTGTAGTCAGGCGCTGATGGAGAGCAATTTCAAAACCACGCCGACCATACAATATGCGATCCGCAATGATGGCAGGTTGGTTGCGGGTAGCACGAATCCGCAAATCAGGAAACTAAGCTATGACAAGAACGGCGTCATCAACTGCCTTGACGAGAAGGGCAAATTCAAAGCCGATACCGATCTAAAACCTCTCGAGGGTGAGGTCCCTGTCTTTGTCAAAGGCAAAAACAGCCGTTCCGGTCGCTTCGCCAGTCATTGGGGTCATTCCGGAGATTCTGGATAACATGTCCTGGAGCAATGTGACCGTCTGGTCGCTGGATATCGACAATTCAGACAAGCCCGTTGCCGCACATACACTCGTCGCCAGCAATCCACCATCAAATTTGAAGAAAGAACCCGAAATCCAGTTTATCCAATGACCGGATGGGGCGGGTTGGCGTAACGCCGCCCGCCCTTGACACCCTCTACAGTATTTGTTGAAGCCTTGGGCCGTCAGACATTGTAAACACCGCAATATCTAACGCAGAACCTCTTGAATGGACCCTCGGCAGCAATTATTTTTATCTTGAAGCGTGCAGTGCACGCGAACATTGGTGCTTTGCTTACGCTTCATAATTGGAGGTTGTCATGGCAAACACTCTGATGGAAGGCAGGAAGCCTCAGGATTGGGCCAATCTGGTCCTGGCGGTATGCTTGTTCATCTCCCCTTGGTTCTTCGGCTTTATGGCTGAAACCACGCCGACCTGGAACGCATGGATCGTCGGCATCGCGCTCGGTGCTCTGGCGGTCGCAGCGATTTCAGCATTCGCCGAATGGGAGGAATGGGCAAACCTGGTCCTTGGTCTCTGGCTGGTCGCGTCCCCTTGGGTGCTCGGTTTTACGGCCAATGTGAACGCGATGTGGACTAGCGTCGTTTTGGGGCTGCTCGTCGCCGCCGTATCGGCCTGGGCGGTCTGGGACGTTCATCACCCCCACGCACACGCCTGAGTTCTGGACCATTGCTGCAAGGCCCGCCGCGGAAAGCGGCGGGCTCCATCCTATAGCCGCGGAACGGCGGCGATCAGAATACGCGTCGCATTCGACTGCGGATTTGCAAGCACCTGTTCGGTCATTCCAGTTTCGGTGATGCGCCCCTCCTCCATCACGATCATTCTGTCCGCAAAGGCGCGGACGACGGCAAGATCGTGCGAGATGAAGAGGTAGGCGACCCCTGTCTCCTCCTGCAGATCGAGCAGCAGATTGAGGATTTGCGCACGCACCGAGACATCAAGGGCCGATACCGGTTCGTCGAGCACGATAAGGTCGGGCTTGGTCAGAATTGCGCGCGCAATCGCGACACGCTGCCGTTGTCCGCCGGACAATTCCAGCGGAAGCCGCGTTATCAGATCTGCGCTCAGACCGACGCGCTCCAGCCGTCGCGCAGATGACGGTATCGTATTCGGCCTTCGCCGCAAGCCCGTGCAGCCGCAGCGGATCCTCCAGAACGCGCCTGACACTGGCGCGCGGATTGAACGCTGCCAGCGGGTCCTGGAACACCATTTGGAAATGCGGACGCAGGCGCCGCAAACCTTCGCCGCGTAACGCAGTAATATCCTGCCCGCGGAAATGAATCGAACCAGCCTCAGGCGGTAATAGCCGCATGACGAGACGCGCCAGCGTCGTTTTTCCGGAGCCCGAGGCACCGACCACCGCCAGTGTTTCCCCGTTTGAGACCGAGAAATCCACGTTCCTGAGCCCGGCCGCACCGTGATCCCCGAAGCGTTTGGCAAGGCTCCTGACCTCGAGTATGGGGGACGCGCGCTGCATCATTGCAGGCCATCCGCATTGATTTCGGCGAGCCGCTTCCGGCGCGGCATATCCAGTGAAATATGCGTGGCGATCAGCGCTTTCGTGTAGGCATGCTCCGGTTCACCCAGGACCCCGGCGGTGGGCCCCCATTCAACCAGCTTTCCCTTGTAAAGCACCCCGATCGTATCGGCGCGCTCGGAAGCCAGGGCTATATCATGGGTGACGAACAGCAGGGTCAGGCCATTGTCCCGCACCAGTTCATCGAGAAGATTGACGATATGCCTCTGCACCACCGTATCGAGCGCGCTGGTTGGCTCGTCAGCAATGAGCAGCGACGGATTGCCTGCCAGGGCGGCGGCGAGAGCGATGCGCTGTTTCTGCCCGCCCGAAAATTCATGCGGATAGCTGTTGAGCCGGGAAAGCGGCTTTGGAATATGAACACGATCAAGCAATTCGGCGGCCATCAAACGCGCCGATATCCAGCTCAGGCCCCGATGCGTCATCACCACTTCGGCAATCTGGTCTCCTATCGTCATCACCGGGTCAAGACTGCCGCTAGGGTCCTGAAACAACACGCCGATGTCCTTGCCAAGGCTTGGCTGGCGCGGCAAGGCGGGAAACTCGATTGTCCCGCCGGAACGTGCCCGCCGTGGCAAGAGGCCGGCGATTGCCATGGCAAGCGTCGATTTACCGGACCCGCTCTCGCCAATGAGCGCCAGCCTTCCGCCCTTGGCAAGCTGCAGCGATACGTCCTGCAGGGCAGCGGTCCCGCCATAATCCACGGTGAGGTTCCGGATGCGCAGGTAAGGTTCGCTCATGGCTGCAGCCTCTCGGTGCGTGAGAGCCCCCGGCCGATCAGGTGAATACCGAGGACGGTAATGACCAGTGCCAATCCCGGAACGATCGACAGATAGGGCGCGGCGCGCAACACGGCACGCCCTTCCGCGATCATGCTGCCCCAGGTCACGCGGTTCGGGTCGCCAAAACCGAGGAACGACAGTGCCGCCTCGATCAGAATGGCAGCTGCGACGGATATGGCGGCAAGCGAAGCTGTCGGGCCGAAGGCATTGGGCAATATCTCGCGAAAGGCGATCTCCAGCGGCCGCATGCCGAGTGTTCGCGCGGCGGCGACAAAATCACGCTCGCGCAGGGACAGGACCTCGGCGCGGGTCACACGGGCGGCCTGGGTCCAGTTGCCAAGGCTGATGGCGAAAATCAGTGTCGCGACGCTCGGTCCAGTCACGCTGATCGATGCAAGCGCCAGAAGGAACCCGGGAACGGTCTGAAAAGCCTCGGTAATGCGCATCAGCACCGTATCGGCAATGCCTCCGAGGAAACCCGCGAGCGTGCCAACGATGCTGCCGGCGATCAGCGCGACTGCCGCCGAAGAGAAAGCAACAAGCAGTGTGGTGCGCGTTCCATGCAACAGACCCGCAAGCACGTCGCGGCCGAGCCGGTCAGTCCCAAGCATGTGCGTCCCGGATGTGAATGGCCGCAGCATCGGCTCGCCGGTAATGGCCAGCGGATCGCCGGGCGCAAGCAAGGGTGCCAGCAGCGCCATCAGGACAAGGATCGCGAGCAAAATCAAACCGGCGCGCCCCTCGAAGTTCATCTGTCTCCAGAAGATCATCGCCCGGCCCTCACACGAGGATCGAGCTTGCCATAGGCAAGATCGACGAGGAGATTGGCGATGATTACGGTGACGGCACTGCACAGGATCACACCGAGCAGCAGCGGCGTATCCCGGCGCGCCACGGCTTCCGCGGCGAGGCGGCCGAAGCCCGGAATGGCGAAGACGCTTTCCACCACGACACTGCCGCCCAGCATCGCTGCCGCCTGCAATCCCAGCATGGTCACAACCGGCAGCACGGCGTTTCGGGCGACGTGGCGCCAGACGATGCGCCGGCGGCTGAGGCCTCGCGCTTCCAAAGCCCTGACGAAGGGATCGCGCCAGATTTCGCCCATGCGGTCACGCATCAGCCGCAGGTAGAGCGCCATATAGACCATGGCGAGTGACGCGACGGGCAAGACCAGATGGGCGGCGATATCGCCGATACGCGCCAGGCCGGATTTGCCGGAAGCGACGGTCTCGATACCGCCGATGGGAAGCCAGCGCAGGTCCACGGCAAAGATCACGATCAGGACCAGGCCAAGCCAGAAACCCGGCACCGCATAAAGCGCCAGCGATGTAATGGAGAGGAAACGGTCGCGAAACGATCCAGGTCTTGCGCCAGCGAGAACGCCGAGCAGGGAACCAAGGAAGAAAGCCAGCGCCGTGGCAATACCCATGAGCAGCAGCGTGACCGGCAGGCGCTCGGCAATCACCGAGCCAACGGGCCGCTCGAAGGCGGTGGACCAGCCGAGATCGCCTTGCGCCAGCGCCGATGCATAGGCCCTGAAACGGTGGAGCGGCCCCTGATCAAGCCCCCATTCCTGCCGCAACTGCGCCATTTGCTCGGCATCCATGGCGCCGGACCGCGCCACATAGGAATCGACCGCATCGCCGGAAGCGGCCTCAAGCAGCAGGAAGCTGCCAACCAGCACCACGATAAGAACCGGAAGCGCACCAAGAAGGCGTCTCAGGAAAAAGGAAACGAAAGGCGGCAAGAATTGCTCCGGCTGTCAGGCGAACAGGTTTGGAGTCTAGAGGGATTGGCTCTGGAAAACAAACGGGTTTGTACTATACGGCCAAAAGGTATATACACACTCGTATATACTTTTTGTCGAGGAATACGAACATGCCGCAGATTGCAAAAGTATTTAACTCCGGGAATTCGCAGGCTGTACGCCTGCCGAAGGAATTCCGCTTGAATGTCGAGGAAGTTGAAATTTCGCGCGAGGGCGATGCTCTTATCCTGCGTCCCCACAAGGCCGACAAGCAGGCATGGAGTTCGCTCAAAGCGGCCCTCGATCATGGCTTCAGCCCAGACTTTCTGGACGGCGGTCGCGAGCAACCCGCGGCGCAGGAGCGGCCGGAATTGGACACGTTGTTCAAATGATGCGCTATGTGCTTGATACCAATGCTGTAATTCAGTTGGTCTCGCGGAAATCGGACGGCTTGGTCCGCCTCATCCTTGAAAAGCGCGAGGGGGGAGATTGGTATCCCTTCGGTCGTCGCGCATGAGCTCTATTTCGGTGTCTACAAGAGCCAAAAGATTTCCTTCAACCTGGAAGCTCTCCGTCTGCTTCTTCTCGATTTTCCCATTTTGGAGTTTGATCAGGAAGATGCGCGGGTATCGGGAGAGCTGCGCAGCACGCTGGCACAGGCCGGCCAGCCCATAGGGCCTTACGATGTGCTCATCGCGGGCCAGGCAAAAGCCCGCGACCTGATTCTCATAACCAACAATGTTCGCGAGTTTCAAAGGGTGGAGGGCCTGAAGGTCGAAGACTGGACCATCTAGCTATCTAACAATATCCCCCTACCCCTTCACCCACACATTCGCCCAGTTCGACACGGCCCAGCGCGGGTTGTCGGAGACGTTCTGCACAGTGTCGCGCGCCACGGTGATGAAGGAAAACTCGGCGACATTGATCAGCGGCAGGTCGTCGGCGGCTTTCTTCTGCAGTTCCTTGTAGAGTCCGGCGCGCTTTTCCGCATCGACAGTTGATGCAGCCTCCTTGATCAGCTTGTCCACTTCCGGATTGGCATAGCCATACTGGTTGGAGAACGGCACACCCGCAGGCAGGCCGCTTTCGAACAGGATCGTGGTGGAAATCGCCGGGTCGGAGCGATAGACCGGCGTCGCGACCGTGATGTCGAAATCATGGTCGGTATAGACCGCCTTCAAATGCGCGGGGGTATCATTGCTGACCACCTGCGCATCGATCCCGACCTTGGCCAAAGCCTGACGAAGATAATCGCCGAACTGCTTGGTTTCGTTGAAGAATGGCGCGGGCAAAAGCTTCAGCTTGAAGCGTTTGCCGTCTGCTCCACGCTTGTAGCCGGCTTCATCGAGCAGCGCTTCCGCCTTGGCCGGGTCGAAGGCATATTTGGTCACATCCGGCTCATAGAAAGTCTTGTCGTAGGCGGGGACCGGTCCCGTCGATGACTTGGCATAGCCGAGGAAAATGGTCTTGACGACGAAATCATGATCGATTGCATGGGCAAGCGCCTGCCGTACCTTGACGTCGGCAAGCTCCTTGCGGCGATGATTGATCTCGACGATCAGCTGATAGGTCAGCCCTTCATAGCCATTGGAATAGACCTTCAGGCCCGGCACCTTGGATATACGGTCCAGATCGGCAAGCGGGACGGCGGAGAAACCCGCAAGCTGTATCTGCTCGGCTTCCAGCGCATTGCCCGCTGCAGCGCGGTCAGGCAGGAACTGGTAGACGATCTCATCCAGCAGCGGCTCGTCCTTTTGCCAATAGGCGTCATTGCGCTTGAGCAGATAATATTCGCCGGGCTTGTGCTCGCCGAACTTGAATGGACCTGTTCCAACGAGCTGCTGATTGGCCGGATTCTTGGCGATGTCCGTCCCCTCATAGACATGCTTCGGCACGACCGAGGTTACCACCGGCAGAGCGTTGCGGATGAGCTGGAATGGTGTCGGTTGCGAGAATCTGAAGATCGCGGTGTGCTCGTCCGGCGTCTCGACGCTTTCGAGGTTCTTGAAAACCACGCGGCCAAGATTTTGCAGTTTCTTCCAGACCTCAAGGGCCGAAAACGCAACGTCGGCCGAGGTGAACGGCTTGCCATCATGCCAGGTCACACCCTCGCGCAGCTTGAACGTCACCGTCAAACCGTCAGCGGACCCTTCCCAGGATGTGGCGAGGCGCGGCGACAGCCCGTCCTTGCCGTCATAGGATTGTTCGGCCAACGGCTCGATGACCTTGCTGGCGACGAAGAACACACCGTTCGAGGCAACGATGGCCGGATTGAGGTTGGCGGGCTCACTATCGCCAGCGACAACCAGACGCCCACCCTTCGCAGGTGTTGCCGATTGTGCCCAGCTCAGGTCAGACAGGATCGTCATCGCCCCGATGCTGGCGGTCGTGGCGAGAAAAGCGCGTCGGTTCAACAGGATACGGGACATTGTTGCAATCCTCTTATTCGGCAGGGGTTCGGGATAGAATACCGCTCAGTGCGGAAATGATGGTGCGGGCAAAAGCCGGCTCGGCGGAAGCTCCCATATGGCCGATGCGCAGGATCTTGCCTGCGGTCTCGCCGCGCCCAAGCGAGACCAGTATGCCGTGGTCCTGCAACAGGCTGTCCCGAAGCGTTACGTCGCTGATGCCCTCAGGTACTTTAAAGGCAGTCGCCGTCGGGGCGCACCAGGCCTCTTGCTTCGGCCACAGTGCGAGGCCAAGCCCGAGTAATCCTTGGCGTGCGACCAGGGCCGTTTGTGCATGGCGTATCCATACATTGGCCGGACCTTCCCTCGTGTAGCGATCGAGCGCTGCGTCCAGTGCGTATATTTCGGCGATGGATGGCGTTACCGGGAAAGGCTTGCCGGCCTCCGACGCCCCCTTCCATGCAAGAAGGCTGAGGAACGAGCCGCGCGGCGCATCGGGATTGGCCTCGACCTTCGCCCAGGCGCGTTCGGTGACAGCGATGAGACTGAGACCGGGTGTGCTGCCGAGACATTTCGAAGGCGAGGTGATGAAAATGTCCGCATGTGCATCTTGTGGATGCGTATCCATGCCGGCGAATGACGATACGGCATCGGCGATCAGATAAGCGCCGTGCTCGGCTACAACCGCCCCGATTTCATGCAAGGGATTGAGCGTGCCGGACGGTGTATCGTGATGACATAGCGACACGACTGAAATGTCAGGACGCCTGCGCAAGACCTCGCGCACCGCTTGAGCGTCAATGATCTCGTCATAGGGCACGGCAAGTTCAACGACTTCCTTCCCATATCGCGCCGCCCAGGTAGCGAAACCCTTGCCATAGACACCCGAAACCAGGTTGAGAACCACGTCGTTTCTGGCAATGAGTGCCGCGGCCGCAGCCTCGATGCCAAGGATGGCCTCGCCCTGCATGATCACCGGATCATTGTCGGTCCTCAACGCCTGCCGCAGCTTCTCGACGACGCCGGCATAGTAGGTCTGGAACGCCGGGTGATAATCATAGAGCACCGGCTTGCCAAGCGCGGCGAGCACTTCGGGATAGGCCGGCACTGGTCCGGTGGTGAGCATGAGCGGCGGGATGGGAAGCATTGATCGCACTTCGGAATTTCATCCCATTCTTGATAATCTGCTCAGGATGCAGACCTTAT
Source organism: Phyllobacterium sp. A18/5-2 (assembly GCF_025452215.1). Lineage (NCBI taxonomy): Bacteria > Pseudomonadati > Pseudomonadota > Alphaproteobacteria > Hyphomicrobiales > Phyllobacteriaceae > Phyllobacterium > Phyllobacterium sp. A18/5-2. Next base: position 2,496,604 of record NZ_CP104966.1, on the reverse strand, counting down.
TCTCCGTATTGCCGGAAACCAAGAAAAACCATTCCAATAATTCAGGAAACGTTGATGCCGATTATCCCTCCCTTGCGGGAGAGATGGCAAGCGTCGAGGCTCGGCCTCGCTCTTCCACCCCTCACTCCAGCGGAATGACGTCGACCGACTGCTTGCCCTCCTGCGAGCCGCTGGTCTTGAGGACGCCGACAATCGGCGACACATCCGCATAGTCGCGGCCGTAGCCGATAGTAATATGGTCGTTGCCGGCAATCATGGCGTTGGTCGGGTCGAACTCCTGCCAGCCAGCCTCGCGTCCGCACCACACGCGAACCCAGGCATGCATTGCATCAGCGCCCTCGAGCCGTTCCTCGCCGGGTGGCGGAATGGTGCGCAGGAAGCCGCTGACATACCCGGCCGGGATGCCGATGCCGCGCAGGCCGGCGATCATGACATGGCTGAAATCCTGACACACCCCTGCCCGGAGATCGAACGCCTGGCGCGCATTCGTTCTCACATCGGTGACGTCGGATTCATAGGTGAAGTCAGCATGGATACGATTGTTCAGATGTTTGACCGCTTCCATTACCGTGCGTGTACCTGCAAGGCTCTTCGCCGCATAGGCCGTGATTTCCGGATCGATCGTTGCATGGGCGCTGCTGGTCAGGAAGTGATGCGGCGCATCGGCTGCAATCGACCAGACGCTACGGATCTCCCGTTGCAGGCCGGCGAGATCGGGCGAAACATCAAGCATGTTTGGCGGACGGGTTACATTGACACGGGCGGTCATTGTCACGTCCAGCGTCTCATGCGGATTGCGATAGACAATCGAGGTGACAGTGTTCGAAAAGAAGTCCGTGAATTCCGACCGCTCTGTCGAGACCGGATCGAAGGAGAGGCTGGAAGCTATCACGCGCTGGACACCCGTCATTGTCTGGGGCATGACGCGGATATGATGCCGCCCGCCCGCTGCCGACCGCTCGTAGTCGTAATGGAGGTGAAGACGGATGTTATAAAGCATGCGTCGCAACCCTCACGCGAAATAGGTATCGGAAATCGTATCGGACAGCGTGCCGATTTCGAAGGCGAGCGTGCCGAGTTTTTCCGGCGTCAGGTCGGTTGCCTCCATGATCGCGAGATCCGTGTGGAGGCGCAACACCTTCTTGGAAAACGCCGGCATGTTGGCACCCGCCTCTCGCGACGGCAGCAGGCTGAACTCCGTCTTCAGCGCATCGAGCTGGAAGATGATCGAACGCGGGTTGAGCGGATCGAGCGCCAGCAGATCAAGGACACTGATCCGGCCGGAATAAACGCTGTACTGCCGCCGGTGAGTCATGACGCTGTCGCCGATCTCCAGCAGCATTTCCAGCGCGCCATCCGCCGCATCATGGCGCGACAACGTCGCCAGGATCCGCGCCATCTGAATGCCGCGCTCGAGCCGGCGGCCGATTTCGAGAAAACGCCAGCCGGTAAAGCGATACATGTTTTCATGCACGAGACCGGAGAAACCGGCGAGCTTGCGCAGGATGATCGTCATGGCACGCGTAGTGTCGTCGCCAGGTGATACGACGTCCTGAAAACGATGGATCGTCTTCGACAGATCGCGCAGGGCCAGCCAGCCATCGGGCGAAAATCTGTCGCGAATGCGTCCGGCGCTGAGCATCGCGCCATCGATGGAGCGCTGCAGCCCCTTGGGAATGGCGGTATCGAGATTGACGCCCAGCGGCTTCAGGTAATCGCGCATTTCCGCCAGCAGCGGCAGTTCCATATTGGCCGCCTCGGCATAGCGCGCATGACAGGCACGCAGGATACGCGCCGTCCCTTCCGCGCGCTCAATGTAGCGGCCCATCCACATCAGGTTTTCGGCAGCGCGGCTTGGCAGCGTCCCCGGCACATTGCGCCGGAACGTATCGTCCTCACGTGGCAGAAGCGTATCCTTGGCGACCGGACCGCTCGAGGTGATCCAGACGTCGGCGGCCTGTCCGCCCCTCTGCATGGCGATCGCAGCGGTATCGAGCGTGAAACCGACCCGGGCAAATCCTCCCGGCATGAAGCTCCAGCCATCCTTGTGCCGTGCCGCAAAGACGCGCAGCACGAATGGCCGCGGCTCGAGCCTGCCGTCGACATAGACCGGCGTAGTCGAGAGTTTGATGGCCTCCTGGCCGACCAGCCCGCGCCCGTCCTTCTGCAATCTGGCAAGCAGCCCCTGGCGCGCTACGTCGTCGAGGCTGGAACCAAGTACCGTTACATTGCCATCCTCGAAGGGCAGCCGCGTCGACATTGCTGGACCGACCATCATCTGGTCGAGCCGGTCGATCACATGCTTGCACTCCTTCTCTTGCCCGCACCACCAGGTCGCGATGCTCGGCAATGCGAGTTCGCGATTGTGCAGCGCCTGCGAAATGGCCGGCAGGAAAGCCAGCAGTGCACGGGTTTCGAGTATCCCCGATCCGAGCGCATTGACCAGCGAGACTGAGCGCCGGCGCAATGCGCCGACCATGCCCGGCGTGCCGATCCATGAATCGGTCTTCAGTTCCAGCGGGTCCACATAGGCAGCATCCATGCGCCGCCAAAGGACATCGACGGGCTTGAGACCGGAAACGGTCCGCACCATCACCTTGCCCTTGCTGACCGTCAGGTCATCGCCTTCCAGCAACATGATGCCGAGGTAGCGGGCGATGTAGGCGTGTTCGAAATAGGTTTCATTGTTCGGTCCGGGCGTCAGGATCGCGGCGCGCCCTTGCGGACTATTGATCAGCCCTTGCAAACTGTCGCGGAAATCCTTGAAGAAGCCCGCCAGCCGGTGAACATTCATGGCGCCCGAAATGTCCGACAGCGCGCGGGTCGTCGCGACGCGGTTCTCCAGCGCGAAACCTGCACCGGACGGCGCCTGCGTCCGGTCGCCAAGCACCCACCATTGACCATTCGGCCCGCGCCCGAGTTCAAAGGCACAGAAATGCAGGAAATGACCGCTCGCGGGCTTTACCCCCGCCACGGGATGCAGGAATTCCGGATTCGAGGCAACCAGGTCAGGGGGAAGCAAACCGTCCCGTATCAGCTTGTTCTCGCCGTAAACGTCGGCAACGATGTCTTCGAGCAGGTCGGCCCGCTGCGTCAGGCCAAGGGTGATCGACCGCCATTCATCCTCATTGATCAAAATCGGAATGTGGGCGAGCGGCCATTCGCGCTCCTGCGTACCGTTCTCGTTATAGACACGGTAAAACACGCCAGCATCATGCAAATACTGATTGGCGCGGGCAAAGCGCGTCGCAAGCTTTTCCGGGCCGATCTCGTCGAGTGTGTGAAGCAGGGTTTCCCAGCCGGGGCGGACCGCGCCTGACGGATCGATCATCTCGTCGGCGACATTGGGCAGGGGCCTGTAGCTCGCAAGCAGGCCGGGCCGGGTTTCTGATCCGGCTCCGGGCAGCGATTGTGCTGGTTTGCTTGCAGTCATGCTTCCTTTCGGTCTCAATTCTGGCGCGGCCTTCTCAGATCGAGAGTCATCGGAAATTCAGCCGATGGCGTTTCTTTCCTGAGCTCATATCCTCCGGCCGTATGCCCGCGTGGCTCAAACCGGGTCAGGCGGCGCGCCTCGGCCTCGTTCGAATTGACAGGAAACGTATCATAGCTGCGGCCGCCGGGATGTGCGACATGATAGACGCAACCGCCAATCGCCCGGCCCGACCACTGGTCGTAAATATCGAAGACCAGCGGCGTGTTGACCGGGATCATCGGATGCAAGCCCGAGCGCGGCTGCCAGGCTTTGTAGCGCACGCCGGCAACGGCGGTTCCATTGACGTCGGTCATTTTCAGCGGCACTTCCCGGCCGTTGCAGGCAACGCTGTAGCGCGCGGCATTGAAGCCTTCGACCTTGACCTGAAGCCGCTCAACCGAACTGTCGACAAAGCGGACCGTGCCGCCGATGGCCCCCTGTTCACCCATGACATGCCACGGCTCCAGCGCCTGCCGCAGTTCGAGTTTGACGCCCTCATTCTCGATTTCGCCGCAGAACGGAAAGCGGAATTCCAGCTGTGCCTCGAACCATTCGGGACGGAAATCGAAACCGTGCTGGCGCAGGTCCGCCAAAACATCGAGAAAGTCCTGCCAGACAAAGGCCGGCAGCATGAAACGGTCGTGCAAGGACGTGCCCCAGCGGACAAAGCTACCCTCGATCGGGCTGTTCCAGAACCGGGCGATCAATGCGCGAACGAGCAGCTGCTGTGCAAGGCTCATGCGTGCATTGGGCGGCATCTCGAAACCACGGAACTCGACGAGCCCCAGCCGGCCTGTCGGACCGTCGGGCGAAAACAGCTTGTCGATGCAAATCTCCGAGCGATGGGTATTACCGGTGACATCGACCAGCAGATTGCGGAAAAGCCGGTCCACCAGCCAGGGAAGCGGCGGCGTACCCCTGCCTGGTAACGGAACCTGTGCCATGGCGATCTCGAGTTCGTAAAGACTGTCGTGCCGCGCCTCGTCAAAACGCGGCGCCTGGCTGGTCGGGCCGATGAACATGCCCGAAAACAGGTAGGACAGCGAGGGGTGGCGCTGCCAGTGCAGCACGAGGCTCTTCAGAAGATCAGGGCGCCGCAGGAAAGGGCTGTTGTTCGGCGTTTCACCGCCGACGACCACATGATTGCCGCCGCCGGTGCCGGTGTGGCGGCCGTCGATCATGAACTTGTCGGCGCCAAGCCGGGTCTGCCGGGCTTCCTCATAGATCGCCGTCGTCGTCTCGACGCATTCGCGCCAGTTGGAGGCTGGATGGATATTCACCTCGATGACACCCGGATCGGGCGCAACGCGGATGACATTGATGCGATGATCCTGCGGCGGCCCATAGCCCTCGATATGGACCGGAAGACCGAGCTTTGCTGCGGCAGCTTCCGCGGCGCCAACCAGTTCCAGATAATCCTCCAGCGCCTCCACCGGCGGCATGAAGACGCTCAGGCGGCCGTCACGCGGCTCGACCGAGATGGCCGTGCGCACCGCGCCGCCGATTTCACCGAGTTCCTGTTCGACGCGCTCCTGTTGAGTGCCTTCGGCCGCGGTGAACGAAGCCACCGCCTGCGGCGCATCCCGCGCGGCCGGAGCTCCCGGTTGCGCTACTGAATCCGGCAGAGCATCGCGGTCGACCGATGGATCGAGCGGGACGATAAAAAGGATATTCCGATGGAGGAACATGCGGAAGAGAGCCAAGCGGCAGACGATAGCCAACAGGCGAATCCCCCGGCACCAGGAAAAGCTTGCCACGACGTGTCTTCCACTTTTCACTGCGCCAGCGCGGGCCGGCGGCTGCCTGGCTGTTCCAGCGCTGCACGGGCAGGACAAAGCCAGTTGGCTCGGTCAGACCGCGCTCGAAGACGCGGGCAATTCGACTGCGCTCTTCGGGGTCTTTAAGCTTTGAATTGGACGGATCGACATTTGCCGGAAGGTTGCCTTCCTTGACGATCCATTCGGCCGGATCCTCATAGGCAGGCGTGACCATCTCGTCTTCGACGCCGAGCACGCTGGCAATCCCGGTGAGAAGCTTTCCGGCATCGTCCGGCTTGACATTCGCCTTGCTGTTTTCCGGCGCAATCAGATCCGGATTGACCCAGATCGGCTTGCCGTCCTTGCGCCAATAGAGCGAAAAGGTCCAACGCGGCAGGCTTTCGCCGGGATACCATTTTCCTTGTCCATAATGCAGAAATCCACCCGGTGCGAAACGTTCGCGCAGACGGCGGATGAGCTTGTCGGCCTTGTCGCGCTTGGTCGGGCCGACAGCGTCCGTGTTCCATTCGCCGGATCTGAAATCATCGATGGAGACGAAGGTTGGCTCGCCGCCCATGGTAAGGCGTACATCCCGCTCCTTCAGAATACTGTCCACCTTTTTCTCCGAGCGCATCCAGCGCGGACCAGGATTCATCGGAGAACGGCTTGGTGATGCGGGGGTGCTCCGAAACGCGGGTGACACGCATGTCAAAGCCGAATTCGACATTGGCGGGTTCCGCCATGCCGGAAATCGGTGCGGCGTTACGATAATGCGGCGTAGCGGCAAGCGGCACATGACTTTCGCCTGTCAAAAGGCCCGACGTCGGATCGAGACCGATCCAGCCGGCGCCCGGCAGATAGACCTCGCACCAGGCGTGAAGATCGGTGAAATCCTTGTCGGTACCGGCAGGTCCGTCGAGCGAAACCAGATCAGGCTTCAGCTGGATCAGGTAACCCGAAACAAATCGCGCGGCGAGCCCGAGATGACGCAAGGCCTGCACCAGCAGCCAGCTCGAATCGCGGCAGGAACCGGTACGCACGTTCAGCGTCGTCTCGGGTTCCTGCACGCCCGTTTCCATGCGGATGACATAGCCGACCTCGCGCTGGATGCGCGCATTGAGATCCACCACAAAGTTCACGGTGTTGGTTGGTGTGCGATCGATCGTATCGAGAAACGCTTGCAGCAGCGGTCCGGCCGGTTCCGGCTTCAGATAAATCGAAAGGTCTTCGCTGATGTCTTGCGGATAGGTAAAGGGCCAGGTCTCCGCGACCGGCTCGACGAAGAAGTCGAACGGATTGTAGACAGTCATATCGGCGACGAGATCGACCTCGATCTTCAGCTCCGTCACGGGCTCCGGAAAGACGAAGCGGGCCAGGAAATTGCCGTAGGGATCCTGTTGCAGATTGACGAAATGATTGGCCGGACTGACCTTCAGCGAATGGCTCAACACTTTCGTGCGGGAATGCGGCGCGGGCTGAAGGCGGATGATCTGCGGCCCCAGCATGATGGGACGGTCATATTTGTAGTGCGTCAAATGATAGACTGCAGCGTGAATTGCCATGTCGCCTCAAATTGTTCTTCTAAATGCGCGTTCCCGAGAAACCTAGCGTACTCTATTGCGCAGTTCACGTCTTTAAATGCGGCTCTGCCAAATATTTTAGCACAATTAGAATTTGCCGCATTTACAAGCGTGCAGCGGCCAGTCGACCCACAACCCGCAACGTCATGCTGTTCACAACAATGCAACCTTGCATTCGTTGCCGCTCGCATTAAACCGAGCGACAGTTAGCGCATAACTTAAGGGCACCGCTTATCTCCCCCTTTGTGGGGGAGAAAGGATTTTCCTGGATTTAGCCTCTTTGCTAAATCCTTGGAAAATCCAAGAGAGGGGATTGAGAGATCCGTCAAGACACACCTCCAATCATTCGAACATACGCGCGGAAAATGCGCAGGGATGCAACTTTGGCGGAGAACATCCTGTGGCAAGCAATCCGAAACAATCAATTGGGCGGTTTGAAATTCAAACGGCAAGCGCCGCTTCTCGGCTACATAGTGGATTTCGCCTGCTTCAGATCAAGGCTGATTATAGAACTGGATGGGAGTCAACATTCAGGGTCCAACTCAGATGTGGAACGCGATAAATGTTTGAACGCATCAAGTTTCAAAACGCTGCGCTTCTGGAACGATGAGATCATTCGCAATCTGGACGGGGTATGTTCGCAGATTCTACACGAAGCCAACAAGCGACGAAGCGGAGTTCACATTCCCCTCTCGGGCGATTTCTAGCACTTGGCAAGGGCTAAGATGCTGAAATCGCTTTCTCCCCCGCAAGGGGGGGAGATAAGCGCCATCGAGGCAAATGAAACTGATTGCTTTGAGCATTTTTTCCTCTATTGATCGGTACTGATGGTTTCTTCGGCAAGACAACGCCGGAGATGAAAAGGGAACACGGTGAGGCGTACCCAATAGGGACCGAAACCGTGGCTGCCCCCGCAACTGTAAGCGGTGAGCGACGCCTGAACTATGCCACTGGTGATGAGCCGGGAAGGCAAGGCGAAGCCGAGACCCGCGAGCCAGGAGACCTGCCATCGAACCTGAAATTCGAACCGGACGGGGTGTGCCGGGAGCGATGCGATGTTTACCGCTGACGAGGGCCCGGACGTACGGGGCTGCCGGATAGCGGCTATATCTCGCGTGCGTTCCTGATTCCTGTCCTGACAAGTGGGCAGGCATGAACACCCGAACCCTCCCTCATCTGCCAATTCCATCCAGTGATTTCTTGATCACCGGCAAACAGAATCCCTTTACATACGTTATAACATTACTGTACGCATCCGTTACGCCAGTGGAATCCTGTTGCGTTACAATCTGCGGGAAACTTTGCCCATGAGCCATCTTGTCCTCAATGCCGACGCGGTGACATATCGCACCTCCGGCCAGACTCTCGTCGACGCGGCATCCCTGACAGTGGAATGCGGCTCCCGGCTGGCGATCATCGGTCCGAATGGTGCCGGCAAGTCGACTTTTCTGCGTATGCTCGCCGGTCTTCTGCAACCCACATCAGGCGATGTCTATGTGAACGGCAGCAGCATCAGCCGGTTGACGCCGCTTGCACGCGCGCAGCAGTTCGCCTTTGTCGGCCAGACCGACACGCCGGACCTGCAGCTGCTTGTCGAAGACTACGTCTCGCTCGGCCGTATTCCCCATATCGGCACCTTCACCAGGGCAAGGGACCGCGAAATCGTCGCGGAAGCGCTGCATCGCGCCGGGATTTTACCGTTTTCGCGCCGTTCCATTGGATCGCTTTCCGGCGGCGAGCGCCAGCGTGTGCAACTGGCGCGGGCGATTGCGCAAGCTCCCGCGGTGTTGTTCCTTGATGAGCCGACCAATCATCTCGATCCAAAGGCGCGCAGCGAACTCCTGTCGCTGGTGGCGGGGCTGGACGTGACGACAATCGCTGTCCTGCACGACCTGCCGCTGGTTGCGCCATTCGCCACCCATGTCGCGGTCATGCACAGCGCCCAGCTGGTGGCGGCGGGCACCCCCGACGAAACCCTGACGCCGCGCATCGTCAGCGACGTCTTCGACCTTGATGTCCTTCGCCTGCGTCATCCATCACAGGATCGCGAGCTGATGGTGTTCGAAACACCCGAAAAATCCGCACTTACCCACTCACGGAGTATCTGATGAAAAGAGCCGTCCTCGCCCTCGCCTTCGCGCTTCTGTCCGCACCTTCCTGGGCCTTTCCCGTTACCGTCGACAGCTGCGGCAAACCGCTGACCTTCGAAGCAGCACCGAAACGCGCCGTCATCCACGACATCAACATGAGCGAGATGGCATTTGCCCTCGGCCTCCAGCCGTCGATCGCCGGCGTTACCGGGATTACCGGCTGGTACAAGCTGGACGATGCCTTCAAGCAGCAGCAGGGCTCCATTCCGGAGCTCGCCCCCAAATATGCGACCCTCGAAAACCTTGTCGCAGCCAACCCGGATTTCTTCTTCGCCGGCTGGTATTACGGCATGAAGCCAGGCGGCGATGTCACGCCCGATACGCTGGCGCCCCATGGGATCAAGACGCTGGTCCTGACCGAAAGTTGCGTGCATCTCGACAAGAACCGCCCTGCCGCCTCGATGGACCTGCTCTACGGCGACATAACGAAACTCGGCCAGATTTTCGGTAAGGATGCGGAAGCCGAGAAACTGGTGTCCGGCTGGAAGGCGCAGCTTGCGGACATCAAAGAAGAATCAACAACACCGGCGATACCCGTGTTTTCCTTTACGATTCCGGTGAGGACAAGCCGTTCACGGCAGGCAAGTTTGCCATGCCCACGGCGCTGATCAGCGAGGCCGGCGGCACCAACATCATGGCCGACATGGAGACGAGCTGGGGCACCACCTCGTGGGAAACAGTCGCCGCCCGCAATCCGCAGTTCCTCATCCTGCTCGATTATCAGGATAATGCCGGATACCGGAAACTGCTCGACTTCCTCAAGGCGCACCCCGCCATGAAGGAGACCGACGCGGTGAAGAATGAGCGCTTCGTTGCCCTGCGCTATGCCGAGCTGACCCCCGGACCCGCCAACATCGAAGCGATCGAGAAAATCGCCAAAGCAATGCATCCGGAAGCCTTCTGAGTGATTATCTCCCCCTGGTGGCCGAAGGCGGGCCCGGGCGCCTTATCTCTCCCCTTGCGGGAGAGAAAGAGTTTTCCTGGATTTAGCCTCTTCGCTAAATCCTTGGAAAACTCAAGAGAGGGGATTTGAAGCGTACCATCGAAATCCCCTCTCTTGCGATTTCTAACACTTATCTGACGCTAAGATGTTGAAATCGCTTTCTCCCCCACAAGGGGGAGATAAGGGCAGCGTGCTTCCCACAAGGGAGATAATCGGTATCTGACGCCATGAATTAAGAGAACCCTTCCAATGTTTCCCGCTCGAATCAATCAACGCATAATGCTTGCTGCAGGGCTGATGCTTGTCATCGCCCTCGCCCTCTCCTCCATTGCCTATGGTTCGACGGTCATTCCACTGCCGGCGGTATTGAATGCGCTTGCCCATGCGGCCGGATTCAGCGACCTGACAACCAGCGGACCCATCGAGCGCATCGTCGTCGACCTTCGCCTGCCGCGCGTGGTGCTGGGGATTTGCGCCGGTGCGGGGCTCGGCATTATCGGCGCGATGCTGCAGACGGTAACGCGTAACGATCTCGCCGATCCCTTCCTGTTCGGGCTTTCCTCCGGGGCGGCCGCAGGCGCGGTCTCGGTGATCAGCATATTCGGTGACCGCTTCGGCATCTGGACCCTGCCGATCGCTGCTTTCAGCGGCGGCATGCTCGCGGCCATCATCGTGCTGTTGCTGGTGCGCCGCGTGCACGGCCAGGGACCGGAACGTCTGATCCTTGCCGGTCTCGCGGTCTCGTTCCTGTTTGCTGCGCTCACCAACTACATGGTGTTTTCCGGCGATCAGCGCGCCGCCCATTCCGTGCTGTTCTGGACACTTGGCGGATTAGGTCTCGCACGCTGGGATAATCTGCCGCTGGCGATGATCGGCCTCTTCGCCATCCTCGTCTACGCCCTCGCCAACCACCGCAATCTCGATGCGTTTCTCGCCGGCGAGAACACGGCGGAAAGTCTCGGCGTGCGCGTCACCCGCACCCGCAACACGGTGTTCATCGTCTGCGCGTTCTCCACTGCGATTTTCGTTTCGGTGGCGGGCGTGATCGGCTTTGTCGGCCTGATGATCCCGCATATCGCCCGCCGCTTCACTGGCCAGCTGCATGCGGGACTCGTCGTTACCTGCGCGCTGCTGGGTGCAATGCTGATCCTCCTCAGCGATCTTGCTGCACGGCTTCTGCTTGCACCGCAGGAACTGCCGATCGGCATCGTCACTAGCTCCGTCGGGGCCTTCTTCGTGGTGACGACATTGCTGCGCAGGCGGACGGGATAGCTCTAGAGCTTCCCGCGTGCCACGAAGCTGGGGTTGGCGAAATCTGCATCCTCTGCCTGGTTGCGGCGGCCATAGGTGAGCGGCTTGCCGTCGAGCGTCAGCGTTATCCCGCCCGCGGCACGCAGCACCGCGTCGCCAGCCGCCGTATCCCATTCCATCGTCCGGCTGAGCCGCGGATAGATATCCGCTTCTCCCCGCGCCAGCAGACCGAACTTGATCGACGAGCCGACCGACACGCAGTCGGCTATATTGAAATCCTTCAGATAGTCGTCCGTCTCCGGTGTGCGGTGCGAGCGGCTGGCAACGGCAATCATCTGTACCGGCGCAACCCGGCAGGAGATGGCCTTGCGCGATACGATCGTTCCGTTGTGATCGACCGTCACTTCCCCGGCGCCCTCGGGACCGCCAGTGAACAGCCAGCCTCGTACCGGCGCATAGACGATGCCAAGTACAGGCGCGCCGTTTTCGATCAGGGCGATATTGACGGTGAAATCGCCATTGCGATTGACGAATTCGCGCGTGCCGTCGAGCGGATCCACAAGATAAAAGCGCTCGCCGAGATCGCCGGGCACATGGCCGCCTGAGATCTCCTCTTCCGCGACGATCGGAATATCCGGCGTCAACCGGCGCAGCGCATCGACAATCATGGCTTCGGCCGCATGATCTGCTGCCGTCACTGGCGACTTGTCGTCCTTCAACGCAACGTCGCAGCCTTCCTCATAGATGCGCAGGATTTCAAGCCCGGCGGCGATCGCCGTGGTTTCAAAGATCTGAAGCAGAGCGGAGTGATTGAATTGCGAAAGCATCGTCACGGGATTTCCAGTTATAGCGCTGTTTATCTCCCCCTTGTGGGGGAGAAAGCGATTTCAGCACCTTGAGCCCTTCGCTCAGGTGCCAGAAATCGCAAGAGAGGGGATTTGCCTCACTGACTACCCCCTCACTTGGATTTTCCAAGGATCTAGCAAAGAAGCTAAATCCAGGAAAATCCTTTCTCTCCCGCAAGTGGAGAGATAGCCAGCGTTTAAATCGACCACGAACTTTGATCGTAATTGAAGATGATGCCGTGTTCAGTGAGCAGCTTTTCGACCTCCGAAGCAAGCTCTTCCGTCGTCCGGCCCACAGTCTTCAGGTGCAGCTCCGGATTTTCCGGGGGCTCGTAGGGCGAATCCACGCCAGTGAAATTCTTGATCTCGCCGCGCAGTGCCTTGGCATAGAGCCCCTTCGGATCGCGCCGGGCGCATTCCTCGAACGGCGTGTCGACGAAGATTTCCATGAACTCGCCATCGCTCAGCAATTCGCGCACCATCCGGCGCTCGGTGACAAAGGGCGAAATGAACGAGACCAGCACGATCAGGCCCGCATCCACCATCAGCTTCGCCACTTCGCCGACGCGGCGAATATTTTCCACCCGGTCTTCTTCGGTGAAGCCGAGATCGCGGTTAAGGCCGTGGCGCACATTATCGCCATCGAGGATATAAGTGTGCTTGCCCAGCGAGGACAGCCGCTTCTCGACGAGATTAGCGATGGTCGACTTGCCCGATCCGGAAAGCCCGGTGAACCACAGCACGGCCGGCTTCTGGTCCTTCTGCGCTGCGCGCGATGCCTTGTCGACGTCCAGCGCCTGCCAATGCACATTGGACGCACGGCGCAGGGCGAAATCGATCATCCCGGCGCCAACTGTTGCATTGGTCAGGCGATCGATCAGGATGAACGAGCCAGTCGAGCGGTTCGACTTGTAGGAATCAAACGCGATGGGCTCCTGCGTCGAGATATTGCAGACGCCCACTTCATTCAGGTCAAGCGATTTGGCCGCAACCTCGGCAAACGTATTGATATCGATCTCGATGTTTGAGGTCGGTGACGGTCGCAGTCACCTGGTCGGTCTCGGTCCGCAGGATATAGGACCGGCCCGGAATCAGCGCGTGTTCGGCAAACCATACCAGATGGGCGGCAAACTGGTCCGCTACTTCCGGCCGCGCTTCGGGAGCCACCAGCATATTGCCGCGCGATACCTCGATCTCGTCATCGAGCACAATCGTGACCGCCTGACCTTCGCTGGCCTTTTCGAGATCGCCGTCCCATGTAACGATGCGCTTGACCCGGGAAGACTTGCCGGATTTTGCGACGACAACCTCGTCTCCCGGCGAGACCGTGCCTGAGGCGATCGTGCCGGCAAACCCACGGAAATCAAGATTGGGCCGGTTGACGAACTGAACGGGGAAGCGGAAGGGACGCGCGGCATCGGCGCTGTCCAGCGGCACGTTCTCCAGATGCTGCAGCAGTGCCGGTCCCTTGTACCAGGGAAGGTTGGCAGATGGGCCGATCACATTGTCGCCAAAGCGCGCCGACAGCGGGATTGCCTGTATTGTGTTGAATCCAAGCTTGCTCGCAAACGCTTGATAATCCGCGACAATCGCGTCGAAGATGTCTTGCGAATAATCGACCAGATCGATCTTGTTGACGGCAAGCACAATGTTGCGAATGCCGAGCAGCGACGCGATGAAACTGTGCCGCCGCGTCTGGCGCAAGATACCCTGCCGCGCATCGACGAGAACAATCGCGAGATCGGCAGTCGACGCACCGGTGGCCATGTTGCGGGTATATTGCTCGTGCCCCGGCGTGTCGGCAACGATGAATTTGCGCTTCGGCGTCGAGAAGAAGCGATAGGCGACATCGATGGTGATGCCCTGTTCGCGCTCGGCTTCGAGACCGTCGACGAGCAAGGCGAAATCGATATCCTCGCCATTGGTGCCGTGCTTGCGGCTGTCATTGGTGAGCGCCGCCAGTTGATCCTCGAAGATCAGCTTGGTGTCGTAGAGCAGCCGGCCGATCAGCGTGGACTTGCCGTCATCGACGGAACCGCAAGTGAGAAAGCGCAGCAGCGATTTCTTCTCCTGTTCGGCCATATAGGCGCTGATCTCTTCGGCGGCTGACATTGCAGGTGAAATCTCGACTTGGGCCAATTTAGACATCAGAAATAGCCCTCACGCTTCTTCTTTTCCATCGAACCGGCCTCGTCCTTGTCGATCATGCGGCCCTGCCGTTCGGAGGTGCGGGAAACCAGCATTTCGCTGACGATCTCGGGCAATGTCGCCGCATCCGACTCAACAGCACCGGTCAGCGGATAACAGCCAAGCGTACGGAAGCGTACCATCTTCTCCTGCAGCACTTCGCCCGGCAGCATTTTCATCCGCTCATCGTCGCGCATGATCAGCATCCCGTCCCGTTCCACCACCGGACGTGACGCGGAAAAATACAGGGGTACGATCGGGATTTCCTCCTGCATGATGTACTGCCAGATGTCCAGTTCGGTCCAGTTGGAGATCGGAAATACCCGGATCGATTCGCCTTTGGCGACGCGCGTGTTGTAGATCTTCCACATTTCCGGCCGCTGGTTTTTCGGATCCCAGGAGTGCTGGGCGTTGCGGAACGAGAAAATGCGCTCCTTGGCCCGGGACTTCTCCTCGTCGCGCCGCGCGCCGCCGAATGCCGCATCGAAACCGTATTTGTCGAGCGCCTGCCTGAGCGCTACCGTCTTCATGATGTGAGTGTGCGTGTTGGAACCATGCTCGAACGGGCTGATGCCCTGCTCGATGCCTTCCTGGTTGCTGTGGACGAGCAGATCGAAGCCGAGACGCTGAGCTTCTGAATCACGAAACGCGATCATCTCCTTGAATTTCCACTTACTATCGACGTGCAGGAACGGAAATGGCGGCTTGGCCGGATAAAACGCCTTCATCGCCAGATGCAACATGACGGACGAATCCTTGCCGATGGAATAGAGCATCACCGGATTGGAAAATGTCGCCGCGACCTCACGGAAAATATGAATTGCTTCGGCTTCAAGACGCTGCAGATGCGTCAGGTTCTTGGTCATGAAAATCACTATCCACTGTGTTGCAGGGTATCAGCCAGGCAACAAACATCGATCCAAATTTTCGGCATCAAACGACGTGCCGGTACGTGCGGCCAACATAGTGGAAGGGGAAACATTAAGAAAAGGATGGTTTCACAAGGCGAGCGAAATCCGCGCCAATTTATTGCCGCGAAAGACAAAATATCAGAACGCTATTCCACTGAACGACGAAGTCGGCGTCGGGCTTTTTTAAAACCCGCCGTCCGTGGAAAATTCATCCAGCGCTTTATCACTACTCGATTAGTAGAGATTAGCAGGATCGACCGTCTTGTCAATGGACGCTGTCTGGCAAGAGCAAGAACGCTTCCTCCGTGATGTTTGCCTCTGCTGGCCACGACACTTCGACAGGTATAGACTCACGCTCTTGTTCTGAAGGGGTGCGACATGGAGGTTCCCCCGCTTGATCGGAAGCTGCTGGCGATCCTGGCAGCAGATATCGTTGGCTATTCGAGAGCGATGGAGGCCGACGAGGCCGGCACCATCGCGCGATTAAGAACCATGCGCGCCGATTTGATCGATCCCGCCATCGCTCGGCACCACGGCCGCACCGTTAAGCTGATGGGCGATGGCACGCTTGTCGCCTTCGACAGCGTTGTTGACGCGGTCGCCTGCGCCGCTGAGATCCAGAAGGGCATGGGCTCGCGCAATGCCAGATTGGCTGAACCTGATCGGTTGGTGCTGCGCATCGGGGTGAACCTGGGCGATGTGGTGCTGCTGGAAGGCGATGTGTATGGCGACGGCGTTAATGTGGCAGCGCGGCTTGAGCAGTTGTGCGCGCCAGGGGGCGTGCTGATATCGGGCACAGCCTTCGACCATCTCCAGGGCAAACTCGATTTCCCCCTCGATTTCGTCGGCGAGCAGCATGTGAAAAATATCGCGAGGCCCGTGCGCGTCTATCGCGTGCGGCTCGATGGCAAGAAAGCGCCGCGCCTGCGCGCCAAGATGCTCCCGCGCCCGGCGATGATGGGGATACTGGCCGCAATTCTTGCCTTCCTTCTCGCGGCAGGCACTTGGCAATTCTGGCCGGCCGCAATCGTCAGCGCCAAGCCGTCGATTGCGGTCCTGCCTTTTGACAACTACGGCGGCGATGCTGCGAGCGCGCGGCTCGCCGACGGTTTGACCGAAGACGTCATTACCGATCTTTCCCGCATGCGCGAGTTCGATGTGATTGCCCGCAATTCGACTGAACTCTACAAGGGCAAGTCGGCGGACGTGCGGCAGATCGGACGCGATCTGAAAGTCCGCTATGTGCTGGAAGGCTCGATCCAGCGCCAGGACGAGCGCATCCGCGCCACAGCACAGCTCATCGACACGACGACTGGCGCGCACGTTTGGTCGCAGAGTTGGGACAGACCCGAGCAAGACTTTTTCGCTGTTCAAACCGAAATCGCGAATCATATTTCCAGTCAGCTCGAAATGACCACGGGTCCGATCAAGAACGCTGACCTCGGTGTCGCGAGGCGAAAACAGCCGCAGAGTTTGACAGCCTACGAACTCACCCTTCTGGGAGTCGAGAAGCAGCTTAGCCCGACCGCTGAGAGCGTTGCGGAGTCGACCGAAATTCTCAAAAAGGCGGTCGCCATCGACCCGGGCTACGCCCGGGCTTGGTCCAGTCTCGCTGAGTCGTATAGTATGGCTGCAAATTATGGTGCCGACTGGGAAGGTTCGAACCGGGCGGCAATGGAAGCGGCTGAACGCGCCGTGGCGCTGGACCCGAACGATGACGCCACGCGTGCCGCGCTCGGTGAGATACTCGCCCATAACGGGGAGTTCGGCCGAGCCAAGACTGAACTCGACATCGCGCTGCGGCTCAATCCTGGTTCTTTTACGGTTCTCACCAACTATCTTAGCTGGGCGAGCGCTTTCGGTGAGCCGGCGCTTGGGGCGGAACTGGCTGATCGCGCGGTTCGGCTCAACCCCAACTATAAGCCGTGGGCAAGCGGCGGCCTGCGCTATGCCTATTTTATGGCCGGCCGCTACGAAGACGCGCTGAAGGTGATGGAGCGCCAGACTCCCGACAATTACAGCAAATACGCTTGGGCCGAACGCGCCGGCATCCTTGCGGTTCTCGGCCGGAAGGCAGAGGCGGAGGCAACCGTCAAGGAAGCCCTCCAGCGTTACCCGGACCTTACCATCGAAGCGATTTCCAATGACCAGGCCTTCAGTGCTGCCGAGCACCAGCGACATATCGAGACCATGCGGCTCGCTGGTTTCCCGCCCTGCGCCACGCCGGAAGCGCTGGCGAAACTCACCAAGCCTGTGCGGCTGGAAGAATGCAGTGCGGACCAGGACAAGTCGCCGAAGACGCCATAGAACAAGCTTAGCGCTGTTCTATGGCTGAAGGCGCGCAACGGATCCGTCAAACTCCTTGGCCGTCGCATAGGACTTCTGCGTGCCTTCGCGTGTAATGGAATCGCCCGCATAGAGCGCCGCTTTTCGGAGGGAAGCCTCGAGTTCACGGCTTTCCACATAATACCGCGCGAAGCTGCCGATGAATGCATCGCCTGCCCCTGTCGTGTCCTTCGGCTTGACCCTGAGCGGTTCGATGAGCGTCGAGATATCTGCAGTGATAAGCCGGGCGCCACGCGAGCCCAGCGTGACGATGACGGTCCGTATGCCCTTGTCGATCAGCGAGCGAGCCGCCGTTTCGATCTCGGCATCGGTACCGGTCGGCATGCCGGTCAGAAGGGCAAGCTCTGTTTCGTTGGGAACGAGGAACGTTGCCTTGACGACCTGCTTCGGATCGAGATCGGGCGCGGCTGGCGCCGGATTGAGGATCGTCTCGATGCCATGGCGATCGGCAAAGGCAATCGTGTGGTAGACCGTCTCCAGCGGCACTTCCAATTGCATCAGGATAAGATCGCAGCCCTTCAGATCTTCCGCCGCCGCGTCGATATCGGCGGGCTTGAGTTCATTGTTCGCGCCCTTGATGATGAGGATGGAATTCTCGCCGCTCTCGTCGACAAAGATCGGCGCAACACCGCTCGACTTGCCGGCAACAATGCCGACATGGGAGATGTCGACGCCATTGTCTTTGAGGTTCTTGATCGTGCTTTGACCGAAGACATCGTCACCGACCTTGGTGAGCATCATCACGTCGGCGCCAAGTCTTGCCGCGGCCACCGCCTGATTGGCGCCCTTTCCGCCGAACCCCATGAAGAATGACGGTGCTTCCAGCGTTTCGCCCGGTGCAGGCATGCGGATGATCGATGTGACGAGATCGGTCATGTTGCTGCCGACGACGGCGATACGATGTGCCATGATGGTCTTCCTCCTCGAAGCTGTTGGGCAATGTTCTATATCAATGATTTCCGCGAAAGAAACGCCTGACACGTCACATCGCTGTGGAATGCGTTTGAGCGCAATAGTCCGGAAATCGTGGAAGAGAAAGATTTGGCTGGGGCGGGAGGGTTCGAACCTCCGAATGGCGGTACCAAAAACCGCTGCCTTACCACTTGGCTACGCCCCAAAATATCATCGCCGATTTGAATTTTCCGCGTGATAGCGCGGCCTTATAACCTCTGGTTCCAGCTTGCGCAATGCGAATGATCGGCCAGTTTGTCGCTCTTCACAATTGTTTCCGCATAATTTTCATGAATGCCGGGACCGGACATTGGACTTAAGTCGGGATTCTATTCAGAGATGCATAGAGATAGGCTGGGGGCAAAGTTGAGTTTTGGCGGCGAAGCAGCAGCACTGTGCCAGCCGGTGCAATCAGGGGGATGGGTCTCCCTGGCTGAGGCATACGGCCAATATGCTGTCAAAACTTGGAGTGAAGCGAATGTGGTATCTACCACTAAGCATCACCCTGGAATTGCAAAAGACCCGTACGAGCTGGACACTCAAGGTACGGGTCTCATTTGCATTGTCTTAGGTTTGGAGGTGGGCTTCAGCCTGCCTCCTGACCAAGTCCACAATAACGCTTTTCAGATATTTTCCAACAGTGCTAAGTGCCATCTCTGAGCAAGCCCTGGGAATAAGGACGTGGATCCAGCATTGGCTACAATCATTTCTTCTTTTCTCGTCACCGCCATTGCAAGCGCGGTGCTGCTGGCGATCGTCATGCGCCTCCTCCCGGCTGATTTCCTTGGCGCGGCGGTTACAGAACGCTCCAATCACACCCAGGCCGCGAGGCAGCTTGGTGGTCTGGCCATTGTCCCAGCGATTCTCATATCTCTCTGGATTTATGCACCGGAGAACGGGCTCGACCGCCAATTTGTGGTCACCGCAACCATTGCCGCCCTTCTGCTGTGGATAACCGGTTTCCTCGACGACCGCCATCATCTGCCGGAGAGCATCCGGCTCGTATCGCAGCTCCTTGCTTCCGCCATTGCCGTCTATGGCCTTGGCCCGGATTTCCGCCTGCTGCCCGACCTTTTGCCGCTTTTTCTGGAGCGTGGCCTCCTTGTGCTGGCACTTGTCTATTTCATCAATCTGACCAACTTCATGGATGGCCTCGACCTGATGGTCGTCTCCGGTCTCGGCATACCTCTGGCGCTGCTGGCTGGCTTTTCTGCGTTTGGGCTTACCGCACTTGGCACGGGCAATCTCGCTGCGTCGATTGCTGGCAGCCTTGCTGGTTTCGCCGTCTTCAACCGGCCGAAAGCAAAGGTTTTTATGGGCGATTCCGGCAGCCTGCCCGTTGGCCTTCTGAGCGGCCTCGCATTCTTCCTCGTAGCTCGAGACATGTCGGTCTGGGCAGGGCTGATCCTGCCGCTCTTCTTCATCGCCGATGCAACATCGACACTGCTGATGCGGCTTGCTGCAGGCGAGAACATCCTTGCCGCCCATTCCCGGCACGCCTACCAGGTGGCCAAACGTTCGGGCTGGACGGTGTGGCAAGTCATCCTGAGCGTTGGAGCGCTCAATCTTGTTCTCGGCGCCTGTGCGCTTGCCTCGGCGCAGCATGGCCCGGTGCGTCTTGCCGGCATTCTCATGGCGCTCGTTGGCGTTGCGCTGCTCCTGTACCGTTTTCGCGGCAAGAAGCAGTTGCCGGCATGAGTCAGAGCCGGCGCAACAGTGCAGCAAGGTAAAGCCCTGCTTGGCCCTGCACCGTCTGCCGGTACACACCGGACTTGCGCAAATAGTAAAGCCGTTTGATGAAATTATCTGATCGCACCTTCCAGTAGAGGTCACAGATCGCTCTGGCTTCGCCGCTCAACAGATCACGATTGCGGACCAGCGCCTGGAGGTTGACATCCGCCTGTTCGGCAAAGCGGCCGGCTCGACGTCGCAGCGCCCGGGCAATCCAGGTGCGCCAACCCGTTTCAGGCTCCAGTTGACGCTCGCGCTGCATTGGGCGGGGGTCGCAATGAACAACGCCACCCGCACCGGAAACGATCAGGTATAGCCACCAGTCATGGCTATGAAACCCGGTCCTCCGGCAGGATTCCGCCAGAAGATCATGCGCCATCCTGTTGTAAAGCATCGTGTTTCCGGCCGCGATGTTCTGCACGAGTGCATTGCGGAAATCGGGCTCGCAACCGCACTGCGGCGATGTGCAGAACACCGAAGGCACGGCAAAAGCGTTTTGTTCGATCCAGCGAACGGAAACGGCGATCTTCTCCGCCTCCCACAGGCCGTCCTGGTCCGCAAAGGCGTAATAATCAGCCTGGTTTTCGGCGCTGACGATCAGGGAGCGGAAGTTCTCCGCCCGGCCTTCACCCGGTTGCTGAACGATACGCATCCGCCCCTTGGGCCAGCGCCCCGCCCAATCATTCAGGATGGCGACTGTCTCGTCGCTCGACCCGTCGTCCGACACCCACAGGTCGATGTCGGGATAGGTCTGGGCTGCAATGGAGGCCAACTGTCCATCCAGAAACGCCGCGCCATTGCGGGTTGCCATGAGGACGGCAACCGTTCCCGATGATGGTGTGCGTTTCAACAATGCTCAACCCTGGTTTGTCTTCGACTCGGCGCCGCCATTGTTTGACAGTCAAAATGGCCAAGAATGAGGTCCTGACCCCTAAGCGCTCGCGCCCTCGAACAGCAGCTTGCGAACCGCTTCCGTGTCCCGCTCATCGATCAGCCGGCGCAATTCAGCGACCGCTTCGGGCAAGTGACCGACGGAATTGACACTGCGCCTGGCACGGAGAATTTTCGAATGGATCGTCGGTGCAACGCCAACGGGATCGTAGAACAGCTCCTCGTGCAGCTTTTCGCCATCACGTATTCCCACGGTAACGATTTCGATGTCGCCTTCTGGGTGTGCGGCATCCTTGACCGATAGCCCGGCCAACAGGATCATGTTTTCGGCCAGGTCGCG
This sequence comes from Phyllobacterium sp. A18/5-2, assembly GCF_025452215.1. Lineage (NCBI taxonomy): Bacteria > Pseudomonadati > Pseudomonadota > Alphaproteobacteria > Hyphomicrobiales > Phyllobacteriaceae > Phyllobacterium > Phyllobacterium sp. A18/5-2. The sequence continues at coordinate 2,475,249 of NZ_CP104966.1, read as the reverse complement.
TATGCGAACCGCCTCGCCCATCTCAAGCAGCAGAATATCGCCGCCCTCGGAAAGCGCCCCGGCCTGGATGATCAGTTCTGCGGCTTCGCGCACGGACATGAAATACCGCGTCATGTCGTCATGCGTTACGGTCAACGGACCCCCATGCGCGATCTGTTCGCGAAACAACGGCACGACTGAACCGCTCGACCCGATCACATTGCCGAAACGGACCGAAGCAAAGATCTGCCCGGTGCCTTGTTCGCTCGCTATATTGCCATGATAGCGCACGATCAGCTCAGCCCACCGCTTCGTCGCCCCCATGACATTCGACGGCCGGACTGCCTTGTCGGACGAGATGAGAACAAAATTGCGAACGCCAGCTTCGCGGGACATACCGGCCAATACATCCGTGCCGAGCACATTGTTGCGAGCGCCCTCAACAACATTCTCTTCGACCAGGGGAACGTGCTTGTATGCGGCGCAATGATAGACGTTCTCCACCTTGTGCTCGGCAAGGACGGACTTGATCAATGCCGCGTCGCTGATCGAACCGAGGACGGGCACGATCACGCAATCACTGATTGCCGTCAGTTCCCGTTGAAGCTGGTAAATACCGTGCTCGTTGACGTCGAAAATCACCAGCTTGGCCGGAGCAAGCTTGACGATGGTGCGGCAAAGCTCCGAACCGATCGATCCGCCGGCGCCGGTGACGAGGATGACCCGGTCCTCCACGGTCTTGTCGAGCAGGCTTGGGTCTGCGGGCACCGGCGAACGGCCAAGCAGATCGTCAATATCGATATCGCGCAGATGGCTGACAAGATATTTACCGGCCGTCAGGTCGGAAATCGCCGGCAAGATCCGCACCTTGACGTCGAGAGCCTTCAGCTTGCCAATCAATCTGCGGCGCTGAATGCCGCTTAAGGCAGATGTGGTCACGATCATCTCGTTTATGCCGAAATTATCGATCAGCGTCTCGAGCTGCGACGTCGGGTAGACGCGGATACCGAGGATATCCATGCCGTGAAGGCTTTTGTCATCATCGACAAAGCCGGCCACAAAAACCTCGTTCTGGCTCCTGAGCGCATTGGCCAATTGGCGGCCCGCATCACCCGCCCCGAAAATGAGACATTGTCTCTCCATGAGCTGCTGGCGAAGCGAGCTCCACAATATCCATTTGGCAGCGAACCTGCTGCCGCAGATAAGGCCGATGCTCAAGACCCAATAGAGGAATGGAATCGCACGGGGCACACCTTCGGCGCCGGTCATCAGCGTCAGGAACGCGAGGCAGACCCACAGAATCACGGATATTGTTACCGCCTGGATCATCGTCCAGATTGCCTTGTCAGGCAGATAGCGGATTACCGAACGATAGAGGCCGAAACGGACGAATACCGGCAGGCCGATCATCGGCGCAGCAACCATCAACAGGGCCTGCTCGCTGTTCGGTATGAAAAACGCACTGAATCTCAACAGATAGCTGAGCCAAACGGCGAATGTCAGCGTGACCACGTCGAAAGCGACAAGGATCAGTTGCTTGTAACGACGCGGCATCATCGAGATGCTTTGCCGAAAATTTTCCAATTTCATTGATCCTCGGTGCTTGAAACAAACGCCAGACCAGTAGCATAGGGTAATCAAAATGCAATGCTCGTCTGGTGATCAACCCCCACGTGCTTGGAAATCAACAGGAAACTCGTTGTGTTACGGATTGGAGAGAGGACGAGATCACGCCCGCCCTCCTTTCCTTAACGTGTGAATTGGACCCGGAACACGGCCCTCACCTCCGAGCTTACGGGCGAGCCCTCGCCTCAGCCGGAGCGGCCGATCCTGTATACCTGCCAGTCATGGTTTGATTTCTGCCAGGGCAGCGAATGCTGGGTTGCATCAAGCTGGCTGAAATGCCTTGCAAGGTTGTTGTCCTGACGGTTCCGCGGCAGGCGGTTTATCCAACACATATGGAAAGGCATTAATCTTGGTTGTCTTGGCGCAAAGCTGAAAGGACAGCCACATGGAACAGACATCAAATCTCAAACTGCCCTATATAGCGCCGTCCCAGGCGCAGAAACACGTCACCCATAACGAAGCCATTCGTGCGCTCGATGCTCTGGTTCAGCTGTCGGTGGCCGGCCGTAACGCTGCCGAACCGCCAGCGGAGCCTCAGGAAGGCGCCCGCTACATCGTTGCATCCGCCGCGTCAGGCCAATGGTCCGGCAAGGACAACCAGGTTGCCGCCTGGCAGGATGGAGCCTGGGCGTTCTTCGAGCCGCAGGAGGGCTGGTATGCCTGGGTGATGGAGGAGCGGACTTTCGCGGTCTTCAGTCAGGCGGCATGGAGTGGAGCAAAGGCGGGTACCAATCCTGTTCCAGCCGTTGGCATCAACACGATAGCCGATGAAACCAACCGGCTAGCGCTGAAAAGCCCTGCCTCACTGTTCGATCATGCCGGCCAAAGTCATCAGCTGAAGATAAACAAGGCGGATGACAATCAGGCCGCATCGCTATTGTTTCAGTCCAACTATCAGGGTTGCGCGGAAATGGGCACGATGTGGGGCCGCGACTTTCGAGATCAAGACCAGCGCCGACGGCGACCAATGGCACGATGCCTTGGTCGCCGACAACGCCAGCGGGTCGGTGCGGTTTCCCGGCGGCATTGCCAACGCCGCCACCGGCAAGAAGCAATCCGGCCTGATTTTCGTGCCCGCCACAGAGATGGAAGCCACCATTTATCAAACGGCGGGCAGCCAGAATCCCACAACCGCCAAGCTCGCATCGGTTGCCTCGGATATCCTGACCTTTACGACTGACGCCGTATCGGCGTTCTTCGGTTCGCCCATGCGGGGCATGGCGATGATCCGGATATGGAATGTAACCAGATCGCCCGCACAATCGGCCTGGGCCGAATGGGATACAACGTTGAATGGATTGCAGGTCAGTAGCGCCGATCACGTCAGGCAGTGGTCGGCCGGCGATACGATCCAGATCGTCGATCCAGTCAAAAAGAATATCGCCGTCGATATTTCTCCGATGATGCAGAAACTTCTGGGCGGCGTCTTTATGCAGGACGGCCTCCTGCTTGGCACCAAGGACGCAACAAACATGACCATCGCATGCAAGGACGCTTCGCCAGTATCATCGTCCAACCTCGCCTATTTCAGAGGGGATGAACAACGCAGCTTCAGCGTGATCGGGGTGTATGGATAAAGAAATAGACGGTGCCGATTATCTCTCCCCCTTGTGGGAGAGAAAGGATTTTCTTGGATTTAGCCGCTTTGCTAAATCCTTAGAAAATCCAAGAGAAGGGATTTTGATGGTGCGTTTCCCCCTCTCTCCCCGCAAGGGGGAGATAATCGGTGCTCAATTCTGCATCCTTCAAAGCTAACTCCCCCTGTAAGTCGAATAAGACCACGGCGTCACCAGCAAGGGCACATGGTAGTTCGCCTCGACATCGGAAATGGCAAAGCGGACGGGAACCTCGTCGAGAAAGGCTGGCGTATCAAGAGCAACCATCCTGTGCTTGAAATAATCCTCGACGAAGAAAATCAGTTCATAACGGCCAACCTTCATTTCGTCGGCCGAAAGCAAAGGCTCGTCCGTTCGCCCGTCCGCATTGGTTGCGAGTGTCTTGAGCAGCACCCGGCCACCTTCTTCGATGCGGTGCAAGGTGATTGCAATGCCCTCAGCGGGGCAGCCCGCCGCGGTATCGAGCACGTGCGTGGATAACTTTCCCATAAGAGCCCCCTTAGGCAATTAAATCGTGAAGGCGAAAACGCGCGATCAAAGCAATCTGCCGTAGTGCCTCTGCCACCTCTTCCCCGGCATTGTGGCTCAGGCGCTGGCGGAATGCTGCCATGATCGAGTGTTTGTCATGGCCGCGCACGCTCAGAATGAACGGGAACCCAAAACGACTCTGATAGGCATTGTTGAGCCGATGGAATTCCTCGAATTCATTGTCCGTCAGGCGGTCAAGGCCGGCTCCCTTTTGCTCGCTGGTGGATTCTGCCGTCAGGCTGCCCTGCCGCGCGGCCTTGCCGGCCAGATCCGGATGCGCGCGAATGAGCTGGAGCTGGGCGACCTGACCCGCTTTCTCAACGGCGGCCACCATTGCTCCATGCAGGCGGTCAACACTGGAAAACGGGCGCATCTGCAGCACTGCTTCTGGCACCCATGGCGAATGTTCGAATATCCTGCCGAGCGCCGCGATAAATTCCTCTGTGCTTGAATTGTTCAATTTTTCAAGCGTCATAGTCCCTCCCTCTCAACTCTTCATGCTTGCCCTTATTGAACGCAGGACATTTTCCGGCGTTGCCGGGGAGTCCAGCTGCGGCACCCCGCCTCTCATCGAAGCGATGGCGTCACGAATGGCGAGCCAGACCGAAATGCCCAGCATCAGCGGCGGCTCGCCGATCGCCTTGGAACGGAACACAGTCTCCTCCCGGTTCGGCATATTGTCGAGAATACGGACATTGAATTCCGGCGGCACGTCGCGCGATCCCGGTATCTTGTAAGTCGATGGCCCGACGGTCCGCAGGCGCCCGGACTTGTCCCACCACAGTTCCTCGCACGTCACCCACCCCATGCCTTGCACGAAAGCACCTTCGATCTGGCCAAGATCGATGGCTGGGTTCAGCGGCGAGCCGACATCCTGCAGAATGTCGGCGCGCAGGCAGCGCGTTTCGCCGGTCAGCGTATCGATCGCGACTTCCGCCACCGCCGCGCCGTAACTGAAATAGAAGAAGGGCCGGCCCTTCATCGTCTTGCCATCCCAGTGTATTTTCGGCGTCGCATAGTGTCCGGCTTCTGAAAGCTGAACCCTCTTGGCCCAGGCCATTTTCGCCAGTTCACCGAACGAAATCGATTCGTTACCGGCGTGGACCCGGCTTTCGCGATAAACGATCACGTCCTCTTCCACATCGAAATGCTCGGCCGCTACCCTCGTCATGCGCGCCTTGATGGCCGTCGCCGCCTTGAAGGCGGCCATGCCATTCAGGTCCGAGCCGGTAGAGGCAGCCGTCGCACTGGTGTTCGGTACCTTGCCGGTAGCGGTCGAAGAGATACGCACCATATCGAGGTCTACCTGAAACACCTCGGCAACGACCTGCGCAACCTTGACGAAAAGGCCCTGCCCCATTTCCGTGCCGCCATGATTGAGGAAGATCGACCCGTCCAGATAGACGTGCACCAGCGCACCGGCCTGATTGAGCGATGTCAGATTGAACGAGATACCGAACTTGACCGGCATCATCGCCAGTCCGCGCCGGATCACCGGATTTTCTGAATTGTGCGCATCGATTGTCGCGCGGCGGCGCTGCCAGTCAGCCGAAGCCATAACCGCCTGCGTCACCTCGACAAGACGATTGTCCTCGACCTTCTGGCCGTAGGGGGTCATGTCCCCCGTATCTTCGCCATAGTAGTTGATGGCGCGGACATTGTTGGGGTCGAGCTTCAACTCACGGGCGATCGTATCGATAACGCATTCGATGGTGATAATGCCCTGCGGCCCGCCAAAGCCGCGAAACGCCGTGTTGGAGACAGTGTTGGTCTTGCAGGCATGGCCGATGAAGCGCGCATGGGGAATGTGGTAAGAATTATCGGTATGGGTGAGTGTACGGGTGATAACGGGCCCGGTCAGATCCGGCAGATTGCCGGCCCGCGCCAGATACTCAACATCGAGGCCGAGAATGCGGCCCCGGTTGTCCACCCCGACCTTCCAATTGGCGACGTAGTCGTGGCGCTTGCCCGTCCCCGCCATATCATCGCGGCGCTTCAGCCTCATCTTGCAAGGCTTGCCGGTCTTGGCCGCGATCAGCGCCGCGGCACCGGCGATGATCGTCGGCTGGCTTTCCTTGCCGCCGAACCCCCCGCCCATGCGGCGCACCTGGCATTCCACTGCATTGGCGTGGATGCCAAGAATACCCGCTACGTGGTGCTGCACCTCGGTTGGGTGCTGCGTCGAGGAATGCACGAGCATTTCGCCGTTCTCGCCGGGAATGGCATAGGCGATGTGGGTTTCCAGGTAGAAATGATCCTGCCCGCCCATGCGCAGCTTGCCGGAAAACACGTGCGGCGCCCTGGCCAGGGCGGTATCGACGTCACCGTCGATAACCTCCTGCGGCGGCAGGACATAGCTCCTGCGCCGATGCGCTTCTTCCACATCGAGCACCGGCTCCAGGGGTTCGATATCCAGTTTGACCAGCTTTGCGGCGCGATAGGCCGTCTCGAAATCGTGTGCCGCGACGACAGCGATCACCCGGCCCTCATGATCGACGATGTCTTCGGCGAAGAGTGTCTCGCCATGAAGAATCGGCCCGACTTCATTGTGTCCGGGCACGTCTTTCGCCGACCAGACGCCTGCAACGCCTTGCACTGCCAGCGCTGCGGATGCGTCAAAGCCCTTCAGCGTGCCATGGGCGACCGGCGACAATACAAAGGCCGCATGCAGTGTGCCCGGCAGTTCCGGCATGTCGTCGATGTAATTCGCCTCACCCGAGACATGGCGCGCGGCGCTGTCATGGGCAATGCCTTTGCCGACGATACTGCGGTGGACGACCTTGGCGTCGATATTCATAGCGCCATCACCTCCACGGTCTCGCCAGCCACATCGCGCCAGAACCGCTCGGCGAGATTTGCCGCCACCTTCAGCCGGTAATCGGCGCTGCCGCGCCAGTCGGTGAGCGGCTTGAATTGCGCCGTAATCGCAGCAGCGCAGGCGTCGATTGCTTTGCGGTCAAAGCTGCTGCCGACCAGTGCCTGTTCCGCCTGGCCGGCGCGCTGCGGCGTCGCTGCCATGCCGCCATAGGCGATGCGGGCGCTGCGCACCTGCCCCTCCTCGCGGACAATCGAAAATGCCGCGCAGACTGTCGAGATATCCTGATCGTAACGCTTGGAGATCTTGTAGACGCGGAACTCCTGTCCCTCGCCTGGCTTGGGGATCGACACCGATGCGATCACCTCGTCGGGGCGCAATTCTGTCTTGCGATAGTAGAGGAAGAAGTCTTCGAGCGGCAGGAAGCGATGGCCGCTCAACGATGCAAGTTCCACCTCGGCGCCAAGCGCAATCAGCGCGGGCGGACCATCGCCAATCGGGCTCGCCGTGCCGATATTGCCGCCGATCGTTCCCATGGAGCGTATCTGTGTCGAGCCGAAGCGGCGGATGAGCGTGGCGAAGGACGGGTAGAAGCCCGCGACCCGTTCCAGCACTTCTTCCCACGTCACCGCAGCGCCGAAACTCAGATGATTTTCCGTTTCGCGGACCGCACGCAGTTCACTCACATGGGCAAGCGAGACCACCTCGTCCCAGCCGGAATGATAATCCGCCAGCGCAACGCCGAGATCCGTGCCGCCGCCGAGCAGGATCGCCTCCGGCCTCTCCTTGCGCAGCTGCAGGAGAACATTGAGCGAAGCCGGCTGGTGGAATGTCGCGCCGGAAGCCGAGATCGTTGCGTGCGGTTCGATCTTTGCGAAGGCGGCCACCTGCGGCCCGGCGATCTTCGCGCCGCCGGCGCGAGATCACCTTGCGTCCGGCTTCGACGATGGGCCGGTAGCCGGTGCAGCGGCAGAGATTGCCCGCCAGCGCATCGTGAATATCGTCGTCATTGGCCCCGGCTTTGCCCGCCGCAAGACCAGCCAGCGAAATCACGATACCCGGCGTGCAGAAGCCGCATTGCGAGGAACCGTTTTCCGCCATCGCCTCCTGCACCGGGTGCAGTTGCTCGCCCTTCAGACCCTCGACAGTCACCAGCGCACGGCCGTCGATCTGGCCCATGGCGAGAATGCAGCTATTGGCGGCGTGGTAATGAACCTCGCCCTCATGGTGCGTTTCCTCACCCTGAGTTTGTCGAGGGGCGAACCACGGATCGCCGATCAGCACCGAGCAAGCCCCGCAATCGCCCTCGGCGCAACCTTCCTTGGTACCGGTCAGACGCGGCGTACTGCGCAGCCAGTCCAGCACTGTCATATCCGGCCGGACCGAGGCTTCCTGCTTTTGACCATTGAGAAAAAAACGTATTGTTTGTGACATGGCTGGCAGCTTCGACCGGCTGCGCGCGGGCGTCAAGAGGGTTGGGGATTGTCAATCCTGTAGACCACATCGTCAAAGAAAAACTCTTCGAGATTATTCCCCTCGCCGCCGCGATCGATCACGAGAAAATCCGACGTTTCTTCCAGTGAAATCAGCGGGTGATGCCAGACATTGCGGCCATAATTGACGCCCTGATTTCCCTTGCACAGAAAGGCGACGGGGTGTCTGGGCCGTCCTTCCTCATCTTCCGCCACGACGGCCAGAAACGGCCGGTTCTGCAGCGGCATGAAGGCTTGGCTGCCAAGCGGATGGCGTTCCAGCATCGTTATATCAATTGGCGTCCCAAAAGCCTTGCCCCGGAAGATGTTGACCAGCACCCGCGCAGCTGCGCCCGTAACATCGAGATTGGCGAGATCGTGATACCGTTCCGTCGTGCCATTGTTGATGAGGCGCAGTTCGGCACCTTCGGTTTCGATCACATCGCCGTAGGGCGCGAACAACGCCTTCGTCAGCGGCCGGACATCAATGCTTGCAATCCTCATATCGGAGACCTCTGAGAATTCGGCCTGGTGAGGCAGCTGGTGTGGGTTTCGAGAACCGGAGCGCAGCGGACATATGGGTGAGCACCGGAAGCGCAGAAAGTCGCATCAGATGGCCATCAGGGTGAATTGGCAGGGGTCTCCGGCCGATGCAGGTCGTGCCAGTGCCTTGCAATATCGATGCGGCGCGTGATCCAGGCTTCTTCATGGTGTTGAACATAATCGAGGAACCGCTCCAGCGCGGCGGCACGGCCCGGGCGCCCGGCGAGGCGGCAATGCAGCCCGATCGACATCATCTTCGGCGCGCCCTGCTTGCCCTCGCGATAGAGCACGTCGAACGTATCTTTCAGATAGGTGAAGAACTGTTCGCCGGAGTTGAAACCCTGCGGCGTCGCGAAGCGCATGTCATTGGCGTCGAGCGTATAGGGCACGATCAGATGCGGCCCCTTCGGACCCTCGACCCAATAGGGCAGTTCGTCGGCATAGCTGTCGGCGGAATAGACAAACCCGCCCTCCTCCATGACGATCTTCAGCGTGTTGTCCGAAGGCTTGCCTTGATATATGCCCAGCGGCCGCGTGCCAGTGATCTCCGTATGCAGGCGCACTGCTTCATGGATATGCTGACGCTCAAGTTCTTCCGGGCAATCCTTGTATTCCAGCCAGCGCAGCCCATGACTGGCAATCTCCCAATCCGCCTCTTTCATCGCCGCGACCGCCTCGGGATTGCGCGCCATGGCGAGCGTCACGCCATAGACGGTGACAGGCATCTTGCGAGCGGTGAACATGCGCCATAGCCGCCAGAAACCGGCGCGCGAGCCATATTCGTAGATCGATTCCATGTTGAGATTGCGCTGGCCGGGCCAGGGCTGGGCCCCGACGATCTCAGAAAGCAGGCACTCCGATGCCGGATCATTGTCGAGGATCGAGCTCTCGCCGCCCTCTTCATAATTGACCACGAACTGCACGGCGATCTTGGCGCCGCCCGGCCATTTCGGGTCGGGCGTATTGCGGCCATAGCCAATGAGATTGCGGGGATAGTCGGACAAGGCTGGAATAACTAATGCGAGTGTTTCGGCTTATCGTCTCTGCGATCTTTGCGTGTAATGTACATCATGAAGCCTGCCATCGCCAATCCACCGACTGGCATGATCATGAAAAGCAAAAACTGTTCCAAGCTCATGGCTTCAATCCCTTCAAGATCCGTCTCGCAAATAAATGTAATGCAGTCGCAGCCAAAATACAAATCACCGTGCCGCCTGCAATCAATAGGTTCGGCCCGCCTGAATTGTAGATACTTGATGCCATGGGAGCCAAGCCGCCCACGGCATAGAGCGCAACAGAGGCCCCATTAAACCAAGCTGCTGTCAGCTTCGTCCGCTCATTGTGAACCGTGGTAAAAATATCCAATATTACACCGGGTAGAAGCAATAAATTACGGAAAAACTTCAATAAAATCGCGCGGTCAAAAATGAAGCGCCGGTGTCACCGGCGCTTGAACACCGATCCCACCGCCGGAACAATGGCAGCTGCGAGAGCCAGCTTGAGGATGTCGGCAACGATGAAAGGGCCCACGCCGAAGGTAAAGGCTTTCTCAAAACCAAGGAGGTAGGCCATCCACAGGAAGCCCATGCCCAGGATGACCACTTCAGCGGCAAGCATGGCCAGGCCGAGCAAGACCGGATTGCGGGCGAAGCCCTTGTCGGCCGCACGGCCAACAATCCAGGCGGCTGCGAGATAGGAAAGAAGATAGCCGCCCGTGGGTCCAACCATATAGGCAAGGCCAATGCCCTTTTCCGGCGTTCCGGTGAATACCGGCATGCCGAGTGCGCCTTCAAGCAAATAAAGCGCCATGGTTGCAACTGCGAGCCGCGAGCCATAGGCCGCAGAGATGGCGAAGACGGCGAAAGTCTGCATCGTCACGTTCACGAACACCATGTCGACCTTGGTCTTGGCGGCCAGGGTCATCAATGCCGTCCCCGCGAGAGCGAGCGAAACATACCAGATCGCCTTGGCAAGCTGGCCTTCCGGCTGGAATTCTTCGGCAAGAGAACGGGTTTGAACTGCAATCATTTCTTTAACCTCCAGATCGGCCTTCGCCCAAAGGCGGCTTTCGCCACGTCATGAAAACGGTATATTGGGGTTTATGTCGCACCGCAATACGTCGAAAGCCCTACAAAGGTAGTATCCATTAATGTCTCTCGTTTTCGACAGCAGTTTTGCGCCGCGCTATGGCGAATTCGTTGATATTGCGCCAAATGTCCAACGAATCACGGTCAACAATCCCAGTCCTTTCACTTTTCACGGCACCAACTCCTATCTGGTTGGGCGGGACACGCTGGCACTGATCGATCCCGGGCCCCTCGACGAGGCGCATCACGCAACGCTTCTGCGCGCCATAGCCGGCCGCCCGGTCAGCCACATCTTCGTCAGTCACACCCACCGCGATCACTCGCCGCTGGCGACCGTGATGAAGGATGAGCTCGGCGCCACGATCGTCGCGGAGGGCCCGCATCGGCCGGCCCGCGCCCTGCACATAGGCGAGGTCAACCTGCTGGATGCCAGCGGAGATATGGAATTCGTTCCGGATATCGCAGTGCCGGACAACGCTCTCATCGAGGGCGATGGCTGGGCGCTACGCGTCATTCACACACCCGGCCACACCGCAAACCATGTGGTTTTCGCACTGGAGAGCACCGGAATTCTGTTTTCGGCCGATCATGTCATGGCCTGGGCCACATCCATCGTCGCCCCGCCCGATGGTGCCATGTCGGACTACATGGCGTCGCTCGACCGCCTGCTGCAGCGGCACGACCGCGTCTATTTTCCCGGCCATGGCGGCCCGGTGACCAAGCCCAGGACCTTCGTTCGCGGCTTGAAAGCCCACAGGAAGATGCGTGAGCGCGCGATACTGGAGCGTGTGCGGGCCGGCGACCGCAACATTCCAGCCATGGTCAGGGTGATCTACCGGGAAACCGATCCGCGGTTGCATGGCGCTGCCGCTCTCTCGGTTCTCGCGCATCTTGAGGACCTTGTCGGCCGCGGAATTGTGCAGACCGAAGGAAACCCGGCGATTGATGGGGTTTATTGGTAGTTTCTTACAATGGTAGCATCACTGCGCCGGCTGGGTCGTTTCTTCCTCCGGCTGGGCGCCCTGCACTTCCGCATCGAGTGCCGTCATGAAGGCGGTGATGCGGTCGGCATTCTCGCCGAGGTCGTGAATGCCGTAGCGGGAAACCGAGCGCATATCGACGTAGGTGGTCTCGCCCTCGTCGGCGAGGCGGATGACCACATCGCTGGTGAAGCCCATGAGCCAGGTCCGCGCCACCACTTCCAGCAGGATTTCCTCGTCCTCGCCCGGCTCGCCTCTCTGGCTTATGATCGTCCAGCCGTTATTGGCGATGACGGTATTCACCGCGGTTAAAATCCGGTCGGGCGAACCCTCATAGCGGCGGCCCGTCACTTGAGGATAGGCACTGGATTGAAGCCCACGGCTATCCTCATCATTGACAAGCGGATTCATCCGCTCTGTCCGCTGTCCCGCGGCGAACAGTTCAGGCGGGTCAGTAACATCGGTCGAGACATCGTATATCGTTGGAAGCGCCAGTGCCTGATAGAGCGTGGTGACGAAGGGTGCGAGCACCAGCAGCGCAATCACTGCACCCCCAGAACGCGCTCGCAAAACCGCGATCGCCGCGGCGCCATACACTGGTGAAGCCCTTGATGCTGAGCAGGACCGCGAACAGCGCCAGACCGGCAACGATGGCAAGCAGCCAGAGAAACTCAGGTGTTTCGATGCGCTCAGAATCGATGCCCCAGGCTCGAGAGCACAAAGAGGATCGCCGAAAGAAAGGCAAAGCGTACCGACCATTTGGCTGAAATCGATTGGCGGCGTCGATAATGCGTTCGCATGGGTTCCTTTCAGCCGCTGATCTTCGCAATGAACGTGACGCCGGGCAGGCCGTCGAAATGAGCGTCGCATGTCAAAAGTTCTGCGTCATATTCCAATGCAGTCGCGTAAACAATTGCGTCGGCAGTCGCAAGTTTTTGCTGGACGCAAATCGCTGCAGCCGCCAGAGCGATCTTCGTATCGAGGGGGGCGATAAGGCACATTTGGGTGAAAGCAATAACCTGATCCGTCTTGTCCTCACTTAGCTCCCGGGTAAGCCATTTCGCAAGTTCGAGCTCTACAATCGCCGGAACCAGCCAATCTTCCCGCGCCGGCATGAGAGGTGCTATTATTTTTCCGGTGGGTGAGGCAATCAGCCATTCGATCCAGGCTGACGTATCGACGAGACGCATCAGAACCGGTCTTTGCGGTCGCGATAGTTCTTCGAAGTGGCGCCCTTGGCAATCCCCGCGAGGTCGGCCTGTTCGGGAACGGGGATGAGCAATACCCCAGTTTCCTTCGGTATGAAGACAAACTCCTGCCCGGCCTTCCATTTGCGTGCAGTACGAACAGCTTTCGGAATCGAAATCTGGAACTTCGTCGAAAGTGTTGCAGTGTCAGGCATGTCGTACTCTTCTCCGATCGATAACAATCCGGTAAGAAAATAGCACGCCTCGACACTTTCTCAAAGCCCAGCGTGAAATCGCTACGCCGTTACCGGATCATAAACCCGCGTCGTTTCATTATACTGCAGGCCGATGGCCGGGTCGCTCTTGCTGATCTTGCCATTTTCGAGATGACCCGCATAGCGGCGCAGGAAGCTGTTGCTATTAACCGCATCGACGACGGAAACATCGTACCAGCCGTCCTTTGTCGCGACATCGATGCTTGCCGTCCCGTTTTCGATGACAGCCTTATCGCCGGTATAGGCGCTGACCAGCTTCAACTTGCCATTGGCTGTCGGCCATTCGTCGAAGACGATCTGGATCGTGGCTCCGTCATTCAAAGATTTTACATCGACAATATTTGGAAGCTGCATCTGGACCGTATCCAGGGTATTGCCTGCGAACTCGAATAGATAACCATTCGGGCCGTGGATGGCATGGGCATAATCGCCATTGGCGACCTGGGCATAGCTATTCTCTGATAGTGTGACCGGCGTCCCGCCGACCTTCGTGCCTTCGACACTAAAGAACCAGGGGCCATCGCTCCTCGAATAGGGTATGACATAGAACGATGCGCCAAGCGGGCCGGAATTTCTGATGACCCACTCCACCCTTGTCTTGCCGTCGGTGTGAGTTCCATATTTGAAGAACACCTGGAAATCATAGCCGACCGGCAATAGCGCACATTGCGCCTTGTCCTGTTTGACCAGCACCGGCTTTTTCGCCTCCGGGTCGGCCAGGACATGAGAATATTCCGGCTGGAAAGCACCGACACCTGTCGAATTGCCTTTTACTTTCGCCGCAAAAGTTCTTTCGGATTTGATCGCGTCGATCAGTTCGTCCATTGCGCCCATTTTGGTGCGGTCAAAATCGAATGCACTGGTCAGATCACCGGCGATGGCCTGCCTCCAGGACGAGATACTGGAAGACGCAGGCGTATACGCTTTCTGTTTTTCTTTTGCCGTGAGCCAGCTATCGAGAAAGCGGATGACGGAGGTATGATCGAAAACTTCCGAACAGACCCGCCCGCCGGCACTCCAGGGTGAAATAACCAGCGTCGGAACACGCGGCCCCATGCCGATGGGGGTTGCCTGTTCGATTGACGTTTCGGAATTGATCTCACCCGCGGCCGCCAGGGTGATGCCGGGCGAAGTCTGTCCGTTGTCCGATGTCAACGGTGGCACAGGCGGGAGCACATGATCGAAGAAACCGCCATTCTCATCATAGGTAATAATAAACACGGTCTTGTGCCAGACTTCCCTGTTGCCAAGAAAGGCGCGCAAAATCTCGTTCAGATAGAACTCACCGAAATGCGGCGGATATTTCGGATGTTCGGTGAAGGCTTCTGCTGGAACAATCCAGGATACGGCCGGAAGCTTGTTGTCGATGATATCCTGTTCAAACTGCGATGGCTTGCTCGCATCGGTCCGCAGAACCGAGTTTACAGACTGGTTCTTCTTGTAGATCGATGTCGTCCGGTCGCGGTATTGTCTGAAGAACTCAAGCGTATTGTCGCCGTAGTTTCCAGCGAACGGATCGCTCGTCCACGTCAAGCCGTCCTGGTAAAATTTCCAGTCGACGCCAAGGTCCTCAAGTTTCTCCGGATAAGACTTCCAGTCGGCCCGGGACGGATCATTGTCAGAAACATCGTCGTCCTTTGAACTGAAAAAACCGTTGGAGGTCCGGCCCTTGCAGGTGCCGGTCCAGAAGTAACTGCGATTGGGGTCTGTCGGACCATTGACCGAGCAGAAATAGGCATCGCAAAGCGTGAATGTCTTCGCCAGCTTGAAATAGAGCGGAATATCATTCTGCGTATAGTGCGCCATGGAGACGATGTCCCTGAATGGCATCCACTGGTCGTTCTTGCCTGCATTCCACGCAGCAATACCGTCCTGATACCCGTGCCATGGATCCTGCAGGAAGACCGTTCCGGAACTGTTCGGATCGATATCGCCTTCAGGCTCATTGACGGTCATTTTGGGCAAATGATAGGGCTTGACCCACTGTTGCTTTCTGGCTTTGCCGGATTTCGTCTGTCCGGTAAAGTTGTATGCTGGAGTTCCATCAGCATTCAGCTCTGCAAACTCGAAATCCGGCTTGCCGTCCTTCAGTGCGTCAAGCTCCATGACCCACTTGCCAGCCGCATTCTTCACAGGCCGCGCCCAACCCAGCTGGTCAAAGACACTTTTTCGGTCCTGCTTCTTCATCGGCCTCGGATCCCCAAAGCCGCGCACGCCGCGCAAGGTTCCGAAATAATGGTCGAAGGAACGGTTTTCCTGCATCAGGATCACCACATGTTCGATATCAGCAAGCGATCCCTTCTCGCATTCCACGCCTGCTGCCAACAGATCGTCGACCACCGTCGATTGAGCAAGCGCTTCGCTCATATAGTTTGAGCAGGCGGTGTAGGCTGCGGCGCTCGTGCCCGCAAGACCCAGCATCTTGATGAAATCGCGTCTATCCATAATAAACTTCCTGAAATAAGTCGGTTATTGAAATGTTGTTTGATGCTTATTTTGATTCAGAGAACGCTGCATTCATTCTTTGCAGCAATACGCAGCGGAACAATATTGCATCATTGACAAACAGCACTCTTGAGCAATGCGGTAAGCTTGGCTTTATTTGCAATGAGCTGATCGCGCTCTTTTGTGACATTACCCAACTGCCGTTTAAGCTCATCCCGCTCAGCTTCAGTAAGGTCGGCCCGCTGTAACCTCTGGAGGAGCTCTTCCTGTTCAGCCAATTTTGCGTCGAGGGCGGTCTGAATTTGCCCCTGCTGACCGGCAAGATCAGCATTATCCTGCTGCGCTTTGGCCAACGCACTTTTGGTTTCCTTCAGCTCTGCGGTCACCGCATCGAAAGTCGACCTGGCAACACTGTCATCCGGCTTGGAGTCCGATCCATTACAGGCAGAAATCAAAATCAGGGGAAGTAACAGGCAAAAACGATGTTTCAAAACCTTGCTCCAACGGAATAAATAAAAAAATATCTGCAGCTTGAAATTTCAAATATACTATTCGATCTGCTCTGGTGGGACGGCCGAGCCAGATTCCGGCCTTTGTTCCCGGACGGCAGCAGTATCGCGGATCGTCACGCGTTCGGCATACCCGCCGCGTGTGAAATCTGGATGACATGCTCGCTGACGGGTGAGCGGCCGGGATCCGGTTGCAGATTTATTCCGTTTACACTTTATGAGTGGATCGGCTGTCACATAGCTGACATCATCGCAGACGTGATTTGGGTATGAACCCCAAGGGGCAGGAAACAGGGAGCGGACCGCAAACCGCTTTTCGCAAAAGAAGAATGACGGGGCCGAAGATGATGCCTGATGCTGGCAAAGCGGTTTCGCTTGAAGTTGTAGAGATCGAACTGGCGCTTGGCGCACAGGATATCGTTGCCGACGGATTTGAAGGTGCGCTGCAGAAAGCCGCCGATCTCGTCAATGGCGAAGTGATCTTCAATATCAGGGGGCCGGAAGATGGCGACCAGCAGCGGATCGCCGCCATTTCCGTTTCAGACGGAATGACGAATCAGGTGGTGTTCGTCTTGCTTGGCAATGATGGAACCACTTTGACCGTGACCTCCGAACAGGACGAAGCCACGCTTCTTGAAAAACTCGGCGCGGATTTTGTCGCGGTCATGAAAGGACTGCTGGTCTAGCGCAAAGGCTGAATGCGTTCCAAGGCACTTCCTGCCCAAGAATACCTGGAAATGGCCGAAGACCGGGCAATTCTTACCCAACAACCGTCGATTCTGGCTAAAGAATCTGCACCTTGAGTTGATTTTTGGGTTAGTTCGGTTGCAAGGCGTGTTTTCCAGCAGCTAAGCTTTGCTCTTGCCGGCAAGTCTGGCTAAGGTTGCATACCCTTCACATCCGGAGTTCCAAAATGGCGAACGGCCACCCCCTCACCAATGTCCAGCAGCGCGATATCAACGCAATCCTGCATCCCTACACGCCGATCCACAAGCTTCAGGAAAACGGGCCCGTCGTGATGGGACACGGCAAAGGTGTCTATCTCTATGACACGCAAGGCAAGGAATATATCGAAGGCATGTCGGGGCTGTGGTGTGCGGGCCTCGGCTTCGGCGATGAAGAAATGATCGAGGCGGCCAACGAGCAGATGCGCACCCTGCCCTATTACCATCTCTTCGGGGGCAAGGGTATGGAGCCGGCCATCGAACTCGCTGAAAAGCTTAAGGAAATCGCGCCGGTGCCGATTTCGAAAGTGTTCTATACCTCGTCCGGCTCCGAGGCTAATGACACCCAGGTCAAGCTCGCCTGGTATTATAACAATGCGCTTGGCCGGCCGAAAAAGAAGAAGATCATCTCCCGTATCAAGGCCTATCACGGCGTGACCGTCATGGCAGCCTCGCTGACCGGCCTCGCCGGTAATCACAAGGGTTGGGACCTGCCGGTCGAAGGCATCCTGCATACGGATTGCCCACACCATTACCGCTTCGGCCTCGAAGGCGAAAGCGAAGCCGAATTCGTCACACGCCTCGCCAAGTCATTGAAAGATATGATCGAACGCGAGGGACCGGAGACGATCGCCGCCTTCATCGCCGAGCCGGTGATGGGTGCGGGCGGCGTCATAGTTCCCCCTTCCGGCTATTTTGCGGCGATAGAACCCATCCTGCGCGAGCATGATATTCTGATCGTCTCCGACGAGGTGATCAATGGCTTTGGCCGCACCGGCAACTGGTGGGGCAGCCAGACCGTCGGCATGACGCCAACGACCATTTCCGCCGCCAAGCAGCTGACCGCGGCCTATGCGCCACTCGGTGCAGTGCTTGTTCCGGAGGATGTCTATCAGGCCTATGTCGACCACAGCGCCCAGCTCGGCACGTTCGGCCATGGCTTCACCTATGGCGGTCATCCGGTCGGCTGCGCCCTCGGCGTGAAGGCAATCGAGATCTACCAGCGCCGCAATATTGTTGAGTATGTGCGAGGGCTTACCCCACTATTCGAGGCCCGCTTGAACAAAGTCAAAGATCACCCGCTCGTGGGCGAGGTCCGTTCTTGCGGACTTGTTGGCGCGGTTGAGATGGTTGCTGACAAATCGACGAAGCGGCCTTTCGATCCGGCGCATGGCGTTGGAGCAAATCTTGCAAAGTTCCTCGAAGGACATGGCGCTGTGCTCCGCGCTCTAGGCGATACGATCGCATTCTGCCCGCCAATGATCATCACGGAAGACGAGCTCGACGAGTTGTTCAACCGGTTCGAGAAAGCACTGGCCGACACTGAGGCCTATGTGTCGAAGAACGGACTGCGCGCGCAGTAGTATCAATATGTTAAAGGAAAATGGGGCGGCGCAGCCGCCCCTTTTTTGGTCTTGTCACTGTGTGGTGAGAACGATCTTTTGTTTCTCTCCGGCTTTGATGCGGACATAGGTCACCGGAATATTACCATGATCCGGATCGATACCGGCGATCCAGCCTTCGGCTGCACCGGTTAGCGAGGTCAGGTTTGCCGCGGGATCCAGTTTCGCATCGTTGATACTGACGGCTGCGGTGTTGGGAACGTGAATCTTCACCGTGTAGTATT
The DNA here is from genome assembly GCF_025452215.1 of Phyllobacterium sp. A18/5-2. NCBI lineage: Bacteria > Pseudomonadati > Pseudomonadota > Alphaproteobacteria > Hyphomicrobiales > Phyllobacteriaceae > Phyllobacterium > Phyllobacterium sp. A18/5-2. The sequence goes on along the minus strand of NZ_CP104966.1, from coordinate 2,456,616 downwards.
CCAATTCCGGCTTGAAACTGCCGGCGGGATCAGGAGCAGCGGTTTCGAATGTCACCTCTTTGTCTTTGCTTTGCACCGACAATGTCTGGAGGAAATAGATCCCTTTCTCGTAGTCGTAGCTCTTGCCATCATCATCGTAATAATCGAATGAAGTGCGCTTCGTATCGGGAAACACCTCTATATTCAGCTCCGTCAGAGGCTTTTCACCCACATATTGGACATCCTCACGCAGCATGGGAACGATCGCCCCCGGACGGAAGAATAGCGGAAAATTGCTTTCCCATTTCACGGTGTTGAAGGCGATGGATTGCCCCCCGGTCTGCGATTTGCCGGAATTCCACTCAGTCCAGGTCCCTTGCGGCAAATAGATATCCTTGCTGCGTTGCCCCTGCTCAACGACGGGAGAGGCCAGCAGCCATTCGCCGAAGAGCCACGACTGAGAATCGTTGCGAACATTGCGGTCGTTTGGCCAGTCGAAAATAAGCGGGCGAACAATGCCGACACCGGTCCTGTTGCGCTGGTGTTCATAGCTGTAAATATAGGGGATCAGTTTGTAGCGCAGCCTGATTGCCTCAACGGCTGCGTCATAGCCAGTCCCATACCACCAGGGCTGACGTTGCACCCCGTTCTCGCCATGCACGCGAAAGATCGGCGTGAATATGGCAAACTGCATCCAGCGCGCATAGTCCTCATAACCGGTACCGCCTCCCGCAAAAGTCCCGCTTCCGTTCTGGAACCCACCCGTATCCATGGTCCATTGCATGGCGCCGGCATTGACTGCCCCCAGCATTCGATTGCGCTGTTCAGCCATGCTGGAAAAGCCGTTTCTGATATCACCTGACCAGAGGCCATAGGCGTAACGCTGCGACCCCAGATAGAAGTTGCGGTTGATCGACCATACGCGCGTATCCGGCCTGTTGGTACGCTGCCAGTTATAGATGCCGCGCTGCGCATCCAGACCTTCGGTTTCATTGCCGTCATCGGTGGCGCCGCTCGAACCGAACTCATCATTCCACCAGCCGGCGATGCCTGAATCGAACAGGCTGCCAAGATGGTCCGTATACCATTTGATCACCTCCGGTTTGCTGAAATCAACGTGCCGCATGTCCGTGGTCGGCAGGAAATAATCCGCCACTGCCTTTGTATTCGGCATCCACCAGCCCTTCTTTGTGGCTTCGCTGCCTTCCTGGGAGTCAACAGGGATGCGGGGCTTCAGGATGGCGGTCATCTTAACTCCCTGCTCATCGAGCCACCGCTTCAGCCCACCGTTCGCCCCATTAGGAAATTTTTCGCTATTCCAAGTAAACTGGCTGTTTGGTATGCCGGCTCGAGCCCAGTTCATCCAGTCCAGATCAAATGTGAAGGCGTCGATCGGAATGTTTTCGCTGCGGTATCGTGAAATGATGACACGAAGCTTCGTTTCGTTAAGCCCAACGCTGTTGTCGTCTCCATTCCATGCGTTGTCTGCGCCCCATTGACTGTTGGTGAAGCCCATCGCCCATTTTGGAAACAGCGGTGAGCGGCCGCTGATCCTGGCCACCGAACCAAATATTTCAGCAGGACGGCCAACCAGCAGATAGTAGTCAACGTCCGGTTTCGAAATGGACCCAAAAACAATGCGGCGGGAGTCCGAGAGATCGACATTGCTCGTTTCTGACCCTATCGTGTCGACCAGAACACCATAGCCGCTTGTGCTCCAGACAAGCGGGGCACCCGCATGACCTTGGTCGGACGTCTTCAAATCCTGCAGGCCCGTGCGCAATATTCCTGTATTACCAATGCTTGCCTCGTCTGCAATACCATAGAGAGCATCGGAAGCATTGTGTTCTACGCTCACTTGTCCGAGTTGCAGATCGGCGGCGGGGGAACGCGCCAAAATCTTGCCTGCGGCATCCCTGAGAAGGATCGTTTCCGTCCGTTTTTCCCACTTGGCGGTAAACTGACCCGTCGTGATCTCAACCGAATCCGCGTCTCCTCTAACCTCTGGATCGATTTCGGCAACGGGCTCAACCGGCGCGACGTCCCCCGGTTGCGGAAGAACGCGGGTTGCGTCCGTTGCTGCCATGCCATCCGGCCGGAAACGGACGCGCAATATATTTGCCGCGAAAGCGCGAACTTCAAGCACATCCTTTTCCAACTGAACATCAAAGCCGCCCGATTGTAGCGTAACGCCCGTTGGCAAATTGGCCGGTTCTATCCTTCCCTCGCCCTTCTCTCCGGCTGGGCCTTTTTCTCCAATTTCGCCTTTTTCCCCGGGTGGCCCAGCAATAAAGGTTCCACCGTCTGTGCCCTGCGAAGAATTGCTGTCATTGCAACCGGTCAATCCTGGCAATAGCAATAGACTTAGAATAGAAAGTTGAACGCGGTTCAAAATAATTCCTCCTCAAAATCAGGTCATAAGAAAATAAAATCGGCAAACAGCTGGGAATATCTGCATGCCATCAGGCAAGCACAACCACTGTACAGCTGGCCTCTTGCCATCACTGTACGTACGCCAGTCCTATAGTGCCGGTAGTTGGTTCTTGCTTAAAAAATTGTTCGTCAAAAAATCGATTGCGCGAGGTTGTAGCCCGCACCGTCGTCTAAACTATCGAATTTTCATACTGGTAGCCCCCCTCCCAAGGTGCCGCGCAACCAAGCGCAGCAGGGAAAAAACACGAATTCGAAATTCCGTCAATTATTCGATAGTCGCATAAAAACTTAGGAAGCAGCTTTTAGAGGAACTCAAGCCCCAGGTTGTGGAGAACGTTCAGTCTCCTGAGTGTCCTCCAGACGAACGAAACGGAAGCCCTTTTGCTTTAGTGCCAGAATGCCCTTGACCACGCCTTCTCCCGCGACGCGACCCGGCTGATTGACATGGGCAATGATGACGTCGCCGTCCTTGGCGGCTGTGATGCGCTTTTCCACCTGGCCGGCCATGAGTGAGGCACCCATATCGGCATTCAGCGAATAGCCTGCCACGCGATAACCCAACTGGTGGATCAGCGTGATCGCATCGTCGCTATAGCGGGCGGTCGCATCGCGATACCAGGCCGGCTTCGTTATCGCTGCCGTTTGCAGGGCATCTACGCCGCCCTGTATTTCGGATTGGATAGCGGCTTGCGATCCAGCTGTTTTCAGTCCGAACATTGTCGGCTGGTCGTCAATAGCAGGGACATGGTTTAGTCCATGATTTTCCAGCTCGAACAGGTCGGCATGGGCTTTCATCACGCCAAGCGCCGCGACATTGCGCTTGAGCCAGCGACCGGTGACAAAAATTGTCGCCGGAATATGATTATCCACCAATGCGTTGAGGATGCGCAGATCGGTCTGGCCCGAGCAGGCATCGAGCGTCAAGGCAACCTGAGGCGTGGCCTTGCCACCCTTGGTCACGTAGAGCTTTGGCTCGACGAAATGCGGGTGTTCTTTGGCAGACACGCCGGTCGGCGCAACAAAAAGGAGAGCGATCAGACTGAGGGAGATTTTGCGCAAGATCATAGCCATCACTTGAGGAACGCGCCGAGCTAGGCACGTGCAACCAAGCGGATTTGTGGCAGGATGGACTTTCGCTTCCCTTTCAACTCATTTTGATTTAGCCGACGCCTGGGCGGCCGCAAGACGGGCAATCGGAACCCGGAATGGCGAGCAGGAGACGTAGTCCAGCCCCGTTTCCTCGCAGAAGTGGATTGACGCCGGATCGCCGCCATGTTCGCCGCAAATTCCGAGCTTGATGCCAGGGCGCGTCGCCCTGCCCTTTTCCACCGCGAGGCGCACCAGTTCGCCCACACCATCGACGTCGATCGAGACGAAAGGATCCTGTTCGATGATTCCCTTGGTTTGATAGGTCATCAAGAACGACGAGGCATCATCGCGCGATATACCAAATGTGGTTTGGGTCAAATCATTGGTACCAAAAGAGAAAAACTCGGCAACCTCGGCGATCGAATGGGCCCGCACTGCGGCGCGCGGCAGCTCGATCATAGTCCCCACCAGATAGTTGATCTTGATATCCGCCTCTTTCATCACATCGGCAGCAACAGCGTCGATCCGCGCCTTGACGAAATCCAGCTCGGCACGAAGCCCGACGAGCGGTACCATGATCTCGGGTTCGACCGGCGCACCGGTCGATTTGGCTGCCTCAACCGCCGCTTCGAAAATCGCCCGCGCCTGCATTTCGGCAATTTCCGGATAGGAAATGGCGAGCCGGCAGCCGCGATGTCCAAGCATCGGGTTGATTTCATGCAGACTTTCGGTTCGCTCACGCAGCTTGTCCACACTCACATTCATGGCATTGGCAACTTCAGCGATCTCCTCCTCCGTCTTCGGCAGGAATTCGTGCAACGGAGGATCAAGCAGGCGGATCGTAACCGGCAGGCCATTCATGATTTCGAATAATTCAACGAAGTCAGACCGTTGCATCGGCAAGAGCTTGTCGAGAGCAGCGCGGCGACCTTTCTCATTATCGGCCAGGATCATCTCGCGCATGACAACGACGCGCTCGCCCTCGAAGAACATATGCTCGGTGCGGCAAAGTCCAATGCCTTCAGCTCCGAATGAGCGAGCCATGCGGGCATCGTTGGGCGTCTCAGCATTGGCGCGCACTTTCATGCGCCGTGCCCCATCAGCCCATTCCATGATCTTACCGAAATCGCCGGAAAGTTCCGGCTGCAGCATAGGGACAGCGCCCTTCAAAACCTGGCCAATACCGCCATCGATGGTGATGATGTCACCCTTTTTCAAGACAACGCCCATAGCGAGCAAGGTTTCGTTGCGATAGTCGACACGCAGCGAGCCCGCGCCTGAAACACAGGGCTTGCCCATGCCCCGTGCCACCACAGCGGCGTGGCTGGTCATGCCGCCGCGCGTGGTCAGGATGGCTTCAGCGGCGTGCATGCCATGAATGTCTTCGGGACTGGTTTCGATCCGGACAAGAATGGCCTTGCGCCCTTCCGATTTCAGCTGTTCGGCATCCTCCGAGGAGAAAACAATTTCACCCGTAGCGGCACCTGGGGACGCGGGAAGGCCGCTGCCGATGACATTGCGCTTTGCACTCGGATCGATGGTTGGATGGAGCAGTTGATCCAGCGAAGCGGGATCGATGCGCAATACTGCTTCCTCGCGTGAAATCAGCCCTTCTTCTGCCATCTCGACGGCGATCCGCAACGCAGCCTTCGCGGTCCGCTTGCCTGAGCGCGTCTGCAGCATCCACAGCTTGCCGTTCTCGATAGTGAATTCGAGATCCTGCATGTCGGCATAGTGCCTCTCAAGCCGCTCCGAAACGGCGCAGAACTCGGCGAATGCGTCAGGCATCACCTTTTCCAGAGACGGTTTGTCCGACCCGGCGGCAATGCGGGCTTCTTCAGTAATATTTTGCGGTGTCCTGATGCCGGCCACCACGTCCTCACCCTGTGCATTAACCAGAAACTCGCCGTAGAGTTTCTTTTCGCCTGTCGAGGGGTTGCGCGTGAACGCGACTCCGGTCGCCGAACGATTGCCCATATTACCGAACACCATCGCCTGAACGCTGACGGCTGTTCCCCAGCTTTCAGGAATATTGTGCAAGCGGCGATAGGTGATCGCGCGCGCGTTCATCCAGCTGGAAAAGACTGCGCCAATAGCACCCCAAAGCTGCCTCTCCGGATCTTGGGGAAACGGCTCTTCCAGTTCCTCTTCGACCTTGGCCTTATAGAGGTCGATGATACCCTTCCAGTCCTCGGCAGTTAGAGCTGTGTCGACCTCATGGCCCAGATTGGCTTTTGCATCTTCGAGGATTTCTTCAAACACCGCATGATCCAGCCCCATCACAACATCAGAATACATCTGGATGAAGCGGCGGTAGCTGTCATAGGCGAGATCTGGCATCACCCGTTTCGTGAGCGATTGCCTCAACCGTCTCATCATTGAGGCCGAGGTTGAGAACTGTGTCCATCATGCCTGGCATGGAGGCACGAGAACCGGAGCGTACGGAAACGAGAAGCGGCTTGTTTTTATCCCCGAAGTTGCGGCCGGTGACGCTGGCTATGTGGGTCAGTGCCGCTTTTACATCACCTTCCAGCGTATCGGGATATTGGCGGTTGTTTTCGTAAAACCTGCTGCAAACTTCCGTCGTTATGGTAAAGCCAGGCGGAACGGGCAACCCGAGGGAGCACATCTCGGCGAGATTTGCTCCTTTTCCTCCCAAAAGATTGCGATCGCCAGCAGAACCTTCTGCCTTGCCATCACCGAATGTGTAGACCCATTTCACCATTGCAGCCTCCCATGCCGCCAGAGCATATGAGAGGTCTACGCGATCATTCCGTCAAGCACCATAGAAAAATGCTGCAACGCAGCATTCAAATCGATTAGCAGAGTAAATCCGCGTTAATCTTTGAAATCCTTCGTCATTCGGAAGGTTAGCTTGCTTCGCGAAGCTGTTCAGCGGTCTGAAGATCAACGGAAACCAGCTGACTGACGCCCTGCTCGGCCATGGTTACACCGAAGAGGCGGTTCATTCGTGCCATGGTGATTGGATTGTGGGTAATGACCACAAACCGGGTATCGGTAGACGAAGCCATCTCGTCCATCAGATTGCAGAATCGCTCGACATTGTGATCATCAAGTGGCGCATCCACTTCGTCGAGCACGCAGATCGGTGCGGGATTGGTCAGGAACACTGCAAAGATCAAGGCCATGGCTGTCAATGCCTGCTCGCCGCCGGACAGAAGTGTCATCGTCTGCGGTTTCTTGCCCGGTGGCCGCGCCAGGATTTCCAAACCCGCTTCCAGCGGATCATCCGATTCAATCAGTTGCAGCTCCGCCGTGCCGCCACCGAAGAGATGGGTGAACAGACGCTGGAACTGGACATTGACGACTTCAAAGGCAGCCAGCAGGCGTTCACGGCCCTCGCGGTTGAGACTCTGGATCGCCTGACGCAGCTTCTTCACAGCCTCGATGATATCTTCACGCTCGCTGACAATCGCTTCGAGCCGATCTGAGAGCTCTTCCTGTTCTTCTTCCGCGCGCAGGTTCACAGCGCCAAGACGCTCGCGCTCGATCTTCAGACGTTCCAGATTGCGTTCGGTGGCTTCCACATCCGGTAGCGGATCTTCAGGACCCAGTCCGGTTAATTTCATGGCCTCATGTGGCGGGCAATTCAGGGCCTCCGCAATGCGGGCTTCGGCATCCATGCGACGTTCCTGGGCGGCAGCCAGGCGTTCTTCAGCGCGAGCCCGGCCCTCGCGCGCTGTCGCAAGAGCCTGAATGGCATCTGTTGCAGCCCGGTCCAGCTCCTGTTGCCTGGCTTCCGCAACAGCAAGCTTGTCAGCGGCATCCTTGCGCAGCGATTCCGCCTCCGACAACTGCGACAGCAACGTCCGATTGCGGTCAGCGATCTCTTCCGGAGCATCGGCAAGGTGCTCTGCCTCCCGTTCCGCCTCCAGACGCCGCTCTATAAGTGACTTGATCTGACGATCGGCGTTGTCAGCGCGGCCAGTCCAGCTCTTGCGCTCATGGCCGATCGCTTCCAGCCGCCGCATTCGATTGTCCGCCTCACGTCGAAGGCCGTCGTAGATAGCTCGCGCTTCAGCCAGTGCGGCGCGATCCAGCGTCACTTCACTTGTCAGGCTGGCGAGCCGGATATCGAGGTCACGCAGATCGACGGCATTTGCAAGCCGCGTTTCCGCTTCCACGAACTGCTCTTGCGTGTCCTCCAGGGTTTCGGCCAGTCGAGCCTTGCCCTCATCAAGAGCGGCGCGGCGGCTCGACAATTGCCCGGCTGCGCGTTCGGCTGCGGCCAAAGCCTCGCGGGCATCGCTTACTGCTCGTTGCATACCGCGCCAGTGATCGCGCGCAGTCCGCTCCGTTTCCACAGATTGGCGTACCGCCGCTTCGGCACCAGCAATCCCGGCTTCCGCCTCGCGCAACCGTTTCGTTGCCTCGACCACCTCGAGATCAAGTTCGGCCAGCCGGTTTTTCTGGGCAAGGCGCTGTGCGGCTGGTGTAGGAGCATCAGCGCTGGCAGTATACCCATCCCAGCGCCAGAGCGCGCCGGAACGGCTGACAAGCCGCTGGCCGGGCATCAGAGCAGACTGCAGGCGTTGCCCCTCGGCCTCATCGACAATACCTATCTGGGCAAGACGCCTCTCCAGCTGACGCGGCGCGCGCATGACATCGGCCAGGGATCGAACGCCCGCAGGGAGAGCCGCGTCCTGGCTGGACCCATTGATTTCACCCCAGAAAACTGGAGCACTTCTGTCGATCGGAGCATCGAGATCTTCACCGAGAGCGGCGCCGAGAGCAATTTCATAGCCTTTTTCGACTTTCACGGACTCAACGACCGCCGGGAAAAGGTCGGAGCCGCCAATATTGATCATCTTGGCGAGTGTACGGGCTTCCGTCTCGACCCGTCCCAGATTGCTTCGTGCGTCCTGTAAGGGCTGACGAAGCTCCAACTCCATCCGGCGCGCTGCCTCGACCGCTGCCTCAGCGGTAAGTGCCGACTCTTCGGCCTGATCGAGAGCAGCCTCTGCGATGTCAACAAGGCTCTGCTTTTCAACGGGATCGGCCAAAGTGGCGATTTGTGCGGCGACCGCAGACAGATCACGCTCGACATCGCCCACCTGGCGGACAAGCCGATCGCGTCGTTCGGCGCTCTCGCGTAAATTTCGCTCTATCTGCGCGCGCTCGGCTGAGGCTTCAGCACGCTCGGCGGTAACCTTGGCAAGTGCGGCTTCACTTTCCTTCAGTTCGGCATCAGCACGTTCGAATTCAGCTCGCGTCTTAATTTCGCGCTCACCGGCATTGGCATTTTCTTCGTTGAGCGATCGCTCCTCGGAGTCGAGACGCGCGAGCACATCTGCGTTGTCGCGCACCATCTGCTCTTCGCGCGCAATATCCGCAGTAAACTGAATCAGCCGCTTCTCAATTTCGGTTTGACGGCTACGAATACGTTCAGCTTCTTCATTGAGTTGCGAGCGAGCAATCGTCAGCCGTTGCAATACGGCAGCAGCCTTGGCTTCGGCGTCACGCAGATCGGGTAATTTATGCGCGCCAATAGCCTGCTCTTTGGCGGCGTTCATCTGAAGCTGCGCCCGATCTCCGACGCCGGAAGTTGCAATCGACAGCGCAGATTGAGCTTCGCCTTCGTGCGATTTGGCGACGGACCATCTCAAATGCAGTAAAATCGCTTCAGAACGGCGGATATCGGCGGACAGGCTCTTGAAACGGTTTGCTTGACGGGATTGGCGCTTCAGACTCTCTATCTGAGTCTCAAGCTCGCCGACGACGTCCTCAAGACGTTCAAGATTTTGTTCAGCCGCCCGCAGTCGCAGTTCCGCTTCGTGGCGGCGCGTGTGCAGGCCCGATATGCCCGCAGCTTCCTCCAATAGTGCACGACGTGCCTGGGGCTTGGCCTGAATCAGCTCGCCGATACGGCCCTGTCCGACCATCGACGGTGATCGCGCACCAGTGGATTGGTCCGCAAACAGCAATTGAACGTCCTTCGCCCGGGCATCCTTGCCGTTGATGCGATAGACTGAGCCTGCCTCGCGTTCGATACGCCGCGAAACCTGAAGTTCGTCCGCATTGTTGAAGGCAGAGGGCGCGCTACGATCCTGATTGTCGAGAAAAAGCGTCACTTCTGCAGTGTTGCGTGACGGTCTCGTGCCTGAACCGGAGAAGATGACGTCATCCATGCCGGAGGCGCGCATGTTCTTGTAGGAGCTTTCGCCCATGACCCAGCGCAATGCCTCAACAAGATTGGACTTGCCGCAGCCATTGGGGCCGACCACACCGGTCAGGCCGCCTTCGATGACGAATTCCGCCGGTTCTACGAAAGATTTGAACCCGAGGAGCCGGAGTTTGGTGAAGCGCATCAGATGCCCTTTCTGCCAAACGCCGTAGGGGCCAGTCGTTCGATGGCAGGCGCGGTTAGGCGCCCGCCGAAACTTGAGCAGGCACTAGAGCAGACCGTCGATAACTGCTGACATTTCGTCAACCGATAAGGCTCCCGAGTATTTAGTGCCGTTGATAAAGAATGTCGGGGTTGCGTTTACTCCGAATTCGCTGGCACCGCGCTCACGTACTGCATTCACATCATCCAGAAGTTTTTGGTTCGTCAAGCAAGCCTTGAAGGACTCCTGTGTAAAACCTGCCAATTTGGAGATTTGCAGCAAAGGTTCTTCGGCATTTGCCGCTCCGGCCCACTGTTCCTGCTGTTTGAACAGAACTTCAACCAACGGATAGTAGCGCTCTTCCGGTGCGCAGCGTGCCAGCATGAAGGCCGCGGCAGCGCGCGGATCGAACGGAAATTCGCGCAGAATGAGCTTCGCTTTACCGGTATCGATATATTTTTCCTTGATGACTGGCAGCGTCGTCGTGGCGAAATGCGCGCAATGTGGACAAGTCATCGATGCATACTCGACGATTGTCACAGGCGCTTCGGGTTTGCCCAGGATCATGTCCTTCAGCGAGCCCGCGGCCATCAACTTCGCCTCATCGACTTTGCCGGCCGGTTGAGGTGCCGCCGGCTTCGCGGCTTCCTGCGACCAGGCCTGATCGCCCGCAGCCATGGCGAGGGCAGCCGTCGAAACGGCGGCAAGTGTCAGAATTTTTCTGCGGGTCAGCAATTCAGTCATAAGGATCACCTGTCTCCGGTGTTGATTATGCAACTACAAGTTATTGACTCGTTAGAGCCTCAAGCCAGTCTCTTTAAGGCAGAGACTGCATTCTGTCTTTGAATTTTTCGTGATCTTACATCCGTCAATTCATACCATAGGATCAGCGTTTGATCTTTTCAGCATGGATGCTTTGGCCAAGCCGCTGAAGCGCTTCGCGAAGACTATCATCTTCGATCTGCTCCACCGACCGGCTGATCATGCTCGCTGTCTCGGCGTCAACAGGGGGCAACGCGCGCTTCTTGGCAACAGGGAGTGCTACAGGCTTCTGCTCGATCTTGATCCGCCCGACGGCGGCAAACCCAAGGAAGGAATTGACGCGGCTTATGATCTCACCAGTTTCGTGCTGGATACGCATGGCTGTAAAGCCCTGGCAGGCAATCACCAGCGTGGCTGGTTGAAATGGGTCGTCCTCATGCGCCCGGCGCGGCCAGAGCAATTTGAGAGGCCGCGACTGTCCGCCCAACGCGGATCCAACGACTTCTTCCCAAGCCTGAACGAGTTCGATGGTAATACCAGCCCGCTTGCGCAGCACGGGATCCAGGATGCCGGCGGCAGGATCCGCAAGTGGCCGGAATCCCTTCTTGCTGCGGTCATCATTCATGATCTGTCGCGCCTGTTCCAGAGAAAGTGTCAGCGCCCATTATAGCCGCGAAACCACTTAACGAACAAAGGAATCCCCTCTTCCAAGGTCGTGGCAGGTGAAAAACCAAGATCACGTGCGGCTAATTCAATATCCGCATAGGTGCGCTCGACGTCGGCGGGCGGCATTGGTGCGAGTTGTTTGATGGCTTCGCGCCCGCACGCTTTCTCGATGATTTCTATGAATCGCATCAGTGCAACAGGCTTGTTGTTGCCAAGGTTGTAAACCGGCGCGGTCCCCTCGGGATTCGTCAGTATGCGGTTTATCGCGCCAAATACGCCATTGACTATGTCATCGATGAACGTGAAGTCCCGCTCCATGCGGCCATGATTGTAGACCTTGATCGGCTCACCTTTCAGTATGGCATCGGTAAACAACCAGGGAGCCATGTCCGGACGGCCGTAAGGGCCATAGACCGTGAAGAACCGGAGGCCAGTCGACGCAACCTTGTGAACGTGCCGATAGGAATGTGCCAAGAGTTCAGCCGAGCGCTTGGTCGCAGCATAAACAGAAACAGGACAATCGACAGGGTCGCTTTCCGAAAATGGCACCTTTGTATTCGCGCCATAAACGGATGATGAACTGGCATAGACGACAGGCGGCCTCTTTGGCATTTTTCGGGCTTGCTCGAAAACGGTGACCTGACCCTGGACATTGGCATCAACGTAGGCTGCCGGGTTCTCAACCGAATAACGCACACCCGCCTGGGCGGCAAGGTGCACGATGATATCGGCACCCACGTCGCCGGCAATCGCCGCGGCGAGTTCATTCGGGTTGGCAATATTGGCGCGAACAAAACGAATATTCGACTTGCCATCCAAGGCGGAAAGCCGCGTCTCCTTCAGTGCTACGGGATAATATTCGTTGAGATTATCGATAGCGACGATGTCAAAACCTTCGCTGGCAAGCCGCTTAGCGACGTGAAACCCGACAAAGCCTGCGGCTCCTGTAACGATGGCCTTCATATGACACCTGATCTCTGTTTTTGCTCGCGGCGGTCTTCTATCTTCACGCCCTCAGGGCAATCGCGTCGTCATCCGCCAGATACGCCACTTTACGCACCGACAGATAGGGCGAGCTACCCGCGATCCAGCAAATCATGATCGTGAGGTAAGTAAAAACAGCGTCTGTCGCATCGTGGCCAAACATGATCCCGAACATGCCCGTGATTACATAGCTGGTGACAAGCAGAAGCGAAATTGCCGTGGCGAGATCGCGTCCCGGTCCCGGTTCTTTGCTGCGAGCGGCGATTAGCGGGGCAGCCAAAAGTGAGAGCACTCCAAGAATTCCGAGAATGCCGCCATCAACGGCTGCATTCAAGAACCCGTTATGGACATGGGTGAACGTCATTTGCTTGTCGGCTGGCAGATTCAACGTCTTAAAAACAAGGGACATACGGTTCTGCGGACCCTGGCCGATCAAGGGCGATTCCAGAAATGCATTCTTGGCTGCTGACCAAAGCAAGAGCCGTGCTTTCAGCGAGCTAATATTGTCAGGCTGCTGATCAAGTTGGACAATATCGCTCTCCAACGCATGGTATCGCTCGGCTATCTTCATTGCGCCTATCGCAACAACGGCGACAACCAGAACCGTTCCGACCACTTTCGCCGCGTTTGTAAGTGTCGGCAGCGATTGTCCGCGCAAATACCAATAGAGGACGATGAAGTGAAATGGCATTACAAGCCAGGCCGACCGCGTACCCGAGAGGAAAGCGCAGACCATTCCGCACGCGAAACCGGTAATTGCAATGACGCGTTCAGTTTTGCTGTCCGAATGTGCGTTCAGCAGCGAGATGCTGCCAAATAGTACAGCAAACAGCCCGAACACCGCGGCATTACCGGCGCCTCCTTCGGCTCTGGAGGACAAGAATGCGACTTGTACAATGCTGAATATAAGCGAGCCAACCATGCCTATACCGGCGCCCGCAACCAAGAACGGTATCAATCGCCCCGAAATGCCTGCACGAAGGCGCGGCAGGATCGCCCAAACGGCAAGAAACGGGATCATCTTGATAAGGAATGGCCCACCTTTTTCCGGATTGGGATGAATCACGACCGAGAAAATCGTCACCAAAACATAGAACGTTATACACCACGCGACAATTTTGTCCGACCTCGTCAAATTGAAGGAGAATCTCTTTGTCACCAGCGAAATGAGCGCCCAGATAAAGGCGAGGACCAGCGTCACCGAAGTTCCACTTGCCAATAAACCAGGAAAAAGCGCAAACACGAACGTAAATAGGCGGTTGTTGCGATCGATTCCGATAAAATGCCCTCTACTCGGCAGCATCAGCGCCTTGGTCAATTGATCTGGAAACATCTATGATTCCTGAATACTTCTGAATGTCACGCTCGCAACCGTTGTGTAAAAACCGTAATAGCCCTCGTGTAGCGCAGTTTGGAATTGATGCAACAGATAACCGTCAAACTACTCCATTGGTATGATTCTCATCACAGAATTCTACCATGGCGCATTTCGCCGCGCGAGCACCTCGCAGGGGTCAAAGCGGATCCCTACCGGATCTGGCTTTCCGAAATAATGTTGCAGCAGACGACTGTCGAAGCGGTGAAGCCGTATTTCCGGGCTTTTACAGAGAAGTGGCCGACAGTCATTGATCTCGCTGCCGCCAGCCAGGATGATGTACTGCGCGCGTGGGCAGGCCTTGGCTATTATTCACGCGCTCGAAATCTAAAAAAATGTGCGGACATCGTTTGCGCGAAATTTGGGGGACGTTTCCCCGCTGATGTGGCCAGCCTGAAATCGCTGCCTGGTATCGGCGACTATACCGCGGCCGCGATTGCGTCAATTGCCTTTGACCTGCCGATCGCGGTGGTCGACGGTAACGTGGAGCGCGTGATTACCCGGCTTTACGGGCTGGCAACACCCCTGCCCTTCGCCAAACCCGAAATTCGCGTGCGGATGCAGGCGATCACACCCGGCAGGCGCTCCGGTGACTTCGCGCAGGCGATGATGGATCTAGGGGCAACAATCTGCACTCCTAAGCGACCAGCCTGTATCGTCTGCCCGCTAAACGATAATTGCGAGGCGCTGCGAACAACGGATCCAGAGTTCTTCCCGGTAAAGGCCCCGAAAAAGGAAAAACCTGTCCGCGTGGGCGCTGCCTTTGTCGCCATCTCAAATAACGGCGAGGTGCTTCTGCGCAGTCGCACCGAAAGTGGCCTGCTCGGTGGGATGGCCGAGGTACCCACGACGGACTGGACTGCTCGGCTTGATGGAGACACCGACATTGGCGCGGCTCCCTTTCCGGCGAGCTGGACTCCCTCGGGTAGCATAACTCATGTTTTCACGCATTTCGAACTGCGTCTCAAAATCTACACGGCGCGTGGGCTATACAAACCAACCTCCCCGGACGGCTGGTGGGTCAAGGTTGAAAATTTAGCCGGTGAGGCGTTGCCCACGGTTATGAAAAAAGCCATTGCTACGGCGATTCCGGACGCGTTCGCAAAGAGAAGGAAAGAGGAATGACATCGGTCAAACATATCGTTTTCGACATCGGGCAGGTTCTTATCCATTACGACCCGGACGCAGCATTCCGGGATGTCATTCCCGATGACGCAGAACGCAAATGGTTTTTCGACAACATCTGCACCCATGACTGGAATATCGAACAGGACCGCGGACGCAAATGGCCGGAAGCCGAAGCACTTCTGATTGCTGATTTCCCCGACCGCGAACATCATATCCGCGCCTTCCGCAAGAACTGGCATCTGATGATAACGCATTCAATCGATGGCAGCGTAGCGATTATGCGCAAGCTGATCGCCGATCGCCACGATGTGACGATGCTGACCAATTTCGCGTCTGACACGTTGCGCGAGGCCTGGGAGCGGTTTCCCTTTCTGACAGAAAGCCGTGGTGTCACAGTTTCGGGTGACATTGGACTGATCAAGCCAGACAAAGCTATCTATGACCACCACGTCGCCGCTTTCGATCTGGAGCCATCGGCCACGCTATTTATCGACGACAGTGCAAAGAACGTCGCTGGCGCCAAGGCCGCCGGCTGGCAGTCGGTGCAATTCGTCAATCCTGAAATGCTGAGAGCCGATCTGAACAATCTTGGAATTGCGGTTTGATCCGCATTTAACGGCGAAACGCCCAAGGCTGACCTTGGGCGTTTCGGGATCAGAACGGCACTGGAGGTCCTCGTCCGATCGGATCGCTTAGCCGCCCGCCGAAACCATGCCGGTACGCACTTGCTTGCGCAGTTCGTCAATCGGCTTGAGCACCCCGGCATCTTCAAAGTGCCAGAAGGTCCAGCCATTGCAGGCGTCCAGACCTTGTACTTTTGCGCCCATGCGATGAATTGATCCGGCATCGCCACCTGTCGTCACTGTTCCGTCGGCCCGGACTATGGCGGCGTGACGTTGGCGCAGGTCACTCAGAATAGCGCCAGGTTTCAACATGCCGGACTCAACGATACTGCCGAAGGCAACACGCGGCTCGGCGCGCTTGCCAGTCATGACCGTAAGCTCGGCTCCAGCTAATGGTTCCACCGAAGCGATGCGAGCCGTTGCAGCATCGATGTACTTCTGTTCCCGCTCGATCCCGACAAAATGGCGTCCGAGCCTCTTTGCGACTGCGCCCGTGGTTCCAGATCCGAAGAAGGGATCGAGAATGATATCGCCTGGTTTCGATGACGCCATGAGAATACGCGCCAACAGGGCCTCTGGCTTTTGGGTTGGGTGGATCTTGTCGCCATTCTCATCTTTCAGACGCTCCGCACCGGTGCAAATGGGAAAGAGCCAGTCCGACCGCATTTGCAGGTCGTCATTGGCGGCCTTCATCGCCTCATAGTTGAAGGTGTAGCCCTTTGATTTTTGATCGCGTGATGCCCATATCATTGTCTCATGGGCATTCTGGAACCGGCGGCCCCGGAAATTCGGCATCGGGTTGTTCTTGCGCCAGATGATGTCGTTGAGCATCCAGAAGCCCAGATCCTGCATAGTGGCACCAACGCGAAAAATATTGTGATAGGAGCCGATGACCCAAATCGTGCCATTCGGCTTCAAGACGCGGCGGCAAGCCAGGAGCCATGCCCGCGTGAAGGCATCGTACGCCTGGAAGCTTTCGAACTGATCCCAATGATCGTCGACAGCATCTACCTTCGATTGGTCCGGCCGATGCAAATCACCATCGAGTTGAAGATTGTAAGGCGGGTCAGCGAAGATAATATCGATCGAATGATCCGGCAGGCGATTGAGGGCGGCAACACAGTCGCCTTTGAGAATGGTGTCGAGCCAGGAAGATTGGGGGGCTGCCTGGGGCAGTTCATTCACGAGACGGACAACAGACATATGATACTCGATTACTGGAGACGCGTTACTGATCCTTATGGTTACTGCGCAGGGTAAATATCGCGTTAAGAGCGGATGAATCGATCCTGATGCCCGCCCGCTTTTCTTTGACGCAACGGCAATTAGAGTGTAGTCGATGCCGGTAATCCCCCCAATTGACCCATAGCTGCAGCGTTTGCGGCAATTTTTCACGAACAGGTATAAGTGCAATGGAACCACAGCTCATTATTTTCGACTGCGACGGGGTGCTCGTCGACTCAGAAATTCTGGCGGCCGAAGTTGAGTCACAGCTGTTGACGCAATCCGGCTATCCGATTGAGCCAGAAGCCATTGCGGAACGCTTTGCCGGCCTGACCTGGACCGATATCCTTCTTCAGGTGGAAAAAGAATCGGGTATTCCGATTTCAGCGTCCCTGATCGAAGAATCGGCGCGGCAGATGGATCACAAGCTGCGCAATGAACTCAACGTCATCGAGGGCGCGGAACAGGTCATCGCAGCGTTGAAGTATCCCAAATGCATCGCGTCGAACTCGATTAGCTCGTCGCTCAAGATGATGCTTGAGCAGAGCACCCTCTACGATCTCTTCGCACCGCATATTTTCTCTGCCCGCGAAGTAGGGAACCAGAAGCCCAAGCCGGATCCCAATGTTTTCCTGTTTGCGGCGAAGCAGTTCAATGTCGATCCCGCGCGCGCCATCGTCATCGAGGATTCAAGCCACGGTGTTCATGCGGCAAAGACCGCTGGCATGCGAGTCATCGGTTTTACCGGTGGTGCCCATACGTATCCCGGCCATGCCGACAAGCTGACTGATGCGGGCGCGGAAACCGTCATCAGCCGGCATCGCGACCTGCCAGCAGTGCTTGAAGCCATGGCGGTATGGTCGGAAGCTGTCTAACGGAGCTTGCAACGAGGAAGGCTGGCATTGCGCCAGCCCTCTTCTACTGTTTCTTTTGCTTTGCCTTTGTACCGGCGACGTCCGGACCTTCGTCGAATCCGATGAAAACCTGAATGTTTTGCGTGGTCGGCTTTGGGAAGGTTACATTAGGATCGTTGAAGACAAACTGGGTTGCCGCACTGCTGTCGGTAGCAGAAACTGCGTGCTTGTGCAGTTTTGAATAAAGGACATCCTTTCCTTGGATGACAGCGACACGTATCGGAACTGTTATGGTTCCGGGAGAGAATTTTGCACCTGGCACGATTTTGCCTGCGATGGCTACATTCATCGTCAAAGTACCGTCGCCTGGCTGGCAGGAGCGCGTTTCATCTGCGATGGATGCCTGATAAATCAGATTTTCGGGTGTCTTGTCGGCAGACTTTCCGTAATTCGTCAGGACCGACGTGCCTTCTCGAATGGTGACCGTGGGACAAAATGCCAGCAATTCCGACGCAGTGATACGCTTCTGCGCCTCTGCCGTGGCTTGAGCTTTTGGACTGTTCGGATCAACCGTGGTATTGCCGCTGGTAGAGCATCCGCTAAGCCCGGCCGCAAAAATCAATGCACAAATTGGGGCGCAAAGTTGATAGAAGGGCAGAGTTTTTTGTGTTTCTGACTTCATGAACTGAACTTTCCTCGAAGAACGAACCTTGACGAACGAACGTGTTCTATATCAACGGTACGGAGATAATGCGACGGGCTTTGCAGCTTTTTGCCGAGGCAGTGATTGCGTTCGAAGGCAAGGTACAGAAGGGCAAATGAAATGAAATATGTTAGTACCCGCGGTGAAGCCCCTGTTTTGGGCTTTTCGGATGCGCTTCTGGCTGGCCTTGCGCGTGACGGCGGCTTGTATCTTCCGCAGGAATTTCCACAGTTTTCCGCCAGTGATATCCGCTCCTTGCGCGGCAAGACCTACCCTGAGGTCGCCATTCGTGTGCTGACACCATTCATTGCCGGCGACATCGACCAGGCGGATTTCGAGCGGATGGTGCACGATGCCTACAGCACATTCCGCCATGAGGCTGTCTGTCCTCTTGTTCAGACCGGGCACAATGAGTTCGTCCTGGAGCTCTTCCATGGCCCGACGCTCGCGTTCAAGGACGTGGCGATGCAGCTTCTGGCGCGATTGATGGACTACATCCTGACAAAGCGAAATGAGCGCGCGACGATTGTCGGTGCCACATCCGGCGACACTGGTGGCGCTGCCATCGAAGCATTCGCAAATCGCGACCGCACCGATATTTTCATCCTGTTTCCGCACAATCGTGTATCGCCCGTGCAACAGCGGCAGATGACCACCTCGGCAGCCCGGAATGTTCAAGCGCTGGCAATCGAAGGCAACTTTGACGACTGCCAGTCATTGGTCAAAGGCATGTTCAACAATTTCGCATTTCGCGATTCACTTTCGCTTTCCGGCGTCAATTCGATCAATTGGGCACGGATCATGCCGCAGATCGTTTATTATTTCACTTCAGCGGTAGCGCTTGGCAGCCCCGATCGGCCCGTATCGTTCACCGTTCCCACCGGTAATTTTGGCGATATTTTTGCAGGCCATGTTGCAAAACGCATGGGTCTTCCGATCGACCGCCTGGTCATTGCAACCAATGACAATGATATTTTGACCCGCACCATCGAGACAGGTAACTACGAGACTCGCGGTGTATTGCACACGACATCGCCGTCCATGGATATTCAAGTGTCATCCAATTTCGAGCGCCTGCTGTTTGAGGCGCACGGACGCGACGCCGCCTCGGTGCGCCGTCTTATGGACGGTCTGAAGCAATCCGGCAGTTTTACGATCGCCGACGTGCCACTTGCCAAAATCCGCGCTGAATTCGACGCCGGACGCTCAACAAGAGTGGAAACGGCCGACACAATTAATGATGTCCTGAAACAGTCGGGCTATTTGCTTGATCCGCATTCAGCCATCGGGCTGAAGGTTGCCCGGGAAAAGATTTCCCCGGGAGCGGCAAGCGTCGTGCTTGCGACGGCTCATCCGGCCAAATTTCCCGATGCAGTAAAGGCGGCAAGCGGCATTCATCCGGACCTCCCGCTTTGGCTTGGCGACCTCCTGGAAAGAAAAGAACAGTACACGGTACTTCCCAACGACCTTAAAAATGTGGAAGAGTATATCAGCCGACATTCAAGAGCGGCGAGGTAAGGAGCATTGAATGGGCGTTGAAATCAGTCGCCTCTCCAACGGTCTGACGATTGCGACAGAGACAATGCCGCATGTGGAGAGTGTAGCCCTTGGCATCTGGGTCAAGGCGGGGTCACGGAATGAGGCGAGCAACCAGCACGGTATAGCCCATCTTCTCGAACATATGGCTTTCAAGGGGACCGAGAATCGGTCTGCTTGGCAAATTGCAGCAGACATCGAAGATGTCGGCGGCGAGATCAATGCAGCCACCAGTGTCGAAACCACGTCTTATTTTGCCCGCGTGTTGCGCGACGACATGCCTCTGGCGATTGATATTCTCGCCGATATCATGACAAGTTCAAAGTTTGATGCCGAAGAGCTTGAGCGTGAAAAAAACGTCATCATGCAGGAGATCGGCGCAGCACACGACACGCCCGACGACGTGGTCTTTGACCGGTTTACGGAAGCAGCCTTCCAGCAACAGACGATCGGCCGGACCATTCTTGGAACGCCCGAAACTGTCCAGTCTTTCTCATCTGCAGACCTACGCCGTTATATGGACGAGCAGTATAGCGCCGAGCGGATGGTTGTCGTTGCGGCCGGCGGTGTGAAGCACGATGACTTCGTAAGGGAAGTGGAGAAACGTCTCGGCTCATTTCGCTCGAAATCAACGGCACCCGAGCCAGATATATCGCACTATGTCGGCGGTGATTTCCGCGAACAACGCGAACTGATGGATGCCCAAGTCGTCATCGGATTTGAAGGGCGCGCCTATCACGTGCGCGACTTCTATGCCTCGCAGCTGCTGGCAATGATCCTTGGCGGCGGCATGTCTTCCCGGCTTTTCCAAGAAGTGCGCGAAAAACGCGGCCTTTGCTATTCCGTCTACGCATTTCATTGGGGTTTTTCGGACACCGGCATTTTCGGCATCCATGCCGCAACCGGACGCAACCATCTTAAGAAACTTGTTCCGGTCATCATCAACGAGTTGCACGAAGCCGCTCGAAAAATCAGCCAGGAAGAGTTGAATCGCGCACGGGCGCAATATCGCGCCAGCCTGTTGATGTCGCATGAAAGCGCAGCCAGCAGAGCGGGGCAGATTGCCCGCCAGATGCTTCTCTACGGTCACGCTGTATCGACCGAGGAGCTTGTCGAGCGGTTATCGAAGATCACCATAGAGCGTTTGACCGATCTGTCCGGGCGGCTTTTTCTTGACACCATGCCGACAATTGCAGCGGTTGGTCCGGTCGATTCGTTAATGAAATTTGCCGATGTCCGTCATGGGCTGACGGCTTCAACGTCCAGTCCACGAAAAATCGCGGTCTGACGGCGGCAACACAAAGCCATGATCGCCCTGCCATTCCTGAGAAGCGCGTCGCCGCCCCTGCAGGGCGAGCGGCTCTACCTGCGCCCTCCTCAATTTTCGGATTATCGGGCTTGGGCGGGTCTTCGCGCTCAAAGCCGCGAATTCTTGACACCGTGGGAGCCGCTTTGGGCGGCCGACGATCTCGAACGTGGTGCATTCCGTCATAGAATTCGCCATTATGATGAAGAAATGGCGTCCGGTACGGCCCATCCGTTCTTTCTCTTTCGCAATTCGGATTCGCGCCTTCTCGGCGGAATAACGTTGGGGAACATCAGGCGCGGTGTTGGCCAGAATGGCATGATCGGCTACTGGATTGGAGAACCCTTTGCGGGACAGGGTTATATGAACGAGGCACTCGGACTGCTAATACCCTATGCTTTCACTAAGGTACGGTTGCACCGATTGGAAGCGGCCTGTATTCCAAGCAATGAAAGATCGATCCGCCTTCTCGAAAAAGCCGGATTTCAGAGGGAAGGACTGCTACGCTCTTACCTCAAGATAAACGGTATGTGGCAAGATCATCTGCTCTTCTCCCTCATTGAAGACGATGTGCGGCGCTAATCAAGCAAAGGTTGTATCGGTGGCACCATTGACTGGACATATGCTGAGAGGCTTATCGCGGATTTTTGTCCTCGTCTTGTTGCTGATTTCCCTGCAATCGACGGCAAACGCCTTCGAGACGATCAAAATTACCAAGGAAAGTACCGCACTCGACCTGTCAAAAGCCGTGGAAGTCTACAGAAACCAGGGTGAAACCTTCCAGGTTTCAACCGCACCTGGCACGGATGGCATTGTCCGCCGCATCGAGGTCCCGGCCAATGACAAGCGAGCGACGGGTGATTGGGCGGCGTTCGCACTCGCCAATCCAACCGATGAGCAAATTGACCGGCTGATCGTCGCACCACATTTTCGCCTTGTCGGATCGGGCTTCATCTGGCCGGACCTGGGTTCGACCCGCATAACCTCAATTACGCCCAGTGAGGGTTTTGCGCTGGACCGCCAGGCAAGTGAAGACGCGGATATCTTCCTGATCACACTCAATCCTGGCTCGGTAATCACACTTGTTGCCGAGCTCGCCTCGCCCAATCTTCCGCAAGTCTATGTGTGGGAGCCGAACGCCTACAAGGACACGGTCAACTCCTATACGCTTTATCGGGGCATCCTTCTGGGCATTGCGGGCCTGCTTGCCCTGTTCCTGACGATCCTTTTCGTCGTCAAGGGAACGTCGCTTTTCCCGGCAACGGCAGCCCTGGCATGGGCTGTTCTCGCTTATATCTGCGTTGATTTTGGCTTTTGGAACCAGCTCATCGAGATCACGCCTGGCAACGAGCAGATGTGGCGAGCGGGTACTGAAGTTGCACTTGCTGCGACACTCGTGATCTTTCTCTTCACCTATCTCAATCTCAACCGTTGGCATGACAATTTCAGCTACGGCGCACTGACATGGATTCTCGGTCTTGGCATTGTCTCCGGGGTTGCCATTTTTGATCCCCCGATTGCGGCCGGGATCGCCCGTTTTTCTTTTGCACTTACCATCATTTCCGGCACGGTGCTGATCGGCTTCTTTTCGTTCCGGAGCTACGACCGGGCTATCATGCTGATACCCACCTGGATCCTTTTACTTGTATGGCTCATGGGTAGCTGGCTGACAGTTTCTGGCCTCCTGGCCAACGATATCATTCAGCCTGCTCTCGCCGGCGGCCTCGTTCTTATCGTCCTCTTGATCGGTTTCACGGTCATGCAACACGCATTTTCCGGTGGCGCGTTGCAGCAGGGATTATTCTCGGATGTCGAACGCCAAGCGCTGGCCATTATCGGCTCTGGCGACATTGTCTGGGATTGGGATGTCCCGCGTGATCGGGTCGTTACCACGCCTGACCTCACCAATTACCTTGGCGCGTCTGCGAACTCTCTGCACGGCGCTGTTCGCAACTGGCTGCCGACACTGCATGCCGACGACCGCGACCGTTTTCGCACGACGCTGGACGTCATTCTTGAGAACCGGCGCGGCCGCATTTCTCAAACGTTCCGCCTGCGCGCCAATGATGGCCATTACTATTGGTATTCACTGAAGGCTCGTCCGGTCATTGGGTCGGATGGTGAAATCGTCCGTTGTGTCGGCACGCTCATCGATGTAACCGAGCAGAAAAAAGCGGAAGAGCGCCTGCTGCATGATGCGGTTCATGATAATTTGACCGGCCTGCCCAATCGCGAGCTTTTCCTCGACCGGCTGGGCTCTGTCATCACTATGGCGCAGACCGAGAGCAAGATCCGGCCTACCGTATTCATTATCGACATCGACCGGTTCAAGCAGGTCAACGACGGCTTGGGAATGTCTGCAGGCGACACGTTTCTTCTCACGATCTCGCGGCGTCTGCACCGCCTTTTGCGGCCGCAAGATACGCTCAGCCGGCTTTCTGCCGACCAGTTCGGGCTGATACTCGTTTCCGAAAGCGAACCGGCCAAGATCGCCGCCTTTGCGGATGCGGTCAAACAGGCCATCCGTGCACCAATCGCTTTCGCCAAACGGGAAATCGTCCTGACCGCTTCACTCGGTCTGATCACCTGGACAAGTGGTAGCGCCGCTTCGCCGGAAGATCTTGTGAAAGACGCCGAACTAGCAATGTTTCAGGCCAAGCGGTTCGGCGGCGACCGCATCGAACCATTCCGCCCAGCGTTCCGAGCGGTTGGAAGCGACAGACTGCAGCTTGAGTCCGATTTGCGTCGTGCGCTCGAACGCCGCGAAATTCATATGGCTTATCAGCCGATCGTTCGCCTCGACGACAACAGTATCGCCGGTTTTGAGGCCCTGATGCGTTGGGATCATCCGCGCCGTGGCTCAATTCCGCCGTCCGAGTTTATTCCGATAGCGGAGAGTTCGGGCCTCATCGTCCAGCTCGGTCTGTTCGCCATGCAGAGGGCGGCGGAAGATATGGTGAATTGGCAGCGCAATCTTGGTGCCTCACCACTTTTCGTCTCGGTCAATATTTCAAGCAGCCAATTGATCCGGCAGGACTTGATCGACGACGTTCGATCTGTGCTTCTGCAAACGCAGATCTTACCGGGCAGCCTGAAACTCGAGCTCACCGAATCGCTGATGATGGAAAATCCGGAGCGGTCCGCTTACGTGCTGTCCAGCATCAAGGCGATGGGTGTGGGTGTTTCCCTGGATGATTTTGGTACCGGTTACTCTTCGCTGTCATACCTGACCAGCTTCCCGTTCGACATGATCAAGATTGATCGGTCGTTCCTGAAAGCGGACCAACCGCAAAAGGTCACGCTGCTCCGTTCCATGATCAGTATGGCGCATGATCTTGGCCTGTCGGTCGTCACGGAAGGTATCGAAAACGAGAGCGATGCACTGCAACTTCGCCAAATGGGTTGCGAATTTGCACAGAGCTTCATGTTCAGCCCGCCCCTTACACTGGACGTTGCGACGAAACTGCTGCGTGAGCAATTCCAGCAATCGAAAGCATCGTAGCGGTTATCAGGATATCAGGCGTGACCAGCGACAGTAGCCAGCCGCGATGGATCGACACCCATATAGGCGAGGATACGATCATATTTGCTTTCGATATCCGTATCGAACAGCATTTCATGGGGCGCGTGGCAGGTAAGCCAGCCGTTATTGGCAATCTCGGTTTCGAGTTGACCTGAGGCCCAACCGGAATAGCCCAAGGTCATCAGCGCCTTGCGCGGACCGCGTCCGCCGGATATGGCGCGTAGAATATCAACCGTTCCTGTCAAACAAATTTCCTCGGCCACCGGCATCGTCGAATCCGTCAGATAGTCATCGGAGTGCAGGACAAAGCCGCGCCGCATCTCGACTGGCCCGCCATTGCGGACCAGAAAATCGCGAGTGCGATCGGGCATCATGATTGCCTGCTGTTCATCGAGAACGCCAAGCTGCACAAGAATGTCCGCAAATTCCATTTCCTGTGCGCGGTTGATGATGAGACCCATCGCGCCTTTTTCAGAATGCGCGCAAACATAAATAACGGAACGCGCAAAACGGCTGTCTTCCATTCCCGGCATGGCGAGAAGGAACTGCCCATTCAGAAAACCAGTCTCTTTGTTGGCGTCTCTGAAAATTTCCATGAGAATAAAGGTATCAAGGATTGCGCAAATGACAACGGTTTCTGGTAACGAATTGTAAACGACGATCGGATCCTGGCCAAAATTTTTGTCCATCAAGCGGCCTCACACAGAAATGATGAGCCAAATCAGGGTCATCCTTGATAGAGCCCAAAAGGCCTGCAATGGTCAAAAGATGAGAACAGAATTTCTTTTTCCTTATTGCGACGATCGTTTTTGCCGCTCCGGCGAATGCGGAGAATTCCAATTGGACAAAAACCCCGGGTGGCAGCGTCCGATTGATCATCGACAATCCCGTCCAGAGAACGCCCGAAATTCGCGGCGCCATTCAAATCAATCTGGACCCTGGCTGGAAAACCTATTGGAGGGAGCCGGGCGATGCGGGTGTGCCTCCGGAGCTGGAACTTACCGAAAGCAGCAACATCAAGGGCTACAAGCTTTCGTTTCCAGCGCCGCACCGTTTCGACGACGGCAACACTCATTGGGCTGGCTACAAGAAGCCGATAGCACTGCCCGTGACAATTACCCTTGCCGATTCAGCCAAGCCTGCCCGTCTGAAAGGTCATGCTTTTCTTGGAATCTGTGAGACGATCTGTATCCCTGTCACGGCAGAGTTCGACATCTCCATCGACAACACACCTTCCGACCCACTTACAAAGACACAGGTCGCCAAGGCCTTCGAGCAATTGCCGGGAGAAGCCTCCGCCTCCTTCGGAGCACGTAACGCAGCTCGCAAGGATGATCGCGTGCGCATAACCGTCGATCTTCCTTCTGGTGATCCGGAACCCGACATTTTCGTTGCGGGCGATGAGGGCATCACTTTCGGCATGTCAAAACTAAAAAGCCGCGAAGCAAACAGCGCCGTGTTCGCGATCCCGATCGTCGCCGGCAAGGACAAGAAACTGGTTCCATTGCACTACACGCTGGTGCAAGGCGAAAAGGCCGTATCCGGAACTATCGACGTGCAGGAATGAGTATCAAAATCCTCGACTTTTCAGAGAGGTCATCTTATCTGCGATAGGTTGCAAATCTTCAATTCCCCTCAAGGAGCCAATACATGACAATCAAGGTAGGCGAGCGTTTGCCAGACGCCACATTCAAGACGAAATCCGATGAGGGCGTCAGTGAAGTCCGCTCAGACACATTGTTCAAAGGCAAGAAGGTCGTTCTCTTTGCCGTTCCTGGTGCGTTCACACCAACCTGCAGCATGAACCATTTGCCCGGCTATCTTGAAAACCGCGATGCCATTCTCGCAAAGGGCGTCGATTCCATCGTTGTCGTTGCTGTCAATGACCCGCATGTCATGGGCGCTTGGGCAAAGGCAACTAACGGAGAGGGCAAGATTCAGTATCTCTCCGATGGCAATGCTACATTCACCAAGGCTGTTGGTCTCGATATTGACCTCGGTGCCGGAAACATGGGGGTGCGTTCCAAGCGCTATTCCATGCTGGTTGAAGACGGTGTCGTAAAACAGCTTAACGTCGAAGAGTCGCCTGGTCAGGCAGTGACCTCGAGCGCGGCGACCATTCTTGAACAACTCTGAAACAAAAATCTCCATAGAAAGAGGGCGGGAATCCCGGCCCTTTTTCAACCTTGCGAGAATGATTTTCGCTTGAACGGCGCCATGCCGGTCCGAGCCAGTTCGTCAGCACGCTCATTTTCAGGATGCCCGGCGTGGCCCTTGACCCAGTGCCATATGACCTTGTGGCGTTTTCGCGCCTCGTCGAGTGCCTGCCAAAGTTCCGCATTCTTCACCGGCTTCTTGGCGGCCGTCTTCCAACCGTTGCGCTTCCAACCTTCGATCCAGCCGGAAATGCCATCACGGACGTAGACGGAATCCGTATAGAGATCGACCTGGCACGGTTCCTTGAGAGCGTTGAGAGCCGCAATCGCCGCCATCAACTCCATGCGATTATTGGTCGTGTCCGCCTCACCGCCTGAAAGTTCTTTTTCATTGCCGTTCCAGCGCAGAACTGCACCCCAACCGCCAGGACCCGGATTGCCGGAACAAGCGCCGTCTGTGAAAACCTGAATTTCCTTCACGAGTGCTGACTTTCCAGGATCAGTCCATATTCTTCTGCCGACTTGATCTGCCGGTGAAACCGCATCCGGCGGACATATTCCATCGGGTCCTTCTTAACGACAAGACTACCCTCGGGAGTATGCAGCCAGTCATACAGCCGCGTCAGCATGAAACGCAAAGCCGAGCCGCGTGCAAGAATAGGCAAATTGTCCGCTTCCTCTGCCGATAGCGGGCGAACGGAAATGTAGCCGCGAAGCAAAGCTGTACCCTTGGTGAGGTTGAAGGAGTGGTCTTTCTCGAAGCACCAGGCATTCAGACAAACCGCCACGTCGTAGGCAAGCAGGTCAGTGCAAGCAAAATAGAAATCAATCAGCCCTGAAAGCCTGCTTCCGAGAAAGAAGACATTATCCGGAAACAGATCTGCATGGATGACACCGTGTGGCAGGTGCGATGGCCAATGCGATTCAAAGAAAGCCAGATCCGCTTCGGTTTCCCTTGCCAAACCCGGTTCGACCCTATCTGCACCAGCCTTCGAATTTTCCCACAGTGGCCGCCAGCCTTCGACCGAGAGCGCGTTTCGGCGCCGCATGGGGAAATCTTCCCCAGCGACATGCATCCGCGCCAGAGCCTCGCCCAGAGCATAGCAATGCTGGACTGTCGGCCGGCGCATCCACATGCCCTCAAGAAAGGTCACGATCGCAGCTGGACGTCCGGCAAGTTCGCCAATGCTTGAACCGGATTTCTGACTGACAGGCAGAGGGCAGCTGATCCCCTTCCCGGCCAAATGACGCATAAGACCAAGAAAGAACGGCAGATCATTGCTGTTTACCCGCTTCTCATAGAGCGTCAGGATGAATGATCCGGTGCTTGTGTGAAGCAAATAGTTGGAGTTCTCTACTCCCTCGGCGATGCCCTTATACGATAGCAATTCGCCAATATCGTAATCCTTGAGGAAATGCGCGAGATCGATCTCGTTAATGTCCGTATAAACAGCCATTCAGAGCCCTTCCCGGCCATATCGGCCGTATTCTGTTTCCCGGATGGCGAAACAATCCACCAGGAAGGAGGTGAGGCCGATGTCGTTCATCGGACGAAGCCACTCGCCCGCACGAAGAGTGCGGGTCTTCGCATCTTTGCTTGATCCTGTCACAACATCCCTCCGTCAGAATAGGCCGATGGGCCAGAAAGGGCCCTTATCGGCTTCCATTGACGAAGGCCATGTCGCCACTTGTCAATTCAACATCACGAAGATCACGCATGACGTGGAAATTCTCTGTCTCAATAGTAGTCTCGGCAAGGTCGATGGTCACGGAATAGCGCTCCGAAAAGAACTGGATGATTTCGTCAACAATGATCTCTGGAGCCGACGCGCCCGCAGACAGTCCCACCACAGCAATGTCACCAATGAAGTCCCAATCGATATCAGAAGCGCGCTGAACCAGCAGCGACTGCGCTGCACCCGAACGCTCCGCGACTTCCACCAATCGCTTGGAATTGGATGAATTCGGCGCCCCCACAACGAGGAACAGATCACAGCCCGGTGCTGCTGCTTTCACGGCATCTTGCCGGTTTGTGGTGGCGTAGCAGATGGACTCGGCGGCGGGCGCCGTGAGGGCAGGAAAGCGGCGTTGCAGGGTAGCGATGATCCCCGCAGTGTCATCCACCGAGAGCGTCGTCTGCGTGACGAAGCCGAGATTATCCGGATCCTGCGGCACATAAGCCTCGGCATCTTCGATGGTTTCAACGAGCGTGACCGCGCCCTCCGGCAACTGTCCCATGGTGCCGATCACTTCCGGATGGCCTGAATGACCCACGAGAATAACGTGGCGGCCAAGCCTCTGGTGGCGCATCGCCTGCTTGTGGACTTTGGACACGAGAGGGCATGTGGCGTCGAGATAGAAAAGGTTCTTGTTCTCTGCATCGGCAGGAACCGATTTCGGAACCCCATGAGCGGAAAATACCACCGGCTGGTTGCGATGTTCTGCCGGAATTTCGTCGAGTTCTTCAACGAAGACTGCACCTCGGGCCTGAAGTCCCTCAACCACATAACGATTGTGAACGATCTCATGGCGCACATAGACCGGTGCTCCATATTTCTTCAGCGCCAGAACAACGATCTGAATGGCGCGATCCACACCGGCGCAAAATCCGCGCGGCCCGCACAAGCGGATTGTCAGTGGTTTCTTGTCGGCCATCGTATCGTATCTCGCAGCATTGAAATGTTTCTTGGAATTGGGCGGCAAGCGGGAAGTCAAGTCCGTACGGTCGGATCTGACGACTTCCGGTTCGTTTGACGCGGTCAGCTTATATCGCCGCCAGAACGAGATACCCATAATTGCGACCAGCGTTGCGGCCAGACCATACCATGTGACTGCGTATTGCAGGTGGCTGTTCGGCAGATCGATGATCGTCACGCCGCCAATCGGCAAGCCACCGGGATTGGCTGTTTTGTCCGCATCTATAAAGAACGGCACGAGCTTGTCTTCTGCGATGCCCGATTGCCGCGCCATCGCCGGCAAGTCCTTCCAGTAATAAGTATTGGTCACGAGATCATTGTCTGGCACGATCGATGACGGTTTGGAGGCCAGCGGATTGCGGGCAAGGCCAGTAATGGTCACGGGTCTTTCGATTTCACCCTCCGGCCGTGTTACCGAATTTTTCTTGTCATAGGGGACGAAGCCGCGATTGATGAAAACCGAGCGTCCATCATCGAGCAACAGCGGCGTATAGATGTAGAATCCGGAAAAGCCTTCATAGGTGGCGAAGTAATGCCGTTCCCTGTCATTGAGCAAACGTCCAGCGACCGTCACGGGCCTGTAATCAACGTCGTTTTGGGCGGACCACACTTTTTCCGTCTCGGCCAGCGAAGCCGGCGTCGCATGGGTTCGGGCTTCGATCTCCGCCAGGAGGCCTTCCTTCCAGTGCAGGCGCTCCACCTGCCATGTCCCGAGAACGATCAGGATAGCAAA
Organism: Phyllobacterium sp. A18/5-2; assembly: GCF_025452215.1. Classification (NCBI taxonomy): domain Bacteria; kingdom Pseudomonadati; phylum Pseudomonadota; class Alphaproteobacteria; order Hyphomicrobiales; family Phyllobacteriaceae; genus Phyllobacterium; species Phyllobacterium sp. A18/5-2. Next base: position 2,426,499 of record NZ_CP104966.1, on the reverse strand, counting down.
AACAATCGCGCCAAGGATGAGCGTAATCCATGGGAACCCTTGGTGCCTTGCCGGCGTAACGATATTATTCATGTGCGGTCGCTCGATCCAGCCGTCCTTCAGCAGCCTTGTGTTTGTATTGGAGCGCGATCAGCAAGCCCTTCATCCAGCGCAAGGCCGCCAGGCAAAGTACGAGCGCCAATGGAATCCAAAGGATGAAATGCAGCCATAGTGGTGGATCGAGTGTGACTTCCATCCAGAGGGCAAGACCGACAACAATGAAGCCGATCAATAGCATAACCAGAACCGCGGGACCTTCGCCGGTATCGATGAAGGAGTAATCGAGCCCACAGCTCGCGCATCGTTCGGCAGGTTTCAGGAAACCGTCAAATAATTTCCCCTGTCCGCAACGCGGACAGCGCGCCTTCACACCCGCAGCGAATGGGTCCACCGGGGGATACAGGGCATTATCTTCATTCATTTATTTATGCACTCAGGGGTTGATCTCGATTGGCGTTCCATCTTGAACGAGGGTCCAGATTTCATCCATCTCGTAATTAGTGACGGCAATGCAACCATCTGTCCAGTCGATAAGTTGAAGCACCCAGCCCCACCATCCGTAACCATTTGCTGCCCCGTGGATCATGATTTCACCGCCGGGTGGAACACCCATGAGCTTTGCCGCAGCCGTGTCCTTGGTGTTCGGGTAGGAAATATGGATCGACTTGTACGCTATGCTTTTCGGATTGCGCCAATCGAGGACATAGCGTCCCTCTGGCGTGCGCTCGTCGCCCTCCCAGCGCTTATGGCCAATTGGCCGCGCACCGAGTGCAATTTTGTACTCCTTGATCAACATTTCGCCGGAAAGAAGCTGCATCCGGCGCTCGGATTTCTCTACCCGTACGAGATCGACCTTACGCTCTCCCGCCTGAACAGTTGTCGCAAAAAACGATGTGATGAGAATAGGGAAAAACGGACGGAAAGCGGGCAACTTGCTCATCGCCAATGGATTACGCAGGATTGTGCTCAAAAAAAGAGGGCGGCCGTGATTCCGCGGCCGCCCTCTTGGAATTCTGCGCTGTTCAGCTACTCAACGGCGATTGGGGCGCCCCATGAGGCCCATACGTAGACCGAGAAGAACAGGAACAGCCAGACAACGTCAACAAAGTGCCAGTACCAGGCCGCGGCTTCAAAGCCAAAATGCTTCTGCGGTGTAAAGTCACCACGAATCGAGCGTAGCAGGCATACCGCCAGGAAGATCGTGCCGATAATGACGTGGAAACCGTGGAAGCCCGTCGCCATGAAGAACGTGGCGCCGTAGATCGAATCCTTGAACGCGAATGGCGCATGCACATACTCGTAGCCCTGCACGAAGGAGAAGAGTATGCCGAGCAGAACGGTCAGCGTGAGGCCCGTGATGAGACCCTTGCGATCGTTGTGCAGCAGCGCATGATGCGCCCACGTTACGGTTGTGCCCGAGAGCAGCAGAATGATCGTGTTGTAGAGTGGCAGGTGCAGCGGGTCGAGTACCTCAAGCCCCTTTGGCGGCCACACTCCACCGGTAAATGCCGCACGAGCAACCTGCTCGACTTCTCCCGGGAACAAACTGGCGTCGAAAAAGGCCCAGAACCAGGCAACGAAGAACATCACCTCAGAGGCGATGAACATGATCATGCCATAGCGCAGATGCAGCGAAACGACCCGAGTGTGATGGCCTTCCTTGCTTTCCTTGATCGTGTCCGACCACCAGCCATACATCGTGTAGAGAATGATGACCAAGCCGATCGCGAATATCCAGGGGCTGGTGAGGTTGGCATTGAACAGCACGAGCTCGCCACCGCTGTTATAGCGCATGAAGGCAATGCCGCCGATTGCAAGCACAAATGCGCCAACCGACCCGAGGAAAGGCCAAGGGCTTGGATCAATGATGTGATAATCGTGGTTCTTCTGGTGCGTTTCGGCCATTCTAACCCCCGCAAGGTCTGTTATTGGTTTAGACACCGGCTTTCCAGCCGGCGCAGTTTAAAGCTGTCCCGATGTGCCGTTCTTCTTCACGTCGGTACTGGCAGCAAGCGGTGCTGGCATCGCGATTGGGAAGAACGTGTACGACAGGGTGATTGTGTTGACGCCCTTCAATTCTGGCGCATTGACGATATCCGGATCAACGAAGAATACCACCGGCATTTCGAGGTCCTCACCGGGCTTCAGGACCGTATCGGTAAAACAGAAGCACTCGACCTTGTTGAAATACGCCCCTGCCGCCTGCGGCGTCACATTGAAGGCCGCACGACCGGCCGTGGGCTTCTCGGCAATATTCCTGGCTTCGTACTTGATCAGCTTGGTCTCGCCGATATTCATCGTCACATCGCGCTGGACTGGCTCGAACTGCCAAGGTAAGCCCCCGGATGTATTGGCATCAAAACGGACCGTGATCTTCTTGTCGAGGATCGTGTCTGACATCTGTTCGACACGCTGGGTTGTTCCGCCATAACCGGTCACCTGACAGAACATCGCATAGAGGGGGACGGCGGCGAACGCCATTCCCACCATGCCGAAGAAAAATGCGAGGCACGAGATGGCTATGGTGCGATCCGAAACCTTGCGCTTCGGCACCACGGCGTTCTCGGTGATCTGATGCGTATCGTCAGTCATTTCTCCGCTCACATCGGCCTGATGAGAATATTGGCACCGAGTTTTGCCCAGGTACCGACATAGACGAGAATAACGAAGGCAGCCAAAGCAAGCGCGAGTGCTATCGAACGGCTGCGCTGCGCCTTCCGTTGTTTGTCGGTGAGAGTTACACGATCATTGCTCATATCAAGCACCTGCTACCAAGAGTGCTTTACGCACGAGAATTTCACCAAGAAGCACCGCATAGAGGCTGAAGAGATAGAAGATCGAGAATGCGAACATCTTCTTCGCCGGCTTCATCATCGCCTCGCCGACAGGGGCACGCCACACAGTCCAGGCGTATCCCAGGAAGGCCGCACCCATTGCTATCGAAAACACGCCATATACGGGACCGGCAAAGCCCATCATCCACGGCAGGACCGCAACGGGCGCAACGAGAAGCGTATAAAGGAAAATCTGGAACTTCGTCGATGCCTCACCCATGACATTCGGCATCATCGGGATTTTCGCCTTTTCATAATCGTCCGACATGAAAAGCGACAGGGCCCAGAAATGCGGCGGGGTCCATAGAAAGATGATCAGGAAAAGCACGATGCTTTCCATGCTCACCGAATTGGTCACCGCGGCCCAGCCGATCATAGGAGGGAATGCACCTGCAGCCCCACCGATCACGATGTTCTGCGGGGTCGAGCGCTTCAACCACATCGTGTAAACAACAGCATAGAAGAATATGGTGAAGGCCAGCAGAAAGGCGGACAAAAGGTTGACGAAGAGACCAAGCGTCACGACCGAAAAGGCGGAAAGCAACAGACCAAAAGTCAGAACTTCTTCGCGCGATATCCGTCCTGCAGGAATCGGACGCTTGGCGGTGCGCTTCATAATGGCGTCGATGTCAGCATCGTACCACATATTGAGCGCGCCGGACGCTCCTGCACCAACGGCAATGCAGAGGATAGCAATGGCAGCCAGGACCGGATGGATCTGCCCTGGCGCCGCCATCAAACCAACAAAACCGGTGAACACGACAAGCGACATCACCCGTGGCTTGAGCAACGCAATATAATCCGACGCATTGGCTTCGGAGAGGCCAATGCTCGTATCCAGGCTCGCGTTTTTCTCAACCAAAGGCATTCGTTCAATCTTGTCGTTTACAGGCGGCAATTGCGTCTTGGCGGATATCCGGGCCACTGGTTTCAACGGTCCGGACATCACATTTCCTACTTGATGCGCGGGAGCTGTTCCCACTGATGGAACGGCGGCGGTGAAGACAGCTGCCATTCGAGCGTGGTTGCGCCTGCACCCCAGGGATTGGCACCAGCTTCACGCTTCTTGGCAAACGCCTCGAAGACACCGAACAGGAAGATAAGGACCGCTACACCGGAAATATAGGAACCGATGGACGAAACCTCGTTCCAGCCCGCGAATGCATCCGGATAGTCGATGTAACGGCGCGGCATGCCCGCCAGTCCAAGGAAATGCTGCGGGAAGAACACCAGATTGACGCCGATGAACATCACCCAGAAGTGCGTATGGGCAATTGTGTGATTGTACATGTAGCCAGTCATTTTCGGGAACCAATAGTACCAGCCCGCGAAAATACCGAAGACAGCTCCCAGTGACAGCACGTAATGGAAGTGCGCGATAACATAGTAAGTGTCGTGCATGGCCCGGTCGAGACCTGCATTGGCAAGCTGGACACCCGTCACACCACCCACGGTAAACAGGAAGATGAAGCCGATCGCCCAAACCATAGGCGGTTTGAACTCGATGGAACCGCCCCACATCGTAGCGATCCACGAAAAGATCTTCACGCCAGTTGGCACGGCGATGACCATCGTTGCGAAGACGAAGTAACGCTGCGTGTCGAGTGACAAACCAACCGTATACATGTGGTGAGCCCAGACGATGAACCCGACGACACCGATGGCGACCATGGCGTAGGCCATTCCAAGGTAGCCGAAAATCGGCTTTTTCGAGAAGGTCGAGACGATGTGGCTGATAATGCCGAATGCGGGCAGGATCATGATGTACACTTCAGGGTGACCGAAGAACCAGAACAAATGCTGGAACAGCAGCGGATCACCGCCGCCTTCCGGCGAGAAGAACGTTGTCCCGAAGTTGCGGTCCGTCAAAAGCATCGTGATGCCGCCAGCCAGAACCGGCAGAGCCAGAAGCAGAAGGAAGGCAGTGATCAGTACCGACCAGGCAAATAGCGGCATCTTGTGCAGTGTCATGCCCGGCGCACGCATATTGAAGATCGTGGTGATAAAGTTGATGGCCCCGAGGATCGAAGATGCACCCGCGATGTGCAGCGAGAGGATGGCAAAATCCATCGCCGGACCTGGCTGACCCGACGTCGAGTAAGGTGGATAGATCGTCCAGCCGCCGCCTGTCCCGAAACCACCGGCCGGGCCCGGAACAAACATCGACAGAATCAACAGGAGAAGAGCCGGAGGAAGCAGCCAGAACGAAATGTTGTTCATGCGCGGAAATGCCATGTCTGGCGCACCGATCATGATCGGCACCATCCAGTTGGCAAAACCACCAATCAACGCGGGCATGACCATGAAGAAGATCATGATGAGGCCATGCGCGGTCGAGAACACATTGTACATTTGCTTGCCGGCGTCGATGGCTGCATCGCCTTCGTAGCCGTAAACCATGGACGCCAGACCATGGAAAATCTGAATGCCGGGCTGCTGCAGCTCGGCGCGCATGGCGATCGAAAGACAACCACCGATGATACCGGCAATGATCGCGAAGATCAGATATAGTGTGCCGATGTCCTTGTGATTGGTCGAATAGACCCAGCGCGTCCAGCCAGTTGGCTTATGAGCGTCATGGGCTTCGTGAGCTGCAGAACCTGCCATCAAAGTGCTCCCGTTCCTCAATAATTCGCGTCGACCAGCTTAGTTGCCGGCCACGTTTACGTTCTTGTCTGTGTCGATTTTAGCGGTCAGTGCCTTGTACGCACCCGGAAGATCTTTGCCGGCTGCAGCGAACCAAGTGTCGTACTGAGCCTGAGAAACGACGTGGATTGCGATCGGCATGTAAGCATGGTCCTTGCCGCAAATCTGCGAACACTGACCGTAGTACATGCCTTCCTTGTCTGCCTTGAACCAGGTTTCGTTGCTCCGGCCAGTGACGGCATCCATCTTCACGCCGAACGCCGGCATCGAGAATGAATGAATCACGTCGGCGCCGGTAACCAGAAGACGAACCGTCGTGTTCACGGGTACGACCATTTCATTATCGACAGCCAGCAATCGCGGATAAGCCTTGCGATCTTCTTTGCCAGCGGCAGCACGGTCTGCATCTTTCAGCAAAACGGAATCGAACGAAACGGGTGCGTCCCCAGCCTGGTACTCATATCCCCAATACCACTGATAGCCGGTTGCCTTGACAGTCAGCTTGGGTTCTTCGGGAGAATATTGTGCCGTCAGAAGCTGGAAGGATGGGATTGCAAGGAAGAGGAGGATAACAACGGGACCAACCGTCCAGACGATTTCCACTGCCGTATTGTGGCTGGTCTTTGAGGGAACCGGATTGGCACTGGCGCGATAGCGAATCATGACCCAGGCCAGTAGGACCATCACGAAAAGCGTAATCGGGATGATGAACCACAACGTGTAGCGTTCGAACCAAACGATCTGCTCCATAATAGCGGAGGCAGCGGGCTGGAAGGTCATCTGCCAAGGTTCCGGCTGTGCAGCATAGGCAGATCCGGCACCGAGCAGGCCACTCAGGACACCCATCAGCGTGACAATATTCTTCTTCACCTAGAAATCTCCCGAATGAAGCTTTGATTCCATACGTTAAGGCCGGGCGTAGACAAGGCCCGGGTATATGCCGCGTTCAAACCACACATTAGCTTACATCGCAAGGAAGGCGAACGTGATCTCATGCGGCATTTTTGCGCGCAGCTTCTCTCTTCTCGACGATGGGTATATACAATGAAGCGTGTTTTTTCTCGTTCGCGGTGATTTTGCTGCGTAAGGCGCGGGTTGGCTCACAATCCGGCCATTTTTGCACTACACCACAGATTGCTGGGCCGCTGTATGCTGGGGAGTGTTTGAGCGGCATTCTTTTCATCCGCGGCGTGGCGGTTTAACGTCTGGATGATCTCGTTTTGGAGCCTACATGTTCTCTTTCGCGCTACGTAGCATCGCCGTTGGTTTGCTCACCCTGTCCATGAATGCCTTTGCAGGCACTGCGATGGCAGCTCAGCAAAGCGGCACGGTCAAATCCACGCACGGGGCATGGTCTATCCTTTGCGACACGCCAGCGGGCGCCAAATCTGAGCAATGCGCGCTAATTCAGAATGTGGTTGCAGCCGATCGCCCGGAAATGGGACTTTCCGTCGTCGTTTTGAAAACGGCGGACAATAAAGCCAAGATCCTGCGCGTCCTCGCCCCACTTGGCGTTCTTCTTCCGAACGGCCTGGGTTTGAACGTTGATGGCAAGGATATCGGACGCGCCTATTTTGTGCGCTGCTTCGAAGACGGTTGCTATGCCGAGGTTATCCTGGAAGAACAGCTTGTCCAGACACTCAAAACTGGCAAGGCTGCAACATTCATCGTGTTCCAGACACCGGAGGAAGGCATCGGTATCCCCGTCGAGCTCAATGGCTTTGGTGAAGGCTTCGACGCCCTCCCCTGAGCTTTTACCAAGATTGCTGTTGTCGTGAGCCGATCGAAGGCCTACATCCGGTTTATGCAAATTGAACCGGAACGTTTATCATGAAAAGCCTGATCGACAGTTTTGACGCGCCTCGCGAAAAAATCCTCGATACCGTCAAGCAAAGTCTTGAGGGTGCCGATGATGGCGAGCTTTTCATCGAATACAGAGAATCGGAAGGTCTTGCGTTTGACAACGGCCGGCTGAAGAACGGCTCTTTCAATCAGGACCAGGGCTTTGGTCTCCGCGCTGTCGCTGGCGAAGCCGTTGGCTATGCCCACGCCGGTGAGTTGTCCCTTGGTGCCCTAAAGCGCGCCTCTGACGCGGCTTCGGCAGTCAGGACCGGACATGCCGGAACATATACAGCTGCGCCGCCCGGAACGAATCGCAGCCTGTACAGCGACGAAAATCCCCTCGGCTCGCCAAGCTTCGAGGCAAAAGTGAAGCTTCTGCAGGAAATCGACGCCTATTTGCGTGCCAAGGATCCGAAAGTCCGGCAGGTTTCCGTGTCGCTCGCGGCATCCTGGCAGCAGGTAGAAATCCTGCGTGCCGACGGCCATTTCGTTCGCGACGTTCGCCCGATGGTTCGACTGAACGTATCTGTCGTTGTTGGTGACGGCGACAGGCAGGAAAGCGGCACGTACGGTGCAGGTGGTCGCAAGGGCTTTGGCGAATTCATTGCTTCCGATAAATGGCAATATGCTGCCGACGAAGCACTGAGGCAGGCTCTGGTCAATCTGGAAGCCATTCCTGCACCCGCCGGAACATTTGACATCGTGCTCTCGAGCGGCTGGCCGGGTGTAATGTTGCACGAAGCCGTTGGCCACGGACTTGAAGGCGATTTCAACCGCAAGAAGACGTCTGCCTTTGCCGGACTGCTCGGCCAGAAGGTGGCCTCAAAGGGCGTTACCGTCGTTGACGATGGCACAATCTCGGAACGGCGCGGATCGCTTACCGTCGATGACGAGGGCATGCCGACCAACAAGACAGTGCTGATCGATGACGGCGTTCTGGTCGGGTATATGCAGGATCGTCAGAATGCACGCCTGATGGGAATGGAGCCTACCGGCAACGGACGGCGCGAATCCTACGCGCATGCTCCGATGCCACGCATGACCAACACCTATATGCTCGGCGGGGACAAGACCCCCGAGGAGATCATCGCGTCGATCAAGAAGGGCATATACGCTGTGTCTTTCGGCGGTGGCCAAGTGGACATTACCTCCGGAAAGTTCGTCTTCGGATGCACCGAGGCCTATATGATCGAGAACGGCAAGGTTGGCGCTCCGGTAAAAGGCGCGATGCTGATCGGCAACGGCCCCGATGCCATGCAACGCATTTCCATGATTGGCAATGATCTGCAGCTTGATACAGGCATCGGTAATTGCGGCAAGGGTGGCCAATGGGTACCGGTCGGCGTCGGCCAGCCGCATTTGCGCATGGATCAAATGACCGTTGGGGGCACCGCGGTCTGATCGCCTATTTCTTCGACAACAAGGCCACTGCTTCGACATGCGACGACCACAGAAACTGGTCGATCGGTACCACGCGGTCGACCTTGTAGCCGCCCTTGACGAGAATGCTCAGATCGCGCCCCAGGGTGACCGGGTTGCACGAGACTGCCACTACCTTCGATACCGATGATTTTGCAATTTCAATGGCCTGCGCTTCCGCACCCGCACGGGGCGGGTCGAACACAAGACCGGTGAACGGCGTCAGCTCTCTTGCCAGAAACGGCCGCCGGAACAGATCGCGCCGCTCGATAGTGACGGGCTTCAGGCCCTGAACGTAACGGACGCTGCGATCAATCGCAGCGACTGCCGCCTGATCACTTTCGACGGCATGGACAGCGGATTTTTCCGCTATCCTCAAGGCGAATGTACCTGAACCGCAAAAGAGATCGATCGTCTTCCTGGCCTTGGCAAGATGCCCTGTCACCAGAGCAGACATGGCTTCTTCGGCATCGACTGTTGCCTGAAGAAATCCGCCCGCAGGCAAAAACACCGGCACTTTGCCGAAGTGAATTATAGGTTTTCTCGGCTCGACAATAATTTCACCTTCGAAACTCAGACGGGCAAAATCCTTCTTGATTACCAGCGCGGTCAGTGCCTGACGCTTGGCAGCGTCGGGCGCAGCGCATCCGGATGCCGTAATATCGAGACCAGACGCCGTCGATGTTACAGTCAGTTTGAAGGGCTTCATGCCCCCGCCCAACACGGCGACGAGATCGCGAAGATCATCAAGGCGCGAAACGATTTCGGGAACTGTCACGGGACATTCCGAGATATCGATCAGTTCGTGGCTCAAATGCCGGTTGAAACCGAGAACCGCGCCATGCTCACTCGTCCGTACGGCAAACACCGCGCGGCGGCGCGTATGAGGTGCGCACGGGACGAGAGGATCGAGCGTGAACGCAAGTCCCCTGCCCGCCAGCGCATCTTGAACAAGCGATCGCTTCCAGTTCTGATAGGCGCCGTCCTGCCAATGTTGCAGAGCGCAGCCGCCGCATTCCTCAAAATGCCGGCAAGCGGGGGCAATGCGCTCCGGCGACGGCTCAAGCAGGGCCATGAGTGTAGCCCGCCCATGTTCCAGCGCGACATTGGCGACTTCACCTGGCAACGAAAACGGCACATAGGCGCTGCCAGCTGAGGTCGCGGCAATACCATCGCCACCGGCGCCCATTCGTTCAATCGTCACGCGCGTACTCATCAATCTTTTCTTTTCAATCTTTTATTTTTCAAGCTTCGCTTTTCAGGCCGGCCAGAAGAAATTCGCGATTGCCATCACCACCCTCGATGGGCGAAGGGCAAAGTCCGAGGGCTTTCCAGCCCGGCAATCCATCCAGCCAGTTCCTTAAATCATTTGCAACGCGTTCACCATCCTTGGGATCACGCAAAATGCCACCCTTGCCGATTGCTCCACGGCCAGCCTCGAATTGCGGCTTGACCAGAAGCACGCAATGACTCCCCGGTTCCGCCAGATCCAGTGCAGGCGGCAGGGCAAGCTTGAGCGAAATGAAGCTAACATCAGAAACGACCAGATCAACTATCCGCCCGCCCAGATGTTCGCGTTTCAGTTCACGCGCATTCAATGCTTCAAGATTGCTGACACGAGCATCAGTCCGCAGACTGTCGTGCAACTGATCATGCCCGACATCGACGGCGATGACATGATCCGCTCCGCGTTCGAGCAAAACCTGCGTGAACCCGCCAGTCGATGCGCCAACATCCAGCGCGGTGCATCCTTTTGCATTGATCGCAAAATGCTCGAGGCCCGCAATGAGCTTTAGCGCAGCGCGGGAGACGTAGGCGCTTGCTGGATCATCGACGCTGATTATCACCGTTTGGGGAATTGTTATCCCCGGTTTGGTGACAACAGCTCCATCCACTTGAACCGTGCCACGCACAATGGCATCGCGCGCTCTTGACCGGCTGGCAAACATACCTCTTTCAACAAGAAGCTGATCGAGGCGCATCAAACCGTCTTACGCACGGGCGGGTGCAATCATGTGGTCGCGGCCGAGCGCGCTAAATACCGTTTGCACGATACCTGCACTGTCCAGGCCAGAACGCGCATACATGGTTTCCGGCTTGGCATGGTCCAGATAGAGATCGGGCAATGTCAGGGCGCGAACACGAAGACCATTGTCGAGAAGTCCATCGCGGCTGAGGAAATGCAGCACGTGCGAGGCAAATCCACCAATCGCGCCCTCCTCAACAGTGACAAGCACCTCGTGCTCTCGCGCCAACCGGCGGATCAGATCTTCATCCAGAGGCTTGGCAAACCGCGCATCGGCAATCGTCGTGGAGAGGCCTGCAGCATCAAGTTCATCCGCGGCTGCAATGCATTCCTGCAGGCGCGTGCCAAACGATAACAGCGCCACTTTCGAACCCTCGCGGATAATCCGTCCCCGGCCGATCAGCAGAATCTGACCGCGTTCCGGTAGATCCACGCCAACCCCATCCCCCCGAGGATAGCGGAAGGAAATGGGGCCATCATCATATTCCGCCGCGGTGCGCACCATGTGGCGCAGTTCCGCTTCGTCGGATGCTGCCATGACGACGAACCCCGGCAAAGCGGCAAGGAAACCCGTATCGAACGATCCCGCGTGGGTCGCGCCATCGGCGCCCACCAATCCTGCGCGGTCTATCGGAAAGCGCACCGGCAGGTTCTGCAGCGACACGTCGTGCACCACCTGGTCATAGCCGCGTTGCAGGAATGTCGAATAGATGGCGGCGAACGGCTTGAAGCCCTCGCTCGCCAGACCCGCCGCAAAAGTCACGGCATGCTGCTCGGCGATGCCGACATCGAAAGTCCGTTCAGGAAAAACCTCGCCGAAAAGATCCAGGCCAGTGCCTCCCGGCATAGCCGCGGTGACCGCAACGATCCTGTCGTCGTGACGGGCTTCCTCGATCAGGCTGGTGGCGAAGACCTTCGTATAGCTCGGCGCATTGGCGGGCGGCTTCGCCTGGGCGCCTGTGATCACATCGAATTTGTTGACGCCGTGATATTTGTCCGCCGCCGCTTCGGCAGGGGCGTAGCCCTTACCCTTCTGCGTCACGACATGGATCAGAACCGGACCGTCCATCGTATCCCGGACATTCTTCAGCACGGGCAGCAAGTGATCGAGATTATGCCCGTCGATCGGTCCGACGTAATAGAAACCGAGCTCCTCGAACATTGTGCCGCCGGTCCAGAAGCCGCGCGCATATTCTTCCGAGAGCCGAGCCTTCTCCTGAAGGAATTTCGGAAGTTTCTTCGCAAGCTGCTTGGCAGTCTCGCGGAAGGAACGATAGGCGCGTCCGGAAACAAGACGGGCCAGATAGGCGCTCATCGCGCCGGTCGGCGGCGCTATCGACATGTCGTTGTCATTGAGGATGACGATTAAGCGTGCATCGAGTGCGCCGGCATTGTTCATCGCCTCATAGGCCATGCCCGCAGACATCGCGCCATCGCCGATCACCGAAATGACATTGCGCTTCGTGCCGGAAAGGTCGCTGGCGACAGCCATGCCGAGACCCGCAGAAATCGATGTGGACGAATGGGCGGCGCCGAACGGATCGTATTCGCTCTCGCTGCGCTTTGTGAAACCGGACAACCCGCCTTCCTGCCGCAGCGTGCGGATGCGATCACGCCGCCCGGTCAGTATCTTGTGCGGATAGGCCTGGTGGCCGACATCCCAAATGATGCGGTCATGTGGCGTATCGAAAACATGGTGCAGCGCAACGGTCAGCTCGACAACACCAAGTCCGGCGCCAAGATGACCGCCAGTCGTCGACACCGCATCGATCAATTCCGTTCGTAACTCGTGCGTGAGCTGCGGTAGATCGGATTCCGGCAATTGGCGCAGATCCGAAGGGATTTGCACGCGATCAAGCAGCGGTGTTTCAAAATTCTTGGCCAAAGCGCAGGTTCCAGTTCCAAGCTCAATTCTAGCCAGCCGTCCCTAAAGGAAAACCGTCAAACCAGCAAGAAGCAGAGAATCATCGGATCTCAAGTCAATTTTCGGGCAAGGGAATGAATTCTTCCTCGTCGCCGGGTACGATATCAAATCTGCCGGAACGCCATTCCTCTTTCGCCTGTTCGATCCGTTCTTTGGATGAGGAGACGAAATTCCACCAGATATAGCGTTTGGAAGGTAGAGCAGCACCGCCAAACAGCATGAAATGTGCCCCTTCCGGGGCGTGGATGACGATTTCGTCACGCGCGCGGAACACCAAAAGACGGTCTGCCGGGAACGTTTCACCCGCAATTTGCACCGATCCATCCAGCGTATAGATGGCCCGTTCTTCGGCAGCATCGGCCGGTATCTGTATGTGGCTTCCGGGTTGCAGCCGGATATCGACGTAAAGTGTTTCCGCGTGTTGCTTAACCACGGAACCGGCTCCATGAAACTTACCCATGACGACGCGCGCTTCCACACCGTTTTCGCGCAACATGGGCAGTTCACCGGCTGCTGTATTGGCAAAGGCGGGGTCGATTTCCTCCAGATGATCCGGCAGGGCCAGCCAGGTCTGCAAGCCCGAGATCGGCAAGGGTTCCGTCCGCAATTCTTCCGGCGAACGTTCCGAATGGACAATGCCGCGACCGGCGGTCATCAGATTGACGTCGCCGGGCCTGATGACCATTTCGGTCCCGAGGCTGTCGCGATGGCGGATGTTTCCGTCAAAAAGGTAGGTTACGGTCGAAAGGCCGATATGCGGATGCGGGCGTACATCCAACGCATCGGTCGGGCGAAGGATGGCCGGGCCCATGCGGTCGAAGAAAATGAAAGGTCCGACGAGGCGGCGCTTGGCACTCGGCAAGGCGCGACGCACTTCTAGTCCGCCAATGTCACTGGTACGTGGAATAATCAGCGTCTCGATTGCATCGACGGCTGTTGCATCGCCTGGCTTCGGATCTGGGCAGGGGTAAAAACTCATGGACGCTACTCCGGGTTTGTCGGAGTTCCCACCATAGCGTTTCAGAAAGGTCCTGAATAGCGCGCTGCAGTGTCACTCGGGATCGAGTGGTTCAGTACCGACAGGTTCGCCGTTGCGGCCAAGCCGAGATCTTTTCCACCTTGTCTTCGGCGGCGCGCAGCAGCGTATCGCAATGCTTCTTCAGCGCTTCGCCCCGCTCGTAAATGCGAATCGACTGTTCCAGTGGCACATCGCCACGCTCCAGATCGTCGACGATCTTTTCCAGCTGATCGAGCGCCTGTTCGAAGCTCATGGCGGCGATATCGGAATTGTTCTGTACGTCGGCCATGTGTCATCCTCCCATCAGGCGTTTGATATGTGCGCCCGCCGAGAGCGACATCCCCTTGAGGTCGTACCCGCCTTCCAGAAGGCTGACAAGGCGGTTTGACGCATAGCTCCCAGCTCTTTCCATGAGAGCGCCGGTTGCCCAGTCGAAATCGTCCTCGTTCAGATTGATTTCCGCTAACGGGTCGCGGTGGTGCGCATCGAAGCCCGCTGAAATAATGATCAATTCCGGCCGAAATTCATCAATGGCCGGGAGAATACGCGTGTTGAAAGCCTCTCGGAAATGATCGCTGCCCGTCTGTGGGCTAAGCGGTGCATTGACGATATTACCGACACCGGTCTCACTTTTGGCTCCCGTACCCGGATAAAGCGGCATCTGGTGTGTCGAACAATACAGCACCGAGGGATCGTCCCAGAAGATATCCTGCGTGCCATTGCCGTGATGCACATCCCAGTCAACGATCGCAACGCGCTCGATGCCATGGTTCTTCTGGGCATGGCGGGCGGCAATGGCAGCATTGTTAAATAGGCAAAAACCCATCGCCTTGTTGCGTTCCGCGTGATGACCTGGCGGGCGCGACGCCACGAAGACATTGTCCGCCTTGCCAGTAAGTACGTCATCGACGGCAGCGTTGGCTGCACCTATTGCCGTCAAAGCAGCCTCCCAGCTCTTGGGGCTTACCGTCGTATCTGAATCAACGCGAGTCAGTCCCTCCTCGGGGATCGCACTACGCACCCGCTCAAGGAACGATTCAGGGTGCACATAAAGTATCGCCGTCTCGTCACCGATCGGTGACTGAACCCGATCCAGTGCATCGAAAGCGCTATCTTCCAGCACCTTGTTTAGCGCACGCAACCGATCCGGGCGCTCCGGATGGCCAACAGGCGTCAGATGTTCGAGGTAGATCGGATGCGAATAGAGTCGGGTAACCATGGGAGCTTTCTGCAGCGGCAAATTGGCATCAGCATGGCCGGCACCGGCCATGCCCAAATTTGCACCAGCGCCTTGCTGTTATACAAGAGCGAAGTGAGAAGCGTTTATCAACTCTGCAGAATCATCCGCTCAGGCCACGCTTAGCGCCTGCGTCAGATCGGCGATCAGATCGTCCGGATGCTCGATACCGATCGACAGCCGTATCGTCGAGATCGAGTACGCCGATGCGTTGACGAACATCCACAGGCACGCCGGAATGGGTCATCGTCGCCGGATGACTGGCCAGCGATTCCGTACCGCCAAGGCTGACGGCCAGTTTCAATATCTGCAGCGCGTTAAGGAATTTGAATGCCGCCGGCTGGCCACCGCGAATGTCGAAGGAGAAGGTCGAACCGGCTCCGGTGCACTGAGCCGCAAAAGTGCGTCCAAGCGGCGATGACTCGTCGTGATACGGCAGATAGTGAATCTTCTCGCATTTCGGGTGTTCGCGCAGAAAATTGGCGATCACCAAGGCATTGTTGTTAGCCTTCTCCATGCGAATGCTAAGTGTTTCCAGGGATCGTCCGAGCATCCAGCAAGAGTGCGGATCAAGCTGCGTCCCGATTGCGCCACGCAGCGCCTTGACCTGTTTCATCACTGCCTTCGACCCGAGCGCAGCGCCGGCGATAAGATCGGAATGGCCACCGACATACTTGGTGAGCGAATAGAGCGATATGTCAGCGCCGTGCTCGATTGGTCGCTGGAATACTGGTCCAAGCAAAGTGTTGTCGCAGGCAATCACCGGGCGATGCCCCTGTTTCTCGGCGATTGCTTCGGCAATCCGCCGGATCATGGCGACATCGACGAGACTGTTTGTCGGATTGGCAGGCGTCTCGATGAGAATCACCGAGACACGACCCTTTTGCATCGCCTCTTCGGCTGCAGCCTGCACGGACTCTTCGTTCACTCCATCGGCGAAGCCCACCGCGGCGACGCCCATATTGAGGAACGTCCGGGCGAGAAGTGTTTCTGTACCGCCATAAAGCGGCTGTGAATGCAGGATTGAATCGCCCGGACGCACGAAAGCGAACAAGGTCGTGGCGATTGCGGACATGCCCGAGGAAAACACCGCACAACTTTCCGTTCGTTCATAGACCGCAAGCCGATCCTCGACGATCTCGCTGTTGGGGTGGTTGAAACGCGAATAGACCAGCCCCGCTCCTGTGCCGGCCGGCGGTTCACGACGGCCGGAGACAAAGTCGAAGAAGTCCCGTCCCTCTTCCGCTGATTTGAACACAAACGTCGAAGTCAGGAACACCGGCGGCTTAACCGCGCCCTCCGACAATTCCGGATCAAACCCGTAATTGAGCATCAACGTTTCGGGATGCAGTTCGTGATTGCCGATATGTGTCTTGGAGGGATGGGGAGCGGTCATGGCAGTCTCCTCGCTGGTATGAGCTTCAACCAGCGAGATTATAGCAAATGCAGCGACCAATCCTTGCTAATTCGAAGCGATATTCGCAAGACTCAGAGTGTTCAAACAGCGCACGAGAGCAGTCTAGATAATGTCCGTCTTGGTGATCTGGATACCGAAGCCCTCCAGGCCGACATAATGCCGCTCGCGTGACGAAAGCAGCCGGATCGACGTGATGCCAAGGTCCTTCAGTATCTGCGCGCCCAGACCAATCTGCCGCCACTCTTCTTCCCGCACCCGCGCTTCCGCATGGGCTTCCCGATCCAGCAAGTTTGTGCGGTTGCGGTCATCATCGCGGCCAACGCCCACTGATCCTTCACGCAGGTAAACGATCACGCCGCGCTTTTCCTCGGCAATGCGCTTCATGATGCTGTCGAGCGTGTTCCGGGCACCGAAAACGTCGCTCAAGATGTCCTCGCGCTGCAGGCGCACCGGAACATCTTCGCCATCGCGGATGTCGCCATAGACAATAGCGGCGTGGTGCATTGGCTCCCAGGGAAGAGCATAGGTAATCGCCTTGGCCTTGCCGGCACAGGTGTCGATTTCATATTCACCGATACGCTCGATAAGTGTTTCCTTGCGCTGGCGGTATGCAATGAGATCGGCGACCGTGACCTGCTGCAGGTTGTGGTTTTCTGCGAAGCTCGCCACCTGCGGGCCGCGCATTACCGAACCGTCATCATTGACCAGTTCGCATATCACGCCCACCGGAGGGAGCCCTGCGAGCTTGCACAGGTCAACCGCCGCTTCCGTATGGCCGGAACGCATCAGCACACCGCCCTCGCGAGCGACCAGCGGGAAAATATGGCCGGGACGAACGAAATCCGTCGCCCCGGCGTTGGGATTAGCGAGATTGCGAACCGTCAGTGTGCGGTCATCCGCGGAAATGCCAGTCGTAGTGCCATGCTTGTAATCGACGGTCACGGTGAAAGCCGTCGAATGCGGGGCATCATTGTCCGCCACCATTGGCGCAAGGTTGAGACGGCGCGCGTGATCGCGCGGCATTGGCGTACAAACGATGCCCGACGTATGGCGCACAATGAAGGCCATCTTTTCTGGCGTGCAGTGCACTGCGGCGACGATCAGGTCGCCTTCGTTCTCGCGGCCGTCATCATCCATGACGACGACGATCTCGCCACGTTCGAAGGCGCGAAGCGCATCGACGACCCGTTTTTGATTGTAAGCCATGGAAGCGCCCCTTGGTTAGATACGGCCCGTCTGGCCGCGATGTCTGAGATAATGATCGGCAATGGCGCAAGCAACCATCGCTTCGCCGATCGGTACCGCGCGAATGCCCACACAGGGATCGTGCCTGCCCTTGGTCATCACATCCACCTGGTTGCCATCGGCGTCGATGCTACGGCGAGGGGTCAGGATCGACGATGTCGGCTTCACTGCAAAGCGGGCAACCACGGGTGCACCACTGGAAATCCCACCCAGTATACCACCAGCGTGGTTCGACAGGAAAATCGGTTTTCCGTCATTACCCATGCGCATCTCGTCGGCATTTTCCTCACCCGTGAGTTTGGCCGAGATCAAAACCGTCGCCGATCTCCACGCCCTTCACGGCGTTGATCGACATGAGATAGCTGGCGATATCCTGGTCGAGCTTTCCGTAGACCGGCGCACCCAGGCCTGCGGGGACATTTTCCGCAACAACTTCGATGACGGCGCCGATAGACGAGCCCGCCTTGCGGATGCCGTCCAGATAGGATGCAAATGTTTCGACCGAGCCCGCATCCGGCGTAAAGAATGGATTGTTGTCAACCTCGTCCCAATCCCAGCGGCTGCGGTCGATGGCGTGAATACCCATCCCCACCAGCGCGCCGCGCACAATGAGGCCAGGCACGATCTTGCGTGCGATAGCTCCAGCCGCAACGCGGGCCGCGGTTTCGCGTGCAGACGAACGGCCGCCACCGCGATAGTCGCGGATACCATATTTGACGTCATAGGTGTAATCGGCATGGCCTGGCCGATACTGGCGGGCAATGTCGCCATAATCCTTCGAGCGCTGATCGGTATTCTCGATCATCATCGAGATCGGTGTTCCCGTCGAGATCATGGTGACGCCGTCATCCTGCAGCATCACCCCGGAGAGCACACGCACCTGATCGGGCTCGCGCCGCTGCGTCGTGTATTTCGACTGGCCGGGCTTGCGTTTATCGAGATAGGCTTGGATTTCAGCTTCTGAAAAGGCGATGCCCGGCGGGCAACCGTCCACCACGCATCCAAGCGCAATTCCGTGGCTTTCACCCCAGGTGGTGACGCGAAAAAGATGACCGAAAGTATTGTGCGACATTTACCTATCCGACATTTGTCAGGGGGTTTTATGGGCGTTTACTCCTGTGGTCAAACCCGCCGCTGAAATTCCTTCATCCCTGACGAAAAAAGCAATTGTTTTGCCACAAATGAACGATCTAACTGCAGCACTGACCGGAACACTGATTTGATCTAAAGAGGAAATCAAATGCGCTTCATTGTAGCAACATTCATGTTCGTCGCTTCGCTTTTTCCGGTTGGTGCACTTGCGGACGATGCGCAAGGAAAGATTACCAGCATCGACGCGGACAATTCGACGATCACGCTTCGATGATGGCAAGGTCTACAAATTGCCGGGCGAGTTTGATCTGAGCGTCATCGAAGAGGGTATGAAGGTGACGCTGATGTTCGACGTCGTCAACAAAGAGCGTTTCATCACTGACATCGAAGAGACACAGGAATAGTCACGTCCGGTCCGTTACAACCAGGTAAGTCGACCGTTTTCAAGACGGAGTATGTGATCCTGCGTAATAGCGAGGTTCGCGGCGTCATGGCCATCCAGCCCGTTGACCAGCTGGAAAATAGTTCTCAGACAACCGCCATGCGTTACACACACAGTGGGGCCGCGGACCTCTGCCAACCAGCTTGCCACCCGGACTCCCAGCATTGCGTAACTCTCTCCCGTGGGCCCGGGCGGAACGAAGTTCCACTTGTCCCGCGCCCGTTCTTCGACCAGCTCCGGCGTCTTGGCGGCGATGTCTTCAATCATGAAGCCCTGCCAGTCGCCGAAATTCACCTCCATAATCCGTGGATCTGTGTGGTATGCCATGGGATCGACTCCCATGCGCGTCCTTATCCGTTCCATGGTTTCGCGTGTGCGCCGCAATGGGCTGGCAACGAAATCGAACCCCGCACCATCGCCGATCAATGATTTCATCAGATCGCCGTTGCGATCCGCTTGCGCACGGCCGCGCGCATTGATGTCGATATCTTCCTGGCCCTGGATTCGCTCTGTCACGTTCCAGTCCGTCTCGCCGTGACGCGAGAAGTAGATCAACGAGTCAGGCAAAATCACTTGTGGTTTAATCCTTGACGACAGAGATATCCGGTGCGTCGACCGCTTTCATTCCAACGACATGATAACCACTATCAGCGTGATGTATCTCGCCCGTGACAGAGCGGGACAGGTCGGAGAGGAAATAAAGACCCGCATCTCCAACTTCCTCGATCGTCACGGTACG
Organism: Phyllobacterium sp. A18/5-2; assembly: GCF_025452215.1. NCBI lineage: Bacteria > Pseudomonadati > Pseudomonadota > Alphaproteobacteria > Hyphomicrobiales > Phyllobacteriaceae > Phyllobacterium > Phyllobacterium sp. A18/5-2. The sequence continues at coordinate 2,406,579 of NZ_CP104966.1, read as the reverse complement.
GCGCAGCGGCGCATTGTATTCGTTCCATTTGAGGATGTAGCGGAAATCACCAATGCCCGAGGCGGCAAGCGTCTTGATCGGACCGGCTGAGATCGCGTTGACGCGAATATTGTCCGGGCCAAGATCCACCGCAAGGTATTTAACGCTTGCCTCGAGCGCTGCCTTGGCAACACCCATAACGTTGTAATTCGGCATGACTTTTTCCGCGCCGTAGTAAGTCAGCGTCAGAATGGAGCCGCCATCCGTCATGAGCTTTTCAGCCCGCTTGGCCACAGCTGTAAGGGAGTAGACCGAAATCAGCATGGTCTTGCTGAAATTTGCTTCCGACGTATCGACGTAGCGCCCTGTCAACTCATCCTTGTCGGAAAAGCCGATGGCGTGGACGACAAAATCAAGCTTGCCCCATTCCTTTTCAAGCGCGGCGAAGCAGGCATCGATGGTTGACGCATCCGAAACGTCGCAATGGCCACAAAGATAAGCGCCGAGTTCCTGCGCAAGGGGCTCGACGCGCTTCTTCAAAGCATCGCCCTGATAGGTGAATGCAAGTTCGGCACCGGCATCGTGAGCTGCCTTGGCAATGCCCCAGGCAATCGACCGATTATTGGCGACACCCATAATGAGGCCGCGTTTACCCTGCATCAAACCAGTTTTGGCGGTCATATACCAACCCTTCATGAGACTTATGATTGATGTGCGGTATCGCACAGCCCGCGCCGGGCTTCAAGCGCACTGTCAACGTCGTTTTGGATTTTCAGTGACTGGTGTCGCGCAAGAATGCTTCAAGGGCAGGATCGCCGTTTTCCGGCAGCATGATGCGGACGTGCACGAACAGATCGCCGTGGCCCTCTGGTTTCTTCGATAAACCTTTGCCTCGAAGCCGTAAAACACGGTCGGAACTGGTCCACGGGGCTACTTTTACAGCGACGCGGCCGTTTAGCGTCTCTACTTCCTGTCGTGATCCGAGAGCGGCATCCCGCAGGGAAACCGGAAGTTCAACGTGAAGATCCCTGCCTTCGATGCGGAATTTCGAATGCGGTTTGAAGCGGACTGTGACCAAAGCGTCACCCGGCGTGCCACCTGGAATCTCTTCTCCCTGGCCTTTCAGGCGAATCGTTTGACCATTTTCCACGTGGGCCGGCAGCTTTATTGCCAAGCGTTTGCCATTTGGGAAAACCGCTTCGACCTTCTCGGCGCCTGCCGCCTGTTCGAGACTAATATCGATCGTTGCCTGCAGGTCGGCACCCTTGCGCGGTCCGGCGCGGCGCGCGCCACCACCTAAGCCGCCCATCCCGGCAGTCTCGCCAAACAGGCTGCTCAAAATATCTTCGGCGCCGAACCCGGAATTACCGCCCATTCCACTGCTGCGGAAATCAAACCCGCCTGAACGCTGCCGGGCGCCGCCGAATCCGGCAAATGGATCGCCTCCTCCCCCGGAAAAACCTTCAAATCCGTGCGGGACGCGCTGTTTGCCTTCAGCGTCAATCTCCCCCCGGTCAAACTGGCCGCGACGTTCCTTGTCGCCGACGATCTCGTAGGCCTGGTTTATCTCGGAGAATTTTGTCTGCGCCTTTGGATCATCCTGGTTCTGGTCAGGATGGTATTTCTTCGCGAGCTTGCGAAACGCCGATTTTATTTCTTCGGGCTTCGCCGTCTTGGCGACGCCCAGCACGGTATAGGGATCGCGCATGTGTCTGCCTTTCCTCGCCTGAGCGAGATACCTTGGGATTATTCCGCTGCTATATGTTCATGAATAGGAAGAAATTCCAGAGATTTGAAGCAAAAAAGCGGAAAAATGGCACAAGATTTACAATCGCCTACATAGGCGCGAAGGATTTCAAGGTCCATTGCCCGCCGTTCTGCATGCAGGTCTCGCCCTTATAGAGCATGACACCATCGAATGATTCGCGCGAAGTCTGGAACTCCCGGCAAAGACCTGTCTCGTCTTTTTTCTCTGCAATGGCGGTGATTGTCCCCTGGCTGCCCGTTTCAGGATTGGACCACGGCACGGGTTTGCTGCCCCATTGTGTGAAATTGAGCGCCGAAACGATGTTCCGTATGGTGGTTTGGTCGGATGAACCCTTGCTGTCAACAGGTTGTGCCGGCGCGACCGATCCCGTAACTGTGGCCTGGTCCGGAACCGCTTTGTCGATGCTGAAGCCCTTCATGGCGCAACCAGACAACAAGCATAGTGCAACACCGGCAACGAAGCCCGAACAAGGCCTGCACCAACGCCGTTTTGTTGCACCGAATTTCTTGCTATCAGATCGTAAAAACGCCAAACACATACCTCTCTTTAACAAGGTCAATCCGAAATGACTATGGGACTATGGATTAAATGAAGTTAACAAGCGATGACTTCACAGAGAAATCCGAGCCATTCGCGCTGTTCGACGAATGGCTCGCCGATGCGACCAAAACCGAGCCCAATGATCCCAACGCCGTTGCGCTGGCAACTGTTGACCAAGATGGGCTGCCAGACGTGCGCATGGTTCTCCTTAAAGGATCTCGACAGCAATGGCTTTGTTTTCTATACGAATTTTGAGAGCCAGAAGGGCCAGGAGATCCTTGGGTCGATGAAGGCCGCCATGTGCTTTCACTGGAAGTCACTTCGCCGCCAGGTCCGCATCCGTGGTCCGGTTGAGGTTGTCAGTGACGAGGAGGCTGACGCATATTACGCCACCCGGCCCCGGGGGAGCCGAATTGGCGCCTGGGCCTCAAAACAGTCGCGTCCACTTGAAAGCCGCTTTGCGCTGGAAAAAGCCGTGGCCGAATACACTGCCCGCTATGCGATCGGTGAAATTCCGCGGCCGGCGCATTGGTCGGGTTTCAGGATCCGGCCCACGTCGATCGAATTCTGGCACGACCGGCCATTCCGCCTGCATGACCGGATGGTTTTCAGTCGCGACGCGCCCGAAGGCGATTGGGACAAGACGCGGCTCTATCCTTGAGTCCAATCAATCTCTCTTGCGAGTGAGAAACGCCATCAAGGCGTTGCGCGCCTCCTCGGACTGGAGGCGTTCGGCGAAATGCTTTGCTTCCAGATTTATACGCTCTACTACCTCTTCGCGAGGCATGCGTAAGAGATCGCGCGAAATCTGCATCGCTTGCGGTGGTTTGGCTGCAATCTCTGTCGCCACTTTCAAAACCGTGGTTTCAAGCTCGTCTGTTTCGACCAGCTTGTAGACCAAGCCGGCTTCCCTGGCTTCCACTGCATTCAAGCCGTCGCCCATCGCCAGAAATGCAAAGGCCCGCTGGTGTCCCATCAAGGCAGGGGCAAGCAAGCTTGAGCCGGCTTCCGGCACCAATCCGAGATCAACGAAAGGTGCCTTGAAGAACGATTGCGGCGTAGCGAACGTCAGGTCGCAGTGGAAATGGATCGTCGTTCCAACGCCGATTGCAAGGCCGTCAACCCCAGCGAGAAGCGGCTTTTTCGCATTGACCAGAGCGATGAGGAAGTCAATGACTTCGCTGCCCATAGTCCCGGTTGTGGCAAAGGCCATGAAATCCTGCAGGTCGTTGCCAGATGAAAATGCCCCGGGTACCCCGAAGAACACATGAGCGCGAACAGCCGCGTCGGCATCACCATCGACAATCGCCTTGGTCATCGCAGCATACATGGCGCGGGTCAGAGCGTTCTTCTTGTCCGGCCGGTTCATGCGAATGGTCTGGACGGCGCCGTGGCGCTCGATTTGGATATGGTCTGGCATGGAATTCCCTTTATGACGCGAGAGCGGAACGAGCGCCAAGCAAGCTGGCCCCGCCGTGAATGATGCGATCTTTCAGCCCATTCGTTTCGGACAGGAGATTTTCGGCAAAGAATCGCGCCAGCGCTATGCGTCCGGCGTTTTCACCACCTAGTGCCCCTTTCGTGAGATAGGTGGCGCCGGCCGCCAGGCCAAAGAGGCGCAGATAGGGCGTGGCACCAGCATATGCCTCGCGGATTTCACCCTTGCCAATTGCCTGTTGCAGCCAGGCGCTGGTTGACTCAAGAGCGTCGAGAGCCGCCTGAAGGCGTTTTCCCGTGTCTCCGAAGTCGGCGCTGTTCAACGCAGTAACAGCATCCGCCACAATGCGCAGTTCGGCGATATAGCCCTTGATATGGTCGCCGCCGCCAAGCGGCAATTTGCGCTGGACGAGGTCGATCGCCTGGATGCCGTTGGTGCCTTCATAGATTGGCGCGATGCGCGCATCGCGGAGAAACTGTGCCGCGCCGGTTTCTTCGATGAACCCCATGCCTCCATGGATCTGGATACCGATCGAGGCAACGTCCACGCCGATGTCAGTCGAGAACGCCTTGGCAACGGGTGTCAGCAGATTGGCACGATCGGTCCAATAACGGGCATCGTCACCGCTACCTGTCTTCGCCATGTCGAGTGCGTGTGCGCAAGCATAGGCTATGGAGCGCGCGGCACCGGTTAGCCCCTTCATCGTCAGCAGGTTACGCTGGACGTCTGGATGTTCGATGATCGGGCTTATCCCCGCACCTGTCCAGCCTGGCGCGCGCATTTGACGGCGCTCTTGGGCAAAGGCAAGGGACTTCTGATAGGCAGCTTCGGCCACCGCTACCCCCTGAATGCCAACGGCGAGACGCGCGTTGTTCATCATGGTGAACATGCAGGCAAGACCACGGTTTTCCTCGCCGATCAGCCAGCCTACGGCGCCAGGCTCCCGATCCTTCGCAAATCCATCGCCGTAGATCATCGTGCAGGTGGGTGAACCGTGAATGCCCAACTTGTGCTCAATGCCGCCGCAAAAGACGTCGTTGCGCGCTCCGGGCGAACCATCTGCATTAACGAGGAACTTTGGCACCAGAAACAGCGAGATGCCCTTGGTACCGGCAGGAGCGTCGGGCAGCCGCGCGAGGACCATGTGAATGATATTCTCCGTCAGATCATGCTCGCCGTAAGTGATAAATATCTTGCTGCCGAAAATCCGGTAAGTGCCGTCCTCGGCCCGCTCTGCTCTGGTCCGCAATGCGCCGACGTCGGAACCCGCCTGCGGCTCTGTCAGGTTCATCGTTCCCATCCACTCACCCGAAACAAGCTTTGGCAGATAGGTTCGCTTCAGCTCGTCGGTCGCGTGGGCATCCAGCGCCTCAATGGCACCGAGTGTAAGAGTCGGACCGATACCGAACGCCATCGAACCCGAGTTCCACATCTCGAAAGTTGCAATGGCCAGCATCATTGGCAGGCCCTGCCCGCCAAACTCTTCCTTTCCGGTCAATGCATTCCAGCCGCTGGAACTCCATTCGTGATAGACGTCTTTCCAGCCCGGCGGCATCGTGACCGCGGCATCCTTGAGCGGCGTGCCGTGTTTGTCGCCAATTTCGAGCAACGGCGCGACGCGCGTCGAGGCAAACTTTCCGGCTTCTTCAAGGATGGCGTCAACCAGATCGTCCGACAGGTCGCCAAAACGGCCTTGCGCAATGGCCCTTTCCAGTCCGGCAACTTTCAGGGTGTGGGCGATTTCCTCGACAGGCGCGCGGTACATGGATCACAGTCTCCTCATGCGGTGATGCTTGTTGCGGGCCGCACATTGCAACTGCGAAGGTGCTCAAGGCAAGCGTATTTTTACGTAAACGTAAGATATTCATTCTTCGGGGTGGAGAATGGGTATCCGATTGCCATTTCAAAACCGCATTTAACGGTGAGTAACGGTATATTAACCGCGATGCAGTGACCATCGTCCGGTACTATGGGGCTGGAGACTTGACCGCGAAGGGTGAGGGAAACCGTATTTGACGATCGGCGTGCGTGCTTTTGCTTTGGTGGTTGCCGCCCTTTTTTCGGGCGGGCCGACGTTTGCGGAGTCCGAATTCCAGTCGCCCTGGTCAAACAAGGAACGGGCAATCGTTCTCGACGGATACGAGCAAAACTCCTTCAACCTGGCTGAAATCGTCAGGGACGAACGGGTCGCCGGCTTCATCCACAAGGGCTCTGATGGTATGCCCGCCAATTACCATTGCACGCGCATCAGGGATCCGATGCAGCAGGAGTTGTGCAAGCGCATATGGCGCAACTATTCGGTGTCGCGCGAATTGTACCAGACGCGCCGGGCCCTCGCTAAAGCGCTCGGTTTGAAATGGGGTGCCTATCACCTTGGGCGTCCCGGGAATCCGATCGAGCAAGCCAATCACTTTATCGACTACACCGAGCCAACCGCCGATGAATTGATCGCGATTGACATCGAGAACAACGACCCCGAGAAATTCATGTCCCTCCGCGATGCGGAGATTTTCGCCGAACACGTCAAATTCCGCGCCGGGCGTTACCCAATTCTTTATACAAATGGCATTACGGCGAAGTACATTGCCGATCACAGACTCGAATTCCCGATCCTCTCGCGCTTGCCGCTCTGGTATGCGCGTTATGAATCGGACATTGCTCCGCATTTCCCCAAGGGCAATTGGCAAGACTATGCGCTCTGGCAATTCACATCCCAGAGCAATTGCAACAAGCAGCGCTGTCCCTACCGCCCGCCCGGGACAAACCGCGACATCGACGTCAATATCGCCGACATGACGGTGCCGGAACTGAAGAGAGCCTGGCCCTTCGGTGAGCTTGTCAAAGCCATACCGCCCAATGATCTGCCAAAGCCCGATACAAAACCGGTCAGCCAGCCCAATGTATTGGTGGCCTCTGCGCGACCTTTGCTCACTGTCAATTCCGGCGGCAAGGCTGCGGTTGATGGGACGATGACGGCGTCCGTGCTGCTGCAGCCAATAAGCCGGTTTCGCGCCAAGACACTGACTGTGGATGCGTTGTCTGCTTCGTTAAGCCGATCCGTCGCCCACCAGATGGACCATATCAACCGCTATCCGATTTTTGCGGTGTCTCCGGCATGTCTGAAGAAAGTTGGCTCTACTTTAGAAGTGACAGACCTCATCCGCCACCCTGCCCTGACGCCATTCCTATAGGCTATCGCCCTTCTCACGCGCGATCGCTCGCCAGCCAATATCGTGCCGGTAGAAGCCTTGCGGCCAATCGATCCTGGCAATTGCGGCATAGGCTGCGTCTTGGGCTTCCTGCACAGTCTTGCCGCTCGCTGTTACGTTCAGCACGCGGCCGCCATTGGCGACAAGTTCGCCATTGTTTTCCGCGGTTCCCGCATGGAATATCTCGACCGCTTCGCTCTCAGCGGCTGCATCGACGCCCCTGATCACGCTGCCTTTTTCCGGCGCTGCAGGATAGCCTCTCGCCGCCATGACCACGGTCAGCGCAGGGTTGTCGTTCCAGCGCACCGACATCTGGTCCAGCGCACCGTCGGCTGCGGCCTTCAACAACAACAGGACGTCGTCCTTCAAGCGCAGCATCAGCACTTGCGTTTCCGGATCGCCGAAGCGCGTGTTGTATTCGATGAGCTTCGGACCATCCTTGGTGATCATCAGACCGGCAAACAGCACACCACTGAAGCGCGAGCCGATTTCCGCCATGCCGCGCACGGTCGGCTCGATCAGTTCGCGCATGGTGCGGTCGATAATGTCCTGCGTCATCACCGGGGCAGGCGAATAGGCGCCCATGCCCCCGGTGTTCGCTCCCGTATCGCCATCACCAACGCGCTTGTGATCCTGCGCCGTCCCGAAGGGCAGTGCCGTCTTGCCGTCGCACAGGCAGAAGAAGCTGGCTTCTTCACCATCCAGATACTCTTCCACCACAACCTCTGCACCGGCACCGCCGAACGCTCCGTCGAAGCATGCGTCCACCGCGTCGAGTGCTTCCTGAATTTCGAAAGCAACGACGACGCCCTTGCCAGCAGCAAGGCCATCGGCCTTGACGACAATCGGTGCGCCCTGCTGGCGGACATAGGCTTTGGCCGCTTCCGCTTGAGTGAAGCGCTGGTAGGCACCTGTCGGTATGTTGAAGCGGGCGCAGAGATCCTTGGTGAAGCCTTTGGAACCTTCCAGACGTGCCGCCGCCTTGGATGGTCCAAACACCGAGATGCCCGCCGCCCGCAGATCATCGGCGATCCCGGCAACCAGCGGAGCCTCGGGGCCAACGACCACGAAGTCGATGGAGTTCTGCTTGCAGAACGCAACGATCTCCGCGTGCTTGGCTGGATCGAGAGCGACACAGTCGGCAACGCTCGCAATCCCCGGATTGCCCGGCGCGCAGTAGAGTTTGGTCAGAACTGGCGAAGCTGCGATCTTCCATGCCAGCGCGTGTTCACGGCCACCGGAACCTATCAGCAAGACATTCATCGAGATTGCTCCGCATTGAGAAGATTTGCCGTGTCGGTATGGCCTTGAGGCCAAGGGGTCAAGCTTACAATCGCAAATTTGCCCTGAAAAACCGCGTATAGTGCTTGACTGCGGAGTTGGCCGCTGGCCAAGGTCAAACCATGACACCAGAAAAAGACATTATCCAGTCAACGGAAACCCGTGGCCGTGTTTTCGATGCGCCGTCGGGCCATTGGGTCTATCGCACCTTGCCGAACTGGCTCTGGCCCTATGCGCAGCTGGCACGCTGGGACCGGCCCATCGGCTGGTGGCTCCTGTTGTGGCCGTGCTGGTGGGCGACTGCGCTTTCGGCGAGCGCAGGTGCAAAAGTCGGCGACCCTTTCTGGTCGGTACTGCCTTCACCCTATCATCTGGCCCTGTTTCTGATTGGCGCCATAGCCATGCGCGGCGCTGGTTGCACCTATAATGATCTTGCCGACGAGGATATCGATAACAAGGTCGCGCGTACCCGCTCGCGGCCGCTTCCCTCCGGTCAGGTGACCCGCAAGCAAGCCAAGATCTTCCTGGTCCTGCAAGCACTGGCAGGACTGGCGGTTGTCCTTCAGTTCAACTTCTTCACAATTGTCCTTGCGATCGGATCGCTGGTGATTGTCGCCATCTATCCCTTCATGAAGCGAATCACCAACTGGCCGCAACTCGTTCTTGGCCTTGCCTTTTCCTGGGGTTCGCTTGTCGGGTGGTCCGCACATTTCGGCTCGCTCGACTGGCCAGCCGTCCTGCTCTATGCGGGATCGATCCTGTGGGTGATCGGCTATGACACGATCTATGCCCATCAGGACAAGGAGGACGACGCACTGGTGGGGGTACATTCGACAGCCAGACTATTTGGCAGCCGGACGCGCGAAGCCCTGGTGGTTCTCTATGGCGGCGCGCTGGGCCTGTTCCTAGGGGCTTTTGCCGTTGCCGAAGTGCAAATGCCCGCCGTTGCCGGGCTGCTGGCTGCCGGCGCGCATATGTACCGGCAGATCATGACCCTCGACATTGACAACCCGACCGAATGCCTGCGGCTGTTCAAGTCGAATACCATCGTCGGCTGGCTGATCTTCCTCGGCCTGGTATTTGGCGGGCTGTGGACCGTCGTCAAGCCACTCTTCTAGACCATCGCGATGTCAAAGAACCGGGTGTGGCTTTCCCCCGCCACGCCCTCATTCTCTGAGTCTGGCCATTGAGTGGTTAGGGAAGACGGGCGGTCGTCGAAGCGCGTCTTGGTAGAAGGTATATGCGATCCGAAGACCGCCCGCTGACGTTTTCCCCCTGCCGGCCGGCTTCTGCCTGTTCCGCGGGGCGAGTGGATGAGCGCCTGGAGTCCGGGCCCATCGTCGCCGTCGGTGCAGTGTCCGCACAATTGGCGTCGGCATCAACAACGCAGGCAATATCTGTGTGTCAGGCAGATTGACCTCCGAAGACGAACAGGTCGGCCGCTGCCCGGGTCCGTTGCCCGCACATCGACACGCCGTCCTCCCCCACTTTCGAACGGCTCCGGAAGCAGCTCCCCATGGAAAGGACGGGGTTAGGATAAACGAGGTTTGCAGGTGTTGGATAAGTTAGCAGCATTATTTTGCGTGCGGTGAGATCGTGCAAGGGTCGACAGGCACCTTCTTCTCCAATAATCGCAGGGTGTCTCCCTCTCCGTCATCCTCGGGCTTGACCCGAGGATGACGGAGAGGAAGGTGCTTTTCAACCACGGCGAGATCATCGCGAAACGATCCCTCTCTTGCGATTTCTGGCACTTGGCCAGCGCGACATCGCTGCCGGGTTAAGAACCGCTACTTCGCGCCCTGAGCAATAATCTCCTCGCCGCCAATCACAAGACGCAGGCCAAGATCGCCAACCTTGCGGCGGGCAAGAAAGCGAGGACGGCGGCGGCGCGGTTCGCGACCCTGACGACGCTCCTTTGGCGCTGAAACTGCAACCGGGCCGATGCTCTGATCGAGCTGCCGCGCAACACCGTCTTCTTCGACGAGCATCATCGGCAGTTTGAAAAGTGACGACCAGGCGCGCCAATCGGCCGCAATGTCATTGAGGTCATGCGCGACCAGCAGCGGCACCGAAAGATGCGGGTCTGTGTGCATCAGCTCCAGAGTTACGGTGATGTCCCCGATGTCATCTTCAGTGGCCCGTGCTGTCACGCCTAAAAAAGCGCAGGCCGGCAAGGCGAGCGAGACTGGCAGATGGCTCGCCGGCAACAACCGCTTCACCACAGCACCCCGTTCGTGCAGCGTGAAGGTGATGTCGCCGCGATCGTCGCGCGTGGCATAGGTGACCGTCTGTGGTAGATGGAATGGGTCAAGCCGGAACTCCCGACCTGCCCAAACCGGCTTGGCTCCGGTTTTCTTCATGTGACGCCTTCTGTCGATCCTGAGAGCCGGTTTTCCGGTCTTCTCTTTGTATTTCCCTGTAGAGCGGACCATTTTCTGGTCTCGTATGGGGAAACAATAGGCGCCAACTTTCCCAATCCCGCTTAACGAACTGGGTTAACTGTTTCTGATCAAAAAGGATGGTTATCGAAACCCAACCAGCCCCAAGATTTTGGTAATAGGCATGAACAAAAGATTGAGAGCCTGGAACTCTCCTGCGCCATTCATCTGACGTGATTTTCTGCGCCAGGTACTCACAGCAACCGCTGCGTTCCGGTTCCCGGAACTCACTCCATCTCAGTCTCCGCAGTGATTTTCCAAATGTGCTCTGAGAACTTCAGAGCACTTTGCCCGGATTCATTATGCCCGCAGGATCGAAGGATTTCTTGATCCGGCGCATCAGATCCAATGCCACGGGCGATTTGGTTTCCGAAAGCTCCTTGCGCTTCAACTGACCTATGCCGTGCTCGGCCGAGATCGAGCCTTTATAGGAACGGACAATGTCATGTACCCGCTTGTTGATTTCTACCCAGCGGGCAAGAAAAGCCTCCTTGTCGGCGCCGACCGGCTGGGAGATGTTGTAGTGCAAGTTGCCATCGCCCATGTGCCCGAAGCAAACGATGCGCGCACTGGGGATCAGATCGAGCACAGCCGCATCGGCTTCTGCGATGAAATCCGGGATCTTTGCGACCGGCACGGAAATATCGTGCTTGATCGATCCGCCTTCCGGTCTTTGCGCAAGCGACATGGCCTCGCGCATATGCCAGAACGATTTTTCCTGGGCCGTGCTGTCAGCGATTGCTGCGTCTTCTACAAGTCCCGCCTCGTAGGCTTCCATCAGAATTGCTTCAATGGTTTCGCGTGCATCTTCCGCGGATCGTGACGAGGAAATGTCGATGAGAACATACCATTGATGCGGGGCATCAAGCGGATCACGCACGCCGTCCGTATGAGCGACGGAGAACTCCACGCCAATACGCGGCATGAGTTCGAAACCGGTAAGCGATGGGCCTGCATGACCCTGCGCCAGTCCAAGGAGTTTCAAAGCATCTTCCGGACTGGCGAGGCCAGCATAGGCGACGCCTTTTCCTCTCGGTAGCGGAAACAGCTTCACCACTGCCGCTGTGATTACCCCAAGCGTACCTTCTGCGCCGACAAACAAATCCTTCAGATCATAGCCCGTATTGTCTTTCTTGACATAACGCAGATCGTTGAGGATCTCGCCCGTCGGCAGAACAACCTCGACGCCGAGGCAAAGCTCACGCGTATTGCCGTAGGCGAGAACCGCAGTCCCACCCGCATTGGAAGAGAGATTGCCGCCAATCTGACAGGAGCCTTCAGAACCGAGCGAGAGCGGAAACAGCCTGCCCTCGTTCTCGGCAGCGTCCTGCAGCGTCTTCAACACAACGCCTGCCTCGACAATGGCGAGATTACCGGCCGGATCGATCGAGCGGATCCTGTTCAACCGCGACAGGGACAGGATAACCTGCTGACCGCTTTCATCCGGCATTTGACCGCCGACGAGGCCCGTATTGCCGCCTTGGGGAATAATAGCCGTTCCGGTTGCGGTCGCCAGCTTGAGAATTGCCGAGACCTCTTCAACTTCGGACGGCCGCAGAACCATCGACGTCTTGCCACCGAATTTCTCGCGCGGCTCGATCAGATAAGGCTCGATATCGCGCGGATCGCGCAGCGCATTCTTTTCACCGACAATCGCAATGAAGCGTTGAACAAGGTCAGGCGTCAGGGTCATTTTATCTGTTCCACAGTCATCGAGGGTATCCGCGGCGCGGCAGCACGGACAAGCCGGTCATTGATGGCCTCGCCAAGTCCGTTAAAAGGGATCGGCTCTACGGCGATCACAGCACTGCCGAGGCGATCAAGGCGTTTCATGTAGTCAAAGAGGTTGGCGGCAGCTTCGCGCAGATTTCCGGCCTCGCTGAGATTGAGGCTTGCCGCGGCAAGGGCAGCGCCACTCGCGCGCACCGGCCCGAAGGCAAGCAAGGCCTCGCCTTCCCGCACCTCATGCACATTGAGCCGAACGCCCGCTGCTGGCGCATAATGCGAGGCCAACATTCCCGGGGCTTCAATGGCAGAACGCTGATCTATGCGTTCAAGCTTTTTGCCGATGAAGGCTTCTATGTCTTCCGCCGCCAGGCCGCCGGGACGGAGCAGCTGAACCGCATCGCCATCGACTTTGACGATCGTGGACTCCAGCCCCACCTCGGATGGACCGGCATCGAGGATCAGGGCAATCCTGGCGCCAAGGTCATCCTCGACGGCAGGCGCACTCGTTCCGCTGATCTTGCCGGATGTGTTGGCGCTGGGGGCCGCCAAGGGGCGGTCGAGGGCAGCGATGATCTTTCCGGCAACGCCGCGCGGCATGCGCAGCGCTATGGTATCAAGTCCCGCCGCGACCAGTGGATGGATTGCCGTGTCTGCCTTCAAAGGCAGCACGAGCGTCAGTGGCCCCGGCCAGAACGCGTCGATGAGCCGCCGCGACTGCGGGTCGATGACCGCATAGCGTTCCGCCATGGAGACATCCGAAACATGGCAGATCAGCGGATTGAAATGCGGCCTGCCCTTCGCCTCGAAAATGCTGGCGACTGCTTCGCCATTGGTGGCATCCGCAGCAAGGCCGTAGACAGTTTCAGTTGGAATGGCGACAAGTTTGCCCTCGGCGAGCACAATGGCTGCCGTCCGTACTGCCTGCTCATCTGTTCCCATGATCCGGGCCAAGGAAATCTCCGATCGTGAGCACTGCCTACACGATGGTGGTAACCTGCTGCAAGTATCAGCTGATGAACGCACTGAATGAGGTCATGCTTAAAATTGAATCGATCCGGCATAAGGCTTGGCAATGAATGGCTGTTAGGAGTGGTCAAGAAACGAACGGGGACTGATTGCCATGCTTCGCCAGATCATTGCCGCAACTGCCATTGCGCTGTTTACGGTATCCGTCCATGCGGGGGATTCCATCGAGGTGATGGGACCTGCGGCAAGGCCGAATTCCGTTTCTTATGTCGGCTATGACAGTTTCGATGCGGAGGGCAATCCGATTTGCACACCCTGTCAGGCCAAGCGTGCCGAAGAGGCCGCGCGCCTCAAGGCCTATGCGGCAAGGCGAGAACGCTCCCGGCAATATATGGCGCGCCTGCAGGGCAAGGAAGTTCCCGCCAGTTCCGACTCGCTGATCGCCGCCAATGCCGCGCCACTGGTTCCGGCCGGCCAGCCACCGCAGGAAAAGGTAATTGTTGACGTGGCGGCAACGCCGCTTCGCGCGGGGGTACAATAGCAAGGCGCGAAGTTTCGCGCCTATCTTCTTATTATCCAACGATTTTCGAGAAGTCCGCTACCGTATTTGTCGCGGTACGAATACGCGAAAGCAGTGCCAAACGGTTGGCGCGAACGTCCGGATTCTCGTCATTAACCAGTACTTTCTCAAAGAATGAATCAACTGGTTCGCGCAAAACGCTAAGCGCGATCATTGCGCCGGAAAAGTCTTCTTTTTGAATCGCTTGCGCTGCCTGGCTCTCAGCTTGATTCACCGCGGCATAGAGTTGCTTTTCCTCATCGAGACTGAAAAGAGCTGGAGCGACGGCGTCGGATACGACCGTGCCCTTCTTCTCTTCGGCGCTCAAGATATTGGCGGCACGCTTGGTGCCGGCCAGAAGGTTCTTGCCGTCTTCGGTGTTGAGGAAGACCACCAGCGCTTCGACGCGGCGTGCGATCAGCAACAGGTTGTCCGCGCCGTCGGTGAGGACCGCATCGATAAGGTCGTGACGGGCACCAAGATCACGCAGGTGCACTTTCAGACGCTCATGGAAGAAGGACAGCAGGTCGAAGAGAACCGGCCGAGCCCGTTGTGCCACCTCGTCGCGCACATGCTTTTCGAAGCTGGAGATCGCGTTGATGACGTCTTCCTCACCATCGACATCGCCGGACTGCTGCGCGGCCTGGCGATCTTCGAACTGTTCGACACGCTGTTCGATATTGTCTTCGCGCAACTGTGCGAAGGCCGAAAGGAAAACAGGCAGAAGTTCGATTTTCCAATCGCTCGAAAGCAGCAGACGAATAACGCCTAGAGCGGCACGCCGGAGGGCGAAGGGGTCCTTCGAACCGGTGGGCTTTTCGTCGATCGCCCAGAAACCGACAAGCGTATCGAGCTTGTCCGCAAGCGCGACCGTGACCGAGACCGAATCGGTTGGCACGAAATCGGACGGACCCTGCGGCTTGTAATGTTCCTCTATCGCGGCGGCAACCGAAGGATGTTCTTTCTGCAGCAGCGCATATTTGCGGCCCATGCCACCCTGCAATTCAGGGAACTCGCCGACGATTTCCGTCGTGAGGTCGGCCTTGGCCAGCACAGCCGCTCGCATGGCCAAAGCAGGATCGGCACCCACCAATGGGGCAATGTCGCGAGCAAGCGCCCTGATGCGGGTGACGCGCTCACCTTGTGTTCCAAGCTTGGCGTGGAATGTGACGTTCAGGGCATCGAGCCGGGCCATGCGCTGATCCAGCGGTTTCTTCAGATCGAGGTCAAACTTGATCCCTGCAGCGGCAAGCGTGTGCATGTCAGGCAGGTCGTGCTGATCGGTATTCCAGAAATACAGCGCATCGGACAGGCGTGCGCGAACCACCTTGCCATTGCCATAGGAGATTTCGCGGCCGCCATCGGTTGCTTCGATGTTGGAAATGAGAATGAACCTGTTCGACAGGCTTTCGCTCTCGCCCTGCTTGCGCGTGACAAAACATTTCTGGTTGGTCTTGATCGTCAAGCGAATGACTTCCGGAGGGATGGCGAGGAATTCTTCCTCGAACTCGCCCATCAGCACCACAGGCCACTCGACCAATCCCGACACCTCTTCGAGGAGCCCCTCGTCCTCGACCAGCTCAAGTCCGGATGCGAACGCAATATTTTGGGCATCGGAAAGGATCATTTCCTTGCGGCGATCAGCATCGAGAACAACCTTGGCCTTTTCGAGCTTCGCCACATAATCGTCGAAACGGCGAACCGTGATCGGCTGGCCGTCGCTCAGGAAGCGATGGCCATAGGTTACATTGCCGGCGCGGAGGCCGTCGATTTCGAAGTCGACGACAACCGGCTCTTCAGTTTCGGGACCGAAAGTGCAGACGATGGATTGCAGCGGACGCACCCAGCGGAGGCTGCCCGGCTTCGATGACGCAGCACCCCAGCGCATGGACTTCGGCCAGGGAAACTCGCGAATGATCTTCGGCATCAGCTCGGCGATGATCTCTTCGGCGCCGCGGCCGGGCCTGGTCAGATGGGCGACGTAGAAATCGCCCTTCTTCGGATCGGTATGAATATGGGCCTCGGAGATATCTGAGAGCCCTGCGGAACGCAGAAAGCCGGCGATCGCCTGTTCTGGCGCGTTGACGCTTGGGCCCTTGCGATCCTCATGCACATCCTTGGAGCGTGCGGTAAGGCCACGAATATCGAGAGTGAGGCGGCGCGGCGTCCAGTAATCGCCTGCAGCCTCGTAGGTCAGGCCGGCCTCCACCAGACCGTCGGTCACGAGCCTCTTCAGGTCTCCCGCGGCCTTGCGCTGCATGCGTGCGGGAATTTCTTCCGAGCGGAGTTCAAGCAAAAGATCAGGCATTATACGGACTCGCTTCTGAAATTGGCTCCGCCGGCTTCCGTCAGAAGGAAGGCCTCGCCACATTGACGAGCGAGGTTGCGTACCCGCAAGATATAGCTCTGCCGCTCGGTCACCGAGATGACGCCGCGCGCGTCGAGGAGGTTGAAGGCGTGCGAGGCCTTGATGCATTGATCATAGGCCGGGAGCACCATCTTGTGCATCGGGCTGTTGTCGCCCTCCTTGGGCGCGCCGGCTTTCAACAGTGCTTCACATTCGGCTTCCGCATCCTCGAAATGGCGGAGCAATGCCGTTGTATTGGCGTGCTCGAAATTGTGCCGCGAATATTCCTGCTCGGCCTGCAGAAATACCTCGCCATAGGTGACCTTCTCATCGCCTTCAAGGCCATTGAAGTTGAGATCATAGACGTTGTCGACGCCCTGAACATACATGGCGAGGCGTTCCAGACCATAGGTCAGTTCGCCGGAAACAGGGGCGCATTCGATGCCGCAGACCTGCTGGAAATAGGTGAACTGCGAAACCTCCATGCCGTCGCACCAGCATTCCCAGCCGAGCCCCCAGGCGCCCAGCGTCGGGCTTTCCCAGTCGTCCTCGACAAAGCGGATATCGTGCATCAACGGGTCGAGACCGATCGTCCGCAGCGAGCCGAGGTAAAGCTCCTGAAGATTGGCTGGAGACGGCTTCATGATGACCTGGTACTGGTAGTAATGCTGCAGCCGGTTGGGGTTTTCGCCGTAGCGCCCATCCTTCGGGCGGCGTGAGGGCTGTACGTAGGCTGCCTTCCACGGTTTGGGACCGAGCGAACGCAATGTGGTTGCGGGATGGAACGTACCGGCGCCCACTTCCATGTCATAGGGCTGCAGGATCACGCAGCCATGCTGCGCCCAATAATTATGAAGCGTCAGAATGAGCCCCTGAAACGAGCGGGTCGGCTGCATATGATCGGGAAGTGGAACGGACACCGGACGGCCTTTTTGACGAGAAGGAATGGAGTGCATATCTTGTTCGGGACACGATCTGATCCGAAAAGTCATGCAACTTTTCGGGATCATGCTCTAAGACCTGCACTCCAGCCGGTCAAGCAAAAGGAGAACTCAACCCTTCTTGTCGGGAGCTGGCACCGGCGCCGGTTCGACAGGTGGCTTCGGCGCGTCGACGCCGTTCTTCGCAACGCCCGGGTCCTTTTCATCGGGCAGGCCGTTCTTCAGCTTTTCCTCGATCTTCACGAGATCTTCAGGCTCAGGCTTGGAGTCACGCGCGTGCGCCCACTGGAACGTCGCCTCCAGCTTGCGTCCCGCCCGCCAGTAGGCATCGCCGAGATGGTCGTTGATCGTCGCATCTTCCGCCCGCAGTTTTACGGCCTGTTCAAGCTGGGTGACGGCATCGTCGTAACGGCCCAGGCGATAATAGGCCCAGCCGAGCGAGATCGACGATGTAACCGTCCTGAGGGCGGGCATCGACGGCTTTCTTGATGAGATCCAGCCCCTGTTCGAGCTTCGTGTTCATGTCGATCCAGGAATAGCCAAGATAATTGAGCACCTGGGGCTGGTCCGGATAAAGTTCCAGTGCCTTCAGGAAGTTCGGCTCCGCCTTGTCCCATTCCTTCAGCCGCTCATAGGCAATGCCACGCTGATAGAAGATCGTCCAGT
The DNA here is from genome assembly GCF_025452215.1 of Phyllobacterium sp. A18/5-2. Taxonomy (NCBI): domain Bacteria; kingdom Pseudomonadati; phylum Pseudomonadota; class Alphaproteobacteria; order Hyphomicrobiales; family Phyllobacteriaceae; genus Phyllobacterium; species Phyllobacterium sp. A18/5-2. The sequence goes on along the minus strand of NZ_CP104966.1, from coordinate 2,388,719 downwards.
CGTTGCGCACCGGCTGCTTGAGGACTGCCACGGCCTTGTCATAGGTATCAGCCGCTTTGCGGTAGTCCTTGTCCTGCGAGTAGATGCTGCCGATCGCCAGATAGGTGCGCATGTCCTGCGGATTGCTCTCCAGTAGTCCGTTCAGGTGCTGGATCGCTTCGTCGTTGCGCTTCAGGATCGCCAAGTTTATCGCGAGTTGCATTTGCGCATCGCGGCTATAGGCTGAATCGGCTGAGATCTGGCCAAAATAGTCGATTGCCTTGTCCGACTGATCCAATTTCGCGCTGATGTCACCGAGCTGAAACAGCGTTGCATCATGGTCGGGACGCAGGGGTAGCGACATCTGCAGATAAAGCTTCGAGAAGGCTTCTCCACCATTGCGATTGATTGCGGTAGCAAGTGTATAAAGTACTTCCGCGGCGCCCTGCTGCGGTGTCTGGATCAAGGGTTTGACGGTCTTGGCACCGGCGATCTGCTTGTTGAATTCGACGAGAACCATGCGCCCCGAAAGCATATCAGAGGCTTCCTTCACCAAAGCTTCCGCACCTGTCCGATCACCGGTGCGTATCTTGAAGGAAGCATAGGCTTCAACGAGACGCTCATAGGTGTCGGGCGCGGCAGAAACATTGGCCTTGTCATTGAGAGCGCTTTGATAGAAGGCGGCCGCCTTGTCTTTCTGTCCGGCCATATCGGCAATCAGTGCGGAACTATAGGTCTTGAACAGCGTAAAGCCTTCCGGCCCCTGCAACTTGTCAATCATGGACAAGGCTTCATTCGGCTTGCCGGATCCGGCCTTGGCCCAGGCAGAAATAAGTCCCGTGATCATGCGATCCAGGTCCGACTGGAGCGACAGCATCATCAGGGTGTTAACCTTCTGGTACTGCTTCCTGTTGAGGGCATCGATACCGAGAGCCAACCGCGAAAACCGTTCGATTTCCGGAACCGACTTAAGTTCTTCCGCGATTGGCAATGCCTGCTTGAACTGACCGTCAGTCAAAAGCACCAGCAACAGGCTCTGTCGCAACTCCGTGTTCTTCGGGTCATAGGCCAGGGCCTGACGATAGAAGGAAATCGCGCTGGCAAAATCGTTGCCGCGCTCCGCAGTTCGCGCAGAAAGAAAAGCGCCAGAGAGAGTGCCGGCATTCAAGGCCGGCGCTTTGGTTGTCGCTGCTTCGGCGGCGGCGGCTCCCACGGTAAACGCAGCAAGTGTTGCGCCCATGATCGAGCCAAGCAATTTACTGCGCTGCATAACAAAAACCCTCTTCATTGCCCAAATTTGACATGATTACCCGAATCCTCAAGGAAACCATGGCCTTTTTACGGTTTTCTCTCAAGGTTCATTGAAAGATTGGATCGAAACCGGGCCACGCACCATACAGGGCGTGTCTTCGCGAACCATCAATTGACCCGGCTGATGCAAAAATCGATGACTTCGAGAAGTGCATCTTTTTGCGGTGACTTATCGAGCGGAGCCAACGCGTCCCGTGCGATGCCGCCGAAATGCCGCGCGCGCTGTATTGTATCACCAAGTGCGCCGTAACGCGTCATCAATCCTTTGGCTTTTTCCAATCCCTTGTCGTCATTTGCACCGTTTTCCAGCGCATCCTTCCAGAAAAGCCGTTCTTCGGAAGTGCCGCGACGATAGGTCAAGACGACCGGAAGGGTGATCTTGCCTTCCCTGAAATCATCGCCCGTATTCTTGCCGAGATCCTTGGCATTGCCACCGTAATCCAGAGCGTCATCAACGAGCTGGAATGCCAGCCCGAGATTGAGGCCATAAGAGCGTAGCGCCTGCCGATCGGTCCGCGATGCGGATGCGACAATCGGACCTACCTCGGCGGCAGCAGAGAAAAGCGCGGCCGTCTTGGCCTTGATCACCGCAAGGTACTCATCTTCGGTTGTTTCGAGGTTCTTGGCCGCCGCCAGCTGCATCACCTCGCCCTCGGCAATCACCGACGCCGATGTCGCAAGCACATCGAGTGCTTCCAGAGAACCGACATCGACCATCATCTTGAAGGCCTGGCCAAGCAGGAAATCCCCAACGAGAACGCTGGCCTGATTGCCCCAGATCATGCGCGCCGTGCGCTTGCCGCGGCGCAGATCGCTCTCATCGACCACGTCGTCGTGCAGAAGCGTTGCTGTGTGCATGAACTCGACGCTGGTCGCCAGCTTGATGTGACCGTCGCCCTGGTAACCGAACATGCGGGCCGCAGCGAGCGTGATCATCGGGCGCAGCCGCTTGCCGCCGGATGAGATCAGATGGTTGGCAACTTCCGGAATCATCTCGACGTCAGAACCGGCCTTCGACAGGATAAGTTCATTGACGCGGCCCATATCCGCCTTGGTCAGGTCGATCAGCGGTTGCACTGATCCTGTGTTGTTTTTCTTATCTTCCAGACTGACAACGACGCCCAAAACGAAACTCCTACGGTTCTGGCATGATGCGGCGACACCTTATTTAGACAGCCTATAACCCGCAAGCGGCGAATTGGCGCGCAAAAATGGCACGAGTTACAAATTCGTGATAAGGGCCTGATCAGAATTTCATCTAATGAGGCACGGCGTTTTGCACCATGCCATAACGGGAATGACATGATTGAAATAATGCGCACCAACGATCCGGTACTGATTTCATTTGTGGAATCATTGTTGAAGGAAGCCGGGATCGGGCATTTCATTGCGGATCTGAACATGAGCATTCTTGAAGGTTCACTCGGAGTTCTCGCACGCCGGGTCATGGTGGACGGCGACCTTGAAAAGGAAGCACGGCAACTTCTCAAGGATGCGGGCATTGCACAGGAGCTGCGCGACTGACCGATGCTTGCTACCGACGTTACGATCGACGCATTTCATCGCGGCAGGTTTCATCTGCTGCAGCCAGCGGCGAAAGGACATCGCTCGGGCGTCGATGCCATGGTCCTCGCAAGTGTCGTGCCGAATGAATTTTCAGGCCGTGTCGCCGATCTTGGCGCCGGCGCCGGCGCCGCAGGTCTTGCCGTGCTTTCCCGCTGTCCGGACGCACAGGCAACATTGATAGAACGCTCGGAATTCATGGCTGATTTCGCCCGGCGTTCGCTGGCATTGGAGGAAAACAAAGCGTTTCGCGGCCGGGCCGAGGTCATCGAGGCTGATGTCACGCTGACCGGCAAGTCGCGCACGGCAACCGGCCTCAGCGACAACAGTTTTGATTTTGCCATCATGAATCCGCCATTCAACCTCCCGACCGACCGCTCCACGCCCGACCCGGTCAAGGCGGAAGCCCATGTCATGACGCACGGCATGATGGAACGGTGGATCAGGACTGCGGCTGCCATCGTCAAGCCCGGCGGCTCAATCGGTATCATTGCCCGACCTGCGTCGATCACCGATCTGCTTGATGCCCTACGGGGCCGCTTTGGCGGTTTGATCATCGTTCCCGTACAGCCAAGGCCGCAAGACGCTGCCATACGCATTGTTATCAAAGGCGTTAGCGGGAGCCGTGCGGGCCTGTCGCTATACCCGGCTTTGATCATGCATCATGAGGCGGGTAATGGATTTACCGAGCGGGCAATCGCCATCAACAATGGATTGACCTCGCTTTTTTAGACTGTAGTAGCATTGTGATTTTCCGCACGCCACCTACATGGTCCTGACGGCACCACTTCAAAAGGAGAGACGCTTGGTCCGATTCATCCGGAAATTACTACCTCGCCGCTGGCGTCCCGATTATCAGGAGATACCTGTTGTTCGTCTGCAGGGCGTAATCATGACGGGCGGTGGTCCCTTCCGGCAAAACCTGTCACTCGCGTCGACAGCTGCTGTTCTGGAGAAGGCATTCGCAGAGAAGGATGCACCGGCAGTGGCCATTTCCATCAATTCTCCCGGTGGATCGCCCGTACAATCGCGGCTGATTTACCGGCGTATTCGTGATCTGGCGACGGAAAAGAACAAGAAAGTCTATATGTTCGTCGAGGATGTCGCGGCATCGGGCGGTTACATGATTGCTGTCGCCGGCGATGAGATTATCGCGGACCCCTCGTCCATTGTCGGTTCCATTGGCGTCGTTTCGGCCAGTTTTGGCTTTACCGATCTCATCAAGAAAATCGGGGTTGAACGAAGGGTGCATACGGCCGGCAGGAACAAGGCCACCCTTGACCCGTTCCGGCCCGAAAACAAGGAAGACGTCGAGCATCTGAAGGCGTTGCAGCTCGAAATTCACGAGACCTTCATCAACCTGGTCAAGGAAAGGCGCGGTGAGAAGCTCAGCGACAATCCTGATTTGTTTACCGGCCTGTTCTGGACAGGAACGCGTGGGATGGAACTCGGGCTTGTCGATGGTCTTGGCGACATGCGCTCCTATCTCCAATCGCAATACGGTCCGAAAACCAGGTTGAGGCTGATTTCGGCCCCACGCGGTTTGTTCGGGCGCAAGGTTTCGTCAGTGGATATCAATGGAGGCGGGCTTGGTTCGGGTTTTGCCAACGGGCTCATCGAAGCCGCAGAAGAACGCGCGCTCTGGTCGCGTTTCGGACTTTGAGCGGGCAATAGAGTATTTGGGCCTAAGGCCGGGTCCGTGATATGGTAGGCCTAGGGAAACAATACCGGTAGTCGAGGGATAGACGATGGCACAGTTAATCTTTTTTGCGCTTGTCGGTGCCGCGGCGTACTACGGTTATCGTTCTTTCAAGCGAGAAGCACAACGGGTATCGCAGCGCGTGCGCGAGGCAGAAAAAGAAGTGCAGAACCGTGCACAGGGCACACTGGTGCAGGATCCCGAGACGGGTGAATACCATCTGCGCAAAGACTGACTGCAATGCTTGACAGTCTCGATGGCACGATCAGCCTGATTGCTCCGGCGAAGATCAATCTGGCACTGCATGTGACCGGACGGCGGAGCGATGGATATCATCTTCTCGACAGTCTCGTGGTGTTTGCTCGCTTTGGCGACAGGGTGAGCGTCAAGCGGTCCGCGGCCGATACATTTGAAATGTCCGGGACGTTTGGAAGCAGGTTGCCGGACGATGAAGACAACCTGGTGCTTCAAGCCAGGAATGCGCTGCGCAGACGCTTTCCCGAGCAGGCCATACCGGTCGCCATACACCTTGAGAAATATCTCCCGATCGCCTCTGGCATTGGCGGCGGGTCGAGTGACGCTGCCGCGACGCTGCGTGCTCTGGCGGCGCTTTGGCGCGTCGAAGCAGACGTGGCGCAACTGGCCGAAATCGGGTTGCCGCTGGGAGCAGATGTCCCAATGTGCCTGCAGGGCCGGCCGCTCGTCGCCAAGGGAATCGGCGAAGATATCGAGCGCCTGGCTGCTTTTCCGCACTTGCCCATGGTTCTCGCCAACAGCGGCGTATCAATTTCAACGCCGCAGGTATTTGCTGTGCTGGAAAGACGCGACAATCCTCCCCTGCCCGAAATGCCTGACCTTTTCACCGTTGGCGATGTCTGCACCTACCTGGCCGAGACCGGCAATCACCTGTTTTCAGCGGCTGAAAAGCTGACACCGGCAATCGGCGATACGATGAACGCGCTGCAAAATACCACCCCGCGGCTGGTGCGCATGTCCGGTTCCGGTGGCACGTGCTTTGCGATTTATGATAGCGACGCCGACGCTGAAGCGGCGGCCGCAAAGCTCAAACAGAGCAACCCCGACTGGTTCGTCGTCGCCACAAATAGCGTCATGGAAGGAGACTGAACTTGGCCCGCATCGATGAAACGCGCCCGTTTGTGCCGGTCAAGATCGCCCTCCTGACGGTATCCGATACGCGCACGCTGGAGGACGACAAATCGGGCAGTATACTGGCCGAGCGTCTCCTCGCCGCTGGCCATACATTGGCGCAGCGCGCCATCGTCACCGACGACCGCGAGAAAATTCGCGACCGCGTGCTTTCCTGGTCGAAGGATCCGCAGATCGACGTGGTAATCACCACCGGCGGTACCGGCTTTACCGGACGCGATGTCACGCCTGAAGCACTGGAACCGATCTTCGAGAAGCGCATGGACGGCTTTTCCGAAGTGTTCCACCGCATTTCCTATGACAAGATCGGCACGTCGACGATTCAGTCCCGCGCGACTGGCGGGGTGGTGAACGCGACTTTTGTGTTTGTGATTCCCGGCTCGCCCGGCGCTTGCAAGGATGCCTGGGATAATATTCTGCAATTCCAGCTGGATTACCGGCACATGCCGTGCAATTTCGTCGAGATCATGCCGCGGCTCGACGAGCATCTGAAGCGCAGTGGCGGCAAGAGTTAGAGCTACTATTTCAGCGCTGCTGGAATAATTTCTGCTCTGAGCCGCTTCATGGCGAGCCCACGCGCGAGATCAACCGCCGTCTTCCCGGGATTGAACAAAGCCATCGACTGGCGCTTTGAAATCAGCAGCCCTTCGGCCAGCGGATTGCTGGGTGAGAACACCCGGTTGAGAAATGGCCGGCGGTGCGTGTGAGACCGCGTGAAGCACGCAGGGCCCTGCATGCGCTCCACATGGACAGCCACCGGTTCCATCCATCCGTCGAGCAGCCTTGCTCCGGGTTCGATAAAAAGCAACCAGTCACTCCGAGCCCGCCGGAACCCGTCGATCAGAGTCTGATCCTGCAGGAAGATACAACCCGCCTGATCCGCAACACGGTGGGTTTGGTCAGTAGAGCCGTGGTCGATAATAACGACGTCGCTCAAGAGGCCTTCGACGGCGCCGCCGACAAGAGCGCCAAGCGTCCTGGCCAGGAGTTCATCCGAATTATGCGTTTCAATCAGGACGGAGATCATCAGGAGCCAATATAGTATTATTAAATGAATTTCCATCACTCCTTTTGGCGCAGATTGTTCTTGCTTTGTTCTCCAAATTTGATAGGAATGTATTCATGTTGCGGCCGTGACAAGCGACTCGTTTCGCTTCTTGCCAAGGAGAATGCAAATGAACATTGTGGTGCAAGCCGACAGGGCCGCTTTCGGGCAAGGCCGCGCACAGCATGCCAATGCCCTGATCGAAGAAGCCGGTCTGCGGATCGACCAGGAACGCCGGCGTGGCCGCGGCGCGGGGATGAATCCGTCCGGACGTTTCGAAGCGGAAAGCCGTCATGTCTACGACGATGGCTGGGAAACGATCGAGGATTTGCCGCCGTTCAAAACCGAAGTTCAGATCGAGAAGCCGCGCACCATCATTACCAGAAATGACTCGCCCGATATTGGTTTCGACCGCTCGATCAATCCCTATCGCGGCTGTGAGCACGGCTGCATCTACTGTTTTGCTCGCCCCACCCACAGCTATATGGGCTTGTCAGCAGGATTGGATTTCGAGTCGAAGCTTTTCGCCAAGCCAGACGCTGCCAAGATGCTGGACAAGGAACTGTCGCGACCGGGCTATACGGCAAAAACCATTGCAATTGGCACCAATACCGACCCCTATCAGCCAATCGAAAAGAAATGGCGCATCATGCGTGATATCTTGCAGGTTCTGGAGGCGCACCAGCATCCCGTTGGGATTGTTACCAAATCCGCCCTTGTGATGCGCGATCAGGACATTCTGGGGCGCATGGCAGAAAAAGGTCTCGCCAAGGTCGCCCTGTCAGTTACGACGCTGGATGGAAAGCTGGCGCGTACGATGGAGCCTCGTGCTTCGACGCCAACGCGGCGTTTGCAGGCACTTCGCAGCCTGTCCGACGCGGGTATTCCAGTCAGCGTGATGGTGGCGCCGGTCATTCCAGGGCTCAACGATCACGAGATCGAGCGCGTGCTCGACAGTGCCCGTGCAATGGGAGCGCTGGAAGCAGGATATGTGCTCTTGCGACTCCCGCTGGAAGTCAGCCCGATCTTCAAGGAATGGCTGTTGCGCAACTATCCGGACCGCTATCGCCATGTCCTGTCGCTCGTACGGTCCATGCGCGGCGGCAAGGATTATGACGCGGAATGGGGCAAACGCATGCGCGGCGAAGGCCCCTATGCCTGGCAGATCGGACGGCGGTTCGAAATAGCGGCCAAACGCCTAGGCCTCAACCTGAGCAAGCGGCGGCTGCGAACCGACCTTTTCTCGCCGGCGCCCGGAAACGAACAGCTGTCCTTGTTCTAGAGCGGCGAACATGCGCCGCTCCAGCCAGCACAATTCCGTCAGGCCGAATGCCCATCCCGCCTGACGTGACCCTGGGTAGCCCCGCCCCATCAGCTACCTAAGGGCTTGCAGAGAATCAGAACGAATGCGAGTTTCGTCGCAACATGACTCGATCGCGTTCTGATTCTTCTGCTTCTTCCCATCGAACCTGGCAAGCCTGACTATGCCAGCGAGCGGAAACTCATGCGCAGCGGCGTCGAGTTTATCGTCGGTATCGACGAGGCCGGCCGCGGGCCGCTTGCGGGTCCGGTGGTGGCCGCGGCGGTGATTTTGAACCCGAAGAAAATCCCGGAGGGGCTTGACGATTCAAAGCGCCTGACCGCGCAACGCCGCGAAGAACTCTTTGATATCATTACGGATACAGCGCTTGCCTGCGCTGTCGCCAGCGTTTCTGCCCCCGCCATCGATGCAACTGATATTTTGAAAGCTGCACTTGAGGCTATGCGCCGGGCTGTGTGCGGTTTGGCTATCTTGCCCGGCCACGCTCTCATTGACGGGCGCGATGTGGCACCCGGCCTGCCCTGCCCCGCTACCGCGCTTATCAAGGGCGACCAGCGTTCGGTGTCGATCGCTGCGGCGTCGATCCTTGCCAAGGTCACTCGCGACCGGATGATGGCTCAAACCGGGCAATACTTTCCTCTTTATGGTTTGGAATCGCATGCCGGCTATGGAACCGAGTTCCACCGCAATGCGATGGAGCTGCATGGCCCGGTCGCAGGCCTGCATCGCTTCAGCTTTTCGCCGCTCAAAGACCGCCAGATATAGTCAAAGCGCTCATCTCAACCCATCACCTTCAAATTTCACTCATTGGTTGAAAATTGTGGGCCAAAATCGCTGTTGTTGGAGCAGGATTTGCGGGCTCCCGGGCAAGAATCAAACAATTGCGAGCAAAACGCAGTGCCTATCCAGTTCGAGCCTGGGACACGCCAAAAAAGAAAGCCGCCTTGCGGCGGCTTCATGCAACTTGATTATTCCCGTTCTTAGTTGAGGCGGGATTTCACTTCAGTCAGCGATGACTTGAAGAGATCAGCCGATGTCTTGGCATCGACTTTGTCTGCGAGGATACGGCTGGCAGCGGCGACAGCGATATCGACTGCCGACGCGCGAACTTCGTTGACTGCCTCGACCTCGGCCTGAGCGATCTTCTGCTCGGCGAGCCTGTTGCGGCGGGCAACATATTCCTCGGTCTTCTTCTTGGCTTCCTCGAGCATGCCATGGGCTTCACGCTGCGCTATGGCAACGATCTCGGTGGCCTCTTTCTCGGCTTCCTTGCGCTTGCGCTGGTATTCTGCAAGCAGGGATTGTGCTTCCTCACGCAGGCGGCGTGCCTCTTCAAGCTCGTCGCGGATACGGTCAGCACGGGCATCGAGCGATTTGCCGACGACGCCCGGAACTTTCAGATAGACAACCAGTGCGAGGAAGATGACGAGACCGACCAGGGCGTAGAATGTTGCGTCCAATTCCATAGTAGTTCTCCCTTACTGCGCCATGCGCCCAAAAAGGACGCATCGAGGTTGCAGTAGAATCTAATAGTTTGCGCATAATTTCTTCAAAGACCGGATTTCGGTTTTCAGCAATTAGGCGCGGCTACGCACGGCTTTGACGGCAGCGGAAATGCTTGCCTTGTCGACAGTTCCGCCAACGATTTTCTTGACGATCTCGGCAGCGGTGTCCTCGGCAATCGTGCCGACTTCCTTCATTGCCTTGTCCTTGATGGCGGAAATGCTGGCTTCCGCGCCGCTCAGCTTCTTTTCCAGCTCCGCCGAAATTTTTGCCTGTTCGGCATCGGACTTGGCCTTGGCTTCGTCGTGGGCCGTCTGGGCAATACTCCCAGCCTTTTTCTTGGCGTCAGCGAGATCCTGCTCGTAAGCAGCAAGCGCATCGTCCGACCCTGCTTCATGCGGGCAGCCTGGTCAATATCGGTGGCGATACGATCACGGCGTGTCTCGATGATACCGCCGATGCGCGGCAGAACCACACGCGACAGAAACAGGTAAAAGACGGCGAATGTCAGGGCCAGCCAAAGGATCTGCGATGCAAAATGGCTGGAGTCAAAGGGCGGGAAAACGGCCTTTTCGTGAGCCACACCGGTTTCGGTATGAGTCTCGGCGGCGTGAGCGTCAGGCGTCGTCCCCGGAGCTACCGTTTCGGTATGCGCGGGCGTTTCGCTCTGAGCGACGATTGTTTCCGTTGTGGATGCGGCATGGGCCGATGACACAAACATGCGTTGTCCCCTTGAGTAGTCTTTAAACGATATACCGGCCGCGCAAGGCGCAGCCAGTATTAGCTGTTCTTTGAATTAAACAGCGAAGAGAAGCAGAAGAGCGATGAGCAGCGAGAAGATGCCCAAAGCTTCGGTAACGGCGAAGCCGAATACCAGGCGGCCGAACTGGCCGTCAGCTGCTGAAGGGTTGCGCAACGCACCGGAGAGATAGCTTCCGAAAATATTGCCAAGGCCGAGGGCCGTACCGGCCATACCAAAACAAGCGAGGCCCGCACCGATGTACTTTGCTGCTACCGGATCCATATTAAACTCCTTTGGATAGAATCGTTATTGATAGATTTGCATTTGGCGGAAACCCGCCGGTGACGTTTGCTGAACCGTGACCGTCTTCACCGAAGCCCGGTCACGACCCAATTCTTGGTTAGTGACCGCCGGGATGCACCGCGTCATTCAGGTACATGCAGGTCAGTACCGTGAAGACGTAGGCCTGAAGGAAAGCCACCAGGAACTCGAGGCCGGTCAGCGCGACCGTCATGGCGAGCGGCAGGATCGCGCCGCCGACACCGATAGCGCCCAGCGCGCTCAGTGAAGCAACGAAACCTGCAAAGACTTTCAGCGTGATGTGACCAGCCAGCATGTTGGCGAAGAGACGAACTGAAAGGCTGATCGGACGAGAAAGGAACGAGATGATTTCAATCGGCACCACAAGCAGCAGCAGCGGCGCGGGAACGCCAGACGGCACGAAAACACCGAGAAATTTGAAGCCGTGCTTGGCGAAGCCATAAGCAAGCACCGTTCCTATGACCAAAACCGCTAGGGCAAAGGTGACGATGATCTGGCTGGTAACCGTAAAGAAGTAGGGGAACATGCCGAGCATGTTGGCGACAAGCACGAACATGAACAGCGAGAACACGAAAGGAAAGAACTTCATCCCGGCACTGCCGGCCGATCTGCGCAAGGTTGATGCGACGAACTCATAGGCCATCTCGGAAACCGACTGCAGGCGAGTCGGGATAAGGCCGCGATTGGACGAGGTCAGATAGAGAAATGCCGAAGCTACGCCAACCGTTGCAACCATGAAGGCTGACGAGTTGGTAAAGGACAGATCAACACCGCCCACATGCAGGGGAACCCATTGCGCGATGTGGAATTGATGAATCGGATCGTTGGACACTCTAACCTCGTCTATCTCGTTCCATTCGTGACGGCATTTGCCGCCAAGACTTATTCCGGTTTGTCGCGATCTGCATCTTTAACAGACGTCAGACCACGGTTTTCCGCCACACGTCCCGCAGAGCGCAGGATATTGAGCGTTCCAGCACAAAAACCAAGGAGGAGCAGAATGATAAGCCCCCAAGGTGAAGTACCCAAAAATCGGTCAGCTAACCAGCCCAACCCCGCACCAACCAGAACGCCCGCGATAAACTCGCTCGACAGCTTCATGGCCTGCGCGACACCGGAGGCGGTTTCCGTCCCCTTGCCTTCCGAGCTGGCTTTCGTGCCAGCGCCCTTGGAAGCAAGCTTTGCTTCCAGAGAACGGCGGCGGCTTTCCAGCTCGTCCGAAGTCAGTATCTTCCCAGCACCCTGCGCCTTGTCGACAGAACCTGACTTGTCGGGATCTTTCCCCGTGGCCAATGGCATGTCCTTTACACGCTGAATGCGAGGCTTCACCCCCGCTTCGAAGTCGCGCGCAACATATTGTTACGATCCCCGCTAGTCAAGGCGCAGACCTTAGACTCTCCGAGGTAATTTTCATGGTAAAATTCAATAAGTTAGGCAAATATGACTTTATGTCTCACCTCTTTTGCGGAGATCTCGTGTTCGAATCTCCACTATTCCGGGGCGCCGGCACCGCAATTGCACTTGGCGTCACCCCGCAAATCCTTTTCAGATGCGAGCGAGTTTCATCTGAATGGAGTCGTCATGCCGGTTGGCATGTACAGCCAAGCTGAAGTGCCGGCAAGAACGGATCATTGTTCCCGGAATGCCCGATTGAACTGATCGGCAAGCGGCTTGGAGAGGAATGACATCGCTGTACGTTCCTCGGTGGATACGAACACCTCGACCGGCATCCCCGGAAGCAGCTTGGCGTCACCAAGCTTTTCGAGTTCATCGGCAGGCACAACAACGTCAGCGAGATAATAGACCTGACCGCTGGAAGGATCGCTGCTGGTCGCCGCAGACACATAAGCGACGCTGCCATGCAACTCGGGAGTGGTGCGCTGGTTAAATGCCGAGAAGCGCAGCTTGGCCGGCTGTCCGACGAAAACCTGGTCTATGTCCGTCGGCGATAATTTGGCCTCGATCTTCAAAGCCGCATCGGCAGGCACGAGCGTCACCAGTTTTTCCGCCGGTGAAATGACCCCGCCGATCGTGTGGATCGCAAGTTCGTTGACGGTCCCCGACAGGGGGCGCGGATGTCCGTGCGAGCCAGACGGTCTTCGATCGCCACGCGGCGCTCCCTCAGCTCGGAGAGCTTCGGTTCAATGGAACTCAGTTCGCGCTGCGCTTCCGTACGCGCGGTTTCATCGATCGCAATGATCTGGATGCGAATTTCACTCATCTTGGCTTTTGCGCGGGCAATACTTGCCTCGACCTCGCCCTTCTCACCGACAAGTTTCGCCATCTCACGATCGATAATGTATTTGCGTGAAGTCTCGATCAATCGTTTGTCGGTCAGACCCTTGATCTTGTCATGCTCGACCTTGACGAGGGCGATCTCATCGACCTTCGAATTGCGCTGCGACTCAAGTCCCCTGATCTCTTCGCCGAGCTGATCGATGCCGAGTTCCAGCTGTCCCTTCTGGCTCTGGCGATTCTGGCGGTTGCCTTCAAAGAGGCGGTTTTCGCCAAAGAACACATGCTGAAAATCGTCAAGCCGTGGCGCGAGTTCCGGCGAGAGAATAATCGCATCAAGGTTGTCACGTTCGGCCATCAAGCGGGCCTGCCTTGCCATCAACTCCACAAGCTGTGTGCGGACAATCGAAAGCTCTGCCCGTGTCTGCGCATCATCGAAGCCGCAACATGATCTGGCCTTTCTCGACGAAATCCCCCTCCTTCACGGCAATCTCGCTGACGATGCCGCCATCGCGATGCTGGATCGACTTCATGTTCTGATCGACCTTGACCATGCCCGGTGCGATCACCGCCCCCGTGAGCTGTGCAGTTGCCGCCCACCCGCCGGCACCAACGAACAGGAACACACCAAGCGTAACGCCAGCGAAAACGCGGGTAGCAACCGGGAAGGAACTATCCGTCTCTACGGATAACGGCGAGCGTTCATTTTTTTGATTTCGGCCGAACATTTCTCACTCCCATTCTTACTCAAGCGTTCTCGACGATCATCAGCACGTGATGCCCGGTCAGGTTGATGGTCATTTCGTAGTGTTGATCCTGATCCATATCGACCTCGATCAGTGTTTTCTTCAGCTCGTCCGTTCCCTCATGGCGTACCCGGATAGGGAGCGCTTCGGCGCTCTCCTGATCGCCGTAGACATCTTCGAACCGGTCTTCCAGGGTGTCGATCACTTCTTCGAATATCCGGTATTTCGACATCTCGATCCGGTCGCCGACCATGAAATCAAGGATCTGGTGAATGACCTCGGCGCCGGAGCTTCCGGCCGGAATCTGGAATTCGAAGGTGTCAGCCCCGCCTCCACCCTGCACGACCACCGCCTCCGCTCCGGCCGTGATCTTGTCGGCACCATCTCCGCAGACGACTTTTTCGAAGCCGTCAACGATGTCCTGGCCGATATCGAATCCCGTCGCTGCACCGGTATTGAGGTCGATGAGAACGCCATGCGCCGATTGCGAATAGTCGAGCGTATCGAAGCCTGTATCACCCTCATAACAATCATCGGCCATGTCGGCCGCGGCATGAACGACATCGTCACCAGCCCCGGCAAGCACCGCATCCGCGCCGAGGCCATCACTCATCACGTCGTTGCCGGCATCGCCCAACAGGGTATCCGCGCCGCCTCCACCGGTGATAATGTCGTCTCCCCCGCTGCCGACCAGCGTGTCGTTGCCGCCACTGCCGATAATTTCATCGGCCCCCGCGCCGGTCTTGATCACCTCGAAATTGGTAATGCTGTCGCTGCCGATCTCGTCACCGCTTGCGTTTGCGGCAACAAGGTCGATGACGACCGCCATGAGGGCTGCTGAATAGTCAAGTGTATCGATGCCTGCGCCGCCATCATAACTGTCGGTGGCCTGATCAAGGTCCCCGACGACGGTGTCGCTTCCGGCGCCGCCCTCAACCGTGTCTGCATCATCGCCGCCCGACAGATGATCACTGCCCTCGCCACCGAACAGGCTGTCATCGCCGCCAGCACCCGCGATCAGATCATCGCCGCTGTTGCCGTGGATCTCCTCATCCTCGGCACTACCCTGAACCTCGTCATTGCCCGCCCCGGCCATAAGAATTTCAAAGCTCGAAATCGTATCGTGTCCGATTTCCGTGCCGTTCGCGGTACCGGCCTCGAGATCTATGGTCGTGCCGTGCAATACTGCCGAATAATCGAGCGTGTCGGTTTGGCTGCCGCCATCATAACGGTCAGCCGCCTGATCCGCGTCGCCCGCAACAATGTCCGTTCCCTCACCGCCATTCACCACATCTTCGCCGTCCCCCCGGCGAGGAAATCGTTCCCCGAACCGCCGTCGACAATGTCGATCCCCGCCTGTCCAAGCACGATGTCGTCACCGCCGCCGCCGTCGAGCTTGTCATTTCCTTCATTGCCGTGGATCCGGTCATTGCCCAGATCGCCAGCCACGGTATCGTCGCCTTCGCCGCCAAACAGCAGGTCATCACCAGCGCCGCCACTGATGGCGTCGTTACCGCTTTCCCCTGAAATCGTATCACGGCCTTCATCGCCAAACAGGCGGTCATTGCCACTTCCGCCCCAAATCTGGTCGTCACCCAAGCCGCCAAGAACGATGTCATCACCTGCTCCGGCCATGATGATGTCATTGCCGCTACCGGCGACGATGTGGTCGTCTCCGTCACCGCCATTTACCGTGTCGCTGCCGCTGCGGCTGTCGATATTGTCATTCCCCTCACGTCCATCGATATCGTCGGCGCATTCGGTGCCAACCAGCAGATCGTCACCGGCGGTGCCAATGAGCGGCGGATTTCTGAGCACAGAGAACTGCGCGGTCTGGACCACGGAGAATTCGCCGTCGGTGATCCGATAGGTGATCGTTACAGGTCCAAGTGCTTGCGCATCGAAGTTCCACCCGCCGGCGGTCTGCACCAGCGTTCCCGATGAAACAGTGATGTTCTGGACAAGAAGAGGATCGCCATCGGGATCGGTGGCGCCGCGCAGCAGATCGGAAAGTCCGATCAATGCGATGGCGCAGCCATAGACATCATGCAAATAGACCGGGCCGCTGGTCCGCGGTGCGCGATTGACGGTCTTGACGTTGCCGGTGTCTTCGCCGGTATCGTCATCTTCGACATTTTCGTTCGGTGCGCTACTACTGTCCGGAAGCGCTGGTGCGTTGGCACCGCCGCCCCTTGCCGCGCCAAAATTTGCGACCTTGCCGCCAGCCCAGGCATTGTCATTTGCCGCGTGGAACGTAAAAGACATGCCGCCGAAATTTCGCAGCAGGGCCGACGCTGGAAGATTGAGGTCTTGAAAGTTGAATGCTGGCGAATCAGTGAGCGCATAGCCATCCGGCTTCCGGGAAACGAGCAGTTGCTCGCCGGAGCCCGTTGCTGCTTTTTCCTGCCTCGTTTCTTCACCGACTTCGGCGGACGGGTCCCGCGCCAACACCTGAAATACCTCGGGCGAGCCGGTTTGATCGTCTGACGGCTTTTGTTTGGCGTCCTCCTCGGGCACAGCATTGCCCAAACGCGGGAAAGCACTCTTCAGATAGAGTGCAAGCCCGGTCAGAAAGACCGTGAAGAAAAGCGGCGCTGCCGACCGTTTGTCCTGATTCTTGAAGACATACCGCTCGAAGGATTCCTCGGTATCCGGTTTGGCCGATTTGGTTCCCTTGACCTCGATCATCATGCTGAAACTCTCGATGTGACGCGCGGCGCATGTTGTGCTGCGGGCGCTGGCCTGTTGGCCGGTTCTGCGGGGACGGACGATTTGAGGATCTCGTCCTTTGGTCCAAAAGCCACCATCTTGCCGCTCTGGATAACGGCAACCAGATCGACGGCGGCCAGTGCGCTTGGCCGGTGCGCGATGACGATGGCGATGCCACCGCGTGCACGAATTGATTTGATCGTCTCGGTGAGCGCCAGTTCGCCCTCTCCATCGAGATTCTGAGTTGGGCTCGTCCATGATGACAATGAACGGGTTGCGGTAGAGCGCTCGCGCCAGTCCGATGCGCTGACGCTGACCGGCCGAAAGCGACGCGCCCTGCGGCCCCAAAGCCGTGCGATAGCCATCCGGCATGCGCACGATCATTTCATGAATGCCCGTCGTTTGCGCGGCGTCCACGATCGCGCGCGCGTCCACCTGCGGTTCAAGCCGCGAGATATTTTCTTCGACTGTTGCGTCAAGCAAGGCCACATCCTGTGGAAGATAGCCGACATATTGACCGAGATTGCTGTCCGACCACTGCGTCAGTTCCGCATCGTCCAGCCTGACGCTGCCGCGCAGCGTCGGCCAGATACCCGTCAGGGCGCGCGCGAGCGTCGTTTTGCCGCCGCCACTCGGGCCAATGATTCCTGAGAGCCTGGCCAGCCTTGATCTCGAAGCTCACATCGCTCAAGAGAACACGGCCCGAGCCTGGCGCCGCAACTGTAATCTTCTCGACTTTCAGCGAACCGGCAGGCGCGGGCAATTCCATTGGCGGTTCGCTTCCCGATAGCGCGATGACGGTTTCTTTCAACCGCTGAAAAGCGGTACGCGCCGCGACGACGCTCTTCCAGTTGCCAATCGCCAAATCAACGGGCGCGAGCGCGCGGGCCGAAGCCACCGACGCTGCTATGATGGCGCCGGCGGACAGTTCACCCTGAATCGTCAGCCATGCACCAAGGCCCAGAACGGCCGATTGCAGAACCATACGCAGCACGCGCGACAGTGCGCCGAATGTTCCGCTGATGTCGTTTGTGCGGGTCTGAAGTTCGAGATGCTCCTGGTTGGCGCGATTGAAACGATCGACCGCCCTTCCGGCGAAACCCATCGCCTTCAGGATATCGGCGTTGCGGGCATTGGAATCCGCTATGGCATTGCGCGCAATCGCGGCCTGATGGGTCGCGCTCGCCAAGCGGCGGGTCATCAGTTCCGTTGCGATTGTCAGCATGGACAGAATGAACGCGCCGCCAAAGGTGAGCGCACCCAGATAGGGGTGCAGCATGTAAACAAAAATGAGATAAAGCGGCATCCAGGGCAGATCAAACAAGGCAACCGGTCCCTGGCTGCCCAGAAAGCCGCGCACCGTATCCACATCGCGGCCGCGCTCCAAGGCTTCCGCCGTCGAAAAGCCGAAACGCGGCATATCGATCGCAACCTGATGCGCCATCGGCGCGATCTTGCTGTCAAGACGCGCTCCTACGCGCACCAGTACCTGTGAGCGGATAATGTCGAAAAGCCCCTGGAACAGATAAAGCCCGATGGCCAGGGCCGAAAGCGCCAGCAATGTCGGAACACTGCCGCTGGTCAAGGCGCGATCATAGATCTGCAGCATATAAAAAGAACCGGTCAGCGCCAGAATGTTGATGACGCCGGAGGTGGTGAAGAGAAAAATGAAAATCCCGCGAAAGCCTTGTGTCAGCTTTTCTGCGTTTTTCCGCTTGGTGCCGGTTAAAGGGGTCTTGGAACGCATTTTTCGCTACCGTTTTTGTTGTTGAGCTACTTGGCGCACGGACATCCACCGCCGCCTCGAAGTGGTCGATGTTCACAATTTCAAATTCAGATCCTTGAGGCTGTGTGTCCCCTTGATGCTGAGGCGCATCTCGGCATTGCTGTCGCCTTCGACGCGCCCGCGAATGACCGTGTAGGCTCCGTCTTGCCGTGTCTCGTAGGTTACGAACCAGTGAGCGGTAGCGCCGGCAAATCCCATTGCTTTCAACATCTGCTGATTTTGGGCGTTGGAATCGGCAATCGCCGTACGGACAAGAACCGCTTCATAGGCCGCATTTGCCAGGCGTCGCGTCATCAGTTCCGCTCCGATGGTCAGGACCGCCATCGCAACGGCGAAAGCGAGCAAGCCTGGATAGGGATAGAAAATATAGACAGCGAGGAGGTAAAGAGGCAGGCACTGCAGCTCGAAAGGAGCACTCAATCCTCCAACAGCCGGCACCTCACGTGCTGCATCGACCGCACGCGTCCGCTGCAGCGACCTGGCGGTCGCAAATCCGGGTCGCGGCATATCGATCGTGGCCGCCGGTACAATCCTGCTGTTCAAATGTTCACCAAGGGCGGCCAAAACCCGCATCCGACAAGTTCTGAAAATGTCCCGCGGTTGAAGGCCGGGTTTCTTGCCAGTTCTACTCACAAAAATTTGGGAACGCATTGTCATCACCACTCTTGTTCTTGTTGGTGTGCGGCGAGCCGGAAGTCCCGGCTCGCCGCGCCTCGGGCTACAGATTGAAGTCCGAGGTGGTCAGATTGTGCGTCCCCTTGATGCTGAGCCGCAGTTCTGTTGAGCTGTCCCCGTCAACGCTGCCTTGAACGACTGTGTACTCGCCATCGGCACGCGTCTCATGGGTCACGATCAGCTGGGCGGCGCCACTCAGTGCCGACGCAGTGACGAGCGTGAAGGCCTCATTTCCACCCGTACCATTGTTGGCGTCGATGCCGCTGAGATCGATCTTGTCGCCCGGCTGGAAGCTTACGATGGTGTCACCGTCAGCATTTGATGCCGATCCAAAGCGGAAGATGTCGTTGCCGGCACCGCCGTCCATCACATTCACGGCCGCACTTGCGGTAATCGTGTCATTGCCCGACCCCGTCACGACATTTTCGACGTTCCAGAGGGTATCGTGGCCGGATTGACTGCTCGAAGCACTACCCCGGCCAGAGAAGCCATTACCAAGATCAACGGTCAGGTTGGCAGTGATTGCCGCCATGTCGAGCGTGTCGCCGCCTGCGTCACCGTAGTATGTGTCGTCACCGTCGCCGGCGTCCGTCACAAACGTGTCGTTGCCCTCGCCACCCTGCGCGGTGTCATTGCCCGCGCCGGAATTGATCAGGTCATTTCCACCGTCGCCAAAGATGCGATCTGCTCCTGCATCACCATAGAGCATGTCGTTTCCATCGCCGCCGAGAACATCGTCATTGCCGGCACCGCCGAAGACCATGTCATTGCCGCTGTCCGCACTGAGGAAGTCGTCGCCATCATCGCCGCGCATGACGTCTGCTCCGCCTCCGCCCATGGCGACATCATTGCCGCCAAGTGCGACGATTGTCTCACCGTTCGCTGTGCCAAGAAGCACATCGGCGTTGGCCGTACCGACAACCGGTGCCCCTGTTGACGAACCAGTACCAGGCGCTGGCGGCGGTGTGTCGTCGTCGTCTTCTTCTTCGACCGGAGGATCTTCGTTCTCTCCGATACCCGGCAAGCCGTCGGGCGCGGTGAACGTGATGCTATGATCACCACTGGTCATGGTCGTCACACCATTTTCAGTCGTAGTCGTATAGTCCGCAGCAGTCTTGCCGTCTGGCAGTTCAATCACGTCCTCAGGACGAAGAGTTCCAAGGATGGTGTCATTGCCGCCATTGGATTTGAAGACAATGCGGTGAGCCGAACTCAGAGCCGAGATATCGATCGTATCGTCGCCCGCATTGCCATCGATGGTGATGGTATTGAGGCGAAGGCTCGTGCCTGAGAAGTCGCCGATAGCCAGGAAGCTGTCGCCTGCCCCCGCACCACCGCTCGGTCCTGTCGGATCGACGCTGTTGATGCGGATTTCCTCAATTTCCCGCAGCTCTGCGATGATCGAGGCGGCATTGGTGCCATTGCGCGTGATAATGATCTCCGTCGCGCCATTGATACCGAAGAGAGTGTTGCCGGGGACCGCATCAAAAGCCGCCCGCGTGTAGATGCGATAGGTTTCACCGCTCGCATTTCCGTTGACCACAAAGGTATCGCCGGGACCGCCTTCGGTACCGCCATCAACAACGTCGCGGCCATCGGTCGGTCCACTTGCGTTGGCGTTCCAGATGATCGTGTCATCGCCGGCCGCTCCGCTGATCGTATCGTTCCCCTGGAGGCCGATGATCGTATCGTTGCCGGCTGTGCCGTTCAGCGTGTTGTTCCCATTGGTTGCCCCGCCGACGGGGCCAGCGCCGCTAGCGAGGATATAGTCCGTAACGTCGATAGCGGTATTGGCGATACCGTTGATCTGGATTGTACCGATCGTCGCAAGACTTGCATCCCTGACGGTCAGCAGAGTGTTTCCACCGACTGTCGATCTCGATCACCCGCGCCGCCAGGTTCGCCGCCGTGATGCCCAGTGCACTCAGATCGATGCGGTCCTGTGTGGTCGCCGTGCCGCCCGTCGCGTCGAAGTTAGTAAGAATATCGTCACCGAACCCGCTCGCGTTATAGACGACGATGTCATTGCCGCCATCAACAGCAAGCAGGTTGATCGTATCGTTCCCCGCGCCACCGATGATGTTGTCGGTATCGTTGCCGATGCCGCCGCTCAGCGTATCATTGCCGGCACCGCCATCGATCAGATCGCTGCCATTGCCGCCGTCAACGGTGTCGTTGTCGCCGCCGCCGAAAAGCTGGTTGTTGCCAGTATTGCCGGTGATGACGTTGGCGCCGGCATTGCCGGTACCGTTGATTGCATTGCCGCCGGTCAGGGTAAGATTTTCGATACCAGCAGCCAATGTGTAGCTGATCGAGGCATCGACGCGATCCACGCCCGTTCCGCCGGTTTCGTTCACAACGTCACCCGCATTGTCGACAACGTAGATGTCATTGTCGGCGCCGCCCGCCATGTTGTCCGCCCCGGCACCGCCGTTGAGCGTATCGGTGCCAATACCACCGACAAGCGTATCGTCGTCATCGCCGCCGTTGAGCGTATCGTTGCCATCGCCGCCGTTGAGGGTGTCCTCGCCGAGGCCGCCATTCAATGTGTCGTTGCCGGCAAGTCCGTTCAGTGTGTCGGCCAGGTCACCGCCCGAAATCGTATTGTTGAGAGCATTGCCGGTGCCGACGAACGGATCGGCATCAAGGCCGGTATATTCAAGGTTCTCAACGTTTGCCATGAGTTCGATCGAGAGTGCTGCCATCTCGGTCTCGACCGTGTCCGTACCGGCGTTCAGGGCCTCCACCACCACGTCGGCGAGGTCATCGACAATGTATGTGTCGGAGTCAGCGCCACCGACCATTGTGTCGGCATCCAGTCCGCCATCAAGCAGATCGTTGCCTGAGCCGCCAACCAGCAGATCGTCGCCGGCACCGCCGTCAAGGTCATCGCCGCCGGAATGACCAAACAGGAGATCATTGCCGGTGTTGCCGATCAGATCGTCGCCGCCCGTCGTACCGGAAAGTACGGTATTGACGAGTGCCGCCGCCGTACGGTCGCCGTTGTCGTCGGTGCTGATGGCATAGTCGCCATCAAGCAGGTAGCCGTTAAAGGAGCCGCCATTGAAGTTGACGAACTCGACTGCTTCCCCGGCCGTATCGAAATGATCGACGACCGTGACAGACTGACCGTTGAACGCGATTATCAGATCGTCGTTTCCTGTGCCGACGATATTCTCGTTAAAATTGAGGTCAGTGTAAGCAGCTGCGGCAATCGATATCCGGTCATTCCCACTCGTCTCGACAATCCGGTCAGCCCCGTCGGAGAGACCGAAAGAGTAGGTGTCATCCCCGGCACCACCATTGAGATTGTCGTTTCCAGTGCCGCCAACGAGGATATCGTTGCCGTTATTGCCGTTCAACGTATCGTTGCCTGCGAGCCCCAGAATGAGGTCATCACCCGTGGTGCCGTTGAGCGTATCGTTGCCGGCTGTGCCGACAATCAATCCAACCGTGCCGTCGAGGAATTGCACTCGTTCGATGTTCCGCAATTTATCCGAACCATCCAGGGAGTCCTCGATCGCATGCGTGACAGTGACGTTGCCGTTTGCATCGCTTCCGAACGTGTATTCCGTGCGGTTGCCCTGGTACCTGGCAATATCGATATCGCCAGTGCCGTCGGCAGTCATGATTTCACGCACGATTCTGAGCCGGCCAGGATTGATCTCGCCGGAGAACATTCTCGCAGCCAGGGTCGTCATGCTGTTGTGGTATTCGAGGACCGGTCCGGTGTGCAGGAGATCATTCTCCGCATACACGCCGATGCGCACGTTCAGCCACTTGTCGCCGTCGATGATATCATCGCCGCCGCGGCCCATGATCGTGTCGCTGCCATCGCCGCCAAGAATGATCTCACCGGCACTGAAAGAGGTGACCCCCGCACCCAGGACTGCCTGCAATCCGGCGATAAGAGCAATGCCCTCGGCATCGAAGTGCGCTGCCGGTATATCCTTCCGTCCCGCTGATCTCAGGATCAGGATCGAATGGAAGGCGCTCCGCCGCTGTGACATCAGACCCGGTCAAAAGATCATTGAAAGCCGATCCTGACAGGCCTTCCACCGATCTGTACGCATCAAGCGTAGCATTGGCCGGAGGTGTCGGATTCTCGTCGAACACGATTCCGCGCGTGAAGTCGGCATTGACGCCTGCAGCGTTGTCCTTGTAGGTCGCCCAGTCCCAGCCGGACATGCCGGCCATCTTGCCGCGGCCCGCGCTGCCGACCATGATGTCGTCGCCGCCCTCGGCGATGAACTCGTCAAAGCCGCCATCGCCCAGGAACACATCGTGTCCGTCGATCGCATCACGGGCAAAGATTTCGTCGAAATTGTCGCCCGGGGCACCGTCGAAAGTGCCGGTCTCGATCCAGTCATTGCCTTCGTTGCCAAGAATGCGCTCGGCGTTCTTGTTGCCGTAGATGAAGTCGTTGCCCTCACCCGCGAAGACTTCCGAGCCCATGTCGGTACCGAGGAAGATGAAATCCTGCCCGGAATTGCCCATCACCAGATCGAGACCAGGTCCTGCATGGACCACGTCATTGCCGGCGCCGGCCTTGATGTTGTCGTCGCCGCCGCTGTCCTTGATGATGTCGTCTCCATCACCACCATTGATGATGTCGTTGCCGAAGCCGCCCTCGAGCCTGTCATTGCCGCCATCGCCGAACAACGTGTCGTCACCGATGCCTGCAATGAGGGTATCCGCCTGTTCGGTACCGCCGAGGAGGACATGCTCGTCACCCGTATAGCGCAGGTAGTTTGCTTCTACGCCCGCGGTTGCCGGGTTGTCGCGCAGGACAAGCGGTGTGAGAAGGCTGGTGCCGAGCGGATCCGCCGTGCCGAGCTCGGGGTTGTACTGCTTGGTTTGATCGACTTCGAGAATGAGGCCGGGTGTCGAGAAGACATCCGACGGCAAATGTGTTGCATCGGTGTTGCGCATGATCATGGCAGCGAAGGAATTGTTTTCCATTTCGCCGAACAGGTGCAGGCCATCCAGCCGCTGCAGATAGTAGAACCGGTCGCCGTTCTGCAGTTTTTCCATCTGCACTTCGAAGACGAAGTTGAACGTGGAGCCGAGCATGCCGCCGAAGGGCATGATTTCCTCGGCAAGACCACCGATCCAAAGATCGACGTTTTCGAGACCGCCGAGTACACCGCCCGCATAGGCGCCGGTCGCGTTGAGGAAATCGAGCCTGTCGGCAGGGACCGCCATCACGCCGTCCGCCGAGACGCCGGTGATGATGGTGAGTGCTGCGTCGCGCTTGCCCTCGAGTGTGGTCTGGCTGGTGATCAGCGTGTGGGTACCGTAGGCAGCGATGAAGTTGATGATGGACGCCTCATGTTTGAGGTGCCCGGCAAAATCGACCCAGCTTTCGTATGGCTTGAGCAAGACATCCTGATTGGTTGCCTCGTAAAAATCACGGCGGGCAGCATTCAGCGAGGGAACGCCGGTGTCGCGGCCACGGGCAAGGTTGATTGTCGCAAGGTCGAGAGGCAATCCGAGCAGGTTGTTGCGCAGGGCACTCGTCACGAATTCGTCGATTTCATTGCCGACCTGCCGGGTCATGCCGCGAATGATAGCGCCGGCTGCAATACCGTCCTCGATGGTATGATTGGAGTCGAACTGGACCGGATTGAGAAAGCCTTCGATCAGGCCAATGTCGTTCTCGGCAAAGCTCGGGTCGAAGCGATCAATCGACTCAGTCAGCATGGAGTGGCCGAAGCGGTAGACCACATGGGCAAACTCGGCGACGATCGACGGATCGATCGTGGTGTCAAAGCCGTCCGGAACCAGGAAGACGTTGATATTGGGTTGGATCTTGCGGGCGAATTCCTCAAATACCAGGTGCTGGTATTGCATCTCTGTGCCAAACTTCGCGGCCTGGAACAGGCGCTCGCCGTCCCAGACCAGGCTGGGGATTTGCGCCGCAGTCGGAAGAGCCGCGAGGTCGTCGGCCAGCCATTCGTTGATGAAGGCCAGATCGCCGGTCGCCAGGACCGCTTCCTTGGCGTGGTCGACGAGCCGGTTGTGCTCGGCGTGGAACACATGGTGGACGGCGGTCAGGCCGATATTTTCATTGACGCGGCCGTCGCCGGCGATGAAATGCGCGTCGAGCAGCTCGTTGTCGTATTCGGTATCGCCATTGCCCGGATTTGCCAGGCCGATCGTGATGTCGCCATCGGCGATCTTTCCGATCGGGACGGCTTCGTGGGCGATGTCGGCGAGGAAGGCGTGCCCGGTGCGCAGGGCACCGACCGTCGAAATCGGGGCGGCGGGATTGCCCTCGACCACGATATCGTCAGCCGTGTTGGGAATCCCATCGGCGCCGATCCCGGTGATCAACTGCGGGAAGCCGTTGGGACCGGGAATGAAATTGCCGTATTGATCAGTCCGCAACAGGGGCACGCTGCCCACGTCGCTATCGGTCAGGTCTATCCCGAGCAGAGTCCTGGCCTGCGCCTTGACCTCGCCCCAAGTGGCCATGCCCCCGGCCGCCGCTCCACCGCCTTCGATGAGTTTGCCGGTCGCGACCGGATCCCCAGCGGCGTTGAGAACATACTGGCGCAGGAACACCTGATGAGATGAATGGGACGTGTAGGTCTGGTTCTGGTCGACGAACGATGTTGTCGTGTTGACAGGACGCACGTCGTCATCCGTTCCGAACACACCGTCTGTGCCGGGGGAAACAGTGGCGCGCGTCAAAACCATGAAGTTGGTCTGGCTGCCCTCGACATAGAGGGGGTCGTCCGGCTGCAACGGAATGAACACCGTGCCGCTGCCTCCCTTGTTGACGAGATCGAGCCCGTGATCGAAGAACTGGCCGAACAACGTGAACCAGGAGTTGAATGAGGCCGACAGGCCTTCGTCGGGTGCGATGTTGGGGAGGTGAACGTTATCGCCGTCCATTTCAATGCCGAACGGCAGGACGGCCGCATCGCGCACCGCCCGGGCTCCTTCCAAGGCGGTCACCGTAACTGCATGAGCCGCGGTGGCATCGGCCAGGATGTCAAGGGCGGCCTGCTCTTCCGCCGTTGGAGGCGTGAGAGGATCGCCATCGCCGAGTTCGTCGGCTGCCTTCTTGGCATTCTGCATAACCACGCGCGCTTGATACTCAGCGTCGGAGAATGGCTTGAAAGTTTCATAGACGGCCGTGACGGAAGCCAGATCCGCCATCTGGTTAACCGCGCCGGCACGCTGCAGGGCGGTCAGGATCGCGGCCGGATTTCCCAGCGTCTGGTCGACCAGAAGATTGGAGATCGTGCGCAGGCTTGAATCGAACACCATCGAACCGGGATTGTTCGATGGGTTATAGGATGTGGGTACGGCTGGAGAACCAGGCGGCAAGAATGCAGGCGGAACATTTTCCGCCGGCCGGTAATTCGGATCGAGGAGCCCCGGAAACTGGTTGTCGGCCGCGCCCCACTCCTCCTGGCCGGGAAGCAGGTGATTATAGGTGCCATCGACGGTGCGCAGACCCATGGCAAGATTATATGCGGGCACAAGGCCACCCGGCCCATAGAGAGGCTGGCCAGCGGCGTGGGCCTCGGCAATCTTGATCTGTTCAAGGATGAAATCGAGATCAGAACGAATATAGGTGACCATTTTATTCTCCCTTTGGGCTCACACTAGAAATCGCCGGCTTAAGGCGATGATTCCGGCCTGCGCCTGCCCATGCAGACGCATCATGCGTTGTCCCGTGATCCGGTTTCTCTTGACCGCTCCCAAAACAAAGGAACAAACTGGAACAAAAGAACTTCGACACGAGTTTCGATGGTCGGATGGTGTAGGGGGAAAGGCGAACTTGATAGTTCGGAAGGTCCAGTCAAATGCAAAGACTTTTGTCGATAGAAGGGTGGGACTTTGGGCCCGGACGATGATGCGACCTATGGCCCTAGCGAAGTGAGGAATTCTCCAAACCGGGCGGGTTTCTTTCAACACTGGCAAAGCCTCAGCCTGACTGCTCAATTCCTGATCGTGGCAGCGCTTATCGTCTGCGGATCAATGGCCGTGCTCGGTGAATGGCTGAGCTCACAAATCGCCGCCAACCAGCTGCGAAGCCGGGCGGAATCCGGAGCACTCTATATGGAAGGCTTTCTGGCCCGCCATATCGAGGAGGTCGATGGCAAGCCCAGCGTTTCGGCCAAACGCCAGCAGGAGCTTGACGAGCTGCTGATCGGGACGGATCTCGCGCGGCGCGTGGAGGGGTTCAGGATCTGGGACCATGACGGCACAGTGCTCTACAGCACGGACAAATCCTTGATCGGGAAACGCCTTCCTTCGAAAGACATCGAACAGGCATTTTCCGGAACGGTCGTCGCCCAGTTGGAAATCGGGCATGACGACGATGAAGCCGGCGCCGAGCACCACTCCGACCGGCCGCTCATAGAGATTTACGCCCCCATCTACCGGCCCGGGACGTATGATGTGATTGCCGTCGGCGAACTCTACGAGGCCGCGGAAGAATTCGTTGCACAACGCAGCCAGGCTCAACGCCAGACGTGGGCAATCGTCGGTGCCACAACTTTAACGATCATGGGTCTGCTTTTTCTGATCGTCCGAAGGGCAAGCAGCATAATCAGCACGCAACGCATGACATTGAAAACCCAGCTGAAGAATGCGCAGGCACTGGCCGATCAAAACCGGATACTTCGCAAAACTGCCGACAAAGCCCGAATGGATGCGAGCAAGTCCAACGAGACGCTGCTGAATCGCATCGGCTCGGATTTACACGACGGGCCGGTGCAATTGCTGAGCCTGTTGATTTTGCGGCTGGGTAGCGGGTCTGTCGGCAAGGAACAAGAGCCCCATCACACAGCCCCGCAAGCGGCTGAACTTGAACCCGCGCGTCTGGCCGGTCAGGTGCTTACGGAACTGCGCGAACTCTCAACCGGTCTCGTGCTCCCGGAGATCGAAAACCTGTCACTGGAAGCGGCACTGCGCGTTGCCGTCGAACGTCACGAGTACGCGACCGGATCAGCTGTCGAAGCGAACTACAGCGGCCTTCCCGAACGCGCCGCTCACCCTTTGAAAATTTGCCTCTACCGGGTGATTCAGGAGGGACTGAACAATGCCTTCCGCCACGCAGCTGCGCGCGAACAGCGGGTAATTGCTTCGGCCGATGACAGTGCGATTACGGTTATTGTCAGTGATGCGGGTGCGGGCTCGGAGCAAACCACGGGAGCGACGGGGCGCAGGCACCCGCTGGGGCTTCAGGGTATCCGCAATCGTATTGAAGCATTCGGCGGCTTGATGCAAGTCCAGCAGGAACCAGGTGCCGGAACGCAACTTATCGTCACAGTGCCGTTAGAGAGCAACAGCGTCTGAGGGCGAGGTCTGACCTAATGGCGCGAGATTGGCTCCCCGCGATTGTCGACTTCCAGTTTCTGGGCGGCAATGAGCACTTCCAGGCGATTGCGCGCATGCAGTTTCTGCATCAGGATCGTCATGTAATTCTTGACTGTCTTTTCGCCTATTCCCAGACCGATCGCTATTTCGCGGTTGGTTCGCCCCCGCAACAGCAGACGGACGATTTGCTCCTCGCGGATGCTGAGCTTGATCGGCCCTGCCGCAACCTTCCGCATTGATGCTGTTCTCAACGCCTCGATCACCTTGTATGCAAAGCCTGGCGTAATATAGGTTTCGCCGCAATGGGCGGCGCGTACGCCTTGAAGAAGTTCCTCGGCGCTGCTGCCCTTCAGGATGTAGCCGCTTGCGCCGGCATTGAGCGCCCGAACCGCGTGGTCGCTTCCGGTCATGGCGGTAAAAGCTACGACCTTCGTGCCCGACGATTTCGTCACGATCTCGGAAATCACATCAAAAACATTTCCGGGCATGAACAGGTCCAGGACCATGACGTCCGGGCGAAGCTTCCTATTTAAGTGAAGTGCATCCTCAGACGTGGCTCCTTTGCCAACGACGACAAAATCATCATTTGTCTCGAATAAATTGACGACGCCCGCCAGCATTAGCGGATGATCATCGACCAGCGCGACTGAAATTCGACCCATTGTTATTTGCCCCCTACCCCCCATGCCTTTTCGGCACTTGTTGGCATATTAGGCGCCCGTTCTCGCAATCTGTCCATGTACCCAATTAGGATTAAGTCTTGATTCCTATGAAAGACCCAACGTGCGCCCGGCAAAATTGCTCACGTTACATCGGTTGATTGGCCAAGCGAGATACCGGCAAAAAGACGAAAACTCTGGTGGCAGATTGCGGGCCCGCTGGTTCGAATTCCATTCGCCGAGCCCCCTCAACGGGACCCTGACCCCTCAGTCGAGTCAATCCATTGACACATACCGACCGTATGGTATGTTTGTGTATGTCGAGACCTACCAAACAATCGCCCGAACGCGGCAGCGCAAGGATCCGGCTTCTCGAGGCGGCGCGGGATATCATTCGCGCGAAAGGCTTCGCCGCCACGACAATCGATGACATCTGCAATGCAGCCGACGTCACCAAAGGGGCCTTTTTTCACCACTTCCCGAGCAAGGACGCTCTGGGCGTCGCCGTGGCCGAGTTCTGGGCCGAGACCACCACTGGCTTTTTCGAAGCCGCGCCATATCACGATCCGGCCGATTCCCTGGAACGCGTTCTCGCCTATGTCGCTTTCCGCAAGGCGATCATCACGGGCGACATCGCCGAGTTCACCTGTCTGGCCGGAACCATGGCGCAGGAGATCTACGCAAGCTCCCCTGACATTCGCGATGCCTGTGGCCGCAGCATCTTCGGCCATGCGGCCACGCTGGAGGAGGACATTGAAACTGCGCGACGGGAACGCGGCATCACGGGCGGCTGGACGGCCGAAAGTCTTGCACGCCACACGCAAACGATCATCCAGGGCGGGTTCGTCCTGGCTAAGGCAGGGGACAATCCCGAGCTTGCGCGGGAAAGTCTCGATCATCTGGACCGGTACATCCGGCAATTGTTTCACGTCACGGAGGATGGCGCAAAATGAGCGGAACCACGAATATCGGATGCGTCTGCGGACGGACACGTCTGGAGGTGCTGGGAGAACCAATCCTCGTTTCCGAATGCCTGTGCAACAGCTGCAGGGCTGCTGCGGATCGTCTCGCGACGCTCCCCGGCGCAAGGAACATCCTTACAGCGTATGGCTCGACGCCTTGCGCAGAATACCGCAAGGATCGGGTTCGGATCCTGTCCGGCGCGGATCATTTGCGTGAATTCCGGCTGTCCGCCGATGCGGGTTCACGGCGCGTCGTCGCGACCTGCTGCAATACGCCGGTCTTTCTGGAACTGAAGGGCGCGCACTGGCTCAGTATCTATCTGCACCTCTGGCCGGACGAGGCACGCCCGAGAGCCGAAATGCGAACGATGGCAGGCGACCTGCCCGATGCTCCCAACCTGCCGGAAGACATCCCCAATCTGAGGAGCCATACGGTGTTATTCTACGCAAAGCTTCTGGGGGCGTGGATCGCCATGGGATTCCGCAATCCGAAAATCGAAGTCGCGGGGAAAATTGATGCCTGACGACAAGATCGCAATCGAGAACCCCAATACCCCTGGCCGGACTCAGCAGGCCGATCGCACGAAATACCTGGCAATACGCAAAGCGCTGGAAGAGCGACACTCCAACCTGCCCTAACTTAAATCCAGCCGCCGCCATAGGTGCGGTAGAAGATGTGCTGGCCGATCTTGTCGATGCGCTTCATCGTATGCGCCCAGTTGGCCCGGACATAAACCGCATGGTAATGCGTGGCCGAACCGATTTCGGGCAGGAAAATGCGCCCTGATGTGACAGCCATGGCAACTTCCTGCGCGACTTTCCATTGCTTGGGTTCGGTTACATTCAGCTTCCGGCCTTCGCAGGCAAAGGAAAACTGGCAGCGGTTGATCCAGTCGTTGTTCTGATAGACGACCTTGCAAATGGTCTTCGGATATGCCGGATTGCGGACACGATTGAGAATGACCTGCGCGACCGCAGCCTGTCCCTTGATGCTCTCGCTCCGCGCCTCGAAATAAATGCCTGTTGCCAGGCATTTCTGTTCTTCCCTGGTAAAGACAATCGCGGGCAATGGCGTTGCCAGCCAGTCATGATCACCTTTGCCCAGCTGTGGAATGAACCGGCCCGGCTGTTTTGGTTCGTTCAGGATAGTGTCGAACGGCGACGTCTTGGAGTAATCCGGGGCGGCCGGCGCATAACCCAGCGCCAGAACGTCGGGCTGGTCGTTATTGATCAAACTCGCCAACATTGGCGGGACGTCGTCGGTCGTTTTCACGGGCGCGCGATTGTGGAAGGCGAGTGCAATCTGGATTTCCTTACCGGCAATCTTCGGCTTGGCAAATGCCATCTCGACCTCGACGCCATGGGTCGGCCGGATCAGCATGCTGGAACGCTGCAGGATCGAGCCGGCGCTGAAGGCCTTGGGCGGAGCCTTCTTGCTTATCGAGACAATGCGGCCCTGTTTTTCCGCGCGGTTGATGCGGTCTTCATCTGGCGTCGCATCCGGCGATTTCTGCGAACCGTTGATGGCGATAGAGCCGATGCCGGGGGCCGCAATGCCGCTGGCAGGCACGCCCGAGGTGATCGCCTTCTCGTCGACGAACGACATATTGGCTTTCTGGATCGATCCGGCGGGGGATTTTTCGAGATAGGAGGTCCAGCGGCCCTGGCCCGATCTGGAACCCGACAAAAGGCTGGCCATATCCTGGTAGGCGGTGACAGTGGGCGAAAACAGAAAGATTGCCGCACCCGTGAGAGCAATCGCGCTTTTCTTCGAACCACGGACTTGCTCTCGACGCAATTCCCGACGGAAAACCGCCTGGCACTTTTCCTGGAATTGCCTTAGCGGCCCCATATACTGCCGAATTGTCCGATTCTTCAGCCGGGAGCCCGATGCCCGCAAAAACTCAGAGAAACGCACGCCGATACCCCACTCACAACCGAACAATTCTGGTCGTAAAAATGAAGCATTAACCTTGATGGAGAGTTAACGGCGTCCGGAGAAGTTTAACGGAGCGATGCCAACTTACCTCCCCTTGCGGGGTGGCCGCACCGCCTGACCAATTCTCCTAGCGCTTCTTCTTGGCACGTCCCGCAAAGGGATTGTCGGAGGTGCGCAGCACGAGGCGGATCGGCACGCCGGGCATGTCGAACGTCTCGCGCAGACCATTGGAAAGATAGCGCACATAGGACGTCGGAAAAGCTTCGGGACGCGAGCAGGAGATGACGAAGCCCGGCGGGCGGGTCTTGACCTGCGTGATGTATTTGATCTTGAGGCGGCGGCCGGCAACAGCGGGTGGCGGATGGTGCGTCGTCACGCCTTCCATCCAGCGATTCAACCGGCCAGTGGAAATGCGGCGGTTCCAGATCTCGTCAGTAGTAGCGACAGCGGCCATGAGCTTGTCGATGCCCTGGTTTCTTTCGCCAGAAATCGGCACGGCCCGGATGCCGCGTATCTGCGGCAGCAGCCGCTCGGTCTTTTCGCGCAGATCGGCCAGCACCATCTGCCGATTTTCGACGAGGTCCCATTTGTTGAAGGCGATGATCGGAGCACGGCCTTCGCGAATGATCAGATCGGCAATCTGCAGATCCTGCTTCTCGAAGGGGATCGTGGCATCGAGCACGATGATGACCACTTCGGCAAAGCGGATGGCACGCAAGGCGTCGCCGACGGACAGCTTTTCCAGCTTGCCCTGAACGCGCGACTTTCGGCGCAGACCGGCCGTGTCGAAGAGCTTGATCTTGCGGCCATTCCATTCCCAATCGACAGAGATGGAATCGCGGGTGATGCCGGCTTCCGGCCCCGTCAGCAGACGGTCCTCCCCCACCATCGTATTGACCAGCGTCGATTTGCCGGCGTTCGGGCGGCCGACAATGGCGATGCGCAGCGGCTTTGACGAGATCATAGGCCGGGACTTCCTCGGCATCCGGATCATCGATATCGTCGCCGATGAGATCATCCATGGAACGGGGCGTTGCCGGAATGGTGACGGCGACGGTATCCTCCGCATCAGGCTTTACGTGTTCATCGGGAAAGACGCGTTCCTCGCCCATGATTTCCACGATCGCATCGCGCAGATCGGGAAACCCCTGCCCATGCTCCGCAGAGATCGGACATGGTTCGCCGAGACCAAGCGCATAGGAATCATACATGCCGGATTCGGCGCCGCGTGCTTCGGCCTTGTTGGCCACGAGAATGACCGGCTTGCCCGAGCGGCGAACCAGGTCGGCGAAGGTCACGTCGGTCGGGGTGATACCCGCCTTGGCATCGACGAGGAAGAGGATGAGATCGGCCTCGCCGATTGCCAGTTCCGTCTGGGCGCGCATACGGCCTTCAAGAGATTCGCTGTCAACCTCCTCCAGACCCGCAGTATCGATGACATCGAACTTGAGGTCATAAAGTTTGGCGGCATTGACGCGGCGATCGCGGGTCACGCCCGGAAGGTCATCCACAAGGGCAATCTTGCGACCGACGAGCCGGTTGAACAGCGTGGACTTACCGACATTCGGACGGCCGATAATCGCGAGAGTAAAGCTCATCGGCTCAAAATTCCTATTCTGTTCAGCCAGCAGCCGCAGCGGGGGCGGCGCCGGTGCTCTTCAGCATATCGAGCATGGTGTCGGCAAACTGGCGAATATTGGCCGGCGCCGTCTGATCGTCGGAAATCTGCTGGAACAGCTTGGCTGCGTCTGCACCGCGGCCTGCCTTCCATGCGGCAAGGCCAAGCGCTTCGCGAGCGGAATGCCGCATCGGATTGCTATCGGAGGACAACGCCTCAACCCGGCTGGCCACATCATCGTAGGAGCCGGTGTCGACAAGGATAAGGGCAGCACGAAGCTTGGCAAGATCGCGGATGGCTTGCGGAATCGAAGTATCCGCGGACACTTTGTCGAAAGCGGCGACTGCGCCGGCCAGATCACCCTTCTGAGCGATGACACCTGCCGCCCGCATGCGGGCCAGCACCGGATAGGCGCCGTAGCCATCCTTTTCAAGCTGGTCGAGTGTCTTCAGCGCTTCGTCATTCTTACCGTCGCGGACGAGATTGAGCGCGGCGAGAAACTGGTCACCCGACTGCGACGCCTGCTTTTCCGTCCAATATTCGTAGAAGGCGAAGACGGCGGTGCCGACAACGATGGCGACCACGGCGCCGATGAGCAGCGAGCTGTAACGGGTCCAGATCGCCTTCACCTTGTCGGAACGCAGTTCCTCATTTACCTCACGGAAAAAGCCGTCGTCAGTCATGATGCCTCTTGGGATGGCTTGCGCCATCGGATCAATTGATAAAACGCGGCGCAGCTGGAGCCGCCCCGCGCAATGGAGTTCAGGCGCTTTTAGTCGGAAAACTTACAGGATGGTAGCCCTAAGTGAAAATTAGCACCCGGATACCGTTTGATTTCTCGCTTACATCGGCGAGACGCCGATCAAAAGAACGTGCAATTTCCACACGAAGAGTGCGTAGAGCACCAGGCCGACGACAATCGCGATGATGTCGTTGGAGACCGGGCCAGCAACGATATAGGGCGCCGCGAGGCCCGCCCGCTCCTGCCGCTTGATGGCGATGCGGTCGACGACGGCCCATGCCAGGAAGGATAGAAACAGGATGAGCGAGGCAAGGTCGCCATTGGCAAGGAGATGCGCCAATGCCCAGGTCTTGATGGCGATCAGCATTGGATGCTTGAGCGCCGGTTTCATCTTGCCGGGCTTGGCAATGAAGACGCCGAGGAAGATGAAGGCGAACAGCATCAGCAGTTCGGTGATGTGTTTCATCCACGCCGGTGGCTCGTAAATGATCGGCGCGTCAACGCGGGCCATGCCGTAACCCCAGACGAGGAGCACAAAACCGATCAGCGATATCAGCGAATAGAAGCCTTTCCATCTGCCCTCGCCCCATTCAGCTATCTTGGCGAGGCGCCACTCCGGCGCGACGATGCGCACCGAGTGTACTCCAAGAAAAACGATGATCCCAAGAATCAGTACCAGCATGACCGCTCTCCTCGAATGATGGCGCAGACTATAGCGAGACTGGAATAGTTCCAAGCTGATCGCTTGCGGTGGATCGCCGCGTCCGATCATCGCCACAATTGCCCTGTAGCGACATCGCTTCCCTCCCGGAGCCGCGTCTCAATCATCATGCGTTCGATATGCACCGTTCTCGCTACATCCCTCGCTTTCTCCCTGTCCGTTCCCGCCTTGGCAAACAGCGGCGCGGAGCTGCGTGGCTCTATCGACGCCAAGCCGCAATATGTGCTGATCTCGTTCGATAATTCCGGCAGCAACGCGCTTTGGGATCGAAGCCGGTCGCTGGCCGAGCGTTCCAATGCGAAGTTCACCTATTTTCTCTCGTGTGTGTTCCTGATCGACCATGGCGACCGCAAGAGCTATCAGGCACCGGGGGAGGCGCCGGGCCGCTCGAATATCGGCTTTGCCGTATCGAAAGAGGATATCGCCAAGCGGCTGGACAACATCTGGCGCGCCCGCAACGAGGGCAACGAGATCGCCAGCCATGCCTGCGGCCATTTCGATGGCAAGACCTGGACCAAGGCGGACTGGAAGCGCGAACTGACCACCTACAAGGACGTATTGCGGGACGCCTGGAGCAGATATGGCAGCGATCCCGAGCCCGAAGGCTGGAAGAGTTTCGTGGACAGGGAAATACGCGGCTTCCGCGCACCCTACCTTTCAGAGAGTCCCGCGCTGATCGCCGCTCTCAGGGACATGGGCTACGTCTTTGACGGGAGCGGCGTTTCAAAAGGCCCTGCCCTGCCCGTCTACGCCAATGGCGTCTATCAATTCGGATTGCCGACCATCAATGAAGGTCCGCAAAACCGGCCGGTCATCGCCATGGACTACAATCTGTTCGTTCGCCATTCCGGCGGCTTCGAGCGTACCGATCATCTGAATGAATTCGAGAATCGCGCCTACGATGCATTCAAGGGTGCGTTTGACCGGCAATACCAGGGCAAGCGCATTCCATTCCAGATCGGCCTGCATTTCACCCTGATGAATGGCGATGCCTATTGGCGGGCGCTGGAACGCTTTACCACCGAAGTCTGTACCAAGCCGGATGTGCGCTGCACGACCTATAGCGCGTATTTGAAGGAAACGGGCGCCGCGATTCCTGTCGCCGGCGCGGACTTCAAGCAACCGGTAACGAGCGGCGGCATGTAACCGCCACTCGTTTTCTCGAATATCAAACCTCTTCAGATTGCGTCCGCAGATAACGCTGGTCGATCTCCGGCAAGGGTTCGTCGTAGATCACTGCCTCGAATGCCCGAAGGCGCTTGTAGATGGACAACAGCTCGACGATCGTTGACCACGAGGTGACAAGATACTGGAACGAATTGCTGACCTGACCAAACGCCGTCGCAATCTGCTGCCAGAGACCCAGTGTAATCTTGCCGGTGACAATCGTGGGAATGAGCATGACGTTGAGGAAGATCGCGTCAGCCTGTCCGTATAATCCTCTGGCGACGTTGAAATAAGTGTAGTGAAAATACAGTCGAAAATAGTTGCGGCGGACATTCCGGAACAATTCGGTAACAGTGAGTGGCTGCGCCCTCTTCTCGTCGTCCTCACCAAATACGAGTTCCTTGCGATAGGCGGCCTCGACGCGCTGGTTCTTGAACTCCAGACCGGGCAATTTGATACCGACCACAGCGAGAAGAATGGTGCCCAGCAGCGACCAGCCGATTGCAAGAACAACCAGCGAATAAGGTATTTGTCCAATTATCGGCAACGACGTTATGTGAAGAGAGAGTTGGGCCAACAATGGCAAGAAGGCGATCAGAGTCATCGCCGCCTGAATCAGATTGACGCCAAGACTTTCAACGGTTGTGGAAAATCGCATCGTATCTTCTTGAACGCGCTGAGACGCTCCCTCGATATGGCGCAAGCGGCTCCAGTGATCCATGTAGTATTCGTTCATGGCGGAGCGCCATCGGAAGACGTAGTGGCTGATAAAATAGTTGGAGAAGACGAACAACATTATACTGAGGAAGCCGATTCCGGCGAACAGCCACTGCATCCAATACAATTCTGATGCCGCGACAGAATTGGGTGTCGTTATGGCTTTTTGAAACAGATCGAAGAATGGACCACGCCAGGTATTCAACGCAATATTCAGCTGCACGTCGAAATAGGTAGTGAAAATGATCAGCGCAGAACCCCAGATGGACCACATCTGCCATCGATGCGGCGCATACCACATCCAGAAGGCGGCAAATATCCCGACACATACACCGAAATATATGTAGAGCCAGATAAACGCTTTTGTCGCAAAAACCGAAACACCGACAATTGGTGGAGCATTCGGATCTGCTGGCGGCAGGCCAATATAAGCTCCTAACTGTTCACCGGCGTAAAGCCAGAATAGGACAGCAGCTAGCGACCAAAGCACCGCTGAAATAAAGAAGAGCTTTGGCTTGGGGAAAAATGAGACAAACACGGTGGTAGGTTCCTCGAGTGAAAAGTCCAGCAATGCAAACTTGCACGGAATTGAACTTAACGCACGAATAGGGCAAAGCATGAACCGCAGCAATTAAATTGCTGTAATCTTCAGAGACCCCTCGAAAAACCGCACCAGCTGACCTCATCAGGTTGAATTCTCAAACTGTCTCACGCTCTCCCTGGCGTCTTGCCGCAAACGCGAAAAGCGCCGCCACGACGAGACCCGCCGCGGCAACCAGCGTGGCGGAAGTGAAGTTGCCGGTAATATTGGCGAGGTAGCCGGCGATCAGCGGCCCAATGATCTGGCCGATCCCAAATGCCGCTGTCATCACCGCCATGACCCGGCGCTGCGAATGCGGCAGAAGGACACGCCCGGCCTGAAACCCGAAGGCCGTGATGACGATGAAGGTCAGCCCGAGGAGAACGCCGCCAAGCAAGGGGCCAACGGGCGACGGCAGAACCACACTTGCCGCAACGCCGACGGCCTGGACCGCGCAACCGAGTGCCAGGGCGACGAAGGGACCGACCCGGCGGAGCAATGGCGTCCACAACCAGACGGAGATGGCGCCGGAAACACCGGTCAGCAGCCACACCAGCGCTTCCATCCACGCGCCGCCATGACTGGAACGGACAATGGCGATAATGAATGTGGCGGTAATTATGTAGCCAAAGCCGAAGATGCCATAGGCGATGTTGATTTTGACGAAGGCGGGCGTCCAGACGATGGGCGGCTCCGATACAGCGGAGCCATTGCGGGCCGGGCCCTGGCGGATCAGCATCAATACAGCCAGCAGGCCCAACAGCGAAAGAATTGCCGCGCCGATCCAGTCTTCGCGCCAGCCGAAGCCATTGGCGGAACTGAAGGCGACGAGCAGCGAGGAAATGGCTATGCCGGTGCCGACGCCGCCGAAATGCAGGGCCTGCAAGTCCTGACGGTTGGCCGCGGCCAGGTGGCTGAAAACAATCGTCGCGGTGAACACCAGCATGAAAGCACTGGCCATGCCGGCAAAAAACCTGACAATCGAGAACATGACGACGCCGTCACTGATGCTCATGGCAAAGCACAGGGCAGCGCTCAGCGCGAGTGAAAGATAGACCAACGGCCGCTCGATTCCCGAGGCCCAGCCAAAGCCGGCAACGATGGCGCCGAGAAGATAACCGACATAATTGGCCGAGGCGATAATGCCCGCATCAGCTGGCGTAAGGCCAAGTTCACTCATCATGCCAGGCAGAGATCGGGGTGAAGATAAACCGGCCTATGCCCATGCCGATGGCCATTGCCACGAGACCGCCGAGGGCGAAGCGGACCGGAGAGGATGCGGGTGGATTCATGCGCGGGACATTATCGCCGCGCCGTGCTGTGACAAACCAATTAATTTGATCGTCTGATTACTTTGAGTGATCGGTTATGGCGCTGCAGGGATGTGATGCACGGCCGGAGCCATCGATACGGCATCTGGCGGTCAATGCGCGGCTTTACGCGCCCTGATCACGTAGCGATGTTGAACCGCCCTTGCCCATCCCTTGAACAAGCTGAAATTGCTGGCCTGAGCACGGTGGATCGCACGCATGTTCGTATCGATCGTGATATCGACAAAACCGGTGCGGCGTAGCAGATCCGCCACTGCTTCGGCACGCGCGCCTTGCGAGAAATATACGCGCGAAAGGATGCTGCGGTGCGTCTCCAAAAGTTCATAGGAGGATCTGGCCGGTTCGCCGCTCGCAAGTCCGAAGCGCTGGCAAAATCCCGACAACCGGACAATCAGCTGCTCCAGCCGGTTTGAATTGACGAAATCGCCATCAACGATAAGTAATGTGCCCCCGGGATTGAGCACACGCAGCCATTCGCTGAAAGCCGCCTCCGGGTCTACCAGCGTCCAGACCAGATGCCGGTTGATGATGACATCGTAATGGTTGGATGGTTCCATGGTGTTCTCGGCGTCACCGAGGCGAAAGGTAATCTTTCGTCCCCGCGCCTTCGCCTTGGCACGGGCAAGCTCAAGCATTGGCTCGGCCCAATCAATCCCCGTCACGCTGAAGCCGAGATCATCCATCAGGTGCGATACGACGCCCGTGCCGCTGGCGAGATCAAGCGCGGGACGCCCCTTGCCCTCCCCCAAATGCCTGAGGATGAGTTTATGCCATGCGTCGCGCTCCGCCTCGGAGAAAATCTCATGTCCTGGCGACTGATCAAAAGCCGCCGCGCGCTCGGACCAATAGGCTTTGATTTCGTCGCGAAGATTAAAGTTCGATCCGTCAGCTAGGCTGTCCATCGTGGCTATCCCATGAATTGACTTGGAAGCGTTCTAAAAGATAAATGTTGACTGATAAAGTCATCAAATAATAGAACGCACCAGCTTTTCCACTGGAGTTACGAAGAATGCGGTTGTTTGACAAGGCAGCTTTAGCCGCCATGGGTCTATGCGTTTTCTTTTCCGCCAACGCGTTCGCCGAAAAGATTACCATCAAGGATGTGACCGGGCGCGATGTCGAAATAAATGCACCTGTCGAGCATGTGATTCTTGGCGAGGGCCGCCAGATTTATTTCGCCGCCGTGCTCGACCGGGATGAACCGTTCAAGCGTATCGTCGGCTGGCGCGACGATTTGCCGAAGGCAGATCCGGAGAGTTACGCGGCCTATCTGGCGAAATATCCCGGCATCGCCAAGCTGCCGACCTTTGGCGGCATGAAGGATGGAACGTTCGACGTGGAACAGGCGGTGGCGCTGAAGCCGGACGTCATCATCATGAATGTCGATGCAAAGACCGCGACGGAAGAAGCTGGTTACATCGAAAAACTCGGCAAGGTTGGTATTCCGCTGGTCTACGTCGACTTCCGCGAGAAGCCGATGGAAAACACCGAGCCGAGCATGCGCATCATTGGCAAACTTTTCGGCAAGGAAGACAAGGCCGAGGAGTTCATCAAGTTCCGCGCCGACAGCATCGCCAAGGTCACTGACGTTCTTGCCAGGAAGAATCCGGCAAAGCCGCTCGTCTTCATTGAGCGGGCAGGTGGTTATTCCGATGATTGCTGCATGTCGTTCGGCAATGAGAATTTCGGCAAGATGGTCGAATTCGCCGGCGGCACCAATATGGCGAAGGATATCATTCCCGGTACATTCGGCACGGTGAATCCGGAACAGATCATCGCGTCCAATCCAGATCAGATCATCATTACCGGCGGCAACTGGCAGGGCTATGTGCCCGGCGGCAATTGGGTCGGTGTCGGCTACGGCGCCGATGAGACGGAAGCGCTGCGCAAGCTGGAAAATCTGACGAAGCGCCCGGCCTTTACCGGCGTCAAAGCCGTCCGGGACGGCAATGTCCACGCAATCTGGCACCAGTTCTACAACAATCCCTATCAGTTTGTCGCCATTCAGGAAATTGCCAAGTGGCTGCATCCGGATCTGTTCAAGGATCTCGATCCCGAAGCAACATTCAAGGAGTTGCACGAGCGCTTCCTGCCGCTTCCCTATAAGAGTGGCTATTTCGTATCGCTGCGCGCCGACGGCTAGTTGACCTTCAAATTTTTCTCTAACGGGGTTTTCAAATGATGATTTTGAACAAAGCCATTTTGATGCTTACCGTGGCTTTGCTCCTGGCGGCAACGCCGGCCGTCGCTGAAAAGGCAACCATTACCGACGTCACGGGGCGCCAGGTGGAACTTGAACTTCCAGCCAAGCGCGTCCTTATTGGCGAGGCGCGGCAGATTCACGTGATCGCCGCGCTGAAGGGCGAGCACCTGTTCGATACGATCGTTGGCTGGCGCGATGACATGATCAAGAAGGATCCTGATTCCTACGAGGCTTACCGCGAGCGCTTTCCCGCACTCGAGAGCCTGCCGCAGACAGGCTACATACCCAGCGGGACCTTCAGCCTTGAGGCCGCCATCGCCCTCAACCCGGATGTTCTCACGCTCAATCTCGAAGCGCAAAAATCGGCACAGGAATCCGGCATCGAGGAAAAGGCCGCAGCAGCAGGCATTGCAATCGTTTACCTCGATTTCCGGGTTGATCCGGCGAAGAACAGCGAAAAGAGTATCGAACTGCTTGGCAGCATCTTCGGAGAGAAGGCGAAGGCAGAGGAATTCATCGCCTATCGCCGCGCCCAGATTGCACTTGTCACCGAACGTCTCGCCAAAGCGGGTAATGTTGTGCGCCCCAAGGTCTTCATCGAACGCTCCCCTGGAATCTCCGGCGACAATGTCTGCTGCAGAACCTTCGGGCCGGCCAATTTCGGTGAAATGGTGGAGCTTGCGGGTGGCCACAACATTGCCACCGATGTGATCAGCACCACCTTTGGCGATCTCAATCCCGAGCAGATCATCGTAAGCAATCCGGACCATGTCATTGTTACGGGCGCCAACTGGGCGGCGGAATCCGACATCGACCAGTTTGTCCATGTGGGCCGCGGCGCTGACCCGGCAAATGCCCGCAGCAAGCTCCACGACTTGATGGAACGTCCGGCGTTTTCCAGCCTCACCGTGGTCAAGAATGGCAACGTGCACGCCGCCTGGCACCAGTTTTACGGCGTTCCCTATGAGTTCATACCTATCCAGCAATTTGCCAAGTGGTTCCACCCCGATCTGTTTGCTGATCTCGATCCGGATAAGACGTTCCGGGAATTTCACGAGCGCTTTTTGCCAATAGCCTACCGCCCGGGATATTTTGTTTCTCTTCCGGAAGGCAGCGAATGATGGTCGCTGACGTGGACAAAATGGCAGGTATCGAAGGGCACGGCCGCTACCGTGCCCTTGTCTTGCGCCGGATACTCCTCATCGCCGGGTTGTGCATTGCGCTGTTCCTTTCGGTGGCTATCGACATGGCGCTTGGTCCGGCGAATTATG
The DNA here is from genome assembly GCF_025452215.1 of Phyllobacterium sp. A18/5-2. NCBI lineage: Bacteria > Pseudomonadati > Pseudomonadota > Alphaproteobacteria > Hyphomicrobiales > Phyllobacteriaceae > Phyllobacterium > Phyllobacterium sp. A18/5-2. Next base: position 2,346,668 of record NZ_CP104966.1, on the reverse strand, counting down.
CCCTTGCCGATGTGCTGAAAGCCCTGTTTCAACCGGGTACCGTCAGCGATCAGCTCCGCGTGGTGATCTGGGATATCCGCATGCCGATTGCACTGATGGCGGTGACGGTCGGCGCTTCTCTTTCGGTGGCGGGCGCGCAGATGCAGACCATTCTCGCCAACCCGCTGGCCAGTCCATTTACCCTGGGCATTTCCGCAGCGGCAGGCTTCGGCGCGGCGCTTGCACTTGTTGGCGGGATCGCGGTTTTTCCTGTCGCAACGCAGTTCATGGTGCCCATCAACGCCTTCCTCATGGCGATGCTGGCGGCGCTCTTCATCCATTTTGCCTCCACCATGCGCGGGGTGACAGTTGAGACAATCGTCCTGCTCGGCATCGCCCTGGTCTTTACGTTCAACGCACTGCTGTCACTGCTTGAATATCTTGCCTCCGAACAGGCACTTGCCGCCGTCGTCTTCTGGACCATGGGGAGCCTCACCAAAGCGACTTGGCCGAAGGTCTGGGTCACTGCTGCCGTCTTGATTGTCACCGTTCCGTTGTTTGCCCGCCGCGCCTGGGCTTTGACGGCCCTGCGGCTCGGCGAAGACAAGGCGGCCAGTTTTGGCATCAATGTCCGCCGCCTGCGGCTTGAGACCATGCTGACCGTGAGCCTTCTTGCCGCCATTCCCGTTTCATTCGTTGGCACGATCGGCTTCGTCGGTCTCGTCGGTCCGCATATTGCACGCATGCTGGTCGGCGAGGATCAACGCTTCTTCCTGCCCGCGTCGGTTATCTGCGGCGCACTGCTCCTGTCGACCACCTCTGTCGTCAGCAAGACGCTTATTCCGGGCGCGGTCCTTCCCATTGGCGTCATAACGGCGCTGGTCGGCGTACCATTCTTCTTCGCCCTCATTTTCACACACCGGAGGCGCTCATGGTAAGCTTGGCGCTGGAAAATATCGGAGCCAAATATGGCAAGCATACGGTGCTGTCCGATGTGAACACGGGATTGCTGGCCGGCGGTGGCATGACCGCTGTCATCGGGCCCAACGCTGCAGGAAAATCCACCCTGTTCAAGCGCATTGCGGGTCTGGCCGCAGGACCGGGCATCGTCCATCTGTCCGACACGGTCAAAGGTGCGGAAACCATCTGCTACATGCCGCAGGATACGGGCGCTAACGCGGTGCTTACCGTTTATGAATCCATTCTGCTCGCATCCAAGCAGGGTTCGGGCTGGAAGGTCCATGATAGCGAGCTGCAGGATATCGACCGGATCCTCGGGGCGCTCAGGATCGATGACCTGGCCTTCCGCAGTCTCGGCGAACTCTCCGGGGGCCAGCGGCAGCTTGTATCCATCGCCCAGGCACTGGTCCGGAAGCCTGAAATTCTGCTAATGGACGAGCCGACATCCGCTCTGGACCTTTTCCGCCAGATTGAGGTTCTCAGCTTCATGAAGAGCCTCTCGTCGCGGTCGAACATGGCGGTGATGATTGCACTGCATGATCTCAACCATGCGTTGCGCTACTGCGACAATACGATCGTCATTGCCAATGGGAAAATGATTGCCAGCGGGCCGACCGGCGAAGTGATCACGCAGGATCTGCTGCGTGACATTTATCGCGTTGATGCCCGGATCGAAAACTGCTCCCAAGGGCGGCCAGTCGTCATCGTCGACGGCTCGCTTGTCTAGGCTCCAGTATCTGGTCAGTAGCTCGCGTCAAGAAAGGGCTTGCCGAGCAACTCCAGATCGACGTCGATACCAAGACCCGGACCATCGGGAATGCCCATTCGGCTGCCAATAACAGGCGGCGCATTTCTGGCGGTGCGGACCGTGACCCATTCATGGAAGGCAATGGCGTGCAGCCGCCGTTCCTCGGGCGTCGATAGCGAGAGATGTGCCATGGCGGCCGTGTCCACCTCCGCCCCGCCCGTATCCTCAACGGTGACCATGAAACCAAGATCGACCGCAAGATCGCGGATCTGGCGGGTCTTCGTCACGCCGCCCAGACGGGAGATCTTCAGGGTCAGCCCGTCTGCAGCTCCTCTGCGGTGAATGTCCAGCATCTCCTCGAGCGATGTGACGGACTCGTCCAGCACCATCGGTTTGTCGAGGGAACGCCGGACCGAAAGACAATCATCTATGGATACGCAGGGCTGCTCCATCGTGTAATCGATTTCACGCGTGGCATCGACGAACTGCCGCGCCTGATAGGCGGACCATCCGGCGTTGGCATCGCAGAAGATCACCGTGCCTTTGGGAACCGACGCCGCAACCGCCGCAACCCGTTCAATATCGTCGTGAACGATGCCACCCACCTTGACCTGCAGGCGATGAAAGCCCTCCGAGACTATTTGTTTTGCATTGGCCGCCATCGTCTCGACCGGACCATGTGTAACGACCCTGTAAAGATCTGCCATATCGCTTTCCCGGCCGCCGAACATTGTCACAAGCGGAACGCCTGCCGCACGCGCGGTCAGATCCGAGCAAGCCATGTCGAGTGCCGACTTGATATAGGGGTGCCCCTTGAACACGGTGTCCATCAGCCTGTTGAGCCGGGTCAGCGCGCGCGGATCTTGCCCGAGAAGGTGAGGTGCGATTTCGGCGACACCGGCCTGAGCTCCTGCCGCAAAGGCGGCGGAATAGAAATTGCCGAGCGGTGCCATCTCGCCCCACCCGGTCAGCCCGGTGTTGGAGGTGACTGACACGATGACCGCGTCGAACCCATCGGCGCCACGCCCCTTCGACATGTTGTAGCGACCCTCAACGAATGGCTGCATGAGGCGGTAGGCTTTTATGGTCTCGATATGCACGATGGACAATCCCAAGGCTGGAGAACAGAAACGGTGTCGAAGCGGGCTCACGCTGCGACTGGTTCGAAAATTCGGAAATGGCCCCGGCCACTTAGTGCTGCGCCGCCATTCAGCCTGACTGCAGCCTTCAGAGAACGAGCCTGAACAAGGCGAAGCCCTCCGAGCCTTCGCCGGCATCCTCGATCCTGACGCTCTTCACATCGGCAAGAAACTGCCTTGCCTTCGGGCCGCTCTCAAAAATCGCCGTCGTGCCCGGCAAAGGCTTGAAGGTCCAGTTGCTGTCGGCGGATGGATTGACGGTACCTGCCTCGACGATATAGCGCACGATAACATCGCGGTTCGTATCCGGCGCTACGAAGACCACCTTGTCGGACGCTATCTCCGGGAACTTGCCGCCACCGCCGGCGCGGTAATTGTTAGTGACAACCACGAATTTCTGTGCCGAATCAATTGGCTTGCCCTCAAATTGCAGATTCTGGATACGATTTGCCTCGTGATTGATGACCTGTCCGTCATTATCAAACCTGCGCGGCTGCGAGAGATCGATCTGGTAAGTGACGCCGTCGATGATATCAAAATTGTAAGACGGAAAATCTTTATTCAGGAGAGCAGCATCCTTGGCGCCTGCTTCCATGTGATTGAACATGCCCGCCGACATTTCCAGCCAGTTTCTTACCTGCTCACCGGTGATGACGACCGCCTGTACCGTGTTGGGATAGAGGTAGAGATCAGCGACATTCTTGATGGCGATATCGCCTGCAGGAACGTCAGTATAGTAATCCGCCCCGCCCCGGCCGCCGGCTTTGAAGGGCGCCGCCGCGGAAAGCACCGGGAGGTCCTTGTGCTCGGTATCCTTCAGCATGTCCTTGATGTACCAGGTTTGCGCCTGGGATACGATTTGCACGGAAGGATCATCGGCAACGAGTGCGAAATAGGAATATAGCGGCGCGGATGTTTTGCCGACCGGCGTGCGGACATAGGTCAATGTTGCCTCATGCTCGGCTTTGGCGGCTTCGATCACTTCCGGCTTGTCGGCAACATCGGCGACGACCTTCTTCTTGTCATCGCGGTGATAGATCGGACGGGCTTCCGCCGTGAAATCGGCGATCTTCCAGCTATTGCCGTCCTTCTCCAGCAACAGGTCGATAAGGCCGAGATGCGATCCCCAGAATCCGGCCATGACCGCGGGCTTGCCGGCGAGAGTGCCCTTCACCGGATCGGTATTGGCGATGCCGTCCCAGCTCTTCGGACCGGGGAAGACCAGATGCTGGTGACCGGTGAAGATCGCATCGATACCTTCGACACCTGCGAGATAGAGCGAGGCATTTTCCATGCGCTCCAACGGGGCGGCTCCGTCGATGCCGGAATGAGACAGCGCTATGACAATATCGGCGCCCTCCTCCTTCATGGCCGGGACCCACGCTTTGGCAGCTTCGACGATATCGCGGGTCTGAGCCTTGCCCTCAAGGTTCTTGATATCCCACAGCATGATCTGCGGCGGAACAAAACCGATAAAGCCGACCTTGACCGGGCTTTCCGCGCCTGCGCCGTCCTTGATCAGTGTTTCGATGATGACATAGGGTTTGAAAAAGAGAGCGTCCTGCTTCGGATCCGAAGCGAGCTGGCCCTTCGTCAGATTGGCGCAGACATACGGAAAATTCGATCCACCGACCACTTTGAACATGTAGTCGAGGCCATAATTGAACTCGTGATTGCCGAGCGTGCCGACATCGTAACCGAGCACATTCATCGCCTTGATGACGGGGTGGACGTCGCCCTCCTTCATGCCGTGCTGATAGGCCATGTAATCGCCCATCGGATTGCCCTGCAGGAAGTCGCCATTATCGATGAGCAGTGAGTTCGTGGCCTCGGCGCGGATGGAATCAATGATCGCAGCCGTGCGGGCGAGACCCATCGTATCGTTCGGCTTGTCGGCATAATAGTCATAGGGGAAAACATTGACGTGAATGTCCGTCGTTTCCATCAACCGTAAATGGGCCTGGTTGGCCGCCGCGCGCGCGGAAAACGGATGCAACAGCACAAGCGCCGATGCGGCCGCCATGCCACTGAGCAAGGAGCGGCGCGAAATCGGGTGCAAATGGAAATTGGAAGACATGGAACACTCCTTCGGGAAACTCGGCATTGCTCAACCCGCGGCAGACTATGACGATTTTGCGAGCCGCGCATCCGTAAAATGACCAGCGCGAAACATGCGGCCAATTGTGATATGCACCCCGTCATTCCAGCACGCCGCACGCGGTGATAGTATCCTCCACTAGGGTTGGTCGCGCTCAATGGAGGCTGCGATGGAAGCTAAAGAGCAGGCTATGCTGGTTCGTATCCATGGCAGGGTACAGGGTGTCAGTTTTCGCGTCTGGACCCGCATGGAAGCCGAAAAGCTTGGGCTTGGCGGCTGGGTTCGCAATGAGGATGACGGGACCGTACGCGCCCTCATCGCAGGACCCGAGCCAGCTATCTCAAAGATGCTGGAGAGATTCTGGCAGGGACCTCCTGGAGCCTCGGTTGCCAACGTCACGTTTGAAAACGTTGACGTTTCCGAGGGCACCGGCACGTTCAGGATCACCACTAGCTAGGTCCAGGCAGAGGAACGTCCCCATGCGCAGATTAATGCTTCTCAGGCATGCCAAATCCGACTGGCCCGACGGCGTCGAGGATCATGAGCGCCCGCTGGCGGAGCGGGGCCGCAGGATGAGCCCGCTGATGGGGAGATTCATGGTGGAAAAAGGGCTATTGCCTGATCTTGCCATGGTCTCGACGGCGCGACGTGCCATGGAGACCTGGAAACTGGTGCATGCCGCTCTTGGGCAGGATATCGTGCATAAGGACGAGCCGCGCATTTACGAGGCCCGGGCGCAGGCGATCCTCGATACTGTCAAGCAAACGCCAGATCGTATTCACGCATTGCTGCTCGTCGGACACAATCCGGGACTTCAGGACCTCGCCCTCCAACTCATTGGAAAGGGACGCGAACCCGATCTTTCGCGGCTGCAGCGAAAATACCCGACCGCAGGGCTCGTTGTAATCGACTTCGATGTCAAACACTGGCGCGAAATATCCGGCGGCCTCGGCCGGCTTGAACGATTCGACACGCCGAATTCCATAGGTCACCGCTGACCCGGAGCGCCTTCAATCAGCGGCCAGAGCGCCCGCCTGCGGACAGGCTCAATTTCATGTGGCGGTTAACATCCTTGTAAAGGAGATAACGGAATTTGCCTGGACCGCCAGCGTAGCAAGCTTGCGGACAGAACGCCCGCAGCCACATGAAATCGCCGGCCTCCACTTCAACCCAGTCCTGATTGAGGCGGTAAACTGCCTTACCTTCGAGCACATACAGCCCGTGCTCCATTACGTGCGTTTCCGCAAACGGGATCACTGCGCCCGGTTCGAACGTAACGATTGTCACATGCATGTCATGGCGTAAGTCAGCGGGATCGACAAATCGCGTTGTCGCCCACTTCCCGTCGGTGCCAGGCATTGCTGTCGGCGTGATATTGGCTTCATCGGCGAAGAAGGCTTCGGGTACGCCAATACCGTCCACGAATTCGTACGCCTTGCGTATCCAATGGAAACGCACCGGCCTGTCACCCTCATTGCGGACCGTCCACTTGCTCGATGGAGGAATGAAAGCGAAGCCGCCGGGTTGCATGACATGTTTCTGGTCGTCAACAACAACGCTCAACTGACCTTCAAGCACAAACAAGACGCCTTCCGCGCCAGCGTCGGGCTCCGGTTTGTCGCTGCCGCCCCCCGGTGCGACTTCCATGATGTATTGCGAGAAAGTCTCTGCGAAACCAGACAGCGGACGGGAGAGTACCCAAAGCCTGGTATTGTCCCAGAATGGCAGGTAGCTGGTGACGATGTCCATCATCACCCCCCTTGGGATGATGGCATAGGCTTCGGTGAACACCGCGCGATCGGTCAAGAGTTGCGTCTGTGCGGGTGCACCGCCGCGAGGTGCAAAGTATGTTCGTCCAGCCATTTCCAGTTCCTTTAGAGGGGTGATATTCTCGCCTCGGCAAAGTGATATTCTCTGCCAACTGGCAGAGAGTTTTTTGTCACCGCGCCTTACTCAATAATCAAAGAATGGCGAATTCATTCCCCTCGAAAATTTTGAAAGTCTTGTGCGATTATGCCATTTCCACTTGGTCAATGCGGAGGAATGCCGAATGGACCCGACCGGCATCGCCCAATAGCCTCATTCCCACTCGATCGTGCCGGGCGGCTTTGACGTGACATCATAGACAACGCGATTTATGCCCTTGACCTCATTGATGATACGCGTGGCCGCCTGACCGAGGAAACTCATGTCGTAGTGGTAGAAATCCGCAGTCATGCCGTCGACCGACGTAACGGCGCGCAGGGCGCAAACGAATTCGTAGGTGCGGCCATCGCCCATGACGCCAACGGTCTGCACCGGCAGCAGCACGGCGAAGGCCTGCCAAATGACATCGTAAAGGCCAGCCTTGCGGATCTCGTCGAGATAGACCGCATCAGCCTCGCGCAGGATCTCCAGTTTTTCGCGGGTGATACCGCCAGGGCAGCGAATGGCAAGACCGGGACCAGGGAAGGGATGGCGGCCGATGAAATGATCCGGCAGGCCAAGCTCCTTGCCGAGCACACGAACCTCATCCTTGAAGAGTTCGCGCAGCGGCTCGACCAGCTTCATGTTCATGCGATCCGGCAGGCCGCCGACATTGTGGTGCGACTTGATCGTCACCGAAGGACCGCCTGTGAAGGACACGCTTTCGATGACGTCGGGATAGAGGGTCCCTTGCGCAAGGAAGTCAGCGCCGCCAAGTTTTTTGGCTTCTTCTTCAAAGACTTCGATGAAGAGCCTGCCAATCGTCTTACGCTTCTTTTCCGGGTCGGATTCGCCTTCGAGCGCGCTGATAAAGCGCTCCGATGCGTCCACAAGAATGAGCGGCAGATTGTAATGTTCGCGGAACATGGCGACGACGTCTGCCGCCTCGTTCTTGCGCATCAGGCCATGGTCGACAAGGATGCAGGTCAGCTGGTCGCCGACCGCCTCGTGGATGAGCAATGCCGCGACGGACGAATCGACGCCGCCGGACAGCGCACAGATCACCTTCTTGTCGCCGACCTGCTTGCGGATAGCATCGACCGCGTGTTCGCGGTACGCATGCATGGTCCAGTCGCCCTTGATGCCGGCGATGCGGTGGACGAAATTCTCAAGGAGTTTCGCGCCGTCTGGCGTATGCACAACTTCCGGGTGGAATTGCACGGCGTAGTATTTCCTGGCTTCGTTGGCGATCGCCGCAAAGGGCGCGCCTGTCGATGTGCCAACAACCTTGAAGCCATCGGGTATTTCGACAACGCGGTCGCCGTGGCTCATCCACACCTGGTGGCGTGTTCCCTTGGCCCAGACGCCTTCAAACAGCGCGCATTCTTCCTGAATGTCGAGGAAAGCGCGACCGAATTCGCGGTGATGCCCGCCCTCCACCTTGCCTCCGAGCTGGGCGCACATCGTCTGTTCGCCGTAGCAGATGCCGAGAACCGGGATATTGGCTTCGAAGATTTGCTGCGGCGCGCGCGGACTGCCGATATCGACCGTGGAATGTGGACTGCCGGAAAGGATGACCGCCTTCGGATTGATGCGGCGGAAAGCTTCATCTGCGGATTGAAAGGGAACGATCTCGGAATAGACACCGGCTTCGCGCACGCGTCGCGCAATCAGCTGCGTTACCTGGCTGCCGAAATCGACAATGAGGACTGTATCGGGATGAGTGGGTGTGTTCATGGCGGGCCTTTAAAGCAATTGTCGAGTCGGCGCAATGGGTTACCGCAAGTGACTGAAAAACTGATTCCGTTTGTTCACAAGGCGGGTGAAGCCATTGCGAATTTGATTCAGAAGACGGCGGTAGGGATCACAGAATCAACACCCTGTCCGCAATTGCCGAGCCCATAGCCTCAACGGCCAGTGCCAGCTTTTCATCGATCACGTGCAGATACTCCGTCCAGTCGCTGACATGGCGCAATTCCTCCGATCCGTCAGAAATGCCGCGCAGACCAATGAGCGGAATTTCGAAACGCTGGCAGGCGCGCAACACAGCGAAGGTTTCCATCTCGACCATATCGGCTTCGATCGTGTCATAGGCCCCGCCGGAAACGATATTGGCGCCGGTTGACAGCGACGCTTCCTTTACGCCCGGAATGCGGTGGCGTAGCGGGACTGTTACTGGCAGGTCGAGGAAGGGCGTTGCCCCTTTCTTGAAGCCAAGCGGCGATGCGTCCATGTCGCGGTAGGAGACACAGGTCGCCTGATAGATTTCCGCCTGTTCCAGAGTGCGCGACCCGGCAGAGCCCAGCGACACGACAAGATCTGGCAGAGATTGGTTGGCGGCCAGACTGGCCAACGTCGCCGAGACACTGACAGCAGCCTCCACCGGGCCAACGCCGGTGATCAGCGGCGTGAACAGACGCTGCAGATGCGGACCATATTCCGCATCGACAGCCATGGCAAAAAGAACTTTTTTGCCGGCAACCGGCGTCAAATAAGCGAGCATATCAACCTGCATTGAGGGTCCAGAGTGACGCATTGAGTAGTGTCGCGAAGGCCACCCAGAGAAGATAGGGCACAAACAGCAGTGCCGATACCCGCTCGGAATTCCAGGTCACGCTGATGAAGCCAACGATCGCGACAAGCAATAGGACGATGACGGCCAGCGCGAGGCCCATCTTCTGGAACCCGAAGAAGGCGGGTGACCAGAGGAAATTCAGTACAAGCAGCGCCCACCAGAATTGTTGGGGTGCTGTCAATTCCCGGTCCCAGACTCGCCAACCGGCAATGGCGATGAGGATATAGAGCACGGTCCAGACGGGGGCGAAAATCCAGTTCGGCGGATTGAACGAAGGCTTGACGAGACCGGCGTACCATTCGCCCGGGAGGGTGAGATATCCTATGGTAAGTCCGCCGCCCACAACCAATACAAGAAACAATAGAAGCGCCTGGGAACGGGACATGTGACCTCTCTCACGCGAAGGATACGGTCACATTTGTAGCTTTATTTTTCCCGTCTGAGAACTGAAATGAAGAAGCCATCAGTGGATGTGGACAAGGGTGAAAGAATGGCTGTTCCATCCTTGAACAGGGGTTGCAATCCGGTCTTTGCAGGTACAGCCTGATCCCAGAGCGGTTGCGTATCGAGGACGCTGTATTCGGGGTTGCCTTCAAGGAAAGCCGCAACCTGGTTGCCATTCTCCGGCGCGAACAGCGAGCAAGTAATATAGACCAGGCGTCCGCCGGCCTTCACATAGGTCTTGGCCGCATCCAGCACCTCGCGCTGTTCCACCTCGCGGCGTTCCAGCTGCTGGTCGCTCAGGCGCCACTTGGCATCGGGCCTGCGCCGCCATGTACCGGAACCCGTGCAAGGTGCATCGACGAGAACCAGATCCATCTGGCCCTCCAAAGGGGCAAGATCGCCAACATTGGCGTGGGCCTGGGCGTTGCGCACCCCTGCGCGCTTCAGCCGATCGAAGATCGGCGCCAGCCGGGCGCGTTCGGCATCATAGGCATGGATCTGGCCCTTGTTGCCCATCTCCGCAGCGAGAGCCAGAGTTTTGCCTCCAGCCCCGGCGCAATAGTCGAGCACCTGTTCGCCAGCCTTGGCGTTGCTGAGTTTTGCAGCGAGTTGTGAACCCAGATCCTGGACTTCGAACAGCCCACGCTGGAAGGCCGGCTCTGCCTGGACGTTGGGATGACGGCCCATGGCGCGCAGCGGCGGCACGCGCACTGCGGTTTCCAATAAAGGCGCGGGATTGGCACCCGCACGGGCGAGCTCCTTCAGCACTTTCTCGCGATCAGCCTTCAGCGTGTTGACGCGAAGGTCGACGGGCGGCCGGTCGCTAAGCGCAGCGGCTTCCTCCACCCAGTTGTCGTTAAAGATGGCCTGGAAATGCGGTACGCACCATTCCGGCACATCGGCGCGGACATGGTCGGGTGCAGAAGCGAGGTCGCGGGATTGCCATGCGGCCATACGCCCGGCCTCCAGCGGTTCGGGGGCAAACTTGTCGCCATCGAGCGCGGTGCCGACCTCGTCAATGTTGAGTTCCGCATCGGAAAGCAAAACGCCAAAGGCGATATGCCGCGCGGCGTCACTGTCCATGCGCCAGCCCAGCGATAGTTTCCGCCTGAGGGCATCATAGACGATATTGCCAATGACAGCGCGGTCCCCGGCACCGGCAAAGCGGTGTGACAACCCCCAGTCCTTCAAAGCGTCGGAGGCCGGCCGCTTGCGGTTTTCAATATCGTCCAGAACTTCGATTGCCGCCTGCAGGCGTCCACCAAGTCGCATGTGCATTCCTTTGTTTTTCTTTGAGTGTCGCATACATGGCTGCGGCAGTAAAAGAAAGCCGGAGCATGGAGCCCCGGCTTTCCTATTTTTCATTTCAGACAGTTTGAGCGCTGATCGGCAGCTGCAGTTGCCGGAAACAGGCGGGTAATTGCTCTAGGCTGTTGGAGGCACCGCGATATGCAGCGCCAGGAGGATCCACAGCATTCCATTGAGGGCACAACCGATTGCAAAGATCGGCTGACGCAATCTGAGCCGGTTTGTTGTGACATGAACGAGGGTGTGGGCGATGCGCATGGCAACAAAACACCACGCGACAATAACCGCAAGCAAGGTAGCGCCGTTTACTGCATAGAGCGCCAGGCAGACCACGTAGAAAAGCATGGGCAATTCAAAAAGATTGATCAGGTTCCGTATGGCCGTGACACTGGCTTCCGGTTCATTGAGGGGAAGCTTGAAATCACGTCGCGGCAGCTTGTCCGCTCGTCACAGCCTTCCTGCGCCGAAGCAGAACCAGTGCATAGACCAGATAGATCAAGGCCGTCAGTGCGATCATCGGCCAGAAAATTGCGGTTTGCGACATGATGCCCTCCTGAACTTGCCTATACGTTCTTTTCAGGGATGTGGACCATGCGCAAGCCCGGCACCTGTTTGAGACCAGAGGCCAGATGATCGATGAAGGCGCGCACCTTGCGCGGCATGAATCGAACAGTCGCATAGACCACATGAATCTCCATCGGCGCATAGGAATAATCCGGCAGCACCCGTACCAGCTTGCGCTCGTCGAGGAGCGATTTAATCAAGGGCACCTGCGCGCCGCCGACGCCAAGGCCAGCGCAGAGTGCTTCATTGAGCACGAAGGCGTTGTTGGCAAGAAAGCTCGAGCGCACCGGCACGGTAACCGGACCGCCCGGCCCGACAAGCGGAATTGCCTCGCCCTGCGGCGACCAGACAAACCGGATGTGCCGGTGCTGCGAGAGATCATGCGGCGTCTGCGGATTGCCATGAGCGGCAAGGTAGGCCGGCGAGGCGACGAGAACACGCTCGAATGTCGCCAGTTTTCTGGCGACGAGATCGGAAGATTTCAGATCGCCGAAGCGGATCGCGACGTCGACACCTTCGGCGATCAGATCGGCAAAACGGTCATCGAGAACAAGTTCGATTGTCAATTCCGGATGCAGACGCTGGAACTTCGATGACAATGGGCGAAAGGTGCATCTGGCCAAACCCCACCGGTCCATGCAACCGCAACTTGCCACGCAGGCCCGCCGAGAATTCACCTGTGCTTTCTTCCGCCTCGTCGACCGCCTGCAGGATCTGCCGTGCATGCTGGTAATAGGTCTCACCACCTTCCGTCAGGGCAAGCTGGCGGGTCGAGCGGTGGAACAGCCGTGTACGGAGGTGCCGTTCCAGCGCCGCGATCTGCTGGCTGACGGCCGGCTGGGTCAGACCAAGCTCGCGCGCCGCAGCTGACAAGGTTCCAAGCTCCGCGACGCGGAGAAAGGTCTTCATCGCAGCGAATCTGTCCATAATTACCTCAAAGAATTTCTTATGAACGATATCAATACTTCGCTACTACGCAAAGATATATGATGGATCATATCTGGTTCAGTGATTTGAACCGGAGATTTCGAAATGACCAAGAAAGCAGTTGTTGTCGGCGCCAATGGCATTATCGGCGGCAATCTCATCACGCATCTCGTTGAGCTCGGAGGTTGGGAAGTCGTTGGCCTGTCGCGGCGCGGCGGTGAAACCGCCGGGAAAGTCAGGCATATTGCAGTCGATCTACTTGATGCGGTAGATGCGAAGGCGAAACTCGCTGATCTTACGGACACGACGCACATCTTCTATGCGGCCTATCAGGACAGGCCAAGCTGGGCAGAACTCGTGCCGCCCAACCTCGCCATGCTGGTCAATGTCGTCAATGCAATCGAGCCGATTGCGCCCGGTCTGGAGCACATCAGCCTGATGCAGGGCTACAAGGTCTATGGCGCGCATCTCGGTCCGTTCAAGACACCGGCGCGCGAATCCGATGCCAACCACATGCCGCCGGAATTCAACATCGATCAGCAAGACTTTCTGGAGGCATCGCAGAAGGGCAAGGCCTGGACCTGGTCGGCGCTGCGCCCGTCCGTCGTTGTCGGCTTTGCGCTCGGCAATCCGATGAACCTCGCTTCTGTTATTGCGGTATATGCATCGATGTCCAAGGAACTTGGGATTCCGCTGCGCTTTCCCGGAAAACCCGGCGCCTATGACAGTCTTCTGGAAATGACCGACGCAGGACTGCTGGCGCGGGCGACAGTGTTCATCGCGACGAACCCGCAATGCGGGAACCAGGCCTACAACATCAATAATGGCGACCTCTTCCGCTGGAGCGAGATGTGGCCAAAGATCGCCAAGTTCTTCGATCTGCAGCTCGCCCCGCCGCTTCCCATGTCGCTAACCGTCGTCATGTCCGACAAGGAGACGCTGTGGAACAGGATGGTCGACAAGCACAGTCTTATGCATACGCCCTACAGCGATGTGTCATCCTGGGGATTTGGCGATGCCGTCTTCGGCTGGAACTATGATTTCTTTGCCGATGGCACGAAATTGCGGCGCGCCGGCTTTCACGAGTATGTCGATACGGAAGAGATGTTCCTGCGCGTGTTCAGCGATCTGCGGGAGCGGAAGATCATTCCATGAGTTGGGAGCCTTACTCCGTAAATGGCTCACCCTGCCGTCGCGGCTTGTCATAGTTCAGGAAGAATTCGTCGAGCTGCGGCGGTGGAACGTTGGTCCCCGCCAGCATGGCATGTGCCTGCCCGCGATGATGAATCTGGTGAACGAAGAGATGCGACAGCACCAGGTAGATGGGTTCCTGCGACGTCTCGCCGGTGCCCCATGTGATCGAGATAATCCTGTCGAGGTCTTCCGGAGCGAGATCATCGCAAAAGCCGATAAGGCTGTTGTCGAACTCGGTCTGGGCAAGCTTTAGTTCCGTAGCTTTCGGATAGGGAATATCGCCAGCGAGGCCAATATTCTTGCGGCCCTTGCCGATCATATCGGCCATGTAAATGTGATCGACGATAAGATTGTGGTTGAGGGTCAGCTGGATGGATGGGAAGAAACTGGTGCGCTCCTGCGCGAATTCCGCATCGGTGAGCTGCTCACAAGCACTCAGGAGCCGATGATCTCGACCAGGCACTGTTGCGGGCCATGGTCGAGAAATGATCGCGAAGGGCGGTGTCAGACATCGCGCCCTCCGCGTTGTTTGTCAGTTGCCGCCCGGATAGTTCGGGCTCTCACGGGTGATGGTGACATCATGGGTGTGGCTCTCGCGCAGGCCAGCATTGGTGATGCGCACGAATGTAGCCTTTTCGCGGAATTCTTCCAAATTCTTTGCGCCTACATATCCCATGGAAGCGCGAAGGCCACCCGCCAGCTGGTGCAGGACGCCGGAGACCGGCCCCTTGTAGGCAACCTGACCTTCGATGCCTTCGGGCACGAGCTTTAGTTCATCACGCACTTCGGCCTGGAAATAACGGTCCGCCGAGCCACGAGCCATGGCGCCAACAGAGCCCATGCCGCGATAGGCCTTGAAGGAGCGGCCCTGGTACAAATAGACCTCACCGGGGCTTTCTTCAGTACCGGCCAGCGCCGAACCGGCCATGGCAGCAGCCGCACCGGCAGCGAGCGCTTTGGCGAAATCACCGGAATACTTGATACCGCCATCGGCAATGACCGGCACGTTCGACTTATGCGCAGCTTCGACTGCGGACATGATGGCGGACAGCTGCGGGACGCCGACACCGGCGACGATACGCGTGGTGCAGATCGAGCCCGGTCCAATGCCGACCTTGACCGCGTCGGCGCCCGCATCGATGAGCGCCTGCGTTCCCGCAGCCGTTGCCACATTGCCGGCGATGATGCGCACGGCGTTGGACATCTTCTTGGCGCGGGTAACGGCATCCAGAACGCGCTGGGAATGGCCGTGGGCCGTATCGATGACAAGCACGTCGACGCCAGCGGCAATGAGGCGCTCGGCACGTTCGAAACCGTCCTCGCCGACGCTGGATGCGGCGGCGACGCGAAGCCGGCCTTGCGAATCCTTGGCGGCATTCGGGTTGAGCTGCGACTTCTCCATGTCCTTGACAGTGATCAGGCCAACACAATAGCCCTTATCGTCGACGACCAGCAGCTTTTCGATACGGTGCTGATGCAACAGGCGCTTGGCTTCTTCATGCTCAACATTGTTTTCGCGCACGGTGATCAGGTTTTCGCGCGTCATCAGCTCGTAGATTTTCTGAGCGGGATCGGAGGCGAAGCGCACGTCGCGGTTGGTGAGGATGCCGACGAGACGGCCTGGCTTGCGGCTGCCCTCTCCCGCATTCTCAACGACCGGAATGCCGGAAATGCCATGGGCACGCATCAGCGCCTGTGCATCGGCCAGTGTCGCATCCGGTCCAATGGTGACGGGATTGACGACCATGCCGGATCTCGAACTTCTTCACCTGGCGAACCTCTTCGGCCTGCAGCTCAGGTGTGAGATTGCGGTGAATGACGCCCATGCCACCTGCCTGCGCCATGGCGATGGCGAGACGCGATCTCGGTGACCGTGTCCATGGCTGCCGACAGCAGCGGCAGATTGAGTTCGATATCGGGTGCGATGCGGGTGCGGATGTCGGTCTGGCCGGGCATGACCTCGGAGTGACCGGGCTGCAGCAGGACATCATCAAATGTCAGTGCGAGTGCGCCTGTCGCGGATTCAACGATTTTTGCCATGACCAATTCCTTACAATACGGCTGATACGACTAAAGGGCGCACCACGGTGGTGGCGCGCCGAGTCAGTTGTGTTCAAGTGAATTGGCACGGGCTGGTAACATGGATATGCCGGTTTGAAAAGACGTAAACGCAATTACTGGCACGCCTGCGACTATCGAGGCGCATAATATTGACGATTCTCGAATCGTGCGGTCCAACGCACGCGCGCCGAACATCACGATCTGCCTAAACATCGAACTGATAGGTAGCCGGTACGAAGCGGTAGCCCGTCTCCTGTTTTTCGACATAGCCGACGGCCGGGAACGGCATATGGTAGCCGATGAAAGGCACTTTGTCGGTCGCGATCATGTCGAATACTTTTTTGCGCGTGGCCGCACCCATCGGCTTGTCGGTGTCGAAGGCGACCTCCCAATCGGGACGCTGCAGCGAAGCGACATAGTGATTGGCTGTATCGGCCGTCAGGACAATATGTTTCCCGGCCGATTCAATATGGAAAATCATGTGTCCCGGCGTATGACCATACGCCGCCTCGCTGGCAATGCCTGAAACGACAGAATCACCAGCCTTGATGAAGGTGGTTTTTTCAGCGAGTGGCTTGACCTTGGCGCTGACACCCTTCGCACCGTTTTCTGCCGGCGTTCCCGTGCGGGCAGGATCGGTCCAGTAGTCATATTCGACCTGGCCGGCGACATAGCGCGCATTGGCAAAGCCTGGCGTCTCGCCATTCATGAGACCGCCAATGTGATCGCCGTGCATATGCGTAATAACGACAATTGTGACCTGGTCCGGTGTATATCCGGCAGCCTTCATATTGGCCTCCAACTGGCCGAGCCCATTTTCGCGGCCGCCGGCGCCAAACCCGGTATCGAACAGCACCAGTTCAGACCCCGTATTCACCAGAACAGGCGTAAAACCATTGACCATTTTTGTTTCTGGCAGAAAGTTCGCCTTCATCAGTTCGGCGACCGCCTCGGGCTTCTGGTTGGCACCAAAGGTTGGATGCGGGCCATCGCCGGGCCGCAATCCGTCAAGCAATGTGGTGATCTCGAAATCTCCCAGCTTGAACCGCTTGAAGCCCGGAGTCTTGGCATCTGATTGCGGCACGGCTGCATCGGCAGTTGTGGTCATTAGTTGCGGTATTACCAATCCTCCTGCCATCGCACTGGAAGCAAGGAAAAGGTCGCGGCGCGAAATCTCGAATGTCGACATGAATTATCTCCTTGAGGCAGCCATTGATACTGCCGCAGTCTACACCGCGCCGCATGGACGTCGCTGGTCTGCACCTTCCAAATCGATCACAAGAACCGGCGGCTGGATCACTTCTGTTTGATCGACGCTTGAGCAAGTACATCTGCAATGCTATCGGAACTCGCACCAACAGACTCAAGTCCCTCCTTCTGGACCTGCCTCCTGTTTTCCTGATCTGTGAGAACTGGAATCCATCGTGAATCGCATCGTTCCGCTCGTGCTTGCCGTAGCTCTGTTTATGGAGCAAATGGACTCGACCGTTATCTCGACGTCGCTGCCGGCGATCGCCGCGGATATCGGTACGAGCCCGATCGCATTGAAACTGGCCCTGACGGCCTATCTCGTTTCCCTCGCCGTCTTCATTCCGGTCAGCGGCTGGATGGCTGACCGATTCGGTGCGAAAAACGTGTTCCGGGCGGCAATTGTAGTATTCGTCCTTGGATCCATCGCCTGCGCTGTGTCTGACTCATTGCTTGCATTCGTTGTATCGCGCTTCTTTCAGGGCGTTGGCGGGGCGATGATGACGCCGGTCGGACGCCTGGTTCTGGTGCGGTCGACACCGCGCAGCGAATTGGTCGGAGCAATGGCCTGGCTGACGATGCCTGCCCTTATCGGACCGCTGCTGGGGCCACCTGTCGGGGGCTTTCTAACCACCTATTTCAGCTGGCACTGGATCTTCCTGATCAATGTGCCGATTGGCGTGATCGGCATCTGGTTTGCCACACGCTATCTTCCCGCGGTCGAAACTCTGATCCAGCGGCCGCTCGATGTCACCGGTTTTTTCCTCAGCGGCATCGCGGCCTCCGGCATCGTCTTCGGCTTGTCCGTCGTCAGTCTTCCGGCCTTGCCCTCATGGGTGGGCCTCTCGACGCTTGCCGTCGGGATCGTATCGGCCATCCTCTACCTCCTGCACGCTCGCAGGACGGCAGAGCCACTGCTGGCCCTCAATCTGTTCAACAATCAGGTGTTCAGGGCGGCGATAATCGGCGGCAGCCTGTTCCGCATTGGTGTTGGCGCCGTGCCATTCCTGCTGCCTCTAATGTTTCAAATCGGTTTCGGCATGACACCATTCCAGTCGGGCATGATCACCTTTGTGTCGGCGCTCGGCGCCATGAGCATGAAGCTCGTGACTACATGGTTCTATCGCAAGACCGGGTTCCGCAATTCGCTGATGTACGGATCGCTGGTCGCTGCTGGCTTCATCGCCATCAACGGGTTCTTCACCCCGGAGACGCCGTACTTGCTGATGATCCTGCTGCTTCTGGCTGGCGGATTCTTCCGTTCGCTGTTCTTCACCGGCACAAATGCCCTCGCCTATGCGGATATTCCGAACGAGCAGACCAGCCAGGCAACCCCCATCAGTTCCGTCGCCCAGCAGATTTCCATCGCACTTGGGGTTGCGGTTGCGGGTGGCATTCTCGAGGTTTCCACCAATATCCATGGCGGACCGCTGCAGCTCTCCGATTTCCACATCGCCTTCTTTATCGTGGCAGCTGTGTCCGCCCTGGCCTGCCTGTCGTTCAGAGGCTTGAACCCGGACGCAGGTGCTGAGGTATCGGGGCATCGGCCACTGATCAAGATTGCAGCGCCGGCCGAATAAGACGCAGCACAAACCTTGCGTTTCCAGTGTACGGCGCGGTTTTGCCTGTGTCCAAGATCGCGGCTCGAGCGTAAGTCAACCCTTGAAGTCGCGCGCCAGCAAATAGAGCTCGACGGACTCCGCCCGGGATGCGGGTGGTTTGACGTGATGCACGGATTTGAAGTGCTTCTTCAACAGGGTAAGCACCTCGTTTTCGGTCCCCCTTGAAATGTCTTGGTGAGGAAATGTCCACCGGGGCTCAGAACGGCAACAGCAAAATCCGCGGCGACTTCGCACAGGTGCGTCGTACGGATGTGATCCGTGCGGCGGTGGCCGGTCGTCGGCGCCGCCATATCCGAAAGCACGATATCAGGCGCTCCGCCAAGTGCTTCCATCAGCCTGTCAGGCGCCGCATCATCAAGGAAATCCATTTCGAGCAATGTTACCCCCGGCAGGGGATCGACATGCAAATAGTCGATGCCGACCACCGTCGGAAAATCATCCGGGGAACCGACGATCGAGGCGGCAATCTGGCTCCAGCCGCCCGGCGCGGCCCCAAGATCGATAATGCGCTGGCCCTTTTTCAGTATTTTGTAGCGATCATTGATCTCGATCAGCTTATAGGCCGCACGTGATCTATAGCCATCCTGCTTCGAGCGCTGGACATAGGGATCGTTGATGTGACGCTCCAGCCAGCGGCGTGAGGATTCCTTGATCGTGCCGGCCTTCTTCTTGATTTTGGTGTGCAGGCCGCGTGTGCCGGTGCCACCGCGACCGCCTGTTGTTGTCTTAGCCATGTGCACTCCGATTTTACGCCCCTTGGGCGCGGTGCCAGCGATTACGCCACGCACCATCGCGCGACATGAGTTCGGTTAGAATACCTTCGCGCAAACCGCGATCGGCCACGCGCAACTTCTGGCTTGGCCAGACATTGCGGATGGCGTCAAGAATGGCGCAACCGGCGAGAACGAGGTCGGCGCGATCAGCGCCGATGCATGGATTGGCAACCCGCTCATCAAAACTCCAGGACAGGAGCCTGCTGGTCATCTCCGTAACATCGTCATTCTGCATCCAGATACCATCGATGCGGCGGCGGTCATAGCGCTCGAGCCCAAGATGAATGCCCGCAAGCGTCGTTACCGTGCCGGACGTGCCGAGCAGGTGAAAGTTCTGGCTCTTGACCAGATCGCCGAGTTTGTGACGCTCGGAAAAATCATTGAGAAGATCGGCGACATGATTGACCATGACGGCGAAATTATCCGTCGTCACATCGCGCCCGCCAAAACGTTCCGCCAGCGTCACCACTCCCACCGGCAGCGATGTCCAGGCGATGATGTGCTCGGCGAGACGCGGCGAGCGGCGTTCGGAAACATCTATCAGGGCGATCTCGGAAGAACCACCGCCTATGTCGAACAAAACGACGGCATCGGTTTCCCGCTCGACCAGGGTACCGCAGCCCGAAACTGCGAGCCGAGCTTCGGTCTGGCGATTGATGATCTCCAGTTCCAGTCCGGTCTCGTCTTTCACCCTGGCAAGAAACTCTGCCCCGTTCTCAGCCTGACGGCAGGCTTCGGTAGCAATGAGACGGGCCTTGCGCACGTCGTGATTGTCGAGCTTGTCGCGGCAGATCTTTAGCGCCTCGATGGCGCGGTTCATGGCATTGGCACTCAGACGCCCGGTAGCACCGAGACCTTCACCGAGACGAACGATTTGCGAGAAAGCATCGACGACGCGAAACTGTCCGGGACGCGTCGGCGACGCTACCAGAAGCCGGCAATTGTTGGTGCCCAGATCAAGAGCTGCATAAAGCGATGCGCCTATGTATTTGGGTTCATGCCGAGGCATTTCCCGTGGAGGTTGTAGAGACCCGCTCGGCAGTGCCGAAACGGCGGGTGCAACGTCAGCCGGCTTGACACCCGAACGTCCTCGACGGCGAAACCTGTTGGGTCGCCGCTTCTTGCCCGTCCGTTGCGGCGCGTTGCTGGCGTCAGCGGCGGCAGCAACGGCAGGCGTTGCGGCAAGCACCTGCTCTGCCGGAACAGTGATCTGTTTCGACTTGCCTCGCCTGCGACGGCGTGCGCGTTTCTTTGGGCTCTTGTCGAAGCGTCTGCCTTCAGAATCGGACTGGCTTTCCTGCTTGTGCGGAGCAGGATCCCCATGTGGCCCGGGTCCGTTCTTGGCGGAATCTGCAGTGCCGTTGAGCACTTTACCACCAGACGCCCCTCCATTCGGCGCGTCTGACACGCCAGATTCGGGGTCTTTCAAAATCTTATCCTTCGAGCGCCGCGCGAACCATCAAGGACGCAGGCAGGACGCTTTGTAATTAACGTTAGCGTTAATGTAACATGCTTTGCCAAATATCCAAGGGCTCGGGGCAAAATAGGAAACGTGCAAGAATACGAACGCCCGCGGTCGATATTCTCCCGCTGTTTCCGATCCGTTCGCACACCTATAGCTCCAAGGGATTAACTTATCGCGGTGGGGCTTGAGATATTTCCGTGCTAGCTTTCGCCGCGGCCCATTGCTTCATTTGAGCTCCAACCCCTTCTTTTGATCGCCCGGCCAAACACATGTTCTTATTGATAATTCGCGCATAAGTTGTATAAGGCGCTCAACACAATTTAGAGACGTACAGAATGTCCGAGCGAGATCACCAGCCGGTTACGATCACCGGCCTTTTGTTGTTGGCTGCGATCGCTTTGATATTTTTAATAGCTATTTGGCTGATCGGATCGGCATTTGCCCAAAAGGCCACACAAGCCGCTCAGATTATTGGAACCAGTTGTCCCCTCGCGCGTTATATTGGGCTGACCCAAATTCTGTCAGCGGGGGCTTGGCGCGGCGCAACTGCAACTTAAACCCTCCCCAGTCGGGCCAAGCCTCACCGCTGCAAAGATGCGAGGCTGGGTGCCTTGAGACTGCACCGGCGTGAGCAGCGGCAGAAGAATGCGCATATCTCCGTTGATTTTACGCAGAACTGAAGTGTGACAGCTTGGCTGAAGCTTTGACTATCGTTTGGTTCCACGATCAGGCCAAAAACCGGCGCCGTGTGAAAACGGCACCGGCGCGACTTGGCAGTTTGTCAGATCAGGCGGTTATGCTCGACAAGCTGCCGCATGCGCCGCAGCTTCCCATCGCTATCCGGGTTTACGCGCCGTGCGAGTGGCCCAACAGACGACGCCGTGGTTTTCACGATTGTTTTCTGTGGTCTGGGAACGGGTGCCTTCAGCTTCTTCAGGAACGTCATTGCGTGCATAAACATCATGGGGCCTCCAAATGCCATAGAACCGCGGTGGGGCGGTGACCCCAGCGGAAAATCGTCGGTTTTTTCGGCAAGTGGCGGCACTCTAACACCATTCGCTTTACCGCGATAGTCTGGCGCCAGGTTGCCAGTCTATTGCTCTTGCCGGATGTGCTACGCTTGAGCCGCAATAAAACCGCAAATGACGGCGAACAATGTTGAATCGTCTTTTGGCCAAGCTTGGCTCTTCGCGGCGTCAGAGGTTCTCGACCCGCCAATCTCATTCCAAAGTGCCGATTTCATACGCACCCAGTTCAATCTGTTTCAATCGGTAGGAGAGCATCATGGCCAAGGGTCAACAGCGCAGCAATCGCGAAGTACGAAAACCAAAAAAGGAAAAGGTTGCGGCCAAGGCGGAAGTGCCCTTCAGCTCAATGCTGAAGAAGGCGGAGAGCGCAACGCCAAAGGGCAAGCCGAAGAGCTGAACTGCCATTTGACGAAATGATCGCCCCGGCAACGCCCGGGGCTTTTGTTGTTAAAGTACCTGGAAGTGCAAATGGGTGACCAGCGGCGACTCGATGACTGCTGTGCGCTTCAAGTCGATCTGTTGGCTGCCAATACGATCGAACAGGCGGATGCCTCGCCCGAGGAGAATGGGCGCAATCTGAAGAACGATCTCGTCTACCTGTCCTGCTTCCAGCAGTTGCTGGGCAACATTTGCCCCCATGACGACAACATCCTTGCCGGCCGCCGCTACCTTTGCTTGCTCCACAACGCTCTCGACGCCATCGGTAGTGAAAGTAAACGTGGCACTCTTCATTTGCATTGGTTCGCGCGTTTCGTGGGTGAGAACGAAGCTTGGAGCGGGAAACGGCGTATCCTCCCAGTGCTCCAACCCTAAATCGAAGGTGCGCCTGCCGAGGATGACCGCACCAACGCGCGAGAAGATGCCGTTCGCCATTTCCTGGTCAACTTCCGACGTCTTGTCGAACAGCCATTGATGCAATTGTTCGCCACCCTCACCCATCGGTTCTTGCTCGCCAACATTGGGCCCGGCGATAAAGCCGTCCAGAGACATCGTAAAAGAGAGTACGACTTTGCCCATGGTCTGCCTCCCGGCTTGATGCGGATCGTTGCCCGTCCTGCAATTTCGACAAACGAGACTAACTTCGCTGGCGTCCCATAACAACTGCTCCGCGTTCAGTAACTATCAATGGCGGCATCGATCTGCGTTCAGATTGATGCCACTGGAAATGTGAACAAAACAGGAACAAATTCCTTTTCTTATATGCCCGGTTGTGGCAATCTTTCCTGAGAAGGAGATTCTGATGAACGCCATATCCAAACAACCGGAAGATGAAATCAATGAAGCACTGGCCTATCATCAGGGCGATGTTCGGGCCACGATTGCCGCCCTTCTAGCCGAACGGGAGTTCCTGTTGCGAGAGATTGAATACGCCTCGCTTGCCATGTCCTATGGATCTCGCGCGAGGCTGGAAGCCTGGTCAGCAAAAGTTTGCACGATAGACTTGGAGGGCCGCGCGTGCGATGGTTGCAAATCCAGCAATGCGAGATGCAATGAAACATAGTCCAAAACAGATGCCTGAAGTTGGTGTCCGACCAAAACGGGTTTTAAGTCCTTCGGAACAGAAGAGTCTGGCAACCACCGCTGCCGCAGCCGCCATCATTAATGATGAAACTGCGAAATGGGAAAACAAGACAGCACGCCTGAAGGCATTGCGTCTTGCCAAGGAAGCCGAAGAGCAGGCGGAGATCGCCGCAAGGCCGCCCGCGGCCGCCAAGACAAAGGCGAAATCTGGCCGTACCGCCAAAGCCAAATAACGCCCCGGAACCGCACATCAAGGCAACATTCGACCGTTCGATCCCTTTTCGAAACGATTTGCGCTGAGCAAATTTGAAGCGTTATACAGCGCCAGTACCGGGATGATGCGAAAATATATCATAATAAAAAGTGCCGAAGGAAGGACGCTTTTTCTGTTTTCCGAATTATTTCTTCAACCTTGGCATTGACGGAACAGCCACTTAGCCCTATGTAACAACCATCGGTATTTGGTAGTTTGTTACTAACTTTTTTGCGCTTCAGGCGCTCTGAAAGATCCTTCTTCAAAAATCGAGCTAAAAACTGCATGGCGCGTCGTGCCCTGTATTACAATATTTCCATTGAAAGGGTTCATCATGAGCACTGGAACAGTTAAGTGGTTCAATTCCACAAAAGGCTTCGGCTTCATTCAACCAGATGATGGTTCAGCAGATGTATTCGTACACATCTCTGCCGTTGAGCGCGCTGGCATGCGCAGCCTCAATGACGGTCAGAAGATCAGCTTCGAGCTGGTCCGTGACAACAAGTCCGGCAAGATGACTGCTGATCAGCTTCAGGCTGGCTAAAAATAATTCGTCTTCGCGTCTTTGACCACGGATGTACTGGCACTGATAGCAGAGATGAATTTGAGAAGGTCGGGTTTTCCCGGCCTTTTATTTTGTCCAAATTCTGGATGAATGGCAAAAAACCAAGACATTTCAGCGCATCGCCAAGAAAAGTCTGGAAAGAAATATTTCGCCATCACACAGTGCGAGTCATCTCTACTGCCCTCTCAAACGGGTATCGCATTGTCTGAAGGAGTCTCCTCATCATGAAAGTTCTTGTCCTTGGCAGTGGCGTTGTCGGTGTCACATCGGCCTGGTATCTGGCGCAGGCGGGACATGAAGTCGTGGTGGTCGACCGGCAGCCTGGACCAGCGCTGGAAACAAGCTTTGCCAATGCAGGGGAAATATCACCCGGTTATTCGTCCCCGTGGGCCGGACCTGGCGTGCCGATCAAAGCAATCAAATGGATGCTTATGCATTTTGGCCCGCTGGTCGTGCGGCCGAAATTCGATCCCTATATGGCGCTTTGGCTCGTGCGTATGCTGCGCAACTGCACCTCTGCACGCTATGCCCGCAACAAGGCGCGCATGGTGCCACTTGCCGAATATAGCCGCGATTGCCTGAAGGCGCTTCGTTCGGAGGTCAGTATTGCCTATGACGAACGCACCCAGGGGACGCTGCAGCTTTTTCGCACGCAAAAACAGTATGACGGTACGGCTGGGGACATCGAGGTGCTAAAGCAATTCGGCGTTCCATATGAGCTTCTCGACCCGGCCGGGTGCATGGCGGCCGAGCCAGCGCTTGCCAATGTCAAAGGCAAGTTCGTCGGCGGTCTGCGCCTTCCCGGCGACGAAACCGGCGACTGCCAGATGTTCACCGAGAAACTGGCGGCCCTGTGTGCGGAGAACGGCGTTACGTTTCGCTTCAACACGACCGTTACCTCCATCAACACGAGCAGCAATCGCATTGCCAGCGTGTCAACCGAAACAGAAGAATTGACGGCGGACGCTTATGTTGTGGCCTTCGGCAGCTATTCGCCCTTCCTGCTGCGCCGGGTCGGGGTGCATATCCCGGTTTACCCGGTAAAGGGCTATTCCATCACCGCCCCGATTGCCGACAAGGATGCCGCGCCTGTCTCCACCATTATGGACGAAACCTACAAAGTCGCAATTACCCGGCTTGGAGACCGCATCCGTGCGGGCGGTACGGCGGAGATTTCGGGCTATGATCTCAACTTGCGGGATGCGCGGCGGGCGACATTGCACCATTCGGTCGGCGACCTGTTCCCTGGCGGCGGCGACCTCAGCAAAGCGACTTTCTGGACGGGATTGCGGCCGATGACGCCGGACGGACCGCCGATCATTGGCGGCGTCACCAAATATTCCAATCTCTACCTCAACACCGGGCACGGCACACTTGGCTGGACGATGTCGTGCGGGTCCGGCAGGGTTTTGGCAGATCTGGTCTCAGGCAAATCGCCGGATGTCGATGCTTCTCCGCTCAATATCAGCCGGTATGGCTGACATTGCACGGGCGAAACAGCAATCAGTGCTAACCCATTTGAAACATTACAAATTATTTAGGTTGGCATTCAGTTTTCATTCATCTCGTCGGGCCTAAAACCAGAGCGTGTCCCCAAGACAACTCGTGGTTTTTAATCCCCACGCAACTGACGAGGAAACGGAATGAAAAAGATCGCTCTGGTAGCACTTGCCATCTCCCTGATCGCAGCACCCGCTGCATTCGCGCAGCAGCAGAATTACAAGGGCCATCTCTATGGCCACCAGCAGAAGCACGTCATCGTCAAGAAGAAGGTCGTGGTAAAGCATGGCAGCCGCTGGTCACGCGGTCACGCCCTTCCTTCGAGCTACCGCCGCAATGTCGTGCGCGACTATCATCGTTACCACCTGCGCACGCCACCACGCGGTTACCAGTGGGTAAGGGCCGACAATGACTACGTGATGATCAGCGTCGCCTCTGGTGTAATTTCGGCACTCGTTCAGGCTCGTTAAGGTCAGAACCTCGACAACAACAAAGGCGGTGTCATCAGACGCCGCCTTTCCAATTCAATCGACGAATATGCGGACACTGGCTGCACGGCCAACTGAGTCAATCACGGTCAACGTCGAATAACCACCACCATCTGGCACCCACTGATTGACGCGGCGACGCGAGGTTTCCGGCAGAGGCTTGCCGTTGGCGAGCCAGCGGAACGGCGCTCGCCCTCCCTGCAGCTTTAATGCAAGCGGCATGATGTCTCCGCCAGCTTTTGCACCAAGTTCGACGCGCGCTCCCTCTGGCGGAAAGATAATCTGCGGCGCGGGTTCGCGCGTTGACGCGGCCAGCAACCCGCTCGCATTCATGGAAAAGCGCCGCTGACTGACCGGCAACTGCGCCTGCGCGATGCGCACGGCCCCGGCGGGTGCCGGTGGCAGTGGTGTAACGGCAATGCCGGACTTGGCAAAGCCTTCGAACAGGATCGGCGCTGCGGCTCCATAACCGGTCAGGCCGGGTACAGCACCATTATCCGGCCTGCCGACCCAGACGCCCAGCACATAATTGCCGTCAAATCCAACCGACCAGGCATCGCGGTAGCCGTAGCTGGTGCCGGTCTTATAGGCGATGCCACGCTGGCCCGCGCCTGCAGGCGGCAAAACGTCCGAGAGAATATCGGCAACGTTCCACGCAGCCACCGGCTCGAGCAGCGGCTCACCTTCGATGGTTTCGGGCTTGTCCTGGATGCCATCGCCAAGCTGCATCGGTCTGCCGCGATTGGCCAGCCCCGCATATAGCTGCACCAGATCCTTCAGCGTGATACCAACACCGCCAAGGCCAATGGCAAGACCCGGCGCCTCGTTGGGCGGCAGGACCGGCCGGACATCTGCGCGGCGAAACCGCACCATCAGCCGCGTTGGGCCGACAGCATCGAGCAGGCGCACCGCAGGCACATTGAGCGACAATTGCAGCGCCTGCCTGATACTGACATCGCCTTGATAGCTCATATCGAAATTGCGTGGCCGATAGCCGAAGAAATCGGACGGCCGATCCTCGATGATTGTTTCCTGGCTGACCAGCCCGTCTTCGAAGGCAAGGCCATAGATAAATGGTTTCAGCGTCGAGCCCGGCGAGCGGTTGATCCGGGTCATGTCGATCCAGCCAGAGCGGCTGGCATCGAAATAATCGGCAGATCCCACCTCGCCGACAATCTCACCAGTGCGCACGTCGGCCATGACCATGGCAACGGAGACTTTCGCTCCCAGCTTGCCTGCTGCATCTTTCGCGACCGTTTCGAGACCCTGCTGGATAGACCGGTGCAATGTGGTCTGGTGGCGCTTGACGTTCGGTTCCTTGCGCTGCGCAGCTTCCGCCAAATGCGCGGCATAGGCCGGCAATTGCAACCGGCGCGACGGGATCGGCGCAAGGCCGGCCCGCTCCGCTTCCCCCTCACCTACAACCTTCTCTACCGCCATGCGCTGCAGCACGCGGCCACGCGCGATTTCGGCCAGAGCCGGATTGCGATCGGGCCTGCGCCGCTCCGGGAGCTGCGGCAATGCAACGAGCAATGCGGATTGCGCTACGGTCAGGCGGCGCGGCTCCTTGCCGAAATAGGCAAGGCTTGCAGCACGGATGCCTTCCAGATTGCCGCCATAGGGTGCAAGCGTCAGATAGAGGTCAAGAATTTCCGGCTTGCCCAGACGGCGCTCGATCTGCAGGGCGCGCACGAGCTGCTGGAATTTTGCGGTGAGAGAGCGTCCCTCTCGCGGTTCGATCAGCCTGGCCACCTGCATGGACAGCGTCGATGCACCCGAAACGATGCGGCCATTGCCGACGAACTGGACCGCAGCGCGGGCCAGGGCGATGGGGTCGACCCCACGATGCTGCCAGAAACGCTGATCCTCGTAGGCGATGAGCATGCGGACGAATTGAGGATCGACATCCGTGGCCGTCGTGCCAAGGCGCCAACGCCCCTCTGACGTCGCGAAAGCTCGCAGCAGTTGGCCCTCGGCATCGAGCACTTCCGCTGAGATCTCCCGCGCATTTTCCAATGGCGGCGGGAAGGCATGATCGGCTGCATCAAGACCAAAGGCCAGCACTGTTGCCAAAACCAGATTGGCCGATACGCCGATGCAGAATATGCGCCAAGCCGCCATTATTGTCCTGCGACGACCTCCATACGACCGGTCGCGGTGCGGGCCGAGTACTGCGGACGGTACATATCCTCGACACTGGCGGCCGGATGATCATAGGTGCCAGGTGTTACGGCGCGCACCACGTAGGCCAGCGTGATTTCACCATTATCGCCGGATGTGCGATCGAAAGCGGCGACGAAACGATCGCTGCGGAATTCCGTATGCGCGGCTTCCACTTCGCCGACCCAGTCGAAATTCGACAGGCTCGCGCTGTTAACGAGGCCAGGATTATCGATCTCGAAACCGGCGGGCAGAAGGTCGGTGATCAACACACGCGACGGCCAGTTGTTGGTTTCCGTCACCTTCAGAACGACCACATAGCGTTCGTTCTGTCTTGCCTCACTGACATTGGCCTGCTGGCCGTCGAGCGTGTAGTAGGTACGTTCGATGCTGAAGCCATCGCCGCCTGCCGGCAGCGGCTGCGACGGAGAAGCAACAGTCGTAACGACGGCAGACACGGGTTCTGCCGAAGCATTGGTGATTGTGACAGGTTGGGCGAGAAGTTCATCACCCGTCAACCGCGCGACATAACCACCGGCGTGTGCGGCGCCGTTTATATCGAGCTTAAGATCCGCATCGCCGCCCTGTATGGCACGTGCTGCCAGAAGCATCCACGTCTGTTCCTGCGTGCTCGTATAAATCTTGCGCTCCCATGCGTTGGCGACGATCTTGGACAGTTGCGGAATGATCGGCGGGACCGGACGGCTCTCGGCTGCTAATGCCAGAACCGCCGCGTCGTCGCGCAACGATGAACCATAGTCGGAGCGGACCAGGCTGACATTGGTCACCAGTGTCGACTGTTGCAGGGCATTGGTGAAAATGCTCTGCGAGCGCTGCGCATCGCCATAGAGCGACAAAGCAGCCGCCAAGTGAGCCCGCGCCAACGGCGTTGGAAACTCAGCGAGCTTGGTGTCGGCATAGTAGCGCAGATCGCTGATCGCGGCCTTGCGGTTGCGCGCCAGAACATAGAGGGCATAGGCAATCTCATTGCCCTGATCCTTCACGTTCACATCATAGCTCAGTGAGTTCTGCAGGTTTTCCAACGCTTGAACCAACGCCTGTTCCGGCACTTCATATTTCTGTTCACGGGCACGGGTCAGGAAATCAGTGACATAGGCATCAAGCCATAAATCGCCTGAACCCGGACTCCACAAGCCAAAGCTTCCAGACGAAGACTGGTATGACAGGACGCGGTGGATGGCCTCTTGCACGCGCTTCTGCACCTCGCCGTCTTCGGCAATGCCGGATTGCTTGGCGAGTTCGCTCATGTAGAGCAATGGCAAGGCGCGGCTGGTGGTTTGCTCGGCACAACCATAGGGGTAGCGGTCGAGCGTCATCAGCAGAGCTGGAATGTCAAAGGCCGCAGAACGGGTGACGTTCAGGCTGACAGAAGCCCCCTGCAGGATGCTGCCCGCCAGGAGTTCGCCATCCACCTTGAGGCTACTGTTCGGTGCCACCCTGATTGGCTTGCGCAACGTGACCGGCAGCGTGGCCGGCCGGACAGGGACATTCAGCGTCTGCTCAAGCGACAGCCCGGCGGCGTTGGATAGCTTGACCGAAACAACACCATCGCCCGGATGCTCGCCGGTCACCGGCAGCGTGATATCGAACTTGCCACCTGCTGTCAGGTTAACCGTCTGTGATGCTCCGGGCTGATCGACGCTCACGACCGGATTGCTTGTCACCTGCAGCTGGTAGTCGCCGGCCGGTGCATCAGTGTTGGCGACATCGAGCCGCAACGAAGCCTTGTCGCCAGGAGCGAGGAATTTCGGCAGGCTCGCGGTGACAACGACCGGATCGCGAATGACCACGTCGGACGTCGCATGACCGACACCGGTCTTTGACCAGGCAACAGCCATGACGCGGGCGGTGCCGTTGAACTGCGGAATGTCGAAGCTGACATTCGCCTTGCCCTGCGGGTCCAGTTTTACAGGACCAGAGAAGAAAGCGACGAGTTTTTCGGTGGGCGGGCTACCCTGCATCGGCATTTGCGCACCATCACCGCCGGTTCGCAGTTTCCCCAGCGCTCCCAATGAACCGTCGATCAGCCGGCCGTAGAGATCGCGAATCTCAAGACCCAATTGGCGCTGGCCGAAATACCAGCCATCGGGATTCGGTGCTTCGTAGCGGGTCAGATTGAGAATGCCGACATCGACCGCGGCAACGGTGACAAAAGCGTCTTCATTGGCGCCAGCGCCCGTTACTTGCAAAGCGATATTCAGCGGCTTGCGCGGCTCGGTTTTCTGGGGCGCATCGAGCTTCATGGAGAGGTGGCGGTCGCCCGGGCTGACATTGAGCCATTTGATGCCAATAGCGCGCATCGGCATGTGGGTTTCCTGTGCATTGCCTGGACGGAACAGAGTGGCGGTGACATAGGCACCGGCGCCCCAATCGGCGTTGACGGAGAATTCCACTTCACCGCCCTCAGCAGGAATGCTGGCCTTCTTGGTTGCCAACAGGTTTTCGGCACCGACCGTGATGAGCAGCTCACCAGCAAAACGCGGCGAAACTTTAAGCTTTGCCGTATCGCCGGCAACGTAATTGTCCTTGTCGAGCGCAATCTCTAGCCCATCTGGCGTTTCCGTCGATGTCGCGGCCACATAGTAGCCGGCATCGAATTCCACGCTCGAAGCCGGGCCATCCGCTTCGGCGCTTTCCACCTCGAGGCGAAAACGTCCCCAGGTGACCGGTACCGAAATCTCAGCGCCGTCCGGTGTTGTACTCACCTGCCCGTTGGCGATCTGCTTGGTCGACAGAATCGGCTCATATTTCCAGGAACTTCCATCACGGTACCACTGGTAATTGCGCTCGACGCTGAGGAGTTTCCACTCCAGACCTTGCATGGCCTGTTTCTGGCCATTCTGGTCGACGGCAATGACATGGAACTTACCAACGGAATTCTCCGCAAGGTCGCCGGAGAATTCCGGCTTGATGCCAATCATCGATCCCTGTGGTTTGACCGGCAGCGTCAGTGTGCGTTCGACGGCACGGCCCCCGGCCTCCTGCATTCGCACGACAACATCGGCGTTGAGCAACTGCGTCGTCGAGGGAACGTCGTTCAGCGAGACGTCGAACGTTGCCTTGCCATTGTCGTCAAGCTGGGCCAAATCCTCCAGTGGGATGCGCGTGTCCTCGCTTGCCTGTTCGTCTGCAAGGCCGAAGAAGTAACCCTTGAAGTCAGTGCTTTCACGCGTCGGCTTGACGGCGATTTCGCCTTCAAGGTCAAGCCCGGCGGCAGGAGCACCATAGAGATAACGCCCGTCGACTTTAACCGGCGTGGATTTGCCGACTTCCAAAGACTTTGCATCGCTGGTCAAATCGAATTCAACCCGATCCGGAACAAAGTCCTCGACCAGAAACTGCTTCTCCGATATCGGCGATCCCTTGGGATCGGTGTATATCTGCATGGTCCAGGTGCCACGCATGGAATTGGCTTGAAGGACAAGGTCCAGCGTATGACCGCCGAGATTGGCACCATCGCTGACCATGCGCCGGTCTTCAACGCCATCCGGCCGCTTGAATACGAAGGTTAGCGGCAACTTCTCGATAGCATTGGCCGCATTGTCACGCGCCAGAGCAGAAGCATGCACGGTTTCTCCAGCGCGATAAATGCCGCGCTCGGTCCAGGCCAGAATGTCTATGGCGCCGGGAGCGGCGCGGCCAGTGACACCGCGATCCGACAGATCGAAGCCCGCGCGGGTCATGTCGAGGAAGACATAATCCGCATCGCCGTTCTTGGCGGTAATGACCGCCGGACCCATTGCCGCCGTGCCACGCATCAGGCCCGCGGTGAAAGTTGCCCTGCCCTCGGTGTCGGTAACGGCGGTGCCGAGAATTTCATTGTTCTTGGCGAGCAGTTGCAATTCGACGCCAATGAGCGGCTGCGCTGTGGCGAGCGAGCGGGCAAAGACGTTGAGGCCGTCGGTGCCCGCATAGGTGGAAAGTCCGATATCGGAGACGACGAACCACTGCGTTGCCTGCGCGTCCCATTCCTCGGTCTTCGCGTCGGGCGAAACCGCAGTCAGCACATAGACACCGGGTTTGCGCTGCGGCAGTGCCTCATCGACAGGGAAGCTGGTGACGACATCCTTGTTAAGGTCAGTCTGGATATCGATGGCGCCTTGCCACACCAGTTCGCCCGCTTCGTCCTGCAGCCGCTGCGCATTGTAGCCGTCAATTTGCGTCAGAAACTGCGAGCTGGTCAAAAGTGGCGCAAGGCCGCGATCACCGATGCGGTAGAGCTTGAGATTGGCGCTCGTCGTGTTGACCGATACGATTGGAATACCACGGCGTGCTGTGCTCGGCAGGACGAAACTGTCGCCGGCAAAGCGCACCATGGCGGAGCGATCCTTGATGTAGATGTCGAGATCAACCGGTGCTTCCAGCGATTCTGCCCACTGATGACGGCAAGCCCGGGCGAAAGGCCAGCTTGTAGCGCTGGCCATGCTCGAGACCTTCGACACAAATCTCGCTTCCCTTGGCTTCGACGGCCTTCGGCGCCGCGCCATTGAGCGTCACGAATGGAGCATAATCCGTGCCCATTTTCACCAGCGGATCAGAGAACTGCACGCAGGCACGCGGCGTGGCACTGTCCGCGTCGATCGTGTGATTGACGACACGGAAACCCTGTCGTGCCCTCAGATCGAGATAGGCGGCCTCTACGGTCTTGTCGTTGACCAGCGTCAGGCTGGTTTTATATGCGCTGAGCGCGGCGCGGTAGTTTTCGACGTTCTGCAGCGCTGCCGCCAACGCCGCCAGCGCGTCTGCCCGGCTCTGCGCAGTGCGCGTCAATTGATAACCGTTCAATGCCGCAAGCGATGCCTGCCCGGCAACGTAGGTGTTCTTGCTATCGCGGTTGGCAGCGCGAGCTGTCTCGATCCACAACGCACCATCGTCGGGTGTGATGGCCAGCGCGCCCTTGAAGGCATTGAGTGCGCTGGCCACATTACCTGCGCCAAGCTCCCGCCGCGCTGTCGCGACGAGCCCATCGACGCCCTGCGCCTTCTGTTCGTCGGTCAGGAACAGGCTTGCCTTGACCTGACGCGCGTCCTGAACGAGCTGGTCGGAGACAAATTGCAACTTCGGCGGAGCACCGATATCGGGTTCGGCAGCAGTTTCGATTACCTTGCCGGCAACCGAGCCCGGCGCGCTTTTCAATTGATTGAAATCAGACTTGAGGAAACACCATTTCACCTTTGGGTTGTAGGTGAAAGCCTTGCAGGACCGGTCCGCAAGACAGACCAGTTCGCACTGATCGAGCGTGACATCCTGTTCCGTGCGCAGGTCAAAACCGAAATAGTCGCCATCCTTCGTCGTGACGACATCGCGATTGGTTTCTGCAGCGCCAGCCGGAATTGCGGCAGCGAAAACGGAGAGAAGAAACGCCGAAAACCCGATTACCGCGCGCATAGACATAGAGCCCTCCAACCGCTGCTAATCCAGATGAGCGGCACTCTTCAAACTTCAGTATAATTTGTCAACAGATCAAACAGTTTAGAGCATCAGACGATGTTCTGTGGTCGCATTGCCCTGTGCAATTTCGCTTCGTATCCAGTTCTGAAAATGAAGCATTTGCGGCGTTGGTTTGCGATTTTTCGGCGAGACCAGCCAATAGGCGATCGACGATGGCACCCGGGTTGGAAATGGCGCGACCAGCCGGCCATCGGCAAGTGCGTCTTCGACAAAGAGATCCCAGGCCAGCATGATGCCCTGGCCGCTGATCGTCGCTTCGAGACCGAGCCATGGGTCGGAGAATGTTGGTCCATCGAATGGCAAGGGACCTGCAAGACCGGTCGCCGCCTGCCAGTCATCCCAGCTGAACATCGGGTTCTCGTAGCAGATGATCGGCTGGTTGAAGATGTCGGCCGGTCCGCGCAAACGTTCGGCAAAGGCGCGGGTGCAAACGGGGAACATTTTCTGCGGCAGCAGACATTCCGGGGTGCCGTCCTGCCAATCGCCACTACCGAGTCTGATCGCCAGGTCGATATCGGAACTTTTGAGATCAAGCACGCCGGGAGAAGGATCGATGCGGATTTTCAGATCCGGATGCGCGGCTCGCAACCGCCCGAGGCGCGGCACGAGCCATTTCGATGCGAATGTCGGGGCAACGGAAAGCAGCAATGTCTGGTCAACGCCATCGGCAAGTGCCACGGCCCTGGAAAGCTGCTGGAACCCTTCCTCGAGCCTGGCGAGAAGGGTCTTGCCAAAGGAGGTCGGAACCAGGCCCGCTCGCGTCCGGTCGAAGATCGCCTGGCCCATCTGTCCCTCGGTGCGTATCAGCTGCTGGCTGACCGCACTCACCGAGACACCGAGTTCCTCGGCGGCCCTTGGCAGCGACCCGAGGCGCCCGATCGCCTCCACTGCCTTCAAACCGTTGAGATGAAACCTGTTGAGGTTCTTCATGAAGATTTTCTTTATAATGGTTTCGGCAATCTTGATTGTGATCGGCACTAATTGCAGACAAAATAGCACATGTTTCCGTGGTCATGGATATGTCAGATGAAGATTTTCTTGTTGATACGAGGCTTGGAGATGTGGCTTCGCAATGGTCTAACCCAGTCTGACCGCGACCCTGCGAATGACTGGTACAGGGATCCGCTATCGCATCCGGCGCTGGAGGCCATGGAGCTCGATGAACTGGCCGACCTGCCCTTCGATCCCCAGGCGGTCCACAGACAATAGGGCAGATAAGAGAACAGGCCCCGACGGGGGCCTGCTGTTGGTTGGTTATTTCCCATACGTCTATTTCTATTTGGCTTCCGCATCCGCGGCTGTGAATGCCAAAGCCATATCCGATACATCCCAGCCCATCCAGTCTGTGTCTGCATTTGTTGTTTCCCTGATGTCACCTGGCACCGGGCCGAAGAATTCCCGATACAGTTCCCGATGCTTGGATGCCTTCATTAGAACGTCCTTCGCTTCCGCCACACTCTTTTTGAGGCGCTCATGAACCCAGAAGGCCGACATTTCTTGAGAAACATTGATCAGACGCTCAATGTAAATATAGTCATAGGGTCTGAATATGCGCGACGGTGTAAGTCCGACAATCTGCACCACGGGATTTGGAATGTCGTCGGCTCCATGCCAAGTGAAATATCCGATGCCTGGGAATGTCTTCGACAGGCCGGCATTAATATAGTCTGGATTAATCTGATTCCCTGGGAATCCTGCCAGATGGCTCCACTGCGTATATTGAATCCCGTTAGGTATCGTCCCGATAGAAGAATAAAGCGCCAATCTTCGCAGATAGGAATTGTATATTTCAGGCGAGGTTTTACCAATGCTCGTGTAGTTATTGGGCAGGAAGTTCCTTGGGGTATAATAGAATTCTGTTCCCTCGGCATCAATCCATTTAGATTCTGGGCGATTCTTGATTTGAAGAAATGACTTGTCGAACCAATCTTGCCATCTTACGATTCCAATTTCGGAATTAGCACCCTGGTACAAACCGGGCATCCCATTAACCATATGTATGCCGTCATCCCACATCCAGACATGCGTAAACCCATCCTTGTTCTGTGGAGTTTTCTTGATCCTGTCATATAGTGTATTGATGTATTTGATCGTATCCGGATACTTGTTTGGGTCGGCTTCGTCACCGCCAATATGGATCGTGTCTGATTTGAACCAAGGCCTGAAATCCCGTATAAGGCTTTCAAAATAAGTGACTGTATTTTCCAGATTTTTACTAGGTGTCCACCGATCACCTACATCATTGGTCAAAATTGAATCAGAGATCGCCCAAGGTTTTGAAAGTAGAGTAAGTCGATCAACAGGAGCATATTGGAGTGAACCAGCACCATCGTCCTTGAACGCACTGGCATGGCCAGGAGCGTCAAATTCAGGGACAAGCTTGATGCCATAGCGGTAGGCTGCCTTTTCGAGATTGGCCCAATCTTTGGAATCGTAAACTGTTTTGCCGGCAGCAAAATCCGGTTTTCCATCTTTTATCGGCTGATCAGCTGGTATCAAAAGTTCACGCGGTTTGGACTCGTTATATAACCGGAAATAACCATTTTTTGCTCCGCCGAGCTCCGGAGCAGTGCTGTCATTGAGATGCAAATGCAACTCATTGAGTTTGTGCATGCTCATCTTGTCCATATAGCCGATGAGCTGATCGACCGGTACAAACTGGCGCGCGACATCCAACATGATGCGGCGGTTTTCATATTGCGGATAGTCGAAGCCGTTTATCCCTTGAATCGTTCTATGTGTTCCAACAGCTTTATCATCATCGTTCATCACCATCAGCGCCGCTGTCTGAAAGCCGCGAAACCCGCCCAGCGTCTTGGCATAGGTGATCGTCAGTCCCGTAGCGTTTGCTGAAAACAGATAGCCCTCTTGCTTATAATTCTTCGTAATCTTTTTCTTTGTTGAATTGGGATCGCTGGGGTTGGCAACCACAAACATACCGTAGCCTGGGGCGATGAAATCAACCGAGTCTACGGGAACCCTCCTGAGGACAATGTCGGATGCTTTCCCGTCCGAGACGTTAGAAACAATCTCCAATTCAAAGCCGGTCGCATAGCGTAGTTTCTGCGCCCAGCCGCGCGGCTCATCCAGAAGCGCGGCAAGGTCGCCCTTGCCATCGGTCTTTCCATTTTCTTCCAGCTTCTCGTCAACATCGCCGACCACGATAATCCTGCTGGCGCTCGTCAGCATAAAATCTCCGGTTATTGAGGAGGGCCACGTTGATTTCAAAAAGAACTCACCGTCCGATATGGCCGCAGCAAACGGCGTCGCGGGCGCTACACCAAGCATCGCCATTGCAAGACACAGACTGAGGCATGTTCGGGATAAAAATCTGAATGGGTTATTTCCCATGGAATCATTCTCCAAATTCATTTGATTAAAACAGTGCAATATTCAATTGGTTCGTCAGTAAGGTATTAGATTGGTTTTAATATACTCCAATCCGTTTCATCGTAGACGCAACCCGGGGAATTTATCAAGTTGCGTATTGAAATAATATGAGCAATACGCAAATGACACTTTTACCAATACCATACCAATTGCGCAGGCGCTCAGAAGGCATCGGGTGTAAGTACCGGGAAGTGCGAAAGCGTTAGACCGGAACCGGGCCCGGCTTGCGGATGTGCTTTGCTGCTTCGACAACGAGTGGATCAAGACCGTTATCGGGTTGCTCAAGTATCGTGAAAAACTGCGCGCGCATGCGCGGCTCCCAAAAATGATTGATGTGATCGGCAACACCTGCCACGGCTTCGTCCTTCGGCTGTGTGTGGAAGAACGTGGCGATCTGGTTGGCCATATAAACCAGCTTGTCTGCGGTCGATTTGTGACTTTCACTATCCATATTGCACCAATCGTACTGTGGGACTTTGAACGAGGCTCGATGCGGCAGAATCCGGATTGGGTTTGGTGGCCGGATTGTTCAGCGTGACATCCTCCGCGAGCGTTTCGCCGGCCAGCGGAATGCGCTCATGCCGCGTGAAAATATCGAACTCGTCGCCGCGCACCAGCGCAATCAGGGTCATTCCAGCTGCCTGCGCCGTGCGGATCGCCAAGGAGGTTGGTGCGGAAACCGCAATCAGGATGGGCGCGCCGATAATGGCTGTCTTCTGCACCATCTCGATGGACACGCGGCTGGTGATGACGACTGCACCGGTTTCACCTCTCATTCCGGTGCGGCAGAGCGCCCCGGCAAGCTTGTCGAGTGCATTGTGGCGGCCGACATCCTCGCGTGCCGCAACGATGCCTTTGCCCGCAACATAGAACCCGGCGGCATGGGCAGCACCCGTCTCACTATGCAGTGGCTGGACCGCTGACAAGAGCCTGACTGCCTCGGCGATTTCGTCCGGCATGAGTTTGAGCCTGGCCCTGTCGACCGATGCGACCGGCTTCAGCGCCTGCTCGATCGACTCGATGCCGCAAAGGCCGCAGCCAACGGGTCCGGCCATGCGGCGGCGGCGATCGGTGAGCTCCTGCCCCGCTTCGCTGGCGAGACGTATCTGGATATCGACGCCATCATCATGTTCCTCGACAGCAATTTCGCTGATCTCTTCGATCCGCGAAATAATACCTTCTGACAGGCTGAAGCCAACGGCGAAATCCTCCATATCGGCCGGAGTCGCCATCATGACCGCATGGGTTGTGCCGTTATAGCTAAACGCAACCGGCGTCTCCTCGGGCACTATCCGCCTGTCCGTCGCATAGACTTCACCGGCACCCTTGCGGCGGCGGGTGATGCGCGGAACAGATAGCCGTGTGAGGCGCTCGACCATGGCTACTCGGCCGCATCCAGAACGGGTGCGATCCTCCGGCTCTGGCGCGCCTGTTCGTCATAATTGACCTGCCAATCGCTCGGACCGTTCGAGGCACCGACCTGAACGGCCGTGACCTTGTATTCGGGACAATTGGTCGCCCAGTCGGAAAAGTCAGTGGTGATGACGTTGGCTTGCGTCGTTGGATGGTGGAAGGTCGTATAGACCACTCCCGTCGATACGCGGTCGGTGATAAGCGCCCGCAGGGTGGTTTCTCCCGAACGGCTGGTGACCTTCACCCAATCGCCGTCGCGGATACCGCGCTGCTCGGCATCGTGGGGGTGAATCTCAAGCCGGTCCTCTTCATGCCAGATGACATTATCCGTGCGGCGAGTCTGCGCACCGACATTATACTGCGAGAGAATGCGGCCAGTCGTGAGCAGCAATGGAAAACGCGGTCCGGTACGCTCGTCCGTTGCAACATATTCGGTGCGGATGAACTTGCCCCGTCCACGAGCAAAGCTCTCAATATGCATGATCGGTGTGCCCAATGGCGCCTTTTCATTGCATGGCCACTGCACCGAACCCCTCCCGATCGAGGAGGTCGAAAGACACACCAGCAAAGCTCGGCGTCGTCAGCGCAACTTCGTCCATGATCTCGGAGGGATGCTGGTAGTTCCAGTTGAGACCCATCGCCTTGGCAAGGTTTTGCGTGACTTCCCAATCGGCATAGCCGTTGAGTGGACTCATCACCTTGCGTACACGATTGATACGGCGCTCGGCATTGGTGAAAGTGCCGTCCTTCTCAAGGAAGGTCGATCCAGGCAGAAAGACGTGTGCGTAGTTGGCGGTTTCGTTGAGAAAGAGATCGTGCACAACGACACATTCCATCGCAGCAAGACCGGCAGCGACATGCTTCGTGTCCGGGTCGGACTGGAGAATGTCTTCGCCCTGGATATAGATGCCCTTGAACGTACCATCGACGGCCGCGTCGAGCATGTTGGGAATGCGCAGCCCCGGTTCATCCTGCAGCTTGATGCCCCAGAGCTTGTCGAAAATATCGCGCGTAGATTCATCGGAGATATGGCGATAGCCCGGCAATTCGTGCGGGAAGGAACCCATATCGCAAGAACCCTGCACATTGTTCTGGCCGCGCAGAGGGTTCACACCGACGCCCTTGCGTCCGATATTGCCGGTCGCCATGGCGAGATTGGCGATGGCCATGACAGTCGTCGAGCCCTGGCTGTGTTCGGTGACGCCAAGGCCATAGTAGATCGAGCCATTGCCGCCGGTGGCGAACAGACGAGCGGCCTCACGCAGCAACTGCGGAGAAACGCCGGAAATCTGCTCGATCGCTTCCGGGCTATGTTCCGGAGAGGATACAAAGGCGGCCCAATCCTGGAATTCGGCCCAATCGCAGCGTTCCCGAATAAACTTCTCGTCGAAGAGACCTTCGGTGACGATCACATGCGCCATGGAGGTGACGACGGCGACATTGGTGCCGGGACGCAGCGGCAGGTGATACGAGGCTACCACATGCGGCGAGCGCACGAGGTCGATGCGGCGCGGATCGACGATGATCAGCTTTGCGCCCTTACGCAGGCGTTTCTTGAGGCGCGAGGCGAAAACCGGATGGCCATCGGTCGGATTGGCGCCGATGATAATCACCACATCGGTATGCTCGACGCTGTCGAAATCCTGTGTGCCTGCCGAAGTGCCAAAGGTCTGCTTCAGGCCGTAGCCCGTTGGCGAATGGCAGACGCGGGCGCAGGTATCGACATTGTTGTTGCCGAAGCCAGCGCGAACCAGTTTCTGGACAAGAAATGTCTCTTCATTGGTGCAGCGCGAGGATGTGATGCCACCAATGGAATTGCGTCCATACTGGTACTGGATACGGCGGAACTCGTTCGCCACGTGCTTGTATGCTTCATCCCAAGTGACTTCGCGCCAGGGATCCGAAATCTTCTCGCGGATCATAGGATTGAGAATGCGGTCCTTGTGGGTCGAGTAACCATAAGCGAAGCGGCCCTTGACACAGGAATGACCGCGATTGGCCTTGCCATCCTTCCACGGCACCATGCGCACCAGTTCCTCGCCGCGCATCTCGGCCTTGAACGAGCAGCCGACGCCGCAATAGGCACAGGTCGTGACTTTCGAATGTTCCGGCTGACCGATCTGAATGACTGATTTTTCCGTCAGCGCCGCCGTCGGGCAAGCCTGGACACAAGCGCCGCAGGACACACACTCGCTCTCGATGAAGCTTTCACGCGCGCCGGAAGCGACCCGGCTGTTGAAGCCACGGCCTTCAATGGTCAGCGCAAACGTGCCCTGCACTTCCTCACAGGCGCGCACGCAAAGCGAGCAGACGATGCATTTCGATGGATCATAGGTGAAATAAGGGTTGGATTCATCCTTCGGCAACCAGCGGTCATTGGCAACAACACCGGCTTTCGCGAAAACGTGGTTGTCACCCTCATAGCCATAGCGAACATCGCGGAGGCCCACGGCTCCTGCCATATCCTGCAATTCACAATCGCCATTGGCAGCGCAAGTCAGGCAATCGAGCGGATGATCGGAAATATAGAGTTCCATCACACCCTTGCGGATGTCTTTCAGCCGCTGGGTCTGAGTGCGGACGACGAGACCTTCCACCGCGGGTGTCGTGCAGGATGCAGGAGTGCCATTGCGGCCTTCAATCTCGACAAGGCAGAGGCGGCAGGAACCGAATGCATCGACCATGTCAGAAGCGCAGAGCTTCGGCACCTTTATCCCGGCTTCCATGGAAGCACGCATAATAGACGTACCTTCGGGCACGGTAACCTCGTTTCCGTCGATGGTCAGCGTGATCATCTTCTCCGAGGTACTGGCGGGTGTGCCGTAATCGATTTCTTGAATCAGGGACATCTTATGCTCCTATTCCGCCGCCACGGCGGCAAAATGCGTGCTTGGCGCCGGGCGGAAATCTTCAGGAAAGTGCGTCAGCGCACTCATGACAGGATAGGGAGTGAAGCCGCCCAGGGCGCATAGCGAGCCGAACTTCATGGTATTGCACAAATCGGTCAAAACTTCGATCTGCTTTTCAGGTTCAATATTGGCCGAGATGCGATCAACGACCTCGACACCGCGTGTCGAGCCTATGCGGCAAGGGGTACACTTGCCGCACGACTCCACCGCGCAGAACTCCATGGCAAACCGCGCCATTTTCAGCATGTCGACGCTGTCATCAAACACCACCAGGCCAGCATGGCCGATCAGGCCATCCTTGGCGGCGAAGGCTTCATAGTCGAACGGCGTATCGAAAAGTGCGCGCGGGAAGTACGCGCCAAGTGGACCACCGACCTGCACGGCCTTGACCGGGCGGCCAGTAGCGGTGCCGCCGCCGATATCATCGACTATTTCGCCGAGTGTGAGGCCAAAGGCAGTTTCGTACAGCCCCGCGTGCTTGACGTTGCCCGCAATCTGCAGCGGGATCGTACCGCGCGAGCGGCCCATACCGAAATCCTTGTAGAAAACCGCTCCCCTGTCGAGAATGACCGGAACGGAAGCGAGCGAGATCACATTGTTAATGACCGTCGGCCTGCCGAAAAGGCCCTTATGCGCCGGGAGGGGCGGCTTGGCCCGAACGATACCACGGCGACCTTCGAGGCTTTCGAGCAGTGCGGTTTCCTCGCCGCAGACATAGGCACCTGCACCGACGCGCACTTCAATGTCGAAAGCATAGGAGGACCCAAGTACGGAAGCACCAAGAACACCCGCCTTGCGGGCAACGTCGAGCGCTTCGTTCATGACGGCGATGGCATGGGGATACTCGGAACGTGTGTAGATGTAGCCTCTGGTGGCGCCGACGGCGATGCCGGCAATGGCCATGCCCTCGATCAGGACGAAAGGATCGCCCTCCATGATCATACGGTCGGCAAAGGTGCCGCTATCGCCTTCATCAGCATTGCAGACGATGTATTTCTGTTCGCCTTTGGTATCGAGAACAGTCTTCCATTTGATCCCGGTCGGGAAACCCGCACCGCCGCGACCGCGCAGGCCGGATTCCGTCACCTGCGCCACAATCTCAGCGGGTGTCAACTTAAGCGCGTTCTCCAGACCCCTAAGACCGTCATGTGCGCGGTAGTCCTCAAGCGAAACTGGATCAGTTATGCCGCAACGAGCAAAAGTCAGGCGAGTCTGTTTCGCGAGAAACGGCATTTGGTCGGTCAATCCGAGCCAAAGCGGATGCACCCTGCCCTCGGCGATGCCGTTGTCGAGGAGCGCAGCCACATCGGAGGCCTTGACCGGGCCATAGGCGACACGACCGTTCGGCGTCTCGACCTCAACCATGGGCTCAAGCCAGTAAAGGCCGCGCGAGCCGTTGCGGACAATCCGCGCATCGAGATTGCGCGATTCGATTTCTGCCTGGAATTTCCTGGCGACCTTTTCGGCGCCCAGCGCAAGAGCGCCAGAATCACGCGGAACGTAGAAGGTGACCGTCATAGCCGTACCTCGGTCGCGATTTCTTCAAGCGTGTCGGCATTGAGACGACCGATGACCTCGCCATCGAGCATTGCCGACGGTGCGCAGGCACAAAGGCCGAGGCAATAAACCGGCTCAAGCGTTACGGCACCGTCAGGGGTGGTTCCATGCCAATCAACGCCGAGAAGCTGACGCGCCCTGTCTGCCAGCGCTGCGCCGCCCATGGACTGGCAAGCTTCGGCCCGGCAAAGCTTCAGCACATGCCTACCCGCGGGATGATCGCGGAAGTCATGATAAAAAGTGAAAACACCATGGACTTCGGCGCGCGAAATATTGAGGGCTGTCGCAATCAACGGCAGCGTTTCCTGCGGCACATAGCCGAATTCGTCCTGCAACTCGTGCAAGATGGGAAGCAGAGGACCTTCTTTGCCCTTCAGTTGATCGATAATGCCTATCGCTCTCGCCGCGATATCGGTACTTGCGCTTTGCATACGGTGCAAGGCCCTCCCTTGTTTTCTTCTCCCCGTTCCTTAGAACAGATCAAATATACCACGAGATATCAATACAGCAGACTCGTTGATCGATAGAAGATTTCTATCGATCTTTATTCAGGCTCAATGCAAGTGCCCTGGCCTCGTGCAGGAGTGCAGAGACCAGCGGCGTGTGGGGCTCACGATCTGCCGCAACGAGGCCGACAAGGTGGCGCGCATCGGGCTCTACAATCGGAATGGAACGGATCGGCTCGGCGAACCCCAGCGTTTCTGCAAGATTAAGCGGCATGATGCTCGCCCATTTTCCGGTGCGGATATGCGAGAAAAGAACGATCATGGAGTTTGATCTGAGCGTGGGGTGAACCTCTACGCCTGCCTCTTCAAGGTGCTTGTTGATAAGGCGGCGGTTCTGCATATCCATGGTCAAAAGGCAGAGCGGCAATTGCCCGACCTCGGCCCAGGTCACCGACTCCCGGTCAGAGTAGGTATTCCCCGCCGAAGTAATCAACTGGTACCGCTCGGAATACAGCGGCACGGAGGTCACGCGTCCGAGTGGTTCATTGTCGAGATAGCTGATACCGACATCGATCTCGAAATTACTGAGCAGCGTAAGCACTTCGAGTGAAGTGCGCGATGTCACTGAAAATGTCACATCCGGGTGTTTTTCGCGGAATGGCGTGGTCAACCGCGAGACCATGGCAAGCGCCGTCGGAATGGCAGCAATTTGAAC
The DNA here is from genome assembly GCF_025452215.1 of Phyllobacterium sp. A18/5-2. Lineage (NCBI taxonomy): Bacteria > Pseudomonadati > Pseudomonadota > Alphaproteobacteria > Hyphomicrobiales > Phyllobacteriaceae > Phyllobacterium > Phyllobacterium sp. A18/5-2. The sequence continues at coordinate 2,302,241 of NZ_CP104966.1, read as the reverse complement.
ATGGCCCGCAAGACCAAATCGGGCAGCGCGAATTTCCTCTCGCATGGTGCGCGCATCACCAACGATACGCCGCGACCATTCAAGCACGCGCTGACCTTCGGACGTCAGCCCCTTGAAGCGCGAGCCGCGCTGAACCAGGACGACCCCGAGTGTGTCTTCAAGCTGGCGGATGGCGGCTGAGAGCGTGGGCTGGGTGATACCGCATTCTTCCGCGGCCCTGCCAAAATGCCGATGGCGCGCCAAGGCGATGAAAAATTCCAGCTTGTCTATCATAGGGGTCCATCCTCCGGGGCGACCCTAACGATGATTATATCGTGTCAGCAAGGCAAGTTTTCAAACAGTCAGGAACTTGCGCACTTCCGGCCTGTCAAGACTGGCGGCGTCGCCGGAATGGACGATCTCGCCGCGGTCCATGATGTAGACATGATCGGCAAGTTCACGGCAGAAATCGAGATATTGCTCGACCAGAAGGATCGCAAGGCCGGCCTGATCACGCAGGAACTGGATCGCCCTGCCGATATCCTTGATAATCGATGGCTGGATGCCTTCTGTGGGTTCGTCGAGGACGAGAAGTCTTGGTCGCGTCACCAGTGCTCGGCCAATGGCAAGCTGCTGCTGCTGGCCGCCGGAAAGATCGCCACCGCGTCGCCCGAGCATGGTTTTCAACACCGGAAACAGTTCGAAGACTTCTGGCGGCACAGTGCGATTGCTGCGACTTGCAGCCGCAAAGCCGGTTGCCAGGTTCTCGCGTACGGTGAGCAAGGGGAAAATCTCGCGTCCCTGCGGGACAAATGCGATGCCGGCGCGAGCCCGGTCGTAAGGCGGTTTCTTTCCGAGCGGCGTCCCATCGAAACTGATCGAGCCGGACGATAGCGGATGCTGCCCTACGATGGCTCTCAGCATGCTGGTCTTGCCGACGCCGTTACGCCCGAGGACACAAGTGATCGAGTTCGGCTTCACCTCGAGCGACACACCCCGCAAGGCCTGGGCCGCACCGTAATGAAGGGAGGCATTTTCAACGGTCAGCATGAGACACTTCCTTCTTCACCGGCCAAGATAGACCTCGATCACCCGCTGATCGTTGCTGACGAAATCGAGCGAGCCTTCGGCCAGCACCGTACCTTCATGCAGGCACGTTACCTTGACGTCGAGCTCCCGCACAAAATGCATGTCGTGCTCGACGACGAGCACCGAGCGCGTCTTTGCTATCTCGCGGAGCAGTTTCGCCGTCTCGGCCGTTTCGGCATCGGTCATGCCGGCAACAGGCTCGTCCACCAGTAACAGCTTCGGGTCCTGGGCCAAAAGCATGCCGATTTCGAGCCATTGCTTCTGGCCATGCGACAGGTTCGCAGCGAGCCAGTCACGCTTTTCGCTGAGGCGGATCGTATAAAGAATATCATCGATCCTCTCGGCCTCATCCCGGCTCTGGCGATGGAACAAGGTCGAGAATGCTGACCTTGGACCCGACAAGGCCAACACCAGATTGTCTTCCACCGTATGACTTTCAAACACTGTTGGCTTTTGAAACTTGCGGCCGATCCCGAGCAGCGCAATTTCCGCCTCATCATATTTGGTGAGATCCACATCCCCATTGAAGTAGACGTCGCCTGCATCTGGCCTGGTCTTGCCGGTGATAATGTCCATCATCGTCGTCTTCCCAGCGCCGTTGGGGCCGATGATCGCGCGCATCTCGCCGGCCTGAAGCACGAGCGAGAGATTGTTGATGGCGCGGAATCCGTCGAAGGAGACCGAAACGCCATCGAGATAGAGCAATGTATTCTGAGCTTTCATGATCTATTCCGCTGCCTGAGGTTCGGGGATCTGCAGGGTCTCGTCGGCGGCCGCTGGCGCGCTCTCCTTTTTCCGCGCAACGTGATCAGAGTTCCGCGCCTTCCACGAGCCATAAACGCCGAGAATGCCCTTCGGAAGGAACAGGGTGACGACAATAAACAGCGCCCCCAAGGCAAAAAGCCAGATTTCCGGGAAAGCTGCGGTGAAATAGGTCTTGCCGAAATTGACCAGCACCGCGCCGATGATGGGACCGATGATCGTACCACGACCGCCAACAGCCACCCATATGACCGCCTCGATGGAATTGGCGGGTTCGAATTCCGAGGGATTGATTATGCCAACTTGCGGCACGTATAGCGCCCCGGCGATGCCCGCCATCATGGCCGAGATTGTCCAGACGAAAAGTTTGTAGCGATCGACCCTATAGCCGAGGAAGCGCATGCGGCTTTCCGCATCGCGGACACCGACCAGCACCTTGCCGAGCTTGGATCGGACGATGAAGCTGCTTACAAAGACCGCGAGCGCCAGGAACAGCGCTGTTGCGGCGAAGAGCGCGGAGCGGGTGCTGCCCGCCTGCACGTTAAAGCCGAGTATGTCCTTGAAGTCGGTGAGACCGTTGTTGCCGCCGAATCCCATATCGTTGCGGAAAAACGCGAGCAGCAGCGCATAGGTCAGGGCCTGGGTTATGATCGAGAGATAGACCCCAGTGACGCGCGAGCGAAAAGCCAGCCAGCCGAAACCGAATGCCAGAATGCCTGGCACCAGCACCACCATCAGTGCCGCAAACCAGAAATTGTCGAATCCATGCCAGAACCACGGCAAATCCTTCCAGTTAAGGAAGACCATGAAATCCGGAAGGATCGGGTCGGCATAGACGCCACGCGGCCCGATCTGGCGCATCAGATACATGCCCATGGCATATCCACCGAGAGCGAAGAATGCGCCGTGGCCAAGTGAAAGAATACCGCAGAAGCCCCAGACCAGATCAAGTGCGACTGCCAGCATGGCATAGGTGAGATATTTGCCGATCAACGAAACCAGATAGGTTGGAATATGAAATGGCGAAGTGACCGGCAGTAGTAGATTGGACAGCGGGACCAGCAAGCCGAGTGCAACGAGCAGTACGATGGCAACGCCGCCGCGCCGGTCGACATGGGTGAAAAACCATTGGGTTATCATGCCTCTATAGCCCTTCCCTTGAGTGCGAAGAGACCGCGCGGACGCTTCTGGATGAACAGGATGATCAGGACGAGCACGAGGATTTTCCCGAGGACCGCGCCGGCGAATGGCTCGAGGAACTTGTTGGCGATGCCGAGCGACATGGCTCCGACCAGCGTGCCCCAGAGATTACCGACGCCGCCAAAGACCACGACCATGAAGCTGTCGATGATGTAACCCTGGCCGAGATTGGGACTGACATTGTCGATCTGGCTGAGCGCCACACCGGCGATACCGGCGATACCGGAACCAAGGCCGAAAGTCAGAGCGTCAACCCATGGCGTCCTTATGCCCATGGACGAAGCCATGCGCCGGTTCTGCGTGACGGCACGCATGCGCAGGCCCAGCATGGTCTTCTTTAAAAGAAGTTGCAGAATGGCAAAAACAGCCAGGGCAAAAACGATGATCCACAGCCGCGACCAGGTTAAGGTCAACAGCCCAAGGTCGAACGATCCGGCCATCCAGGATGGATTACCGACTTGCACATTCGATGCGCCGAACCAGGAGCGGATTGCTTGTTGCAGCACCAGGGAGATGCCCCATGTGGCGAGCAATGTCTCAAGCGGACGTCCGTAGAGAAAGCGGATGACGCTCCGCTCGATGACAACGCCGATGGCGCCCGAAGCCAGAAAGGCGGCAGGCAGAGCAATAAGGAGCGAATAGTCGAAGAGCCCAGGTGCAGACGTGCGGATGATCTGCTGAACCACGAACGTGGTGTAGGCGCCGATCATAACCATCTCACCATGCGCCATGTTGATGACGCCCATAACACCGAAGGTGATGGCGAGACCGATAGCGGCGAGCAGCAGAACGGAACCTAAAGACAGGCCATACACAATATTCTGGATGCCGTTCCAGAGGGCGAGTTTAGAGTTGATGCTGTCAATCGCCGCGCGGGCAGCTTCGCCGACCGGACCTTCAACCCCGGCAAGCGGAGTGAGCAGACCCAACGCATCGCGACTGTTACCGGCGCTGACTTCGGCAATGGCCGCGATCTTCACTTCACCGGTGGCGCCCGAATTGAGTACCGCGGCAGCCTTGGCCTGGTTCATCAGTAATTTGATGCTCGCATCCTTTTCCGCAGCAATAGCCTTGTCGAGCAGCGGAATCGATTCCGGGTCTCTGGTCTTCAATATGGCTTCGGCGGCCGAACGGCGCTCATCGGCCTTATCGCTCATCAGCGTCAAACCGCCAATCGCAGCAGCAATATCGCGGCGTAACCGGTTGTTTACCTTGATCTTTTCGGCAGCAGAGCGAGGTACCGGGGCGAGTTTGGAACCCGTAATTGGATCAATTGCGGCATAGTCCGAACCATCGCGCTTGCCGATAAATACCGTCTTGCCGGCCTTGGCAACGTAGAGATCACCAGCGCTAAGGGCATTCAGGATGGAAGATGCGCGCGGGTCACCGGACTTGACCAGATCTGAAACGGCCCTGGTGGTATCGTCGAAATTTTCGCCTGCGAGGGCCTGAATGAGAAGCCCCAATGTTCCGTCATCAACGGTTTGCGCATTTGATCCAACAGTGTGGACAAGGATGCCGAGCATCAGGACAAGTGCAGACAGCAAGCGTGTGAATTGCATGGAATAATCCTGCGTTGAAGGTCTCCAGGGGGTTCCACCCCCGCCGTGGCGGAGGTGGAACCGGCTTCGGACGATGCCCCTGACCCGAAGCCTGGGAGGAGTTCGAACCCTAGTTGGTGACCCCACCGCACTTGCCGCTGACAACGTTGAAGTTGCCGCACGACATCGGCTTGCGCCAATCGGAAATCAGGTCCTTGGAGCCCGGCAGGTAGTCGGACCATTCGTCACCAACGACGAGGCCAGGTGTCTGGTAGACGATGTCAAACTGGCCATCATCCTGCACCTCGCCAATGAGCACCGGCTTGGTGATGTGGTGGTTTGGCATCATGGTGGAAGAACCACCGGAAAGGTTCGGAACCGAAACGCCAACGATGGTGTCAATCACTGCGTCGGAGTCCGTACTGCCTGCAGCTTCAACAGCCTTCACCCACATGTTGAAACCGATATAGGTTGCTTCCATGGGATCGTTGGTCACGCGCTTGTCGTTTTTGGTATAGGCATGCCATTCCTTGATGAATTCGGCATTGACATCGGCATCGACCGACTGGAAGTAATTCCAGGCCGCGAGGTGTCCTACAAGCGGCTTGGTATCGAGACCGGCAAGCTCTTCTTCACCAACAGAGAAGGCAACGACCGGAATGTCTTCTGCCTTGATGCCCTGGTTGGCGAGTTCCTTGTAGAATGGCACATTGGCATCGCCATTGATGGTTGATACAACGGCCGTCTTCTTGCCTGCGGAACCGAATTTCTTGATGTCGGAGACGATCGTCTGCCAATCGGAGTGACCGAATGGCGTGTAGTTGATCATGATATCCTCATCCTTGACGCCCTTGGCGTTGAGATAGGCTTTCAGGATCTTGTTGGTGGTTTGCGGATATACATAGTCAGTACCAGCGAGCACCCAGCGCTCGACGCCCTCTTCCTTGGCAAGGTAATCGACGGCAGGGATGGCCTGCTGGTTTGGAGCCGCGCCTGTGTAGAAGACGTTGCGCGAGCTTTCTTCACCCTCATACTGGACTGGGTAGAACAACAGTGAATTCAGTTCTTCGAATACCGGAAGAACGGATTTGCGCGAGGATGAAGTCCAACAGCCGAATACGGCCGCAACCTTGTCCTGTTCAACAAGCTGACGTGCCTTTTCAGCAAAAAGCGGCCAGTCGGAGGCAGGATCCACAACCACCGCTTCCAGTTTCTTACCAAGAACACCACCTTTCTTGTTCTGCTCATCGATCAGGAACAGCATCGTGTCCTTGAGCGTGGTCTCGGAGATCGCCATCGTCCCGGATAGCGAATGCAGAATACCGACCTTGATCGTTTCCTCTGCGGCTGTCGCCGGCGACAGGGCCAGCGACGCGCCGATTGCCGCGGCTGCCAAGGTACCAATAAATCTGGCTGTTAGATTGCACATTCAGGTAAACCCCTCTTTTGGTTGTATGCACCAAGGGAGTCAAAGCAACGACCATGCCAACTCGGCCGCGTAGGGCATGTTTTATGGATTGTTCAAAATTATCAGCATATTATCGACTTTTGCCTGAGTGCCGCCCGCAATCAGAATTAGACCCGCGAAAGCGGGTGTTCCCGCACAGCTTATACTTTAGTCATGTAAATTAATTTGATTAATTAATAGGCACATACCAATCGTGAAATTGCTTTGATATGGCGTTAACCTTCTTTTGATGTATGGTGGTGTCGACATTAACTCTCTCCAAGGACAGAAAATGGATATCCGTCGAATTGACGAAGGCTTTGCCGTGACCGGGCAGATTTCACCGGATGATGTGCGCGATATTGCTGCTGCGGGCTATAGTGCAATTATTTGCAATCGTCCCGATGGCGAAGCAGCAGATCAGCCTGAATTCGCCGAGATTGCCCAAGTTGCCGAAAAAAGCAGGCATTCCGGTCTATTATGTTCCCGTCGTGTCGGGTCAGTTGACCCAGGATGATGTTGACGCCATGGCCACCGCCCTGGAAGAAGCTGAAGGACCGGTCCTCGCCTATTGCCGCTCCGGCGCACGGTCGACCAATATTTACGGCATTGTTCAGCAGCAAAAAGGCTGAGTGGACATGGTTACAATTGCTGATTTGAACGCCGATGACCTGCAAACGCTGCGCAATAAGGTCCTGGGTGACTACGAAGCTTTTCGTGCCCGCGGCCTCCAGATCGATATGACGCGAGGCAAGCCGAGCCCGGAACAGCTGGATCTTGCCAATGGAATGCTTGCGCTGCCCGGGAATGGCGATCACTTCAGCGAAGCTGGCGAAGACGCACGCAATTACGGTGGTCTGCAAGGCCTGCCGGAGGTGCGCTCGCTGTTTTCCTCAATCATGGGTGCGCCTGCCGACCGCATCGTGGTCGGAGACAATTCCAGCCTTGCTCTCATGCATGATTGTCTTGTTTGGTCGCTGTTCAAAGGCGTTTCAAACGAGATTGAGCCATGGTCGCAACAATCGGGCACACCAGCCTTCATCTGCCCAGTGCCGGGGTATGACCGGCATTTCGCTATTTGCGAAGAATATGGCATTCGCATGCTCCCTGTTCCTCTGACGGGACATGGACCGGATATGGACATGGTCGAGGAACTGGCCGCCGATCCCGATGTAAAGGGCATGTGGTGCGTTCCGAAGTATTCGAACCCTTCGGGAGAGGTCTACTCGACTGAGGTTCTGGAGCGTCTTGCATCCATGCGGACGGGAGCACCTGACTTCCGGCTGTTCTGGGACAATGCCTATGCGGTGCATCACCTGACGGTACATCGGCACGAAATCGCCAACATTCTCGACTTGTGCGAGCAAGCGGGCAATCCTGACAGGGCCTTCGTCTTCGCCTCTACATCGAAGGTAACACTCGCCGGCGCTGGCCTTGCATTGTTCGCGTCTTCCGCAGCGAATGTGAAGTGGTATCTCGCCCGCGCCGGGAAACGCACGATAGGACCCGACAAGCTCAACCAGATCAGGCACGTGCGTTTTCTGAAAAACATCGACGGCCTGCATCAGCACATGGAAGCGCACCGCGCCCTGATTGCTCCAAAGTTTAATACGGTCATCGAAGCGCTGGAAAAGCGGCTGGCCGGGACCGGTGTTGCTAACTGGACCAAGCCCGAGGGCGGCTACTTCATCTGCGTGGACGCCATGGAAGGGACGGCCAAGCATGTTGTCGATCTTGCGCGGCAGGCTGGCGTGGTTCTGACGCCGGCTGGTGCCACCTCCCCGTACGGCCGTGATCCGCACGATCGCACCCTGCGCCTCGCCCCGACCTATCCATCACTTCAGGAAGTTCGGCTGGCTTCGGAAGGCATTGCGCTATGCATTCTTCTGGCCGCGCTTGAAAAGCACTGTACGGCCCTCGCTCACAACCCGTGAATTAATAAGTCTGACCATCGCGATCGATGGTCAGACGTCCACTCCATGCTCAGAAGAACGCCTGAATACCGGTCTGCGCACGGCCAAGGATAAGAGCGTGCACGTCATGCGTGCCTTCATACGTGTTGACCGTCTCGAGGTTCTGCGCGTGGCGCATCACGTGATAGCCGATCTGGATGCCGTTACCGCCATGCATATCGCGGGCGACGCGCGCAATATCGAGTGCCTTGCCGCAATTGTTGCGCTTGACCAAGCTTATCATTTCCGGCGTGACCTTGCCCTCATCGAACAAGCGGCCAACGCGCAGCGAAGCCTGGAGGCCCAACGCAATTTCCGTCTGCATATCCGCGAACTTTTTCTGGAAAAGCTGCGTTGCCGCAAGCGGCCGGCCGAACTGTTTGCGGTCGAGGCCATATTGCACCGTTCGCTGCCAGCAATCTTCCGCGGCACCCAGGACTCCCCAGGAAATACCGTAGCGGGCGCGATTGAGACATCCGAACGGACCCTTCAATCCCGAGACGTTTGGCAGCAGTTGCTCTTCACCAACGACGACGCCATCCATAACAATTTCGCCGGTGATGGAGGCTCGCAGGGAGAGCTTACCGCCGATCTTCGGGGCGGAAAGACCTTTCATGCCTTTTTCCAGCACAAAACCACGGATCTGGCCATCGTGCGCATCGGATTTTGCCCAGACGACGAAAACGTCGGCAATCGGAGAATTGGATATCCACATTTTCGAACCGGACAGGCGGTAGCCATCCGCCACTTTTTCCGCGCGGGTCTTCATGCCAGCAGGATCAGAACCGGCATCGGGTTCGGTCAGTCCGAAACAACCGATCCACTCACCAGATGCGAGCTTTGGCAGGTACTTCTTTCGCTGCTCTTCCGAGCCATATGCATAAATCGGATACATAACCAGCGATGATTGGACGCTCATCATCGAGCGATAGCCACTGTCAACTCGCTCGACCTCACGCGCTACGAGGCCGTAGGCGACATAGGATGCGCCGGCGGTTCCATATTCTTCGGGTAGGGTTACGCCGAGAAGGCCCGATTCACCCATCAGCCTGAAGAGCTCCGGATCAGTCTTTTCCTCAAGATAGGCCTCTTCGATGCGTGGCAAAAGTTCGCCCTCCGCGAAGGCGCGCGCGCTGTCACGGATCATCCGCTCGTCTTCGGTCAATTGATCTTCCAAGAGAAAGGGATCAGTCCAGACAAAGGACGGCTTGGAATTGGCCATGGGTTTTCCTCCTTGATACTTGGAAAAGACCTACCATCAAAATCGTGGTGCTGACCAGATGTTTTCAGCTTAAAATATTTTCCGGGGACTTGTGAAGCGGCCGGATTTCCGCAGTGAACCGAATCCACTATATGTCTTAAATGGCCATCAAACAGCTCACAGAAACCATCATCAACCAGATTGCCGCAGGTGAAGTCATCGAACGGCCCGCGAGTGTCGTGAAGGAGCTTGTCGAAAACGCCATCGATGCGGGTGCGACGCGCATCGAGATCGTCACGGCAGGTGGCGGTAAGAACCTGATACGTGTCACCGACAATGGTTCAGGCATTCCTTCGAACGAGCTGTCGCTAGCCGTTTCACGTCATTGTACATCCAAGCTCACGGACGACGTTCATGATATTCGCGCACTGGGGTTTCGCGGTGAAGCGTTGCCATCGATCGGTTCGGTATCGCGGCTGTCGGTCAAATCACGCAAAGCAGAGGCCGATTCCGGTTTCGAGATCAGCGTGCATGGGGGGAGAATGGATGGTCCGCGCCCAACGCCGATGAATGGCGGAACCATCGCAGAGGTACGCGATCTGTTCTTCGCAACCCCCGCGCGACTGAAATTCATGAAGACGGACCGGGCAGAAGCTTCCGCGATCAGTGACGTGGTGAAGCGCGTCGCCATTGCATTTCCGCATATTCGCTTTTCCATCGCCGGTAGTGACCGTACGCCACTGGACCTCGCCGCAACGGGTGAAGGCTCGGCCGGAATGCTGGAGCGCATTTCGCAAGTGCTGGGTAAGGAGTTTCCGGAAAACGCTATTGCGATCGACGCCATGCGTGATGGTGTGCGTTTGACCGGTTTTGCCGGTATTCCTGCGTTCAATCGCGCCAACAGCCTGCACCAGTTTGCCTATGTCAACGGCCGGCCGGTCCGCGACAAGCAGATATGGGGTGCTATCCGCGGCGCCTATGCCGACGTGATTTCACGCGACCGGCATCCGGTCGTCGTACTTTTTCTTAATCTCGATCCGGCGCTGGTCGACGTCAATGTGCATCCGGCCAAGGCTGATGTACGCTTCCGGGACCCCGGACTGGTGCGTGGGCTTATTGTCGGCGCCATCCGCGAAGCTCTTGGCCAATCGGGCATTCGAGCGGCAACGAGCGGCGCCGAAGCCATGCTGAATTCATTCCGCCTCGGTGGCATGGAACCCAGCCCACCGGGTGTCACCGGGCAGCACTGGCAGGGCGCAAGAGCGGTCAATCAGAATTACCATGTGCAGCGGTCGCCCTATCGCCCGCTTGAGCCGGAATCCGGTTTCAAGAACAGCGAAAATGGTTTTGCCGAAACGGTTCAGACATTCCTCTACGATCGAGCAGAGGCGCTCGCGGCTGATGCGCGCGCCGGAACGATAGAAGTCGCACCGGACCTGCTGTCGAATCCACTCGGCGCGGCCCGAGCGCAAATTCACGCGAATTACATCGTCTCGCAGACCAAGGACAGTCTGGTGATTGTCGATCAGCACGCCGCGCATGAGCGGCTGGTTTACGAGGCGCTTAAGAACGCTCTGCATTCGCGGCCCCTGCCGGCCCAGATGCTGCTCATCCCGGAGATCGTCGATCTTCCCGAGGAGGACGTCGAACGGCTCGTCGCGCATGCCGAGACTCTAGCGCGCTTCGGCCTCGGCATCGAATCCTTCGGCCCTGGCGCTGTTGCGGTGCGCGAGACACCGTCGATGCTAGGTGAAATAGACACGCCGCAGCTCATTCGCGATCTAGCCGACGAGATCGCCGAGCATGACACATCCAATGGCCTGAAAGCCATTCTCGACCATGTCGCGGCAACCATGGCCTGCCATGGTTCAGTCCGGTCCGGCCGGCGCTTGAAACCCGATGAGATGAACGCGCTGCTGCGGCAGATGGAGGAAACGCCGGGTTCCGGCACGTGCAATCATGGCCGGCCAACCTATATCGAGCTCAAACTCAGCGATATTGAGCGGTTGTTTGGCCGCCGCTAAGTCTTGACCGGCGTGACCGCTGGCGCGTAAATGACCCTGAATGATTGAACTGGAACAAATTTAATGAACAGATTTGAGGGGCCGGGCTCCCGTGAGGCCAAAATTCGCTATCTCGACGGCGACTTTCAGGTCCTGTCACCAGGTTCCTATGTGCTCTGCGCGGTGACTTCGGAGAAGATCCCGCTCGACGAGCTCAAATATTGGAGTGTCGCGCGCCAGGAAGCTTATGCGGACGCGCGGATTTCACTGGAGCGAGAAATCCAAATGAATCCCGCCCTGCGCCAGCGAACGAAGGCCTGACAAATGACATCCCGGCGCGCGGCCCTGACTTCAATATTCGCCCTCGGGCTGTTTGCAGTCAGCGCCTGTACGACCGACGGCGCAAGCCGCGCCCCAGCCTACAGCGGACCGACGAAAACCATTCGCGGCTACTTGCAAGGGCCGCCCTATTATCAGCTTACGGCAAGTTCGGTCGTGTTCGTGGCGGCCCATGATGCCACCGGCGGCAACTCTGCGCCCATGCCCAAGCTCGCCTCTACCAGCTTCACTCTCGGTCGCAATGTTACGTTTCCGGTTGGTTATGAGATCGCGGTGCCGGCGTCCGGGCCGAAACGCGTCGCGCTGGCGGTTGAAATTCGCCGCGCAGGCGCGGTGATCTTCTCCAATGATCGGATGTACAGTCAGACGACGGGCAGCAATCTTGATATCCCGATGCGTGAAGCCCCACCAAAGCTCAAGCTCCGCGGAAGACTATGAGCGCTTGATCTCGCGCATCCGGGCGCGCTCACGCGTTTCACGAATAATGCGCGAGGCAGTTTGCGGATGGCTGAAAGCCAGTTCGATTTCCAATACCAATATGCGCTCGGCAAATGCCCTCGAGGCCAGGCCGCCATCTAACAGCCTCACGTGATCTTTCGCCGTAGTGATCAGTGTGAGACCATCCTTGTCGGCGGCATTTATCAACTCTTCGATGTTCTCATTCGTATAGGGGTGATGATCGGGAAATGACCTTGTTTGCGCAACCGTCGCACCTGCCTCCTGCAGTGTCCTGAAGAATTTGGAGGGATCGCCAATACCCGCGAAGGCAAGCAACGGCTCGCGCGAAATCTCTGCTGTCCGGGGTTTCAATACCGCTTCATAGATAGGCTTAGCAGCACGTGCAGCACTACGCACGAGTTGGTCGGCACCACTGGCGGTGCCAATTTTCAACAATGCGTCGGTACGGACAAGCTGGTCAGTCAACGGCGCGCGCAGCGGACCTCCGGGAAACACGCGACCATTGCCGATGCCACGTCCGGCGTCGACGACCATCAAGGCATAATCAAAATGAAGCCGGGCACTCTGGAAACCATCGTCCATGATGATGAAGTCGCAGCCAGCCGCCTGCAGGGCCTTGGCACCGGCCAGTCGATCCGCAGAAACCACCACTGGAGCATGGCGCGCTAGGAGCATGGGCTCGTCGCCGACGTGGCGTGCACTGTCATGATCAGGATCAACGCGGTGCAGGCCGGAAAATGCCCCGCCGTACCCGCGTGAGACTATCCCCGGCTTGAGACCGGCGGCAACAGCCGCTTGCGCAAAGGCGATCGACGTCGGGGTCTTTCCCGCACCACCCAGGGTAAAATTGCCGATACACAGGACCGGCAAGGGCACAGCAGGAGGATTGGCGCGGCGAATGCGCCGGCCCGCGACGGCACCATAGATTCTCGACAAAGGGCTCAAGGCCCGAGCGCGCCAATCCGGCTTTTCCCACCAGAATGGAGGCGCTTCGCTCGTCATTTCCAGCCGCCTTCGCGATTGCTCAGCCGGGCCTGCAACACAAGAGGCTGGATAAACGGTTCCAGGGCCGTCATGGTGCGCGTCAGAGAGCCGCGCATATCTTCGACCGTTTTCAATCCGGCATCGATCATCACCTGGCGCTCTTCCGGATTGTTGAAGAGGTAATTGACCGCACCCGCAAGCATATCCTTGTCGCGCACAAGCTTCGCCCCGCCATTCTTGATGAGACGCTGGTACGAATCCCGGAAGTTCTGGACATTGCGTCCCGACAGGATAGCCGATCTGAGCATGGCCGGTTCAAGCGGATTTTGACCGCCTTGCGCAGTCAGCGAGCGGCCGACAAAGGCGACTTCCGTCACGCGGAGATAAAGCCCCATGTCGCCGATCGTGTCGCCGAGATATATATCCGTATCCGGCGCGATCTGATCGCCGCGGCTACGCAACGCAACCTTCATCCCCATCTTCTCGATTTCAGCAGCGATTTCTATCGCTCGATCCGGGTGGCGCGGTACAATGATCGTGAGCAAATCGCGATGCCGCGCTTTCAACATATGGTGGACCTGCGCCACGATCTGCTCCTCACCCTGATGGGTGGAGATGGCGGCCCAGGTTTTCCGCGATCCGATCATCCGTTGCAACGCGCTTAGTTCCGCGTCGTTCACAGGCGGGATCGCCGTATCGACTTTCAGATTGCCAGAAACCGTTACCGGTCTTGCGCCCAGCGTACGAAACCGTTCACCGTCGATTTCAGACTGCGCTACGACATGCGCGAGGTTTTCGAACAGAGCTTCCGCTATCGAAGGGCGCTTATGCCAGTTGGCAAAGGACCGATCCGACAAGCGGCCATTGACCAGAACCTGCGGAACCCTGCGGGTCCCCAATTCGAGGATGGTCATCGGCCAGATTTCGGATCTGCAGATAATCGCGAGATCCGGCTGCCAATGAGTAAGGAAACGGTCAACAGCGGGCTTTAGATCGAGCGGAACATACTGGTGGATAACACGATCGCCCAACCGGTCCTGAACCATTTTCGCTGATGTAACCGTACCCGTCGTCAACACAACGTGGATGCCCATATCGACAATTGCTTCCACCAGCGGAGTGACTGCGGAAGTCTCGCCGACACTGGCAGCATGGACCCAAATCAGCGGACCGGAGGGGCGTGCGACGCTGGCGACACCATAACGCTCACCATGACGTCCGCGTTCTTCCTTGCCTTTGCTGGCGCGGAACGCAACATAGGCGCCAACAACCGGGAAGGCCGCTGCACCCACCCATCGATAGGTACTCAGGACCAGACGCGCCCATCGCTCACTCATGCCGCGCCATCCACGAGCTCATGCACCCGTCTAGTGTTCTCATTCAAGCTATCAGTCAACTCAACACGCTTGGCTTCCAGCATCGCATCATCGGCGTCCTCGGGAACAAAGATTGGGTCGCCGACAATCAACCCCGATTTGCCGAATGGCAAGGGAATGGTGGTCTTATCCCAGCTCTTCTCCAGAACTTTCCGGCGAGACGTCAGATAACAAATCGGAAGAATAGGACGACCAGACAATTTCGCCAGGAGAATGACGCCAAATCCCGAGTCACGCGGCGTCCCATGAGGAATATCAGCAATCATCGCCGCCGTCTTACCCTCCTTCAATGCCTTTTTCAGAACGAGAAGCGCTCTCGCGCCTCCCTTCTCCGTTCCTCTCGCGCGCTCCCCTCCCCCCAGAGCCGCGCACGATTTCCACCCCGAATCGTTCCGCAACCCGTGCATTGAGTTCCGCATCCTTGCTTTTGGAAAACATCGCAACGAAACGAACGCCACGGGGCATAAGAAATGGCGCCATCAAATGCTGTCCATGCCAGGCAACAGCGATAAACGGTTCGCCGCCGCGCTTCATGTCCTCCAAGTCCGAGGAACCACGCAGCCGGGGATTGGTGATGTGCACGAGCCGGAAAAACTGGGTGATCAGCCAGACGATCAGGGACCGAACCATAGGCGAGTTTGCCAAGGGCCCCCGTACCGACCGCCAAAAACGTTTCAGTGCCCCACCTTTGCGCCGGGGGGCCTTGGTTGTTGCTGAGCTGTTTTCGATCATGCCGTTGTCAATTCGGGACCGCGACGCGCGATCAACCTGCCTTACCCGTATTGGGGTCCAGCAATTTGTGCATGTGGACGATGAAATAGCGCATATGGGCATTGTCGACGGTTTGCTGTGCCTTGGATTTCCATGCGCGCTGCGCGGTCTCGAAATTGGGATAGATGCCGACAATGTCAAGCTTGTCGAGATCGCGGAACTCAACGCCGCCCAATTTTTTCAGCTCGCCACCAAAAACCAGATGCAGCAGCTGTTTCGGCTCGGATGTGTTTTCGCTCATGGTTGCCCGTCCAAAAATTGATCGATGATGATTGTTGCTTGTTTAGCCGAAGGCGGTTTCTGCGACAACGTCCAACATGTTATCCATTAGTAGCCCGCTTGCTGCGACGAGCGCACCGTGGCGGTAATCACCGGTGCTGGTGTTGCGCAAGCCGTAAGTGAGCGCCTTGCCCTCGGCTGTCAAGACATTGCCACCCGCTTCCGAAAGGATGAGATCCGCCGCTGCCAAATCCCAGTCATGGGAATTGGGGCGCACGAACGTCCCGGCAATATCGCCCCGTGCCACCATTGCTATCCTGTATGCCAGAGAGGCTACGTAGGGAGCATGTTCCATCGATGCAAGGAAACGCTCCGGTAGCCGCTTCAGGAATGCGCCTGGTCCTGCAACCTTGAATGGCCTGGTTTCGGCCTGAACTCGAATGACATTGCCATTCTGCTGCGCGCCATGACCAGGCAGTGCGGTAATGATCTCGTTACGGGCGGGGCATTCAAGGACACCTGCGACAGGGCGGCCATTTTCGATGACTGCGACGCTGACGCACCAGACATCAGACCCCTCGATGAAAGCGCGAGTCCCGTCGATTGGATCGACGACAAAGAAACGCTGACGCTGTGACACCGCCCGCTCGTCGTGTGTTTCTTCCGATATCCAGCCGTAGTCGGGCCGGGCCGTCAGCAACATGTCCTTCAGGTATTTGTCCGCCGCCAGATCGGCTTCCGTGACTGGCGAGTTGCCGGTCTTCATCCAGATTTGCGGAGCCTGCTTGAAATAGGACAAGGCAATCTTGCCAGCCCCTTCCGCTGCCTCACGTATAAGCTCGAGATCGTCGCGATTTTGCTTATTTGCCGGCAAGTGTCATGCCTTCGATTACGAGGGTCGGGCTGGCCACGCCGAAATTGCGGTCGATGTCACTGGCTGCGGTAAGATTGAGGAACATCTCTTTCAAATTGGAAGCAATAGTAACTTCGCTCACCGGATAGGAGATCTCGCCGTTCTCAATCCAGAAACCCGATGCGCCGCGGCTATATTCGCCGGTAATCATATCGACACCATGGCCGAAAAGCTCTGTCACATAGAAGCCCGTGCCGACGGCGCGTATGAGCTCTCCCGGGTCCTGTTCACCTGGCTCGATGGCGAAATTTGTCGAAGACGGGACTACCGTGGAACCGGAACGGACGCCCCGGCCATTGGTCGTAAGCCCCAGTTCCTTTGCGGTCGATGTCGACAAGAACCAGTGCTTGAGAACACCATTTTCGATCATGTTCAACGGCACACCCTCCAGACCTTCGCCGTCAAAGGGTCGTGACGAAGGGCCCCGAACCCGCAAAGGATCGTCGGTGACGGTGATTGTTTCGCTCAGTATCTTTTCACCCATGCGATCCTTCAGGAAGCTGGTCTTGCGTGCCACCGATGCGCCATTGATTGCGCTGGCCAAATGGCCGGCCATGCCGCGCGCAACACGAGGATCATAGACCACGTTGACGCGGCCAGTCCTGGCTTGACGTGCGCCAAGCCGCTTGACCGCACGTTCCCCGGCCGAACGGCCGATGGCCGCAGCATCTTCAAGTGCATCGTAATATATTCGTGACGAAAAATCATAATCCCGTTCCATTGCCGTACCACTTCCGGCAATGGCGCTCACGGAACGAGAAAAGCGTGAACCCATATATTGTCCAGCAAACCCATCCGAGGTGACGAGTACGAGCCCCCCATGCCCGCGGATGCGGAGCCGCCACCCGAGTTGGTTACGCCTTCGACTGCGAGTGCCGCCGCTTCGGCGGCAAGGGCAACCTCAGTCAATTGCGCGGCATCGACGACCGTGGCATCGTAGAGGTCGAGATCGCGTATGTTGCGTACTAGATTTTCCCGTGCCGCCAAGCTCTCATAGGCGTCGTCCGGCGAGACTTTTGCCATGGCGACTGCACGCTCGGCGAGCACCTTTGGGTCAGCACCGGCATTCGCCGATATGCTTGCCACCTTACGGCCCACAAAGACCCGCAGAGAAAATTCGTCGCTTTCCGACGATCTCGGTGGACTCAACCTTTCCCAATCGAACGCTGACGCCGGAGGAACGCGACCGTACGACAACCGCATCGGCTGCATCCGCTCCCGCACGCCTGGCAGCTTCGACAAGCGCAGTGGCATTATCTACGAATTCGCGCGAATTTACAGGCTCTGTCATATTCGTCTCTAAGGTTGATTGCATGATAGGATGCAAGGACTTATCTGACACAGGTCAGACGCATACCTTCCTATATGGTGCAAATTGGGGTCTATCAAGGCAACCGAACGCAACAATCTCCCAGTCCGGATAACGAACCTATGCTTTCGCAAAGCGGCAACCTTTATTTTCAGGCATTGGCACTGCTTGCCGGCGCAATCATCGCGGCCCCGCTTTTCAAGCGGCTGGGGCTCGGAACAGTTCTTGGCTATCTCGCCGCGGGTCTGTTGATCGGGCCACTTGCCAATCTTATAACGGATGGCGAACAGGTCCTGCATTTTTCCGAACTCGGCGTCGTGTTCCTGCTTTTTGTAATCGGATTGGAGCTCAAGCCTTCCCGGTTATGGACACTTCGCCACGCGATTTTTGGGTTAGGAGCCGCACAGGTCATCGTCACGGGCGCTGCCTTGACGGCCGTGATCCTGGCATTCAATCTGATGATGTGGCAAGCGGCTGTCGTGACCGGCTTTGGTCTCGCCCTTTCCTCAACGGCATTCGCCATGCAGATTTTGGAAGAACGCGGCGAAACAGCAACGCAGCACGGCCAGACTTCGTTTGCCATCCTGCTGTTCCAGGATCTGGCAATCGTGCCACTCCTCGCAATGATTCCTGTTCTTGCGCCCGACTCGGCGCAGCACCAAGCCGATCCGCTTGGCCAATTTCTCATTGCGGTTATCTGCATTGGCGCGATCGTCGCTGTTGGCCGCTATCTGCTCAATCCACTTTTCCGCTTCATCGCCAATACCGGCGCGCGCGAGGTCATGATTGCGGCCGCACTTTTCGTCGTGATTGGCGCTGCTGTGCTGATGCAGTTCGCCGGTCTCTCCATGGCGATGGGCGCTTTCATTGCTGGCGTCCTTCTGGCGGAATCGTCCTATCGGCATGAACTCGAAGCCGATATCGAACCGTTTCGTGGTGTTTTTCTCGGCCTGTTCTTCATCGCCCTCGGGCTTTCGCTTGACCTTGAGGTAATTCTCAATAATTGGGTCGACATTCTTCTGGCCGTGCCGGTATTCATGGCCATCAAGGCGCTTCTCGTCTACGCACTGGCGCGGCTGTTTCGCTCCAGTCACAACGACGCCATCCGCATCGCCTTCTTCCTGCCGCAGGGTGGTGAGTTCGGTTTCGTATTGTTTTCGACAGCTGCAGCGGCGGGATTGATGAGCGGCTCCACTGCGTCCGAACTGATCGCCGTCGTAACACTGTCAATGGCCGTCATGCCGCTATCCGTTGCGCTCGGAAACAAGTTTCTGGTCAATCATGACACCGATGTTGAAATCGACGAGGATTTTGAAGGTGCTGGCTCCGACGTTATGATGATCGGATTCTCGCGTTACGGGCAGATCGCCGCGCAAATCCTTCTGGCAGGCGGTAGCGATGTGACCGTGATCGATGCTTCGGCCGATCGTATCCGGGCCGCGGGGCGATTCGGGTTCCGCATCTATTTCGGCGACGGTACGCGCAAGGAAGTGCTGGAAGCGGCGGGAATCAGACAGGCGAAAATCGTTGCGGTTTGCACGCACAAAAAGGAAACAACTGACCAGATCGTTGAAATGATCCAGGCGGAATATCCGGACATCAAACTTTTCGTGCGTTCCTATGATCGCGTCCACACACTGAAATTGCGGGCACGCGGCGTTCACTACGAGTTGCGTGAAACGTTCAGAATCCGGTCTGGTCTTTGGCCGCCGGACGCTGGAAGAGCTCGGAGTCAGCGAAGAGCTCGCTTACGAGATCATGCAGGACATCAGGCGTCGCGACGAGGACCGACTGCATATTCAGGCGTCGGAAGGCCTGACAGCCGGCAATGATCTGCTGTTGACTCGGCCTGTTACGCCTGAGCCTTTGATCAGGCCGACCCGTGAAGCCAAGCGTATCGATACGGTAAAAGACGAAGAAATGGATATTGCGGTCGAGGCCGATGCAACACCGGCTGAGTAAGTCCTTTCACTCGGGCTCCCGACGTTCGGCATAGGTGATGGCTGCATCAACGGCCCGCTTCAATTCGTCCTTGATGCCAGCAGAATCCCTCAGAACCTGTTCGACCCTCAGGAAATCGAGGACGCCAAACCGGGCAACGCTCGGACGCAGGAAAATCGCCGGAGGATCAGTGCGAAGCCGTGTTGCGATAATCGACTGCATCATCAATTGGCTGGCCCCGAACATCGCATCAATCGATGATGGGAACCTGCCAATATCCCCTTCTGGGCCGCCGACGACATCAATGGCAATGACAAACTGCGCCTTGTGCTTCAAGTGGTCGAAGGGAACGGGATTGTAGATGCCGCCGTCGATCAGAATTCGATCATCACGCCTGACGGGCCGGAACAATGCCGGTATGGCTGCCGAAGCGCCAATGGCGCTGAAGAGGTCGCCATTGGCGATTGGCACTTCGCGCTGCCCATAGAAATCTGTAGCGGTGACACTCAAGGGAATGCGTAGTTCTTCGAAGGTGTCGGGGATCCGGTCTGGAAGGAAGTTTCTCAGGACCCTTTCGATATTGAATTGGCCGAGCCGGATTCCCCCGCCGAACATTTCTCCGAAACTTGCTGGCCGCAGGCGCCACAACCGGGCAACAATTTCGGCGCGGCGCGACAGCGTGGCCACAGCATATTCATGGATATCGCGCCCGGACATGCCCGCCGCCATGCCGGCTCCCATGATTGCTCCAATGGAGGAGCCGGCGATTGCCACCGGGCGGATGCCAAGTTCATCCATTGCCTCAATGACATTTATATGTGCAAGGCCCCTCGCTCCCCCACCACCGAAAGCGATGGCGAAAGTGGGTTCTCCGGTTGCTCCGGCGTCTTCGGTTGATCCATTTCCCTCGGCCAGACCGCGTGCAACCATGACGTTTTACTCAATCAGGATTGCGGCGGTCCGACGATCAAAACGGCCGGATCTGTATCAAGAAGTTTCCTTGCCACTGTCTTCACCTCATCCAGCGTCACTGCGTTGATCAGGTCCGCGCGCTTGTCTATGTAGTCCCGTCCAAGGTTTTCATCCTGCAGGCCAAGCAGCGTGCTGGCAACTGCCGACGACGAGTCAAGATTGTTCACCGCATAGGAACCAACCAGATATTTCTTGGCCTCGACCAGTTCCTCTTCCGTGGGGCCGTCCTTTGCCATCTTGGCGATTTCCGTTTTCAGGATCTGCAGGGTTTCGTTGGCACGATCTGCCCTCGTGGCGGTCGATATCATGAGGGCCGCCATGTGGTCGCGATTGACCAGGTTTGAACCCGCCGAATAGGCAAGGCCGCGCTTTTCCCGTACTTCATTGTAGATGCGCGAAGAGAATGTGCCGCCGCCCAGAATGTGGTTCATGATGTAGGCAGGGAAGAAATCCGGATCCTGGCGGCGTATACCCGGATAGACCATGGAAATCGAAGTCTGCGGCAGAGCATAGTCGACGCGCGTCGTCTGACCAAAACCGAGTTTGGCGTCGCTTACCGGCTGGAGCTCGGCTTTCGCAGGCAGATCGCCGAAAACCTTGTCGAGAAGCGGGGCCAAATCTTCTGGACTGATCGAGCCGACCACGCCGACGATCAGGTTATCCCGCGCAAAGTTGCGCTTGTGGAAGGCAACCAGATCGTCACGGGTTATCGTGGTCAGACTCTGCTCCGTGCCGTCGGATTGGCGCGCATAGGGATGATCACCATAGAGGGCTTCGGCGAATTTGCGTCCGGCAATCGTATTCGGATCACGTTCGGATGCCTTTATCCCGGCAACCACCTGCTGGCGGATCCGATCGATGGGTGCCTGATCGAAACGAGGCTCGTTGACCGCAACTGCAAGAAGATCGACGGCGGTGTCACGTTTGTCAGCAAGCATGCGAATAGAGCCGGTGATGCGGTCATCATCGGCGTTGAATCCCATTTCAGTCCCGACGTCGTCGAGCTTCGCCTGAAACGTGTCCGAATCCAGATCTCCTGCGCCTTCATCAAAAAGCCCGGTCATCAAATTGGCGAGACCTTCCTTGCCTTTCGGATCTTGCGAAGAGCCCCCCTTGAACGAAAAGCGCATAGAGATCAGAGGCACGAAATCATCCTGCACCAGCCAGGCCCGGATGCCTTTGGGCGAGACGACTTCCTTGATTTCAACGGCGTGGCCCGGCGAAACTGCAAAAAGCATCAACAACAGCGTGGCAGCAAGTCGCCTAAACATTGGTGCGGTCATTGAACGACTCCCTGCGCCGGCGGTTCCGGCAATTGTGTTTCTCCGGCCGCAGGTGTCTCTGCCTCAACCTTCTGGTCAGGCTTGCCTTCCTCGGGCATCAGATAGCTGGTGACTGAGCGGCCATCGACGAGATAGCGCTTCGCAACATCCTGAATGTCCTGAACTTTCACCGCGCGGATCCGGTCCGGCCATTCCTGGATGTCCTTTATGGTTTGCCCGGTAGAGAGCGTGGAACCATAGATACGGGCCATACTCGACTGGCTGTCACGGGCAAAGATCATGCTCTTGAGAAAGCGGTTGCGTGCCTTTTCAAGTTCGTCAGCAGTAATGCCGTCCTTGATGATTCTGGCGATTTGCGCGTCGATGCCGGCCTCGACATCAGTTAGCGTGGCGGAACCGCGCGGGGAACCATAGATACCGAAACTTCCGTCATCAAGCGATCCGCCCTGATAATAGGCACCGGCGCTGGCGGCGAATCCATCCTGTACGACCAGCGCCTGATAGATCCGGCTGCGAGACGAACCGCCGAGCACCTCACTCAAGAGATCAAGCGCCTCTGCTTCGCCAGGTCTTGCACTCGTATAGGACGGCACGAGCCACATTTTCTGGAAACTGGGCTGCGACACGCGCGGATCGGCCATGGAAACCGTCCGTTTGGTGTTCTGTTCCGGCTCTTGCGGACGCACGCGCGCGCCGGGATCCGCCCGGCGCGGTACCTTGCCATAGGTCTTTTCCGTCAGAGCCTTGACCGTATCAAGATCGACGTCACCCGAGACAACCAACGTGGCATTGTTGGGCGTATAGTATTTTTCATAGAATGCCAGCGCATCCTTGAGGTTGAGTTGCTCCATTTCATGCAGCCAACCAATCACTGGCATCCTGTAAGGGTGGTTCTGATAAAGCGTTGCATTGACCTCTTCCGCGAGAAGGGCTCCCGGATCGCCATCTATGCGCGAGCGGCGTTCCTCCAGCACGACATCGCGCTCCGTCTTGACCACGTCCTCATTGAGTATGAGGTTTTCCATGCGGTCCGCCTCATAGGTCATGACCATTTCAAGCGCTTGCGGCGCGACCTGCTGGTAGAACGCGGTGTAGTCATAGGAAGTGAACGCATTTTCCTGACCACCGATCTCGGCAACCTTGCGCGAGAATTCCCCGGCGGGATAGGTCTTGGTGGCCTTGAACATCAGGTGTTCGAAAAAATGGGCAATGCCGGACTTGCCCGGTTCCTCATCCGCGGATCCGACATGATACCATAGCATATGCGTGACCACCGGCGCGCGATGATCGGGGATCACCACGACTTCAAGGCCATTTTCCAAACGAAAAGATGAAACGTCGTCCTCATCAGCCTTGTCGGCTGTTACCGGCGCTGTGGCTAATGTTTCTGCTCTTGCCGCAAGAAAGGAAGCCGGGGCTGTAAGGGCGCCGATCAAGACAAATGCCGCAATCGCGCGGCTCGGAGCAAAGGACATTCAGATCTATCCAGTTCTGTTTCAGGATGACGATACAATCGCGGTCTTTACGACTTCAATGTGACAAGCCTTATAACCGTTCCGCCGTAGGGACGCTCCTCAACAATGCGGAATCGCGGATCGAGATCGACCATCGCCTCGGCCTCTTCTTCAAGCACCAGAAGTGTGTCGGGATTGAGCCAGCCGCCGTCAAGCGCGGATTTGAATGCCATTTCGCCAAAGCCCCTGCCATAGGGCGGATCGGCGAAAACCAGATCAAACGGCTCAATGGTTCCCGCATCTCCAAGCTTGGTCGCGTCGCGACGGAAAATCTTGGTGTTGCCGAGCAGGCCAAATGTTTCGACATTGGTGCGGATCAGCCCACGCCCTTCTGTCGATTCCTCGATGAAAACGCCATAGCGTGCACCGCGTGACAGGGCTTCAAGACCAAGCGCACCCGTCCCGGCGAAAAGATCGAGAACGCGAGTCGATTCAAATTTTTCCGGATAATTGTGTACCAGAATGTTGAAGAGGCTTTCACGCGTCCGGTCGGTCGTCGGCCGGATCGCGTTGGAGCCTGGCGTCGCCAAAGCGCGCCCGCGAAATTTTCCGCCGACAATCCGCATCAGAGCATGCCCTTAAGATTTAGGCTTGTTGCCGCGTGGCGGGCGACCCGCACCACCGCCGGAGCCACCACGTGGTGAGCCGCTACGAGGTGCTGCACTTTTCGGGCCACCATAAGGCCGGTCGCCGCCCTTGCCATCCTGACGGCCAGGAGCACGCGTCGGCTTGCCGCTGGCGCCGTAGGGACGTTCTGAACGGTTTGGCCGCTCAGACTGGGCTGGTTTGTCGCCCCGAGCTTCGCGCTCTTTCAATTCGGCACGTTCTCTCTTGCCTACGCGTGGCGGGCGAGCGGGACGCGTGTCTTCGCGTGTACCTTCGGGTCGGTTCGATCCGAAAGCCCGCTTCGGACGCTCTGCCCCGTCATCATCACCGCGCGGCGGGCGCGGAGAATAGCTGCGCGGCTTGTCGCCGCCGGCAAATCCACCGGCAGGACGGTCCGTTCTTGGCCTGTCGCGATCTTCCCGGGGGCGATCCCCGGCCGAGCGTTCACTGGGAGAACGGGCTGGGCGCGCCGCGCCTTCACCGAAACGCTTTGGCTTGTCGGGACTCGCGCCCTCCGAACGATTGCGCTGGTTACGCGATTCCACAGCTTTGGCACGCGCCGCACCCATGGGACGGGCGCCGGGCGCCATCCAAACATTGGCCGAGCGGGATTTACGCGGAGCAAGTGCCTCGTCCTCCTTGCGCTCGCGATCCGCTTTCGATGCGACGCCGCCGCGTGGCTTTTGTTCACCGTCGCGGGGTGGCCGGGCTGGCCGCTCGTCGCGAGCTCCCCTTGCTGGCCGGTCATCACGGCTCGCGCGCGGTGCTGCCGGTCGGTCCGTAGGGGCCGTCGTCCAGCGCGAAAGATTCTCTTCCCGCTGTTCATCTTTGGATTTGCGCGGCGGGCGCTTCTTAGCCACAGGCGCGCTTGAAATCCATTCGGACGAGCGGCGCACAGGACGTTCGCGTGCTTCTGCAGATGGCTGCTGCACGGCCTCGCCTTTCACAGCTTCGTTTGAAAACACATTGATGATCGGTGCATCGAAATCCGCACCCGACTCTTCGATCAGCCGTTCGCCGAGCTGGTCGCGCAAGGTGCGACCGTTCATTTCCCGTACGGAGCCTTCCGGAAGGTCGCCAAGCTGGAACGGCCCATAGGATATGCGGATCAGGCGATTGACCGAAAGTCCAAGTGCGCCGAGCACATTTTTGACTTCCCGGTTCTTGCCCTCGCGCAGCCCAACCATGATCCAGACATTCGAGCCTTGTTCGCGCTCCAGCCGCCGCTTCGATTGCGCCGTAGAAGACGCCATCGACAGCGATGCCGTCTTTTAATGTATCGAGCTTTTCCTGGGTGACGCTGCCATGCGCGCGAACGCGGTAACGGCGGAGCCAGCCGGTGGAAGGCAACTCCAGCGCGCGGGAAAGTCCCCCATCATTGGTCAGAAGCAAAAGGCCCTCAGTATTAATATCGAGGCGGCCAACGGACAGAACGCGCGGCATATCCTTGGGCAACGATTCAAAGACCGTCTGGCGCCCTTCCGGGTCGCGGTTCGTCGTCACCAAGCCCGCAGGCTTATGATAGAGCCACAGCCGGGTACGCTCCTTTTCCGGCAGCGGCTTGCCATCCACTTCGATGCGATCGGTGCGCAGAACATTGATGGCGGGGCTTTCCAACCGCTTGCCATTTACGGAGACACGGCCGGCGGCAATCATGGTTTCGGCCTCGCGCCGCGAAGCTATGCCGGCACGGGCCAGACGCTTGGCAATTCGCTCACCTTCTTCGACAGGTGCTTGGTCATGCGATGTGCGTGCTACAAAACCGCGCTTTGCGGGAGCTGCATCATCGAACTTGCGTGGCCCCTTGGAACCGAAATGGCTGCCGCCGCCGTCCTTCTTGTCGAAGCTGCGCTTTTCAAAGGGGCGTTTCCCGCCCTTTTTGTCGTCATTTGAACTTGTCATGGAATGTTTGCCTTTCAGCAGGGCTCACTACCAGCTATGACGTGCTCTTGCGAGTAAATTCTGGACAATGAGACGGCGTGAACCAAAAAACTGACCCAATGAGTGTGGCTTTGACTGAAGCGCATGGCGCCGCAGCGCGTGGCGAAGTGCCCATCGGTGCCGCTCTGGTCAAGGATGGAACCATCCTTGCCAGCGCGGGAAACCGTACGCGCGAGTTGAACGATCCCACCGCTCATGCGGAAATTATTGTTATTCGCGAAGCCTGCCAGATTCTCGACAATGAACGCCTTACCGGGTGCGATCTCTATGTGACGCTCGAGCCATGCACCATGTGTGCCGCCGCGATCTCGTTCGCCCGCATCAGGCGGCTCTACTACGGCGCGCAAGATATCAAGGGCGGCGGGGTGGAAAACGGGGCTCGGTTTTACGCGCAGCCCACCTGTCTGCATGCGCCGGAAGTCTATTCCGGATTCAAGGAGCAGGAGGCGGAAGTCATTCTCAAGGAATTCTTCCGCACCAAAAGACTCTAGTTTTCAACGCGGATTTTCGCAGAGAAATCCGGATCATTATCGGCATCCAGGGCGCGCTGGTTGATCAGGGCTGATTTGATCACCTCGACCAGCGGCCGCTGCCGGTCGATGGCGCCAAGGTCGTAAAGGTAGCCCGGCAGATAGCCCGACAGGACAATACGATAGTCGAGCGGAATATCCGGCGTTATCGCACGCACCATGTCGAAAATTACGCTCGTGCAGTTGGCCGTTATCGTGTTGTAGAATTTTGCAGTCGTGGCCAGTTGGTTGGCATTGTTGAGGTAGGACAGAAACAGCGCCTGGCGGGTCTCCGGCTTGAGGTTGATGCGGTAGCGATAGACGTCTTCCTTGCGGATATTGGTGCGCAGGCGAACGATGTCGCGCTCGTCGGCAGCGATCATGGCCAGTTCGAACTCCTTGAAGAAACCACCAATTTCCGAAAATTGCTCGTGCCGTTCCTTGCGGATTTCCGCCGAAAAAACAACGTGATCGCCATTGTTGAAGCCGAAGCTGACCAATGTATGGGCAATGGCAGGATTGGACCAATAGGACAGAAACACATCGACCGATGCCAGATCCTGAAGATCATAGGTACGGACCTCCCAGCGCGGCGTGAAATCCGCCGGCGTCCGCCATTCGAAATTGCGCACATTGGACAACGTCACATAGTTGCCGTTGAGCGTACCGGTCACGGTCTGCGCTACATCTTCAGCCCAGATACGGTTCAGGGACGGCGTGATCGTACTCCACCAGTATCCAAGGCCAATCATCAATGGGATCAAGACGATCAGCGCACGGCGCGGGCGTCCCTTGAATTCAAGCCACAGCACCGCGAAGCCGGCAGCTGCCCAGAGAATAAGACAGCCAATATTTCCGGCAACACCAAATGGCAATTGGTACCAGAGCGCAAATCCGCCCCAGAGGAAACCAAACAACGTCAGCAGGACAAGCAGGATCAGTCCAAGAAAGCGCAGGATGAACAATTGTTGCGGTCCTCGATTGGAAGGATGGAAGCGACGCATTATCCTTATAGAGGAAAACAATGGACCGAGGCATCTGTCCGTTCAATTTTTTGGACGAGGTGGTTCAGACTAGAATCGTACGGTCAGATCGGCCCGCACGCCATGGTCCTGAACCTCGCTGGCAACCTGTCCCTGGTAGTACAGGCTGAAGGTTGTAGCCGATGCGAGATCGACATCGAATCCCACTTCGAGCAGCGCCGCATCGCGCGCTATCGGGAGTCCAGAAATTTCGAACGCATTCATTCCCGTAAAAGCAAGGCGCGATAGCGGTGTGATATCGCCATAAGCATGGCGCCAACCAATCATACCGCGCATCGTCGCTTCCATCGACCCTATTGGCAGCTGCGTCGATGCACGCAGCCCGAGCGTGCTGAATGTTATGTCGGTGTTTGAGGAGCTGGCCGAAAGTACGGCAGAGCCGCCCTCTTCAGCAAAGCCGTCGAGGTGGAGATTGGCATAGGACAGATTGGCGAAAGGTTCGAGGTCGACACTCCCGGCCTTGATCCGATAGCCCAATTCGCCGAAAATCTGGGCCGTTCCGCCATCATAGTCTGCCGTTAGACGCTCCCGCGATCCCGTGAACTGAACCAACCGATCAGTGCTGATATCGTGCCACGTATAGCCTGCGCCGGACCGCAGACTTAGCGCGCCGAATTCTGCGCCACCGTAGATGCCAAGATGGATACTATCGATCGAGGAGGAGGCATCAAGGCTGGTTTCATCGATACTGGCGTAACTATAGCCTGCGAGAATACCTAGCCGCCCATTATCCCCGATGGGAGCGTCGCCGCCGATCAGAAGACCGCCCAGGGATCGGTCCACACCTGGTACATTATCGTTGCTGTCCCAGTCTGCCCATGAACCGAAGCCCTGTCCCCATACAGCAAACTGATCAGTTGCTACGGCATCGGGTTCGGTGCCGGCCGGACCGTAAGCCAGTATTGGTATTGCCGGCGCGGCAACACCACCGAACGCGGCACGCAGCCGATTATTCTCGGCATCCCTGATGAACCGGCTGTCATCGAGCAGCACACTTGTTATGGAGACATGGATCTCGCCCGGAAGCTGGGCAATAGTCAAAGGCGCAGTTGCAGCATCGAGTCCCAACATGTTCTGGACCAGAGGATGATCCCCAGCCGGATTGTTCGCGATAAAATCGTCAATGGACTGCGCGGCATTCCGCTGATTGGGCGTTTCCGCCAGATCCGAAATGGCAATATTGTTGCGGCGCAAAGTCAGCATGACGTTGTTCGGGTCATAGGTCAGCGTGGGATCAAGGAATTGTAGATTGGACGAGACATCCGTGAACCGAGTGCCATTCAAACCCCCCATAGCGGAAAGAATGGTGTAGTCCGTCTGAAAGCGCCATTTTCCTGTTGACGCGATGACATCAACATGTCCGGCGAGGGCGGCAACTCCGGAGACGAGTGTCTTGTCGTTGCTGCCAGCCGGATCGACCTCCACGCGATAGACCGATCCTTGATTGGACGTGAGATCGCCATTAACGCTGATTGTGCCGATGGAGTTGCCCGGCGAGAGCACACCGCCATCGCCGATCGCCGTGGAGCCTAGTGTGCCGTTGCCGCCCAGCAAGGTGCCAGCGCCAATATCGATCACCCCGCCAAGCGTACCGTTGACGATGAGTTGGCCACCCATGACATGGGTGCTACCGGTAAAGCCACCGCTGTTGCCGGTCAGGATTGTCCTGCCGGAGGCCATATTCAACGTTCCGGCACCGCTCATACCAGGCGAGAACACGTACGAGATCTGATTGTGATTGAAATTGATCGCGCCGGTGCCTTGCCCGAAGGCGATGGTATCAGCCTGCAAGGTGCCACCTTCGAGATTGATGGTACCGTTTGCAGCCTGTTGCAGGGCGATACCGATCGATCCGCTGCTTACCACAGCGCCTTCGCCGACCGTCAACGTCCCATTGCCCCGCGAACCGACGTTGAGCACATCGCCGGCCGCAAGGATCGAACCGCTTCCGGTTACGACAACAGTGCCGGTTCCTGCCCCCGGGAGGATGCTCTGAGAGGCAAGACCTTCTCCCCCGCCGATTTCCGTGATTCCGGCACTGCGGACGGAACCACCATTCGCCACAGTCATGGAGCCTGTGCCACCCAGCCCCACAAACAGGTTCTGGCCTGTATCCAGCAGCGCATCTGTCCCTTGAACGGTGACTGTCCCATCACCTCCTGCCAGCCTTCCGATTGCAACTGCAACGGAACTTTGAACGGTACCGCCGGCGGCGATCCCCAACGTGCCGGTTCCGCCTTGCCCAACCAACAGGCGTTCGCCGGGGGCCCAGAATGAATCCGTTCCTGCAACGCGAACGACGCCTATGCCGCCCGGACTGAGCCCTATCGCCGATCGGGGAACAGAGCCATCAATGGCGATACCGTCATTGACCACCCTGGCACCATTCTCGATTGTCAACGAGCCTGTCCCGCTTTCGCCGACGACAAGAAGATTCCCAAAATTGAAAGTGGAACCCTCTCCCGTCACAATGACATCGCCGACGCTTCCGGAGAATACGCCGATGCGGGAATGTTTGAATGACCCGGTGGGATTGTCCGTTCCCAGGAAGACAATACCACCATTGCTGATGGATAACGCGCCCTGTTGCGACGCTCCTACGTAAAGGACATATCCGGCATTCCATGGGTTCGGTTTGACGCCCACGCCGGCATCAGGGTCGGTAAGCACGTCGCCGCTGACCACAACCTCTTGCGCAATGGCGTTATCCCGCACCTCCGCGAGGCCGATAGTGAGCAGGATAAGAAGCAGGTATTTTTTCCAAATACCCCTATTGATCTTGTCCGCCAGTGATCGCGTCACCGGAACAGAAACCACATCAAAACCGCCACCATGGTGAATTTCGCTCATCTTTGCCTTGGCAGTGAAAAACAGCCAATGCCAGAGAACAGAGCGCCCCCAATTCAAGCATGGGGATAATACTATAGTATTAGTGTCATCACAATCTATGCATTTTGATGTAGTTGGTTGTACTTCTGCAATAGCAGCAAGCCTGCCACGCGACCTGCATATCCGGGCACATACTGCCTGTTAAACTGATTCAGAACCTCACATTGAGGTTGGCCCTCAAACCGTGGTCCTGAACCCTGCTGGCGATCTGCCCCTGATAGGACAGGCCAATCGTCGTATTTTGAGCTATGTCCATGTCGAACCCCGCCGCCAGCAATGCCGCGTCGCGCGCGATGGGCAGACCGGAGATGTCAAAGATATTGGCTCCAGCAGAGGCGCTCGTGGAAACAGGTGTGATATCGCCGTAGGCATGACGCCATGCGGCCGTGCCCCGCAGCCTGGTATCGGCAAAACCAAATGATAGTTCTGTCGATGCGTGCAGGCCGAGCGTGGTGTAGGTCACATCATTGTTGGATACCGCACCCGATAGTGCCGCCGTTCCGCCCGTCTCGCTGAAGCCGCCGGATCGCAGATTGGCATAGGCGAGACCGGCGAAGGGTTCAAAATCGACCTTGGCCGTCTTGATATTGTAACCGGCCTCGGCAAAGGCTTGTGCGGTTGCCGTATGATAGTCTGCGGCGAGATACTCGCGCGTGTTGGTGAATTGTACCTGGCGATCGATGCCGATATCGTGCCAGGTATAGCTGGAGCCGGAGCGCAGATTAAACGCGCCCAACTGCGCGCCGCCATAGACACCAAGATAATAACTGTCCACCGAGGCCGAAGCGGCGAGATCCGGTTCATCGAGCTTCGTGTGGCTGTAGCCGCCAACGAGGCCGAGGCGGGCATGATCGCCAATCGCCGCATCGCCGCCGGCAAATATGCCGCCGATGGAACGATCAAGACCGGTAAAGGCCTCGTCGCTCTTCTTGTCTTCCCACGAGCCAAAACCTTGCGCCCACAGCGCGAAACGATCGGTCGTGGCGGCCTGCAGGTCCGCGCCGTCCGGCCCGAAGGCCAGCACGGGCAAGGGCGCGGACGAAACCCCAAAAGCCGAGCGCACCCTGTTGTTGACCGCCTCGTTGATGAAGCGGCTGTCATCGAGCAGCACACCGGAGAGCGAAGGATGAATCCCGCCTTGCACCTGCGCAACGGTGCGTGGTCCCTTTTCCTTATCCAGTTTCTGCAAATTTTCGACCAGCTCAGAATTCCCGTCAATCGGGAGTTCATCCTGCTTCAGGAACAGGATGACGGTATTGGCGTCCGGGTAGCCAATCTCCGGCTTAAGAAAGTAGCGGTTCGTTTCAACGCCGCTAAAATGCCCCGCCACACCCCCGGAAGCCGTGAGGATCGTGTAGGTCGTCGTCGGCTGCCAATTGCCGCTATCGGCTTCAACCTGTACATGCGCGCCATTCAGCGTCGCCACACCGGAAATCTCCGTCTTGTCACCGGTGCCGCCGGCGCTGGTTTCAACCCGATAGGTCGATCCGGAGTTGAAGGTGAGATCGCCCTTGACATGGATCGTACCGATAGAGTTGCCCGGCGCCAACGCCGCCAGATCTTCAATCGTCGTAGAACCCACAGTGCCGATGCCACCGAGTACCCCGCCGCCCAGCACATCGAAGCGTGCCGCCAAGGACACCATTGACGGAGAGAACACTTTTATCGAAGACCTGCGTCCTGCCGCTGAAATTGCCGCTGTCGCCAATCAGATCGACATGGCCGGATTGAATGTTCACATTGCCTGCACCTTCCATGTCGGTTGCGAAGGCATAATCGGCTTTCGTATCGAAATTGAGCGTCCCGGCACCATCGCTGAAGGTTAGAAGGTCGGTATTGAAGGTGCCGCCCTCGCCAATATTGATGGAGCTGGCGTTTGTGATCGCAAGGATCGTCGATTGGCTGTTGACCACGCCGCCATTGCTGATATTGAGCGTGCCGGTGCCGGCGTCACCGACAGTCAGAACACTTTCCGTGTTCCATTGGGCACCCTCTCCGCTGACATTGACCGTGCCGGTTGAACCGGACTGACCCGGTATTACAGACGATTGGCTGGTGACCACGCCGCCGTTGCTGATATTGAGCGTGCCACTGCCGTTCTCGCCAACTGTCAGTACAGTTCCAGTTGTCCATTTTGAGCCCGCTCCGCTGACGCTGGCGATGCCCGCTTCACTCGCTGTCATACCAATCTCAGATGACGCGCCAACGCTGACAAGACCGCCATTCGTAATGTCAAGCGAGCCGCCGAGTTTCATATCAGTGCCCGTATTAAATCCTGACCCGGACCCGTCCACTGTGACAGTGCCCCTACCCCCGACATATGTCTCCCCGGCATTATCGACAAACCCGCCGTCGGTGATCGTCAATCGAGCTGTCCCTCCTACAGCGATATCAAGGCCAGTGCCCGTTTTCCAGACGGATTTTGAACCGTTTACTTCCACTACACCCGTACTGGGGAGGTCACATTGGAAAAGCCGATGGCAGAAAAATACTCTACACTCACGCTTGCGCCATTTTCGATAATCAGGGTGCCAACCCCACCTCTACCACTGCCAACCGCCATCGCACCGTCTGTTGTCTCCCAGGACGAACCGGGACCACTGACACGAACTGTTCCAATACCCCCATTTTCTGTTCCAATCTGAGAGCTTCCCATGCTCTTTACCGTGCCGCCTTTCTCAATGATCAGATTTCCGCTGCCAAATTCCCCCACAGTCAAACCAAAGTGAGTGTTACGCGCCGAACCATTGGCCAATAGTGACGAACCCGGGCCCGACACGATAATTGCTCCGTTGCTACCCATCTGCTGGCCAATCGCCGCGCGTCCAGCAAGTTCGACAACACCGCCAGCTTCGATGAGAAGCCCGCCCTTGCCATTTAGGCCGACCATCAGTCCTATACTGTCTGAACTCCCTTCCTCAGACCACTTTGAATCCGGGCCTGTCACAGTCACCGTTCCGAAGCTGCCCGCCTCGTTGCCGATAACCGCCAGTTCCGTGTGTTTGACAGAACCGCCACCTTCTACCGTCAACGTGCCGGTGCTGGTATTGCCTATGATAAAATTCGTCTTTGCATCCCACTCGCTTGCGGGGTTGGGATCTGTCACCAGCGCATTATTGGAGAATACGTCGCCGCCTACAGTGATCTGCTGCGCAAAAGCCGCTTGCCCCATGGCGGCGAGCGCTAAAGCTGAACATGCTTGCTTCCCGAGATGGCAACGTCAGGTTGTCAAAGGCACCCATGCATTTTGATGAAAGCCGCTGGAGAAATGCTCAAAATTACTTCCTTGGGAAATAAAAGTCCGATTAATTGGCATCACGAAATAGACTTCAATTTGTAGAGTATAATCCGTGTAGTCTGGTCAAAAAAGCCAAGTCAATTAGACCTTGGTAGCGTTGTATGAAAATGAATAGGCAATTGAGGGATGTGTTACCGTCGCAGGAAACCGCCAAAGCCAATTGATATTGATTGTTTATAACTATTTGAAATGATTAATTTATCTGGATTGCGATCATTGCTGCGGCGATGATCAATCAACCTCTCGATCGCCCAAATGCAACCAAAATATTTTCTGCAATCTGCACTAGAAAAAGTCGCTCAAAGTGAGAAATGGAACGCAATTCTGACTTGTTGGATTCAGCCGCTTTATTTGCCTATGGCGTCACGATTCGTGTTTTTGTAGTCACCATATGACAGAAAATAAGCATGCGCTGGTTTTATACTTTACTCGTGTAAACTTTATTCGGAAGCCCTTGCAGGGCGCCGCGCGCATTCTAGACCAGATGGGTGGGACGGCCTTACTCCCAAGGAATAAGGTTGCGCCAGCTGAAGCCCTTGTCCTTGCGGGCAGCTGCCTTGCGCTCGCGCTCTTTCTTGGCTTCGTCCTCACCAAGATCATCGGCAGCAGCGGTGGCCGCGGGCGCGCGGTATTCCAGCGGCGGTTCACTTAAATAGCGGCGTGTCGTGGGCGACCCTGCGGTCGAGGCAAGCTTGCGCGCACGAAACTCGGCGCTTTGGTCCGTTTGCCCGTGAGGTACAACCTTTGGCACCTTGTCACCGAAGAAACCATAATCGGATTTATCCGCATCCGCCTTGGCAAGCGGCATGTCATTCTCGACTTCAGGCGTGAAGTTCGGATTGTTCTGATTTGCCGTTGCCGTGTCGCGGATCCGTTTACGGCGTGCCTCAGGCGACTCAGGCCAGTTTGGGTTGCCCGCCGTATCGACAGCAGCCTGCGGAGCGGGCAATTGCGCCGCTTTGCCCTCGGCAGGACGGACCAGTTCCGGACGCGGGTTGTAGGCGATCTGATTGCGCTTTTTCGGTCCAAACGATGCGAGGTTAGAAACGTCATCCAGCAACTGGCCACCGGCAGTCTTATCCGTGCCATAGGTCGGCGAAGAAACGCAGCCGCCAAGCGCCAGCGACGCGATCAATGCACCGAAAACCGTAATGCGTCCGTTCAAATCCATGCTTGCCACTTCCAACCCGAGCCTTGAGCAGATTGCCTGCTGATCAAATTTGCTTGATCTATGCCCTGCCTCTAAAATCAGGCAGTTCAATGGCAATCCTTTTACATGAGGCCAACTAGTTTAAGCAAGCCAGTGAAAGTTATTGTCAAGAAAGATGCGGATTACGGGAAATCACGATCCGCATCTCTTTTTCAAGCCACCAGCTTTCCGAGTTTGGCCAGTTCGCGCAATGCGGCGGCGTCGCGGGCCGAAACATCAGGATAGGCTGCGTCCGACCCGACATCATGGGTATAACGCCATGAACGGGCGCATTTCGTACCTGTTGCGCGTTCGGGCACCACGGCAACGCCTTTGACTTCATCCGCGATGAAAGCGTCCGCAGGAGCAGTCTCGCCCTTGATTGTGATCGCACTGGTGATGCAGATCTCGGCCATGTCGAGGTCCTTCACCGCGGCCAGCAACTCAGGATCGGTGATGAAGACGACAGGTGCCGCTTCCAGCGACGAGCCGATACGCTTGTCAGCGCGCTCCAATTCGAGCGCGCCAGTGACGACGCGGCGCACGTCGCGCACCTTGCGCCATTTGGCAGCAAGTTCGTCATTCCTCCATTCTGGTCGCGTATCCCGGAACTGCTCAAGATGCACCGATACGGCATCCTTGTGCAGGTCGAGCCATGCTTCCTCGGTCGTGAATGGCAGCATGGGCGCCAGCCATGTGACGATGCGGTCAAACAGGTGGCGGACAACCTGCAGCGCTGCCTTGCGCTTGATGCTCGATGGCGCATCGCAATAAAGGGCGTCCTTGCGGATGTCGAAATAGAACGCCGAGAGTTCGACATTCATGAAGTCGATCAAGGCACGGGTGATGCGCTTGAACTCGAACGTATCGTAACCGGACCGCACGAGTTCATCGAGCTCCGCAAGACGATGCAGCATCAGCTTTTCAAGTTCCGGCATGTCCGCATAGGCAATCTCGTCGCCCTCGTCATGAGCGAGCGTGCCAAGCATCCAGCGGATGGTGTTACGCAGCTTGCGGTAAGCGTCGATATTGGTCTGGATGATGTTCTTACCAAGGCGCTGGTCTTCCCAGTAATCCGTCGTCATGACCCAGAGACGCAGAATATCCGCGCCGGAATCCTTGATGACGTCCTGCGGCGTCACGGTATTGCCGAGCGACTTCGACATCTTACGGCCCTCCTCGTCCATGGTGAAGCCATGGGTGACGAGGGTGTTGTAGGGCGCACGGCCGCGGGTGCCGCAGCTTTCCAGCAGCGAAGAGTGGAACCAGCCGCGATGCTGGTCCGAGCCTTCGAGATAGACATCGGCTGGCCATTTCAGGTCCGGCCGGTCTTCCAGGGTGAAGACATGCGTCGAGCCGGAATCGAACCAGACATCGAGAATGTCGCGAACCTGCGTCCACGGCTCATTCGCCTTCTCGCCGAGGAAGCGCTCACGAGCGCCTTCGGCAAACCAGGCATCGGCGCCCTCCTGCTCGAACGCTTCGAGGATGCGAGCGTTGACACCGTCGTCCTTCAGGACATTGCCGTTCTCATCGGCAAAAACGCAGATCGGCACGCCCCATGCCCTTTGACGTGAAAGCACCCAATCCGGCCGGTCTTCGATCATGGCGCGGAGGCGGTTCTGGCCGCCGGCCGGCACGAAACGGGTTTCGTCGATGGCAGCAAGAGCCCGGGATCGCAACGTGGTCCGGTCGCCGAGATCCTTGTCCATGTATACGAACCATTGCGGCGTGTTGCGGAAGATAACGGGTTTCTTCGAGCGCCAGGAATGCGGATAGGAGTGCTTCAGGCGGCCGCGCGCGAAGAGCGCATTTCGGGAGATTAGTTCATCAATAACAGCCTTGTTCGCGTCACCCTTCTTGCCATTGTCGTCGATGACACGCGCAGCCCCGCCTTCTCGATCCGGACCAAAGCCCGGCGCGTCCTTGGTGTAGTAGCCTGCATCGTCAACCGCGAAAGGGATTGCAGGAGAGATGCCACGTGCTTCGAGGTCGCGCGCGGCATTCATCCAGGCTTCAAAGTCCTCTCGGCCATGGCCGGGGGCGGTATGCACAAAGCCCGTGCCCGCGTCGTCGGTGACGTGATCGCCGTCCAGCATGGGCACCACGAATTCGTAGCCGCCGCCAAAACCTTCAAACGGATGGAGGAGAGTGATCGCCGCGAGCTCATCGGCGGAGACGGTCCGGATACGCTTGAACGTCAATTTGGCCTTCATCGCCGATTCCTCGGCAAGCGCATCAGCAAGGATCAGTTTCTCGCCAGGACGCGGTCCGAAATCATTCTCGACCGCCTCGACCTCGTAGAGGCCATAGGCGACTCGCGGCGAGTAGCTGACGGCACGGTTGCCCGGGATGGTCCAAGGCGTGGTCGTCCAGATGACGACATGCGCCGATGATAAATCAGACGGTCCTTTCGCGACCGGGAACTTCACCCAGATCGTGTCACTTTCAATATCGGCATATTCAACCTCGGCCTCGGCCAAAGCAGTGCGCTCGACCACCGACCACATCACCGGCTTGGAGCCGCGATAAAGCTGGCCGGACATGGCGAATTTCAGCAGTTCGCCGGCGATGCGGCTTTCCGCATGGAAAGCCATCGTCGTGTAAGGGTTTTCGAAATCGCCCTCGATGCCGAGCCGTTTGAACTCCGCCGACTGGACCTTGATCCAGTTGGTGGCGAATTCGCGGCATTCCTTGCGGAACTCGTTGATCGGAACGTCGTCCTTGTCCTTGCCCTTGGCGCGATACTGCTCCTCGATCTTCCATTCGATCGGCAGACCGTGGCAATCCCAGCCCGGCACGTAATTGGAGTTGTAGCCGCGCATCTGGAACGAGCGAGTGATAACATCCTTGAGGATCTTGTTCAGCGCGTGGCCGATATGGATGTTGCCGTTGGCATAGGGGGGCCGTCATGCAGGACATAAAGCGGGCGCTCCCGGGCGTCCTCGCGCAGGTTCTTGTAGAGGTTCATCTCCTGCCAGCGCGCAACGAATTCCGGCTCCTTGGCGGGCAGGCCGGCGCGCATGGGGAAATCCGTCTGCGGCAGATAAAGGGTCTTCGAATAATCGAGTGTCGTGGATTTATCGGTCATTTTTCCAGCTTGTATAAAGGCCCGCGCGTGGTCACAGCAGGCGGGAATCTAAAGAAATCACAATGAAGCGCAACGGCGCCGCCCCGGACCTTCCGCACCGCAAAGCCGAAGCTTCAGGAATGCGGCAAGGCCGGGCCAGTAATTCGTATCGCCTGAATAGGTATGGACTGCACGCAAGTCCAGAAAACGGTTTTCATGACCGCGCTTTTAGCAACGACGCCTGCGAGAATAAAGGGGCAGCCGCAATAAACTTCACGTTTGCCGTCCTGTCCTTCAAAGCGAGAAATCGAAACGATAGGTTGCCTGGACGCCAAACGTGGCTTGATTGGCAGAACCGCGTTCTTTCACCAGGCTGGAGTCTGCTGCCGAGCCCATCAAGCGGCTGTATTCGGCATAGGCGCTGGTGGTGATCTTCTCGGTCGTCTGCCAGGTGATCTGGCCACCGACCCCAAGCGATTTGAGACCGCCACCCGGCGAATATTGCGCGAGGCCGGAGGCCGCCGACTCGCTGGCATTTACCCCGTAATATTCCTTGAAATAATCTTTTGTGGCGAACGTTGCGCGGGGACCGGCGGACACGCGTACGGTCTGCGTCAAGTCCTGGAAGGCATCGATTGCCACATCGGCAACAACACCGTCGTGTGCACCAATGCCACGGCGCACGTCAACGCGGCCACGAATATTGTCCGTCGGATAGAACTCGGCAAAACCACCCAACTCGACGCCCCAGTCGACATCGTTCAGGCCCTTGAGGTCATCGGAATCACCATCATCACGGCCAGTGATCAATTTACCCGTCAGACCGGCACGGAAAACGCCGGTATCGATGAAGCCCAACGATGCATTGTCGTTGAGTGACGAGAAACGAACTGAACTTCCGGCGCGACCGAGCGAGATCACTGGGGCGGCGCTCAGGAGATAGTCCTTGGCGCCCTCGTAACGCGGCGCGACGAAGCCTTTTGCCCCCAGCGTCAGATACCAGTCACCCGACCACCAATGCTCGCCGCGCGGGCTGCTGGTTGTCTGGTTGTCAGCGTAATATTCATCGGCAAAGACTGCTGCTGAGCCCGCAAAAACTATTGCGCTCGAAAGAGCGCCAATAAGACGAATGGACATGAAATCACTCCGGAATCTTGCCTGGGAGGCGGCAAGCTTTGGCGCGAAGCTACTGAAAGATAGATAAAATTGGATTTATTCTTTTGGTAAACGATTTGCCAATTCAATCAAAGTTGATCGTCTGGTCGAGAGCGGAAAGCGGCTTCACGCCCTGTAGAAGCGCTCGCGCTTCTTCCTCATCACGCCTGATCTGCTGCATCATCGGCTCAAGGCCATCGAACTTTTCCTCGCCGCGCAGATATCCAAAGAATGACACCGCACAGATTTCACCGTACAGATCGCCGTTGAAGTCGAAGACGAACGTTTCGAGCAGCGGCTCGCCATCGGTATCGACTGTCGGTCTGCGGCCAAAACTCGCAACGCCGTCGTAAAGCGTGCCGTCCGCACGACGGAAGCGTACGGCGTATATACCATGTTTCAAATGGGTTTCGGGCGGCAAAATCATGTTGGCCGTCGGAAAACCGATAGTCCGGCCAAGCTGCTTGCCGGCAACGACTTCCGCCCTGATCCGGTGACGGTAACCGAGGAGACCGGCAGCTTCCACCACCTCTCCTTCACCAAAAAGCTCACGGATGCGGCTCGACGATATCGCCTGCCCGCCTTCATCGCGAAAAGCATCAACCAGGGTGACGTGAAAGCCGCGTTTCTCG
Organism: Phyllobacterium sp. A18/5-2; assembly: GCF_025452215.1. Taxonomy (NCBI): domain Bacteria; kingdom Pseudomonadati; phylum Pseudomonadota; class Alphaproteobacteria; order Hyphomicrobiales; family Phyllobacteriaceae; genus Phyllobacterium; species Phyllobacterium sp. A18/5-2. The sequence goes on along the minus strand of NZ_CP104966.1, from coordinate 2,262,655 downwards.
CCGGCGTCCATTAGAAAGGCAGGTCCACCCTGGCGGCCTTTGCCGAAATGAAAATCGAAGCCGGTAACGATGCGGCTTGCCGCCAAGCCACCGACCAGAATCTGATCAACGAAGACATCCGCGGTCAGTTGAGAAAACTCACGGGTGAAATGACATTCAACCACCGCATCGAACCCGAGCGCTTCCAGAATTAAAGCTTTTTCAGCGGCGGGTGTCAGCCGGTCGACCGGTTGGTCCGGGACGAATACGCTGCGCGGATGCGGCTCGAATGTCAGGACGAGTGAAGGTTTACCTGCTGAATCCGCCGCTACCAATGCGCGTTCGAGAACGGCCTGATGTCCTCGATGCACACCATCAAAATTGCCGATCGCCACGACTGCATCCTTGAGATGCTCTGGCAGATGGGATGGATCAGTCAGACGCAAGATCGGCATATAATACCTCAGGCCAAAGCGGGCATCGTGGCGACGGGATTACTGCCATGCTTGTCGAGAAACGCCAGCAGTTTCTCAAGATCATGGACACCGCCCATCACATAGTCCCCCGCATGAATACCGCCGGATATATAGAGCGCATCGATGCCGAATTGGTCGGCACCTTTGATATCAGTCAGCATGCCATCGCCGATAGCTAAAATACGCGAACGATCGACAGGTTTGCCGCGTACTGCTTCAGCGGCGGCAACGGACGCCTCGTAAATCGGGCGGTGCGGTTTGCCGGCAATCAGCGTGCGGCCGCCGAGCTGACTATAGTCGCGAGCAAGCGCGCCAGCGCACCAGATGAGACGATCTCCACGCTCGACGACAATATCGGGATTGGCGCAGATGAAAGGCAGGTTGCGCGAGCGAAGACGCGTCAGCATTTCAGCATAGTCTTCGGGTGTCTCCGTCTCATCGTCGAAAAAGCCTGTGCAGACAACAACGTCCGCTTCACGCTCCTCGACGAGTTCGATATCAAGCCCGTCATACAACGTTTCATCACGATCCGGCCCAAGGTGGAAAATCTGGCGCGGCGCATTTCGGATCAGTTCGCGCGTTACATCTCCGGATGTGACAATGCGATCATAGGACGCTTCTGGCACGCCGAGTGCGTGGATCTGCTGAGCAACGCCAGCGAATGGTCGCGGCGCATTGGTGATGAGAACCACCGTCAGACCGGCCTGCCGCGCGCGCGACAGGGCGCTGGAAGCAGCGGCGAATGAATCCACACCGTTATGCAGGACGCCCCAGACATCGCACAGAAGCACGTCATAACGATCCATCAATGCGTCGAGACGCTGCAAATGTACCATGTCGGTCATGCCGATCCTTTCAGAAGGCGGGTGGTGTTGGCTCCGAGTCCCAGAGATGCAATCGCTTAACCGATCGGGCCAAACGTGTCACGCGGGATTGTGGTGAGGACAGGCGCTCAGGCTGCCTTTGCGTCGCGATGTCTGGTCAGGCGCTCACCGCATTCGCCAAGGACATCGACCAGCGAGCGCAAACGCAGCCCCTCTTCGGTGAGACTGTATTCAACGCGCACGGGAACCTCAGGGTAGACGGTGCGGCGGACGTAACCAGCGGCCTCCAGTGCACGCAAATCCAGCGTCAGCATGCGCTGGGATATCTTTGGCATGTCGCGGCGAAGGTCGCTGAATCGCTTGGTCCCCTCCAGGAGATAATAGATCAACAGGATGCGCCAGCGTCCGGCAAGGACGAGCATAGCGTTTTCAACGGGGCAGTGTGAAACCGTGTCCTTCATTTTCGTCCAATCTTTAGATGCTGGTATAAATTTTGTACCATCATGACATTTTTGTGCCTTCTTTACAATAGTTACCGCCATCGCCATGTTCCATTTCACCGCGGCTCGTGAACTCAAAATCAAGGAAATTGGAAATGGAACCTGTACTGTTTTATGGCGTGCCGCATGGCTGCTCATTCGGATCGATTGTTGCGCTGGAATGGCTGGGACAGCCCTATCGCCTGAGCCGGATCGACATGCTGGCCAAGACGAAGAGCAATATTTATGGGCGCGTCAACAGCCACCAGCAGACGCCGGCTCTGCTTCTGGAGGAAGGCAAACCGCTCAGCGAAAGCTTCGCCATTCTGCAAAACATCGCGGCACGTGATCTGAGCCTCAAGCTGGGGTTTGCGCAGGGAACGAAAGAGTCCGACCGGCTCAACCAGATGCTTGCCTATCTGCACACGAGCTTTCATTCCGCCTTTGCGTCTGGCTGGGTTGCGTTCAAGTTGAAGGATGGCGATCCGGCGATCAAAATACTGCGTGACCTGGCCCGGGAAAAGGCTGCCGAAGGCTACGCCTATCTGCAAACGCATATGAAGGGTCGCGAGTGGCTTGTCGGGGACAGCAAGACGATTGCCGATGCCTACCTCATCGGCATCGCACGCTGGGGCGAAGACTTGAGGCTTTTCGATCTGAAGGTCGAGTATCCAGGGCTTCAGCGCTACCTGCAGAAACTTGAAACAGACAGGGGCGTTATCTTTGCCCACGCCATCGAGGATGGTCAGCCAGCAGTGACAAGCGGCCAATTCCTCGGCCATGTGGATCTCGCCGAGATCGAGCCACGACTCGCCGCATAGGCACTCCCCGATCACGATCCACCGGCCCCGGCGCCGGTGGATCAAATGCTCTGCCCGCCGTTGACAGTAGACATATGAACAAGTATTGATATGTTTGTTAGCAACGAGAGCAAGCCATGTCGCATTCGCACGAAGGTCACGATCACGCGCCGAAGATCACGGCGGACAACCAGCGTAAGGTGTTGATCGCCTTCTTTATTACCTTTGCCTTCATGATCGTTGAAGTGATCGGCGGACTTCTGTCGGGCTCGCTGGCGCTGATTGCCGATGCCGGGCACATGGTAACCGATGCGGCAGCCTTGGCCCTTGCCTATGCTGCCTTCCATTTTGGCAAGCGGGCTGCCGATGAGCGGCGCACTTTCGGTTACTTGCGGTTTGAAGTCATCGCCGGACTGATGAATGCGATCGCGCTCTTTGCCATACTTGTGTGGATTACCATCGAAGCTGTCGATCGTTTTCGCAATCCGGGCGAAGTTCTGGCCGGTCCCATGCTCATCGTGGCGACCATCGGATTGATCGTCAATATAGCGGTGTTCTGGATCTTGACTCGAGGCGATAGCGAGCATGTCAACATCAAGGGCGCTGTGCTGCATGTTCTGGGCGACCTGCTCGGTTCGGTGGGTACCATCATTGCCGCGATCGTCATTTATTATACGAGTTGGACGCCCATCGATCCAATCCTGTCGATCTTCGTCTGCTTGCTGATCCTGCGCAGTGCCTGGGCCCTTCTTCAAAATTCGATGCACATCCTTCTCGAAGGCGCTCCGGCAAATGCTTCGCCGGAAGAAATTGAACAGTATTTGAAGACGACCATTCCTGGCATCGCCAATGTGCGGCATGTCCACGTCTGGATGATCACGTCAGGCAGGGCGCTCGCCACATTGCATGTGCTGCCAAAGGCCGATACCGACCCGCGTCTTCTGGTTAAGGCGGTCGAGGCCGAACTCGCGAAAAAATTCGACATCGAGCATTCGACGATCGCCATCGATTGGCCCGATATGGCCACTGACGACTGCTGTCTCGGTACGAACTCCAACGGCGAGCATGAGCACAGCCACGACCACGGGGACCATGATCACAGCGACCACGATCACGGTGTTCACGCCCACAATCACGAGGGCCACAAGCATTGAGCAAGGTGGTCCTTCCCTCGCAGCCAGAGACGACGATCCTCGCCGAGACATTCCGGCTGCTTGGCGATTCCACGCGTTTGCGTATTCTGTTTTTCTGCCTGGAGGCGCCAAGATCCGTGGGCGACATCGCAGCAAGCCTCGACCTGTCGCAATCGCTGGTCAGCCATCATTTGCGGCTTTTACGGGGTGCGCGTCTGGTGCGTGGCAACCGGCAGGCCAAGCAGATTTTCTACGAGCTGGCCGATAAACACGTCAGCGATATGCTTGTCGATATGGCGCACCACGTCTGCGAGGAGAGTGGCGACGACTAAACCAAGCGGGATTGCCCATCGGTGAACACCCCGCATACGACCAATTGCCAATTGACAGGCTCACCTCACAATAGGAATATTTTCCTTTAAACGGGAAAATATTTCATGGGCTTATCATCCTACCAAATTTCCGAAATCCTTTACCTCAGGTCAATGGTCACCGCTGAGACTGAGCGGTTGAAGCTGATGCGGTCGGCACCGCCAAATACCTATCCCCGCATGGAAATCCGCAAAGTGGAGCTCGGCCTCGATTTTAACCGGTCGAGATTGCGCGTAATGGAGGAGGTCGCCCGCAAATACGACGCAAACCAACCGCGTGTACCGGCGGGTAATCCCGATGGCGGCCAATGGACCGATGGCGGGAGGTTCGGCTCTTTTCGATCGAGCCCATCTGTTGACCCGATCAAGACAGACGCTACATCGGCTCAGCGGCGCAGCAACAACGGTCGTGTCAAACCTGCTTCATATTCCGGTCGAGGACAGCACAGCAATCTTGAATTCAATGAAAGCCAGAAGGCCGAACTCAGAAGCAAAATCGGCAGCGGAAAAGGTGCCTACGTCGAAGCGTATAAATATCTGCATCAGCAAGTTCAAAATCGTCTGCAGAACCCTGGTTTGAGTATTATGGACCGCAAAGAGTTCGAAGCGCAGGAGTTCTGGCTGCGCAAGGCGGGAGAAATCAACGCCGACGATCCGAACAGCCAAGCCAGTTTCTTTATTCGCAACGTAACCCGAAACGGCTTACGTTTTGATGGCATGCCTTTTGATCCTGTGAAGATACAGGCGAACTCCAATCTTATTGGCGAGCATGTCATGGGAAGCGTTTTACAGGATGGCAAGCTGCCATCCATGCAAGAAATCATTGCCAAAGATGCTCTCTCCGCAACAGACCAAGAACGGGGGCACCAAACGATTGGAGGATGGGGCGGAGCTTTCAATTATTGGGATATACCATTGTCAAATGAAATAGGAGATACGGTGGGCTCCCGTATTTCTAAATACCCCGCCGAATATGAAAAGTTCATTTCGGTCAATGCCAAGGCCCTTGCTGATACCGTCAGAAAATTCAGACTTGATCGCTATCCAGAAAATTCAGCCCAAGCGATAATTCAAGGGCTAAACGCACAGGTGCCGGCAAAGATAAAATCTGACATCCTTGATCGCGCAATTGATGGAATCAATGGTGAGCGCGGCGGTTTTGCCGGAGATCCTAATAATATTGATGGCTATCGTCCCCGCTTTGACGAAAATGACAACGTGATCGGCTGGTTTTCGCGGGATAAGCGTCTTAAGGAAATCGACGTAACCGATGGGTCAAAAATCGAAAGGCTCAATATGCGTTACCACATTCGGCAAAGCAAAGGAGAATTTCACCCCTGGCAGAATGCAGATTAGGCCCGAACCCAGCTTACGACGAACGTCGCATTGCCGCGTGACGTTCATCGTTTTAGACTAGGCTTTCCTCTGGGTGAATCTGATGCGGAAGAATACGTTCACCCGTCTGTATATGCTGATCATGTTCGTGTTCGGAACCGCGTCCTTTTGCACGTTCGCTATGGCCGAGGACTACCCGTGCAAGCCTGAAGGTGACATCGAGTCTGCCTGGTTCAGAGTAGAGAATATGGACCCCACATATCCCGTTTTTCGCCGCTTGGAAGATGGGGCGCAGGCTTTCAACATTCCCTATGCTTATCTTTTTTTCAGGCCAACGCCGGAACGTGTAAATTGTTATCCGGATCGTTTTGACTTCGCCTTCTGGATGCCAACCCTCGCTCCCTCGAAGAAAGAAGCATTCTATGCTAATGGATGGACTCCTGAAGAAGGGTATCCTCCAGGCGGGTCCTATCTCGTTCGTGTTCCGTATGTGCGAACCATTCCAGACGGCAAGGATGCACCGGGATTTCCGTTCTCAAGCATTGAATTCATCATGGACATGTACAAGGAGCGCATCCCTTTCAAAAACGAGTTAACCCGAGATCTCGGCTCTCGATTTTTGGTCAGAAATCTACGTAAATCTTGATCAAAAGCAGGGGGACACACGTCTCGATTGCTTCAACATAGGTTGCGAATTCACTTTCTATTTCAGAGATTTGAAAATCGCCGTACAGGGCTCCTTTGCAAAGGATAAGCTGCTGCAATGGAAAGCGATCAAAGCCGGCACCCGCACTTTGCTTGAGCGCTGGATTGTTCGATGATTATGGGAGGCTGCTTTTCGTCTCTGCCGCTTGAATTCCGGAACGGCTTAGCCCCGGAAAGGCAGCTATCCTGAAACTGCTGTCATGAAAATTTCGCACGGCTTTCCCTTGACTCTTCAGCGCCATCCCACTATCTCCGGCCGCAGTTAGCACTCACCTATGGCGAGTGCTAATAACGGGGATGGCGCAGCCGTCCGCGACATCGTTTTGACACCAACATCAAGGGTTCTAACCATGGCCAAGACCAAGTTCCGCCCGCTTCATGACCGCGTCGTTGTACGCCGCGTCGAGATCCGAAGCAAAGACTGCAGGCGGCATCATCATTCCGGATACTGCCAAGGAAAAGCCACAGGAAGGCGAAGTCATCGCTGTAGGCACTGGCGCTCGTGACGAAGCCGGCAAGCTCGTACCGCTCGATGTCAAGGCAGGCGATTTGATCCTGTTTGGCAAGTGGTCCGGTACGGAAGTCAAGATCGGCGGCGAAGACCTGCTGATTATGAAAGAATCCGACATTCTGGGCATTCTCGGCTAATCGCCGGCTGTCCTTTCACCAACGAATTTAGATCAAACCGGGATAACCCCCAGGAGAGATACAATGGCTTCCAAAGAAGTAAAGTTCGGCCGCGACGCGCGTGAGCGCATGCTGCGCGGCGTCAATATCCTTGCAGACGCTGTCAAGGTAACGCTCGGCCCGAAAGGCCGTAACGTTGTCATCGACAAGTCCTTCGGCGCTCCGCGCATCACCAAGGACGGCGTAACTGTTGCCAAGGAAATCGAACTCGAAGACAAGTTCGAAAACATGGGCGCACAGATGGTGCGTGAAGTCGCTTCGAAGACGAACGACATTGCCGGCGACGGCACCACGACCGCTACTGTTCTTGCCCAGGCCATCGTTCAGGAAGGCGGCAAGGCTGTTGCTGCCGGCATGAACCCGATGGATCTGAAGCGCGGCATCGATCTTGCTGTTGCAGAAGTCGTCAAGCAGCTCGGCAAGAGCGCCAAGAAGATCAAGACTTCGGAAGAAGTTGCGCAGGTCGGCACGATCTCTGCCAATGGCGAATCCGAAATCGGTGAAATGATCGCCAAGGCGATGCAGAAGGTTGGCAACGAAGGTGTTATCACCGTTGAAGAAGCCAAGACCGCTGACACCGAGCTGGAAGTTGTCGAAGGCATGCAGTTCGACCGCGGCTACCTGTCGCCATACTTCGTGACCAACCCTGAAAAGATGGTTGCTGACCTCGAAGACGCCTACATCCTTCTCCACGAGAAGAAGCTTTCGAACCTCCAGGCTCTTCTGCCGGTTCTTGAAGCTGTCGTTCAGACCTCCAAGCCGCTCGTCATCATCTCTGAAGACGTCGAAGGCGAAGCGCTTGCTACGCTCGTCGTCAACAAGCTGCGCGGCGGCCTGAAGATTGCTGCTGTCAAGGCTCCTGGCTTCGGCGATCGCCGCAAGGCCATGCTCGAAGACATCGCCATCCTCACCGGCGGTCAGGTCATCTCCGAAGATCTCGGCATCAAGCTCGAAAGCGTTACGCTCGACATGCTCGGCCGCGCCAAGAAGGTGTCGATCACCAAGGAAAACACCACGATCGTTGACGGCAATGGCAAGAAGGGCGAAATCAACGCCCGCGTCGGCCAGATCAAACAGCAGATCGAAGAAACCACTTCCGACTACGACCGCGAGAAGCTGCAGGAACGTCTTGCCAAGCTCGCTGGCGGTGTTGCCGTTATCCGCGTTGGCGGTGCAACGGAAGTTGAAGTGAAGGAAAAGAAGGACCGCGTCGACGACGCCCTCAACGCAACCCGTGCGGCTGTTGAAGAAGGTATCGTTCCTGGCGGTGGCGTTGCCCTCCTGCGCGCTTCGGCTGGTCTTACCCTCAAGGGCGCCAATGCCGACCAGGACGCAGGTATCAACATCGTTCGTCGCGCCCTGCAGGCTCCGGCCCGTCAGATCGCAACCAACGCAGGTGATGAAGCTTCGATCGTTATCGGCAAGATCCTCGACAACAAGAAGGAAACCTTCGGTTACAACGCTGCCAACGGCGAGTATGGCGATCTGATCGCACTCGGCATCGTCGATCCGGTCAAGGTTGTCCGCACCGCCCTGCAGGATGCTGCATCGGTTGCTGGTCTTCTCGTTACGACGGAAGCCATGATCGCCGAAGCTCCGAAGAAGGACAATGGCGGCGCTCCCCAGATGCCAGGCGGCGGAATGGGCGGCATGGGTGGCATGGACTTCTAAGAAGTCCTGTCCCAACGACATATGGAAAAAGGCGGGTTTCGACCCGCCTTTTTTCATTCGTCCGGCGAATGGAGCTATTCAGCAGCTTGTGCGAAGGGAGTCTGGGGTTCCTTGCCGCCGTTAGCTGCATCAGAATCGAGCGCGGGCTTCGCTGACGCGCTGCTCGTTTTTGATCGCCCAATCTCCAAGCGCTTTTACCGGCACCAGCAGATCGCGTCCCAAATCCGTCAGCTCGTAATCCACACGTGGCGGAATGGTCGGATAAACTGTCCGGGTCACAAATCCGTCGCGTTCAAGACCACGCAACGTACTCGTCAGCATCTTTTGAGAGATACCATTGATTGTCCGCTTCAGCTCGTTGAATCGCATCGACCCATTGCCGAGATACTTGACGACCATCACCGTCCATTTGTCGCCGACGCGTGCGAGGAGATGGTGAACCGCCGCACATGCAGGGGTTACTTCGAAGTGATCTGGTTTCAAAAAAGTGCCTCCTTGCGACCGTTTCGAACAGTCACTTATATAGCGCCGGTCACAAATAGTTACCATCCCCCAAGATGAAGGATTCATGAAATGGCTAAAGCTAAAATCGGTATCATTATTGGCAGCACACGTATCGGCCGTTTCGCCGAATTTCCTGCCAAATGGATCGCTGAGGTTGCCGGCAAGCGTGACGATGTCGAGGTGGAGATCGTCGATCTTCTTGACTATCCGATGCATTTCTTTGCTGAAGAGCGTACCACGACGGAGCAAAACGAAACCGCGGAGCGGTGGAAGAAAAAGCTGCGGGAATTCGATGGCTTCGTCGTGACCGTCGCCGAGTACAATCACGGCCCGACCGCCGTGTTGAAGAACGCCATCGATCTTGGTGAGTTCTCGCAACGTCCCGTCGGCTTTGTCGGCTATGGCGGCGTGGGCGGTGCCCGTGCAGTGGAACAGCTTCGTCTGATCTTCGTTGAAATGGGCTCGGCGTCGGTCAAGACCGGGGTTCATATCTCTTATCCCGAATATCTGACCGTCGTTAAAGGCGAGAAGAAACTTGGAGATTATGCGCATCTCAATGAGGCAGCCGACAACCAGCTCGCCCAGCTTGTCTGGTGGGCGAATGCTTTGAGAGCTGCTCGCGCAGCCTGATTCTCGGAAGGGCGGCGGCTTCGGCTGCCGCTCGTTTCATTTGCGGCCATCATCCGGAGAACCATGCCTTGTCTTCCCTCACCCTCATCAGCCATCCTCTTTGCCCCTATGTGCAACGCGCAGCTATAGCCCTTGCCGAAAAAGGCGTTCCATTCGAGAAAATTTACATTGACCTGCAGACGAAGCCCGACTGGTTCCTAAAAGTTTCGCCGCTTGGAAAGGTACCGCTGCTGCAAGTTCCCCGGCCGGATGGCAGCGACGCAATTCTCTTCGAGAGCTCGGTCATTGCCGAATATATCGATGAGTCTCAACCCGGACCGCGCTTGCACCCGCAAGACGCCCTGACGCGTGCCCGCCATCGCGGCTGGATGGAATATGGCTCCTCCATTCTCTCCGAGATATGGGGGCTGGAAACGACCAGGGATGTGCGTGTCTTCGAAGAAAAGCGCAAGGCTCTCATCGACAAATTCGGGCGTGTAGAAGACGAACTCGGCGATGGCCCCTTTTTTGCGGGCGCCAATTTCAGCCTGGTCGATGCGGTCTTCGCGCCCGCCTTCCGGTATTTTGATACGTTCGATGAGATCAGCGACCTTGGGGTGTTTGCGAACTATCCCAAAGTTCGCGCATGGCGCAAGGCACTTGCGGCGCGGCCTAGCGTGCAAACCGCAGTAACGGTCGAGTATCCGCAGCTGTTACGCGAGTTTCTGAAGAAATACGACGCTTACATGCTGACACTGGCGTCCTGATCTGGATCCTATTTATCTGACCAGACCGCAAGCTCATATCCATCGGGGTCGGCGAAATGAAAGCGCCGGCCGCCGGGGAAACTGAATACGGGTTTCAGGATTTTTCCGCCCGCTTTCTCGACTCGCTTCAATGCATCTGCAAGATTATCGGCAAAGAGGATGACCAGCGGGCCGCCCGATCGGACTTCGCCTTCTGACGTAAAGCCGCCCTTAAGACCACCATCGGAAAATTCGCAATAGCTGGGGCCGTAATCAGTGAAGGTCCAGCCGAAGGCATCGCCATAGAAGCGGCGCGCGCGCCCAATATCACTCACATTGAATTCGATATAGTCGATACGTTTGTCTTTGCCTGAACTTGCCATATCTTTTCTCACTCTATGAGTTGTGCTTCGAGCAGATCCTTGAGCTTCTGCAGATCTCGCTTCACCCACGCGGCATCGGCAGTGAATTTCTCATCGTCCATGCCCGGCAGGCGAAACAGGGTGAAGGTGACCTCGCAGCTGTCACCATTGGCAACCGCCCGCAGCGGAATATAGACTTCCTCACCCGTTTCTGTGGTCACCCAATGATCGAGAACACCAAACTTGTTATCAGGTGCGAACCGCAATCGAAGCTTGCCAGAGGGACTATCGGCCAGCCATTCGTCACCGGATTTCTGCAAGCCGGATGTAAGGCCTGACGCCCATTCTGGCAGGTGTTCCGGAACACTGGCGTAGTCATAGACATCACGCCAATTGCGGCCAATGGAAATCTGAAGGGTTCGCGCTTCATGTGTTGCCATGATGTCCTCCCCACACATCAAACTTTCAATTCAAAATTAGCACGAACCAGGAAATTAGTCAGATAATGTCACTCGCATGCGTACTTTCAAATGACCAAGGCAGTCTTGCGAATAGGGCGCTAGCCGTTGCGCACATGTGCGGGGCGCCTCAAGTGGCTTTTTGCCTTTAATCGATTTTATCCCAAACCCGCGTGAATTCCAGGTCGGCATTCCACTCTCGAACCTTGCCTCTCGCGGAGCTTCGCAGTAGTGCTTGCGCCAACTCCCAACAGGAAAAATACACGATGAGCTCTACCCGTACCGAAACAGATACTTTTGGACCCATCGAAGTCGCTTCGGACAAGTATTGGGGCGCACAGACGGAACGCTCGCTGCATAATTTCAGGATCGGCGGCGAGAGGATGCCGATCCCGCTCGTGCGCGCCCTTGGCATTGCCAAGCGAGCCGCTGCGGAAACCAACATGGCACTCGGGAAGCTCGACGAAGTGCTTGGCCGCGCCATCACCGTCGCTGCGGAAGAAGTCATCGAAGGTAAGCTCGACGAGCATTTCCCGCTGGTTGTCTGGCAGACGGGCTCGGGCACACAGTCGAACATGAATGCGAATGAGGTCATTTCCAACCGCGCCATTGAAATGCTCGGCGGAACCAAGGGCTCGAAGAAGCCGGTTCATCCAAACGATCACGTCAACATGAGCCAGTCCTCCAACGACACGTTTCCGACTGCGATCCATATCGCCACGGCCGTGGAGGCAACCGAACGGCTCTATCCCGCGCTGGACCATCTGACTGCCGCGTTGGCGAAGAAGGAAAAGGCATTTGCCGACATCATCAAGATCGGCCGAACCCACACGCAAGATGCAACGCCCGTTACACTCGGTCAGGAATTTTCGGGCTATCGCGCGGCGCTGGAATTCGCGCGCAAACGCATCGAGCAGAGCCTTGCCGACGTCTTCCTGCTGGCACAGGGGGTACGGCCGTTGGGACCGGCCTCAATGCGCCTGTCGGCTTTGAAACAGGTTTTGCCGAAGCGGTTTCCGATATTACCGGCCTGCCGTTCAAGACCGCCCCAAACAAGTTCGAGGCACTCGCGAGCCATGGCGCCCTGGCTAACTTCCATGGCAGCCTCAATGCACTGGCAACGGACCTGTTCAAGATCGCCAATGACATCCGCTTCCTCGGTTCTGGTCCGCGTTCCGGTCTCGGCGAATTGAAACTACCGGAAAACGAGCCCGGCTCGTCGATCATGCCGGGCAAGGTCAACCCGACGCAGGCCGAAGCGCTGACCATGGTCGCGGCGCAAGTTTTCGGCAATCAAACAACGGTCACTGTCGCTGCCAGCCAGGGCCACTTCGAACTCAACGTGTTCAAGCCGGTCATTGCGCTGAACGTTCTTCAGTCGATCCGCCTGCTCTCGGATTCCATGGTCTCCTTCGCAGACAACTGTGTCGAAGGCATCGAAGCTGATGAAGCCCGCATCAAGGACCTGCTTGAGCGCTCGCTGATGCTCGTCACAGCACTGGCGCCGGCGATTGGCTATGACAATGCGGCAAAGATTGCCAAGACTGCCCACAAGAACGGCACGACCTTGCGTGAAGAGGCCCTCGCCAGCGGTCACGTCTCGGCTGAAGATTATGACCGCCTTGTTCGTCCAGAACGTATGATCGCACCAGAGTAGGAATCGAATATCATTTTACTGTGAACAATCTGTCGAGAAAATGGTGGCTTTGCTTGACAATCGAATCTAGATATTGGGCTGTAACGACAAACCCCGGAGAAGTTTCCTAATGTCCAACAATGCTATTGTTACGCTTGTCAGCCGCATCCTGCTTTCGATCCTGTTCATTCCCGCTGGTTTCGCCAAGCTCACAGCTATTGGCGGCACAGCGGGCTATTTCGCCTCCAAGGGGCTCCCACTGCCAACAATCACTGCCGTTATAGTCGGCCTGGTTGAACTTCTTGGCGGTCTCGCCGTTCTGGTTGGCTTCCAGACTCGCTACGCCGCAGTCCTGCTCGGTTTGTTCACGATCGGCGCTGCCCTCGTCGGTCATCTGGTTCCCTGGGATCAGGCGAACCAGATAAACTTCTACAAGAACCTCGCGATTGCCGGCGGTTTTTTTGTGCTGGCTCAGCATGGGGCAGGCGCACTATCTATCGACGCCAAGCGCGGCTGATCGATCCGATACTGAACAAGAAAAAGGCCGCTTCGAGCGGCCTTTTTTGTTGCGTTGTCTCAGTTCGACGCTTTGTTCTCACTGACCAGCACAGGGTTGTCGCGGTAATCCTGCGGGAATAATTTGCTCAGGTTTTCGATCTTCGGGAGATCGTAGTAAGCGATGTAAGGCTGCGAAGGATGGATCGTCGCATAATCCTGGTGGTAGGCTTCGGCGGGGTAGAATTCTTCCAGCGATGAAACCTTCGTAACGATCGGACCCGAGTAGACCTTGGCCTTGTCGAGCTGAGCGATATAGGCTCTCGTAATCTTCTCCTGCTCGCTGCTGGTCGTGAAAACCGCCGAGCGATACTGTGTGCCGGAATCCGGTCCCTGCCGATTCAACTCCGTGGGATTGTGCACCACGGAAAAATAGACTTGCAGTATCTTGCCAAGGCTGACGACTTTCGGATCAAAGGTTACTTCCACCGACTCCGCATGTCCGGTGTCGCCGTTGCTCACAAGTTCATAATTTGCGGTTTCCTTCTTGCCGCCCGAATAACCGGAGACAGCGCTCGTTACACCCTTCATGTGCTGGTAGACCCCTTGGACGCCCCAGAAGCAGCCACCGGCAAGGACGATGGTCTCAGGCTTCGCGGAGGCCGTCTGATCGACCGCAGGTGGCGGAACCATGGTGACAGTTTCGCCAGCAAGCGCGCATCCGGGAGAAATCAAGATCGTCGCAGCGAGCAGGAAATGATAAACTTTCATGGATCTGGGTCCTTTGCTATCTCAGGCAGCTGCCGGTTTGAATGTCAACGCGACGCCATTCATGCAGTAGCGCAGGCCAGTCGGCTTTGGCCCGTCATCGAAGACATGACCGAGATGGCCACCGCAGCGATGGCATTCGACCGCTGTACGCGTCATACCGAAGGAAGGGTCGGGAATCTCGTTTACCGCGCCCTTGATCGGCATCCAGAAACTCGGCCAGCCGGTGCCGCTTTCGAATTTCGTATCTGAATCAAAAAGTGGGAGGTCGCAGCCGGCGCAGGCAAAAATGCCTTTACGCTTTTCGTGATTGAGCGGGCTGGTGAACGGGGCCTCCGTCCCCTCCTCGCGCAGCACGTAATATTGTTCGGCGGTCAGGAGTTTCTTCCACTCCGCATCCGTATGCTTGATTTCGAACGGGCCTGCCGCACGCGCGACTGGTGCGCCAGCAAATCGTGTCGCGACGAATGCGCCGAGCCCCGCTATCGCACCGCCAAAAAGCGTTCGACGTGTCATCATGACTGAACTCCTAGCGTTACTATACCGATCATATTCGGTCTTCTGCTGGGAAATACGTATGGATCGCTGGAAAGGTTACAGAACTCGCTCTAAATCACGCAGAGTTGATAGGATCAGCCGGCCAGAGCCGCCTTAATGCGCTGAGATAGTTCCTCAACAGCATTGGCGTCGGTGGTGCCGCGCGACGAAACCAGGCACGCCTGCGATTTGAGGATCACGCCATCATCCAGAACCTTGAGATGGTTGGCGTGCAAAGTCGATCCGGTCGAGGTGATATCCACAATGATATCAGCGGAACCTGAAGCAGGAGCGCCCTCGGTCGCGCCGAGGCTCTCGACTATGCGATAGACCTGGATTCCATGCATTTGCGAGAAGAACTGCTGGGTCAACCGCCAGTATTTCGTGGCAATGCGCAGACGGCGGCCATGGCGCTGGCGGAAATCCGCGGCGACGTCATCGAGATCGGCCATTGTCGACACGTCATACCAGACGTCCGGCACGGCAACGACAACATCCGCATGGCCAAAGCCGAGGCGGGCTTCGACTTGCACCCGCTCATCGGCAGACGACAGCGTTTCGCGGATGAGATCTTCACCTGTCACGCCAAGATCAACGCTGCCATAGCCAAGCTCGCGAGCAATCTCGGATGCCGAGAGAAACAGGATATCGATCTGACTTTCGCCTTTGACCTGCGCCCGGTAGCTGCGCTGATCTTTCGGCAGGATTACGCTCAAGCCCGCGTTTTCAAGGACTTCGAGGGCCTTTTCCTTGAGGCGGCCTTTGGAGGGAAGCGCCAAGGTGATGGTCATTGCGCATCTCCTGAAACACTCTCGGCAATTTGCTCGAGCCGGTCGAGCCAGATCGAAAATCCGACACCCGGAATGGACCCTACGGCGCCGAGCATCGTCAACAGACGATCATAGCGGCCGCCGCCGACAATAGCGCCTGTGCCGGCGTATTTCAGCGCACGGGTCTCGTAGACCAGCCCGGTATAATAGTCGAGCGGGCGGCCGAATGCGGCATCATAGATGATCGTCTCGTGCCCGATTCCCGCCTCGATAACAGAGGCCGCGCGCGCCTCGAATTGTTCAAGTGCAGGGCCGAGGTCGAATTCGTTCGAACGCGCGAAGCTGAGCAATTGGCCCGCGGCAGATTGCAGCGGCACGCGAATGGCAAGAAAGGTTTCCAACGCCGAGAATGCCTTGGCCGGCAACTTTACCGAAGCGAGCGTTGATTTCTCGATCAGCCGACGCGCAATTTCTATCGGCGCGCGACCAGCACCAGGCGAAATCCCCGCGATTTGCATATCCTGTTCCAACTCAGCCGCCAAACCGGCTTCGTCGCCCTTTGCCACGAGCACTGCAAGACGATCCGGCAGCGCGCCATTTTGGCGATCGGAGGAAAGGTCTTCAAGCAAACCTTTCAATTGCCCAGGATTGCCGAAGGCGCGTGCAAGCTTCTTCTGCCAGCCGCGCGGCAAGCCAAGTGCTGCCAGCACTGCCTCAAAAATTGCCTGGTCACCGAGCAGGGTTTCCAGTTCCGCGTGCGGCGCAACAAGCCGGATGGCAGCCAAGGCATCGGCAAGCGAACGCGCATCGGCACGGGCCCGGTTGGCATCGCCAAGATCCTCGATCCCGGCCTGAAAGAACTCGTTGCCGCCCTCGCGGCGCTGGCGGAACACCTCACCGAGGTAGGCATAGCGTTTCGGCGTCGCGGCGTTGCGTTCGATATGATTTCGGCAAACGGGAATGGTAAATTCGGGCCTGAGGCACAGGCTCTGGCCGTTTTCGTTCTCGGTCAGAAAAATCCGGCGGCGCAGGTCTTCACCGGCCATGTCCAGAAACTGGTCTGCCGGCTGGATGACCGGAATATCGACAAGCTCCGCATCCCGCCCAGCGATAAGCGCGGCAAGTTCGCCAGAAAAAGCAGGGGCGCGTGAAGCGGTCATCGGAAACTACTGACCCTTCGATGCGTTGGCACGATCTTCGGCCTGCGCCTCGAGTATCTTGCGCACCTCGGCCACGAGATCGCCTTCCTTGGCGGTGACCTGCGCCGGACGGCTTTCACGCCACGTGACATTGTCCTCGATCTCAGCCGAAAGGCGTGCGCCTTCGATCAGGTCCTTGATCTGAACTTCGCCGTTGTCGCGTTCCTGCGACCCCTGAATGATGACGCAGGGTGCGCCACGGCGATCAGCATATTTCATCTGCGGCTTCATGCCCGAACCGCCGAGATACATTTCGGCGCGAATACCGGCCTGACGCAGATCCGAGACCATCCTCTGGTAGCGGCCGAGGCTTACTGTATCACGGTCCATGACCAGAACGACGACAGGGCCGATGTTGTCGGAAGTGTCGAGCTTGCCGAGGTTCTTCAGGGCGGTCATCAGGCGCGAAACGCCGATCGAAAATCCGGTTGCCGGAACCGGTTCGCCGCGGAAGCGCGAGACCAGGCCGTCATAACGCCCGCCACCGCCAACCGAGCCGAAGACAACTTTCTCGCCCTTTTCATTCGTGACGTCGAAGGTGAGTTCGGCTTCGAAGACCGGACCAGTGTAATATTCCAGACCACGTACGACCGAGGTTGTAATCCTGATGCGCTGTGTCCCATAGCCCGCTGCTCTCACGAGGCTGCTGATTTGGCGAAGTTCGTTCAACCCCTCTTGGAAAAGCGACAGCTTGTGGGAACCGCTCCTCATAGACGTCAAGAAAGCGGGGATTGGCGATGACTAAGGGTTGTGAACTCTGGCCGCCTTGCAGCAATGCATCATCCTGCATCACTTCATCGGGAGACATTTGCATAAAAAAGTCGGGTGCACGGTCGCTCGCGTGCGTGAAAAGGAGCATGATCGTATCAATGGATTCTTCGTCGAGCCCCGCACCCTTCGTGAAATCGCCCTCACCTTCCTTACCGCCATCCCACCGGCCGGCGCCAAGCAGCAGGCGCACGCCTTGTGGGCCGAATTTGTCGAGCTTGTCGATTGCCCTGAGCACCGTCAGCCTTCGGCCAACATTCTCGTCGCCGCCGAGGCCGATTGCCTCCAGCACCCCGTCGAGAACCTTGCGGTTGTTAACGCGGATCACATAGTCACCGCGCTTGATGCCCAATGCCTCCATGACATCGGCCATCATCATGCACATTTCCGCGTCCGCCGAGACAGAAGGCGCACCGACCGTATCGGCGTCGAACTGCATGAACTGGCGGAAACGGCCCGGGCCCGGCTTCTCATTGCGGAACACCCAGCCGGCACGATAGCTGCGATAGGGCTTTGGAATACTCTCGAAATTCTCGGCGACATAGCGTGCCAGCGGCGCGGTCAGATCGTAGCGCAACGACAACCACTGCTCGTCATCGTCCTGAAACGAGAACACGCCTTCGTTGGGACGATCCTGATCCGGCAGGAACTTGCCGAGCGCATCGGTATATTCGATCAGCGGAGTTTCGACGGGCTCGAAGCCATAAAGTTCGTAGACCTTGCGGATCTGCGCCATCATCTTTTCGGCGGCGCGCAGATCATCGGGCGCACGGTCCACGAAACCGCGCGGCAGCCGCGCTTTTACCCTGTCTGCCTTTGTTGCCATGATGATGATCCAAACCTTTGAAATTCTAGCGATTGCCGGAGCGCGTTTGCTCTAGACTATCAACGCTTCAAGGGCAAGGATTGATGACCCTGACAAAGGATACGCGACTCTATGAAGCCGGAACCGGTCTCTTGAACCTGGCTCGCAGCCTCTCGATCTCCTGGCGGCACTTGCAACCTTCAATGTGATCATTGACAAGGCCCATCGCCTGCATGTGCGCATACATCGTCGTCGGACCAACAAAGGTCCAGCCACGCTTCTTCAGGTCCTTGGACAGGCGGATCGAGGTTGGTGATGTCGGGTTTGCAATGAGGGTGGGATAGTCGACAATCTTGGGGCGCTCGTCTGCCGGTGGCTCAAACTGCCAGAAATAGGCAGCGAGTGATCCCGTTTCCTTGACGAGTTCAATGGCGCGCTTGGCGTTGTTGATCGCGGAATTGATCTTGCCGCGATGGCGGATGATACCTGCATTGCCCAGCAGCCGCTCCACATCCTTCTCGCCATAGCGCGCGATACGATGATAATCGAAACCATCAAAGGCTTCGCGGAAGTTCTGGCGCTTGCGCAAGATGGTCAGCCAGGAAAGGCCGGATTGAAATCCCTCGAGGCAAATCTTCTCGAAAAGCCGGGTGTCGTCGGTGACGGGCCTGCCCCACTCATGATCGTGATAGTGAACATATTCAGGCAATGTTCCGGGCCAGAAGCACCTGATGTCGCCATCCTCGCCGGTGATCAGGCCAGTCTTGACCGGGGTATCGTCTTGCATTTCGCCTGCCTTTTTCGAATGTTAACCAGTTTTGAAAACCTGCCGGTAACCACACCAAATGGTTTCCGCAAAGAATCGCATTTTATTGATCGCGATTCACTTTTTTCTACCTGAGCGCAGGCAAACTCAATCCGAAAACTGACAAGACCTGTCAGCAGAGTTTGCACGCCTAGAGAAAAGACCCGATGAGAATTGCATATTTGCTACTGACATCCTGCCTAACGGCCGGCATTGCCACCGGGGCGATGGCGAGTGAACGCTACGCAACACGCCCGCCAGTTGTCATGAGCCCGGATCTCTCGGCACCTTGGGTGATGCAGCTGCGCGCAAGGCCAGTGGGCTCGCCGGTCAATCCGCGCAATTATGTGGTTTTCAGCGAGCCTCCTGCACGCGGATATACCAAGCAGCGCAATCGTAAAGTTGCCCCAGCAGCCGGAAATCCGGCAGTTCGCGAAGTGTCATTCCAGCGCCCCGAATCGCCCGCGAACGACCGGCAGCCGAAGAAGCGGGCGATGGACCCTGAATTCCTGCCGCAGACAGTTGCCTATGACGGCCCCGAGAAGCCTGGCACCATCGTTATCGATACGTCACAACGTTTCCTTTTCCTGGTTGAAGCCGGCGGAACGGCCCAACGCTATGGAGTCGGTGTGGGCAAGGAAGGTTTTGGCTGGTCCGGCACCAATACGATCAGCCGCAAGGCCGAATGGCCCGACTGGAATCCACCCGCATCGATGATAGAACGCGAGCGACAGAAGGGGCGCATCATACCAGCGCATATGGAAGGCGGTATCGCCAATCCTCTTGGTGCACGCGCGCTTTATCTCGGCTCGACCCTGTATCGCATTCACGGCACCAATGCTCCCTGGACCATTGGCCATGCCGTATCCAGTGGCTGCATTCGCATGCGCAACGAAGACGTCACGGACCTCTACGAGCGCGTCAATGTCGGTACCAAGGTTATTGTGAGATAGCAGTTCTGGGGGCCGGCACCGGGGGCGGTGCCGGGAACTGGGCAGCGGTTCCCTCGGAACCGCTGCCCTCTTTTATTCCGCCTGCAAGAACGCTGGTGCGGCGATACCTTCCGGCTTGGGGCCGCCATAGGCCCAGTCGAGCAACTCCACGGTATGCACAATCGGCAGCTTCGAACCGCTGGCGATCTGGGTGATACAGCCAATGTTGCCGGTAGCGATGAGGGTGGCTCCTGTAGCTTCAATGTTCTTCACCTTGCGGTCACGAAGCGTACGCGCAATCTCTGCCTGCATGATGTTGTAGGTACCGGCCGAACCACAGCAAAGATGACCCTCAGCGGGCTCCTTGACGATGAAACCTGCCGCTTTAAGCAAATCCTTCGGCTGGCGCGTGATCTTCTGCCCGTGCTGCATCGAACAGGCGGAGTGGTAGGCAACGGTGAGGCCCGCCGGTTGCTTTGGCGCCGGCAGGTCGAGCATTGCCAGATATTCGGTGATGTCCCTGGCCAGTGCGGAAACACGTGCTGCCTTGTCCTTATAGTCGGGATCGAGCCGCAGCATGTAGCCGTAATCCTTGATCGTCGTGCCGCACCCCGACGCCGTTACCACGATCGCATCGAGACCGCCCGCATCGAGTTCACGCATCCAGACGTCCACATTGCGGCGGGCCTCGTGGAGTGCTTCTTCCTCGCGGCCCATATGGTGCACCAGCGAACCGCAGCAACCCTCGCCCCCTGGTACGACGACTTCGATGCCAAGCCGTGTCAAAAGCCGGATCGTTGCCTCGTTGATGCCTGGCTTCAACACCGGCTGGGCGCAGCCAGTAAGAATTGCAACCCTGCCTTTTTTCGCTATCTGAGATGCATGCGAACCGGGCCGGGCAAAGCGCGATTTCGCGGGAACGGACTTGGGCGCAAGCTCGAGCATTGCGGCCATCGGCTTCAACGCCGGCACGGATCTGAACAGTGGAGCGAAGGGACGGCCAAGTCTTGCAACACTGAGGGCGAAACGAAAACGGCCGGGATAGGGCAGGACAAGAGCAAGCAGCGCGCGGGTCAGCCGGTTGATGACCGGGCGCTTGTAGGTCTTCTCGATGTGGGCACGGGCGTTATCCACGAGGTGCATGTAGTTGACACCCGAAGGACAGGTTGTCATGCAGGCGAGGCACGACAGACAGCGATCGATGTGCTTGACGATCTGCTCATCCGCCGCGCGGCCATTTTCCAGCATATCCTTGATGAGATAGATGCGGCCCCGCGGGCTGTCGAGCTCATTGCCCAACGTAACGTAGGTCGGGCAAGTGGCGGTACAGAAGCCGCAATGCACACATTTGCGCAGAATCTTTTCCGACTCTGCGACGCCGGGGTCCAGCAACTGCTCGGGGGTAAAGTTTGTCTGCACGTCTATACTCCTGCGACCATGCGGCCCGGGTTCAATATTCCGCTCGGATCGAACTGCTGCTTCAGCCGCTTGGAAAGGGCGGCCAGGGACGCTGGCTGCGGTTCGAATACCGGCAGCGCTGCCCGTATGCTCGTCGGCGCGCGCACCAAAGTTGCATGACCGCCACCATATTTGCGGACCAGCGCACGTACGGCTTCTGCTTCTGGCTCACCTTCCATGCGCAACCAGACGAGGCCGCCCTGCCAATCGTAATAGGCATCGACAGCGGCTCCCATGCGGAGGGAGGCGACAAGCTTGTAGGCTTCCATCGGCACCATGGAAACCCGCCACACCGGGCGCTCGGTGC
Organism: Phyllobacterium sp. A18/5-2; assembly: GCF_025452215.1. NCBI lineage: Bacteria > Pseudomonadati > Pseudomonadota > Alphaproteobacteria > Hyphomicrobiales > Phyllobacteriaceae > Phyllobacterium > Phyllobacterium sp. A18/5-2. Next base: position 2,241,036 of record NZ_CP104966.1, on the reverse strand, counting down.
CGTCGGCAAACGGGACGACGTCACGGATTTCCTGCCAGAGCTTGCGGGATCTTTCGCCGGAAATGGTATCAATCGTCCCGGCAGACGCCAGAAGGCCCTTCAACATTGCCACTCGATCAGCGACGGAGGGCGCGAACCCCTCAAGGCGCAGCACGGTCGAAGCCTCCCCATTCAGCGCTCCGTCGAGGACCCGCCCTGCAACATTGATTGGCAAATGCGCCGCAGATGCCACCTCGCCGCTTGAACCCATGGCAATCGCCATGGCGCGGCCTGCTTCATCGTCGGCAAGACCGCGAATGACAAGCGTCGTCTCGGTCTCCGGAGCAGGGAGGACCTTGAACGTTATTTCCGTGGCGATGCCGAGTGTCCCCCAGGAATTGGCCATCCCCTTCGACAAATCATAGCCCGTGACATTCTTGACGACACGGCCGCCGGATTTGAACAGTTCGCCACGTCCCGACACCACGCGCACGCCCAGCACATGATCACGGGCGGAACCGGACTTCAGGCTACGCGGTCCACACAAATTGGTCGCCAGGAGGCCGCCGAGGCTGCCCTGCCCCGCAAGCTTTCCCAACAGCGGGCCATAATCCATCGGCTCGAACTGGAATGCCTGGCCATTGGCCGCAAGCAATGCTTCCAGTTCGGCGATCGGCGTACCTGCCCTGGCGCCAAGGACCAATTCGTCTGGCTCGTACAACGTCACGCCCGAATAACCCGAGAGCATAATTGTATGCTCGGTCTGTAAAGGGCGGCCGAGATCCCGCTTGGAGCCCTGACCAACGATTTCGACAGGCGCCTGCTCTGCAACCGCCCATTGGACAGCTTCGACGATCTCGCCTTCGGCGTGAGGATTGAATGTGGTCACGCCTAGAATCTCGGAATGTCAGGAAACGGCACCTGACCATGATGCACGTGCATACGGCCAAGTTCAGCGCAGCGGTGCAATTGCGGAAATACCTTGCCGGGATTGAGCAAGTGCTTGTCATCGAAAGCGCATTTGACCCTGATCTGCTGCTTGAGATCGGTTTCGTTGAACATCTCCGGCATCAGGTCGCGCTTTTCCACACCGACGCCATGTTCTCCCGTCAATACACCGCCGACCTTGACGCAGAGCCGCAAGATATCGGCGCCAAAATCCTCGGCCTTATGCAGCTCTTCCGGTATATTCGCATCGTAGAGGATGAGCGGATGCAGATTGCCATCGCCAGCATGGAAGACATTGGCAACGCGCAAGCCATATTTCTCTGACAGTTCGCGCATGCCCGCCAGCACTTTCGGCAGCTCTTTTCGCGGGATCGTTCCGTCCATGCACAGGTAGTCTGGCGAAATGCGCCCGACTGCCGGAAAGGCCGCCTTGCGCCCTGCCCAGAATGCCATGCGCTCCTCTTCGCTTTGCGACACCACGCAGGTCGTTGCACCATTTTTCCGTCCGATTGTCTCAACCATACTGATCAAGTGATCAACTTCGACCACGGGACCATCCAGTTCGATGATCAGCAGGGCTTCCACATCGAGGGGGTATCCCGCATGGACGAAGTCCTCGGCAGCGTGAATGGCAGGGCGGTCCATCATCTCCATGCCGCCCGGAATGATGCCAGCCGCGATGACATCGGCGACGCATTGACCAGCTTCTTCGCTCGTTGGAAAACCCACCATCAGCGCGCGCGCACTCGTCGGCTTCTGCAGGATGCGCACGGTCACTTCCGTGACAACTCCAAGCAGCCCTTCCGAACCGGTCATCAGGCCGAGAAGGTCATAACCTTCGGAATCAAGATGCTTTCCACCGAGCCGCACAACTTCGCCGGTGATCAGCACCATTTCGAGGCCGAGCACGTTATTGGCAGTGAGACCATATTTGAGGCAATGCACGCCGCCGGAATTTTCCGCCACGTTACCTCCAATCGAGCAGGCGATCTGCGACGACGGATCCGGCGCGTAGTAAAAGCCTTCATGCTCGACTGCCTTGGTGATGCCGAGATTTGTCACGCCCGGCTGCACCACGGCAACACGGTTTGGATAGTCGATTTCGAGGATCCGGTTGAAGCGCGACAGGACCAGCAACACCGCATCTTCCAAGGGCAAAGCCCCGCCTGACAATGACGTTCCGGAGCCGCGAGGGACGACTTTCACATTGTTTTCGTAGCAATATTTGAGGACTCGTGATACCTGCGCCACCGTTTGCGGCAGGACGACGACCAGGGGCAGCTGGCGATAGGCCGTAAGGGCATCGGATTCGAAGGCGCGCATTTCGTTGGTGACATCAACCACGCCTTCGCCCGGCACGATGGCTTGCAATGCCGCAACAATCTCTGCACGGCGAGACATGGTCGCGTTATCGGCTTTCGGCATGAGCAATCCGGCCATCTAATCTCGTACTCCCTCGCACCACTGGTAAACTATGTTTACCTCTTGCGCTTCAGTCTTGTAAAGATGCGTTTCTTCGCACGCCCGTCTTTGCACTTGACCTTATCATGGACCGCCGGAAGAGTGCGCGCATGAGCGAGTTCAACGATATGGAAATTTTTGCGCGCGTGGTTTCTGCCGGGAGCATGTCGGCGGCAGGACGGGAGCTTGGACTTTCTCCCGCTGTCGTTTCCAAGCGGTTGCGGCGTCTCGAAGAGCGGCTGGGTACTCGGCTTCTGCAGCGCACGACAAGGCAGATCGCCCTGACGGAAACCGGTCAGGGGTATTACCAGCGCGTGCTGGCGATCCTGTCAGGGGTCGAGGAAGCAGAGGCCTTCGTCTCGCGCCGCTCGGAGCAAGCGCACGGGCTGCTGAAGGTCGCCGTGCCGACGACATTTGGGCGTATGCATATTGCTCCGCATCTCGAGCCATTCATGCGAGCAAATCCCGACCTTTCAGTCAATCTCGTGCTTGCCGACGAATTCGTCGATATTGTCGGCGAGGGTTACGACCTTGCCATCCGCATTGCCGAACTATCAGATTCAAGTCTCGTGGCGCGCAAGCTCGCGCCCGTAGAGCGCTTCCTTGTAGCAGCACCGCGCTATGTCGCAGAACATGGGACACCGAGATCTTTTTCCGATCTAGAGAATCACGTCTGCCTTGCTGCCCACAACGGCGATCCATGGCGGCTTGTCGGGCCCTATGGTGCCGTCAGTTGGCGCCCGGCTGGTCCGCTCCTGACGAACTCCAGCGAGGTGGTGCGGGAAGCCGTGCTCGGCGGACTGGGTATTGCTTTGCGCTCAACCTGGGATATCGGGCCGGAACTCGCAGCAGGCTTGCTTGTGAGAGTTCTTGGAGATTACGCGGCGTCACGCAACATCGCGATCTATGCCGTGTATCCCTCGCGGCAGTACCTGCCGGCGAAAGTACGGCTCTTCATCGACTATCTCGCGGCGCTTTACGGACCAATCCCGCCTTGGGATCGGAATTGATCAATCGTCCGCGTGGGATTTGCGTATGGCCTTGACGACGTACCACATGGCCAGAATGGCGATGGGAACAAAGATCGCCGTCAGCACAGAGGCATGCAGTTCGGGAATATAAGTTTCCGCACCCTTGGCGAGATAGTAGAACAGCCCAACGACATAATAGGAGATCGCTGCAACCGAGAGCCCTTCGACCGTACGCTGCAATCGCAACTGCAATTGCGCACGCTTGTCCATTGAACTGAGCAGGTCACGGTTCTGGCGTTCAAGCTCCACATCGACGGATGTGCGCAGCAATGTCGCGGCGCGGGAGAGCTTTTCTGAAAGGCTCTCCTGGCGTCCACTGACCGAACGGCAGGTCCGCATGGCCGGTGCCATGCGCCGCTGGATGAATGCTCCCCACGTTTCATATCCCGTTACCGGCTCTTCCTGCAGTGCGGCCAAACGCTCCTGGACGATGCCGTTATAAGCTCGGCTCGCACCAAAGCGATACAGGCTGGACGCCGCGTCGGCTTCCAGTTCCGCCGCAAGGGAGGTCAGTTCATCAAGCAATTTGTGGCTGTCTGAAGTCGAATCGCGCATTTCGTTGGTAAGGCCGGCTAGCCGGTCTTCGATCCGCCGGATCTCGCGGCGAAAGCGAATGTGCCAGCGGCAAGCCAAGCATGGCGAGCGTCCGGTAGGTTTCGATCTCGATGACGCGTTGCGATAACGCTCCGGCACGAGCGGGCGACAGGCCATTGTCGAGAATCAGGATGCGCGTCATACCATCGCGGTCCTGCCGGAAGTCAGTAACGATCGAGGCCAAGCCGTTCTCGACATCGCTGTAGCACAGGCTCGCAGGATCGAATTCCGAAACCAACGCGAGCGCATTTCGATCCTTCTTGATGATCTCCAGCCGCACGCCGTCAATCACCGTGCCGGGTGGGTTGAAACCGTGTCCGAAAGGATGCTGGGCAGCATTGTTGTTACGCGGTACCGGACCTTCCCAAAGGTAGGTCGAGAACTCCGTATGCCGCTCCCAGCGTAATGTGCCATTGCCCCACGGCATGATGTGGTGCCGGGCGTCGCGGGCCGGCGGCGCAATGCCAATACTGCGACTGAGTTCTCCCAGTACAGCGTGATCGACGCTCGATCCGCCTTCGGTCATGAAGGCGAGCTGGATCAACAGGCGCGGCGTATCCACCAAGGGGTAGGGTCGCGCATGTACTTCGCCAAGCGCAATGGCGCGCTCCGCATGCGCGGGAAATCCCATGACACCACCTGGGCTCGGCGCAGCGCTCGCAAGCGCTGTTACTGGCTTCAATCTCTTCCCCATCGTCCCCTGACCGGTCTTTTCTTCGCTGATCGGCTGTCACGGGATCGTGAACGGATTGAGCTGCGCTTTCAACCGTTTCTCATACCAAAGGCTGCGGCAAATAGGACCACGATCCCTTCAGAAATTGGATCATTTAATTGACCAGTTTCGTTCTTTGCCGGTACGATATGACTGCAAGTGTTTTCTGCGGATCGAGATCATCCATGAGCAGCAGCCCCATCTTCGCCCGCATCCAGTCTACGCGCACGGCTACTGACATTGTCAGCCAGATCGAGACGCTCATCCTTGAAGGAGTGCTGCGCGTTGGCGACCGTCTGCCGGGAGAGCGTGATCTCTCCGCTCAGTTCGATGTTTCGCGACCTATCCTGCGCAGCGCGCTCAAAACACTGGAAGCCAAGGGCCTGCTCACGACTCGCCATGGCGGCGGAACCTTTGTCGCTGATGTCATTGGCGAGGTGTTTTCCAAGCCGATGATGGACCTCATCTCCAGCCACCGCAAGGCGGCGGCGGATTATCTCGAATATCGCCGCGAAATCGAAAGCATCGCGGCCGACTATGCGGCCCAGCGTGCCACCGAGGATGACCGGCTTTTGCTCCACCGCATCATGGCGGCGATGGAGCAGGCTTACGAGACCGATGACTTCAAAAGGGAAGCGGAACTCGATGTGGAGTTGCACAATGCCATCGGCGAGTGCGCGCACAATATCATCCTGTTACATACGCTGCGCTCGTGCTACCGGCTGCTGGCCGATGACGTCTTCTACAACCGTACGGTAATTTATGGATTTCCCGGTGCACGCGCCAAGCTCCTTGCACAACACCGGGCGATATTCGATGCGATCATGGCGTCGGACCCGGCAGGAGCGCGTACAGCCGCACGCGAACACATCGACTTCATAGAGCAGGCACAAAGAGAAGCGGTGCGCAGCAGCGCCTGGCAGGACGTCTCCCGGCTGCGGCGCAATCAGCGGGAGTTGAACTCGAAATGAACACCGTCGACTTCAAACATGCGCGCGGTCCGGACAAGTTGCGGGTCTATGCGATTGGCGATGTGCATGGCCGGCTGGATCTATTGCAGGCGATGCACCGGCGCATTCTGGTTGAGAATGAAAAATCTCCGCCGTTTGACTGGGTCGTTGTCCACCTCGGCGACTATGTCGACCGGGGCCCCGATTCAAAGGGCGTGCTCGATCTATTGGTCAAGCTACAGAAGAAGACACACCGAATGTTGACGCTCGCGGGAAATCACGACGTTGGTTTACTCGAGTTTCTTGCTACAGGCGACGGCTACGGGCTTTTTGCGCGTAATGGCGGGCGTCAAACAGCGCTTTCCTATGGCATTAATATCGATTTCGAAGACCCGGGTTCTGTCGCAGCGGGACGGAAGGCGCTGGCCGATGCAATTCCACAGTCGCACGTCCAATTCCTGCGCGGTTTGCAGCGATCAATGGTTTTTGGTGACTTTTTCTTTTGCCACGCCGGGATCCGGCCTGGCGTCGACCTTGACCATCAGGACCCCGAAGATTTGATCTGGATCAGATGGGAATTTCTGGAAAATCCACATCTTCACCCCAAAATCATCGTCCATGGCCACACGCCTGTCAGCGACGTGGAAGTCAGGACGAACCGGGTCAATCTCGACACCGGCGCCTATGCCAGTGGCAGGCTCAGCGCGATTGCGATCGACGCAGGAAACAAGTTTTTCCTGGAAGTGAGCGTGTAGAACTGACCTCAGCGTGAAGCCGTGCTGACGCCGTAGCCGTCGCTGGAAACCGCATGTCCACCGGCATCGACCGAGAACAGCCCTGCGCCCATGAAGAGAATGGCTGAGAGCATTACGGCGGTCAAAAGTGCAGCACTCTTGGTGGTCATTTGGTCGTTTCCATCGTTTGTCTTGGCCTGGCTTCATGCCAGTTAACCAGTGCGGCCACTACAGGACACGAACATTACCAACTAGTGAATCAAAGACACGCTCCACATGAATCGTGGCGGGGGGATCTAACTCAGAATTGGGCTGTTGCAGAGTTGCAACTGAATCGCGGAGTCACGCGATCAACTTGACCCACGCGCGAGCAAGCTCCAGGCCAGCCGCATCTGCAGCGGTTCCATGACGGCCGGCATGAGCTTCGAAGTCATCCAGCCATTGCGCATGATTTGTTGCGATCTGATCATGGAAGACATGCGTCCACTCTTGCACGAGCCTTGTGTCGGCTTCGAAGTGAAACTGGATGCCGTAGACAGCGCGGCCGATACGAAAAGCCTGGTTTGCTGTCATGGCACTGGACGCGAGGTGAACTGCACCGTCGGGCAACGAGAACGTATCACTATGCCAGTGAAAGATCGGAAATTGCTGGGGGACTGACGAGAGAACGGGATCTGACACAGCCTCAACCCTACACGTTACCTCATGCCAGCCGAATTCAGTCGGCCGGCCAATAATATTGTGCCCACCGTAGCCGCGCGCGACCAGTTGGCTGCCGAGACAAATGCCGAGTACGGCCTTGTTGGAATCGCCGAACCGCTTGATGAGCCGCGCCAATGCGGGAAGGTAGGGATAGTCGTCGTCGGCAAGGGCATTCTGATCGCCGCCGAGGACGACCAGCGCTTCATGATCAGAGGCATCGGCGGGCAGAGCTTCTCCAAGATAGGCTTGACGCAGATCAACCATAGCGCCCGCCTCGTCCAGTGCGTGGCCAACCTGTCCTAACCCGGTATGCTGATAGTTCTGAACGACGAGAACGCGCATGAAGCCTGCCTGACTGATCGCAATGACTGGGATTCTCGGATAGCATGGGCCCCCAAGAGTCGGAAGCCGTCAAATGCCCCTGCAAAACCGTGTCACGCCCTTTGGCGATATTGTCGCAGTTCCTCAGCGCGGTTTGCTGATGGGCAATCGCGGCATCATTCACGATCCGGCAACCCGGACCTTGCTGAAAAGACGCTGGACGACCCGAGCCTGGATTATCTGCGTGTGTGAATTCAAAGATGTGCGGCGGGACGTGATGGCTCGCCGCAGCTGGACCGAACTGTTCTTCTTTGACGAAGCGGCGGCGCTGGCGGCGGGGCACCGGCCCTGCTTCTATTGCCAGCGGCAACGGGCAAAATCCTTTCAGGCGGCCTGGGCGGAAGGAAATACAACCGCTGCTTTATCGGCTCCAGCGATAGATAAAGTCCTGCATGGTGAGCGGATCGACGCCAAAGGCGGCAAACGGCATCATCATATCGAAGGTTCGATCGCTGATTTACCAGATGGCACCATGGTTGCCAGCGGCGACACTGCCTATGTAGTCATGGAGGGCGAGACGCATCTTTGGTCATGGGAAGGCTATGCACCATCGCAGACACCCCCCATGAATGTCTCGCTGCTTACGCCGCCTTCGACCGTTCGGGCCTTGAGAGCGGGCTATGATCCGCTCATCCGCTTGTAGTCAGGCCCTGATATCGGCGGGGACTGATCTGCGGAATGTCCAGCCGAGGCTGGTGCCGGCAGCGGCGATCAGGATAGCGGCGGAACCGACCAACTGGCTCGGCTGCAACGCATGTCCGAACGTAATGTAGTCCACCATAATGGCAGCGATTGGATAGATGAAGGACAGGGAGCCGGTAATGTGCGTCGGCAGCCTTTGGATTGCGCTGTAGAGCAGGATATACATCAAGCCGGTGTGAACCACACCAATCGTTACAATACTTGCCCACTGGCCTGTGCTTTGCGGCAGGCTCGTGAAGTCGGCAAGCGGCACGAGCATGATAATACCGACGCAGACCTGGATAAGCGCGATAAGGTGCGGCGGCGTACCCTTCAGGCGCTTCGCAACGATGGAGGCGATCGCATAGAGGAAGGCAGCACCGAGCGACAATGCAATACCGGTCATGTAGTCCGAGCCGCTATAAGCACCACCAGGCTTGGCCTGCACGATCAGGAGCATGCCGGCAAAGGCAAAGCCAAGCCAGAACAGCTTGGTGGCCGTGAGCTTCTCCTTGAAAATTAATGCGCCCAAGCCAACCAGCATGAACGGCTGGACATTGTAGACCGTCGTGGCGATGGCGATGGATGCGCGGGAATAGGCAGCAAAGAGCAGCACCCAGTTCAGCACGATCGCGACGCCGCCAATGACGGCAAGGCCGAAAAGCTTGCGCGAGATGACATCTGGCCGCAGCAGGCCCAACGCTGCACAGACCGCGAGCAGCGTGACGGCTCCAATGGCGCAGCGCCAGAAGACGACGGACAAAACCGGCTGACCGGACATCAGTACGAACCAGCCGATTGTCCCTGAAATGATCATGGCGGCAGTCATTTCGACACTGCCTCTGAACAGATCTTTTTCCATGTCACCGCTCCATTTCAACAATGGGTGAAGACTATGCGGCGGACATCCAATTTGATATAAGTTGTGAAAGGCGAAAATTGCACTTCACCTTTATATTGCAGGTAAATTTGGCGAAGCACCTTACGAGGAATCCATGCTTGACGAACTTGACCGAACGATCATCGAGATTCTCATCGATGACGCACGCATATCGTTGAAGGAACTCAGCCAGAAGGTGGGGCTTTCTTCTCCGAGTGTTTCGGAGCGTTTGCGGCGGCTGGAAGAAAAGAAGGTGATCCGCTCGTTCACCGTTGATATCGATCCGGTGGCGCTCGGCTACAGCCTGACGGCAATCGTGCGGGTTCGTCCCCTGCCCGGCATGTTGCATATCGTCGAAAGGCTGATCAAGGAGACGCCCGAAATCACTGAATGCGACAAGGTCACGGGCGATGACTGTTTTATCGGAAAACTGCAGTTTCGAACGATGGAGCAACTCGATACGATTCTTGACCGGCTGGCGGAAAAAGCCGAGACAAACACCTCGATCGTCAAGTCATCACCGGTCAAACGCCGCTTGCCGCCTCTCTCCTGAACCGCTGCTCCACTGGAAATACCATGCGTGCCAACTACAAAATGCAGAGGCTCTATGTCACCGCCGGTCTGACCGCTGGAAAGCGCGCCGAGACCGGTCCTGAGGCCATCAATTACCTTGCCAATGTGCTGCGGATGAAGGAAGGCGATGAAATCCTTGCCTTCAACGGTCGCGACGGCGAATGGCGCGCGGCGCTGCGGTTTGAGAGCAAGAAGAAGCTGTCACTGGAGCCACTGGAACAGACGCGCGAGCAGCCTGCCCCACCCGATCTCATTTATTGTTTCGCCCCGCTGAAACAGGGCCGGCTCGACTATCTGGTGCAGAAGGCGGTGGAAATGGGCGCCGGCACCTTGCAGCCGGTCGTCACCCAGCACACACAGGTCCCACGTATTGGAATCGAGCGTATTGAAGCCAATGCAATCGAGGCAGCAGAACAATGCGGGGTACTGGCGATCCCGCAGACGCGCGAGCCGGTGAAGCTGGAAAAACTGCTCGAAGGCTGGGATGGCAATCGCCGCCTCATCTTTTGCGATGAGGGACACGAGACGTACAATCCCCTGCCACTGTTGCAATCACTTCCACGAGGGCCGCTTGGTGTCCTCATTGGACCGGAGGGCGGCTTCTCGGATCATGAGCGTCAAGTTCTGCGTAAATTGCCCTTTGTCACCGCAATCCCGCTTGGCCAGCGGATCCTGCGCGCGGACACAGCGGCCGTTGCAGCACTCGCTCTGATTCAGGCGACAATCGGCGATTGGTGAGATACAAATTCTCTTGATAAGAGCATAAGCGAAATTTGCTTGCGCTCCTGACCGAAAACCGCCAATCACGCGCAACAATCTCATCTTATCGGAAAGCACCATCCATGGCGCGCGACACGACAGACGAAACACCCATCTCCGGTACCGAAGAACTGGCAGTGTACCTTGCGCAGGGATCCAAGCCGGAATCGGCATGGCGCATTGGTACCGAGCATGAAAAATTCCCGTTCTACACGGAAGACAACAGCCCGGTTCCCTATGATGGCCCGCGTGGAATCCGCGCCATTCTCGAGGGCATGCAGTCGAAGCTTGGCTGGGAACCGATCATCGATGAGGGCAATATTATCGGCCTCGTCGAGCCAACGGGTCAGGGCGCCATCTCGCTCGAACCCGGCGGCCAGTTTGAGCTTTCCGGTGCGCCGCTCCTTTCCATTCATCAGACCTGCCGTGAATCCAATGCGCATCTGGCGCAGGTGCGCGAAATTGCCGAACCACTCGGCATTCGCTTTCTCGGCCTTGGCGGCAGTCCGAAATGGACGCTTGCGGAAACGCCGCGCATGCCGAAATCGCGTTACAACATCATGTCCAACTACATGCCGAAGGTTGGCAAGGATGGGCTGAACATGATGTATCGCACCTGCACGATCCAGGTGAATCTCGACTTCTCGTCCGAAACGGACATGCGCCGCAAGATGCAGGTCTCGGTCAAGCTGCAATCGATCGCAACGGCGCTCTTTGCCATGTCGCCCTTCACCGAAGGCAGGCCGAATGGACTTCTCTCCTGGCGGTCGAATATCTGGCGCGACACGGACAACAATCGCTCCGGTGTCCTGCCCTTCATTTTCAATGAAAATTTCGGCTTTGCCGATTATGTCGAATGGGCGCTAGACGTGCCCATGTATTTCGTCATGCGCCATGGCCGCTATCACGATTGTACCCACGTGACGTTCCGGCAGTTCATGAACGGCGCACTCAAGGATGATATTCCCGAGGGCACGCCCAATATGGGCGACTGGGCAAATCACCTGTCAACGCTGTTTCCGGAAGTACGGCTGAAGCGCTTTCTCGAAATGCGCGGCGCCGATGGTGGCCCGTGGCGGCGTATTTGCGCCCTCCCCGCCTTCTGGGTCGGGCTGCTCTACGATGCCGAAGCTCTCAGTGCCGCCGAGGCGCTAACCCGCGACTGGACCTATCGCGAAGTCCAGGCATTGCGCGATGAGGTTCCCGCGAAGGGCCTGCGGGCAGCTTTGCGCAATCGCACGGCGCACGATATTGCCCGTGATGTGCTGGCAATTTCGCGTCTCGGCCTGACGAACCGTGCGCGGTTGAACAGCGAGGGCTTTGACGAGACGCACTACCTCGCGTCCCTGGAGGAAGTTGTCGCGCGTGGCACGACCTCCGCCGAACAAATGTTATCACAGTACAATACTGCCTGGGGCAGTTCAGTCGAACCGGCCTTTCTGGAATACGCCTACTGATCAAGCGGGGAGGATCATCGATGACCAAGACCATTCTGATTACCGGGGCCAGTCGTGGCATCGGCCGCTCTGCGGCAATCCTCGCCGGCCGGAGGGGCTGGTCTGTCGGCGTCAACTATGTTGGCAATAGATCCGCGGCCGAAGAAGTCGTCAGCGCCATCACCGCCGCCGGTGGCAAGGCGAAGGCCATACAAGGCGATGTCGCCGTTGAAGCCGAGGTAATCTCGGTGTTCGAACAAGCAGCCGAACTCGGCAAACTTCGATGGCGTCGTAGTCAACGCCGGTATCGTAGCACCTGCCTCGCGGCTGGTGGATATGGACATCGAGCGCATGCGCCGCGTCTTCGACGTGAATATTCTCGGCGCCTATCTTTGCGCGCGCGAGGGCGCGCGCCACCTTGCACGCTCCCGCGGAGGAAACGGGGGCTCGATCGTACTCCTTTCCTCTGCTGCTGCACGGCTGGGCGGACCTAACGAATATGTGGATTATGCAGGATCGAAAGGGGCAATGGATTCGCTCACCATCGGCCTCTCCAAGGAACTCGGGCCTGAGAGTATCCGTGTCAATGCCGTTCGCCCGGGGCTGATCGAGACTGACATTCACGCCAGCGGCGGCCAGCCGGACCGGGCGCAGCGTCTCGGCGTTACCGCACCGCTTGGTCGTGCCGGTACTGCCGATGAAGTCGGCGAATCCATCGTCTGGCTGCTCAGTGATGCATCGTCATATGTGACCGGTGCTCTCCTCGATGTGACAGGCGGCCGCTGAAAGCCTGCAGATTCCGACGATTTAGACTCGCGTCGGCGGCCATATGTGTTATGCGGGGGCCGGATCATTTTCAATCGGATTTCTGAACCATGCCGAAACACAAAGCGCTGTCCGAAGCCTATATTCCCGAACTGCCGAACTATTATAGAGGCAAGGTTCGCGAAAATTACGACCTGCCGGATGGACGTCGCATTATCATCGCGACCGACCGCATCAGCGCTTTTGACCGTATCCTTGCGTCCATACCGCTCAAGGGTGAGGTTCTGACCCAAACCGCGCGCTACCAATTCGAGCAGACACAGGACATCTGCCCCAATCATGTTATTGAATATCCTGACCCGAATGTTCTGATCTGCCGCAAGCTGACCATCCTTCCTGTGGAGATCGTCGTGCGCGGCTATCTTGCCGGTACCACCGGAACGTCGATCCTGACGCTCTACAAGACCGGCAAGCGCGATATGTACGGCTTCACTCTGCCCGATGGCATGCAGGACAATGAGAAGCTGCCCGCACCCATTATCACCCCGACCTCCAAGGCCTTCGACGGCGGCCATGACGAACCCCTCACGGCGGATGCCATTTTAGCCCAGAACCTGCTGAGCAAGGAGCAGTGGGAAGCGGTTTCGAACTATGCCCTCAAGCTCTTCGCCCGGGGCCAGGAAATTGCTGCTAGCCGTGGTCTGATCCTCGCCGATACGAAATATGAATTCGGCACCGACGATGAAGGCAACATCGTGCTGGCTGACGAAATCCATACCCCCGATTCGAGCCGCTACTGGTTTGCCGACAGTTATGCCCCCGGCAAGCGGCCGATGAGCTTTGACAAGGATTTCGTCCGCAACTGGGTGGTTGAGCGCTGCGACCCATACAAAGACGACATTCCGGAAATTCCTGAAGACGTGATCGATGCGACAACCAAAGTCTATATTCAGGCCTACGAGACGATCACCAACCGGAAATTTGAACCGGGCGATGCGGCGATAGATCCACTACAGCGCATCCGCAAGAATCTGGCGCGCTTTTTTCTAACTCCATAAAAAGATTGAAGTTCGCGCACTTGCGGCGCTAATCTTCCACGTGCCCAGCGCGAAGGAGGATCTGCGCCATGAATCTCATAGATATGTTCCTGAAGGGACAAGGGGGCCAGAATATCGACGCTCTCGCCCGGCAGTTCAACCTTTCCCAGCAGCAGACGGTTGCAGCGCTCGAAGCACTGATGCCGGCATTTTCGCAAGGTCTGCAGCGAAACGCCGCCGATCCGATGGGCTTTGGCGCGTTCGTCCAGGCTTTGTCGGCCGGCCAGAACGTCAACTATTTTGATAATCCTCAAGCGGCCTTTAATCCATCGGGCATTGCCGATGGCAATTACGTCCTTGGCCAGCTCTTCGGTTCGAAAGACCTGTCGCGCGCCATAGCGGATCATGCTGCCAGCGCAGCAGGTGTCGGCGCCGCCACCTTGAAGCAGATGCTGCCGGTGGTCGCCTCGATGATGATGGGAGGATTGTACAAGAAGTCGACCGGTCAGTTTGCGGCTGCCGGTCTTGGCGGCGGCAATGTCATTGGCGATCTCATCGAGCAGATGATGCGGCAAGGTGGCGGGCAGCCATCCGCCTCCCAACAAGGCGGTGCACCCGCTGCCAATCCTTGGGGCCAGATTCTCGAAGGAATGTTTGGCGGAGGGACTGCGGGACAGCAGCAAGGCCAAACAAATCCACTAGGCGACAATCCACTTGGCAAGATCTTCGAGGAAATGATGCGCGGTGGTATTCCCGGCGCCGCTACACCGCAAGCGCCAACGCCCCGCAGCAGAGCTCCGCAGGACGATCCACCTCAAGACACCGCACAAGGACAAAATCCTTTCGGTGACAATCCGTTCGGCAAAATTTTCGAAGAGATGCTTGGTGGCGGGGCGCAGCGGCGTTCTGCCCCCGAAGCGCCGCCTCAGCCGCAACAACCACAGCAAAAAACTGCTCCATCGGACAACCCGCTGAAAGACATACTCGGCCAGATGTTCGAAACTGGAAAACAGGCGAACGATCAGTACCAGAAGGGTCTGGAATCCATTTTCGATCAATATTTGCGCGGCATGGATCGGAACCGCTAAGCAAGAAAAAGCCCGGCCACGTTGCATGTGCAATGTGGGCCGGGCAGGAGGCAGGCTGGGCGCCGGGAGGGGATTCCGGCGTGAATGGGCGCCTGCTAAACAGTCAAATCGTCAGCCTAGACAATCGAGCGGGCGGCGCGAAGCCGGGCCCGGACATCAGCCAGGGCGCCAAGCCGTTCGCTTGGATCGTCGAGCAGCGAAGTGCCAATAGCCGAATGCAGATCAGCACGCGTGACGCCGATGTCATGCAGCATTTCGTCATTCCATTCGCCGAGGCTCAAAATCGTTTTACGATTACGGCGAGCGACGATCATTCGGGTGACAAAGTTGGCGGCCTGCGACGCAAATGCTGCGATCGAGCGGGTGAAACCATTTACTTCAGTCATTCTCGTTGTCGTCGTCATCGCCGTTACTCCTTTTGAAGGGCGCTGATCAAGAAAGTTAAACCGCGTGGAAACCATTTCTCACGCACCACGCTTCGTACCACTGGCACCGGCGCTTCCTGAACATCTGTAGAATGATCCATAAAAATTGATTATTCAAACGAATGTTTTTAATGTAAACGTTCAATAATAATGATGGATCAAACATACGGGAACACCGCTATGAACGCACCGCTTGATCTCGACCAATTGCAGACATTCACCGCCATCGCCGATCTTGGCAGCTTTACCAGGGCTGCGGATAAGGTGAACAAGACCCAATCTGCCGTATCCATGCAGATGCGCAGGCTTGAAGAACGTGTTTCAAAAGCACTTTTTGAACGGGATGGCCGCACGAACCGGCTCACCGAGGATGGCGAGCGCCTGTTGGCATATGCGCGCCGGATGCTACAGCTCAACAATGAAACCATCGCAGCTTTTGATGATACCCAGCTGCAGGGTCACATCCGCATCGGCACGCCCGACGACTATGCCGACCGTTTCCTGCCCGAAATCATGGCGCGGTTTTCGCGCTCCAATCCGCGCGTCGAACTCTCCGTTGTCTGCGAACCGACGGTCAATCTCGATGAGATGATCCGCAAGGGTCAGCTCGACCTTGCACTGGTAACCCAATGCGACGAGCACCGGCGGTCCGAAGTAGTGCGGAGTGAGCAGCTGCTCTGGGTCACCTCAGCGCATCATAATGTGCATGAAGAACTCGTGCTTCCCCTCGCCGTCGGCCGCCCAACCTGTATCTGGCGGGCAGCCGCCATCGAGGCGCTGAATTCCAAGCACCATGACTACCGAATTCTCTTCACCAGCTGGTCGGCGACGGTGCTTGCCGCCGCCGTGCTGGCTGGCCTTGCCGTTTCCATATTGCCTGAATGCGCCTTGCGTCCTGGAATGCGCGTTTTGACGGAAGCGGACGGATTTGGCCGCCTGCCGGAATTCGGCATTGGTATCATGCGCGGTCACACGAAGCCTTCGGCCATTGTCGATGCACTGGCACAGCACATCGTTGAAAGCCTCGACAATCTTTCGATGCCCACTCCCGTCACCATATCGCAGGCTTCCGCACCAATTCTGGCGAACCAGCGGCTGCGGCAGGTACGCGCGACAGAACTCGTTCCAGGCTGGTAACGCGGACTACATCCCGCCTTGCCAGGCCTTGATCGCGTCCAGAGGATAGAGAAGCATCACGATGTTGAGGGTGAGGTTGTCGCGGATGACCCACCCTGCCAACAATTCAAAGAATATCGCAAGGATCACTGTCAGCCAGACTGGCGCCCGAGCTGCGAAGAAGAAGCCGAGGACCATGAACAATATGTCGCTGACGGAGTTCAGCACACTGTCACCGACATAGCCGAGCGCGATGGTCGCCTCGCGATAGCGGTTGATGACCATGTCGGTGTTCTCGAAGATCTCCCAGGCCGCTTCGACCACAATGGCGACCAGCAGGCGCGCGCCGACCGGCCATTTGCGCGCGGCCAGCCATAGAATTCCGTAGAACAGAAAGCCGTGGATGATATGCGAAAGCGTATACCAATCGGCGATGTGCTGGGAATTGTCGGATGAATTCGTTTCGGCCACCCACAACTTTATCGTACCGCAGGTACATATCGGGTTGCGTCCCATCAGCAGCAGGATTGCGGCCGCTGCCGCAATCAGCAACGCTGCGATCAACAGATAATGGCGCAATTTCAGTCCCTTGGCGGTGACAGACGCTGTTGCTGACATGTTGGCTCCTTTTCCCCCACTTAAAGGCGATATTCTACGCGCTGGCAATGCTGCAATCGACGATTGCCGAGGCTTGACCTTGATCACCACGCGACTAGGAATAGGACATGAGTGAAAAGCCCGAATCGGCATCCAACGTCGCCGAATATACAGTTTCCGAGATTTCCGGGGCGCTCAAGCGTACGGTCGAGGATACTTTTGGTCATGTTCGCGTCCGTGGCGAAATCTCGGGCTTTCGTGGTGCGCATTCATCCGGCCATGCCTATTTCTCGCTGAAGGATGACAAGGCACGCATTGAAGCCGTGATCTGGCGCGGCTCGATGAGCAAGCTGCGCTTCCGGCCGGAAGAAGGCATGGAGGTCATCGCCACCGGAAAGCTGACGACCTATCCAGGCTCGTCGAAATACCAGATCGTCATCGAGCAGATGGAGCCGGCCGGAGCCGGCGCACTGATGGCGCTGCTCGAGGAGCGCAAGCGCAAGCTCGGCGCCGAGGGCCTTTTCGACCCGGCAGCCAAGCGGCGATTGCCATACATGCCGCACATCATCGGCGTGATAACGTCGCCAACCGGTGCGGTTATCCGCGACATTATTCATCGTATCACTGACCGCTTTCCGCTGCATGTTCTCGTCTGGCCGGTGCGCGTGCAGGGCGAGACGTCAGGCTCTGAAGTTGCCAATGCGATCAATGGTTTCAATGGGTTACAGCGTGGTGGAGCTCTTCCAAGACCCGATGTCCTGATCGTCGCGCGCGGTGGCGGCAGCCTCGAAGACCTGTGGGGCTTCAACGACGAAGCCGTCGTGCGCGCCGTCGCCGCCTCGCAAATCCCGCTCATTTCCGCGGTCGGCCACGAGACCGACTGGACGCTGATCGACCTTGCGGCGGACGTCCGCGCCCCGACGCCGACAGGCGCGGCGGAAATGGCGGTGCCGGTCAAGGCGGATTTGCAGGCAACAGTGGCGACATTGGGCGCCCGCCTATCTGCCGGCATGTCGCGCTACCTCGACCGCCGCCGCCAGGCGCAACGGGCGCTGGCCCGCGCCCTGCCCTCGGCCGATCAATTGCTGGCGCTGCCAAGACGGCATTTCGACGAAACGGCGGCACGCCTCGGCCGCGCATTACAGGCAAACACGCAGAAGAAGCGCGGCGAATTCGACGGCTGCGCACGGCAATTGTCACCGCGCCTCCTCGAACAGCGTATCCGCGAAAAACGCCGTGAAATCAGCATCTTATCGTCGCGGCTCCCGCGCGGACTCAAGGTATTCGTGCGTGATCGACGATCGCTTTACGCCAGACGTGCAGGCCGCCTTTCCATCGAACCAACGGCGCGACTTGCCGAACGCGGCCGTCAGCATTTGCAGCAGTTGGACCGCCGTCAAATACAGGCCGTCGGCCTTGTTCTAGACCGGGCGAAACGGCGGAGCGGCGAACTCGAGCGCCTGTTGAAAACCCTGTCATATCAAGGGGTTCTGGAGCGGGGATTTGCGGTTGTTCTTGATCCTTCAGGCGTCCCTATCAAACGGGCGGCAACGATCGCAACAGGTGATGAGCTGACCCTTAAGTTCCAGGATGGTGAGGTCCAGGCCGTGGCGAAAGAGGGAGACGAGCGTCCGCCACGGATACGAACGGAGCGTCCCTCCCCGGTGAAAAAGCCACCCGTTCCGAGCGGGTCGCAAGGTTCGCTGTTCTAGGAACAGCTCGCGTCACCACAACCATTTTTCGCGCTTTGATTGAAGAAGTCGGGTACAGATCGATAATTGTCAGGCCAGAATCGGCCGGTCGCAGGCCAATTTCAAACATTCTTGCGCAAACTTCCCGCCGCAATCGCTCTGGGTCGGTCCGAGAGTGAATCCGCTACTCGCGTGTCCAGGCCGGACTGTTCAACTCAATCAGGGATTGTGACCAGTCCTCGATGAAGCGTTGGCGTTGTGCCCTGTCCTGCACGGCAAGGAGGGCCGGTCCGATGCGGATCGGCTGGGCGATGCCAGACTCTTTCAAGTTCTGCGGACCGTCCACATCCGGCGGCAAACCGCCGGTCTCGGTGAAATAGAAGGCATTGGTGCGGGCGATGGACTGGCCCCGTTCGGACAGGAGATAGTCGAGGAACCGAGCGCCAAGATCGGCCCCCTTGGCACCCTTCGGAATGAGAGCGCCGCGGCTGAGCACCAGCGTATAGTCGCGTGGCACGACCACGCGAAGGTCCGGGTGACGCAGCGCTGCTTCATAGGCATAGGAGCCGAGCATATTGTAGCCGATGTAGAGATTGCCCTTGGCGACCTCCTCCAGAATTTCGCCGGTGCAGCAGCGCGCCACGGCTGAGGCGCGCGCCATGCTTTCCAGCAAGCGGCCGAACACGGTGGTGGTCTGGCGGGCGTCGTTGAAGGCGAGCAGGTAGCCGATGCCGGACAGGCGGATATCGTAGGTGCCGACACGCCCGCGATAATACTCGAGCCGTTCCCGCAGAAGGTCCGCGAGCTCGACATGGGTGCGCGGCACTTCCGCCGGCGGCACAAGTCGCGTGTTGTAGACGAAGACGGCGGGCTCATAGGTGAAGCCGAACACCTCGTCGCGCCAGTTCGCCCAATCGGCAACGCGGGCGGTCTCGAGCGATGTATGGGCCTCGGCACAGCCATCATTGGCAAGCTTCAGCAACTGGTCGACCGACGATGACAGCAACAGATCGCCGAGCGGCTCCTCCTTGCGGCAGGCCTCGCTGGCAAGGGCATTCAGCTCATTGGTCAGATATTCGATATAGTCGATCGCCACGTCCGGGGACGCTTTCTGAAAATCCTCGATGAGCGGCTTCATCGCCGCCAGGTCCGTCGTCGAATAGATCGTCAGCCTGCCAGCTTCGGTCTGCGGTGCAGGGAACCGCGTTTTGTTATCCTCAGCAGCGAGAGCCGCGGTGCCAATCAAAACAGGAATTATGATCGCGAGAAATGTGCGGATCATCTCGCGTCACCCTTATACAGCGGCAGGGTCAACACGACGGTAAATCCCCTCTCGTCGCGGGCCCGGAAGCTCAAAGTGCCGCCATGGGCGCTGGCCACCTCTTGAGCAATGGCGAAGCCGAGACCCGAGCTTCCCTCGTGCGACTTCGATGTGGCGAAGCGCTGCGTCGCCTTCTCCCAGCCTTCGGGCGGAATGCCCGGCCCGTCATCCTCGACCTCCACGAAGGCCTGTTCTGCATTCGCGCCGACGCGCACCTCCAGCCGCTGGTCCGCGCCATGGCGCAGGGCATTGTCGATCACGTTGACAATGGCCTCGCGCAGACTGACCGCATCGCCAAGCACGAAGGGTCGATCATCCGGTGCCTCGAACGAAATGACGATATCGGGATCGACCGTGACCGGAATGGCGGCGCGATAGGCGCGGCGCGCCACATCGACCAGGCTGATCGGCTCCAGCTGCACGGAATCGGCGCGGTGGATGACCATGGCGTGGCTGAGGAGCTGGTTGGTCAGGCGCGCAAGTTCACCCGTCCGTTCCCGTACGCGCTCGTAATGCTGGCGCCCGGCCTTGTCGAGCTTGTCAGCACCGAGCAGATCAATCTGTGCGGACAGGGCGGTCAATGGGGTTCGAATCTGATGGGCAGCATCGGCGATGAAGCGCTGCAGCAAATCGACCCGCTCGTTGAGCCGCCCCATGAAATGGTTGATCGAGCCGACGAAGGGATCGAGTTCCCGCGGCACATCGACGGAAACCGGCGTCAAATCATGGGGATCGCGACAGCCGAACCGCTGCTCCCAGCCGTTCCACCGGCTGCAATGCGTAACGAATTGCGAACATGGCGCCGACGAAAGCCAGCAGGCTCATGATAAAGACAAGGATCGTCGCGCGCAGCGTCAATTCGCGGGTCAGCGCCGATCGCGCCTCGTTGGTCTGCGCCACGATAACGTAGGCCTGGCCCGAGACGGCAGGATCGGCAAGAACGCGCGTTGCCCGGGCGATACGCACCGGTTCGCCCTTGTAGATGCCCTCTTCCACGCTCGATACATCATTGTCCGCATCGAGCGGCGTCGGGCTTTGCAGATCGTCATAGCCGGTCAGGGTCTGACCATGTGTATCGATGACGCGATAGAAAATCCTGTCGCGCTCGGCAAGGCCGAGCAGCTCGAATGCCGATGTCGGCAGGCGGACGGTGAGCGTGCCATCTTCAACGGAGAGGCTCTCGGCCATCTGCAATGCTGCACCCACGAGCAGGCGGTCATAGGCCTTGTTGGCGGCGGTCTCGGCATAATACCAGGCGGCGGTAACGAGCAGTGCGGCGCCGATGCCGAGCACCACGGAAATGCGCCGGGCAAGGCGCGCGAAAAGCGAAGGCTCGTTTCTGCCGGTTTCAGGGCGCATCGTCGGACACCAGTTGATATCCGAGACCGCGCACGGTCACGATGCGCGCCT
The DNA here is from genome assembly GCF_025452215.1 of Phyllobacterium sp. A18/5-2. Lineage (NCBI taxonomy): Bacteria > Pseudomonadati > Pseudomonadota > Alphaproteobacteria > Hyphomicrobiales > Phyllobacteriaceae > Phyllobacterium > Phyllobacterium sp. A18/5-2. The sequence goes on along the minus strand of NZ_CP104966.1, from coordinate 2,219,765 downwards.
TGGCGCCTTCCAGCTTCTTGCGCAAGCGGCCGACATAAAGTTCGATCGCGTTGGCGTTCGCGGCTTCGTCGAAGCCGAAAATCTGGTCGAGCAGTTCATCCTTGCTGAAGACGCGGCCAGGACGGGCCACGAGAACCTCAAGCAGCGTGAGCTCACGCCGTTTCAGCTGCACTTCGCGCTTGCCGACATGGACGGAACGCGCGGCACGGTCGACAGCAATGTCGCCGCACTTGATCAGGTTGGTCGCCTCGCCGCCGGTGCGCCGACGCATAAGGACGCGAGCCCGCGCTTCGAGCTCGCGGAAGTCGAACGGCTTGACCAGATAGTCGTCGGCTCCAAGGTCCAGCGCGCCAACACGATCATCGATCTCGGAACGCGCGGTCAGAACGAGAACGGGAACTGCATTGCCTGACTTGCGGATATGTTTGAGAATTTCGAAGCCATTCATGCCCGGCAGCATGACATCGAGGATGATCAGGGCGTATTCGGTGAAATCGATGATCTCGGCTGCGTCACGGCCATTGGTTTCCCAGTCGACGGCATGGCCTGTCGCTTCGAAACGTTTGCAGATGGCTTCCCCCACATCGTGCGTGTCTTCTACGAGCAATATACGCATGGCGTTTCATTCGCATGAAACCGCAAAGCTCGCAAACGGTATGACGATGCGCCATTGATGTGGTTCAGGAGGAGAGCGACGCCAAGCGCCACGCTGCACGCAGGGTTCGTCCGGATGCAATACCGGGGCGCTGCACTTTGAAGGGGCAATGAAGATGGGAGAAATGGTACGGACGGGTGGATTCTGAACCACCGACCTCAGGAGCCACAATCCTGCGCTCTAACCAACTGAGCTACGACCGCGTACCGCCAAGTATTTTTGACAGGCGTCACATACGAAGGATTGACGCTTTTTGCAAGCGCCCGATGCAACAAAAACCACTAGAAAATAGAAAAAGGCCGGAGTAACCGGCCTTTTCAGTATTCGATGTCAGGCGCCTGATCAGGCGACCTTGACGTCCTTGATTGCCTTCTCGACAGCCGACTTGACCGGTGCGGAGATTTCTTCAACGGCCTTGGTGGCAACAGCCTGGAATTCCTTGGCCTGACCAGAGATGGCTTCTGCCTGCTTGCGTACGAATGCGCTCTGCAGTTCGATTACTTCACCGAAAGACTTCACGCCAATCAGGGCTTCGATATGCGCGAAGCTGGCTTCCGTGTTGGCGCGCAATGCAGCCAATGCCTTCAGGGAAAGAGCAGCGGTATTGGACTGGGCGGTCTCGAAAGTGGTTTCAAGCGTCTTCTGTGCAGCTTCGGCCTGATCCTTGATCTTGGCATAAGCTTCCTTGGACTGCGCAACGCCCTTTTCGGTGAATTCGCGAACCTGGTCGGTTACAGCGGTGGCATCGAAAGCAGGGATCGAGAAAGCATCGGCAGTCTGTTTGGTGGTCTTGCTCATGATGGTGTCCTTCCTTGGTGCAGACGGTCGTTTACCTCTGCGCTGATTTGATGAACCGTATATACTTCATTTTTTTGTGCGTTGCAACATTTATTTTGCAGTGCACCATCTGGTACCTCTTTCAACGTGGAAATTATTATGTGGACGGTTGTCCCCCTGCGCCGGAAGTTAACTAAACCAGGAGAAAGGCATGTAAGATAAGGGGCTGCGAGTGGACGAATGGCGACGGGATCACTATTAACAAAGTATTAAGACGGCCGCGTGAACACGGTTGTTCACCCTTGGGAATACTGGTCACATATGGCATCTGGCACCTACCCATTCATCGACATCGCCGTACTGGACGAAATCCGCGAGCATTTCGCCAATGGCGATGCGCTCGTCGTCATTTCGCCGGATCTGGAGAACGTCATCTGGGCGAATGGCCAGGGTGCGGCGATGCTTGGCTATGGGGCGATCGACGAAATCCTGAGCGGCGGCGCAGTGTTCGACATACAGGCGCGGCGGCAGCTCATGGCACTGGATGGCTTTCCGGCCATAGGCCATGGGCGCACCGTTTCACTGCGCGTCGCGCTCGGCCTGTCGAGCCGTATCCTGACATTTCAGGCCAGTGATCTTGCTTTGCCGCGCGGCGAACGCGCCATTCTTCTGTGCATTGCCAATGCCAACCGCACAGGTTCGGAAAAGCAGACTGCTTCCCTCGCAATCAAGGGCTTTGGCGACCAGACCACCCATGCAGCGATGATCGACTCCGCCGGTACTGTCATCGCCGCCTCGCATCGGTTCCAGAATCTGGGTTTCGACGACAAGATACTCGGCGATCTCGTCCGCGAAGTACGGCTCGAACGGAACCGCCTCGTCAAGCGGCCCGTTCAGACCCCGAAAGGCGTGGTGCCTACCGGCATTGCGAGGCTCACCGATAGCCCCGCACTGCACCTGCTCTTCGCGATTGAACCGGAACTTGCAGAAGAGCAAGCGACATTCGCTGTTGCAGATGAAGCACGGCCCGTTGCTGCTCCTGAAACGGGATCAGCGAATAAAAGTGCCCGCGACGCCGATGAGGAAAAGCAGGCACAGTCATCGCTGGCATTGGAACGACCCACGGATCTGCCCATGCCATCCGCTACCGGCGGCCAGCACTCGAACCCGAACGAACGATCATCGGACACCTTTCGGTACACGCCGTCCAAGACGCCGGTTCGCTTCGCGTGGAAGGTTGATGCGCAGGCGAATTTCAGCGAGATTTCACCCGAGTTCGCGGCTGCGGTTGGGCCAGCATCGGCTTCGATCATTGGCAAGTCGTTCCGCGACGTAGCTGCCGGTTACGGGTTTGACACCGGCGCGGAAATCGCCGAATTGCTGGAACGGCGCGATACCTGGTCCGGACGGACTGTACTCTGGCCTATCGAGGGAACCGATCTGCGTGCGCCAATCGACCTTGCCGCGCTGCCGATCTATTCGCGCGACCGTGCATTCATGGGATTTCGCGGTTTTGGCGTGGCGCGAATGGGCGACGTGACCGGCGATCCCAAAGCTGTCGGCATGATGCTGACGGGTGCGCCCGGCGCCGGTGAAGAACAGCACGAAGTGCCTGTTTCCAACGAGGCAGCGGCGAGCGGCGACGCGTTCAACGGCGAAAAGCCTGCACTGACCATTACCGCGGATGTTGCGGGCAATGTCATTCCGCTCAGAACACAGCGCACACCCCGCGATGAAGGCCGGCTGAACGAGGCCGAGCGCAATGCATTCCGCGAGATTGCCGAAAAGGCTGCGCCGCGAAGTATTGGCCGAGAACCCGAAAGACGCCAGCGAGCCCGCGGCGATTTCGGCCGAGGCCGCCGGTGAAACGGGAGAGGCTCCCTTCGCGGCGCGAAGCCAGACTGCGACTGCAAAGATACCCGACGCGGAAGTTGTAGGCCCGGGCTTCGCCAGTGCCAAGGGCACTGAGAAGGACACCGGGCCGGTCCAGGCCAAAGCGCCTGGCGAAGACTTTGCCGAGGATATCCGCACGCAGGCGCGGCAAGGCGTTGACACGTCGATTCTCGCTGCCTTGCCGGTGCCCGTGCTGATCCACCGCCACGGCCGGATCCTTTATGCCAACCCGGCATTGCTCGAGGCAATACGCTATCCCTCCCCTGAGGCCATCAACGAAGTGGGCGGCCTGAGCACGCTCTTTGCCGATGGAGCCGACGACGACGAGGACGAGGCCGGCATGAACCTGCGCCGCAGCGACGGCTCGGTTACGCGGGTGCAGGCACACCTGCAGGCGGTTCGCTGGGATGAAAACGGCGAACGGGCCCTGCTGCTGGCGCTGTCACCCCAAACCCAGACAATCAGTGATTTCGATGCCGGTGAAAGGCAGCTGCTGCAGACACGCATCGACGAGCTCAACGCAATTCTCGATACAGCGACCGACGGCGTAATCCTGCTCGATTCATCGGGCGCTATCCGGTCGATCAATCATTCCGCCGCAGCGCTTTTTGGCTATGAACCGGAAGAAGTGACCGGCAAAGCCTTCTCGCTGCTCTTCGCCATCGAAAGCCAGCGCGCGGCGATGGATTATCTGAACAGTCTTTCGGAAAATGGTGTCGCCAGTCTTTTGAACGATGGACGCGAGGTCATCGGACGTGAAAGCCAGGGACGCTTCATCCCGTTGTTCATGACGATCGGAAAACTCGATGTGTCCAAGGGATATTGTGTCGTGCTGCGCGACATCACCCATTGGAAACGGGCCGAAGAGGAGTTGATCAGCGCCAAGCGCGAGGCTGAGCGCACATCGAGCCAGAAGAGCGAATTTCTCGCGCGTATCAGCCACGAGATCCGTACACCGCTCAACGCTATCATCGGTTTTTCGGAGTTGATGGCGGACGAGAAATTCGGACCCATCGGCAGCGAGCGCTATCGCGACTACCTCAATGACATCAGCCGTTCCGGCAACCATGTCCTGTCGCTCGTCAATGATCTCCTCGACATCTCGAAGATCGAGGCAGGTGCGGTGGAGATGGATTTCGAAGCGGTATCGCTCAACGATGCGCTGACCGAAGCCGTTGCCATCATGCAGCCCCAGGCCAACCGCGAACGCGTCATTATCCGCTCAAGCCTGACCTCGCGGCTGCCCGACATCGTCGCCGATCACCGATCGATCACGCAGATCGCGCTGAACCTGTTGTCAAACGCGATCCGCTTTACAGGGCCTGGCGGACAGGTAATCGTATCGACCAGCTATGAGGCCAGCGGCGACGTGCTTTTGCGCGTGCGCGATACGGGTATCGGCATGACCAGGGCGGAGGTCGAGCAGGCCTTGCGCCCATACAAGCAGATCACGACGCCCAAGCATGCGCGCAGCGACGGTACAGGTCTTGGCCTGCCGCTGACCAAGGCAATGGCCGAAGCCAACCGCGCAAATTTTACGATCGATTCCACGCCCGGACGCGGAACAATGGTCGAGATTACATTCCCTTCGACACGTGTGCTGGCGGAATAGATTGCGCCGGCGGGGCGCTCACTCCCGAAAAGCACGCAATTGTTTCAATATGCAACAATTTGACCGTAATGGGCCTATACCGACTTGAATTGCCCTGCATGATCGCTAAACGGTGGATGGCGAAGCACAGATCCTGCCGGTGCGGATAACCGGCGGGATATGAAATATCGGAAACGCTCATGTCCTGGTACCGGCCGAGGCACTTTCTCGCAACGATCTTGACGATGGCTCTCGTTGCCGGGGGCATCCTTCTCGCCTTGCCGTATCTCGTCAGCACGGATCTGATCCGGGCAAGGCTGATCCAGGAGATCAGCAACTGGACTGGCTACACCGTCGATCTCGCGTCAAACGCCTCAGATATCGTTTTTTCCTGTTTTCAGCGCATCGCTGGGCGAAGTGACCATCCGCAATCCATGGCAAAGTGAAGGCGCGCCGTTCATGCAAGCGGAACGGATCGAGGTTGATCTGTCGCTGATATCGGCTTTGGCCGGCAACATCGAATTCACCGAGACCAAAATCGTCCGGCCGCGGTTTGTCATCGATGAACCAATCAAGAGCCTGTCACAAATCGGCGAGGCTCTGGCCAAGAGTGACGGGCGGATCGGGGATGTCGTGCGGGAAGCGCGAGCGGCCGTTGAAGCCGATCCGGCTAAACCGGACATGAGCACGGTGTCGTCGCAGCCGTTCGGGCGCGTGCGGCTCGAAGATGCGATGGTGACATTCAAACGGCCGATCAATGGCGCGGAGGAACAGATATCGAGCATCAGCGGCGTCTTTGACTGGCCGCAAACATCCGGTGTCGCCAGTTTCCGCGGGACGGCGATATGGCATGGGGAAGAAACGGAAATCGACAGTTCCGCTACCAGGGCATTGCTGCTGCTGGCAGGAGGAACCAGTCCGCTTCAAGTGAATCTCAGTTCGACACCTCTGACATTGTCTTTCAACGGATCGGCAAATATTTCCCGGGATCAATTCTTCGAAGGAACCCTGTCGCTGACCTCGCCCTCGCTGCGCAGGACGCTCGAATGGTCGAGAATGGCCTCGGTGCCCAATGCACCGATCGGCAGCTTCGCGCTGGATGCTTCCGTCTCCGGCTCCGCCAACCGGATGAAGCTGGATGGATTGACGGCCACGCTGAACGACAATCCGGCCAAGGGTGGCATCGAGGTCGTGCTCAACGAGGGCGCGCCAAGTATCACAGGCACCCTCGCCTTTGAAACGCTTGATCTTCATTCGGTTTTCTCGGGTTTCATGCCTCTGCCCGGCGGTTCGACAAGTTCAGATTCAGTCATCAGCACCGACTTCCTGAAACAGCTCACGCTCGACCTGCGCCTTTCCACCCAAAAGGCGACGCTTGGACCAGTAAACCTTTCGAAGGTCGCCGCAACGGCGCAAATCCGCAACGGCCGGGCCATCTTCGATATTGGTGAGGCATCGGCCTTCGACGGTTCGGTGGCCGCCAGCTTCCAGCTTGCGGACGAAGGCGACGGTGTAACGCTGGGAGAGCTGCGCCTCAACGGGACCGACGTGAACAGCACGTCAATCGCATCATTGGTTGGCCTTGGAAGTCGCTTCGAACTCGGAAAGGGTACGATGTCCCTCGTGCTGAAAGGGCCAATATCGCGCTGGTCCTCGGCACTGGCCAACGCGAAAGGAACACTGAGCATGCGCTTCGGCTCGGGTCAGATCCGCAGCCTGGATTTCAACAGCCTGCTCGGCAAGGCGAAGTCCGACCGCTTCTTCAGTCTTAACGAAAAGACTGATGCCTGGCTGGCTTTCGACAGGCTGGAGATCAAGGCCAATATCATGGATGGCGTCGCCGCACTCGATACGGCGCAGATGCAGACCAAATCGGGTATGCTGAACTTCGCCGGCATTGTGACGCTGATCGGCAAGAGCCTCGCGCTGACCGGTGATTTTGCCGCTCCTGTGGCGGCGCCGGCGCCCGCAGAGGGCGCAGCCGCCGATGCACCCAAACCCGAACCGGCATTCAGCCACACGCGCTTCTTCATCGGTGGTTCCTGGGATAATCCTTTTATTTCACCGATCATTTCCCAGTAGACGAAAGACGCTCAGGACGGCAGGGGTTCACTTCAAGAAGAGGGTGATGCCCAGCGGTTCCGCTTTGCATAGGACCGGATCTTGGGTGGAGACGCTATCTCCGGCTCGGGTTGTCCGGGTTTGTCAGTTCCGGGCGGCTGCCTGTTCGTCACGGGCCTTTTGCACTTCACGGCGCTTGTTGGCGATCGATGCAATGATCACACCGACTGCGACGATTGCAATCAGGATGGTACAGGCGGCGTTGATCTCCGGCGTCACGCCGAGCCGGACCTGCGAATAGATGCGCATCGGCAAAGTGGTGGCCCCGGGCCCGGAGGTGAAGCTCGAAATCACGAGATCGTCAAGCGAGAGCGTGAACGCGAGCATCCAGCCGGAAACGACGGCTGGAAGGATTACCGGCAAGGTTACCTTGAAGAAGGTCGTAACCGGCGTTGCACCCAGATCCATGGCAGCTTCTTCCAGGGAGCGGTCGAACGTAACCAGTCGCGACTGCACAACCACCGCCACGAAGCACATGGAAAAGGTGATATGAGCGAGCGTGACCGTCCATATGCCACGATCGAAACCGATCGCCACGAACAGGAGCAGCATTGAAAGCCCCGTGATGACTTCCGGCATGACGAGTGGTGCATAAATCATTGCCGAGAACAGCAGGCGCCCGCGGAAACGCGTGTAGCGGGTCATCGCCAGGGCGCCAAGCGTTCCGAGGACCGTTGCGACCGTTGCCGAGATGAGGCCAACGCGTATTGTCACCCACGCTGCATCGATAAAGCTCTGATTGTTGAACAGCGACACATACCACTTGGTCGAGAACCCGGCCCAGACTGTGACGAGACGGGATTCATTGAACGAATAGACGACCAGAAGCACGATCGGCAGATAGAGAAACGCGAAGCCGAGAACCAGCGAGGCAATATTGAAGCGGGACCATGTGGTGTTCATTTTTATTTCTCGCTTTCCTGCGCCCGTGCTTCAGCCCGCTGGAACAGGACGATCGGGACGATCAGCAGCAGCAGCAAGACCACCGCGACCGCCGATGAAACAGGCCAGTCCCGATTAGAGAAAAACTCGCTCCACAGCGTCTTGCCGATCATCAGGGTCTGCGACCCGCCGAGAAGATCCGGAATGACGAATTCGCCGACAGCCGGAATGAACACCAGGAAACAGCCGGCGATAACGCCCGGCATCGACAGGCGAAAGGTTATTTTCCAGAAAGCGAGTATCGGCGGACAGCCTAGATCCTCGGCTGCCTCAACCAGCGAGTAGTCCATCTTCTCCAATGCCGAATAGATCGGCAGGATCAGGAATGGCAGATAGGAATAGACAATCCCGATAAAAATCGCGGTGTTGGTATTGAGGATGTTGAGCGGCGTGTCGATGACGTGCGCCCACATCAGGAACTGATTAAGCAGGCCTTCGGGCTTCAGGATACCGATCCAGGCATAGACGCGGATCAGGAAGCTGGTCCAGAACGGCAGGATGACCAGCATCAGCAGCGTTGGCCGTATCGTCGCCGGGGCACGCGCCATACCATAGGCGATGGGATAGCCGACGATGAGCGTCAAGACCGTCGAGACGGCGGCGATCAACAGGCTTGACAGGTAGGCCTTGTAATAAAGCGGATCCTCGACAAGCCAGATGTAATTGTCCCACGAGAACTGTCCGAAGCTGTCCTTCAGCCCCTGCCAGCCCGCCGACAGATCAAACGCCGGAGCATAGGGCGGGATCGACATCGCCACTTCCGACAAAGAAATTTTGAAGACGATGATGAAGGGAATGAGAAAGAAGATCAGGAGCCAAAAATAGGGGACCGCTATGACCAGCCGGCTTGCAACGGACGCTATGAATTTCTGCATGACATCGCCTCCTTACGACGTCAGCACGATACCGGCATCGGTATCGAAATTAACCCAGACCATATCGTCATAGCCGAGCGGGTCCTCGACCGTGCGCACCGCGTTCAGGCTCGCAGCCTTGATGATCCTGCCGCTCTCAAGCTTCACGTGGAAAACGGTCATATCGCCGAAATAGGCGATATCCCACATTTCGCCATGGGCGGAATTGATCGACGGGTCTGCTGGCTGCTTGCGGCTAATGCGGATTTTCTCGGGTCTGATGGCAAAGCCCACGGGCTGGCCGACGGCACAGCTTTTCAAAGCGTCCGTGCGGATCGTGAAGTTTTCCGGCTCGACGGCGATGTCGATTTTGCCGTTGGCCACCGCTGCGGCCGTACCTTCGAACATGTTCACATTGCCGATGAAGTCGGCGACAAATTTCGAGTTGGGAGCTTCGTAGACTTCGGCCGGCGTTGCCACCTGCATGACCTTGCCCTTGTCCATGACTGCGATCCGATCGGCCATGGTCATCGCCTCTTCCTGATCGTGGGTCACCACCACGAACGTCAGGCCGAGCTTCATCTGCAGGTCCATCAGTTCGAACTGGGTCTCCTCGCGCAGCTTCTTGTCCAGCGCGCCCAGCGGCTCGTCGAGCAGCAGGACCTTCGGCCGCTTGGCGACGGCGCGAGCAAGCGCCACACGCTGGCGCTGGCCGCCGGAGAGCTGATGCGGCTTGCGCTTGGCGAAGCGTTCCAGCTTGACGAGTTTGAGCATTTCGCCGACGCGCGCCTCGATGTCGCCCTTCTGCATGCCATCCTGCTTGAGTCCGAAGGCGATATTGCCTTCGACCGTCATGTGCGGGAACAGCGCATAGGACTGGAACATCATATTGACCGGACGCTTGTAGGGCGGGATGCCTCGCATATCCTGGCCATCGAGGAGGATGCGGCCAGCGGTCGGTTCCTCGAAGCCGGCAAGCATGCGCAGCAGCGTGGACTTGCCGCAACCTGAGGCACCCAGGAGCGCGAAGAACTCGCGATTGTATATATTCAGGGACAAGTCATCGACGGCTGTGAAATCGGCGAACTTCTTGGTGACGTTCTCGATGGCAATGAAGGGCTTTGCTTCGGGATCATTCCAAGGTGCGAATTTGCGGCGAAAACTTCCCAATGATTTCATGATTTGCCCCGGTATTTCCATTCACCATGTGAAAGACCCCGGCACTGGATGCCGGGGTCTTTTTCTTTGAGTTATTGGCCTGTGACCACTTTCGTCCACAGCCGTGTGACCACACGCTGCACCTTGGTATCATAGGGCGCCACGGTGAAAAGCTTGGCCAGCACCTCCGGTGTCGGATAGATCGCCGGGTCATCCAGGACGTCCTTGTTGATGAACTGCTGCGATGCCTTGTTGCCATTGGCGTAGAAGGTGAAATTGGAGGCCTTTGCAATGACTTCCGGCTTCATCATGTAGTTGATGAATTCATGCGCTTCGGCGACGTGCGGAGCATCGGCCGGAATGGCCATGACGTCGAACCACATCTGCGCACCCTGCGGAGGAATGGAATAATCCACCGTTACGCCAGCCTTGGCTTCCGCAGCGCGGTCGCGGGCCTGGAAAATATCACCCGAGTAGCCGAGGGCCAGACAGATGTCGCCATTGGCCAGGCCATTGATATATTCCGAAGAATGGAATTTACGCACATAGGGGCGGATGGTTTCCAGCAGCGCCCCGGCCTTGGCCAGTTCGTCAGGATCATGGCTGTCGGGATTAAGGCCGAGATAGGCGAGAGCGGAGGGCAGAACATCGGAAGCCGAATCGAGGATATGGATGCCGCAATCCTTGAACTTTGCCGCCAATTCCGGCTTGAACAGCACGTCCCACGTCGGTTTCTCGTCGGTTCCGAGGATAGCCTTCGCCTTGTCGACATTGTAGCCGAGACCTGTGGTGCCCCACATATAATCGACAGAGTACTCGTTGCCGGGGTCGTATTTCTGGATGCGCTCGCTGATCACGTCCCACATGTTGGAGAGGTTCGGCAACTTCGACTTGTCGAGTTTCTGGAACACGCCGGCAGCGATCTGGCGCTGCAGGAAGGATGCGGTTGGAACGACAACGTCGTAACCGGTGCCGCCGGCAAGAAGCTTGGTTTCAAGAATCTCGTTGGAGTCGAACGTGTCGTAGACGACCTTGATGCCCGTCTCCTTGGTGAAATCCGTCAGGATGGAATCATCGATATAATCCGACCAGTTATAGATATTGACAACACGCTCCTGTGCCCATGCCGAACTGGCGAGACCAAGTGTCAAAGTGGCCGTCAATAGAACAGATTTGATACCCATTTATTTCTCCGTGCTGCCGGCACGCCAACTTCTGGCAATGCCCCATGGTTCCCGTTGTTACCCCACCTTTTTAGATTGCGAAGGGTTCGTCAACTGGCTTGAAGCAACACCTTTGTCTAAATTTGCGCAAATGCGAAGTTACGACGAGAGGATGGGCTGAGTCTGACGTTGGCGGCGGTATTCCCAGCCGAGGTGCAAGAGCAGCGCGCACAGGATGATAGCGCCGCCGACGATGGTGCGGGGTGCTGGAACCTCGTTGTGCAGAAGCCAGACCCAGACCGGGCCGAGCACCGGTTCGAGCGTGCTGATCAGAGCGGCCAGTGCCGAAGGGATAAGGCGGGCGCCGCTGACGAAAAGCGCAAGGCCGAGGCCGAGATTGACTGCACCCAGCGCAAAAAGCAGACCGAAGTCGCGTGCGCTTGCGGAAAACCCTCCTGCCAGGAGCGATGCGACACAGGCCGCGATGAACACGCCGAGGAAAACCGCCGGCGTCATCCGCAGATGCGCCTTGCGGCGGGTAATGACAGTCGCCGACGCAAAGGAGACGGCGATCAACAGCGCCAGCATGTCGCCGATGGGCGAAACAGCGCCATCGAGTGAGTCCGATACCATGATGGCAACACCGGCAATGACGACGGCGATGGCGATCCAGGTCGCGGCGCTCACCCGCTCGCGGAACAGCACCCACGAGATCAGGGCCGCAAGCAGCGGCACCCCGGCCTGCAGCAGCAGCACATTGGCGACGGTCGTATAGGATAGCGCGATGATGAAGGAGGATGAGGCGGTGGCGAAGCAGATGGCGACACCGAGACCAGCCAGCCCCATGTGCTGGAAGAGCCGCAACGTTCCGCGCGGGCCATCCCGGACCAGCATGAAGCATAGCAAGAACAATGCGGCAAAGAATGACCGCCAGAAAACAACCGTCCAGTTGTCGCTGACCTCGAGGAAGCGGGTCAGGGCTCCGCCGGTGCTCCAGGCAATCGCTGCACCCGCCACCAGCAAGCAGCCGATCGCTGCTTCCGAAGAGCTTTTTGCAGGGTCAGGCCCGGTGACAGGGGGCAGTGGAACGGCGGAGACACTCATGCGCGCACAATGCCAAGCCTGCATGCAAGGTCAAGACCGGATCACGACCTGATATTGTCGATTTCGCGCCACGTTGACGCTCACCCGGCCATCGTGCGGATCATACGCTCGATCCAATTGAAAATCCTGTGGCTGCCGTTGCCGAAGCGAACGTAGAATTCATCTTCGGTCAGCGTGCGCGGATCGCGGCCCGCGACTTCCCGAAGGGCGAGTGTCCATAGCAAGCAAGGGTCCATGTTTATCTCCATTGAAAATCAACTTGCGGTGGATGCTTAAATTGATCAGAATTTTCGCGATTTCTACAACCGCAGCTGAAATGTGTTTTTCAAAAATGAAAAATGACAATTGGGACGATCTGAAGTTCTTTCTGCATGTTGCGCGTGAGGGCGGGTTGTCTGGCGCGTCGGAGAAAACCGGTATCAGTCCGGCGACAATCGGCCGGCGCGTGCTGGCGCTGGAACGGCAGATGGGGCGCAATCTCTTCGTGCGGCGGCAGACCGGCTATTCGCTGACCAAGGACGGCCAGTCATTGCTGTCGCATGTGGTCGCGATGAACGAGGCCGCCCAGTCGATCAATGCCTGGAACGAAGACGTCCATGAACTGCCGGCGGTGCGCATTTCAGCGGGCAGCTGGATGTCCCATTTCATGGCGGTCAATCTGGACCAGCTTTGGACGCCGGACGACCCGTTCCGGATATGCTTCAAGACAGCGGAAATCCGGCTCGATCTCGTGCATCGCGAGGCCGATATCGGCATTCGCAACCGTTTTCCCGAAAGCGACAATCTGGCGGCCAAACCGGTCGGAGACGTCGCCTACGCGCCCTATTGCGCCAGTCATTTCAACATGGTGCGCGATTGCAACTGGGTGGGCATCGGCGCAGACGATGCCGTGACCCCATCCGCACGCTGGCTGCTGGCGCAAAAGGATTTGTGGGTGACGATCTGGGCCAACACGCCGCGCATGCTGCACGACCTTTTGCGCAGCGGAGCCGGACGCGGTGTCCTGCCCTGCTTCGTCGGCGATGCCGACGCCGCCTTGCTGCGCGCCGGAGGTGAGATCAAGGATCTCTATCACCGGCAATGGCTTGTCATGCACAATGACGACCGGCATCGTCCGGAAATCCGCACGCTGGTCGAACGGCTGGCTCAACTGATCGAAAAGCAGCAACCGCTTTTTCGCGGGCAGAGACCGCGGGCGTGAGGTTGCTGAACAAGCGGCAAACGGTTTGGCGAGCACTTGACACAGAGGCAGCCGGAGGACCCTCTGCTCCCCCGGCAGTTCGTTTGCAATTTGCGATGCGCCTCACTCCTTGTCGTCGGTGGCGAGATCTCGTTTCAGTGGAATCGACTACAAAGACTGCCAAAAGCCGTGCGGGTCGCGTATCGCTATCATTGGCGCTAACGCCATGATGGTCGCCGGGTACTTCAGCGAAGCTCTCGCCGGCTCGATATACTTTCTCCGGGCCGTCATTGACTTTGCTCCGGATCGCGCCCTCGAGGACCGTCGCGTAGATGAACGCAGAGTCGGGGTGGGTGTGTGCCGGCGATGAGCCACCGCGTTCATATTCGACCAGCACACCTTTCATGCTTTTACCCGGGACGTTCGGAAGCGCGTGATCGAAGACCAACGTGATTTTGGACTTGTCGCTCGAAACGTCATGGGCGAATGCTCCAGTCAGGGAAAGCGCCGTCAGTGCAACTCCGCACAGCAATCTATTGAACATTGGATTTTTCCCTGGCTTGAGCTGCGGAATAGCTGAGCCAGTCCTCAAAACGGGTCGAGCCGATACGGGGATTGTCGCCCGGGTTAAGCGATTGATCATTCAACTCGGTGCCAAAATACCGGGCGTGGACATCGGCAACAACTGTCCGCGGGTCGTCCGTGGCATGCAAGTATCGACGCACAATTTCGTCGAGGGGCAGCCGTTCCGGACCTGCGATTTCGATAGTGCCGTTCGCCGGCACGCCAATTGCAATTTTGGCCATGGCGTTTGCAACGTCATCCGACGCGATAGGCTGGAGAAGGGCCGGTGAGAGGCTGACTGTCTGCCCGACGGTGGCCGCCTGGGCAATGCCGCTCATGAATTCAAAGAACTGTGTCGAACGGACGATCGTGTAGGGAATATTCGCGCTCTTGATCAGATTTTCCTGAGCCAGCTTCGCACGGAGGTAACCGCTCGCAGGAAGGCGGTCGGCGCCGACCACCGACAGCGCAACATGATGAGACACGCTGGCGGCGGCTTCCGCAGCAAGCAGGTTGCGACCGGACTTTTCGAAAAACTCCAGCACGGCCTTGTCCTCGAATGAGGGCGAATTCGCCACATCCACGACAACCTTCGCGCCCATGAGCGCTTCAACCAATCCCTCACCCGTGATGGTATTGACGCCCGAATTGGGTGACGCGGGCAAGACCTCATGCCCATGCTGGCGCAGGTTGTTGACCAGCTTCGTTCCAATGAGGCCAGTGCCTCCGATAACGACTATTTTCATGGCTAGATTTCCCTATGATACCGGCCGCATCAATTGCGATCGATTGCCATAGAGATTGCCCGCAAGATGACCGGGAGTCCTTGTGGGGACCTTGCATTGCAATTGACTTAACATTGTAAATTTGTCCAAGAGCCAAGCAGCGATCCGTTCGTGAGGCAGCGAGTGTGGTAGCAATAGCTCGCCACCGACCAGTCCAGCCCCCGGTTCCGTGCCCCGCAAATGGTCTTAAGGAGCGTCCCAGTGCAATTCGTGTTCGCGGACTACATTCTCAACACTGACAAACGGGAACTCACCAAGGGATCCGAGGTGGTTGCTATCGGCCCGAAAGTATTCGACCTGCTGGTTCACCTGGTTGAGAATCGCGAGCGGGTCGTCAACAAGGATAGTTTGCTGGACTCGATATGGGGTGGCCGGATCGTTTCTGAGTCAACCATAACCAGTCATATCAATGCGTTACGCAAGGCGCTCGGCGACAGCGGCGGGGAGCAGCGCTTGATCCGGACAGTCGCTCGCAAAGGCTTCCGGTTTATTGGCGACGTCCGGGAAGTGCCATCGCCGGATACATTCAATCCCCCGGAGACGGAGCCCGCCGAGACGGACGAGCCATCTGGATTTGGCCTGGCCCTGCCCGACAAACCCTCCATTGCCGTGTTGCCGTTCCAGAACTTGAGCGGCGATCCGGAGCAGGAATATTTCACTGAAGGCGTGGTCGAAGACATCATCGCCGCGCTGTCCCATATCCGCTGGCTGTTCGTCATCGCGCGCAATTCGAGCTTCACATATAAAGGCCGGGCGGTTGACGTGAAGCAGGTTGGCCGCGAGCTGGGGGTGCGGTACGTGCTTGAAGGCAGCGTGCGCAAGGCGGCAAACCGCGTGCGCATCACAGGGCAGCTCATCGATGCGACGACCGGCGGGCACCTCTGGGCGGACCGCTTCGAAGGCACTCTCGACGACATTTTCGAGCTTCAGGATCAGTTGGCCGCGAGTGTCGTTGGCGCGATCGCGCCCCAACTCGAGAGAGCGGAGATCGAACGCGCGAAACGAAAACCAACCGAAAGTCTCGACGCCTATGACTGCTATTTGCGTGGAATGGCGAAACTCCAAAAAGGGGCAAGGGAAGACGTCAACGACGCACTGCCGTTCTTCTATAAGGCCATGGAACTCGATCCGGATTTCGCGTCGGCCTACGCTATGGCGGCCTGGTGCTATTTCTGGCGCAAGGTCAACGGCTGGATGACGGACCGGCGGCAAGAACTGGCCGAAGGCACCCGATTGGCCCGCCGGGCCATCGAATTGGGCAGAGATGATGCGGTGGCCCTGACGCGAAGCGGGCATGCGCTTGGCCATCTCATGGGTGACCTCGATGGCGGCATCGCATTGATCGACCGGGCGCTGATGCTCAATCCCAACCTTGCGGCCGCATGGTTCCTGGGCGGCTTCCTCAGAACCTGGCGCGGGGAACCAGACGGAGCCATCGAGCACTTCACGCGCGCAATGCGCTTGAGCCCGCTGGACCCGGAGATGTATCGAATGCAGGCAGGAATGGCCATGGCGCATTTGTTTGCCGGCCGGTTCGACACAGCCTCGTCATGGGCGGAAAAATCGTCCAGGGATTTGCCGAACTTCCTGATGGTCATCGGCATTATCGCAGCAAGCCATGCCCTTGCCGGCCGTGCGGACAAAGCGCGGCAAGCAATGCAGCGCTTGCAGCAGCTCGATCCGGCGCTGCGCATATCCAACGTTACGGATTGGCTTCCGATACGCCGGCCGGAAGACCTCGCAATGTTCGTCGAGGGCTTGCGAAGAGGCGGGCTTCCGGAATGACAGCCGGATACAAGCACCTTGTCCAAATTCAGGGCACGCGCCGCGCTCTACGCCTTACTCATTGAAAATCAAACGCACTCAGCCCGGTCACCATCTCGTCCAGCCCCAGCGGGCGCGTCACCGGCGGTTCGGCGCGGGAGAGGCAGGCCGAGCGCTCGCACAGGCGGCAGGCGGGGCCGACCGGCGTCGAACCAACGAAACGCCCGAGCGGCGGTGCGCTGATGCTCCGGTTGCCGAGTGCGCTGCCATAGACCGTCTGGTCGGCATATTCGATGTCGCAGCCGAGAAGGATCGCCGTGCGGCGCGGGCGCTCGTTGAAAGCGCCCTGCGGTCCTTCCAGCGTGCGGGCGAGGGTCAGGAACTCGGCGCCGTCCGGCATCTCGACGGCCTCGACAAGGATCTGCCCAGGCTGGGCGAAGGCGGCGTGGACGGGAAGCTTCGGGCAATCGCCGCCAAAGCGCGATTGCGGATAGCCCTGCGCCCCTCCCCGGCGGAAACGGTTGCCGGCATGATCGACCTCGAGCATGAAAAACGGAATATCGTTCTTGCCCGTAAGGGTTGTCAGGCGGTTGGCCGCCTGTTCGAACGAAACGTGGAAGCGCGACCGGAGAACGTCAATATCGTAGCGTGCGCGGGTGGCAGCGGTCTGGAATGCCTGCCAAGGCATCATCAGCGCGTGCGCGGCATAACGCCCGAACTCAAAGCGGGCGATGCGCCTCGCCTCATCGGAAGAGAGTTTCAGGTCCTGGATTTCGGCGGCGATGACCACCTGCATGCGCATGAGCACTGCTTCCATCGCCACTTCACGCAGCTGGTCGAAGGGTGACAGGCGTTCGGAGATGAACAGGCGCTGCGAATGGCGGTCATAGCGGCGGCGCCAGTTCGGCATGGTCGCCACGGGAAGAATGCGCACAGATATGCCATGTTCGCTCTTCAGCCAGGCTTTGAGTGCTCCGAACAGATCGTCACCCGGCTTGATCAGGCTGGCGAAACTGTCGACCTCGCCTTCGATGCGCGCAAAGTGGTTGGCGCGGCGCTCCAGCACCTCACGCACCTCATTCAGCGGCAGGCGCGTGGCAGACAGGGAGGGTGCGCGGCCATCCCTGGCGAGGAGTTCCGACAGATCGGAAAGCCGCTCCTGCTGTTCCTTGTAGGCACGATAGAGCTTGATGAAGCCGGTGGTCGCGTTAGGGGCCGCATCGCTGATTTCGATGAGCTCCTGATCGCCCGGCAATTCGCCATTGAGCAGAGGATCGGAAAACATCTCTTTCAGTGCCGCCATGGAGGACCCGGTTTCCATCTGCAGCGTATCGAGCTCGATCTTGTAGGTGAAGGAGAGCTTAAGCAGCAGCTGGACGGTCAGCGGCCGCTGATTGCGTTCGATCAGGTTGAGATAGGACGGCGAAATGCCCAGCGCCTCAGCCATCGCCGTCTGGGTCAGACCGCGTTCGTTGCGAATGCGCCTGATGCGCGGTCCGGCGAAAATCTTGCCTTCGGCCATGGGACTCCTCTACCCTACGCGTTTCGGGGTATTCTTGACAAGATTTACACAAAATTCTCTCAGATCGCAATATTACAATCTTTACAAATTTACAATTCCACTTTGTCAATCACTAGACAGAATAACTCGATAAATTGGCATGAAACCGCGATATTTCTGGACCATATCGCGCCGCAATGTAAATTTAGTCATATCAACGCAGCCGCCAAACTCCCTATCAGGCAGGTTGCGGCGGGACAAAACTCTTTGTGGAGACGATAATGACTGATTTTTACAGCCTCGTACCAAATGCACCGGAGGGCCGCTATGATGGTATCGAACGCCCCTATACACCTGACGATGTCAAGCGCCTGCGAGGCTCGGTTCAGATCAAATATACTCTCGCTGAGAACGGTGCCAACCGGCTCTGGAAGCTCATCCACGAAGATGGTTTCGTCAATGCGCTGGGCGCTCTCTCGGGCAACCAGGCTATGCAGATGGTTCGCGCAGGCCTCAAGGCAATCTATCTTTCCGGATGGCAGGTCGCGGCGGACGCAAACACAGCTTCAGCCATGTATCCTGATCAATCGCTCTACCCGGCCAATGCCGCGCCGGAGCTGGCCAAGCGCATAAACAAGACGCTGCAGCGCGCCGACCAGATCGAGACGGCGGAGGGCAAGGGCCTTTCGGTCGACACCTGGTTCGCGCCGATCGTTGCCGATGCGGAAGCCGGCTTCGGCGGCCCCCTCAACGCCTTCGAGATCATGAAGGCTTTCATCGAGGCAGGCGCTGCCGGTGTCCACTATGAAGACCAGCTCGCTTCGGAAAAGAAGTGCGGCCATTTGGGCGGCAAGGTGCTGATCCCGACGGCAGCGCATATTCGCAACCTGAATGCTGCGCGGCTGGCCGCCGACGTCATGGGGACGCCGACACTGGTCATCGCCCGTACCGACGCGGAAGCCGCCAAGCTTCTGACCTCGGACATCGATGAACGGGACCAGCCCTTTGTCGATTACGATGCGGGCCGGACGACAGAAGGCTTTTATCAGGTCAAGAACGGCCTTGAGTCCTGCATTGCCCGGGCGATAGCCTATGCGCCGCATGCGGATCTCATCTGGTGCGAGACATCGAAGCCCGACCTCGAACAGGCCAGGCGTTTTGCAGAAGGCGTGCGCAGGGAGCACCCGGACAAGCTGCTCGCCTATAATTGCTCGCCTTCCTTCAACTGGAAGAAGCATCTGGACGAGGCGACGATCGCCAAATTCCAGCGCGAGCTGGGCGCGATGGGTTACAAGTTCCAGTTCATCACGCTGGCCGGGTTCCACCAGCTCAACTTCGGCATGTTCGAACTGGCTCGCGGCTACAAGGAACGCCAGATGTCGGCCTATTCGGAACTGCAGGAGGCGGAATTCGCCGCCGAGGTCAACGGCTACACCGCGACCAAGCACCAGCGCGAAGTCGGCACCGGCTATTTCGATGCGGTTTCGCTGGCAATCACCGGCGGCCAGTCTTCGACCACGGCGATGAAGGAATCGACCGAGACGGATCAGTTCCGCCCGGCTGCCGAGTAAGACCCAATACGGACAGGCGGCACGGCCCACATCTGCCGCCTTTCCATCCCGGACGATCAAGGGATCGTTCGCTGCAACGCCAGAAAAGGAGAAGATCATGGCACCGCAGACACGCGTCAAGGAACGGGCCGAGGAGCAATCATCGGCCATGAATGCAGACCAGCAGGCTGTCATTCGCATGGTCGCCAATGACCTGCATCGCCTCAACCAATCCGTCATGAAGGCGGTCGACGCCGGCGTGTCCGTTGAACTGGTCCGATCCGCCCGCCATCATGGCGGCGACGGCAACTGGGGCGATCTGCTGATCCCGGTGGTCGTTACAAGGCAGTAGATCTGCTTTCGCAATTCCGGACGGAGAACCGGTTACCGCTTTTCCCGGGAAGAAGCTGCCGTGGCCTTCTCTGGTTTCGGTCTGGAACCAGCACGGCACGCAGAACCGCTCGCAAGCAATTGCGGGCGGTTTTGCTTTTGGTGATTGAAGTCACTGCGTGGTCCGGTGAGCCTTTCGAACCACGCAGTGCTAACCGGAGCGACCGACCCCACGCCCGTCTGCTCCGATACGTCGTCCCTCCCAAATAACCGCTGTATCGCGTCTTCCCACAAGCTATTGCAGGAACAGCTCTTTTACAGCTTGCACCGATACAGTTTTTTCAATTTGCTGGTCCGCAGCATAGGCAAGCACCAATCCAACGATTGCTCGCGTCGTCTCCTCCGACTGCCATCCGGCTTCGGCCGCCTCGGCGGACAGGCAATCCATGACCCATGTGAATCTTTGACTCAGCGCGATCTGACAATCATAGGCCCGGCGAGGATAATCAGTCGGACGCAGCGGTTTTGCAATATTCATGCCTCCTCCAATCCGCTAGACAACGAACCACTTGAGAATGGCAATTAACGCGACCTGCGTTTGCGTTAGTGGGACTTTAAAAGCCTCAGTTGCATTCGCTCACGCCTCTTGGCCTTCCGCAAGGCTGGCCTTTCGAGCCCCTTTGTCACGGTTAGAGCTTTGAGAAAGAAACCCATCAAATACCTTTCAGTATCGTGGCGTATTCTGACGATATGGCTTCGATCGTGATACGGCCGAACTCCGTAGCTCGCAAAATAGCAAACGTTCTGCACCTAAATCCTTCTCCCAAAAGAAAGAAATATAAAAACCACATATTTTTCAGTTATATTACAAGATTTCGAGTTTATGCTCAATTTTGTGTACGTCAATAGACAATAGTCATTACAAAATTGTTCCGAATGTGGTTTCTAATCTATCAAATCACCCCAATCGGCGTCCCAAAGATCGAGATTTTCGATAATAACGATGACCTTCGCAAAACCGTAATTCTGCCTCACATCCTCGGCCCGTTCGAGCGCGACCGGCACGTATGTCGCATACAAATACGTGCCTGCGCCGGTTTGACCGTTCTCATCCCAGAAAATATCTGCGACTGTTTTTCCTCCATTTTCGAACACGAATACTTTGACTGCGTCATTATTTTCATAACTATCCAAAGTAAATCTTTTATATTTTGCAAAATGTGTCATAATGAAACTCAGAGAAAATATCGCCGATCTTTCGGGAATATATTGATAGACAATGCGAGAATTGTCCATTGGCAGACAATGCATTGTGTCACTTTTTTATTTCGATATTTATACCATTTCATCACGCAGGATTCTCTGTTCCCGCGGGAAGGGAATAGGATGCTAACTCCACAGTCTGCGTATGAGAACAGGCTTCTCAGGCATATGCGTGCAAGCGATTTGGATCTGCTCGCGCCGCATCTCGTGGCCCAGAAACTGCCGTTGAGACACATCGTCGAGAAATCGCAAACACCGGTTGCCGAGGTTTACTTCCTTGAATCCGGTCTGGCCTCGATTGTCGCCAAAATGCCCGACGGCCGTGATATTGAGGTCGGCATTTCCGGCAATGATGGAATGACCAGCTCCGCGGTCGTTCTTGGCGGAATGCAATCGCCGCACGACAGCTACATACAGGTCGCTGGCGACGGTTACAGTATCGCTACCGTGCACCTTCAACATGCCATGGAGACGAGCAAGACATTGCGCAACTACCTGTTGCTCTATGTCCATACAATGATCGTTCAGACTGCATCGACGGCTTTGGCGAATGGCCAGGCCAGTGTTGCGGCGAGAATGGCCCGTTGGCTGCTCATGGTGCATGACCGCACACATGGCCCTGAAATCGTGCTGACGCACGAGTTTCTGGCGATCATGCTTGGAGTAAGGCGGCCATGGGTGACGGAAACACTGCACGTCCTGGAAGACAAGCGGCTGATCCGCGCCAAGCGCGGACTGATAACGATTGTAGATCGCGCAGGGCTCATTGCGGAGGCCGACGGCTTCTATGGGGTGGCCGAGAAAGAGTACAGGCGCCTTCTGGGTGTCAATCTGGCGCGATAAGCGCCTGGACAGGGGCTCGCGACCAGGCGTCGCGCGGCCATTCCACAATTTTCACCGCCCCGCCTCCCATCCCGTCATAATTTGTTCTATCATCCTGTCACCGCAACTCATTCTGGTGATTGATGCCTTCCGAAACTCCTGAAAAGAAACCCGCACGGACGACCACCCGGCGGCGTACGCCCGCTTATGTCAAGGCAACTCGCGGCGTGAAAAACTGGCGTGAAGCTTCCGAGTGGCTGGCCTGGCGGGATATCGAAGACATCGAGTGCATCACGCCGGATCAGGCTGGAGTAGCGCGCGGCAAGATGATGCCGTCGAAGAAATTCACCTCCAATACATCGCTGGCCCTGCCCTCCGCGGTCTTCATGGCGACGATCT
Source organism: Phyllobacterium sp. A18/5-2 (assembly GCF_025452215.1). Taxonomy (NCBI): domain Bacteria; kingdom Pseudomonadati; phylum Pseudomonadota; class Alphaproteobacteria; order Hyphomicrobiales; family Phyllobacteriaceae; genus Phyllobacterium; species Phyllobacterium sp. A18/5-2. The sequence continues at coordinate 2,197,349 of NZ_CP104966.1, read as the reverse complement.
CCGGCTCCTATCCGGAAGACGGGCATGGTTTCTCCTATCCGGAAGACGATGGCGACCTGAAGCTGATGCCGGATCTATCCACGCTTTCGGAAGTGCCGTGGGAAAGCGACCCGACCGCGCAGGTCATCTGCGACCTCGTCAACAAGGACGGGCAAGCTGTGGAGTTCACGCCGCGCAATGTGCTGAAGCGCGTGATGGCCGCTTACAGCAAGAAGGGCCTGAAGGCGGTCGTCGCGCCGGAAATCGAGTTCTATCTTGTCAAGAAGAACCCGGATCCGGATTATCCACTCACCCCGCCAGTCGGGCGCTCAGGCCGCGCCATCGGCGGCGGTCAAGGCTACTCCATCGCGGGCGTCAACGAATTCGACGAATTGATCGACGATATCTATCATTTCTCCGAAAGCCAGGGCCTCGAGATCGACACGCTGATCCATGAGGAGGGCGCGGCGCAGCTCGAAATCAATTTGCGTCACGGCGATCCGATCGAGCTTGCCGATCAGGTGTTCCTGTTCAAGCGCACCATCCGCGAGGCGGCGCTGAAGCACGACATGTACGCAACCTTCATGGCCAAGCCGATCCAGGGCCAGCCGGGATCGGCCATGCATATCCATCAGTCGATCATCGACAAGAAGACAGGGCGCAATATCTTCTCCAATCCCGATGGCACGGAGAGCGAGGCCTTCCGTTTTTTCATCGGCGGCATGCAAAAACACGTCCCGGCTTCGCTGGTGATGTTTGCGCCATATGTGAATTCCTACCGGCGATTGACGCCGGCGGCCTCCGCGCCTGTCAACGTCAAATGGGGCTATGACAACCGCACCACGGCCTTCCGCGTGCCGCGTTCCGACCCGGCAGCGCGGCGCGTCGAGAACCGCATTCCCTCCTCCGACGCCAACCCCTATCTGGCGCTGGCGGCCTCGCTCGCCTGCGGCCTTATCGGCATGAACAACAGGATCGAGCCCGATGCGCCGGCTTCGACGACAGTCAATGACAGCCTGATCGAGCTGCCGCGCGGACTGATCGAGGCAACGATCCTGTTCGAGCATGACAAGGATCTCATCGCCATGCTGGGCGAGATCCTTCGCCATCACCTACGCCGCGATCAAACGCGCCGAGTTCGAGACCTTCATGGAGGTTATCAGCCCGTGGGAGCGCGAATTTCTGCTGCTCAATGTGTGATGCTGCAGCCTTATCTCCCTTTGCGGGGAGAAAGCGATTTCAGCATCTTAGCCTGGCTAAGTGCCAGAAATCGCAAGAGAGGGGGTAGTGCTCCGCACATAGAGACAAATCCCCTCACTTGGATTTTCCAAGGATTTAGCAAAGAAGCTAAATCCAAGAAAATCCTTTCTCTCCCACATGGGGAGAGATAGAGCAGCGCCAGTATTTCCAGATCGGAATGCACAATAATGCACTATCAGTCCCCCATCTCCCCCGGCATCTCCTGGTACGAAACCACCATCGATGATCGCATCGAATACCCGGCGCTGGACGGATCGCGGAGCGCCGACGTCGTTATCGTGGGTGGCGGTTTCACCGGCCTGTCGGCCGCCGTACATCTGGCGTCGGCGGGTGTCGACGTCGTCCTGCTTGAGGCCTGGCGCTTTGGCGATGGCGCTTCGGGGCGCAATGGCGGGCAGCTTGGCACCGGACAGCGCGCCTGGGCGGAAGACCTCGAAGCGCAATATGGCTTCACGCGCGCCAAGGCGCTGTTCGATCTGGCCGAGGACGCCAAGGCACATCTGCTTGAATTTGCCGGAACCCACAGGATCGATATCGAATATGTGCCGGGCCAGATGTCTGTCGTGCACAAGAAGCGTTACCTGAAGGACTATCAGCGCCACGCCGAGCTGATGGCCACGCGTTTCGGCTATCCGCACATCCACTACATGGACGCGAACGAGACCGCCGAGCGCCTGGGCTCCACGCGCTATCTCGGCGGCACCTACGATAAGGGCACCGGCCATATCCAGCCGATGAAACTGGTCGTCGGAACCGCCAAGGCTGCGGCACAGGCAGGTGCGCATCTTTACGAGAACACCAAGGTAACCTCCATCAAATCGGAAAATGGCCGGGTGATTGTCACGACGCCATTCGGCAATGTGACGGCAGCGAAGGGCCTGATCGCGGTCAATGCCTATGGCGGCAATCTCGAACCCATCAGCGCGTCGCATGTCATGCCGATCCGCTCGTTCATCGGCGCAACGGTGCCGCTGGCCGACGACAGTCCGGTGCTGCCTGGCGGCGAGAGCGTCGACGATTCCCGCTTCGTCGTGCGCTATTTCCGCCGTTCGAAGGACGGACGGCTGCTATTCGGCGGGCGCGAGGCCTATACGGCGGACAATCCGCTCGATATCAGCACGCATATCCGCCGCCAGATCGCCGAAATCTACCCGGCGCTCGCCAATGTCGAGATCACCCAGGCCTGGGGCGGTTCTGTCGGCATTACCCTGCCGCGCCAGCCTTTCGTGCGCGAGGTCATGCCCAATGTGATCTCGGCAGGCGGCTATTCCGGGCATGGGGTGATGCTGTCGAACTTCGTCGGCAAGCTCTACGCCGAGACGGTGGCGGGCAATCGCGACCGGTTGAAATTGCTGGAGGAGCTGAAAATCCCGGCCTTCCCGGGGGGCGTAAGTTCCGGGCGCCGCTGCTGTTCCTGGCACTCAGCTGGTATGCGCTGGTGGACAGGATTTGATGGGGTAACTGCAAAAATCGGCGTTGAAAGCAAATAAGCCAATAAATACAACGCTCATTTTAGTACAAAAGCATTAGGTCAACAGCAACAATTCATCCTGAACGAACACAAAAATACACTGTTTGATTTATACGCAAACAAAGAGTATTCTACATACGTACGTATTCTCCAGTATAAATGTGGCGAATCACGCAGATAACAGCAAAACAAATTAATGAGATTTACTATTGCAGGGTCAAAGAGCCCCGCGATGGGGTTTGCCCTGCGATAGGATCAGGGAGGGTAACGTTATGGCTACTCAGAATGTATTGGATGCATTTTATATGGGCCTGCTGGGCGTAGGGAATGCAACACCCCAAATCGGCACGGCACGGGGCGACACACAGGCGTTTCTTCTGACTTTGAATTCCAATCACTATTATCAGGGTCTCGACGGCAATGACACCATTACCGGCGGAACCGGAAACGACTACATCGAGGGTGGGGGCGGCGCGGATATCATTCTCGCCGATCTTGGCGGTAACAGCGACACACTTGGATATTTCAATTCCGACGCTGGCGTTAATGTGACACTCAGCTTGCTGGGTGGCATCCAGAGTGCGTCCGGCGGACATGCGCAAGGTGATACTGCGGTCGCCGGTTTCGAAAATCTCGTCGGCTCGACTTTCGGCGACACGCTAACGGGCAATGACGCGCCGAATGTGATTTTCGGTATGGCTGGCGGCGACATCATCAACGGCATGGGCGGCAACGACTCATCATTGAGTGGCCAACAGGGCAATGACACGATCGACGGCGGCGGCGGTAATGACACGCTGTATGGCGGCAGTAATGATGACACGCTTCGTGGCGGTATCGGTAATGACACGCTCAATGGCGACGCTAACAATGATCGGCTCGAAGGAGGCGCCGATAGTGACCAGCTCTTTGGCGGAGATGGTGATGACACGCTGATCGGTGGTCCTGGCGGTGATCTCGTCCAGGGGGGGACTGGCAATAATACGGTCAGCTACGAGACTTCACTGACGGGAGTAAACGTCAGCTTCAACTCAGGAGGCGGAACCGTCAGCGGTGGCGACGCCGAAGGCGACACCATCTTTCAGTGCATTAACATCATCGGCAGCGGGTACGGAGACGACCTCAGAGGCGATCAATTCAGCAATATTATTAGTGGTCTTGCCGGGAACGACGAGCTTCATGGCAGAAGTGGCAGCGATACGCTTAACGGTGGCGATGGTGACGACCGCCTGTGGGGAGACAACAATAATGATACGTTGAATGGAGGCAATGGCAATGACATCCTGCGCGGCGGCGGGCAAGCGGACATAATGAATGGCAATGCTGGAGCAGACACCTACACATTCGACAGTTGGGCCGAGTTGAGCAACAGCGGTAGCACCACGACGCCAACCATATACATGGATAATCTCGACAAGATCGATTTTTCTGCAGTCGATTACTCTGGGCTACCCGGACAGCAGCACCTGGTGTTCAGGGATCATGTTACGGGGGGTATATCCTGGGTTGAGTCTGGTTCAGGATACGACGTCACGATATGGGCGAGCAACCTAACCGTCCAAGGCGAGATAAGGATCGAAGATCCCAGCCATACGCTGAGTCAAAGCGATTTTATCTTGTAGGTCGCTTCGACACTCCAAGCTTCTGTAGCGCAAAGAAGAAACCTGTTTAAACAACAGGTTTCTCTTATCTTCTACACCTTCCGTACAATCACGCTGCCCACAGAATACCCCGCCCCGAACGAGCAGATCACTCCGAGGCTGCCGGGCGCGAGGTCGTCGGAATATTTGGAAAAGGCGATGATCGAGCCTGCGGACGACGTATTGGCATAATCCTGCAGGATGTTCGGCTGTTCGCCAGCCTGTGGCTCGCGGCCGAGCACCTTGACGCCGATCAGGTCGTTCATGCCCTTGTTGGCCTGGTGCAGCCAGAGCCGCGACAGGTGCGCCGGTGCGATGTTCTCGTCAGCAAGGTGAGTGAGGATCAGATCAGCAACGATCGGCACCACCTGCTTGAACACCTTGCGGCCCTCCTGGCGGAATAGCATGTCGCGCCGGTCGGCCATGTGCCCTTCCCGCGTGCGGCGCAGGAACCCGTTATTGTTGCGAATATTGTTGGAAAACTGCGTGAGACAGCGGGTCGAGACGATTTCGAACCGGTCAGCGGCGGTGGCGAGGTCGTCGCGCTCGAGCAGGACGGCGGTGCAGACATCGCCGAAGATGAAGTGGCAGTCGCGGTCGCGCCATTCGAGATGCGCCGAGCAAATCTCCGGATTGACCATGAGGATGGCGCGGGCAGAACCCGAGCGGATCATATCCGCTGCCGCCTGGATGCCGAAGGTCGCCGAAGAACAGGCGACATTCATGTCGAAACCGAAACCCTCGATTCCCAGAGCCTGTTGCACCTCGATGGCGATGGCGGGATAGGCGCGCTCGTGATTGGAGGCGGCGCAGATCACCGCGTCGACCTCCGAGGCCGTCCGTCCGGCTTTGGCAAGTGCCAGCATTGCAGCCTTCACCGCCAGTTCGGCCATCACCGACAGTTCGTCATCGCTGCGTTCGGGGAGAACGGGATGCATGATATCCGGATCGAGAATGCCAGACTTGTTCAGCACATGGCGCCGCTTCGATGCCGGAAGCGCGTACAATGAAATCCTCATTGGACATGGTCATCGGCTCGCGGGTGCCCGCGGCGATCCCGTCAGCATGAATTTCGTTCTGCCTTGTGGCATAGGTATTGAATGCCTCGACGAGTTCGGCATTGCTGATGGACTGTTCCGGCGTGAAGACGCCCGTACCGCTGATGACAACTTTATGCATGGCGCTTCCAGAATTTCTCACTCAAGAAAAGCGATAAAGATTCCCTGCGTTTCACGCAAGGTATCCCGCGTTGTCATCAAGGGTTCACGCCGCGGTCATAGCCTTTGTTCAGCATTCATCAACCACCGGGGATCTGGCCATGACGCTAAGCAATGCAACCGATGCCGGCCTGCTGAAAAGTGAACATCCGCTTGAGAAGCCAAAAAGCCTGGGCAACCTGCCCAACTACGCCGTAATCGCAATCCTGATTGCCGGCCTTTTCTATGTGGGCTATTCGCTGACGCAGGATCTGACCAGTGCCGTCGCCGTTCCGTGGATTTTGCTCGGACTGGCACTTGTCACGGCTCTCGGTTTCGAATTCGTCAACGGTTTTCACGATACCGCAAACGCCGTCGCAACGGTGATCTACACCAACTCCATGCCCGCCGAGATCGCTGTCATCTGGTCCGGTTTCTTCAATTTTCTCGGCGTCCTGACCGCGAGCGGCGCGGTTGCCTTCGGCATCATTTCCCTGCTCCCCGTCGAACTCATCATGCAGGTTGGTTCCAGCGCCGGTCTGGCCATGGTGTTTTCGCTGCTGACGGCGGCGATCCTGTGGAACCTCGGCACCTGGTATCTCGGCCTGCCGGCCTCCAGTTCGCACACTCTGATCGGTTCTATCGTCGGTGTCGGCCTTGCCAATCAGTTTCTGGCACCGGCCGGGACGGCCACCAGCGGCGTCGACTGGTCGAAAGCCACCGAAGTTGGCATGTCGCTGCTGATTTCGCCGCTTTTTGGCTTTGGTGCGGCTGCCTTGCTGCTGCTGGCAATGAAGCTCTTCATCAAGAACAAGGCGCTTTATGAGGCGCCGAAGGGAAGTACCCCGCCGCCATTGTGGATTCGCGCGTTGCTGATTTTCACCTGCACAGGTGTGAGTTTTGCACATGGGTCGAACGATGGCCAGAAAGGGATGGGCCTTATCATGCTTATCCTGATCGGTGTTGTACCAACCGCTTTCGCACTAAACCGTACGCCAGACGTCAACTATCTGGACGCATACAAGTCCGCCGCCACGCAGGCCGGCGCTGCGCTGAAGAAGTATGAAAAGCCCGGGGTCGTCGTGACCGATGCAAAGGCCGTGGTCAGCGAGGCGGTTCGCAACAAGACGTGGAGCGATCAGACAACGGTCGCTATCCAGCAGTTCATCACCGAGACCAATGCAAACATTTCGCCCTATGGATCCGCCGCCAATGTACCCGTCGGCATGGTCAGCAATACGCGCAATGACATGTATCTCACGGGTGAGGCGCTGAAACTGATCGACAAGAAAAAACTACTGCCGATGGACGCGGCGGACCTTGCGACGATCAAGACCTATCACCAGGCGATCGACAATGCGACTAAGTTCATCCCGACCTGGGTCAAGGTGGCGGTGGCGCTGGCACTTGGCCTCGGAACAATGGTCGGTTGGAAGCGTATCGTCATCACCGTCGGCGAGAAGATCGGCAAGACGCACCTCACCTATGGTCAGGGGGCTTCGGCCGAGCTGGTGGCCATGGGCACGATCTTCACCGCGGATACACTCGGGCTGCCGGTCAGCACCACGCACATATTGTCATCCGGCGTCGCCGGCTCGATGGTCGCCAATGGTTCCGGACTGCAGATGTCGACGGTACGCAATCTGCTGATGGCATGGGTACTGACTTTGCCAGTCTCGATCGCGCTGTCCTTCACGTTGTTCGTGATTTTGCGGAATCTGATCTAGAAGCATGCCCAGAAACAAATTGGCCGGCTTTCGCCGGCCACTTTTTTACCAGATTCGGGCAACCCAACCTTTGTGATTGGCAAGCGCGTCGAATGTCGTGTCCGCAGAAACTAATGGCAGATCATGATGGATGGCCGTTGCAGCAAGCATCCGGTCGAATGGATCGCGATGTGCCCAGTCCATCACCGCAGCGGCCAGACTTATTTCCGGCGTGAGCGTTGCAACTTGCGCTCCTGCTTCGTCCAGCAAAATTATTAGCCGGTCTAAGAAAGGTTCCATCTCTGGCCATTTGCCAAGGTGGACTTTCTGACCGATTTCGAAAAAGCTGACTGGAGAAACAAAAACCACGTCAGCCTGTTCGATGATGGATGCAGATTTTGTGGACAATCTTGGGTTTCTATTGAGGGTCCATGCCCACGTATGGGTATCGAGAAGAACCGAGTTCACTCGCCGCCTTCCCAAAGTTTAAGTTCCTCCTCGGACATGGGCTCAAAGAAATCAGGACCATCACCGAGCAGCTGCCCTTCCAATATTCCGATCTTGAAACGGCTCTTGGGAATGGGAACGATCTTGACGACCGGATTCTTGCCTTTGGCGATGATGACCTCTTCACCCGCCAAGGCTGCGTCGATCAGTTTCGAAAGATTGGTCTTGGCTGCGTGAACTGTGACCTGCATTATCCTGCTCCATTAGCTAACTTAGCTAATACCATTGATTTCCGATATCTTCCATCAAAAATTCACGCAGCCATGGGCCTTAAGCCTCCGGATAATCCGCCCCTACGGTAACTTTCTCCCAGGCATCGAAATCGCGCTGCAGCTCGCCGATCTTGTTGCGGGCGTTCTGAAGTGCCTGCTTGCCGAGCAACAGACGCAGCGGCGGATCCTTGGCTTCGACCGCCTGGACAATTGCCTTGGCGGCACGGACCGGATCGCCCGGCTGATTGCCGCTTATGTCCCGTATCATCTGGGCGCGCTGACCCGAGGTGGAACGGTAGTCCTCTATCGTCGAAGGGACCTCGTTGGCGGACCGGCCGGCCCAATCCGTGCGGAAGGGACCCGGCTCGACGATAAGCACTTTGAGGCCAAGCGGCGCGACTTCCTTTGACAGGGCTTCCGACAGGGCTTCGACGCTGAACTTGGTTGCCGTGTAGAAGCTGACGGCCGGGTTCGCCACAAGTCCGCCTTGCGAGGAAATGTTGACAATTGTTCCCGAACGCTGCTGGCGCAAGGTGGGCAGGACAGCGCGCGTCATGTTGGCAAGGCCCCAGACATTGATCTCGAACATCTTGCGGACTTCATCCATTTCGCTCTCTTCGAACGAGCCAAAATATCCAATGCCGGCATTGTTGACGAGCACGTCGATGCGTCCGAAGCGTTCCACCGCGGCCTTGACGGCGCTTTCAATGTCTTCGGCCTTCGTCACGTCGAGCTGCAGGATAAGGCCATTGTCTTCATGTCCCTTGGCGAGGTCCTCGATCTGCGCCGTATTGCGGGCGGTAACGACGGTCGGATAACCGAGTTCCAGTGTATGGCGCGCGAGTTCGCGGCCAAAACCGGTTGAACAGCCAGTGATGAACCAGACAGGTTTCGATGTCATGATAGTGTCCTTGAGAGGTGGGAGCGCCACGGGGTCGCACGGGCCAGGACAGCGCTATGGGAAAATCGGGCTACCCGAACAATGTAGCCCGATCCGATCCTGTTTCAAGGGTGAAGCCGCACTTCACTCAAATGCAGCGGCCGCCATCGACCTCAAGCGCAACACCGGTGATAAAATCAGCCTCGCTGGAGGCAAGCCATAGCGCGGCATTGGCGATATCGAGCGGCGTGGAAAGCCGGCCAAGCGGTACGGTTGCCTTGAACTGCGCACGCTTTTCCGGCGTGTCCTCACCCATGAACAGGCCAAGCATCGGCGTTTCACCGGCCACGGGACAGAGGCAATTGACCCGGATGTTCCTCGGGGCAAGTTCGATCGCCATGGACTTGGTAGCGCTGATGGCCCAGCCTTTCGACGCGTTGTACCATGTAAGACCGGGACGCGGACGCAGCCCGGCCGTCGAGGCGGTGGTGATGATGGACCCGCCCCCTGCATTTCCATGATCGGCACCACGGCGAGCGCCGAATAGTAAATCGCCTTCATGTTGACTCCGGCGATGAGGTCAAAAGTGCTTTCATCGACATCGAGCATCGAGCCGTTGCGGTGGGTGAAGCCGGCATTGTTGACCATGATGTCGATGCGGCCGAATTCATCCATCGCGGTCTGCACCATGGCATCCACTTCCTCCTTGCGCGAGACATCCGCATGAACCGCAATGGCTCCCTTGCCAATATCCCCGGCAACCTTCTGCGCACCCTTCAGATTGAGATCGGCGACAAGAACCCTGGCGCCCTCTTCGGCAAAGCGCTTGGCCATCCCCTCGCCAAAACCTGATGCTGCGCCGGTGATGATTGCTGTCTTGCCTGCCAAACGGGTCATGTTTTCTCCTCATACATGCTGGTGATGGATGTCATGGTTTGCGATCAATCGTGACGGAAGATGATCGTTTTGGTTGCGGACATGTCGTAGAGCGCCTCGAAGCCCTTCTCGCGGCCATGACCGGATTTCTTGAAGCCGCCAAACGGCAATTCGATGCCGCCGCCCGCACCATAGGCGTTGACGAAAACCTGACCGGCCCGAATGCGTTTGGCGGCGCGATGCTGTCGCGCACCATCCTTGGTCCACACTCCCGCAACCAGGCCATATTCAGTACTGTTTGCGAGCCGGATCGCATCCTGTTCATCGTTGAAAGCGAACAGCGAAAGCACCGGTCCAAAAACTTCCTCCTGCGCAATGATGGCCGAGGGGTCGACTGCGCCAAAGAGCACCGGCGCAACATAGAAGCCGGCGGCAGGTGCATTGCTATCTATGGAACCGCGCCCGGCCACATCGATTCCTGCCTCCGCCGCTGCCCTGACATAATTCTCCACACGGCGCTTTTGTGCAGGGTTGATCATGGCGCCGAGATCAAGATCGGCATCGTGGGGGCCGGCAACGAGTTTGTTGAACCTTTCCCCGAGCGCTGTGGCGACCTCGTCATAAATGGGGCGTTCGATGAGGATGCGACTGCCCGCCGAGCAGGTCTGGCCGCCATTCTGGATGATTGCATTGACGAGTACGGGCAGCGCTCGTTCGATATCGGTATCGGCGAAGACGATTTGCGGCGACTTGCCGCCGAGTTCCATGGTGACGCCGCGATTGTTGGTGGCCGCTGCCTGCTGGATCGCCGTGCCGGTCGTGGGGGAGCCGGTGAAGGTCACATAATCGATACCGGGGTGCGACGACAGGGCGGCGCCCGCCTCGCGGCCATAGCCGGTGATGACGTTGAGCACACCATCGGGGAAACCGGCGTCGACGGCAAGTTCGCCGATGCGGATCGTGGAGAGCGATGCGTCTTCCGCAGGCTTGACGACCAGCGTATTGCCCATGGCAAGCGCCGCACCCACCACCCGCGCCATGATCTGCATCGGATAATTCCAGGGAATGATGCCCGCAACAACGCCATGCGGTTCGCGTAAAGTCAGGGCCGTATACCCATCGAGAAATGGAATGGTGTCGCCATGAATCTTGTCGCCCGCCCCGCCATAGAATTCATAATAGCGCATGGCCGCCGCCACATCGGCCCGGCCCTGGCGTATCGGCTTGCCGGTATCGCGCGACTCGAGTGCCGCCAATTCATCGCCATGCTGCTCTATCAACCGACCAAGGCGCGTCAGCAGCCGCCCGCGCTCTACCGCAGTCATCCTCGACCACGGGCCATGATCGAAGGCTTCGCGCGCTGCACTGACTGCCCGGTCGACATCCCCGGCACTGCCGGCCGGAATGGTTGCAAACGCCAGACCATCCGACGGACACAAAACAGTGATCGTTTCTTGCGAGAGTGCAGCAACACGCCGGCCATTGATGATGTTCAGGAAATTCTTATCCTGTGCGATAATTCTGGATAGATTTTGTACCATGACTGCTTCCTGTTCGTTGCAATGGTATTGGAAAGGACGTGAATTGGAAATGCATTTTGACGCAGTTCGCGTATCAGGACTGGTCATTTTAAATCGATTAGATTATACAACCCAGCATCTTCGGACGCGCAGTTCAGGCATAGCGAGATTGTTCTCATGACAAGTCAGATTATCCCGGTTGATCCTTTTGATTGTATTGTTTTCGGTGGTACCGGCGACCTCGCCGAGCGCAAGCTGATTCCGGCATTGTACCAGCGTCAGCGCGATGGCCAGCTCTCGGAACCAACACGCATCATCGGCGCATCGCGTTCGGCCATGTCGAATGCTGATTACCGGAAGTTTGCCGAAGCGGCGATCCGGGAACATGTAAAGGCCGACGAAATCGACGAAAAGCAGCTCGACAAGTTTCTGGAGCGTCTTTCCTATGTCGCTGTCGATGCAACGTCTGACAATGGCTGGGAAGAGCTCAAGGCCGAAGTCGGCAACGATACAAAGAAAATCAGGGCATTCTATCTCGCGGTCAACCCTTCGCTGTTCGGCGATATCACCGGCCGCCTGAAGGGCTACAAGCTGGTTCACGATCACACACGCATCATCGTCGAAAAGCCGATCGGCCGCGATCTTGATTCCGCAATCGCCCTCAATGATACAATCGGACACGTCTTCCACGAACAGCAGATTTTCCGCATCGATCACTATCTTGGCAAAGAGACAGTGCAGAACCTGATGGCATTGCGTTTTGCCAATGCGCTCTATGAGCCGTTGTGGAACTCAGCGCATATCGACCATGTGCAGATCACCGTGGCGGAAGCGGTCGGGCTCGAAAACCGTGCCGGCTATTACGATACGGCCGGAGCACTGCGCGATATGGTTCAGAACCATATGCTGCAGCTTCTCTGCCTCGTGGCGATGGAACCGCCGTCATCGATGGATGCCGACGCGGTGCGCGATGAAAAGCTGAAAGTGCTGCGGTCGTTGAGCCCGATCAATTCCAAAAATTACGAGGAGCTTACCGTACGCGGCCAGTATCGAGCAGGTGCCTCGGCGGGAGGCGCGGTCAAGGGCTATCTGGAAGAACTTGGGCACAAGAGCAATACCGAAACCTTTGTTGCGATCAAAGCCGAAATCGCCAATTGGCGCTGGGCCGGCGTGCCGTTCTACCTGCGCACCGGCAAGCGCCTGGCGACACGCGCTTCCGAAATCGTCGTTTCGTTCAAACCCATTCCGCATTCCATCTTCGGCGAAAGCGCCGGCCGGGTCGTGGCCAACCAGCTGGTTATCCGGCTGCAGCCGGACGAAGGCGTCAAGCAGTGGATGATGATCAAGGATCCGGGCCCCGGTGGCATGCGCCTGCGCCACGTACCGCTCGATATGAGCTTCGCCGAGATCTTTCCAGGCGCGCAGCCCCGACGCCTATGAACGGCTGATCATGGACGTGGTGCGTGGCAACCAGACATTGTTCATGCGGCGCGACGAAGTGGTCGCCGCCTGGACCTGGGTGGATCCGATCCTCAAGGCCTGGGCCGAAAACGATCAGCCACCCTACGGCTACACCGCCGGAACCTGGGGCCCTTCGGCATCGATCGCGCTCATCGAGCGCGACGGCCGCACCTGGCACGAAGCATCATAGAAATTGGTCGCATGGCAATGAAACACGAATTGCACAGTTTCGCAGATGGTGATGCGTTGGCCGAGGCCTTGGCCGCGGCCATCGCCGGACGCCTCGCCGAAGCCTGCAATGCACGCGGTCAGGCTGTCCTCGCCGTGTCAGGGGGCACAACGCCGGCCCGCTTCTTCAAGGCGCTCTCGCACAAGAAGCTGCCCTGGGACCGCATAACGGTGACGCTGGTGGACGAGCGCTTCGTGCCGCCTTCCAGCGACCGCTCGAACCAGAAACTCGTCACCGGCACACTTCTGCAGAATGAAGCGGCCAAGGCGAAATTCGCCGGCCTCTACAATGACGCGCCGGATGCCGAGGAAGGTGCTAAAATAGCGGCTGAGGCAATTGCAAGGCTTGGACAGCCGTTCGATGCGGTCATTCTCGGCATGGGCGGCGACGGACATACTGCATCGTTCTTCCCCGGCGGCGACCGCCTCATCGATGCGATTTCGCCGGAGCAGCCGGCGCTTGTCCTGCCGATGCATGCCGGGGGCGCTGGCGAGCCACGACTGACGCTGACGCTGCCGGTAATCGTCAAGGCGCGGTTCGTCGCGCTGCATATTGAAGGCGCTGCCAAGAAAGCTGTTCTCGAGGAAGCGCTCGGCGACGGCGAGACGGCGGATATGCCGATCCGCGCGGTGCTGCGGCATGAGCCGATCGCGCTTGAAATTTTCTGGGCGCCCTGAAGCCTGGAGTGTGTGATCCATCCGGACAGCTCCCAACGTCCGGATAGACGCCTAGAGGAGATGTAAGATGACCGTCCTGCAACGGGTGAAAAGCATTACCCATCGCATCTGCGAACAGTCGAAGCCGACGCGCGATGTCTATCTCGACCATCTGCGCGAGGCGGCATCGCGCAAGCCCAAACGCTCGGCGCTAGCCTGCGCCAATCTCGCCCATGGATTTGCCGCCTGCAGCCCTTCCGACAAGGCGGCGCTGGCCGGCGACGTGGTGCCCAACCTTGGCATCATCACCTCGTATAATGACATGCTGTCGGCACACCAGCCGTTCGAGACCTATCCTCAACTGATCAAGGCAGCCGCCAAGGAAGCTGGCGGCGTAGCGCAGGTTGCGGGCGGTGTGCCAGCCATGTGCGATGGCGTGACCCAAGGGCAGCCGGGCATGGAGCTTTCCCTGTTCTCGCGCGACGTGATCGCCATGGCGACGGCCATCGGCCTGTCACATGACATGTTCGACGCTGCAGTCTATCTCGGTGTCTGCGACAAGATCGTGCCGGGGCTGACCATTGGCGCTTTGACCTTCGGTCACCTGCCGGCTGTATTCATTCCGGCAGGCCCGATGACCACCGGGTTGCCCAATGACGAGAAGGCGAAAACCCGCCAGCTCTATGCGGAAGGCAAGGTCGGCCGCGATGAACTGCTGGAATCCGAGTCCAAATCCTATCACGGCCCGGGCACCTGTACATTTTACGGCACAGCCAACTCCAACCAGATGCTGATGGAAATCATGGGCCTGCATATGCCGGGCTCCTCGTTCATCAACCCGGGCACCCCCTTGCGCGACGCACTGACTCGCGAGGCGGCAAAGCGCGCGCTCGCCATCACCGCACTCGGCAATGAATACACGCCTGTCGGCGAAATGATCGATGAACGGACCATCGTCAATGGCGTTGTCGGCCTGCATGCCACTGGCGGCTCGACCAATCACACCATGCATCTTGTCGCCATGGCGGCCGCTGCAGGCATCAAACTGACCTGGCAGGACATATCCGACCTCTCCGATGTGGTACCGCTGCTGGCCCGCGTCTATCCGAACGGTCTTGCCGATGTGAACCATTTCCATGCGGCGGGCGGCATGGGCTACATCATCCGGGAGCTACTTGATGCCGGCCTGTTGCATGAAGACGTGAAGACCGTATGGGGTGGAACTGAGGGTCTGCGCGCCTATACGATCGAACCGAAACTCGGCGAGAACGGGACCGTGGTGCGCGAACCGGTCGCTGCGGAAAGTGCCGACAAGAAGGTGCTTTCAACCTGCAAGCAGCCGTTCCAGGTTACCGGCGGCCTGAAAATGCTGAAAGGCAATCTCGGTACGGCGGTGATCAAGACATCGGCGGTCAAGGCGGACCGGCATATCATAGAAGCGCCGGCCATCGTCTTCGACAGCCAGGCGGCGCTGCAGGATGCATTCAAGGCGGGTAAGCTCAATCGGGACTTTGTCGCGGTGGTGCGCTTTCAGGGACCCCGCGCCAATGGCATGCCCGAACTGCACAAGCTGACCCCTGCGCTCGGCGTGCTGCAGGACCGCGGTCACATGGTGGCACTGGTCACGGACGGGCGCATGTCAGGCGCCTCCGGCAAGGTTCCGGCAGCGATCCACGTGACACCGGAAGCGCTTCGATGGCGGCATCATCGGCAAGATCCGTGACGGCGATGTCGTCAGGCTCGATGCCGAGATCGGTACGCTCGACGTGCTGGAGGATCCTGAGGTTCTCGCAGCCCGCCCGACGCCGGAAGTGGATATCAGCCACAACAGCTATGGGATGGGGCGCGAACTTTTCGCGGCGTTCCGCAACGTGGTCGGCAAAGCCGAGAACGGGGCATCGGTTTTCGGGTGATGGATTAGAGCGGTTTGCCCTCATATGGGATCATTCCGCCGGAGAGAGTTCGCGGACAATATCGAGGGATTTGGCGAGGCCAATGCCTTTCCATCGGTGCCGCGCCGGCAAACCGGCGCGGTGCTGGTTCTAGGCGGAAGGACGTGACGATCAGGACTTACCCCGGATCACACGATCTGGATGGAACCGGCATGTGACGAAACGCAGGCCCTGAACGTGTCCACAGTGTACCCTTCCAGCTTTGTGCAGCCATTCCAATTATTGAGAACAACACCGCTTCCGTCCGAGGCCTGCAACACACCGTTCAACACATCCTGTGCGCTGCCATAAAAGGTTGCGGCTGAACTTCAGCACGTCATTGCCATTGACGAAATCGGTGATCGTGTCATCGCGGAAACCCCAGACATTTATCGTATCAAACATCCCAAAGGTCCCATGGGATAGCCAGCCAAACTCGTAATACGCGCCCGGCGAACCGGGCTGCGACCATCCACTGGGCGTATCTGTGCTGATGCCGGGAAACAACACATTCGCGAGCCCCCTTATCCAGCCGGGGACATCAAGCAGATTCAGTTTCAGTGCAAGATTGACGTTCTGATACTGCGCATCTCCTCCTCGAAAATAACATTTGTCAAAATCAGGGCAACGACCAGCCATTGCCGGTTTGCAAAACGCAAACCGGCTCGTTCATCTGCGAATGGAAATTACGCGAACAGAAAAGCGTTCAGGCGTTAATGGACGTCCCCACTCCTCCGGCTTCCCTCACAGCTCCTCCAAGCCAAACGTGAGTTCGAAAGCCGACAAACAATGCACATTGCCCAATATCTTGGCAAGACATTGAATCTATTAGTATTTTTACCCGTTTTAGTTGAAAAAAATTGTATTGAGTTGCGTTTTGCGCAGATCGTGAGCAAAAAAACTGACGAAAAAATGCGCGGCTGGTCTTGGGCCTTTTAGTAGGTTGTGCGCCGCTCGTCCGAGGGAGAACGCCCGAACTGCGCCCGGTAACTTTGGGCGAAATAGGAATGCGACGTGAAGCCCGTTGCCAATGCGACATCGAGAATGGGGGGAATGGGTCTGACGCAAAAGTTCGCGCGCGCGCTCCAGCCGCAGGCTCATGTAGTAACGGCCCGGTGTCATGTTGAGATGGCGCAGGAACAGACGCTCCACCTGCCGGACCGACAAGCCAACCGCCTTGGCGAGCCGCACCGCCGATTTCGGTTGTTCCAGATTGTCGGCCATGAGCTCGACGATCTTGCGCAGCTTTTCCGACTTGCCGGTAAGGTCGCGCTCCGGCCCGATGCGCTGGCGGTCGGTCTGCGAGCGGATGCGCTCATGGTGAAACTGGTTCGCCACTTCATTGGCGAGTGCGGGGCTGAAATCCTGCTTTATGATTTCGAGCATCAGGTCGATCGACGTCGTGCCGCCAGCGCAGGTATAGCGCTTGCGGTCGATCTCGAAGACATTGCCGGTGCAATCGATCTGCGGAAACCGTTCCTGAAATCCGGCGCGGTTTTCCCAGTGGATGGTGCAGCGGTGACCCTCAAGCTGGCCGGCCTCGGCGAGAATGTAGCTGCCGATATTGAGACCGCCAAGCGATGCACCCCGGCGTCCGAGACTGCGCAGGGTCGCGATGACTTTCGGCTTTTCTGCGAATTCGGTCGTCAACCCGGCACATATGAAGAAGATATCAGCCGAAGGAAGGTCTGCCAGCGCGTATTGTACGTTGATCTGCAAACCATTCGAAGCGGTCACTGCTGAGCCGCTGGCAGAAACGGTGATCCAGGAATAGAACGGCTGCTCCGACATGCGATTGGCGGTGCGCATGGTGTCGATAGCCGCCGCGAGGCTGAACATCGGGAATCTGTCGACGAGCAGAAAGGCGAAGGTTCTGGTGGCTTTCAGAGCTTCAGGCATGCGCTTTTCTAACCGGATTCCCCATTAGAAGCGAGGCGGAGTCTTGCCTGCCGAGCGATAGGCAGCAACGAGCGTATTGGCCATGAGCATGGCAATCGTCATTGGCCCGACGCCGCCCGGAACCGGCGTGACGGCCGCGGCGACGGTGGATGCATCGGCAAAATCCACATCGCCGACGAGGCGCGTCTTGCCCTCACCCTTTTCCGGCGCAGGAATGCGATTGATTCCCACATCAATGACAGTTGCGCCAGGTTTTACCCACTCGGCCTTGACCATTTGCGGCCTGCCGACCGCAGCAACCAGAATATCGGCATTGCGGCAGATGCTGGCGAGATCCTTGGTTTTACTGTGCGCGATAGTGACTGTCGCATTGTGTGCAAGCAACAAGTTGAACATCGGCTTGCCGACGATGTTGGAGCGGCCGATGACGACAGCATTGAGGCCGGAGAGATCGCGGCCGAGAATGCGTTCGATCAGAAGCATCGAAGCCAGCCGGCGTGCAGGGCACGAATGCAGTTTCGATCTCACCCGTACCGAGCTTGCCAACATTGATGAAATGGAAGCCGTCGACATCCTTGTCCGGCGAGATCGTCTGGATGATGCGGCCTGAATCGATGTGTTTCGGCAAGGGCAACTGCACAAGAATGCCGTGGATCAGCGGATCGGCATTGAGCTTTTCAACGAGCGCGACCAGTTCGTTCTCGGAAGTCTCTTCCGACAAAGTATATTGGACGGAGTGAAAGCCGCATTCACGCGCCTTCCTGCCCTTTGACGCAACATAGACCTGACTGGCAGGGTCTTCGCCGACGATCACGACCGCAATGCCGGGAGTGATGCCGCTGGTTTCAATCAGGTCAGCGGCGGATGCCTTGACCTTCGAGACCACGTCCTCGGCAATCTCCTTGCCATTGATCGTCACTGCCATGTGCTGCTCCTGAAAATCAACCCTTGGGGGATCAATCAACATACTGTTGATTTTGCGGCCGAATAATACCGTCAAAACGGCGTTCACTGACGCAATAGCGAAAGCGGTACTCAAGGGCAATGCGATGATGTGCCTCAACGATCGATCTTAGGGGCTTGGCGAAGGCAAAAAAGCCAAGCATGATCGATAAACTTCATCCGAATCCGGAATCTCTCATGCGTTATTCAGCTTTCAACCTTCTTAAGAACGCCCTCAACGGCAACAAGGACTGGAAGCCCGCCTGGCGCAAACCCGAACCGAAACCATCCTATGATGTGGTGATCATAGGCGGCGGCCACGGCCTTGCCACTGCCTACTACCTCGCCAAGGAACATGGCATCCGCAATATAGCGGTGGTGGAAAAAGGCTGGCTCGGCTCCGGCAATATCGGCCGCAATACAACGGCGATCCGCTCGAACTATCTGCTGACCGAGAACCAGCACTTCTACGAAGCCTCGATGAAAATGTGGGAGACCTTGTCCCACGATCTCAACTATAATGTGATGTTCTCGCAGCGCGGCGTGGTCAATCTCGCTCACACCCTGCCCCAACTGGACGTCTATGCGCGGCGTGGCAACCAGATGCGATTGAATGGCATCGACTGCGAGCTTATGAATCCGCAACAAATCAAGAAACTGATCCCCGGACTCGATATCAGCGATTCGGCACGCTTTCCCATTCTCGGGGGCCTGATGCAGCGCAGTGCCGGTACCGCGCGGCACGATGCCGTCGTCTGGGGTTATGCCCGCGCCGCCGACCAGCGCGGCGTCGACATCATCGAGAATTGCGAAGTGACCAGCTTTTTGAAAGATGGCGATACTGTTACCGGAGTCATGACGACGCGCGGTCCAATAAAAGCGAAGAAGGTCGCGTGTGCTGTTGCAGGCCACACCAGCGAACTCATGCGCCGCGCGGGTATTGATCGCCTTCCGCTCGAATCGCATGTACTGCAGGCGTTCGTCTCCGAAGCGCTGAAGCCGGTCGTCGATACGGTGGCGACTTTTGGCGGTGGACACCTCTATTTCAGCCAGTCGGACAAGGGCGGCCTGGTCTTTGGCGGCGATATCGACGGCTACAATTCTTATGCCCAGCGCGGCAACCTGCCGGTCGTCGAGGATGTGATGAGCGAATTCGTCGCGCTCATTCCGGCACTGGCACGCGTCAAGCTCCTGCGATCCTGGGGCGGCATCATGGATATGTCGATGGATGGCTCTCCGATCATCACCACCGGCCCATTGCCGGGCATGTATCTGAATACGGGCTGGTGCTATGGCGGATTCAAGGCGACGCCAATTTCAGGCAAATGCTTCGCCTGGACCATCGCCAAGGACGAGCCGCACCCGCTCTCCGCGCCGTTTACGCTGGACCGGTTCTACCGTGGTTATGTGATTGACGACAAGGGGCAAGGCCCAACGCCAAGGTTGCATTAGGTCCACCGCGCGCCGTTATTCTTCCGCGACTAACTGGCTTGCCGGTCAGCGCGAAGCCGCAGAACTTCGCGGATTTCGGCAATATCGGCCAGCATTTCCTCGATATTGGAATTGTCGTGATGCCGCGGCGTGAGCAAATCGGCATGAGCATACAAGAACTCGGCAACCGCGATCTGGTCGGCGACCGCTTGCGCTGCCACGCCGGCTTCAATCACGCCCAAGTCGGTCTCGTCCGAGAGAATGGCCCGAGTCTGCGCGCGTCTGATGGCAGCGCCGAGACGAGATTCCGACGATGCGGCCGGTGCAGGCTCTCCGCCTTCGGCATGCCCGGTGCGCTTGCCGCCGGAGGGTGGTGCCGGATCGACGGGGGCATCGTCTTCGGGATCAACGGGACGGTTGCCGGCGCGAAAGCTCTCGATCATGCCCAGCAGCACGGCGATGCCGAGACCCGTGAAGAGACCGCCCAGCAACCCGGCTATCGCCACGAGCTTGCGCGAGCCGCCAGTGCTTTCAAGTGCGGGACGCGCCGGCGAGATCACCCGTATGTTCGTGGTGTTCATGCCCTCGAGTTCGCCGGTCTCCTTGGCGCGCAGCAGGAACGCTTCATAGACTTCGCGCTTGGCGGTGACTTCCCGTTCGAGTTCGCGCAGCTGGACCATATCCTCGTTGGTGCTGGCCGTACGCGCCTTCAATTGTGCCAACCGCGCGGCCAGATCCTGCTCCTGCTGCACCGAGCGCTTGAGCTCGACCTGCACCGAAGAGGCAATCCGGTTGAGTTCATTGCGGATTTCGTTGCGGATGCCGTCGACTTGCGACTGCGCCTGGATGAGCTGCGGATGGCGCGGCCCCAGTTTTGTGGCAAGACCGTCGGCTTGCTGTTTCAACGCGCCATATTGCGAGCGCAGCGCGACGATGACGCCTGAACGGAATTCCTCCGGTAGCGTATTGCCACCGCCAAGAACGCCTTCAACCGAGGCGCTGCGAATGGAGGCAGCCTGTGCATTGAGCCGGATCGTCTGGTTGCGTGCTGTCGTGAGCTCATCGTTGGTGCGGGAAATCTCATCGTCGCTGATCAGACGCCCTTGCACATCGACAAGATCATTGTCTGCCTTGTATTTCTGCACGGCATTTTCAGCCTCTTCGACGCCGGTGCGCAGATCGTTGAGGCGCGCGGTCAGGGATCTCTGTTGCCTGGCGGGCGGTATCTGATTGAATATTGCCCTGCTCCTCGCGGAACACGTCGGATACCGTATTGGCGATGACGGCCGCTTTTTCCGGGTCGCGCGATTTGACGGTGATATTGAAGATGAAATTCTTGGTGCTGCGCTCGACCTCGAGATGATCATAGAGGTTGCGCAGGAGCAAGGTCTCCCGCGTCGTCGCGTCCGGGGTGCTGTCGGTTGAGAACAGGTCCCGTACAGAGGCGAGGATGCCTCTGTCGCTCAGATCACCGTTGAATTCCGGATCTTTGGCCAGACCTGTACGGTCGATCACCTTGGTCAGGACACTGCTCGACTGGATTACACGCAGCTGGCTTTCAGCAATGGCCAGAGAGGCGTCGACAGGAAGCTGGCTCGACGATATTTCCTTGTCTACGATCTTGAGGTCGCGCGGATCGACCAGCACCTCGACCGTCGATGCATAGAGCTTGGGCAACGTCATGGCATAGCCGGCGCCAAGCAGCGTGCCGAGGATCGTGGTTGCAACGATAAGCGACTTGGAACGGCCAACGCGATTGAGGACAACGCGCGGGTCGACAAGCGGCTTCCATTCGTCGCTTTGCACTTCGATCTGCCGTATTTCTGTCCGGCGGGGCTGCGGCCGGTCAACCGGCATTGGCGCGACAGGTTCGGGCGCGACAGGTTGGGCAATGGCCGGTATCTCCGCCGGTGTTGGGGCCGGTTCATCCGGCAATGGCGGAGGCGTTTGGCGCAGCGGTATGACATGTTCATCGGCATCAACGCGCCGGTTGAGTTCCGCCTTGATTGCCGCCATGTCCGCACGCATGCGGTCAATCGCTTCCTGCTCGGCTTCTTCGGGCGTCAGACCTTCAGAAAAAGCCGTCAGCGCAGGCTGGATTTCGCTGCCAGCAGCGAGACGCAAGGCGCGCATGCGATGATAATGGTCGAGACTGTCTTCGTTACGTACAGGCGTTGTAACGGGTTCGGGGTCGACATGCGTCTCCCCCGCTGGCCCCGGCTGACTGGCAAACGAGAGAAGCGAGCGCCGCGGCCGCTTTGGCATCTCGTTTTCACGATTACTCATCCGTACCTGAACTCCAAAACCGCTGCCTGGCCCGATTCAATAGCGGACCGAACGATCCACGGTTAATTCAACCTAAAGTTCTATGGAAAATAAATGGTTAATTGTCGGCACAGCAAGAACCAAAGCACTTGCGTGTTGAGCACCCTGCATATCACAGCTTGGAGTCGACAACACCAGCCGTTAAGCCTTTTCATATAGAAATCCGCAAAATTGATGTCTGATGCAAAAGGGCGGAACAGTCCAGTACTTCTGGCGTACTCCAACAGGAAAAGAAATTGGTTGCACGCCACTTGAAAGCCAATGCGGGACTTATCCGCGATTACTTCTCGGTGATCAGCGGATCGGCAGGACGGCTTGTCATTTCGCTCGCCTATTTCGTCGCGCTCGCCAATACGCTGTCGATCGCCGAGTTCGGGCTGTTTGCCACCGCATCGGCGACCGGCGTGGTGTTGTCGCGCCTCGTATCCTTCGGCTTTGTCTCGCCGCTTTACCGCATATCCACCGTCAAGCCGCAACTGATCGGCGCCTATACCGGCGGGTTTCTGGCAGCGGTCGTCGTGTCACTGCCGATCTTCATTGTGGCGGCCTATCTGACCCATCTGGCATTCTTTGGCGCCGATCTGGCGCTTGGCACCTATGCCGTCATCGTCGCGGCGGAAGCGCTGTTGTGGCGGTCGCTGGAAGTGGTGGTTATCGTCAATAATGGTCTCAACCGTTTTGGCCGCGCGGCCCTTCTGGTTATCATTGGCACGGCATTGCGCGCTGCCGCCGCCGTCCTCTTTGCCTTCTCGGCAGTGACGACGCTCGCCGCATGGGGCTGGTGGTATGCGGCGGCCAATGGACTGGCGTTGATAATTGCGGTTGTGTTCTTCTATCCAAGGGTACGGCTGCGGCTCGTCCCGCAGCTTTATCGCAGAAGGCTGGCGGATTCCTTTGCGGTCACGGGCGCAGAAGTGCTGTTTTATGTTCAATCGGAGCTCGACAAAGTGCTTGTCCTGGCCGTTGGCGGGCCGCAGACTGCCGGTGTCTACGCAATTATCATGCGCCTCGTCGATCTTACCGCCCTGCCCGTGCGTTCTTTCAACATGATGCTTGTGCAGAAGCTGATGCGAACGCCCGACATGCTCAAATCAATGAAGATTCTGTGGCGGCCTTGAGGCGGGCGTCTTTCTGGTGTCGACGCTTGGCCTGGCGGCGCTTGCCGTGTTTCTGTATATATTCCCGCGGGCGCTGGGTGCGAACGTCGCTTCCGTGATTTCACTGTTGCCACTGGTCCTTCTGGTGCCTGGGCTGCGCAATCTCATTGAATATCAGGCGGAGCTGCTCTATGCGCGCGGTCAGTCCGGATTGCGCGCGATCAATCTCGCGCTGCTGGGACTGGCGAAAGCGGGGCTGCTTTCGTGGATTCTCGTGACATTTCTCGACACCCACGACTGGATGATCTGGCTGAACGCGATGTTCGCGGTGCTTTACCTGTTGTCGGCATCCCTGACCTATCGCGCGATCAAAAAGCCCGCGCGCCGGGTCTGAGAATTTAACCAGCTGGCTCATCAGCCAAAAATTCAAAACTTTGGGCTACGCCAGCAGTTTGCGGATGCGCGCCGTATCATCGCCAATGAATGACTGCATGCCTATCGCAACCTGTTCCGGAGTCATGGCTCCTACGAAGGCGACGAATTCTGCATCCGTCGGAGCCGGGGCAAACCAGTAAACCCGGCAAAACTCGGCGCCGTCGTGATAGTGTCCCGCAGCCATCAGGACTTCATCGGCATAGCGGCCGTAGATCATGCATTCGGAAAAGCGCCGCGATCGGCCGATCGCCGCGATCCAGTGGCGGCCGCTCACCTCCTCGATATGCTTGCACATTGTCAGCAAAGTATCACGCCGCCAGGCAATGAGGGTCCCGATATAGTCATGACCGGCAGGGTTGACCGGACAGATGCCCAGCACCTTTCCGGCATGTTCCGACCAGATCCGCTGATCGCCGGGCACGGGTCGCAACAGATCGCCGTCACGCCGGAACAGCCGCAGATCCTTGCCGTGCCAGACCGATGTGCAATCGAATGGCTTGAGAAAAGCGACATCAGGATCGACGTAGAAGAACGCGTCTTCCTCCGCATGTGCTGCGATGGCGATGCGCCGGAATTGCTGCACATGCCAGCCGCGCAAAGGCAGGGTTCGCGGCGAGATCCAGACACGGCGGCCAAAATTGCTGGGATCGGGAAAGGACTTGATCCAGCCTGGCAAGAGATCGTTCTCATCGATCACGACGCGGTGCGGGCCCTCAAGTTGCCGGAACAGCGCCACGTCACGATGCTCGACAAGGATGTAGTGGTTGGTGAACCCCGTGACAAAACGGTCGATCGTCTCGCAGAGCAGCCTGCAACGCTCGAAATCCGGCGCATAACTCGCCGTGACAAGTGCCGTTCTCATTATGCGCCCCTGCTGCCCTTTAGCTTTGCCCGCATGACGCGTAGCAGAAAAAGCGGATTGCCGACAATATAGCGGCGCCAGAGGCGTGCCGGTTCCTGCGCGAGGCGATAGAGCCATTCAAGGCGGAGCTTCTGTACAAGGCGCGGTGCGCGCGGCACGGCACCGGCTCTGAAATCGAACAACGCCCCGACACCGAAGGCCAGCAGGCAATGTTCGGCCGTAAGGTGCTTCGCCATGAACATTTCCTGTCTGGGAACGCCCATGGCCACAAGAAGGATATGGGGGTGAAAATTCTTCAGGATCTCCAGAATGCGCGGCTCGTCTGCCGTCCTGAAAAACCCGTCGCTTATGACGCGGAACTCATGCTGTGGCGCCAACTGTCTGAAACTTGACGCCGCCTTTTCCACAACATCCGGTCGTGCGCCAATCAGGCCGACGCGCAAGGGATTGATCTGCGCCTGCAACAGGGCCGGCGTGAAATCCGTGCCATTGAGATTGGCCGGAAACGGTGCGCCATGCAGCAGCTTTGAAGCGATATCGACACCCACGCCGTCGGGCAAGACCAGAAAACGTGCGAGTGCCTGGCGGAAATCGTCATTTTCGTGCGCGAGATTTGCGTTGTGGGCGTTCAACCAGGTGATGAGAGCGAAACGCTTGCCGGCAATCATGGCGTGCATTGTCTCAATGGCCCCGTCCCATGGCAACGCAACGACCGGTACGCCAAGAATGGCCCGACGCGGCAAATCCGTCTCACCAGACCGGCCATATGCGCTCATGCCGCAACACGTCCACTGGTGAGTTGGGTTTCGAGCCGGCTCAGACCAAGCAGCATCTGCTGGTCGAGCCGTGCAAGCTGAGCGGCACGAAATGCTTCGCCTGAACGGGTCAGGTCCTCACCAGAACGGACCCGTGCGACCATGGCGTTGATCGCTTGCGCAAAGCGGACAGGATCGTCGGCGACGACGCAATTGTCGGGGAGATCAGCGATGCCGCGTATGGAGAGCGCGGTCGCAACACTCGGCAAGCCCATTTCGAATGTTTCGATCGTCTTGAGCTGCACACCGCTTCCGGCGCGACTGATCAATGGAATGACCGCACAACTGCGGACGAAATCAACAGCGTCGGGCACACGCCCGGCGAAATTGACATTCGGCCATGCAGCCTTCAGATCGGCTGGCGTACTGCCGGCGACGGTAATCGCGATATTCTTTTCCAGGTGCGGCGCGACCTCATGCAGGAACCATTCAAGGCCAATGCGGTTGGGCTGCCATGTCCACGTTCCGATCAGGCCAAGATCGCGTTGGATCTTGCGCCCGGTCATCTTCGCCGTGTCGGCGCCGGTTACGAGGGGAAGTGCGGCGGCGCGGCCGGTTCCCGTCAGTCCCAGCGCGTCAATATCTTCGTCGGCAAGGGTGAAGACAAATGACGCCTTGCCGCATAGCCGCCTCTCGAGCTTGGCCAGCAGGTTGGACTCACGGTTGAACAGATATTTCTGGATGGGGCTCGTTGCGGCATCGGCATTTTCCCGTGCGGAACGATGCTCGACATTGTGGGCGATGAAAACTTGAGGCTTGTCGTTGAAACAATCCTCGAAGGCACCCGCCAGCGGCACGCCATTCAGCACATAGGCATCGAAGGGCCCGGCAGAGGCGATGGCCCTGCGCAACCTTTCCCTCGAGATGATGCGCAGTTTCACCGATGAGACGGTGAGCCCCGCCAGGACGGCCTTGCCCAGCCAGCGCAACTTTTGCGAAAGGTTTGCCGTATCATTGCGCACATCCACTTCGCCAAGGACAATAGTGCTGCCGGGATCGAGAGGCGCGCTGCCCGGCCAGGTAAAGCCAATTACGGTTACACGAGCACCGGCGCGCACCAGACCGTCGATGATAGCCTTGTTGGCGATCTCATAGCCTGTGGTCGGCTTCCCGTCGGGAACCAGGGATGTTACGAACAGCAGATGCGCCATTTGAACCTTGAATTGAGTTTACCACCTGGGCTCGGTACCCTGTGGGGACAAATTACCCATTATTGGATTTGATCGCAGAATGTAATGAAATGTTGAACAACCTGCTCCTATAAGTTGCAAGCATAGCTAACGGGTAAATATTCCGGTGATGAACCTGGACAACCTTCACGCCAATATCAGCGTTGTTGCGCAATCGCCGGACCTTGATCCGGAGTCGGTGGACGTTGTCGTGACGCTACCGACATTCAAGCGGCCGGAGCATTTGCTGAAGACGCTGGCGTCGTTGAAGGCGCAGGTGACCAAGCGCCGCTTTGCGATTATCGTCATGGAGAACGAGGCGGAGAAACGCGAAGGTGCCGAGGCAGCGAAACAGCTGTTCGAGATCGGCGAATACACAGGCCTGTTGATCATCGCCCATGACCGCGGAAATTGTAATGCTTACAATGCCGGATGGCTCACGGCCCTGAAGATGTTTCCAAATTTCTCGTCTTTGCTCGTGATCGACGACGACGAGATTGCGGATGCCAGCTGGATTGAAAACATGTGCATCACGCGGCAGAGCTATGGCGTGGATTTTGTCGGCGGGCCGCAGCTTCCGGTCTTTGCCAGGCAGGAGCATGCCATATGGTCGGCGCATCCGGTTTTCAGCCCGCACTACACGCAAACCGGCATTGTACCGATCATCTATTCATCCGGAAATCTTCTGATTGGCCGCAATGTCCTGGAAGCAATGCCGTTTCCGTTTCTCGACCTCACCTTCAATTTCATGGGCGGCGGCGATCTGGATTTCATCAGCCGCAGCGTGGTCAAGGGCTTCACCATCGCCTGGTGTGCCGAAGCGCCGGTCTACGAAACCATCCCGGCGCGGCGCGTCGAGGCCGACTGGATCAGGGCGCGCGCCCTGCGCAATGGGGTGATCTCAACCCTGATCGAAAAACGCAAGCGGGCGGATGAACCCTTTGGCGCAGCGAAAACGGTTGCGAAAAGCCTGGTGTTACTCGCCCTCTCGCCGTTTCGAGCCGTGGTGAAGGTGGCGCAGACAGGCTCGCTGTCCATCGGAATCTATCAGGTCTATATTGGCCTCGGCCGCGTTCTGGCGGAATTCGGATATTCCAATGAGCAGTATCGACAACCTGAAAAGAACTGACGCACCGGCGATACCAATGCGACTGGCCGCCAGCCTCGCCGCGGCGTCCATTCTGTGCGTCCTGCTGATTTCTTTTCGCCCTTTCCAGCCTGCGAGCACGGCCATCGCCGGCAGCGGTGGCGATCTCGTCAATCAGCTCGGATTCGGCGCACTCGGCGGCCTATCCCTGCTCGGCATGCTGGTGTTCGCCAATCCGCGCACCCTTTTTACGCTCATCAGTCCCATGTGGATCATCATGTTCGGCTTCCTCTTCCTGTCGACCTTTGTGGCGATCGATCCTGGGGCGGCGCAACGTGCGGTCGTTTTCACGCTGATCGGCGTGCTGTGCGTCGTTGCCGTACTGGCACTGCCGCGTGATGCGGATGGGTTTTCGCTGGCGCTGGCCATAGCGGCCTTTGCAGTGCTTGCGCTATCCTATGCCGGTCTCCTCATCGTTCCAGATCTGGCAAAACACACCACCAGCGAGATTGAGGCCGAACACGCTGGGCTTTGGCGCGGCATCTTTGCGCACAAGAACATTGCCGGGCCGGTGATGGCGGCCTTCTCGTTCGGCGGCATCTATCTGATCCGTCGCAGCTGGCGACGTATGGGGATCGCGCTTCTGCTGCTCGCGCTGTGGTTTGTTGCGCATACCGGTTCCAAGACTGCTACGGCGCTCGTGCCAATCGTAATATTTCTCGTCCTGTTTCCGGGCCTGTTCGGCTTGCGCATGGTCGCTGCGCTCCTCATCGGCATCGCACTAGCTGGCTTTTTCTTCTTCACGATCGGCTCGATGTTCTTCCCCGCGTCGCACGATCTCCTCGTCCAGATGGGCGCGGACGCAACTTTTACAGGCCGCACTTCCATTTGGCAGTTTGCACTGGAAAAGCTCGCTGCAACGCCGTGGCGGGGCTATGGCTTTGAAAGCTTCTGGGAAGCGCCCGTCGTGCGGCAGGCCGAGAACCCGAGCTATTATCTCGATTGGGATGTGCGCGGTATCGTCCACGCCCATAATGGCTACCTCGACATCGCTGTCGCCATGGGCTTTCCCGCGATGATCTGCGCCCTCATCGTGCTCGTGTTGCAGCCGCTTTTCGACTATGCCCGCTGCTTGCGCAAGCGGGAGAACGTATTCATGGCGGACTTTTTCATGATGTGCCTGACTTTCTCGCTGATGAACGCCTTTCTCGAGAGCTTCTTCTTCCGCCGCGCCGACCCGGTCTGGCTGCTGGTGGTCATGGCATGCTTCGGATTGCGGATGACTGCGCGTATTCCCATCGCAACGCGCGTGTAAATCGTTATTGCCCTGTTGACCCGGCGCACCACGGCGGACCAAAGTGCCGGCAAACAAGCGGGAGAATAGAATGGTCGATAATGTAGTGCTCGTCGGATGCGGCAATATGGGTTTTGCCATGCTCAAAGGCTGGCTGGATGCAGGCATATTGAAGCCGGACCAGGTTTATGTCGTCGAGCCGACCGATGCTTTGCGCGAACGTGCAGCAACGCTTGGCGTCCATGCCCACGCCGATGCCGGCAGGCTTGAAACGGACCTGTCACCCCGTGTCATTCTCATCGCGGTAAAGCCGCAGGTGATGCGCGATGTCTTGCCCGCCTATGAGCGCTTTGCTGACAAGACAACTTTTGTCAGCGTCGCTGCCGGTATAAAGGTCGCGCTCTTCGAACAGTATCTCGGCGATAAGGCCGCGATAATCCGTACTATTCCCAATACGCCCGCTGCGATCGGCAAGGGCATGATCGTCACTTTCCGCAATGCGCATGTAAGCGGCAGCGATGCCGGGTTTGTCGATACCTTGCTGAAGACAAGCGGTGAAGTTGCCGCAGTGGATGACGAGAGCTTGATCGATGTGGCAACGGCTGTTTCCGGCTCCGGCCCGGCCTATGTGTTCCATTTCATCGAATGCCTGACCGAGGCTGCCGTTGTGGCGGGCCTGGAGCGGAAGACTGCGGAACTGCTGGCGATGCAGACTGTCTACGGCGCCGGCGTCCTGGCGGCCTCCAGCGAGGACACGCCTACGAAACTTCGCGAACAGGTGACGAGCCCCAAAGGTACGACCGCTGCCGCCTTGGACGTGTTGATGGGTCACGACGAGCTCAAGCGCCTGATGATAAGGGCCATATCCAAGGCACACCAGCGCGCCATAGAGCTTGGAAGCCATTGAACTTTCGCGATTTCACCCATTGGTCTGGCGTCTTGAGATGAATGATCATTCTTCCCTCGACCTGACCTTTGAAGCCAGACCACAGCGTGCGTACGGCTCGGCGCGGCTTGCTGTCAAACCAGTCAATGGCCGCACGCGTATCGGTACGCTTTACCAGGAAGGTTGCGCCAAGATCCGCTTGCCGGATACCGATGACCTTTCGCTGGAAGCGGTAATGATCAATACGTCGGGCGGCCTTACGGGCGGCGACGAGATGCGCTGGCAATTCGCGGTTGCGGACGATTGCAGAGCGCAGATCACCACGCAGGCCTGTGAACGCATCTACAGGGCATCCGCCGGCGTCGCGGATGTTGCAAGCGCACTCGAAGCGGGAGAGCAAGCCTCGGTCGCCTGGCTGCCGCAGGAAACGATCCTGTTCGAAGGATCGGCGCTGAAACGGACCCTTACCGTCGATCTTGCGGAGACCAGCCGCGCGCTCATTGTCGAGCCGGTGGTTTTCGGGCGCAAGGCCATGGGTGAAGACGTGCGGAACTGCACCTTCCGCGATCGCTGGCGTATCCGGCGGGGTGGAAAGCTGATCCATGCCGAAGACTTCCTGATTGGTCCGGATGCGGCCTCGATGCTGGGCCGTGCGGCGATGTTTGGGGGAATGCGAACCATGGCCACGATCTTGTTGCTCGATGCGGATGCCGAACGATATCTCGAGCCCAGCCGAAAAATAATTGGAACAAAAGGCGGTGCTACCAGCTGGTCTGGCAAGCTTCTTGCGAGGGTGATCGATGGTGACGCCTATTCGCTGAGGAAGAGGCTGGTGCCGCTGATCGAACTGCTGAACAAAAAGGCAGGCGTGCCTAAAGTATGGTCAATTTAAGCTGCGACCAAAGAGTGATGCCCAAGGGAAAAAATGAATCTGACGCCGCGTGAAAAAGACAAGCTCCTCATCTCCATGGCGGCCATGGTGGCACGCCGCCGCCTCGAGCGCGGTGTCAAGCTCAATCACCCGGAAGCCATTGCCCTGATTAGCGATTTTGTCGTCGAGGGAGCACGCGATGGCCGCTCCGTCGCCGACCTGATGGAAGCTGGCGCGCATGTTCTCACCCGCGATCAGGTAATGGAGGGCATCCCGGAGATGATTCACGATATCCAGGTCGAGGCGACATTTCCTGACGGGACCAAGCTTGTCACCGTACACGAACCCATCCGCTAGGTGACCAGCATGATCCCAGGTGAAATCATTACGGCCAAGGGCGAGATCGAGCTCAATACCGGCGCGAGCAATCTAACGCTGAAAGTGGCAAATACCGGCGACCGTCCGGTGCAGGTCGGGTCGCACTACCATTTCTTCGAAACCAATTCGGCGCTGGCGTTCGAGCGCGACAAGGCGCGCGGCATGCGTCTCGACATTGCCGCCGGAACCGCGGTCCGGTTCGAGCCGGGACAGGAGCGCGATGTCACGCTCGTGCCACTTGGCGGGAACCGGACCGTCTATGGGTTTCAGCAGAAGATCATGGGAAAGCTTTGACCGGCCCGCTTGATTTCGTACCGCAATGCGACCGGGAATGTGCCGATCGCAACGCATACGCCAAAAGCTGTTGGAGCGGGGCCCGCAGGTCAGCTTGGCTTCTTCGTGACGAGGGTCAAAAGGCCCTTGGCATCGAGACTGGCGATGACCACAGCCGCGGAAGTCAAACCCTTTTCCTTCAGTGCCGCTGCAACTTCCGGCGACTTGTCGATCGAGCTGCGCAGTTTCTCCACGTCCGTGTCGCTACGCTTGGCGATAGCTTCATTGACCTGGTTCTTGGTCGCTTCTGGCAATTCGTTGATGTCGACGATGTTGATCGTCGTAATCTGCGTTGCGCCCGGCTGGGCGGGCGTTTCGCTCTTGCCAGCGGGCTGCTGGGCATCGGGAGCCTGCGGCGCTGCGGACTGCGCGTAGGCAACGGAAGTTGCCAGCGGGAATGCCGCACAGAGCGCGAGGACTATCATCTTTCGCATCGTTGTTCCTTTCACATGATTGGCGAACGATCATCTACTGATGATGCGCGCACTTCACATGCCGAATTCGATCTGAAGCGGTCGCTGATCGGGTTATTCCAAGGCAATGTCGCGGCAGAAATGTGGCAAGAGCCCGCAGTCGCCCATGGCACAATTCACCCAAGAGGGAAGTTTCATGCCCGCTAAAATCACTCGTTCCGCCTATGCCCGGATGTTCGGCCCAACCACCGGCGACAAGGTTCGCCTTGCCGATACCGAGCTCTTTATCGAGGTGGAAAAAGACTTCACCGTCTATGGCGAAGAGGTGAAATTCGGTGGCGGCAAAGTCATTCGCGACGGCATGGGCCAGAGCCAGGTGGCTCGCGCAGATGGTGCTGTCGATACTGTGATTACCAATGCGCTGATCGTCGATCACAGCGGCATCTACAAGGCCGACGTGGGCCTGAAGGACGGGTTGATCGTTGCCATCGGCAAGGCGGGCAATCCCGACACACAGCCGGGCGTGACCATTATCATCGGCCCTGGCACGGAGATCATCGCCAGCGAGGGAAAGATACTTACCGCCGGAGGGATGGACGCGCATATTCATTTCATCTGCCCGCAGCAGATCGAGGAAGCGCTGATGTCCGGCATCACCACCATGTTCGGTGGCGGCACAGGTCCGGCACATGGAACATTGGCAACCACCTGCACGCCTGGGCCGTGGCACATGGGACGGATGATCCAGTCTTTTGATGCGATCCCGATGAATATCGGCCTCTCCGGCAAGGGCAACGCGTCGCTGCCGAATGCACTGGAGGAAATGATCCTCGGCGGCGCATGCTCGCTCAAGCTGCATGAGGACTGGGGCACGACACCCGCTGCGATCGACAATTGCCTGTCAGTTGCTGACCAATACGACGTTCAGGTAATGATCCACACCGACACGCTGAACGAGAGCGGCTTTGTCGAGGACACGGTTGCCGCATTCAAGGGCCGTACCATCCACGCCTTTCACACGGAAGGCGCCGGCGGCGGGCATGCACCAGACATCATCAAGATCTGCGGCCTGCCGAATGTCATACCCTCGTCGACCAATCCGACGCGGCCCTATACCAAGAACACCATTGCCGAACATCTCGACATGCTGATGGTCTGTCATCATCTGTCCTCCTCTATCCCGGAAGACGTGGCCTTTGCCGAGAGCCGCATCCGCAAGGAAACGATCGCGGCCGAGGATCTCCTGCACGATATCGGCGCGTTTTCGATCATCTCTTCCGACAGCCAGGCGATGGGACGGGTCGGGGAAGTGCTGATCCGCACCTGGCAGACTGCCGACAAGATGAAGCGCCAGCGCGGGAGTCTGCCACAGGAGACAGGTGACAACGACAATTTCCGCGTGAAGCGCTATATCGCCAAATACACCATCAACCCGGCTATCGCACAGGGCGTTTCGCGGCATGTTGGCTCCATCGAGGTTGGCAAACGTGCCGATGTCGTGCTTTGGAATCCGGCCTTCTTCGGTGTGAAACCAGACATGGTCCTGATTGGCGGCTCGATCGCCGCCGCGCCGATGGGCGATCCGAATGCGTCGATCCCGACGCCACAGCCGGTACACTATCGCTATATGTTCGGTGCCTATGGCAAGAATGTCAGCAATTCGTCGGTGACATTCGTCAGCAAGGCTTCGGTTGAAGCCGGTTTGCGCCAGTCGCTTGGCATCGACAAGCAGTTGATCGGGGTCGAGAACACGCGGGGCGGCATTTCCAAGGCCTCGATGATCCACAATGATGCGACCCCGCATGTGGAGGTCGACCCGGAGACCTATGAAGTGCGCGCCGATGGTGAACTGTTGACCTGCGAACCCGCGACGGTATTGCCGATGGCGCAACGCTATTTCCTGTTTTGAGGACAATGCAATGAAAGACCATTTTCGGCGCCTCGCCTATTACAACAGATGGGCCAATGGGCGAATTTACGCGGCTGTCGCGACACTCGACCCGGAAGACTATTTCGCGGACCGGCGCGCCTTCTTCAAATCCGTCCACGGCACGCTCAACCACATTCTGGCGATCGACAAATTATGGTTCGGGCGTTTTACCGGCAACCTTTATGCCATTCCATCGCTCGACGTTATCCTGCACGACAACTTCGGCGACCTCCATGCCGCCCGCATTGCGCTCGATGATCACATCGTCGGCGTGATCGAGGGCATGAATGAAGCATCGCTCACGGGAGTCTTTCGCTGGATCACCACCGAAGGTGAGCCCTATATCTCAACGCTCGATCGCTGCCTGACACAGATTTTCAACCACCAGACCCATCATCGCGGGCAGGTGCATACGCTGCTGTCACAATTGACTGGCCACGCGCCGCCAATCGATTTCTTCCTGTGCATGAACCACGATTTCAACCCGGAAAACCCAAAATGAAGCGAGTGACGGATCACGGCCACGCCGGACATTATCACGGCACGGCGTTCGATCATGTGGTGCTTGCCCATGACGAGCGGCATTTGCGCCGCAAGGTGCTGACCTTATCAAGGGGCGAGCAAATCCTTGTCGATCTGCCTGATGCGATCGCGTTCGGCCATGGCGATGTGCTCATTCTCGAAGACGGGCGGATGGCAGAGATCATTGCGGCCAATGAGTCGCTCTACGAAATCACTCCTCGCAGCCGGCAGCATTTAACGGAACTGGCCTGGCACCTCGGCAACCGGCATCTGCCGGCTCAACTCGAAGAGAATCGCATCGTCATTTTGAGAGATCACGTCATAAAAGGGATGCTGGAAGGGCTCGGCGCCAAAGTTATCGAGATCACCGCTCCATTCCATCCGCTGCGCGGAGCCTATCACAGCGGGCACGGCCATTCGCATGGGCATGACGATCATGAGCACCACCATCATCACGCCGATGACTGACCTTGACCCAAACGCGGCGCTTTTGCGCCTGATGACGTGGCTCTCCCCGGCCTTCCCGGTCGGGGCGTTTTCCTATAGCCACGGGATCGAGCGGGCCGTGCATGACGGACTGATCCATGACAAGACCTCACTGCAGAACTGGCTGTACGATTTGATGCACCACGGTTCGGTGTGGAATGACGCTGTTCTGTTTGCGGCAAGCTGGCGGGCGTCGGACAGCGGTGTCGATTTCCAGCACATCGCCGAACTCGGCGAAGCCATGGCGGGTTCGAAAGAACGGCATATGGAAACCATGCTCCAAGGCAACGCATTCCTGCATGCCATACGGCATTGGGGCGTAAAAGAATCCGCCTTCGCCGATGACATGCCCTACCCCGTCGCCGTCGCCGCCATTGCTGCCAGCAACGGCGTTTCGCTGAAGCCTGCGCTAGCGGCGTTTCTGCATGCGGTTCTTTCGAACCTTATTCAGGGTGCTGTCCGTCTAATACCGCTCGGTCAAAGCCACGGCGTCGCCCTGATGGCAGCGATGGAAATGCAGATCATAACGATCGCTGCGCAGGCGGCAGATTCTGAATCTTGATGATCTCGGCTCAGCGACCATCATGTCCGACATCATGGCCATGCAACATGAAACACAATATTCGAGGGTATTTCGCTCATGATTTCGCAAAACGGACCGCTCAGGGTTGGCATTGGCGGGCCAGTCGGCTCCGGCAAGACCACTGTCACCGAGATGCTGTGCAAGGCGTTGCGTGACCGCTATTCCATTGCTGTCGTCACCAACGACATTTATACCAAGGAAGACGCGCTGATCCTCAACCGGCTGCAGGCGCTGCCCGAAGACCGCATCATGGGCGTGGAAACAGGGGGCTGTCCGCATACCGCCATTCGCGAGGATGCAACCATCAACCTGCAGGCAATCGCCGAGATGAACAAGCGGCATCCAGATCTCGATATCGTCTTCATCGAGTCGGGCGGCGACAATCTGGCGGCAACCTTCTCGCCCGATCTCGCCGACCTGACGATCTATGTGATTTCCGTCTGCCAGGGCGAGAAAATACCGCGCAAGGGCGGGCCCGGCATCACCCGGTCAGACCTGCTGATCATCAACAAGAAGGATCTGGCGCCATATGTCGGGGCAAATCTCGACGTTATGGACGCCGATACCAGGATTCAGCGCGGCGCCAAGCCCTATGTCTTTACCGACATGCTGCGCAGGAACGGCCTCGACGAAGTCATTGCTTTCATCGAGGCAGCAGGTGGCTTACGCCAAGCGGCTTAGGGGTGCGGCTTCAGGTCGCTTGATCATGACCTCGGCAAGAATCTCGTAGGAGCGTATTCGCGCCGTGTGATCAAAGATCTGTCCTGTCACCATAATTTCATCCGCACCCGTGCGCTGGATAAAATCCTCGACACCGGCTTTGACGGTCTCCGGTGAGCCGACCACAGTGCATGACAGCGCCTGGCGCAAGATCGCCTTGGCATGCAGGTCCAGGGTTTCCTCATAGCCTTCCATGGGCGCAGGGAGCTGGCCGGGGTTACCCGTACGCAAGTTGACGAAAGCCTGCTGTTGCGAGCTTTGCAGCAGCTTCGCCTCGGCATCGGTCTCGGCCGCAAAGACATTGAGGCCCAGCATTACATAAGGCTTGTCGAGGTATTCGGACGGCTCGAACCGGGTGCGGTAGATCTCGATGGCGCGCTCCATTTCCGCCGGGGCAAAATGCGACGCAAAGGCATAGGGCAAGCCGAGCGCCGCTGCGAGCTGCGCACCGAACAGGCTCGAGCCCAGTATCCACACCGGCACCTTGAGCCCCGCTCCAGGCACGGCGACAACGCGCTGGCCAGGTTCGGGATCGCGGAAATAGCCCAGCAGTTCAACCACATCCTGCGGGAAACCGTTAATGTCCTGATCCAGATTGCGCCGCAGGGCCTGGGCGGTGATCTGATCCGTACCGGGTGCGCGGCCAACGCCGAGATCAATCCGGTCCGGATGAAGAGAGGCAAGTGTACCGAAGGCTTCGGCGACCATCAGCGGGGAATGGTTTGGCAGCATGATACCGCCCGCACCGAGGCGAATCTTCGAGGTGCCCGCGGCCACGTGGGCAATCACCACAGCCGTCGCGGCGCTGGCAATTCCGCGCATACTATGGTGCTCGGCGAGCCACAGGCGATTATAACCGAGGCGTTCTGCATGTTGCGCAAGATCGAGCGAGTTGCGGAGAGATTGCCCGGCATTGCTGCCAGCGGTAATCGGTGAAAGGTCGAGGACAGATAAAGGGGTCATTGGCTTCATATAGGCAAGCACCTATCGCGCACAATGAGCGCAGGCGATTTCATGATTCACAAATATTGAAGCTTGATTGAATGGGAGAGATTGCGAGAGCTAGACAGGGCGTGACGATTGCAGACGCAGTTCGAGACCAGCGACAGCACGGGTTTCCTGCGACAATTGCTCATCGGCCTCGCGAATTGCGGTTTCGATAAAGTAGGCGATCATTTCGAAACCTTCATTGTCTGCAACCGTGCACAATTTCGAGAGCTCCGTTTTCAGTGCTTCCAGTGTTTTTGCTCTCTTGCTCATGCTGTTCTCTCCCATATCCCGTGAACCGCAATGGTGAACTACCCCTCGCACCAAACGTTCTCGCATCAGTGTGCAGGCAATAGCCATGCGACCAATGTGCTTATCAACAAATTCCGCGATACTTTCGTGGAAAATTTTGTCGATGGTTAATTGTGCTTGCTGATCGCGATATGACTTTATATCTCACATTAATAGCAAAACAACTGGTTTGAAAAGCCCAGACATTGCTTCAAATATCTGTGATCCTGCAGCGCTTCTATCAAATTTTGTTAAAATTTTACAAAACTATACGTAAGTGCCTGGATGTGTTCAATATTTAATTTGACCATCGAACAATCCCTGCTAGAAATTTGAAAGTTGAACTTTCGCTTTTCCGCATAAAGCTCTCGAGCCTGTCTCTTCTGCCTTGTCGATTATTCCCGAGGCCAGATCAGAGACAATTTCGACCGCTATATCTTCCGGCAGTCCGGTCTCCTTCATTCCCGCCGTCATGGCAGCTTCACTGGCTTCGTCAGTTCCGCAGATATAGGCCCGTGCTTCGAGCACGGCCGCCTGTTGAAACCTTTCATTGCTGACGTCAGTACTCTCCGTAGATGCCTCCGTTTGGTTCTTGATATTGAATGCATGCACCGGAGCCACTGCAGCAGTAGACGCTATGAGCGCCGCAGCCAGAATGGGGATAGATGATCTATAAAATTGCATTGCCCGCCCCTCCCGATCACACTTAGAGGCCCCAGCGGTTATCGCTATTTTTGCCTCGTTCATGGATTATTAACGGATTGGGGACTGGTTCCGTTCCCTATGCATAGTCAACAGCCCGTGATTGGAGCGTGACGGACGGCAAATGCTGCAATGCACCAAACGCAATGCTGCTATGCAATATTGTCTATATTAAATCAGTCGAGTTGAGTTATTCTCAGATCAGGAATTTTCGACAGCGTCACCTCCTCCCGGCTCTGTCGAAACGGATGGCCTCTTCTCCTCCCAGAAGGCCCTCCATAACCAACGAAACCCACCGCACCTCCTCCCGCGGTGGGTTTTGTTGTTTCAGGCACCTTCACTCGACTTCGTCCGATGGGACTGCATCGGCCTCGCCAAACCCCTCCCAGTGGTTATCCCTTGACGCGAAAACGCCGCCCTCAAATCGAAGGCGGCGCTAAAGAACGGGTATCTGGTTACTGTGCAGCCGCGGGCTTCGCCGCGTCCTTTGCGGCAGCTTCAGCCGTTGCCCGCGTCGTCAAGGATTTGGGTGGCGGAACATAATAGGTGTCCTTGGCCGGCGAGGGTCCCGAGGCGGTTACCTTTGGTCCTGTGGTACAGCCCGCAAGAAGAACGAGGGACAGGGCAACCAGGGGCAGTGCAGTTCGCATTCGATTTTCCTTTGCATGGAGGGAATCGGTTTCCGGTTGACCATCCAATCGTGGCGATACCACGTCAATCCGGGCAAACGTTCAGCGAATTAAGATGGCGCGCAAATCATTGACGTTTGTGCCGGTGGGACCCGGCACGAACAGGTCGTCGATCGCGTTGAACGCGGTCCAGGCATCGTTGCTGTTGAGATAGGCCGAAGCGTCGTGACCCTTTGCCAGCAGCCGCGCAATGCTGGTGCTGTCCGCAAACGCACCGGCATTGTCTTCAGATCCGTCTATCCCATCGGTGTCGGCCGCGAAGGCGCTGATGCCATCCGCCCCGTCGATATCGAGGGCAAGCGACAAAAGAAATTCGCTGTTGCGACCGCCCTTGCCCTTACCACGGACGGTCACGGTCGTTTCCCCGCCAGAAAGAATCACGACTGGCCTTGTAAATGGCTGGTTCTTCAACAGAACCTGTTTGGCGAGCGCCGCATGAACATGGGCGACTTCGCGCGCTTCGCCTTCGATGGCATCTGACAGGATAACCGCTTCGACGCCCAGGTCGCGCGCTGCCTTGGCAGTTGCTTCCAACGAGACCGCGGCGGAAGCAATCAGATGATGTTCATGCCCGGCAAAGAGAGCGTCGGAAGGTTTGGGAGCATCGGCTTTGTCCGAATGTAGACGTGCCAGCGCTGCCTTCGGCAAATCGAGATTGTAACGCTCGACAATCCGAAGAGCATCTTCCCGCGTCGTTTCGTCGGTGACCGTCGGGCCAGAAGCGACAAACGCCGGATTGTCCCCCGGAATATCGGAAACAATCAAAGAAAATACCTGGGCAGGATGGGCCGCAGCGGCGAGCCGCCCGCCTTTGATCGTGGAGAGATGTTTGCGCACCGCATTCATTGCCGAGATTGGGGCGCCCGATGCGAGCAGAACCTTGTTGACCGCTATCTCGTCTTCCAGCGTCATGCCTTCCGGCGGCGACGGCAGCAACGCCGAACCGCCGCCCGAAATCAGCGCCACAACCAGGTCGTCTGCGGTAAGACCGGACACGGTTTCAAGCAGACGTTTTGAGGCAACAAGGCCGGCAGCGTCCGGAACCGGATGGGACGCTTCGATAATTTCTATGTATTTGCACGCTGCGCCGAAGCCATAACGGGTAACAACGACGCCTTCGAGCGGGCCGTCCCAAACCTTCTCGAACGCGCTGGCCATCTGCGCCGAACCCTTGCCGGCTCCGATCACAATCGTCCGGCCTTTCGGCTTTGGTGGAAGATGCGCGGCAATCGTCAGCTCCGGATCAGCTGCATCGACAGCGGCCTGAAAGAGTTTTTTGAAGAATTCCTTATCCTGCATCGGTCTCAAACTTCCATATCAAAAACGATAACACCTTCAGCACCGCCCACAGTCGACGACACGATATTCCTGGCTATCGTCTGGTGTTCGGCATCAACGAGGTAGGCGTCTCGAGCGGCGCCATCGGCAAAGTCGAGGATAAACCCTTCGGAGAAGCCCTTGTCCATCCCGGTTTCTGGACTGACATTCTCACCCCATTGAATCGCGTTTGCACCTGGCAGCTTTGCACAGAGGGCCTCAAGGGCAAGGTAGATGGATTGCCGCTCACTCGCCGGCACATCGTCACGAAAACGGAGAAATACACAATGGCGGATCACGGGCGGGGCCTCTTCTTTATTGCAAAGGGGGTAACTTCCGGTGCGCATCCTGACGAGATTGCCGGAAATTGCGAGTGCTATTTCCACCCGCCCTAAAAATAACACCGGCAAATCGCCTGACTATACCGATTTGGATAGAAGCTGTTCCACGGACAAGGCCATAGCAAGGAGCCGGCGGTCCGCGCCATGCTGCGCTATCAGCATCAATCCGGCGGGCAATTGCATGCCCGGCATGGGCAGGCTGATCGCGGTAAGGTCGAACTGGTTGGCGATCTGCGTGTAGCGCAGAAGCTGAGATTCCGTTTCCTTGTAGAAGGCGTCATCATCCATGACCGGGGCGATCAAGGGTGCCACAATCGGTACGGTTGGCATCGCAAACAGGTCAAAATTGCCGATGCGTTCATCCATTTGCCGAACGAGCGCCTGCCGCTTCTGCATCACGCTGATGTAATCCGACTCCGAAACACTCAACCGGCGCAGAAGCGGCCGCCTTACCCGCTGGTCGACATCCAGTGTGTCATCGTGCAGCCAGGAGGCATGAACCCGGCTGCCTTCAATGCCTGCAATCGAACCGACCGAAGTGGCGTCAGCCATTGCATCGATCAGATCGTCGATTGAGCATTCGATGATGAGAGCCCCCGCCTTCTCGCAGGCCTTCAGGGTCTCGTCGAAACCATGGGCAACCGGTTTCTCAAGCGAGTCAAGCAACTGGCTGCGAGGCACGCCGATGCGCAAGCCGTTCAGCGAGACCGGTTCAGGAAGGCCAACCGCCTCCCCCGCCATGATGGAGTCGGCTACCGCGCAATCAGAAACGGAACGCGCTAGGGGGCCGATGGAATCGAGGCTTGGTGACAAGGGAAACGCGCCTTGCAGTGGTATGCGCCTTGCTGTGGGCTTGAACCCCGCAACCCCGTTCAGTGCTGCCGGAATGCGGACCGAGCCACCGGTATCCGATCCGATAGAGATTTCGCTCGTACCTTCCGCCACCGAGATGCCCGCGCCAGTCGATGACCCGCCGGCAATCCGGCGCGGATCAACGGCATTCCCTGCAACGGGATAGTGCGGATTGAGCCCGACGGCGGTGAAGGCGAATTCAGTCATGATCGTCTTCCCGATGATGATTGCCCCTGCTGCCCGCAATCTTTCGACAACGACTGCATCGATGGTTGCGGGCGCTGCAGTTTGCCGAATGATCGAACCGGCCAGTGTCGGTTCACCGGCGACATCGAACAGATC
Source organism: Phyllobacterium sp. A18/5-2 (assembly GCF_025452215.1). Taxonomy (NCBI): domain Bacteria; kingdom Pseudomonadati; phylum Pseudomonadota; class Alphaproteobacteria; order Hyphomicrobiales; family Phyllobacteriaceae; genus Phyllobacterium; species Phyllobacterium sp. A18/5-2. The sequence goes on along the minus strand of NZ_CP104966.1, from coordinate 2,155,826 downwards.
CTTGATCGAGACAATCCTGCCGTCGAGCGGCCCGCGCAGCGCCGCGTCCGCCATGCGCTTGTCGGCCGCATCCGCCTCAAGACGTGCGGTCTCAAAGTACAGCTTGACAAAAACGCGCTCATCAGCGGCGCGTGCAGATAGTCGCGTCAGGATTTGTTCGAGCCTGTCGCGTGCAGATGATTTGTGTTGGGGCACTTTTCTATCCTGAGAGGGGTCGATATCAGCCGATCTTTTATAGCCGGAAGCGGTCCGGAAATGAAAGCCTGTCAAACCCGGGGCCGCGCCGGCCGATTGCTGCTATGCAGCAACATCAATGCTGCCTTGCAACAACGGCAATTTTCAATCGATACAACTCACTGCATATTTTGTTTCAGGGAGGGCAAAAAAACATAAAGGGGTATGAACCATGAGCCTTCGCCACCGTATTCAAAAGTACCGTCAGTACCGGCAGAACCTGCACGAACTGCGCCTTTGCACCGATCGCAATCTTGCCGATCTTGGCATTGCCCGCACCGATATTCGCCGGATCGCCTGGCAAGCCTGCAATTAACTGCACAATGGAATTCAGACAAATGGCGTTCGCGACCCGCGGCCGCCATTTGTCAGAGGGATGACCCGGGTCAGGATTCTCTGAAGGCGCGTGACATACTGTCGATCACCGGCTTTGCAAGATATTCGAAGAATGTACGTTCGTGAGTCTGGATGAGAATATCCGCCGGCATTCCGGGCGTTGGCGTAAAGCCATGGATCCGGGCAAGCTCGTCCGCAGGAATACTGACACGCGCCAGATAGACCTCCTGCTTCTGGTTGCTTGTGGCGTCAGTTACGGAATCGGCTGACACATAGTCGACCCGGCCGTTGATGATCGGCGTCGTGCGCTGGTTGAGCGCGCTCAGGCGCACATGTGCCACCTGGCCTTCCTTGACCTCATCGATCTGCATGCGGGGGATCTGCGCCTCTATGATGAGCGGTACACCTGCGGGAAGAATCTCGATGATCGGCTTTCCGCTTTCGATGACCCCGCCCGGCGTATGATAATAGAGACGGATGATCGTGCCCGAAACGGGAGCCTTGACCACGGTGCGGCTCAGAATATCTTCCGCCTGGCGCGACTGCTCGCGTACGGTGTCGAGTTCGGCTTCGGCGCTCTGGACCTCATCAAGCGCCGCCTGCTTTTCGGTATCCTTCGTCTGTATCATTTCTTTCTGGAATTTCTCGATCTGCGCGTTGACTTCCTGGATTTCTGCGTCAAGCCGCGCAATCGTGCCGTTGCCATCCGCTATGGCGCGTTCGAGAACGCTGACCTCAGAGCGGGCCATGAGCCCTTTTCTATAGAGCGAATACTTGGCCTCATACTCGTCATTGAGCAGAAGGACCTGTTTACGTGTTGCATCAATCTGCGCATTACGCCCGATGCGGCGGAATTCCAGCGCCGAGATATTGCGCTGCATCATCTGGAGTTCATTGGCATATTTTGCATGGGCCGCATTGAAATTGTCGCTCTGGCTATCGTTGACGGCACGTATCTCCGGATTGGCCATATTCTCCAGGATGATCTTCGGCGGCTGATAGCGATCTTCGCCGTGGACAATGGCATGAAGCCGGGCGAGGATTGCTTCAAGACGCGCCTGGCGCAGGAACAGCTGTTGCGAATTGGCGCGCGGCGCTGTCTCGTCAAGGTGGACAAGGTCATCACCTTCCTTGACACGGTCACCTTCTCGGACCAGCAGCTCCTTGATAATTCCGCCTTCCAGATGCTGAACGACCTTGTTCTTGCCTGTGGCTACAAAGCTGCCCGGCGCGATGACTGCAGCTGCAAGTTGTGCGGTTGCAGCCCACGTGCCGAAGCCGCCAAAGCAGACGAAGATCAGCACTATCCCGAATTTTGTATAGGGCCTGATTGATCTTGGAACGCCGTCGTACCATTCCAGGTTATTCATTATGTTTGATGCGGCCATCGCCATTCACCTATTCGGCGGCTCGGATGATTGGAACCGAATCCGCCTCTTTGTTCTTGCGTGAGAGTGCTTCCATCACTGTTGCCCGCGTACCGAACATCGTCACCGTGCCGTTGCTCAGAACCATGATCTTGTCGACACAGTTGAGCAGAGCCGGCCGCTGGGTGATCGTCACGACGGTTATCTTGTGCTTCTTTGCATGAAACAGGGCTTTGGTAAGGGCGGCATCGCCCTGGGAGTCGAGATTGGAGTTGGGCTCATCGAGCACAACGAGGGTCGGATTGCCGAAGAATGCCCGCGCCAGCGCAATGCGCTGCTTCTGGCCTCCGGACAAAGGTGCGCCATCGGCAGCAACGACGGTCTCATAGCCTTGCGGAAAGCCTGCAATCAGTTCGTGAACGTCCGCCAGCACCGCAGCGTCAAAAATCGACTGGTCGCTTACATCGTCGCGCATCCGGGCGATATTTGCCTTGATCGTACCGGGGAAGAGCTGCACATCCTGTGGAAGATAGCCGATGTTTTCACCGAACTGCCGCTGATCCCAGTTTCGCAAGTCCATCAGATCAAGACGAACGCTTCCAGAAGTCGGCAAGATCGATCCAACCAGCATTTTGCCGAGGGTGGTCTTCCCGGCACCTGAATTGCCGATGATCGCCATGGACTCGCCGGGCATCAGCGTGAAGGAAATACCGTTCAAAATGACTTTCTTATTGGGGGGCGGAACGTAGAGAATTCGATCCACGTCAAGTCGGCCCTGCGGGTCCGGCAAGCGCAAGCGTTCAAAGTTCAATGGCGAAGTCTGCAAAAGATTGCGGATACGGCCAAAAGCCGAACGGAATTGGATGAAATTGTTCCAGCCCTCGATCGCGCCTTCGATCGGCGCGAGCGCACGACCGGCAATAATCGACGCGGCGATGACCATACCACCCGTCAGCTGCCCGTCGATCGCCAGATGTGCACCCCAACCAAGCATGGCGACCTGCGTGAGCAAGCGCGAGCATTTGGATATGGTGGCGAAGACGATGTTACGATCCTGGGCTTTGACCTGCGAACGCAATGACCCTGCCATGTCGCGGCCCCAAATGCGTACCGCTTCCGGAATCATCGCCAGCGCATTGATAATCTGGGAGTTCCTCGACATGGAGTCGAGATGCAGCATGGCCCGGCTCTGATAATTGGTCGCCTCGGCAAAGGAAGCGGCGGTTGCCCGCTGATTGATGAAGGCAATGACGATGAGAATGAGTGACGAGACCACGACGATATAGCCAAGGTGTGGATGCACCAGGAAAACTGCCAAGAGAAAAATCGGTGCAATCGGCGCGTCAAAAAATGACAGCAGCGTGCCCGAAGTCAGGAAGGCGCGCAGCTGCTGCAGATCGCCGAGCACCTGATAGTCTTTTCCGTTGCCGTTGAGCGAAGCGCGCGCTGCAGCGCTCAAGATCGGCGCACCCAGTTGCACCGCGACCTCGACTGCCGTGCGCATAAGAATGAAGCGGCGTATCGCATCGAGCACGACCTGAACAACGACGGCTCCGACAATGACAAGCGTCAGCATGATCAGCGTATCGGTCGAACGGCTGGTAAGGACGCGGTCGGATATCTGGAAAAGATAGATCGGGATTGCCAGGACGAGGACGTTCAGAAAGACCGTGAAACCCATGACGATGACAAGGTTCTTACGGACGGCCCTGACGCCATTGTTGAAGCTGTCGCTGAAGCTGACCGCTGCAGTACGCTTGTGAAAGCCGCCGCCATGGCCGGTTTCCCGAATCCTGAGCGGCCCGCGATCACCTTCAATGACCTTCCCGACTTCTGCAGCAGCGGTGTTCGCGGCTGTGGATTGGAAGTGGGGAGCGCTCGCAGCCTTTGCCGGCTCCTCTACCGCGGTGTCCACCGAATCGGCCGGGGTCTCGCCAACCACCAATTCACTCGCCGCAGGTTCGACCATGTTCAGGATGGGCGTTGCATCCGCAGTTGCCGCTTCGGCGACTTTTACTGGCAATGGCGGGACAGGCAGGTCGGTATCCGTCTCCTGCCGAAACAGCATGGTAATCGTGCTTTCCATTTCGGCCAGCAGTTCATCGAGTTCTTCGCGGGCAGCCATTGCCTGCGGCGCGTTCGAGGATGTGGACCGCACTTCGGCCTGCTCGTCATATTTCATGCTTCTCGCTCCCTCCGCGCATCATCGTTCCTATGCGAGAACCGTTTGCATGACATCGACCGAGTGGGTGGTGTCCGGAACGTGAATAGGAGCGGCGTGGTCGTTTGTTGCCGGCGCGTCCGTTTCATGGTCGAGAAACGCCACCACTTCATTTGCCAGCGGCTGACTTTGGCCGGTCGCAGGTATTGCGGTTTGGGAAACGATAATTTCGGCTTGGATCAATATGGCGTCAGAATAAACGGCACCTCCCACATAGGACGTGCCCTCCCCGTGCGTATCGTCATCGACGATCACGGCGACGTTGATCAAAGCGTTCGAGCCCGTGCTGATATCCCATACTGTATCGGATGAAGCGGTCAGGATCCCGTCTTCAAAGTGTGCAACGTAGTCCGCATCACCGAGGATATTGACCTGTTCGATATAGTTCAGATCGTAGACATTGCCGGATATGAAAAGAACGCTCAGGCCTTCGAACCCTTGGAAATTCTGATCATGGTGGAAACCATCGGGCATTTTATAATCGCCATTCGCAAGCCCGTTCATAGCCTGCAGATAATGGTCCGGAAGACCGCTCACCCAATTGATGGTGTCCCCATTCTGGATACTGGCGGCGTTCCACAACAGGTTATCGCTTGTCGACAAAGCGCCATCGTAATTGTTCGCGGCGCCACCCGACGTGAATGTGTCGTTGTCGAACAGGATATTGGTCTGGAAGATGAAATTGCCATCGTAATAATCGCCGCCGATGAGCACGAGATCATAGGAAGTGCAAAGGTCGGCAAAGGAAGCCGAATTGATTGCCATGTTTCCGCCGGTAATGATTGTGGTATAGGCACCGGTCGCCGAAAGCACATGCATGTCATTGTCGGAAATGAAGCTGTACTGGGAGATCCAATCCATCTGGATCAGATCGCCGCTGATGAGCGTAATCTGCCAGTTTTGCGGAAATGCTGAAGCGTTGCCGGAGGCATCCGCCGATTGCAGGTCGTCAACCTGATGAACGAAGTTGGCAATGTTCATTGCATTGGTCGATGGCTGACACATTGACTGCTGAGCCGAAAAACCGTTCTGGAACGTGTCCACATCGCTAAATGCATTGGTCTGAATGACAACATCAATGCGGCAGTAGTTGCCTGCGACGGCAAAATGCGCGCTGACGGTATCGAGACTTTGCAGGACCACCTCATTTACCATGAGGTTGGCGCCGGCCTGAACCGTTATGGAGCCTACAATGTCGGTCCCATTGATCACCGCCGGCTGGCTTGTCGTCACCGTCGCCTGTGAACTGCTGTGATCGGTTTGCTTGATGGCTTCCGGGATTGCATCGATCAAACTCGGTGGACCTGCCACTTGCGAACCATTGACAAAGAGACCATCGATCGTGGGCGCGGAGACCACCGTTACACCAGGCGTCTGGGCCAGCGGTCCTGTCGCTGCTGCGTGGATAAACGCCGACTGATTTGCGAAGAATTGGGCCAACTCAACCCCAGAAGCCGGGATGGAAGCTGACGAAAACGGCTCCGAAATGGAAAAAGCATTGGCGGACAAATGCGCAAAGGCCGCATCATCAACAAAGTCGATATTAACGGGGGCGTGGTCACCCATGATCACGACGTCGTTGTCTTGCATATGATTGGTTTGCTTCAGGACAAGCGATGTCTCGGAAGGGCCTGGCCCAACGAACGGTTCCTGCTCGACACTATGTGGATTTGGATGATGTGAGCTTGAAGCGTGGTGCTTCGGCAGGGGCTGCGGGGACCTGTGTCCTGAGATATCCATTTCAATCGTATCGATATCTACCCATGGCATGGCCGGCTGACCAAGCGGCGACCACACGGGCGGAGCGTAGTGTATATCCGGTTCAAATGATCCGGGATTCAAATACTGGGTCGGATTGGTTTGAACTGAAAGGATGTCATTGAAGTCCGGCTCCTTCGCTGGCGTCGTTTCGAATTCACGGTATTCGAACCGTGCTCTCGCAGCCTCAATGGATGTATGAAAATAGCCTATGAAGTGAGCAATCGATTCTGAAATCTGATCACCAAAACCGAGCATTATGATGGTCCCCGCTAAATTTCACGGCAATCCGCCACCTTGCTGACAAAGAGGTCTGCGCAAAGATTGCGCAGACCAATGTCAATTCAGGCAGAATGCCTGCGTGTTACCGTCACTCGCTGTCGCCACTGATGGTGGTGTGCGTGTAGGTTCCGTTGATAACGGTAGCGTCGAAAGCGTTCTGCTGCAGATTGGCGCCGAGAACTATTTCCTGCGTAAACGCTGTCGATGTAATGTTGGCTGCAGCACTTGCTGCACTGGAACCAGCCAAGTCGTCGTCGGCATGTGCGCCGCCGCCGTCGTTGCCAAACCAGCTGTCCCAACCACCATCGCCACCAGCTCCGATACCATCACCCGCTGTCGCAGCACCCCCGGTTGCATTCAGCGTTACGCTGCCCGAGTTGTCTTGGCTGACGTGAGCGAGCTCGTCATTGTCGACCAGATCTGCCACCTGGTTAACAGCAAATCCGGTGTTCGTACCCGCACCGTTAAACGCGCTGTTGAAGATGTTCGAGAAGTCGACATCGTTGCCCGGATCGAAGTTGATGCTGCCGGAGTCAGTGATAAACATGTTGTCGAAATTGGTATTAATCAGATCGAGATCTGCAAAATCATTGTCAGTAGGCAGATACCCATCCAAGTTCACGCCAACATCAACAGTCACGGTCGTCTCCGACGTGTTGGTATTGGTATTGTGGTTATCACTTTCATTCAGGTTGGCATTCAGATTACCATTGGCATTCAGATTGCCATTGCCATTGAGGTTACCATTGCCGTTGAGGTTACCGTTGCCATTCCAGTTCGAATTGTCCGAACTTGAATGCTGATCCTGGCTTTGGCCTTGCCCCTGTCCTTGCCCCTGCCCCTGAGCCTCCAGTTGCCCCTGAGCTTGCCCCTGTAACTGAAGGGCCAGTGCGGCAGCCACCGCTGATGCATCGGCATCTGCACTCGCTGACGGATCGCCACCCGGGTGGAAATTGTAGTTGTTGTTCTTACCGTTACTCATAAAAAGCCCTCCGATTTTATTGTGGTCGGAGCCAGCAAGAACCTCTATGCATTTCAAACGAGGTTATATTGCGAGCGCCGCATGCTTTTTTTTGAAAACAGACGTCATTTATTTACATAGCACCAGCGTGATTCTGGATACTATTTGCCAATGGTGTTCAATTTTGTTTTTTTCACGGGATTACTACTTGGACATCCCCACACACAACTATGCGCCCAAGCCTTGTAACGTTAATCCCAAAGCGGCCAGACGTTAAGCTACCAATTCTGTTTAGGTGCGGGATTAGGCTGTGATCAGCGGGTATTCACCTCTGAAGTCAAAAAAATGCAATCGTTTCAAGAGCATTTCGGAGCGGGCGCCTTGGAACCTGATTTCGAAGGATTAAAAAGCCTTGCTGCCCATAGTTAATATTGTCGAGAAAACCAGCCGGAGGACCGAGTGTTTAATGCTCTGGCGCGAGCTTCGAGGACCTCATAAACCCAATTAAATGCTAGGTTTTTGCCTGGTCACGGCCACGTCACGCGCGATTTATTAATTCTTTGGTAATCAACACGGATAGTTGGGTTTAGGCAGCGCATAAAAACTGAATAGAAAGAACTTACCCAAATAAAAAACAATAAGAGAACACAAATCCGGAGAGAAAATACTTCTCTCAATAAAGGGTATAGGGGAAAATTATGAGTGGAACAACACAGCGTACAGTATCGAACCATCTTCAACTTGGGTCGAAGAATGACAATGAAACAAAATTCAGGACTGGCATCTTCATTTATGCCGAATCTGGCGTCGTTTTTCAGGGATTGGTCCAATCACTAGAGAGAACATTCCCGGATCTCAAAGTCAGCTTGTCGAGCAAACTTGCAGAGTCCGATGAAACTGACGCTGAAACGGGCCTTGTACTTGTGCATGCCCACGCAGGTTTCGTCTTCGATCTCCCTGATTGTGTAGCGCGATGCAAGCAACGTTTCCCGAACGCTTCCATCACGCTCATGATTGATGAAAACAATGCCGGTATCCATGAATTCAACACCTTGTTTGACAGCAAACTCGTGCAGGGGCTTCTTCCCTTCAGTCTGAAACTCGATATCTGGCTGGCCGTGGTTTGGCTTTTGTTGAATGGCGGTGAATATTATCCGTCCACCATCGTGCGCTCAATGGACAAGGCAGCAGCCGGCAAGGCGCACTTGCACAACAATCAAGCAAAGGGCGGTGCCGGGCCAATGAAGACATTGACCCTCCGCGAGCATCAGATATTGGAGCTTCTTTCGGAGGGCTTGCAGAACAAGATCATCGCTGATCGCCTGGCGCTCTCGGAACACACCGTAAAGGTGCATGTGCACAATCTCATTCGCAAACTGCGTGTTCACAATCGTACCCAGGCGGCGGCAGTTTACCGGGATAGCATTGACCAGGAGGAGTTCCGGCCCCCTTTTAAAGCGTACGGTACGCCGATCGTGCGACCGGAAAACACTTACGCGATGGGTCAGGCCATCTAACGCGATGTCCCGCATCAATGACGTACTGATGCTGGTGGGCAAACTGAACTATACGTGGACGAACACCGAAAGCCTGTTCATCTACCTGATTGCCCACCTGCTCAACACGAACAAAGAAGCGGCGACGGTCATTTTCCTGACGCTGAACACGACGCGAGCGCGCATTGATTTGCTCGAACGGTTGGCAAAGATCAGCTCTACGACGCCGGAGTCGAAAGCCGCGGTTCTCGAAATCACCAGCCGGATGACACGCGAGCAAAGGCTGCGCAACAAATACAACCATTGCATTTATTCGTTCGACGAGATCGGGCGTCATGGCGTCGACGCAGTTGATGCGGATCGTCGACATGAATGACAATTTGAAATACGGAAAGGTCGAAGCGCTCGACGACGAGGAGCTGCAGCGCATTCAAGCAACGATCGATGCGATTATCGAAGTGAACAGGTCCATCTGGTCGTTCATCAAGCAAAAAAATATTCAGGTCTGAACCGTGCTGCGGCGAGGCAGGTTGAATGTCAAAATCCAACAATGCCATACGGCAACGCCACCGGAATCGATGTCGCCGTCGGAGCATGGGAGTAAATCCTTCGCGGCCATCAATAATTATCGCTACGTGTTTGCGGCCGGTTTTAATCACTATTAATTATTGACGAAAAGGCAATATACTATAACTTATTTGTGATACGGAACCAAATTGAGTGCGAATAAGGAAAATCCAAAATATAGTTCTCATTAATTTGGATAAAACCAATTTTATATTGAATAACTTATTTTGGTACTTCTTGGGGGAAGAAGATTTATGCGGATCGCTGACCATACGGGCACGATCCAACAAGTAAGATCCTTCGCTTCGCGCTGAAGCGGCAGGGTTGCGTTTGAGAAATGAAAGGTCGTTGGGGGGCCTATATTATGCTGTACAGACCAGAACCACTGATTGAACAGTGGAAGAAGAACACGCCGCTAATAAGCCGCTTTTCCGCCGGAGCAGCGGCTATCATTTCAGCGATTGCCGGGTACATCGTTCAGTTCCAGGCATTGGCGGGTATTAACCCGGCCACATGTGGCAAAGCGTTCATCCGTTGCAGACCAGGATCCGTCGCGAAGGGCAACCGCCGAGCATAGCACCGGCCCTGCCCACGGCCACACCAACATGCAATTTCACGCAACATTTGCCCAAGGGTATTTATGCGCAACCGTCTGCAGACATTTTGCCCATCAAAGACTGTGCATTCACGGATCGTCAATGCACTCTGGATCGAATATGGCGGTACTCCATGGAATATGCCACCCGACTGGGAGCCTGAGCGTGCCTGGGCCAGGCAGCTGGATCTGACGTTGATACCCAATCTTGGGCCGATGTCGGTAGCCATCCTGGTACAATGGCTTGCCGCCGGTGATGATCACACCGAACAATCCGAGTAGTATCCCGCCTACGGTTTTTCCACACAGCCTGAATCGTGAAACGCGCTAGAACGCGCGTAAAATGGTTACTGTGCGTTGTCGGGATTGGGATGGAGCCGAATTGATTAAGGTCCGATGGAGGCAGTGCTACGCCGAAATTCTAATTTACTAACTATAGAATTCCGGCGTAGGTCCCCCACTGACTGCCCGCTTGCTCCCACACACGCTTGAATGCTTTTTTTGTTTTTGTTTTCATGCGTTAAACTTGCGACCACGGGTTGAGATTATGGCCCCCCCCCGTTACGTCAGCGTGACTCGGATGCAATTTCCGGCACATTTTCCATGGATTGGAATAATTAATTGGGGTTAGGCGCAATTAGAACGCCCTCAATAGTCCTGATTAAACCCTCAGCTTGCGCCATTGCGACGTTGCATTGAACTGCCATCCGGCGAAATCGGAACCCAGTTCCGGTGCCGCCACGCTGTTGCGGTCGAGCAATACATCGAGCAAGGCCTCTGCATCTTCGCGCTTGATATTGCGGATATGCGGCTTCAGCCGTTCGGCCGCCCCATCGATGTCGGGCGACACGACGTTGAAGATGCGCCGCCAGGTGCGCTCCTTGAAAAAGACAGCATCGGCTTTCGCGCGGATGAAACCATGTTCCTCGGCAGTAATCGCTCTGGCGGCAAATGCTGCGTCAAGCGTAGCGTCGATAGTGACCATCGCTTCGCTGAAAGCAACATAGCCGAACTCGGCCGGCGCATGGACCTGAGCCACAGCGGCATCGTCTTCCAAGCCACCAAATGCGTAACGCTCAAACACCGTGCCGATGCCGATCATGCCAAAGGGATGGCACTCGGCAGCGCGCAAGGCTCCCATGCTGGCAGCGCCATAAACCGTAGCACCCGCCGACAACGCGTGCAGGATTTCCTTGTGCCAGACGGCAGCGACGTCTTCGAACCGGCCATCGACCAGACCGATGACGCGAAAGCCCTGATCGACCGCATGGGTAATGTCGCCGCATTTCGCCGGACCACGGCAGGTCAGCGCATACTCGGACAGGACGCGGTCTTCCCCGGTGCGCATGGGCACGAACTCAGTTCCGGAAAGACTTGGACCTGCAAACAGGATCTTCATCACCGCTCCTATTGCCGCAACATGGCGTTAAGACCACGTCCGCCGAAGCGATGCTTGCGCGTGCCCGCCGGGCTTTCAAGCTCATTGACCAGTACGCGGCAGACCGACATGCCATAGTCCTCACCGCCAAGCGGCACGGCGACGACACTGCCAATGCCGCGCTGGCGCAGCGGTTCGAGGTAGGTTTCGAGGCTGGCGCGCAGATGCAGCTCGGGCTCCTCGAACCGCCAGTGGCCGGCAGGTTCTGCGTGAATATAAACGCCGAGATCGGGCGCGAGACGCTGGTGATATTCCGACGGGTCGAAATCATCGCGCGCGCCAGAAATATTGGTGATGCGCGTCTGCGCCGCCTCAGTGATCGCCCGCATGGCGGCAACACGCGGCGAAAGATGACAGCCATAACCGGCAGCCAGGTCGAAGTGCAGATAAGTGCCGTGCTGCGTGGCCGGACTGATCGTCGCCATGAACACCGGCAGGCCGATATCCGAAGTCATGTTGAACAGGCGCAGGACGAAGTTTGCAGCGGTGATACGCTCCGCCAGCCAGTCAATGCTGCCATCGGCAAAAACGGCCGGATCCACGCAGTGCGCCTGCACGCCCGTGTCGCGCTGGAAACGCCACAACTCGGTCGCGTCTCGTTCCACGCGCTCGCACAATCCGTGAATAACCGCCTCCAACAGGCAATTGCCTGAGGCGAGGCCGTCTGTCGACTGGCAATAGTGGAAGGATCGCCGCGCCGAGGTAAAATCGAGCGAGACAAGCTCGCGCGGCACGAACACCGGCTTCTGCTTCAACAGGTCGAAACCTTCGAGCCAATAGTCGGCCACGTCGGGCCCGGGCTCATCGGCACCGCGCATCAACAGCATGCGGCCGTCAAATACCGAATGCCCAGCGTCGAGCAATTCACGGCGGCTTGCGGCGAAAGAGATGAGCGGTATATCTTCGGCAATAGCGATCTCAGCAGCTTCCATTACGGCCGAGGCGCGGGCATGGGCCGCACTGACGCCCTTTCCCTGGCTGACGGCGAGAGTCCGGCTGTTTGGCCGGACCGCCATCCACACCGGGATGCCAATGCGGTCGAGGCCGGTGACTTCGGCCATCCGGACGATGCCCAAACGAGAAAAATGTGGCCGCAACCGGTTTACGGTTTCGTCCGCATCGATCAGTCGTGTCGACGAAGGTTCGTCAGGACGGAAAGCAGAACGAAGGTTCGCTTCGTCTGCCACCAGCCGGTCAGGAACCGGAATCCCGGCCAATGGTTTCATTGCCACTCCATCAGCCCGCAAATACGCACCCATCACAAAACCATCCGAACTCCGGATAGCTGTTTACAACATTCTTCAGTTTATCGCAGCGGGACCCGCTGAAAATGATTTGTCCGACGGATTGATCCGGCCATCACAGGAGTAAGCCCGCTCCGAGGGATCGCTACGCCCATCAAACGAATAGGCACGCTCCGAAGGATCGCTACGGCCATCAAACGAATAGGCGCGTTCCGAAGGATCGCTACGGCCATCAAACGAATAGGCGCGTTCCGAAGGATCACTACGGCCATCAAACGAATAGGCGCGTTCCGAGGGATCACTACGGCCATCAAACGAATAGGCGCGTTCCGAGGGATCACTACGGCCATCAAACGAGTAAGCCCGCTCCGAAGGATCGCTCCGTACATTGTCCGCAACGATGGTTCTTTGACCGCCTATCGTCGCAAGGAAATCGCTGCCTGCCCTGCCAGTTGAATTTATAACATCTCTGTCGAGACATTCGACGCTACGCTGTTCCAGATCAATAAGCCAAAGCTTGTTCGTCTCTGGTTCGTCAATGATGTAAAACTTTGCCATGCGAATAACCTTTCCAAGAGGAGAGCCCACGCGGAAAGGTTATTCCAATTCTTGCATACGTCAATGAAACCAGAGTATTTAATTATTTCTTACCCATATATTTCGTGTAGATATCCATTCTGTCTTAATCATCTACAACGTAGGATTGCGCCTTTGCTCCAGTCCGAGTGCCCGCGGCAATGGCAATGTTAATGCCCTTCACTGTTGTAGTACCAGTCGTCCGGGCCCTGTTTATTTCTTGCAACAAGTTAGAGTCAGCCCCCGTAGAACTCTTGAGTGACGCTTCCGTAACCGGCGTGACTGTGCGGCTGTCGATATCAACGAGCCACAATTCCTTTTCGCCCGTCTCGCCGATAATGAAATATTTCGCCATGAAGATGCCCCCTGTTGAGTGAAGAACCGTTGATTTGATAAGTGTTATTGGAAGCCAGCTTCCCGCAACGAAGTCTCATATTTCTTGCGTTGTTCTGGTAATCTGAGGCACATGCTCTTGGTCCATTCGTCAATCCGAAAGTTCGGATTATCTTCGAGCGCCAAATTCCGATACTCATCTGCCTTTTCGCGTTCGCCAAGCATCGCCCAGCATGCAGCCATAAGTCGGGATGCCACGCGAGGATTTTTCATCTCTTCAATGAATGCGACCGCTTCGGAATGCCTGTCCAACGCGTGAAGAGCACCAGCTCCCACCCAGTAATAATAATCGGGTGCCAGCGGATTGTGGGCAATCGCTTGGCGGATTTTTTCGACAGCTTGCTCCAGCCAACCATAATGCGTCAGCGCATCAGCATAGTCCGCCAGTAGATCGGCATGTTGCGGATTGATGGATCTCGCCCTGGTCGAAATATTCGAGACTGTCGTCGAATTTGCCAAGATACATGCTGATCGTGCCGAGCTCACGCAAGGGGCGCTCGTCGTCCGGATCGGCCGGTGCAGCGCGCTTGGCGATCTGCTCGCCCTCAAGCAGGATGTCCTTTTCGCTGCGCGCCAGCATCAGCCACTCCTTCTGCATCGTCCGCGCGATACCGCTCAGCGCCGGCACGAAATCCGGTGAGGCGGTCAAGGCATTCTTGAAGGACTGCCGTGCCTGACGCAATTTCGGAAGATCGAACTTGTCGATCTCGCGCTTGCCGATCAGATACCAGTAGTACGCATTCGGATCCTGGAACAGCTTGTTGTAGCGGTCGAGTTCCGACTTCTCGATGACCGATACGACCGACAGGATGATGCGGATCGACAGCTGGCGGTATTGCTGCTCGGGCAGGACATAATCGAATTTCTGCTTCTCGGCCCAGACGATTTCCTGAGTGGCTACATCGATCAACTTGACCGACAGGAAGCAGAAGCCGTCGCGGCGAACGATCTTGCTGTCGACAACGTAGTTCACACCGAACTGTTCACTCAGTCCGCCAAAGCTGTCGATGGATGATTCATTCACCACCCTGCTCGATGTATAGGGCGCGACGACGGAAAGCGTGCGCAGGCGGCAAAGCCCGATGGTGATATCGTCGACCAGCGAGGCCGCAAGCTGCTCCATCGGATCCGATGCATTGTGCGGCAGATATAGGACGATGACCCTCGGCAGGCCTGCCTGCCGGTTCTGCTCGATCTGATTTGCAGCGAGGATCGAATGGGGCGTCTGAATTTCGATACCGTTGCCACGCAGGGCAACGCTCGGTTGCGCCATGACGAGCGCACGCGTCGTCGTCGGCGAGAGCTTGGGCAAGAGCTGCTGATAGAGCTCTATCGTCTCTTCTTCCGGCTCTACATCAAGATCGTCGCGCAGCTTCTTCGTGCATTCGCGGAAGGTCCGCTCAACCTTGGCGATCAGGCCCAGTTGCGATGCTGTCTGCATCAAGGTTCGGTAGCCGACTTCCTGATAGGGGTCGATCTCGATCAGCTTGCGGGCACATTGGCGTTTTTCATCGATGCTGACGCCCGCCGGCTTGTTGACCATTCCCAGCAGCATCGTGATCAGATCGTCGCGTAACCTGACGCGCTCCACATCCAGCCACTCGTCGAAATCGGAATTTTGCGGTTCATTCTGGGCGAGAAGATCGCCCGTGTAGAGCTCGCAGAGGCCAAGGACGGACTCGATATCGCCTTTGCGCGCAAGATTAATATATTCGAGCAGATCGATGCGGAGAAGCTCAGCCTTCACCTGCGACAGGTTAAGGTAGACATAGGTCGCGTCGCCCTCGATGAGGTTCAACCCGTATTGTTCCTGGAACTTGCGGATGCGCGCCAGGCTCTGGCGCAAGTTCATCGAGGCGTGTGCCTGGTCCGTGTCGGACCAGAGGACCTGCGAAAGCTTTCCGCGGGAAATGGAATGGTTGTCGTTCGCCAAGAGCAAATAGACGATGATGCGAAGAAAATTCGCAGGTACACGCGGGACGAGTTGTCCGCCCAGACTAACAGTTGCCTCTCCAAAAACCGCCAGCTTCATTCCGACCTAAACCCCGGATTATATTTGATTTTCTATATGCCTATGCCCTGCTATTCCAGTTAGTTCCATGCCTCTTGCAATTTAACTCTACTATAGCTTGAAGTAGTTCTCTATAGGGGGCATCAGCAAAAAGTCTAATAAATACGAATTAAGTTTCTGCTGATTTTAGCAGTATTTTTCCCGTTAAAATCCCCAATCTCCATAATTTCCAGCGTTTTGCCGCTCAACAACCAGCGTCGAAATGCGCCGCTTCGCGGCGGGCCCCCGCTGTCAGAATGTCCGGACAAGGTAACAAAAATACTACAAGTGCAAATATTCGACCGTTGGGTGAAACCGGTTTCTTTCGGCTGGAAACTAATTTTCGGCGGAAAAGCTTGATGCGGCTATAACGAGCCGATCAACCGCCAGTCTTTCTTCGTCGGAAAGCCGGCTACGCACAGGAGCTCAATTTTCAAAGCGAGGCTGCGCTTTCACGACAGCGAAAACCAGGGCGGTGGCGCAGCGGACCGCGGACCGCCAACCTGCAGGAATCCAGCCAAGATTTCCAAAGTAGTTCGATCAGCAAATGATCTTCGATCACTTTCGTTTCCTGATATATCGCAAACGTAGGGATTAAGCTTATCGGGTCGTTTTGACACGAAAAATGCGATTTCACCTACCGCTGAGCTAATCCCGAGGGCTCTATTACCGCATCCACGGCTATGCGGCATCGCCAAACTTGGCATCTATGCGTGCTCTTCGAAAGATGGGACCCTGCCTCACTCAGGCTGGCCGACGGCCACGCAATGGAGAGACGTGCGATGGAACCTGACGAAGACGAGAACGACACGATGGTTGATCAGGACCTGGACGATATCGACTTCAGCGAGGACGACGATGCAGATGACCTCGAAATCGACGTCAGCCAGGATTCCGAGCTTGACGACGATGTCGACACGGACGTGACAATCATCGGTTCACAACCCGTCACCGTCGAAGTCGATACTGAGTTCGATCAAGACGGCGAGCTTGATCAGGATGCAGACGTTGATAGTGACACGGATGGCTCGAGCGGCCGGGCCGTCGATATCAATACTGATCAAAGGCCTGAAGTTGATGAGCAGAATCGA
This sequence comes from Phyllobacterium sp. A18/5-2, assembly GCF_025452215.1. Lineage (NCBI taxonomy): Bacteria > Pseudomonadati > Pseudomonadota > Alphaproteobacteria > Hyphomicrobiales > Phyllobacteriaceae > Phyllobacterium > Phyllobacterium sp. A18/5-2. Next base: position 2,139,217 of record NZ_CP104966.1, on the reverse strand, counting down.
AGTCGACGTCGAAGTCAGCGAAGGCGATGACGGGAAGATACTCGTCGAAATAGACATCGATGTCGAGGACGATATCGAAATAGAAAGCGATGCGGATGTCGACGTGGACGACGATGACGAGGACAGTTTTGAAGTGGGAGTCAACCAGGACACCGAAAGCGACGACAACATCGATGTCGACGTGGAAGTCCGGGACGATCTCGACGCCGATGTCGATGTCGACGTGGCTTCGCTTGTAGGAGCGATAGTGGGCGCGATCGTCGATGGAGAGGATGATGATGACGCCACCAGCCTTGGCGTCGCCCTTGACGAACTCGCCGGTATTGATGGCGATATCGATGTTGTCGTTGACTTGGGCGACATCGACGCCTGAACGCCGACGCTGGGAGGTCACCTAAATGGTTCCCGGAAGCCCGGAACACCGAAGGGCGTCACCGGATTAGGTTAACCCTCACCCAATTAGATAACCCATTCAGCCCAGGTTGATAAGCTAATCAGCACAGCTGAACGAGCCCCTGAGCCTGCGGTATTGCCGGTTCGGTCGAATGCCAATTGGCAGCTTTTTTCCATCCCCTTGAACAGACATCCTGAATCGCATCGATGGTTGCCTAATGACCGCATTGAAACGCGTCATGACCATCGATCCGCTCCGGGGGTTGGTTCGATGGAGCGGGTTTCCTCAAATGTGGGAGTAAGCAGATGGGTGATTTTGAAGACAACGATTTTGACTTCGACTTTGTCGCAGACATCGATCAGGACCTCGACCAGGACCAGGATCTGGATGTAGACGTCGATACCGACCAGGACTCTGACGTCGGTATCGACAATAACAATGATTCGGACGTCGATAACGACTCCGATCAGGACGCAGACACGGACAACGACGCTGATGCGGACGCTGATTCGGATGCCGATACCGACAACGACGCTGATGCTGATGCTGACGCGGATGATGATAGCGACGCCAGACGCTGATGCTGATGCTGATGGCGACGCAGATTCCGATGCGACTGCTGATGCCGACGCTGATGGCGACGCCGACAACGACAATGATACCGACAACGATGTCGACCAAGCCAACCAGAACGCCGTAGACGTCGATCAGGATCAGACAGTCGACGTAGATGTCGATCAGGATCAAGTTGGCGAACAGAATGCCGACATAGATTTCGATTTCGATTTCGACTTCGGTTGATCGCTTCTGATTGCGGCGCCCGGAAACATCCGGGCGCCGCATTTCCGGCCCTTTCGGTTAACGACAGCGAGGAACAGCGCGGCTACGGACGCTTTCCGCCGTTGTGACAGCCACATGGAGACATTTCAGCCATGGCTCTCTCTTGGATGAAAACGCGAGCAACGACCGAAATAGAGCGTGCATTCGATCTCTGCAAACCCTCGTTGCTGCTAGTGTTTGTGCTCAGTTTCTTCGTGAACCTTCTGGCTCTCACGGTCCCCCTTTATCTCTTGCAGATTTATGATCACGTTCTTTCCAGCCGCAGTCTCGACACGCTGACGATGCTGACTTTGATTGTCATTGCCGCGCTGGCCGTCAACGCGATTCTCGATGCGTTGCGCCGTTCAATGCTCAACCGTATCGGTTCCTGGCTTGACGATCGACTCCAAGCTCCAGTGCTCAATGCCGCCGTCCATTCGGCGCTGCGCAGTGATTCAGCGGCCGCCGGCCAGGCCTGGCGCGATATCAGCGGTCTGCGGAGCTTTTTCGCCGGTACAGCCTGCACCGCATTGTTCGATCTTCCCTGGACGCCGATTTTCATCCTGGCCATGATCCTGGTGCACCCGCTTCTCGGCATAATCGGCCTTGGGGCTTCAATAGTCCTTATCGCGCTGGCCCTGCTCAACGAAATGGTAACCCGCAAGCTGTTTGCCCGTTCGAGCGCAGCGTGGGTCGAGAGCCAGCACCGGTTCGGAGGGCTTTTGCGCAATGTCGAGGTCATCAGCGCCATGGGCATGCTGCCGGGCGTTGCCCGCTCATTGCATCACGATCAATATCAGGCGAAAGAGGCACAACTCGCCGCCGCCGGGCGTGCCACCGTGATCCAGGCGATTGCCCGCTTCATACGTCTGCTTGCCCAGGTAATTGTGATGGCCTGTGCCGCCTGGCTGGTAATCCTGCACGATATCAGCCCGGCGGCAATCTTTGCGACTTCGATCCTTCTCGGCCGCTCGCTCGGACCAGTGGAAGGCGCAATCAATACCTGGAAGGCAGTCACAAGCGCGCGCTTGAGCTATGACCGTCTGCGCAAGATTTTGGCGGCCGCTCCAAAAACGCGAAAAGCAATGCAGCTGCCGCGCCCGAATGGTCAACTCTCGATCGAACGGCTGACATTCCTGCCTCCTGGCGCCGAGGCGCCCGCATTGCGCCGGCTCACATTTGTACTCAATCCCGGCGAAGTCCTTGGCGTGGTTGGCGCTTCGGGAGCAGGCAAATCGACACTCGGCCGACTCATCGCTGGAACAATCGTGCCAACCGCAGGGCACGTGCGTCTCGATAGTGCCGACGTAGGTATCTGGCTTGCCTCGGGGGGACACAGGCACTTCGGCTACCTGCCCCAGGACATTGAACTGTTCGGCGGCACGGTTCGCGAGAACATCTCACGCTTGCAAGAGGCGCAGCCGGAAGAGGTGATTGCGGCGGCTTCCATGGTGGGGATGCATGAAATGATCATGCGGCTTCCCATGGGATACGAAACGAATATCGGCGATGGCGGCATGCGCCTGTCCGGGGGACTGCGGCAGCGGCTCGGTCTGGCCCGGGCCTTCTTCGGCCACCCCCGGTTGCTCGTACTGGACGAGCCTAACGCCAGCCTTGACGCCGATGGCGAAGAAGCGCTGCGGCAGGCGATTCAGGAGATGCGGAACCGCGGATCGACCGTCATCATCATCGCGCAGCGCCTTGGCATTCTGAACATGGCCGACAAGGTGCTGGTCCTGGATAATGGCAGCATCAACGCCTTCGGCAACCGCCGGGAGATTGCCGAGAAAATCAGGACCGGCCGCACGAGCATCCCCGTGAGGCGGCCGCGGATCACCGCCGCGACCAGGAGCGTAAGACGGCTGAGCAACAAAGGGACGACAGGATCGTCTGACGCGTCAAATGGGTCCGTTGCCAAAGAACAATCCGAGGGGGCCGTATCATGAAAACTTCCAATCACGCCGAAGCGAGCCACCTTGCAGTTGCCGCAGAACCGCGCATGACACGCTTGCACGGCCTGCATCGATTGGCAGTGCGCTCGATCTCGGCTGTCAGCGCTCGTGTGAAGGGCACCGGCCTTGCCATCAGAAAAATCGCGGCGGCTTCCATGTCGATACTTCGCCTCTGGTTGCTGGATCCGATGCGTTATATCGCCGGCCGGGTGTTTTCCGGCATCAGATCGATCGTGACGGGCTTCCACACCATCGTCAAAAAAAGTGTTGCAATAACCACAACCGAACTGAGCTTGAGGGTGCTTGACCCCATGCGCCTCCTTGTCCGGCGTGCTTTGTCAGTCATGGGTGCAGCGCGAGGCTCTGGCGTTCAACCCACACACCACCGGGCCCTTACGGTGCCCGTGCAAAGCGGTGCACCTGCGGATCGGACTGGCTTGTTCCCAAAGAGCGAGTTCAACGGGGCCAGCACGTTTGCAAATGGCTCCGGCAACAATGTCACACCGCGCCGTGCCGCTGCGAAACGGGAGCTCGGCGCAACACCATTCGCACATCTGCGCGTTCTCGCCGTCACCGCGTTCGCGATCGTTGGCATATTTGTGATCGGCTTCGGCGCCTGGGCATCATTTGCACCACTGGAGAGCGCCGCCATTGCCGGCGGGGCAATCGAGGCGGAGTCCAGCCGCAAGACCATCCAGCATCTGGAAGGAGGTATAATCGGACGCATTCTGGTGAAAGATGGCGACGAAGTCACGGCCGGACAGCCACTCATTCGTCTCGATGACATGCGGGCCCAGGCCAACGTCCTGGTACTGCAGATGCAGCTCTGGGAAGCACAAGCTCTGGAAGCCCGTCTGCTGGCAGAACGTGACGGCCGGCAGGCGATCCAGTTTCCGCGGGCCTCCGGGCAGGTAGCTCAGACCCCCCAGTTCACGGAGATAATCGGGGGGCAAGTCAAGATATTCGAAACACGCCGCAACCTCCTGGCATCGCAGATTGATGTCATTCAGCAGCGCAAGGCTCAAACAGAACAGGAAATCGCCGGTTTGCGGTTCCAGATAGAGGCAGCAAAGGAACGTGCGTCGATCATCAAGGAGGAAGTTGCCGGCGTGGCACCGCTGGTGGCCAAGGGCTTGCAAACAAAAGTGCGACTGCTGCGGCTAAAACGCGAACAGGCAGAGATCGACGGACGGCTTGGTGACCTTCAGTCACAGATCTCCCGCTCGCAGCAGTCTATTGGCGAGTCGCAGGCCATGATCCTCAAGCTGCAGAGCGACCAGCACAGCGAGGTTGCGCAAAGTCTTCGCGAAACGCAGGCCCTGATTTCTCAGCTGGCCGAGCGGATCCAGGCCGCAAACGACATACTCGCCCGTACCGTTGTCCGCGCGCCCGAGGCTGGCACTGTAACAGACTTGCGGATTCACACGCCGGGCGGGGTCGTTGCAGCCGGTGAGCCCCTGCTTGACCTTGTCCCGCGCCAGGATCAGCTGATCGTGCGAGCGCTGGTCAAGCCGGAGGATATCGACCTGGTTCGTCCCGGCCTCGAAGCACATGTCCGTCTCCTTTCCTACAAGCACCGCCGCGTACCTCCGGTCGATGGCGTCCTGACCTATGTCTCCGCCGATAGTCTCATCGACAAGCAAACGGAGCGTGCCTACTACACCGCCCGGGTTCGTATCGACGAGACATCCCTGCGCAATCTGCCGGAGGTGGAGATCATGCCCGGCATGCCAGTCGAAGTGATGATCAATACGGGGGAATTCACGGTCGCCCACTATATGCTGCGCCCTGTGCTGGATAGTTTCAACCGGGCCTTTCGCGAGGATTGAACCATGGACGAGCGTCTGATCGAATTGACGGGCTCCTTGGGACAGGGGGAGAATTCTCATGTTCTTTACTGATAAGGGTACACGCGATCTGCTGCCTCTCATCGAATTACATCTGGATGAGATTACGGGAGCGCCACCGGAATTTGATGGCGATCCCACGCCGGCGGCCAATGTCCCGCTCCAGGCAAACCCCTCTGAAATACCATCGGCAGAAAACGCGCCGCCGGTCGAACTGGAAACGGATAAGGACGGAATGGTAACGTCATCGCCCGGAGATCCGGTGCCGGCGCCCGCCAACAATTCCGTTGCGCAATCAGTTGGCGACGTCGACGCAGCTACAGTTCACGAAATTTCTATCCCGCTGGACCAGAGTTTCTTCGAGGGCAGGCCAGTCATGCTCACGATCCGGGGAGCAACCGGCGAGCTTGAACACAATACCGATGCCGGACAGGCGCCCAGCGCATCCAGTCACGCCGGCGACAGCCCCATTTCGAGTCCGGCTGCTGGCGCGCCCGGTATACCTGGTGCGCCTGGCGAACCAGACGACGCTCATACGATCAATGTCACGCAGTATGCCGAGGTCGAACAGGACGCGAGCATCTTCGTCAGCGGTTATGTCGGAGAAGTGGTCGCACGCGTACATATCGACCAGACACTGGTGATGGATCAGGACGTGGACATTTCGTTCACCATCGACGGCGACGGACACTTTTCCGTCCTGCTCGACCAGGACATGCGTATCGACCAGGATATCTGGATCGATATCAATATCTGGGACGAGGATGGTGTTCTCTATGTGGAATTGTTCCTGCGCGATGCAATCGAAGTCGAACAGGACACGGCAATTGATATGGAGATCAGCGATGGACCGCCTGGCGGCACTGTCGAGGTGAACCAGTTTATTGAACTCGATCAGGACGTCCATGTTCAAATCGACATCGAGGACGAACTTGAAGAGCGTTATATAATCACGACCAAGGTTGACGTCGTCCAGGCGGCCTATGCCGATGAAACAGCCGTCGTTGGCGTTACGGGCCGGGACGGTGAGATCGACCTCGACGTGGACGCCTCGCAAACGGCATTCGTTGACCAGGAGACCGTCGTGCATGCGGATTTTGTCATGGTCTAGAAGAAGCCTTGAACCAAGGGGCAAGACTTACACATTTTGCAGAACCGAGATGTTTGAAACTCGCCGCAAGTCGATGGAATCTGGAGGTATTTCACGCAAACACAACTGCAGGTAGCTAATTGCCCTCAAATTCGGTATTATACTGTCAAAAAAAAATCCGAGGGTTCGCATCTTTGTAAGGAGTAAACGGGGAAAGCGTAAGGGGGGACCTATGTCAGTCTCATTTGCCGCCGAAGTGCACGGCTTCAATGATATGCACAGTATTGCCAATGACCACATTTCAATTGTCATAATCGATTGCCAGACATTATCGCGAAGCTGTCTCATACGTATCCTGCGAGGAGAACTTCCAGAAGTCGCCATCCACGACATTGTAACATCGGACGGACTGGTGGGTATCATCGAGAAGAACATCAACCTTGCAGTCCTGAACATAGAAAACTGCAAACTGACCGATGAGTGGGTTTCGATAAATCTTGCTTATATTCACCAGTTGCGGCCCGACACACCGCTCATGCTCCTGACCCAGCTTGACGAAGCATCGATTACCGATGCGACGATCGCAGAAGTCGCCCGGTGGGGCGTGAAAGGCTATACGACAAACACCGCCCCAGTCGAAGTCGTCCTTGCGGCCATTCGCTTGATCCTGGCCGGCGGTGCTTACTATCCGCGGTCGATGCTGGCCGAAGAGGGAACCTGTCCGAAATCGGTGTCTGGTTCGTCCGATATTATCGCTTCGCTGCCCATGCCGGCCAATGGCGATGTGGATGAATCGTTTGCCCTCACGAATGCATCAACGATTGCGTTCACACAGCGCGAGAAGCAGGTCCTGGCGACGTTGCGGCGCGGCCTTCCGAACAAGATCATCGCCAGCGAGCTGGATCTGTCGGAGAACACGATCAAGGTGCACATCTCGCACATCATGCGCAAGCTCAACGCCACGAACCGGACCGAGGCGGTGGTCTTTTCACAGCAATATGGGTCCGCTGGCGTAAGAAGCAACGGAGCGGCGTTGCGTCCAACACCCAGGCCCAGCCCGACGGAGGCGTATCTCGCTTCACTCGCACTGGTTGGCCTGGCGTTCTTGAGCGAACTTTCCACGCTCGTAACGATCGGCAGCGAATTTCTGAGTCCGCTGTAATTTCGAGGTTGCAGGCGTCCCCACGCCTGCAACCAACCGAGATCGAAACGCTGCAGAATTCGATTGAAAGCGGACTGAATGCGGTGGTCCGCGAACCGGCTCGCCCGTGAACATGAAAACAGCAGCCGTATTGGAATGCTGCGCATCTCCGGTTTGAGATACTCATATCGGTCGATGGAGAAGTGGTGCCCAGACGCGGATTCGAACCACGGACACGCGGATTTTCAATCCGCTGCTCTACCAACTGAGCTATCTGGGCACTCCATGGCGTTTCCGTTATCCGGCAAGCCTTTCGACGGGGTTGGTTTTCCGTCAGAAGCGCGTGGGTTATAACACTAAAAATCCTGCTGTCCAGCATCAACTCACGAAATTTTTGCCGTTTTTCTGCCTCTTGCAAAGGGCATGCATTGATGCGTTTGTTGATGCTGTTGGAGACAGGATTCGTATCTTATGGATGAAACGGGGGAGAAAGTGGCCAAGGGCGAGGCTTTTGGCTGGGGAATCATTGGCAGCGGCGAAGTCGCCCGGCGATTCGCGTCCGATCTCAAGCTTGTTCCCGGTGCGGTCTTGGTGGCCAACCACTCGCGGACCATGGCCCATGCGGAAAGTTTTCGCGAGGCCTTCGGGAGTCGACTCGCCTATTCCGATCTCGATTCCTTCATTGCCGACCCGTCAATCGACGCCGTCTATATCGCCACCCCCAACTCGCTGCATCTGGCGCAGGCCCTGAAGGCCGTGCGGTCCGGCAAAGCTATCCTCACCGAGAAGCCCCTCGCCCCGTCGCATACGGAAGCTTCGGTGATCCAGCGCGAAGCTGAACGGTTGAATGTCTTTGCGATGGAAGCGCTATGGACGAGGTTCCTGCCCGCTGTGGCGGCCGCCAAGGCGAAGATCGACGCGGGGGAGATCGGCGTCATCCGCAAGATTACCGCCGAACTCGCCTATACGCGTGCGTATGAGCCCGAGAGCCGTTTTTTCAGCCGCTTGCTCGGCGGGGGTGCCAGCCTTGATCTCGGCGTTTATTGCGTATCGCTTGCCATGCATTTCCTTGGTCAGCCGCAGAAAGTTTCCGGCCTGTGGTATGCTGCGCCAAACGGCATCGACATGCGCTCGGAAATCAACCTGCACTATGACGAAGCGGAGGCGCAGCTCTCCTGTGGATTCGATACGGAGGGAGCAAATCATTTTGTGATCGAAGGAACGGAGGGCGCGATCCGCTTGGACGCGCCTTTCCTGAAAGCGCAGCGGCTGACAATTTATCATGGCTTCGCCCTGACCCCGCCATTCGGACCGCTTACGCGCCCGTCGGGATTCATCGGCAAGGTAATTGACCGGCTCCCGGTTCCAGGGCGGGCGGCCGAAGAACACCCGTTTGAAGGCTCGGGGCTGCAATTCGAAGCGCTGGCAGTCATGGATGCGATTCGCCGCGGCGAAAACACCTCCACCGTCATGCCACTTTCGGACAGCGTCAACGCCCTGCGCGCCATCAACATGGTGCTGTCGCAGCCGGCGACGCAGCGGGTCATCAAGCTCTAGAAAGTGCTCTGCATCCTGTACGGCTGAGGCAGCGAACCGGCATTGTTCAGGGCAAGTGCCAGTTCAGTGATGTGCAGGGCGACCCTGCCCGACGAAAACAGCGGCTTCCCGAGTTCAATGGCGGCGGCTTGAGCAGCGATGCCTCCAGCGAAATCGATCTGCGAAGGATAAGCTGGAAGTTTCGAGGGCTTCGCCGAATGTTCGTAGGAGAGCCTACGGCCAGGCAGCGGCTTCCAGGGGAGGAAATGCTTCAGGCGGATCTCGAGGTCGCTCGAAGAGCCTCGTGCGCAGCGAGCGGCCCGCTGTGACCGTTTCAAGGTAGACGGGCGAGCGATGATCCCAAAGATCATTCACGGTTATGGTCCCCCCGTCCCCGAGAATCGTCAGGGAACGGTTGCGCGGTGCGGCGAGACCGCAGGTAAGACGAGCAATCACCCCCGAACGGAACAGAAGACAACCGGCGGAGAAATCCGGTGCCATGGCCATCGCCTCCGTTTCGGGCCCCTTGTCGGGAAAAGTAAGCGCCGAGAATGCTGAAAGACTCTCGACCGGACCGAACAGCGACACCAGCCAGGACAGCGCATAACCGGCGTGTTCCAGCGTGCAACCTACTTCGAATTCATGCAGACCCGGCCAGCGCGCACCTGACACCGAGCGCCATTGCTGCCAGTTGGCGCGGAAGACCGGCCCGTCCTCCATCTCGGCATAGACCAGGCGCGGTTTGCCGATTTTATCCAGCGTGCCGGCGACGAGCTCGTGCGCCGCGCTCAGGGCGTTGGCCGGTGCAGAAGCGAGGGTAAGGTCTTGGCGCTCGGCGATGGCGACAAGCTCCGCGGCTTCCTCATAGCGCATGGCGAGCGGCTTTTCGCAGTAGACGTGCTTTCCCGCCTCAAGCGCCTGTTTCGAGAGCGAGTAATGATTCTCCGGTGTCGTCAGATTGACGACTATAACAATCTCCTCGTCGGCGAGGATCGCTTCGAAGCTCGGATAGGTCGAGACCTTGTAGTGATCGGAAAATTGCTTCAGGCGGACCGGATCGCGGTCATAGACACCGCCGAGCTCGAGTTGCGGATAGTTGGCGAGCGTCGTCATGTAGTAGTCGGCGACAAAGCCGATGCCTATGATCGCTATCTTCATGAAGCCGCCCTACGCTGAACCATCCGCAGAAGCTAGCGGCATGAAGTGAAGAGCCCCTTAACTGTCCTGTTCGTCTTCGCTGTCGTCTGCACTTTCGACGGCGGGCAGGACATAGGCGCCGGTCAACCATCGGTTGAGATCGACGTTGCGGCAGCGCGCCGAGCAAAAGGGATAATGTTCGCGCTGCGATGGTCGCTTGCATTCCGGGCAAGGGCGTGTCGGCCGCAGAGGCGTTACGTTCGCCGTGCTTATCTTTTCGTCAGTCAATGTATCTGTCCGTTTAATGTCCTGAAGCTTGCCAATTGGCATAGACCGGATAGCCCTCGCCATGCAAAAGGCTGGCGGTCTCATAGAGCGGCAAACCGACGACATTGCTGTAGGAGCCAACCAATTTGACGACAAATCCGCCTGCCAGCCCCTGGATCGCATAGCCGCCTGCCTTGCCACGCCATTCGCCGGAGGCAAGATAATTCTCCAGCTCCTCGCGCGAAAGACGTTTGAAGCGGACGCGAGTTTCAATCAGGTCCTGGCGGAGCTTGCCCTTGGGTGTGATCAGGCAGAGCCCGGTATAGACCCGGTGGGAACGGCCGGAAAGCAGCCGGAGGCATGCAGCCGCATCGTCGAGGATTTCAGCTTTCGGCAGCACCCGCCGGCCAACCGCGACGACGGTATCGGCAGCCACGATATATGCCTCGCCCAGTTCCGGATCGCTTTTCAGTTCTTCGGCGATCTTCTCTGCCTTCTGACGCGATAAACGGCGCGCCAGCGAACGCGGATGTTCGGCCCGCAGCGGGGTCTCATCCACATCCGCAGGTAACAAGCGATCCGGTTCAATGCCGATCTGACTGAGCAGCGCCAGACGGCGCGGCGAGCCCGATGCAAGAACGAATTTATGCTGATCGCTCATGAAGAGATTTCCTGCGGACAGGCCCGGCGGAGCTGATTATTTGAAACGGTAGGTGATACGACCCTTGGTCAGATCGTAAGGGGTCATTTCGACAAGGACCTTGTCGCCAGCGAGAACGCGGATGCGGTTCTTGCGCATGCGGCCCGCCGTATGAGCGATGATTTCATGATCATTTTCGAGCTTTACCCGGAACATCGCGTTGGGCAACAGCTCCGTCACGAGACCAGGAAACTCCAGTACTTCTTCTTTCGCCATGCGTAGTTCTATCTCCAGAAAGGGAATTTGTGGCCGTACTCGACCGCAATTTTGGGCGGAACCTATAGTATTGCGCAGCATTTGTGAACAAGGGAGTTCAATGCAAATGTGCGGCATTGGCAGGACGTTCAAATCGCCTGATTGAAACGTTCCTGAATGTGATGTTTTAGATTGTCCCGAACATCGCGATAAGCATCCAGTATCTGACTGCGCCGCCCGCGCACAAGCGTTGGGTCGGGGGTGGGCCAATATTCCACATGTACGGAAGTCGTTCGGGTCAACTCCAGTGCCATATGGTGCGCTTTGGGTGACAATGTAATGATCAGATCAAAATAATGGTCTTCCAGCTCCTCGAATGTCTTGGGATGAGTCGAGATCCGTTTCAACCCGACCTCTGCAAGGACCTCGTCGACAAAGTGATCCGGCTCACCTTTTTCTACGCCTGCCGACGCAATATAGACCGTTGATGGCAACAGGCCGCGTGCCAGTGTCTCTGCGATCGGCGAACGGATCGAATTCATGCCGCAGATGAACAATACCGCGCCCGGCGTTGCCGCTTTGGCAGGCTCCAGGTCGTCCGGCAGTTTGTCCGGCTCGGCTGGCATATGTTCGCCTACCCCCGCCAATGCAGCACACATACCAAAGTGAAAAGCCGGCGCGCAGTGTCGAAATCCAGCTCGATTTTGCCGCTGAGCCTGTCCATCAATGCCTGCGACCCTTCATTGTGCAAACCCCTGCGGCCCATGTCGATGGCTTCGATCTTGCTCGGGCTGGAGGAGCGGATAGCATCGTAATAGCTTTCGCAGATCATGAAGTAGTCTTTCACAACCTTGCGCAGGGGCGTGAGCGATAAGATATGGGTGACGACGTCGTCGCCATTTTCGCGGGTGATGGCAAAAATCAGCCGCGATTCAATAAGGGAAATCTTGAGACGATAAGGTCCCGCGCCCTCATCATTCACAGGGCGAAAACTGTTCTCCTCAATCAGATCGAAGATGGCAACGGCGCGCTCATGCTCCACGTCAGGCGTGGAACGGCCGATGGTCTCGTCGAGTTCCACATCTATCAGCCGTGCATCGGTTTCGCCCGTTGCTGTCATTATCTTCCTATAGGTTCAACCGAATCGCGACCGAATTGCCATGCGCATCCAGTCCTTCGGCGCGAGCCAATTCAATGGCCGCCGGACCCAAAGCGCGCAGCTGCTCCACGCCCAGCTTCAGGATGGAGGTTCGCTTGACATAGTCAAGCACCGAGAGACCGGAGGAGAACCGTGCTGATCGCGCGGTGGGCAATACATGGTTTGAGCCGCCTACATAATCGCCGATCACCTCGGGCGTATAACGTCCAAGGAAGATCGCTCCGGCATTGCGCACGCCGGCCAAGAACCGTTCCGGATCAGCCGCAGCGATTTCCAGATGCTCGGCCGCAATGCGATTGACCAGCGGCAGGGAGGCTTCCAGGTCCTGCACCAGAATCACTGCGCCATAATCACGCCAGCTGGCGCTCGCAGTTTCTGTTCGCGGCAGTGTTTGCAGCTGACGCTCTACCGCAGCGATCACTGCATTGCCAAACGCTTCATCGTCGGTAATCAGGATCGATTGCGCCGCTGTGTCATGTTCGGCCTGCGCCAGAAGATCGGCGGCAATCCAGTCCGGATCGTTGTCGCTGTCGGCCATGATCAACACTTCCGAAGGACCCGCGATCATGTCTATGCCGACCGTGCCGAACACGCGGCGCTTGGCAGCTGCCACATAGGCATTGCCGGGGCCGACGATCTTGGCGACGGGAGCAATAGTCCCGGTGCCATAGGCCAGCGCAGCAATGGCCTGCGCGCCGCCGACGCGGTAGATCTCGGAGACGCCTGCCAGACGCGCTGCAACCAGAACGAGTGGATTAAGCTTGCCGTCAGGTGACGGAACCACCATGACGACGCGCTCGACACCGGCAACTTGCGCGGGAACCGCATTCATGAGAACCGAGCTTGGATAGCTCGCCGTGCCACCAGGCACGTAAAGCCCGACGGACTCGATCGCGGTCCAACGCGAGCCAAGCTCGACGCCCAGCGGATCCGTGTAGCGATCGTCCTGGGGCATTTGCCGTAAATGATGCGAATGAATACGATCGCGAGCCAGTTTCAGTGCCTCGACCGTCGCCACCGGGGCGGAAGCCACCGCCGCATCGATCTCCGCGGAGGTAATCGCAATGCCATGCTGGGCGAGATCGATCCGGTCGAAACGCTGCGAATAGTCGATCAGGGCCGCATCGCCCTCAGTGCGAACCCGGTGGATGATCTCGGCAACGGCGCGGTCAACGTCCTCCGACACCTCGCGCTTCGTGGCGAGGAATGCGGAAAACCGGGTTTCAAAATCAGGCTCGGACTGTCTCAGCACAATCGCCACGTCAAATCCTCCTCAGGCTTCATGCTCTGGTTTGAATGACGTTTCCCAAGCAGGTCCAAGATCGGTCAGCTGCGCCTCGATAGCCTCGACTTCCAGCCGCAACGCCTTGCCCGCCGCAAAGGTCAGCTCGACAACACCCGATGGCGCATCCTCAACGATGAAGTGGATCGCCAGCAGCGAGAGGATATCGTCCTTGTGCCGCCGGTCGATTCCAGTGGCCTTGACGCTGCCGACGCGGTCGAAAAGCAGCGCCGTGCGGCGGCGCTCGAAACTGCGGCGGCGCTTGCCGTCAGCTGCCTGTTCCCACACGAAGCGGTTGACACCAAGAACGAGCTTTTTCTCGGGTGCCAGAAACTCGATATCGCCCACCTTCAGCACAGAATCCTGGAGATGTGCAGAAAGAATTTGCAGATCTTCTTCATCAAGTGCGATGAGTTTCAGAGTGTCCATGTCTACCCTTTTGCAATACTTATCAGGATCGTCGTGCCCAACGGTCACCACGCTCCCTTCCCTGTTAGAGGAAAGTGCAGACAAATGGAATTATGCATTGGGCATAATATTCGCCCTTGGTGAAAAACCCAGGATCAGTCGCTGATGCGTTCGACGACCGCACCGCAACGCGTCAGCTTTTCCTCGAGACGTTCAAAACCGCGGTCGAGATGATAGACGCGGTTGACCACGGTTTCGCCCTCGGCGGCAAGACCGGCAATGACCAGTGAGACCGAAGCCCGCAGGTCCGTTGCCATCACGGGCGCGCCCTTCAGCCGTTCGACGCCCTCGATCTTCGCAGTTTGACCCGAAAGGGAAATCTTGGCGCCCAGCCGCGCCAGCTCCTGCACGTGCATGAATCGATTTTCGAAGATCGTCTCCGTGATGTGCGATGTGCCTTTCGCCTTGGTCATCAGACCCATGAACTGCGCCTGAAGGTCAGTGGGAAAGCCGGGAAATGGCTGTGTGGTCACATCGACCGGCATGATGCCGTGGCCATTGCGAACAACGCGCAGGCCGGAATTGGTTTCGGATATTTCGGCGCCGGCCTGGCCGAGCGTCGTCAATGCAGCGCTTAGAAGATTGGCATCGGCACCTTCGAGAATAACATCGCCGCCGGTCATAGCGACGGCCATGGCATAGGTCCCGGTCTCGATGCGATCCGGAATGACGCGAACGCGGGCGCCGGAAAGACTCGTGACACCTTCGATCGTGATCGTTGGCGTACCAGCACCGCGAACCTTCGCACCCATGGCATTGAGGCAGTCGGCCAGATTGACGACTTCCGGTTCCTGGGCGGCGTTCTCGATGACAGTTTCGCCCTTGGCCAGTGTCGCAGCCATCATTAGTACGTGGGTCGCACCGACCGAAACTTTCGGGAAGACATAGCGGGCCCCAACGAGGCCGCCCTTGGCGCTCGCCTTGACATAGCCATTCTCGATCTCGATCTCGGCGCCAAGCGCACGCATACCGTCAATGAAGAGATCGACCGGACGCGTACCGATCGCACAGCCTCCCGGCAGCGATACCGTAGCAACGCCCATGCGCGCCAGAAGCGGGCCGATGACCCAGAAGCTTGCACGCATCTTGGAGACCAGCTCATAGGGCGCGGTCGTATCGACGATATTGCGTGCGGTGAAATGGATCGTACGCGAATAGGCGCCGTCCTGACGTTCGCGGCGGCCGTTGACGGAATAATCGACGCCATGGTTGCCGAGAATGCGGATGAGCTGCTCGACGTCAGCCAGATGCGGCACGTTTTCCAGCGTCAGCGTATCGTCGGTCAGGAGCGACGCGATCATCAACGGCAAAGCCGCGTTCTTGGCACCCGAAATCGGGATGACGCCATTGAGCTTGTTACCGCCAACAATCTTGATGCGATCCATACTGTGTCACTTTCGCGGGAGATTCCCGTCCTGTCGTTGAGACTCTTTGCAGAGCCGGTTGCTGTAAACCATCACACGAAATGGTTCAAGGAAGGCTTATGGCCAGACCTGGGCCACTCATGGCTCCTCCTGGGAGGAACCGGAAGGTTTTTCATTTGCGGCGAAGATTCCCTCATCACGCTCGTCTGCGCTCCCTGACCGGCGTGAGCGCAACTGCTGCTTTCGCCGAGCGAGATCTCGCCCGCAATTGTTCCGAACGCCGCTTCTCGCGGTTGATTTGCTCCGAATTCGGGCTTTTCGACGACGACGTCATTGGTTGTCTCTCAAATCCTGAGAAAATTCTGTGCCGTTTCAGCCGTCAAACCTGACGTTTTTGGGCGATGCACATATTTTGCCCCACAGATTACGAATGCTTGCTTGCGATTTCGGTAATGATATGGCAGAAGTCCGCCGCGTTCGCAAATCGGCTGCGGTAGCTCAGTGGTAGAGCACTCCATTGGTAATGGAGAGGTCGAGAGTTCAATCCTCTCTCGCAGCACCAGCGAAATCCCGTTGAAAATTCGATCTTGTGGCACTGAAGGCAGCGTAGCCGAACGGTCTTGCTGCCTATCAATTGCGCAAATGGAAACAGCGGCCCGAAGGCCGCTGTTGACAGACCAGACCGCCGATGAGTGGCGGCACATTTTTTCGTGTTTATTGACGTGCATCCAGCAATGCATTGACCCGATCGATCTGCGCGTCGGTCAGGGTGCGGCCAAAATCCTCCTCCAACTGAGCGACCGCATCATCAAGTGCCTGTTCCTGAAGTACGGGATCGGTCAGCGCCAACGCATCCTCCCGGGCGCGCTCATAGGTCGCGATCTTGCCGACGGACGAGTTTGGTGAGGCCCGTTCTCTTGCGCGTGCCGACGCGTGGGCAGCATTGAGCGGACCCAGGGTATTTTCGTCATCCACGTTTATCGAAGCTTTTTGAACTTTGGTCTTGTCGTGCTGGATTCTGGATTTTTCGTGCGCGCTGGCAGATTTTCCTCGGTCGGACGACTTGCCGTGGTTGCCACCACCGTTGCCGTTTCCGTTTCCACCGCCATTTCCATTGCCACCACCATTTCCATTGCCACCACCGTTGCCATCCTTGGCAAAAGCCGCTCCGACCGGGCTAAAACTATCTGTGGTTGACAAAGCTGTGCCGCCTACAAACAGGCCAAGACAAGCTGCCAAGACGATACTGCGTTTAAACTGGGGCATGTTCACCTCTCCCATGAGTAATCATTTTCAATAGTAGTCGAAATCAATCGTTCGTTTAAGGCCCGAATGTGGCAACTTGGGACACTGCCGGTAACATACCATTTCGACCGGATATGCTAGGATCTTGCCTTTGCAGAGCCCCAGCGCAAGCCATCCATCAGCAGCGAGACGAGACGGCGGGAGCGGTCGCGCCAATCCGGGGTATCGGGCGCTGAATAAATGCCCGACAACGCCTGCGATATATCGGATATATCGATATCGCTGCGGATGGACCCATCGGCAATAGCGGCATCGACAAGACGCTGCAACGCCAGCGCAACCATGCCGGACGTATTGGCAAAAACTTCGGAATTCGCGTCGAACAGGATACGCAAACTGTTCGCCATGCCGCGCTTTGCGGCAATGTAATCGACGAAACGCTGCATCCATTCCGCCAGGGCAACATCCGGCGCCTCTCGTAGTGCGAGTTCCTCGGCAGCCGCACAAAGCGCCTCGACCTCGCGCCGGTAGAGGACTTCCACCAGATGTTCCCGCGTCGGAAAATGCCTGTAAAGCGTGCCGATACCGACACCAGCCTGCCGCGCTATCTCCTCCAGCGAAGCGTTGCCGCCCCGTTCGGCAAAGGCGGTCGCAGCGATCTCGACCAGCTTTTCCCGATTGCGGCTGGCATCGGCACGCAGGCGCCTGGCAGGCGGAGATGGCTTGATCTCCTTCGGCTCTGGCGGCTCCCTGGTGCCCAATATTACAACTCCAAATGCGATTAGGGCTTGAACCCGCATGGGCAAGCCGCTATGTTTCAGAAACGGAGGCACCTCCGATTAGTCTGTGACTTTCGGACTATTACCCCATTTAGGGCCAGCATGTCATGTTTTTTGCGCCTTGAACGCAACCGAACGATACCGGCCCCATTTAATTCTAATGAGCGTACTGGAGCAGGACGCCTATGACGAACGAAACCATCCTACATCTCGATGTCAACGGTCAGACGCAGACACTCACGGTCGAGCCACGTGTGACCTTGCTGGACGCGCTGCGTGATCATCTTGAATTAACCGGGACCAAGAAAGGCTGCGATCAGGGCCAATGCGGCGCCTGTACGGTGCATGTCGACGGCGAGCGGGTGCTTTCCTGCCTGACGCTCGCAGCGCAGGTAGAGGGCCGCAAGATCACCACCATCGAGGGACTTTCCGACGCGGGAGGCGACCTTCATCCGGTCCAGGAAGCCTTCCTTGAGCATGACGCCTTCCAGTGCGGCTACTGCACGCCGGGACAGATCATGTCCGCCGTCGCCTGCATCCGCGAAGGCCATGCCGGTTCCGACGATGAAATCCGCGAATATATGTCGGGCAATCTCTGCCGTTGCGGTGCCTACCCGCACATTGTCGAGGCGGTCCGCGAAGCTGCAAAGGTGATGTCATGAGAGATTTCTCCTATCTTCGCGCCAACTCGGTCGAGGAAGCACTGCGCGCCGCCGCCATGCCGGCAACCATGCTGCTGGCGGGTGGAACGACCTTACTCGACCTTGCCAAATGCGGCGTCGCCGCGCCGGAGCTGGTCGTCGATATCACCCATCTCAAGGGCCTTGATGCGATCCGCGTCGATGTGGATGGCGCGTTCATCGGCGCTCTGGCAAAGATGAGCCATGTGGCGGCCGATACTGCTATCCAAGCGCAGTATCCGGCGGTCTCGGAAGCCTTGTCGCAAGCGGCATCTGCCCAGCTCCGCAACATGGCGACGATCGGCGGCAACCTGTTGCAGCGGACGCGCTGCGCCTATTTCCGCGATCCGTCGACTTTCCCAGCCTGCAACAAGCGCAACCCCGGCAGCGGTTGCTCAGCACTTGAAGGCGTCAACCGCGGTCATGCGATCCTCGGCACCAGCGTTGCCTGCATCGCAACCTATCCGGGTGACCTTGCCGTGGCGCTCGTCGCTCTCGATGCCGTCGTTCATCTGGGCGAGCGCAAGGTCGCGGTCGATGACTTCTTCCTTCTGCCAGGGACCACGCCGCACAAGGAACATGCCATGCAGTCCGGCGAAATGATCACCGCGATCACCATCCCGGCATCGGTCGCCGCGCGGCATTCCACCTATCTCAAGGTGCGCGACCGCCAGTCCTATGAATTCGCCGCCGCAAGCGCTGCTGTCGGCATCGAAGTTCGAGCCGGACGGCGAAACCATCCGCGACATTCGTATCGGTCTTGGCGGCGCGGCAACCAAACCGTGGCGTGCCCGCGCAGTCGAAGATGCGCTTCGCGGCAAGGCACTGGAGCCGGACACGGTCAAGAGCGCCAGCCGTCTTGCTGTCGAGGGCGCCATCGCCCATGGCGGCAACCACTACAAGATCGAGCTCGCCCCGCGCGTCGTCGAACGCGCCATTCTCAAAACGGGAGCCATGGCATGACAATTATCGACACAAAGATGAAACATGGCGATGCATCGGATGGCATCCTCGGCGGCCGCCTGTCGCGCATCGATGGACCTGCCAAGATCACCGGGACTGCCGACTATGCAATGGAACATTTTCCGGAAGGCATGGCCCATGCCGTCATTATTGACAGCACCATCGCCTCCGGCCGGATCCTTGCCATCGACAGCGCAGCGGCGGAGGCATATCCGGGCGTCCTGCTTGTCCTGACACCGGATAATGCCCTACCGATCAAGACAGCCACGGACTGGACCGGAGCGCCGCCGCCCGCTGTTCCCTATGAACCGTTGGCACGCGACATCACCTTCAGTGGCCAGCATATTGCTGCTGTCATTGCCGGGACGTTCGAGCAGGCGACCGCAGCGGCAGCCCTCGTCAAGGTCACCTATGAGGAGACTACCCCGATTTCGAGCTTCGACGATCCGAGGTCCGGCGAAGGCTACCTGATCGACATGATGACCAAGGAATGGGGTGACGCCGAGGCTGCGCTTGCCACGGCGCCCGTTCGTATCGAGCAGGAATACAGGACTCCGCGTGAATACAATGTGCCGATCGAGCCACACGGGCTGATCGCCCATTGGGAGGGCGATAAGCTGACCCTTTGGGAGCCGAGTCAGTGGATCGATGGCATGTCCCGCACCTATGCGGAATGGTTCGGCATACCGTTCGAGAATGTGCGCATGCTGTCGCCCTATATCGGCGGCGGTTTCGGTTCGAAGGCGCTGCCCACCCGCTATGGCGCAGTTGCCGCCATCGCTGCGAAGATGCTCGACCGCCCCGTCAAGCTTGCGATCACGCGGCCGCAGACCTTTACCGCCTTCGGCGGGCGGCCGGCGACACGGCAGACCATCGCACTTGGCGCTACCCGCGAGGGCAAATTGCTGTCGATCCGGCATCGCGGTGCCAACGAGACTTCCATGGACGATGTCGCGGTCGAACCACTCGGCTCCGTAATATCGATCATGTATGCGACGCCGAATTTCTCCTCGCGCCAGAACATCGTGCCGGTGAACACGGTAAAACCCGGTGCGCTGCGTGCGCCTGGTGAAAACCCGAGCGCGTTCGGCATCGAATGCGCGATCGACGAACTTGCCTACGAGGTCGGCATCGATCCGCTCGATATCCGCCTGCTCAACTATGCCGAGGAGGACCCGAGCGCCAACAAGCCCTGGTCGACCCGCCGGCTGCGCGAAGCCTATGCGGCGGGTGCGGAAGCCTTCGGTTGGGCGAAGCGCAACCCGCGCGTCCGGTCAATGCGCGAGGGCAAGCAGCTGATCGGCTACGGCGTTGCCGCGGGCACCTATCCCGTTCGCCGCACGCCGGGTGAGGCCATGGTCCGCATCTTGAGCAACGGCACGATCGAAGTCGCCAGCAGCGGGATCGACATGGGTCAAGGAACCTATACGATCCTCGCCCAGACGGCGGCCGAGGCGATCGGCGTTCCGGTCGAGACCGTCGTGGTCAAGCTCGGCGATCTCGTCGCTTCCGCGCGCGCCTGTCGCCGGTGGTTCGCAACTTGCGAATCTCATGACCGGCGCCGTGCACAAGGCAGCGCATGCCGCCCGCGACGAACTGATCGGCCTTGCCATCAATGATCCGAACTCGCCGTTCCGCGACCTGCAGGCCAATACGCTGACCATCGAGGCAGGGCAAATCTTGTCGCCGCGCGATGCGGGTTCCAGTGTCTCCATTGCCGAAGTCATGCGCCGCACCGGCCGCGAGCGTATCGAGGCACTGCGCAATACGCTGCCGGAAGAGCACCAGAACGACAAAGATCATTTCCGTAACTTCACGACGATCTCGACAATGAAATCACCGACCGAAGGCGACTATTCGCTTCACAGCTGGTGCGTGCATTTCGTTGAGGTGCGTGTCGACGTGGATTTCGGCACGGTTCGCGTCTCTCGCATGGTGTCCGCATTGGATTCGGGCCGCCTCTACAATCCGAAGCTCGCCGAGAGCCAGTGGAAGGGCGGTATCATCATGGGCATCGGCCAGGCGCTGCTCGAAGAAGGCATTGTCGATCCCCGCCATGGCCGCGTGATGAATAACAATCTCGGCGACTATCTCATACCGACGAATGCCGACATTCCCGATCTCCAGGTCATCTCGGTCGGTATTCCGGATACCCATGCCTCGGTGCTCGGCGGCAAGGCGGTGGGTGAGCTTGCCATTGTCGGCGTCGCGCCCGCGATTGCCAACGCGGTCTACCACGCCACGGGGGTGCGGGTACGGGAACTGCCGGTTACCCTGGAGAAATTGATCTAGATCAATCAGAAGGGGCCGGTCTTCGACCGGCCTCCTTTGAATCATCCGAATCTTTCCAGTTCCTGTTTGAACCGTTCAACCAGCCACGTGCCCGCCGGCCCCAGGGGGCTATCGACGGGATAAATGGCCAGTAGCGGATAGGCAGTTTCCGGATAGGGCTCGAGGTCGAGAAGCACGAGCCGTCCTTCGGCAAGATCGTCCTTCACCATCCATTTTGGCAGGCCGCCCCAGCCCAAACTGGCCAATATCAGGTCATGTTTGGTGCTGACATCTGTCAGTCGCCAGGTCTTGTAGGCAAAAACGCCAAAATCCCGTCCTTTGGTCTGTTCGCTTAGGTCGGTGATCACAAGCTGAATATGATCGCGGATAAAGGATAGTGGTACAGGACCTTCATGGAGAGCCAGCGGATGATCGGGCGCCGCCACGGGCGTCATGGCTGTTTGGCCAACCTGTTGCAGGACGAGTTCGTCTTGCACCTGCATCGGCGGACCGCCAATGCCAAAATCTGCCTGCTTCTTGAGAACGAGGTCCCAGACCATTCCGAGCGCACCGACATGAACGCGCAGGCTGACCGTCGGAAACTGTACCTGGAACGCCTTGAGGACACAGGTCAGGACCGGAGATGGCAACGAGACATCGACGGCGACGGCCACCTCAGCCTCCAACCCATGTTTTAGCCCCTCCGCCCTGGATCGCAGACTCTGCAAGACGGAAACCATGCGCCGCGCGTCCTCCAGCATGGCGGTTCCCGCCTCGGTCAGGCGCGGTTCACGCGTTCCACCACGCTCAAAAAGTTGCAACTCAAGCTGCGCCTCCAGATTGGCGATCGTATAGCTCACCACCGATTGCGAACGATTGAGCCGCCGTGCCGCGGCCGAGAAGCTTCCCGTCTCCGCCACAGCAACAAAGACCTGGAGTTGATCCAGGGTGGGGTTTGGTTGCACCGCCTTACCTATCTACTAATTAGATGGATTGGATCGATATTTTCCCAGTTTTCTAAATGGATGTCGAGAACCAAATTACAGCCATCGGATTGTTCTTCCCAGAGACAACTTAACTGAAGGAACTTAGGCTATGTCTTCCATACTTCTCGTAACATCCAGTCCCCGTGGTGCTGCATCCCATTCGACGCGCGTCGCAACCGAACTTGCACAGAAGCTGCAGGCCAAGACGCCTGGCGCCAAGATTGTCACCCGCGACCTTGCGAATAACCCGCTTCCGCATATCGATGCCGATTATACTTCCGGTATCTATACACCGGCCGAGTCGCGCTCCGCTCAGCAGCAGAGCGTGGTCGGCGTATCGGATGCGATTGTCGATGAGCTATTTGCAGCCGACGCAGTTGTCATTGCGACCGGCCTTATCAACTTCAACATTTCCTCGACGTTGAAATCCTGGATCGACCACATCGCGCGTGCCGGCAAGACGTTCAGCTATGGCGCCGATGGCCCGAAGGGTCTGGTGACCGGCAAGAAGGTATATGTGGTAATTGCCTCCGGCGGCGTTTATTCGAGTGGCCCTGCTGCCTCGTTCGATCATGCCACGCCGTACCTCAAAGCGACTCTCGGTTTCCTTGGCATGACCGACGTTGAAGTTGTCCGCATCGAAGGTGTTGCGATGGGCCCTGAAGCAGAAGCAAAGGCTATTTCTTCTGCTCTTGATTATACAAGCGACCTGGCGCTTGCCGCCTAAGGGTTAGCGCTGGTCGTGAAAGAGGCGGGTTTTTCGACCCGCCTCTTTCATCGCTATTCAGTAAAAACTCAGTTTCAATATTAGCCGCGACGGGCGCGCTCGGCATCATCGAGTCGCTTCAATTGATCAAGAAGACTTTCAGGGACTGTATCTTCGATCTTATAAATGCCTGCCGCGCGTATCGCCGATCTGTAAGACGATTGGGAGATCTGTCGCCTCAGGATCCGTGAGAGTTGTTTTTCGTAGGTACGGTCGTTACCGTCCATCGCATAAGCTCCAACTTTGCTTCGTAGACTAAACCCATCCCTACGAAGAAGGTTCCCCTTTTCTAGACTTGAAGCTTTTGTGACAATGTGGCTCTCCGACGCACCCGCTATTTATTCACAAAGGATCAGCTTTTCGTATTGCGATGCTGCAGTGCTTTTTCCCATTTGAGGGCTGACTCGACGATTGTGTCGAGATCATCCAGTTTGGGTTCCCAGCCCAGATTGGCACGCGCCTTGTTGCTGTCGGCCACAACCGAGGCTGCATCGCCTGGGCGGCGTACGGTCAGGCGCGCATCGATTGGTGATCCATGCACGCGTTCCACGCTTTCGATCACTTCCTTCACGGAATAGCCGCGGCCATATCCGCAATTGGCGACCATGCTGCTGCCACCAGCGCGCAGGCGCTCGAGAGCAAGGCGGTGCGCTGCTACGAGGTCGCTGACATGTATATAGTCACGCACGCATGTTCCATCGGGCGTCGGAAAGTCATGCCCAAAAATTTCCATATAAGGCCGTTTGCCAAGCGCCGTCTCGCAGGCAACCTTGATAAGGTGGGTCGCGCCTCTGGTCGACTGCCCTGTGCGCCCTTTGACATCGGCACCGGCGACATTGAAGTAGCGCAGCGCCGTGTAGTGGAAATCATGGGCGGCCGCCGTATCGCGCAGCATCCACTCGGTCATCAGCTTCGACACGCCATACGGAGATTCAGGCTGGGGCGGCACATCCTCGGTGACTGGCTTTATGCCCCCATCGCCATAGACGGCCGCAGTCGATGAAAAGATAAAATTCTTGACGTCTGATTTTACGACAGCCTCAATCAGCGACCGCGACTTCGTTGTGTTGTTTTCGTAATAGGTCAGTGGGTCCCGGACCGAATCCGGCACGACTACCGACCCGGCAAAATGGATGACCGCGTCGACATAATTGCGTTCAATGATTTGGCGAACCAGACTCTGGTCGGCGATATCACCAACCACCAGCTTCGCCTCCCGAGGCACCGCCCATTCAAACCCAGTTGATAGCCGGTCGAGGACGACAACGGATTCCCCAGCATCCAGCAGTTCCCAGACCATATGGCTGCCGATATATCCGGCACCACCGGTCACTAGCACGGTCATTGGCACAGCCCCTTGATCTCCATTTATGTTGCCCCGAAACGATCTTGCCGGATTTCATCAGGCCTGCAAAGCCGACTGTCGAGCTAACTCTATGCAACTTACGTCTAATTTTGACGAAGGTACTACAGTAGTTTCGGGCAAGGTGAGCGAAAAGTATGCCCTGGGTGATCGGTCAACTTCCGGAGCTGGCGCAAACCGTATCAACCTTGCTCGGCCAAGATTTTGGTTGCCGTCGAGCCGGTTTCGCGTTTCGCCGGAATTTCACGATTTTTGCCCAGCTTCAACATTTAGTGGTTAGAGTTTCGCCAAAGCCGTGGCAAATTGCCCATATTCTCATCATGGATTTTACCGGGCAAAAACGCTAGTAAGTTCATGATACAGGAGCAATTCATGGACTATCGTCGGTTTTTCGAAGACGCGATTGACCAGCTGCACGCTGAAAAGCGCTACCGGGTCTTTGCCAATCTGGAACGGATCGTGGGTAAATTCCCGCGTGCGATTTGGCGTACAGCGGAAGCAACACGCGAAATCACCGTCTGGTGCTCAAACGACTATCTCGGCATGGGGCAACATCCCGACGTCATCGCCGCCATGCACGATGCCTCGAGCCGCATGGGATCCGGCGCCGGTGGGACGCGCAACATTTCCGGCAATAACCATCCGCTGGTTGAGCTCGAAATCGAGCTGGCTGATCTTCACCAGAAGGAAGCCGCGCTGGTTTTCACCTCCGGGTTTGTTTCCAACGAAGCGTCGATCTCGACTATCGCCAGGCTTCTGCCGAATTGCCTCATTCTCTCCGACGAATTGAACCATGCGTCGATGATCGAAGGCGTACGCCGTTCGGGTGCGGAGAAGAAGATTTTCCGTCACAACGATCTTGCGCATCTGGAAGAGCTGCTGACCGCAGCCGGCAAAGAGCGCGCGAAGCTGATCGTGTTCAGATCGATCTATTCGATGGATGGCGATATAGCTCCGGTTGCAGCCATTGCCGAGCTTGCCGAAAAATACAATGCCATGACCTACATCGACGAAGTCCATGCGGTCGGCATGTATGGAAATCGCGGCGGCGGCATCACTGATCGCGAAGGTCTGTCGGACCGCATCGATGTTATCGAAGGCACACTCGCCAAAGCATTCGGAACGCTCGGTGGCTACATTGCCGGACCGAAAACGGTGATTGATGCTGTTCGTTCCTATGCTCCCGGCTTTATTTTCACGACCGCCCTTCCGCCCGTTATTGCTGCAGCTGCGACTCAGTCGATACGGCACCTCAAAGTGTCGCAGGAAGAGCGCCGGATGCATCAATGTCAGGCACAGCTTACCAAAGACGTGCTGGCGCAAGCCAATTTGCCAGTGATGAAGTCAGATACCCACATCGTTCCAATCCATGTGGGGGATCCTGAATTGTGCAAGAAGGCTAGCGACCGCCTCCTCGAGCTTCATGGTATCTACATTCAGCCAATC
Organism: Phyllobacterium sp. A18/5-2; assembly: GCF_025452215.1. NCBI lineage: Bacteria > Pseudomonadati > Pseudomonadota > Alphaproteobacteria > Hyphomicrobiales > Phyllobacteriaceae > Phyllobacterium > Phyllobacterium sp. A18/5-2. The sequence continues at coordinate 2,113,367 of NZ_CP104966.1, read as the reverse complement.
AACTATCCGACCGTACCACGCGGCACGGAACGTCTGCGTGTAACACCGACACCGTTCCATTCGAATGAACTCGTGATCGAGCTGAAGGATGCTTTGGTTGAGGTCTGGACGGCACTTGGCATACCGTTTTCAAAGGACAGTGCTCCGGCAATCGAGACCAGCGAACGGGTAGTGACGCTGGCCGTATCAAAGGCAGGCGGCTAGAAAATTTTCTCCTTTTACCTGCGAACTTACAACCGGCGCTCCTTCCGAGACGCCGGTTTTAGTTTTTCGCGTTGTCATCGCGTAACCAGCGCGCAAGAAATGGCACGGCGAATGCTATCATCAGGAAGCGCACGACATGATGCGAAGCGACGTAGGATGGGTCGACACCAAGCGAAAATGCAATCACCGTAAGGGCCTCCAGCGCGCCGGGGGCAAAGGCAAGCGCGATTTGCGCGGGATGAATATCGAGCCAATACCAGACCATGAAGGCCGCCAAAAGGGACGCAACCGTCCCTACCACAAAGGCACACAGAGCCGCTGGCAGATAGCGTAACAGCTGGGTTCTGTGCTCCGCGCCGACGCGTGAGCCGATCAGCACACCCAGAACGATCAAGCCGATATCCGCAATCGAGCGCGGAACGACCGCCGTGACGATGGACATGCCGTGCAAGAGGGCGCTGGCCACGAGAGCGCCAAGCATCATGCCGCCCGGCACGCGGCTGAAGTGCCCCAGGATCGCACCACCAAGACCGCAAGCGAGCAAGATCAAAGCTTCCTGCACGGTCCAATCGTAATTCAACTCCACGACCATATGCGGTGCATTTCTGGCGATGATTGCGAGAAGTGGTGCCAGAAAACCGATAAGCAGCAATAGCCGGACGCATTGGATCACGGTGATCTTGACCATATTCGCCTTGGTCCCCATCGCCGCGATCAGAACAAAGGACAGCGCGCCCGGCAGCGATGAAAACAGTGCTGTTGGACCATCCCACCCAAAACCCTTGCGCAGCATGAAATAGGTTAGCCCTGTAACGAGGACCAACGCGACGAACAGCATCATGAAGCTGACGGGCCACGAGACCATCTGATCGATGGTACCCGGAGAAACGCCTGAACCGGCCTGAATACCCAGTGTGAAGAATACAAAGACCCTTAGCCAGTCCGGCAAGTGGATACGAACTCCAGACAGGGATGCTGTCGTTACGGCAATCGTCGAGCCGAGCAGAAAGGGTATAGGCAGACCGATCTGCCTGGCGACCAATGCGCCGGCAGCTGAAATTAACAATGAAAGGATAGCGGCCCGGGTGTTATCGAGATGCGGGAAATTTGACGTCAACGTTTACTGATCCAGTCTGCGAGGCGATCTGCTGCCTCCTCGACCTGATCTAACCGTCTGGCAAAGCATAGCCGCAGGAAGGCCGCGCCACCATCTCCAAATGCGGTGCCGGGCGCAAGACCAACTTTGGCTTCATCGACAATATCGAAAGCCGCACGGTAGGAATCCGTGATGCCTTCAATACCGAACAACAAATAGAATGCGCCGGCCGGTGGAGAGAGGCGCACCCTGCCCGTCGCAGCGAGTTTCGCGCAGAGAATGTCACGCGCCTTATGGGCCCGTTCCACTTGCATGCGAATGAAATCATCACCTTGTTCAAGTGCGGCTACCGCGCCGCGCTGCATGAACTGCGCAACACCGGAGGTTGAATACTGGATGAGATTTTCCATCGTTTTGCCGAGCGACGGATGCACGGTCATCCAGCCGACACGCCAGCCTGTCATCGCCCAGTTCTTCGAAAAGCTGTTGACGAAGATTATGCGCTCATCCGGATCCATGATGTCAAGGAAGGATGGGGCGCGGCGCGCGCCATAGCAAAAATGGGCATAGATTTCATCGGCGATGATCCACAGCCCATGGTGACGGGCGATGGCAAGGATTTCCTTGAGTGTATCGATATCGGCGGTCCAGCCCGACGGATTTGACGGCGTGTTGATGAACAATGCTTTCGTTCTTGGCGTGATGGCATCGCGTATCTTTTGCGGATCGAGACCCCAGCCATTACCGGTGAAATCCTGTATGACGGGAATTGGCGTCGCGCCTGCAATACCGGCGGCGGCGGCAAAGTTGGGCCAGGCGGGCGAGAGATAGACAACCTCATCACCGGCGCCTGCCGTTGCCTGGATAGCCAGCTGAATCGCCTGCATACCTGAACCGGTGACATAGAAATGCTCCACAGGCAGGTCCGCACCGAAATGCCGCTTGTAATAATTGGCGAGGGCCTGCCGTAATTCCGGGATGCCTGCTTGCCAAGTGTAGAAGGTCTCGCCATTGGCAAGCCCGTTGCTCGCGGCCTCACGGATAAAATCGGGTGTCGGCAGATCACCCTCACCTGCCCAAAGAGGAATAACCCCTTCTTGCCGGCGGCCATGATTCATTACGGCAACGATGCCGCTTTCCGGCGCAACGGCAGCTTCGTGACGCAAATGCTGAACAAGACCCATTCGATTTTCTCCGCTCACTTTCTGGCAGACCTATCGCAACCGGTTCTGTTTGGCACGCGTATAATTGTGATGTTTCCATCATTGGGAATGATGATCTGCTGACAGACGCTGACATTACAGACCAAAACCCCGGCACAGGGCCGGGGTCCAAATACAGTGCGATATCTGCCCTTAGCGCTTGGCGAGCAAATCGCGGATTTCCGTGAGCAGAATCTCTTCTTTCTTCGGAGCAGGATCGGCCGCTGCTTCCTTCTTTTTGAAACGATTCATTGCCTTGACCACTATGAACAGAACCCATGCGATAATCAGGAAGTTGATGAGAAGAGTAATGAAGTTGCCATAAGCGATCGTAGCGCCAGCTTCCCGGGCGGCAGCCAAAGTGGGAGCGGGCGCGCCCGAAAGCTGGAAATACAGATTGGAAAAATCAATGCCGCCCGTCATCAGGCCAATGATGGGCATGAAGAGATCAGCCACAATCGACTCAACCAGTCTGCCAAAAGCACCACCGATGATCACACCTATGGCGAGATCAACCATGTTTCCCTTCAAGGCAAATTCTTTGAATTCCTTCAGCATGATATACCACTCTCCAGTATTGTGTGTTAATGCAAATTATTGTCCTCGGTGATGCTATCCCAAGCACGGCCGGACATTAGCAGAAGATTTGAGAATATTAACTTAAAGTTTGATTGCTCTACGGGATTTGAGGGTTGCTTTGGCGTATATTTTGTAACGCCAATGACGGGAAGTCTACTCGGACCGAAGCGGTTACGCTTACTGACGGAAGGTTGAGGCCCATGACGGGCTGGGCTGGCATCTTAATCGCACTCTTGTATTTTTTGTTGCAGTACTCGGCGATCAAAACAGCTGATCGTCAGACTGAAACCAAGAGCAATCTATCACGTCCGTTCCTTTATTCGTTGAGCGTCGCCGCGAGCGGCAGCACTTGGTTGTATTACGGCTCCACCGGCTATGCCGCAAAATATGGCGTTGAATTTATCGGCCTCTATATCGGAATCGTATTGGTCTTTACGCTCGGCTTCCCGCTCCTGCTGAGGATTGTCGAACTGGCGAGATCAGAGGGTATTGCGTCGATCTCCGATTTTATCGGAGCACGATACGGAAAGAGCTTTTCGGTCGCGGCGATCGTTACATTGATCACAACGATCGGCCTCATTCCATACATTTCGCTGCAGATGACGGCGATTCACTACCTGTTTGACGTTTTTGGGGGCGTTTACGATCCACACCGTCACAACGATGAAATGGATGAGCATCTGCTGGTGTTGCTGATGGTCCTTGGTATTGGCTATTTCACAATTACCCATAGCACGCGCTCGACCGATCTCACGGACCGCAATGACGGGCTTCTTCACGCGCTTGCGGTTGATACTGTAATAAAATTCGTCGCGTTCCTGTTCATTGGAATTGCCGTGACCACTTTTCTCTTCGGTCCGCCCGCCGAAGTCCTGCACCGGGTTGCCAGCTCTGAAGCAGCTCTTCCCGTGCCTCAAATGAATGTGTCAGCAGGTAACCTGATCGCATTGGTTCTCATCGGAGCCTCGTCGGTTCTGCTACTGCCGAGCCAATTTTATCTGACTGTCGTGGAAAACCGAAGCGCCAAAGAGCTCCGCACGGCTCGGTGGTTTATCCCCCTGACTCTTTTGCTTGCGGGCTTATTCGTTGTCCCGCTCGCAAGGATTGGTCCAGCCATCCTCGGGGAGCACGCATCGGCCGATTTCTATTTTCTTTCCCTGCCACTCCACGCGGGACAATATTGGCTTGCGGTCATGGCGTTTGCGGGTGGATTGTCAGCGGCAACCACCATGGTTATTTTCCCGTCGATTGTCCTGTCGGTCATGATTTCAAATGATCTTCTTCTGCCTGTTTTGCTCAAGCGGGCTTCGCGAGTCTCGCCAAATCAAACAACCAATTTTGCCAGAACCATCCCCAAACTGAGGCGGGCCGCCGTCCTCGGAATTCTGCTGGTAGCTCTTGCCTATCAGTTTACCATCATCGGGCATGTCGATTTCACAGGACTGGCGTTGGTATCAGCCATTGCGATGATGCAGCTTCTACCGCCGTTTCTGGGGGCATTGTTCTGGCGGCGAGGCACTGCGCGCGGCGCGATATGGGGGATGCTGGGAGGCTTCTGCTTTTGGGTCTATACAATGATATTGCCGACCATGCTCGACACGACGTCATTTCTGCTGACGGATGGACCGTTTGGATTGTCGGTGTTCCGTCCGCAGGCGTTGTTTGGTTTGGACGCCAGCACCTACGTCAACGGTCTGATATGGAGCTTGTCCGCCAATCTGACATTGTTTGTGATCGGGTCGCTCTCTAAAAGTGCAACCCCACTCGAGCGCATCCAGGCATCCGCTTTCATTGCGGAGAACACCCACTCCTTGAGTGCGATCGGTAGTCTCCAACCCAGCGTTACAGTCGATCAACTTAAAACGACAATATCGAAATATATCGGCGGCGAGCAAACCGATAACGCGTTCGCAGCCTTTCACAGGGATGAAAACATATCACTCGAAGGCGCGGACCCGGCCGATTTCAAAACCGTTCATTTTTCCGAACAATTGCTATCGGGAATTGTCGGCTCGCCATCGGCCCGCATGATCCTCTCGCTGGCCATGGGACCGACCGGCATAGCGCAACGGCGGGCGCAGGTACTGCTTGATCATGCAACCGGCGCGCTGGCGCAGAACCGGCACCTTCTGCAGATCGCGCTGGACCAAATGGATCAAGGCATCAGCGTGTTCGACCCGCAGTTCCGGCTCAGTTGCTGGAATACCCAATTCAGGCTTATCCTTGATCTTCCCAAGGAACTGCAGCGGATGGGTACGCCACTCCGTTCGATCGTTTATTGCCTTTTTGAGCGCGGTGACCTTGCTGGTTTTACCAGTCAAACCTTCGTCGAAAAGATTCACCGGCTTTGCAGCACCATGGCGAGATCAAGCTCAAGAACACCGGTCAAACGATTGAAATCCGTTCGAACTCCATGCCTGACGGTGGTCTGGTAACCACCTTTACCGACGTGACCAGCGTTGTGAATGCAGACAGGCTGCTGCGTCAGACAAACGAGTCCCTGGAACTACGGGTGCGCGACCGCACGAAAGAACTTACCCGCGCAAACCAGCAGCTGGCCAACGCACAGCGCAGCGCCGAAGAAGCCAATATCGGCAAGACCCGGTTTCTGGCTGATGCCGGGCACGACATTCTTCAACCATTGAATGCTGCGCGGCTTTACGCTTCCTCGCTGATGGAGCGGCTAGGAAATTCCAGTGAGAAGGAGCTTGTCAATAATGTCGACACGTCACTCGAGGCGGTCGAGTCGATCATCAACGCATTGCTCGATATCTCGCGCCTGGATACGGGTGCGCTGAAGCCCGTCATTTCCGTCTTTTGTCTCGATACGCTGCTGCAGCAGATAGCGCGGGATTTTTCACCGGCCGCGCGTGAAAAGGGCCTGAAACTACGTGTTGTCTCAAGTTCCGCGGTGGTCGTGACCGACCGCAATCTTCTCCGAAGATTGATCCAGAACCTGGTATCCAACGCCATCAAGTACAGCCGGTCTGGATCTGTGCTCGTTGGCGTGCGCAGGCAAGGTGCGACGGTCAAATTTCAGGTTTTCGACACAGGTATCGGCATCCCGACATCCAAACTGGAGTATATATTTCGCGAGTTTGCCCGTCTCTCGGATGGAATGCGGGAATCCGACGGGCTCGGCCTTGGTCTCTCCATCGTTGAACGCATCGCGAAAGTTCTTGACCTCGCTATCGTCGTTCAGTCAACGGTCGGAATGGGATCGGTGTTTTCCGTTACACTGCCGGCTTCGAAGCTCCCATCTCCGCCCGCCAATCAAGAGCTAATGATGCTCAGGCCGCCGGGCGCGCTGACCGGGCTTCTGGTATTGTGTATCGACGACAACGCGCAATCCCTGGCCGGCATGCGGGAATTGTTGACAACATGGGGCTGCAACGTTCTGTCAATGAACGGTGGTAACGCCTTGCGCGCATACTGTCTGGAGCATGGCGCCGCCCCCGATGTAGTCCTTGCCGATTACAATCTTGAAGAGGAAAACGGACTTGAGCTCGTCAGATTTGTCCGGGAGCATTTCGCGCGTGAAATCCCGGCCGCGTTGATCACAGCCGACCGTTCTGATCCATTGCGCGAGCGCGCAACCGCACAAGATGTATCAATCATCAACAAACCTGTCCGCCCGGCAGTTCTGCGCGCACTCCTCTCCCATTTTCGGCAGACTTATACGGTCGAATGAAGTCAGTAATTCAGGCTGCGGGAGGCTCGGCCGGGACAACATCCTCTTTGAACCGCGCGAGCCGGATGACCGCTTGGGTACGGCTTTCAACCCCGAGTTTATACAATACGGCGGAAACGTGCGCCTTGATCGTCGCTTCGGAAACGTTAAGCTCGTGCGCGATCTGCTTGTTCAGCATGCCGTCGGCCATCATGGCAAGTACGCGACCTTGCTGCGGTGTCAATTTGCGCATGCATCGAGATCAGTTCCACTATTTCCGGATCGAGTTCACCCTCCTCGCCGCCTGTCAAAGGTGACCAGATCTCTCCATCGAGAATGGCTCTGACCGCATCATTGATCAATTCGGGACTCGAGGATTTGGATATGAATCCCGATGCGCCGAGCGTCAGTGCAGCGCGCACAGTCAAAGGATCGTCCGTCGCCGAGACGATGGCAATAGGCACTGTTGGCTGGAGTGCGCGCAAACTAACGAGGCCGGTCAGACCGCCGATGCCGTTCAAGGCAAGATCAAGAAGCACAAGGTCAATATCGCTCGAGGTTTGAAGGAGAACCTTCGCGCTTTCGAGGTCACCGGTTTCGACAATATCAACATCGTCTTTCGATGACGAAAGCGCCAACTTCAGCGCTCCGCGAAACAAGGGATGGTCATCGACAATAACAAATCTATATTTCATTATCTTAAAGTCCTTATTGCTGAAATTGCAGCAGTCGTAATCCAAAAGCTCTAATGCTAACGACTAAATCCAATTCGACTGATATATCAAGAACAATTTGGTGCACGTCAAAGCTTCAAACGATGCGGGATTCCCTGCAACCAAGGCTAGGCCATTCAAACGCCTTGGCAAAACCTCATTCCCGAGCGATATTCATCGTGGGGATTATTATTGAAAGTGGGACGCATGATCACAAATATTCTTTACCCTGAGACCCAGCCCTCAACGGAACAGATGCTTCAAGTATCTGAACTGCACAGTATTCATGTGGAGGAATGCGGTAATCCGGACGGCAAGCCGGTAATCATGATCCACGGCGGTCCAGGGGGTGGAATCAATCCGACGATGCGGCGCCTGCACGATCCGGAGCGGTATCGCATCATCCTGTTCGATCAGCGCGGCTGTGGAAAGTCGACCCCTCACGCGGAACTGAACGAAAATACCACGTGGGATCTGGTCGCTGACATGGAGCAGAATCCGCACCCATTTTGGTATCGACAAATGGCAGGTTTTTGGCGGTTCATGGGGATCGACTTTAGGGCTCGCCTATGCACAGACGCACCCGGAACGCGTTAGCGAATTGATTTTGCGCGGCATCTTCATGATCCGCCGTTTCGAGATCGATTGGTTCTACTCCAATGGTGCCAGCATTATCTATCCCGATCGTTTCGAAGCATATCAAGCGCATATTCCGGAGGAAGAGCGCGATGACATGATCGCGGCCTATTACAAACGGCTCACCGATCCGGATCCTGCGATTCAACTGGCTGCCGCCAAGCTGTGGGCGCGCTGGGAGGGGTCCGCCCTTTCGCTCCTTCCTGATCCGGCACGTGAAGAAGCCTTTGCCAGCGACCACTTTGCCATCGCCTTTGCGCGCATCGAATGCCATTACTTTCAGCATAAGGGGTTTTTCGACACCGACGATCACCTTTTGCGCAATGCGCACCTGATCCGCGACATACCTGGTGTAATCGTCCATGGCCGCTACGACATGTGCACGCCTTTGCTCAACGCCTGGCACTTGAAGAAGGTTTGGCCGGAAGCCGATCTGCGCATCGTCGAGGACGCCGGTCATGCGGTCAGCGAACCCGGCATCATTCATGAATTGATTCATGCGACCAAACGGTTTGCGACCTGACGACAGTTCTGCAGCCGGCCGTTCCCGTCCGGTTGCTTTTCTATGCGGCCAAATGCTTTAGCCGCGACTTCACGACCCATAGGTGACCAAAGGGATCGATCAACACTCCTGCGCGATCCCCGCTATCCAGCGTCTCGATCTCGTTGCGGACGCTGCCGCCTTCAGCTACCGCGTGGTGCATTACCCGATCAACATCGTCCACATGGATATCGAGCATGACTGGAGTGGCGCCAATTGCATGAACGGACCGTGGTCCGCCAAGCGACGCATCCGCATCACGCTTGGGGTTTGCTCCGACGATCATGACCACCGACGCCCCCATGCGCAACTCGGCAGCGATCAGTTCGCCGTTGTGCAGATAGGGCCGGCCAACGACCTTTGCCCCGAACACATTGTCATAGAAATCCAGGGCCTTCTGCTGGTCACCATGGCGCACAAAAAGCCTGATCGATACCTCTCCAATCAGTGTTGGCACTGCAATCATTTTACCGCTCCCAGAGAAGATCCTGAGCGACTAAAGTCTACCAAATTGGCGAACAAATCAAGAACAAACTGGTCCAGACCGAGTCAGGCTCCTGCCACCATCCTGCCATCTACAGTCAGCATCATGTCCTTTGGGGGGTGGTCTGCTGCTCGGGTTTCGTATCCTTGTTGTCGTATCCGAATTCCTTGGCAATTCCCATGAAACGGCGCATGAATTTCTCCATGTAGCTCAACCCTTTTTCAAACTCTTCGTCGGATGGGAGTGCATCGCGCACGACGGGCGGGATCTTACCCATGCTCGCCACTGTTGCTTCGAGCTTTGCTACCCGCACTTTGAGGTCAGCAATGTCTTCGTCGTAAGCGGTTCGCTCCTCGGCGGCAAGTTTGCATATGAGCTGCCCAGACCTCTCCTGACAGATCGACATCTCGCCGGTCTTGTTGTTCATGCGGACATAGCCGGTGTCTGTTCGTTCCAGCGTGTATGTCGTTGTTTCCTGGGCAATCGCAGCGCATGACCATAGGGATCCAGCCGCAAGAGCGAAGAACAAAGTGCGCGTTCGTGACATGGATCGACCTCCAGGGTTGGTAGTTGGCAAGCGTGGCTAAATAATACGCCGAAAATCGGAAATCGGGCGAGTTTTCTGTTACCCGCGCCCACTCTACCCTTTGCGCATTGCGGTTTTGCGTCTAGTAAATGCGCTTATGACTGATATCATTTACAAAATTGCTCCGCGCGCGCTTTGGCAGACTGCCGAAGCGAAAGGTGCGTTTGACGGCGCTCCAATCGATCATGCGGACGGTTACATCCATTTTTCAACTGCGGCGCAGGCGGTTGAGACGGCTGCAAAGCATTTTGCCGGGCAGGACGATTTGCTGCTGATAGCTGTTGAAGCCGATCGGCTGGGCGATGCGCTCAAATATGAAGTCTCCCGCGGCGGAGACCTCTTCCCTCATCTCTATGCAACTCTGCCACTCGATGCGGTGGCCTGGGTCCGGCCTTTACCGCTCGGCGGCGATGGCAGGCACCAATTTCCGGAGCTTCAGGCATGAGCGGGTTGTTCCGGTCGATCGGCCGCAAGGTACTGTTCTCTCTCGATCCCGAAGATGCCCATGGTCTTTCGATCAAAGCATTGAAGACTGGCCTGGTGCCAGGCTGCGCGCCACACAACGACCCAGCGCTGCGCGTGACTGTCGCGGGCTTAAGCTTCCCCAACCCGCTTGGCATGGCCGCGGGCTACGACAAGAACGCGGAAGTGCCAGATGCGCTGCTGAACCTCGGGTTTGGCTTCACCGAAGTAGGCACGCTCACGCCGCTGGCCCAATCCGGCAATCCGAAGCCACGGATTTTCCGCCTTGTTGAGGACAACGCGGTGATCAACCGCCTGGGCTTCAACAATGAAGGTCATGAAACGGCATTTCGCCGTCTTAGTGCCCGGCGTTCTCATGCGGGTATTGTCGGAGTGAACATCGGTGCCAACAAGGATTCCACCGATCGCGTCGCCGACTACGTGGCTGGCATCCGGAAGTTTTACTCACTTGCCAGCTATTTCACGGTCAACATCTCCTCCCCCAATACGCCAGGATTGCGCGATCTGCAGGCCCGCGACGGCCTCAAGGAGCTGCTCGGCAGGGTGCTTGAGGCACGCGAAGTCCAATCCGGTGTCAGGCGCCCCGTCTTCCTCAAGATCGCACCGGATCTCCCCGAAGCCAGCCTTGATGATATCGCCGCTGAAATCGCGCTGCACCCTCTGGACGGATTGATCATTTCCAATACGACGCTCTCGCGCACTGGCCTCAAGAGCTCGAGAGCAACCGGAGAGGCGGGTGGCCTTTCCGGTGTGCCGCTGTTCCAACGCTCGACAATCCTCCTTGCCAAGATGCGCCAGCGTGTCGGCGCCGAATTGCCGCTCGTCGGTGTCGGCGGCATTGACAGCGCCGCTACCGCAATCACGAAAATTCGTGCTGGCGCCGATCTCGTTCAGCTCTACACGAGCATGATCTTTCAGGGTCCTGGCCTGGCGGGCATGGTCGTCAAGGATATGTCAGCGGCCATGAAGCGCGACGGTATCAGCACCATTGCCGCCTTACGGGACTGCGATGTCGCCTATTGGGCTGGAAAAGCGATCCCCACCTAGTCGGCAAATTGCAGTCGGGCCCGGCTTGGCAGAATCGACAAGAGTGAAAGGCCGCGCAGGCCGAGAAACAGGTGTAGCGCCAGCCAAAGGCCGTGGTTGCCCAGATATAGCGGCAGGATGAAATAAGCGGCGAAGTAACCGATCAGCGACAGGATCATCATGTTGCGCATGTCGCGCGACCATGTTGCGCCGATGAACACACCGTCCATATGGAAAGCCAGCAGACCGACGACCGGCGCCAAAGCTGCCCAGGGCAAATACAGCGATGCCATCGCTTGGACATCGCCGGACTTGATCAGAAATGCAACAATCGCATCGCCAAAAGTGAGAAAGAATAGCGCCATCGCCGTTGCCAGTATCATCCCCCACAGGAATGACAGCTTCACACCACGATCGAATGCCGGACGATAGTGTGCACCAACCGCGCGTCCGGAAATCTGTTCTGCAGCTGTCGTCACACCATCAATCAAATAGCCTGAAATCAGGAGGAAATTCATGAGCACAGCATTGGTTGCGAGCGTCACGGCTCCTGCTTCTGTTCCGGCCCGTGTGAAAAAGGCATAGGCGATCAGCAGAAGAAATGACCGCAGCATGATATCGCGGTTGACCGTAAACATGCGGCGGACTTCATGCATGTCGAGAATCCGCGCCCGAGACGGGTTGGGTACAGAACGGAACTGCAGATAAACCACTGAAAGGCCGACCAGCAGCGCGGCACTTTCGCCGAGCACCGTGCCCCACGCGATACCGGCAACTCCCCAGCCCAAAACCAGTCCCAGCCAAATGGTCATCACCACATTGACGCCGTTGAGCAGAAGCTGGAGATAGAGGCCCTGCATCGCCTTGCCCTGCCCCAACAACAGGCCGAGCACAACGAAATTGCCCAAGGCCATCGGCGATGAGAGAAGGCGGATGGAGACATAGGTCGACATGGCATCGGCCACGGCTTTGTCCGGGTTCAAAAAGCTGAGCGCCGCCTGGAGCACCAATGGCGTCGCAGCTATGAAGAGCGAGCCCGCGATCACGGCGATTCCGAGCGCGCGCCAGAATATCGCCTCCTGCTCCACATTGTCATGCCGCCCCAAAGCCTGCGCCACCAGACCGGTGGTGCCAGAGCGTAGAAAATTCATGGTGGAAAACAGGAAGTCAAAAACAAGTGCGCCAATGGCAAGGCCACCGAGCAGATGTGGATCGCCTAGCTGGCCGATGACGGCCGTATCGACCAGACCAAGCAGTGGCGTCGTCAGGGAAGCCAACATGACCGGGATCGTAATCGCGAGCATCAGGCGGTTGGTCACCTCAAACGGGCGAACAATCTTTGATCCTGGCGGAGTAGACACTTCGATCGTCATGAGGGGCACCGGAGATTGCAACCTGCAAGGTTGTCAATGTTGTATGCCACCGGATCGCAATGTTTTCCAGTGCAATTGCAGCCTACAGGATTCTCAGCACTTAGCTGGCCAGTACCAGGGCCCAAAAACGCTCGGTCCTGCCATTTGCAGATTCCGCGTAGGCGAGGCCAAACCGGGTGAACTTCGGGTCCAGCATATTGCGCCGGTGCGGCGGCGACGCCATCCATCGCGCAAACAGCTCATCCAGATCCATACCCCCCATCGCGATATTCTCGGCTGCGATGCCGCGAATTTCATTATCTCGAACACGAGAGGCGAAGCCGCGGCCCCAGCTCGTTGTATGGCTCATACGGCCCGCGCTTGCCATGTAACGTGCTTGCTGCAGGGCGGCACCCTCAAGCTGAGGGTCGGCAGACAGTGCACCTAGCCCATTGGCCGAGCGGATCGCCTGCATGTTTGAACTGGCGGATGCAGATGCGCCGTCGCTCTTTCCCAGTGTGCGCATCGCGGTCTGGCAAGCGGCCAACGGAAACAAGGCAGAGGCTGCGGCGAAACCGAGAAAGATGCGCCGGGAACAATGGAAATTCTTATCGGACATGAGCGGGCAATTCCTGTGGGACCACATGCCCGTAGCCAGAAATTGTGGCTCATTCGAGCCGAATTGAGCGGAATTCTGCGGTCAGCGCCGGTAGCTCAGCAACCGCAAGATGATAAAGCATGGAACAACCACCACCGCGCCAAGCAGGAAATAAGCGGCAAAGCGCTTCGATGGCGCCGAAGCCCAGATTCCATATGCGGCGGACGAAATTCTCGATGCCATAGAGAATATCCATCGGAGACCAATCAAACGCGCTCATGACAACGCCGACCACCAGCGAGACGAGAATGAGTTTGACAAGGACGCGGCCGGGCGTATCGCCCAAAAAGCGGTTTATTCCGTCCGACATTTCTTCTCCGACATTGGCGAAACTGCTACGCCTCTCACATACGGCGATACGCCGGTCTGTTCAAGGTGAGCCCATGTTTAGTTTTGTTTTCGTGGGGCGGGGATGGAGCGGGTGAAGGGAATCGAACCCTCGTATGCAGCTTGGGAAGCTGCCGTTCTACCATTGAACTACACCCGCGGACCGTTATCGCAAATCAAGAGCACAAGCGACCGATAGTCAACCGTATTTGTTCCAGGATTGATAGTACGTCCGACTTTATTCCCATTCCTGCAATCATTTGAAGTGCTTGGAAAGTTTCAGCCCCTGCGCCTGATAATTCGAACCGAGATCGGTGCCATAGAGCGCTCTGGGCCGCTCCAGCATGTGCTCGTATATCAGCCGGCCGACAATCTGACCGTGCTCCAATATGAACGGCACTTCGTGGCTGCGTACCTCGAGGACGGCGCGGCTGCCAGTTCCTCCCGCTGCCGTATGCCCGAAGCCGGGATCAAAAAATCCGGCGTAGTGAACGCGAAACTCACCCACAAGCGGATCGAAGGGCGTCATTTCAGCTGCATAAAGCGGTGGCACATGCACCGCTTCGCGAGAAACGAGAATATAGAATTCGTCTGGGTCAAGCACCAGTTCGCGTGCGCCCCGATCGTGAATCGGCTCCCAGAAATCGAAAAGGTCATGCACGCCGCGCTTGTCGACATCGACGACGCCGGTGTGGTGCTTGCCCCGATAACCGACGAGCCCGTTCTTGTCTCCCGTCAGGTCAATTGACAAGGCGATGCCGCCGCCGGAAATATTGGGTGTGTCGGAAGCTACCAGCGTTTCCGCGGCATGCAACGCCGCCAGTTCGGTTTCCTCAAGTTGCGCACGCCCGGTTCGGAACCGGATTTGCGACAGTCGCGAGCCGGTCCTCGCAACGATGGGGAAAGTGCGCGGGCTGACCTCGAGATAGAGTGGTCCGTGATAACCGGCGGGAACCTTGTCGAACTCCTGTGCGCAGTCAGCTATGACCCGCGTGAAAATATCGAGACGTCCGGTCGAGCTCTTCGGATTGGCAGAGGCCGAGACTTCGGGTGGCAAGCTCAGGCTCTCCAGAAGCGGCACGATATAAACGCACCCGGTCTCCAGTACCGCCCCCTCGGTCAGGTCGATTTCATGCAGCTTCAGGCGGTCCAGCTTGTCGATCACAGGCGTTCCCGGTCCCGGCATGAAACTGGCGCGAACCCGATAGGCTTTAAATCCGAGCCTCAGGTCGAGACTTGCCGGCTGGATCTGGTCGCCATCGAAGTCGCGTTGTGTTTTAAGCGCGCCTGCCTGATGCAGCGCCCTGATACCACTATCCGCCAGAATGCCCGCTTCACGTCTCAACATGTCATCCGCCAAAACCAACTAAAAGAGACAAAAGCTTTAGCGTCTCACCCGATTGACGCAAGCCGCCAAGAGGATTAAAGCAATTTTATCCCGTGGTGATTTGGCCGGCCGGCTTGCAGCCACGTAAAATAATTTGCTAAAAGAGGCCCGGTCTCGTCCGGCCTTTTTGCGATTCACGCAAGGCCGGTTTTTTGTTGGCCAGATTCTGGCAGATTGAGAAGACGATGACCAAGACGACCACTCGCAAGCTGCGCACCGCAACAAATCTTGTCCACGCCGGAACCTTGCGCTCCGGCTTCGGTGAGACATCGGAAGCCCTGTTTCTGACGCAAGGTTTTGTCTACCCCAGCGCAGAGGCCGCGGAGGCCCGCTTCAAGGGCGAAGAGCCAGGATTCATCTATTCACGCTACGCCAATCCGACGACCGACATGTTCGAAAAGCGCATGTGCGCTCTCGAGGGCGCGGAAGACGCGCGCGCCACGGCGTCGGGCATGGCAGCGGTGGCTGCGGCCATCATTTGTCAGGTCAAGGCGGGAGATCACGTCCTTGCAGCCCGCGCCATGTTCGGCTCGTGCCGCTATATTATCGAGACGCTCTTGCCGCGATATGGCGTCGACTTCACGCTGATTGATGGCTCGAAGATCGAAAATTGGGAGAGTGCCATCCGCCCCAATACCAAGGTGCTGTTCCTCGAAAGCCCCACAAATCCGACGCTGGAAGTCATCGATATTGCCGCCGTTGCAAATGTCGCCAATTCCGTCGGCGCCAAGCTTATCGTCGACAATGTCTTCGCGACGCCGCTGTTTCAGAAGCCCCTGGAGCTGGGGGCGCATATCGTCGTCTATTCAACGACCAAACACATAGACGGCCACGGCCGTTGTTTGGGCGGAGTGATCCTTTCTGACAAGCAGTGGATCGACGAGAACCTTCACGAATATTTTCGCCATACCGGGCCAGGCCTCAGCCCTTTCAATTCATGGGTGATGCTGAAAGGACTCGAAACGTTGACCGTTCGCGTCCAGCAGCAAACGGCGAACGCGGCAAAGATCGCCGACTTCCTCGCTGGTCACCCTGCTGTTGCCAAAGTTCTCTATCCGGGGCGGGCGGACCATCCACAGGCGGACATCATCGCCAAGCAAATGAGCGGCGGCTCTACATTGATTGCGTTTGAAGTGAAGGGTGGCAAGAGGGAAACATTCAACGTCGAGAACGCATTGGAAATTATCCAGATCTCCAACAATCTGGGTGATTCAAAGAGCCTGATTACACATCCGACCACAACGACGCACAAGAACCTCACCGATGAGGCACGTGCCGAACTCGGCATTTCCGACGGGCTGCTGCGTTTGTCGATCGGGCTCGAAGATGTGAACGATCTGATCGAAGACCTCGATACGGCGCTCAGGGCCGCTCGCTGAGTCACAGGACGTGCCGCGTCGAGACGGATTTCGGCGCGGCCTTCTTCCAGGCCATCGCCATGGCATGGCGTACTGCATCCGCATCGGCGGTATGCAGCATCACAAAGGTCCAACCCTTCTCGCCCCAGCTTCCCGGAACCGGCTCGAATATGTGTGCTGACGTTTCCCGTAAGAGTGCCTGATCGCCCGGTGAAAGCGCCAATACCCCACACTCCTTGTCAGGACGCAAAGTTGCGAAAATTTTTCCACCAACACGGAAATCAGTCGTACTGAAGTGTTTCCCCTGCATGCTCTCCGGAAAAGAAAGGGCCATTTCCGCAAACTCTTCCAAAGTCATCATGACGATTTCTCTCGAGACTGAGCAAGTTTCACCATCACACTAACAATATAAGCGGCGGTTCACGAAGGTTTTAATTCAATACAATATCAGAGTGGTTGACGCGATGGCTTTGAGCCGCGATATCAGGGACATAGGGTCAGGACCCTAGACTGAGAGCAGGTATGTATAAAGCTATCACGCGCGATATCGAAGTGACCGTCGAACCGTTCTATCTGGAGGAGCAGTCCAATCCGGAGGAGAACCGCTATGTTTGGGGTTACCGAATTACCATCGCAAATGAATCCGAGGTTACCGTACAGTTGCGGGCACGCTACTGGAAAATTACCGATGGCAATGGCCATGTAGAAGAAGTGCGCGGGCCGGGCGTGATTGGCGAGCAGCCCATCCTCGATCCTGGCGATAGTTTTCAGTATTCTTCCGGCTGTCCGCTGACGACGACGTCTGGCGTCATGGTTGGACGCTATTCAATGCAGACCAATGACGGTGACCGCTTTGACATCGAAATTCCGGCGTTCTCCCTTGACCTCCCTGACCAGTTGCGGACATTGAATTGATGATCGAAATTGAACGGACGCAATCGCCTTACACCAAGGCCCTGGCCTGCTCTGTTGTCGCCTTCGCGCTGGCAATCGGCGCATTTTTCCTTGGCTATACCTTGCCCAGCCTCAAAACCGGCGTCGAGGCCATCAGCCAATTGCTCGCGCTGGTGCTGATACCCGGCCTGATCGTCGGCTTGCTGGCAAAAAAATCGACCAGAGCCTGGCCACTTTGGCTGATCATTTGCGCGTTTATCGTGATTTTGATCGTGGTCGCTGTTGCCCACGAACTTACGGCGCCAATGCGGGGCTGATCAAGCCTTTTTCAGAAATTCGGTTTTAAGAACAAGGCCCTTGACCTGCTTGGTATTGCACTCGATCTCACCTTCACGGCCGTTCAGCCGGATATTCTTGACAAGCGTACCGCGCTTTATGGTCTCTGACGTGCCCTTGACCTTCAGGTCCTTGATCAGGGTTACGGAATCGCCATCCTGAAGTTCGGTGCCATTGCTGTCTCTTACTTCCATGATGGCATTTCCTTGTCCTCAGTTCTTCGGCAGGAACTCGGCGGGGTCGAATTCATACTGCGTCGAACAGAACTCACAGGTCACACTGATTTTGCCTTCTTCAATACTGTCCGTGATTTCTTCGGCAGTGAATCCCGAAAGCACGCCAGCGATTTTCTCGCGCGAGCAGGAACAATCGTCGTTCACCGGAACGGCGTCGAAGACGCGAACGCCACGTTCGTGAAACAGTCGGTATAGCAGTCGTTCGGCACCAACCTGCGGATCGGTCAGTTCCGAGCTTTCGATCGTCGCAACGAGTGCCTTGACCTCGGCCCAGTCATCATCCTCAACAAGGTTGTCGTCATCTTCGTCTGCGTTGGGCGCGTCGCCAGCCGGAAGATCACGCTGGCGCATCCGCAGCTCCGACTCGGGCAGGAACTGGACAATCAATCCGCCGGCACGCCATTGCTCCACTGGCCTGCCGTCTTCACCCCGCTCAATCAACTTGGCGACAGAGAGCCGCACATCGGTAGGAATCTGTTCGGACTGGCGGAAATAGGTCTTGGCGATTTCTTCAAGATTGGAACCGTCCAACGCAACGATACCCTGGTAGCGTTGGGTGTACTCACCCTGATCGACTGTGAGAGCAAGCGTTCCGCTTCCCATCAGCTCTTCTTGCGAGATCCGGTGTTCCGCTATGGCCTCCGCCAGACGCTCCTCGTCATATCGAGCATAAGCGCGAACCGAATTCGGCGTACGGAAGTCAACAACCAGCATGTCAACCGGGCCGTCGGATTGCGACTGGAAAATAAACTTGCCATCAAATTTGAGCGATGTGCCAAGCAACACGGTAAGAACGATTGCCTCTGCCAGGAGTTTGGCGACCGGCTCCGGGTAATCGTGGCGGCTCAAAATGTCATCAAGGGTTGGACCGAGCTGGACCGCGCGCCCGCGCGCATCCAGTTCAGCAACCTGGAAGGGCACGACAGCGTCGTCGCCAGCAAAAATATACTCATCGGGGCGCATGGCGGTATCAGACAAGCGGGCGACCTCCTTCGAGACACCAGGCGAGAATCGCCTTTTGAGCGTGCAAACGGTTTTCCGCTTCGTCGAAGACCACGGAATGCGGTCCATCGATGACCGCATCCGTTACTTCTTCGCCCCGGTGAGCCGGCAGGCAGTGCATGAACAGCGCATCGGGGTTAGCGTGCTTCAACAATGCGTCATTGACCTGATAGGGCATGAATACATTGTGGCCGCGTGCGCGGCCTTCTTGTCCCATCGACACCCAGGTGTCGGTGACAATGCAATCAACACCCTTCACAGCGGCAACAGGATCGGTCGTGAGCTTGATCCTGCCGCCGGCACCCCTCGCCCATTCCAGGTATTTGCCGGAAGGTTCGCTGCCTTCCGGCGTTGCGATATTGAGATTGAAATCAAAGCGGGCCGCGGCCTCGACGAGAGAATGCAGCACATTGTTGCCGTCACCAGTCCAGGCAAAGGTCTTGCCCGCTACCGGTCCGCGATGTTCCTCGAACGTCATGATATCGGCCATGATCTGGCAAGGATGCGTGTCGTCGGTCAGAGCGTTGATCACCGGAACCGTGGCATTTTCTGCCATCTCCGTCAGGCGCTCATGTGTCGTCGTTCGCATCATGATGATATCGACATACCGCGACAATACCTTGGCTGTATCGGCGATCGTCTCACTACGGCCGAGCTGCATTTCGGAGCCCGTCAGCATGATCGTCTCGCCGCCCAGCTGGCGCATGCCAACGTCGAAGGAAACGCGCGTACGCGTCGAAGGCTTGTCGAAAATCATCGCAAGCACCTTGCCGGCGAACGGTTTTTCGATGTTGCCGGCCTTCAGCCGTGTCTTGCGTGCCCGCGCATCTTCCAGAATGGAGCGCAAATCACCCGAAGAAAGCGCCGAGATGTCCGTAAAGTGCCGGAGGTCCTGCTTGATTGTCATGGATGGTTCCTCAAGCGCTCTTCTGTCTGGCAGGCACGGACAGGCGTTCAGCTGCGGCTTCGATCCGTGTGAGAGCCGTCGCGTGCTTCGTCTTCCGTTGTGACCAGCGGCGGCAGCAGGCGGACGACATTGTCACCCGCGCCAACCGTCAGAAGATGCTCGTCGCGCAACGCTTGCACGAGCGCCGTATTTGGCAGGACACTTTTCATGCCTACTAACAGGCCACGGCCCCGCACTTCGGAAATCACGCCCGGATAGCGATCGGAGATCGACGCCAGCCCCTGTTTCATGAACAGTGCGATTTTCTGTACATGTTCCAGAAAACCCTCTCCAAGAATAATGTCGAGTACGGCATTGCCTACGGCCATGGCCAGCGGATTGCCACCAAAAGTGGTGCCATGCACGCCCGCAGTCATGCCCTTGGCAGCTTCTGCGGTCGCGAGACATGCACCCAATGGAAAGCCACCACCAATCCCCTTCGCCACGGCCATGATGTCCGGCTGAATTCCGGACCATTCATGCGCGAAGAACTTGCCTGTGCGGCCAACGCCCGACTGAACCTCATCCAGGATCAGCAAAAGACCCTCATCGTCGCAAAGTTTGCGCAAGGCACGCAGATCCTCATCGGGAACCGAACGTACGCCACCCTCGCCCTGGATCGGCTCGATCAGGATGGCTGCGGTTTCAGGGCCAATCGCGGCTTTCAGCGCCTTTTCGTCACCAAATGGGACCTGATCGAAGCCCTCGACCTTTGGTCCAAAACCTTCGAGATATTTCACCTGACCACCGGCTGCGATCGTAGCGAGCGTCCGGCCATGAAAGGCACCTTCAAAGGTGATGATACGGAAGCGCTCAGGGCTGCCATTGACATAATGATAGCGCCGCGCGGTTTTTATCGCGCATTCCAGCGCCTCGGCGCCGGAATTGGTGAAGAATACCTTGTCCGCAAAAGTATTATCGACAAGGCGCTGTCCGAGCCGCTTCTGACCGGGAATTTCATAGACATTGGAGACATGCCACAACTTTTCAGCCTGGGTCTTCAGTGTCTCTACGAGGTGTGGATGGGAGTGGCCAAGCGAATTGACGGCGATACCGGCAGCGAAATCAAGGTAACGATCGCCCGACTCTGTCACAAGCCATACGCCCTCACCTCGCTCAAAGCGCAGATCCGCACGAGCAAAAGTGTCGTAAAGCGGTTGCGCGTTTGCGTCCGTCATATCGTTTCGGGCCTCCAATACCCAGTTTTGCCAAACCTGCTGATTATCCAGAAGAAACCGGCAGCGATTAAATCAAAAAGCCGCCCCACAATGCCATTCTTGGGGGCGGCCACACCGGTAATATCATCATTCGAATTGCAATTGTCAAATGAACACTTCGAAATGCTCCGTCGAGGCACCATTGGCATCGGGGTCCGCCTCGCCAGACTCTGCAACTTAAGCGCGCAATTGCGAGAAGGTTTGCCGATGACGGCATAAAGAGTCTTTTATGCAACAGTTCATCGCGCAAGTTGGGGAAAACCCAAAAAAGCATGGTCACGGGCCACGCCCGACTCTTGTCACAGAGTCATTCCATATTGTAGCTTGAGAAACGAAATAGCTAGATTTCGTGCGGCGTCCTCGTCATCTGAATAGATATGGTATCAGGCCAATCTGGAGCAATCCAGATGCGAGGAAGGATTCAGTCCGGCGTCCGCACAAAACAGAGCCCCATATGGAGCTAGGAAACGATGAACTGGACAGATGAGCGCGTAGAACAGCTGAAGAAACTTTGGGCCGAAGGTCTGAGTGCAAGCCAGATCGCAGCACAACTGGGTGGTGTCAGCCGCAATGCTGTCATCGGTAAAGTACATCGGTTGAAGCTCTCGGGACGGGGCAAGACCACTTCAACCCAGACGCGTAGCAAGAAGGTCAATACAAATGCCTCCGGCGGCCAGCGCAATGGCGGCTCTGCCGGTCATATGTCGAGCCGCGTTGTTAGCCGCAGCGTCGGCGCAACTGCTTTGCAGACCGAATACAGCACGGATCTGGTCCCCCACACTGTCATGAAAACCGTGACTGATGTCGTCGTGCCGATTTCACGGCGGCTGGAGCTGGTGCAACTGAGCGAGCGCACCTGCAAATGGCCCGTCGGGGATCCACTTCAACCGGACTTCAACTTCTGCGGCAATGATGTGGGCGAATCCGGTCCCTATTGCACCTACCATTCGCGGCTCGCCTATCAGCCGGCGTCAGATCGCCGTCGCGTTCGATAACTGTCCGCCAGGGGGCGCCGAAAGGCGCCTTCTTTTTAAGAGCCTCGGGCTTGTCAATTTCGCTGCTGTCCGAATACCACCGTAAAAGATGACCCTTCGCCGACCCGGGAGCGAACAACGAGCCGGGCCCGATGGCGTGTCAGAATATGTTTGACGATGGCAAGGCCGAGGCCGGTGCCTTTTTGGGCACGGCTTGTCTCTACATCGATCCGGTAGAATCGCTCGGTCAGCCGCGGAATATGTTCGTCCGGGATGCCCGGGCCGAAATCCTGAACGGTGGCTTTGATCCCGTCGCCGTCCCGCTTCAGTTCGACAATGACCTTCCCACCGGACTGGCCGTATTTGCAGGCGTTTTCGACGAGGTTCTGGAAGACTTGCGTCAACTCATCCCGGTCCCCAAGAACAATGACTGGCCCGGGATCAATGTTGCGCTCGATCTCCAGGCCAAGATCTGCGGCCAGCGGCCGCATGGCGTCGGCCACATGATCAAGCACGACAGTCAAGTCAACCTGATCCTTCACGGCGATATGGGCCTTCATCTCGATGCGCGACAGTGACAATAGATCGTCGATCAGGCGAGCCATGCGCTCAGCTTGCTTCTGCATGATTTCCAGGAAATTGTCGCGCGCCGTCTCATCATTGCGCGCTGGACCGCGCAGGGTCTCGATGAAACCCGAGAGCGATGCCAGCGGGGTCCGCAGTTCGTGACTTGCGTTCGCGATGAAGTCAGACCGCATACGCTCAAGCCGATGCGCTTCCGTCTGGTCGCGGAAAGACAACAGATATTGGCGGTCCCGTCCGCCGAGCTGATCGAGAAGCAGCACGGTCGCGCGATACCAGCGCTCGACCGGCACGCGTTCGGTATAATCGACCGACCGTGCCATCCCGTCAGCCACGACCGATTGCACCAGGGTCTGCATTTCAGGCGCGCGGAAATGCAACAAAAGCGTGCCACCGCGGGTCAGGGGTCCAAAAGCGCCGCTCGCCGCCGGATTGACGTAGAGGATTGTCCCCTCATGGTCGAAAATGATCAAGGGATCCGGCAGTTGCGCAGCCAGCTGCTGGCCGGACAGCCGAAAGATGGCCGGGTCGCTGACGGGCGAGACAGCCGGGTTGTCAGTGCGTGGCAGCGATGCTGAAAGTGCCACAACTGTAATGAGGACAAGCATGAGGACGGCAAAGCTCAACCATCCGGACGCTTCAGAGCTGAGCACGAGCGCCGTAATGAATGCGGCAGCACCCAACACAAAACGTGCTTGAATTAGCCGCCCCAACAACTTTTGCCGCAGCGTACGGCCCTCCTGACCCCATATGCTCATCCACTAAACTCCTGTCCTGCCGTCCTTTTTTGGCTCTGGACGATCCAACGCTCTCCCCATAACATGGCTTTATGTCAATTGAGGATGAATGACGTGGGTAAAGATTCAAAAAAGAAATCCGACCAGGGGCATTCGCCCGATACCACCCTCAAGCTGAAGATTGACGGCAAGAAACGCAGCTTCAATATCGATGATCCGAAACTACCTGACTGGATCGAAGAAGGTGCGCTTGCTTCCGGGGATTTCCCTTATGACGAAAAGATGCCGAACGAAGAATACGCCGAGATTCTTGAGCGCCTTCAGATCGAGCTCGTAAAGATGCAATACTGGCTCCAGGATACTGGGGGCCGGGTCATATCGGTTTTCGAAGGCCGCGACGCCGCTGGCAAGGGCGGGACGATTTTCAACCTTCGCCAATATATGAATCCGCGCACTGCACGCAATGTCGCACTGCCCAAGCCTAGCGAAACCGAGCGCGGGCAATGGTATTTCCAGCGCTATATCTCGCATTTTCCTACCACTGGCGAGTTCGTCACATTCGACCGGTCCTGGTACAATAGAGGCGGTGTCGAACCGGTCTTGGGGTTCTGCACGCCGGAGCAGCATGAATCGTTCCTGGCGCAAGCACCCGGTTTTGAACATATGATCGTCGCCGATGGAATTTATTTCTTCAAGTTCTGGCTTAACATCGGCCAGATCATGCAGCTCAAGCGCTTCCACGATCGCCGTCACAGTCCGCTCAAAAGCTGGAAGTTTTCGCCGATAGACATCCAGGGCGCCAAGAAATGGGACGATTACACCAAAGCACGCGATACAATGCTGGAGCGTACGCATACCCCGCACGCTCCCTGGACTGTGGTGCGATCAAATGACAAGCGCCGCGCCCGAATTGCGGTGATCCGGAGAATTCTCTTGAGTTTGCCCTACAATGGGCGCGATCCCGGAGTGATCGGCAATGAGGACTCGTTGATCATCGGTTCGGGGCCCGGCTTCATCTAGCGCAATTTTTGCTCTAGACGTGAGCTTCATGAGTCTGGCGCGAAGGGAGATGTGGAGTTTTTTCCCACAGAAATGGATCCGTTTGCAATTGCCACAATGCCCGCCAGGCAGCCACGGATATCAACAACCAATAAAGCGGTATCCATGGCAGGACCATCCCGGACATGTCCTCCCGCCGCAGAACACATCGCCCCAATGCGTGGAAAGACAGATACCCCATCAGGATATTGCAGAGATCGAGAATGGGAATCGCCGGGCTCATTGCGGCGTCAGCAAATGTAAGGTGTAAAGTGGTAATCACGATGAATACCAGCATGAGCGGATACAACAATGCCGAAGCGATCATGCCTGTCGTCAAGAGATGATAGATCACGAAGCGAAGGGTACCGAGTTGTTTCACGAGAAGGAGCGGATTGCGCATTTCGACGAGCCAGGTCTGCATCCACCCTTTCAGCCATCGCGTCCTCTGCCGCAGCCACACGCCGGTATCGGTCGGTGCGTCCTCAATAGTCGGGAGGGCGAGCATATCGATGTGAAACCCGCACCGCGCCAGTCTTGTACCAAGCTCGGCATCTTCGGTAACATTGAATGGATCCCAACCGCCGACTGCTTCCAGACAGCTGCGGCGAAAATGGTTTGAGCTTCCACCAAGAGGCAGCACGGAACGCCGGCGGGCAAGCCAAGGCAAAAGCCCACGAAAATGCGCCGCATATTCAAAGGCGAATAGCCGCGCAAGCGGTCCTTCATGGCTATTTGCAATGATCAGCGGGGCCTGCAGGCAACCGAGGTCGTCCTCGCCCGCATTGAACCGCCCCCACGCCTCCAGCAGTTGGTCGCGGTGCGGCCGGTCTTCAGCATCATAGACAACGACATAGTCCCCCTTCACGAGTTGCAGCCCATAATTCAGGGCTTTGGGTTTCGTACGGGGGCCTGAACCGGGTATCGGAATGACCCGAAACCCCGGCGGAAGTTTGTGCCATTGAAGTGTTGCGATGGTTTCCAGGTCGTCTGCTTCACACAGGAAGAGCACTTCAAGTTTCGACCGCGGCCAATTCAACTCTTCCATCGCTCGCACGAGCTGCGGAACAATATCCGCTTCCCTGTAGAGGGCAACCATGACGCTGTAGTTTGGCAGTTCCGCTGGCGAGACGGTTTGCAACGCTCGCGCCACGGCACTGCCGGCGCTATTGCACGCGAGGAGACGTAACAGGATGCACGCCGAGAAGGACAACGAAAACACAATGTGAAGTGCCGACCACAGCCACTCAGGCCGGAGCATGACGGTGAATAAGGCAGACGACAAAAGCAGGCCGATCAATGCCCCCTGGCTGCCGGTCGTCACAATCCGGGCCGAGTGCTCAGAACTTGTGATCTCAACCATGCGAATGGCACCCTCCACGAGAAGTCCCTCGTGGCTTGATCGCATGAATTCAGCAAGGCATGTTGGCGTCGTTATTCGCAGACGCGCCGCAATATCCGGACTTTCCGGCAGATTGGCCTTGATGACGGCAATATCCTGCATGGTGGGCACGATATAGATAAGCGTGGTTTCTTCCGCTGTCAGAACGATCGCATGGCGTAGCGTGCTCAGAGCGGTAAATTGCGCAACGGTTGGGAGGACGACCTGCACATTCGCCGAAATCTGCTCAAACGCCACTCCAGCTTCGTCGGCAATCGATCTGGCAACCCACACGTCATGTATTCTCTCGGACGCATAGAGTTCTTCGATGAACGAGGAGCCGTTTTCAACAGAAAGCTTAAATGCTTCGACAACCGAAGATTTTGGAGCACCCGCACGGCAAAGGCGCGCGGCGAGCGAGGCTTCTATTTCTCGCGTCACCGATAAAACCCCCGTGAAAAGCAACACTCACAAGGCCCTGTAATATTATTCGCGTTCAAAATCGATGATGATGTAATATTAACCTCTCAAAACTTCAATCAAGAATTGTATAATTGTAAATTACACATACCAATAGTAGTATATTTTTCCAAATCTATAAAAAATATTCAAAAATTTATGACCGATAACCAATAACAAAAATATGTCTTTGTCATCAACTTTTCGAACGTGTTGTGGCCCGATCTGTCATGGGCCGACAGATCATGTTAGCCTGGGTCTGGATCTGTTAATCTGGTCCCGACCCTGGATGAGAACATCCAAACCACTGCACACATATCGAGTTCCCATGCATATCCGGACAATCGCCTCACTTACCCTTGGTCTCTTCGTGACCGCACTTTTGCAAGTCGCCGATGCATCGGATTTCCCGCATTACTGGGACGGGCGCGAACACGTTTCCAAACCTGATCTGTCCGCGGTCGAGCGCATCCGCTTTGTGACGACCGTCGATTATCCACCTTTCAATTTCGTCGATGGTACGGGCCGCATTTCCGGCTTCAATGTAGACCTTGTCCGGGCAATTTGTGCCGAACTGGAGGTAACGCCAATCTGTCAGATCGAGGCCCGGCCATGGAATGAGCTGCAACCAACATTGGAGAATGGCGAAGCGGAGGCGATTATCGCGGGGTTGAAGCCAACGACAGCGCTGCGTGGAAAATTTGCCTTTACTGCGCCATATTTGCGTTTGCCTGCCCGTTTCATGACGCTGAAACAGACTGTTCTAAGGGAACCGCTTGCCGACGCGCTTAACGAGAAGACAGTCGGCGTTATTGCCGGTTCGGTACACCAGGCGATATTTGCCGATTATTTCCCGAAAGGTCATTGGGTCGGCTATCCATCCCGCGACCTCCTTTTCAAGGATTTGCAGGCGAAGAAGATCGACGCTGTTTTTGGCGATGGGTCCGACCTGTCATTTTGGATCGGCAGTCCGGGGGCAAAGAATTGTTGTGTGTTTACCGGCGGGCCTTATATCGCACCACACTTTCTTGGTGACGGCATGATGATCGCAACGACGTTGGAGAATAGAGAGCTCGTCGATGCGTTCAACTTTGCTTTGAAAGCCATGGAGGAAAAGGGAACCATTTCGGAACTCTATCTGCGGTACTTCCCAGTAGATTTCTATTAGGGCGGAGACCATTCAATTTTCTCAAAATCATCAATGGATTGCCCTTACAGCGGCACATGCGATTGACGCAGGCAACCTGTCGCCATAGAGCAAGGGATATCCAGACAGCAGGAATACAGGAAAAAAGATGACTTCGCGCCTTAACACCCAAATCGAACTGACCTCCGAATTGATCGCGGCGGCAGCAGAGGCCAAGGCCTGGCCCTTCGAAGAGGCGCAGAAAATAATCAAACGCTATGAGAAGACCGGCTATCCCGACACGATCCTGTTCGAAACCGGCTACGGTCCGTCCGGCTTGCCCCATATCGGCACGTTCGGTGAGGTGGCGCGCACCTCGATGGTGCGCCATGCGTTTCGTGTTCTGACCAACGACAAAGTCAAGACCAAGCTGCTCTGTTTTTCCGATGATATGGACGGGATGCGCAAGATCCCGGACAATGTACCGGATCGTTCGATCCTGGAGCCGCACCTGCACAAGCCACTGTCCGCGGTTCCCAATCCGTTTGGCGGCGACTACAGCAGTTTCGCCGACCACAACAATGTCATGTTGTGCCGCTTCCTCGATACATTCGGTTTCGACTACGAATTCGCCAGCGCAACGCAATATTACAAGGCGGGCCGTTTCGACGAGGTGCTGCTGCGTGCCGCTGAGCGCTACGACGACATTATGAGGGTGATGCTGCCGACACTTGGCGAGGAGCGCCAGGCGACTTATAGCCCGTTCCTGCCAATTTCACCGACCAGCGGCCGGGTACTCTACGTTCCGATGAAGAATATCGACGCGAAGAACGGCACCATAACTTTTGATGATGAGAACGGCGTCGAGACCACCCTTCCTGTGACCGGTGGCAACGTCAAACTTCAATGGAAACCCGATTTCGGAATGCGATGGGCGGCACTCGGTGTCGATTTCGAGATGTTTGGCAAGGACCACCAGACAAATGCAATCATCTACGATCGCATTTGCGAGATTTTGGGTGGCCGCGCGCCCGAACATTTCGTCTATGAGCTGTTTCTCGACAATCTCGGCCAAAAGATATCCAAGTCGAAGGGGAATGGTCTCAGCATCGACGAATGGCTGACCTATGCGCCCACCGAAAGCCTGGGTCTTTATATGTTCCAGAAGCCGCGAACGGCAAAGCGGCTGTATTTTGATGTCATCCCCAAGGCGGTGGACGAGTACTTTACCTACCTTTCCGCTTATGGACGCCAAACCTGGAAGGAACGGCTGAACAACCCTGTCTGGCACCTGCACGACGGCAATCCGCCAGCGGTCGATATGCCGGTTCCATTCGCGCTCCTGCTTAATCTTGTCAGCGCCTCCAATGCGGAAAACACCAGCGTTCTCTGGGGCTTCATCTCGCGTTATGCACCGGGCGTCACCGCACAGAACAATCCGGAACTGGATGCGCTGGTCGGCTATGCGATCCGCTACTTCAACGACTTTGTGAAGCCCTCAAAGAAATTTCGCATGCCTGACGACGTGGAACGCGGCGCACTGGAAGAGCTGGACAAAAAGCTGGCAACGCTTCCCGGCGATGCTGACGGCAATGACATTCAGAACGCCATTCTCGACGTTGCCCGCACGATCGAGCGCTACCAGGATTACACGAAAAAGAGCCCGGAAGGTGGGCCAGGCGTGTCCGTCTCTTTCTTCCAGATGCTCTACGAGGTGCTCATCGGACAGGAACGCGGCCCGCGTTTCGGCTCTTTCGTCGCGCTCTACGGCATCGCCGAGACACGTGCCCTCATTGCAAGGGCGCTGGCAGGGCAACTATCATAGGCTGGAACGCAAAATCAGTTGGAGGACGACTGGATGATCGATCACACGGGCATCATTGCAAGCAACTTCGAACACAGCAAGAAATTCTACCAGGAAGCACTGGCCGCGATCGGGTATGAGTTGGTTGTCGAATTTCCGGCTTCGGTTACAGGAGACGCCGACGTTGCCGGTTTTGGTGAAGGAGGCAAACCGGATTTCTGGGTGATTGGCGGCACGCCGAACAAGCCGCCGGTTCACGTCGCTTTCCGCGTCAACAGCCGTGCTCTCGTCGATGCTTTCCACAAGGCCGCTTTGGCAGCTGGCGGTCGCGACAATGGCCAGCCGGGACTGCGCCCACATTACCATCCCAATTACTACGGAGCCTACGTGCTCGATTCAGACAGCCACAACATCGAAGCTGTTTGTCACGAAGCATAGACCCGGGTTCACTGCGGCCGCGGCGGAAACGGCGCGTCCGGCGCTGACAATGGCGGCGGAGCCGGCAAAGGCTCCTCCGGCGCCAGCGGAGTGTCGCTGAATGATGGCAGCGGCAGTTCGATCAGGGCCGGAAGCGCTGGCGGCGGGTTGCCGAAGATACCGAGTTTCGCCTCCTCGGCCTTTCTCATTGTTTCTGCCATGGGCGAACCGTCTCTGGCGCGTGCCCAGCCATTCTGTACGAGCCATTCAGCAAGATCCTCATTCCCAAGCCTGCACTGAGTGGCAATGAGGTCGTCCGATGGCTGGGGCGGCACGGCACATTCAACAGCCCGCGAGCGCAGCCAGTTGCGAAAAGCCGTCCGCGCAGCCATGCCGCAGGGCCAGGTTGTGCCACCGTCGGAGTTACACGTTTCTTCCGGTGGCAGCGCTTCGATGCCGTCAAGCGCAATCCTGTAGCCGGAAGCCTCGATCGTACCTGCTGTTGTCGCAACCGGGCGGTAGAGCAGCAGCGGTTTTGCCGTGTTGTCGACCGGCACAGCGGGCGGAGGCGGTGCCGGGGGCGATGCCTGCCCGATATCGCTCAACGGCTGACGTGGCTCGATACGTTCCAGCGGAGCTGTTTGGTTGTTTGGAACCAACGGCACGTCCGGATCAACCTGGCGCGCTTCCGGTGACGTTACTCTTTCCTGCGTTGCAGCAGACTCTGACCCTTCATCCGTGACGTCATTTTTCATCTCGTCAGGCAGTTCGAAACTCTCGGGCGTGACATCAACGCCCTGGCTGGAAATTGCCGGCGTATCCAGGCCTCCGGTAAAGGGTGTAACGAATGCGTAGACCAGTCCCAAAGCCACCAGAACGGTCACGACATAAAGCGCTAGGTGACGCATGCGATAAGGATCCTATTGGCTTGCCCACAGGATCTCGGGCGATCCAATCAATATGAACCGCATCAAAAGTGCGATTGGGATGCTCGGGATTCATCGATTGCAATTCGATGGTACGCGGCGTCTGCCGCGCGAGAATCTTGGCCATGACCTCACCGTCCCTGGTCCTGACCACCACGCGGTCGCCACGCCGGACGGCTGCGCCAGGGGCAACAATAATCGTATCACCGTCACGATAAAGCGGCAGCATGGAATCGCCCGAGACCTCGAGTGCATAGACCGCATCACCGGCACCGATAGGAAACTCGACGACATCCCAGCCCTGGCCCACAGGAAAGCCGCCGTCATCAAAGAAGCCGCCTGCACCCGCCTGGGCGAAACCGAGTAGCGGGATTGAGCGCATTGCCCCCCGGCACGTGTTGCCTTACCCGCGACGAGCATCATGAACTCGTCAATCGATGCGCCGGTGGCTTCCATGATTTTGGCTAAGGATTCCGTCGAAGGCCAGCGCGCGCGCCCGTCTACGGCATAGCGTTTGGATTTGTTGAAAGTCGTCGGATCAAGTCCAGCCCGCTTCGCCAATCCGGAAACGGAGAGGGAATGGCGTTCTGCCAGAGCGTCGATGGCCGCCCAGATGCGGTCATGTGAGAACATCGTTCATTCCAAAAAAAGGAAAAAATACCTTCACTATTGTTTTAAATAGGACTTTCAGAAAAGTCGAGCAAAATTGGGGAAAACTTTCTTATTTTCCAAAGGAAAAGCGGGCCGGAGCCCGCGTTAGCGATACTTGGCCGACGCCGCTCAGGCAGCCTGCTTCTTTTCTTCGGCTTGATAGGGATTAAAGCGCTCGTAAAAGCTCTCCCCCTTCCCGGCCATGTCGAGCAGCAGCTTCGGCGCCTTGAACTGTGCCCCATATTTCCGCTGCAGGCCCTTGGCGATTTCGACAAACTTCGCCGCTCCCATGCCGTCGATATAGGACAGGGTCCCGCCAGTATATGGTGCAAAGCCGAAAGCGAGGATCGAGCCGACGTCCGCTTCACGTGGGTCAGTAACGATGCCCTCTTCCATGACGCGGGCCGCTTCAAGCGCGATGGTGAAGAGAAACCGTTGCTTCAGGACTTCGATGTCGATCTTTTCGGGGTCCTGCTGCGGATAAAGCGTCTTGAGTTCGGGCCAAAGCTGTTTCTTGGCGGGCTTCGCCGGATAGTCATAGAAGCCCTTGCCATTCTTCCGGCCACGTCGATCATATTTGTCGACCAGCGTGTTGACCAATTCCACATGCCGGGGGTCGACAGCCTTTGGCCCGAGATCGGCCAGTGTGGCCTTCAGGATCTTCTGTGACAGGTCGATCGCAGTCTCGTCATTCAGTGCCAGCGGTCCGATCGGCATGCCGGCCATGCGCGCAACATTCTCGATCATCGCCGGAGGAACGCCTTCGACGAGCATGTTATAAGCTTCCGACATGTACCGAAGGACGCAGCGGTTGACGTAGAAGCCGCGTGTATCGTTGACAACGATCGGCGTCTTCTTGATTGCGCGCACATAATCAAGCGCAACCGCGAGCGCCTTGTCAGAGGTCTTCTTGCCAAGAATGACTTCCACCAGCAGCATCTTGTCCACGGGCGAGAAAAAGTGAATGCCAACGAAATTCTTCGGACGCTGCGATACCTTGGCAAGGCCGGTGATTGGCAGAGTTGAGGTATTGGAAGCAAAGATTGCTCCTGGTTTCAACACCGCTTCGGCCTTTTCCGTTACCACTCGTTTGACTTCGCGGTCCTCGAACACCGCCTCGATCACGAGGTCGGCGCCTTCGAGGTCCGCGTAGTCAGACGAAGCCGTGATCAGGCCAAGCAGCTTCTCCTTGTCTTCGGCGGTCGCCTTGCCTCTCTGCATTTCCTTGGTGATGAGGTCGCCGGATTGCGCCTTGCCCTTTTCGGCCGCCTCCAGACTCTGGTCGAGCAGCACCACAGGGATACCCGCCTTGGCGGTAACGTAGGCAATGCCTGCCCCCATGAAACCGGCGCCAACGACGCCAATCTTCTTGAACCTGGTCGGCTTCACATCAGCCGGACGGCGTGCGCCTTTGTTCAACTCCTGCAGGGAGACGAACAATGAGCGTATCATCATCCCGGCTTCCGTTGTCTGCAGGATCTTGGTGAAATAGCGCTGCTCGATCTTGAGCGCCGTATCAAACGGCACGAGCAGGCCCTCATAGACCGCTTTCAGGATCGAGGCGGCACCTGGATAATTGCCATAGGTCTCGCGGCGCAGGATCGCCGTCGCGGCCGGCCAGAGATTGGCGCCGGCAGGCGAATAGATGGCGCCGCCCGGAAGCTTGAAGCCCTTTTCATCCCAAGGCTGAATTGGCTTCAGACCGGCCTTGATCATCTTCTTTGCCGCCTCGACCAGCTTCTTTGCTGGGACGACTTCGTGCACCAGTCCCATAGCCTTGGCCCGCGACGCGGTCAGGCTGGAGCCTGTCGTCATCATCTGCAAGGCGTCCTGCTGATTGGTGAGGCGCGGAACGCGCTGCGTACCGCCGGCGCCGGGGAAAATCCCGACCTTGACTTCCGGCAGGGCCATCTTCAAGGCCGGATCGTCTGAGACCACGCGGCCATGGCATGCCAGCGACATTTCGAATGCGCCGCCCATGCAAGTGCCGTTGATTGCCGAAACCCAAGGCTTCCCCGAGGTTTCGAGCTTGCGGAACAGGCCGCCCATCTTGCCGGTGTTCTCGAAGAGAAGTTCGACCGCTTTCTTTGGATCCTTGGCCTTTTCCTCCTGGAAAAGCTGAAACATGCGCTTGAGCATGGTGAGATCCGCGCCGCCGGAGAACGTGTCCTTGCCGGAGGTGATCACCGCGCCCTTGATCGTTTCGTCCTTGGCGACGCGGTCAACGATCGCATCGAGCTCCTTCATCACCTCTTCGGTGAAGACATTCATGGATTTACCGGGCATATCCCAGGTCACGAGAGCAATGCCGTCCGCGTCGACGTCGAATTTGAAGTTTGTATAGCTCATTTTCTGTACTCCTCATGCCTGCCTGTAAAATTTGCCAAGGCGCGGCGAAAATGGTGATTCTGAGAACCGGAGCGCAGTGGACTTCTCGTCCATGAGCACCGGGAGCGCAAAAATCGCCATTTGCAGACCGTCATGGCGAATTTGCTGGCAGGCATATCAGACGCGTTCGATGATGGTTGCAGTGCCCATGCCCGCACCGATGCACAATGTGACGAGTGCAATGTTGAGATCGCGGCGTTCCAGTTCATCCAGGACCGTGCCGAGGATCATCGCGCCGGTGGCTCCAAGCGGATGGCCCATGGCGATCGCCCCGCCATTGACGTTGATCTTGTCGCGCGGAATGTCGAATGCCTGCATGTAGCGCAGGACCACGGCAGCAAAAGCCTCGTTCAGCTCGAACAGATCGATGTCCGAGATCTTCATCTTGGCGCGCTTCAGCAGCTTTTCAGTCACATCTACCGGCCCGGTGAGCATCAGCGCCGGATCAGAACCGATATTGGCAAACGCACGGATACGTGCACGCGGCTTGGCGCTGAGCGCCTTGCCTGCACTCTTGGATCCGAGCAGCACGCCCGCTGCGCCATCGACGATACCGGAGGAATTGCCGGCGTGATGCACATGGTTGATCGTCTCGACTTCCGGATGGGCCTGAATGCCAACGGCATTGAAGCCGCCCATTTCCCCAGGCATGACAAAGGATGGGTTAAGCGCGGCCAGGGCCTGCATGTCGGTCGTCGGGCGCATATGCTCGTCATGGTCGAGAATGGTCAGGCCATTCTGATCCTTGATTTCGAGAACAGAGTTCTTGAAGTAGCCCTTCTTCCAGGCTTCCCCGGCGCGCTTCTGGCTCTCGACGGCATAGGCGTCGACATCATCACGGCTAAAGCCATATTTTGTGGCGATCAAATCGGCAGAAACACCCTGGGGCATGAAATAGCCCGGCAGACCGACGGACGGGTCCATGTACCAGGCACCGCCAGACATGCCCATCCCGACGCGCGACATGGATTCCACACCGCCGGCAATTACGATGTCGTCCGCGCCCTGCACAATCTTGGCAGCGGCGAAATTTACCGCATCGAGACCGGAGGCGCAGAAACGCGAGATCTGCATGCCAGGCGCTTTGAAATCATACCCGGCTTCGAAAGCGGAGGAACGCGGAATGACAGCACCGGCCTCGCCGACCGGATCGACGCAGCCATAGATGATGTCATCGACCAGACCCGTATCGAGACCGTTGCGGTCGCGTAGCGCCTCCAGCACCTTCGCGCCGAGGCGAACAGCAGGCACCTCGTGCAGGCTCCCGTCCTTCTTGCCTCTGCCGCGCGGTGTGCGGACATGGTCGTAAATATATGCCTCAGCCATTTCATTCTCCCTGTTCGAACCGGCAGCTCAAAGGCTGCGGGCGATCAAAAGCTTCATGATTTCGTTGGTGCCGCCATAGATCCGCTGGACGCGTGCGTCCCGGAACATGCGGGCAATTGGAAATTCGTTCATATAACCGTAGCCGCCATGCAGCTGCAGGCACTCGTCGACGATCTTGTTCTGCAGATCCGTCAGCCAGTATTTCGCCATCGAGGCCGTCACCGGATCAAGGCCGCCATTCACGTGGCGCCCGACGCAGTGATTGTAGAATATGCGCCCGATCGTGGCCTCGGTCTTCAATTCGGCCAGCTTGAATTGCGTGTTCTGGAACTCTATTACCGCTTTGCCGAAAGCCTTGCGCTCCTTGACATAGTCCGTGGTGATCGCAATGGCCCGCTCGGCCATGGCAATCGCCGAGCCGCCAATCTGCAAGCGCTCCTGCGGCAATTGCTGCATCAGCTGGACAAATCCCTGCCCTTCCTCGGTGCCAAGAAGGTTGGATGTCGGGACACGGACCTCGTTGAAGAACAGTTCCGAGGTATCGTTCGACTTCAGCCCTACCTTGTCGAGGTTGCGGCCGCGCTCGAAGCCTTCCTGGCCGTCCGTCTCGACAACGATCAGCGAGGTGCCCTTGGCACCCAGCGAAGGGTCGGTCTTCGTCACCACGATGATCAAATTGGCAAGCTGGCCATTGGTGATGAATGTCTTCGAGCCATTGATGACGTAGTGATTGCCATCCTTCTTGGCGCTGGTCTTGACGCCCTGCAGGTCAGAACCTGCGCCAGGCTCGGTCATGGCGATGGCACCGATCAGCTCGCCAGTCGCCATTCTTGGCAGCCATTTCTGTTTCTGCTCTTCCGAGCCATAATGAAGGATATAGGGGGCGACGATAGAATTATGCAGTGCTATGCCGAATCCGTCGACGCCGACATGGCTGATGGCTTCGAGGATCGCGCTCTCATGTGCGTAGGTGCCACCGGCACCGCCATATTCCTCCGGCATCGAGGCGCAAAGAAGGCCATTTTCTCCAGCCAGTTCCCAGACTGAACGGTCGAATATTTCCTGTTTTTCAAATCGCTCATAATGCGGCAGAACTTCGGCCTCGAGGAACTTCGTGGCCATGTCCTCCAGCATCACGACGTCGTCGGTCTTCCAGTCAGGTTTTGGAACACCCAGTACTTCTTCCGGTCGCAGACCCATCACAAACCTCCCGAAACAGTCGTGGACGAGCCGCGAGACTGCGGCTCGAAATTGGCTTGGAGCAGCTTAGAATGCTTCCGCGGCAAGCGCCATCATCGTATCCGCCCCGGTCTGGATGCGGGCAAGATGCGCCGATGTTTCCGGCATGACGCGCTCCATGAAGAACTTGCCGGTGATCAGCTTGGTCTCGTAGAATGCCTTGTTGTCGGCACCTTCCGCCAGTTTGGCATGCGATGCCTTGGCGATGCGTGCCCACATGTACCCCAAAGAAACCAGGCCAAAGAGATGCATGTAGTCCGTCGAGGCAGCGCCGGCATTGTCCGGGTTCGCCATGCCATTCTGCATCAGCCACATGGAGGCGGCCTGAAGATCGTTGAGACCCTTCTTGAGATGCTTGGTGAAGAAGGCCAGCTTCTCGTCGCCGCGATTTTCCTCGCAGAAATCACCGACTTCCTTGAAGAAGGCCATGACCGCACGGCCGCCATTGGCACCTAGCTTGCGTCCGACGAGATCAAGGGCCTGGATGCCATTGGCGCCTTCATAGATCATGGCGATGCGCGCATCGCGCACATACTGGCTCATGCCATGTTCT
Organism: Phyllobacterium sp. A18/5-2; assembly: GCF_025452215.1. Lineage (NCBI taxonomy): Bacteria > Pseudomonadati > Pseudomonadota > Alphaproteobacteria > Hyphomicrobiales > Phyllobacteriaceae > Phyllobacterium > Phyllobacterium sp. A18/5-2. The sequence continues at coordinate 2,076,833 of NZ_CP104966.1, read as the reverse complement.
TCGATATAGCCATGGCCGCCGAAAACCTGCTGAGCCATGCAGGCGTGCTCGAAGCCCTTGTCGGTCAACACACCCTTCAAGACCGGTGTCATGAGACCGAGAATATCGTCGGCCAATTGTCTTTCAGTCGCGCCGCCGGAACGATGCGCAATATCCGATTTCAGTGCTGACCAGAGGATGAAGGCACGACCGGCTTCGTTGTAGGACTTGATCGTCAGAAGGATACGTCGGATGTCCGGATGGACGATAATCGGATCGGCCTTTTTGTCCGGCTCCTTGGGTCCGGTCAGTGCACGGCCCTGAATGCGGTCCCGCGCGTAAATTGCGGCATTCTGGTAAGCCACCTCACCAATGGACAGCCCCTGGAGGGCCACGCCCAGCCGCGCCTCGTTCATCATCGTGAACATGGCGCGCAGACCCTTGTTCTCGCCACCGATCAGATAACCGGTAGCTTCGTCATAGTTCATGACGCAGGTCGAGTTGCCGTGGATGCCCATCTTCTCTTCGATGGAACCGCACGACACACCATTGCGCGTTCCGGGGTTGCCATTCTCGTCGAGCTTGAACTTTGGGACGATGAACAGTGAAATACCCTTGGTACCTTCTGGCGCGCCTTCGATGCGGGCCAGCACCAGGTGGATGATATTCTCCGCCATGTCGTGCTCGCCTGCGGAGATGAAAATCTTCTGTCCCGAAATCCGGTAGGACCCATCCCCATCCGGTACAGCCTTGCTGCGCAACAAACCAAGATCGGTTCCGCAATGCGGCTCGGTCAGGTTCATCGTGCCGGTCCACGTGCCGTCCGTCATCTTGGGCAGATAGGCCTGCTTCTGTTCGTCAGTGCCATGGGTAAGAATGGCTGCGATCGCGCCTTGCGTCAGGCCGGGATACATGACCAGGGCCATATTGGCCGATGCCATATATTCGCCAACGGCTACATGCAGCGCATAGGGCAAGCCCTGTCCCCCGAATTCCTGCGGTACGGCAAGACCGACCCAGCCGCCTTCGCGATACTGGTCGAATGCCTCCTTGAAGCCCTTCGGCGTTGTTACCGATCCATCGTCGAGCCGCACGCAGCCTTCGTGATCACCGGTCTGATTGACCGGGAACAGTGTATTTTCTGCCAGTTTTGCACCTTCGCCGAGAATCGCTTCAACGATATCCGGCGACGCGCCGCCAAATCCCGCCAGGTTGTTGTAGCGTTCAAATCCAAGGACATCGTTCAGGATGAACAGCGTGTCTTCAACGGGCGCGCGGTAACTCGGCATCAGGTTTCCTCCAAAACATAAACGAGCAAATACAGCACCGGGCAGGTGCCGTTCAGGATTTCACCTTTTTTAACAAATTTTGACGTTTCCGTAAACGTCAAAATTTTGTCAATTTGAATTCGGCGCGATTAATCTCTGGCGGACGGTTGCCCCGGTGGGGTTGCAACCTGTCAATCTGGTCCGGACCCTAAGGTTCCACGCCGTGAATCCGGATGAGAAACGCCCCCGCACAGAACTGGCCGAATACATTTTTATCCGCTCCGTCCGCTGCCTTAACCAGTTGTTTACCACGTTTCGCCAATGTCACGTTGTCGGTGATCCGTGTCTATGTGTGATTTGTTTTTCACGGCTTGTCGGACCGCGTGGGGCAATCAATTGTCCCGGCTTTCCGGATTGGCCCGAATGGACGTCCTTGAGGACGCATTCAGCTTCTTTCGGCAAACCGAGGCCAGTGCCACTGCTCCGCAAGCTCAAGTTTTGAACGCGCCAGAAGCTGGCGTCAACCCGGTAGCAGACGTCCATGACGAACCAAAGGTCACTGATGGAACAGGTCAATGTGAATCGCGCGCGCCGTGATGCGACGTCGCTGGACAGTCTCAACCGCACGCTGGAGGCCCTCGAAAGCCAGTTGCGCAACGCCATGAAACCGGAAATCCAGGAAGAGAGCCAGGATATCGCCGACCGCTTTGCCGCCCTCGCTTCACGGGCCGGACAACCCGCATCGCCAAGGCGTGGTGCCGTGCAATCGGCTTCCACCTCAGCAAGCCAGCGTACCGACGGGAAGCATGATCTTTCGGCAATTGCGGCACAACTCAAGCAGCTTCGCGAAGAAATGCGCGACGAGATGGAAGCGCCGGGGCCGGGCCGTTTTGAGCCACACGGCGAAGCGATGAACCGCCTGCGCCAGTCTGCGGCTTCCGATGGCGTCATGAATCGTGGCCATACCGAAAGCGGCCACCTTTCCATGTTGCGCGGCGATCTCAACGAACTCAAACGCACCGTGGACACGCTGGCACGCGAAGAGTCGGTGAAGAGCCTTGGGAATCGCTGGGACGCGATGGATGATCGCTTCGATGCCTTCGCACAGCGCCATCCCGGTGGTGCCGGCGACGCAAACGCCTCGCTTGCCTCGCTGGAAGAGCGTTTGGACGAGATCCGTCAGGCGATGGACGTGTTGCCGCACTCGCTGCAACTGACAAATGTCGAAGACAAGCTGAAACTGCTGGCGGGTGCTGTTGAGCAGATGGCGCGCAAGAACGGCTCATCGCTTCCCGCCAGGTTCATGCAGCAGGTCGACGAGCGTCTGGATGAGATCAGCCGGGCTATCGTCGCCACGTCGCGGCCGGTTACCGCCCAATATGATGCATTCGAGCGGCTCGAAGCGCGCATTGCAGCGCTGGCTTCCAGGTTCGAAGAAGCGTCCAACGACCGTACGACGGACACGATGCTCCAGCGCATGGGCGAACTTGCTCAGCGCGTTGATCATCTGACCGAACAGCACGCAGCACCTGCGCTCAATCTTGACGTCCTGTCGGAACAGCTCTCCGCTGTAACGCGCCACCTGCAGAATGCGCCTGCCTCGATCAGCATTTCCGACTTCCGCGATCTGGAAGACAGGGTGCTGCAAATCATCCATAAACTTGAAACCATGCCGCAGCCGGCCGCTGATCCCGCGTTCATCGAGAAAATCGATCAACGCTTCGAAGAACTTACCCGGCGGCTCGACGACCATCACATGCTGACCGAGCACAGCGATATTCGCCTGACCGACAATCTGGAGGCTCGGTTCGACGATATGGCGCGCTATATAGCGCAGAATGTGCCTCAGGTAGACGGTACACAGGACGCCATCCGCAACCTCGAACGACAGATCGCCGGGCTGGCCGAGCACCTGTCCCAGTCGAATGATCGTCATGCGGAAATGGCTGCCATCCCGACGCGTCTCGAAGCCATTGAAGAGTCGATCGCCGCCAGTCGCGACCTCGTCGTGGAAGCGGCCCGCAATGCTGCCGCTGAAGCCATTCGCAACACAGCGAATTTCGGCAGTACGCAGGACAACACGATCGCCCGCGAACTCGCCGATGATTTGAAAACGCTGGAAATGCTTGCGCGCAAATCCGAAGAGCGCAACACCAAGACCTTTGAGGCCATTCACGACACCCTGCTCAAGATAGTCGACCGGCTGGCTTCGCTGGAAAGCAGTCCTGCGCGACAGCCTCAGGAAGCCACCACAGGCACGACGTTCATTACGGATGAGCCAGCAATGAAGGCAACGCTGGCCTACGATCCCGCCATCGACGTCGAGCCGGTATTCGATGCGCCAATTTTCTCAAAAGTCGAGCAACCGTCACCGGCTCTTTCCGTTGATGCCGAAATCTCGGAGGATGCGCCCCGCGAAAGGAAATCGCTGTTTGGCGGCCTCACACGCGGGTTGAAAGGGCGCAGCAAGCCGGAAGCCGCGCCTCTGGACCCATCGATGGAAACGGCCGAAGAAGCCGAGAAATCCGACATCAAGGTGGAGCTCGATCCGGACATTCTCAATCGTCCGCTCGAGCCGGGTTCCGGTATGCCGGATCTGAATTCCATATTGAAGCGCGTTCGCGATGACCGGCGGGAAACATCGCTGGCCGGTGATGCATCTGCCGGTAAGGCAGATTTCATAACGGCCGCACGCCGGGCAGCGCAGGCAGCCGCTTCGGAAGTCGAAAGCCAAAGGCGATCCACGGCCGTTGTTTCGGACAAAGCCGACGCAGGCGCCAAGGGCAATCTGATTTCACGCCAGCGCAAGCCCATCCTTCTCGCGATCGGAGCAATCATGATTGCGATCGCCGGCCTGCAATTGAAAAATGCACTCCAGGACCACCCGGCAGGGCTGGATATCGCTGTACCGCAGTCTCGCGTCACAACGCCTGAACAGGGCCCCTCTGACCCGCAAGCGGCCACTTCCGCTGCTCCGAAAACGGCCCAGCCCGCTGAATCCGCTGGCGCCAAGGAACCAGTTGCCCCGGCCGAGAACAATGCCTCACGTGAGCTGGCAGCTTCACAGCCCGCCCCCGACAGCGTGGAAAGCGTGATTGCCACCCAGCAGAACACGCCGCCCACTATTGAAGCCACTTCTACCGGTCCCTCTACCGCTACTGAAACCGTGCCGGGCCTGCCGGCCATACCGGCGGAAGCCGGGCCGGAGCCGTTGCGCGAAGCGGCCGCAAAGGGCGACAGCAAGGCGCTCTTCGAAATTGGCGGCCGCTACATGGATGGCCAAGGCGTGACGAGCGATTACGCCAAAGCCGCCGAGTGGTACAATCTCGCAGCAGAACGCGGCTACGCCCCTGCTCAATACCGGATCGGTAATTTCTACGAGAAGGGTATCGGCGTTACCCGCGATCTGGCGAAGGCCAAGACCTATTATCAACTGGCTGCGGAACAGGGCAATGCCAGTGCAATGCACAATCTCGCGGTGCTTTTTGCGGCGGGAACCGACGGCGCACCGGATAACGAATCCGCTGCACGCTGGTTTACCAAGGCGGCCGAACTCGGCGTCAAGGACAGCCAGTTCAACCTTGCCATTCTCTCGGCCAAGGGAATGGGCGTTTCGCAGAACCTTGAGGAAAGCTACAAATGGTTTGCGCTGGCGGCGAATGCAGGGGACAAGGACGCGGCGCAAAAGCGCGATGAAGTAGCGAAAGCCATGGCTCCGGATCAGGTCGAGCGTGCACGCGCCGCGACCTCGTTGTGGAAACCAAAGCCGATGAATCCGGACGCCAATGCCCTCAACGTGCCGGAAGAATGGCGCGAGACTCCGGCCGCAGCGGGCTCCGTCACCACCGGTTCCCTCGACATGAAAAAAGCCATCCGCAACGTCCAGCTTATCCTTAATAAGAATGGCTATGATGCCGGTGGTTCTGACGGCAGGATCGGTGCCAAGACACGCGACGCGATCATGGCGTTTCAGAAAGACAATGGATTGAAGCCAACAGGCAATATCGACAACGACCTCGTCAGGAACCTGCTCCTGAAGAACACACAGAGCTAGAGCAAATTTTGCCGCAAAGCATTGCAAAGAATATTGTTGCGACAAATGGTTTCGTGTTTGAACCGATATGTGGGGCGTCGTTCAGTCAGTGTTTGACCTCGACGCCCGCGAGTGGGCAAGAAACCTTAAAGAATTGCTGTCATTGTGGTGTTACGACCATGTCGTAGCACCATGATGGGTTTGGGGTTCGTATTGGGTATTTATCTGCCTATAGCCGAGATTTCGGTCAATGTCTTCGTGCTCTTCTTTATGGGTGCGGCGGTGGGCTTTCTGTCGGGCATGTTCGGCGTCGGCGGCGGGTTTCTGATCACGCCGCTATTGATTTTCTACAATATCCCGCCGGCGGTCGCAGTTGCCACTGGCGCCAACCAGGTTATCGCTTCGTCGTTCAGCGGGGCCCTGACGCATTTCAAGCGCGGCACGCTCGATTTCAAATTGGGATCCCTGCTTGTTATTGGCGGCGTGGTCGGCGCTGGTGTCGGTATTTATGTATTCGTCCTGCTGCGCGAGCTCGGTCAGCTGGACCTCATTGTCTCACTGCTCTACGTGGTGTTCCTGAGTACGATCGGCGGCCTGATGCTTTACGAGAGCGTTCAGGCAATGCGGCGAACGCGGGCCGGGCAACTTGCGACATTGAAGAAGCCCGGCCAGCACAATTGGGTGCACAAGCTGCCGTTCAAGATGCGTTTTCGAGCATCGAAGATCTATGTCAGCATCATTCCCGTGATGGTCCTTGGTGCAGCTATCGGCTTTCTCTCATCGATCATGGGTGTCGGCGGCGGGTTCATCATGGTTCCGGCCATGATCTACCTGCTCAAGGTTCCGACCAATGTCGTCATAGGAACCTCGCTCTACCAGATCGTTTTCGTTACCGCCTTCACTACAGTCATGCAGGCGACGACCAACCAGTCGGTCGATATCGTGCTTGCGATGCTGCTGATGACGGGCGGTGTCGTGGGCGCACAATATGGCGCCCGCATCGGCCAGAAATTGCGCGGCGAGCAACTGCGCGCCTTGCTGGCTTTGCTGGTCCTCGCGGTCGGCCTGCGCCTCGCCATCGAACTCTTTGTCACGCCCGATGATCTTTACTCCATCACCCTCGCCATGGCGTCGGGGGCATAATGATGATGATGATCGCGGTACGCGCTCTCGCTCTGATTGTACCGATCCTTGCGGGACAGGGAGCGCTTGCGCAACAACCCGTCAACAAGGAGACGGTGGAGATCGGGCTGTCCACTGACACCATCGCCATCACTTCCGGATTCCGCGGCACAGATCTGACGGTTTTTGGCGCGCTGGATAATGCCGATCCATTGATCCAGCGGCAAGGACGCTACGACATCGTCGTCATTCTCGAAGGACCCGCGCGCAATTTCGTCGTACGCCGCAAGGACAGGTACTTCGGAATCTGGGTCAATGCGGAATCGGTGTCGTTCCAGCACATTCCGGCCTCCTACTCCCTTGCCTCGACCCGGAGCCTGCAGGACATCACTACACCCAAAATATTCCGTCAGCTGAGCCTGGGTGTGAACAATATCTTCTACGAGCCGGCCCCCGATGGCTTTGGGTCAAGTGAAGCGCTCCAGGAGTTCACAACGGAGCTGCCACGATTGAAGCTGAAACAGCAACTCTACAGCCAGCGCATGGGCGATGTGCAGTTCCTGTCGTCGACGCTGTTTCGCGCGACGCTCTCTCTGCCTGCCAACGTGCCGGTGGGCAAGCATGTGGCGCGCGCCTATCTTTTCCGCAACGGTGAATTCCTGCGTGAAAGCGCGACCAGCCTCAACATCGTCAAGGCCGGCCTCGAATTCCGCATTTATCGCGCCGCCAACCAGCACAGCCTGCTGTATGGTCTGTTCGCCGTATTCCTCGCAGTCTTGACCGGCTGGATGGGCCGCCTGGTTTTCCGCAAGGATTGATCAGCTGAGGCTCTTCCCTCAATCCACAGGTTTCGCCACAACGATAAGTCCTTGCAGCCGATCGCCGCGATCCATACGGATTGTTTCGCGCTCGATGCTCAAGGGCGCCATTGAATGTTCGGCTAAGACCCTGCGCACATAGTGTTCGGAATGTGTGTATCGCAACGATGGTTGCAGGATCAGGTCGTCGTCACCTGGATGATTTTCAACAGAGAATGCAAACAGTCCGTCGCAGGCCAGGGTCTTTGCCACGTTGGCGAAGGCACGCTGGAGATCACCGACATAGACGAAGACATCGGCGGCGATAACCAGGTCGGCGTTGCGAGATGGCATGTCAAGTTCGTTGACGTCGCCTTTCTCCAACCGGTCATAGATCTGCTTTTCCGCTGCTTTCTGCAACATCACCTCCGAGAGGTCCATCCCGGCAAGGGAGTCTGCCACTTCTCGAAAATAGGGGCCCATGAGACCGGTTCCGCAGCCGAGGTCAACGACCGAACGGAACCGCCTGCCGGGGGCCGCGCGCTTGACGGCGTTCGCGAGCAATTCGGGCACACGGTAGTCCAGCTTATTCAGGAGGGCAGTCTCGAAGGTCGGGGCGTAGGCGTCGAACAGTGTTTCAACATAGGCTGCCGGCGGCGTATCGGGCACTGTTGCATGGCCGGTAGCGGCGAGCTTCAATCCGGCGCCAAAACGATCGGCAGGATCGAGCAGCAAAAGTCTGCGCCAAGTTTCCGCCGCTGCATCGCCCTGCCCCGCTGCCGCTTCCATTTCGCCAAGACGGAACAGTCCGGCCGGCCATTCCGGCACGATCTCGAGCGCTTGGCGCATGAGGTCGGCGGCCGCCGCCTGATCCCCCGTCTCGAAGAGCATATCAGCATATGAAGCGCGGCGATCCGCGATCAGATCACCCGAAGACAGGAACGCGCGGGCCATTTTCGTCTAGTTCGCGATCTGAACGCGAATCGAAATGATATCGACCGGCTTGCCCGACTGGGACACATCAGAATTGATCTTGATCGCGCCGCCGCCCCCTGGCTCCTTGCCGGCGGGAAACTGCATCTGGACGAGATACTCCTTGCTGGCGTCGGAAATGTCGAATCGCTTGCGTCCGCAATCGCCGAGATTGCCGAAGTCGCAGCTCACCGCGATTTGCGTACTCGTCCCATCCTCGGTCTTGGCAATGATGTCGAACACCGCCCGTTTCCCAGCAAGTTGCTCGAGTACGCCCTCTCCGACCTGGAAGCTGATATCGTCGGTCTCGCCTGGTGATTGGATGCGCACGTATTTTTCAAGTTCATCGCCGGCGATAGTGGCGGTCGCCCGGCCCGCAAGCGCGACTTGCGTCATGTCGGACGGATTGAAAATCTCGATCCAGTTACCTTCGGGCGACAATTCACCTTCTTTCACCGGTTCATGGCTGCCGTTGGTGGCAGGATTCCCAGTGCTCGGAGGGATGCTGGATGGCTTCGAATTGATTATTCCGGACGCGACGAGCCAAAGAAGACCGAGTGCAACCGCAAGCATGCCGAGGACGATGATGACCTTGGTGAGCCCGCTCGCTTTCCTGCGTTCGGTTTTACGCTGCAGGCGGGGCCGCAACCGGTCCGGCCGATAATTATCCGCAGCCGCCGGTTCATTTGATGCCAGCTCCGGTGCATCGAATTCCGGCTCCGTGGGGCCCTTGAGCGAAGGCTCAATCCTTGCCGCCTGGCCCGGCGTGCGTGCAGGCTCCACCGCCAGGATCGGCTCTTGCCTTTCAACAATGGGAGCGGGCGCGGGAGGAGGCGTTATCGACCCTGTTGCCTGGACTTCGTCCTCGATCCGGGTGATTGCCGCTTTCAGTCGTTCACGCCGGTCTTCGCGCTGGTTGTCGTCGAGCGCCCCATTGGCAGCGAGTGAACGCTCATGCGCGCCCCACGCGGATCTCGTAGACCTTCTGACGGATCGCGGGATTCCTGGCGTCCGCCTTGGTCAGTGCGTTCCGGATCGCTTGTTCAATCGCTTCCAACTCGACGGTAATCCCTTCAAAGCAGCTCGTATGAATGGCTAGCCATAACGCATCTTACTCCTTATTCAAGACTCTCGCGGCGCAATGATGGCGGTTTCGCCGACAAGGCACCAGCCAACTGCGGCGCTGCGGGCACGCCGACCTCCCCCGTTTTCCATCTACCCCAGCAAATCATCATTCGCAGGGAGGAGACTGATTTTTGCCTTCCCACCACGCTTGTCTGAACGACCAATCGGCAAAACTGGCCCACACTTCCTCGATTATTGCGCAAGAAATGTCGAATATGGCTCAGGTTTTTCCATTTAGGGTTGTCCCTACAATCACAAGTAACTTAGCTTTCACTTGCTCAACGCGAAAGGTCTGATAAAAGAAGTTACGTTTACGCAAACGTCAAAATCTATCGCATTGGGAGATGCATATGGCCTTGCCGGAAATCCTGAAATCCACGCTTCGTATTCCCGTTGTCGGAGCGCCGTTGTTCATCGTTTCGCATCCGGCGCTGGTGCTCGCGCAGTGCAAGGCTGGCATAGTCGGCTCATTTCCGGCCCTTAACGCCCGGCCTGAGGCACAGCTTGACGAATGGCTGGCTGAAATCACTGAAGAGTTACGCAACCACGACGAGAAAAATCCCGATCGCCCTGCCGCTCCATTCGCTGTCAATCAGATCGTCCACCGGTCCAACAAACGGCTCGAACATGATCTAATGATGTGCGTAAAGTACAAGGTTCCCGTGGTTATTTCGTCTTTGGGCGCGGTTCCTGAGGTAAACGAGGCGATTCACTCCTATGGCGGGATCGTACTTCACGACATCATCAATAACCGGCACGCAAATTCTGCCATTCGCAAAGGTGCCGATGGGTTGATTGCGGTTGCAGCCGGCGCGGGCGGTCACGCAGGCCCCCTTTCGCCCTTCGCACTCGTCCAGGAAATCCGCGAATGGTTCGATGGTCCTCTGTTGCTCTCCGGCGCAATCGCCACCGGCGGCGCCATATTGGGCGCGCAAGCCATGGGCGCGGACCTTGCTTACATTGGTTCACCCTTTATCGCGACGAATGAGGCGCGGGCAGTCGACAGCTACAAGCAAATGATTGTCGACTCCGCCTCTTCAGATATCGTCTACTCGAATTACTTCACCGGAATCCATGGCAACTACCTGAAGCCGTCCATATCCAAGGCCGGAATGGACCCGGACCACCTGCCGGAAGCCGACCCGTCAAAGATGGACTTCGAAGCTGCAACGACGGGCGCCAAGGCCTGGAAGGATATATGGGGCTGCGGCCAAGGTATTGGTGCAATTAAGGAAATTCTTCCGGCGAGTGATCTTGTGGCCCGCTTGGAGCGGGAATATCATGCGGCGAAATCGGCACTTTGCACTGCCTAGTGCGGCGCACCCCTGTCTAGCGTGATCTGCAGGAACGTCAGGTTAAGCCATTTGCCGAATTTGGTCCCAACCTCCGGCAGATACCCAACAGTCTCGAAGCCAAGCTGCTTATGCAGCCGGATTGATGCTTCGTTGTTCGCTTCTATTCCGGCGATCATCACATGCTTGCGAAGCTGGCGCGCCCTGTCGATAAGCGCCAGCATCAACGTCCTGCCAATGCCCGCTCCGCGCATCTCTCTGTTTACATAGACGGAATGCTCGACCGTGTGCCGATAGCCCGCAAAGGCACGCCAGTCGCCAAAAGAGGCATAGCCTGTAACGCGGCCCAAATCATCAATGCCGACAATGACCGGAAAACCCTGTCTCTGCCTCTCCTTCAGCCACGTTCTGCGGTTCTCGAGATCGACTTCTGCCTCATTCCAGATCGCCGTCGTGTTCAGGACGGCATCGTTGTAAATTTCAAGGATTTCCGGAAGATCGCTCTCCACAGCATCGCGCACATTCACGGCTTGCACCCCTTAATTTCGTCTACTATAATTTCCTTATGTCTCATAAAATAGATAGTGTCGATCAGAAAATCGGCAGGCGTATCCGTCTGGAGCGAGAAGCACGCAATTGGTCGCTGACCGAGCTTGCGGAAAAATCCGCCGTCTCCCGCGCCATGATCAACAAGGTGGAGCGCGGAGAAAGCAGCCCCACAGCCATGCTCCTCGCCCGATTTTCCGGTGCATTCGGCCTGACGATGTCAACATTGATGGCCCGTGCGGAGATGCAGGAGGGCAGATTGCTCCGTCAGGAGGACCAGCCTCTGTGGATCGATCCCGACAGCGGTTATGTACGCCGGCACGTCTCGCCCGCCTCGGACCTGCCGATGGATGTGGTGCATATCGATCTGCCACCAAAGGCGCGCGTTTCGCTTCCGGCCAGCGCTTTTCTGTTCCTGCGGCAGCTGATCTGGGTCCTGAACGGCACGCTAAGCTTCGCAGAAGGCGAAACCACATACACACTCCACCAAGGAGACTGCCTTGAGCTCGGCGGGCCAAATGATTGTGTCTTCGCCAACGAGGGCGATGAACCATGCCGCTATGCAGTCATCGTCCTTACCCGGCTGTAATGGGTTGTGATCCTGCCAAACCCGAACCATGGCGCTCCCCAGGCTCATGCTCGCGGGCGCTGCCCGCGCCTCCAAAGAACAAGGCATCCTGCCGGCGGCGCAAGTCCAACAGGTGCGAATCCTCCGCGGCAATATCATGGAGGCGGATCGCACTGCCGGCCTTCACCGGCCGGACCAGCCGACGGTCGGCGACCAGATAGAACGGGGCAGGCTGATCGGCTTCGAGTGGCCTTGCCGGTATCAGGGCGGATGAGACGTTATCAATGGAATGATGATGACCTGTCGCTCTCAACAGGGTTCCAGGGCTGAGATCGACATCGGCGACAGCAACGAGGTCGAAGCGTGGTATGGGATGCCGCGAGCCGCTAGAGACGCCATTAAGTCCTGCGTCAAGAACACTTGTGGCTGCTTCCAGGCCGAGAAGATGGCGGGGCAGATAGATCATTGCAGTCGCGCCGCTACGGCTGATGATATGCCCTTTTTCGGCGAGAAGTTCCCAACTTGCCGTATCCCTGCAGCGTATGACGATAAAGACACCCCCAGCGAAGCTAATTTCGCCTGGAAGGCGCAAGCAATGGAAGACATCCATGCGTCGTTCGCCGTCAAGAAGTCCACCGTCATCCCGCGTAGAAAAGAAGGTTGGCACTTCCGAAATTCGGGTGATGGGGCAATGAAGATCCGGGCGGTCGGGAACGAGGTCGACAGAATGAGAGACGACAGCCAGCTCGCAAAGGTCGGGTACGGCACGCTGCGGCAAACTCGCGGCGGCCCGCGACCGCGCACCGGAGAGTTCGGCCACGTCACGTTCTCCCAGGTGAAGATGATCAGCGAAACCCACTGCATCAATGGAAACACCGTTGCTCGTTAGCGTTTCGGTCACAGGATCGAAGACGAAATCATATTCGCTCGATTTTCCGGCACAGACGATCTCGAAACCGAGAACTTCCGCCCAGGTGATCAGGCCGATGAGAAGGCTGGGTTGATCACCATCGACCGGGGTCACCACGGTTTGAGTAGCCATTCGAGCAAGGCCGGGACCGACAACGCTGTCGACTTCCTTTGAAACAAGGGCAAGATGCTTCCCCGCCTCGATCGCGAGCTTGGCGTGACGCGCACCTGCTTCCGGATGTCCCGTCGCCTCAACCAGTACATCGAATGGCAAATGCAGGACATGCGAGAGATTGCCGGCTGCTATCGTAAGTCCGTCGGCCCAAAAGCGGCTGGCCTCTTCCCTGTTTTGGCATTCGGCTACGTTCTCCACTCCGACGGATTTCAGCGCGGCCGCCGCTGTAGCGCTGTCTACGTCCACAGCTATGCGTACGTTCATCAGGGGAACACGCAGGCCCTGCGCCAGAAAACTGCGGCCAAATCCACCTGTGCCAACGATACACGCCTCGACCGGCCGGCTTGCGCCTGGAAATTGTTCGTGATGGTTCATGGCGATTGATCCTTTCGAGGCGGTGAAGGTAGCCGTGCCGTCAGAGCTTGGCCGAATGCGTAGTGGCTGAACCGCGGCGGATGCCGCGCAGGCCAACGGCCTTGGCAACGACGGGCCATGCGAGCATGAGGAGCCCCAGGGCCATGATCCCCCGACCAGCGGGTTGGACCAGAATATGGTCAGCGAGCCATTTGACATCAGCATGGATTGGCGGAATGCATCCTCGGCCTTGTCACCCAGAACCATGGCAAGCACGAGCGGGGCGATTGGATAGTCGAGTTTTTTGAAGAGATAGCCAAGGACACCAAAGCCGAGGACGAGCCACATATCGAAAGTCGAGTTGGCGATCTGATAGGCACCCGAAAAGATTATGGCCACGATCACCGGCCCGACGATCGAGAAAGGCACACGCAGGATCGAGGCGTAAAGCGGCACGGTCGTGAGCACGAGCAGTACCGCAACGACATTGCCGAGATACATCGACGCAATGAGTCCCCAGACAAAATCCGGCCGCTCGATAAAGAGCATGGGTCCTGGCGTCATGCCCCAGATCATTAGTCCGCCCATCATCACGGCAGCCGTTGCCGACCCGGGAACACCAAGGGCGAGCATTGGCAAGAGAGCGGATGTGCCGGCCGAATGGTCGGCAGTTTCGGGCGAAACAATGCCACGCGGGTCGCCCTTGCCGAATTGCGACTTGTCCTTGGCAAACCGGCGAGCCAATCCATAACTCATGAATGACGCCGCAGTCGGCCCGGCAGGTGTTATCCCCATCCAGATTCCAATGAGCGTCGAACGCAGGATCGACCACCCGTATCGCGGCATCTCCTTCAGCGCTTTGAGCACATCAACTGCCCGGACCCGCGCCTTGATCCCATCGAACCGGAGTCCCTCTTCCGTGGTTAGCAGTAACTCCCCGATCCCGAAGAGTCCCATGACCGCAACCAGAAAGGAAACGCCTTTGATGAGATCCGGGATGCCAAAGGTGAGCCGCAACCCGCCCGAGATCGTATCCATTCCGACGGTGGCCAGGGCAAAGCCGAGCATCATCGTGACCAATGTCTTGGCGGGTGCGTTGGCACCCATTCCGATGAAACTGGCAAAGGCAAGAAAATACACCGCAAAGAATTCCGGCGAGGAAAACTGCAGCGCAAAGCGCGCGACCCATGTCGACAGCAGTGTAATCATAACCACGCCGGCCAGCGCTCCAATACCGGCAGACATAAAGGCGAGAGTCAGAGCACGTGTGGCCTGGCCGTTTCGGGCCATGGGATAGCCGTCGAACGTCGTCGCAACTGAGGATGGTTCACCGGGAATGTTGAAGAGGATCGAGGTCGTCGAGCCACCGAAAAGTGCTCCCCAGTACATGCAGGAAAGAAGAATGATGGCCGAAATCGGGTCCATCGTGAAGGTAAGCGGCAGGAGAAGCGACACGCCGTTCGGCGCACCTAGCCCCGGCAGCACGCCGACGAGGATTCCCAGCATGACGCCGATGACCATGATGACAATGTGGTGCGTGGTGATGACGGTGGCAAAGCCATCCATCAGGTAGCCGAAATTGCCCATTGTCTGTTTCCTCCCAAGGGTTCCGGCAATAGCGGTGTCACCGCATTGCGGATCAGTAGATGCCGAGCCAGCCTTCAATCGGTCCCTTAAGCAGGGGAACCTGAAAACCTATCTCGAACACGAGGTAGAAGAGCGCAGTCACGGCCAGTGCTGCGAGGGCAGAAACCCACCAGCGATAACCTCCCTGCCACTTCATTGAGCCAAAGATGTAGAGAGCAGTGCCAACATAGAGGCCCAGAAGAAGCGAAACGACGATGAAAGCGCCGACGGGTAGAAAGAAGCCGAGGACGGGCCTGGCCCTTTTAGAATCGAGGAAGATCTCCCCGTCGTGCTGATAAAAAAATGCGCTGCGCACGAGCGTCACCAGGCTGCCAAGGATAACCAGAACGCCGATATAGAACGGGAAGTAACCTGCTTCCGGCCCCATGTCGCTCCAGCCGATCCCGCTTCGCCAAGACCCGTAGCAGATAGCTAAACCGGCCCCAGCAGTCAGTAACGCCGTAACGATCTCCATCGTTTTGCGGGACACAGATCCCCTCTCGAACTCAACCATGCTCACCTCCAATGCGCTGCGGGAAGCAGGGGCGCCTGCTGGGCGCCCCCCGTTTGGTTTACTCCACCAGCCAACCTTCGCGCTTGAGCACCTTGCGCACGTTCTCGCGGTCACCTGTCTGGTAGGCTTTGAAGTCATCCCCGGCCATGAACTGCGACGTCTGTGAAGTCTTGGCCACGTAATCTGACCATTCCTGCGTTTCGGAGACTTTCTTCAGGACGTCGCGATAAAAGGCTACCGCCGCTTCATCAACCCCGGCCGGCAGCCAGACCGTTCGCGGCATGCGGTAGCTGTCGATCGCCAGCCCAGCCTCAGCGCATGTAGGGATATCGTTCCAGCCTTTGCCATCATGCACCGGCTCGCTTTTCGGAAAGCGGTCGGGCCGGAAGACGCATAACGGCTTTACCATGCCCGCCTGCCACTGACCGCGATTCTCGTTGGGATTGTTCACATTGGCGTCGATGTGACCGCCGGCCAGTTGGACGGCTGCCTCGCCGCCGCTCTTGAACGGAATGTAGCGAAACTCCGCTCCGGTGGCGTCCGCTATCGTCGAAACGAGGATCTGATCGGTATCCTTGGACTGGCTTCCACCGAACTGGATTGCTTTTGGCTCTGCCTTGGCCGCCGCCACAAAGGCTTTGATATCGTCGACCTTGGATTCGCCATTCACCCATACGAGAAATTCGTCCAGTGCGAGCGCGGCTACAGGTGTCAGATCCTCAGCCTTGTAAGGAACGGCTGCGACGCTCGGCAGGAGATATTCATTGTTGGTACCGAATGTCAGCTTGTAGGGATCGCCCTTATGGCCCGCAGCGTAGACAAAACCCTCTGCTCCACTCCCGCCGCCCTTGTTGGTGACGACGATAGACGCATCCATCAGCTTATGCTTGGAGATAATGGATTGCACCGTGCGGGCGAAGTTGTCGGTGCCACCGCCTGGGCCCGAGGTCACCACGAATTCGACCGGCCGCGCCGGCTCGAATGCCAGCGCTGGTGCTGCCGCGATGGTCGCCAGCATCGCCAACGTAATCTGTTTCAACATATCATTTCCTCCCGGTTGTCGAACCATCCGCCGCAAGCTCCTACCCCGGCGGAGTGGTCCGGTTTTCGTCAATCGATATTTTGAGACGCCCTATTCAAGCTTGCCTGTCGCATAGCCATCCTCGCCGCCAACAGCACAGCCTCTCGCGATGCCCCAACATCGGCGATTCCATGACCGGCTATATCGTAGGCTGTTCCATGCGCGGGAGTGCAGAGCGGGAACGGCAGGCCGCCCATCATCGTTACCCCTTTGTCGAAGCCCATCATCTTCATCGCGATCTGACCTTGGTCATGATACATGGTCAACACCGCGTGGAACCCTTCCTTGAGGGCGCGCAGAAATACCGTATCGGCCGGAAATGGCCCCTCCACCGCATATCCCTCGGCTTTGGCCCGCGCCACTGCAGGTTCGATTATTTCGATTTCTTCTAATCCGAAGCTCCCGCCATCACCGGCATGCGGATTGAGTCCCGCCACCGCGATTTTCGGTTCGTCAATCCCCGCGAGCCGCAGACAGGCGGCGGTCAGCTCCACCTCCGCCAAAATAGCATCCTGACTGATATGACCGGAGACTGCCGACAGTGGGATATGCGAGGTTACGCGCGCGTTCCAGATTCTGCTCCAGCACGTTGAACTCCCGCATCTTTCCCGAAAAGGACAGAACGTCGGAAACAAAGCGGATCTCGTCGTCGTAGCCTGGATAGGCATAGCGCATCGCTTTCTTGTTGAAGGGCGTAAAGCAGATGCCATCGACGCGGCCTTCGTTTGCGAGATGAAGCGCAAAACGAAAATTTTCGGTCGCAAAGGTGCCGCCGGCAAGGGTCGCCTCGCCACGTGTGACGTCAGCAGGATCCAGATGCCCAAGATCGACGAAGACTGGCCGCCCTGCTGGTTCGGTCGAAAACTCGTCCGCCGTTCGATAATCAAGATCGAGCGTGACTTTCGCGATCAGTGCGCCCTCCTCCAGGATGCGCCGATCGCCGATAACGATAAAATGCGCGGCACTGCAAAGCTCCGGCAAGGAGAGTATCTTGGCCGTCAGTTCCGAACTGATACCGGCCGGATCGCCCATGGCAAGGGCCAGCACGGGGCGTCTTGTCCGTATCACGGCAGCAGTTTCGCTTGTCGCCATAAAAGCTCCTCCTCTTCAATGATGCCTCTGAGGACTACAAGCAATGCTTTTAGGATGCAAGCATTTTGTATACAGTATAAAAAATAACGTATGAAGGGCTGTATCATTTTACCGCGACCAGTGCGAAAATGAGCGTGAACAACAGACTCGCGCGTTGAGCTGACGAATGAAAATGGAGGGTAATGATGGCTTCAGACGTGATTGAACCGGCCGGACGGCGGACAGTAGCCACGATCTCCCGCCAATCGCTGCATGGCGAGATCGTCACGCGATTGCGCGACATGATCATCGAGGGTGACCTGCAACCGGGAGAGCGCATCTATGAAAACCAGCTCGGCGAAGAACTTGGCGTATCGCGTACACCCCTGCGAGAGGCGCTGAAGTTTCTGGCCAGCGAGGGATTGGTTGAGCTGGTGCCAAGCCGTGGGGCTGTGGTCAAACGCTTTTCGGCGAAAGACGTTGAAGATATGCTCATCGTCATCCGGTCGATGGAAATGCTTGCTGGCCGCCTCGCATGCGTACAGGCGAGTGACGAAGGGATCGCACAGATCCGCGTGCTGCACGATGCGATGGTCAGGCACTACAAGGCGGGGGAGCGGCTCGAATATTACAAGCTGAACCAGCAGATCCATACCGGGATCGTCGCCCTCGCCGATAACGCTCCGCTTGCCGAAGTTCACGGTCTGCTGCAATCGCGCGTCAAACGCATCCGCTTTATCGGGCATGAAGGTGCGGAACGTTGGGCAGGTGCAGTCGCCGAACACGAGCGTATCATCGCCGCGCTTGAAGCACGTGACGCAGAAACCTTGGCGCAGGAGCTGGACACCCATCTGGCCAACGGATGGGAACGCGTGAAATCTGTCGTATGATTGCGGTTGAACGAAGCCGCGCTTTAGAAACGAAGGTGCGTGTTCGCTATGTCAATTGTCGAAGCTAGTGATCGTGGTCATCATGCGAAGGCAGATCAAGGCCGAAGGTGGTAACGAGATCCGCCACCTGTTCCGGGCTAAGGTACCGGGGGTTCAGGTTTCGCAAGATCAGATAGAGTTTTGCTGTCTCCTCCAGCTCCTCAGTCGCAAAAACTGCGGCTTCAAGACTATCACCCGCCACGACGGGGCCGTGATTGGCAAGCAGCACGGATGAATACTTGCCCGCCAGGCCACGAATGGCATCCGTGACAGCCGGATCTCCTGGACGATAGTAGGGCACGAGAGCCGTCTGGCCGGCCCGCATGAGATAATAGGGCGTCATCGGCGGAAGTGCGGCGCGCGGGTCGATCTCTGGCAACATTGTCAGGGCAACGGCGTTGGTCGAATGCAGATGCACGATTGCGCGAGCGCTTCCACGAGTCTCGTAAAGCGCAGAGTGAAGAGGAATTTCCTTAGTCGGCTTATCACCTGATAGCAGCCGTCCTGTGGCGTCGAGCCGGGAGAGTCTGGCCGGGTCGAGGAAGCCCAGCGATGCGTTGGTGGGTGTTACCAGCCAGCCGCCATCATCCATTCGCAAGGATATGTTTCCCGATGAACCCGGCGTCAGTCCCCGCTCAAACAGGGACCGGCCGTATCGGCAGATTTCCTCACGCAATCGTGTATCAGACATTGGAATTCCCTCTTGTCACGCCGTTGCCCCTTCGATCAGTTCAAAACCGAGATCGACAACTTGTGCCGGCGCGTTTTCAACAACGAGTTGCGCCGCCACCTGTCCCGTCGCGACACGGGGTGTGCGGATGGTCGAAAAAGGCTGCGGCGTTACCCGGCCGATATCGAGGCCGTTATAGCCAAAAATTGCCAGCTGCGACGGGATTGAAATCCCGCGCGCCAAGCAATGAAAATAGCCACCCAGCGCCATGTCGTCGTTGGAAAAATACACAGCGTCGAGATCCGGACTTCTCGTCAGCAGCCGTTCGAGCCCCAAGCGCCCGTTTTCGACCGACGACGCCCCGGCGTGAATTTCCCGATCGACAAGCGGGCTGCCGCCCGCACTCAGTGTTTCGCAAAAGCCGGCATAGCGTTTGCCGGCACGGGTATCACGCTCCAGATCGTGACCCACATAGCCGATCCGGCCATAATGCCGCTGCAACAAATAATGTGCGCTTCGGCAGCCCGCATCGTGATTGGAAAAGCCAACCGCCAGATCCAGCGCAACGCCATCGATATCGAGCAATTCCACAATCCGGCAGCTTGCGGCGCGCAGCATCCTGACCGTACCTTGGGTGTGCTCGTAACCCGCCAGCATCACGGCTGCGGGCCGCCAAGCCAACATGGAGGCAACGAGCGCTTCTTCCCTTGCCGGGTCGTAGTCGGTGACGGCGAAAACCGCCTGATGCTGGTTCTGTTCCAGCGTGCTGCTCGCCCCTCGCAGCACATCGGCAAATACGATATTGGAGAGCGAGGGAACCACAAAAGCCACGAGGCGCGAACCGGCGGAGGCCAGCGTTCCGGCTATCCGGTTTGGCACATAGCCCAACCGCTCAACGGCCGCCATAACCCGGTCCCTGGTCTTGCCGGAGAACGAACCATGGTTTCGCAGAACGCGTGAAACCGTGCTTTCCCCGACACCGGCCGCCTCGGCGACCTGCGCAAGTGTCACCGCGGTCTCGTACTTGAAATCCATGTTCCCTCTTGAATTCGCATTCGGCAGTACGCGCCAACTGGACGGCAATATCCGAAGGGCGGTTGCGGATTTTCAGCCAACATCTTCACGGTCTCTTGCCAATAATCAAGTTTTTTGGCAGCGCTACCAATTTCGTGTTGGCAGCGCTGCCAAAATAAACTACAAAAATGACAGCGCTACCATAATCTACCCTGGACGCGCAGGGGAACGTTTAGTCCTTCAGCTGGCGCCTGGAGATATTGCCTTCGCTTGGCAGACTGGAGAACATCGTCATGTCATCGCTCTCTGAAGCTCCTGGTCGCACCGTCGTGGCGGCAGTGATCGGCCTTGGGTCAATGGGACTCGGGATGGCCCGGTCGATGAAACGCGCGGGTCTCGACGTTACCGGATATGACATTGCGCCAACGGCGGTTGATCGCTTCATCGCGGATGGCGGCCGTGGCGCGGCCACACCCGCGAACGCCGCAAAAGACGCGGACATTGTCGTCTCGGTGGTCGTCAATAGCGCACAGACCGAGGCCGTGCTTTTCGGTGCCGGCGGTGTCACGGAAACGATGCGGCCGGGGGCGGTGTTCGTCTCGTCTGCAACCATGGACCCGGCGGTCGCGCGCGACCTTTCACAACGTGTCGAGGCCCTCGGTTTTCATTATCTCGATGCACCGGTTTCCGGCGGGGCAGCAAAGGCGGAGAGCGGAGAACTGACGATCATGGCGTCCGGTTCCCCGCGAGCCTTCGACACCGCCCGTCCGGCTCTTCACGCCATGGCCGGCAAGATTTACGAACTCGGCGACGCGGCCGGAACCGGTGCCGCCTTCAAGATGATCAACCAGCTTCTTGCGGGCGTACATATCGCCGCCGCGTGCGAGGCCATAACCTTCGCTGCGAAGCAGGGGCTCGACCTCGACAAAGTCTACGAGGTGATTACGGCATCGGCCGGAAACTCGTGGATGTTCGAAAACCGGATACCGCATGTGCTGGCGGGGAACTACGCCCCCCTGAGCACGATCGAGATTTTCGTCAAGGATCTCGGCATCGTTCAGGATATGGCCCGTTCGGAGCGCTACCCGGTACCGCTCGTCGCGGCAGCCTTGCAGATGTATCTGGCCGCTTCGGGTGCCGGCATGGGCCGCGACGACGACTCCTCTCTCGCACGGCTCTACGCCCAGCTCTCGGGTACACAACTGCCAGGTCTGAGCGGCAAGCCGCAGAGTTGATAGGAAGGAGCAATGATGCCGGTATTCGCCGCCAATCTGACGATGATGTTTAACGAGTGGCCGTTCCTCGACCGCTTCGACGCTGCCGCCGATGCAGGATTTGCCGCCGTCGAGTATCTCTTTCCCTACGACGTTGCGCCGGAAGCGATCGCCGAGCGACTTGTTCGCAACAACCTGCAGCAGGTGCTGTTCAATTTGCCCCCGGGGGATTGGGCTGCGGGCGAGCGTGGTATTGCCGCTCTTCCCGGACGGTTCAATGCATTGAAATCGGATGTGGAGAGGGGACTCGAATATGCCGCGGCGACGGGCGTAAAGCGGTTACATCTGATGGCGGGCCTTGCTGATTCTCACGACGACGAGGCAGCGGCTATTTACCAGCGCTCGGTGATCTACACTGCGGGGCGGCTTGCCGAAGCGGGAATCGACCTCGTCCTCGAGCCAATCAACGGACGTAACATGCCCGGTTATTTCCTCGACGATTTCAATACAGCCGAAAAGCTGATAGCAAAACTCGGCCTGCCAAACCTGAAACTCCAGTTCGACATTTATCATCGCCAGATCATGCATGGCGACGTGACGATGGCTCTGCGCCATTTGCTGCCGATCATCGGCCATATCCAGATCGCCAGTGTGCCTTCACGCCACGAGCCCGATGGGGAAGAGCTGAACTATCCCTTTCTGTTCGGGGAAATAGACCGGCTTGGCTATGCAGGTTTCGTCGGTTGCGAATACAATCCCCGAGGACATACACTGGACGGTTTGGGTTGGTTCAGACCTTTTGCACGGAGCTAGACGATGGCTATTCTGCTTGGATCCATTGCCGACGACTACACAGGGGCGTCCGATCTCGCCAATACACTGACGAAGAACGGTCTGAGAACCGTCCAGACGGTCGGCATTCCCGATTCGGCACTGGCGTTGCCTGACGTTGATGCGGTCGTTATCGCGCTGAAAATCCGTTCGGTTGCTGCAGCCGAGGCCGTGACATCTGCGACGGTCGCCGATCGGTGGCTGCGCCAACGCGGCGCGAGCCATGTGCTTTACAAAATCTGCTCGACATTCGATTCCACCGATGCCGGCAATATTGGCCCGGTCACCGAAGCACTAAGCGATGGGCTGACATTGGTGACCCCTGCCTTCCCTGAGACCGGCCGTACAGTCTATCTCGGTCATCTCTTCGTCGGTGAACAACCGCTGAACGAAAGTCCGCTCAAGGACCATCCCCTTAATCCGATGCACGATTCCAACCTCGTACGGGTCCTGGCCAGACAGTCACGCGGCACTGTCGGTCTAATCGACCTGGTGACAGTCGCGGCTGGACCAGAGGCCGTAAAGGCACGGCTCGACAGTCTCCAAGCGCAGGGTTTCACCGCGGCGATTGCAGATGCAATATTCGAACATGATCTGGAAACGCTCGGTGCTGTTGCACTCCAAACACGCGCTTCGACTGGCGCATCCGGACTGGGCCTCGGGCTTGCCCGCGCGTTGGTGCGCTCCCGCCCGACGGCTCTGCGGACCGAAGCCGCAGCCGGCGCCGTAGGCCCCGTTGGCGGGCTGGCCGCTATTGTTGCTGGCAGCTGCTCGAAAGCGACGCTCCAGCAAATCGCCGTCGCCGAACAGACAATGCCAGTGCTAAGGCTTGACCCTGAAAAGTTGCTTGCCGGTTCGGACGAGATAAATGCTGCGATCTCCTGGGCCGGCGACCGCATTTCAGCCGGTCCGGTTATTGTCGCGGCAAGTGCGCCCCCGAAACGGTCGCCCGGCTGCAATCGCAATATGGACGCGAAGCTTCGGGTCACGCGATCGAAACGGCCACTTCAACCATTGCGGCCGAGCTCGTGACACGTGGCGTGCGGCGCCTTGTGGTCGCTGGCGGTGAGACATCCGGTGCAGCCGTGGACAGGCTCGGCATCCCAGCATTTCTGATCGGGCCGGAGATTGCCCCCGGGGTGCCGGTGTTGCGGACAATCGGCACGACCCATGGTGATATGCTACTGGCGCTGAAATCGGGGAACTTTGGAGGCGAGGATTTCTTTGCGGCCGCGCTGGCCAAGATGCACTGATCTGAATCAACTTGGGTGGCGTGATAGCACGTGCTGTAAAGTAGTTTTGTTCGATTTCCTCTACGAGCCATTTACCAATGCAAGGATGAGCTGATGGATATTGCCGCCCTTGCTGAGTTCAGTCCGGTCGAAATCCCGACTTCGCTGCCGCTGTGCGAGCGAGAGCGCCGAAAGGCGTTTCGTCAACTCGGTCTTGATTTTTTGGCATTTGGGGTCGTCCGGCACAGACATACCCACGGTTGAGGACTCGATTGCCTGCACCATCTCCTTGATCATATCGCCGTGCACCACTTCGTGGCTGCGGACACCTGCGATGAACGTCTCCCAATTCTTGGCGGCCGCAGGCGGCAGTTGGCCTGCCGGTTCGGGCAGCGTGTAGGTGATGACAAGCTTTGGCCGTGCTGAAACCAAAGTGCAAGCTCCGCCGCCTTGCGCTTCGTATTTCCTCGACCATGTCAGCTTGAAATTGGTATGGGCGATGGTGCGTGTCAAACCGCCGACCTTGGGCCCATTCTCGCCGATCGACGCATAGAGGTCAGCGCCGGATTTGCCAGCAATAGTGTAGGTTTGCACCTTCTCGACAGCTTGCCACTCAGCGCGCGCAATCCCCGGTGACGACGCGAGACAGACCACCAGCAACAAAAGTCGGACGACTATTTTCACGTGACACCCCTGAAGCTCAATCGGTGATCCGGGTAATGGCGATCAGCGCCCCGGATGAGGGCGTCCGCCAAGGCAAAAGCCCCTTCGGCTGCTGCGAAAGGGGCTGGATAACCACAGGTTTCAGTTCACCGACGCGAGTGTCATCGATGTACCGGTCGCCGCGACGTTGAGACCGATCTGACCCGTCAGGCTGACCGCCTGAAGATGGACCGAGCCTGCGGTGCCGCCAAACAGGACGTTTGTGCCGATGCCGGCCCCGACCGTCGCCTCGGCGGTAGCGCCGCTATAAACGCCGCTCAACGAGCCGTGGTGGTAGCCGGCCGTCGGTGCGAACACGGCCCAGATGAGCCGGCTGCGCGTCGTAAAGCCAAGATCGACGCCGACCTTCCTGATCGCTCCGCTGTAGTGATCCAAACGTTCGCTGCCGACTGCCGTATGGAAGCCGCAATCGATTTCCTTGGCCGAGCCAAGGACATAGCCAACCCCGCCGCCGATCGTGCAATCGAGATAACCAATCCGGACGCCACCACGCGGCCCTTGATCCTTGTATGTCCGGACGTCGGCTGCATTAACAGCTGTCGGGCCGGCAAGAGCCAGCGACGCCGCGGCAAGCGTCATCGCAAGAGTCTTCATCATCATGGTCTCCTTCTCAAATCATGATCTGTGCACCGCAACCGGTCTTCCAACCCAACAAATCCAGCAATTGACTACAGACGTTATCGCGGAGCGATCCCGTCGGTCTCATTGAGCTGTTTATGTCTTGAAGGCGCGCGTTACAGACAACCTCACAGATCAATCCCTATTGGGACATTTTGAAGGCATCATGCGGGATTGCAAGCGAGGAGAACGGCACCTCGTATATCTATTTTGGCCATGATGCTGAACAGTCACTGGTGCCGCGCGGAGGAATTCGAATCCTCTGCCCAATTCTTGATCACCGAATGTGCAGCCTTGCAGCAAACCATTTTACATCGGTCTGTTCGCGACCTCAGCCACCGCCCTTTTCGCCATGACTTTCACCAGGTTGGCGCGGTAATCGGCAGATGCGTGCATGTCGGACAGGAGCCCGTCTGGATCGACCGTGAGGCTATCCAGTGCCGCCGGAGTGAAATTGGTGGCCAAGGCGGTTTCTGCGTCTTCAAGGCGGAAAACGCCGTTCTCGCCCGCTCCGGTCACAGCTACCCTTACCTGCTCGCCGGTTTTGGCGACAAAGACTCCCGCCATCGCATAGAGCGATGCTGGATTGGGAAACTTCTTGTAGGCGGCTTTGTCCGGCGCAGTAAATTCCACCGCAGTAACGATCTCCTCCGGCTCGAGCGCCGTTTCGAACAAGCCAACAAAAAATTCCGACGCCGGTAAGGACCGCTGGTTGGTGATGATGGTTGCGTCCAGCGCCAACATCGCCGAGGGGTAGTCGGCCGCTGGATCATTGTTGGCAATGGATCCGCCAATCGTGCCCATATTTCTCACCTGCGGATCGCCGATATGGCTGGCGAGACTGGCGATCGCCGGACAGACCTTTGCGAGTTCCTCGTGGGTCGCGACATCATAGTGAGTGGTTACCGCGCCAATCCGTATCGTGCGGCCATTGATCGTGATGCCTTTCAGCGCCTCGATCCGTCTCAGATCAATAAGATCGCTCGGCGATGCCAGGCGCTGCTTCATGGTCGGGATCAGCGTCATTCCACCGGCAAGAAACTTGCCGTCCTCTGCCTCGCCCATCAGTCTTGCGGCCCCTTCGACTGAGCTGGCACGATGATATTTTGTCTCATACATGGCGCTTCCCCTTCACTTCGCGGCCTGGATGGCGGCCCACACAGTCTGCGGCGTCGCCGGCATGGCCAGGTCGTTGTTGTGGATCGCATCAGTGATGGCATTGATCACGGCAGGCGGCGAACCGATTGCGCCAGCCTCGCCACAACCTTTGATGCCCAGCGGATTGGAGGGACAAGGCGTTTCCGTCGTCATTACGTCGAATGACGGCAGGTTTTGCGCACGTGGCATCGTATAGTCCATGTAGCTGGCCGTCAGCAGCTGCCCGCTATCATCATAGTGTGTGCCTTCCAGCAGCGCCTGTCCGATGCCCTGCGCGATGCCGCCATGCACCTGCCCTTCGACAATCATCGGATTGATAATCTTGCCAAAATCGTCAGCCGCGACGAACTGGATGATTTCGGTCACGCCCGTCTCCGGGTCGACCTCGACTTCGCAGATATGGCAGCCTCCCGGGAAGGTGAAATTGGAAGGATCGTAGAACGCTCCCTCTTTCAATCCGGGTTCCATGCCCGAGGGTAGATTGTGAGCCGTGTAGGCGGCCAGCGCCACCTGGAACCAGGGTAACGATTTGTCCGTGCCTGCAACCCTCACATCACCGTTCTTGATCTCGATATCGCCTTCGTCTGCTTCGAGAAGATGGGCAGCAATTTTTTTCGCCTTGGCTTCAACCTTGTCCAGCGCCTTGACGATGGCCGACATGCCGACCGCGCCGGAACGCGACCCATAGGTGCCCATGCCCATCTGCACCTTGTCGGTGTCGCCATGGACAATCGAAATGCTATCGATCGGAACGCCGAAGCGCTCCGCTGCGAGCTGTGCGAAGGTCGTCTCGTGGCCCTGTCCGTGTGAATGCGAGCCTGTCAGGACCTCGATCGTGCCGACCGCATTGACCCGGACCTCGGCGCTTTCCCACAATCCGACGCCGGCGCCGAGCGAACCGACAGCGGCCGAAGGTGCAATGCCGCAGGCTTCGATGTAGCAACTCAATCCGATCCCACGCAGCTTGCCACGCTTGGCGGCTTCCTCGCGGCGTTGTTCAAAGCCCGCATAGTCCGCGGCCTTTATGGCGGCGTCCAGCGTTGCGTCGAAATCGCCCGCATCATAATTCATGACCACCGGCGTCTGGTGCGGGAAGGACCGTATGAAATTCTTCCTCCGAAGCTCCGCCGGCGAGACTTTCAATTCACGCGCTGCGGTTTCCATAATGCGCTCAAGCACATAACTGGCTTCTGGCCGCCCGGCCCCGCGGTAGGCATCGACCGGCGCCGTGTTCGTATAGACGGTCTTCACATTGGCGTGGATGGCCGGAATGTCATATTGTCCAGAGAGAAGTGTCGCGTAGAGATAGGTCGGTACGGAACTCGAAAACAGCGACATGTAGGCGCCGAGATTGGCGATCGTCTGAACTTTGAGACCAAGGATTTTATTATCCTTGTCAAACGCGATCTCCGCGTGGGTAACATGATCGCGGCCATGGGCATCGGCGAGGAAACTTTCAGTCCGATCGGCCGCCCATTTCACGGGGACGCCGGTCTTTTTCGATGCCCAGAGGCAGATGATTTCTTCCGGATAGATAAAGATCTTCGATCCGAAACCACCGCCGACATCGGGGGCTATGACGCGCAGTTTGTTTTCAGGCGCTACATTGTAGAATGCACTCAACACCAGGCGCGCGACGTGCGGATTCTGTGAGGTCGTCCAGCACGTGTAGTGGTCCTCCGCCGCATCGTAGACGCCAAGTGTGGCTCGAGGTTCCATCGCATTGGGTACAAGGCGATTGTTGACGATGTCCATTTTTGTGACGTGGGCTGCCTTGGCGAAGGCGTCGTTCGCCGCCTTTTCCTCCCCGAGGTCCCAGTCAAAAATCAAATTGCCGGGCGCTTCAGGATGGAGTTGCGGAGCACCCTCCTTGAGGGCCTCGACAACACTGACCACGACAGGCAGTTCTTCGTAGATTATTTCGACCGCCTCGGCAGCATCCCGCGCCTGCCCCTTTGTATCGGCGACCACGATAACCACTGCGTCGCCAACATAGCGCACCGTATCGGTCGCAAGCGGCGACCACGCGCCCATCTTCATGGGACTGCCATCTTTCGAATGAATCATCCAGCCGCAGATCAGATTGCCGATCCCATCCGCTTTCAGCTCCTTGCCCGTCAGGACACCGATGACGCCGGGCATCTTCTTCGCGGCCGCGGTGTCGATGCCCACAATCTTCGCATGGGCATGGGGGCTGCGCACAAAGGCAGCATGCTTCATGCCGGGCACGACCATATCGTCGGTGTAGCGGCCCTTGCCGGTGAGAAACCTCTTGTCTTCCTTGCGAAGAACGCGTGCTCCGATACCTTCGACACCCATGGCTACTTCTCCCTGTCGCAGGCGCTTTGCCTTGAGAAATGTCCAAGTCTCCGGGGCAAGCGGGCTGCAAGACTGAATTCAGATGATCAGGCGGCCTTGACAGCGCCCTTGCTCATTTTGTCCGACGCATCGAGTATGGCTTTGACGATGTTGTGATAGCCGGTGCAACGGCAAATATTGCCCTCGAGCTCCGCGCGCACGGTTGCCTCATCGAGTCCATGCGGATGCCGTCGAATCATATCGACCGAACTCATGATCATGCCCGGCGTACAGAATCCGCATTGAAGTGCGTGGTTTTCACGGAACGCAACCTGGAGTGGGTGCAGCTCACCGTCGGTGCTAATGCCTTCAATCGTCGTAACCGTAGAGCCGGAAGCCTGAGCCGCCAGTATCGTGCACGACTTGACCGCCCGGCCATCGACATGGACGATGCATGCACCGCATTGCGATGTGTCGCACCCAACATGGGTGCCCGTCAGTCCAAGATTTTCACGCAGGAAGTGTACAAGCAGTGTGCGGTCTTCAGCTTCGCCTGTGACGGCACGCCCATTCACGAACAATTCCACTTTGGCCATAGGTTCCTCCCAGAACGTTGACTCATGCGTCTCTTCCGGACTTCATGTGGTAGATGAAGATTAACCGCTCCTGCGCGCTTGTCTATCGGCAAAATAGAAAAATTCTAATTTGCGCCGCCCTCGGCGAATAAGTACACGTGAATTGCCGGCTTCCACCGCTGCGTGTTCAAATGCCACCATGACAAGGCTTGCAATCGCAGCGCAATGAAGGTATCAGGCGCGTCATCCTTCGGCACACGTTACTGATGCCGGTTTCAAGGACCGGGAAGTTACTTCCCTGCCGCTTTAGCTCAGTCGGTAGAGCACATCATTCGTAATGATGGGGTCGCGTGTTCGAGTCACGCAAGCGGCACCATTTTCCCGTAAGTATTGCAATTTGTATGTGCGGCCTCGATCTCGGTCTTCCAAATGACGTTGGATTCTGGCTTCATCGCTGGGACGACTTAGCGGCAGGGGCCTCAGGCATGGACCGACGCATAAAGCTCCTCTGGTTTCTGATCGCTGGTTGGATCGCGTTGGCGGCTTTTGCCTGGAACGCAAAGGCGGCCGGCAATGACTGGAGCCCTGAAACAGTCCGGAAAATAGCAGCTTCGACAGCTTCTCAACCCGCGCAGGTGAACGCGATACCAGGCGATTTCGGATTTCCTGTTCCCGATCCGGAGCCCATGCTGCCTGTCGGCATCGATGCCTTCGATCCCCCGGCCTACGCCATGAGCACTGCGGGCCCGTCAATAGCCGAGATTTCAAAAACAGCGGACCGCGACGAAATTGTCTCGATGACCGGCGTAAAGCTGGACAAAGGGACAAGCTTCGACGTCTTCGCACAAGCGGCGGCTGCGCGAGATGGATCAGTGATCTCAGTTCCATCATTGCGTGCTGACGACGTTGCGGCAACGATACTCCTGCCCCAGTCTCTGCCTGCCTGGTCGATGTATCTGGTTTGGCCGGAACGTGAAGGGATACGCAGCAAGCCGTTCGCCATCAATCGGACCGAGAGCTGGTGGTTAGGACCGGAAAGCGCTGTTTCGGGAACCATGATTTCGGTCTACGGCCGTAATCTGTCCAAGTCTAACGGCACGTCGACATCATTCATTTATATCAAACCCGGGCGCGGTACCGGTCAGTACGTAACGCCCCTTTCCGTCAATCCCTTCAAGGTCGATTTCAAGATTCCGGAACTGGCGGCGGGATCCTACGAAGTCTGGATCCACAATGGTCACGGCGGCCGCTTTGGTTGGAGCGGCCCCCTGACTTTGAGTGTTCTCGACCGGAGCCCCTGGGCGGGTCAGGATCGGCAGATTTTCAACATCAGGGACTTTGGCGCGGCCGGCAGTGGCGTTGCTGATGATACTCGCGCTATCAAGTCCGCATTGGCGGCGGCCCAAAGCGCGGCTCCTTCAACGGTGTACTTTCCGTCCGGCACCTACCTCATAGCGTCCAGGCTTGATGCACCCAGCAACGTCCGCTGGATGGGCGACGGCATGGAGTTCACAGAAATTCGGCTGAATACGAATATCGATGACAGCATGATTGACGGTCCCGGCCAGAATGGGCAATTTGAAAATCTCACGCTCAACGCCAATGGCAAAACCGGCTCCCACCCGCTGTTGTGGATTGCTTCGGTCTCGAACCTGCGCTTACAAACGGTTCGGCTCAACGCCTGGGGTGTGGCCGCTGTGGAATCGCATGACTCCTCGGGTCTATATTTCGACTCTTCCGAACTGGTCGAAAACGGATCGTTCTACGGGAGCAGCCGCCAGATATTCATGACCAGCAACAGATTTCGGATGACCGGATACGGCGAGTCCGTCGTCTCGCTTTGGGGAGGCCGTGATTTTTCAATGATTGGCAACGACCTTGCCAATGCCGATGAGACCCGCGACGACGGATATGGCATCGGCCGGTTTTTCGTCGCCCAAGGTCATTTCGGCAGCATGAAAAACATGTATTGGGGAGACAATAAGTCCCATCAGGCGGCACCCCATGATTGCTCGAAAGTTGATTGCAACAAGGGTGAACAGATCTGTTTTGAGATCGTCAACAGTGAGTTGAAGGGTGGGTTCAAGGACGCCACCGCAAATACGGTCACCTTCGATTCATTGCCGGCCTCGTCGAAACCCGGAGGACAAGATCTGGTTATCGTCGGCGGCAAGGGAGCTGGTCAACGCCGTCACATCTCTTCAGTGAGCCGGGATGTCGCGACTTTGGATAGACCATGGAATGTAATTCCGGATCGCTCAAGCCGGTTCGCATTGGCTGCGACCGCCTCCCAAATGGCGGTGTATAACAACGTGTTTCAGGGCCGCTCAAGCTACGCCGAACACGATTCTGACTCCACCGCGGTGCTGCTTTACGGAAACGTCTACGATGCAATCGTCGACCGCAACCAAATATCCCAGATGCGCCATGGGATGATGACCGTTGCGCTGGCCTCGACCCTTGGCCTGAGCCCCTATTTCCTGCAATATTCGAACAACACGGTCACCGACAGCAATAGCGGCCTCTATGTCGGCACCACCTTCACAGATTCCGGAATTGCCGGAATTTGGGGGGGCCTGGGCAACATCTACCGCAAGAACACATTCAGCAATCTGGCGCACATTGGCGTTGAATACGAGTCTTGGGGTTACAATGGCGCCGACTATAATGGCACCGTTTTTGAAGGAAACAGGTTCAAAGGACTTCCGTATGGATTCATCGACGCGTTCCGTCTGATGTGGACCCATGATGGGAACTTCAAAGCCCCGCCCCTGTATAGTTCGCGCAAGTACAACACGATCCTTTACAAGAATGTCTTCGATCGAGGAACCGCCTCCCTGTCCGGGAGCACTGGTTTCAAATCATTTCAACCAAAGAATACCTGGCTGAATATCAGAATCCACATGGACGGGATTTGCAACAGGGAACACCGGTCCAACGAAGTCGCCCGATCGGTGATCCCAGTGGGTCAAAAAAGTTCCAGACGATCCAACTTGTTCCACTCAGTTGGTGGCAACGTTGCCAGCTCGCGCAAAAGCCCACGGGATGTTGCGATGTCATTGTCCTCGCCCAAGGCATCCTGCAAACGCGAAAGTCGCTTGAACCCAACTTGATGCTTGCCACGTCATTGGGGCACGTAGTATGTTGTCACTGACAACATAGGGTCTCGCCATGAACGCTGTTGAGGAATTCCGTAGATTCAATCGATTCTTCACCAAGGAAATCGGTCTGCTCGACAAGCACTTGCTCGCGAGCGACTACACCTTGGCAGAGGCCCGTGTCCTGTACGAGCTTGCAAAGAATGGTGAGCAAACGGCGGCTGATATCGGCCGCAATCTGGGAATGGATAAAGCTCATCTCAGCAGGATCTTGGCACGGTTCGCCAAGCGCGATCTGGTCAGCGGTCGAGCGAGTCCTGAACATGGAAAGCACCGGCTCATTTCACTTACGCCGGTGGGACGCCAGGCCTTTGCCGTTCTGGACCGGGGCTCGCAGTTACAAATAGAGAAGCTGCTGACACCGCTGGGCCACGACGCACGCCAGCAATTGATCGCATCCATGCGCGAGATCCACGGCATTCTCGACGGCGATAAGCAACAGAATATTGTGACCTATCGCGATCTCCGGCCCGGCGATCTTGGGTGGATTACACACCGGCAGGCTGTTCTCTACCATGAGGAATATGGTTGGGACTGGACGTACGAGGGGCTCGTTTGCGATATCTTTGCAAAATTCGTCGCCAATTTTGATCCCAAGCGCGAAGATGGCTGGGTTGCCGATCATGGAGGCTCGATAGCCGGATCCGTGTTTCTCATGAAGACCGGCGACCCGGCCGTCGCCAGGTTGAGGCTGCTTTATGTAGAGCCAGGCGCCCGTGGTCTTGGCATCGGGCGGGAACTCGTGAACAAGTGCGTGGAGCGCGCACGAGAGCTCGGTTATCGCCAGATTACGCTATGGACGAATGACATACTCACATCGGCGCGGCACATCTACCAGACTACCGGATTTCAGCTCGTCGACGAGGAGGAGCATCATTCGTTCGGGCATGATCTCAAGGGTCAAACCTGGATCCTCGACCTCTAACGAAACCACCGGTTTTCACGATATATTGAATGCGTAGCATGGCTTTTTTTGCAGTTGAGGCAAGCTGACGCCTTTTTTATACCCAGCACGCCTGCTATATGCACGGTCGTTATAAGCTCCCTTATGAATAGCATCCTTCTCATCATGAATAATGCACCGACCCTTGGCTTTCTGCTGCACGACGTCGCCCGGCTGTTGCGCAAGCGATTCGAGCAGCGCGCGAAATGCCTGGGGCTGACCCGGTCGCAGTGGCAAACGCTGGCCTATCTTTCGAAGAATGAGGAATCCATCAGGCCGGTCTTGCGGAAATCCTCGAAATCGAACCGATTACGCTTGTTCGCATTCTGGACAAGCTGGAGGAACGGGGCTTGGTCGAGCGCCGGCGGCATCCGACCGACCGCCGTATCTGGCTGCTGTTCCTGCGGGAGGAAACCCGTCCGCTGCTCGATTCCATCCGCGTGATAGGAGAATCGACACGCGCCGAAGCCCTTGCGGATATTTCGGACGACGATCGCGAACACCTTGTCCGCACCCTGACCCTTATGAAGACAAATTTGATCGGCGCTTGCCAAACGCCGGTCGAGGACAAAGAGAAAAAATCATGGCTGATGGTTCACCTTCCTTACGCATCCCCGCCAAGCCGGATGAAGCCAACGACCTGGTGATGGAAAAGCGCAACACGGCGCCCGAAACGCCGTCTCCGCCGAACGGCGCCGCGGAAACGGCGCCTGTGGCGGCTGCCGCGCCGGCACGCCCCCGCAATCTCAAGCGCCCGATCCTTTTTGCACTGCTTCCGGTGGTTCTGATTGCGGGCGGCTATATCTACGCGACCGGCGGGCAGGTCATGTCTACCGACAATGCCTATGTCCAAGCGGATATTGTCGGCGTCTCCACCGATGTATCCGGTATTGTCCAGTCGATCGAAGTGCACGACAACGAAAAGGTCAAGCAGGGCCAAGTGCTGTTCCGCCTCGACCCCTCCGTCTACAGCATCGCCGTCGCCGGTGCCCAGGCACAGCTTGGCGTCGTGCGCAACCAGATCCTCAATCTCGAAGCCAGCTACAAACAGTCGCTCGCGGAAATCACGCAGGCGGAAGCCGACATCCCATTCTTCCAGAAGTCACTGCAACGCCAGCAGGATCTGAACGCCAACTCGTTTGCCTCGAAAGCGACCTACGATCAGGCCAAGCACGATCTGGACGCGGCACAGCAGAAAGTCGACGTCGCCAAGGCGGAAGCAGCCGCGACTTTGGCGCAGCTTGGCGGGAATGCCGGCCAACCCGTCGAGCAGAACCCATCATTTCTTCAGGCACAATCGGCCGTCGACAATGCCCAGCACAATCTTGACCGGACCATTGTCCGCGCGCCGTTCGACGGCATTGTCACCAATGTCAGCGCGTTGCAGGTTGGCGCCTATCTCCAGGCATCGCAGTCGGGCTTCAGCCTCGTTTCCACCACGCATATGTGGATCGCCGCGAGCCCGAAAGAGACCGAGCTCACCTATGTCCACCAGGGTCAGCCGGTCGCAATCAGCGTCGACACCTATCCGGGGGTGCAGTGGAAGGGCACAGTTGCCAGCATCAGTCCCGCCTCCGGCTCCAGCTTCTCGCTGTTGCCGGCGCAGAACACGACGGGCAACTGGGTCAAGGTGGTTCAGCGCATCCCCATGCTGGTCAGCATCGACGACATGGCAGGCAAGCCTCCTCTGCGCGTCGGCATGAGCGTCACTGTGGGTGTCGACACCGGCCACGCCCGCGGCTTGCCCGAGTTTGCTGAAGACCTGCTCGGGCTATTCGGTCGCAAGGATCATGTCTAGCACTGCTGCCGTCCCAAGCGCCGCGCCGGCTATTGTCAATCGCGGCGCTATCACCGCCTGCGTGATCCTGGCGGTGATCATGCAGGCGCTCGACACGACGATTGCCAATGTGGCGCTGCCATACATTCAGGGCAGCGTCTCGGCGAGCGCCGATCAGATCAATTGGGTCCTGACCTCTTACATCGTCGCCGCTGCGATCATGACGCCGCCCTCCGGCTTCCTTGCAGCACGCTTCGGCCGCAAGAATGTGCTGCTCACTGCCATTGTCGGCTTTGTCGCTGCCTCGGTTCTATGCGGACTTGCCCAGTCCCTGCCGCAGATCGTGGTCTTCCGGCTAATGCAAGGCCTGTTCGGCGCCTCGCTGGTGCCGCTGTCTCAGGGTATCCTCCTCGACATCTACTCGGTGGAGGAGCGCGGCAAGGCCATGGCGCTGTTCGGCGTTTCGGTGATGGTCGGACCGGTTTTAGGCCCGGTCATCGGCGGGTGGCTTACCGATAACATCAGCTGGCGGTGGGTGTTCTACATCAATGTTCCAATCGGCATGCTGGCCTTTTTCGGTATTGTAGCCTTCGTCTCGGAAACGACGCGCGAGGCGAGCGCCAAACTCGACTGGTTCGGCTTCGGTACGTTGAGCCTTGCCATTGCGACGCTGCAGCTTTTCCTCGACCGCGGCGAACAGTTGGATTGGTTTTCGTCAACCGAGATCCAGATCGAGGCCCTGATCTGCGCAGGTGCGTTCTATCTGTTCCTCGTACACACCTTCACGGCGACGAAATCCTTCGTCAATCCGCGCCTGTTCCTTGACCGCAATTTCTCCGTCAGCATGTTCTTCATCTTCGTCATCGGCGTGACCTATCTCGCCTCGCTTGCCCTGATGACACCCTATCTGCAGACCCTGATGGATTACCCGGTTATTACGGCCGGTATCGTCATGGGGCCGCGCGGCATCGGGACGATGGCCTCGATGTTCATTGTCGGGCGGATGATCGGCAAGATCGACACCCGCGCCTTGCTGATCTTCGGCTTCAGCCTGACCGCGTGGGCCATGTATGACATGACCGGCTGGACGCCGGACGTGTCGCAATGGACGATTGTCTCGGTCGGTTTTGTCCAAGGTGCCGGTCTTGGCTTCCTCTTCGTGCCATTGACCACTATCGCCTTTGCTACGCTGCCTGCGCATATGCGCGGCGAAGGTACAGGCCTCTACAATCTCTCCCGCAACATTGGCTCAAGTGTCGGCATTGCTGTCGTTACCGCATTGATCACCGAGAACGTGCAGTCCAATCATGCGTCGATCGCCGCCTATGTCACGCCCTTCAATCACGCGTTCAATGCTCCGGCTGTGATGCAGCATCTCGACCCGCTGAAGGCCGCAGGTCGCGCGGCACTGGATGGGATGATCACGACGCAGGCGACGATCATTGCTTATATGGACGACTTCAAGCTGTTGATGATCATGTCGATCGTGTCTATCCCGCTGGTTCTGCTGCTGCGCAGACCCGCGCCGAACGCCGCGCCTGCGGAACACAGTGCCGTCATGGAATAAGCCGAAGTGCCAATGCACAAACGATGTACGAAGCCATGACCAAGGCCCCGGCTACTGGGAGATCATGGGCTTTTGCAGCGCGATCAGCGCGTCAGTCAGACCTTTCAGCGAA
Source organism: Phyllobacterium sp. A18/5-2 (assembly GCF_025452215.1). NCBI lineage: Bacteria > Pseudomonadati > Pseudomonadota > Alphaproteobacteria > Hyphomicrobiales > Phyllobacteriaceae > Phyllobacterium > Phyllobacterium sp. A18/5-2. The sequence goes on along the minus strand of NZ_CP104966.1, from coordinate 2,040,582 downwards.
AACTTGATGTTGATATTCTGCCCATTCATAAGCCGAAGGCGGGCGCCGCCGCTCGTCCCCTTCTGCAAGGCACCGACCACTTTTGCATCCAGCTTCTGCTGGGCCCAACAGCCGGCTTCATTGCAATTGCGGTAACTGATTTCAGTGATGGAACTGCCATCCGCTTCAATCAGAAATCCCGATGGGAGGAAAATGTTGAGGGGGACGAGCGCTGTCAGCAGAAGATCTGGCGCCTGCTTCTTGTCTTTCTTAACGGGGTCGAGGGCCGTTGGGGCAATGGCCAAAGTCAGCACGTTGACGTCCGTGTCGCCTTGCTTGACTTGCGCCACCTGCGCCACTTCACAATTCGGGACAATCGTGCCGTCCGCTGCCTTCATGTCCACGCAGCGGTAGAACCAATCCTGATACTGGACCGACCGTACCTGAGGCTCGCTTGCCTGCTGAGGCTGAGGGGGAGCAGCTGCCGCAGATGGCGCTTGCTGGGCACAGGCAGTTCCCGTGGCGCAAAAAATAGCAATTGTGCCCATGGCGAGGCTAAAATCTCTGAACATATCAATCTCACATTCACAATAAATTCAATAAAGCGGAGCGCACGTTGCGGCGGAAAAGCCGCAAGCAATTGGCAAAAAACAACGAACTCAGATGGCAACAAACTCCCGTTGGGCAATAATGAGCGGTTTACAGTCGATATGACATTGGCGTCAATCAACCGCCTACACGTCAGTTCGGCTCGCTGAGGTCACCGAGCAGCGTCGGGATCAACTCGGAGACGGTCGGGTGAATAGGCACAGCCCATTTCAAGGTCGAATAGCCGACATCGGCGTTCATTATGTCAAGTATGCCATGGATGGCCTCGTCGCCGCCGGTGCCCAATATGGCCGCGCCGAGAATCTTCTTGGTTTCGGCGTCCACGACGACCTTCATGAATCCTTGGGTTTCGTCTTTCTCCACTGCGCGGCCAACACGGGTCATCGGACGTTTGGAAACCAGCAGCGCCCTTCCCGTCTTGCGGGCTTGCGTCTCGCTCATTCCCGCGCGTCCCAGCGGCGGGTCGATATAGAGCGCGTAGCCAGGAATGCGATCACTGACCTTGCGGTCTTCGCCATCGAGAAGGTTCGCCGCGACGATCTCGAAATCATTATAGGCCGTATGAGTGAAGGCGCCGCGTCCATTGCAGTCGCCAAGCGCCCACACGCCCGTGACATTCGTTTCAAGCTGGTCGTTGACCTCGACATAACCGCGTTCATCGAGCTTGATGCCGGCCCTGTCGAGGCCGAGATCATCGGTGTTGGGCCGCCTTCCGATCGCCAGCAGCACGTGCGAGCCGACAGCATTGCGTGAACCTGTACTGCAATCGAGATTGACTTGCGTGCCATCCGCATGCCGTTTGAAGGAGATGCATTCCGCGTCGAGCCGGCATGAAATTCCCTCGGCTTCCAGAATATCCTTGATCGCAACTGAAACATCTTCGTCTTCGCGCGCAACGAGCCGTGACCCCTTTTCGACCACGGTCACCTCTGCGCCGAAGCGCCGGTACATCTGCGCGAATTCGAGCCCGATATAGCTGCCGCCAACCACGACCAGATGTCTGGGCAAGGTATCCAGCGCCAGGATCGACGTGTTGGTCAGGAAATCGACATCCTTTACGCCCGGCATGTCGGGAACATTTGCGCGGCCGCCGGCATTGATGAAGATGCGCGGGGCCGTGAAAGCCTGGCCATCGATGTCGATTTCGTGCGGCCCGGTGAAGCGGGCATGCCCCTTGATGACGGTACAATCCGTCATGCCGCGCAGCCATTTTTCGACACCGCCACGCGAGTTCGCGGACACGGTAGCTGCCCGCTGCTTTACGCGCTTCATGTCGATACGGACGGGCGAGTCGATGGTGACACCGTAATCACCTCCACGCCGCGCAAGATGGGCCGCGTAGGCACTGGCGACGAGGGTCTTCGTCGGCATGCACCCCGTATTGACGCAAGTGCCGCCGAACAGATTGCGCTCGACGATGAGGACCTTCATGCCAGCGGCCGTCAGCCGCCCGGCAAGGGATGGCCCAGCCTGTCCCGCCCCGATGATGATTGCGTCGAAAGCCTTGTTCATGGTCGTTCCGCCCCGCTTGCTGATTGCTTGGAATGGCGCGCCTCCCAGCATAGATCAGGGCATGAAAACAAGGAATTGGTAATCTTTCGAAATATCGAGTGAATGTCAGGTTCAGGCAGCGTTCAGGTCAAGACGTATATCATCGCAGCGTTCCACGGGGTATCTGTCATGCTTGTTCAGCGTCTTGGCATTGTGTTTTTTATTTTCCTCGCCTTTGCTTTGTCCTTTGGCAGTATTGTCAACCATGCAAAGTCCAGCCGGCTCGCTCATCCTGATTTTCAGGCCGATCTCATACATCGACAAAACTGAGCGCGAGACGCCTCAATCGCCCTTTTTCTTGCGTGCCTCCGCGGCGTCGAGACGGTCCAGCAGGTCAAGAAAGCGCTTTGGAACGTTTTTTGCGGCTGGTATTGGGTTGGCGCTTTTCATCGCTTGCTGGAATTCCGGTCGCAGAACCTGATCGCGGACGACACTCGCCATGGGGTGGCGCGAAGCCACGGGTTTTGCTGCCATGATCTTTCCAATCGATTCTAAAGCGAGGAAAAAACTCGCTGTTCTCGCGTCACGCGTCTCCCGGATCACCCACTCAAGCCGCAACGCGGCATAGGGTCTTTCGTTTCAAATTGTATGGGGGTATGGTCAACAAATACTGAAGATTACCGACGTGACCGGCGACTGAACCGCACTTGCGCATCAGCGGGGCGTTACCTCATTTATAAATTCCGGGTGTGGAACCTGAACTGGGTCACTGCGTTTTCCTCAAAAGTTGGGAGGGATACCTATGTTGATCCGCGTCGGCTACGAAATTGCCATCAGATGCAATGAACCAACCCCTATGAACACTTATCTCAATCTGGAATCGGCGCGGATACCGGATATTCAGTGCGAGCGGGGTCCCACGGCTACACCGGACGTGCGGCTGGAAACATTTCGCGATCTTTTCGGCAATCGCTGTCTGCGTTTGGTAGCGCCCGCCGGCAATCTGTCATTGAAATACGATGCCGTCGTCAATGATGATGGCAGGCCCGACCCCGTCGACGAGGACGCGGCGGAAGTAAGCGTGGACAAGGTGCCCGTTGAATGCCTTACTTATCTTTCGGCCAGCCGCTACTGCGAAACCGACGAGCTGAGCAACCTTGCATGGAACCTGTTCGGCCATATCAAACCGGGCTGGGGCAGAGTTCAAGCGATCTGCGATTACGTGAATCAGCGCCTGACATTCAGCTATGGTTTTGCGCGGGCGACACGCACTGCCATGCAGGCGCACGAGGAGCGCGCCGGCGTTTGCAGGGATTTCACGCATCTTGCAGTTGCATTCTGCCGATGCATGAATATTCCCGCGCGCTATGTCAATGGCTATCTGGGCGATATCGGGGTTCCGCCCGACCCGGCACCGATGGATTTCAACGCCTGGTTCGAAGTGTTCCTCGGGGGTAAATGGCACACATTCGACGCACGCCACAATCAACGGCGCATCGGCCGGATTGTCGTGGCGCGCGGGCGGGACGCCGCTGATATCCCGTTGATCCATACGTTCGGCCCCCATGAGCTGACGAATTTCAAGGTCTGGACCTTTGAGGAACACGACCCTTCCTTTGCCAGTCAGCGCTTCGAGAAAGTATCGCTGATCACGCCATGGTTCAGCCCGCGATGGTCGCGCCTTTCGCGTCACATAAGGGAAAGGAGCGAGGCCGAGCCGTCCCCGCATTAGTCAGTATCTGGCCCGCCATCTTCAACGGTTCACGCGGTAGGAAGCCGGCTTATTTCATCGGTTCCACTTTGCCATATTTCAAGCGTAACGGACGGGTGCTGCAGTGCGGTAAGCCCTTTCAAATCCGGATGAATTCTTTTCAATTTGCCATGCCACAATTGGCGCGTTACGATTCTTGCGTCGCTGGAGTTCAATGAGAGAGAAAGGAACAATTCCATGCCTTTCGACAATCCTCCTAATCCGACCTACTCCCAGGATGACTGGAATGTGATGCAAGCTGCCTACGATAAGGCGGCGGCGACGCTCGTGGTGAAGTCAAGCACGGACGAAGAAGCGAAAATCATTGCCGAAACAGTGATGACAGCATTCAATCGCGGCAACAGGGACGTCAATTCCCTCGCGGCGCTTGCTGTGATTACCGCCATCAATTCTCATCCCGCCGTGAGCGGGAGCCAGGGTGAACCAGAAAAGCGCTACGCGTAAACCGGCACCGCTGCACTTTGACTTTCAATCGCTTTTACGGCACATCAGACTGCAGGAATTGTCGTGCAGCTGAGGTCGGGGAATGAAATTTATTACTTTCGCAACGCTTTTGAGCAGCCTCTTGCTGACCGCTTGCGGGTCAACCTATGCGAGCTGGTCGCCGCGCAGAAGCGAAATTTCAACTCCGAACCCAGCGAGTTGTCAAAGCGGCTATGGTGTGTGCCCGGGCAGATATGGCCGCGCCAGCCAAATGCGCCATTCATCCTAGGTCAGCCGGCAAAACTCTGGCGGAACAGCCTGTTCAGATCGTCAATGACGTTTCTTGCTTCGTGGTTTTTCAGGAGCCCCGTATTGAGACGGTCTGAAGCGGCCTGCTGAAATGCCATGTACCCATTGTGGCGCGGACGCATCCATGAGCCCTCCAGCGTCTTGCGCGCCGCAAAATAAAAATCCGCCGTTTCCGAATTGACCTTTTCATCCTCCCAGGCATCAGCATGGCCAGGTTGACCGCCGGCAGAAGCATAGGGACCGCGCTGTACCTTCCCGCTTGCTATCCAGTAGGCGAAATCCACCGCCGCGTCCCGATTTGGTGAGAAGGCGGATATGGCGATACCGGTGCCTCCCAGCGCCGAACCAACGGGGCCATTCGTGCCCGCCGCCGGTATGTCGGCAAAGGCTATACGGCCGGGACGGAACCCCTCGATCGCGTAGTTGACATAGCCGTAAATCAAAGGCGAATAGGCGATGGTCGAACCCGCAGCGGACATCTTTTCCAGGACTGCGATCGGATCCATGCCAAAACAGGCCGGGTCGATCAGCGAAACAATCTCACGCATCATGTCAAATGTTCTTGCGCCGTTCTCGGGACAGATCAAATCCCCGAGCTTCGCTGCGGCACAGGGTGATCCCATATTGGCGCTGAGGGTGTAAAAGCTCATCAGCGTATGCGGCGGCCGAAGCGGCAGAAGAACTTTTCCCTCCCGTGCGAGGGTCAAGGCGCCGTTCCATGCGACAGGGGGTTTTGCCAGCAAATCCGGTCGCCACGCAGCGACTTGAGCCGCAGTATCAACAGGAAATGCCCATTGCCGGCCTTGCCAGCGATAACTCTGATAAGACTGCCCGACGCTGCCTTTGACCAGAGCTGCCGCGATCTGCTTGACGTCCAGGAACGTCAAGCGGGGCAAGGCAGCTTTCCGCCGTAATCTGGCCGACATGCGGATGATCGATGACGATCAGGTCATACTCCCGCGCCAGCTCTTCGACCGGAAACGATTCAAAATCCTGCAGTGAACGTTTTTCCCATTCGATGCCGACACCCGTTTGCTCTTCCCATAGCCTGGAGCAGGCAACCATGGGATCGTAGCCGCGCGGATGGTTCCACGTCATGCCTTTCAACTTTATTTCAATCACAGCGCGAACTCCTTGCGGATAGCCTCGCTATGTTCACCGATACGCGGCGCGGCACGATCAAACTTTGCACGCTGGCCATTGACCCGGATGGGCGAGCGCGTGGTGAGGATGGAAACGTTATCGTCCCGCTCCACTTTCTGCAGCATGTCGAGAACCTTGAAGCCTTCGCTCTGCAGGAGTTCCTCCCAATTCAACACCTTGGCGCACCAGATATCGGCAGGTTCAAGGATCGAGAGCCAATGGCCGGTCGTTTCCGTTGCCAGCCTGGCTGCGATGATGCGCTTGATTTCGTCGCGTTGCGTGAACCATGAAGCAGGCTCATCGCGATAGGGAGCAAGTTCTTCAAGTTCCAGAAGATCTGCCAGTTTCGACAATGGGGTCATCGCGAGTGCCAGGTAGCCGTCCCTTGTCTGGTAAACTCCATAAGGGGCAGAAAGGTAGGCGTGCGCACTGCGGAAATCCGACCGCTTCGGCAGGCGGCGGCCATCGTTCAAATGTGTGGTCAGCACCTCGAACTGGAAATCGATCAGCGATTCCATGAGACTGGTTTCGATATGACTGCCCTTGCCGCTGATGCCACGGCGCACCAGCGCGGCGAGGATACCCTGCACCGTCGCGGCTCCCGCCAGCATATCGCCGACGGCAAGGCCGAAGGGCACCGGTCCCTGGCTCTCATCGCCATTGAGCCACATGAGGCCGGAGCGCGATTGCGCCAAAAGGTCCTGACCCGGCCGCGACACCCAAGGGCCCTCTTCGCCATACCCGCTGATGCTGGCATAGACGAGCTGGGGATTGATCGCCTTAACAGTCTCATAGCCGAGGCCAAGCCGCTCGATCACACCGGGGCGGAAATTCTGAATCAGCACATCGGCCCTGGCGAGCAGCGATTTTAACGACGCGACATCGGCCGCGCTCTTGAGGTCTATGGCCAGACTTTCCTTGGCGCGGTTGATCGCATGGAAAATCGTGGAATCGCCGCCGATTTCCGTATCGCTGAGATAAAGCCGGCGGGAGAGGTCGCCACCATCCGGACGCTCGATCTTGATGACGCGGGCACCGAGATCCATCAGCCGCAGCGAAGCATAGGGGCCAGACAGGAACTGGCTCATATCGACGACAAGCAGGCCCGTCAGAGGTAATTCAGTGGTCTCGGCAGTCATTATTTCTCGGTCTTTCCAATGAAATCGGCGGGGTTGTTGTATTTCACCGTTTGCAAATGTTCGCAGTAGAGGACGAGTTCGCCCTCATTCTTGAACACTTCGTAGCTGGCACGGATCAGGCCCAGTTCCTTGTAGCGCGGTCGCTTATCCAGATTGGTGCGGATGGTGTAGATCGTATCGTTGAGGAAGACTGGCTTTATGAAGCGCAACTTGTCATAACCGTAGGAAAAGGCGTTGACGCAATTCGTCGCCACCAGGCCAAGCCCGGCGGAAAACACGAACGCCCCTGCAATCAGCCGTTTGCCAAAAATGCCATCGCTCTCGGCAAACATCTGGTCCTGCACGTATGGGTGGATATCCGTGACCAGCATGTTGAAGAGGTGGCTGTCGCTCTCCGAGATCGTCCGGCGCAGCGAGCGGATTTTCTGCCCGGCCGGCCAGTCCTCGTAGAACCAGTTTTCGGCATTCCACACCGGCAATGCGGCATGATCGGCCGGCATGTCCATCGGATGGGTAGTTGAAACACCGACTGTCGGTGCAAAGGCCGTCATCGTGGCATGTTCCCGTCAGCCGGACGAACGCGCACCCCTGATGGCATCTGTCACCCTCCCATATCTTCTCTTGTGAATATCTTTTTCACATATGGGTACAAATGACAAGACTGTTGAATGGATATCGCCCCTCGCGCCACGTAGATCGACTAGCCGGCCGGGAAGCAAAGCGGTTTCTGTTGGTGGGAACTTGTCCTAGTCCGTCACCGCTCCTTCGCTCGCCGACTTAGCCAGCTTGGCGAATTTGGCCAGCACACCGCGCGTGTACCGCGGCGGCGGCTGCTTCCACTGAGCGCGGCGTGCTTCTATTTCAGCCTCGCCAACCTCGAAGTTGCAGCAATTGCTTATGGGCGTCGATAGTGATCGTGTCGCCTTCCTGGACCAGCGCAATGGTGCCGCCTTCAAAAGCCTCCGGGGTGACATGGCCGACGACCATGCCCCAGGTTCCACCGGAAAAGCGCCCGTCCGTGATCAGTCCGACACTTTCGCCAAGGCCCCGGCCGATAATCGCTGAAGTTGGCGCCAGCATTTCCGGCATGCCCGGGCCACCTTTCGGGCCAAGATAACGCAGCACCACCACATCTCCCGGCCGGATCTTGTCGGAAAGGATCGCGTCCATGGCTGACTGCTCGTCGTCAAAGACGCGTGCGGGTCCCTGGATGACGGGGTTTTTCAACCCTGTGATCTTGGCCACTGCGCCGCCCGTCGCAAGATTGCCCTTGAGGATCGCCAGATGCCCCTGCTTGTAGAGCGCCCTGTCGATGGGCCGTATGACATTCTGATCGGCCGGCGGTGCATCCGGGATATGCACCAGTTCCTCGGCAAGCGTGCGTCCCGTGATGGTAGGGCAGTCGCCGTGCAGGAGACCTGCATTCAACAGGATTTTGAGGACCTGCGGAATGCCGCCGACCTTGTGCAGATCGACCGCCATATACTGGCCGGACGGCCTGAGATTACAGATCACCGGCACCTTGCGGCGCACCCGCTCAAAGTCTTCGAGCGTCCATTCCACTTCCGCCGCATGGGCGATGGCAAGGAAATGCAGCACGCCATTGGTGGAACCGCCCGTCGCCATGATCAGCGCCACGGCATTTTCAATGGATTTGCGTGTGATGATATCGCGCGGGCGGATATTTCTGCGCACGGCTTCAACCAGAACGCGCGCGGATTGTTCTGTACTGTCTACTTTTTCCGCATCGGGATTGGCCATGGTCGACGATGACAGCAGCGACATGCCGAGCGCCTCGAAAGCCGAACTCATCGTGTTGGCCGTATACATGCCACCACAAGAGCCGGTCGATGGACAGGCGTGGCGCTCGATGCCTTCGAAGTCCTCCTCGCTCATCTTCCCGGCCATAAAAGAGCCGACTGCCTCAAAGGAGGAAACAATCGACAGATCCTTGCCCTTCCAATTGCCGGGCTTGATGGTTCCGCCGTAAACATAAATAGAGGGAACATTGGTGCGGGCCATCGCGATCATTCCGCCTGGCATGTTTTTGTCGCAACCGCCGATGACAAGAACGCCGTCCATCCATTGGCCGTTGACGCAGGTCTCGATGCAGTCAGCGATCACTTCGCGCGAGATCAGCGAATATTTCATGCCCTCGGTGCCCATCGCCATGCCATCGGAAATGGTGGGCGTGCCGAAGATTTGCGGGTTGCCGCCCGCCGCTTTTATCGCAGCGACAGCAGCATCGGCCAAAGGCTGCAGCCCCGCATTGCAGGGTGTGATCGTCGAATGGCCGTTGGCAATGCCGATCATAGGCTTGTCGAAATCAGCCTTCTCATAGCCCAGCGCATAGTACATGGCACGATTAGGCGACCGTGCGACGCCCTGGGTAATGTGTTTCGATCGCTCGTTGGCTGGCATGGCTCGGCTCCCATTCTCGATACAAGAATAGTTTTAGAGCTTTTCCAGATAAGTGCGAAAGAGAATCTTCAGCGAATAGCCTTGATCAGGCTCTTGTCGGGAAAGCAGGTCGGGGCCATTCCCTGCTTGAACTGCCAGTCACCGATCGAGCGGCGCGTCTTGAAGCCCGGGAAGCCATCCGCCCCGCCGGCATCATAGCCCTTCTTCTCGAGCACTTTTTGCAGACCGGCAATGTCCGAGCGATACAGGCCTCCGACATCGCCCCAGCCTGTGGAGAAACCCGTCGCACCGTTCGCTATACGATCTCCGGCATGGCCGATGAACAGCGCATAGAGATCACTCATATTGTATTCCTTGAGCACGTAGAAATTCTTCGTGACGATGAACGCTGGGCCGTGCCGCCCCGCCGGCATCACCAGGAAACCTTCGCGCTTTGCTTCGCTGGACGGGAACGGCTTGCCGTTGACGCGGGCGATGCCAAGCTTTTCCCATGCCGCGAACGGTTTGCCTTGGTCCGGTCCCTCGAGCGCACAGCTGACGCTGGCCGGAACGTTGACCTCGTAGCCCCAATCGCGGCCGCGCTGCCAGCCATACTGTGCGAGGTAATGTGCGATTGAACCCAGCGTGTCCGGCACCGAATTCCAGATGTCCCGCTTGCCATCGCCGTCGAAATCTACCGCGTGCTCGATGTAGGAACTCGGCATGAATTGCGGCTGGCCAAGCGCCCCGGCCCAGGAGCTCTTCATGCTGCCGGCGCCGATATAGCCCTTCTGGACAATCTCCAGTGCCGCCACCAGCTCCTCGCGGAACATATCCTTGCGCGTTGCCATGAACGCTTTGGTGCCAAGCACCGTAAAAGCATTGTAGGGAATCTTGACGCTGCCATAACCGCTTTCGCGGCCCCAGATGGCAAGGGCTATTTCGCCTGGAACGCCATACTTGTTCTCTACCGCCTTCAGTATCCGCGCATATTGCCCGGCTCGCGCCTTTCCGCCCGAGGTGACCGCGTTCACCGTCTTGTCGTTGAAATACTTGCCGGGCGAGCCGAATTCGGACTGCACCTGTTTCTGTGGCGTTTGCGGCTTTTCACCCGGCATGACCAGATCCGGCAGGTCGAAGTTCAGCGTCACGCCGGTGAACGCCTGATCGAAGGTTGGCTTGGAAACGCCCTTCGCCCTGGCTTCTGGCCAAAGGTCATTGGCAAGCCATGTTTGAAATTGGGCCTCGATTTCGGGCTTTGACGCCGCCAACCCTGCGCTTGCATCAACAGCGAGCAACATCCCTGCCACCGCCCCAAGGGCATATCTCAATGGACGTTGGATCAAGATGTCCTCCTAGAGTGTCGTTCGGGCGCGCAATGCCGCCGTCAATGTTCCTTCGTCGAGATAATCGAGTTCACCGCCAACGGGAACGCCATGGGCGAGCCTCGTGATGCGAACATCCAGCCCGGCAAGCTGATCGGTGATGTAATGCGCCGTCGTCTGGCCCTCGACCGTCGCGTTGACCGCCAGGATCACTTCCTTGATCTCGCCTTCCGCGACCCGTCCCACGAGCGTCATGATATTGAGATCGTCTGGGCCGATACCGTCGAGCGGCGACAGCCGTCCGCCCAGAACGTGGTAACGCACATTCATCGACCCGGCACGCTCCAGCGCCCAGAGATCGGAGACATCCTCGACGACGATGAGCGCCGCCCGTTCGCGGCGCGGATCGGTGCAGATCATGCAGGGATCGGATGTATCGACATTGCCGCACGTGCTGCAAATCCGCACTTTGTCCGCAGCATCCTGCATGGCCGAACCCAGTGGAATCAGCAGCGCTTCCTTCTTCTTGATCAGATACAGGGCTGCCCGGCGGGCGGAACGCGGCCCGAGCCCCGGCACTTTCGCCAGGAGCTGGATCAGGCGTTCAATTTCGGGACCGGCGATCTCGCTTCGACATGTCGCCGGTTTAAAGCAATTTGCGGTTTTAGGGAATCGGAGAGCGCTGCAAAGCCTCAACTGACTGCAATCAAAATGCTCAAAGAAACACAATCCTGGATTGGTTGTCCCATTTCACAGGCCGGATATTGATTGAGCAGGCGCAAAAAGCGCATGAGTTTGAGGGAAAAGCAGCAGCATCGTGCCAGCCGGTGCATTGGAGAAGATGGGCTTCTCCAACTGCGGCATCAGCCTTTGCTCAAACTTGGAGGTGAAACTATGCGGAGATTTCCGTTTAGCGTTGCTCTCATTATGAAAAAGAACCCGGACCGGCTGGCAGCTGATGATCCGGGTTCATTTCATATAACGAGGAAAGGGGGACGAGCGAAAGCTCGTTCCCCACTCCAAGCATAATATAAACGAGTTGGGCGGCCTTTCCAACAAACTTCTGGTTGCCGCCCAAGTGTCAAAACGGTAGCTTGAAACCGGGCGGTATGGGCAAACCAGCAGTCAGCGCCTGCGTCTTCTCGGCCATGATCGCCTCGACTTTTGCCTTGGCTTCATTGTGCGCAGCGATGATCAGGTCTTCGATGACCTCGATATCATCTTCCTTGAACAGCGACGGATCGATCGTCAGCGCCGTCAGCGCGCCCTTGCCGGAAAGCTTCACTGTGACGAGGCCGCCGCCTGCCTGGCCTTCCGCTTCCAATGCAGAAATCTCTTCCTGCATGGCCGCCATCTTGGCCTGCATTTCCTTGGCCTGTTTCATCATGCCCATAATGTCACGCATGGGAAAACTCCTGTTGTTCAATCGTCTTCTTCGACTGGTGCCAATGTATCATCACCGGGTGCTGCACCGTTTGATATTTCGCCGTCTGCCTGCCCGGCGGGTGTCGCGATGCGCACATTGATGATCTTGGCGCCGGGAAATTTTGACAGGATCGCTGCGACATCCGGATCGGCCCGCGCGTCGCTCAACAGCGAGTCACGTTTTGCCGTTTCGGTTTCATTGATCGTGGCACTGCCCTGCTCGCGCGAGAGCGAGACCATCCAGCGGATTCCGGTCCAGTCAGTCAGCTTCTGCGACAGATCCGTCAAAAGCGTCTTCGGTGCATTGTCGGTCAGGTTGATTTCAAGCCGTCCAGGCTTGAGACTGACAAGGCGCACGCAATTCTTGACCATGATCTTGAACTGCATGTCGCGCTGCTTCTCGGCCAGCGCGATGATGTCCTCGATGCTGTTAACCGGTACAACAGGCGTTGCTTCTTCGACCACCGGCTGCGGCGGAACGATCGGATCGGGCCTGGCGGCTGACGGTTCGACCAGGCGCATGGTGGCGCCGCCGTTGGAGCTGATAGAGCCACGCGATGAAGCGACCGCATCCGTGGTCCCCGGACGAGCCATGGCGGCCCCGCCATTTCCCGGACGAGGTGCGTCATTTCGGGACGATTGCGTGGCCGTCGCCGCCCCATCCTCCAGTGATTTCAACGCCTCGTCGAGCGTCGGCAGATCGGCAGCGTGGGCAAGCCGGATCAACAGCATTTCCGCCGCCTGGACGGGGCGGCTGGAATTGTCCACTTCGGTGATGCCTTTCAGGAGCATCTGCCAGGTGCGTGACAGGACACGGATGGATAGCTTTTCGGCAAAGTCCCTTCCGCGTGTCCGCTCGTCTTCCGAAAGAGAAATGTCATCCGCCACGTCCGGCGTAAAACGGATGCGCGTCACCAGATGGTTGAAATCGGCAAGATCGGTGAGAACCACGCTCGGGTCGGCGCCAACATCATATTGGGCGCGGAATTCCCGCAAGGCGGACGCAACATCGCCCCGCATCAGCATTTCGAACAGATCGATGATACGGGCGCGGTCGGCGAGGCCGAGCATTGAACGTACGGCATCGGCATCGACAGTGCCTGCGCCGTGGGCGATGGCTTGATCGAAAATCGACAATGAATCGCGCACCGACCCTTCGCCTGCCCTTGCGATCATACTCAGCGACGCATCGTCCACCGTGATCGCTTCCAGACCTGCGATCTTCTGCAAATGGCGAGATCAAGACGCTGGTGTCGATGCGGCGCAGGTCGAAGCGCTGGCAGCGCGACAGAACCGTGATCGGGACTTTGCGGATTTCGGTCGTTGCAAAGATGAATTTCACATGGGGAGGCGGTTCTTCCAGTGTCTTCAACAGGCCGTTGAAGGCCTGATTGGAGAGCATGTGCACCTCATCGATGATGTAGACCTTGTAACGCGACGAAACCGGGCGATAACGCACCTGTTCGATGATCTCGCGAATATCGTCGATACCCGTATGCGAGGCGGCGTCCATTTCGATCACGTCGACATGGCGGCCTTCCATGATCGCCTGGCAGTGCTCGCCCGGCGCGGTGAGATCGATTGTAGGTCTATCGATCTCGACCGTTTTGTAGTTAAGCGCGCGCGCCAGAATTCGCGCGGTGGTCGTCTTGCCGACACCGCGCACGCCGGTCAGCATCCACGCCTGCGCGATGCGCCCGGTTTCGAATGCATTGGTCAGCGTGCGAACCATCGGCTCCTGGCCGATCAGATCGTCAAAATTCTGCGGGCGATATTTGCGGGCGAGCACGCGATAGGCGCTATCTGCCATTTTGGTGTCCATCGCGCTGATTCCGCTCCTGCATTAACTTCTCGCGTGCGTCACAAGTTTGGACCGCCATGCACCGCAGCGTCAATGCCGCTTGACGGCTTTGACACAGGCCAGGGCAAGTTGACAAAGAAGAAGGGTGGGAGGCTGGCACGGCGACCCGTGCCTGGCTCGTTGGGGCTGCTTCCTTCCGGACCTGACCCGGTTGGCGAGTGGCTCGTCCACCACCAACCTCCCGAGGCTCATATCGTCAATTCAGACGCAAAAAGCAAGCGGATCGGCAAAAAAACTGTTATCTAATATGAATCATGACTTTTACGCTCGATAGTAAGCTTGCAGCAGAGACATTTTCCATTGCAAGGCTGGGTCTCTGCGATCTGCGCCTGATGAATGACCGCCGCTGGCCCTGGTTGATCCTGGTGCCGCAACGCCCCGGCATCTGCGAAATCCACGAACTGACCCCGCTTGACCAAACCATGCTGACTTTCGAGACCGGGATTGCAGCCCAGGCATTAAAGTCGGTCGTCAATTGCGAGAAAATCAATACGGGCGCGCTGGGCAATATCGTTCGCCAGCTGCATCTGCATGTGATCGCCCGCAATACCGGGGATCCCGCCTGGCCCGGACCTGTCTGGGGACACGGCACTCGCGAACCCTATGGCGAAAAAGACGCAAAGGCCTTTGCGAGCGCCATACTCAAGGCTATCTAGTCAATATAATTGCGCAGTCCCATTCCGGACCAGCTTTCTGGAGTTCCACCCATGTCGTTTCGCCTCTTCGATGTCCCGGAAACGGAAGCAAGTCATTTTGTCGGCTTCGCCGGCAACAGGATCAACCGTCATTCGGAAAAGCGCAGTGATGATGTGGTGACCCTTGCGCTGGGGAATGCCAACGCCCGCATGCTGCTGATCGGTCAGGGTCAGGTGCTGGTAACGCAGCGCGACACGGGCGATGCCCTTTTCAGCCTGGACGAAGCCGCGGCCCTGCTGCCGGCGCAGGACAAGACCGTCTATCTCGGCATGCAGGACGATATGCCGATCCTCGCAGCGCCGAGCGCATTGGATTTCACCGCCTTGCCGGACCTCATCGAGGCTATCGACTATCGCTCGGTCTACACGCAAGGCCTCATCCCGCCTGACCAGCTCGGGGCCATGGCGCAAGCAGTGTCGCTTCTGACCTGGCATGAGAACCACAAATATTGCGGACGCTGCGGCACCGGAACAGTCATGCGCGACGGCGGTTACCGGCGTACCTGCCCCAATTGCGAAGCGCAGCATTTCCCCAGGACTGATCCTGTCGCGATCATGATGGTAGTGCGAGGTGATCGATGCCTGCTGGCGCGCGGCCCGCATTTCGGTCCGGGGATGTATTCCTGCCTTGCCGGTTTCATCGAGCCCGGCGAAACGATAGAAAACGCGGTTCGCCGCGAGACGCTGGAAGAAACCAATCTGCCGGTCGGCCGCGTGCTCTACCACGCCAGCCAGCCCTGGCCATTCCCCTATTCACTGATGATCGGCTGCCACGCCGAGGCACTGTCCGATAAATTCACCCTCGACAGGGCCGAGCTTGAGGATGGACGCTGGTTCTCGCGCGAGGAAGTGGTCACCATGCTCGACCGCACGCACCCGGACGGCTTGATGACACCGCCGCGTGGCGCCATCGCCGCACACCTAATCCGCAGCTGGGTCGAGAGTGGGGTTTAGACAGAACCCTATTCCTCCTCGCCCTGCGCGCTGCGGAATGTCGTATCCGCTGGATAAACACCCAGGATCCGTACTTCCTTGGAGAAGAACTCCAGCTCGTCCAGGGCGTGGGCGACGTTCTTGTCATCGGGGTGACCTTCAATGTCGGCATAGAACTGCGTTGCAGTGAACTTGCCGTCGATCTGGTAACTCTCGAGCTTCGTCATATTAACCATGTTGGTAGCGAAACCGCCCATGGCCTTGTAAAGCGCCGCCGGAACGTTGCGGACGCGGAAGACGAAAGTCGTCATCATGAGTTCATTGGAGGTGCGCGGCGCCCATTTCTTGGTCTTGTTGAGAACGACGAACCGCGTGACGTTGT
The DNA here is from genome assembly GCF_025452215.1 of Phyllobacterium sp. A18/5-2. Taxonomy (NCBI): domain Bacteria; kingdom Pseudomonadati; phylum Pseudomonadota; class Alphaproteobacteria; order Hyphomicrobiales; family Phyllobacteriaceae; genus Phyllobacterium; species Phyllobacterium sp. A18/5-2. The sequence goes on along the minus strand of NZ_CP104966.1, from coordinate 2,024,697 downwards.
TTTCCGTATCCTCGACATCCTCTTCCAGAATGTCGAGCCCGTAGAGATCGGAGGCAAGTCGCGGTGCCAGGGCGGCCATCGACTTGTCCTTGACCTCGGCAACGAGCCGCGCTGCGCCAGCCGTATCTCCGGCAATCATCGGCTTCCAGCCATTCTTGCGGATATATTTTCGGCATTGGCCCAGAGCGTGGATGTGGCTATGGACTGACGTGATATCGCTGCGCTTGGTGCCGGGCAGCACCATCAATTGAAAATGAATCGGCAGGAAATACTCGCCGACAATGTGCAGGCGCGATTCCGGCAGGAGATGGTGAATATCAGCGACGCGGCCGGCAATCGTGTTTTCAATCGGGATCATGGCAAGATCAGCCGCACCGCTTTCGACAGCGTTGAACGCATCCTCGAAAGTCGGGCAAGGCATGGGTTCCATCTCTGGAAACATGTTGCGGCACGCGGTATCCGAGTTCGCCCCAGGCTCGCCCTGGAAGGAGATGCGATTGGTCTTGGCCATTATCAATTGCCTTTTATGTGGTGAAGAATGTCACGTGCCCGTTCGAGATCTTCGGGCGTATCGACGCCAAGCGGCACCGAATCAACGATTTCCACATCGATCCGCATGCCTGCTTCCAGTGCGCGCAGCTGTTCCAGCCTCTCGCGGCGTTCCAGCGGGGATGGCCCAAGCCCGACAAAACGCTCCAGTGCAGCACGGCGATAGGCATAGAGCCCGATGTGGTGATAGAGCGGACCATCGCCCCATGGCGCGGTCGCGCGGGTAAAATAAAGCGCGCGCATCTGGTTCTTGCCCGATGGTGAACCGATGATCTTCACGACGTTCGGGTTGGTCTTCTCATCCTCGTGGCGAATTTCGACGCCCAGCGTACCAATATCGGCAGGACCGTTCTGCAAGGGCAGAAGCGCACGCCTTATGATATCGGCGTCGATGGTCGGCAAATCGCCTTGAACATTCACGACAGCGTCAACGCTGCCGTCCGGATCGAGCGCCAGAAGCGCTTCATAGATGCGGTCAGAGCCGGATTCGTGATCATCGCGCGTCATGACGGCTTCAAGCCCATGTGCTTCCACCGCCGACCTCACGGCAAGGCTGTCAGTTGCAACCACGGTGCGGCCAAGACCCGCAGCAGCAGCGCGTTCCGCCACATGCACGATCATCGGCTTGCCGGCAATATCGGCCAGCGGCTTGTCGGGAAGCCGTGTCGAAGCCATTCTGGCAGGAATAAGTGTCAATATTCTCATGCGTCACACATGCCTACGGGTGTCAAAAAGTCTCAGGCAGAACCGCCCTTATATGTGTTGCAAGTCGCGAGCAAAAGACCTAGTTTCCGCGCGATCACGAGGGGCTCTTGTCACAAATGTGCAGCGTTCTGCATTGACCAGATATTGAGAACCTCCGCAAGTGTGCTGAACACGAAGCTCCTGCAATTGCTTTGGCTAACGCAACCGGGCTCTGTATTCAGTGTACTTGAACAGGACACAAGTGGAGCAATGATCGACGATGGATTCGACCCCATTCAACAAATATGCCATGGCGTTTCTGGCAACCGTATTCGTCGTCATGACGGCAGGTATCCTCTCCGATTCTATATTTGACTCCCACGCGCCCGAAAAACCCGGTTTCATCATTCAGGCTGCTGAGGCCGGTGGTGAAGCTGAAGCTGGCGCCCCTGCCGCGGAAGCTGTGCCGATCGCGACGCTCCTGGCCTCTGCCGACGCAACCCGAGGTGAAGCGGTTTTCAAGCGCTGCGCAGCCTGCCACACCGGCGATAAGGGCGGCGCGAACAAGGTTGGCCCCAACCTTTGGGATATCGTTGACCGCCCGATCGCTACCCATGCTGGTTTCAGCTATTCCGGCCCGATGAAGGATTTTTCCAAGGGCGGTCAGGAAAAGTGGACCTATGATCACCTCAACCACTTCCTGACCTCACCGAAGGGCTACATCAAGGGCACTGCCATGGGCTTTGCCGGCGACAAGAAGGACAATGAGCGCGCCGATCTGATCGCCTACCTGCGCACCCTCTCCGATAGCCCGAAGCCGCTTCCCGCCGCCGATGCAGCGCCGGCAGGCGACGCCGCCAAACCTGCTGATGGTGCAGCCGCTCCAGCCGAGGGTGCTGCCCCTGCAGCCGAGAAGCCGGCCGAAGGTGCGGCACCTGCTGCAGAAAAGCCGGCGCCTGCCAACTAACCGCAATTGTCATGCTGCAAAAAGCCGGGCCAAGTGCCCGGTTTTTTTGTATCAATTACCCGTGTTTTTTGGGGAAGGCCTGTTCTCTGCCGCATTTTCTCTTAGACTGCCCGTTGAAGAGAACCTGTGGAGACTTGATTTGCGATTTCGCCCTTTCGTTGCCAGCCTCGCCTTCCTTACCATTGGCGCCATTGGCATTTGCCAGAATGCGCAAGCAGCACAACCCGAATGGCGGCATGCGACAAGTCTCCTCGGCGAACCAAAATACGGTGCCGGCTTCAAGCATTTTGATTATGTCAATCCGGATGCGCCAAAAGGCGGAACGCTAAACCAGACCAGCGAGGGCAGTTTCGATAGCCTCAATCCCTACGTCGTACAAGGCACACCCGCCTCCGGATTGGGTGCATTGGGAGGTGGGCTGCTCTACGATACATTGATGAGCCAATCCCTTGATCAAGTTGGAACAAACTACCCGCTGATTGCTCAAACCCTCGCCTATCCCGACGACTTTTCTTGGGTCAAGTTCAAGCTTGATCCGGCCGCGAAATGGCATGACGGCCAGCCCATCACAGTCGATGACGTGATTTGGTCCTTCAATGTCTTGAAGGCGCAAAGCCCGCTTTACAACAAATATTATCATGATGTTGAAAAGGCCGAGAAAACCGGCGACGGCGAGGTAACCTTCACCTTTGCCAGCGGCGGCAACAGGGAACTGCCGAACATCATGGGCGATCTGGTCGTCCTGCCCAAGCATTGGTGGGAAGGGACCGACACCTCCGGCAGGAAGCGCGACATTGCCAAGCCGACAATGGAAATTCCGCTTGGATCCTCGGCCTACAAGATCGAGAGCGTAGCGCCCGGCAAGACGATTGTCTGGGGCCGTGTCGAAAACTATTGGGGCAAGGACCTTGCGGTCAATGTCGGCCGTAACAATTTCGGCCATATCCGCTATGAGTATTTTCGCGACCAGAATGCCTCTTGGGAGGCCTTCAAGAAGGGCGGCTTTGAGGACTATCGCGGCGAAGCGAGTATTGGCCGGTGGATGCGCGGATATGACTTTCCCGCGGTGGAGCGTGGCGATGTCATCAAGGCGATGTTTCCGCTCCGCTCATCGGGACGCATGCAAGGCTTTCTTATCAACACACGGCGCGACAAGTTCAAAGACCCCAAAGTACGCGAGGCCCTAAACTGGGCCTATGACTTTGAAAGCATGAGCAAGAACCTGTTCTTCGGTCAATACAAACGCATAAACAGCTATTTTGCCGGTTCGGAATTGGCTTCAAGCGGCTTACCGGGCGGCAAAGAGCTGGAAATCCTGGAGACTGTAAAGGATGCAGTGCCTGCAGAGGTTTTCACCAAGGAATTCAAGTTACCCGTCTACGACACGCCGCAATCACAGCGGGATAATCTGCGCCATGCTGTTCAACTGCTGCGAGAGGCCGGTTACGACCAAAAGAACGGCAAGCTCGTTAATACAAAGACGGGGCAGCCGCTGACGATAGAGTTTCTGGCGGACGATCCCAATGATGAGCGCTTTATCGGCCCGTTCATGGCCAATCTCCGCAAGCTCGGCATCGAGGCGCAGATTCGCGTCGTGGACAGCGCACAATACACGGCGCGGCTCAACGATTTCGATTTTGATATTACCACGCCAAATGTCGTCATGTCCCAGACTCTGTCTCCGGGAAATGAGCAGCGGGACTTCTGGAGCTCCGCCGCGGCGGACACGCCGGGAAGCCGCAACTATATGGGCATCAAGAATCCAGCAGTCGACAAGCTGGTCGACCGGGTTATCTTTGCCAAGGATCGCGATGAGCTCGTGGCCGCGACACATGCCCTCGACCGGGTACTGTTATGGAATTACTACGTGGTTCCGCAATGGTATGACGACCGGATAAAAATTGCCTACTGGAACAAATTCGGCATGCCGGAAAAGCAACCCGAATATTCCGGCATCGATCCGTTTTCGTGGTGGATCGATTCCGCCAAAGAGCAGGCTCTGAAGGCGCGGACCGAATGACACTTCTTAACCGCCGCGATGTCCTGAAGGTTTCCAGCGCGACGATCCTGACTGCAATGGCTCCTCGCCTGGCGCTGGCAGAAGTGGTGACGGGTGCCCCTTTGCACGGACTTTCGGCCTTTGGCGAGTTGAAATATCCTAAGGATTTCACGCATTTCGACTATGCCAATCCGGACGCGCCGAAGGGCGGCACATTTGCCTTCTCGCCGCCGAACTGGCTGTTCAACCAGTCGCCGCAAACCTTCAACACGCTCAACACCTTCTCGGCCAAGGGCGACGCACCGCCGCGCATGGAACTATGTTACGATACGCTGATGGCTTCGGCGCTCGACGAGCCGGATTCCGTCTATGGGCTGGTGGCGGAGACCGTGACCGTCTCCGCCGACCGCAATTCGTTCACATTCAAATTGCGGCCGGAAGCAAGATTTCATGATGGTTCGCCCTTGACGGCGCATGATGTCGTCTTCAGCTTCCAGACGATGCAAAAGAAGGGCCACCCCGAGCTTCTGCTGCTTCTCACGGAAATGAAGGAAATCGTCGCGGAAGACGATCACACCCTTCGCCTTACCTTCACCGGCAAGCACTCCGATCGCGCCATTCTCGACGTCGCCGCCAGCATGCCCATCCTGTCAAGGACGTGGTATGCGACCCGCGATTTCGATGCGTCGACGCTGGAGCCGCCGCTCGGCTCGGGCGCCTACCGCGTGGGCAGCATCTCCGCCGGTCAGGGCATCGAGTATGAGCGGGTTGTCGACGACTGGGCCAAAGACCTGCCTGTGCGGCGCGGGCTCAACCATTTCGACCGGATCAAGATTGATTTCTACCGCGACCGACAACCACAATTCGAAGCCTTCAAGAAGGGCGATATTTTCTGGCGTATGGAGCACACGGCCAAGACCTGGGCAACCGAGTATAATTTCCCCGCCATCCAGCAGAAGCGTGTGCTGAAACGCGAGTTCTCGGGCGAGAAACGTCCGCAATTGCAGGCCTGGGCGGTCAACCAGCGCCGCGAGCATTTCCGCGACGCACGCGTACGCGAAGCCATATCACTGTGCTTCGACTTCCAATGGACACAGAAGAACCTGTTCTACGGCATGTACGAGCAGTCCCAATCGCTGTTTGAACAATCCGATTTCCGCGCGACGGGCAAGCCCTCACCGGAAGAACTTGCGCTCATGGAGCCGTTTCGTGACCGGCTGCCGGAGTCCATTTTTGGAGAAGCGTTGATCCAGGCGCCCTCCGACGGCTCGGGACGCGATCGCAAGAATTTGCGGCGTGCGGTGGAACTCCTGACCGGGGCGGGTTTCAAGCGCAACGGCAATCGTTTCGTCGATGCGCAAGACAAGCCCCTCAATCTCGAAATGCTCATCCAGGCCGAGGTATTCGCGCGCGTCTATTCGCCCTTCATCAACAACCTCCAGGCGATCGGCATCAATGCTTCATTGCGGCTTGTCGATCCTGCGCAATACCAGACCAGGCTGCAGGATTTCGATTTCGACATGGTTGGTATGGCCGTTCAACTTAGTGCGACTCCAACGCGAGAATCGCTTGAGTCGATATTCGGCTCGAGATCTGCATCCGCCCCCGGCTCCTACAACCTTCCCGGCATTGCCGATCCGGTCATCGATGCGCTCATTGCTAAAGTCAGTGACGCGCATTCGCGGGCCGAATTGATTTCGATCATGCGTGTTCTTGATCGACTCTTGCGTATAAGACGCGACTGGATTCCAAATTGGTTCTCAGCGAATCACCTGGTCGCCTATTGGGACATGTTCGGCTTCAAGGAGCCAAAACCCGATTATGGCTTTCCGGTTGAGATACTCTGGTGGCTCGACGAAGCAAAGGCAAAGGCAATTGGTAAGGTTTGATATGATCGCGGCGTTGAGAGGGAACTCCTGATGGGAGCCTATATCCTCCGTCGCCTGGCTTTGATGGTCCCGACACTTTTCGGGGTCTTGCTTGTCTGCTTCGTCATTGTGCAGTTCGTGCCCGGCGGACCTGTGGAGCGGATTATCGGTCAGATCACCGGCCAAGGGGGCAATGCCATGGATCGCATTGGCGGTGGCGGTGCCGATTTTGGTCAGAATCAGGATCAGATTGGTCTTGGTGAAGGCAATTCGAAATATCGCGGAGCGCAGGGGTTGGATCCGGCGTTCATCGCCAGCCTGGAAAAGCAGTTTGGACTGGATAAACCGCCGCTTCAGCGTTTCGGTCTGCTCGTCTGGAACTATGTTCGCTTTGATTTCGGCAAGAGTTATTTCCGAGACATCAGCGTCGTGCAGCTGATCAAGGAGAAGCTGCCCGTCTCCATATCGCTCGGCCTGTGGATGACATTGCTTTCCTACATGATTTCGATACCCCTTGGCATCCGCAAGGCCATCAGGGACGGATCGACCTTCGACATCTGGACCAGCGGGATCATCATCGTCGGCTATGCGATACCGGGCTTCCTGTTCGGCATCATGCTGATCGTCTTTTTCGCAGGCGGGTCATTCTTCGACTGGTTTCCCTTGCGTGGCCTGACCTCCAACAATTTTTCGCAGCTCTCGGTGTTCGGCAAGATCGTCGACTATGCCTGGCACCTGGCTTTGCCGCTGACGGCCATGCTGCTTTCGGCCTTCGCCACGACAACGCTTCTCACCAAGAACTCGTTTCTCGATGAAATCCGCAAGCAGTACGTCACCACGGCGCGTGCCAAGGGCCTGAGCGAGCGCAAGATCCTCTACGGCCACGTCTTCCGCAACGCGATGCTCATCGTCATATCCGGCTTTCCGAGCGCTTTCATCTCCATCTTCTTCACCGGCCAGCTCTTGATCGAGGCGATATTCTCGCTCGATGGGCTGGGGCTGCTCGGCTATGAATCGATCATCAATCGCGACTACCCCGTGGTGATCGCCACGGTCTATATCTTTGCGCTTGTCGGCGTCGTCGTCAGCCTCCTGTCCGATCTTCTCTACACATGGATCGATCCGCGCATCGATTTCGAGCGGAGGGACGTCTGATGACCGATATTGTTGGCGCGCAAACGACGCCCCGGGCCCTACCCGTCCGCCGTCCGCGACTGTCGCCGCTCAATGCGCGGCGCTGGCAGAATTTCAAGGCCAACCGGCGTGGCTGGTGGGCGCTATGGATTTTCCTTTTTCTGTTCGTTGCCTCGCTGTTTGCCGAATTCATCGCCAATGACAAGCCGATCCTCGTATCCTACAAGGGTGAAATCCTCTATCCGGTCCTGGTCGATTACCCGGAGGAGAAGTTCGGCGGCTTCTATGCGGTTACCGATTATCGCGACCCGGTGATCCAGGACGAGATCAACGCCAATGGCTGGGCGATCTGGCCGCCGGTCCGCTATTCCTACCGCACCGTCAACAATGAGCTGCCCGATACAGCGCCATCAAAACCCTACTGGCTCTATACACCGGAAGAACGTTGTGCCCGCTATGCGCAAGGCGTCAACGATGCCAACTGCACCTTCGGCAACATGAACATTCTCGGCACCGACGACCAGGCGCGCGACGTCTTTGCCCGCGCGCTCTACGGTTTCCGCATCTCTGTCCTCTTTGGCCTGATCCTGACTGCGGCATCCGCCGTCATCGGCGTCACCGCGGGCGCTTTGCAGGGGTATTTTGGCGGCTGGCTTGATCTCATCGCCCAGCGCTTCATCGAGATATGGTCCTCGGTTCCCACCCTTTACCTGCTGCTGATCATGGCTTCGATCCTTCCGCCGGGATTCTGGATTCTCCTTTGCATCATGCTGCTGTTTTCCTGGGTCAGTTTCGTCGGCATTGTCCGCGCGGAATTCCTGCGGGCCCGCAACTTCGAGTATGTCAACGCCGCGCGAGCGCCTCGGCGTGCGTGACCGGACGATCATGTTCCGGCATCTGCTGCCCAACGCCATGGTAACGACACTGACCTTTCTGCCCTTCATTCTCAATGGATCGATCACTACATTGACCTCGCTCGATTTTCTTGGCTTCGGCCTGCCGCCTGGCTCGCCATCGCTTGGCGAACTGCTGGCGCAGGGCAAGAACAATCTGCAGGCGCCCTGGCTCGGCCTCACGGGTTTCATCGTCATATCGCTGATGCTGTCGCTGCTGATATTTGTCGGCGAAGCGACGCGTGACGCATTCGATCCAAGGAAGGCCTTCAAATGAGTGCCCCCCTCCTCTCCGTCCGCGATCTTTCCGTTGCTTTCACGCAAGGCGGCCGCGACACGCTGGCCGTCGATGGCATTTCCTTCGACATTGCGCAGGGCGAGACCGTGGCGCTCGTTGGCGAGATCCGGTTCCGGCAAATCGGTTTCTGCGCTGTCGATCCTGAAACTTCTGCCCTATCCGCCTGCTTCGCATCCGTCGGGGCAGATCCTGTTCAACGGCGAGGATCTGCTGGACAAGGACGAGACCGATCTGCGCCGTGTCCGCGGCAATGACATCACCATGATCTTCCAGGAGCCGATGACCTCTCTCAATCCGCTCCATACGATCGAAAAGCAGGTTGGCGAGGTGTTGAAGCTGCACCAGGGCATGGGCGACAAGGCGGCCCGCCAGCGGACGCTGGCATTGCTTGAGGAAGTCGGTATTCGCGAGCCGGAAAAGCGCATGGGCGCCTATCCGCACCAGCTCTCCGGCGGACAGCGGCAGCGCGTGATGATAGCCATGGCCCTTGCCAACAAGCCAAAGCTGCTGATCGCCGACGAACCGACCACCGCGTTGGACGTGACAGTCCAGGCTCAGATCCTCAAGCTCCTCGCGGAACTCAAGGCCGCGCAGGGCATGTCGATGCTTTTCATTACCCATGATCTCGGCATCGTGCGCAAGATCGCAGACCGCGTTTGCGTTATGACCGGCGGCAAGATCGTCGAAACCGGCCCGACCAAGCAGATATTTGATAATCCGCAGCACGAATATACGCGGCATCTGCTGGCGGCAGAACCCAAGGGCAATCCTCCTTCGGCGGACCTGACGGCGGACCCGGTCATGCGCGGCGAACAGATCAAGGTTTGGTTCCCCATCAAACAGGGCTTCCTGCGCAAGACAGTCGATCACGTGAAGGCGGTAGACGGCATCGATGTCACCATCCGCGCCGGTCAGACACTCGGCGTCGTCGGTGAATCCGGTTCGGGCAAGACGACGCTCGGCCTTGCCCTGTCGCGGATGATCTCGTCGCAAGGCGTGATCCGCTTTGGGGAAAAGGACATCAATCAATATTCATTCAAGCAAATGCGTCCGCTCCGCCGCGAGTTGCAGATTGTCTTCCAGGATCCCTATGGCTCATTGTCGCCGCGCATGTCGATCTCCGATATTGTTGCCGAAGGTTTGCAGGTGCATGAGCCCGCGCTTTCAGAGGGTGAGCGCGATGCACGTGTTGTCGCCGCGCTGAAGGAGGTCAATCTCGATCCGGAAAACCGTTTCCGCTATCCGCATGAATTTTCTGGCGGCCAGCGTCAGCGCATTGCGATTGCCCGCGCAATGGTGCTCAACCCGCGTTTCGTCATGCTGGACGAGCCGACATCGGCGCTCGACATGAGCGTTCAGGCGCAGGTGGTCGACCTTTTGCGCGCATTGCAGCAGAAGCACAATCTGGCGTATCTTTTCATTAGCCACGACCTGAAAGTGGTCAAGGCGCTTGCTAACGACGTGCTGGTGATGCGCAATGGCAAGGCAGTGGAATATGGTCCGTCGGAGGAAATCTTCGCGCGGCCCAAGACCGACTATACAAAAGCCCTGATGGCTGCGGCCTTCAGGATAGAAACGGCCGAACAGGGAGCAGTTAGCGAATGACGAGCGGTGCGAACGACAAGATTCTGTTGGCGGTTACGGGTTGGGATCCGGAAGTCTGGCAGACTGAGTTTGCCAAGGCTGCGCCCGGCCGCAAGCTCGTGCTTGATGCCAACACGGACAAGGAGAAAATCCGTTACGCTCTCGTGTGGAAACAGCGTCAGGGATCGCTCGCAGGGCTACCCAATCTGGAAGTGATCTTTTCACTCGGCGCAGGCGTCGACCATGTCTTCCACGACCAGCAAATTCCTGATGTTCCAATCGTTCGCATCGTATCGCCAGATCTCACCATGCGCATGAGCGAGTATGTGGTCTGGCAGGTCCTCGATCATCAAAGGCTTGGATTGCGTTATCGCGAGCAGCAGCGCCAGCGCGTGTGGCGAGAGGATCGCCGCCAGCCCGCTGCCCACGAGGTAACCGTTGGCATTCTCGGCCTTGGTGTGCTCGGGCGTGATGCTGCGCAGAAATTGCGCATGCTCGGCTTCAGGGTCAGCGGCTGGAGCCGGCGCCTGCAAACGATCGAAGGTGTCACCACCTATTTCGGCAAGGACGGCCTGCGGGATTTCCTCAAGGACGTGGATATCGTCGTCTGCCTGCTGCCGTTGACGCCGGACACCAAGGGAATTCTGTCCATGACGATGTTCGCGCAGATGAAAGCGGAGGGCCCGCTCGGTGCACCGACGCTCATCAATGCAGGTCGTGGCGGATTGCAGAATGAGCCCGATATTCTGGCAGCATTGGACCGCGGCATGCTGTCGGTGGTGACGCTCGACGTGTTCAACAAGGAGCCCCTGCCGAAGGATAGCCCGCTCTGGACACATCCGCAGGTCATGCTCACGCCGCATGCGGCGGCGAGTTCGAGCCCTCAGGCACTCGTTCCAGAAATCGTCGCGCAGATCGAATCCTATGAACGCGGCGAGCCGTTGAAAAACATCGTCGACAGGGCGGCACAATATTAGCAGCGCAATTGAAGCAGTGCGTGCAACCCGAACCAGCGCTTGACCCATAAGAGCAATCAATTATGGTGCGGCCGTTAAGTGTTCTCAGGGCGGGGCGCAATTCCCCACCGGCGGTAATCACTGGATGCCCTCTCGGTGTCAGGTGCGAGCCCGCGAGCGCTTTCCAGCTACTGCGCCACGTCCCCCTGGACGGGCCATGCGCCTGGAAAGGTCAGCAGATTTCGGTGCAATTCCGAAGCCGACGGTATAGTCCGGATGAAAGAGAACAACTGAATGGCCGAACCGCCGCAAGGCGGTCTTTGCCACCTTTGGTTGTGCCCTGATTCACGTCCACTCGAAGGAGAAAGACATGGATCAGTTCCAGAATAGCAATACCCCATATCATTCAGCACCAGCGCCGCGCATCGCTTTCATACAAGCGCGATGGCATGCGGAGATCGTCGATCAATGCCGGATCGGCTTCGAAGGCGAATTGCAACGCCAGGGCGTCACACCGGAGAGATTCGACGTCTATGACGCGCCGGGCTCATTCGATATCCCGCTTCTTGCCAAGAAGCTGGCAGAGACGGGCCGCTACGAGGCCATCGTTGCTGCGGGTCTGGTCGTCGATGGCGGCATATACAGGCATGATTTTGTTGCTGGAACCGTGGTCAATGCGCTTCTCATTGCGCAGATGGAAACCGGTGTTCCCATGTTATCGGCCGTGCTGACGCCGCACCACTTCCAGGAACATGCACAACGTATCGACTTCTTCACCCGGCATTTCCTGACCAAGGGCCAGGAAGCTGCGCGTGCCTGCCTGCAGATCATCAAGACCTTCCGGCAGGTGGCGGAGCTGACCGCTGCGTGATGCAATGCTGCCCGCTGCGCAAGCGGCGGGCATTTTGCCCTATAACCGCCGTACTGCCGTCGGTTTGCCGTAGAGATAGGCGATGCGGTCAATGGCATCGCGCAACGGCTCAAGGGTTACGCTCATCGTATGACCGCTGGCATGCAGCAGCATGGAATGGCTCGCCATCATGGCAACATGGCCCTTCCAGAAGACGAAATCGCCACGTTGCAGATTTTGATAGTCCTTGTCCGGCTCGATGAGGTCACCGATGGAAGCCGCCTGCATGTCGGTGTCGCGCAAGACAGGCAGCCCGGTCATCAGCAGCGAGAGCTGGACCAGACCTGAGCAATCAACACCGGATCCCGATACTCCGCCCCAGAGATAGGGCGTATGCATCAGCGTTTCGGCAACGGCGACGTGATCGTCCGTCACCTCGTCGACCGGCACCAGGTGCCTGGCTATGACCGCCTCGCCGCTCGGCAGCATACCGTAGAGTGTGCCTCGCCTTTCTTCGCCGCCTGCAATGGTGACCAGCGAGCCCATGGACAGCGCCTTGGTCCTCGGATACTTCAGATCGGAGCCCGGATAGACGAATGTCCGAGGGGCGATGACGATATGCGTTGGCTCGCTCGCGCGTCGATCAAGCGTGGTGTCCACCACATAACCGACATAGCCGTCGCGCTCGTTCTGGATCCAGCACCAGCCGTTGTCGTCCTCGAAGACGAGAACATCATCGCCGTAAAGGACCTGCGTCGTGATGCCGGCATCGCCGCGCGGTTCTGAGCGGACGTCGGCCACGGCGTCGGCAATACGCATCGGCTTGCCGGAGACGAAGCGCTCTGCCTCGACCATGCCGCGCAGGTTCTCATCGGCAAGGTCGGGCCTGAAGGCGTTCAGCCGTTTGTCCAAGGTCGGTGTATCAGCTTTCAAAGCGGCAGTCCTCTTGCTTTGGCGATAACGAGATCGCCGAGCCTTTCAACATAGAGCGCACCTTTTACCGTTCTCTTGACGAGCACGTTGCGCTTGTCCTTTTCATCGCGGTGGCGATCGACCAGACCATAGCCCCCCATTGTGTCAAGGGCGCGGGTGATGACAGGTTTTGTCACGCCAAGTTTCGCCGCCATGCCGCGTATCGTGTGCGGCGGCGGCTCAAGATACACGGTAAGGAGCACTGCCAGCTGCCGCATGGTGAGATCGTGGGCGTCATCGCGCACTTCCGAAAGGGCGATTTCTTTCCACAATGTCAACGCCTGCATCGGCCTCAGTTCTATCAACATGCACGGTTTCCGAGATCATTTCGGCTCCGTTCCATTCTAGACCTGGCCGCGAAGGGTGCAAGCTGTTCATTTGACGGGGAAGCGTTGTTTCAAAAGATGGTAAAGCGCGCGTATTGCCTGCGCTTCGCCGCCAATCGGCGCATGCGGCTTTTCGACAGGATTCCAGCCGAAAATATCGAAATGCGCCCAAACGTTCGCCTTGCTCACAAAGCGCTGCAGGAACAGCGCAGCCGTGATCGACCCGGCAAACCCGTCGCTCGTCACGTTGTTCATATCGGCGACGCGCGAAGAAAGCTTGCTATCGTAGGGCTGCCACAGCGGCATGCGCCAGAGCGGATCGGCAACGGCTTCGGAAGCATTGGCAAGATCGAGAGCAAAGGCGTCATCATTCGAATAGAAGGGCGGCAGGTCCGGACCGAGCGCCACCCGTGCTGCACCGGTCAGCGTTGCCATGTCGATAAGAATCTCGGGTTCCTCGTCATCCGCCAGAGCCAGTGCGTCGGCCAATACCAGGCGTCCCTCCGCATCGGTATTGCCGATCTCCACCGTCAGGCCCTTGCGGCTGGTCAGCACGTCGCTCGGACGGAAGGCATTGGCGGAAATCGAGTTCTCGACAGCCGGGATCAAAACACGCAGACGCACCGGCAATTTCGCGTCCATGATGATGCTTGCCAAAGCCAGGACATTCGCCGCGCCGCCCATGTCCTTCTTCATCAAGAGCATGCTGCTGGAAGGCTTGATATCGAGACCGCCGGTATCAAAGCACACACCTTTGCCGACCAGCGTTACCTTTGGTGCATCCTTCTTGCCCCATTCAAGGTCGATCAATCGCGGTTCCTCGCTGCCGGCACGGCCAACCGCATGGATCATCGGGAAGTTCTTTTTGAGCAATTCATTGCCCTTGATGACACTGACCGAAGCCTTGTGTTCGTCGCCAGCCTTGCGCACCGCCGCCTCCAGCGCATCCGGTCCCATATCATTGGTCGGCGTGTTGATGAGATCCCGCGCAAGCGTGACCGCCTTGGCGAGACGCTTGACATCCGCCTTATCCGCGCCATCCGGCAGCACGAGCGTGACATCAACATCTTCCCTGGCCGTGTAGCGGGCAAATTTGTAACCGCCGAGAAGGAAGGCCAGCGCCGTGAGGTCAGGCTCGCCGACGGAGCTTGCCAGATGCCAGGAACCCTTCGGCAGGCCGGTTGCGAGTTTTCCAGCGATCAGCCTGGAATCATCCTTTCCGGTACCAAGCAGGGCTCCCGAAATGTCACCCCTTTCACCGGGGATCACCAATACCCGTCCCGGCTGTCCATCGAAGCCATTCGCGTTGGCCCAGGCGAGCGCTGCGCTGTCTAAGCCGGCCCTCTCCAGCCCGCCCTTTTGTACGAACCACACGGGCTTGCTAACAGAGGTTTTCTTCCTGGTGATTCCAGCCGGCATGGCAATTTCTCCTCGATCAATCTTCTGCACCCAAGGTAGCGTCGTTAACTGTCCATTAGGGTTAACAGAATATTTCTAAGCGTGGGATTGGGTTAACGCACAGGGATTTGTGCTGCGGATGGGGCAAACTATGGCAAGCGCAGGCATTATTCAACTTAGAGCGAGATTTGATCATATTGAACCAGTTCTGTTTCGCGGAAGGCGAGACAATCCACGAGGAAGGTGGCAGGGCCGATGCGCCCCCATCGGACGAAGCCGCCTGACAAGTGGTTGGCCGCCAGCCGGAAACCCGAAGGGCCGGGTGAATTCGGGCCAAATTCTTCGGGCTTCGGCTTCGTCCCAAATTCCCTCCGGCAGAACGGTTTAATATGATCAATTCTCGCTCTCATCGCCGCTTCATTTTTTCCGTCGCCATTCTCGCAGTGGCGGCGGGCATTGCCGGCTGTGCCACCACGGACAGGACGACCACTGGTTCGATCGCACCTGACAGCGCTGGTACGGCCGTTCCCTCCGGCAATTTCGACCAGATGAACGAACAGCAATTGATGCAGGCATCCACGGGCCTGGGTACGCGATATCAGGCGAACCCAAAGGACAAGACGACGGCGATGAAATTTGCCACCGTGCTGCGCATGACCGGTCGCAGCGACCAGGCGCTCGCCGTGATGCGCAGTCTTGCAATTGCCTACCCGCAGGATCGAGAGGTTCTCGCGGCCTATGGCAAGGCACTTGCGAGCAGCGGAGAGTTTGAAGCTGCACTCGATGCCCTGCGCCGGGCCCAGACCCCGGAATATCCGGACTGGAAACTGCTTTCGGCTCAAGGTGCGATTCTGGATCAGTTGGGAAAGACCAGCGAAGCTCGTGATCTTTACCGGCAGGCCCTGCAGATTAATGCCAACGAAGCGTCGATCCTTTCCAACATGGGCATGTCCTACGTGCTTTCCGGGGAGCTGAACACGGCCGAAAGCTATATGCGCAAAGCCGTGACCGCGCCTGGTTCCGACAGTCGCGTGCGGCAGAACCTGGCACTGGTTATTGGACTGCAAGGCCGCTTTGACGAAGCAGAGACAATCGCGAAGCAGGAACTTTCGCCCCAACAGGCACAAGCGAACGTGCGATATCTGCGATCGATGCTGGCGCAGCAGAGACTCCTGGAACATGCTCAAGGACAAGAGCAAACCGAAGAGCTGATCTTCCGTTGCAAAGCTAAAAAGGCCGCTCCATCCCGGCGGCTTTTCCATGTTCGGGAACGTCCCCGGTCATTTTGGTGTTGCCGGTCCGAATATGCCGCCCTGTGCCGAAATCTGGATGAAAGCGGGGCCGAGGATGACAGCAAAGAGTACCGGAAGCAGGAAGACGATCATCGGCACGGTCAATTTCGGCGGCAGCGCAGCGGCTTTCTTCTCGGCCTCCATCAATCGCGCCTCACGGCTTTCATCGGAAAGGACGCGCAAGGCGCTGCCAATCGACGTTCCATAGCGTTCTGACTGGGTCAATGCCTGCACCACGGACTTGACCGTTTCAAGCCCGGTGCGGGTTGCCAGGTTTTCATAGGCCTGGCGGCGTTCCGGCAGAAATGACAATTCGGCGTTGGTGAGGACCAGTTCCTCCGCCAATTCGGCCGACTGGACACCGATCTCCTCAGAGACTTTCTTGAAGGCCGCCTCGATGGACATGCCGGATTCAACACAGATCAACATCAGGTCAAGCGCATCCGGCCATGCCAGCTTGATGGATTGCTGGCGTTTCGTAGCGCAGTTCCTCACATAGAGGTTTGGCAGATAGAAGCCGACATACGCACCGGCAAAACAGGCGGCAACGCGCAGCATCGTTGACTTCTCCGCCAGACCGCCCAGGCCGAAAATCCAGAAGACCGTTAAACCCAGCGTCACGAATGGCAACCCGAAACGCGCCGCCAGAAAGATGTTCAGAGCATTCTGGCCGCGAAATCCGGCCGTGCGCAGGGAAGTTACCGTCTTTTCATCCGCAAGGGCACGTTGCAGATCCAGTCGCTCGACGAACTGCCTGACCCCTTGCCGCTCCGCCAACCGCAACGAACCGGCGCCATTCTTGCGCCGGCCTTCACTCTCAGTCGCCATCCGGGCGCGCTCGCGTGACCTGATCTGATCCCGCTCCAACGCCACCGATTTCATTCGCGATTTCAGGTCCGAGCCAGACAGCATAGGCATCAGGAAAGTCATGAGGGTCGCAAAGATCGATACGCCGACAAGCACCGCGAAGATAAAGGCCGGGTCGTGCATTGCTTTGGAAATGGTGGTGAGCATCTGGAGCCTCTCTCCCGGAATTCGCATCAGAACTTGAAATTGATCATTTTCTTCATGATCAGGATACCGATGGCCATCCAGGTTGCCGCACAGCCCAGGATCACATGGCCCGTGTCGGTCTGGAACAGCACCATGATGTATTGCGGGCTTGTGAGGTAGACCAGTGTCGCGACGATGAAAGGCAAGGCACCGATGATATAGGCCGACGCCTTTGCTTCCATGGACAACGCCTGGACCTTCGCAGCCATTTTTTTCCGGTCGCGCAACACACGCGAGAGATTGCCGAGCGCTTCGGAAAGGTTGCCGCCCGCTTGTGACTGGATCTGGATGACGATACCGAAGAAGCTTGCTTCCGGACACGGCATATATTCCGACATGCGCATCGAGGATTCCGGAATACTGATGCCAACCTGCTGCGCATCGACCATCCGGCGAAATTCAGTGCGGACAGGTTCCTGCGCTTCCTGAGCAATAAGCCGAATTCCGTCATTGAGCGGCAGGCCGGAGCGAAGCGCGCGCACAATCACATCGATGGAATTGGGAAACTCGTGGAGAAACGCCTTGATGCGACGGCTGCGCCTGAAATAGACCAACCATCGCGGCAGACCGAAGGCACCGGCAAGAAACAATCCGGGCGCCAGATAGAGCGGCGATCCAAGAAACAGGCCCAATATGGTGACGATAACGCCGGCAATGACCGAGTAAACATAAAAGCGCGCAACGGGTACCTTCATTCCGGCCTGGACGATCAGCATCTTCAAAGGCGGAGACTTGATATTCTTGTCACGCAATTTCTGGCGCTGCTCGATATCCTTCAGCGTATCCAGAACAGACTTGCGGCGTTTGACAGCTTCGGCCTGCTTGTCCCGCACAGTAAATTTGCCAAGACTGTCCGTTGCGGCCAGCTTGACGCTTTTCAGCCGCTCATCTGATTTTTTCTGCCAGGCGATCGATTCAAAAAAGACGACATAGGCAAGGGCAGCAAATGTCAGGGCGACGAGAGCGACAAAAAGGATCTGCGCCAGACTAAGCCCGAACATGGATGGGTCCTCCGGTCATGCCTTTGCCGTTTCCATCGAGTCGAGCGCGTGCGCAAGGCGGCGGTCTTCATTGAAATAACGAGCCCTTTCCCAGAAATGGGGCCGGCTGATGCCGGTCGAGACGTGCTGCCCGGTAAGCCGGCCATTGGCGTCCTCGCCGGTGATCTGATAATTCATGAGATCTTGCGTAATGATCACGTCACCTTCCATGCCGGTAACCTCGGTCACATGGGTGATCCGGCGCGAACCGTCGCGAAGGCGCGCCGCCTGAATGATGATGTCGACTGAACCGACGATGATTTCGCGAACCGTTCGTTGCGGCAGGGCAAAACCGCCCATCGCGATCATGGATCTCGATACGGCTGAGGCATTCTCTTGGACTGTTGGAGTGAATGGTTCCCATGGAACCGTCATGGCCGGTGTTCATCGCCGACAGCAGATCAAAGACTTCCGGTCCGCGCACCTCGCCGACGATGATCCGCTCCGGTCGCATGCGCAGGCAGTTCTTGACGAGATCACGCATGGTGATTTCGCCCTCGCCTTCCAGATTGGCCGGTCTTGTTTCAAGGCGCACCACATGCGGTTGCTGCAATTGCAGTTCCGCCGAGTCCTCGCAGGTGATAATGCGCTCATCCTTGTCGATATAATTCGTCAGACAGTTTAGCAGCGTGGTCTTGCCGGAACCCGTACCGCCGGAAATGACGATATTGCAGCGGACGCGGCCAATGATCTGCAGCAATTCCGCCCCGGCTGGAGAAATCGCACCGAAACGCACGAGCTGGTCAAGGGTCAGCTTGTCCTTCTTGAATTTGCGGATGGTCAGGACCGGTCCGTCAATCGCGAGTGGCGGCGCGATGACGTTGACGCGGGAGCCATCCGGCAAGCGCGCATCGCAGATGGGGCTCGATTCATCGACCCGGCGGCCCACCTGGCTGACGATGCGCTGGCAAATATTCAAAAGCTGCTGGTTGTCCCGGAAACGGACGCCAGACTCCTGTACCTTGCCGAGCACTTCGATATAGGTTTTGCGCGCACCATTGACCATGATGTCGGCAATGTCATCCCTAGCCAGCAGCGGCTCGAGCGGGCCATAACCAAGAACATCGTTACAGATGTCGTCGAGCAGTTCTTCCTGCTCGGAAATCGACATGGCGAAGTTCTTGATCGCGATGATGTCATTGACGATATCGCGTATTTCCTCGCGCGCGACTTCAGAATCGAGCTTGGACAGTTGCGCCAGATCGATCGTGTCGATCAGCGCGGCGAACACCTGGGATTTGGTGTCGTAGTAGGCATCGTTCTTTTCGCGCAGCGGCATGAGAGGCTTTGGCGCTTCGACGGGCGAACGCTTTGGCTCGAGAATATCCCGCGGCAGTCGTGCCGCCTCGGTTGCCATTATCCCGGGAGCGGGCAACGCGGTTTCAAGCGCTACCGCCCGAAATTCCTGAACCTGGTGATTTGCACCGGCATTGCCGCGTTTACCGAACATGATGCCTCTTCAATTCCACTATTTCTTGCGCTTCAGCTTGGATAGAACAGCTGCCAGCCCCGGTTTCTTCTTGGCCTTCAGCGTTATGCGGCCGGTGAGAATGTGTGCCATTTCGTTGACAGTCTGGACGATCGGATTGGCAGCATCGGTTTCCGCCAGCATCCGTCCATTGTTTGCCGCGCTGCCGAACAGCGCCGGTTCAAACGGCACGGTGGCGATTGGCAGGATTCCAAGTGGACCACAAAAATCCAATGGCGCGATTTCCGGACGTTTCGGAACGCCAACCTGGTTGAGAACGAGACGCGGCGGCGCATCGTTGGGGCGAAGCTGTTTCAACGTATCAAGCAGGTTCTTGGTATTGCGAAGATTTGCCAGTTCCGGCGATGCGACGATGACGACCTCGTCTGCCCTGGCCAGCGTGGTGCGTGTCCAGCCATTCCATGAATGCGGCACATCGAGAATGACGTGCGGAACGGATCTCTGTGCTACATCGATCAGGTGCGCGAAGGAATCGTCGCGAAAATCGAAGACACGATCAAGTGTCGATGGTGCCGCAAGAAGCGACAGGTTCTCGGCGCATTGCGCAAGCAGCCGATCGAGATAGACGTCGTCGATCCGCTCTGGGGAGAACACGGCTTCCGCGATCCCTTGTGCCGGGTCCTGGTCGAAATTGATGTTTGCCGTGCCATAGGGCAGGTCCATATCGGCAATCACCACCTCGCTCTTGAAGAGCGAGGAGATTGCCCAGGCGATGTTATGGGCAATCGTCGAGGCACCGACCCCTCCCTTGGCACCGATGAATGCAATGGAAGTGCCGAGAGGCTTCGCCTCCGGGTCCACGAACAACCCGCCGATCACGCCAACAATGTCGGGCAAATCGATCGGGGCGACCATGTATTCGGAAACGCCATTGCGGATAAGTTCGCGATAGAGCCAGACATCGTTGAAATGACCGATGATGACAACTTTCGTGCTCGGATCGCAAACCTCCGACAGCGCAGCAAGACTCTGCAGCATGTCGCGCGGCGCGGCCGATGTTTCAAGCAGAACGAGATTGGGCGTCGATACGGTCTGAAACAGTTCTACTGCGCGCTCGATGCCACCCATGTGGACCTGTGCGTGGGTCTTCGCCATGCGGCGGTCTTCATTGGCGCGCGCGATCTGTCTTGCAACCGCGTCCGTCTCGCAAAACGCCTGGATCGAAATGCGAGGAATTGGCCGAAAGGCTTGCAGACCCATTCCTGCGGACCGCTCGCTGCCATCCCCGGATTGATTTTCTGTTTCGAAGGCCAATTGACTCATTTTAGCATTCCGCTTTTCGAAGAGAGGTGCTTATCAGTTGAAATCGTAGATGACTTGTTCCGCCGGGAGCGTATGCGGCCTCTCCGCGGGGACGCCTCTATAGTCCTCGATGACAATACCGCGCCGCTCGGCATCGATCGGCGACGACGCCCTCGGTCCAAGCAGATCGGCCGGATTGGCAACTTGTGCGGCGAGATTATTCTGGCTGGCGCAACCGAAGTTGGCATAATGCTTGTTATCCGCCGTATCGAGCAGATCCTTCGGCCATTGGCCGCAGGGGCCGGTCGATGCGGTCATCGCGGAGTAAGACAGGCGTATGGGTGGAGATCCTTCGGCTCCGGCCTGGTAGCGCTCGCTCGAAATGTTGAACGGCTTTACGCCGCCCTTGCGCAAGGTCGCAGCAATATCGCCGCGCAGGCGGGTGGCGGCACGCTCATTCGGCGACCCGGCAGGCAGCAATATATGAATTACGCCGGAACCGTTGGCGTGATAATTGGCCGCCGCCTGCTGCACGATGCTGCGCTGGGTGATCGACAGTTTGCTGTCCGCGTGACCCACCGGGATGTCAGCGACCTGCTCCTTTTCCGAGATCACGATCGGATGGTTGGTCCGGTAGTCGTCCGGAATACTGCCGGTCATTTCGCGTGGCGCGCATCCGGCAAGGAGCGAGACAGCCAGAACGGCCAGGACCGGCTTCATGCGATGAAAACTGATTGCGTTTGACATGCCCCGGTCCTTGTTCATTTGTAGATGTAACCAACATTGCCTTCGTAGCGTCCGTCCGGCAGCCTGGCTTCCTTTGTGCCGTAGACACGATTGACCTTGCCCAGGAAAATACCGGCAGCATCGCTAGCTGGATTGAGATTGTCGTCTGGCCGGGCGAGCGCCGTTCGCGCCACCGGACGAACCAGGTAGGGCGTGATGATTATGACAAGTTCGCTCTCGTTGCGCACAAACTCCCGGCTGCGGAACAAGGTGCCGAGCACGGGGATCTTGGACATTCCCGGCAGGCCGGAAATGGCAGCCCGGTTCTCGTCGCGCATGAGGCCCGCGATCATCATCGAGCCGCCGGATGGCAATTCAACGGTCGTATCCGCGAGACGCTTGCGCAAGGAAATGAGGTTTGTTGCCGGGCCGAATGTCTTGTTGCGAAGGGGATCACCACCCGAGGACAGGGAAACGGAACCTTCCATGGTAGGCTCAGAAACGGACGTCCGCACCTTCAGGCTTATACGCCCCGGCGAGAGGACGACAGGAACAAATTCGAGGCCGATACCATACTCGACCTTGGTAATTTCGTAGCTGGAACGCTCTGCGCCGGTCACCGAGTTTTCCTCGATAGATTGGCCGGTAATGAGATTGTATTCGCCGCCAACCTTGAACGTTGCCTGCTCACCCGACACTGCCGTAAGGGAGGGCTCCGCCAGCGTTTTCATGACACCGGCTGACTCCATCGCATTCAGATACGAGTTGATGGACGTGCTTCCGATGGACACAGGGATGGATGCGCCGGAACTCGTCAACGCCTTGCCCACGAGCGATGCGATGTTTTCGGAACTGAAGAGGATGCCATCGGACTTGGTGGAAGCGATCATATTGACACCAAGCTGCTTCATAACGCTCCGGCTGACCTCGGCCACCGTTACTTTCAGCGTGACCTGATCGTCGCCGGCAATCTGGATCAGATTGACGATCTTGCTCCTCTGGCGCGCCTCGTCAGGATCGCTGATCGCAACGTCCGAACCACCGCCGCCATTGCTGCCGCCCTGGCCAGACGCCGTGAGCGCATACTGGCCAGTGGTCGCTTCACCGCCCGAAACGAGCAGATTGGCGAGATCACTCGCCCGTTTGGCATCAAGCGGGGTCTGTACCGTCCCGGTCAGGATGACGTTGTCGTTCATCAATTCGACTTTGATATCGGAATCCGGGATGTATTTCCTGAGACTGTCTTCGAGGCCGGCCACATCGCGTTCGATCACCAGATCGAAGCTGGCGAGTTGCTCGCCGTTGGGGCCGAAGACAAAGACATTGGTTTGCCCGACCTGCTTGCCGAAGAGATAGATACGGCGTGCGGTGCGGGTAACAGCATCGGCAACGGTCGGATTGGCGACGAGGATGTCGTAGGCATCCGATGGAAGGTCGACGACCAGCGATTTGCTCAGGCCCAGATTGATCCGCTTGCCGGTGCTCTGGCTCTGGTTCAGTTTTACGACACTGTCCTCGGCGACGGCCACATTTTGCACCGGAAGGAGGGCGAGACCGCAGCCGAGCACAAATGTGATCGCCTTCCACGATCTCGTCCCGCGGGATCCGCATTTGACCTGCATGATGTTTGACTCGTGCCCCATTTTTTATTGCCGCCCCAAAATTTCAATCACCGTCCCGGACTTGATCAATTTGACGTTGCCGCTGCGGCCCGGTGAATTGACGAGATATTCGGCACCGGGTCCGGTCTGTTCCTGTGCGTCCTGAACGGAGCGCAGGACCAGCGAGAGGCGGCTGGCCATCTGCTGGGCAACAGTGATGATTTCGGCCTGTTCCGGTGTCAGTTCGAGCGTGGCTGTTGAACCCACCTTGGTTTTTTCGCCATTCTCGTCTTCCTGGATTGTCTGGTCGATTGCCAGAACCCGGATGTTTTGCAAAATGGTTTCGGTCGCGAATCGCTTCTGCTCGCCTTCTTCCAAGATCCGGATCATGATGACATCGACATAGTCGTCGGGAAGTATAAAGCCGCCTGCGGACGTATCAGCCGCTATTTGCGTCGCCACCGCCCGCATCCCGGCCGGCAGCTGCGCCGACATGAAACTTTGGCCTTTGCCAATAAGTTTTGCTTCGCGGATCGGTTCACCAGGAAAAATCTGCAGGCGAACGGTGGATCCCTTGAGTTCCTCTTCAGCATTGGGGCGGTCGGAGCGCTTGATGTAGCCATCAGCCACCGCGTCAACCGGCCAGGCCTGCCAGCGCATCTGCCCCTGCACTTCTGCACCAACACCAAGGTTTTCCGTGGCGACCAGAACGTCCTGTAATTTGATCTGTGGTGCTGCCGCAGTCTGGACGACTGTCACAGCGGGTTTCATCTGCGTAGCGATATAACCCGCAGCGCCCGCGGCAACGACCGCAACGGTCAAAATGACAAGCCGTGCTTTTTGCATCAATGCACCCCAATAGACTTTCGTCTAAGATTACCCACGGTTGCACATTGACTTACTAATCGTGTAATTAAGGTTAATGCATTGCTTAAAAGTATGATTAACAAACGTTAACCATCAGACTTTCGACTTATCATTTTGATCAACATGACGCCTGCTTGGAAAGCTTGCCTGGTTATGCGTGCGCAAGCCGGTCAATAACCCATTGGCACATTGGCGAAGCCGGGAATGTCAGCAGTCCGGCGCTGCCCAGCGCTATCCCGTAGGGTATCCCCTGATCCTTGCGCGCGAGGCGGCGCATGAATTCAAGGCGATCGGCATAAGCGAGCGCAAGATGTGAATTCCGGTACCTTAAGATGGCCATAGTCAAAAAGCCGCCAAGCACCGACATCACCAGCAAATATTCCGCCAGGCCGAAGTTCCACCCTAGCCAGACGGCTGTTGCCGACATGAGCTTCGCGTCCCCTCCACCCATTGTTCCCATGGCAAACAACGCGAAAGTCGCTGCCAGGACGACTGCTCCCGCAACAAAATGCATCGCGTAGATATCCAGAGCCATTCCAGTCAGAGGTGCGAGAATCGCAAACGACACGATCAAAATGAGGGAAACGCGGTTCTGGATCGTCATGGACAAAAGGTCGGACACAGCTGCGAAGGCCATGGCAAACGGAAAAACGATGAGTATGGCCGCGTCAATCATGGCTAGGATCCGTCATTAACCGTTGGTGGCTTGTGTTACTTGTTCGGCGATGCGATCGAAAAATGTTCTGACCGAACCTCCGAGCATACCGGCCCCCAGGATGATACTGAGGCTGATAATGGAGGCAATCAGCGTGTACTCGATGGCAGTCGCCCCGCATTTGTTTCCGAGGAAGCGGGCGAAAGCATCGAGGGTCGCATTTACAGTGCGTTTCATATCAATTCCCTCGCTATCCCGCTAATATCTTCGTGAATGATGGAAAACTAGCGGTGGCGAATTGCGTTCACCTTAAGAAATACCGTTACGAAAAAGTAAATCAGCCCCATCTGACAATAAAGGTATTGAAAGAGTAAACGGAATTATTACAATTTTCCGAGCTTCCGTTCCTTCCCTGGCGGCTAAACATACTTAATGAATGGTTGGCAGGTTTAAGCTTTCCTTCACCAATCCAAGCCATGGTTTGAGAAGCGATTATTTCGAAGGGTTCTCCCATGGGTTGCAATAGAAACCACATCATCCGGACGGTTGGACTAACAGCTGCAATGACGCTGGCTGCCATCGTTTCGGTCATTCCGGCAGCCCAGGCGGATACCGGCATCCACGTGGTGATGAACCAGGCGAGGATCCTGAAGCTTGCGCGCCCCGCCGATACGGTCGTAGTCGGTGATCCCGATATTGCCGACGCCGTTGTCAAGGATTCGCGCACGGTTGTTCTCACCGGCAAGGGTTTCGGCATCACCAATATCGTCATCATGGATGCGGATGGCGCTGCTATCGTCGACGATCAGGTCATGGTCAGCCGCAGTGTCGCCAACACAACACGCGTCTATCGCCGCGCCTTTGTCCAGACGCTATCTTGCACGCCCTATTGTGAAACGGCACAGAAGAGCAAAGCGGAAAGAGAGTCCGACGCCCAGATCGGCGGCAACTGAACCGCCCGGTGGAATTACGGTTGAAGAATCGTAAATCCATTGGCTGCAATTTGCGTGTGTCCCCAAACGAGATTCTAATATCTGGCATGATATGACTTCTCCCGACCTAAATGGTGCGGAGAAAACCATGTTCCGGAATATAGCGAAGCATCCCGATGATCAGGAACCTGCCGAGACTGCCAATACGCCGGCAATGACTGCGCAGGTGCCGTTGATTGCGCGCTTTCGAGCGAACAGGCGCGGCACCGTGGCCATAGAGTTCGCTATGATCGCCCTTCCCTTCTTCCTGCTGATCTTCGCCATCATTGAAGTCGCATTGAGTTTTACTGCTCAAGAAGTGATGGCGAATGTAACCGACGACCTTGCCCGGCAGTTGCGCACGGGCGAGTTGCGTGCGGCGAATGTCACCGGCAACCAATTGAGAGACCGCATTTGCGCCCGGCTGTTCTTGCCTGAGGCCGGTTGTCCGAACCTGGTCGTGGACCTGCAGACTTATGCGACTTTCGCCGCAGTACCCGTCACAATTCCCCTTACCGCTGGAGGCGACGTCAATGCGGCCGGCTTCAAGAATGCCCCTGGCGGCGCCAGCACGATCAACCAGTTACGGGTGTTCGTTCGCTGGCCAATACTCACCAACCTGATGCGGGATCGCATTGACAGCATTCAGGGTACCGGACGAACCCTGCTCTTCTCAACTTCGACCTGGAAAAATGAACCCTTCATTTGACGGGACAGTCAAAACGCAACCTGCCCAGTATCCTTTCCGAAAGTGTCACGCATGAAAGTCTGTAAAGAACTTATGACGGCAGCGGTATACATGCCTGGAATCGCCCGGCGCTTTGCCCGGGACAGGCGCGGCGTAGCGGGATTGGAATTCGCCTTGATTGCACCGATACTGATCTTGCTCTGGCTTGGCAGTATCGAAGTCACCGGGGGCGCTGACGTCAACAAGAACCTCGGGCGCGCCACCAGTATGGTAGCGGACCTGGTGACGCAGCAGCAGACAATCACCCAGACTCAGATCTCGGGTATCATGGATATCGGCAGGGCTACACTGCTGCCTTACCAGCGCGACACACCGCAAATAACAATTACGGCAATCAACGTTTCCTCAGCGGGAGCCGCGACGGTGGCCTGGTCGAGGCGAAGGGTGAACGGAGCCGATACGACCCCGTTCCAGCCCGGGACCGCCGTGGCACTTGATGCCAACTTGCTCATTCCAGGTACCTCGGTCATTCGCGTCCAGATGAACATTGCCTATGTTCCGATCATCGCTTGGACGATAGCGGGGCACGTCGATACCGCGGCCGGAGATAATGTGGTCGGGCTCAGCATGGCCAAAACCTCCTTTGGACGAGTCCGCCAGGGTGGCGCCGTGGCCTGCTCCAATTGCTCATAGGTACCCGGCCAGTCAAACACGAATCGCACCATCGATTTGTCATGGCGCGTTGTTTGACCTATCTGTGTGGTCTGGTTTTACACGGAGTGAGGCATGTCCCGCGCTTTCCTATTTGTCCTTGATTCTTTCGGCATCGGCGGTGCGCCGGATGCGAAGGCATTCGGCGATGAAGGCTCAAATACCTTTGGTCATATTGTCGAGGCTTGCGCCGCCGGACGCGGCGACAGGGCCGGGCTTCGCTCCGGGAAACTCCTTGTGCCGAATATGGGTTCCCTTGGCCTTTACCACTCGGCAAATCTGGCCGCCGACACGCCGCTTCCGCCACAAGCGCCCGATCCGGTCGGCCTGTGGGGGGCGGCGGAAGAGGTTTCGAACGGCAAGGACACACCGTCCGGCCATTGGGAGATTGCCGGCGTGCCGGTTACGTTCAACTGGGGTTATTTCCCGCAAACCATTCCGGCTTTCCCGGACAGCCTTGTTGCAAATGCCGTGGCCAAAGCAAAACTTCCCGGCATCCTCGCAAACAAGCATGCTTCGGGAACAGATGTCATCGATGAATATGGCGAGGAGCACATCCGGACCGGCAAGCCCATATTCTATACATCGACCGACAGCGTTATCCAGATCGCTGCCCATGAGACCCATTTTGGCCTCGACCGGCTATACGCGCTATGCAGCATCATGCGCGAACTTGTCGATCCCTTGAACATCGGCCGTGTGATCGCGAGGCCCTTTACCGGTGAAACCCGGCAAACTTTCACCCGCACCGGCAATCGCCGCGACTATTCGGTGCCGCCGCCGGAGCCGACCCTGCTCGACCGTTTGACCGCGGCGGGACGCATGGTCATCGCCATCGGCAAGATTGGCGATATTTACGCGCATCAGGGCATCGGCCAGGTGCGCAAGGCCAATGGCAATATGGCGCTCTTCGAAGAAACGCTTGTCGCCATGGATGATGCCCAGGACGGCGATCTTGCCTTCACCAATTTCGTCGACTTCGACATGCTTTATGGCCATCGCCGCGATGTGCCGGGCTACGCCGCCGCTCTCGAGGCCTTTGACAGGCGTTTGCCCGAAGCGCTGGCCAAGTTGCGGGCGGGCGACCTTCTCATCCTCACGGCGGATCACGGCTGCGATCCCACTTACAAGGGCACGGACCATACGCGCGAACGGGTACCGGTTCTTTGTTTTGGTCCGGATCTGCCACGGGGATCGTTTGGCGTGCGCCCGTCCTTCGCTGATATCGGTGAAACAGTCGCAGCGCATCTCGGCATAGCAGCGGGCCCGCATGGCAAAAGCTTCCTGAAGGGCACAGGGGATCGTACGCCTGATGCCTGAACTACCTGAGGTTGAAACGGTAAGGCGCGGCCTGCAGCCATTCATGGAAGGTTCGACCATTCTCACCGTCGAACAACGGCGTCCTGACCTGCGCTTTCCTTTCCCGAAGCATTTTATCGAGCGGCTGACCGGCCGCCGGATCGAGGCGCTGGAGCGCCGCGCCAAGTATCTGATCATTCATCTTGACGACGGGCTTGGGCTCATCAGCCATCTCGGCATGTCCGGCTCGTACCGAATCGAGCAGGATCAGGAGTCCGATACGCCGGGCGTCTTCGAGCATGAGCGATCCCAAAACACCACGCACGACCATGTGGTGATGCACCTTGGCGGGCGAGACCAGCCGAAGCGCCGCATCATCTACAATGACCCGCGCCGCTTCGGTTTCATGCTGTTCGCCGAGCCGGGCAAGCTCAACCTGCATCCGTTGATCAAGGATCTTGGCACGGAACCGACCGGCAACCGGCTGGATGGGGCGCTGCTTGCCAGGTTGTTTCACAACAAGGCAGCCCCACTGAAGGCAGCCTTGCTCGATCAGAAGCTTATTGCCGGACTTGGCAATATTTACGTCTGCGAAGCGATGTGGCGCGCTGGGCTGTCACCGCTGCGGCCGGCCGGCAGCATCGCCGGTGAAAACGGCGTGGCGGCAGAGATGTCAGAGCGCCTTGCCACCTCAATCCGGTCCGTCATCGCCGATGCGATCAAGGCGGGCGGTTCAAGCCTGAAAGATTACCGTCAGGCCGATGGCGAGCTCGGTTACTTCCAGCATTCATTTTCCGTCTACGATCGCGAAGGTTCCCCTTGCCCGCGTGCCGGCTGCGGTGGCACGGTATCGCGTATCGTTCAAAGCGGGCGCTCGACCTTTTACTGCCCGGTTTGCCAGCAGTAGAGCGGAGCTCCGCCCTAATCTACACTCAGGAGGACCATCTGATGACCTATGAAAACATCATCGTCGAGACACGCGAGAAGGTGGGCTTCATCCAGCTCAACCGTCCTCAAGCGCTCAACGCGTTGAATTCCGCCCTGCTGGCCGAACTCGCTACCGCGCTCGAGAGTTTCGACAAGGACAACAACATCGGAGCGATCATCATCACCGGTTCGGAAAAAGCCTTTGCGGCGGGCGCTGACATCAAGGAGATGCAGACGCTGGATTTTGCCGATGCCTATCTCGGCGATTATTTCAGCGAATGGGAGCGTGTGACCCGCCTGCGCAAACCCCTGATCGCCGCTGTGTCCGGCTATGCGCTTGGCGGCGGCTGCGAACTCGCCATGATGTGCGATTTCATCATAGCGGCAGAGACCGCCAAGTTCGGCCAGCCGGAAATAACCCTGGGCGTAATGCCGGGCATGGGCGGATCACAGCGGCTCACCCGCTTTGTCGGCAAGTCCAAGGCCATGGACCTGTGCCTGACCGGCCGTATGATGGACGCCGCCGAAGCGGAGCGCTGCGGACTCGTCTCGCGAGTCGTTCCCGCCAGCGAGCTGATCGAAGAGGCCCTGAAGGCCGCCAGCAAGATTGCCTCGTTCTCGCTGCCCGTCGTGATGATGACGAAGGAGACCGTCAATCGCGCCTATGAGACGACACTCTCGGAGGGTTTGAGGTTCGAACGGCGGGTGTTTCATTCGATGTTCGCCCTTGAGGACCAGAAGGAAGGGATGGCCGCCTTTGCCGAAAAACGCGCGCCGAATTTCAAAAACCGGTGAAGCTAAAATATCCCCTGGTCTCAAGCAGATTCCAAGTTGACGCAAAAGCAAACCTCATCTATAAGCCCGTCAACGTTCGGTGGCCCCTCGGCCACCCTATTATTTTGTGACGGCCGCGTTCAAGCTGCCGACTAGCTGACAGAAAAAGAGAGGCATCATGGCCAACACTCCTTCGGCCAAGAAAGCGGCGCGCAAGATCGAAGCCCGCACCGAAGTAAACAAGTCCCGCCGCTCGCGCGTGCGCACCTTCCTTCGCAAGTTCGAAGATGCGGTGGCAAGCGGCGACCAGGCAGCAGCTTCCCTCGCCTTCAAGGCGGTCGAGCCGGAAGTAATGCGCGCCGCGTCGAAGGGCGTCTTTCACAAGAATACTGCCTCGCGCAAGGTATCGCGTCTGTCGGCCCGTCTGAAGGGCATGTCCGCTTAACAGACCCCCCCGTATTTATATTTGAAAACCCGGCTTGTCTTTAGCCGGGTTTTTTGTTTTGGCGGTTTTTTGGGAATAAATTCGTTTCCGGCGGAAAAGATTGTGGCATATCAAAACCATGACATCTGGCGGTCACAAATCGTTTAGGACAAAAAGCGTCAATCATCATTTTGCCTTTATTTTCAATGGCTTATGGCAGGTAGTCATTATAGCTTAAGCCCAGCCCTTGGAATCCCCCGCCTCAGCCTGTGTCAAGCGAAAATTTAATATTTTTTTTTGCCAACGGGAGTCTGCGGTGCAACAAAATCTATGTCTCAAAAAAGGCTTTGAATCCGAACGGTTTTTCCTCGTTGGACCAGAGACGGTTAAAAAAAATGGAAAAACGTTAACCTTTAATTCATCAAAAAACCCTTGGTCCGCACTTGCTCTTCCTGCAAAGGTTTCTGTAAGGTCCAGACATCGAAGGGGTGGGCAAAACCCATTTAACAGACTTAGTAATTAGTGGGTTCGGGCGCAGATTTAATCGTTTGCGTAGCGAGTGGTTTTTGTCAGTACTCAGGTCCTACGGATTTGGGTTGTTTCACAAATCGAGCGAGTTGGCAGCGCTGGCGTAAGCCGGGCGTAAGGCTTACTGCGCCTAAGTTGAGAGGGATGCGAACGTGGCAGTTAAAGACATTTTGGACATTGCAAAATCAGTCCAACACCGCGTGATCGCCAAAACCTCAATCTGTTAGTTTCGGAACTTTTCAGGCTGGCCACTGGGGCGGCTAGTCAAAAAATCGATGCCAGGCGATGAAACGCCGGCAAGTATAAAAACACGGGCGTGACATCAAATATCGACCCGATCGACATAGACCAGGATGAGGCAATGACAATGACCAGCGGAATAATGGAAAACGGCTCGAACGCCATGGTCCCGCTCCATATGGACGAGGGGAAAGACATGGATTCGGCCGGCAGTCAGGGCGAGTTGATTTTCGAACGCGTCAAGTTGAAGCTCAAAGCCAAGCTTGGAAGTGAGGTCTATTCGAGCTGGTTTGGCCGCCTGAAGCTGGACGAGACCTCCAAGAGCGTTGTCCGCCTGTCTGTTCCGACCGCATTTCTGCGCTCCTGGATCAACAATCACTACTCGGATATGATCGCTGCATTGTGGCGGGAAGAAGATGAGCAGATTCTGAAGGTCGAAATCGTTTTCCGCAGCGCCAGCCGCTGTATCCGGCCGACTCTGGATGCGGAAGTTCCCCTGCGCGCCGATTCTCGTCCCCTCACCCGCGAAAAGCCGGTCTTTCCCGTTGGTAGTACTGCCCAGGAAAAGAAGACCCCCGCACATTTTGCGGATCGCGCGCAGAATTCGGTTTTCGGATCGCCGCTTGACCCGCGTTATACGTTCGACACTTTCGTCGATGGGACTCCCAACCGCGTTGCGCTTGCCGCCGCCCGCACCATCGCCGATGCCGGTGCGAGCGCTGTCCGTTTCAATCCGCTGTTCATCCACGCCTCCGTTGGCCTCGGCAAGACCCATCTGCTTCAGGCCATCGCGGCCGAAGCATTGAAGCGTCCTGAACGTGCCCGCGTGGTCTATCTCACCGCGGAATATTTCATGTGGCGCTTTGCTACCGCCATTCGCGACAACAATGCGCTGTCGTTCAAGGAACAGCTGCGCGACATCGATCTCCTCATTATCGACGACATGCAGTTTCTGCAGGGGAAGTCGATCCAGCATGAATTCTGTCATCTTATCAACACGCTGCTCGACAGTGCCAAGCAGGTCGTCGTCGCTGCGGACCGTCCGCCGTCAGAACTGGAATCGCTCGACCCGCGTGTTCGCTCCCGTCTCCAGGGTGGCGTTGCCCTTGAAATGATCGCCCCGGACTATGCGATGCGCCTTGAAATCCTCAAGCGCCGCCTTGTCGCCGCTCAAGCCGAGGATCATTCGCTCGACATCACGCCTGAAATCCTCGATCACGTCGCACAGTCCGTTACCGGCAGCGGCCGTGAGCTTGAGGGCGCGTTCAACCAGCTTCTGTTCCGCCAGACATTCGAGCCCAACCTTTCAGTCGATCGCGTCGATGAACTCTTGAGCCACCTGATGCGCGGCGGTGAAGCCAAGCGCATCCGCATCGAAGAGATCCAGCGCATCGTCGCGAGGCACTACAACGTTTCGAAGCAGGATCTTCTGTCTAACCGCCGCACGCGCACCATCGTCAAGCCACGCCAGATCGCCATGTATCTCGCCAAGATGCTGACACCGCGCTCGCTGCCGGAAATCGGCCGCCGTTTCGGCGGACGCGATCACACGACGGTTCTCCACGCCGTGCGCAAGATCGAGGATATCGTCGGCAAGGACCAGAAACTGTCGCAGGAGCTGGAGCTGCTGAAGCGTCTTATCAACGATCAGGCCCAATAGTTTATCAACAGAAAGCCTGCGGTATGGCACGCTGATACCCGCCGCAGGCTTGCTTTTTGTCATGAATTTCTGCCAATTTGCTTGACCTTGGGGGAAATATGTCCCCTCGCCAGTAAAGCGCCGCAAGCCCGTGGCGCTTTGGCTGGAATTGATGTCAGCGAGACCGGTTTATCATGCGTGTAACTCTTGAACGTTCCAATCTTCTGAAGTCGCTCAACCATGTCCATCGCGTGGTCGAACGGCGCAACACCATTCCGATCCTTTCGAATGTTCTCCTCAATGCGGATGGCGCAAGCCTCGCTCTGAAAGCGACGGACCTTGATCTCGAAGTGACAGAAGCGACGGCCGCGCAGATCGAGCAATCAGGTGCGACGACTGTTCCGGCCCATCTGCTCTACGATATCGTGCGCAAGCTGCCGGACGGCGCCGAGGTCATGCTCGCGACCAATCCGGACGGCAATTCGATGGCCGTGACGTCTGGCCGGTCGAGTTTCCGCCTGCAGTGCCTGCCGCAATCGGATTTTCCCGAGCTCACGGCGGGTTCTTTCAGCCACACGTTCCGCATACCATCAAGTGCTCTGAAAAGCCTGATCGAGCGGACGCAGTTTGCCATCTCTACCGAAGAGACCCGCTATTATCTCAACGGTATTTATTTCCATGCCATTGAAAGCGACGGCGTCCTGAAGTTGCGTGCAGTCGCCACCGACGGCCATCGCCTCGCCCGCGCCGAACTCGAAGCGCCGTCCGGCGCCGAGGGCATGCCGGGCATCATCATCCCGCGCAAGACCGTCGCGGAACTGCAGAAGCTTGTCGATGATCCTGATGTCGCCGTTACGGTCGAATTGTCGGAAACCAAGATCTCGCTTCACCATCGGCTCCGTTGTCCTTACCTCCAAGCTCATAGATGGTACCTTCCCGGACTACCAGCGCGTTATCCCATCCGGCAACGACAAGAAACTGACGATCGATCGCCAGAGCTTTGCGGCCGCTGTTGACCGCGTCTCGACGATTTCGAGCGAGCGTGGCCGTGCGGTCAAGCTGACGATCGCCGATGGGCAGCTGACACTGACGGTCAACAATCCGGATTCCGGCAGCGCCACGGACGAACTTGCGGCGGACTATGATTCCGATCCGATCGAGATCGGTTTCAATGCCAAGTATCTGCTCGATATAACGGGACAGTTGACCGGCTCCGAGGCGATTTTCATGCTGGCCGATGCGGGATCGCCGACACTGGTGCGGGATACGGGCGATGAAAATGCGCTCTATGTGCTCATGCCGATGCGGGTGTAGTAGCGCCAAGCATTGTTGCCATGACCGATGATCCTCTCACGGACGCGGGCAAACCGGCCCGCGTTGCGATCAGCCGGTTGAAGCTTGCCAATTTCCGCAATTATGAAAGCCTGTCCCTGCGGCTGGCGCCCTCGCACGTCGTACTGACCGGCGAGAATGGTGCCGGCAAGACGAACCTGCTCGAAGCTGTCTCGTTTCTGTCGCCCGGGCGCGGACTTCGCCGTGCGGCCTATGCCGACGTGACCCGCAGCAATGCGCCTGACGGATTTGCCATTCATGCCAGCATAGAGGCCCCCGAGGGATCGGTCGATGTCGGCACCGGTCTTGCCGGCAATGCACCGGGTGATACAGCCCGCCGGGTTCGTATCAATGGCGTCACTGCGGCGACTGCCGATGAGCTTCTCGAATATTCCCGCATTCTCTGGCTGGTGCCGGCGATGGACGGGCTGTTCACCGGCCCTGCCGCTGATCGCAGGCGTTTCCTCGACCGCATGGTTCTCGCCATTGACCCGGCCCACGGCAAGCGTGTTCTCGACTATGAAAAGGCGATGCGAAGCCGTAACCGCCTGCTTACGGAAGAACGCAGCAACGATGCATGGCTCGATGCAATCGAGACGCGATTGGCCGAGCTTGGCATCGCTATCGCTGCCGCGCGCGCGGAATTGATGCGCCTCATCAATGGCATGATCGAGCGATTGCCGGACGACAGCCCCTTCCCTAAGGCCGATTGCCTACTTGAAGGGGAGTTGGAGCAGCGTGTCGGCATTGAAGCTGCGACCGATGTTGAGGAAACCTTTCGCCGCGCGCTGCATGACGGGCGGAGCCGCGACCGTGCCGCGGGGCGTACGCTCGATGGACCGCATCGTTCCGATCTTCTCGTGCGCCACCGGCCGAAGGCGATGCCGGCGGAACTTTGCTCCACCGGCGAACAAAAGGCGCTGCTGATCGGCCTCATCCTCTCCCATGCGCGGCTCACCGGCGAACTCGCCGGCATGGCACCGATCCTCCTGCTCGACGAGATCGCCGCGCATCTCGATGAGGGCCGCCGCGCAGCGCTTTTCGATATTGTCGAGGAACTCGGCGGCCAGGCCTTCATGACCGGCACGGACAAGGCGCTATTCAAGAGCCTGGAAGGCCGCGCCCAGTTTTTCGACGTTTCCCGTGGCGAGGTGCGGGCAGTTTAATTGGATGTTACGGCCATCGGCGAGCCTTGCGGCCCGATTTGCAGTTTTTTACGTTCATGGCAAAAAAATAGTTGGACAGTATTGTCGGTATCGTCATCGGCCAATCGTCCTTCTGACAGTCTTCAGACAATCCCGTTGCATCATTTGGAAGGACATAGTCATGGAATTCACCGCACAGAGCATACAAGTCCCGTCAAGCAGGGCAGTTTGGGTTGGCCGCATTCTCAGCGGCCTTGTCATCCTGTTTCTGATCTTCGACGGTGCCATTAAGCTGGTTCCGCTGGACGTGGTCACGGAAACGACGGCGCAACTCGGCTACCCGGGCAGTGCCGGTTTTGCCCGCTTCCTCGGCATTCTCACGCTGGTTTGCACGCTGCTCTATGCCAATCCGCGCACAGCGGTCCTCGGCGCGATTCTTTTGACCGGCTATCTTGGTGGGGCAATCGCCACGCATGTGCGTATCGGAAACCCGCTCTTCAGCCACACCCTGTTCGGTGTCTATCTTGGCTTGATGATCTGGGGCGGGCTGTACCTGCGGGATCCGCGCATCCGCGCACTGATCCCCTTCATTCGGTAACTTGCATCCGGGATGTGTTGACCATGCGAGGGAGCGGGCGCAATCTCTTAAGCAACCCAATCTCATATGTGTTCACGCTGAGGGAACCAGCCATGACACAACCCGATGTCTACCTGCTTGGACGGGCCGAAGCCGAAGAAATGCGGCTGAAGCGTCAGATCGCCAACCTTGCCCCGGATTCTGGACGCACAATTCGAGAAAATCGGCATCAGACAGGGCGAGCGCGTAGTCGATATCGGTTGCGGTCCCGGAGGTGTCCTGCACCTCCTGGGAAAGCGGGTGGGACCTGCCGGATCCGTTCTGGGTATTGAGCGCAGCGTGCATTTTGTCGAGCTGGCGCGCCGCTTCGTCGCCGACCATGGCCTGACGCAGGTCGAGGTTCGTGAGGGCGACGCCTACGATACGGGCCTGCCCCGCGCATCGTTCGACGGCGCACACATGCGCCTCGTCCTCGTCAATGTGCCGAAGCCCGAACTTATCGTGCGCGAAATGGTGGCGCTGGTGCGCCCGGGAGGCTGGATCGCGAGTTTCGA
Organism: Phyllobacterium sp. A18/5-2; assembly: GCF_025452215.1. Classification (NCBI taxonomy): domain Bacteria; kingdom Pseudomonadati; phylum Pseudomonadota; class Alphaproteobacteria; order Hyphomicrobiales; family Phyllobacteriaceae; genus Phyllobacterium; species Phyllobacterium sp. A18/5-2. The sequence continues at coordinate 1,988,445 of NZ_CP104966.1, read as the reverse complement.
GGCGGATTTTCTCGCCCATATCTGCGATCCGCCTTTGCCCGAATGGACCCGTCTCCTTGATGCTTACACCGCCTATTCGGCGGCGCAGGGGATCGACCTATATGTCGGGCGGCGTACCCACCGCCTGTTTCGCGAGGCGGGTGTGGCGGACATTCGGACAGATGCCGTCGTCCATGTCTATCCGCCCGGCCATGATCGCCGGACGATCCTGCGCGACTTCATCAACAATGTCGCCGACAAGCTGGTCGAAGGCGGCTTCATCGAGCGCCGCCAGCTGGAAACCGATATTGCAATGCTCGAACTTTATCTTTCCAGACCCGACGCGCTGGTGACGTCGCATATGTTTTTCCAGCTGTGCGGGCGTATCCCGGGCTAGGATGCCGCGCCTTTGCGACGACCTGCCAACAACAGTCAAAGGGAGCCGATTGGCCCCCTCTTTTTAGCAGGATCAAGTCCGGGTGATCGACGCACCGCCATCCACCAGGGATGCCGTGCCAGTAACGAATGCGGCGTCGTCCGACGCGAGATAGAGCACCGAGCGTGCCAGCTCTTCCGGCGTGGCCACACGCTTCAGCGCGTGCAGGCTGGTGATAAAGGCCTGCGATTCAGCAGTATCGTTCATCGCGCGATACATGTCGGTATCGACTGCGCCAGGGAGGATCGCATTCACACGGACATTCTGCGCACCATATTCGGCGGCAAGCGCCTGCGTCAGGCCGATTAGCCCGGCCTTGCTCGCCGCATAGGCCGCTACTCCCGGAAAGGCGAAGCTATAGCCGACAAATGTGGAGGTGAAGATCACAGAGCCGCCGCCATGCTTGACCATCTCGGCGATCTGGTGTTTCGCGCCAAGGAACGAGCCAGTGAGGTTGATCGCAATGGCATCGTTCCAGCCAGCTTCCGAAACGCCCGTACTCGGCCCGGCCTCGCCCAGTACACCGGCATTGTTGAAGGCAATATCGAGCCTGCCGTAACGCCCGGCTGCCAGGGCAACAAGCGCCTTGGCGTAGTCTTCGGAACGCACGTCACCGGCCAGCGCCACCGCTTCTCCGCCGTCAGCTTCGATTTCTGCTACCAGCGCGTCAAGTTCCTGCTTGCGCCTTGCACCTATGACCAGCCTGGCGCCTTCTTGCGCGAAGAGCTTGGCTGTAGCGCGGCCAATGCCGGCGCTCGCGCCGGTCACCAATGCAACTTTTCCAGATAAGCGATTCATGATCTTTCTCCGATTGAGCGGGAGTGGCTCTCCCTTGCTGGCTATTAGTATGGTGGTGCTTCAGTGTCCGGATAAGCCTGCGGAATTCGAACCTTGTATTCGGAATTAGCGGACAATCATGAACCGGGCCGACATGGAAGCTCAGCAATCCTCGTGCTAACGTCAGGCGCGAATCGTCCCCTCAGCCAGACTACGGAGCTCCTATGCCAGATCTGTCCGCTTTTCCCATCGCCAGCCGGTGGCCGGCGAAGTATCCCGATCGCCTGCAGCTTTACTCCTTTCCAACGCCGAACGGCGTCAAGGTCTCGATTGCGCTTGAAGAGCTCGAACTGCCCTATGAACCGCATGCCGTCGATATCGGCAGGAACGAGAGCTGGACGCCGGAATTTCTCTCGCTCAATCCAAACGGCAAGATCCCGGCGATCATCGACCCGGATGGGCCTGACGGCAAGCCTTTGGGCCTGTTCGAATCCGGCGCGATCCTGCTTTATTTGGCCGAGAAGACCGGCAAGCTTATCTCGGCTGGCGCAGCTGCGCACTACGAGACCATCCAGTGGGTGTTCTTCCAGATGGCCGCTATCGGTCCGATATTCGGGCAGGTCGGCTTCTTCCACAAATTCGCCGGCCGCGAGATCGAGGACAAACGTCCCCTCCAGCGCTACGCTGACGAGATCGAAGCGTCTGCTCGGCGTCCTTGAAACCCGCCTTGATGGCCGGCAATGGGTCATGGGCGATGAATACACCATCGCCGACATTTCGATGCTGGGCTGGGTGCGCAATCTGGTCGGTTTCTACGGTGCGGGTGAGCTGGTCGCCTTCGACAGTCTGAAGCGCGTGCCGAAATGGCTGGAGCGTGGCCTTGCCCGCCCGGCGGTGCAGCGCGGCCTCGAAATTCCGAAGCGGCCATAAACGATGATCACCGGCAGTCGTCTCGGCTGTCGGTTGTCCTGTTGCTCATTCGTCCTTGGAAAAACCACAAGGATATGGAGCACGCAAAATGGCGCCGCAGAACAAGATCAAAGTCGAAAACATCAACCATCCCGGCACAGCCAGGCAGGTCGACCGGGCCATGTACGATGCGATGAGACAAGCCTATCTCAAGGTTCTTCCAGGCGAATTGCCGGGCTTGACGCTTGCCCAAATCAGTGAGCGCCTTGCCGGTGAACTGCCGCAAGAGCTGTTTCCCGGCGGCGCAAAGGCCGGCTGGTGGGCAAAGACCGTTCAGCTCGATCTCGAAGCGAAGGGACTGGTCAGGCGTGAAAAAGTCAACCCGATAAGGCTCTATCGCGTGTAAATCTTCGTTCAATGTATGGAAATAATGCCGTCAACGGCCCGCCATTCACGCGGCTCGATCAGGCGCTGATGCACGATGCGAACCGAATGCAATGGCCCCTCGATATCCTTGCACCAGAAATCAAGAAAGCCTTTCAATTCCGGAAAAGTCGGAGCAAGATCATACTCCTGCCATATGTATAGCTGGAGAAAGCTCGGGTGGTCGGGAAGGCGATAATGAATTTCCGCTGTCGTCAGCCCGTAACCCTTCAACTGAAGTTCGAATGCTCTCGTGGTCATGAATATTACCCTTGTGGATCAACTCATGCATCACACTGAATCTTGTCCGATTCTATTGTGTTTTCAAGGGGAGATTACGATTTTTCCTGAAAAAGAGGAGTAAAGATAATGGCTGCAAAAGAAGTCAAATTCAGCGCTGATGCCCGCGATCTGATGTTGCAAGGCGTCGATATCCTTGCTGACGCCGTCAAGGTAACGCTCGGCCCGAAAGGCCGCAACGTCGTCATCGACAAATCCTACGGCGCGCCTCGTATCACCAAAGACGGCGTGACGGTTGCCAAGGAGATCGAACTTGGAGACAAGTTCGAAAACATGGGCGCACAGATGCTGCGCGAGGTTGCGTCAAGGACCAGCGATACGGCCGGCGATGGCACGACGACGGCGACGGTTCTTGCCCAGTCTATCGTCCGCGAAGGCGGCAAGGCCGTTGCTGCCGGCATGAACCCGATGGATCTGAAGCGCGGGATCGATATTGCCGTCGACGCTGTCGTCGAGGAACTCAAGCGCAATGCCCGCAAGATTTCGAACAATTCCGAAATCGCCCAGGTCGCCACGATTTCCGCCAATGGCGATACCGAGATCGGACAATATCTGGCGGATGCCATGGGTAAGGTCGGGCATGAGGGCGTCATTACCGTCGAAGAGGCCAAGACGGCCGATACCGAACTGGAAATCGTCGAGGGCATGCAGTTCGACCGCGGCTATCTCTCACCCTACTTCGTTACCAATCAGGAGAAAATGCGGGTCGAATTCGAAGACCCCTATATCCTCATTCATGAAAAGAAGCTCTCGAACCTGCAGGCGATGCTGCCCATTCTCGAGGCCGTCATCCAGTCCGGAAAACCCCTGCTGATCATTGCCGAAGACGTCGAAGGCGAAGCGCTGGCGACGCTTGTCGTCAACAAGCTGCGCGGGGGCCTGAAAGTGGCCGCGGTCAAGGCTCCGGGATCCGGTGACCGCCGCAAGGCCATGCTGGAAGATATCGCCATCCTTACCGGCGGCACGGCAATCAGCGAGGATCTGGGCATCAAGCTTGAAGGCGTGACGCTCAACATGCTCGGCAGTACCAAGAAGGTAGTCATCGAGAAAGAGACCACCATGCTTGTCGATGGTGGCGGCGCAAAAACCGAAATCGACGGCCGCATCGCACAGATCAAGGCGCAGATCGAGGACACGACCTCCGACTATGACCGCGAAAAACTGCAGGAGCGGCTGGCAAAACTTGCTGGTGGCGTTGCCGTCATCCGGGTTGGCGGTTCAACCGAGGTGGAGGTCAGGGAGAGGAAAGACCGCGTCGACGACGCACTGCATGCAACGCGCGCCGCGGTCGAGGAGGGTATTCTGCCGGGTGGCGGCGTGGCGTTGCTGCGGGCAGCCGTGGCGCTCAAGGGTCTGCAAGGGCGAAATGCCGATCAGAACGTCGGAATCGACATCGTAAGACGCGCGATCGAAGCGCCGGTTCGCCAGATTGCCGAGAATGCCGGAGCCGAGGGATCGATCATCGTTGGCAAGCTGCGCGAAAACGACAATTTTTCCTTTGGCTGGAATGCCCAGACCAATGAATACGGCAACCTCTACGACATGGGCGTCATCGATCCGGCGAAAGTGGTCCGAAGCGCGCTTCAGGGCGCGGCATCCATCGCCGGGCTCCTCGTGACAACCGAGGCGATGATCGCCGAACGGCAGAAGAAGGATCCCAACCCCGGCCCGCCCGCAAGTGCTGCGATGGACTATTGATATCCGGGGCCGGCCCGGCGGAACCGGGCCGGCTTGAGACCGCGGCCATTATTTTTCCTGACTGATTGCAATGCGTTTGGCGCTTGCTCGAGGTTTTGCGGTTTGCGGCAAATTGCGCTGAGAGTTCAACTCGGACGCGCCCCGGTAGCGATGGCGCAGGCATCCGCCTTTGGCGCGCCGGCAAGGCTGAAACTTCATCATTTTTGAATTTGGACTCGGCAACCAAAATGCAACTTTTTGGTTGCTCTTTCGCCTTGAGCATGGCATTGTAAATGCAACCAGGAGGTTGCGCTTATGACTGATCGCATTGAGAAAAGCATCGAGTTGAACGCCCCTGTCGAGCGGGTCTGGCAGGCGCTCACCGACTACAAGGAATTTGGGGAATGGTTCCGGGTCAAACTGGACGGTCCCTTCGTCGCGGGCGAGGTTTCGACCGGCCGCATTACCTATCCCGGCTATGAGCACATCAAATGGGAGGCGACGATCAAAGAGATCGAAGCGCCGCGCCTGTTCTCGCTGACGTGGCATCCCTATGCCATCGATCCCGATGTCGACTACTCGGATGAAAAACCGACGCTTGTCGAATTCCGGCTTGAACCCACGTCGGCCGGCACCCGCCTGACTGTCACCGAGTCCGGCTTCGATGCCGTGCCGAAACACCGCATGCCGGAAGCCTTGCGCATGAACGAAGGCGGCTGGGAGGAACAGGTGAAGAATATCAAGACACATGTTGAGCGATAGCGTCCAGGAATACGACCCCGCGCCGCTCTTTGCGGCATTGGGTGACCGCACCCGCCTGTCGCTTCTGGCAAAGCTCAGCGACGGGCACACTCGTTCGATCGCGGGACTATCGGCAGACACCAGGCTTACCCGCCAGGCAATCACCAAGCATTTGCGTGTTCTCGAAAATGCCGGGCTCGTCATGAGCACCAAAGTCGGGCGGACAAGCCAATTCGCCTTCCGGCCCGAGCCGATCGAGGAGGTGCGAGCCTATCTCGCAGGTGTCTCGCAGCAATGGGACGATGCCCTGTTGCGGCTGCGCTCGTTTGTGGAACGCTGAACGAAACTCTATCGCCTACTACCATTGAGCTAGCCCCGCGCGCATTGTTCGCCTGCGGCAAGGGGCGTATAGTTTCCCCCAACGGGGAGCGAGGGGACATTTCGCGGCCACCGGCGCGGGCCGTGCCGCGCGGGAGGTGTGATATGACCACTTATGTGATGCTCATCAACTGGACCGACCAAGGCGTAAAGAGTGTTCGCGAGGTCACCGGCAAGGCTCGACGCGGCGAGAAAGCTTCTCGCCGAGATGGGTGGCTCCTTCAAGGAATTCTACCTGACCATGGGCGAGTACGACATGGTCGTGATCGGAGAAGCGTCCGACGACGCAGTCATGGCGCGGTTCGCGCTGTCCCTCGCCACGAAAGGCAATGTGCGCACCCGCACGTTGAAGGCCTTCCCGGAGGCCGCCTATCGCGAAATCATCAACTCGCTCGGCTAACCTGTCGCGCCAGACGAAGATAGCATCGTTCAGCCCTCGCGTGCTCGACCATGGCCAGGCGCGAAATCGACGCCTATGGCGATCGCGCCGCGCGCCATTGCCCGGGCAGCGCTATATCCGGGGCCGCAGGCGACATCATCCTTGAATGACGCGTCTTTCTCGGGATCTGTCAGGCCGCCGCTCCTACGACACCTTGCGCTGTTCGGCGGCAAATGTGCTCAAGCCCAGCCATTGCTGCATGGCGCTGGCGATCTTCGGGTCGCCGTCGAATTCGAGATTGCCGGCCTCGACCTCGCGGCGCACGGCAGTCAGTCCCATCCAGATGGCGGTCATGCTCTTCAGCGAGCTCGTCACCAGAAGATCGACATCGAAACCAGGATCGAAACCGCAAAGGTCCACCGAGGTTCCGTCAACGACCAGCCAGTAGTTCTGCTTCGCTTCCGGCAGTTCCGGATACAGAAACTGTATCGTGCAGCGGCGTTGCGGCAGCGGCTTCGGGTTGAGGTTGCGGCGCATGTCCCACATCAGCAGGGCAGGGTCGAGATTTCGGAGCGTCAGCTGAGATTCCACCCAGCGCTGCCCCCACGATCCAATCCCGAGGACGATCGGGCGCAAATCCTCACCCGCCGGCGAAAGATGATACTCGGTGACGCCGTTGGCATTGGGCGCGGCAATGACAACACCCGCCCGCTCCAGTTCCTTCAGCCGTTTCGACAGGAGCGCAGGCGACATGCGCGGTACGCCGCGACGCAGATCGTTGAAGCGCGTCGTGCCAAGCAGGAGCTCGCGAACCACCAGCGTCGTCCACCGCGAGCACAATATCTCGGAAGCCATCGCAACCGGGCAGAATTGGCCGTATCCTCCACGCTGTTCCATAGGTCCCCGCCAACAGATGCAAACGGGAAGGATACCCCAAAAGCCGCGCCGTGAACATCACTGGGGCGGAGTCTCGTCCCTAGTACAGATCGTGTACTGGACAGGGAGCGCATACGGGAGGATTCTGTTCACCGGTCAGCAATGGCCCAATAGGAGGAGAACATGAACACTCTGGCTCATTCATCGCCAATCGAGACACCAGCGCCACCCGGCAATGCGGTCGAGATTGTCCAGACTTTGACACCAACCCTCGCCGCGCGTGCGGCCGAGTTCGACGCCAGCGATACCTTCGTTGCGGAAAACTACGCGCTCTTGCGGGAGGCGGGTCTCGTCGAGATCGGGGTGCCGCGCGAACTTGGCGGCGGCGGCGCCGAAGTTGCCGAGCTTGCCGAAATGCTTCGCGTCATGGCGCATGCCTGCTCGTCGACGGCGCTTGCCTTTTCCATGCATACCCATCAGGTCGCGATCCCCGCATGGCGCTGGCGTCACCAGAAGGTGGCGGCGGTCGAGCCGCTGTTGAAGCGCATCGCCGGCGAGAAGCTGATCCTGCTTTCGAGCGGTGGTTCCGACTGGATCGGCGGCTCCGGCGTTGCCGAAAAGGTCGAAGGCGGCTACCGCGTTTCGGCGCGTAAAGTCTTCACCTCGGGTGCAAATGCCGGCGATATCCTGATGACCGGCGCGATCTGCCAGGCGGAAGACGGTTCGCAGAGCGTCATCCATTTCGGCGCGCCGATGAAAGCCGACGCCGTCAAGATCATCGATACCTGGAAGGCGCTCGGCATGCGCGGTACGGGTTCGAACGACGTCGTCCTGGAAGATCTGTTCGTCCCGGATGCGGGCGTCGCTTTCTCGCGCAAGGCCGGCGAATGGCATCCGGTGTTCCAGGTCATCGCCACCACAGCCTTTCCGCTGATTTATGCGGTCTATCTCGGCGTTGCCGAAAGCGCCCGCGACATCGCCATCCATCTTGCCAAGAAGAAGCAGCCGAACGAAAACGCGCTCAACCTCGCCGGCCGCATGGACACATCCTTGCGCGCGGCAAGGCTGGCGCATGAATGGATGGTGAAGGTCACCGAGCGCAATGCACCCTCCGCGGAGAGCGTCAACGATATCATGATCGGCCGCTCGCTCGTCGCCGAACATGCGATCAAGACCGTCGAACTCGCGCTGGAACTGGCCGGCGGCGCCGGCTTCTACCGCAGCAACGGCCTTGAACAGCGCTTCCGGGACATACAGGGCGCACGCTTTCATCCGCTGCAGCAGGGCCCGCAGGCCCGTTATGCCGGGGCGATGGCGCTGGGCCAGCCCGTGAACTGCATCTTCTGAACCGCGGGCGGAGGCGGGGTACCTGCCCGCCTCCGCGTTTTCATAACCGGCACAAGGTTGCAGTCTTCTTGCCTCTCGCAATTCAGGGTTGAGGGCTTGACGAGCCTCGCCTGATGTGGCCAAAACGTGGTCGTTCCATGTCAGGAAATTGACCGCCCCACAGCCGGAGAGGAAGCCCCATGTTCACCAGAACAGTCCCCCTTCTTGCCGCCGCCATGCTGATCGTCCTTTCTGCCGGATCGTTATTTGCCCAGGGCCAGTCCTTGAACGATGCGCTCGACGGTGCATTCGGCAGCCACGACAACTATCGGGCCGTCATCACCCGTTTTCAGGCTGCGGTGAAGGCGCATGACACGGCCGCCGTCGCCGCCGCAGTGCGCTATCCGATCGGCGTCGAGATCAAGGGCAAGGCGTCGACGATCAAATCGGCCAGCCAGTTCGTTCAGAACTACGATGCAATCATGACCAAAGAGATTACAGACGCCGTGGTCAACCAGAAGCTGGATGACCTTTTCGTCAACTGGAAAGGCATCATGTTCGGCAATGGCCAGATCTGGATCAACGGCGTCTGCAACGACAGCACTTGCAAGAATGTCGATATAAAGGTTGCAACCATCCAGTCTACCGCCAGCATAGCCTCGCCCGCGCCATCCGGCGAAATGCGCTGCGGCTGGATCGAGAACCCGACCCCCGGAGATCTTTTTCTCATCGACAAGGACGCAACCTGGACGATCACCTCGCAGGGCCAGGCGGAGGGCCCCGATGCGGCCGGGGTCGACAACATCCCTGATGGCGATCCGAAGCAGTTCGTCGACACCAGCCGCGGCGCCGGCCATGGCTACAGCTGCGGTTGTCTTTCGGTCGAGACAAGCGCCAAAGACAAGCGCATCACCAAGGTGATTTCCGGCAAGGCGCTGCCGCTGGCGAAGTGCAAGGCCGACAAGGCCCTGCCCAAGCCCTGAGGTTTTGCAGCCCGCTTACCTGGAGGCGAAAAGCGACGATGACGGCATGCGCGCGACGACGACGAGCTGCGTGATCTCGCCCCGCTTGAAGGCGGCGAGGAAGCGGCGGTAATCCTTGATCGACACGCAGCCGTTGGAATCGCCGCGCGGCCCGAGCATATAGGTATGCGCCAGAAGCCCGTCGCGGCCGAAGATCTTGCCGGGTTCGACCGGGTTGAGCCTGATCGCCTCGACACCGTGGAACAGCTTCTCGCGCATGGTCAGCCGGTAGGTATGCGGCGGCGTCGCGCCGCGCATCTTCTTGTGCACGAAGCGCGGATTGTCGAGCATGGGGCCGAGGCCCGAATGCGCTTCCAGTTTCTCGCCATTGGGCAGGTAGACGGTTTTCGCCTCGATACTGTAGATTGCCGTGCGATTGCGGGCGCTGAGCCGGGGCGCCGGCGGTTCGTAGGTGGGCGCGATATCGCGAATATCATTGTCCGGCGGCGCATAGGCGAGCACCTGCGGTGCGCGCTTCAGGGAGGGACGGCTTGGCCGCATTCCCGGCAGCGGGATTTCGGTCGAAGCCTCATCGTCCAATGACGGATCGGCCTCGGCCAGAACGAGGCTGAACGGCCCCTGCGGCAGCGTGCCCACCGGAGGCGGTGCATCTTCCAGCGCGGCGACGGCGGCCGCGACGGACGGTACTGCCACGACGGATTCCGCGTCGAATGTGCTGTAGGTCTGGACCGACGCGACCTGCATCGTGTCGAGCCCGGCCATGCGTTCGCTGAAATCCTCTTGCGCCAATAGTTCAATACCCGACGCACGCGCGCCAAACGCTTCGACAGCCAGAGGTGCCTGCGCCACGGGCCGGGACTTGGGCGAAGAGAGGAAGCTGACATCACCCGAAGGCCCGATCGCCGCGCTTTCTTCCATGCCGGCGGCCTGCCAGGGTGTCGGCGTCAGTTGCGGCACCCGCGGATATTTCGGCTTTTCCGGCACGAACGCACGCGCCGGTGCGAGTGCGATCAAGCTCCCCGAAGAAGCTGTTGGCATCGGGCCATGGGAAACGGCAATGCTGTCGGCGGTACGGGAAAGCAGCGCGCCGTGCAGGGTCATGACCGTAGCGAAAACGCCAAAAAGCCGCCGCGGCGCCAAGACCGGCAAGGAGCGTGGCAGGCACGGCCCTGCGGCCCGGACGGCGGCCAAACTTATCCGATGGCTCGACGCCCGTCTTGACTGCAAACGCCATGAAACCCGTACCCACCTGCACAACCCACACGCCAGCCAGCGCAAAGCCACTACCGCCGTGGCAAAACTGAGGCCACGCCGAACCAAACATCGCCGGATCGTCACTTGCTGACTGAATCGAGAATGAAGAATGATAGTTACCAACCGGTTTATGCAGCGGCGAATGTTTGAATCAAACCTGCCTCAGCCATTCGGCTTGCAATACAGTGGTGCGTGGTTCGACAGGCTCACCATGAGGGAAAGGGTATCTCCCCGAAGCCACCATCTCTCCGTCATCCGTGGTCCTCGGTTCCAACGGCGTCCCGAGGAACCTGCCTTGCTGATCACCACAAAGGGTGTGCTCCCTGATGGCCACTACCTCTCCGTCATCCTCGGGATGGGTCAAACCCGCAGGTAACCAAACGACTCTTGCTCATCACCACGAAAGGATAGCTCCTGATCGCCACTACCTCTCCGTCATCCGTGGTCCCTGGTTCCAACGGCGTCCCGAGGAACCTGCCTTGCTGATCACCACAAAGGGTGTGCTCCCTGATGGCTACTACCTCTCCGTCATCCTCGGGTGGGTCAAACCCGACGGTAGCCAAAGACTCTTGCTCATCACCACGAAAGGATAGCTCCCTGATCGCCACTACCTCTCCGTCATCCTCGGTATGGGTCAAACCCTAAGGTAACCAAACGACTCTTGCTCATCACCACGAAAGGATAGCTCCCTGATCGCCACTACCTCTCCGTCATCCTCGGGATGGGTCAAACCCTAAGGTAACCAAACGACTCTTGCTCATCACCACGAAAGGATAGCTCCCTGATCGCCACTACCTCTCCGTCATCCTCGGGCTTGACCCGAGGACCCACGGCTAAGCAGCGCAGCCATCTCACCGTACCCCGACCTGATCCAGCTGGATCGCGATGGATGTTCATCATTGAACGAGAATCTCGCTAGAATGCCTCGGCTGCACCGGAACAACTGCGCTTCCTTGCCGTGGGTCCTCGGGTCATCCTCGGGTTTAACCCGAGGACCACGGATGACGGATAGGTGGGCGGGCTTCAGGGAGCGCACTCCCCTCCCATGGTGGGTGCGGAAGCTCCAGCACTCCCCTCCCTCATGCTAAAATCAACCCAACTCCCGCATGGTGAGCCTGTCGAACCACGCGCGGCTATTTCGCCGCCTTTAGCTCCGAAGCGCTTTTCAGGACCCTGCCGCCATCGTCCTGCTCGATCATATAGGCGTGCTCCTCTTTGGAAGCCTTGCGCGTTACCTCGACACCCTTGATGGTCCTCGTCACCGACTTCGTGAACGCCTCGACGATCTTGCCGGAGCCAGCGCCCTTCGCCCATTCAACTCTCGCGCCTTTGTGGAAGTGTGTCATGGGGTGTCCGGTTTTGGTGGGGATTATGGAAGCCTACTGGCTTTCCGTCAGGGCTTGATCCGAAGGTGACAGAGCGAGGGCCTCTTTGTTAGAAGCATATACGATCGCTGTCGGTAGATATGATACTCTCTAGCGATATTCCAAACGAGTGTTGAGTGCAGCCGAGCCGTGTGGCATATGCTAGTACTCAACATACAGAATGGGGGCACCGTGGCAGAAGAACATAATAACGAGCTGCGCTCAGGTATTGCGGTTCCGCTGTCAAGTCCGCGCACAGTGCCAACAAATTCGCTAATTCCGAACCCTCACAATCCGCGCATGCTTTTCGACGAATGGCCTGCTGCCGGTTTTTCGGACACGAGGTTAAGCTAATCCCACCTTGGTTTCAAAATCGTTCGGGCTGAGATAGCCCAGTGTTGAGTGGCGACGCCTTGGGTTGTAGAAGCGCTCGATGTAATCGAATACGTCCGCCCTTGCATCATTTCTTGTCCGATAAACCTTTCGTGCCGTTCTCTCCGTTTTCAGTGATGAGAAGAAGCTTTCCATCGCTGCGTTATCCCAGACGTTCCCCGATCTGCTCATGGAGCAGGTGATGCCGTGATCGCCCATCAGGCGCTGGAACTGTTCGCTGGTGTATTGGCTGCCCTGATCGGAATGATGCAACAGCGCATCCGGCTTTCCTCTGCGCCATATCGCCATGATGAGGGCGTCGGTGACGAGCTGCGCCGTCATATTCGCATTCATCGACCAGCCGACGACACGGCGTGAGAACAGGTCGATGACGGCGGCAACATAAAGCCAGCCTTCGGCCGTCCAGATATAGGTGAAGTCGGCCACCCATTTCTGGTTCGGTCGGTCGGCTGCGAACTGGCGATCCAGGACGTTGGGCATGATGACAGATCGGTCGCCGGCATCTTTCGGCAGACCGCGCCGCCGTGGTCTCGCTCGGAGCGCGTTCTGACGCATCAGCCGCTCAATGCGATGAAGACCGCACGACAAGCCTTCAGCCAGCACATCATGCCAGACACGCCGGGCACCATAGGTTCTGTCGCTGTACTTGAAACTCTGCCCAATCTTGTCCAGCAGAACCTCATCGTAGCGGGCATGGTCGCTCGGCGAGCGATTGAGCCAGGCATGGAAGCCGGAACGAGAAACCCCCAGCGCTTCGCAGAGCCATGCCACCGGCCAGATCGAACGGTGCTTTGCAATAAACGCAAACTTCATATCGCGTCCCTTGCAAAGTAGGCTGCGGCCTTTTTTAGAATATCGCGCTCCGCCTTCAGCTTCGCGACCTCGCGCCGCAGCCGTTCGATCTCAAGCTGTTCCGGCTTCATCTGTCCATGCCCTGGAAAGGACTGGACCGGATCGGAGCCATGCTCCCTGATCCATTTGCGCAGTACATTCTCGTGGACATCGAGGTCGCGGGCAGCCTGTGCAACAGCGACACCCCGCTCCTTCACCAGCTTCACCGCTTCAAGCTTGTATTCGCGGCTGAACTTTCGTCTTTGCATTCATACTCTCCGGTTTCACGCAGAACACCTTAACTCAGTGTCTATGAAACCGGCAGCAGGCCAGAATTGCCTTTGAGGACACTCGAGGACTCGATTCGCAAGGTTGGGGTTTTGGTACCCTTAACTGTATTTCAAGCATCGGGTTCGACCAAGTATACTATCTTGGACGGCCAACGCCGATGGATATGCGCACAGAGGATCGGTCTTTCTGAAGTCCCCATTAACGCTGTAGCCGAACCTACCACGGCACAGAATATTGTCACAATGTTCCAAATTCATAAGCTTCGAAAAGATTGGGAGCTTATGCCGACTGCCCTTAAGCTCGGTGTATTGATGGAAGAACTAGACGAGACAAGAGACGCTCATCTTGCAGATCTAACTGGCCTTGATACTGCTGTCGTGACAAGGTGCAAGAAACTACTTTGGTATCCTGAGGAATACCAAGAAATGATGCTGTATGCCGAGCCAGACGACCGTGTAAAAGCTGATTTTTTTATTGAACTTTACTCTATTTTAACTGACAGAGTTGTTGCACGGGCTGAGTGGTATAGCAGATCTAAGCTTATCGAAGTATTTTTGAAAAAATATAAAAACCGACTCTCTGGTTTCAAAGCCATTACGGATTTCCGAAAGATAAAACAGTATATTTCGATCGCACGTGCTGCCGGACATGAAGATGAGATCCTACGTCGGCTGAAAGAATTCATAGCAAATGACAATATGACGATCTCCGATTTGGAAATTGACACAGCCCGAGTTCACCGCCACGCCTCTAACCTAGCAAGAACAGTGTTCAAATTAGGCAAGGAATTAGATGCGTTGAATGCAGATGAGTTTGCGGGTGAAGAGGATCTTTGGGGTGAATTGGAAGCGCTGCTTAATTTACTCCGAATCAAACTGGCGCAGGCTGATCGCCGCGTTGCGGAAGTTTCAAGTGATCACTGATGATGGAGTTGAAGCAAAGTTTAAGGAATGGCTCGAAAAATTTAGATTCTACAGGGATCCTCCAACTGAAAAAAAACTTCGCGAGTGGTTCGCATACTTCAATACCATCGACACTCCGGTTGCGGCCAAAGTTCTTGACCACGTAATGGTGGTTAGCGAAAGGGACATTCAGTCGGGCTACAAGGCTTGCCTCGAAGGATTGGAGGGCTGGAGTTCCGACCCAAGTAAGAGGCAAGGAGACTGGTATTTCGTGGGTTTTGGCAAACCGGGAGAAAGCGGTCCGGCTATGCTGCGACCATTTCGACACGCCAACAACCTTGCCTATGACCGTTTTGATCCCCTCTTTCACAATCTGCGCGATTTGCCGGGCCTTAAACTCACCGCACGTGATCACGTAGTTTTTGTAGACGACTTTTCTGGTTCAGGCAGACAAGTCACTCGGATGTGGCCGCGCGTCACTGAACTCGTGGCATCTGAAGCAACCTGCCATTTGATTCTTACGGCGATCACCACCACCGCCCAATCAGCAATTGCTGAAAAAACAGAGCTTCGAGTTTCCGCTAGCATTCTGTTGGGGCCGGAGATAGCAGTCTTCCACGAAGACAATACAAGCTTTACTGCGGACGAAAAGGCTGTAATCGAGCGGTATTGTGAGAAAGCTGATCCGCAAAATCCGAGGGGATTTGGGAAATTGGGTGTTCTGTTTGTACTCAGCCACACTATTCCTAACAATTCGCTTCCAATTTTACACGTCGACAAGCAAGACTGGAGAGGACTTTTTCCTCGATACTTAAAACCCGGGGGCGATGGTGGCTCAGTTTAGTTATATGGGTACTAAACGGAGGCTCGCTGCGCAAATAGCTGATATTGCAAAGCCGCTTCCCACCGGTCCATTTCTTGATCTTTTCTCTGGTGTGTCCGCCGTGGGAATGGCTGTCAGTCCCGATCGACACGTCTGGTGCAACGACGTGCAACATTTTTCTAATCTTTTGACAAGAGCCCTATACACGTCTTCTAGCGGATACAACGTGCCAGAATTTGCATGGACTCAATTTACGAGCCTGTTTATTGACCATCGAAATTCCCTAATCACTGAGTTCAATGACCTAAGTGCAGCAGAAGATAACGCTCTTCGCGGCACTAGCGCCGCGCAAATTGACATCAATGCTATTATCGTTCAACAAACTAGGGGCCGTTTGAAATCTCTTCGGGACTTGAGCTTGCACTGCCTTTTTACAACCACACATGCTGGCACATATTTTGGGTTCAACCAGAGTTTAGAAATCGATTCCATTAGATTTGCAGCCGATCAAACGCTCAAAATGGGCCTTATTGACGATGAGACCCATCGATGGATGCTGGTTGCACTCTGTCGAGCGGTTTCTGCTGCGTCGAATTCCACAGGGCACTTCGCACAGTATCTGACGCCAAAGCAAAACAATATCAATCGGGTGGTGGCGAAGAGGCGGCGCTCGGTATGGTCTGACTGGTTACAGTATATCTCCGCGACTGAACCGATTGGAACCGTCGAATGGCGCTCACACAATCAGGTATTTCGTGGAGACGCTAACGAAATACTTCAACAATTACTGAATGCGCCCCGACAACCCGCAATTATATACGCCGACCCGCCCTATACCAACGATCAGTACTCTAGGTACTATCATGTACTTGAAAACGTTGTTTGTTATGATTATCCGAATGTAAGTGGAAAAGGCGAATATCGATCTGATCGTTTCGTTAGTGATTTTTCATTGTCGAAAGCGGTTAGTGGCGCGTTTGAACGGTTGATCGCTGGTGCGGCGCGATTAAATGCTGCACTGATGATAAGCTATCCGAGCAATGGTTTGATGCCAAATTCCACTGAACGAATATTGAATTCGCTTAAAATGCATTTCACGATGGTTGGTGATCCAATAGTCATCCCTCATGAACATTCAACGATGGGAGCGTCAAAGGGTCTGCAAAAACATCAAGTTAGCGAGTTGATTTTTACCGCTTACTGAATGCCCCCCCCTTCACTCCCCTTGAACCTAAACACCAAAATTACTCATCCCTTCGTTGTCTTGCCAATTCGCCCGCTCGACCCTAAATAAATCAA
Source organism: Phyllobacterium sp. A18/5-2 (assembly GCF_025452215.1). Classification (NCBI taxonomy): domain Bacteria; kingdom Pseudomonadati; phylum Pseudomonadota; class Alphaproteobacteria; order Hyphomicrobiales; family Phyllobacteriaceae; genus Phyllobacterium; species Phyllobacterium sp. A18/5-2. The sequence goes on along the minus strand of NZ_CP104966.1, from coordinate 1,972,104 downwards.
CGGAGGACGGCCTCCGCGCTTAACGCGTTTCCAGACAATCCGGGACGGCCCGATCAAATCATGAAGGATGGTCGTCATGGCCTGGATTATACTTGTCGTTGCGGGTCTCTTTGAAATCGGCTGGGCCATCGGGCTCAAATATACCGAGGGCTTTACCCGCCTCACCCCCACTGTTCTCACTGTCGCCAGCATGATCATCAGCATCGTGCTGCTCGGCCTTGCCGTGCGCGACCTGCCGGTCGGCAGCGCCTATGCGGTGTGGACAGGCATCGGCACGGTGGGCACGGCGCTGCTCGGCATGTATCTCTTCGCCGAGCCCGCGACGGTGATCCGCCTCGTCTGCATCGCGCTCATCGTTTCGGGCATTGGCGGGCTGAAGTTTCTGGCCTGAGGACGCAGGGTGCGGATTATCTCTCCCCTTGCGGGAAAGATAAAGCAGAGCGGCGTTGTTCCCTATCGGCCCATCATATCCTAGTGTGTCGTCATGACCGAACAGCAAAGCACCGCCCTCTCCCCGTCCGAAATCGAGCGCTATGCCCGCCATATCATCCTTGGCGAGATCGGCGGGCCCGGTCAGCAGAAGCTGAAGCGTGCCCGCGTGCTGGTCGTCGGTGCCGGCGGGCTCGGCGCGCCGGTGCTGCAATATCTGGCGGCGTCGGGCGTCGGCACGCTCGGCATCGCCGATGACGACCGGGTGTCGCTGTCGAATTTGCAGCGGCAGATCATCCATTCGAGCGAGCTCGTCGGCTCGGCCAAGGTGGAAAGCGCGGCGCGCGCCATTGCCGCGATCAATCCGCATGTGACCGTCGAGACGCATGAAACCCGTATCGCGCCGGACAATGCCGCCGGTCTGGTGCGCCGCTACGACATCATCGTCGATGGCTCCGACAATTTCGAGACGCGCTATCTGCTGGCGGATACTTGCCTCGAACAGAAGCGGCCGCTGGTCTCGGCGGCGCTCGGGCGGTTCGACGGCTCGGTGACGACGCTGATGCCTTACGCGGAAAATGCGGCGGGCGAGGCGAACCCGTCCTACCGCGACCTGTTCCCCAATCCGCCGCCACCGGGTCTCCTGCCCGCCTGTGCCGAGGCCGGGGTGCTCGGCGTGCTGCCTGGCGTCATCGGCACGCTGCAGGCGACGGAGGTGATCAAGCTCATCACCGGCATTGGCGAGCCGCTGATCGGCCGGCTGCTGCTTTACGATGCGCTGACCTCGCGCTTCGAGATCATCCGGTACAAGGCCGGCAAGTACAAAGCCCGCAGGGCCTGACGCCATGGCGCTCGAGCTTTCCGCAGAGCAGCAGGCGATCGCGGGCGGCGCGCTGGGGACAAGCGCCGCGATGGCAATGCGCATCGTCGCCGCCACGGCGCGGCTGATGGGTGCGCCGTCGCTGATCCCCATCGCCTCGGCGCATATCGACGGCGCGCTCTATCATGGCGATTCCGGCACGCTGTTTGCCGAAAAGCTGGTTGAGGGCGGCGGCAAGGTCGCGGTGCGCGCGGCGCTCAATGTCGGCTCGCTCGATCTGACCGGCTGTTCGAAGAACCGGCTGCCGGCGCATGAGCGCGCCATGGCGCGGCGGATGATGGACGCCTACCGCAAGCTTGGCTGCGAGCCGAGCTGGACCTGCGCGCCCTATCAGGCCGGTCACCGCCCGGCGCTGGGCAGCGATGTCGCCTGGGGCGAGAGCAACGCCGTGGTGTTCTGCAATTCGGTGCTCGGCGCACGCACCAACCGCTACGGCGATTTCCTCGACATTGCCTGCGCCATTTCCGGCTTCGCCCCCTTTTACGGTTTTCACCTTCCGCAAAACCGCCGCGCCACGGTGATCTTCGACGTGACCGGCCTCGAGCCAGCGTTCCTTCAGTCCGAAGCCGCCTGGCCGATCCTTGGCAGCCTTTACGGCCGCGAGATCGGCGACGCGGTCGGCGTGGTTGCGGGCATTGCAGCGCATCCCGGCGAAGACGCGCTCAAAGCGTTCGGCGCCGCGTCCGCCTCGGCGGGCGCCGTCGGCCTGTTCCATGTGGCGGGCGTCACGCCGGAAGCGCCGGACCTGGCCGCCGCGCTGCATCATCAGCCGCCGCAAGCGGTGATCCGGGTAACGGCGGCGATGATTGCCGATTCGCACCGCCGCCTCTCCACCGCGATGGATACCGGCCGCATCGATGCCGTCGCCATCGGCAGTCCCCACCTCTCGACGGAGGAATTCGCGCGGCTGGAAGCGCTGATCGCCGGGCGCGGGCTCAAGGTGCCGCTCTATGCCTGCACCGGCCGCCATGCGCTCGCCGCGCTGGAGCAGGACGGCCGGCGCCAGACACTCGAAGCCAGCGGCGTCATCATCGTCGCCGATACCTGCGTCGTCGTCACGCCGATCCTGCCGGATATTGCCGGCGCGGTACTGATGACCAATTCCGGCAAGTTCGCCCACTACGCGCCCGGCAACACCGGCTATGGCGTCATTTACGGCTCCATGGCCGAATGTGTGGAAAGCGCCGTCCTTGGCCGCCCCGTGTTCGGGGTTGCGGCATGAGGGGGGAAATCCTTGTCGAAGGTCAGGGCGCCAAGGGCGAGGCGCTGGTCCTCACTGCTCCGATCAGCTTCTGGGGCGGGGTCAATCCGAAGACCGGGCTGATTGCCGATGTGCGCCATCCGCAACATGGCGTGTCGATCAGCGGCAAGGTGCTATGCCTGCCCGGCACGATTGGTTCGTCATCCGCCGCCGCCGTGCTGCTGGAGCTGGTCAGCGCGGGCCTCGCACCCGCCGCCATCATCCTGCACGAGCCGGACGCGATCCTGTTGCTCGGGCTTGTCGTCGCGCAGGAAATGGGCCACCCAACGCCGATTGCGCTCAGATTGGATCGGGGGGAGTTCAAAAAGCTTGCCGGTAATTCGCTTCGGGTGAGCCAGGATGGATCACTTCTTATCTCCCCCGCAGGGGAGAGATAATCGGCCGTCAGAGTGGATCCTCACTGGTCCCGGGGCAGTACCCGGTCCGGCGGGCGATGCCCGTCGATGAAGGTGCGGATGTTGATGATCACCTTCTCGCCCATGTCGATGCGCCCTTCGAGCGTCGCCGAGCCCATATGCGGCAGGATCACGACCTTGCCGTGCTTGGCGAGCTTGCGCAGCTTGGAATTTACCGCAGGCTCGTGCTCAAACACGTCGAGCGCAGCGCCGGCCAATTTGCCGCGTTCGAGCTGCTCGATCAGCGCGTGCTCATCGATGATCTGGCCACGCGCCGTATTGACGATGAAGGCCGTCGGCTGCATCAACGCGAGCCGCCGTGCCGAGAGCAGGTGAAACGTCGCAGGTGTCGAAGGGCAATTGACCGAGATGATGTCCATGCGCGCCAGCATCTGGTCGAGGCTTTCCCAATAGGTTGCCTCCAGTTCCTCTTCGGTCTTCGGGTTCACCGGTTTGCGGTTGTGATAGTGAATCGACAGGCCGAAGGCCTTGGCGCGCCGTGCAACCGCCGTACCGATGCGGCCCATGCCGACTATGCCGAGCCGCTTGCCCCAGATGCGGCGCCCGAGCATCCAGGTCGGGCCCCAGCCTTCCCATTTTCCGTCATCGAGCAGGATGGCTGCGCCTTCAACGAGGCGGCGCGGGGCGGCCAGCATCAGCGCCATGGTCATGTCGGCGGTATCTTCTGTGAGCACGTTCGGGGTGTTGGTGACAGTAATGCCGCGTTTGGCTGCGGCGACCACATCGATATTGTCGGTACCGTTGCCGAAATTGGCGATGAGCTTGAGATTGGGCCCGGCCGCGTGGATGATCTCCTCGCCGATATGGTCGGTGATGGTGGGCACGAGCACAGTGGCGTGGCTCACGGCCTCGATCAGTTCGGCCTTGGACAACCGCCGGTCGTCGACATTCAGCCGCGCCTCAAAGAGCTCGCGCATCCGCGTCTCGATGGAATCCGGCAGTTTACGGGTGATGACGACCAGAGGCTTCTTGCTCACCAATATTCCCCTCCCTTTTAGAGACGCTATTGAGACCTCTTTAACCAAGTCATTGCAAACTGCAATTGCTCTTGTACGCTCCTCCACTTGTCTATCAAGGCGGCGCATCAAAGACAAAGAAAAATAGGGATCGTTCTCCATTCTGCCGCAAAATCGGCCGATTGCAGGTCCGGAACGATGAAGGACTGATTTTGTTGAACCTGAAAAATATCCACGCTTTTCTTAACGCAGGCAGTATTGCGGCCGCCCTGGCCCTGGCCGTGCCACTCAGTTTGCCCATATTGCCGAAAGCCGAAGCTGCAGCGCAGATAGGTCCAAGCGGCCTGCCCCTTCCACGCTTCGTCAGCCTGAAACCTGGCCGCGTCAATCTTCGGGTTGGCCCCGGGCGGGACTATGCTGTGACCTGGCTCTTCCTGAAATCCGGCCTGCCGGTCGAGATCGTCCAGGAATACGACAATTGGCGGCGTATCCGCGATTCAGAAGGCACAGAGGGCTGGGTCTATCAGTCGCTGCTGTCCGGCAAACGTACGGCTATGACGGCACCTTGGCAGCGCGACAAGGATGGGGCCATGCTCAACGTCTATCGAAATGCCGATGACAAATCGGGCGTAATCGCAAAGGTACAACCAGGTGTATTGGGGACTTTGAAGGCGTGTAATGGCGCTTTTTGCCGGGTGGTGTTCAGCGGCGCCAGTGGCTGGATGCGCCAGCCAGACATCTGGGGCGCCTATCCGGACGAGAAGTTCGACGATTAGATTCGGGATCCTGCTACAGGCTTGTATTTTCGTGCTCAATGGACTAAGTAAACTAAACTTAGTTCATTGGGTCTATTCGGATGCGAACGATCAACATTCATGAGGCAAAGACCCATCTGTCCCGCTTGGTCGAGCAGGCGGCCAACGGCGAGCCATTCGTGATCGCGAAGGCCGGAAAGCCGATTGCGAAAGTCGTACCGCTGGACGAACCCATGACGAACCCGCAGCGGTTTGGATTTATGGCAGGGCAGATTAGAGTTCCAGCTGATTTCGACAGTATGGGCCGCACAGAGATTGAGCAACTTTTTGATGGCGAAGAATGAAGCTGCTGCTCGACACACATCTGATTTTGTGGGCAGCGGGATCATTGGAAATTCTTCCTGAGAAAGCCCGCGGTCTAATGGCCGACCCATTCAACGAACTTATGTTCAGTCCGGCGAGCCTGTGGGAGGTCGCCGTCAAATCTGGGTTGGGCCGATCAGATTTCCAGGTTGATTCACGCCTGCTCCGTCGAGGGCTGCTGGACAACGGCTATCAGGAACTACCAATCACCAGTGAACACGCAGTCTTCGTCGCGTCCCTGCCACCCATTCATAAAGACCCATTTGACCGCATACTTGTGGCGCAAGCGACCGTTGAAGGCATTACCCTGCTGACAGCCGACACTATGGTCGCCCAATACCCTGGACCAATACAGATTGTTTAATTCGCTGATCAACCGCGCTTTTTGCGCAGACGGATAATAATATCAACGTTGACGATTTCCATGCCTTCCGGCACGGGCGGCAAATGGCCGACCATGGCCGAGCCATCGGGAATATCGATCACTTCGTTCGCGCCCTCAACGAAAAAGTGATGATGGTCGGAAACATTGGTGTCGAAATAGGTCTTCGCCCCCTCGACCGCGAGAATGCGCAGCATTCCGGCCTGGGTGAACTGGTGCAGGGTGTTGTAAACCGTTGCCAGCGAAACCGGCACATTGGCACCCTGCGCCTCTTCGTGCAGCTCCTCGGCGGATAGATGCCTGTCGCCCTTGGAAAAGATCAAGCTCGCAAGCGCGACACGTTGACGGGTCGGCCGCAATCCTGCAAAGCGCAAGCGCTCCTGCAAGGATACATCGGCATCTATCTCATAAGAAATATGCATGGCCCGTCTGCCACTCCGTTAACTGATATCAAAAGTCACACCATAAACGAGTTGTCTATGGTGTTACATGATTGATATATGCCGTCTTGCGGAATCGATCAATAGGCAGAGAATAAGCCGTTCGTCTAGAGGAAAGTGGAGGATTCCGGAATTGTAATGTCCCTGCCAAATTCGCTGGAGGCTTGATGAGGCCAAGGGTTCCATTTGATCGTGGTTTGCTCTAGACAGCGTTTTCAGGCGGAAACACTCTGTGATAGGTTCCGCAGAATGCCGGATCATCTCGCGTTCCAGGCGCAGTCTGTGAAATAGTTGATGGGAGAAAGAATGCCAGAACAGAAATCAAGCTACGGGTATGAAGAGCTCCTTGCCTGTGCCCGCGGAGAGATGTTCGGTCAGGGCAATGCCCAGTTGCCAGCACCACCCATGCTGATGTTTGACCGCATCACGGAGATTTCTGAAACTGGCGGCGAAAACGGCAAGGGTTACATTCGCGCTGAATTCGACATCAAATCTGACCTGTGGTTCTTCCCCTGCCATTTTATCGGCGACCCCGTCATGCCCGGCTGTCTCGGCCTCGATGCAATGTGGCAATTGACCGGCTTCTACCTCGGCTGGCTTGGCGAACCCGGCAAGGGCCGCGCCCTTTCGACCGGTGAAGTGAAGTTCACCGGCATGGTCACACCAAAAACCAAACTTGTTGAATATGGCATCGACTTCAAGCGCGTGATGCGCGGCAGGTTGGTCCTTGGCATTGCCGACGGCTGGCTAAAGGCCGATGGCGAGACTATCTATAAAGCAACTGACCTGCGGGTTGGCCTGTTCAAGGAAAGCGCTGCCTGACAAATTTGGCGACGTAGTGCCTTCAAGGAGATCGCGATGCGGCGAGTGGTTGTGACGGGCATGGGTATCGTGTCCTCTATCGGTAATAATGTGCAGGAGGTGCTTGAATCCCTGCGTACAGCGAAATCTGGAATTGTCTTCGCTGAAGAATATGCGAAGCATGGTTTTCGCAGTCAGGTTCACGGCGCCCCGACACTTGATCCGTCAACGCTGGTAGATCGCCGCGCCATGCGGTTTCACGGCGGTGGCACAGCTTGGAACCATGTCGCCATGGATCAGGCCATCGCCGATGCAGGGCTCGATGCAAGCCTCATCTCCAATGAGCGTACCGGCATCATCATGGGATCGGGAGGCTCGTCCACACGTACTATCGTCGAAGCCGCCGAGAAAACCATTGAATCCGGCTCGAGCAAGAAGGTCGGTCCGTTTGCCGTGCCGAAGGCCATGTCTTCGACCGCTTCGGCGACGCTTGCCACCTGGTTCAAGATCAAGGGCGTCAACTATTCCATCTCGTCAGCCTGTGCGACCTCCAACCATTGCGTCGGCAACGCCTATGAGATGATCCAGTACGGCAAGCAGGACATGATGTTCGCGGGCGGATGCGAGGATCTCGACTGGACCCTGTCAGTGCTGTTCGACGGCATGGGTGCCATGTCATCCAAATATAACGACCGCCCTTCGGTGGCCTCCCGCGCCTATGACAAGAACCGCGATGGGTTCGTCATTTCCGGTGGAGCGGGTGTTCTGGTTCTCGAAGAACTGGAACATGCCAAGGCGCGCGGCGCAAAGATTTATGGCGAGCTTGTCGGCTATGGCGTGACCTCCGACGGCGCCGACATGGTTGCTCCGAGCGGTGAGGGCGCGGCCCGCTGCATGCGCATGGCGATCGCCAACGTCAAGGGTCCGGTTGACTATATCAATCCGCATGCGACCTCGACGCCCGTAGGCGACCTCAAGGAAATCGAGGCAATCCGCGAAGTCTTTGGTTCGGGCAACCAGTGCCCGCCAATCTCGGCCACCAAATCGCTGACGGGACATTCGCAGGGCGCGACGGGCGTGCACGAGTCGATCTATTCGCTCTTGATGATGAACAATGACTTCATCGCCGAGAGCGCCAATATCGAAGAACTCGATCCGGCATTCAGCGACATGCCCATTGCACGCAAGCGGATCGACAATGTCAAATTGAACACGGTCCTGACCAATTCCTTCGGATTTGGCGGCACGAATGCATCGCTGGTCTACCAGCGCTACGAGGGTTGAGGGGAAGACATGGGTGAGTTGATGAAGGGCAAACGCGGTCTCATCATGGGGGTCGCGAACAGCCATTCCATTGCCTGGGGCATTGCCAAGGAACTGGCCGGCAACGGTGCCGAACTTGCCTTTACCTATCAGGGCGACGCATTCGGCAAGCGCGTTGCGCCACTGGCCGAACAGCTCGGCTCGAAACTCCTGCTGCCATGCGACGTCGAGGATATCGCAACGGTCGATGCGGTTTTCGACACCTTGGAAAAAGAATGGGGCAGCATCGATTTCGTGGTTCACGCCATCGGCTTTTCCGACAAGTCGCAGCTCAAGGGCCGCTATGCCGATGTGACGACGCGTGACAATTTCAGCCGCACCATGGTGATCTCGGCCTATTCGTTCACCGAGGTCGCGCAACGCGCCTCGAAGCTGATGACGGCTGGCGGGTCGATCCTGACGCTGACCTATGGCGGCTCGACCCGGGTCATGCCCAACTATAATGTGATGGGTGTAGCCAAGGCCGCGCTGGAGGCCATGGTCCGTTATCTCGCCGCCGACTACGGCCCCGATGGCATTCGCGTCAATGCAATTTCTGCGGGTCCCGTGCGGACATTGGCAGGTGCCGGCATCGGCGATGCGCGTGCCATGTTTTCCTATCAGAAGCGCAATGCGCCCCTGCGAAGGACTGTCGATATCGAAGACGTCGGCCGGTCGGCGCTCTACCTTTTATCGGATCTGTCCAGTGGCGTCACGGGCGAGATTCATTATGTGGATTCGGGCTACAACATTGTGTCGATGCCAACTTTGGAAGAACTGAAAAAGTCGGATGATGGCAAGGAATAATTCCTGGCCATGCGGTAATAAGACCGGTGCAGGTTTTGAGCGGATCTGTCCGGAAATGGCACAAATATCTGCGGAAGTGGCTCAATAACCTGTCGAAATGGCCAACACTTTTCAACTTGCAGTGGCAATTTAGTTGTGCGGAGTAGAGATCACTTCTTCGCCTCGATGATCTTGTAGCCAGCATCGTCCTCAAGTGACTGCACCGATTTGAACAAGGATTTCAATCCTGCCTCATAGGGCATTTGCCGGTTGGCGACGAGCAAGAGCTTGCCACCCGGCTTCAAGCGTTTGGCGGCGACCGCAATGAACCCCTGCCCCATTGTCGGGTCGGCGCTGCGTCCGGCATGGAATGGCGGGTTCATGACGATCGTATCGTAAATCTCTGTAATCGCTTCACTATTCACGTCATGCCAGTGAAAGCTGACAGGAAGTTCGCCGGCAGCGATGTTTGTTTTTGCCGCTTCCATTGCTTCAAAATCGGCTTCATAGAGTGCCAGCGACTTGAGCTTCTCCGGATGGTTCAGCACTTCGCTTGCAAGGTAGCCCCAGCCTGCACCGAAGTCGGCTACATGGCCGCTGATGCGCCCTTCGAAATGCTTGACCAGCATGGCCGAACCCTTGTCGATGGCAGTGTGCGAGAACATGCCCGGGGCCGTCATGAAGCGATCTTCCAACTTCGTTGGCGCGGGCGCAAGCGATTGAATTTTATTGATATTCAGCTGATCTGGCCGCGTGAACCAGAAGGCGACCGCATGGTGTTTCGAAAGTCTGTCTGTGACCGGCGCTATGGTCTCGACAGTCCTTCGAAAGCTGTCGACGCCGAGCTTCTTGTCGCCTGAAACCACGACCACGCCGCCCGGAACCACATGGTCCAGTGCCTGTGCTAGCCAGGCTTCATTGCGGCCGCGATGTTTGCCGATCAGGATCAGCGCGCCATCGAAGCGCTCCTCGCCTTGCAACCGTGGCACGGCATTAAATCCCGCCTTCTGCAACGCAAGGTAATCGGGCTTGAACGGCTGCAGGCAGGTCAGGACACCCTGCCAGTCGCTTGCAATATCGGGGTCGACTTCCGCACCGAGAAACAGCCAGTGGGCACTCTGGCCTGGCACTGGCAGTATTTCATCTTCAAAAGGCAGAAAGAGCGTCTTGAGCGCACCATGGGCCATAGTCAGATCCATCTATAGATATGTTACCGCAAGAAAAAAGCGCGCCCAGACAGGAATCCGGGCGCGCTTTTATCGTAGTCTTTTTACAGAAGATTACTCAGCGTCTTCCTGAGCTTTCTTTTCCTGAACGATTTCCTTGCCGGTTTCCTGGTCGACAACTTTCATCGACAGGCGAACCTTGCCGCGTTCATCGAAGCCCATGAGCTTGACCCAAACCTTCTGGCCTTCCTTGACCACGTCGGAAGTCTTGGCAACACGATCCGAAGCAAGCTGCGAAATGTGTACCAGGCCATCGCGTGGGCCGAAGAAGTTTACGAATGCGCCGAAGTCAGCGGTCTTTACAACTGTACCTTCATAGATCTCGCCAACTTCAGGCTCTGCAACGATAGAGTGGATCCACTTGCGGGCGGCTTCGATTTCCTTGGCGGACGAAGATGCGATCTTCACCGTGCCATCGTCTTCGATGTTGATCTTCGCACCAGTCTTTTCGACTATTTCGCGAATGACCTTGCCACCGGAACCGATAACGTCACGGATCTTGTCGGTCGGAATGTTCATGACTTCAATGCGCGGTGCAAATTCGCCAAGTTCCGAACGGCCTTCGGTGATTGCCTTCGCCATTTCGCCGAGGATATGCAGACGGCCGTCCTTGGCCTGAGCCAGGGCAACCTTCATGATTTCTTCGGTGATGCCGTCGATCTTGATGTCCATCTGCAGGGCGGTGATCCCGCCTTCCGTACCCGCAACCTTGAAATCCATGTCGCCGAGGTGATCTTCGTCGCCGAGGATGTCGGAAAGGACAGCAAACTTCTCGCCTTCGAGAATCAGGCCCATGGCGATACCGGCAACCGGACGGAGCAGCGGAACACCCGCATCCATCAGGGCCAGCGATGTACCGCAAACTGTAGCCATCGAGGATGAGCCGTTGGATTCGGTGATCTCGGAAACGGTGCGGAGCGTGTACGGGAACTGTTCTTTGGCAGGCAGAACCGGGTGGATAGCGCGCCAAGCAAGCTTGCCGTGACCGATTTCGCGGCGGCCTGGCGAACCCATGCGACCTGTTTCACCGACCGAATAGGGCGGGAAATTGTAGTGAAGCATGAAGGTTTCTTTGTACATGCCGGTCAGCGAGTCGACATATTGCTCATCTTCACCGGTGCCGAGGGTAGCAACCACAATGGCCTGTGTTTCACCGCGGGTGAACAGGGCCGAACCATGGGTGCGCGGCAGAAGGCCGACCTCAGAAACGATCGGGCGTACGGTCGAAAGGTCACGGCCATCGATGCGGCTGCCCGTGTCGAGAATGTTCCAGCGAACGATCTTCGCCTGAACCGACTTGAACACGGTTGCGATTTCTTCTGCTGAAAACTCAGTCTCTTCAACGCCTTCCGGGAAGAAATGCGCCTTGACCTTGGCCTTGGCAGCATCGACTGCAGCGTAACGCTGCTGCTTGTCGGTGATCTTGTAGGCATCGCGCAGATCAGCTTCGGCGACCTTCAAGACGGCGGCTTCAACAGCAGCAAGGTCTTCCGTGGAGAAATCGCGCGGCTCTTTCGCCGCAACTTCAGCGAGCTTGATGATCGCATCGATCACTGGCTGGAAGTTTTTGTGGCCGAACATAACTGCGCCGAGCATGATATCTTCAGCCAATTCCTTGGCTTCCGATTCCACCATCAGAACAGCATCGCCTGTACCGGCAACGACGAGATCGAGGCTCGATTCGACCATTTCATCAACGGTCGGGTTGAGCTTGTATTCGCCACCAATGTAGCCAACGCGCGCACCGCCTATCGGGCCCATGAATGGAACGCCGGAGAGCGTCAGCGCAGCAGACGCACCAATCATCGAGACGATGTCGGGGTTGTTTTCGAGATCGTGCTGGATAACGGTCAGAACAACCTGCGTGTCGTTCTTGTAGCCGTCAGCGAAGAGCGGGCGGATCGGACGGTCGATCAGGCGCGAAACCAGTGTTTCGTTTTCGCTCGGACGACCTTCACGCTTGAAGTAGCCGCCCGGGATCTTGCCGGCGGCATAGGTCTTTTCCTGGTAGTTGACTGTGAGCGGGAAGAAGTCCTGACCTGGCTTCGGTTCCTTGGCGGAAACGACGGTAGCGAGTACGACAGTCTCGCCGTAAGTGGCGAGAACGGCGCCGTCAGCCTGACGGGCGATCTTGCCGGTTTCGAGAATGAGCGGACGACCGCCCCATTCGATTTCAACTTTGTGTTGATTAAACATATCTTGTCCTTCAGTGGGAAAAAACGCGCATCCCTTTGGATTGCCGCATTTGTCCCGTTTCGTTTAGACCAATCACGGGCAAGACAACGTGCAACTCCCTACCGAGTTGCCTGCAATCCTGCCCCATGACCTGTCTCATGGTAGTCCTCATCTCCATTGGAGATGAAAGAGACCGGCGGAGCGACTAACGCACCCGCCGGTCCAATCTGTTAGCGGCGCAGGCCGAGCTTTTCGATCAGCGTCTGGTAGCGGCCCTGGTCAACTTTCTTGAGGTAGTCAAGAAGGCTGCGGCGCGTCGAGACGAGCTTGAGAAGACCACGACGGGAATGATTGTCCTTCTTGTGGTCCTTGAAATGCTCGGTCAGGTTGACAATGCGCTCTGTCAGAACGGCAACCTGGACTTCCGGAGAACCGGTATCGCCTGGCTTGGTTGCATACTCAGAGATCACTGCCTGCTTGCGTTCAGCGGTTATCGACATCGTATATCCTTTCTTTTGAAGAGGAAAACAGGATGCCCACGGCCGGGATGTCGTCCAGCGGGGGCCGGTTAAAGCGATAAGCAAAGCCTATCGCTGCGGGCCGTATAGTCGAAAATGTGACAAATTACCAGTCGCAAATAATTTCGGCCGTTTCACGCAGTAAACACACGCTTCGGCTTGAACTGGCCCTGTTCGACGAAACCTATGGCCAAGACCTTGCCCTTGCTGGTCACGCAGGCCTCGTCGGCTTCAACAGGTGCATCGCGTCCGCGCAGGATTACCGGATTGCCCATGCGAATGCGGTGAGCCTGATCGTCCGAAACCGCTACCTGAGGCAAGCTTTCCAGCGCGGCTCCAGTATCGATCAGGAACGCATCCATCACCGAGAACCGCTCGGCAAGCCTCTCGTAGGAGCGGTCTTCGCCTTCAACCTCGGCAGGGACAGGCGGATGGGCCGCTTCCAGTTCCGCAAGTGTGACGAAATCCGACTCATCGAATGGCGCGACCTCAGTGCGGCGAAGATCGGAGATATGCCCGTAACAGCCGAGATCGCGACCCATATCGCGTGCGAGCGAACGCACGTAAGTGCCCTTGCCGCATTCGACCTCGAAGATCGCAGTCGAGTCATCCGGGCGATCGATCAACTCCAATCGGTCGATCTCGACCTCACGGGAAGGTATTTCGATCTCCTCACCGCCGCGAGCCAGATCATAGGCCCGTTCACCGGCGATCTTGATCGCCGAAAATTTGGGCGGTGTTTGCTGGATGACGCCTGTATATTTAGATAGCAACGCCTTGATGGCCGCTTCATCCGGACGGTTGTCGGACGTTACGGTCACCTCGCCTTCGAGATCATCCGTCGTGCGCTCAGCACCCCAGGTGACCGTGAACCGATAAATCTTTGTCCCATCCATGACATAGGGAACAGTCTTTGTAGCCTCGCCAAGCGCAATCGGCAGCATGCCCGATGCCAGTGGATCAAGCGTACCGGCGTGGCCCGCCTTCTCAGCCTTGAACAGCCATTTGATCTTGGAAACGGCCTCGGTCGACCCCATGCCTTTCGGCTTGTCAAAGATCAGCCAGCCGGATACCGGACGGCCTTTTTTCTTGCGCTGTCTTGTCATTTATCTATCGGCCATTCAATCGTTACCGTCGCCGTGGCCTGGAACATCGCCCGGATTCGGATCGCCGCCGTCATCATCATCGTCATCGGCGAGATCGCGCGTGACTTCGGGCTTGCGCAAAAGCGCATCGATCTTGGCATAATTGTCGAAACTCGTATCGATGCGGAAACGGAATTCCGGCATATATTTCATTTGCTTGAGATGAGCAGCCGCCCGCCCTCGAATAAACTTGGAATGCTTGTTCAGGGCGCTGATAACGCCATCGCTATCCGCTGCCCCGATCGGCGATACGAAGCACGTGGCAATTTTCAGATCAGGCGACATGCGCACTTCGGAAATGGCAACAACAGCATTTTCGAGTGTGTCATCGCGAACGTCGCCGCGCTGGAGCACTTGGGAAACCGCGTGGCGCACTTGCTCGCTGACGCGTAACTGACGTTGTGAGGGGCCTGATCCGGTAGCAAAACGAGCCATTATTATCATATCCAAACAAACAAGAGATCGCCGGATACTATTCCGGCGACCCTGTTATTGTTGATCGAGACGCCGCGCTTAGAGCGTGCGGGTCACATGTTCGACGCGGAAAGCTTCGATCGTATCGCCTGCACGCATGTCGTCGTAGTTCTCGAACGCCATACCGCATTCCTGGCCCGCCGGAACCTCAGCGACTTCGTCCTTGAAGCGCTTGAGCGTCTTGAGCTTGCCTTCGTGGATGACAACGTTGTCGCGGATAAGGCGTACACCTGCACCACGTTCAACCTTGCCTTCGGTAACCCGGCAACCGGCAACCTTGCCCACCTTGGTAATGTTGAAGACCTCGAGAATCTCCGCATTGCCGAGGAAGGTTTCGCGCCGCTCTGGCGAAAGAAGGCCCGACATGGCCGCTTTCACATCGTCCACGAGATCGTAGATGATATTGTAGTAGCGGATTTCGATGCCTTCGCGCTCGGCCAGATCACGTGCCTGCTTGTTGGCACGGACGTTGAAACCGATGATAGCTGCATTGGAGGCTTCTGCGAGGGCGATATCACTCTCGGTGATGCCGCCGGCACCCGAATGGATGATGCGCGCGCGCACCTCGTCGGTTCCGAGCTTATCCAGTGCACCGGCAATGGCTTCGATCGAACCTTGCACGTCACCCTTGATGAGAAGCGGGAATTCCTTCAGACCCGTTACTTGGAGCTGGCTCATCATCTGTTCGAGCGAACCGCGCGAACCGGCCTGCTTTGCCACGGCCTTTTCACGGGCAAGACGTGTGCGATATTCGGAAATCTCGCGTGCCTTGGCTTCGTTTTCGACGACGGCAAAACGATCGCCAGCCTGTGGCGGACCCTGGAGACCCAGAACCTCGACAGGCGTCGCCGGTCCGGCTTCCTTCATGTTCTCACCGCGGTCATTGACGAGCGCACGAACCCGGCCCCATTCACTACCGGCGACGATAATATCGCCTGGATGCAAGGTGCCCTTCTGGACCAGAACAGTGGCAACGGAGCCGCGACCACGGTCGAGCTTGGCCTCGATGACAACGCCTTCGGCCGTCCGCGTCGGATCCGCCTTCAGATCGAGAATTTCCGCCTGAAGCAGGATGGCTTCGAGCAACTTGTCGAGGCCTACGCCAGTCTTTGCCGAAACCTCGACGTCGAGCGTTTCACCGCCCATAGATTCAACGAAGACTTCGTGCTGAAGCAGGCCATTGCGGACCTTCTGCGCATCAGCCGATGGCTTGTCGATCTTGTTGATCGCGACGATGATCGGAACACCTGCCGCCTTGGCGTGGTTGATCGATTCAATCGTCTGCGGCATGACACTGTCGTCAGCTGCTACAACGAGAATGGCGATATCGGTTGCCTGCGCACCGCGGGCACGCATGGCCGTAAAGGCGGCGTGGCCCGGCGTATCGATGAAGGTGATCTTCTGGCCATTCTGTTCGACCTGATAGGCACCAATATGCTGGGTAATGCCGCCGGCTTCGCCGGAAACGACGTTGGCTTGACGGATTGCATCGAGCAATGAGGTTTTGCCGTGGTCGACGTGACCCATAATCGTGACAACCGGCGGACGCGATGCGAATGCGGCCTCATCGTCCTGCACGTTGAAGATACCCTCTTCAACGTCAGATTCGGCAACGCGGCGAACCGTATGACCGAATTCCTCGGCAATCAGCTGGGCTGTATCGGCGTCGATCAGATCGCCCGGCTTCATCATCTGGCCTTCCTTCATCAGGAATTTGATAACATCGACCGAACGCTCGGCCATACGCTGAGCGAGTTCCTGGATGGTGATGGTTTCAGGCAGAATGACTTCACGCGCGATCTTCTCGCGGCTCTCCTGCTGCATGCCCCGTTTGAATTTCTCCTGTCGGCGGCGCATGGCGGACAGCGAACGGCTGCGGCCCTCATCATTGAGCGCAGAGCCCAATGTAAGCTTGCCACGGCGGCGTTCGTCTTCGCCCTTGACGACCTTGGGTGCGCGAACTTCCGGCTTGGCCGGCGCGGCGCTACCACCACGGCGGGCTCCTGCCGGACCACGGCGATCGTCGTCCTCTTCGGCTGCATTTGGCCTGCGCACCGGTGCTTTCGCCGTTCCATCATCAACTGTCTTGACCTCAGGCTGACGCTTGCGGGATTCCTCTTCGGCCTTGTGCTTGGCCTCGGCTTCCTTGCGCAGACGCTCCTCTTCCTCGGCCTGGCGACGGGCGGAATCTTCCCGCTCCTTGGCGCGCAAAGCCTCTTCTTCCGCGCGGCGGGCCGCTTCAATGGCGGCCTTGGCGCGATCTTCGGCATCACGGGCCTTTGAACCTTCAAGCGCTTTGCGGCGAGCTTCTAGCTCGGCAGCCGACAAGGTGTTCAGTACCATGCCAGAGCGGTCGTTCGGACGCTGGCCGGACGGACGGTAGGGCTGTTGTGCCGGACGCTGCTGCGGCGATGGCGCGGCAGGACGTGCGGTTGGCTGGGCCGCGGGTGCAGCTGCGGCTGGTGCTGCCGGACGGGGTGCTGCTGCCGGACTAACCTGCGTTGGAGCAGGCTGAGGCGCAAGCCGCACCGGCGCTGCCGGAGCAGGTGTTGCCACTTGGGCCGGGGCTGGAGCCGGCGCAGCAGGAGGCGCAACCTCCGGCTTGTGGTCCGGAAGGCTAAACTTGCGCTTCTTGGTTTCAACGACAACAGACTTCGTGCGCCCGTGGCTGAAATTCTGGCGCACTGTGCTTTGCTCAACACCCGGCCGCTTCAGGGTCAGGGTTTTCTTGTTGACGCCAAGCGTCTTGTCGTCTGTCGATTTTGTATCGCTCATTCCGTTTCCGTTTCCTTCGCGGCAGCTGCCGCTTTAGCGTCGGCCCGATCGTCACGGCCATCGCGAAAATGCTGTAGCAGCCAGGCTCGTTTAACGAACCCGGCAGCTGCCGTTCCCTTGAGTACGGCAGCATGTATCACATTTACCCCACCCAATGCCAAATCCATTTCACTGCTTTCAAACAATGAAAGGGCGGGTATCTCCGGTCCGCCCGCATAAACTACCGAACGGCGGGCCTGGTCAAGTTTGCGGACACCATCTTCCGCCGCTTCAAACGCGTGAAGGACGAGAGCTGCAGTGCCGTTGCGGATGGCAGCGTCCACTTTTGCGGCCCCTGTTACCACAACACCGGCCTTGCGCGCCAACCCAAAACTTCCAAGCGCGGATTTTGCAAGCATCTGATCCACAGCTAGCCCGAAATCATCCGGAACAAGGACGTTGCTTTTCAACCCGCGCGGAAAGAGCTTTCGCTTGACCGCCTCATCAATGTAACGCCGCTGGGCCTTCACCCAACACCCCCTGCCGGGAAGATTGCGCTTCAAATCGGCGACAATCGTCCCATCGGGAGCGGCGACAAACCGGATCATGTCATCGACAGTACCGCTTTCACGCGTGACAATGCACGTCCTGTCGTTCATTTCCGGTTCCACGCCTTGTTCGCTCTTCATCATTTCCGCATGACCTTGCTCAAAAAAATCATGCACTTTCATGATCGAGCGTTACCCGGCGACCTCTTCATCCGCTTCTGCTTCGGGCTCGGCGGCAGCAAGATCCTCTTCCGTAATCCAGCCAGCTTTAAGGCGCGCAGCAAGTACCATCTGCTCCGCATCGGCGCGGCTGACTTCGAACGACGACAGGATGCCGGGATAGTTGATTGTCTCACCATCCTTGCGTTCACGCCAGCCCGTCAATTCGTCAACCGCATATCCGGCGAAGTCTTCGACCGTCTTGACACCGTCTTCGCCGACCGCAACGAGAATGGCATTCGTCATGCCCGGCAGATCGCGAAGTTCGTCGGAGACACCCAATTCCTTGCGGCGGGCATCGCGCTCCTCTTCGATGCGGCCAAGATATTCCTGGGCGCGCTGCTGGATTTCCGTCGCCGTTTCCTCGTCGAAACCATCGATGGAGGAAATGTCGTCGCTATCTACATAGGCAATTTCTTCGACGCTGGCGAAACCTTCGGAGGCAAGAACCTGACCAACCATCTCGTCAACATCAAGCGCTTCCATGAACAGATTTGAGCGTTCGACGAATTCCTTCTGACGGCGCTCCGACTCTTCCTGCTCCGTGAGGATATCAATATCCCAGCCTGTCAGCTGCGAGGCCAGACGTACATTCTGTCCACGACGGCCGATCGCAAGAGATAGTTGGTCATCCGGGACCACAACTTCAATACGCTCGGCGTCTTCATCGAGAACAACTTTTGCAACTTCAGCGGGCTGAAGCGCATTGACGATGAAGGAAGCAGGCTCCGGTGACCATGGAATGATGTCGATCTTCTCGCCTTGCAACTCGCCGACGACCGCCTGAACGCGTGAACCGCGCATACCAACGCAGGCGCCCACCGGATCAATCGAAGAATCGCGGGAAATCACAGCGATCTTGGCGCGCGAACCCGGATCGCGGGCTACCGACTTGATCTCGATGATACCGTCATAGATTTCCGGCACTTCCATGGTGAACAACTTGGCCATGAACTGCGGATGCGTGCGGCTCAGGAAAATCTGCGGGCCGCGCTGCTCGCGACGCACATCGTAGACGTAGGCGCGAACACGGTCGCCATAGCGGAAAGTTTCGCGCGGGATCAACTCGTCGCGGCGCACAATGGCTTCGCCGCGGCCGAGATCGACGATCACATTGCCATATTCAACGCGTTTGACGCTGCCGTTGATGATCTCGCCGACACGATCCTTGTATTCGTCATACTGACGGTCACGCTCGGCCTCGCGCACTTTCTGCACGATAACCTGCTTAGCGGACTGTGCTGCGATGCGGCCGAAATCCATTGGCGGCAACTGGTCGGCGAGAAAATCGCCGGGCTGGGCATCGGGATTGCGGTCGCGAGCGGCATCCATGCCAATCTGGGTTACCGGATCTTCAACCGTCTCGACCACTTCAAGCAGACGCTGCAACTTGATTTCACCGGTCTTCGCGTTGATATCGGCGCGGATATTGGTTTCCTGGCCATAACGCGAGCGTGCAGCTTTCTGAATGGCATCGGCCATCGCCGCAATCACGATCTCGCGGTCAATCGACTTCTCGCGTGCCACCGCATCGGCGATCTGCAGAAGTTCTAGCCTGTTTGCACTGACTGCCATGTTCTTCTCCTTGAAGGTTCCCCCTCGGGGGTTCACCACCTCGCTTGTCCTGCGGGCGTATGAAATATCAATCCTGTTTTGTCTGTTCCTGCTCGGCGGCCGAAGCGTTTGCCTCGCCTGCCGCGGCATCGGTCTCTTCCGGATCCGGCCCTCGCGCAAATCCTTGTCGCGGCGCAGAGCGTCACGAATGAGGTCATCCGTCAAAACAAGCCGCGCGTCCGCGATCATCTCGAACGGCACCTCGACGACTGGCTTGTCCCCGTAGCTCGCCTGATCGCTTTCCACCGTGACGGCATCAGCGGAAACCTCCGCTATGCGGCCGCGAAACTTCTTGCGCCCCTCCAGAACAGCGGACGTATCAATCTTGACGACGTGTCCGGTCCAGGTGACGAAATCCGATTTACGAACGAGCGGACGGTCAATACCGGGCGACGAAACTTCCAGATGATAATGCCGGTCTATCGGATCCTCAACGTCGAGCACAGGCGACAACGTCCGACTGACGAGCTCGCAATCCTCGACAGTCATGGTGCCATCGTTACGCTCGGTCATGATCTGCAAGGTCAGTCCGTTTAGACCGGAGAGACGAACCCGCACCAAACGGAACCCGATGGATTCCAATACCGGCTCAATAATCCCGGCCACCCGGGCATCGACACCGGTTTCAGTGATAATCCGTTGTTCAAGCCCCTTGGCGGAGGCTGTCTCGTGCTCTGTTTCAGCGCCGTCTGTCACGCAAATTTTTTCCCTGTTTCGGCCCCAAGAAACAAAAAAGAGCGGGACCGGTCTGGACCCACTCCTGTTCTATCGACCAAGAATATGACTTCTATATACCGAAATGACATGCAGGTTTCAAGCACAGACGTGAATTTCTACTCACAGTTTGCCATCGGCGCTTTTTGCAATGCAATTTCGCATGGCTGCCCTGCACTATCGGACCTAAACTTATCTGGTCATCCCTCCTATTTATGTTGCATCGCAGCATCATTGCGAAAGGATAGAGAAATGACAAAGATACATATTCCAACGAAGATCGGCCGCTTCTTGAACGTGTTTGGCAGCGCTGTCGCGGTAGCATCGGCAACGCGCATCGGCCACCAGCCGGTTGCCTCAGACTTGCGCGCCCTCGGCATCGACCCCGTACAGTTCAGCTCCATCCACCGGAACTAATTGGTCCCGGTGGACGCGGGCTGACCTGATCAGTCTTCGCTCGCGGCCAGCGCCGAGAGCACCTTGCCCTTGCCGCGCGCGCGCATGATAAGCGGTACGACGACAGCACAAACGGCGAGCACGAGCAGAATCACCGCGATCGGCGATCCTACAAGCACGGTGGCGTCGCCCTGACTGATCGCCAGTGCACGCCGCAACTGTTGTTCTGCCATCGGGCCCAAAATCAATCCGACAACGACCGGCGCGATCGGATAACCGAAGCGGCGCAAAATATATCCAAGCACACCAAAGGCCAGCAGCATGCCAAGCTCGAATGTCGAAGGATTGGCGCCAATGGTACCGAGCGTGGCGAAGACCAGAATCCCCGCATAGAGCCAATGCCGCGGGATCGACAGCAACCGTACCCAAAGTCCCACGAGCGGCAGGTTCAGAACCAGCAGCATGAAATTGGCGACGAGCAAGCTGGCAATCAGCCCCCAGACGATCTGCGGATTATTGGCAAACAGCAATGGTCCGGGTTGAAGGCCAAATTGCTGGAATCCAGCGAGCATGATCGCAGCGGTCGCGCTCGTCGGCAGACCGAGCGTCAGCAATGGAACCAGCGTTCCGGCAGCCGACGCATTGTTGGCGGCTTCAGGGCCAGCGACGCCTTCAATGGCGCCATGGCCAAACTCTTCGGGCTTCTTCGCCAACTGCTTTTCCACTGAATAGGACAGGAACGTGCCGATCTCGGCGCCGCCCGCAGGCATTGCGCCAATCGGGAAGCCGATGAAGGTTCCGCGCAGCCAAGGCTTCCAGGAACGCGACCAGTCCTCCCTGCTCATCCAGACCGAACCCTTGACGGGCTCAATCTTTTCCTCGCCGTACCGATGGGACGCAGCGACGCTCAGAGTCTCGCCGATGGCAAAAAGGGCCACTGCCAGCGTTGTGACTTCCACACCGTCGAGCAGATCCGGGATACCGAAAGCAAGGCGAGCCTGTCCGGTTTGAAGATCAATGCCGACCAGACCAAGGGCAAGCCCGAGGAACAGCGCCGTCAACCCGCGCAATGTGGAATCGCCGAACGCCGCCGAAACTGTCATAAACGCCAGGATCATCAGAGCGAAGTATTCTGCGGGTCCAAACGACAGGGCGAATTTGACGATCGTCGGAGCGATCAACGCCAGCGCCATCGTTGCGATCAGCCCGGCAACGAACGAACCGATAGCCGCCGTTGCCAGTGCAGGACCGCCTCGCCCGGCCCGCGCCATCTTGTTCCCTTCAAGGGCGGTGACGATCGACGAGCTCTCGCCAGGTGTATTCAGCAAAATCGACGTGGTCGAACCGCCGTACATGCCGCCATAGTAGATGCCCGCGAACATGATAAGCGATCCCCCAGGATCGAGCTTGTAGGTAACCGGAAGCAGCAGCGCGACGGTAAGGGCAGGTCCAATGCCCGGAAGAACCCCGACTGCGGTGCCCAACGTTACGCCAATCAACGCATACAGCAGATTGAGCGGCTGCATTGCAACGGCAAAGCCATGTGCCAATAAGGTAAAACTATCCATAGCGGGATCTAGAGCCTTCCCTTAAATGAGACGTTCAAGTGGCCCGGCAGGGAGCGACAATTGCAGCCCCTTGGCGAAAATGACCCAGACGATGAATGACAGAATTATGCCGATGGGAATTGTCATCCACAGCGGACCCTTGCCAAAACCGCGTGCGGTCGCGGCAAACAGCAGTCCGGTCGCGATGGAAAAGCCCGTGATATGCAGCAGCAGCATCTGGGCTGCCAAACCACCGATTACCCAGATAACAGGCTGAATTTCCTGTTTTTCCCGCGCGGGAAAATCGCCACGCATCGCTTCGAAGGCCGTCCAGATCGAGAGAACGAAGAGGCAACCAGCAATGGCATAGGGGAAGGCCGACGGGCCGATTCTGGTGGCGCTTCCACCATGTGCTGTCGCCGTACTGTAGACGATCACCGCCGCAAGTATCGCAATAATGGCGGCAATTACCAGCGCCGCCCGGTCAGGGCGGCGCGTTTCGGATGTCGGTGACTCTTGCGTCATTTTACCAGGCCAATATCTTTCAGGATTGCCGATGTTGCTTCGGTATCCTTTGCCAGCTGTGCCTTGAAGGCATCGCCGGCGAGATAGGTATCAGCCCAGCCCTTGGCCTTGAGCTGATCCTGCCAGCTCTTTGACTTCACCAGCTTTTCCACGTCGGCGCCGATTGCTGCTTCCTGTTCCGCAGAAATGCCCGGAGCTGCTGCGACCATGCGCCAGTTCTGGATGGAAACGTCAACGCCAGCTTCCTTGAATGTGGGCGCATCGATGCCTTCGACCTTGGCATCGCTCGAGATGCCGATGATGCGCAGGGCCCCCGACTTGATCTGCGATTCGAATTCTCCGTAACCGGAAATGCCGACTGTAACCTGGCCGCCGAGAATGGCAGCCAATGCTTCGCCGCCACCGGAGAAGGCAATATAGTTGACCTTCGTCGGGTCGACGCCGGCGGCCTTTGCGATCAGACCAGCAGTGATGTGGTCAGTGCCGCCCGCGGACCCGCCGCCCCAGGAAACAGCACCGGGATCGGCCTTCAGCTTCTCGACGAGATCGGCCATGGATTTGATCGGCGATGCAGCCGGAACGACCAGGGCTTCAAACTCACCGGTCAGACGCGCAATCGGCGTAACCTGGTCGAGTGTTACCGGCGAGGCATTGGTCAAGATAGCGCCGACCATGACATAGCCGCCAACGATCAGCTGGGATGGATCACCCTTGGCTGAGTTGGCAAACTGTGCCAGGCCAATCGTACCACCGGCACCCGGTACATTGACCACCTGAACGCTGCCGGAGATTTTTTCGTCCTGCATTGCGGTCTGGATCGTGCGTGCGGTCTGGTCCCAACCGCCGCCTGGCGCTGCGGGAGCCATGATTTTGTAGTCGGCGGCAAAAGCCTGGCCGGACAGAACCATCGCTCCGGCGGCAACAAAAGCAAGCAACATCTTACGCATTCTGGAAGTCCTCCCATGATGGCCATCGGCCATCGGTTTTTGATAGGTCTGTGAAGAAGCGGGAAGATGCCGAAAGTCAAAGCTGGTTTGGCAAATGCATACCAAACCGAGACTTCACGATATGAATGTATGGACAGCCTCCCAGCAGTCTCCTCATCCGTAAAATGATACTAGAAAACTGTCAGGAAGCTGTCACGCGAAATGCAAAACAAATTGAAGGGGAGCCGAGAATGTCCTAGCGCCGCAGGAACGTCAGATAGGCGCCGATCCTGCCTTCACGATGGGCCTTCTGTTCGTAGCGCGTGCCGGGCCACGCTTCGTAGGGCGTGTGCCAGTCAGCCGAAGTCTCGGCTTGCCAATCGAATTCCTCGTGGGCACGGCAGTGCTGCAGCGTCCAGTTCACATACGTATCGATATCCGAGGCAAAACGGAAACGGCTTCCTGATTTCAGGACACGGGCAAAGCGGTCGAGATTTTTCTGGCTTACGAAGCGGCGCTTCCAGTGTTTCTTCTTTGGCCAGGGGTCAGGGTAGAATAGATCGATGCCGTCCAGCGATGCGGCCGGCAGCCAATCAAGTACCTGTGTTGCATCATCGTCGTAGAGACGGATATTCTGCAGCGGATTTTCATGCAGATCGACAACCAGTTTCGCCATGCTGTTGACGAACGGCTCGACGCCGATAAATCCGGATTTGGGGCAGCGCGATGCTTCGTGCAACAGATGCTCACCACCGCCGAAGCCGATTTCCATCCGAACCGTCTCGACCTCCGCAGTAAACAGACTGCGAAGGTCGGCAGGTGCCGGTGTGTTCAGATCGAGTTTGAGCAGCGGCAGCAATTCATCGCGGATAGAGCGCTGCATGGGACGCAGCGCTTTACCACTTCTTCTCCCGAAGAATGCTTCCGTCGAACGCTCGCGCCTTGGTTCACTCATCGGTTTATTCGCAATGGCTGCTTACGCGGCCAGAGCAGACTTCAGCTGCTTCGCCAGATCAGTCTTCTCCCAGGAGAAGGAGCCGTCGCGGCCGGGCTTGCGGCCAAAATGGCCGTAGGCGGACGTCTTGGCATAGATCGGCTTGTTGAGGTCGAGATGCTTGCGGATGCCTGAAGGCGAAAGGTCCATGACCTTGCGCAGGGCCGCTTCAACCGCATCCTCCTGCACGTTACCCGTTCCGTGCAGATCAACATAGACCGACAGCGGCTGGGCGACACCGATCGCATAGGAAAGCTGGATCGTGCAGCGGTCGGCAAAGCCGGCAGCAACGACGTTCTTTGCCAGATAGCGTGCAGCGTAAGCGGCCGAACGGTCAACTTTGGTCGTGTCCTTGCCGGAGAATGCACCGCCACCATGGGGAGCAGCACCACCATAGGTGTCGACGATAATCTTGCGGCCGGTCAGGCCGGCATCGCCATCCGGACCGCCAATGACGAACTTGCCGGTCGGGTTGATGTACCAGACGCAATCATCGGCAATCTTCAGGTCGCCCAGGGCTTCACGAATGTAAGGCTCGACGACCTTGCGAACCTTCTTGGAATCCCAGCTCGCATCGAGATGCTGCGTCGACAGAACGATCTGGGTCGTTTCAGCTGCAACGCCATCGACGTAGCGAACCGTGACCTGGCTCTTTGCGTCCGGTCCAAGCTTACCGGCGTCGCCCTCACCCTTGTGGCGGGCAGCAGCCAGAAGTTCGAGAATCTTGTGGGAATAATAGATCGGAGCCGGCATGAGATCCGGTGTTTCACGGCAGGCATAACCGAACATGATGCCCTGATCGCCGGCACCTTCTTCGCCCTGACGGTCGGCAGCGTTGTCGACGCCTTGGGCGATATCCGCGGATTGCGGATGCAAGAGGACCTCGATCTTCGCAGTCTTCCAGTTAAAGCCGTCCTGTTCATAGCCGATATCGCGAATGGCGCGGCGAGCTGCGGCGCGGAATCGTGATGGATTAATGACCGGATGGCCCTTTGCGTCTTTCAGGACGGCACCGCTTTTGTCTTTCTTCAGAAGCGTATCAGGTACACGTACCTCCCCGGCAATTACGACCCGGTTGGTGGTTGCCAGCGTTTCGCAAGCAATGCGCACAGTCCACGGATCAACGCCCGTCTTCTTTGCCTCTTTGTAAATCATGTCGACGATTTCATCGGAAATGCGATCGCAGACTTTGTCTGGATGACCTTCCGATACGGACTCACTGGTAAAAAGATAAGAACTGCGTGTCACGGGGAACCCCTCTTGAAAGCAAACGAACGCCCGCCTGACCAAGTCTGAGCGGAGCTGCGTAGTCTTTGCCAAGGTAGAGGGGTTCAGTCAATTGGTTTCATTTTCAAACAAACGGTACATTGAGAATATTTTTGCGCAACGGGTAAGAATGCGTTCAACGGCCGTACCGAATTTTTAGCTGATCACTCTTCCTCGTCACCCAATGTCCGAACCAGATCAAGTATCTTCCGCCGGACTTTCGCATCCGTGATTTTCGCGAAGGCCCGGGCAAGCTGAATGCCTTCCGAGCTATTGAGAAAGCCCACCACATAGGTAGTCTCGCTTTCTTCATCGAATCCCTTGGGCTTGTCCGATTGACCCGGCATGTCATCAAAGAAAAACGTGACCGGAACATTGAGAATATTGCCAATGGCTTGCAATCGGCTCGCACCGACGCGATTCATGCCCTTTTCGTATTTCTGGATTTGCTGGAACGTTATTCCGAGGCTTTCACCAAGTTTCTCCTGGCTCATTCCTATCATGTTGCGTCGCAAGCGAATTCGCGCTCCAACGTGTACGTCTACTGGATTAGGTCTCTTTTTATTATCGGACATGAAAATCTCATTCGTATGAAATGGGGCTGAAAATGAATTTTATCACCAATATATCAACGGGCCAAATATGTCGTCATTCGACAGGCCTATGCCTGAAATGTCAACCAACCCTTGTCCTGTGGCGTAAAAAATACGCCAGCATTGCAATCAACACCATGCAAATTACAATCCAGAATTGTAGCGGGATAATATCTTCACTTAGAGGTAGCTGAACCTTCGCTGGAAGCGTGGCGTCCACGACACCGACAGCGTTCAACGCAAGGGCGTCGATGATTCGACCATATGGATCGACGATGCCGGAAAGGCCATTGTTGGCAGCTCGAACAAGGGGCAACCCTTGCTCAACCGCACGCAACTGCGCTTGCCGGAAATGCTGGTAAGGGCCGGGCGTATTGCCATACCAAGCATCATTGGTGACATTGATGATCGCATCGGCAGATGGGCCATGGTAGGCCATCTCGGCCGGAAATATTGCCTCGTAGCAAATCAAGGGCAGGATGTTGAAATTTTCCATTACCGTGAGGGAGCGCCGTGTTGGCCCTGCGGTAAATCCACCCGGCATTTCAACAACTTCGCTTACACCAAACCTGCGCAGAACATTCTCTAGCGGGACGTATTCCCCAAAGGGGACGAGATGTACCTTGTCTGCGGCGCCGGTAATCTCACCGCTGCCATCGATGGCATAGATCGAGTTATAATATAGCGGGTCTTCGTTGCCGCCTGGTTCTTCCATGCGGACGGCACCGGCAAGCAAGACCTGATCATCTGTCAGCACGTCGGCAATGCTTTTCAACGCTTCCGGTGCTTTCGTCAGGAGATACGGGACCGATGTTTCCGGCCAGACGATCACTTGCGGTTTGGGCTTGCCGTCCTTGGGCGCTTCTCCGGTCAGGGCAAGGTGCTGATCGAAAATGCCGCGCCGGGCATTGGCATCCCATTTTGCGTCCTGGGCGATCGACGGCTGGACGATACGAATTTGCGGTCCCTTGGCATCACTATGGGCGAAATGCAGTCGATAGGCACCAAATCCGGCGTGAGCACAGACCAGCACAAGCGCAACGGCGAGACCTGATTTGAGATCACGGCGGCTGGCAAGAAGTGCGGGCATCGCGAAGACGATTACCGCAAGCGCATTCATCCCAAGCAGTCCGACAATGACGGACGACTGCATCAGCAATGGCACCGGCATGGCAGCGTATCCGATGGCATTCCATGGAAAGCCGGTAAGGATAAAGGACCGCAACCATTCGGCGATGCCAAAACCAAAGGCGAGAGCCAGAATCCGCCCAAGGCCATCGCTCCAGAACAGCCGGGCGAGCGCGGCAGCAAAGGCATAGAAGATCGCGAGAAACGCAGGCAGGCCAAGGACAGCGAAGGGTACGGCCCAGGCAAAATTTGCCGCGTCCACGAGCAATGCGTTACCGATCCACCAGAGGCCAAAGACGAAGTAGCCGAAGCCAAACCACCAGCCGATCATCGCAGCAGGCACCAGTCGGCGGACTGGACCGGAGCTGGCATTGTCGACGGCGCCGTCAATCAGCCATACGAGCACCGGAAACGACACAAAACAGACTGCAAAGAAATCATATGGAGGAAGCGCGAAACTCGCCATGGCACCCATGAGGAACGCCAAAGCAACCCGTTTCCAACCGGACAGGAGAATGACCTTTCCGGCCAGACGCTGGACCATGCGGTGTCCCACCCTCTCTGATTTTCCCTCAGTCTTAAACGGTGAGACTTGCGCCAATCATTCGTCCGTTTCCGCCGGCTCGTCGGCCGCGCCTTGCCGCACCGTACGCGGACGGCGCTCCGCATGGCGCAACGGTACGATCCGAACCCTGCGTATACGCCGCGGGTCTGCTTCCAGCACATGGAATTCATAACCCGGTACAGCCTGCACCATTTCGCCACGTACGGGGATGCGGCCGAGAATCGAGAAGATCAGCCCGCCGACTGTATCGACGTCTTCACCGTGCTCGCCAATAACAAATCCGCCACCGATCTTTTCTGAAACCTCGTCAAGGTCGGCACGGGCGTCGGCGATGAAGATACCTTCCGGCTCTTCTATGATCATTACCTCATCATCGTCATGCTCGTCTTCAATATCGCCGACAACCATTTCGACGATATCTTCCAGCGAAACCAGACCATCTGTCCCGCCATATTCATCGATGACCAGGGCGATCTGGATGCGCTGCGCCTGCATCCGTCCCATCAGATCATTTGCAAGCATCGACGGCGGCACGAACAGAACCGGCCGCATCAGGCTCAATTCTGAAATCGTTTTGGTGAGATCCACATTGGAAAGATTGAACTTAGCGGCAACCGGCACCTTCGGTGCGCGGGCGGCCGACTTGCGCGGCGCCTTGACCCTCGAAATCTTGGTGATGTGGTTGACGACATCGCGGATGTGCACCATCCCGCGCGGATCATCCAGCGTCTCCGCAAACACCGGCATGCGCGAATGGCCAGACTTTTCGAACATCTCCAGAAGGTCGCCGAGCGTCGTGGTGATGTCGACCGCTTCGATGTCGGCACGCGGGATCATAACATCCTCGACCCGCAATTCGCGCAGACGCAGGATATTGTGCAACATGGCACGTTCTTCGGGCGAAAACGCTGTATCGCCATGATGATCTTCTGCCAGCGCGGCATCAAGATCCTCTCGCAAGGACGTTCCAGGGCGAGCGCGAAGAAATGGAAACAGGGTGGAAAGAAGCGAGCGCTTTTCGGGGCCTTGCGCTCTGGTGATACTTTGCCCTTCGGCATCACTGTCCTGCCCCATTATGCCCTTTGGGGGCGCGGCAGGTTCGTTCTGGTGCGACGTGTCAGACATGGTCCTCAATCGGATTGATCGTCGATGACGGATAGCGCATATGGGTCTGGAATTGCAAGACGCTCCAGAATTTTGCGCTCCAGCCCTTCCATCTCCTCGGCCTCGGCTTCTGTCACATGATCATATCCGACCAGGTGCAGAAATCCATGGATAATAAGATGAGTCAGATGATGATCGAAAGGCTTTTCCTCATCAACAGCTTCTCGCGCTACCGTTTCGCGGGCAATCACGATGTCGCCAAGCATGGGGCCAGGTCTTCCACCTGGCTTTAGTGCGAAAGCCGGAAACGACAGGACGTTGGTCGGCTTGTCCTTGTCGCGCCAGTCATTGTTGAGTTCCCTGATCGCCGCATCATCGGTGAATACGAGGCTCAGTTCGCTCTCCGGCTGTTCACCGCCGTCAAGTTGTTGCCAGGCAGCCGCGATGGCGCGCACTGACAAATCGTGCAGCTTGGCCTCTTCGGGCCAGCCAGCGCTTTCAACGAGTATATCGATATCGATCAAAATCTCATCGCAAGGCCTCAGGCCTTGGCGCCTTCCTTGTCATAGGCCCGCACGATCGCAGCGACAAGCGGATGACGAACCACGTCCACGTCTGTGAACCTGACCGTGACGATGCCACTGACGCCATCAAGGATTCTGAGCGCCTCAACCAGACCGGACTTCTGACCGGGGGGTAAATCGATCTGACTTGGATCGCCCGTAATGATCATTCGGCCGTTTTCGCCAAGACGTGTCAAAAACATCTTCATCTGCATGGCAGTCGTGTTTTGCGCTTCATCGAGAATGATCGCCGAATGGGCCAGCGTGCGGCCACGCATGAAGGCTAGCGGCGCGATCTCGATCACACCTGCGGCGATCGCGCGCTCGACCTTGTCAGCGGGCATCATGTCATAGAGTGCGTCATAGAGCGGACGCAGATAGGGATCGACCTTTTCCTTCATGTCCCCCGGAAGGAACCCCAGCCGTTCACCCGCTTCCACCGCAGGACGCGAAAGGATAATGCGGTCGACAAGTCCGCGTTCAAGAAGCATCGCCGCATGGGCCACCGCCAGATAGGTTTTGCCTGTACCTGCAGGACCTACGCCGAACACCAGTTCCGAGCGATCAAGTGCGCGCATATAGGCGTCCTGCGTCGGTGTACGGGCAAAGATCGTCTTCTTGCGGGTCGATATCTGGGCAGCAGCCATCTTGCTCTTGTTTTCCATAGTGGGAAGCGTCAACTGGTCGTCGGCGGCAATCGCCATACGGAGCGCGCCATCGACATCGGACGCGGAGATGTCATGGCCCTTCTGTAATTGTTCGTAGAGCTGGTCGAGTGCCCTGCGCGCCTGTTCGGTGGCGCCTGGCTCGCCGCGAATAGCAAGCTGGTTGCCCTTTGAGCGGACATCGACACCCAGTTTCTGCTCGATACGGGCTAGATTTTCATCAAACTGGCCGAACAGCGCACTCGCCAGCCGGTTGTTATCAAATGTCAGTACGATATGCGCCAGATCCGAGGCTCCGGACGGAGCGGGTTTCAGTTTTTCGGTGGCGTTCAAACGGCTCTCCTAAAAAAGTGTTCAGCCCGTTATAGTCCCATTGCTCGCCGAGTTCATCTCCCGAACACCAATCAGACTGTTGGTCCCGGTGTCGATGATTCGTAGGCTGATAATGTCGCCGATCTCGACCGCCGTGTACATCTATAATTACAGGTTGTAACCAAGGAGATCGTCCGACCATCTGCCCAGGCACCCTTCCGGCCTTTTCGACCAGTACATCCATTGATTTTCCGACGAGACTGCGCTGGAAGGCATATTGCTGTTCGCTAAGCAGAGCCTGCAACCGCTGCAGCCTCTCATCCTTCACCGATTCTTCGACATGATTCTCCATATCGGCACCGGGTGTGCCGGGCCGCGGTGAATATTTGAACGAATAGGCCGCGGCGTAGGTAACGTCGCGTACGATTTGCATCGTCGCCTCGAAATCGGCCTCCGTCTCGCCAGGAAAGCCAACGATGAAATCTCCTGACAGCGCGATGTCCGAACGGGCACCGCGGATGCGTTCAATCAGGCGCAGATAGTCAGCTCCGGTGTGTCGGCGGTTCATCGCCTTGAGGATGCGATCGGAACCCGACTGAACCGGCAGATGCAGATAAGGCATCAGTATGGCAAGGTCGCGATGGGCGTTGATCAGCGTGTCGTCCATGTCCCGCGGATGACTGGTCACGTAACGTAAACGGGCAATACCGGGAATCTCGGCCAGACGATAGAGCAGTTCGCCCAGGCCCCACTCGCGTCCGTCATCGCTCATCCCATGCCAGGCGTTGACGTTCTGGCCAAGCAGCGTCAGTTCGCGTACACCGGCATCGGCAAGCTTTTCGGCTTCCTTAAGGATTTGGGCGACGGGCCGTGATACTTCCGAACCACGGGTGTAGGGCACCACACAGAATGTGCAGAACTTGTCGCACCCTTCCTGCACGGTCAAAAAGGCAGTTACGCCACGGCTTCTGGTCTGCTCTTTCGCTGGAGCTGGCAGATGTTCAAATTTGTCTTCGATCGCATAATCGGTCTCGACGACACGTTCGCCCTGGCGCACACGGGCGAGCGCCTGCGGCAGCCGGTGATAGGTCTGCGGGCCAACGACCAGGTCCACGACCGGGGCCCGGCGCGTGATCTCGTCACCTTCGGCCTGTGCGACGCAGCCAGCGACACCAACAGTCAGCTCGCGGCCTTCTTTCGCCCGCGCATCCTTCATCTTGCGCAGACGACCCAGTGCTGAATAAAGCTTTTCCGACGCCTTTTCGCGAATGTGACAGGTATTGATCAGCACCAGATCCGCGTCCTCGGCCGTATCGGTCGGGCTATAGCCTTCCGCCGCCAGACTGTCGGTCATGCGCTGACTGTCATAGACATTCATCTGGCAGCCATAGGTCTTCACATAGACCTTGCGCGTATTGGCGAGCGCTGGCGAAAGCGTCAGGGTTCCGGAGGCTGCATCCGGCTCGGTGGTAATGTTGATATCGTCCATGAGCAGGCTTCTAACGGTTTTTGTCGCCGTTGAGAATAGCCTCTTCGTTGCTTTCGGCCGACGGGTTGACAAGATTGCGGCCCATTAGCGAAGACAGCACCATCGCGCGCACCCGTTTTTCCATGGTCCGCGCCAAAGCCTTGCGATCACTTTTTTCATCGATCACCATGGGCTCGCCAAACCAGACGTCTACATCGACGGCCCCGTCCTTCAAAAGTCCGATGAGGCTCGGCCCGAGTGGCACATCGCCCGGCCAGGCGACGATCGGCCGATGAACGCGCCCCATCGGAATGCCGTGAACCCGGGTATATGCGATCGCCACCGGCTGTACGGTCACTGTCTGCACGTCAGTTTCGCGGATAGCCACCTGGGCAGCACCAAACAGCGAAGTCTTGAAAGGAAGGACGCGATTGCCGTCCGAAGTCGTGCCTTCAGCGAAAAGTACCATCGCATCGCCGGCAGCAAGGCGGGTTGCGATGACACTGGCTTGCTGATGCGTCTTGCCACGTTTTTCCCGTTCGATGAAAACCGTGCGCTGCAATTTGGCGAGCATGCCAAACAACGGCCAGGTTGCCACTTCCGCCTTGGCGATGAAAGCCATTTCACGCAAGGAACCAAGGATGACAATGTCGGTCCAGGAGGTGTGATTGGCGGTGAGCAGAAGCGGGCGATCTTTCGCCATTTCCCCGTGCACATGGATACGGAAACCGAGTAGCCGACTCACGATACGGTGGAAGAGCATCGGCGCTTTGGTTCGCGGCCCCCAGCCCGTCTTCAAGAACACATACTGCAAGGGTACGAGGAAAAGGATCGTAAGGACAAATGCCGTCGCCATCACCATGAAACGCAACCAGGCCACCATGTCAGCGACCCGGTTTCAGATCGCGGCGCATTGTCAGAGCGGCCGAGCGCCCTGAGGCCGTTTGGTAGTAGCCAGGCCGTTTCCCAACCTGTTTGAATCCCAGTCTGCGATAGAGTGCCAGAGCCGGGGCGTTCAGTTCATCCACCTCCAGAAAGAGCATGCCGGCGCGGGCGTTGTGCAAGTGTCGGAGCCGTCGCGTCCATCAATGCATGGCCAAGGCCCCTGCGCTGCGCTTGCGGTGTCACCGCTATTGTGAGGATTTCCGCCTCATCCATCACGAGCCTTGCCAGTACAAAGCCGCCGGGTTGGGCCCTGCGATTTCCTTCTTCCCTGGCGATGAACCCGAACACATTATCGTCAACCAGCAGGGCATGAAAATCGTCATCGCTCCACGGTTGACGGAAAGTCAGACTGTGGATGCCAGCGAGGTTTGCGGCGTCATCGCGAATGAGCGGTTCGATAACGAAGTTGCGTGGCCGCAGATTGTCGAAAGGAAAGCCGATCATTCCGTGACCTGCCTCTTCAGGACAAAGCCCTGTTGGGGTTTGACGTCGAGTCCGCGCAGATAAAGTGGTTTTGGCGATTCGCGGTCGGCAATACGCACTGCGCCAAGCCGGGCGAATGCTTCGATGCTGCCGGTTGCCGCCTTTACGGCAGCGTCGAGCGGGCGATCCAGATTTTCATTGACGAGAGGAGCACCAGAACCCGCAAGGACATAGTCAGGACCACGCTCCGTCAATTGTTCGAGAATCTGGGGTAGGGTCGTCACCATAGGCTCCGACAACGCTGACCCATCCTCGCCGAAGAATTGCGCATAAAGCTCACCGCGCCGGGCATCGATGATCGAAAGAATGGAGTTGCCCGGGATCAGTTTCGCTGCATCGCAGGCCAGCGCCTCGAGTGTACTGATGCCAACCACCGGGCATTTCAGGGCAAGTGCGAAGCCCCGCGCCGTAGATACTCCTACGCGGACGCCAGTGAATGAGCCAGGGCCGACGCTGACCGCGATCTTGCCAATCTCACCAATGGCGATATTGGCCCTTTCGGTAACCTGCCCAATCACCGCCATCAGGCGCTCGGCATGCCCCTTGCCGATATCTTCGCTTATCTCTGCCAGGATAGTCCCGGTTTCGACATCGAGAATGGCAACGGAACAGAGATTGGCAGCGGTATCGAGCGCAAGCAGTTTCATGCGCCATCGCCTAAACAAGAATCAGCCAGCAAACAAGTAGGCAGCATCGCCGCGAGCAATCTATTGCGGCTGACCATGACCGGAAAGAACTTGCACGGCGCCCCGCATGCCATTGCGAAAGGCGTCATCGAAGCCAACACCGCGGATTTGCCAATGATATGTTCTCCCCGGCGAATGCAATCGCCAGTCTGCAATCCAGCCGAGAGCCCTGTCACTCCAGGCCAAGGTTCCAGTCAGTGCGACATCGAAATCTTCAGCTGGTATGTCCCTGCTCTTGCCCCTGAGTGCGAATTGCGTCCGTGTTGGCAACGCCATCCGTAAACCAACCCGTTCAGCGGCCGCTGCGAGTGCGGTACGCATATCGGGATCATGTTCGCTGTCGCTGGTCAATGCGAAGCTCTCCTTTCTCCCGTGCACCGCGAGGAACACCACGACACGCGGCCTGGTTGAGAGCCAGGGCTCCCGACCAAGCGATTGCAAAGCTGCATCGACTTTTGCCTTGTCAAATTCGACGGTAAGATCATGCGGCCTGTCGTAAGAGCCCTGTTCGTCGTGTATGGGAATGCTCGACATACGATCCCGATACCGGAATCTGGCAACAAACCCGGCCGCCTGCCCGGTTAGCTCGACAACCTTTGGGTCTCCGATCAGGCGCGGATCGCCGGAAACCTTGACCAGAACATCTTCCAGACATTGTGCGAGACCGAGGACCCTGTTAGCCTCTCCTTGACCGGAGACGACGGCCTGTGACCGATAGAGACCGGAATCAGAAGCACCGGAGGCAACATTACTTCCGTACGAAAATACCACCACGAGTGCGCTGACGAAACATGCAAGCATTCCAATGCGGCTCATCCGGTTCGACATCTTTCGTCCTCGCGTTGATTGAGAACCTATCAGAACAAACACTTCAGGAAATCGGGCAGTTTCCAGCAATCACGTCGAAGTTCTTCGATATCAGTTCCTCGCCCGATTTATCACGCAGTGAGATCGTCCATGGGCCGGACACGAGCTCGAAGTTTTCCTCGAAAACCCAGCCAGCATAGCGCTGCTGCGGAGCGGCGCTATCGGGCCAGCTGCTCTTCTGCATCGATCTTCCGTCCGGGGTCCTGATCAACGGATGAAGAACGACCACCGTAATGGGAAGGACATTAAGGTGCTCCATCCCGGCAATCCTGTAGAGAATGCCGAAGCTCGTCCCGATGCAGGCCTGAATTTTCGTGGTACGGATCACGTTGACCGGTCCTTCCACCAACCGGTTCAATCCCGTTGGAGTATCGGGGGATGCTTCGGACCCAACTTCCTTGGCGCTGGTCAACCCCCAATCAACAATCTCGATTTCTGCCTGCACCTCCCCCGCAAGCGTCGATGCTGTACTCCCCACGATCGATATGATCAGGAGAGCAAGGCATCGGGCGCGGTACAGGGCAGCCATTTTCGGATCTATGAGGCCAATTGCTTGGCCTTCAGCTCCAACCGGCGGCGATGCAGGACCGGCTCGGTATAGCCATTGGGCTGTTCGCGGCCTTTGAAAACGAGATCGCAGGCAGCCTGGAAGGCGATGGAACCATCAAAATCCGCTGCCATTGGCTGATAGAGCGGATCGCCCGCATTCTGCTTGTCGACGACAGCTGCCATTCGTTTCAGGGTTTCAAGCACTTGCGCCTCCGTTGCGACACCATGGTGCAACCAGTTTGCGATGTGCTGGGCGGAGATGCGTAGCGTCGCGCGGTCTTCCATCAGGCCGACATTGTTGATGTCCGGCACCTTGGAACAACCGACGCCCTGATCGACCCAACGCACGACATAACCGAGTATTCCCTGCGCATTGTTGTCGAGTTCATGCTGGATGTCTTCCGGCGTCCAGTTGGGGCGCGAGGCGACCGGCACAGACAGGATGTCGCTGAGCTTCGCCCGGCCGCGCTTTTTCAACCCGGCCTGCACATCGGCGACATTGACCTTGTGATAATGGGTGGCGTGCAATGTCGCAGCGGTCGGCGATGGTACCCAGGCAGTGTTGGCGCCAGCTTTGGGATGGGCGATCTTCTGTTCAAGCATAGCAGCCATCAGGTCGGGCATCGCCCACATGCCCTTCCCGATCTGAGCGTGGCCGGAAAGTCCGCATTCGAGGCCGACATCGACATTCCAGTTTTCGTAGGCGCCGATCCAGGAAGCCTGCTTCATGTCGCCCTTGCGGATCATCGGGCCAGCTTCCATGGAGGTATGAATTTCATCGCCGGTGCGATCGAGGAATCCGGTGTTGATGAAGACGACTCGCTCCTTGGCGGCGCGAATTGCTTCTTTCAGATTCACCGTCGTGCGGCGCTCTTCGTCCATGATACCCATCTTGATCGTATTCGATCGCAAACCGAGCAATTTCTCGACACGTCCGAACAGTTCGGAGGCGAATGCGACCTCTTCGGGACCATGCATTTTCGGTTTCACGACATACATGGAGCCAGCACGGGAATTCATGTGCCGTCCATTCGGTCCGATATCATGGAGGGAAGCCAAAGCGGTGATAGCCGCATCCATAATGCCTTCGGGTATCTCATTGCCGTCTTTGTCGAGAATGGCTGGATTGGTCATCAGGTGACCAACATTACGCACCAGCATCAGTGAGCGGCCAGGCACTTTCAGCAGCTTGCCATCCTTGCCGGTATAGTCGCGGTCGGCATTGAGCTTGCGCGTGACCGTCTTGCCACCCTTCTCGAATGTGTCTTCGAGATCGCCGTTCATCAGACCGAGCCAGTTGCGATAGACAACGACCTTGTCCTCCGCATCGACCGCGGCAACGGAGTCCTCGCAATCCTGGATCGTCGTCAGCGCGGATTCCAGCAGGACATCGGCAATGTGGGCAGGATCGCTCTTGCCGATCGTGTGGCCGGCATTGACGACAATCTCGACATGCAGGCCATTCTTGACCAGCAGGATTGCGGCCGGCGCCTTGGCATCGCCGCGATAGCCGGCAAACTGGCCTTCGTCCTTGAGCGCAACTGATTTGCCGTTAACGCTTAGGGCAAGCTCCTGATTTTCAATACTAACTCCAGAGACATCCGCCCAATTCGCGCCATCGAGCGGTGCACTTTCATCCAGAAATGCCTTGGCCCAGGCAATGACCTTGGTGCCGCGCAATGGATTGAAAGCCTTGCCCTTTTCGGCACCGCCTTCGTCCGGAATGGCGTCCGTGCCGTAGAGCGCATCATAGAGTGAACCCCAGCGCGCATTTGCAGCGTTCAGCGCGTAACGGGCATTCATCACCGGAACGACGAGCTGCGGGCCGGCGGTGACCGCGATTTCCGGATCGACATTGCTTGTGGACACGGAAAACGGACCGCCTTCGGGCAGCAGATACCCGATCTCCTTCAGGAAGGTCTCATATTCTTCCTGGCTATAGCCGGCGTTGCGCTTCTCTCTATAGAAATCGTCCAGCTTTTGCTGAAAAGCATCGCGTCTTTGCAGCAATTCACGATTTTTCGGCGCCAGATCATCAATAATCTGCGCGAGCCCTGACCAGAATTGTGCAGCATCGATACCGGTTCCCGGAATGGCTTCGTTGACCACAAAGTCGTGGAGCTCCTTCGCCACCTGCAACCCGTTGATTTCGATACGCTCGCCCATGATCGGTTCCTTCAAGATTTTCGTCATCCTACCCTTGAACACATCGGAGCATTCCGCGTCAATTCATCAATAGTGAACAGGATTTATGCCCTGGTGGAAAGAATGATCTAGTGTGCAATCCTCGGTCTGCCCGAAGCAGTGGCAATCAGCACGGCCTCGATGAATTTGCGTTGCTCCTCGACGGTTGCAGCACTGATGTCTCTGGCAATGCTGATCTGCGCTTCGTCGGTTCCAGCCTCCAGCGCCAGTAACCCGGCCTGCTGCTTCAGGACACCTTCTGCAAAGGTGATCGACTCCTCCTCAATCTGGAAATCCCTGACGACCTCACCTGCCATCACCCGGAACAAACCCTCCACGGGTTGGCTGATATGTGCCTCGACCGACACGCGCACCTGTCCGACAACTGCGCCCAAAGCATTGGCAACGTCCGTATCGACTGGAACGATGCATTCCGTGCCGAGCATTTCACCCACTGCCGGATAATAGACCGGGGCAGATGCGCCGAGTCCGATCACTGGCCGGTCAATATCGAGCCGGACGCCGGCAATCCCGCTTTTGCCTGAAAGAGCCCGATGCACCAAGGGGTTTGCCACAGTCTCCGGCCCCTCCAGCCCGTCCTCGGCGAAGACCGTTTCGAGAACGACTTCGGATGACCTGCGGATCAGCGCGTCAAATGTACGGTGGGAAACTTCCTCCGGCGTGTCGCATAGCGGGCGCCCGGCGCCATCCTTGCGCCGTGCATAGAGAATGGCACCGTAGCGTGCCGCTTCCGTGTTCCAGTTGTTCTGCAGGCCAAGCACGTGACAGGCATCCGATGGCGTAAAGCCTGAAAGATGCACAAGTCCCCGCGCAACAAGCCGGTTGATCGTCGCCGCCTGTGAGACAGAATTCAACAGCCGGTCAAGCGGCTGCGGCTCGACGGTGATGCGTTCATAGAGCTCGGCCTCGCCTTTGCTCAAGCCCGACGCCATCTGTGCCGGAACGCCGGTCAGAAGCGCGAAACGCCCGTCGAGCCGCCCGGCATTCGCGGCTTTCACCTGACGCGCCAGATGTTCGATGACTACCGCACCGTGATTGGTTGCAAGCAGCGACAGCGGCACCAGCCGCCTGGGTCCGAGCTTGATGCTAGGGGCCATCGCATTGTCATCGAGTGATACTTCCGAGTCGCCGCCGAGGCCAAAAGTGCGCATGGCTACCGCTTCCACCATGGTGCGGAAGCCACCAACGGTCGCTCCGTTGGGGTCGAGCCGCGGGCGTCCCTTGTCCAGAACCGCCACGTCGGTCGTCGTGCCGCCGATATCCGAGACGATCGCATTGTCGAGGCCGGTCATATGCCGGGCGCCAACCAGACTGGCCGCCGGTCCCGAGAGTATCGTCTCGATCGGCCGGTGGCGGGCAAAGGCGGCCGAGACAAGCGCGCCATCGCCGCGCACCACCATCAGCGGTGCATGGATGCCGCGCCGGTCGAGAAAACCTTCGGTAGCGGCCACGAGCCGGTCAATCATGGCAATGAGCCGGGCATTGAGCACCGTGGTCAGGGCGCGCCGCGGGCCATTCAGCTTGGCCGACAATTCATGACTGCAGGTGACGGGAAGTCCGGTTTCCATGCGCACCAGATCACGGACGGCGATTTCATGCTCCGGATTGCGCACGGCAAAATAGGCACAGACGGCAAAGCCCGTGACTTCCTGCTTCAAACGCGGCAACGCCTCAATCAATGCAGCCGTATCGAACGGTTGGGGGCGGCCATAGACATCGTGTCCGCCAGGAATGAACACCACCGGATCCGAGCCCAGAGCAGTTCCAAGGTCGGCCTTCTCCAGATCGGCTGCAGAGAAGCCCACCATGACGAGCGCGATGCGGCCACCCTGCCCTTCGACCAGCGCGTTCGTTGCAAGCGTCGTCGACATGGATACAAGCCTGATGTCCGCTGGACGCACGGAGGCCTCCGCAACGATGCGCTCAACCGCCCCCGCAATGCCGACGCTCAGATCATGGCGCGTGGTGAGAGCCTTGGCCTTGGCGATGACTCCGCGTTGTTCGGACCACAGAACTGCGTCCGTATAGGTGCCGCCCGTATCGATGCCGAGGAAGATCGCTTGTTCAGTTGTGGATTCAGCCATGATGCCCTGCGCTATTTGCAGGCAGGGTTAGCGCATGAAGCAGGCGACGGCTAGCGCCATTCCGACCTTTTGCTGCCGCAGCCCCGCCAGGCGCGTGCGTTTATCGCGTGGTCGCCAGGCGACGGAACGATTCAAACTATCTGGCGTTGTCGAGCGGATAGGGGGCAGCATGGCATCACATTCAGCAACGACTCATGCCGGATCGAAAAAGGTGATCTATGCCGCGATTATTGGCAATCTGCTGATCGCTGCCACCAAGTTCATTGCCGCATTCTTTACGGGCAGCTCCGCCATGTTGTCGGAGGGGGTTCATTCTCTCGTCGATACCGGCAATGGCGGCCTGCTGCTCTACGGTCTGCGCCGCGCTGCAAGGCCGGCAGACAAGACGCACCCCCTCGGACACGGCCGTGAACTCTACTTCTGGAGCTTCATCGTCGCGCTGCTCGTCTTTGCGGTTGGTGCCGGCGTTTCGTTCTACGAGGGCCTCACCCATATCATGCGCCCAGAACCGGCCGCCAATCCCCTCGTCAATTATGTGGTGCTCGGCTTTGCCATGGTTTTTGAGGGCGCGTCATGGTTCGTTGCCTTGAAAGAATTCCGGACAGTCAAGGGCAAGCTTGGCTATGTGCAGGCGGTGCGTCAAAGCAAGGATCCCAGTGTCTTTACCGTCCTGTTCGAAGACACTGCCGCGCTGCTTGGTCTGATCATCGCTTTCATCGGCATTTCGGCTGCGCAAGTCTTCGACATGCCTGAACTTGACGGCGTTGCCTCAATCGGCATCTCGCTCGTCCTTGGCGCGACGGCAATATTCCTCGCCCGCGAAAGCAAGGGGTTGCTGATGGGTGAAGCAGCGCTACCCGAGGCCGAACAGCAAATTCTCGACATCGCCAACGGAGATCCCGACATTCAAAAAGCCAACGGCGTTCTAACGGTTCACATGGGACCGAAACAGATCGTTGCCGGTCTCAGCGTCGAATTTGAGGATCATGTGCTGGCGCCACAGATCGAGGCCTGTGTCCAGCGCATCGAGACCGCCCTGAAAAAGGCCAACCCGGATATCGTGACGCTATTCATCAAGCCACAGACAACGGGCACCTGGGAAGCCCGGCAAAAGAAGCTCGGGGCCGCTTAGTCCTCGCCATCGACGACGCGCAGCCGCAATTGACCTGTCGCTGATGCGGCAGTACGGGCGGACTCCGCTTCCCTAGCGACATCGCCGACCGGAGCTTCGGCAAATTCCAGCGCCTCGATTTTCTGGCCGCGCTTGGTTACTTTGCCGGAGGAAACGAGAATATCGTCGATATCCTTGTTGGCCTGGCCGAAATGCGTCTGCAGGCGGCGAACGCGATCGTCGAGCCGGCCCACATCTTCCATCAGCCGGATGACCTCGCCCTGGATCAGGTGCGCCTGTTCGCGCATCCGCACATCCTTGAGCACGGCCTGAATGACCTGAATGGACAGCATCAACAGCGATGGCGAGACGATAACGATACGCGAACGATGCGCCTTCTGCACCACGCCTTCGAAATTCTCGTGGATTTCGGCGAAGATCGATCCGGAAGGCACGAACAGGAATGCCGTGTCCTGGGTTTCACCATTGATCAGATACTTCTCGGCGACATCGCGAATGTGGATTTCCACATCGCGGCGGAATTGCGCGAGCGCCATCTTCTTGGCTTCCGGGCTCTCGGACGCCCGGATAGCATTCCACGCCTCCAATGGAAATTTCGCGTCGATCACAAGATTGGGTGCGCCATTCGGCATGCGCACGACGCAGTCCGGGCGGCTGCCGTTGGAAAGCTGTCGCCTGAAACTCATAGGCACCCTGCGGCAGGCCATCGGCGACGATCGCCTCCATCCGCGCCTGACCGAAGGCACCGCGCGTCTGTTTGTTGGCAAGGATCGCCTGCAGCTGCACGACCTGCCCGGCGAGCGCCTGAATATTATTCTGTGCCGTGTCGATGACCGCAAGCCGTTCCTGCAGTTTCGCCAGATTTTCGTGCGTCGACTGCGTCTGTTCGGTCATCGTCTGGCCGATGCGGCTGGTCATCCCGTCGAGCCGTTCGCGGATCGACTGATTGAGCTCGGCCTGGCGGGAGCCGAACAGCTCGGCCATGGTCTGCATGCGGCCTTGCATTTCCGACTGGCTCTTCAGAATTTCGCCCATGCGCGCTTCCGCATCGCGTGCGCGGTCTTCCGCCTGTATTTCGGCGACGAGCCGCAGGCGTCCCGAACGCCACACGGCGATGACAGCGAAAAGCACCACGAGCACGGTGATTGCCGCGGCCGAAAGAAGAGCTGCGCCGACAGAGACCGAGCTGGCGCCGAGTTGAAACAGCGTCTGATTGAGTGAAATTGAAGTTTCCATATTGCGCAGACTAACCGATTCGGATCGCAAATGTGAGATCAAAACGAGAACATTTTTACAAATGACTTGTGCTTCGGATTGACGGCTCAAAGGTGAGATATTAGGTGATGCTCATGTCTATCAAACCGCTTGTCATTCTTCCCGATCCGCTGTTGCGCCAGGTTTCAAAACCTGTGGAGCGCTTTGACGCCGATTTGCGCAAGTTCGCCACCGATATGCTCGATACCATGTATGATGCACCGGGCATCGGCCTTGCCGCCATTCAGGTCGGCGAGCCGCTGCGGATGCTGGTCATCGACCTTTCCAAGGAAGACGAGCCTCGAGCACCCCAAATTCTAATCAATCCGCGGATTTTGTCGTCCAGCGATGAGCGCAATATCTATGAAGAGGGATGCTTGTCCATTCCCGACTACTATGCGGAAGTGGAGCGTCCGGCGGACGTGCGGATTTCCTATCTCGATCTTGATGGCAAGGCCCATGAAGTTGCGGC
The DNA here is from genome assembly GCF_025452215.1 of Phyllobacterium sp. A18/5-2. Classification (NCBI taxonomy): domain Bacteria; kingdom Pseudomonadati; phylum Pseudomonadota; class Alphaproteobacteria; order Hyphomicrobiales; family Phyllobacteriaceae; genus Phyllobacterium; species Phyllobacterium sp. A18/5-2. The sequence continues at coordinate 1,929,217 of NZ_CP104966.1, read as the reverse complement.
AGACGGACTCCTGGCGACGTGTCTCCAGCACGAGATCGATCATCTCAATGGCGTTCTGTTCATCGATCATATTTCGCGGTTAAAGCGCGAAATGGTGGTCAAGAAATTCAAGAAGCTCGCCAAGGACCGACCGCCGAGCCGGCTGGCGGTGTAGGCCGATGAGTTTGCGCATCGTCTTTATGGGCACACCGGATTTCTCCGTGCCCATCCTCAATGCCTTGATCGGCCAGGGCCACGAGATCGTCGCCGTCTACAGCCAGCCGCCCCGCCCAGCGGGCCGCCGCGGACTGGAACTGACGCCCTCACCCGTACAACGCAATGCCGAACAGTTCGGCATCGAGGTGCGCACGCCGAAGAGCCTCAAGGGCGAAGACGAGCAGCAGGCATTTCGCGAGCTTCGGGCCGATGTTGCGGTCGTCGTTGCCTATGGGTTGATTCTGCCTCCGGCGATTCTGCAGGGAACCCGCCTTGGCTGTTACAACGGCCATGCGTCGCTGTTGCCACGGTGGCGCGGTGCGGCACCGATCCAACGGGCGATCATGGCGGGGGATCTTGAAACCGGCATCATGATCATGAAGATGGATGAAGGTCTCGATACCGGTCCGGTAGCCATGGCCGAGAAGGTCAAGATCACCGCGGACATGACAGCAGGTGAATTGCATGACCAGCTCAGCGTAGCCGGCGCCGATCTGATGGTGCGCGCGATGGCGGCGCTGGAGCGTGACAGCCTTACTCTGACACCCCAATCTGACGATGGCGTCACCTATGCCTCGAAAATCACCAAGGCCGAAACCCGTATCGACTGGACACAACCCGCGATAGACGTTCACAACCGCATTCGTGGCCTGGCGCCATTCCCCGGTACGTGGTGCGAGATGGAAATCGGCGAAAACCTGGAAAGGGTGAAGCTGCTGCGGTCGATCCGTGCGACCGGAGTTGGTGATGCAGGAACGGTGCTTGATGACAGTTTGCGCATCGCTTGCGGCGAAGGCGCTGTGCGCCTGCGCTCACTGCAGCGTGCTGGCGGCAAGGTCATGGACGGGCGAGAATTTCAGCGCGGCGCCAAGATCGTGCAAGGGACTCGGTTGCCATGAGTGGCATCACCGTCCGCGCGGCGCAATCCGGCGATTATTCCCTCATTTCTGACATCCTCGCGGCAGCTTTCGCGGGAACCGATGAAGAAAACCTGGTCCGGCGCTTGCGCCAGGACAAAGATGTCGTACTCGAACTGGTTGCCCTGAACGACGAGACCGTCATCGGCCAGATCCTGTTTTCGCGCTTGAAGGTGACCGGCGCACAGGAATTCGATGCAGTGGCGCTTGCTCCGCTCGCAGTCCTTCCCGCATGTCAGGGTCAAGGCGCGGGGAGCAAACTGGTGCGAACGGCGCATGCGCAACTGGCTGCTGCTGGGGAGATATTATCGGTGGTCCTCGGCGAACCTGAATATTACGGGCGCTTCGGCTATGAGCGTCAGAGCGCGGCGGGCTTCGAGAGCGCGCACCAGGGCGACTATTTGCAGGCGTTCGCTTTTGGCGACGCGCCACGATCGGGCAAGCTCATCTATGCTCCAGCCTTTGGAGCCCTTTAGTGCCCCGTTACAAACTAACGATCGAATATGATGGCACCCCCTATGCGGGTTGGCAGCGGCAGGAGAATGGACACACTGTTCAAGCTGCCATCGAACAGGCGATCTTCAAGTTCTGCGGCGAAACCATCTCCCTTGGCGCAGCAGGGCGCACCGATTCCGGTGTGCACGCAACCGCACAGGTGGCTCACGTGGATTTGACGAAGGACTGGAGCAGCTCGAAAATTCGGGAAGCACTCAACGCACATCTCGTGATCGCTGGAGAAACCGTCGGTATCATGAATGTCGAACTGGTCGGAGATAATTTCGATGCGCGGTTTTCAGCGACCGGCCGGCGCTATCTCTATCGTATAATCAATCGCCGCCCCCCCGCCCCGCTGGAAGCGAATCGCGCCTGGTGGGTGAAGAAGCCGCTCGACGCTGACGCCATGCACTATGCAGCACAGCGGCTCATCGGTACCCATGATTTCACCACGTTCAGGGCAACGCAGTGCCAGTCGAAAAGCCCTGTCAAAACGCTCGATCACCTAAGTGTCTCACGCAACGGCGAAATCATCGAGATCAGAGCTTCCGCCCGGTCTTTCCTCCACAACCAGATCCGTTCCTTTGCCGGGACGCTCAACGAAGTGGGTTGTGGACGCTGGAGCGCGGATGACGTGAGCGCAGCACTTGCAGCCCACGACCGCAAGGCCTGCGGCCCGGTTGCACCGCCTCACGGACTATATCTTATTGGTGTGGACTATCCGATCACTGCCGGTTCCGGCAGTGAAATACCCAGCACGGCCTGAAGCAGAATCATCAGAAACAGCGACCCGGCAACCAGCACGATAAAGAACGCCGCCGTATAGGCATGCGATTTCTTCAACGCAACCTGCGTCAGGCGATAAGTCAGGAACATGATACCTCCATAGAGCAGGAGGCCAAAACCGGTAGCCAAGCCAGGCCAGCCGGGCAACAGGACTCGCGCCAGTGTCGCAGGCACCATGAGCCACGCGGCAATCGCTGTCCCCCAATTGCTTGCGACGACATAGGGGCTGAAGCGCTTGGCCAAGCCAAGCCGCCGGGCGCTTAAAGCCAGAACAACCAGCGGCAGAACCCATGCAGCGAGGTCAACGAAAGCCACCCGCCCCATAATGGAAAACCGGTTTCCTGTTTCGGGGCGCAGCGCGATCATGTCATTTGCGAAGATGATCCAGCCGAGAATGAGCGGCGGCAGCGAAATTGTAATCGCATGGAATGACTGCCAGAAGCCGTCTTCGGAAAAATCGAGAAGGTCAAGCCCGTCGGCATGACCATTCATCATCCGCCAGGCGCCCCACAGATATCGCTGAACCTCATCAAAATCCGGCATATCACCCATGTACATTCATGCAAAAAAGTCCGCAATAAAGCGTTCATAGATTTGCGTTAGCGTTTCAAGGTCGGCGACTGCCACCCGCTCATCAACCATATGCATCGTCTTGCCCACAAGACCGAACTCGACCACCGGGCAATAATCCTTGATGAAGCGGGCGTCGGAGGTGCCGCCGGAGGTGGAAAGTTGCGGCCGCTTGCCGGTTACAGCTTCGACCGACGATGTCAGCGTTCCAATCAGTTTCTCGTCATGGGTGAGAAAAACGTGACTTGGCCGGTGACGCCAGATCAGGTCGTAGTTCACCGGCTCCTTCTTGCCCGGGCGCAATTTGCGGCGTCCGGACGCCTTGTCGAGGCGGTTGTGAATTTCCGCCATAAGGGTTTCATCCGTCCACGTGTCGTTGTAGCGAATGTTGAATACCGCCGTTGCCTTGGCCGGAATGACATTTACCGCCGTATTGCCGACATCGATAGTGGTAATTTCCAGATTGCTAGCCTGAAAGTCCTTCGTGCCCTTGTCAAAGGCGGGATAAAGCAAGCTGTCAACCAGCGTTACCAGACCGCGTACCGGATTGTCGGCAAGATGCGGATAGGCGGCATGACCCTGCACACCGTTGACCACAACCGTACCGGACAGCGAGCCCCTCCGCCCGATCTTGATCATGTCGCCAAGTTTGTCCGGATTTGTCGGCTCCCCGACGATGGAGGCATCCCAGCTTTCGCCTTTCGCCTTGGCCCATTCCAGCAGTTTGCCCGTCCCGTTGATAGAAGGGCCTTCTTCATCACCGGTGATCAGGAATGAAATGGAGCCGTTAAGTTCGCCATTCTTGTCAAGATAGCGCGCCACCGCGGCGGCAAAACAGGCAATGCCACCCTTCATGTCGACCGCACCGCGCCCATACATCTCGCCTTGGTGGATGGCGGCAGAGAACGGGGGATAAGTCCATGCTGTTTCGTCGCCGACCGGCACGACATCCGTGTGCCCTGCAAACATCAGATGCGGCCCGTTGCCGGACCGCCGCGCATAGAGATTCTCGACATCGGGCGTGCCGTCCTCGCTGAAGACCGGCCTTTCCACGGAAAAGCCGAGCGGCAAAAGCATGGCTTCCAGAGCGGACAGCGCGCCGCCTTCGTTGGGCGTCACTGACGGGCAAGCAATGAGTTTGGTGAGGTTCTGTACGGGATCAGCGGAGGATTTCATGTCCAAAGCGATAATGGAAAAGCAGGATCGTGTCACGCACTGGATCATAGTTTCTGCATCTGTTTTAATGCCTTATGAGCAGTCAATCAGGGGCAAAGACGATGATCGCAAGTGACAGCCGGGTTGTCATTGCCGGCGCCGGTTCGATTGGCTGCTATGCCGGCGGTTGTCTTGCCGCAGCGGGAAAGAGGGTAACCTTCCTGACGCGACCGCGGATCGAGGCCACACTCAAGCGGCAAGGACTCAAGATCATCGATCTGGATGGTACGGCGCGGCAGGTCGGGCCAGAGCACTTTTCCCTGGCGAGCGACCCTGCAGTGGCCTTCGGAAGAGCCGACATCATCCTCGTGGCTGTCAAGAGCGGCGCGACCGAGGAAATGGCCAAGTTGATCGCCAAAAATGCGCCCGCAGCGGCAATCGTGGTCAGCCTGCAGAATGGCGTGACTAACGCCGGGGTGTTGCGTCAGTATCTGCCGGCCAAGACGAGTGTGATTTCGGGGATGGTACCGTTCAACGTCGTACAATCCGATCCGGACGACGTCCCGTTGACGGTCAGGCGAACGACGGGGGGAACGATCCTGATCGACGACATGCTGGACGGTTTGGCGGAATTTCTCTCCGTTCTCGGCCTTGCCGTCAACGACGACCCGGATATGCAGGGCGTTCTCTGGGGCAAGTTATTGATGAACCTCAACAACGCGCCCAATGCCTTGTCGAATTTACCACTTGCGGCACAGCTTGCCGATCGAAAGTGGCGACTGCTTCTGGCCGATCAGATGAGCGAAGGTCTGGAGGTTATGAAGGCGCATGGTATCACTCCCTCCAAGATCCAGGGCGTATCGCCGGCGCTGCTTCCCTGGATACTGCGGCTGCCAAATTTTCTTTTTCCGTGCTATCGCACGAAAAATGCTCGCCATCGACCCGAGAGCACGTTCGTCCATGTGGGAAGATTTTTCACGCGGACGCCCCACTGAAATTGATTACCTGCAGGGTGAGATCATTCGATTGGCGGCTGGAAAGAATATTGCAGTCCCGCTCACCCGCAAAGTGGTCGTCCGTGTGAAGCAAGCAGAGGGCAAGCCCCTGCGAAGCCATTCGGTTGAGGAGATTAGGGCAGCACCCGGCTGAAGGTCCGCCGGAGAGGGGCAGGCCCCTCTCCGCATATCAATATCAGTCGCGCAGCAGTTCGTTGATCGATGTCTTTGAACGGGTCTTTTCATCGACGCGCTTGACGATAACCGCGCAGTAGAGGCCCGGCCCCGGCTGGCCATTCGGGAATGGCTTGCCCGGCAATGTACCAGCGACCACCACCGAATAAGGCGGAACTTCCCCGTAGAAAATCTCGCCGGTCGCGCGGTCAACAATCTTTGTCGACTTGCCGATGAACACGCCCATGCCGAGGACAGCACCTTCGCGGACAATGCACCCCTCAACCACTTCGGAACGTGCCCCGATGAAGCAATTGTCTTCGATGATCGTTGGTCCTGCCTGCATCGGCTCCAGAACGCCGCCGATGCCAACGCCGCCGGAAAGATGCACATGCTTGCCGATCTGCGCACACGAACCCACGCCCGCCCAGGTATCGACCATTGTACCCTCGTCGACATAGGCGCCGAGATTGACGAAGGACGGCATCAGAATCACCCCCGGTGCGATATAGGCCGAGCGGCGGACGATCGCGCTCGGGACTGTGCGGATACCCGCCTTGGTGAACTCAGTCGCGCCCCAGCCGTCGAATTTCGAGGGCACCTTGTCCCACCAGGCTGCGCCGCCTGGACCGCCCTCGATGATGCCCATCGGATTGAGGCGGAACGACAGAAGAACTGCCTTTTTGAGCCATTGATTGGTCTTCCAGACCCCATCTGACTGCTTCTCGGCAACGCGTACCGTACCGCTATCGAGCAAAAGCAAAGACGTTTCGACGGCTTCGCGAATTTCGCCGCGCGTTTCGGTGCTGACGGCATCGCGTTCATCGAAGGCCTTGTCGATCGTCATTTCGAGACTGGTCAGATCGGGCTTGGACATTTTCACATCACTCCATTACACGGGCGGATAGACTAACGATAAGGGCTAGTAAGTTAAGTCTGGGAGAGGGTCAATCTCAGCGTTACCATGTTGGATCACGAACGGATTTTCTGTAAGCGCCATGAGTGTCCGCAGAAGGAGTAGAACAATTGAATACCGATGAAAAAAATAGCTGGACGCCATTCTCGCACTCCTCCGAGGCGGTCCGCCGCGTCGAAACCGCACCGGAAACGCCGCAAACCCAATCGGACACTTACCGTCTGGCCTTCGCCGACCCGGAGTTCATGACACGCCGCGACCTGCGCGCGGTCCGGCTTCAACTGGAGTTGCTGAAGCCGGAAATGGCTCTCGCCGAGCGCGGTATCCGCTCGACAGTTGTCATGTTCGGCGGAGCCCGCATTCCTGAGCCGGGCGGGGCTGCCTGGGCCGCCAAGAACGAAACACAGAAGAAAAACCTCGAAGCCAATTCCCATTATTACGCCGAGGCGCGCAAGTTCGCGCAACTATGCTCGATCTACTCTTCGACCACATACAATCGCGAGTTCGTTGTAGTCACAGGCGGAGGCCCAGGGGTGATGGAAGCCGGCAATCGCGGCGCGGCCGATGTCGGTGCGCCGACGATCGGTCTCAACATCGTTCTGCCACATGAACAGACGCCAAATGCCTATGTCACACCCGAACTCTGCTTCAATTTTCACTATTTCGCCATCCGCAAAATGCACTTTTTGATGCGCGCCAAAGCCATGGCCATCTTTCCGGGAGGCTTCGGCACCATGGACGAGACGTTTGAAGCGCTTACGCTTATTCAGACGGGCCGTATGGAGCGCATTCCCTTCCTGCTGTTCGGCAAATCATTCTGGGAAAAAGCGATCAACTTCGATTTTCTGGTCGACCAGGGGGTTATTTCACCATCAGACCGCGAGTTGATAACCTTCGTCGACAAGGCAGAGCAAGCCTGGGAAGTGATCCGAACGTTTTACGAGTTGGATTGACGGTATCAGACAGTCTCGCTCACATTCACCGGCCGTGGCAGGATTGAATTGAGAAACGAGGAAAGGTTGTCCGTGACATAGTCGACGTGGTCCGTATTGCCCGGATCACGTTCCCATATCTCCGAAAATGTCGGTTCGAAATTGTGGGGAACGATCAAGACCGTGGTCATCCCCAAGGCTTTCGGTTCAACGAGATTGCGTGCAAGGTCTTCGAACATCACGCTGCTTGCCGCCTCGATCTTGTGCATATCGAGAAACCGGTCATAGGTTTCACGGGCGGGCTTCGGGGTTAATTCTGCAGCCACGATATCGAAAATATCGTCGAACTGTTCGAGAACGCCAAGCTGGCGCGCTGCACGTTCTGCATGACCGCGATCACCATTGGTGAAGATGAATTTGCGGCCCGGCAATTGCTTGATGGCAGTTGCCAAGGACGGATCGGGCACCAGCCAGGAATAGTCGATGTCGTGGACCTTCTGCAGAAAATCATCCGGATCGATATCGTAACGGTCCATCAGCCCTTTGAGCGTGGTACCATAATCCTTGTAAAACCGCTTCTGGAGCTCGCGCGCATCCGTATGGGATAGCTTCAGGAGATCTGCGACATATCCCGTCATCTTCACATCGATCTGGGAAAACAGATTGGAATGATGCGGGTAAAGGGTATTGTCGAGATCGAAGACCCAGTCGGTCACATGGGCAAAATTCAGTGGATCAGGTTGGTTTGTCATATGCGATTCAGGTTCCGCCGTTTCTCAAGACGCAAAATCAGATGCAAGAAAATCTGTTTCGCTCCCGAATCAATAGACGAAAAAAGTCTGAACTACGACCGTTTTTAAATTTTCTGCTAACAGGCGCTTCATCAATTCGTCGTAGTACCTGAAGTTGGTTCAAGAGGTCCGATGTCCAGAATTCTCTTCAAATGTGCAATGGTCATGGTCATTTCGGTAACGTGCTCTCTGCTGATCACGGGCGCCCTCATGTCCGCCAATGACATGCACGACCCGCGGGGATACATGATCGCAACTGTCTGTCCGCTGCTGATCTCTCCGGCCATCTCCTTCCTTGTTTTCCGGCAGGCCGAGAAATTGCGGCTGACGCTTGAAACGCTCAACCGGGTCATGCAAGAGCTGGAGATCACCAATGCCAAACTCTTTGAAAAATCGTCACGCGACAGCATGACGGGCCTGCTCAATCGCGAGGCCTTCTTCAACTACGTGGACGGGGCGCGAGCACAGCTGGCCGGTTCCCTGCTGATCATCGACGCTGATCATTTCAAGAAAATCAATGATTTGCACGGCCACTACAATGGTGACGGTGCCCTGATGGCCATCGCGCAATGTATCACGACCTGTGTTGGGCTGCAGGACAGTATCGCGCGCATCGGCGGCGAAGAATTCGCAGTTTATCTTGCGACGGACGATGAGAGCCAGGTGAAATCCATTGCCGAAACCATTCGCGAAGAAGTAACCAGGATTGAATTCCGGACTCCGAGAATCAACGCGTACCGCTCAGCGTCAGCATTGGCGGCGTCGTCGGCATGTCGAAAGGCTCCATAGCCGACTTTTTCCAGATTGCGGACCGCAGGCTTTATGAAGCCAAGCGCAACGGCCGCAACTGCGTATGTGTTCAGTCCAATATCAAAAACGCAGCTTGAGGGGCGGCAACCGGCGGACCGGTTGCCGGATAGCGTCAGACGGTCGCCGGGTCCAGCGGCTCCACGTCTTTCCAGCGCGCAATCAACTTTGCCATATCAGCCTTTTCGAAGGCATCTTTCAGCGCTGCAAACGATGGCAGGACGAAATAGGCCCGTTGGAATTTGTCGATTTCATAGCTGGTGTGCATCACTGTCTCCAGATCGAACGGCACATGATGCGCATCCGGGCTTGTGACAGCAAACTGCAACTCGCTGAATGAAGACATGAGGCCAGCGCCAAACGCCTTGAGCGGTGCACCCTCCTCTCTCATCAGCCCAAACTCAGCCGTATACCAGTAAAGCCGAGCCGCAAGCTGTTCGCCGCCCATGCGTGATGCGGCACCACCCTTCTCGCCGTATAGCTGCATGAAATCGGCAAAGATTGGCTGACTAAGGATCGGCACATGGCCAAAGAAGTCGTGGAACATGTCCGGTTCGACGATATAGTCGAGTTCCTTCTTGCTTCGCAGCCAGTTCGTCACCGGAAAGCGCCGATTGGCGAGATGATCGAAAAACGGCTCGTTCGGGATCAATCCCGGGACGGCGACAATTTCCCATCCGGTCAATTTGCGCAGCCGCTCGCTGACCTCATGGAAATCCGGAATGCGGTCCAGCAGGCCGAGCGCGTCCACGCCGTCGAGATAACTGTGATGGGCGAGCTTCGACGTCAATTTCGTCTGACGATCGCATAGGGTGCGCCACACTTCCTGATCCTCATCCGAGTAGCCGTATTGCTGCTCAACGGTGAAATCCGGTTGGCACACTGCGTAATTGCCACGCAACCCCTGCTCCGCACATTCGCGGGCATAGGCTTCAATACTGATAGTCATAGGATGCTCCTCCAGTCCTAACTCTTTCCAACAGGATAAAACGGGAAAACGAGAGAATTTGACCTAAACAGCTCAATAGCGCATTATTTTGGGTGAACTATCTCTTATTATGGAGAAAACTGAGTGACATCCCCTCAATTGAGCGACTTTGAAATAAAGATGCTGCAAATCCTGCAGGGCAATGGGCGCATTGCTGTAACGGATCTTGCACAAATGATCGGCCTGTCGGCGACGCCCTGCGCACGGCGCTTCGAACACCTTCAGGAGAGTGGCGTCATCAAGGGCTTCGCCGCCAACATTGACAGGCGGGCGATAGGGCTCATGGTCGAGGTCTTTGTGCAGGTCCGCCTCAATACACACAGTGACGACTCACCCGAGCGCTTCATCGCCGAGATCCAGCGCATGGACGAGGTTTCCTCCTGCTGGACCATGACGGGTGAGCACGATTTCCTGTTGCACGTCATGGTGCCGACTGTGGACGATCTCAATGATTTCGTCATGCACAGGTTGATGCGGCTGAAGGGTGTGCGCGACGTGCACACCCAGCTCGTCCTGCAGAATATCAAGGGACCGGGAAAGATCCCGCTGGATCACCTCAAGAGGTGATCAGGGAACGATTAGAGTTCCCGCGCCGCGCTCGGTGAAGAGTTCGAGCAGAACCGAATGCGGCGTCTTGCCATTGAGGATGACGACGCCCTCGACGCCGCGATTGATCGCATCGATGCATGTTTCCACCTTTGGAATCATGCCGCCAGAGATCGTACCATCCTTGATAAGGGCGCGCGCCTGGCCAACGGAAAGCTCCTTGATCAGTTCCTTGTTCCCGTCGAGTACACCTGGCACGTCAGTCAGGAAAAGAAGCCGAGAAGCTGCAAGCGCACCCGCAATGGCACCCGCGAAAGTATCGGCATTGATATTGTAAGTATGTCCGTCACGGCCCGGCGCGACGGGGGCGATGACCGGGATCATTTCGGAACGGGCGAGCAGGTCCAACAGCGTACGATCGATCTCCACGGGTTCCCCAACGAAACCGAGGTCGACGATCTTTTCAATGTTGGAGTCAGGATCTATCACGGTTTTCTTGGCCTTTTCGGCAAAGACCATGTTGCCGTCCTTACCGCACAGACCAATCGCCCACTCCCCTTCGGCATTGATGAGTGCAACGATTTCCTTGTTGATCGAGCCGGCCAGAACCATTTCAACGATTTCCAGCGTCTTCGCGTCGGTGACCCGCAGGCCGCCCTCGAATTTAGATTCAATGCCCATTCGCGCCAGCATGGATGCGATCTGCGGGCCGCCGCCATGAACGACAATGGGATTGATGCCTGATTGTTTCAGAAGCGCAATATCGCGGGCAAAAGCCTTGCCAAGTGTGGCGTCACCCATGGCATGGCCGCCATACTTCACGACCACGGTCTTGTTTTCATAGCGCTGCATATAGGGCAGAGCGGCAGAGAGAAGATTTGCCTGGATTTCGGCGGTTTGATCGGCGTCGGACGTGGAGGACATGGATGCGCAGGCTCCGGCTTGGGAAGGACGGGGGTTCTTAACGCTAAAGACGGGTTCGAGCAAACATGATTTAGGCTGCTCGCCAACGTTTTTGTAGACGTGCCATTGACAGTGCAACCCGTCGCCAGATTTAAATTACGCGAACAAGACGCTGGAAACGCCATTCCCATGACGCCTGAAGGCATATCGGAGCTGATCTCGCGGGTCTCACTTCGAGACCGGGCGGCTTTCGATGCGCTTTACACGGCAACGAGCGCGAAACTTTTTGGCGTCTGTCTGCGTATCTTGGGTAACCGGACGGAAGCAGAAGACGCGCTGCAGGATATTTACGTCAAGATATGGAACAAAGCAGATCGATTTGCAGTCGCCGGCACGAGCCCGATTTCATGGCTGGTCGCGATAGCCCGCAATCACTGCATCGATGTGCTGCGCGCGCGTAAGCCTGCCGCAGCAGAGCTGGATCAGGCAGTGGACGTGGCCGAGCCGTCACCCAATCCCGAACAATCCGCGATGGCCACCGGCGAAGCGCGACGCATCTACGATTGCCTTGGCCAGCTCGATACTATGCGAGCCGACGCGGTCCGTGGCGCCTATCTGAACGGCGACAGTTACGAGGCATTGGCAAGACGCTACAATGTGCCTTTGAATACGATGAGAACCTGGCTGCGCCGCAGCCTGTTGAAACTGAAGGAATGCCTGGAGAAATGAGCCCGACCCCACCCGAAGACACAATCCCGGAAGGCGATGATCTCATTGCCGCCGAGTATGTGCTGGGCGTGCTCCCTGCCGAGGAGCGGCGCGAGGTTGCGCGCCGTATCGAAACGGACAAGCCTTTTGCGCAGCTCGTGGTGCGTTGGCAGCAGCATTTCGACCCGTTGAACGATCAGTTTGCACCGGTTGCCGCTCCGCACCACCTGAAAAGCCAGATTGACCATCGCCTGTTCGGAACGGAACCGACCCTGGCCAGCATGCCGTTGTGGACCAGCGTCATTTTCTGGCGCGGACTCGCTTTCGCCGCCCTCGCCCTTGCTGTCATTGGTTTTGGCCGCGATCTGATCGAGCCTCGCGCAACCAGCCCTCAGCTGGTGGCGTCCCTGGAGTCCGCGGGAAGCCCCGTCCGTACCCTGGCGATCTTCGACGAACAGACGAAAAAACTGAAAATGACATTGGTTTCCGGTGACATCCCGCAGGACAAGTCACTCGAACTATGGTTGATCGCCGGAAACGAGGCTCCGGTTTCACTCGGCCTGATAAAATCGCCGCAAGTGACGGAATTCGATCTGCCTCAGCCCGTTTCTGCAAAGTTGCGCGATGGTACGACGTTGGCGATCACCGTTGAACCTGCCGGTGGCGCGCCCGGCGGAGCTCCCACGGGTGCAATCGTTGCAGCTGGCACGGTTCGCGGCATCTAAACAACCTTCCCTCACAATAATAAACACACCCGGCTGAAACTTATATCTGCAGCCTTCCGTATCTTCGCTGACCTCATCCGAGGGGAAACAAACAGTGGAGATAGAGATGTTAACCAAATCACTTCGCCTGATCGCACTTTCAACGGTCCTGATTGCCGGCGCTGCCTTCGCCAAGAACCCGACCGTGGGCGGTGCCCCGATGTACGCGAACAAGAACATCATCGAGAATGCGGTGAACTCAAAGGATCACACGACGCTGGTTGCCGCGGTCAAGGCAGCCGGTCTCGTCGAAACCCTTCAGGGCAAAGGTCCTTTCACCGTGTTCGCGCCGACCAACGCTGCATTCGCGCAACTTCCCAAGGGAACGGTGGAAACGCTGCTCAAGCCGGAAAACAAGGACAAATTGGCCAAGATCCTGACCTGTCATGTGGTCGCGGCTGATGCCTCCGCCAAGACCATCATGAAAATGGTCGATGATGACGAAGGCGCCCATCCGGTCAAGACTGTTGGCGGCTGCGTATGGACCGCCAAGTACAAGGGCAAGAGGCTCACTCTCACCGATGAAAACGGAACCGTCGCCAATGTGACAATTGCTGACGTCAAGCAGTCGAACGGTGTCATCCACGTGATTGACAAGGTTCTCTTGCCGAAAATGTAATTTGGAAAACTTACCTGATTGTGCAGACGGGCACCTGCACAAATGCCCCGCATTGTCCTGGATTGATGCGGGGCCTTTTTATGCCAGCAGCTATTCTTCGAGCAGCAAGGCGATGGCAGCGCGCAACTCGTCCAGCCCTGCGCCTTTCTCAGATGATGTCGCCAAAATCACCGGATAGGCCGCGGCACGCTTCTTGATGACCTGGGCTGTTTCCTCCATGAGGCGCGGTACACCTGCAGCCTTGATCTTGTCGATCTTGGTTAGAACGATCTGGTAGGAGACGGCGGCACGATCGAGAAGATCCAGCACCTCGGCATCGTTCTTCTTCACGCCGTGCCGGGCATCGATAAGAACATAGACGCGCTTGAGCGTCGTCCTGCCCCGCAGATAATCGAAGACGAGTCGGGTCCAAGCGTCGACCTGTTCTTTCGGCGCTTCGGCAAAGCCATAGCCGGGCATATCGACGATGGCGAGTGGCGGAAGATCGCCATTTTCGCCCGAATGCCCTTCTGGAACGAAATAGTTGAGTTCCTGAGTTCGCCCGGGCGTGTTCGATGTGCGCGCCAGGCCTTTCTGGCCGATGATCGCATTGATCAGCGAGGATTTGCCCACATTGGACCGGCCGGCGAAAGCTATCTCAAGCGGGCCTTCTGGCGGCAGAAATTTCATGGCGGGAACGCCGCGGATGAATACCCAGCCCTGCGCGAAGAGCAATCTGCCCGTCTCGATCAGCCTGTTTGTCGTTTCCTGCGCTTCGCTCAATTTTTCTTCCGTCCGTATCTCGGCATGTCGCATACGACCTGCAATCAATGTTTATAGGCACCTTGTCAACTGCAGCAAAACAAAAGCCCCCGGTCAGGCCGGGGGCTTTATACTCCATAGGCAACCGGGAAACCCGTTTATTCAGCCGGCTTGGGCTTTTTCTTGAACATCCCTGCAAGGTTGTCCCACAACTCGACCTTCACACCCTGGCGCTTCATGATGATGCCCTGCTGGATGATCGACAATGTGTTGTTCCAAGCCCAATAGATGACCAGGCCGGCCGGGAAGCTCGACAGCATGAACGTGAAAATCAGCGGCATCCAGTTGAAGATCATCTGCTGTGTCGGATCGGGCGGAGTGGGGTTCATGCGCATCTGCAGGAACATCGTCACGCCCATGATCAGCGGCCAGACACCGATCATCAGGTAGGCCGGAACAGCCCATGGCAACAGCCCGAAGAGGTTGAACAGCGATGTCGGATCCGGCGCTGCCAGGTCCTGGATCCAGCCAAAGAACGGCGCATGGCGCATTTCGATGGTGACGTAGAGCACTTTGTAGAGCGCGAAGAAAACCGGGATCTGGATCAGGATCGGCCAGCAACCGGCGATCGGATTGATCTTCTCCGTCTTGTACAGTTCCATCATCGCCTGCTGCTGCTTGACCTTGTCGTCCGCATATTTCTCGCGGATTTCGGTCATTTTTGGCTGCACGAGCTTCATGCGCGCCATGGATGCATAGGACTTGTTGGCAAGCGGGAAGAACACCGCCTTCAGCAGAACCGTTACTACGAGGATGGCGACACCGAAGTTGCCGATAGCCTTGTAGAGCCAGTCGATCAGGTAGAACATTGGCTTGGTGATGAAATAGAACCAGCCCCAGTCGATCAGCAGTTCGAACTGGCGGATGTTGCGTTCCTTTTCATAGGCATTGATCTTGCCGACTTCCTTGGCACCGGCAAAGATGAGATTCTCAATGGTTGCCGACTGGCCTGGCTCGATCGTCGTCGGATCGGATAGATAGTCGCTCTGAAACCGCGGGCGTCCGTCTTCAAAATAGGACATGCGCGCCTGGAATGGCTTGGCTGCCGAGGGGATGAGCGTCGCCGCCCAGTATTTGTCGGTGATGCCAATCCAGCCACCGGTCGTCGCCTTTGGCAGCGAGACTTCCTTCTCTTTCTCGATCTTCGCGAAGGTGTATTCCTGCAGGCCGTCATCGCCAATCACACCGATCGGACCTTCGTGCAGAACATAGGTGCTCGCATGCAGGGGCTTCGAGAAACGTGTGACGCGGCCATACGAGGCAAGCGAGACCGGTGCAGCGGCTCCATTGGCCACCACGTCCTTGACAGTGAACATGTAGTGGTCGTCGACGCTGAAGGTACGCTTGAAGGTAAGGCCCTTCTCATTGGTGAAAGCCAGCGTAACAGGCGTAGACGGCGTCAATGTATTGTTGCCCTCGACGGTCCAGACCGTCGCCGGACCGGGAACGGTGCCTGTCAGATCATTGCCGGTGAAGCCGATCTCGGCGAAATAGCCATCAGCCAGCGGTGCTGGGCTCAAGAGTTCGATATTCGGCGAACTGTCGTCGACGGTCTCGTGATATTCCTTCAGCTGCAAATCATCGAGACGCGCGCCCGTCAGGCTGATGGAGCCGCGAAGGCTCGGTGTGTCGATCTTGACACGGCTGGACTGACCAAGGGCAGCGGCACGGGTCAGGCTGCCTGCCTGGACAGCATCCTGTGACTGGCCGGGGATATTCGCGCCGGGAGTTGCAGGCGTCGATGCTGGCAGGTTCGTCGTTCCCTCAGCAGTCGTTCCCGCAGGCGTGCTTGCCTGCCCGTCAACGCGCGTCTGTCCTTGCCGCGTGGCCTCGATCTGGGCCTGTTCGCGCTGCGCTTCGATCTTGGGGTTCATGTAGAACACCTGCCAAAGCGTCAGGATCACAATGGACAAGGCAATGGTGATAAAGAAATTACGGTTCGTTTCCATTGTCAGTCCTTGGGGTCGGGTCCTGCCGCGCCGGTTAAGGCTTCGTGGAACGCCGAGTCTGTGTTTTCTTGGAAACCCGTTTCGAGAGTTCCCGGGTCAGATCCGTAAACGGCGCATCAAGCGCGTCACGGCGAGCAACGATCACATAGTCGGTTCCGGGTTGCATGTCATCTGCAACATTGACGCGCACGGCCTCTCGAAGGCGGCGCCTGATGCGATTGCGGATAACGGCATTGCCGTTCTTCTTGGTGACCGTAAAACCAACGCGCGGCGGACCACCCCGATCCTCGCGCTCCTTGACCTCCAGCAGAAAATAAACGCCGCGGCGCTTCTCTCCGTTCCGAACAGCCAAAAACTCCGCTCTCTTGCGAAGGCGGAGTGGTTTTTGCTCATTCATTCTGTAGTGCCAACTTTGGCCAACCGCACGAATCCGCGCGGATCGCCTTATGCCGACAACCGCTTGCGACCACGAGCGCGACGCGCTGCGATTACCTTGCGGCCGCCTGCCGTTGCCATGCGGGCGCGGAACCCGTGACGACGTGCGCGGACAAGTTTGGATGGCTGATAAGTACGCTTCATTTGTTAAATACCGCGGTGTGCGGCCCTTCTTGTGGTCTGTTCTTTGACAGGAGCATATCAGGACCGCCATTGGCGCATAAGAATACGCCGCCGGGGCGGTCAACCCGGACGTGCGCGGCTTATAGAGGGCAGATGCTGATAAGTCAATTGATTGACGTGATTCAAAAACAGGCAAAATCGAGCAACTGGATCTGGCCTTTCTTGTCTGGCCAGAGCCGGTCCTGTTCCCGGATGGCGAGACAGTCGATCCGGAAGCTGGGTAGGCCAATGTTTTGCATCGGACGCCGCCGTTGGCAGCCGAGACAATTAACAAACCGTCAAACCCCCTGGTCGTAACCACCAGCGGGCCGGGATAATTTCGGGCCAAACCCCTTGACCTTGTTGCGAATTCGCTCCGGCAGAACGCTTTTATCCAGGTAAGAAAGGCTCTATTGTGCCGGCAAGGCGTTTGACCTACATCAAACGGCGACGGAGCACAAATGACCGCAAGCCAGCAAAAGCCAGAAAAAATGGACATGGAGCTTCATGCCGGCCAGCGTTTGCCCGTCTTGAAGCGACTGTCGGGTAAGCTGCTGCGTCTCACGCTCCTCTTCGGTCTGCTGGCCGAAGTGATGATTTTTGTACCTACCATGGCCGACATGCGAATTCGCTGGCTGTCCGACCGCCTCAATACGGTCGCGGCGGCCAGCGTTGTTCTTGCAGCGAGTGATGACAAAGACATTCCACAGTCGGTGCAGGATGACGTACTGCTGGCAACGGGCACGAAAGCAATCGTACTGCGCGAAAAGGGTGCATCGCGTCTTCTGGCGGTTTCCGAAATGCCCTCAAAAGTCGACAAACACATCGATATTACAGTGACTGATCCCGTCACGATGATCCGTGATGCCTTCGATACGCTTGTCAATGGCGGGCATCGCGTCATCCGGGTCTATGGTCCGGTCGGGGACACCGGAAAAATAATTGAACTGTTGACTTCCGACGCGCCCTTGCGCAACGCGATGCTGCGCTATGCCCGTAACGTTGCGTTGATCTCACTTTTCATCTCGCTAATTACCGCAAGCCTTGTCTTTCTTACCATCAGCCGCCTGCTGATCCGCCCTATCCAGCGGATGAGTGCCAATATGCTGGCCTTTGCGCAAGCGCCCGATGACCCGCAAAAGATCATCAAGCCAGAGCAACGCGAGGACGAACTGGGCATCGCCCAGCGCGAGCTGGCCGACATGCAGCGCCAATTGCAACGCACGCTTTCGGAACAGAAGCACCTCGCCGATCTCGGCCTCGCCGTTTCCAAGATCAATCACGACATGCGCAATATACTGGCATCCGCCCAACTCATGTCCGACCATCTTGCCAACACCAGCGATCCGGCGATCCAGCGTTTCGTGCCAAAATTGGTGCGCACCATCGACCGCGCAATCAACTATTCGCAGACGGTTCTTGCCTATGGCGGCACGCAGGAAGCGCCACCGCAGCGCAGGCGGGTGAAGTTGCGCACGGTCGTTAGCGACGTCGAGGAAATGCTCAATCTTGACGCGAAGTCCGGGATAGAGTTCAGAAACCTGGTGCCGGAGTCGTTCGAAATTGACGTCGATCCCGATCAATTCTTCCGCATTATCTCCAATCTTTGCCGCAACTCGGTCCAGGCGATGGGCGGCGACACCCGCGGTGACGCGTCTGTGGTCAAGCGGTTGACAATTACTGCCGGACAGATCGGCACAACATCGATTATCGGTGTCGAAGACACAGGGCCTGGACTGCCGCTCAAGGCGCGCGAAAATCTGTTCACGGCTTTTAAAGGCTCGGCCCGCTCTGGCGGTACTGGCCTTGGACTTGCTATTGTACATGAACTGGTGCGGGCTCATGGGGGAACGATTGAATTGCGTGAGGGTGAAGTCGCAGGAACGAGTTTTGAGATCCGCATACCCGACCAGCCGGTCTCGCTGGCCGAATGGCGCTCGCGCCGGGATTCGATGTCTTGACATGAAATCCTCCAGCAATGGCTGATTACCTCCCTACCTATTGGCCGCAAATCCTCTTTGTGTTGTCTATCGTCCTTGGCGTACCAGCGGCTATCCACGCAACGATGACCAAGGAAGAGGTTCGCGCTGCCATTGGCTGGGTCGGCGTGATCATCCTCTCACCGGTCATTGGCGCAGTTATTTATGCGGTCGCCGGTATCAATCGCATCAGGCGCTCCTCGATCTCATCGCAACGCGCCTTCCTGCATGAGATCGGTCAGGACCATTTCATGCGCTTCGATGCGAGCGCGGAAAATATCCTTGCGCATTTCGAGAAGCGATTTGTCGCAATGAAGACCTTGGGTGACCGGGTCAGCCGATGCAGGCTGACAACGGGCAATGACATTGCCATGCTGCAAAGTGGCGATGAAGCCTATCAAGCCATGCTCGACGCGATCGGGGGAGCCAAGCGCAGCATCCTCGTCGAGACCTATATTTTCGACCGTGACAAGATTGGGCTGCGACTGGCCAATGCACTGATCGCGGCCGTCAAGCGCGGTGTAAAGGTCCGTGTACTGATCGATTCTGTTGGTGCCCGCTACTCCATCCCAAGTATCGTAGGCTACCTTGCCAAGCATGGTGTCAAGGTCGACGTCTTCAATGGCAACATCATTATAGGACTGCGTCTACCCTACGCGAATCTTCGCACCCACAGAAAGATCATGATCGTCGACGGCAAGGTCGCCTTTACTGGCGGCATGAATATTCGCGCGGGTTTTTCCGCAGAGATTGTCGGGGAAGACAATGCGCGTGATACACATTTCCGCCTCACGGGCCCAATTGTCACGGATCTCTTCCATATCGCCTCGGAAGATTGGCGGTTTACCACCAAGGAAGTCCTGTCGGGTGAACCCTGGCTCATCGCCACGCCGGAGAAGCATGCTGGCGAACCGGTTTTCATCCGCGCCGTACCTTCCGGTCCTGACAGAAGCGTTGAAGCCAATCACCGCATGCTGATGGGTGCATTTTCTATCGCCCAGACGCGTATACGCATCATGTCGCCCTATTTTCTGCCGGACAGGGAATTGATCAGCGCGCTCGTCACTGCAGCGCGTCGCGGAGTGGAAGTCGACATCGTCGTCCCAGCGATCAACAATCTCAAGCTGGTCGACCGCGCCATGACCGCGCAGTTTGATCAGATACTAAAGGGTCATTGCCGTATCTGGCGTGCCAGCGGCAATTTCAACCACTCCAAGTTGCTGGCGATTGACGGCCTGTGGGCCTATGTGGGTTCGTCCAATCTTGATCCGCGTTCCTTGCGATTGAACTTCGAAGTGGATCTTGAGGTCATGGACGCGCAGTTCGCTTCCGAAGTGGAGGGCCTCATCGAGATGGCGATGGCTTCGGCCAAGCCAGTTCTCTTGCAAAGTCTGCGCGCACGTTCCTTCTGGGTACGTCTGCTCGACCGTATTATCTGGCTAGGATCGCCCTATCTCTGACTTCCGTCGCGGCCAAGGCCGACTTCAGGTTAACATGAGCCTTGATTGGCAAATGATCGGAAGCAACACGAGCCAATGGCGTGTCGTGCACCTCAATGGCTGTGACGAGACTGTGCGGATGGCCGAGAACACGATCGAGCGCCAGCACAGGAAACCGCGACGGGAAGCTTGGTACTGCATTCTTCGCCGGATCGAAAATCGGGTGCAGGAAGTGAAGCGAGGAGCCCTTGCCCACGCGCCATTCGTTCAAATCACCAAGTAATAGCGTTGGACGCGAGGGCTCGGCGTGAACAGCTCGCACGATAGCTTCAGACTGCTGCTGCCGGGAATGCCTGAGCAATCCGAGATGGGCCGCGATGATGCGAAGGGGTCCGGCCTCAAGGTCGATGTCAACCACCAAGGCGCCGCGCGGCTCAAGACCCGGCAGCCCGAGCTGCTGAACGCGGCGAACAACGCCTTCGCGAAACAGCAGGAGATTGCCGTGCCAGCCATGGCCCTTGGGATAAAGCGACGTCACAGGAACCGGAACCAGGCTGTTCTCGCGATGCAGCCGGGCCAAATCCAGAAGTCCCGATCTTTCGCCAAAACGTTTGTCAGCTTCCTGGATGGCAATGACATCCGCGCCGATCTCGCCAATGACGTGGGCGATGCGGTCGGGGTCGAACTTCTTATCGATGCCCACGCATTTGTGCACATTATAGGATGCGATCAGCAAATCATCGCGCACAACTCGGGTCACGCCTGTCGGGCGCTTGTTGCGGTTCCTGACCGCGGCGAGAATGCTGGCGGAGACGCTTGGCCTGGTGTGCCGCATTGGCTTCCTGCTGTCCATTTCCTAGAGATATGCCGGGACCGATAGAATGGCAAGCGATTGCGAATGTCGGGTTAACGCTACATCTCAAAACCTGTTCCCGACCAGATGCGCCAGTTGCGCGCCAACTTCGTAATAGCCTTCGCGGAGAGCCCGCAAGCCTTGTTCCTTTGGTTGGGTCACCGGAAGCGGCAAATCGGCGTCGGTGATCTTGCCAACGATTTGCTCCGCAAGGATACGGCCGAACACCGTACCCGGTGCGATACCGCGGCCATTGTACCCACTGAAGCTGATGATCTTCTGTGCCAGTGTGTGGAAGCGTGGAAGGCTGTCGCTGGTCATGCCGATCTGGCCATACCAGCCTGCTTCGAATGACACATCCTTGATCTGCGGGAACAGCTTGCGAATGGATCGTGCCGCCCAGGCCTTGTGAACGGCCATGCCGGTACCGCGCAAAGCGCCTACGCTGCCGAAAACCAGCCGCCCCGCCTTGTCCATGCGGAAGGAACTCAGGATTTCTTTCGTATCCCAGCCACCCTGACGTTCCGGCAGGATCGTGTTTCTGACGTCTTCAGGCAGCGGGGCCGTGGCGAAATTGAAATAGGGCAGATGCAAGAGTTCCGATCGCAGTTCCGGCCAGGGCGACGTCGTGTAGGCATTGGTGGCAACCACCACCCAGTCAGCTGATACCGAACCCGCCGGCGTGCGAACGATCCAGCGAGTGCCTGAGAGTTCCGTCGTGGTCACTGGCGTTCCGGTATGGATGGCAGCACCGGCGCCAAGGGCCGCCTTTGCCAGCCCGCGGACATAACCCAGCGGCTGGATCGTCCCTGCCCGGCTGTCGAGCAGCGACGCGGCAAAAGCATTGGAACCGACCTTGGCCGCCGTTTCTTTCGCGTCGAGGAGACGTACTGCTGCCCCGCGCGCCAGCCATTGCTCGGCCCTTTGTTCGAGCTGTTTGACTCCGTCTATGCCAACCGCGCAATGCAAGGTGCCGTTGCGTTCAAGTTCGCAATCGATCTTGTGCCTGTCGACAAGGCTAAACACCGACTGGGGTGCATTGCCGAGCAGTTCCAGAAGACGTTCCCCGTGAACCTGTCCCAGGACACCCGGCAGATCATCGGGCATGACCCACATACCGGCGTTGACAAGACCGACATTGCGGCCAGAACCGCCAAATCCGATCTCGACCGCATCGACGACTGCGACCTTTGTTCCAGCCTCAGCCAAATGCAGAGCCGCCGACAATCCGGTGTAGCCAGCGCCAATGACCGCAACATCGACGGAGATATCGCCCTGCAATCGCTCCGTCTTCGGAGCGGGCGGCGCCGTCTTTTCCCATAGGCCGTGGGAACGTTCATCATTCAGCATGGGATCACCGTCGTGGGTCGGACCGGCAGCAACCGGCGCATCAAGTCAATTGTCGTTATAGGGCGCGATTTTGCCAACGGAAATGAAATTCCTCGAAGACATGATGCCGTTAGCGAATGACTGGCGGGACCGCCTGCCGGTCAGTGACCTGATCGGCAATCCAGCTAAAGAAACTCTGTGCCAAGGGATTTTCCTTCTTATGGTCTGGCACAACGAGATAATAGCTGTTCTCGGTCTGCAGCGGCTGGTCAAAGAGCACCAGCAACCGCTCCGATGCGAGCTCCTGCTCGATCAGATAACGCGGCAGCAAGGCAAAGCCGAGCCCGGCCAGTGCTGCCTCGATCACCATCGAAAAATGTTCGAAGCGATGCCCCTTGTAGGGACTGACGATATCCGCCTGTACTGTCTCGAACCAGGTGGCCCATGCCTTGGGCCGCGTTGAAAGATGGAGAAGAGGCGCAGAGTTTGCCAGTTCACCGGGTGTCCCGACCGGATTTGCCGCGCAAAGATCCGGGCTCCCGACCGGCACGATCAATTCGCTGCAGAGATAAGTGCATGTCGCGTGCGCCCAGACCGGCTGGCCGTAATGAATGGCCAGATCGAAGGGCTCCTCCTCGAAATCGAAAGGTCGCGACCGCGACGCGGCACGCTCAGCGCCATTTCCGGGTGGCGGCGCAGAAAATCAGGGAGCCTTGGCATCAGCCAGCGGCTGCCAAAGGTTGGCAAGGTGGCGATGCTCAGCGAGGATGCGGATTGCGATGCCGCCATGGCGCGCAGCATGGTCTCCTCGGTAAGACCCAGCAACCGGCGCACTTCGGGAAGGAATTTCTGTCCCGCGCCGGACAATACTACTCGTTGCCGAACGCGCTCAAACAGCAGCACCCCAATCTGGCTTTCGAGTTCGCTCATCTGACGGCTTACAGCGCTCTGGGTCAGATTGAGCTCCTTCGCCGCCTGGGTGAAACTGCCATGGCGTGCAGCACACTCGAACGTCTGCAGGATATCGATGTCGGGTATCAAACGCCGGCTCAACTTCATTCTTGTCTCGCATCAACCCAGTATGAATCATCGCAATCCGCAGGCTGGTTCCCCATCTATAATCCAGATTGAGCATGACAGGATAAAAATTTTCTGTCGCAATAACAAATCGGAATATTACTCAATGAACGCAGCTACGTTTATCTCGACAGACGTGATCCGGGCGTCATTTTCGGCAGCCATGTCGTCCATGTACCGGACCGAGGTCCCCGCTTACGGAACGCTTCTGTCGCTGGTCGCCAAGGTGAATGCCCAGACCCTCGCCGCCCAGCCGGAACTACGGCACCGGCTTGAGCAGACCGATACCTTGGACCGCATTTCGGAAGAGCGCCACGGCGCTATCCGAGTCGGCACTCCGGCCGAACTCGCCATGCTGCGCCGGGTCTTTGCGGTCATGGGTATGTATCCGGTCGGTTATTACGATCTGAGTGAGGCCGGCGTTCCGGTACACTCCACCGCTTTCCGTCCTGTGGGTGACGCAGCGCTGAAGATCAATCCATTCCGCGTCTTCACCTCGCTGTTGCGGCTTGATCTGATTGCCGACACCCAATTGCGCGAAGAAGCGCGCAAGACGCTCCAGGCGCGGCAGATATTTTCGCCCAGGGCAATTTCCCTGGTCGAAAAGGCGGAGACCCAGGGCGGGCTGGAACTGGATGACGCCGCACTTTTCGTGAAGGAAATTCTCGCGACATTCCGCTGGCATGATCAGGCAAGCGTCAGCGGCGACCTCTATCGCCGGCTGCACGACGCACACCGGCTGATCGCCGACGTCGTATCCTTCAAGGGACCGCATATCAACCACCTGACACCGCGCACGCTCGACATCGATGCCGTGCAGCATCAGATGCCTGCCTACGGGATTTCACCGAAGGCCGTGATCGAGGGTCCGCCCACGCGCGCATGCCCTATCCTCCTGCGCCAGACATCGTTCAAGGCCCTGGAAGAAAGCGTGTCGTTCCGCAATGCTCAAGGCGAGTGGGAAACCGGCTCGCACACGGCCCGCTTCGGCGAGATCGAGCAGCGCGGCGTTGCCCTCACACCCAAGGGCCGGGCGCTCTATGACCGGCTCCTGGCCGAATCGCGCAATGTGGTCCGCTTTGCCCCGGACGGGTCCAATGCCGATGCCTACATCGCAGCGCTCACTGACGCCTTCAAAACCTTTCCGGATGACTGGGACAGCATCCGCCGGCAAGGTCTCGGCTATTTCCGTTACACGGCAGTTGACCATTTCCCGCAGGCGGGTCTCTCAGCCCGCGAGCGCTTACGATATCGAGGCCCTTATAGCCCTCGGGGCTGTCCGCTTTGACCCGATCGTCTATGAGGACTTTCTTCCTGTCAGCGCCGCTGGTATTTTTCAATCCAATCTTGGCGACAATGACAGTCAGAAGTTCACCGCCAGCCCCAGCCAGCGGGAATTCGAAGCCGATCTCGGCACGCCGGTGCTCGATGAATTCGCGCATTATGAAGGCCTGCAAAAAGCCTCGATCGAACGCTGCCGGCAGCATTTCAAACCCGTCGCGCTCGCAAGCTGAAGCGCGGCTGTATCAAAAATCCGTACCGGCTGATAAAAACCGGTCAACGATCAGGCCTTGGGCCATTTGGCCAAACAGGCAAGCACAAAGGGAAGCAAGATGACCATTGCTCAAGAAGTTAAAGCACTCCTTTCCAAGCTGGGTGTGAACGAAGCAGCCCATACGGGCGGAACAATGCCTTCATTCAGCCCCGTGAGCGGCGAGAAAATCGCCGACATAGCCGTGCATTCCGCTGATGATACGGCAAGAGCCATCGAAAAAGCGGCCGGCGCGTTCCGCGAGTGGCGCCTGGTTCCCGCGCCGAAGCGCGGCGAGCTGGTGCGTCTGTTCGGCGAGGAACTGCGGGGGCTAAAGAGCGAACTCGGCCGCCTCGTCTCGATCGAAGCCGGGAAGATTGCTTCCGAAGGTCTTGGCGAAGTGCAAGAGATGATCGATATCTGCGATTTCGCCGTCGGCCTGTCACGCCAGCTCTACGGCCTCACCATTGCAACCGAACGCCCCGGCCATCGCATGATGGAGACCTGGCATCCACTCGGTGTCGTTGGCGTTATCTCCGCCTTCAATTTCCCCGTTGCCGTCTGGTCGTGGAACACGGCGCTGGCCCTCGTCTGCGGCAATGCCGTTGTCTGGAAACCATCGGAAAAGACCCCGCTGACCGCCCTTGCCTGCCAGGCCATCTTTGACCGCGCCGCAGCCCGTTTCGGTGAAGTTCCAGCCGGTCTCGCTCAAGTTCTGATGGGTGATCGCACAGTGGGTGAAGCTCTCGTCGATCATCCTGAGGTTGCGCTCGTTTCGGCAACCGGCTCGACCCGCATGGGCCGTGAGGTCGGGCCGCGTCTCGCCAAGCGTTTCGCCCGTTCGATCCTTGAGCTCGGCGGCAACAATGCAGGCATCGTCTGCCCTTCTGCCGACCTTGATATGGCACTGCGTGCCATTGCCTTCGGTGCCATGGGTACCGCTGGCCAGCGCTGCACGACGCTCCGCCGTCTCTTCGTGCACGAGAGCGTCTATGACACGCTGGTTCCACGCCTGAAGAAGGCCTATGAGAGCGTCACGGTCGGTAGTCCTCTGGAGACGCCGGCGCTGGTCGGTCCGCTCATCGACAGGGCTGCCTTTGATAATATGCAGAACGCCTTGGCTGCGGCCCGTGACCACGGCGGCAAGGTGACCGGCGGCGCCCGCGTCGATACCGGTCACGACAACGCCTATTATGTCCGCCCTGCCCTCGTTGAAATGCCGAAGCAGGACGGTCCGGTGACGGAAGAAACCTTCGCGCCTATCCTCTATGTCATGAAGTACAGCGATTTCGACAAGGCGATTGCCGATCACAATGCCGTCGGCGCGGGTCTCTCGTCTTCGATCTTCACACTTAACCTGCAGGAGGCGGAGCGCTTCCTCAGCCCGGACGGTTCGGATTGCGGCATAGCCAATGTCAATATCGGCACGTCCGGTGCGGAAATCGGCGGCGCCTTTGGCGGCGAGAAGGAAACCGGCGGCGGACGCGAATCCGGCTCCGACGCGTGGAAGGCCTATATGCGTCGCGCCACCAATACGGTGAATTACTCCTCGGCACTTCCGCTCGCGCAGGGTGTTTCTTTCGACATCGAGTGACCGTCGGAATATTCCAATGCCGTTCCCGTCAAGTCCAGCGGGAACGGCACCTGCTTATTAATATTGGCTCGCGTGAACTTTTGTATCCTTCTCTATTGATTTCGTACAAACCTTCAATAATGAGTCATATTCTCTTTATTTACTTCGTTTCCATCCAGCTGCACTAATAAAAACTCCCTTAATCTCGCCTTAATACGCAAAGAAATAGCATTCTTGACGTTAGAGGCGGGCTATGGGGGACTCGAATGCTGACTGTATACAATTGTATCGTCAACGAGCATGATCTCCGACTTGTTCTTCTTGCAGCAACAGTCTGCATCTTTGCATCCTATGCAGCCGCCAATCTGCTTCGTCACGCGCGCCGTGCCATCCATAAGCAATTCTGGGTGGGCGTTGTGGCTGTCGCCTTCGGCTGCGGCATATGGGCGAGCGCATTTCATTGCGATGCTCGCTTTTTCTCCCAATCTGCCCAATGGCTACAATGCCACGCTGACCGCGGCCTCCCTCCTGATCGCGATAGCCATGACCGGCCTGGGCGCCCTCCATGCCGTGACCAGCGAACGTCCCAATGCGGATCTCGCGGGGGGAGCGATTATCGGTGCAGGGATCGTGTTTATGCATTTCACCGGCATGGCAGCCTTCGAGATCGAGGGGCACATTGCGTGGAATCCGGCATTCGTTGTTGTGGCGATTGCCCTCGGTATTGTCTTTGGTGCCGCTGCGGCTAGCGTTGCGCTGTCGAAAGGCGGCATGGCAAACAGAATTGCGGCAACCGTCCTGCTTGCCCTCGCGATATGCAGCCATCACTTCATCGCCATGGGCGCGGTCTCGATAACACCCGATGCATCGATAACGGTTTCGGCAGGGGCCATTCCTTCTCAGCTTCTGGCCGTGGCGGTTGCTGTCGGCACTATTGTGATCCTCGTCGCCAGTCTTCTGGGTATCGGTATCGACATGCGCGGCCGTCGCCACGCTCGTGAAATCGAGCGTATGCGCAAGCTCGTCAATGCAGCAGTCGAAGGTCTTGTGATCTGCGACGGCGAAACCATCGTTACTGCGAATGACAGTTTTGCTGCACTTGTAGGCATCGCCCATCGCTCGCTGGTTGGAAAGTCGATCGAAACATTCCTGGCGGATCCGAACCTTCTGTCCCGGCTGATGGGCGATCAACACGAGTCAATCGAGGCGAACCTGGTTACGTCGCACGCACCGGTCCCGGTCGAACTGATTGCGCGGACCATCGATTTCGGTGAAAAGCGGCATCGGGCCATCGCCGTGCGCGATCTGCGCTCCCGCAAGGAGGCTGAGGCGCATATCAGTTATCTTGCCCATCATGACGCCCTGACCGCTCTGCCCAACCGCCGAAGCTTCAACGCGCGGCTTGACCAGCAGATCGCAGCGACAGATATCAACTGCGAAAATTTCGTCGCCCTGCTTTGCCTTGACCTTGATCGTTTCAAGGAAACCAACGACCTTTTCGGTCATGCGGCAGGTGACGAGATCCTGCAGCGCGTTGCCAAGACCATCAGCCAGCTCCTCGGGCAGACCGACATGCTTGCGCGGCTGGGCGGTGACGAGTTTGCCATCATCGTTCCTGGTGTCGTCACCCCAACGGCGGCGAGCCGGCTCGCGGACAGCATTCTCGATGCACTACAGGCGGAAAGCGAGAACACACAAACCGGCCTGATGATATCGACCAGCATTGGCATCGCAATCTTTCCCCTCGACGGCAATGACCGCGAAACTTTGCTCAACCATGCGGACCAGGCGCTTTACCGCGCCAAGGCCGAAGGACGGAATACCTACCGTTTCTTCGAAGCAAACATGGGCCTCGAAGCCAAGGAGCGCAGGCTGATCGAGCAAGAGCTTCGCCTCGCCCTTGCGCGCACAGAAATTCGAATGGTCTATCAGCCGCAAATGCAAATCGATACGGGCATCATCACGGGGTTCGAAGCGCTGATGCGTTGGCAAAATCCGCGGCTGGGCGATGTTCCGCCAACAACATTCATTCCGATTGCCGAAGAGAGCGGCGTTATCCTTCAATTGGGTGAGTGGGCGCTCTTCGTGGCCTGCCAGGAGGCAGCGAGCTGGGAGAGACCGCTGACGGTGGCGGTAAATGTTTCTGCGGTGCAGCTTTACAGTCATGATTTTCCACAGAGGGTGCACAACGCCCTGTTGCAGACGGGCCTCCAGCCGCATCGGCTGGAACTTGAAATCACCGAGACCTCCCTGATCAAGGATACCAACAGGGCGCTTGTTACATTGCGTCAGTTGAAATCGCTCGGCGTGCGCATTGCCATGGACGATTTCGGTACGGGCTATTCATCGCTGTCTAATGTCCGGGCGTTTCCGTTCGACATGATCAAGATCGATCGATCCTTCATCAAGTCGGTCGACAAGAACGAACAGGCGGCAGCCATCGTGAAAGCTGTCCTCGGACTTGGGCGCGGCCTGGGCTTGCCCGTTCTTGCCGAGGGCATCGAAACGCCGGACGAACTCAAATTCCTGGCAGCCGAATTATGCACCGCCGGACAAGGATTCTATCTCGGGGAGCCAGCCCCCATGGAAAGCTTCCGTCATCTCATACGCGATCGGGGCCAGATCGGAGGCGAGGTCGTTCCCTTCAAGCGTGGATCTGCCGGCCATCGCCTTCGAAGCTGAGAGCTTGACCCACAGCTTCCTTGCCGCAGAGTGAAATTCGCCATTGAAGCCTTGGCTCGCATCGGTTAGAAACGCTGCGCGCATGCAAACCACCGCATCGTATTTATGCACCCGTAGCTCAGCTGGATAGAGTGCTGCCCTCCGAAGGCAGAGGTCACAGGTTCAGAATCCTGTCGGGTGCGCCAATGTTTTCAAATACTTAGTCATTTTATTGGCCGCGTCTCTCTCTGGAAATCGCCACCGAGTCGCCACGGCCTCCTCCAATTCAGTACAATTCAGGCTCCTATTCAACCTGGTGGCTCTATCTTCAGCCGCAAGCAATAGGTCTCCACTGATTCAAAACTTACCTGAGAGCTACCGCCCTTCATAATTTCAACCCGGTCACCAAACTCCACAGGCGGGCTACTTTCATCGAAGACCGAAATCAAAGGCGCCGTCGCTACGTCGGTAAACTTGATTTCAAAC
Organism: Phyllobacterium sp. A18/5-2; assembly: GCF_025452215.1. Lineage (NCBI taxonomy): Bacteria > Pseudomonadati > Pseudomonadota > Alphaproteobacteria > Hyphomicrobiales > Phyllobacteriaceae > Phyllobacterium > Phyllobacterium sp. A18/5-2. Next base: position 1,899,681 of record NZ_CP104966.1, on the reverse strand, counting down.
TCAGGTGAATTCTGCCGTAAGTTTCCAATCAATGTTGAGGGGAGGATCAAATCGACGCTAGACACACCTTTACTACCAACCTCGAACCCAAGCCAACAATCGCTACCCGATGAAAGTACCCCTGAATTGGCATTTACTGTCATTGGACCATGTTTACATTCATATTTGGTCAGAGCCGTCATGCTCTCAGTGATTTCGTGAATGTCGATTAACATTGGAGGAACCGCCGACCCCAGCTGCGAAGCTAGTGAGGAGATACCGTTGGAGAGTTTCTTTTTCGTCCGGCTTCGTCGTGTCCAGTTTGGCCGTTACGCAGAATTTCCCATTAGTTGCACATTCCCTTTCACATGTTTGAGTGCGCGTCTCAGTGGGCTTTGGCCCCGGCGTAGGCTTGGAGATGACGCAGCTTCCAGATTCAAAACACGCCGCGATTTTTGAATAACTCCAGATGTCAAATGCTTCCTGCTCACTACCGGTTACCTCACAACCGAGCGGTTCTGGTGTACCTGTCGACACACGAACCGTTTTTACAATAGATTCGTCCGGAAGTAATTGATTGATGTGTCTAACGCGCTCGCGGTAAGTTAAAATGACAACGTCCTTAGGATGGCTGTTGCGGGCCTGGATCAGATTCCCGTTGTTCCAATTAAATGGAAATTGGCACTTGGAGTCATTGACGCTTTTAATCGAGATACACTTTAGAGGATCACTACAGGGTTTAGGTGGCGGTTCCCAAGGTTTGAATTTTCCACAAGATACTGCGGCCAATGCAAGAACTGGAATTAGATAAAAAGAGAACTTCATATGCCCTCCCCCGAGATATATTTAATTACATTGAGAGAGTTTACCTGTGTGCAATACAAATAGACAGTTACCTAAATTGGTGACATGGAAAGGACGCCGCTGGTCCAACCGTTCGGCCCCGCCGTCCATTGGAGCCGCTCTTCGGATAGGAGTCAGCTGGGGCGAGACACCGTGGTTCTCGCTCGCCCCGTATGGCGCGGTGGTTGTTTGGCGAACACGAAGGGATCTCGAACCCTAACCAGGAGAGTAGAAATCTCCCGCACTATCCAGTTGTGCTACGCGTCCAGTAGGTGACCGGGCAGGAAGGAGCCGCCACATGCGGATACCCGCCCGGTCCAGTCGAGTTGCATTGTCACCACCACAGCTAAATGCACCGCGACTGTTTTTGAAGGTCAGTGTCTTCTTCTTCTGCGCGCAAGTATGGCGGCTGCATTGATGGATGTCGGTCTTCTTCTGTTCATTGGCAGTCTCCTCGAGTTACCCGGTTTTCGCCGGCGCGGGTATGGCAGGTTGCCCAGCCATAAAATGGTGAGTGGCGGCGCTATTCGGCGGCCATGAGAAAGAGCTCGCGGTGCTTTGAGAGCCGCGCGTTGTCCGCTGCGATGCTCTGCGAAAGGTAATTGATGTCCTTGTCCCATGTGCCGGCCTCCTCGTTTGATTTTAACAGGATGGCGAGGGCGGACGACTTGGCACGTACTTCGCTGTAGTCAGCGCTCGGCGTCTTGACGATCTCGGCCATTACCGCGTGGTGAGCGTTCATCACGGCATCCATCGCTGCTTCTGGCATCCCTGAATCGACATAAGCTGCTGTGTGGAGTTGGGACAGAAGGCTGGCCATATCGGACACTGCGAAGGCGGGTCTCGGTGTGATTTCGGTGGTTGGCATTGCGTGGGCTCCTCGTGGTTGCTGTAGGGTCTATAATGCTAACCGTAAGGGTTATTTTAATAGCCGTCAAGAACAAATATAACCCTTACGGTTATTTTTATTGCCGTGAGGTCTGCCATGCTTTATGTAAGAGCCATGATAACGCACGCTCAGATAAGGGCAGCCAGGGCACTTATTGGCTGGAAACAAACGGACTTGGCTAAGGCTGCGTCCATATCGGAGATGAGCATCAAAAATATAGAGCGAGGCGACACCGATCCTCGCGTGAGCACCATGCAAGCCATTCAGGCTGCCCTAGAATCTGCCGGCGTGATCTTCGTTCCGGAGAATGGTGAGGGCGTTGGTGTTAGGCTGAGGAAGGGAACAGGTGCATGAGTTCTTTTGAGTGGGTGTGCCCCTTCTGTGACCGCAATCAGGTGGTGATAAGCGAAAATCACGACACGACATTTGAACCATTGGGCATAGGCAAGTCTGTGCACGGCCTTGTTGGAATTCGGATTGTGTCCATCCGATGCGCTTCCCCATCATGCAATGAAGTAACTGTAATTGCCCAGTTAACCGGCGCCGAACTTTCAAGGAAGTCTGGCGAATATGAGCCAATAGCGCCATTGTTGGGTAGATGGAATCTTCGTCCTGAATCAAGCGCAAAGCCTCAGCCAAGTTACATTCCCGCACCTCTTCGTGAAGATTATTTGGAAGCGTGTAAGATACGTGAATTGAGCCCAAAAGCCTCGGCGACACTCTCAAGACGATGTCTCCAAGGGATGATCAGGGATTTTTGCAAAATCCACAAAAGTCGGCTAATTGACGAAATCAAAGAACTGAGAAGGCTTGATGAAGAAGGCCACGCGCCCAAGGGCGTTGAGTCTGAAACCCTGGACGCAATCGATGCCGTGCGCAGCATAGGCAACATCGGGGCTCACATGGAAAAAGACATTGGCTTTATCATCGATGTTGATCCAACAGAAGCACAAGCATTAATTGAACTAATCGAAATGCTGTTCTCTGAATGGTATGTTGCACGCCACCGGCGCACAGAACGATTAGAAAAAGTGAAAGCCATTGCCGCTGACAAGGCCAATCGAAAAAATGGAAGAGATGCTCCTGCAGGTCAAGGGATTCCGCAAGAAGATTTAGGAGAATGATACGAGAAAATATCCCTGTGGATATAGGCGCAAACCTATAGGTTATAAGTCCGCCTATTTGATTAGGACCCGTCCGCGGTCCTAATCTCGGTCGCATGATAGACCACTTAGACAAACGCCTTCTTACACGCCAAGAAGCCGCAAAGTATTGCGGCCTGAAGCCATCGGCATTCTCCGATTGGGTACGCAAAGGAAACCTACCAAATCCGGTTCCAGGCACACGTCGATGGGACAAATGCGCGATCGATGCCAAGCTCGATGCAATGGCTGGTCTTGCCGTCGACGAGGTCGCGACGGAATCACCCCTCCAAAAATGGCGACGCGAGCGCGATGCTCGCAGGAATACTGCATGACCGCTCGCCCCAAACCAGACATCACGCCCCGCGGATTGAATCGCGTGCAGGCTACTGGCTACGCTGGCCTAAGCCCGAGCTTGTTTGACATTCTCGTAAAGGCCGGGGTCATGCCCCATTCAATGGGGTGGTAGGCTCGTCTACGATAGGATCGCAATCGACGGGGTATTCGACAAGGCTATGAAGAAGAAGGATGACGATAAGTGGGAGTGCGCGGTCTAACCGCCATTCCTCGCCGCTTCTAACTTTCGGAACACCTCTTCCGCCCCAGCCCCAAGTGGATCCCTCTCGGCAATCTTTTGCTCAAGCCATTCCTTCCATTCTTCAATTGACCGATCGCCGATTATGGTCGCTCCCTGAGTTGGCAGCGAGCGCAGCGCGAAATAGAATGACTGCAGTTTGGTCTTGTTTTCCCAAGCGTCTGCCATCGCAGTAAATGCATTCCATGATGCTTGATCCCTGGCCTTTTCTTGCAGCTCCGCTTCCTTGATAGCGGCTAGGCGAGCCCTCTCCTCTGCACGATGGGCCCCGACCTTAGCCTCCTCTACGACCGCGTCTCGACTCGCCAGAACCGCGGCAAGAAGCTTGGGCAGTTGCGCTTCTAAGGGCAAAAACTCTTTATCAGTCCAGAGACCCAAGGAATACGATGAGAACTCCACAACGCCCTTTGGCTCCAGAGTCACTGAGGTGTCTCGTCTGGTCAGGCGATAGAGTGTTCTTTCGAGCTCCGTCGCAAAGGAAGTGCGTATTGGATGCGTTACCTTCACCTGTCGGTATTGTTCGCGGAATCTAAAATGAATCCTGTGCGGGCCAGAGACACCGTCAATCCACCAGTTTTTATCTTCTTCAAATCTGTAGCCCTCTAATTCGAGCGCCTTAAGGAGTGTGTCAAGGTTTCGCAGTGCTCGGTTTGTACCCGGCGAGAATGGCGGATCATACTGTTTCGCATTCTCATGGTTGTAGTGCTGGGAATTATAATCTCCGCGCGTAAATCGTTTGACCAGTTCGTGGGGGCGGCTTAGGAGTGCCGGGACTTTTATTTTGGCGAATCTGCGCGCGTATTCTTTCGCTTTGCCCTCCCGCGCCTCGCCACGTTCAGCCCGCTTCTTGAAGCCTGTCTGAAGAGCATGCTGGTAATAGGTCATTGGCTCCAACGCGGGTCGCTTCGGCAATGGCTTTCCGGCAGCCGCTTTGTTCCAATAGCCCAAAGGGGGCGTAGGGATTTTGTTCCTATTACAAAAGGTCCGAAGCTGGTGATAATCGGTGTCGTAAAATTCGATCACCTCCTTCATCGGCATTTCCCAAAGCTTCGCGTACACGGCTTCTCTGGAGACGTTGATGACGCTCATGGTGCAATATTCCGAGATCGTTGATTTGGTGTTTATTTCCAGACCGTTATCATAAGCTCAAAGCCTTCCCAACCTACGGTTGACCCTGTTAATAGCGCTATATGAGCAAAGAAGGTGATCACCATTACGTCCCCCAATTCCACCTAAAAAGATGGGAGGGGCGCGACGAAAAACTCCTCCAGTGGGAGCGGATAAGATTTAATAATAAACTAGTTAGATCGCCTGTCACTACAGCGGCAACCGCCTATGTCCCCGGACTTTACGCTCTTGAAGAGGTGATATCCGATGAGGTCCAACAGATTGAGACGAAGGTATTTGGAAAGATAGAAACAGAAGCAAGCCCCATACTAGAGAAACTCATCAATCAAGGGGCGTCCAAGCTGACCGTTGTTGAGAGGTACTGGTGGACAATGTATCTGAACGCATCGGTGTTTCGTGTCCCTCATGTCATCGCGCGTTTGAAAGCTGAGGGTGCCCAGATTGCTGAGCGTGAATTGTCAAAGGACATCGACGAGTTTGTGGCGTTGAAGGGCAACGCTCCGGAGAAAACACTATTTGAGTGGACCAAAAACCATGCGCCTAGCCGAATAGCAAATTTCGGATTGAAAACCCTTCTTAGGTTGCTCGACAATGAAAGAGCTATCGACCGCATCATCCACCTCCAATGGCATGTCAGGGATGTTACGGCTGCATCTCGCCGATTACTGTTGGGAGATGATCCGTTTTGCCGAGTAAACGATTTGTACAATCCCCGCACTTTGATCGCTATGCCCTTATCTCCAACACGTGTTTTCTTCGGCACAGATGCGGGCGACATCGTCCGGAGCGTAATGACGACAAACACGCCCCGAGAGATTGTTCATCGTATGAACGTTGAAACACTTCGCAAGACAAGGCGGTTCGTATATGGGGATGCCGAGCGCAGTTTTATCGAGAAATATCTGCCCCTCCACCCTCAATAAGGCGTCGTAGAAATCCCTACGTGCTTTGAATCACATTTCGAGCACCGCATCTTTGGTACCAGATCGCAATGCAAGGCACCGTGATTCCGCCCTAGCCGCCCGGCCAAATCGACCAAATCCATTTTACGGGAATGATGACAACCGCGCGCTTGGCAGTGCACCCACAGCGTGTACCCGTGGTCGATTAGCGCGCCTATCGTTCCGTTGTCTGATCCACTCACATCGGCACCGGACGCCAGACGATTCGCTTCTTATTGACCCGGTCGCGGTCATCCTCAAAGGGGACGGCCTCGCAATCGACGACATCGCATTCCTTGCAGCGGAACCTCAAACTCTCGAACGTTCGGCCGTGGCCATTCACGTTGGCCAGATCGCTTGCAAAAAAGAAGCCAACCTTCTCGCATTTGCGGCACATCACCCGCACCAACATGCCTAGGCGAGCCGCCTGCCCTAATGTTTTCATTGTTCTTGTCATGAGAACAGAATAAGAACATATTCCGCGATGCCGTCAAGCCTAGCTGGGCCGGATTTAATCCGTATCTTTTCCATCAAGCCGGCGTGCCAATTGCTAAGCCATGAAGCCGCAGAATTTGATCCATCTGCATGCGGCAGGCACGGTTGACGCGATAAGACAATCGTCAACGAGGCATGCGAGTTGTTGTTTAGTTTTTGTCCTCTTAGTAGGCGACGCCAGGATACCACCCGTTTGGAGTCGGACAATAACACTGAAATCCTCGCTGAACGCCATTCAGCGCGCAAATACCAACCTGCGTTCGACAAGTGGAAGCCCATCGTTGCGCCTGAGGCAGAGGGTCATATCCGGCTGGCGGCCGTTGGGAATTGGAATTCCCGGCCCTAGCCGAAGCAAGTTGATTAAATATTGAGTCCGCAATCTGATCAGCCTTCGACTCCGCCGCCTGCTCGATACTCATGAGATCGTGGACGTTAAAACACTGACAAGCGATTATCTCCGCCGGAACCGCGCTGATATACTCTGTTAGGAATTGCTTTTCCCCCTTCCGCCTGTATTGAACGACATGTTCCAACTCGTGGAGCATCAAATGCACGTCCGCAAATTTCGCGAAATTTAATGAGGCTTCTGGAAAAAAAATCCGGTTGTTCCAAGTGATCGCGTCTCCGTGGACCGTGTCAATTCCGGTTGCGTAACCTACCTTTTTTAGGTCAACTTGGTAGTATTGCTGAGAAACCGCTATGAAATCACGTGGCAAACCTTGAAAACGGTTCACCTGTGAAAACAGATGCTCTTTATAGGTGTCGATTATTGGCCAAAGCGCCTGTGCGGGTGCCCCTTTGATACATCGATCAGGCCGCTGTATACATTCCAGCGATTCCTGAGGAGTAGGCGGTTGAGGAATGGGAAGATTTGTGCCCGGAATCTTCCTTGGCCCCGGGAGGGGACGGTTCGGAGTAGGAATATGGTTTCTAGGATCGAGCGCATCTCCGACGTCGTCCCAGAAATCTGCCGCCGCAGGAGCTGCTAGCGTTAGACTAAACGCTAATACTAGAAGAGCCCCTCTCACTGCAAGAATTTGACGCACGGTCCACCTACCTGCATACAACAAGATGATAAAATTCAGAATCTTATCAAGCAGTATTTATGCGTAATCAATATCCCACATGTAATCGTAACATAAATACTAGATACACTCCACCGAAATCGTAGATTGAAACGGATCGTCTTTAGGGTGCACCATTTGAAACCTTCACCCCATCGCTCGGCACCTTCGAACAGCGTGATGGTCAGATCATTCGAATGGATTAATGCCGGAAACGGCCAGCTCTGATACCGTTTCCTGGCCATGGCCGACTACGAAGACTACAAGCCGTTCAAAATCGTCTCTGTCTTGCAGGGTGCCAAGACATTCAATATCGATTCGGTCTATGACGCTTCCAAGTACATAACGGAGCAATGGCCGGAAGAGGAACATGGCCCGAAATATCTGAACTGCCTGGAAATACTGTTGAAGTGCTTCGAGGGAGGATGCACGGCTGCGGTTGCCCGTGTGGCATTTGTCGAAGCTGCAAGGGAAGCAGGTATCTACGTTGAACCGATGCAGAGACCGCCATCGACCGGCAAGCTGCAAAGGTGGGGGAAGAAGCGTACGTTGGCGAGGGACCGAAGGCCGCGATAGAAAGGGAGTAAAAACCGTGAATGAGTACGATAAGCAAACCGAAATCGAACGACTTGAAAAAGATCTCGAAAATTACGAGCACACCATAAAACAATATGAGGCTGGAACGTACAAGTTTGAGCACCGCGATGCCAACGGGACGGTCGACCTGTCTGAGGCTCATTACAAAGACGCGCTGAGGCTTGTACCAGACATTAAGGACAGGCTAGCCAGGCTTCGGCAGTTATAAAGCGCAAAACCGATATCCGATATATGACACAATATATTGTGCCAAAAGGGGATAAATCCCCTTTTGTTCTCACAGCATCTTGCGTCCGATATGAATCATCATAGAATAAAAGACAAGCAGCGAAATCGCTGCCCGCCTTCTGTCGACACTTAGTTTGATAACGGGTGTAGTCAGGGACTCAGCGCCGAGGGTCGCAGCTTGGTCATACGTCCTGAAGGCCCACTCGTGCAACAGGCTTTTAAACTATGAACCACTTTTTAATATCATATGACCTGCGAAAGCAGCGAAACTACGAGCCCCTATGGGCCCTTCTAAAAAACTCTGGCGCGGTCAAAGTGCTAGAGTCTGTGTGGCTGTTTAGCTCCAGCTCTGGGGCGGCGGCGATACGCGACCAGCTTATGACTGTGATTGATAAGGATGATGGACTAATCGTCCTACCCCTGACTCACGGCGCAGATTGGGGAACGTATGGTGCTCTGCCACCTGGCGTTTCCTGGCTTAACGCGAACATTAGGCGCTACGCAGCCTAACATCCTTTCAAGACATTGACGCCCCTGCCACACGGTCGGGGCGTCATTTATTTTTACGCCCGCGGTCGAGTGCTGCCCTTGGCCTGGTTCTCCAGAATCCTGTCGACTCGCCCAGATAGCCCGTCAACAGATTGCCGAACGGCCGATATAGCGTCCATTACCTGGTCCATTAGCTCTCGATTGCCAGCCTTCGAAACGTATTCCTGCGCGACGTGTATGCGATGCTCCTGGAGTTGAGCAGACACAAGGTCTGCCTTGAGGGATGCGGAATTGGCGGTTTCCATCGCTTCTTTTTTGGCAGAGTCCACTCTGTTTTCCACGCGGCGCCATACGCCGGCAATGGTCCCCATGAGCATGAGGAAGAAGCCAATCGCGGCCATAAGTTCGGTCCCGGTCATTTCTTTGTTCCCATTAGTCGTGCATCTCGATCAGCATAAAATCCAACGAGCGCCTTCTTGCCTGAGCCACACTCGACCAGCGCAATGCGGTCCTGAACCCAGAGGTCTTCGGCTTTGCCCTTGGTCGCGTCGACGGGCTTGGCGCATGGTTCTGTTAGTTTGCTGTCCGGTTGTGCCAGTTGCGGCTTGGGTGCCGGCGCAACATTACCTGACCTGATTGACGCGCAGCCTGGCAGGGCGGTTAAGGCAATCGTCAGTAGAAGTAGGGTCGCTACTCGCTTCATCTTTTAATTTCCTGTGTAGTTCTTGGAGTGCGACTGACTGCGCATCGATCGTTGCAATAGCTGTGGCTTCCGCTGCCTTAGCGTCTGCATTGGCGTTGGCTTGCCGCGTGCCTTCAGCCAGTGCGGCCGAAGCGTAGTTTGCGACGAGGGTGGAGTATTTGGCTTCCCAAGCCAACTGGCGGTTGTCACCACCGAGGTCGTAGACGTACCAGAGGCCAGCCAGCACCAAGCCCGCGGCAAGCCCGTAGGCAATCAGCGTGCCGTATCCGCCAGTGACTGTATTAAAGAATTTGAGCATTTACTCACCCTCTCCTACTGGCGGAGGTCCGTCGTATGGTGCGTAGGGTGGCGTGCCGCGTGCCTGTGCGACTTTGGCAAGCGAGTGCAGATCAAAGCTGCCCGTGCCTGTGTAGAAGCCGAGAATGCCGACGATGATAAAGGCCAGCGGCCAAGCAACGTCGCCAACGGCTGCTGGAGCGAGGAACGCAACCGTTACGAGCACACCCCACGCAGCAATGTTATTGCCGTAGACTAGCCGCTTGGTTGTGGTCCGTGATGGTTTTGCCGGTAGCCCCGCCATCACACCAACTTCCCGAGCGGATCCTTGCGAACGTCGAATGACGGGCAAGCCTTCGCTGCATACTGGTTGTGGCCCGATACTTTCTTCAGACCGTACTTCGCGATTGCCTGCCGCGTTAGCGCAAGCATCGCTTTCTTCTGTGCATCGGTTCGGGTGTCTTTCGGGTTCGTCTTGGCGTCGCAGCCGCCAACGTAGACATAGCCGATCGTGCCAGTGTTATGGCCTGCCGTGTGGGCTCCGACCGTTGCTTCAGGGCGGCCATCCTCGACAGTGCCGTCAAGGTGCACCACCTTGTGGTAGCCGATGTCGGACCAGCCTCGCTCTTTGTGCCACTGGCGGATGGTGGCGACTGACACTTCCCTGCCTTCAGGCGTGGCTGTGCAATGCCAGATCAATTCTTTGATTGGACGCATGGGTATTTCCTTGGTGGTTAGTAGCGTGCCTGCCGCTCTGGTGCGCAAAGCACATACCGAAACAGCATGACTATTATGACGAGATCGAGCGACGCGCAGGCAAGCCATCGGCGGAGGCGCACGACCAAGCGCAGCGCTGCCGCTCTGTTCATTGTCATTTCCTGATTGTGGGATGGAGTTGTCTAGCTTCGCGCGAAATAAATGCGCGTCTGGGTTGCATAAGGTTGGAAAGATCGTATTGGGTATTCGTCTCAGGAGGATCAAATGCTGGCTGGAATTAGAAATCCGACGTTAAGACGATTGTTTAGGCGTGACGGTGCGCCGCAGATAGATCGCGCTCGCATTCTTACATATTCCCAAATCGGCGGGTTCTTCTGTTTCGATGGGGCTGGAACTAGCCGACTTTAAGTCAAGGTCACTTGGCCTTTACGACGGATCTCTCTTTGGTAGTTTTGATGAGTTCGATACCATTCACGAAGTGATCTGATCTAAAATAATCCATCTTCCGCTCGCCCATTTTGACCCAAGCGTTGAGGTAGTATCAGGTCATCTATCATTACCGACCATTCGAACCAAGTTTGCTGCGCGGCGGGTTTTCACAGTGATGCGGGAACCAAGATCGCGCATGCTATCCCAATGGTTATATCTCAGGACGTTTACCAGGGAACAATTGAGCAATTGGGGTGCATGGGCAGATCATGTCGCTCATGCAGATTGCCCGCTTGGAGAGTTCTTAACCAACCCTCACACTGCATCTCGCACTGATAACGTAGTAACCCGAATGCTGTTAGGGAAACATCGTCTTATTCCAACAGGTTCATACATCCCACACGAAGCGGATGTAAGTCTTCTAGCGGACGCAAGGCGAGCTGTCGCCACCCTAGACTTTGTCGGCATAAATGAAGATAAGCACCTCGATCGCAAGATCAGTGATTTTTTAAAAAAACCATATGACCTGCCACGGACAAACGTTACCTTGTCCGCTGATGACAGCAAACAAACAGACATCTCAAAGGAGATGGACCCGACCACCCTGGAGGCCATTTACTCACGGTCGAGGTTAGATCGAGTCCTATGGGACGATGTGGTACGCAAGCTATCTCTTGACCCTGCATCTCTAGCCGAATCAGCGTTTTTGCAAACGATATTTAGGCACATTCGACAGGGCATCAATCACTACGGCAAGGCTGCCTGAATTTTATCTCGCCATAGCCCAGATGCACCATTTGCCCCTGTTGCATTAAGGTGCGTTAAATCGCCAATACGGTTTGTCGCACCGGTCAGAGTGTCAGTGTCCGGTCCCTGAAATACGTTTGGCAAGTCCCACAAAGCGATCTGGCCATTTTGAATAGCAGGATAGACAGATCCGCTTGCATACGACCCTTTCGCCACCATCCAAGGGGCGGCAACCCCTGATGCTGCAACTTTGTTGATCATTGATGAGACATTTGCGGTGTAAGCAGACGCGGTGACCCCCAATAACGAGTCGGATTCTCCTTGTTGCCATGTAACCAGGTCGACGTTCAGTCCTTTTGCTTTGGCACGTTCATTTGCGATCACGACGCGCTGCCATAGCGTTGACTCCCAATTTGCGGAGCTAGTCGCACCAATAGCGATAGGGATAAGAATGATACGCTGACGCCACCCTGCCGTGATGAGTTTGTCAGCCATGCGGAAGAACTGATTCTGGACGTTGCCCTGCGAACTGTTTTCGCAGCCCAATAGCGGGTCATTCGCGACATATATTCCGCCATCGTCCAGAAGCATCATGTCGATTTTCGAACCGTTGGTTGGAGCATACGGAACGTTGTCTTGATCGCCGCTCGTATTTGCCGCAAGTGATTGACCGGCGACGATGAGGACAGCAGTTGTTTCACCAGCCGTATAACCCTGTGCAGCACGAATCGTTCTCGACCGTGTGTCTCTATTCCAACGGTCGGCATCGAAACCCGGTGTCACATAAACGAACGGGTCTTGAAGTGTAGCGTATCCGCTCATATTGTCGCGAACCCCCGTATGCCGTAGATACCGAAGAACCGCCAAGTCCCGGCGATACTAGACGGCGCGGTTTCCAAAGCATAGAAACGATGCATTCCGATACTAGGAACGCCCACGAAACGAGATTTTGGAGTCACAACCTGACCCGGGGCAGATGATACCAAATCTCGTGCAAGACCCGCCGCCGCCGCAATTTCTGTAGTTGTGGAATCTAACCCGAACGACGCGACATATGCCGCCATCGCCCCGGAAGTCGTTACGTCAATACTCACCTGAAGATCGATCAGGGTTGGAAGTCCGCAAAAGATAGAAACCCGGAATGTACTGTCACCGTTGAACGCTCGATAGGCGTTTGTGCCATACGACCACGTGGCTCCCGTTCCTATAAGTGACAAAGGAACCGGCGTTTGATTGTAAGCATTGTAAACCAGACGTTTGAGCGCGCTAAACTCCAGTGTACCAGCGGTTCCGTCATTACCGGTCGAACCAAGATATGTGGCTTGATCTCGCCGGGACCGTCACTGTGTTACCGGCGACCGTTCCAAAGCGAAGAGTAATGGAATTTTTATTCGTATAAATGCCATTCTTTAGCTCGAGTTCAGTGGAACCCGCGCCTGTACCGCGTGCGAACTGCGAACCCGCCACAGCACCTGCGGACCAGTTTGGGCCGTGGCCAAGACGCAAGGTTGCGCCGTCCATGAACACAAACCAGTCGATTTGATTGAATGCGACTTGGTATGTGGCTGACAGCGCGACTGATAAACCTGAGCCAATATCGCGCAACACCATCTGTGTGCCGTCCCAGACTGGAACGCGAGTCCCGATGCACGGAACATAATAAAGCGTGGTGGCAGCAACCACGTCGCTCGTCGGGACCGCCACACCACTGACCAGTGACAATCGGCCTTGAGGTGTCAAGACACCTTGTACGGCACCGTCTGTGCCTTTGGCGCTAAGCAGATTCCAATAAGCATTCGATTGAGAAGGCTGTACAGGCGGTGCATTGCCAGTGGTGGATTGTATCGCTATCCACGAAGAGCCTGCATCTGTTACCACATCATCCTTGAGGTATGCGGTGGCAGGATTGTAAGCACCCTTAATAGTGAAGGTATTGCCAGCAGCGGAGAGCAAGAACCATTGCGTGTTAGACGTCGTGGGAAGGGCTGGTGGCGCATTGCCAGTGGTGTTGACGCGAGCAATCCAAGACGAACCATTCTGCAGAACGACATCGCCCAACTGGTAGGCTGTAGCTCCGCTGTAAATACCCTTCGACTGGAAAGACCCGTTCGGTCCGGTAAGGTAAGCAGGATCAGACCAGTCCCCCGATGTGTTAGAGACCTTGAAGTAAACGGCAGAGCGACCATCTCCGACGTTAGCAACTAGAACCGAGTATCCGGCCGCCTGCCCGTCATACCCTGCTCGCTCGGCTAGAGTCTCGACCTTAACGTCAACGTCGATTCCCTGGGTAAGGTTGATCTTGCTTATGGTCGCCATAGACCCAGCGCCGGTAAAGATTGGAATCTCGTCCAGTGCACCAGTCAACCCAGCCAATGCCAAGACATTGCCGTTGCCGAGCGTATCGACGAGGTCTTTAACCGCAGCGGAATACCTGCTGCCGTCTGGCTGAAAGCGAATGCGGTAAGGGCCGGCAACGAGCGCTGTGCCAGACCATGGTTCGGCAAGTTCGAGGTGAGTGGAGTCAGTGACCGAAGCAATTACAGCGTCAAGGTTTTGCACCTTGAAGGTATCGCCGGCAGTGATAGTGGCAGCGGTGATGTTGGCACCACCTGCAAAGGTGACAGTAGTGCCGCCAACGGCAACGCTTGCGTTACCAGCCTGATAGTCGGGCTTGATTGCCATTATGCACTTTCCTTATTCAACTCGGCGTCGAGAGCCGACTGCACGGAAGCCAGTTCGGCGTTAAGCACTTCGACGGTTCCGGAGAGTTCATGGATGGCTTGAGCCAACTGAAGGTTGCGATTGCGGTAATAGTCGACGAGCGCCGCGTACTCATTGAGTGCGGCCTGCGGTGCGATTTGCACCTGCTTGGATTCAGACATGACTTCTCCTCCCCGCCGCGAGGCAGGTGGTAAAATTGGGAATGTGCGGTGTGGCTAGAGGCTGGCTATAATCGCGTCGATTTCGCTCGCCGTGGTGGCTGCGTCGATGCGTGCCTGTAGGGCTTGGCGTTCGGATTCGATGGAGGCGACGCACTTAGATAGCGCATCGAATCGGTCAATGATTTCTTGAGGATCATCAGACTTGCTAACGAACCCGATACCAATACCGCCCAGAGCCGAGTGCGCCTTCGCCTGATACAAAGCGAACTTCGGTCCCATGGCTGCGTTCAGTTTAGGGATGTAGACAGCATCAACAGCCTCCCTCGCCTCGGCGCGACATACGCCAAGGTCTTTCTTGCCTTCGATTTTCATGGGCTTACCTCGGTGGCTGTCACTCGTATCTTAGCGCCGTCGACGAATGGAAACACGGACTCAAACACATAGGTGCCTGCGTCTGCGGTGGAGAATTCCAGCAGGCCGTCGTCAATCTCTACCAAAACGCCATCCATCAGCACCGTGCAAGGCACAGGCAGGCCTTCAAGCACATAGGCGTCAATGCCGTCTGCTTTAATCTCAACGTCGCCAGCGGGCAGCGTCGGTCGATCTAGCACCACGCCATCCTTCACGTAATGGAAGTCGTGTGTAACGACCAGATGCGTGTAGCCTGGAGACTCGCGCTTAACCTTGCCGTCCTCAATCACTACCTTGCCGTTGTCGTCGCGAACCGCCACAGCAGGCAGAGGTATGACTGGCAGGTGCATCCAGTCGCCCTTCGCCACGAAATTGTCAATGATTTCTTGGCTTTCGGGATCGCTTCTAATGTGGGTAATGAACCCACGATCATCAAATTGTATCAGCATGCTCGCTCCTCATCAGAACCCAATCCGGTAGTCGAAAATCAAATAGTTGATGGTGTAGCTGTACGCAGACGAAGCACTGATCATCTCGAAGTTCACGCGGTCTGTTTGAACATCAACCTTGAACCACGACCATGAGAACGTGAAATCGCTCCAAGGCGTATAGCTGTCGCCGAACCCCTTGATTGGGTACGCAAGACCGGGATTGCTTGAGCCTGAGCCGCCAATGACATTGGTCATAACAAACGGCTTGACTGAGTACGTCTTGCCGAACAGCGCCGTGTGGTTTGAAGTTCCGCCACCACCTCTGCTGCCAGCAATCGAACCCTTGATGAACTTGGCTGGGGATCCATGATCGCCGTTGAATAAGAGGCTGGAGTCGTTGGCTACCGTTACATCAACGCCGGAGCGAGAGAGCCGAAGAACCCCCGGCTGCGTCCAAAAACGATTGACCATTAGGGCAATATGCTCCGCGTGACGATATAATAGACGGTAGCGCTGCCGCTAGGCTGGTCGCTGGAGGCGTCACCGGCGATGTTGCTTACATCTACTTGCGCGCTGGCTGTCGAAAGGTACTGCAACTGCAGTATGAACTTGTCGTTCGACAGGAAGATAATCGGGTAATAGCCAAGGTTAGACCATGAGAACCCCACAGCCGGCGCATCATATGATACGGAGACGCTGCCAGACTGCAGAATTTGGAATTGCTCGTAAATTGTACTCCAAGAAAACTGGAATTTATTGGCCGAAAAAACATCTACGCCAGGAATTGAGACGTAGCCACCCATGCCAAATGTGGGATGGTTGCCGAGCAATATGCGGTTAACCATCTGCCATGCTCCGGAGGATCATGTATCCTGCTGTGTAGGAAAGATACGCTGTGTTGGCGACATTCCGCCGCGCACCGTAAAAGCGAAGCCAATTTTGCGACACGCCAATGGTCAGATACGATCTGTAGGTGATGTCCAGGGTCAGTACGTCGCATGCGGTGATGTCTAGGGAGCCGTTGTACCTCCACGTATAAACGAAAGGTATCTCTGGCATTGTCTCGCCAAACGGCACCTCTACGTATGCCGTCGACCCGCCAGGATACGTAATAGAACCGATCGCATATACGACCGCGCTATCCTTCCAACTGCTATCGAATGACAGTCTTTCTGGGTCTAGTGCAGCGGTAACGTCGTATCCGGGTTTTGAAGCCCGGATACGATAGTCACCACCGCCGAAGTCACCAATGAGAACGCGGTTTGTCATGTTTTTTGTTGTCCTTAGCGTTCTTAGTCCGCAATCAGAATTCGCCTGTTGGTCAGGTCGACCTGCATCTTGCTGTCACTCGAGCGCAGCATTCCCGCCGTAATCGTGTTGACGCGCGTTGCGTTCATCACAGCCACGCCACCCGAGAAGATGAACGGGAATTCCGAGTCTGTGCCGTTTGAGATGACGAACCTGTCGGCGCGGATCATTACTTCCGAAATGCCGCCAGTCTTGGCACTGATGAACAGCGCCGCCGTGTTGGTTGTGCCGCCCGCCGTTGCCGAAGCAGACAGGCCGATCGTCGAGAGCGCACCCGCCTCTGTGGCAACAACCGTTGTACGGAACAAGCCCGACGCAGAGAAGTTGCCTACCGAAGCGGAAAGCGCAGTGATGGCGGTGGCGTTTGCTTCTGCCTTGCCGTCCACAATCGTAATGCTTGCCGACAGCGAACTGATGGCATTTGCAATGTCTGTGTCGACCTTGACAGTTAGCTCTTCAATCCGGATGACCGCGGCTTCGGTTGCCGTGGCTACGACCTTAATCTCACGAGAGTATTTAGCGCTAACGCTACCTACTTCCTTGAGGATTTCGTATTTGTCGAGCGCGGATTGCGCACCAGCGTTTGCCGAGAGTGCGTTGAGACGTTCTAGTTCATCGCGCGGCCAGTGTACGCTTTCACCGATCCACTCAAGGTGTTCGCCTAGCTGCTCATTAATCTCATCAACGATGTCGCCGAGATAAACGTCCTCACTGCCAAGCAGCACGTTTGGTGTCGTGACGTTAAGCCATGCCGACCAAAGTACTGGCCGTGGCGTGCGTGGAATGTAACGCCCTCGCACACCGTAAAGCGTGTTCGGAAGCAATCCTTGGCTGATGAGGATGGAGCCAGCCTCCGGCTGATCCATGCGACCGCTGTAGACCGTCACCAAGCTGGTTGCGAGACGGACCTCGAACTCAACACCGATAACGTCTGGCTGGTCGCCATCCCAACTCAATAGGATGGCTGGTCGCCTTGGGCTGCCGTTATTGTCGAGAACTACGTCGCCAACCGCTGCCCAATCTACGATAGGCTGTGGCTGTGGGCGAACCGGACCTACAGGCCCAAACACCGGAGGCGTGTAGTCTGTCTCTTGATCCCAATCGTAATCGGCAGGATCCACTTCCGTGATGTCGATCATCACGTCAAGGTCAGCCAGATCGGAAACGCCGTCGACGCGGAAGAGCTTGTCTTCGTAGCCGTTGCGGTCTGAATTCCAGACAATCACGTCGCCAGGCTCGAGAACCCACGCCGCAGGCCCAAGCACCAATGTATGTCGTCGAGCGCGCCTTGCCTCTGCCAGCGCTGACTTCATCAGTCGCTGTACTTGGCTCGCCCGATACACCATGTCCATCTGGACATCGGCCATCAGGCGCCTGTTGCCGTCCTGCGCTTCGTACGTTGAGTTGTACAGCGCCGGCGCTGTCTTGGTGTTCCAAGCCTCTGCTGGTTCTGGGTAGGTTGCGCTAATGCCGTTGATGGTATCGGCAAGGCCAAAGAACGGAGTGAAGTCCTGCTCTTCGGTGGAGAGTATATCTCCGTCACTAAACGCAAAGACTGAAGCCCCTGGGGCGCCAACACGAATCTTATAGACGCCACCGGCCTCGGACAGCTTGCCTTGGCAGCCTGTGAGGATAGCTTCGATCGCGTCCGCAATAGGTGCGCCGACCTGAACCTCGCCGCCAGTGTAGTATGTTGGTTCTGGTCCAGCAGGCCCCGCAATATTTGCGCGGCACTTGTTGATTTGTGCAATCCAGTCGGCAACCGGAAGACGTGCGGCCGACAAACCCTGCAGGCCGTACAGCCAGCTTGAATTGTAGGTGATGCCGCGCAACAGATTGTATATCTGCACCGCAGGCAAATCGTCGCCGTCGCCTCCCCAAGTGGATGGTGTATCCCACCGCTGACTGCCGACGCCGCCTACGGTACTGTCGCGCGATGGATCGTAAAGGCGCGCTCCTTGCACTTCGAACTTGAATGACGGGAAGCCCGTAAAGAGCTCAGCGTCCACTTGCGAGGTGACGATTGCGTATGCAACGCCGTGACCTATACGAGTCGATTCCCAAGGATGCGTTGCCGACGAGACAGAGCCAGTAAGCAGAGGATCCGCTGTTGTCTGCGTGCCGTCGTGGAACTTAATCCAAAGATGGTTGTCATCGCCATCCGTGCGGTATTCGTCAATCTGGTATCCGCGTCCGCCAGGGTCGAGCGTAGCGCTGATCGTTACAGGCTCACCGTTCACCCAAAGCTGGGTGACGCCAGTGATCGGCACGTCGGAAATTGCTATGACTTGCGTGAAGTAGGCGTTAGGTGTCTTGCCTGAGTTGCCCCACGAATTGGCATAGACCAGTGAGCCCGCCGTGGTCGTGTGGCCAAGGATGATCGATCGGGGTACGTCGCCGCCAGACTGTAGCGTGCCGTTGACGCTGAACGGCTCTGCCTCTGGCGGCTTGCCTGCCAGCGCTTTGGCGGCGTAGCTAAGCCCGATACCAACGGCTACTTTGAGAAGGATGGCACCAAGACCGCCAGACAGAAACGTGCCGCCTAGCAGGGCGGTTGCCAAGCCGGTAAAAACAGCCATGTGCTTATCCTAGAAATGCGGCCGCATGGCCTGTGGTGGCTGCCTAGAGTGGCTTCATGAAGTGGCGCTCCGCGGCGATGTAGCCGCGGCGCTCGTAGAGCCGTGCAGGTAGAGGGTCGGAGCCGAGGCCAACCATGTTGGAAAAGACGCAGCCACGCTCGCGCGCCCAAGTCTCATATGCGTCGAGCATCGCCAGTGCAGAGCGCCCACGATGTGCGGGCTCAATCCACCAGATAAGCTCCGTAGCGGCTTTGACGGGTGCGAGTGGCAGCAAGCCAGCCTGCGCAGCAAGAACGCCCTGCGCGCCGTCTATGTCGAGTACCAGACACAAGCGGTCTGGTTCTGAAAGGCAGGCATCAAACAGGAGAGAAGCGAACGGTGCGCTGAATGGAATTGGTAGGCCGCTGGCTTCGTGGAAATTGCGCGCAAGGACCAAGGCGCGCGACTTGTCGGCGGGAGTAGCGCGCCTAATCATGCGCCCCTCAAGATAACATTGGTGGCGAGCTTCGATGAGCCCTTGGTGGTGATCTTACCTGCCTTTGAACCCCAGAAGAATTCAGTCTCTCCAACCGTGGTAACGTCCTGATAGAAATTGTCCGTTGCCGATCGGCGCTTCTGGCTATCGTTCGATCGCGTATCTGGATTGGCGCGCGTCATCTCTTGGGTGTGGCTGGCACACGTGAGATCGATGCTGCCCGCGTCATTCTCTTTTGGCGTCTTGATAGACACCGAATCGACAAACCCAACAAAACGGCAGAGCGCCGGCACGAGAAGCTGCCTGCTGGCAACGTCTAATAGGCCGCGATAAATCTCGACGCCAGCCTGCTTCAGATCGTATCCGCGCACAATGTTCTCAACGCCAGGGTCGAGTTGCGACATGGAGATTGAGACTTGCTGAACTGTGATATTCGCGACGAGCGGAATATCGCTGATTTGCACCAGCGAGCCCGAGCCTTCGAAGTTGCGCGTAACCGCAAGTCCAGTGTCAGGATTGATGACCTGCGCCTGTACGTCGCCAACATCAGACCAAAAACCGTAGTTAAACGGTACGCCTGTGCCGAGCTCGCGAGCCTTAATCCATAGGAAGTCACGCGCCACAAGTTGACGCGCCTGAAGCAACGCGAGGTTGCCGGCCGAAATGTTGCGCATAGAGCGAAGTACCTAGTGGAAAGGATGGTGCGACTCAGAAAGAGTCGCCTTGGCAAAAACGGAGGCTTGGATATGAACGAAAAAAAACTAACGCCCGTGGATATGACCGCCGGAACGGCAGAGGATAATTACGCGGCAGCGCTAGTAATAATGGGACATTCGTTCCGTATTTTGCTTGGCAAAGTTGCCGAACAGCACAACAGTCAAGACGGCCCTTGGCTCGATGAGTTGCAGGATGAACTAGTTCTGGAGGCCAAGGGGATGATCACCGAAGGCTTCTCGATACAGACTGACGCGGCAATCGTAAAGTTTGGTATTGATGTTCTTCAAACTACGTTGGATGCTTTTCGCAGAAGTCTCGTCGTCAAAGATTAGGAATGTTGACCTAGTGCCGTCGTTAACAACCATCGTGGCACCATTTCTAATTGTTGATATCGACATGTTGTTCTCCTTTAGCGGGATTCCATCGCCTGAAACGTGATCGCGCCAAAGCCGTTCAACTCAGCGGTGCTGGACAAAGAACCAGGCACAAGCGTCATCAGACAGGACGGCCGCACCACAACAACTGCGTCGTTGACCGCAGTCAGCGGCCAGAGGTGCGGACGGATTTCAAACAATGGAGAAAGGCCAGCTCCGCTTGCCGTGAAATCTTCCATCACTTGGTGCAAATTGCCTGTGCCGATCTGGAAATAATCGCCTACCTTACCAGTGTAACCGGCAGGCAGGTTCTTAATACGGATGGCCTTGCGGCTTGCCGCGATCGTATCCACCTGCAGGCCAGTCACAGTGCCCATACCCACTCCCGCGGGATAAGCGATCGGATAGCAACGACTTTTTGAGAAGGCATAAAACTGGTTTAGACCATTCTCGAGGACACTGAAGCGTGCACGCCAATAATCCAGCACCGGCCTTTGCAGCGGTTTTGACTGCGCAGACATTTGCCACAGCGGCGATCCCAAGTCTTTTACGAAGGTTTGGCCGCCTGCAGTTCTACTCTGCTCTTGCCGCCACAACAGCGAAAAGTCGGTAGTCCAACCTGGAAACGAATGCAGGAACTCCGTCGACAGTGGAAATGTTATGGCCATTGAATATTTCCTATACCCACTGTCGTGTCTTCTTCGCGGTCGTCATAGTGGTCAGCACATTCGCCTTGAATTCACGCTGCTGTTTCGCAACGACCTGCTCAAGCCTAGCGACGGCCTCAACCGATGCGCCACGTGCGTCGATGACTGGTGCGAAGGTAACGCTTGTGCCGCCACTGCCTTTGAGCGCTCTCATGGATGGGGCATGCGGAGTGACCTGAGATCCTTTGGGCAGATTTACTAACTCAGGACCGCGCTCGCCAACCATGGCTAAACCGCCAGGTGCAGACCGCGTTCCGGATGCAAAGCCAGGAATTGGAGGGAAGTAATTTAGATTTCCGCCACCAGCGAATCCACCACCACCCCCGATTCCCAACAGAGAACCGAGAAGACCAAAGCCTCCGCTTTTTCCGCCAGTACCGAATAATTGGTCGAGGCCGCTGTTGAGCAGTTGGTCGCCAACTCTCGCCAGAGCGTTACCGAGGGCTTCCGTCGCACTCTTGCCCTCGATAAGATCAGATATGAATCCGCCAAGGGTGTCACGACCAAGATCGCTGAGCATCGCCATCTGCTCGGTAACCTGGGCTAGCGATTCCTTTTCAGCGTACTGCGCGTCTATGAGACCTGAAATTTGAGCCCTCTGCTCTTCGGTCGCGCCTTTTTCCACCCGGCGAAGTTCGATGGCTTTCTCGCGCTCGACTGCAGTCATCCCAATGATTGAGTTCTCAAAGGTCAACTGGTCGATTAAATCGGTTACCGCCTTGGCCTGACGTTCAGTATCTCTAACTTCTTTGTCGCGAGCCTTATCTGCTGCCGTGCGCTTGGGCTTCGTCACCTTTTCAGGCGCGATGCTTTCACGGTTCGGCTTGTCCTCTGGTGTAGGCATGAGCGACGAGGATATACGTCGCTGTGCATCTCCAAATGCCTTGCCCAAAGCAATGCGTTCTTCGACCGTCTTGGCGTTTGCCAGGCCGTCTGTATAGGCTTTTGTCGCTGCTTCCATATCGGACAACGCCGGCAGCGCAATGCCGGCCAGAGTGCTGATGGCTTTCGACAGGGCGCCAATTTGCCCGACCTGATTACCGGCAGCATCACCAACGCCGTTGATAAAGGTGGTCAACTGGGCAAGCTTCTGCTGTGCCTCAACACTCACCTTACCAGAACTCCACAATCTCTTTAATGATGTCGCGGATTTGCTGGGGTGTTCCGGGCTGGTCGGCGATATCAATCAAGCGATCGATGAAGCTCTTAATGTCTGGGTTGCCTGCAGCTACGCTGTCGTTCAATTTGTTGATGGCGCCGTTCACCTCACCAATGGTGTAGGTGGCGCCCTGAAACACATCGACCGAGAGACTTGTTAGCTGGCCAGAAAGATCACCGGCTGCATCAGTAAGCGCCGATTTGAACTCCTTGATTTTGTCGCGGGTTTCGAACTCAAGTATCTTTTTGCTCGTGGTCGAGTAGTTCTCGGCACCGATCGCAGCTTCACCGTAGGCATCTTTGATCTGGCGAATGAAATCAGCGTGGCCCTTAATCAATTGGTCGGCGGCAGGCGTGTCTTCTCCGACAGAAGTAAAGTAAGCGACAGCGGCACCAGCAGCCCCGATCATCGCGAACGAGGCGAGAGAGACAGGATTGACCATCTGCGCAAAAGCTCCGCCCACAGTCTTCAAGGCGCCGAGCAGACCCTTACCTCCCTGGAGTGCCTGCGCAACTTGGCTACCCTGCTGAATCATGATTGTGAACGGGGATGTGCCAGAGGCAAGTCCCATTGCGATATCATTCAACTGGAACGAGAGATTGGAAACGGCAGCACGTTGAGCACCGACAGATTGCACGACGCCAGTGCCTGCCTTCTTGAATGACTTTTCAATGTTCGCGGCGCCGTTGGAAGCGGATTTGGCAACGGCTGCGAGCTGCTTGTCCAGTTTGTTTTGCGCAACTTCAATACGTACTAATAGACGTGTTGCTGTTTCTTCATCAGCCATTGTAATGTCCTGAAAAAATGGAGGAGGAATTGGACAATCTTCTGAAAACGTTGATTGCCGTTTCATACGTGGCTGTAATTTCGTCTGCCGGGTACTTTTTTGCCATGGAGCGACAAAACGCCAAAAGATCAGAGAGTGAGGCTATTTACCCAATGAAGGTGATTAGCCCGAGCTAAAGCCGACAATCCCCAACTCGGCTAGCTTTTCATCGTCCATTGTAGGCGGAGCATCTTCGACACCATTGGCTCGTTTGTAGCCATCAATGACAGCCGCAAATTCCCAGAACGTCATGGTATCAATTTCTCGCGGAGTGAAGCCGATCGCCCCACCTGCCGCGTAATATCCAGACCAACGCGTGAGACCATTCGGAAGCGGGTTCGGATCTACTTCGCCTCGCCCGCTGCGAGCTCCCCCGGCGAATCCTCCGCGTCCCACATGAGCGCATGCTCCAGGATACGTGATGCCGTCAGTACCAACGAGTGGTAGCTGGCCGTATCCAGCGTATTGTCCAGCAACTGTTTCGCTTCGGATTCCTTCATACCGCCGCCGATCAGACCGAGACGGATGGTGGAAACGATGTCGTCAACTTTCCACTGCGATGCTAGAAGCCGAGTCAGAACAACAAAAGCGCCGGCCCCAGTTCGCTGCTCGAGCGCTCGAAGCTCGCCGATGGCGAGGGCGAACTCATTTTCGCCCCCTGGCCATACCATTGATTTGGACTGCCGCATTAGGCAGCCTTGGCGGTTCGTGTCGGAATGCCATCGAATTCAACTGAGATTTCAGCGGTCACCTTCTGACCACGCTCAGCCTGATTGCTGATGGATACCAAATAGGCTGCGCCAGCCTCAATCTCAGTATCGCCCACAGCAGCCTTGGTGTTTTTGATGCGCACGTTTTTCGTTGCACCCGAATACCACCAATCGAGCATAAGCTCGTGGCTTGTCTGAGCCCAAACGCCTGAACCTGAGACGGTCACCTCCTGCGATTGCACCGCGCGCTCAACTGCCGCTGGGAGGGCTTCATTTTCGCAATCTGGCACCTCAGAGGTGGACATATTGCTCGTTCGGTTGATGCCGCGGGAAGTCAGGCCGCACAGCGCAGCGTAAGTACCGGGCGTTTCGGTTTCGATTTCGAGTACAAATTCATGGAAATTCTCGGTAATGGCGCGTGCCATGGGCTTTCTCCATTAGAAAGAGGCCAGCGAAGCGCCAGCCTGAAAATACGTTGATGGTGATGGGGTTACTTCGAGCGACTGCCGCGCAGGGCTCGCTTCGCTTCGCGCGTGGGTGATTGTGCCTCTTCGGCCCATCCCTTCGTCACGCAGTAGTCAATGAAATCTCGTGGCCGCTCCTGCGGTTCCGGTAACGCGTGTGCATGGAAGGAGTACCGGCTGTTCGGTCGAGACCAGTTGCTTTCAGCCTTGAAGATTGCCCATGCCATCATGCAACCTCGACCATCAATTCAACAGTCAACACACCGTGGCTGGTAACACCATCCGGATCGCGAAAGATACGGGCCAATGTGATGTTTGTTTCAAGTAAAGCATTGCTCGTGAGGCTTAGATGTGCCCTTGCGAGGACTCGCTTGATACGATCAACGATATTCTTTGCGTTGATAAAACCAACTTGTCTGGACCAAACGTCAATTTGAACTGTGTGCGTCTCACCGTCTATGCATTGTGCGTAATCGTCGACGATGTCTAACGGCCCAAATGAAACATAGGCTTGCTTTGGGTCAGCAAACGATACGGCATCATCCGGAACGTGGTCGTATACGTTATTGATCAACGCCATAAGTTGAGCGTCCGCTTTCAACGTCGCGACCAACAGGCGCTGTATTTCCTCGCTTACGTTCAAGCTGAACCTGCCTTAATCGCTTTGTTGACGTTGCGTGTAATGCGGGATCTAACCCGTTTTCTCAATGCTCGCCAAGATGGAAAGAAGAATGCGTGAGCCCGCATTTTGACGGTGCCGAATTCCTGAAAGGCTGCATAGTAAGCCTTCTCATTGCCGGCGAAGATCGTGATGATGGGACCGCCTGTTGCATCTGGATTACTCTTGGCAATCACGCGGGAGCCCTTAGGGGGCTTTCCCCACGTCCAGGAAATCGACATTTGGAGGTCGCCATCGTCGACAGGAGCAAGCTGCTTCATCATCGCGACTACTTCTTCGGCCCCCTGCTCCATTGCAACCTTTGCGGCTTGGCGAATACGAGCAGAAAGCACCTTGGTTAGTTCGGCAGTAAGCGCCGAGACACCGTCAACCATTGGCGACTCCAGACTCGACGAGCAGGTCCAAGAATGCTCGATCGGAAGTTGGTGTGATATCGCGGATGTTGAATGTTTTGGAGTTGCGCGTATCCCTGACACGCCAGTCGGTGCTGATTGCCCGGGTGCTGGTGTTCGAGCGCACCGTGACGATTTGAGGATGTTTGCCTTGGAGCCTATCAGCCATGACGGCCTCGCCTCCCCGCAAATGTTGATATCCCGCAGGACTCTTGAACTGCTCTACCCACTGCCCAACCGTATTGCCGGCGCCGTCGTCAACTTCTTCGCGTTTGTCGAATGCAACCATCTGGTCGAGGTAGCCCGCGCCACGGTTCTTAGACATCACGCAAACCTCCCGACCCGGTACCGCTCAAGAATGCTCTGAACTGCCACTGGCAAATCATAAATTTGGGTTTCAGACACTGCTACGCGGTGCTCGTAGAAGTGCGCAGCAAGCAGCAGCACTGCGGCCTTAAGATCGGCAGGTGGGGTGGAATATCCGCACTCAAATGTCACCTTGACTGCGCCTGGCTCACACCTAATGGCTGGCCAATTGGTATCGCGTGCAGGCCAAATGCGGACAGGCTGCGTATCCAGATCGACGCGCCATGATGTCAAGGTCGCTGGAGCACCCGCAGTGTCCGCATAGGAAATGCTGACGATCTCAGTAACAGGGCCAAATGGCACTGTTATTTCGCAAGGGAAATGGTCCAGCGATAGGCGCCAAGTCTGCGGACGTAGCGCAACGCCGATGCCGTTAGGTCCTTCAATGAAAGCAACAGCGGCATCGATGTAGAGGGGGATTTGAGTATCCTCGTCATCGTGGAAAATTCTGCTCTGCTTTTTGGCTTCAGCTAGCGTCACAACGTCGGCCGTGGCCGCGGTAACAAGAGCTAATCGCGACCACTCGTTCATTATCGTGTTTCCTTGAAAACTTGAGGTTTCACAGCGCGCTCAATTTTCTGTTCAGCGTGCGGAACACTGAGATTTTCGTAGCCGACACCTACCGCAGATTTAAACGTCTCAAGTTCGACGATTTGGCCACATTGATAATCGAAACCTTCACCGGAAAGGCTGGTTGTGACTTTGACTTTCATGAAGCCCTCAATGTAATGCCGCCCCGATCGAGTGATCGAGGCGGCGGTTGCAATTAGCTCGCAGGATGGGCAAGCACCTTTACAGCGGCTGCATCGAGCAGTTCGCCGTCGAACCGAGCAAAGCCGATGAAGCCGACCTGATGGAAGTCGGCGTAACGCTCGACCAAGCGTTTCGTGGTGAGTTCTTTTACGCGACGGACTGCATACTTGCTGAAGTCACCAAAGACGACAGACTTGGCAGACGCGCCAACATTCGCCACATGCTGATTGATCATATACGAATAGTTCAGCAGAGAAGCCGGTGCGCCACCGCGGACATCAGCAGGCTGCCAAATATAGCGGCCTTCGGCATCCTTGATCTTCCGCAACAGCTTCAGCGTATTGTCGTTAAACATCCATCGAATAGACTGGGCAGCGCGATAGGCCGGGTCGATTGAGTGTTCCAACTCAATCAAGTCATCAAACGCGATCGCTGCAGCAGCAGCGGCGGCAGTCGCACCAGCAGCAGTGACAATACCGTTTGGCTGCGCGGAGCCTGTGCCGACCGTCAAGTGACGATTGACGATGCGACCGATACGCTTTGCAAACGCGCCTGCAATGCGGCCCTCAACATCGATCGCCGAGATCCTGCAAGAGTTCCTCAGAAACGCGGATGATCTTCGTGGTGTATTTGTATGCGCCCAGAGTCTTCTGACCCCACTCGAGATCCTGTTCAGTGTCCTGAACATTCTCGCCGAGCAGTGCGCCTTCGTTGGCCGTATCATCTTCGGTCGGCATTTCCAGATCATTGCCGTTGCCGGTATTGATAACATCGAAGACGCCGTCATCAAGCATCGGGCCGTAAGCTTTCAAGCTTTCAATGACGCGAGCGACAAAGAGCGTCGGCGCCAGATATCCGCCCTTGGCGTCTGGACTTACACCTTGAGCACGAGCTTCCTGGATGATCTGGCGCTGCTCGCGCGACAATGCGGATGCGCCATTTCGAAGGAATGTTTCGAACGCATGGCGGTGCAGTTCATCTTTGTCCGCACCAGACTTCACGGAGCGGTTCTCGCCGAGCGGGCGGCGGTCGTCAGCCGCGTTGATTACAGCCTCACGTTCAGCAAGCTTTTCTTCACGGGCGATACGGGCCTCGAGGCGATCATATTCCGCCATGGCCCTGTCGTGCTGGCCTTCGAGTTCAGCTACGCGGGCTTCCGCAGTATCGGACTTGATCTCAGCGAGTGCAGCGCGTGCTTCGGCAACAATCGTGGCCTGTTTTTCGCGCAATTCGGTAACAGTGGACATTAAGTCCCTTTCATAAAAAAAGCCCGCATAAAGCGGGCTGTAGGATGGTGGGTTGCTGGTGCGGTTAGGGAGCGCCTAACTTTTGGTGCGGACCTTTAAGTCAAGATCCATGGAAAGCCGCGCTTTTGTCTGCGCAGCCCTAGTTGCCGGCGCTGCCGGATCTGGTTTCGTGGGATGCGCATCGCGCCATTCCTGTAATGAACGCTTACCGATTTCGGTGTCGTCGTAGGCAGGCCATGCAACGGCAGAAACTTCTGCCAGCTCAACTGCCTGGATGGTGCGGACAGGTGGGTCGATAGTCTCGTCCCACAACTCCTTGGTAACGCGGAAGCCAAAGCTCATGCCGCTGATGTCACCGCGGGTGACCAGTTCCCAAAGGTCGTTGCCGTCCGATGTGTTCGGAACGTCAATCTCCACTTTCAGACCGTGAGCATCTTCGGCCAGCCTTAGCGTTCCTGACTTAGTACGCCCAATAACGCGGCCGGTGTCATGGTCAACCAGCGCGCGTACGTCTGCATTAAGCTGGCTCGAAAACGAGCCTGGTGCGATAGTTTCTGTAAACCACCCGCCAATGTCGGCGGGCGAGTTGAAGACGGCCGCGTAGCCTACAAGCGTACGAACGCCTTCGGCTGCGCGAACCTCGACACCCGCCGAGGCTGAACGCTTCTCAATCTTAGTCATGCGGCGTTAGCCTCTGTGTTTGTGTTGTCGTTCGCTGGTGCAGCCTGCTTGGTCATGCTCTGCATGCCGAGCGGGACAGTTGCGCCCTGGATATGAAGCTTTTCAGCCTCACCGCCCTTGGCTGGCCAATTCTCCATGCCGCGAATTTCGTCGGGCGTGTTGATGGCGTTCTGCACTGCCTTGGCATAGCCTTCCATGCGGGTTTTGAAGTCGCCGCGCATGAGCGCATCGAGGTTAAACTCGCAGAATTTCGTGCGGTTGCGAGCGTTGAACAGTTTAAGGTTCAGTTCCTGCTCCCACGCCTTGAGCCATTGCGACAGCGTGTGCTTCACGAAGTGAAGGTCCTGCTGCTCAGTGTTGGAGAACGTGCCGTGTGTCAGATCCTGCAAAAACACTGGAGGAAGGTCGAATACGCGGGCAATCTCTTCAATCTGGAAGCGGCGAGCCTCTTCCATTTGGGATTTTTGCGGATCGACTCCCACTGGCTTCAATTCATGGCCTGAAGGCATGATCATGACGTTTCGGCGCTCAGCATTGGCGGCTTTAACCGCGTCCTGAACGTCTGAAGCAGCCCTCGATGCGGCTCCAGGCGATGGCATGGGGCCATAAAGCGCCAGAGGAGGCACGCCGCCATTCGCAAAGAACTTCTGAGCATATTGCTCCAGAGCGATAGATAGCCCGACAGCGCCCTTCAGCTTCGAGATTGGGTCTATGTGAGAGACACCATCAAAGCCAATCATGAAGGGAATGTCGATGATTTCCTCTGCACCATACACCACCTGGCGGGAGCCATCCTGGTAGATGTACCGCTTCTTGCCATCGTTGCGCTCTACCGTCGTTTTGCACGGATCAAGCGGCCAAAGGTTCATCACCCTGCCCGCCTTGTTACGCTCGATAAACGTATAAGACCTGCCCTTAATGAGCGTATTGACCATGCAGTACTTGCGCCAGGCAAACGAAGTCCATTCAGGATTCGGAGCATCGTGCAGGATTGCGTAAAGTGGGTCTTTATCCGCCGTATCTCTTCCGCCTTCGCTCTTGGTAAATACCTGCAGTGGCAGAGCAGCTAGTGTGCCGGCAATGAAGTTTACCGCACACCATACTGCGGGAACCTCAAGTGCGGTTTCCGATGTGACCGTAACGCCTGCCACGGAGTTCCATTCTCCGAAAAGCGTTTTCCACGCCTTAACATCGGACAGAGAAACGGTGGGATTCTCGAGCGACGCCCGAACTTCCGCGGCCTGCCTTTCGGCAGCGCGTTTCGTAGTAAGTCCAAACATCAAATCACGCCTATCTTAAATTCGGGGTCTTCCCATGGGGAAACTTCAGGCGGCAAAACCGCAGAGCCGTCGACAGCAGCGCCAATTGCCATACAGAGAGCTAAGGCAACGTCGATACGAACCGAAGCCTTCTGCTTGACGAACCACCTGTTGCCTTGTGGATCACTATCGAAGGTTGCGCCCATAAGGGCGGTCATCAAGACCGGGCTCATCCGAAGCCGAATCCGACCATCAATGATGGCGTCCTCAAGCTCCGTAACCGAACCAGGCATCCACAATCCCTGTGGCGCAGGAAGTCCGGCAGCCTTTGCTGCATCCACCTTCGCCTCATTTGGCTTGGCTCTGATCTTTCCGCCCTGTGGGTGTGGAACGTGCTCAACCTCAACACCAAGCGCGTCGAGCTCCTGACGGAACTTGTCGTACGCATACCGATCGTATGCGATGCCTTGGATATTAAATATTTGATCGAGTTGCTGGACACGTGCCGCCACAAAATCCAACCGGATTCTGGGGCCAGGTGGCGCATTAAGCCAGCCGTCTTCAACCCATTGGCTGTACGGTGCTTTGTCGGCAGCTTCTCTGACTTTCAGTGTGTCGCCTGGTGTCCAAGCTTCAACCCAAGCATCAAACGTCGGCAGGTTAGCAACAGTGCCATCCTCCCGCTCCATCGCCTTAAAGCCTGTAGGCACTACACCAGCGAGCGCGGTCATATCTTTTGATCCCGATAAGTCGGCACCCAAGAATACGTCGGCCCCAGCGTGTTCCTCCTCGGGGTCGAAGTCGGCCATTACCGATTCAACCGTCGCTCTGGCCATCCAAGCCTTGTCGGCATCAGTCCAGCAGCAGAAGTGGAGGCGTAGAATACCGTTAAGCTTGCCAGGCATTTGCTTGGCTTGCGAAACCACGCCGGCCAAATACGCGTCCGTCAGGATCGTACCCAGCAGCGGATTAGCCTTTTTCCAGCAAGTTGGATCCTCTAATGGATCATCACCCTCATCGAGTGCGCAGACGTAAGCGAACGTGCTGTCGTCAATCGCCTCACCAACGTATGTGAAATCATCGTCCGGCGTCGGTGTGCCAGCCGCCACGTTCACAGCATGCTGGTGCTCTTCCCAGCAGACCGAGTTGCGATCGCTGCCTGAGTTGGTGATCATCAGAAGCAATGGTTGCTGGCGAAATTTAAAGCCCCGCTCGAGCATTTCCATCGTGCCGCGGTCTGGGTGTTCGTGCACCTCGTCGCAGAGTGCGAAATGAGGACGCAAACCGGAACCAGTCTTACCAGCCTCTTTCGACAGGGGTCGGAAGAACGACTGGCTACGCAGATGCGCAATGTTGTATTCCTTGCCAGGCCCGCCGCTGGTCGATGTGCGGCCTAGGAGGTCAGGAGACTGGCCACGCATTTTGACGGCGTCGCGGAATAGGATTTGAGCCTGATCCTTGGTAGCGGCTGCCGCAAAGCACTGTGCACCAGGCTCTTTGTCGGCGGTCAATCCGTAGAGTCCAATTCCACCAGCGAACGGGCTTTTGCCGTTGCCTTTACCTTCCTCGACGTAAACGCGACGAAAACGACGCTTGCCGGTCTCGTTCATCCACCCGAATATCGAGCCGATCTTGAATGCTTGCGATGGATGCAACAGGAAAGGACGACCCTCAAACTGGCCTTCGCTAAGCTTTAGCTTCTCCTCAAAGAAGCGCATCGCGCGTTGGGCTGCGGCATCATTCCACTCTAGTCCGCGCTCTGCACCTGTGCGCAGATCGTCAAAATGACGCTTGCAAGCGTTCCGAACATGCGGCCCTGCGACTTCAACGCCATCAATTACCGACTGAGCGTATGCACTCACGCGATCAAGTGCCGGCGTCTCAGTCGTCGAAGATATCGTCTTTTTCTTCGTCTTCATCGGGCACCGTGATCTTTGAGGCGTCGGCAGGAGTCGCGCCCATCTGACCAAGGCATTGCCTCAGCAAGTTCATCGCCTGAACGCCTACGTCCTGGTTGGCCATGATGCGGCCCTGGATGTTGGCAGCCATGCCGACCAACATTCGATGTGACTCGGTGAGCCACGGAATTTCTTTTTGGAACAGCAGCCACGCAGAACGAGCCTTGCTGGTATCCGTGTCGGCCAGCCACTTGGGTGGGGCGCCAAGCGGACCATTCGGCTTTGGTTCTGTGCGCGATTTGAAGCGTTTGGGATTTCGTTTATCGGTGGCCGTGATAGCCGCCAAAGCGCGCGGCTTTCGTGGGGCAGCCATCGTCTATTCTCCTAGTAGGGTCATATTTTCATCTGTGGCAGCGTGTAGGTTCGGGGAACGGCGGTCCGCGGCAGGAGCAGGTCGTCGAAACCCGATGCACCCCTCCCCGTTATGCAGGCCATCCATCGGCGCGGAATGTCACAACAGTCTGGCCAAGGTCCTCGCGCTGGCCTCGTGAGGCGTGGCACGGCTTGCATGTTGAGATGAAAGGGCCGGACCAGAAGAGGTCTACACTGCCCCGATGCGGGGTTGCGTGATGGCATTCGGTCGCTGCTTCCACGACTTCGCGTTCGATGCACCACTGGCACAATGGTTGCTGTGTTAGCTGGTGCTCTCGGATGCGTCTCCAACGCGCTGTTTTATAGAGTTTGCGGTAGTAAGCGGCTTCGGCGCTGCGGTGGTCCGGCTTCGGCATCTTGCTTCCTTGCCTGTTGTCGATATCTTGTTGCTCTCGGGGCGGGGGGTATCAGCGTGAAACTAGAGCATTCGCGATTTGACAGAGGCATGGGCGACAGAACGTCTAATGTTTGGTTGCGACACACAGTTGTTAGCCATGAGATGGAACCAAAAGTTGTAATCGACTATGGAATTGAGTTCGGAGCGGAGTTCACACATTCGCGAGGTAATATTGAAATGTCGGTTTCCGTGCACCACAAGGATTTCGACAAAGTGGTTCAAAGCATGATGGAGGCGGACAAAGCAGCCACTCTTTCTGCATTCATGAAGTATCTCAAATCAAACCTGAAATAATCGGCCTGCCTGGCTAAGGGTCGCCTTGCGCATTTGGGAGCTGCCGCGACGCCTCGAACGCCGATCTCGCTTGCGCGATGTTCTTCCCGCTGAACTACGGCGGCGTAGGGATTGGTTGCTTTGACCTAGTCGAGAACATCCGTGATTAGGATCTCGGTGGCGGGCTCTTCAGGCATTTGAGGAAAGCCTGCTGGCATTTCTGGTCTGTGCTTTGCGGGGGCTTTCGAAAACTCAAACTTAATTTGAGCCGCGGAGAAAGCCCCCATGATTGCGCGCGCTTCCGACGTTATATCTTCGCCGCCAGAGAATGACGTCACACGTATACCGGAAGACGGTCTGTTAGATACCCCCAACGCCTGCCCAAACCGAACCTGCCACCCTGACCGGGTCAGTGCCTTTTCAATCTCGCGAGCGAACTTCTGCGATTTTTGAGCGGCCATGTCGAGCATGAGCGACACCACACCGTGATGGGCATTCAAATGTTGAACGAGCGTGTTTCTTTGACCTTCGGTCAATTCTCGTGGCTCAAGCGCTGCAAGCCTA
Organism: Phyllobacterium sp. A18/5-2; assembly: GCF_025452215.1. Lineage (NCBI taxonomy): Bacteria > Pseudomonadati > Pseudomonadota > Alphaproteobacteria > Hyphomicrobiales > Phyllobacteriaceae > Phyllobacterium > Phyllobacterium sp. A18/5-2. The sequence goes on along the minus strand of NZ_CP104966.1, from coordinate 1,866,435 downwards.
GCCTCTAAGTTAGAAATCTTCTGCTTTGCTTCGTCCGGCGAAGCTCCTGATAATTTCTGCTTGTAATCGTCAATTGTTTCTTTGAGCGCAGCGATACGCCCGTCTAGTAGGGCGGTCTTCTCAGCGCCGAGAAACCTGGCTACGAGAAATCCAACGGCTAATGCGAAGCAGACCAAGGTAACAAACGCCCAAGGCGCTGCAGCAAGGGAAGCCCAATTGTCCTTGACGAAGTCGATAATCTCCATAAACGATCAATACAAGAACCGTAACAAATCTCCACCTAGTAGAAAAGTTACGCACATCCAAATATAGACGCGGGCCGCTCAACCATCCTTAGACAGGAGCGGCCGGCCTAACCGCTGGCAGCGAGAGGCGCCATAAAGCGCGGCTATTTATGGTTTGATGCTACTCTGGTTCTAATTCATCTAGGAGAAGCACGATGTTCAACCCTAACGCAGAAGTACGGATATTCATCGCAGATGAGTTTCTTACCAGCACAGTCAAGACGTTCGATAATGCCAGGGACGCGCTTGCCGCTATGAGCGAGCATTCAGTCCTCCAGGTAGATGTCGACGGATACGGTCCAATGATCCCAGATGAGTTTGTTGCTTATTGTAAAGAGCTCGGTTTGGGATGACTGAGGGATGGAGTCGAACCGACTACCTATCCTTATCTTGGATTGAGCGATTCTGCCCCATTGTTACAAGGCTACGCAAGGCTTGGGTATGGCGTTAGGAATGGGTCTGGGTATTGGTATTGGCGCGATGCTTGGCAACATGTTGTTTGACAGCATCTCGATTGGGATCATTGTCGGCACGGCGCTCGGTGCTGCGGTGGGGTACATGTTGTCCAAATGATGCAGGACGCTCGTAGAGCGGGAGAGGTACGATTAGCTATCTGCGTTGTTAGGGGTGCAAGCGTTGCGATTTGGCCTGCGTCAACAACCCGGATCTATGAACACCTCGTCCCACAGTTGGGAATGAAACAAATTAGGAACAAAAGGCCCGTAAGTTAGTTTCCTCCTCATAACGAAGGAGGAGAATTCCAAATGAAATCCATTGCTTTGATTATAACCGCTATAGCAGCTACAGCTTTTGCATCCGGCACGGCAATTGCTGCATGCCCTGATACAACGGGTTCCGTAAAAAGTGAAACCAAACAGGGTATAGCAAAGGACGGCACACATGCTCCGATGGAAAATGCTGCCAACAGCGAGACCCAAACGGGAGCAGCAAGCACTGGCACAACAACCACCAGCGCAGAGGCCGCTAAGAAATCCGGTAAAACAACACCCCTCGCCGAACAGGGAGGCACTGTAGACAAAAATCTGGCTACCTCGGGGCAGGACGTGATGGCTCAGCAAAAAGGTGATAAGACAGCCGCCGCGGAAGGCGAGGCTGCCAAGGACTGCATAGAATAGACTCACCGCAGTCAAAGAATGCAGGACGCTCAACGACAACCACTGCGGAGCGTCCTGCGATTCCTGATGGCAGCGGGAGGTGCGCGCCAACGGAATTGTTACCCCTGCCGTAGGCAAGGGTCGCCGCCACATATACTGAGCGTGCGAATGGGCGGAATGCAAAAGGGCCGCTCGAAAGCGACCCTGTGTTTTTACTGCTTCCTCATTTGTAGCCGCTGGCGGCTGAGGGTACGGTACTGTCAGGCTGCGCTGGCAAGCTCCTGCATATTGTTGTCGTTGTCTGCAACGTGCAGGCGCTCAAGTGTAGCGAGGTCATGCCAAGCCCATCGAAGGGTTGCTAAGGCCCTATGACACAGTGCTTTGCCGACAAGGTCAGGCTTGATGGAGAAACCTTCCTTCCTGCCAATCTGTGTCATCGTATAGCCTGCGAGGGCTGCATCCTCGAATGGCGTGAGCAACGGACCTAAAGTGGCGCGCAAACGCCCTAACGTCCTCTTGGCATCGATTTGAGCCTCTATCGCGGACGCACTGAAGTTCTCGTGCAGATTGTCGTAGCCTTGATAGTGACCACTATCGGATTCACCACTCGCATCGACAGGCTTCTTCCTGCGAGCGGCAATGTCCGTCTGGTTGCCTTTGACCCGCACAACCTCGTTTTTGTAACGGATTTCTCCGCGAGGAAGTTCAGGCCATTTGCCGTCGTTTTTCGCGGCTATTGCTGCTGCATCTTCTACATCCTGCTCAGGCTTCAGGCGCTCGCTACGCATCTGGACATTTATGCTGGCGTCGTATCCATGCGACATACCCTGCACAGGCTGCATTGCGGCCGTAGCAGCTAACTTGCGATAAGCCAGTACAAGAGCGGCGAATTCCTCATGGCCTTCACGCTTCAGGTTGGTGAGAAGCGGGCAATCATTGCCGCGATGAGGTTCGCAGTTAGGATCGCCGATCGCCTGCCTCTTTGCTATAGCGCGCACTAGCTTGGCAATGGCTTTGGTTTCATTACCCTTCTCACCGTGTACAGCAGCGTAGCGCTCTCGGCCGGCTGCGCGTTCTTCTGGTGTAGATGTGGATGGCGTATGCGATGCCAAGCGTGGCTTCTTGTTCTGAAACCATGGCTTCTCAATGCTGATTGATTCAGCCTTGATCAGTTCTCGAGGCGCCTGGTCATAGATGCCTTCGGCATTTTTGAAGGGTGGAAGCTTCTGGCGCATAGAGGGCGCATCTGTGCCGCTCCATGCAAAGCCACATGGTCCCGTTGGCATCGGTGTGCGAAAATTCTTAGCTTGTGGTGGATGGCGGGCTGCGAGGTCTTTGAGGAATGCTGTGTATTTGTCGTCGTGTGAAATGGCGTCGACGTTATCGTTGTCTGCAGTCGGCATGGATACTCCGGAATTGGAGTTTCTAGAACGGGCGCAAGGTGCGCGGTGCTGGATGGTAAACCATCGTGGTTGTGGAATGTTAGATTTATAGCATATGCTATAAAAAATGTCAAGAGCTATCTTGTATTCCATACGGAAATACGCAGGATAGTTGCCTTTGGATTTTTGAGATACCGGATTGGACGGCAGTCGTTGTGATTTACTTGTCTCGCGTCTACTAACCGGCTTGGGCAAACTGAATGATTCTAGGTCGAAGCCGAATGTTGAATATTGAATCTGTCTCACATCGATCAAAACTATGGTGGATGGTCTGGGTACTCGGGGCCATTGCGTTGTTCTTGCTATTAAGGGGCATCTCAATCTATGCCGACTGGTGTCCACCTAGGCGGTGCCGTTCCATCGTATTGTCCGACTTTCGAGACTTGCTGAAATTCGAATGGATATATCGATACCAGACCCTCCTCGGTGGATTAGCAGCGCTCGGGGCGGCTGTTGTCGCTAGTCGACCTTTTTACCGGCAGATTGCTGAAATGCGGAGACAGTCCGCTGCCTCGGCTATTCCTTTAGTGAAAGAAATTGCTGTCGAGGTGGAGGTGTTCTCCTCTAAATTATCCATTGCGACGCAAAGGCTATCCCGCGCTTCGCATCTTATGGAAAGCTACGACGACGACGATCCCCATGACAGCTATCAATGGTGGCCTACTGCAATGTATGAGCTTGGTAGCGACATCACGAGTACTCGAGAACTTATTCTCGCATGGATTGATAGGGGTCACTATGAGCGATACGACCAGCTTACTAAGGGCCATCAGGCACTTGATGCACTCCACGCGGCGACCAAGAACCTGGCATATGCCTTCCGCGCACATACAATCGGACCTGACTATGAGCACGGCGAGCACGATGTTTCCCACGACCTCGCCAAGACATATCGCCAGACGATGTGGGAGGCGTTTAGCGCTTGGAGTTCGTGGTATGAAGGCTATATCAACATCGTGTTACACGACAGGCGTCACGCATGGACGCGGGTGCGACATCTGGAAAATCTAGCTACAGCGATAGCCTGAGCAAGGTTGACGGTTAATTATGTTTCGCCAATTCCTTTTTGTCCCAATCGGCTGGTTTGGTTCGGGTGAACTTCGGGCTCGGTAGGGGTGTGTCGAATATCGCTTCGCTCCAGTCGTTCGGTACGCATCCGAACTCCATCTCCTTGACAGCAATCCTATTGCGCATGGCCTCGGCAGCACGCTGGCGCTCCTCTTCGGCAACAGAGCGGGGTACGCTTGCCGAATACAACAATTCCAATTCTGCGATCCTTGCCAACAGTGGCGCCTTAATCTCGTTGATCCGCTTCTCTAGAACCCTGAGTGAAAGGTCTTTCATCTCTCGATCGGACTTTTTACTGGCCCACGTCATGACATTGCGGATGGATTTTGCAGTTAATTTGCCCTTGCTGATCTCGTCGCACATAACGCGGGCGGCGTAGATAATTGGATCCTCATGATCGAGGCGTGGTGTCTTTTCTGTAAAGTGCATGGTGATTGTTCCTTCCATTTTCGTGATTTGTCCGGACAAAGCTAAAAGTCCGGTCAGTATTGCTGACCTATTTTAGCCCCATTCTACAAGGGTTTTGCCCCGGACATTTGGACAGGACACCTATAAGGAAAATGTCTATGTGTCCGTCCGCTGTCTTTCCAAAGCTTTGGGCTACATCACTTCGGAAAATATCCCCCACTTTAGGGTGGGGGGTATATATTTTGCCCTGCGGCTGTGTTTTGTCTTTCCGGACATATCCTTAAATGTCCGGTCCTGTCCGTATCTGTCCGGCTGATTTCAGTCTGGCTTCAGCTTCCAAATCCAATCAAACCCACCCCAATTTCCAGCGGCATACTCACCAGAACCAACGGCACGCTCGAGGCTGCGTCCCATTGCTTTGCGAACCGCTTCCACTCGCTTCATCGGGTCGTCATGATCGGAGATGTATCTCCGGTTGAACTCGAGCATTAGGTCCTGCTTGGTGATGGCCCTGACTTGCGGTGCCGTTGCCTCGCCGTGGACGTGGACCACCTGACACTTGTCCGTGAGTGCAGCAATGAACAGAATCCCTAAACGGGATATCGGCCTTGCTCGTTTTGGTGCGCTTCGGCGGATCCTTGCCATGCGTGTCAAACTTCGAGGACAAGCGTGGTGATTTCGGATCCATCGTCACGGGCACCGATGGCAATAGGTGAAGCCTTGATCGCGGCGATAGGTCCCTCTGGTGCGTCTCGGCTCTTGGCTAGATTCAGGAAGTGATCCTTGGTTAGGCCGGTAATCTCGTCCCGCTCGCACGCCAGCATGAGTGCGAAATCAGCACCGGCACGCGCATTGGATGAGCCGCGAAGACCCGCGCTGGCGTTCTTGCCGGCATGGTGAACGAGTATAATGACGCAATCCAATTTCGTTGAGATTGGCTGCAGGGCGTCGAATATCTTCTGCCATGCGCCAGGGTCGTTCTCCTTATCCTCCGGGATCATGCCCGCGGCGGCCACCGTGTCTATGATTACGGCAACCAGTGGAACATCGAACCGCTTGCGCAGATGGACAGATGCTTCAGTCAGGCGAGTCTCAAGAGCAGCGTAAGCAGCCTTGTCTGAAATGGCGCCCATTCCCGTCAGAAGATAGAACGGCAACACCTCCGCCGGATCGTCTAGCCGTGAGCGCCTGGCCTTCAATCGGCCGTCAATGGTGCCCTCGCCTTCTGCAGCAAGGTAAACCACTCCACCGGTTCGTTCGATTCTGCGGTCTGCCAAGGGCTCCCCCGTCATAAGGCATGTCGACGCATGAATGCCAAAAAAGGTTTTGTATGCGCCGGATTGACCACCGAAGAAACCTACGCCCGTGCGCGGAATGGTATTGCGGACGAGCTCCGGTTTTGGTGTGTATGGACGGTCGTCGCCGATGAATACGAGCGTGCCTCGGCCGTTGTCGTTGGCTGGTTCGGGCATGCCTCCAGTTGTTGCGAAATCAACGCTTAGGACCTTTGGCCTTTCTTGCGGTTGCGGTTGGGTGGTTTCGACTGGCGAGTTGCTCTTTACGTAAAAGCCTTTTGGGAGGGGCGCCATTATGCTGCCTCTTCCAGGATATCGGCGAAGTCCTTGCCCATGTCGGCAGGCATGTTGATGGTAACAGCCCTGCCCGCATCGTGCCACCTTCGACCGCACGCATTCGCCGCCTTGACGCCTGCCCCCTTGATGTCATTGTCGGCAAAGATGGTCAGGCACTCTATACCGGACAGGACGGGGAACTCCTTCATAATTCCAGAAGTCATGGTCGCCCAGATCGGTGTATGGCCAGTTGCTAGAGCCGTCTCGATACCTTCAGCGATGGCCAGACCGTCTGTTACATCCTCATCACCCCACAATCGGATCACGCCGCCCTTAGCTCTTCCGAGCATTTTACGGTCAATCTTCTTTCCTTCCGATGTCAGGAACGTCCTGTGAATGCCGGCTGGCTCTCCACTGATACTATCTGTCACCAGAGCTAACATTGTCGGATGAAAGGCGTTGGTGTTCGTGTATTTTATCGATGGATGAAACCGCAGCGCTTCTCCTTCATACGTGAGGCCGCGCCCTGCCAGATATGTTTCGGCAATAGTGCCCGATATTGGCTTGGCCTGAGCCCAAAGTGATAGACCGTAAGAAATCCTCTTCTTCTCGTCGACCAGCATGGAAACGTCAATTTCTGGAGTTTCACGAATTGGAACTGGGCGATCGTCGGAAAGACCAAGCAGTGCTTTCACATGATCACGGCAGTCCTTAAAATCATCGCCGGCAAAGCTGTATGTGACGAACGAGCCGTCATTGTTGAATGTGACTGATAAACTGCGGTCTGTTCTTCCGTGGCCAGGCCCGGGGCAGAGAACGCGGTTGCTGCCTGCAACATTGCCGCCGAGTTGATGCGCGTAGTATGTGAGATTACCGGCTGACATGGGCTGGATTGCCTTTCAAGATGGCGCCTGCGGCGCTTGATATTGCGATTGCTAACTCTGGGTGAAACGAAGCGCTGTGTTTTCCGAGAGCCTTCGGTGCCAGGATCCGATAACCTCCACCCGGAAGCTCCCGTAATGCGATATTGTAAAGCCGACAATGCTCGCTAAGCTCAACATCTATGAGCGCAACGGTCTTATCGCCCGCGCCCCCCGACGCAGGTCGTATGTCCAGGATTCTCATGGCTATGCAGCCACCGAACTAGTCGCACCAGCGGGAAACGCCGTGAATTTGGAATCCGGAGCCACACCGACGATAACGCCGTCGATTACATCTATGAGGAACTCACGAAACAGCAGTTCCTCAGTATCGTTCCAATTGACGCTGCTAAGGTTGGTGCCGACTGCTACATGATATGCCCTACGTTTGGCATGGTCGTGTTCACTGCCGAACTTGATGCGCACGACATCATGCAACTTCCGCGTGATGAACTTGCCGCCGATAATTTCGATATAGAAGAGTTCAACATCTTTACCGCTGGCGTCGGTTAATGTTTCGGTTGCCTCAATCCAGGCCCGATGCACGCCGTCTGTGATTTCGGATGCGGGGTTGCGTATGCCGTATTCAGCAAAGTAAGGGTTTGCACCTGCCAGGCAAAGTTCGGCCCACATTTTAGACGCGGCAACGTCGCCGGCAATGATTTTTTGGTCGCGACACGCTGCGCGCGCTTGAGTGGGCGTCATGGTACGGTTGCTGCCCTTGTGGTCGGTGCCAAACACGGCTTGAAGCAACTTGTTCTCAGGCGTGATTCTTCTTGTGGCTGTCACGTGGTTGTTCCTCTCTTCATCAGTTAGGTTTTGGTTTTTTAGATAGCTCTTACGGACAGTCCCGCGGGAGTTTGTCATCTTCCGAGAACCGCCCAAGGCGGCGCGTCGTACTGCGCGGTTCATGCCGCTGCCCGAGCGTCGATGCGGGCATTGTCGTTGTCGCCCCACGTCTCTTTACGCGACTTCGAGGCGAGCCATTGGTCGAGCACGTCGGTGCTATAAATGACGGCACGCCCCACCTTGAAGTATTGAGGTCCGCCGCCGAAGCAGCGAAGTTTGTCTAATGATGATTTTGAGAGACCCACGTAATCGGCAGCCTCTTTGACGCGAATGTTTGGCATTCAGCTTCCTTGCGATGTTGGTTCGAATTCGGAAACAATTGCTTGGATCACAGCGTCAACATTGGATGGCTTGTGCTGAAAACCCACCGCGGCCAATTCACGTGACTGCACTTCGTTGAAGTGCTCTGTGGCAATGGACTGATCTTCCGACAGCTCATCGTAGCGATCGCTTAACGGTTGATCCTCACCGCCCTCCTGGGCCAGTTTCTCAAGCAACTCCACTGCGGCGGCATTGCGCCAGTCGCCTGGGTATTTCTTCGCGGTACGGCGCCGCCAATCAGCGGTCTTCTTTAGCTCAAAGCTAAGTTCATTGGTCATGCTCTCTCCTTTTTTGGTCCGCGGTTCTGTTGCGGTCATTTCTTAATTAGTACTTTTTATATCGATTGTAAAGGTATCGATACTAAAAATACCGAAACAAATTTACACAAGGGGAATTCACGTGTACCTAACCTCAATGAGAATCACCGAGGGCGCGCCAAACAGCGCGAAAACAGATGGCAAAACCGGGAGAGCTCGCCGAAATGCTTGCGCGTCTATTTTCAGGCGATTCAGCAAGCATTCGGCAACAAGCGCGCGAGTTACGAGACGCGGGCCTCATGAACAAAGAAAAAGGTGGGCGTGGAATAGGATCCATGACGCCAAGGGACGCAACCAACCTGTTGATAGGGGTTAGTGGCACTTCCAGGGTGAAAGACAGCGCTCGCCCGGTATTGAACCACGGTCGGATGATGGCAAAAGAAGGGGCGTGGCAATTACCCTTCTTCAAGATACCAGAACTCACTGCGCTAGGCGAAGACCACACATTTGCCGATGCCATCGAGGCCCTCGTGCGGTCTGCATCAAGTGGAGCAATGCAGGAAGCCTATAACAAGGCGGCTGGTGGACAATATGTCGATGTTGTGAATGAAATCACACTGCCCGTTCACTTTGAAATCACCTTGCACGAGCCCTTCGTCTGGTCGTCGATCGAGATTATCCAGATGGACTACGAAAATCCCGATGGAGGATACAAAGGGGTGTCGGAAAAAGAGAAACTATGGCCGAGCCAAGCGATTGGATGAAAATAGTCTAAGTTTCGACCCCCCACTCGACACGTCATTTCACAGTGATTTGCGCCATCGACACACCTTTACGCACAAAACGATTGCTGCGATCGGCGATTTGCTGAGGGGGTGAACGGGCTCACTTGCCCTCCTCCATAGCCTTTTCAATTTTATCGGAAATCGCGTCCGCCGCCCGCCGTACCGGATCCGCGTCGAGATGTGCATAGCGAGCGGTCGTCGCCGCCTGGGAGTGGCCCAACAGCTTTCCGATTATCGGAAGCCCCATACCGCCTCCTGCGCCAACGCTCGCAAATGAGTGGCGGAGGTCATGCAGCCTGAGCCCGTCGAGGGCAGCACGTCGCCTGATCATAGCCCATGGCCGCTTCAAGTCGGATCGCGGTTTCTCATCTTCCTGACCAGCCGACTCCGATGCGATGACGTAAATACCTACCCGCTCGATACTGGTCAGCACATCTTGCGCAACTCGTGACAACACCACGGTTTTGCGTCCAGTCTTCGAATCCGGGAGGAAGAGGAGGCCGCGCTCAAGGTCCACATCGCGCCACGCAAGGTGCAGAATTTCGCTCAGTCGGCAGCCTGTGAAAATGAGGAGCCTGATTGCTCCTGCTGCCCATTTGTCGACAACAGTTCTCCGGTTTTTCTTTGGCGTATGTTTCGACGTTGACTCTTTCCACGCGATGCCGATGGTTTCCGCTTCGCGAATTGCTTCGCCAAGTTTCGCCATCTCGGTCGACGTTAAATACCTCTCGCCCGAATTGTCAGGGAACTTTGTAACCGTCGCGACAGGATTGTCCTTTCGAATATTTTCAGACATTGCCCACGTAAAAATTCCGCCTAGCAAACGGACAGTTCGTGTGGCTGTACCTTTTCCGCCCTTGACGATAGAGCGGCCGCGCTTCTTAGTTTTGATGTCTGTGGCGGTCTTTCCATTGGCGACGTCGCGTAAAAATTTCGAAATGTCCTGCGACGTAATTTCGCCAACACGCTTCGAGCCTAAGAGCGGTTTAATATGGCGCTCGATCCGCCCGCGATCGGTGGCGATGGTACTCGCCTTCTTCATCAAACACCCTTCGAGTAGATACCGATCGCACAGTTCGCTCATCGTGATTTCTGCGCGCTCCGCGCTCCGCAAGTCCGCAGGGTCTTCTCCGAGTTCGGCGCGGGCTAGCAGCTTTTTGGCAGCTTCGCGCGCCAATTCGGGATTAAGTGTTGAGGGGGGAGCCTATGACCATGCGCTTCTTCGGAACCGCACGCCCCCCTGCGCCTGGTCGATATTCGACTATCCAAGAACGAACGCCGGTGGGTTGGATCTTAAGACCGAAACCAGTCAGGTCGTCATCATAATAAGTGACTGGTTTTTCACCCGCCACTAGCGAGGCGATTGAGCGGCGATTGATTTTTATGGTCGGCATGGCTGCGTCCTGTTCCGATGCGAATTGGTCTACACGAATCGCCACCGAGTCGCCACCGTTTAGTATCTCGCGCGGAAACGCCCCGAAACGTAATGCAACAAGACATTGTAAAAACTAAGATATTTCGGGCATTCTGCAACGTCAGGAAACAGCGGGAAAGCATTTTTCCTGCCCTCCGAAGGCAGAGGTCACAGGTTCAGAATCCTGTCGGGTGCGCCAAAATCTTCGCGTTGACGAACAATGCCGGGGACCGGCGTCTGCTGTTTTGCCCAAGAGAACGTTCGGGTCTAGCGCCCATGGTAGCTGCGGTGAGACCGGTCTTTCAGCGCGCCCGCAAAACCCGGTCGCAGGCGTTAGGCTCCTTTGCCGATCGAAAGAAGGCTTTCTGGAAGTTCGCCGATAGGGCGGACTACTCGGGATAAGACTCAACGCCCTCCGGCGCCGCCTTGTTGAAAAGGATAAATGCCAAGGGGTTGCCGGGCTCGGACATTACGTCGCTGCGCAGGCCCGCCACCTCTCCGGCCACGCCACTGGTGTACTCCGCAACCACTTCGCCGAAGCTGTTGCGCTGGAGGGCTACCTTCTGTCCGGCTTCGACCTTGTCGTTGAGCTTGACCAGATGCTCGACGAACCCGCCCTCCGTTGCCAGAATCGGAAATGCGCTGTTGCCGACAAAGACACCCGCGTCCTTGCCAGTGCGTCCCATGGGGCCGGCAAGGATGCCATGATGCTTGAGAACGTTCATTGTGCCTTCCACGAACTGGGCGATCATTTCGAGGTCGAGGACGCGCGCAGCACCGACCTCCGGGCAAAAGGACGGGATGCCCGCATCGATGAACGCATTATGCAGGACGCTGGGATAGGTGTGATTGTCGAAAATCTGCCTGACGGGATAAAGATCCACGATCGCCTTGATCTCGGGCACATCCATGCTGGCAATATTGAATGCGGAGACCTCGAAACCGGTTGTCCCGGTGTGGAAGTCTATCGCGATGTCGGCGTTGGGCCGGAGGAGCCGGTTGAACAGCAGCCCGGCGTGCCGGCTGGTTGGGGTGGCACCGTTCTCGTTTCCGGGCCACACCCGGTTCATGTCGACGAGATCGGGGCCCCTGCCCGAATTGGGCCATCTGCGCTGCATGGCCTCGATGGCCGGGCCGGACACGTCCGTGACCGCCATCACAGTGCCGGACATCTCCGCCGGATCGAGCTGATTCATCACGGTCTGCACCGTATGCACTGAACTCATCTCGTCGCCATGCACGCCACTGACCAGAATGACGCGCTTGCCCGGCCTTGCCCCCTTGGCGACAATCACAGACACATACCAGTGCTTCCCCGTGGGCATCTGCACACCCTGAAAATACAGGAAGTGCTTCTGGCCCGGCTCCAGATCGTTGACATCAAGCGCGCTGACGACCTTTTTCCCCTGGATAACATCGCCGGTGTAGACCGTTCCTGATGCCGGATGGGCAGAGGGTGCCGCTGTGTCCTGGGCATTCGCCGGATCAGCGTTGACAGCGAGGGCCGCCGACGCGCCGACCGTAGCTATGGATGCGATTATGAAATCGCGGCGATCGAGGCCTTCCTTAAGGTTATCCGGCATGACGGAGGTCCTTTGTGATTTGAAGAGCTACGTTAGAACTGCGGAATGCACATGGATCGCAGGAAATGCCGTGCGACTTGGGCCACAACCATGTTCCTAACCTCGCAAAGTTGCAAGATTTCTACGGAGCTATGTTTGGGCCTTGCGATCTTGCATCGCCGTTCGGCAGTCCGGAGATGGTGCAAAGCAGACTGGAGATCGACAGACATAACTATCACATGCGAGTTCGCAGTTTCATCTCGTCCGGCGCCACCTCCACAATAAGGCTGTTCCCTAGTTTAGTGCATTCGATGCGCGTTCCAGTGCCCATTCAAGGAGCTCGTCGGCGCGGGAAGCTGACGACGCCTCGGCGTAGCAGCGCAGTTCTGGCGCATTGCCGGATGCCCTGTAATGGATCACTTCTCCGCTCGAAAGAACAACCCGTATGCCGTCGATAGCATCACTTTGCCCGATGATCCCGATCTCGGCAAAATAGACTTGTCGCCGGACTGCGTCGAGAAGACCTTGCAGAAACGGGCCGCTCGCGCTCGACGGCACATGTTCTATGCGGCCGCTGCGCGTGAAGCGTGAAGGCAATCCATTGAGGAGCTCAGCCACGTTGAAACTCTTCATCGCCGCCATGCCAAGAATGCTCAAAATCGGCAGCATCGCGTCCCGTGTCGGGAGAGCGTCCAGCCGGTGGCCGTCGAGGATGACGCCGGAGCCAAGCAGGACACCGCCATTGGCTTCGAAACCAACGATGCGCTGATAACCGTCTTTCGCGGCCCGTTCCATCCCTTCAATGACATAGGGCGAACCGACGCGGGTTCGATAAACCCGCTTGAACAATCCCGACAGCTCGATTGCCGTGTTGGAGGTGACTGGTGTGACCACTGCGTCCGCGCCAAGGAATTGAGCCGTCAACAGCCCAACACTGTCTCCACGCAGAAAAGTACCCCTGTCGTCCGCGACAAGAGGCCGGTCCGCATCCCCATCCGTGGAGACAAGCGCGTCGAGGCCGTGTTCGCGGGTTTCTGACTCCGCAAACGCTATGTCTTCCGGACGCAATGCTTCGGTATCGACCGGCACGAAAATATCCGAGCGCCCGAGCGCGACAACATCAGCTCCGGCTGTCTGCAGAATGTCGACGAGCAGATCACGTGCAACGGAGCTGTGCTGATAGACACCGATCCGCTTGCCGGCCAAGGTGTTGGGCCCGAGAACCGAGCGGCAGCGTTGGGCATAATCTTGCAAAGCACTGTGCGAGATCGGCGACTCATTGCCGGAAAGCGGCGTTGCCGCATCAAATTCGAGAACCGACAGAATGCCTGCTTCATCAGCTTTGTCGATTTCGCCGTCGGGCCGGTAAAACTTGAGACCGTTGCGATCGGCGGGAATATGACTTCCGGTCACCATGATCGCCGGAACCTTCAGGGCAAGTGCCCGAAACGCGAGTGCAGGCGTCGGTAAGGGTCCGCAATTTTCGACCGTCATACCGAAACCCTGCGCCGCTGCAATGCAGGCCGCGGCCATCTGCGGACTACTCGATCGAAGGTCATAACCGACAAGGATTGTTCCATCGCCGGGCATTGCGTGCTGCCTGTGCATATGCGTCAGAAAAGCCCGGGTATACGCTCCGCAAACTGTATCGGAGAGCTCGACAACCAGCCCACGCAGGCCGCTCGTTCCAAATTTCAGACTACTCATGGCTCAACATTCTGGAAATACCGCGGCACGCGCGCGTGAGGATCGTAACCGCATTATATGCAGTCTTCGGCGATTTTGATACTCCAACTGGCAATCGCAGCCATGCAGTGCGAGAAATTCCCTCTGCCGCGCTTTAAATCTTGCGCAGAAGAGCGGCCATATACAATCCCAGCTGACCGAAGATTGTTTGCCGGTAAACCCCTGACCGGAACAAATAATAGAGACGACGGAAAAGACTGGCCTTTCTAACTCCGTTAAACAGGTCGCAGGCTTCACGGGCCTCGCGCGTTAAAAGGTCTCGATTCCTGGACAGTCCTTTCATGTTGAGGTCGGTCCATTCCACGAAACGGCCTTTAAAAAGCAGTCGCAGTCTTCTTATGCGTGCCAGCATTCCAAGATTGGAGCCGATCTGGTTGTTCACGTGCTGGCGATAATGAACGAGCATTTCTGGCGAGTAGTGTACTGTCCCGCCTGCCCCCGAAACGATCAGATATATCCACCAATCATGGCTGACAAAGTCCGATCGACGTGAAGCCTCCGCCAGAATTTCGTGCGCTGCGCGATTATAAAGCATGGTGTTGCCGCCCGCGAGACTCTGGGCAAGCGCATTCTTAAAGCTGGGCGTACGTGTGAAGAGAGGCGATGGACCGATTACACTTCCTTCGTCGGTCACTGCAAGCGTGCGCGAGCAGAACAGGGCCGGTCCTGCCGGTGAATTATGCTCTATCCACCCCACGGATGTTGCTATTTTTTCCGGCTCCCAGAGATCGTCCTGGTCCGAGAAAGCATAATAGGCTGAAATAATGTCAGGGTTGACGATCAGGGAACGGAAATTCTCGGCATAGCCCTTCTGTGGACCTGGAAGGACCGTGAACCTGCCCTTCGCCCATTTCTGCCGCCAGGAATCAAGCAGTTCGAGCGTTGCGTCGGTTGAACCATCGTCCGACACCCAGATATCAATGGCAGGGTAGGTTTGGCTCTCGATCGAAGCCAGCTGTTCGCTGAGGAATGCTGCACCATTATAGGTAGCAAGGAGGACTGATACCACTGCGCGTGATTGGTCTTGAGGCAATTGGGTCAAAATCCTTACTGAGGAATCATTTAGCGCGTGGGCTATCCTACCGGAATACAGTTTTTTTTAGTCATAAATAGCTCAAAAGTGACCCCGCTGGCCAAAGCCACCGAATGAACGCAAGCTTGGAAGCGTCACGAGGAAGACCACTCGTTTACGAAGGCGTTCTTGGACTGTTCGAGCAGGCGTCCAGATTTGGGCCGCGGGTACGCACTCCACTCCCCCGGCGAAATACGAAACAATTGCCAAAAACATGCGATCAGGGGTTTGCTTCCTGGAAGAATTCAACTATATGACGACCCGCACCGGCCATTACCGCCGTCCCTCGCGGGCGGCTGTTGGGGAATAGGTTAACGGTAGACCCACGGACTCTGACTCCGTTAGTCCTGGTTCAGAATCCAGGTTCCCCAGCCAAACTTTCTGCTCCACATTTTTCGATAGCCAGATCGCGTGGGACATGCCGCCCGAAGTCGACTCTGGCTCATCCGATCGGATAGCTTTGCGTGGATCATCAATGGTGACAAGATCGGAAGTCCCTGCCAACTCAGGTAAAAATGGCAATGGACCAAGCGAACCTTTGCAGGCGCCGGATTGGTTTTGGATTAGGCAAGCTGCACCACGTCATTTCCCGCTCGACACGGACGGAGATTGTCCTTGGGGCGCTTGATGCGGGTTTCGCTCACTTTGACCTCGCGGCCGCCTATGGCGATGGCCTATGCGAAGCAGAAGCGGGTCGCATTCTGGAAGGGAAGCGACACTCGGTAACGCTTGCGACCAAATTCGGTATCAACACGTCAGACCTCGGCGCGCGCAACACGTCGCTTTATTTTATCACGAAGGCGTTGCGGAAATCATTTTCACGAACCTACGGCTGTGAATACGCGCAGCGGGATTTTTCACCCGCTGCCGCAGTTACCGGTGTTGAAAATTCGCTTAGGAGGTTGCGAACAGACTACATCGATTTCCTGTTTTTTCATGAACCTCGAGATAGGGCAGACTTCGATAAACTGCCTCTGGTGATCGAAACGCTCGACCGGTTAAAACAGGACGGCAAAGTTAGATTCTATGGCGTCTCCGCTCGCACGGAGCAGCTCTTGAGCAATAGCCAACAGGGATTTCTCGGAGATATTGTCCAGTTCGAGCTTTCGGACCAATCAGCATCACTTGTGCAAGCGATACCGGCAGGCGTTCCTACTTCATCTTTTGGCTTGATCAGATATCTTTCCAGACATGGCGAAGCGCGTGATCGTCTTGATTACGGGAACGTTCTGCGGTGGTTTTCCCAAAGTTACCCTGAAACCATGCCGATTCTTGCGAGCAACCGTAGTTCGGAGATAGCTCGGCTAGGCCGTGCCGCCGAAGGGATCTTTATTTGAACGTCTAGGCTGTGTGCGTGGCTGCCTCAACCGCAATTTGCCGGGCGAGACGGACCGCGAGTGCAATTGCACTCAATGTTGGATTTGCCTGACCCGAGGTAGGAAAGACTGCGCTGCCGGCAAGAAAAAGGTTATCGCAACCGAATGCACGGCAGTTTCTGTCAACCACGCCTTCCCTCGCACTTGCCGCCATTCGCGCCGTTCCGATTTGGTGCACTCCGTCACCGGCGAATTCCAAAACCTTTGCCTCGGTCTGGGCGGGAGTATCGTGCCAGATCAATTCGCCCAGACCAGTACCTTTTAGCCAGTCGCCGAGGTGCTGATGCGTCCTGACGACCGCCTGCGCATCCGCGCTGCTGAAACGCAGGTCAAGAGCTACTTTTCGCAGACCCAGCGCATCGCGATCCTTGGAGAGGTAGACGCGCGAATTGGCGTTGGGCAGGTGCTCCGCGTGGTAATGCAAGGGATACCGACGTGCACCGTTGCACATATGCAGTCCGGGCAAACGCCGCTTGGACAACATCCTTCGATGAACAAACGCCGGGAGGAACCGCGTGATAGCTGGGATGCCGCGCAATACATTGAGCATATGAGCAAGTCTATCCGTCCCTTCCCCCACATTGATGCGCCTCAACGATTCACTCATCAGCGCGCGCCCCAGCGGCGGGAAGGAAAGTGCGAGATATGCAAGTGACAGTATGGGATCGCGATGGCTGGGGTCGGACATGGCCGGAAGTTTGGGCCAGAACGAGATATTTGTGAGATTCTCTTTTGTCTGAAACGCACCGCTCGCTGTCAGGCGCCTGCGGCCATAGGCGCCGTCAGGCGCGCGAAAAAAAGTCGAAACCCTTGTCGAGACCGGCGTGGTTGAGACGAATGTCGGCGATATCACCTGAAAGATGTCCCATATAGTATCGTCCAAGCGGTCCGCCTTCTCCCCCAAAACGGGCAGGCGATTCGGCCTGCGCGGCGAGGAGGAGGCGCGTGGTTTCCACACCGCCGCACGCAAGCACGAAAATACGAGCTCGCAACACACCACTTCCACCACCCGCAGAGCGCACCTCGACACCCGCAAGTCCCCCACCCTCCGCAAAACACAGGCCCGTGACGCTCGCACCGAGACAAGCGGTAATTAACGGTGATTTGGCGATTGCGCTTCGATAGGCCTTGCCGAAACTTGGCGGCTGGGCATAGCGGATTAGTGTATGGGCGGTAAACCTGTCATCGGCCGTGCCAATCCCTGTAACCGGCTCTTCGAAGCTCGTCCCGCAATTGGCATATTGGCAGGCAGTCTTGAGATGTGCCGCGAATTCCTCGTAGGAGAGTGGCCATGCCGCGTCCGCGGTGATCGGCCGGCGAGCGAAATCGACCGGATCAAGGGGGACACAACCGGCGCCCCAGAGGTTCGACGTGCCGCCAAAACTTCTTTGAACTGCCAGGGCCATGTCCCTGTTGCGTTGAGGATCCACGAGGAAAGCCTCGGAAAGAGCTTGAATATTGGCATCGGGTCCCAGCAGGCCCGATTCAAGCAATGTCACGGCTTGGCCAAGACTTGCAAGTTCAAGCGCGGTAACGAGGCCAACCGGCCCCGATCCGACAACACAGATGTGGTGTATTTTGTCAAAAATGTCATTGACGTTGTCGACGAACATCAGCACCACTCTCCCCAACCCGCCCGATCCTGGATCGATGGTTCCTTTGTTACATCGCGTTAGGCCTGTAGCCGACCGCCTTGACTTGGCTGATCCCTGTACGCACACGCCCATGAAGAACGCACGCGTAGTGCATGAGCTTCGGACCCAGAACACCACCGATGATCCACCAGTAGGGTGGCCAACGATGGTGAACGGCATCAGAGCGAATACCGACAAATCCGGCTCTCTTAAGTAAATTGCCGAGGTTACTCGGCGACCAGGTAAAGAGATGGAAATTGGGATCATTTTCGCGGTAGCGCATTTTGAAGGACTCATCGGGAGTAACGATGACGATCTTGCCACCGGGCTTTACCTTGGCCCGCATGAGCCGGATCACTGCAAGTGGATCGTCCACATGCTCGAGCGCGTGATGGGAAATGATGACGTCGGCCCAATCATCCTCGACTTCTTCAAGAGCGGGGACGATCGTGAGCCCGCTTTTACGTGCAGCGTCGGCTGCGACCTCATTGACCTCAACGCCAATTTTCTCCGCCGCCTGCAAGGCTGAGAGCATGTAACCACCGCCACAGCCAAAGTCGATCAGCTTGTCGGTCGGCCTGACTTCATTTTCAAATTTGAATCGGTCTATCACCGAGGAGTATATTGAGGAGTCATTGATAAAAGAAAAGTAATGCTCATTATAGTGGGCATTCCTGGCTTCCGGAAATTCACCTGCGGTCTCGCCCATCGCGTCGCTACCCCCTTTAGCTGCATCGATTTCAAAAAATCTTTCCGGTGGAGATAGTAGAGAGTAGCCGCATTGAGCGCGAGCCACCTATCTGGGCTAGTTGGTCACTCAAGGGATGTAGATACACAACGATCGGACTAGGCCGGCAATTTTGATTGCCGGCGCGCCTGCCTCAACAAGACGTTAGCGATTCTAACGCCCGAATGGCGCTGCGTCTGGCGGTCATGCCGTGCTGAAAGCTGCATTGCCCACGGGATAGTTTCGCGCTCTTGCATAATAGAGGGCGGGGACGAGGAACGCAGCCATATGCACCCAGGCAATGACGATCTCGTTGGTAAAATGAGTGATAACGAGGATGGAGGGCACCGCCGATAACATATAAACGATCTGGAACAGCGTGTTCCCTTTTATGGCATTTGAATAGAACCGGCCCATGGCGAACGCCACCAGGAAGAACTTTACGCAGCCAAAATACCAGAATGAGGAAAAAGCATCGGCCATGCCGGTGGACGTTTCTCCGACGCCAGGAGTGTAATACTTGCTGTGAATTGAGTTTAACGGCGGAATAATCAGGGCACTCTTGATATCTTGGCCCACGAGTTGTGCGGGCACAAAGGTGAAGACCAGATCGTTCCAGTGCTCTATTCCGTAATTGAATTGATGGCTTTCATCGAGGAACTGAATCGAGCTCACTGCGTTGTGTACCTCGTCACCGCCTTCCTTCAGCATCCGATTCCAGTTTTTCTCAAGATCGATGTTCACCACTGCGCTCCAGTCGCGCGTTTCGCCATAGTAGGTCGCCGCCCGGTACTCTCCGGCCCCCAACATCCCGACGACACTGAGTACGAGCCCCCCTACAACAGCAATACGGGGGACGGCCCACCGTCTTTGAAACCAGAAGGCGAGTGCGATCAGCAGACAGAATTCAGCGGTTTCCGCGCGACGGCCGGCGATTACAATTCTCTCGAGATAGAACGTTGCGTCGAATATTATGATGAGGAGCGCTATTCTCGAACCGCGCCGCGCATAGCAAATCAGCGCCAATGCGAGGCCGTATGTAAGTAACTTGGCAAAGAAGAGATAGGCCACCGGCAGGCCGGACAATTGACCGCGCAAGCGCAATTCATCAGGAAGGTGTCCAAACTTGTAGAAAAAGTATGCACCGACCAAAGAGAGGACCGCTGCCGCCTTCAAGAGGCGATCCTCACTGAACATGATGTCTTTGACGATCTTCGGCCGCGTTCCTACGCTCCACCCCACGCCACACATTGCAAGACAGAGACAGGAGAACACCAGCGTCTTGACCAGCGCCTCGTCCTGGACGAAGCGGCTGTTGGCCAATCCTGGCAATTGCGGCAGGATAAAGCTGATGAAAATACCAGCGGCAAAGAAGGGGTAGTGATAGAATCGGCCGGGTACAAGTAACCCGTGAATTAACATCGTGAAACTAAGTATCGTCAGTAACCAGATTAATAACCAGACCATGATGAGTGCCACTCTAAACTCTATATACCAAGTCAACAGGAGGGCAGGGATAAAAGCAATCTGGCTAAAAGGCGTAACGCACCCGCGTCACTTGGGTCGCACGAGATCCGCCACATGCTTTGCGATGGCGAGGCAGGATGTCAGGCCGGGGCTTTCGATACCGAAAAGGTTGACCAGGCCTCCGATCCCATGGGCTGACGGACCCTCGATGACGAAATCTGCGGCGGGCTCGCCGCCGATCATGAGTTTGGGACGAATGCCGCAATATGCGGGCTGCAACGCACCATCCGGCAGGTCGGGCCAATATTTTCGTATTTCGTCATAGAACCGCAATGCGCGCAGCGGATCGACAGAGTATTCGATATCCTCCACCCATTCGACGTCAGGGCCAAAACGCATCCGGCCGGCAAGATCAAGTGTGAGGTGGACCCCCAGCCCTCCCTCTTCCGGGACCGGGTAAACAAGGTGCGTAAATGGGGACTTTCCCGCAGCGGCAAAATAATTGCCCTTGGCGTAACGCCTGCGCGGGATAAACCTATCCGGCAGCCCCGCGATGGCGGACCCCAGGGCAGGCGCTTCAAGACCGCAGGCATTGATGAAAACTGATGCCTGTATCTGGAACAGTTGCGCGCGATCACCTTCAATTGTTTCAACCCGAAAACCATCTTCGTTGACTTCGCCACCGGCAACTCTTGTACGATAGGCTATTGCAGCCCCATGCCTTTCTGCATCGCCGAGGAGCGCAAGCATGAGCCCGTGACTGTCAATGATGCCGGTAGCCGGGGAAAAAAGAGCTGCAGTGCAAGTAAGCTCAGGCTCCCGTCTCTTCGCCTCAAGTTCCGACAGAAGTTGAAGATTATCGATACCATTGGCACTCGCGCGGGCGGCGATGGTGCCTAGGGTTCCGATCTGGCTATCATTGGTTGCAACGATCAACTTGCCGCATCTCGAATGCGCGATGCCATGGCTCTCGGCAAAGGCGTAGAGCGCATCCCTGCCCTCAACGCACAGCCGTGCTTTCAGGCTCCCTTTCGGATAGTATATCCCAGCGTGGATCACTTCGGAGTTGCGGGAACTTATGCCGGTGCCGAAGGTTTCGGCCGCTTCGACGATGAGCGTTTCGATGCCCCTCAGTGAGAACTCACGGGCGATCGCCAAGCCGATGACGCCACCACCTGCAATAAGACAGTCCACACGCTCCAATTTTTCAGTGCCTTCCATGCGTAGCGAAAGGTGCCAGCTTCCGCTCCAGGCTTTGAAGCGTTTCCATGATCTGCAACCCTACTCGCTCATAACATGGATAGTGCAGCAAATGCTCCGTGTCCCAATCTGCCGGGGACAGGCCGCTCCCGCTGTCCTGCGGTGCCGAGTTCTTGAGTTCAGTGAGATACTCCTGGACGGAAAACGAACTGGGCGGCGTGCCGGTCGCCACATGCATGAAGAGCGCGCGCAGCCAGAATTGTGTGGCCATAAGTTCAATCCGTATTTGTTCGTCGTCGATCATCGGCGTTCCGGTCCACATAGTATCGCCATCCTTGGCTATATTAAGCACTGATATTCGTTCGAATGATAATTAGCTTCATGTATACTGGACTACTACCAAAGCGGGAAACCTAGCCGCCAAACTAATGAGACTGGCGCGTCTCCCATATCCGATAACATCAGTTGGGTACTACTGCCCCAGAAGAGGGAGGCTGATGTATCGTCCAACAATCGTGCGCAGAATCAAAAACTTGCTTCCAGAATGAACAGCCAGTTTGCATCGCTGGCTGGAACCGGTCGCCCGGCGGGCCTCAGGCAGATTGTGCCGGATCAACCCGGGCCATGCCGACAAGCGACCTGAGGCGGCTAATGGCGTCAGGCCGACGCCAAAGGTAGCCTAACGGTGGAAGTATAGCGCTCATCGGATGAAGCCGGACTGCGTAGCCGATCAAATCACGCACGCCCGGGTCACCACGCAACAGATGCGAAACAGCGCACCAATAGGCGCGGTCACTCAAACTTCGCCTGGCTTTGCGGAGCAATTCATCCGCGTCACGCAAGGACGCCCCGTAAGCTTCGAAGAATGCTTCAAATGCCGCCTGCGATTCAATGTTCCAATGGTGCACATTCTTCAGCACGGCCGATTGATTGGCTCCATGAATGCGGACGATCGATTGGACACCGTCAAGCCTGACGACAGCTCCAATCGCTCCAAACCTCATCCACATCTCCATGTCGTCCGTGTGTGGCAGATCCGGTCTGTAGTAACCAAGTCGCTTTTGCGCTTCCGTTCTCACCACCGCCATCGGACCATCGATTGGGCTGCGCCCGGTACTGCAGAAACAGCGCAGAAACGCGTCGCCGGCCATATATTGTTCAGCCCCTGTCAACCCGCTCGGGAGAGTTGGCGCTTCTTCGCCCTGGACGAAGACCGTGTGGCCAAACACCAGGTTCGCGTCGGGATGCCGGTCGAGCGATGAGAGGGCAGCGCGCAGCGAACCGGCCGGCAGATAGTCATCTGAGCACAGTATCGTAAAATAATCAGATTGCGCCCAGTCGATTGCTGCATTGAACGATGCGTGAGGACCGAGATTTTTCGGGCGGAGAAGAAGTTCAACTCGAGAGTCCGCGGCTGCGATCTCACGGGCAATTTCGACACTGTCATCGGTTGAGGCATTGTCGATGATGAGAATCCGCATGTCGTCGATGTCCTGGTTCTGCACGCTTGCGACGCAATGGCGCAGAAACCGGCCGTAGTTGTAGTTTGGTATCGCGATGTCCACGCGCGCCATTGAACTATCCTTTCCCCGATCGCAACCGGCTCACCGCTGAACGCTTCTCAGGAAATATGGACGCCAAGCTCGAATATCTCCGGCGCTTTCCATGAAGACGCTGCTAATCTCTTCAAGAAATGGATGCTGTGTTCCTTTTAAACCTATCAGCCAGCCCACGATGGCGAGGAAGCAAACCAGCGCGGTTTGCGCGAGGGTGAAGTCGAAGCGAAAACCTAGACAAACTGCTACTGTCAACGGGCCTGCAATGGTTGCAAGGCTGACATATGCACTGGGTAAGATCGCTTTGCATAGATCCCACCATGCGAACTTGACGTACCGGCGAACAAAGATGAAGCACAATACCATCTGCAGCGGCAGACTGATGAACTGGCTTGCAACAATGGCAAAGACGCCAAAAAAGGCAGCAATGAAGAGAATTACCGCCGAAGCGACCCGGGACAGCATGTTAAAAGCAAATGCCGATCGATTGGCATTCAGCGCAATCAGCAATGGGTAAGTCAGGACAACCGGGAAAAAGAAGATGGAAGAAAGCGTCAGCAACCGCGCAATTGGAATAACGTCATTCCACCCGTTTCCAAGCACGACATGGACGATGGGGTCAGCGATAATCGAAACCATCAGAAGAGCTGGCCAATAGACCACTGTAATGAAGCTAAGCGCGCGCAAATAGGATTTCTTTATGTCCACCTTGTCTCGCACGCCCGCCGCCAATGCCGGAAACGCCACGGAAAAAACCGACGAAAGAACCAATCTGTCGGGAAGATTGGAAATCGTGACCCCGCGATTATATTGACCCACGGCAGCTGAAGACATGAGGCTGCCGAGCATAACCATTGGCAAGGCATCATAGAAGCGATCGACAACGCTTGTCGCACCCCTGTACCGCCCGAATTGCGTTAATGCCTGAATCGACTTGAAAGACGGAATAAAACTCCACCACAACCGGCGCGACATTAATGCGAGCCCGGTTGCCGCAATGCTCGAGACGAGCGCACCTATCGCAAAGCTCATGACGCCCCAATCGAATACGGCAAAGCCTACGGTCGCCAGTGCATTCACAAGAATGCGCACCGTATCGATCAGCGTAACCGTACCGAATTCCATGTCGCGACGAATAAGTGACAGGTTTGGCGCCGCCAGACTCTCAATAACGGCTGCCGCAATCGTCAACGAAAGGAACAGTTTGAGTGTTTCGTTGTCGTAGAACCTGGCTAGCGTTGGAGACGCCAGCAAAAGCACCAATCCCAGGAACGAGGTGAAACAAAGCATTACTGTTCGTGCGGTACAAACGTCCTGGCGTTCGACTGTTTCGAGCTGGATGAGGAAATCCGAGGTAACGAACTCCCGCAGCGAGAAAACCATGGTCGTTACACTCAACCCGATTACCGACAGACCGATCTCGGCCGGCGTCATCAACCGGGACATTACTGCAATGAGGGCAAGGCTGACGATGATGCTGATGTATTGCCCGATAGTGGCCATCAGAACGGCACGACGAACGTGTTTCATGGTTCCGTGCCCTCCTTCGGCAACGTAACTACAAAGCTATAACATCTGTACTGCAAGGAAATGCAGCTATTGGGCGTAGTCGCACAGTCAAGCGGCGTAATGCGGTAAGTGTTCTAATCCGCGCCGACATACATAAGGCTCCGCTCCAGGCACAATCGGGCTCCCATAGACGCCGACACCTAACGGGTGGCGAGTGCGCGCTACATCATAAATCATCCGAAAGAATATATGTCCCTCAGCAGTTTAAAAGCACATTATGGGAGCGGAAAAGCATGTTGCTTTGAGAGAACCATCGATTCTTCGTTAGGAATCCGGAGGGCACGGCATGAGAATTGGGCTCTTCGGGCTCTTTGGTGGCGGCAATAGCGGAAACGACGCATCGCTTGAATCGATGATCGCTTTCCTGCGCCGTCGCGGCTCCGATACGCATCTTGTATGTATCTGCGCAAATCCAGCTCGCGTTGAACAGATGTATGGCATTGCCGCGAAGCGAATGTCTCCCGAGCTCGATGAACAATCAATCGGTAACACCATCAACCGTATGCTGTTTCGCGTACCCTCGCGCCTTCTTGGTATCTGGTACGCAATTCAGGAGACCCGTAAGCTTGACGTCATCATCGTACCGGGAACCGGCTTCCTGGATGATTTTCAGGACAGCCCATTCGGGTGGCCGTTCACGGTTTTCAAGTGGTGCCTCATCGCCTGGCTCTTGCGCAAGAAGATCGTCTTTGTTTGCATCGGTGCTGGGCCCATACGAAACAGGCTCAGCCGGTTCTTCATGAAAAAGGCGGCACAGTTTGCAACCTACAGGTCCTATAGGGATCTCGCGTCGAAGCAGTTCATGCAGAGTATTGGTGTCAACGTCGATCGAGACAACATCTATCCTGACATTGTCTTCAACTTGGCAAGTCCGGCATCGCCTCCACCAGACGGCGATGCGGCCATCAACGTTGGCGTAGGCGTCATGTCCTACTTTGGCTGGTCGAGAGGCAATACAAACCGCGAGAATATCTACCGGCATTATTTGGACAAGTTGAATGCCTTTGTTGCTTGGCTGCTGGACAATGGATTTCGCGTTCGGCTGCTTACGGGAGATGAGGGCGACTGGTCAGCGATCCAGGATTTCATTGAACGGATAAAGTCAACAGATCGGAACGTCTACGATCAAGTAGCAGCTGTGAGGACGCACACTTTGCGAGAACTCATGACTGAAATCGTAAAGACCGATCTTGTCGTCGTCAGCCGCTACCACAACCTTGTAAGTGCCTTGAAACTCGGCCGCCCGGCGATCTCACTGGAATATTCTGTAAAAAATCGCTCACTCATGGTGGACATGAATCTTGATGATTACTGCCAGTCCATAGAAACATTCGATCTGGACCTGCTCAAGCAGCAGTTCAATAGAGTTCTCGATCAACGATCGGATCTGCGCAACCAGATTTTGGGGTGGGATGAGGAATTTGCGAGGCGGCTTTCGACCCAAGAGGATTGCCTCCTTGAGTTCTTGTTCGATCGAAATTCTGCAGTGGCGCTGCCCCTGTGTTCGCTTCCGGCTGACGGCACCCCTCATTCCGATAGGCCTATTGGTTGATGGCTTCGGCCAAAGTGCTGTCCGATACGTCCTTTGCGACACATTCAGCGGACAGGGCTGACACGGCTATCATGCCGGTGATCAGTTTTCACGTTTGGCATGGTTATCACCGGGGATAATGTTCAATGAAGCTCGCTTATTTCGTACGCCCGCACATCGGCGGCACCTATACGGTGTTCAAGCATTTGCGCGAAGGATTGGCCGCGTTCGGTATCGAGGTCTGCTGGCTCGCCATGGGCGAAAGCGAGACACTGCGACAACCCGAGTGGTTCCCCGAATTTGCACTTGGCAACGCGGTACACATTGACGGCCTCGCGACGGAACGGGATCAGGCGAAGGCGCTCGCAAAGGCCATTGAAGCCGGCGGATTCGACGGCGTATTCATTAACGTCCTGAGTGACCGGATACAAACCAACATCGCGCGATATCTGCCCGAGTCGATCATGCGCATCATGATCGTGCACAATATCACCGCCGGTACTTATGCAGCTGCATCGTCCGTCAAGGACCACGTTCATGCTGCCATCGGCGTATCGGAGCGTATCAGGAGCGATCTGGTCCAGGCTATGGGTTTCCAGGCGGAAAGAACCTTTGCAATCCCTCACGCTGCCGACACCCGTTCGTCACGAACGCTCGCGCGCACCCCGCGGACCAAGGAGCCATTGCGCGTTATCTTCCTTGGACGTGTTGAAGATGCCTCAAAGGGGGTATTCTGGTTGCCGGACATCCTCGACAAGCTGGCCCCATCGATTCACCTGACTGTCGCAGGCGACGGGCCAGATTTGCCGGCATTGCGATCGAAGCTCGCGCGTCACGCCCGACGCGTGACGATCCTGGGCGCGGTGCACCCCAAAGATGTTCACGGTCTGCTCATCCAACAGGATGTCATGATCATGCCCTCGCGGTTTGAAGGCTTTGGCCTGACTCTGACCGAGGCGATGGCGGTCGGGTGCATTCCGGTCGTGTCGCGCATCCGGGGCGTGACCGACACGATCGTCGACAACGGCGTCAACGGTTATCTCTTCTCGATCGGCAATACGGCCGAAGCTGCACAAATAATCTCGCAGATCGCAGCAAACCCTGACACCTCAACGTCGGTCTCCACGGCCGCTCGTGACAAGGCAGAGAATGTTTTCACCATCGACGCCATGGCTCGCCGCTATTTCGAGGTGATCAGGCAGCTCCAAGAACGACGGCCCAGCATAGCTGCCCCGCTCGATATCGAGGAGTGGTCAATGCCAAAGGGGCTTCGTTCCGGTTTGCGGACGTTTATTCCGACTCCGATCAAGAATTGGTTGCGGGTGATGCGGGAGAGGATCTGAAGCCGGGCAATTCTCCCGTACTACGTCTTTTGGCGCGTGCGGATGGCTGAATTGCCGAAGTGAAATTCTGCTCCGGGACCGGCATATACTATGATGAGGTCCAACGTGCCCGGGAGGCATTGCGGTCAAGAGGTTCGATAATTGGGGTATTGGCACATGTCCGCATTGATCAGCAATTTTGAAAAGTCGAACCAGCTGCGTGGGCTGGCTCATGACCTTATCCCTGGCGGGTCCCATACCTATGCCAAGGGAGATGATCAATATCCGGTCTTGTCGCCTGGGTTCATTGCGAGGGGCCTGGGCAGCCATGTCTGGGACGCTGATGGCAATGAATACATCGAATACGGTATGGGAAACCGGGCGGTGGGCCTCGGACATGCCTATCCGCCGGTTCTCGAGGCCGTGACCCGCCAGCTGCAACTCGGCTGCAACTTCACGCGACCTGCCGACGTGGAAGTGGAATGCGCGGAGACGTTTCTGGAGACGGTCGCCAGCGCTGATATGGTCAAGTTCTGCAAGGATGGCTCCGACGCGACATCCGGTGCCGTCCGCCTTGCACGCGCAGCGACGGGCCGTGATTACATCGCCCGCTGCAGCGACCATCCATTCTTCTCAACCGATGATTGGTTCATCGGGACGACGGAAATGAACGCCGGCATCCCGCGCGCTGTGCAGGAACTGACGCTTGGTTTTCAGTATAACAATATCGAGAGTGTCAGCAGCCTGTTCGAACGGTATCCGGGCAAGATTGCTTGTTTGATCCTCGAGGCGTCGCGCGGCGACGATCCCGAGAATAATTTCCTCCACGAGGCCCGCAATATTTGCCATCGCAACGGTGCCCTCTTCATCATCGACGAAATGATCACCGGTTTCCGCTGGCATCGTGGTGGAGCTCAGCAATTCTATCGTATTGAGCCTGACCTTTCCTGCTTCGGCAAGGCGCTTGGCAATGGTTTCTCGATCTCGGCACTTGCCGGCAAACGCAAGTACATGGAACTGGGCGGGCTCGAACAAACGGAGAGTCCGCGGGTGTTCCTCTTGTCAACGACGCATGGGGCGGAAACGCACGCCTTGGCCGGGGCAATAGCAACGATGCGCATTTACCAGAACGAACCGGTCATCGAGCACCTCTACGCTCAGGGTCAGGCCTTGAGGGTTGGAATCGCCCAGGCTGTCACCCGCCACGGTCTCGGCGCCTTTGTGAAGGTGACCGGCCGGGCATGCTGTCTCACCTATGCGACACTCGACCAGGACCGCGAGCCTTCGCAGGCGTTCCGGACACTGTTCCTGCAGGAAACGATCAAGCGTGGCGTGCTGATGCCATCGCTCGTCGTCAGCTACACCCACAGCGATGAGGATGTCGCCAAGACGATCGAAGCCGTCGACGGTGCGCTCACAATCTACAAGAAAGCCCTCGAAAACGGTGTTGAAAACTATCTTGTCGGCCGTCCGTCGGAAGTGGTCTTCCGCCGTTTCAACACAAAACCCGCGGCCGTGCGCGAACGGGAACTGGCGGCGCATGGCTGATGTTATCCAGCAATGCTTTCGCTGCCTTTTTGCCGGATTGCTGATTGTCTACTCCTTCGCCGCTGCCGCCCAGGAGACTGTCTTTCCGCTACGGGTTGCAGACAATCACCGGTATCTGGAAGATGCGGCCGGCCGGCCGTTTCTGATCACGGGCGATAGCGCATGGTCCCTGATCGGCGACCTCTCCCGCGAGGATGCGGACAAATATCTCGCCGATCGCCAGCGCCGTGGTTTCAATACGATTCTCGTTTCCCTCATCGAGCACCGGTTCAGCCGGAATAGCCCGCGCAATTTCTACAAGCACGCACCCTTTCTGGTGGACGGTGATTTCACCAAACCCAACGAAGCCTATTTCGGCGGCGCAGAGCTGGATTCTCAATCGCGCACGGGAACGCGGATTTCTCGTTCTGCTCGTTCCGTCATACCTCGGCTCCGATGGAGGCACCGAAGGGTGGTTCCGGGAAATCAAGGCAGCGGGTGCCAAAGCAATGCGAAGCTACGGACGCTACCTCGGCAAGCGTTATCGCGACTATCCGAATATCATCTGGGTCCAGGGCGGCGACTATGATACGCCCGACAAAAGGCTGGTAGACGAACTTGCGCGCGGCATATCCGATGCCAATCCGGCTGCGCTCCAGACCGTTCATCGCGGGGCGAATACCGTCGGCAGCGGGGATTGGGCAGGAGCCCCGTGGTTCACCCTGGACACTCTCTATGCTTATGACGAGATCATCGACCGCGCGCTCCAACGCCAGCGTGCTGGGCCGGCACTCCCGTTTTTCTTCATAGAGGGTCCCTACGAGAATGAGCGTGGATCGGACGAACAATCTCTTCGGCTCAATGCGTACGGTACAATTCTGGCAGGCGCCTGCGGTCAGATATTCGGTAACAATCCCCTTTGGCATTTTGCCGGACCTGGCCTCTACGATGCGCCGGGCACCTGGGAGGATGCATTGGGAAGCCGTGGCTCGCAAAGCGTCAGCTACCTGAAACAATTCTTCGATGCATTGCCCTGGTGGGAATTGGAGCCGGAACGCGGGAGGCTTCTGGCAAAGCCTGACCAATCCGACAAGGGCCTTGCTTTGGGAGCAATGACGAAGGAGGGCAAAGCCGCCGTCCTCTACATCTCCGGAAGAAACAGCATCGCGATTGATACAAGCGCGCTGGCCCCATCCGTTAGGCGTGCGCGATGGTACGATCCCGCTTCCGGCAAGTACACCGAGGCGTCCGAGGCTGGATCCGTAACGCGGGGCATCGTTACGTTTGAAACGCCTGAACCGCGCAATTCCGGAGGTTTCGACGATTGGGTCCTGGTTTTGGGGAGTGGAAGCTAGAGCAAGGTTTGGTCAGATCGGGCAAAAGGCGTAGCACACCTGCCAAAAGTTTAGTCCATATTGCCGTCCCGATCCTCCTAACTCCTCTCTCGCCGTCTACCGCACCTGGAAGTACCGTTCTGAAAAATCAATTACAAATCCGTAGAAGGACAGGATGCAATGAAAGTACTCGTGACAGGACATCGTGGTTATATTGGATCGGTCATGGTGCCCTTCCTCATGAAAGCAGGGCATGACGTTCACGGTTACGACGCGGAGCTTTATCGCAGCTGCTCCTATGCGCCCGGCGGCTCTATCAAGGACATCCCTGGCGTTTGCAAGGATGTGCGCGATGTGGAGATCAATGATCTCAAGGGCTTCGATGCCGTCATCCACCTGGCAGCGTTGTCGAATGATCCATTGAGCAACCTCAATCCGGACATAACCTACGAGATCAACCATCGGGGCAGCGTCAACTTTGCCAGGACGGCCAAGGCCGCCGGGGTGCCTCGCTTCCTCTTCGCCTCATCCTGCAGCAATTATGGCAAGTCCGGTGAGGGCATGATCGATGAAACTGGCGAGCTTAATCCGGTAACGGCCTATGGATGTTCAAAAGTTCTCGCCGAGCGGGATATTGCTGAGCTGGCCGACGACAGTTTCACGCCAACTTACCTGAGGCCCGCTACAGCCTATGGTCTGTCGCCAATGCTGCGGTTCGATATCGTCTTGAATAATCTCGTGGCCTGGGCCGTCACCGAAGGTGTCATCATGCTCAAGTCGGATGGTTCACCGTGGCGTCCGATTGTTCATATCGAAGATATCTCGCGCGCATTCCTGGCCGCCATGGAAGCGCCAAAGGACAAGGTGCACAACGAGGCGTTCAATGTCGGTCAATCCGCACATAATTACCGCATCCGCGAAATCGCCGAGATCGTGGCCCAGGTCGTACCGGGCTGCCGCCTCGAGTTTGCCGAGGACGCAGGACCTGACACCCGATCGTATCGCGTCAGTTTCGAAAAGATTGCGCGGGTGCTCCCGGCCTTCAAGCCGGCCTGGGATGCAAAGGCTGGAGCTGAGCAGCTTCATGCGGCCTATGTCAGCGCCGGCCTGACATTGCAGGAATTCGAAGGGCCGCGCTACCAGCGCATAAGCCATATCCGAAAATCCCTCGACGAAGGCACACTCAACAATAGCCTGCGTCGTGTTCCGTCATCGACACGGCACCCGGCTCTGGCAGACGCAGTCATATGATGGCGAAGCATTTGCCATGAACAGCTTTATGGTCTCGTTCGATACAATCAGATCGGCGGCCGACGCGCAGGTGGATGTTGGTATCCGCATCTACGCACTGGCCGCCCGTCTCTTCCCGATTTGCCGAAGCATAACAGGAGGCGGCGTACGCGAAACGCTGCGTGTTCTCGGCCAGCATATCGATATTACGCAGCATGAGGTGCCCACCGGCACCCAGGTGCTCGACTGGACCGTACCCCAGGAATGGAACATCCGCGACGCCTACATCAAGAACGCGTCGGGGCGAAAAATCGTCGATTTTGCCGATCACAATTTGCATGTGCTTGGTTACAGCAAGGCCGTGCATGAAACGATGCCGCTCAGCGAGCTTAAATCCCATGTCTACACCCTTCCCGAACAGCCGGATCTCATTCCCTACCGGACATCGTATTACAGCGAGCAGTGGGGTTTCTGCATGGCGCACAACGAGCTTGCTCAGCTTGAAGATGGCGAATACGAAGTCTTTATCGATGCGGACAAGACCGACGGACACCTCACTTATGGGGAATATTTCCACAGGGGCCAATCCGACAGGGACGTGCTGCTGTCCGCACATATCTGCCACCCATCGCTCGCCAATGACAATTGTTCCGGTCTGGCCTTGCTCGCCTGTCTCGCCGCGGCCTTGCGGTCGCGAAAGACCCGCTACAATTACCGGTTTCTTTTTGCGCCGGGAACGATCGGGGCGCTAACCTGGCTTGCCTCCAACGAGGACAATATTTCACGCATCGACCATGGGCTGATCGTTTCCTGCGTCGGCGATGGCGGGGGGCCGAATTACAAGCGGAGCCGCCGCGGCAATGCCGTCATCGATCAGGCGATGCAATATGTCCTGAGCTCGGAGGGCCGGCGAGGAATCATCCAGGATTTCAGTCCCTATGGCTACGACGAACGGCAATATTGTTCGCCCGGCTTCAACCTTCCTGTCGGGCTTTTCCAGCGCAGCGCGTTCGGTACCTTTCCGCAATACCATACTTCAGCAGACAACCTGGATTTCATCTCTCCGGAAAATCTGGCCTCATCTTATGGAATGATCATGGAAGTGATCGATATCCTCGAGATGAACTGGACACCCGTCAACCTTTTCCCGAAAGGTGAACCTCAACTCGGCCGGCGCGGCCTCTACTCGGCGCTCGGAGGCGACAAGGCCGCCGGGGAGACCGCAATGGGTTATTTGTGGGTTCTCAATCTGGCGGACGGCAGTCACTCTTTGCTCGATATTGCGCAGCGGTCCGGCATGTCCTTCCGCGACATTGCCCGCGCCGCCCAATTGCTGCGCGCAAATGGCCTCCTTGCTGAAGCCGTATCGTAAGATCAGGCCGATGCCGTATCCAGCAATGGCCAGGCACGATCCTTGTCCGACAAAACAGTCGGCTCTGCCGGCCAATCGATGGCGAATGCCGGATCGTCCCACCGGACACCCGTCGATGCCTGGGGATTATAGAATTCCGAAATGAGGTAGGAAACCACGGCGTCATCTCTGAGCGTCTGAAACCCATGGGCAAATCCCTTGGGGATATAAAGCTGACGGTTGTTACAATCCGATAGTTCATAGGCAGCCCAGCGCCGGTAGTTCGGGGAATGTGGCCGCAGGTCTATGATGACATCCATTATGGCGCCCCGTATGCAGGAGACGACTTTCACCTCCGCATGCGGTGCTGTTTGAAAGTGCATTCCGCGCAGTGTGTGCTTTGTCACCGAATGCGAGACGCTGTGCTGCACGAACTTGGTTTCCAGTCCGTGCTGCTGGAACTCATTGACGCAGAAGGTCCGGGCAAAGGAGCCGCGCTCGTCGGACATTGGAAGTGCCTCGACCAGCCAGGCGCCGTTCAGTTCCGTTTCAGTAAATCTCATCCTGTTTCGCCTCGTGTTCGAACCCTTGCCAGTGGTGCGTGGAGGGTCCGATTTTGTCAAACTCCTTGTCGCAGGGAAACTCACAATAAGGGGTAGGCCGCACGGGTGAATTCCAGCGGCGGCAATCCCGTGGTGTCTGCGGAAACGCCCGCGCGGCGGCGTCTGCGCACTCCGTTTGACGGACGCGGGATGGACACGTTCCACCGTTCGGATGAGCCACCTGATCGCATAGTCATATCGCCCATGAGGCGCGGAGGCCGTACCTTCGTTGCCATGAGGATGATGATCCCGGCACCCAGGGAGTTTGTTTCGGGTGCGGTGATCTCGTTCAGTGGATCAGGAGCCAAGGTATGAATATCCAAACCAGTACTCTCTTATTGGCAAACCGCCCAAGCGATAAAATTCATCATTGTCGCCTGTGCGGTACCGGTTTGAAACACACTTTCATTGATCTTGGAATGTCCCCGCCTTGCGAAAGCTTTGTTCCGCGCGAACAGATCGATTCCATGGAGCCGTACTATCCGCTCCACGTATTCGTTTGCGAAGAATGCCTTCTGGTCCAACTGAAGGAGTATGTGAGCCCGCAGGCCATCTTCGAGGAGTATGCCTACTTCTCCTCCTATTCGACCAGCTGGGTCGCGCATGCGCGAAAATACTGTCATCAAATGGCACGGCAGCTCGAGCTTAACCGCAACAGTCTCGTTGTTGAACTGGCCAGCAATGACGGATATTTGCTCCAGCATTTCATTCCGCTCAATGTACCTGTGCTCGGGATCGAGCCCGCCGCCAACGTGGCAAAGGTCGCGATTGAAAAAGGCGTTCCCACCAGGGTTGAATTCTTCGGTGAAAAATATGCGCGGGACCTCATCAACGAAGGGCTGCGCGCGGACCTGATCGTCGGCAACAATGTCCTTGCGCAGGTTCCGGATCTCAATGATTTTGTCGCAGGCATGAAGCTCCTGTTGAAGCCGGAAGGCGTGATCACACTCGAGTTTCCGCATATCGAGAAGCTGATCGCCGAGAACCAGTTCGACACGATCTATCACGAGCACTTCTCTTACTTCTCACTTCTGACGATTGAGCACATGGCCAAGAAACATGGCTTGAAAGTCATTGACGTAGAGGAATTGGTCACGCATGGCGGATCTCTGCGCGTTCATCTTGCGCATCAGACCAGCGCGCGGCCAACTCAACCCAGCGTTGCGGGCGTGCTGAACAATGAGATCAAGGCGGGTCTCGACAAGATCGCCGTCTATACCTCGTTCGTCGAGCGTGCCCGCAAGGTGAAGCGCGAACTGCTTTCGTTCCTGATCGCAGCAAAGGAAGCCGGCAAGACAATCTGCGGCTACGGAGCGCCGGGCAAGGGCAATACCCTGCTCAACTATTGCGGCATTGGCACCGACTTTCTCGATTTCACCGTGGACAGAAATCCCTACAAGCACGGCCGCTATACGCCGGGAATGCATATTCCGATCGAACCCGTCGAAGCTATCGACCTGTTGAAACCCGACTACATCCTGATCCTGCCCTGGAATCTCAAGGACGAGATCGTTGCACAGATGCGGCATGTCCAGGAATGGGGCGCAAAATTCGTCGTTCCCATTCCAGGTGTCAGCATCATCGACCCGAAGGAACTCAAGCCATGAAAGTCGTTTTGTTCTGCGGTGGAATGGGCACGCGCATCCGCGAATATTCGGAGAACGTTCCAAAACCGATGATCCCGCTCGGCTCACAGCCGATCCTGCGGCATGTCATGCAATATTATGCCGATTACGGACACGATGATTTCATTCTTTGCCTTGGCTACAAGGCAAACGTCGTCAAGGACTTCTTCTTGAATTGCAGACCCCAGACATTCTCGGATTGTGTGGTGACGGGCGATGGCAACGTAGAAGTACTGGGGGATCCCAGAAAGATTGGCGCATCTCGCTGATCGACACCGGCATATGGCGTAACATCGGTGAACGGCTCTGGGCCGTACGCGACCAGGTAAGGAATGAAAAGATCTTTCTCGCCAACTACAGTGATGGCCTGAGCAATGTCGACCTTGACGACATGATCGAAAAGTTCGAAGCGAGCGGCAAGATTGCATGCTTTCTGGCGGTCCGTCCGCCGCTCACCTACCACCTCGCCGATATTGCGGAAGACGGCCGCGTTCGCGAGTTCCGGTCTTCTGACCGCTCCGACATCTGGATCAATGGCGGCTATTTCCTGTTCCGCGGCGAGATCTTCGATTACATGAGGGATCCGAAGAGCTCGTGCTCGAGCCGTTCAGCCGGCTGATCGCAGATGACATGCTCATGGCTTACAAGCACGAAGGATTCTGGCGCTCAATGGACACATTGCGCGATTGGCAGGCACTTCAAGAGATGGTCGAAAGGGGTGAAATGCCCTGGACGATCCATGGCGCTGCGAAAGATACAGCCAACATCCGCTTGGTCAAGGCGCTATGAGACAGCTGCCTTTGGCAAGACGAGGGGAACGTCTCTCCGTCCTTTGCCTCGGCGCTCATTCGGATGATATCGAGATTGGCGCGGGAGGGACCATCCTCAGTCTTATTGCCGAGGGCGTCCTGCTTGATGTCCACTGGTGCGTACTCAGTGCGCCTGGCGTGCGTGCACGGGAGGCGAATGAGTCAGCTATGGCATTCCTTGAAGGGGCTGCGTCCTGCAAGATTGAGCTTGCGGAATTCGAAGACAGTTACTTTCCCAGCCAGACCCGCGAAATCAAACAATGGCTGACCGCCTTGCGCGATCGCATTTCGCCCGGCGTAATCTTCACACATGCCCGCGACGACGCGCATCAGGACCATCGGGAAGTCAACCGGCTGACAACCAATATCTTCCGCAACCACCTTGTGCTGGAATATGAGATCCCCAAGTGGGATGGAGATTTGACCCAGCACAATACCTATGTGCCGCTCACAGCTGCCGTCATGGACCGCAAAGTCCAGCTTCTGCTCGAACATTTCGGTACGCAGCGATCGAAGGACTGGTTTGACGAACTGACGTTCAAGGGACTTGCCCGTTTGCGCGGCATGGAGTGCCGCGCCGCTGAGCGCTTTGCTGAAGCATTCACTAGCCGGAAGCTCACGCTGGCAATCGGCTGATATCCGACAGCTGCCCGCAAACGCTGACACGGGCAAGGCAAATCACCGGGAAGACAAGCTTCGCGCGCCCCCTCTGAGCGCTCCATTCGCGATCGAAATCACAACTACATTCAAGTATAAACTTGTCTTTATGTGCCTCGTTCCGAGGCACATCTGCAGATTCCTAACTAACGGCGGGGCTGCACGAATTAATCCAGTCTATGGTGTCGAGTTACTGCTGCCTACACCGGGCATTTTCCCCACATCGAAGGAATTATGAGAGGATTAAAGACACTAACAAATAAAGAGCGTAGATTAAAAACCGTGAAAAGAAGTGCGGCTGAACGTGGTTGGACGCGTTCAATATATCAATTCGCAACAAATGATAAAAATTGGGGAACTAAAATGGAGAATACTAATCCATCTCACTTGGGGAAAAGTGAAGCAACGTCTTATAATCGCGACATCGTTGTAAATAACAATCACCAACTTAACGAAAAATACAACAATGATCGCCAATTTCAAAAGTATCGTCCAGATGATTATCTAGCAATCGTAGACAAGCGGGCCTTGGAGCGCGAATGTCTGGCGCAAGCGCTGCTTAATCATCACATTGGCCTGAAGGTATTTACTTTCGGAAGCCTTGAGGAATGGCAGGCATCCAAGAAGGAACTGTCGAACTTGCGTGCTGTCCTGATCAACACCGGCAACAGGAGCCTGGACGACGCCGAGCTGACCGCAGAAATAAGCGAACTTGTCGCAACTTTCGAAACCGCAGCTGTTGTTGTTGTCGCTGATAATGACGACCTGACATTTGTCCTGAAGGCTTTGGAGCTCGGTGTCAGGGGATATATTCCGACAACGGTTGGCATCGAGATCTGCATGCAGGCAATCGAGTTGGCCATCGCCGGCGGAAAGTTTGTTCCAGCAAGCAGTGTGCTTGCGCTGCGCAAACTGGTCGGCGGTCGCAGCGATGAATTTCGTCACATTGCGACGTCGTTTACGGCACGCCAGTCAGCGGTAGCGGAAGGTCTGCGACGCGGCAAGGCGAACAAGATTATCGCCTACGAGCTCAATCTTTGCGAGAGCACGGTAAAAGTCCACATCCGCAACATTATGAAAAAACTGGGTGCGACCAACCGGACCGAAGTTGCCTACAAAATTAGCGACATGATTCCGCACGGATCCAGATTCTGACCAGACAACGGTCAGCTAACTGAAATCTGATTATGCAAGGGGTCAAATCATGATCGTTTCTGAAGTCGTGCCCGCACAGGGTGGAATGGTATTTCCGCGACTGGTGTCGCTACTCTGGCGAAGAAAACTCGTCGTTCTGTCAACCGTCACCATCGGGGTTGGCCTGTCGGTGATCGGCTATATGTTCTCTCCGGCGCAATATAGTTCTGAGGCCATCCTTGCGCTCAACGTGCGCAAGCTTCAAGCGCTGCCGACGGAATCGGTGGTTTCGCCGCTACCGCAGGAAAGCCCGGTCCTGCGGACGGAACTCGACATAATTACCTCGCGCATGATGGCCGAGAAAGTGCTGTTGCGGCTGGATCGCGAAGGGTTTGACGCAAATGGCAACATGGTCTCAGCACCAACCGAACGGACCAAAGCTGGGACAGCAGCCCCGGCAAGCGGCAACGCCGCCAGCTTGGAAGACAACAATCGCGCACGTATTGACAAGTTGCTTTCGAACGTGAACGTCGCCAACGACGGCCGGTCCTACACGATCTACATCAGTTACCAGGCAGATAACCCGAAATACTCTGCCGCCGCCGCCAATGCCTTTGGCGAAGCATATCTGGACTACCAGATCGACGTCCAGACCTCGGCTACCAGGCGCGTGAGCGACTGGCTCGGCGGCAAACTCGTCAGTCTGCGTACGACCCTCGA
This sequence comes from Phyllobacterium sp. A18/5-2, assembly GCF_025452215.1. Classification (NCBI taxonomy): domain Bacteria; kingdom Pseudomonadati; phylum Pseudomonadota; class Alphaproteobacteria; order Hyphomicrobiales; family Phyllobacteriaceae; genus Phyllobacterium; species Phyllobacterium sp. A18/5-2. Next base: position 1,828,250 of record NZ_CP104966.1, on the reverse strand, counting down.
ACAATCGGAACGGGCAGCCGCCGATTTTCGCGAAAAGTCGGGCCTTGTAAAGGCTAACGGTATGACACTTCAGTCGCAGCAGATTGCTGCCCTGAATGCCGAACTTGCAAATCTTCGCGCAAAGCTCGCCGGAACCGAAGCTCGCCTTTCCACGGCGATAGAGGCGGCTGAGAGCAAGTCGGGCGTTTCATTGACCGAAGTCCTGAGTTCGCCCGCGATCCTGCAGTTACGGACGGAACAATCCCGTATCGAACGCTCAATTCTGGAAATACAGCAGAGCGGAGCCACTCAGAGCGCACAGCTTCCACAATTGAGGTCTCAGCTCAATTCATTGAAAATTCAGGTCGATGAGGAAGTGCAGCAGATCATCGATAGTTTAAGGAACGAGATCAACGTAACCCATCGGCAACAAGTTGCTGTCGAAGCTAATCTGAAAGAAATTCAAGATAGCATGTCAACGGCGAACCAGGCGCTCGTTCACGCCGACCAGCTGGATCGCGAGGCGGCAGCCAACCGCGCAATCTACGAAAGCTATCTCACCAGATACAAGCAGACGATCGAACAGGACGGTATCGCATCGGCGGATGCGCGTATGATATCGCGTGCCGTGCCGGCAATGTCGAAGTCCAGCCCGCGCCTGAAAACCTGGCTGATGCTGGGCATAATCGCCGGCACTGCCCTCGGCGTCATTGCAGCACTCCTTCTCGAATTTTTCGACCGGTCGATCCGTTCGCCTGAAGCGCTCGAAGCGTTGACCAGACTGCCCATTATCGGAAGGATCCCGATGCTCTCAAACCGTGAGCGAAAGGATGCGGCCCATATGATCAGCGACAACCAGTCCAGCTTCGGACGAGCTGTCGCCGACCTTCAGGCCCACTTGCTGCTATCGGCATCACCGAAAATCTCAAGGGCGATTGCGATAACGTCGGCCGGAGATCAAGAAGGCAAGACGCTGATCGTTGCAGGTCTCGCGCGATCCTTGTCTGCTACGGAATCCGGACTGTCGTCGTTGACGCCAATTTCCAGAACCCCATGGTCGCAAAGGAGTTTGGCGATCAGTTCGGCCCATATCTCGAGGAAGTGATCCGCGGCAGGCAGACATTGGAAGCGGCCGTACAGCACGATATTGCGTCGTCCATCGATTTCGTGGCAACGCAAAGCAGTGAGGTTCCAGCCGAATATCTTCTGGGCCACGAACAATTCTCGAAAATGATCGCCCAGCTCAAACGCCAGTACGATATCGTGCTTATCGACACTCCTGCTGTGAGCAGTGGCGCCGACGCAATCCGTGTATCAGCATTGGTGGATACGACAGTCGTTGTCGTTCGGCGCGATACAGCCCGCGCCGATCAGGTTGTCGCCGCCATCACCAGGCTACGGGCCGACGGCCGCAAAATCGGCGGCATCGTCCTCAATGGCGATCGCCGGCGCGGCAAAGTGGCCAAAAACGATACACCTTTCCTGCCGATGCAGCTTGCACCACAAAAAATGGTCAAGAAGATCGCCGGGCACGTCAAATCACGCTCATTCACGGCAAAGGCATGAGGTCGACAATGTTGATCAAACATAAAAACAAGCGCCCCGGAACGGGCTTCAGAGATCAACAGAATGGTGACGACCTGGACTTTCTCGTCACTGCTCCTGTTATCGTCAACTATCTCGCCGGCATGGGCAGAAGAACCCTACAAGATCGGATCCGGCGACGTCCTGCAAATCACGGTTTATGGCGACGCGGGGCTGTCGGGCACGTTCCCTGTGAGTGTGGGCGGAACAATCGGATATCCCATTCTCGGCAATATTCAGGTTGCTGACCACAGCATATCGGAAATCAGCAGCACGATCAGCCAGGCGCTGCTTCAACATATTCCGGGTCTGTCGGTTTCGGTTGCGGTCAAGGAGTATGCACCTGTTTTCGTCATCGGCGACGTTCAGAAACCGGGTAAATATGAATACCGTCCGGGCATGATCGCGCTAGAGCTCTTTGCCCTGAGTGGCGGCCTGAAGCAGGCTACCGACAAGCTCGATGTCGCCGGCACTCAGCTGGTGGCCGCGCGTCAGGACTACTCCGATACGTCACTCCAGTTGTTCGCGCAGGATGTAAAGCGGGCGCGGCTGGAAGCCGAGCTGAACAACAAAACCTTCGAATATGTATTGGCCAAGGATACCGGAACCGATGATCTTCCTGCCCGTCAGGGTGTGATCGAGTCCGAGCGCAAACTGTTTGAACTGCGGCTTGCTGCGCTGGCCAGCCAGGAGAAAGCACTCAAGGCGCAGAGGCAGAACTATTCGGAAGAAATCCAGACGCTCGAGGAAAGCACAAAGCTGCGCAACGAAGAAATTTCGCTCCTGGAGCAGAACGTGGGCGCTTCGGAAAAGCTCGTCGCGCAGGGTCTCACCGCTCAATCGACATTGCGTGATACACAACGTCAGCTCTCGGCAATGCGGCGCGATGCACTGGAATTCGGATCATTTCTTGCTCGTGCCAAGCAGAACGAAAACGCGATCGAGCAGAGCTTGCAGGCCCTGTACGATCAGCGATCGAATGATGCAGCCAAGGAATTGCGAGACATCGAACTCGACATTATGCGGCTGCGCAAGCGATTGACGTTCATCGTTCAAACCATGGCCGAGATCGGCGCTAGTGCACAGCGGGCAAATACCCGCGAAGAGACGGTCAAACTGGTGTTCACAGTCGTTCGCGACGTCAATGGGGAATACCACGAGACGGAACTTTCCGAACACGATCAGATCAAGGCCGGCGATATCCTCCGCGCACAATTGACGCTGCCGAAAGAGGTTACCGCAAAAGTAAACTGATTGCGTGAAATCAGCTCTCCCGCCGGGCGTCGACAGGCCCGGCGGGCTTTGCTTTTCCAGAGCGGAGAACATTCAAATCCAGGCCAACAAAAAACCGCCGGCGCAGTGAGCGCCGGCGGTTTTTACGGTGTCAGCCGGCGGCCGAAACCGCCAGCGATCCGTCGTTTGGCAAGGTGCTTGATTGCTGCCAGCGCATGTACAGATCGCTTATTCCCGCTTCGAGCCCAATGCTCGGCTTCCAGCCCATTGCCTGCAGGCGCATGGGATCGACCAGCTTGCGCGGTGTACCATCCGGTTTGGATGTGTCGAACACAATGGATCCTTGATAGCCGACTATTCTGGCAATGAGGATCGCCGCATCGTGAATAGAGATCTCCTTGCCCGAACCGATATTGACGATTTCCGGACCGGAGTGCCTTTTCATCACGAACACACAGGCGTCCGCGAGGTCATCGACATGCAAAAACTCGCGTTTTGGTGTTCCGGTACCCCAGACCACAACGCTGGGACTTCTTGCGACCTTCGCTTCATGCATTTTCCTGATCAGGGCGGGAAGGACATGCGCGTTCTGCAGGTCGAAATTGTCATTGGGACCGTAAAGATTGGTCGGCATCGCTGTGATGAACCGCCTTCCATATTGACGTGCATAAGCTTCGGCGAGCTTGAGCCCGGCAATCTTTGCGACGGCGTAAGCTTCATTTGTTGGTTCCAGCGCTCCTGTCAGCAGCGAGTCTTCGCGAATCGGCTGCTCGGCATATTTCGGATAGACGCAGCTCGAACCCAGCCACAACAATTTCTGCACACCAAGCCTGTTCGCCGTGTGCATGATGTTCATGGCAATCATGGCATTGTCGTAAAGGAAGTCAGCCGGGTAAGTTGAATTGGCGACGATACCCCCGACCTTGGCCGCAGCGATGAATATGGCGTCCGGCCGGGCGTTCGCCATCCACTCCTCGGTTTCCTGCTGGCGCGTGAGGTCGAGTTCGTCATGGGAAACTTCAAGCAGTTGACAGTCCTCGCGCCGAAGGCGGCGCGTCAATGCTGAACCCACCATGCCTGAGTGACCGGCAATCCAAATCCGCTTTCCGCGCAGATCGAAGTGGTGATCGTCCCTTTCAGCCATAGAAATCATTTCGGCCCTCCTCGCGCATGATTGTTCGAAGATCGGCTTCCACCATTTCGGCAACCAGGGCATCGAAGGAGACGGTGTGCTGCCAGCCGAGCCTTTGGCGGGCTTTCGCCGGATCGCCGAGCAGGAGTTCGACTTCGGTCGGCCTGAAGTACCGCGGATCGATTTCGATGAGCTCCTTGCCGGATTTGCGGTCGTAGCCGATCTCATCGACACCCGTGCCGGTCCATTCGATCTCTTTTCCCACGGCTCCGAACGCCTTCTCGACGAATTCACGCACCGTATGGGTTTCGCCGGTGGCAAGCACGTAGTCGTCCGGCGCATCCTGCTGCAGGATCCGCCACATGCCGTCGACATAGTCGCGGGCATGACCCCAGTCACGCTTTGCTTCGAGATTGCCGAGCCGCAACCTGTCCTGCAGCCCGCGTTCAATGGCCGCGACCGCCCGCGTAATCTTGCGCGTCACAAAGGTTTCCCCGCGCAATGGGCTTTCATGATTGAAGAGGATTCCGTTGGACGCGTGGAAACCGTAGGCCTCGCGATAGTTGACCGTGATCCAGTAGGCGTAGAGTTTTGCCGCAGCATAGGGACTGCGCGGATAGAACGCCGTCTTTTCGTTTTGCGGCGCTTCGATGCTCTTGCCGAAAAGCTCGGATGTCGAGGCCTGATAGAACCGGCAGGTCTTTTTCAATCTTCATGATCCGCATGGCCTCGAGCAGGCGCAGCGTTGCCAAGCGCATCGGAATTGGCCGTATATTCGGGGGTCTCGAAACTCACCTGCACATGGCTCTGCGCCCCAAGATTGTAAATTTCATCCGGCTGGATTTCCTGGACCACCCGGCAAAGGTTGGTTGCGTCCGTCAGATCGCCGAAGTGCAGGCGAAACCGAATGTCTTCATCATGCGGGTCCTGGTAAAGATGGTCGATACGCGCCGTGTTGAAGGATGACGACCGGCGTTTCAGCCCGTGAACGATATATCCCTTGTTGAGCAGGAACTCACTCAGATACGCGCCATCCTGCCCCGTAACACCAATAATCAATGCGGTTTTCGCAGCCATTCGCCGTTCCCTGGTCAATGCTCTCGAGAGCTTGTTGTTGTCTTGGCCCCCGGACCGGCTTCCCCCGTTTGAAAACAGCCGCCGAAGACAGTGATGAATATCGGATTCACTATAGATGGCGCCGATGCGGATACACTTCGGCAATAGGGATAGGACCGGTATCCAAGGCGATGGAAAGCCGGGTATGCCGGTCAGTTCCAACCCGCTAAAAGGGGCGGATATCGCCGCCGCCTTCTCCGGAAGTGGTAGGTCCACACCACACCACACCAACAATCGTAGTGCCTTTGTTGAACTTGTTCTTGCAGCTCGCGAACTGCAACAATCGGGGTCCAGAATCTCGTTTTTGGGCTGGTGGTGCAGCCATGGCTTGGGACATTCAACATGAAGATCGTCTTTGCAAACCGCTACTTTTTCCCCGATCAGTCGGCGACCAGCCGTATGGTCTCCGGGTTGGCATTCGCGCTCAAACGACGCGGTTTCGAAGTCACCGCAATTGCGAGCCGTACGTTGCATGACAATGCCAATGTGACACTTCCCGATGAGGAATCGGTGGGGGGCCTTTGTGTCACACGGTTGTGGGCGACGCGTTTTGGCCGAAGCAATATTCTTGGCAGGGCGATCGATTATCTAACCTTTCACATATCGGCCTTTCTCTGGTGCCTGTGGAACTTGAAAAGGGGCGATATTTGCGTGGTCTGCACCGACCCGCCTCTGTTGTCTGTCACCACCGCCCTGCCTATCCGCTGGCGCGGCGCAAAAATGGTCAACTGGGTGATGGACCTGTTCCCGGAAGTCGCCATGGAACTTGGCATGCTTTCCAGCAAAAGCCTGCCTGGCACGCTCAGCAGAATAATGCGCAACTGGTCGATGCGGAAATCAGCAATGATCGTCTGTCCGACAGCAACGATGGCGTCCTACCTTACCGGACACGGGCTGGAGGATGACCGGGTATTCGTCATGCATCACTGGTCCGATGGCGACGAAATATATCCGGTGTCCCCCGCCTCCAACAGTTTGAGAACGCGCTGGGGCCTGCAGGACAAGTTTGTCGTCGGCTATTCCGGCAATTTCGGCCGCGCACACGACTTTTCGACACTGCTCGAAGCAGCAGTCCTCCTCAGTCACAATGAGGATATTCAGTTCCTTTTGATCGGCGGCGGACAGCAGCGTGCCCATGTTGAGGAGGTGGTGCGGAATCGCGAGCTCAAGAACGTCATTTTCAAACCACTCCAGCCGTCAGAAAACATTGCGGAGAGCCTAAGCACAGCCGATGCGCATATCGTCTCGCTGATACCCAGGCTCGAGCACTGCATCGTCCCAAGCAAGTTCTATGGTGTCCTGGCTGCGGGCCGCCCAACCCTCTTTGTCGGTGATAGCAACGGCGAAGTTGCACGTGTTGTAGCCTCCGCGGATTGCGGGGCAGCGGTAAAGATCGGCGAAGGCCAACGGCTCGCGAATTGCATCGTTCAGATGAAGGACTCTCCCGATCGCTGCGCGCAGATGGGATTGAATGCCCGGCAGGTTCTCGACACGGTGTTTTCGCGCGAGAATGCCGTGGGTGCGTGGTCGGATGTCATGCACAAGTTCAGGCAGCAATCCGCTGCGACTTCAGAATCCTCAGTTTATGGACCCGCAGAATGAATGGTACCGTTGTCGTCAGTCAATTGGGCGCGCGCATGCACTATGCGGTGCCACGCATCTTCGCATCCGAAGGTCAACTCGCGCATTTCTACACCGATATCTGCGCAACGGACGGTTGGCCGCGCCTCGTCAACAGCCTCCCGCGCGCGCTGTTTCCCTCCTCGGTCAAGCGCCTGACAGGCCGTGTCCCGAAAGGTGTTCCGCCGGAATTGACTTCGACGTTCCCGAGCTTTGGTATCCGGTCAGCAATCCGCAGATTGCAGGAGAAGGATGTCGTCGAACACATGGCCAATGCAGTGTGGGCCGGGTCGCAATTCTCCCGCCTTGTCGCGTCGCGCGGATTTCATGACGCGGCCGGTCTCTATGCTTTCGGTGGTGAGGCACTGGAACAAATGCAGGCCGCCAAGCGGCAAGGCATGTGGACCGTTGTCGAGCAGATGATTGCGCCAAGAGAGGATGTTGAAGAGCTTGTCAAAGGCGAGCACGAGCGGTTTCCAGAGTGGGGCGGTGTCTATAGCGACAATCCGAATGCCATGGCCTTCGCAGAACGGGAAAAGGCTGAATGGGAGCTCGCCGACATTATCGTGTGCCCATCCGAGTTTGTGCGCCGAAATGTCGTCAAACGCGGTGGAAGGGCCGAGCGATGCGTGGTCGTACCCTATGGCTTTGATCCGCATTATCCGCCCCAGGAAATCATCCGTATCGGCGGACCGTTGCGGATCCTGACGGTCGGACAAGTCGGTTTGCGAAAAGGCTCGCCCTATGTTGCCGAAGCAGCCCGTCTGCTTGGTGAAACCGCCTCGTTCCGGATGGCGGGGCCAAGCCACCTGGCACCAGAGGTGAAGGCGCATCTCTCAAAATCCGTCGAACTGCGCGGGATTGTCCCGCGCTCGGAGATGGCAAAAGAGTATGAGTGGGCCGATGTATTCCTTCTGCCCTCGATCTGCGAAGGATCGGCTACCGCGATCTACGAGGCGCTTGCGGCGGGACTTCCAGTGATCTGCACCGAAAACGCCGGCAGCGTTGTGCGCGACGGAATTGAGGGATTCATCGTTCCCGTTTGCGACAGCGAGGCGATCGCCAAGGCAATCAAAAATCTCGCTGAACATCCGGGAATGAGGGCCGCCATGTCGGAGAGTGCCGTCGAACGTGCCTCGGAATTCACCGTCAAGCGTTATGGCGAACGGCTGCTCGATGCTCTTTCTCCCCTTCCCGCTCAACGGCGCCGCGCATGAAAATTGTGCATGTCATCTCCTCCATCGATCCGGCCAAGGGCGGCCCGCAGGCTACCTGCGTGCGTTTGGCGGCGGCTCAATCGGCACTGGGTCACGACGTTCACATCGTCAGCTATGGCGGCCGTGAAATCCAAAAGCGCGCCTTTCAATCGGCCAGGGACGTTCCCCATTTTTCCCGGATCGTCTGGCACCTTCTTCCCGATCCGAACCGGATTGAGCGGGTGCTTGGCCTTGCCGCTGCAAGGAAGTCGCGCACCGTGCTGGAAGGCGCTTCGTTCATGCACATTCACGGTGTGTGGGAGCCCATTCTCAAGAATGCCGCTGCTGTCGCGAGGCGGAACCAAATCCCGTATTGTATCCAGCCGCACGGCATGCTCGACGTCTGGAGCATGCAACAGAAGCGTCTGAAGAAGCATGCGGCACTGGCACTCGGATATCGCAAGATGCTGAACAGGGCCAAGTTCCTTCTTGCACTCAACTCGGACGAGGCGCAATTGCTGGAACCTCTCCATCTTTCCGCGCCAAATCTGATTATACCGAATGGCATATTCCTTGAAGAATTTGCTGAATTGCCTGCAAAAGGCTTTTTTGCGGAACGCCTGCCGCGTCTTGACGGAAAGCGCGTCGTGCTCTTCCTCTCGCGGCTTCATACCAAGAAGGGGCTGGATATTCTTGCCCAGGCGTTCGTCTTGCTTGCCGGGTCTTATCCGGATGTCGATCTCGTCGTGGCAGGTCCGGATGGTGGAGCCAGAGACGCTTTTGTGACGCTGGTCGATCAACTGGGCATAGAGGATCGCGTCCACCTGACCGGTCCACTCTATGGCAACGGCAAGCTGCGGGCTTTGGTGGATGCGAGCTGCTTCTGTCTCCCAAGCCGCCAGGAGGGGTTCAGCGTTGCGATCACCGAAGCGATGGCCTGTGGCTTGCCGGTTGTCGTCAGTGATGCCTGTCACTTTCCCGAGGTCAAATCGGCGCATGCTGGTGCTGTGGTATCTCTTGATCCGGCGGAGGTCGCTTCCGCACTTGCTGGCATCCTGGACAATCCCGCCATGGCTTCAATCATGGGACGAAATGGACAGAGGCTGGTTCGCGAAAATTACACATGGCCGCGGATCGCCGAGCAGACGATCCAGGGCTATCAGTCGGGCGATAACCGCGATGCAAAGATGGCGGAAAATTCGGCAGTGCTCATGCCCGCTGCCGATCACTGAGCAGCGGCGGCTGATCGCTTGCGGGTCCGGACTGGTTTCGCTGGATTTCCCACGTAGATTGTCCATGGTTCGAGCTTGCCAGCCGCTACACCGCGCGCACCGAGTACGGCGCCTTCCCCCACGACGACTCCCGGGCCTACGAAAGCTTCTGCAGCAATCCAGGCGTTGGAATGGATGGTGATAGGCCGGCTTTTCAGCGGAAACCCCTCATCATCGACGTCATGCGTTCCGGTGCACAAATGTGCCCGCTGGGAGACGATGGCGAAATCCTCGATCGTGATTTCCGCCACATTGTAGCAAATCACGCCGGGACCCATCGACGCGTGCTTCCCCATGGTGAGATTGCCGGGCCACCAGATCCTTGCACTGCTCCGGACGATTGCCGTTGAATGGATTCGCGCGCCAAATCGGCGGAGCAGCCAGCCTCTCCATGGGCTCAAGGGAGACGGCGTCCAGGCTGCAAACAACGTCCAGCAGATGGTCCACAGCAACCGCATGATCCGGAATCGAAGCGCAAAAGTCGCGCCGCCGAAGCGAGGCAGTGGCTGCGCAGCGATGTCGAAAGTCGGATCGTTATAGCGTGATCGCATGTCGATATCTCCCGATCTGAACGAACCATTCGTCATGCGTCCGGCCAGCAAACTCTACACCCGTGTGCCGGATCCTGGCCGAGACCGTCATGCGCGTACTTCCCTTGAAGGAAACTGCGGGGGAACAAACATTGAATCGATCCCGAGGTGCCGGCGCAGGGCGTACCACACCGTCTTCGGGTACTCTTTGAGAAGCTGAATTCCATCGATTCTGAGCGCCATTCTCCAAAGCGCCTTATTGGGTTCTACCGGCACCGATATCCAGCGTATATCGGCGGAAGTCGCGGCAAAGCTCGCGAGTGCGCGGCGCGAATGGTACCAACTCGTCACGAGGATGGCGGTGCGTACGTTCATGTGTTTCAGCAGTGGTGCTGAGAACAGAGCGTTTTCCCATGTCGTACCCGACTGACATTCCACGGTGATGACATTCGCATCGACGCCTCGATCGACCATCGCCCTGCGGATCCAATAGCAATCGCCATCGCCACTGATCAGCACACGTGGCGCGGCACCTTGCAACCAGAGTTCGGCACCCCCACTCCGCCCTGGCTGGCCCATCGCCCCCGAGGACGACGATCACGTCCGCCTTGCTGACCCGATCGCGGACGGTGAGAAGCAGGTTGGCCAGAAACGGCGCAAGGATTGCGGAAGCGATCATCAAGGCGCTCACGAGCGACAATCCCGCGGTGATCGATTTGGCTGACAGCGTAGGTATACGACGCTTCCGCAAAGCCGCCACAGGAAAGTTTCGGGCTTTGCTCATATCGAAAGGCCGAGTTCTCGCCGTTGCAATTCTCTCATCTTGATGACGATCATGTACTCGTAAGACGCGATGAGCCGGCAATAGTGATAGCCTTGCCAACCGTCCAGGAAACCACCGCGCAAGAAATACATATAGGCGAGATCGTGCTGCAGGACGGAAAGGCAGCCGGTATGAGAATTCCTTCAGTGCTCGCCGCCTGGCCTCGGGTGTCGCACTGAAAAACCCGGTCCAGGGAATCCGCTTGCTGCGCAGGATCTGCAGGGATTCGCGCGCTTCAAAGCCGGAGTAGCGGTTGTGTTTGTCGAACCAGGCCGTCATCCCCTTGTTGAAGCTGTAGTGGACGAAATGCGACTGCAACCGTCCCGTCGGTCCATCGCCAACGGGCCGCGAATGGCACTCGCGCTCATAGTGAATGCGTTCGGGCCGGCACAGGCGAGTGATCCAGGTCGGATAAAGACTGCTGTGCTTGATCCAGCGGCCCATGAACATGTTCTTGTAACGGGCGCTGAACATCGCTTCCGGCCGGTCTGGATCGGCAGCGATCGCCAGCATTTCGTCGCGCAGATCTTCCGGCGTGATCTCGTCGGCGTCGGGCATGTAGACCCACTCATGCTTGAATTCAATCTCCTTCAGCCCGTACATGCGCTGCCTGGTTTCGGTTTCATATTTGTGCTGATAAACCCGTGCACCGGCTTCCTTGGCAATCTCGACGGTCCGATCGGTACTGAACAGAATCCAGAACCACGATATCGTCGCACCAGGTGAGCGATGCCAGGCACGCCGGCAGGCTGTCTTCTTCATTCAGGGTCATGATCAATACGGATATTGGCAAAGTCTCACTCCACAGTCTTGGAATCTCAAACAGCGTCCGAAAGGATACCGGGCCGCGATTTGGCGGGCGGCGGCGCAGACGCATGGTTTACGTTAAGGTCAGGTCGAACTGCCATGGGTGGCATTGAAGTCAGCTGGGACACGGTGGCTGTGCGGGCGGCGCGCTGAAGCGAGATGGCGCCCGGTTTACTTGCAATGAAGACAAAGGCGCAATGACCGGTGAGGGGCAGCAGCAACGCCACTGTCATGAGAAGGTTCGACAAACCTGTGACAATGCCCGCACATCCAATGCCGCCACAGACCGCAGATGCCGCAACGATGATGATTGTCGTCTTTGCTGGTGATATTGACCGGTCGAGGAGGAGATGATGCAGGTGCCAGCGGTCCGCGGCCAAAGGACTGCGACCAGCATGCATCCGGCGAACGATCAGGCTGAGCGTATCCAGTACCGGGACAATGACAATCCACAACAGGACTGGAAAGGCGATCTCGGCGCAGAATCGAGAGCGCGATCACCAGAAAAGCGATGGTGGCGCCGAGTGCCGTACTGCCGGCGTCGCCGAGAAATATCTTGGCGCGAGCGACCCATGGGCTGCGCATATTAAAGGCAAGGAAGCCGCAAACTGCCGCCAGAAGCACGAGCATCGGCAATACAAGTTCGCCCGCACCCTTCAGTGCGGCGATCACAGCAAGCCAGAAAAGGGCAACCGCCGCCGCCCCGCCTGCCAATCCGTCCACGCCATCTATCATATTCCAGGAATTGATCAGGCCGACAATGAACAGGACGGCCACGAGCGTAAGAAGCGGGAACGATACATTGAGAAGGCCGGGCGGAAGCGCGATACCGGTGACGATGGCGGTTCCTGCAAGCGGATTGACCAGGATGAGCGCGACAACGAATTGGGCTGCCAGCCGCTTGACGGCCGAGAGTTCGTTGCGGTCATCCAGTACCCCGACAAGCAATGTGATAAGCAGGCCCGCCCAAAAGTTCAGGGGAAGCGCGCTGTCTCGGTCCCGAAGGAGCATCACCATTGTAAACGTGGCAAAGATCGCGATTCCGCCGCACAAAGGAACCACGCCATCGTGCCGTTTGCGCAAATCGGGATAATCCACGAGAGCAAACGCAGGCGATACCTTCTTCAGTATGACGATCAGCACCGCACTTACCGACAATGCTGCCAGACAATTGGTGATCCATACAAACAAGACACACCCCCATAGTTGATTAAGCGCTCCCCATGCAAAGTGTGTTCACCTGTCACGGTCATACCGGGCGCATTTTATGGCAGAGTACCGGCGTCGCGGATTCAGCGCCATTTAGGAGAAGTGAGAAGCGGTTCCACCTGATGGATGAACCTTGCTGTGCTGGTGTGTCCCTTTGGATTAATGGATTTGCCGTAATCCGGGCAGAACCCCGGATCCCGGCGCCCTTTCACACGGTATTCCGGTATGCGGAAACACCGTTTTGCCCGTTTCAAGCGGTGCACAACCCATAAGAAACAGACACTGCGCTGGCGCGTCACGGTCGCGTCACGTTGCGTTCACTACCCTCGCTGATTGCATGAATTACAAGGGTTTAGGTGATTCCAAATAATAATGTTTCGATGAAACCGTACACAAAAGGGGACTACTTCATTCGTTGGCGTAGGGTACGATTATGAGTGTGACAGTTGCGCGTATGAAAACCGACCAAATCCAGCATGGCACCCAGCCTGATGACGGCGCCAATTTCAAAGGCGGCATTTTTATATATGCCGAGCCAGGAGTTGTGTTTCAGGGATTGGTTCAGTCACTTGAACGAACCTTCCCCGATATTCAGGTCAATCTGTCCAGCAAGCTTGCTGAGCCCGAGGAATTTGATGCCGGCGTCGGTTTGGTCTTGATCCATGCGGATTTTGTACCTGACATTGCCGATTGCATAGTGCGATGCAAGATGCGCTTTCCGGCCGCTTCGGTCACGCTGATGATGGATGAGCACAGTTCGGCTCTCCAGCAATTCAACTCTCTCTTTGACAACAAGCAAATTCAAGGGCTTCTCCCTTTCAGCCTGAAACTTCGATGTTTGGCTTGCAGTTGTTTGGCTATTGCTGAATGGCGGTGATTATTATCCGTCCAGCATCATTCGTCTGATGGAAAAGACGTCTAACAAATTATCCGGCACGGCAAATTCGCTCTACAATCAACCGAAGGGTAATCCGGCAAGTGCATGGCCGGTGAAAACATTGACGCTGCGGGAACATGAGATATTACAGCTTCTGTCAGAGGGTCTGCAGAACAAGATCATCGCTGACCGGCTGGCACTTTCGGTCCATACGGTAAAGGTGCACGTCCACAATCTTATCCGCAAGCTTCGGGCGCACAATCGCACCCAGGCAACGGCAATCTACCGGAACAGCATGGATAATCATGGTTTGAAGCCGTTTGATGCGACAATCGTGCACTAGGGCAAATTTTGTCCATATAAACAAAACTTGATCAAGGGTCAGGGTCTGAATCCTTGATCCTTTTACAAATGTTTCTTGGCGGACCATCTTGCGCGCGCATTGGCGCCAAGTCTATGATAGCCGATGAAAACAACTTCCGCTAAAATCCTACCTGCAATTGGCCCGGGCGAACGCTCATGGCCCAAGATTCTTTCCAACTATCGCAAACCGCACCGGGGACGCAGCGCATTCGAGCTTGCAGTCACCATCGTTCCATTCGCCATTTTCTGGGCCCTCACTTGGGCAGCAGTGCATTACGGCTTCTGGTGGGGCCTCGTCCTCATCGTTCCGGCTGCCGGCTTCCTGTTGCGCCTGTTCATGATCCAGCACGATTGCGGTCATGGTTCCTTCTTTGCGCATCGCCACACCGACGATTGGACCGGGCGGGTGATTGGTGTTCTCACGCTGACGCCTTATGATTACTGGCGCCGGACGCACGCCCTGCACCACGCCTCCGCAGGTAATCTCGACGGGCGCGGCGATGGCGACATAACCACCCTCACGGTGGCCGAATACCGCGCCTTGTCGCGCTGGGGACGGCTGGGCTACCGGCTCTATCGCCATCCGGCTGTCATGTTCGGCATCGGACCGGTCTGGCTTTTCATCTTCAAGCAACGCCTCCCATTCGGCATGATGCGTTCGGGCGTTGAACCCTGGGTTTCCACGATGGCAACCAATCTTGGGATTGCGCTCATGGCGATCGTCCTGATGTGGCTTATTGGTGTCGGCCCGTTCCTCCTCATCCACCTGCCGATTGTCACCTTGGCGGGGGCCGCCGGTATCTGGCTGTTCTACGTACAGCATCAGTTCGAAGAGACCCATTGGTCGAAGGGCGCGGAATGGGAGTTCCAGGAGGCCGCGCTGCACGGCTCATCCCATTATGTTTTGCCAGGGGTGCTGCGATGGATGACCGGCAATATCGGCATTCATCACGTACATCACCTGTCAAGCAGGGTTCCCTGCTACCGGCTTCCGGAGGTGATCAAGGACTATCCGGAACTCGGCGACATAGGGCGCATAACAATCATGGAAAGCCTGGCTTGCGTGAAACTCGTCCTTTGGGATGAAAATCACCGCAGGCTGATCTCGTTTCGCGAAGCTCGGACGCTCGCGGCCGTTCCCGTCACATAATGGCACGTCGCATCCGGCAGGGAACAATATCCCAGCCGGATCGTTGACTGGACGGCGAGTGTGATGACCGTGTCAACCGGACACGATGGCAAGGTGAACAGGGGCGTTTTTCCGGTTTCCAATCCTGGCCAACGAAACGGCAGTCGAGCGCCTGTCCCATCCGGTCCACACACGCCGGCCATTGCATGGATCCAGGGTCCTGACACTAAATCGAACCGGACAGGGTCTCGAGCTTATCGGATACAATACCTCCATTGCATCGACGGGAACGGTGTCATGAAAACCACAGCAAGAACCATATCCGTTGGCACACTCGCACTTTTCGCTCTAAGCGAGACCGCGGCCGCACAGGAACTATCCGGCAGCGAAATCAAGAGGCGGATCACAGGCGAGCGTGTCTATCTCTCAACTCCGTTCGGCGGCGAACTTCCGCTGACCTACAAGGCCAGCGGCCAGGTTATCGCCGACGTTTCCGGTATTTCGGCCGCGGGCATGTTTGCGCCCAGAGAGGCCGGGCGGTGGTGGGTCGAGGGCAACAGACTCTGTCAGAAGTGGCCGACCTGGCGAAAGGGCCGGCAGTATTGCTTTACCATCAAGCGAACCGGCGAGAACAGGATTTCCTGGTTCCGTAATGACGGCAAGACCGGCACCGCCCGCATCGGCGGATAATTCGTCACGCAATCGACAACTCCTCCTTGCGAACGCCGGTGTTTGCCAGCCGGATCACCACCAGCCCCATGAGCGGGAACAATCCGCCGATCCAGCCGAGATACTCAAGGCCGATATGGGCGATGACCTGCCCGCCGATCATCGAGCCGAACGCCACACCGAGGTAGAGCGCTGAGTAATTCAGCGAAAGAGCAAGCGGCGCGCTTTCCGGGGCGATGGCCAGAACGCGGCTTGCCTGCGCCGGCGGGAACATCCAGGCGATGACGCCCCAGATTACCATGATCGCAATGAGGCTCGGGCCGGCGATATTGTCCGGCAAATTCATGATCCAGCTGACCGACATCAGCACGACAGCATTGAGAACCGAGGCTATGACAACGGTTCGCGTCGCGCCAAAGCGATCGGAGAACTGTCCGCCAAGGAAATTGCCAATCGCCGCACCAATACCGAAAGCCAGCAGGACCACAGGCATCAGCGAGCGGCTGAGACCCGTTCCTTCCACGGCGACCGCGGCAATGTAGGTATACACCGCAAACGGACCGGTCATGTAAAGCAGCATCGTCAGCAGCGCCGGCAACAGGCCAGGATGGCGCACGACGCCAAGTCGCTGTGCGATTGTCAGCCGGTCTGCGTAGAGGCCGCGTGGCAGCATGAACCAGACAACCAGTGCTGCAAGCGCTCCGATGAGCGCGATGAAATAATAGGTGCCGCGCCATCCCGCGAAGGCGCTGATGAAAGCGCCAAGCGGTGCACCGAAGGCCACGGCAAGTGTGGTTCCGCCAACAATGGCTGCAATCGCCCGGGCGCGGTGATGCGGCTCGGAAATGGCGACCGCCGTCGCCTGAGCCGTCGCCGCGTAGAGACCGGCCATCACAGCGATCAGCAGACGTGCCGCCAAGAGCAAAATGTAAGTGGGCGAGACGGCGGCAAGAAGCGCACCGGCGACGAAGACCAGGGTGCTGCCGGTCAGCACAGTGCGCCGGTCGAGCGATCCAGTCAGTGCAGCAGCCACCGGAGCGCCTATTGCATAGGCAAAGGCGTAGGTGACGACGAGATAACCAGCCTGCACCAGCGTGACACCGGTGTCACCGGCGATCTGCGGCAGGAGGCTGGCAACCACGAATCCCCTCGATGCCGATGGCGAACGTGCCAAGCGCCAATCCGACGAGACGAATATCCATGAGATTAGACCTTAATGTTCAATGATCGTTGAACTAAGATACTTTCCCCGCAGAAAGTCAAGCACAAAGTTCAATAAATGTTGAACATTGAAATCTCTCCTGCCAATTGCTATTAAACGCCCATGACAAATTATCTTCCGCATCCGGACACCGAGGATATTGCGCTTCCAAACGTGCTTGCCGCGCTTGGCGACGAAACGCGCCTTACGATGATCGCCATTCTTGCCCGCAACAGCGAAAAGGCGATGAGCTGCGGCCAGTTTCTTCAACTCGGATCAAAGACCGCCCTCAGCTACCATGTGGCAAAGCTGCGTGAAGCGGGCGTCATTCAAGTTCGCCCCGAGGGCACGAAACGCATGCTGACGCTGCGCCGCGACGATCTGGAGAAACGCTTTCCGGGATTTCTCGATTCGGTGGTAGCATCGGTCGACGCAACGCCAGACCCGCAGCAATGGACCGGCGTGCCAGAAACCACAGGAGGTGCGTAATGGATATAAAGGCAGTTGGCTCGGTTCCCTCGCGCCGCGCCCCGTCGGACTGGTTCACCGGCACCGTCTGGCAGGATCCGATCATTGAGGCGCCAGCACCTGCCCGCCTGCAGGCGGTAGCGGTCAGGTTCGAGCCCGGCGCGCGGACGGCTTGGCATACGCATCCTCTCGGCCAGACGCTGCACGTCATTTCCGGTTTCGGGCTCGTCCAGGCTTGGGGAGAGGCTTTGCGGGAAATCAAGGCCGGCGACACGATATGGATCCCGCCGGGTGAAAAGCACTGGCACGGCGCCGGACCGGCCACGACGATGGTTCATATCGCCATGCAGGAAATGCTCGACGGTAAATCTGCCGAATGGATGGAGAAGGTCTCCGATGCGCAATATTCCGGCGGCACATAATCTGCTACCATAGCGGCAGTGCATGAGACGTGAAAGGAACCATCATGGCGTTCGAAGACATCAAGGCGCGGATAGCCCTCCTGCTCGAAGCGATGGTCCAGCGGCCAACGGACGCCCATGAGATTCATGAGAACTTGCGTGAACAGCTGAACGAGCTCAAGGCCATGGGCATGCCGCTGCCCGATGACCTTGTCGAGCTCGAAAAGCAACTCGAAACCGACTTCGACTCCTGAGGCATAGCACCGTCACAGGGAGCGTGCCGGGTAGTCGTTGAGCACTGTGTTCAGATCGTTTGGCTCTTGCCGGTCCCCCCGCATAGGGCGGCCATCGTGCAGGCCAATATCGCGCAGCATGTGATCCGAGAAATCCCCGGTATCGATGTAGGATGGTTTATCTTGCGTTCCGTTTGGCTTCACCGGATTGGCAATCCGGCTCCACCAGGAGCCGTGGGTTGCAACGTGGCTGAGTGGTGTCGATACGGTATTCATAATCTCAACTCCAATTGTTGGCGACGCATTGCGTCTTGGTGTTGAGTACTAGATGCACCTTGCCGCGCTTGTTTTCCAACAAAACGCCGAGTACCATGCATAAGGACACCTTATGCGGAGCCATGCATGAACCTTCCCCCCTTGCCGCAATACGCGCCTTCGAAGCAGCGGCGCGTCATGGCAGTTTCACCAAGGCAGCCGAAGAGCTCGGTATGACGCAGGCGGCCGTCAGCTATCAGATCAAGCTTCTGGAGGAGCGCATCGGTGCAGCGCTGTTCCTGCGCCGTCCGCGGCAGGTGATCCTGACCGAGGTCGGAGCGCGCCTGTCGCCGGTAATGAGTGAGGCCTTCGATATGATGCGTGCGGCAATTGCTGCCACCCGCGAGAGTGCCGATGGCGTCTTGACGATCACAACAATCCCGACTTTCGCCGCCAATTGGCTGGTTCCGCGCCTTGGCTCGTTCCAGCTGGCACAGCCTGCGCTGGCCGTCCGGCTGCAAGCCACCCGCGAAGTCGTTGATTTTTCACGCGAGGACGCCGATGTCGGCATACGCTCGGGCAGCGGGCATTGGCCGGGTATCGTTGCGCACAGGATCTTCGATGCCGACTTCACGCCGATGCTCAGCCCTGCGCTGGCTGCCACCATCGGCGGCGTCAAGGAACCCGAGGACCTGCTCAAATTGCCGATTGTCGATCCGGGCGATCCCTGGTGGAAACTCTGGTTCGGTGCCGCGGGAATTTCCGAACCCGATTTGCGCGGCGATCCCCGCAGCCGCTTTGGCGACCAGCATCTTGAGGGGAAAGCTGTCATTGCCGGACAGGGTGTGGGAATTCTGACCCCCGCATTCTATGAAACGGAGCTGGCACAAGGCCAGCTTATCCAGCCGTTCAGTATTGTTGGCACCGCCGACCATTTCTACTGGCTTGTGTACCCGGAAGCGCGGCGCAATGTGCCGAAAATTCGTGCCTTCCGCGACTGGCTGCTGGGTCAACTGGAAAATCGGTAGAAAGGGCGGAAACCGAAAGCCCCGCCCGCTTTGATGCTAAAACACGGCGAGATACCGCAGCAGCGAAATAATGCCGATGACGATCACGATTACCTGGGCGATCTGCTTGGCGCGACCGTCAAGTGGAAGCATCTGAATGAGGTAGAGTACGAGAAAGATCACCAGAACGGTGATCAGAAGACTGATCAAAATCGACATTGCAAACTTCCTGTTTTCGGGATCCATTCGAGAGTAGCTTTCTACAACTCGCAGTTGGTTCATTTGGTTCCCCCGGCAGCAATGGAAGCCGCAATTCCCGCAACCACGCATTGTCTGCGTTCAGCCTTGCTGCTAGGTTCCAGCGCACTCCCGCCCATCAGGATATCCCCCATGCGTTCGCTGTTTCACCTTGCCTATCACGTAACCGACCTCGACGGCGCGCGCCGATTCTATGGCGGTACCCTTGGTTGCGAGGAAGGCCGCAGCACGGACACCTGGGTGGATTTCGATTTCTTCGGCCATCAGATTTCGCTGCATCTCGGCAAGCCGTTCGAAACCACCAATACCGGCAAGGTCGGCGATCATATGGTGCCGATGCCGCACCTTGGCGTGATCCTGCCGCTCGAAGATTGGAATGTGCTGGCCGGCCGCCTGAAACAGGCAGATGTCGATTTCGTTATGCCGCCGGTGGTTCGCTTCAAGGGTGAGCCGGGCGAACAGTGGACGATGTTCTTCCGCGATCCATCCGGGAACCCGATCGAGGTCAAGGGCTTCGCGGATTTTGCCAGCGTCTACGCGAAATAAACCCAGACGATCATGGAAGTACAGCAATCCAATCTGAAGGCGGCGTTCTGGATGATGGGATCGCTTACCGCCATCATCCTCATGGCGATTTCAGGCCGCGAAGCCTCGCGGGAGCTGAATGTCTTCCAGATCATGGAGATGCGCTCGATCATCGGCCTCGCCATGCTCTATCCGTTGATCCGCTCCTCAGGCGGTTTCAGGGCGATGAAGACCGATCGCATCTGGCAGCATCTGGGACGCAATGGTGCGCACTACGCCGGCCAGTTCGCCTGGCTGCAAGCCTTGTCGATGATCCCGCTGGCACAGGTGATCGCCATCGAATTCACCACGCCCGCCTGGACCGCACTGATGGCTGTCATGTTTCTCGGCGAGCGGCTGAACATCTGGCGGATCCTGACCATCGCGCTCGGAATTATCGGCGTGGTCATCATTGTCCGCCCGGGGATCGGCACCGTCGAGGCAGGTCAGCTGATTGTGCTTGGTGCCGCCTTCACCTTCGGAATATCATTCACCATGGTAAAATCTTTGACCCGCACCGACAGCGTGGTGAAGATTATCTTCTGGATGCTGACCATCCAGTCTGCCATCGGCCTCTTGCCTGCGCTGCATGTGTGGCAATGGCCATCGCTCCAGGTCCTGCCATGGGTCATCATCATCGCTTTCACGGGCACCTTCTCGCATTTCTGCATGGCCAAGGCTCTGCTTTATGCCGATGCGACAGTGGTCATTCCCATGGACTTCCTGCGTGTGCCGCTGATGGCTGTGCTTGGCTGGCTGATCTATGCGGAGCGCATCGACGTGTTCACGGCTGCCGGAGCCGCATTGATACTCTCCGGCAATCTGCTCAACCTGAAGAACCGGACAACCGCGGCGAAAGCCGCCGGTCCGGTGTCATCGCCTCATTCGTAGGCGAAACACCATCCCGGCCCCTTCAGCCAGCATCTTTCATCGGGAATATCGTCAGTGCGGTAAAGGCGCGTCACCCGCTTCAAGCCGCCGTTCCCGAATGCTCTGGCGAGGGCCTTTTCGGAAGTCGCATCCCGCATCCCGGCGCAAGGGTAGATTGCAACGCCTGAAACGCAGCGTGCCTGAAACTCCGCGCCTTTCCGCGTGATGAGGAACACTGCGCCGCGCGGCCGCATGCTGCTATACGACGAGAATCCATCATCGGTGGTCAACGGCAGAACCAGACGGCCACCGTCATTCAGCCGATCCAGCCAAGTATCAGCCGGCCGCGTCGCGCCGGCATTGACGTAGATCACGTCCGCCGGTTCAAACGGCACGATCGTTCCATCGCCTTCGACAATCTCGGCGTTCGGATATGCGGTCAGATATTCCTTTGCTCGCGCTGCCAGATCGGATTCCAGTTCGATGCCGGTTACATGTCCAGTTGGGCCCGCCAGATGCGCCATGATGGCCGTGTAGTAGCCAGTGCCAGTTCCGACATGCACAATATGTTCACCCTCCGATGGCTGCGCAAACCACAACAGGTGGGCGTGCAGCGATGGCTCGCCATTATTGATATGCCGCTCCGGCGCAATCCCGACCAGATCATCCGTGTAGAGGTAGGCGGGATCTGCGCTGGGTGTATAAACATAGCCAAGGCCGAAACGGCTTATCGGCCACGGTCCGGGACCAAGAAAATCTTCGCGCGGCACTTCCGCGAATGCTTGCTCGATACGCGCGTCGTCAACTCCGACGCTAGCCAGGATTCGCCTGGCATAGGCATGTCGCACAGCTTTGAGTTTCTCAGCGTCAGTCATCGCTTTCTCAATCCGGAATAATCATGACCTTGCAGCGCCGTTCGTCAAGGGGCCAGGCATCCCTATGTTCTCCGCCAGAAAATCGACGAAACTGCGCACCCGTGCCGCGAGATATTCATGCCCGACGAAGACGGCGTGGATCAATTCCATGTCCCCAGGGTTGTACTCCTCTAGCAGGACAACGAGACGGCCCTGAAGAATGTCCTCGCTGACGTGGAAATAGCCGAGCCGGGCAATGCCCAGCCCCGCCACACACATCTGCTGTGCCGTCACGCCATTGTTGGAGAGGAAGTTGCCCGAGACCTCCAGCATCTCGGTTTCGCCCGTTTCAGGATTGTTGAAAGGCCATTCATTCAACACGCGGCGGAAATTGAAAGTGAGGCAATTGTGCCGGGCAAGCTCGCGCGGATGAGAGGGCATGCCGTGTTTGGCAAGATAATCTGGCGAAGCAATCACCACGACGCGGCTTTCGAACAGCTTGCGGGCCTTCAAACTTGAGTTGCGCATGGGACCGACGCGGATGGCAATATCTGCGCGCTCTTCGATCAGGTCCACCACTCCATCGGTCAGGGAAACATCGAGCTTCACCTCGGGGTAGCATTGCAGGAATTTCGGCACGAGCGGCAGGATACAGCGTACGCCAACCGGCACCGATGAGTTTACCCGAAGCAGGCCGCGCGGCGCAGCCGATGCGCCAAAAGCCACGGCGCGTTCTGCCTCTTCGATCTCCGCAACGATGCGAAGTGCCCGCTGGTGGTAAATCTCGCCTTCCGGCGTCAGTTGCAACGTCCGCGTCGAACGGACAAGCAGACGTGTGCCGAGCCGCTCCTCGATCCGGGTGATCATCTTGCTGACGGCGGAAGGCGACAGCCCGAGCCGCCGCCCCGCAGCGGAAAAGCTGTTGAGCTCAACCGCCTGTACGAAAACATCCATCTCGCCAGCCCGGTTATCCATGATCGGAGGTCCAATCCACTTGTGAATTCACTTCACAAGTATTGAGCAATATGAGGCGATTATCAAGGTAATAGCGATAGGCCATATTCAGCCTCAACCGGACCCGTTCCGCCATTTTCGCAATTCGCGGGCTGGTTCCCAAGACAGCCTCCACTCAAAGGACAAGACAATGCCTCTCGCTCTTCTGGCGTTGACAATCAGCGCCTATGCCATCGGGACGACAGAGTTCGTCATCGTCGGTCTTCTGCCCACTGTTGCCGGTGATCTGAATATATCGCTGCCGCTGGCCGGCCTCATCGTCAGTGTCTACGCGCTTGGCGTCACCTTCGGCGCACCCATCCGCCCTCACCGGACGCATCGAGCGCAAGCCGCTGCTGCTCGGCCTGATGGCGCTTTTCATTGTCGGCAATACGGCTGCGGCACTCTCGCCAACCTATGAACTGCTGCTTGTCGCGCGTGTGCTGAGTGCCTTCGCCCATGGCGTGTTCTTCTCGGTCGGCGCAACCATTGCTGCCGATCTCGTGGCGCCCAACCGTCGCGCCTCCGCCATCGCCATGATGTTCCTGGGCCTCACCGTGGCCATCGTGACCGGCGTACCGCTCGGCACCTTCATCGGCCAGCAGCTCGGCTGGCGCGCCACATTCTGGGCCGTCTCCGGACTCGGCGTGATCGCGTTCATGGCAATTGCGATCCTGCTTCCGTCACAGATCGCCAAAGCCGCTCCTGCCCGTCTTATCGATCAGGTGCGTGTGCTGGCGAGCGGACGCCTGCTTCTTGCCTTTGCCATGACGGCGCTTGGTTATGGCGGCACCTTCGTCATGTTCACTTTCCTTGCCCCGGTACTGCAGGAGATCACCGGCTTTGCCGGCTCGACAGTCAGCCTGATCCTCGTCCTCTATGGTCTCTCCATTGCGGTCGGCAATATGGTCGGCGGGCGTGTCGCCGATGGCAATCCGGTCGGTGCTCTCGGGGTCATGTTCCTGCTGCAGGCCATCGTCCTTGCAGCCTTCACATTCACCGCCGTATCACCCATATGGTCTCTGGTGACGCTCGCGGCGCTTGGTGCGCTGTCCTTCTCCAATGTGCCAGGCCTGCAGCTTTATGTGGTACAGCTTGCCAAGATCCATACGCCTGATACCGTCGACGTGGCCTCTGCCCTCAATATCGCCGCCTTCAATCTCGGTATTGCCGGTGGTGCATTTCTCGGCGGTCTCATCGTCGCCTCGCCGCTCGGTCTCGGCGCAACGCCGTGGGTCGGTGCTCTTCTGGTGGTCGGCGCGCTCGCTCTGACCCTCTGGAGCCAGATGCTCGACAGACGTGCCGCCGCGCAACTCGTCGCCGCCTGAAATATCGAAAGGAATAACAATGTTCAATGTAGACGCCAATGGCGCAAAGATCCCCGCAATCGGCTTCGGGACGTTCCGTATGCCCGGCGCCGACGTGCTCCGCATGGTCCCGGCTGTCCTCAAACTCGGCTACCGCCATATCGATACCGCCCAGGCCTATCGCAACGAGGCGGAAGTCGGCGAAGCCATCGCCGGTTCGGGTGTCGCCCGCGGCGACGTCTTCCTCACAACCAAGGTGTGGGTCGACAGTTACCGGCACAAGGATTTCATCCGGTCGGTCGAGGAGAGCCTGAAGAAACTCAAGACCGATCATGCCGATCTTCTGCTCTTGCACTGGCCGCAAAGCGATGTGCCCCTGGCTGAGCGCATCGGCGCCTTGAACGAAGTGCGTGATGCCGGCAAGGTTCGCCATATCGGCGTCAGCAACTTCAACACCGCCTTGATGGCGGAAGCGGTTGCGCTGAGCAAGGCACCGATCGTCACCAACCAGGTCGAATATCATCCCTATCTCGGTCAGACTGCCGTGCTCGATGCGGCCCGAAAGGCCGGCATGAGCATCACCGCCTACTACGCCATGGCCGATGGCAAGGTGATCGGCGATACTGCCATCAAGGCGATCGCTGCTGCCCATGGCAAGAGCGAAGCCCAGGTGGTCCTGCGCTGGCTGGTGCAGCAGGAGGGCGTGGTTGCGCTGTCGAAGACCGTCAATGAGGAGCGCGCGAAGAGCAATTTTGAGATCTTCGATTTCGAGCTGTCGCCGGAAGAGATGCGGGCACTGCACGCCCTCGCAAGACCAGACGGCCGCATCGTCAATCCACGCAACCTTGCGCCCGATTGGGACTAGCCGTTCTCATCCGCCGGTGACAGCACCGAAAAAATCAGTAAGGTCAGCATGAGATTCGCGAGAGGTTTTTCATGCTGGCCGAAGTGGCATTGCCCATCAAGCTGACATTCCAGCTCTGGTTGCGCTTCTGGCCCCAGCTGGTCGCAATGGTGCTCCTCGGCCTTCTTGTCTCGGACTTCCTGATGTGGCTGTCGGTCAAGGCCGCCTTCATCAACCACTACGCTGGCCTTGGCTTGCTGACCCTTGTCGCCCTTACCCAACTGGTGACGACCGTCTCCATGATCCAAATCGTGCGGCCGGGGCTACCCTCGATTTCCGCGGCACAAGCAGCGGCGCAAAGGGAAGCGGACGGCGCCAGGCCGGAGCGGGGCCTTTCCCGCCTTGCCACGATCATCGCCGTGGCGCTTCTCCCGTTCTTTGCCTACTACGCCGCCTGGGGGTTTCTCGGCGATACGATACGGCAATATTCGCGCCTTGCCCTGTCCTACGCGCCATTTGGAGAGTCGGGCAATGTGCTTGATGTGCTCGACTCCAAATGGCTTATCCTGTCGGTTGCGGTTTCATGGGTTGTGCGCAAGTTCGCGCAGATCATGAAGGAAAGGACCGGCCGCTCCCTCTGGCAGATCATCGTGGTCGTTTGCGAGACCAACTGGATCTTCATCGGTCTCTATGTGATCAGCCGATGGAAGGACACGTTTCTGGCCTGGTTGACCACCCGCAATATCGGCAACCTGTTCGAGGGACTCTGGACCAGCATCAAATCCCCAATTGCAACTGCCCATGCCGCGACCATCATCCCGGTCGAGCAATCCTCCGTCAGCGTGTCTACCACCATTATCGGACTGTTCTTCTACGCCCTTCTGCCGGTGATCTGGCTGGTGATGGTCGCGCTCGTCTATGGCTATGATGTCCGCGACGACAAGGAACTCATGCGCATTCACCACCGCATCGAACGTTTCGGCGAGCGTTACAAAGCCATCCCGAAGTTCCTGCGCGACTTTGTCGAGCACTTCATCGGCGGTTATCGTTCACGCTATCTTCCCATCGCCAATGGGGTCAGGCTGACGCTGAACTCCGGCCTGTTGCTGATCATTACGTTGATCGTCGGCTACCGCCTGATCGACTGGGCTGCAGCCTGGGCATGGATCGGCGCCACACGACTGATCGGCCCGCTGGCTCTCGATTACTGGCAGGTGATTTCTCACGGCGTGTCACTGCTTTTCGGTAGCCCCTTCGAGGATTCCTCGACCGGCATTCTAGTCGAACCGCTCCGCATCTGTTTCCTCGCAGCTGTTCTCGAGACAGCATTTTCGATGACCAGGAAGGTCACCTCGCGGGCGCATGCCGTTGCCGCCGCACCGGCCATGGATGGTCAATTGGGCACTGCAAACCGCAAGTAGTATGGCCGCTCGCTGCCGAGACCAAGCGTCGGCCGCACTTCGGCCGCCACGTCTTGAGGGACAAGGAAGTTCTCCTCGATGACCATGCGCGCACCGCTTTCAGCCCCGGAAAAGGCCGCCGAGCTGCAGGTCTTGATGCCGTCGGCCGGATAGGGCATGCCCGGGACCGACGCTGGCAGCCACGACCGACCATTGGCATCCACCAATTTGATCGAACAGCCGAGCCATAGGTTTTGCAGATCGGGATTGCCAACCTCGACAAGGAAGCGGGCAATCACTGGAACCGACCCCGCCGGCAGTGAGCCCGCTTTGACGCCATCGACCGTTTTCAGCGAAGCAAACTGCCAGTTGCTGCCCCCGAATGTCACCGTCTGGCTTGCCGCCACATCCCGCGGCCAAAGATCATTGCCCCGCACCAGTTCCTTCACACTGTCATAGGAAATCTCGAGCAATGTCAGCGGTGCCAGCACAATCAGTGCCCAGAGACTGCGGCGGAGCCACTTGCCCTCCGGCTGCGATCCTGTCTCGTCTAACGCGCTCATCGCTCAGTTCCCGGATACGGTTGCGGAATTGCGCAGATCGAAGCTATCGACGATCAAAGGCTGTCCATCGTTGAATTTCCTGAAATCGTCAATGGCGATCCGTGCCTGCGAGATCCAGCCTCGGAAAGAGCTGGTTCGACACGACAAACGTGGCGCCATTGACCTGATCGGGCAGGGTCTCAAAGATAAAGCGCGCAGTTTTCGGCAAACCTGGATTGAGCGAATGCGGGGGCAGCCCCGGCAGATAACCGGCACGATCCGAGCTGTCATATTGCAGTCCAGTCGGTCCGACCCAGCTGGCCTGCGCCACGGCATTGGAGGCATTGGTGGCGGCAAGCTGCGCGGTCACAACCACCCACAATCCCGATGTCGTCAACACTTTGGTGGAGCCAAACCTGTCGAGCGTCAGCTCGCGAGCGAACACCACATTGTCAACTGTCACATCGAACTGCCGCGTGCGCACGGGTTCATGCATCTTGCCGTGCACCGGCATCGGGCCCGTCAAATCCATATAGTGCGGCTTGGATCGCTGCATGCCGTAGAGAACTGCAATCGCCAAGCAAAGCACCAGTATAATTCCCAGCTTGCGTTTCATTGCTGTGCAGCCTGTGCAGAAACCGGGAAACGAACTGTTCCGGCCGTGTGCTCGTTGTACCAGCCGGGACTGCCTGTCAGATTGTCACGCGGTTTGTATACCTTTGCGGTCACCAGAAACTCGACAGCACCGGTGGGGGCGGCATTGGCCGGCACCAGCCAGACATAGGCCATCTTTTTCGGTCATGCCCGGATGCAAATCCGGGAGAAGCGCCATATCGCGTGCAAGATAGATCATCGGCTTTTCAGCTTGTGCGTCGATAGCAGACGGGAAATGGAAAACCCCGTAATAATCCTTTGATGATCTCGCCGTGAGATTCGTCATTTCAGCCTCGAAGACAATGGCCTTCTGGCCCTCCTTCGGCGTCACGCCGAACGCCTTCTCGCTGGTGACGCGGGCGCCGAGCGGCTTGATGCGCCACTGCCCTGCATCTACTGTCTCGTTGGGTGTGAATTGCGGATCCTGCTGCTGCGGCATAGCCTCGAATGCGCCGAGTGCAAACGCGACCGCCAGAGCCGCGAAGGAACCAATACCCGCTGTGAGCCAAGCGATAGCTTGACTGCGCAGGTTCAGAACGTGGGACCACATTAGCCGATCCTTCTCGCCTTGAGCCGGTAGTCCGGATCAAAAATGAGTCGTTATCGTGCCAACCATGCAACGACCAGCGGGTATATTTCAACCCTTGGATTTATCTGGAAGCAACCTGAGGTAGATAAGTGTTCACCAGGCTGACGACCTGTGCATCGCGGGTCTTCGCCGTATTCCCGCCCATGACCACAGCAACGAGCTGGCGGCCATTGTCACTGACGGAGGTGACAATGTTGAAGCCGGAAGCCCGAACATAACCGGTCTTGATGCCGTCTGCGCCATTCAATTGGCTCAGCACGCGGTTGTGACCACGAACCAGCTTGCCGTTGAAGACGAATTCCTGGGTCCCGAAATAATAATATTGCTGCGGATAATGCCGGCGCAGGGCGAGGCCCAGCAGCGCCATATCGCGCGCCGTGGTGATCTGCTGCGGATCAGGCAGACCCGAGGCATTGTGGAACGTCGTGCCCCTCATACCGAGGCGGCGTGCCTTGTCGGTCATCAGCGCGGCGAACTGCTCCTCCGTGCCGCCCAGATATTCGGCAAGCGCTGCCGCCACGTCATTGGCCGATTTCACCACGATCGCCTTGATCGCCGTATCGACATCGATTGTCTGACCGGGTCTGAAGCCGAGCTTGCTCGGCGCCTGCGATCGCAGCGTGTGCCGACACGGGAATCAGCGTCGACTTGGTTATACGCCCGGATTGGAGGGCCTCGAACGTGAGGTAAAGCGTCATCATCTTGGTCAGTGATGCAGGAATGCGCGGCAGATCGGCGCTCGCCTGATAGAGAACGACCCCGGTGCTGCCATCGACGACGATAGAAGCTGATTTTTCGGAAACAGGGCCAGAAACCACCCCGGCCGGATCAAGCGTGGCCGCTGTGGTACAGCCGCTTGCAACCCCTAGGATCAAACCCATCAATGCCACGATTTTCGGAAGTGAATATAAAGACATATAGACTCGCGGCACGTTTATTTTCCGGATCTCTGAACTTGCGAAAGAATAAAAAAATCTAGCGCAGGATGGTTGAAATATTCAGTTTAACCAGTGCTTGTTAGCCGATTTGAACGCCTACGCCAAGCGTGAACATCTACAGCAAATTGTCGCTCCCTGTCCTGTTACCAAATAGGTTTAGGCCGTTAGGACCACCTTGACGCTTCGTGACCTGTCCAAGGCCATCCGGAAAGCTTCAGGCGCCTCGGACAGCCTGTACTCCCCTGTTACCAGCT
The DNA here is from genome assembly GCF_025452215.1 of Phyllobacterium sp. A18/5-2. Lineage (NCBI taxonomy): Bacteria > Pseudomonadati > Pseudomonadota > Alphaproteobacteria > Hyphomicrobiales > Phyllobacteriaceae > Phyllobacterium > Phyllobacterium sp. A18/5-2. The sequence goes on along the minus strand of NZ_CP104966.1, from coordinate 1,799,080 downwards.
TGAGCACATCGATCTTGCCTTCGACGATCAACTCGACCGCCTCGAAGAACTCTTCGCCAAAGCGGAACGTTCCGACGAGGTCGAGCTCTTTCGCCATTACGGCATTGGCAGGGACCGGAATTGTCCCGCCGGCAAGGTTGCCGACCTGCACCACCGTGCCGCCGCGCCGTACCGTTCGGATGGCAGAGGCAAGCCCCGCCGCCGTTCCGGAGATTTCGAAGGCGATGTCGAATGGCGTGGCCGCCGCGAGCTCAGCCAGTTGCTCTTCGCCTTTCGAAAGATCGACGATCTGATCGGCGCCAAGCTCTTCGGCAAATTTCAACGGTGCAGCTGCGACGTCGGCCATGGTGACTGAACCCGCATCCGCGTGTTTCAATGCAAGCATTGTCAAAAGACCGATTGGACCGGCGCCAAAGACAATCGTAGAGAAGCCCTTTACATGTCCCGCGCGGCGCACCGCGTGCAGGCAAACCGCCAAGGGTTCGGCCAGCGCGGCCGCCTGAAAGGACAGCTCCGCCGGTACCTTGACACATTGCGCCGCAGTCGCATCGAAAACACTGGCGAACCCGCCCTGCATATGCGGCGTCTTCGACGCCGAGCCCATGAAATAGATGTTCTCGCAAAGATTGGCGCGGCCTTCATGGCAGTAGACGCACCGCTCGCACCAGCGGGACGGATTGACCGCGACCCGTTCACCAATGGTAAGCCCGGTGACGTTGCTGCCAACCCCTACTATCTCGCCGGCTACCTCATGGCCGAGAATGAGCGGCGAGGTGACGACAAAATCGCCGGTTCTGGCATGGCGGAAATAATGCATGTCCGAGCCGCAGATACCTCCGGCGCCGAACTTGACCCGAACCATATTGGGTTGGAGCTCGCCGAGTTCGACGTCGACGACGCGCAGATCTTCCGCGCCGAAGAGAGTTGCAGCAATGCCTTTGGTACTCATTTGATCAGACCCAATTGTGTTGGAAGCCAAAGTGTAATCGCCGGAACGAAGGTGATGGCGATCAGTGCGATGAAAAGCGGAACGAGCCAGGGCAGGATGGCCATGGTTGTGCGCTCGACCGAAAGCTTGGCAACCCGCGACAGCACGAATAGTACCATGCCCAGTGGCGGATGAAGAAGCCCGATCATCAGGTTCAACGTCATGATCAGACCGAAATGCACCGGGTCGATACCGAATTTCAGTACAAGCGGCAAAAGGATCGGCACGAGGATGGTGATTGCGGCGATCGTATCGAGAAAGCAGCCGACGAACAGCATCAGCAGATTGACCAGGATCAGGAACACCCATTTGTTCTCGGTGATCGAGAGAATGGCCGTCGACAGCAGCTGCGCCGCCTGGCTCACTGTCAGCAGCCAGGCGAAGACGGAGGCCGCCGTCACGATGAAAAGCACGGATGCGGTGGTCTCGATCGTGTCGAAGCTGGCCTTGGCAAGGCTCGCGAGTGTCATCGTGCGATAACGCACCAGGCCGAGGAACAGCGACCAGAGCACGGCTGCGACGGCCGCTTCCGTCGGCGTGAACCAGCCCATGGTCATGCCGCCGATCAGGATGACCGGCGTCATCAGCGCCATGACCGCGGAGAAGTCGAAATACCAGTCGACCGCAAGCAGGAGCACGAGTGCGATACCGACGGAGGCATTGACAGACAGGCCGGTCAGGGTCAGCAGATAGATGACCAGTGGAACAGCGAAAACCACGACAATTTCAAGCGAGGCTTCCAGAAGCTGCTTGACCTTGAATGGCGCGTCGGAACCCCACCTCTTGATGTAGGCGAAGATGGCGACGGTAACCATCATCAGCACGGTCATGACGACGCCCGGGAGGATGCCGGCCATGAACAGGGCGCCGATGGAGACATTGGCCATCATGCCGTAGATGACGAAGGGCAGCGATGGCGGGAAAATCGGGCCGAGCGTTGCGGACGCGGCGGTCACGCCGACTGCCGCTTCCACGGGATAGCCGTGATCCTTCATCGCCTTGATCTCGATGGTGCCGATACCGGCAGCGTCGGCAAGCGCTGTTCCCGACATGCCGGAGAAGATCACCGAGCCAATAATGTTGACCTGTGCCAGACCACCCTTCATCCAGCCGACAAGGGCGACGGCGAAGGAATAGATCCGGCCGGTAACGCCCGCCGAATTCATCAGATTGCCCGCCAGGATAAAGAATGGCACGGCGAGCAGCGGGAAGCTTTCGACGCCCGCGATCATACGCTGCGCGACGATGATGTCGGGGGCAACGCCGAAGAACACGAGGTAAAGGACGGACGCCACCGCCATGGAAATGGCCACCGGCACGCCGACGAGCATGAGGACGAGAAAAGTTCCGACAAGCAATAGCATCGATCAATCCTCGATCTTCTGGAATTCTTCGGGGCGTTCCAGAACGGAGTAGCCGCGGCGAATATTGCTGATGAAAACCTGAATGGCGCGAAACAGCATCAGGACGAATGCAAGCAGGACACCGTAGAAAACGATGTTGCGGGGCAGATCCACCGTCACCATGCGCTCGTCGGCAACGATGTCGACATAGCGCCACATCAGCCAGACGGCGTAGACGAAGAAGGCTATGCGCACCAGATCGACGAAGATCGACAGGACGCGGGCAACGGATGCCGTAATGTAGTGGTAGAACACATCCACCTGAATATGGCGGGAGACGCGCACACACATCACCGATCCGAGAAACACCACGCCGATCAGGCAATTGATGGCGATTTCCTCGGTCCAGGCATAGCTGTCGTTCAGGACATAGCGCGTGAAAAATTGCAGAAAGACACAGCCTGTCATCAGCCAGAAGACGATCAGTGTAAGCCAGTCTTCGATTGCATAATCTGCAACATTGGCGACAGGCGCCGCTTCTTCGAAGGAATGGGCGATTTCCTCGGCGGTAATCTGTGTGTGAACTTCATTTGACATGGTTGTCTCCGGTCATCAGGTCTCAGGAGAAATGGCCGGGCAAGAAGAGCGCCCGGCCATCGTCAGTCATTCCTTGATGGCGCGGATGGCTTCCCAGTCGGACTTGTCGTAGCCGAAATCTTCGAACTTCACCTTTTCCATGACGTTCTTTTCGAAGTCGGCCTTGTCGATGTCGGTCACGCTCAAACCGCGTTCCTTGAAGCTCGCGACCAGCGCCTTTTCCTTGTCCGCGATGATCTTTGTCGTCTTTTCTGCCGCCTCTTGCATGACGTCGCTGAAGATCTTCTTGTCTTCATCGGAAAGGCTCGACCAGAGCTGCTTCGAGATCACCGTATTGAGATGATCGACGATGTGACCGGTCAGGATGATGTTCTTCTGCACCTCGAAGAACTTCTTGGCTTCGATGGTGGTCAGCGGGTTTTCCTGCGCCTCGACCGTGCCGTTCTGCAGCGCGAGGTAGACCTCGGCGAAGGCGATGGGCGTGGTATTGGCACCGCAGGCGCGCGGCATGGCGAGATAGGCCGGAACGTCAGGCACACGTATCTTCAGGCCCTGCATATCCGCGCACTTGGCGATGGGCTTGTTCGACGTGGTCTGGCGGGTGCCATAATAACTGACGGCCGCGATGTGGTTGCCGCTCTTTTCCTCATAGCCGGCTGCGAGCCGCTTGAAGACATCACTCTTCGTATAAGCGATAAGATGTTCCGGCCCGCGGAAAATGTAGGGGAAATAAGTTACGCCGATCGGCTTGTAGTCGCGTGCTGCGAAGCTCGAACCGGAAATGATGATATCGACCGTACCCAGCTTCAGGCCCTGGTTGATGTCGGCTTCCTTGCCCAGCTGCGATGCCGGGAATACGTCGATCTTGTAGCGGCCATCGGTCCGCTTGCCGATCTCTTCTGCCGCCCATACGGATTCCGTATGAAATGGCTCGGATGTCTCGTACACATGCGCCCACTTCAGCGCGGTCTGCGCCTGAGCGGCTGCCGCCGAAAGTGCGAGCGCGGCAACCGCGCCCAGAATTGCCGTGAGTTTGATCTTCATACCGTTATCCTCCCAGATTGAATTTCAGATCTTTCCATTTCGGCCGCCCTTCACAGAACGGCCCTTATCGCTTTCCAGATCTTCATCGAAGCTTCTGGAAAATCTCAATTGCGATTGTTGCAGGTGATATCGCATCGCTTCCTTGGCGCGTCCCGGATCGCCGGAAGCGATAGCATCGCGAATGGCCCGGTGCTCCTCGAATGCCTCTCGCCATGAGGCAGGGCTTTCGAAATAGCTGGCCAGCTTTTCGAAATACGGCGTCATGCGCTGGTCGAAGAGCTCACCGACAAAGCGGTTGAGCGCCGAGTTTTCGATGATGTTGGCAATCGTCGTGTGAAAGGTCCGATCGAGCGCAATGGACGTGCGCGGACTGTTGAATGTTTGGGCCATCTTTGTCAGCACCGCGTCCATCGATTCGATGTGATCGGGCGTCACGACCGTTGCGGCTTCCTCGGCGATTGCACACTTTCGATGAGCGATCGCGCGCGCAGGAGTTCGAACGGTCCCTCCAGATCGTCGGCCGGTGCCAGCGCAGGCTTTTCACGCTGCTGGCCCGTGACGTAGATGCCGGAACCCATGCGGATATGCACAAGCCCCTCCACCTCGAGCGCAATCAGCGCTTCACGGATTGTCGGACGGGATACGCCAAGCTCCTCGGCCAGTTCGCGCTCTCCCGGCAACCGCTCGCCAACGGCAAATTTGCCGCCCTCGATCAGTGTGCGTATCTGGTCTGCCACCTGCCGGTATAGCCGGCGCGGCTGAATGGCTGCGAACATGGATCCTCCCCGCACGGCACTCCCTTTCCGCGCTAGACTGGTAAACTGGCCTTACCAATATCTAACTGATACATTGATATATATGCTGGAGTCAACCCATGCGGGAAACACACCCACAACCATCGATGGGACGATTGTAACAATCCGTATTGGAAAGTGATTGCCGCAGATGACCCCGAACAAGCTATGAGGAACCAACCATTGAACATCCGCCCTTCGAACCGGTGACAAATGCTGCTTGAAACTCGATTGCTGCGCGCCTTCGCTTGCCTGACCCTGGCTCTTGCTCTCGGCGCTTGCACGACAACCGATCCGAAACTGCCCAATGCAGCGTCCGCTCCTATTCCCGAGCCATCACCGCGCGTCGCAAGCGCTGCCTCGGAGAACAAACCTGCAGCCCAATCCTCGAACAAATCGGTCGATGGTCTGATCTCGAAATACTCTGTTGCCTATGCCGTACCGGAATCGCTCGTGCGCCGTGTGGTCAAGCGCGAAAGCAGCTTCAATCCCGGTGCACGCAACGGCCCATATTGGGGCCTGATGCAGCTATTGCCCGCAACAGCGCGGGGCCTCGGCCATGATGGCAGCGCCAAGGATTTGCTCGATGCCGAAACCAACCTCAAATATGGCGTGAAGTACCTGGCGGGCGCCTATAAGGTTGCTGACAGCAATCCCGATCAGGCCGTGCGGCTCTATTCCCGCGGCTACTACTATCAGGCCAAGCGCAAGGGTCTTTTGAGTGTGCTGGAGCCGGATTCGGCGCCTGTCGATCCAGCTCCCGTTGCTTTCGCTGCTGCGCCTTCGATAGCAGCCGCCGGTCCCGCTGCAGCAACAACGGCGCTTTCGGAACCAACCCAGCTCGCCTTTGCCGAGGAGCGCGTCGTGCTTCCCTCGGTGGTCCCTCTGCCATTCGAACGGCAAGACATCATGACGGCTGCGCCGTCGGCCACCACCGGTAAAAATGGTGCACGGGCCCGCGTCCCTGCCCCACTCTGAGATTCCCTGCAGCAGCCATTGCTGCCGTCAGGTAGTCCTTCGCTTGCTCCGCCGCGTCGTGCAAATCTGATCCTTTCGCGAGCCCCGCGGTCATCGCCGCGGCGAGCGTGCAGCCCGTACCGTGATCATGACTTGTCGCGATGCGCGGGTGGGAAAAGCGCTGCATGGTCACGCCGTCAAACAGCAGGTCGGTGCTATACTCGCCTTTTGAGTGACCGCCCTTGATCAGCACCGCCGAGGGGCCAAGCGCCAGAAGGAGCTCCGCCTGCCGTGCCATCTGGGCCTCGCCGTCAGCGATCGGCTGCCCCGTCAGCAATGCCGCTTCAGGCAGATTGGGTGTCACTACCACAGCGAGTGGCAGTAGCAGCTGACGCAGAGCCTCGACCGCCTCCGGCTGCAACAGGCGGTCGCCCGATGTCGCCACCATCACTGGATCAAGCACCGCCCTGCGGCCCCAATGCTGCAATGACGCAGCAATGGTCTCGATGGCCTCCGGCGTCGATACCATGCCGATCTTGATCGCCTTCACATCGATATCCGACAGCACGGCATCGATCTGGGCGCGGACAATACCGGGTGACAGATTTTCGATGGCGGTGACCCCGCGCGTGTTCTGCGCGGTGACGGCGGTGAGAACGCTGGTGCCGTAGACGCCAAGTGCCGAGAAGGTCTTCAGATCCGCCTGAATGCCTGCCCCGCCGCCGCTGTCGGACCCGGCGATGGTCAGGGCAATGGCGGTCATGCCCGTGCCTGCAACGCTGCATCGACCACGGAGCGCAGGGCCGCCGCAGCGCCGTTCGGGTCGGCTTGCCGGAAAATCGCCGAAATCACTGCAACGCCATCCGCTCCGGCAGCAATGGCAGGCGGCGTGCGCGCGAGATCAATCCCCGCAATTGCTCCAACCGGCAGGTCTGGTTTCACAGCCCGAATGATTGGCGCCAAGCGGCTGAAGCCGTCGAAGCCAATCGGACCATCGGGATTTGCCTTGCACAGCGTCTCGAACAACCCGCCAATGCAGGCATAGTCGATATCGCTTGTCGTTGCTGCCAGCGCATCGGCCTCGTTTTTCACGGTCAGGCCAATGATTGCATCCGGGCCGAGCAGTAGCCGCGCATCGCGGACCGGCATGTCCTCGCGGCCGATATGCACGCCCTCGGCACCGGCGGCAAGCGCCACATCGATGCGATCATTGACGACCAGCGGCACGCCCGTGTCCTTCAACGCGCTATGGATTGTCCGTGCGCGCTCCACCATCAACCGGGTCGGCGAATTCTTGTCGCGGTACTGGATGATCGTCGCGCCGCCGCGGGCGGCCGCAAGCGCAAGTGCGCCAAGGTCCTTGTCGCCGCCGATCGCGTCGAGATCGACGATGGCATTCAGCCGGAAATCTACTTTTGGTCGCACAGTCTGGACTCCATCATGAACAGGTTGGAGATCCGGATATGTGCGAAGACAAGGCAGAGTGCGCGAAGAAGGCTCAATTCCCGTTCCTACGCCGGCATAACCCGGATCAGGTTCAAGGGTCCAGCTCGACGCCATCTCAGCACTGTACAGTGCCCCCCTCGGAATGAAGTCATGATGGAGCGGGGCAAGATCAAAGTCAATTGCGCCGCCGGATGGACGTCCATTTAGTGGGTCAAGCGAACATTCTCGCCATCAACGGATTTGCAGGCGGCGGTTATGTAGTAAAAGAAGTCCTGCTTCGCAAAACCACCACCATCTTCCCACGCATGATACTGCTTTTCACTGCAGTCGAACAATACGTCCAGCGGCGGGGTGGAACCTAGGGGAAGTTGGGTGCCGTTTACAAAGAGATGGTTTACCGTCGCTTTATCATTTGATTTTAATGTCTTATTATATTTCTTGTACGCGTTATCGCTTGATGCTTTGCACTTTACGATACTCGTATTCGATGAATTGTAATAACCAATGTCACATCCATCAAACTTTATGTCCATTTTTAAGAACAGCTTTTCATATTCTCCGAGTTTGATGCTTCCTGTTGCTGGAACCTTGACAATCGTTCCGTTTCCACGGCCGTTCTCATAACTGTGGTCCTTAGCCGTATAGGTTACCGTTCCGACAGTGTCTTCTGTCGTTCCTCCGGGTCGCACAACGACAATGGAAACTTTCTTGAAGTACCAGCCATAAACCTTGTCAATGTCGATGGTTGCTTCAGAGGGCTTCAACGGCGCCAATGCCGTCGCATTGACCGCAATATCGACCTTGTCCTGGTTCAACAGATGCATGAACAGCGTGTTGGTCTGGCCCCCGATCGTAACGCTTACCTTCTGATTGGAAGCGTTGAAATTCACTGTCACACCATCGGCCTCGTCACCGAGATTGGCCTGAAGATAGGCACGGGCACGGGCTTCCGCCGCTGCCGAGTTCGCGCCGGTGAAGATCGAAGCGCCGGCCAGGGCGGCGGCATCGGCAGCGTTCTGCAATCGCGACCGGTCGTTGCTGGCGCGGCTGTAATCAACGGCAAGGCCGGTCATTCCCATAATTGGTACCAGCAGCAAAGTGAATGTAACGGCCGTCGCCCCGCTGCGGTCTCTCAGGAAATCTCGAATACGCTTCATGTCCCACTCCAGTCGTTGAGTGGAACCATTGATTCCATGGCGTAAATGCCGGCTTAGAAAATTCATTCAGATTTTCATTATTCCGCGCCGGATGGTCGAAATCCGCGGACTCACTTCCAGCATGGTAAAAATCAGATGAACGTTTCTGCCCTAGAGCCGCACGTCCGGCCGGACAAATCCCTGGCTGGCAATCAGCAGGTTGCGCGTGTAGTCCTGCGTCACCTTGCGCATGGCAAGCTCGGCTGCAGTCAGGCGTTCGACTTCGGCGCCATTTTGCATCACCATCAGCCGGTCGCACATATGGGTGACGACCGCGAGATCGTGGCTGACCATGAGGAATGTCAGCTTCCGGTCGCGGCGGATTTGCTCAAGCAAATTCAATACCTCCGCCTGCACTGACGCATCGAGCGCCGAGGTGGGCTCATCGAGCAGCAGGATCGACGGTTCCAGGATCAGCGCCCGGGCAATGGCCACGCGCTGGCGCTGCCCGCCGGAAAGCTGGTGCGAATAGCGGAAACGGAAACTCGACCCGAGCCCCACTTCATCCAGCGCGCGCAGGATGCGCTTTTCAATATCGCCGAAGCCATGAACGGCCAGCGGCTCCAGCAGCAGCCGGTCCACCGTCTGGCGCGGATGCAGCGAACCGTAGGGGTCCTGGAACACCATCTGCACTTCACGGTAGAACGCCTTGGTCCGCTTCGAGCCGAGCGTTTTGCCGTTGACGGTAATCGTCCCGCCGCTCACCGGCGCGAGACCGGCGACGGCGCGCAGGAGCGTGGACTTTCCTGAACCGGACTCTCCGACAAGACCGAATGATTCGCCCGGCGATACCTCAAGGCTCACACCGCGAAGGGCACGAAACCGGTTGAACACCACTTCGAGATTTTCGGTGACCAAAGCTCTCATCATGTGGCCCACTCCGGCTTGCGGTCGAGTACCGGCAGCGGATGCCGGTCATTGTCGATCTGCGGCATGCAGTTGAGCAGGCCTTGCGTATACGGATGCTTCGCCTTGTGCAGGTCCGTCGCGGCGATCTCCTCGACGATTCGCCCGGCATACATGACGATGACCCTGTCACAGAACGACGAGACCAGCCGCAGATCATGCGAGATGAAGATCAGGCCCATGCCGCGGTCGCGCACCAGATTGTCGAGAATGCGCAGCACGTCGAGCTGCACGGTAACATCAAGCGCGGAAGTCGGCTCGTCCGCGATCAGGAGTTCGGGCCCGGTAATCAGCATCATGGCGATCATCGCACGCTGGCCCATGCCGCCGGAGACCTCGTGCGGGTGCAGATCATAGACCCGTTCCGGATCGCGGATCTGCACGGCGGCAAGCATGTCGAGCGCGCGCTGGCGCGCCGCACTCTTGCTCACCTTCTCGTGCGTGCGCAGCGTCTCGACGATCTGCCTGCCGATGCTCATGACCGGGTTGAGCGAGTATTTGGGATCCTGCAGGATCATGGCAATGCGATTGCCGCGCAGTGCCCGCCGCTGCCTCACCGAGGCAGTCTGGAGATCGATACCATCGAAATTCAGCGTCTTGGCGGTGATCCTGGCATGCGGCGGCGTCAAGCCCATGATCGCGCGCCCCGTCTGCGACTTGCCGGAGCCGGACTCGCCGACAATGCCAAGACGCTCGCGGCCAAGTGTAAACGAGACACCGCGCACCGCATCGACCGTGCCCGTGCGCGTGGGAAACTGGACCCGAAGGTCCTCGACGGTCAGCATCGTGCTCATTGGCTGCTGCCTCGCGGATCCAGCGCATCGCGCAGGCCGTCGCCCAGAAGATTGAAGCCGAGACTGACGATCAGGATGGCAAAGCCCGGCATGGCGGCGACCCACCACTGATCCATGATGAAGCGGCGGCCCGAGGCGATCATTGCGCCCCATTCCGGCAATGGCGGCTGCGCACCGAGGCCGAGGAAGCCAAGTCCCGCGGCCGTCAGGATGATGCCGGCCATGTCGAGCGTCACCCGCACGATCAGCGAGGACAGGCACAGCGGCATGATATGGCGCAGCACAATGCGTGTCGGCGAGGCGCCCATAAGCTGCACGGCTGCGATATAGTCGGAATTGCGTACCGTCAGCGTCTCGGCCCGTGCTATGCGCGCATAGGGCGGCCAAGAGGTGATGGCGATGGCAATGACCGCATTTTCGATGCCGGGTCCAAGCGCAGCCACAAAGGCAAGCGCCAGAATGAGTTTGGGAAAGGCGAGAAAAATGTCGGTAATGCGCATCAATATGGAGTCGACCCAGCCTCCGGCATAGCCAGCGATCGTTCCCACAAGCAGGCCGATGGGTGCGGCGATGATAGCGACAAGGATGACAACATAGAGCGTCAGGCGCGAGCCGTAGATCAGCCGCGAGAGAATATCCCGGCCCTGATCGTCCGTTCCGAGGAGATACAGGCCACCCGGCGGCAGCAGGCGGGCATTGCGCAGATCGCCCGCAACCGGCGAGTGCGGGGCAAGCACGTCGGCGAAAGCCGCAACCAGCAGCAGCGCGATGATGATGGCGAGACCGACCACCGCCAGCCGGTTGCTGGCAAAGCGGCTCCAGACCAGATAGGCGCGGCCAAGCCTTGCCTGCATGCGCGATTGCGGCCGGTCGCTCATCAGCCATTCGCGGCGAGAAAGGGGACGTGCGGGGCTAAGTTCACTCATCGTGCGCGTGTCCGTGGGTCAAGCGCCCGATACAGAACATCGGACAACAGATTGATGGCAACGAAGACCGTGCCGATGATGATGGTTCCGCCCAGCACCGCATTCATGTCGGCGTTCTGCAGCGAATTGGTGATATACATGCCGAGGCCCGGCCAGGAGAAAACCGTCTCCGTCAGGACGGATCCTTCCAGCAGCCCGGCATAGGACAGCGCGATTACCGTCACCAAGGGAACAGCCGCATTGCGCAGCGCGTGGCCCCAGATGATGCGGGTTTCCGACAGGCCCTTGGCGCGGGCGGCGACAATATATTCCTGCTCCAGCTCGTTAAGCATGAACGAGCGCGTCATGCGGCTGATATAGGCAAGCGAGAAATAGCCGAGCAGCGAGGCAGGAAGGATGATGAAGCTGAAAATATTCCAGAACGCATCCCAGTTGCGCTGCAGGATCGCGTCGAGCAGGTAAAAGCCCGTTATCGGAGTAAATGTGTACTCGTAGACCACATCGATACGGCCCGGGCCGGAGGTCCAGCCAAGCTTTGCGTAGAATACCAGCAGTGCCAGCAAGCCCAGCCAGAAAATCGGCACCGAATAGCCAATCAGGCCGATGATGCGGACGATCTGATCGATGATGCTGCCGCGCTTGACCGCTGCCAGCACGCCGAGCGGCACACCGAACACGGCACCGAGGAGCGTCCCGAACGTGGCCAGCTCCATGGTGGCGGGAAACACCCGCCTGATATCTGTCATGACCGGGTTGGTGGTCAGCACCGAATTACCGAAATTGCCCTGCAATGCGTCTTTTATATAGATGACGAACTGCTGGTATATTGGCAAGTTGAGGCCATATTCCTCACGCACCCGCTCGACCACATGGGCGGGAGCCCGGTCGCCGACGATGGCCAGTGCCGGATCGATCGGGATGACCCGCCCAATGAAGAACGTGACGGCAAGAAGCCCCAGGAATGTGATGGCGCCAATCAGCAGGAACCTGCCGATAGCCCAAAGGAGGCTGGAGGCCCAGGCGCCTGATCGCCTGGACTCCAATCGTGATTCGGTGCTGCTCATATGATCAACTCTCGGGACTTGTCCCGATCATTTCGATACGTTGAAGACGTAGTTCGTATCGAATGATGGTCCGAGCTTGAACCCCTTCAGGTTCGAGCGAAGACCCGCGACTTCCGTCTGCTGGAAAATCAGGATGAACGGGCTGGTCTCGAGAACCTTCTTCTGCAGGTCCTGATACATCTGGGCACGCTTGGCACCATCGCGCTCGAGCAGGGCCGCCTTGGTTTCCTTGGTCAGGTCCGGCACATCCCAGGCGTTGCGCCAGGCCAGGGTCTTGTTGGTGCCCGCATCCGAATTGTCAGGATTGCTGGTGAAGGTTTCCGCATTGGAGTTCGGATCCCAGTAATCGACACCCCACTGGCCGATATAGGAATCGTGCGTGCGAGCGCGATACTTGGTCAGCGTCTGCTTACCATCGCCGGGAATGATCTCCAGCCTTACACCGGCCTGAGCCAGCGTCTGCTGCACCGATTCCGCAATGCCGGTCACAGGCTGGTTATTGCGCACGTCCATGGAGAACGAGAAGCCTTCCTTCAGCCCTGCCTTCTCCAGCAGCGCCTTGGCTTTTTCAACGTCCAGCTTGTAGGGGTTTTCATCGAGTTCTCCGAGAATTCCCTTTGGCAGGAAGGTCTGGTGGATCTCGCCGATGCCCTTGATCAGCTTCTCGCCAATCGCCTCGTAGTCAACCAGGTACTTCAACGCCTCGCGTACTTCAGGCTTCGCCAGGTTGGGGTTCTTCTGGTTGAGGCTGATATAATAGATCGTGCCCTTCGGGGCGCTGGTCGTCGTGATGTCGCTGTTCTTGACGACCTGCTCCAGGTCGTTCGGCTCGAGATTGCGCGCAACATCGATGTCGCCCTTTTCGAGCAGGAGACGCTGCGCCGCGCTTTCCTTGACGTGGCGGTAGATGACGCGGTTCAGCGCTGCCTTGGTGCCGTAATAATTGTCATTGCGTTCCAGGACGATGATCTCGTTGGCACGCCAGTCGCGGATCTTCATCGGACCGGAGCCGGCATAGCCGGTCTTCATCCAGGCATTGCCGTAATCGTCACCAACGACATGTTCGGAAACCAGCTTCTTGTCGACCACGGAGGCGACCGTCGCCGTCAGGCAGTTCAGCACGAAGCTCGGCGCATAGGGTTGATCGACCGTAAAGACAAAGGTTGACGGATCGGATGCCTTGGCCTTCTCGGCGACATTATCGGCTTTCAATCCGAACTGCGTCAGGATGAATGCCGGGCTCTTGTCGAGCTTGATCGCGCGCTCGAAAGAATAGGCGACGTCGTCGGCGGTGATCGGATTGCCCGAAGCGAATTTCAGCCCCGGCTTGAGCTTGAATGTATAGGTCAGGCCGTCGTCGGAGACAGTCCAGCTCTCGGCGATATCGGCAATGATCTTCGAGGGATCGTTGATATCGAGCCGGACAAGCTTGTCATAGGTGTTGCCGTTGATCTCGCCCATGGTGAGCTCGAAGGCCTCGGCCGGATCAAGCGTGATGACGTCGTCGATGGCAAATGCCTCGACAAGGGTATCGGCCGGCGTTTCCGCCCATGCCGGTACACCGGAAAGCATGATCGCGGAAAGCGCCGCCCCGCCGAGAAGAAGCCGGAATTTGGTATTGATCTGGTTCACCAACATTGTTCTGTTCCCTGTTTTAGAGCGATTGGTTTCTTGGCAATCTTAGTTTTCTTCGTGCCACGCCGATCGCAGCACGCGCAGCCAGTTTTCGCGGCAGATCTTTGCAAGATCATCTCCCAGATATCCGGCGTCCCGCAACGCCGCTACCAGGTTCTGATTTCCGCTTGCATCGGCAATTTCGCCGGGGATTTTAGCACCGTCGAAATCAGAACCAAGTGCCACGCAGTCGATGCCCATGCGGTTCACCATGTAGTCGATGTGGCGTACCATATCAGACAGTGGCGTATCGGCGTTTTCGCGCGCATCGGGGCGCAGCATGGCGACGGCATAGTTGAGCCCGACCAGACCCTTGCTCTCGCGTATGGCGTCCAGCTGCCTGTCTGTCAGGTTGCGTGCAACGGGGGTCAGCGCATGGACATTCGAATGGCTGGCGACGAGCGGTTGATCGCTGATGCGTGCAACGTCCCAAAAGCCTTTTTCGGTGATGTGGGCAAGATCAATGAGAATGCCAAGGCGGTTGCAGGCCTTAACCAGTTCCTCGCCCTCCCGCGTCAATCCGGGGCCCGTATCCGGATGCATCGGATAGGCGAAAGGCACGCCGTGGGCAAAGATATTGTTGCGGCTCCAGACCGGACCCAGCGAACGCAGTCCCGCGGCGTAGAAGACATCGAGCGCTGCCAGATCCGCACCTATCGCTTCGCAGCCTTCCATATGCAGCACGGCGGCGAACATATCCTGGCGCATGCATTCGGCAATCTCGGCTGTAGTGCGGCAGAGCTTCCACCCTCCGGCCCGCTGCAGTTTCAACGCGATCGCCGCCATCTCGAGTGAAATATCGAGCGATGGCGCGCGGTCCAGCGGCGCAGCGAGAGGCGTCGAATAATGGCCGTTGGCATCGGGTGCCTTGAAGGCAAGATCACCGGAAGGGACGTAAATGGCACAGAGGCCACCGATCAAGCCACCCTTGAGCGCCCTGATCTTGTCGATATGGCCGGAAGTCGTCCCATCGATAAACTCCTGGATCGGATCGGCCCCGTCTCTTGAATGTTTCCACAACCGGTAAAGCACATCGTTGTGACCATCAAAGACAGGCTGCATTTCAATTCCCGATCAGGTTGACTCAAAAAAGTACGCCATCTTTGCCGGGCAATCGTTTGGCCTATCCCCGGGACATCGCTTCTTTTTTGACAAAAGATCATGACGCCGCCGAACAGGCAAGAGAGTTGTTGTACAAAAGTATAAAAACGCTGGGGTTCGATTCAACCTGCAGGTCGTGGTGGTGGTTGGTGTCAAACGATAGCATCAGGCATGACCAGACACCGAACCCGATATTTCGTGGACATATGCACGGAAATGGTATATTTCTTATACCAATACTGATCCATGCTGTTTGAGTACGATCCGGCAAAGAGCGCGTCCAATAAAATCAAACACGGTATTGATTTTGAGGAAGCACAACCGCTCTGGAAAGAAGACCGGATGCTGGAAGCTCCAGCCAAAGTGGACGGAGAGCCGCGTTTTCTCGTAATTGGCTTACTCAGAGGCAAACATTGGTCAGCTATCTGCGTTTACAGAAGCGGTAAGGTTCGCATCATTTCGGTTCGCCGGGCCCGAAAACAGGAAATCGAATACTATGAAGACAAGTGATTTTGACCGCAATTTCGACGAGGGAGAAGATATTGCCGAACAGGTGGATTGGTCGAAGGCCCGTCGGCCCAACGAAGAACTCAAGCGGGTGAATGTCGACTTTCCCATGTGGGTAGTGGAAGGTCTGGACAGACAGGCACGGCGGCTTGGCGTGACCAGACAAGCCCTTATCAAGCTCTGGATCGCCGAACGACTGGGTTAGAGCGGTTTTCGTTTAACTATCCGAATAAACGGTGGTGCATTGAAAATCACTGCACCACCGATCCATTCCTAAACGTCGAGATTCGCCACACTCAGCGCATTGTCCTGGATGAACTCGCGGCGCGGTTCCACGTCGTCGCCCATCAACCTGGAGAACAGGCTATCGGCATCGGTGGCGTCGTGGACCTTCACCTGCAACAGCGACCGCGCATTCGGATCGAGCGTTGTCTCCCAAAGCTGGTCGGCATTCATCTCACCAAGACCCTTGTAGCGCTGCAATGACAGGCCTTTGCGTCCCGCCGCGAAAACGGCCTCGAGCAGAGAAATTGGTCCGGCAACAGAGTCGGCTTTTTCCTTGCGGCGCAGCACCGGCGGCTTGGCATAGATCTCGTGCAGGCGGGCGGAGTACCGGTCGAGCTGGCGCGCATCGGCAGAGCCGATCAGCGCCATGTCGAGGGTTACCGTTTCCTTCACGCCGCGCAACGACCGCTCGAAAATATAGCCGTCGAGGCCGTCATCCGGTGTTGCCAGACGGCCGGTCCAGCCCTTTTCGGTTTCCTCGGCGATCAGGTCGAGGCGTCCGGCGACTTCCGTTACCAGGCTTTGTGCCCTTACCGTATCGGAGATGGCTTCCGGATTGAGTGCGCCGGCAATGGTCGCCTGTTCGACGACAGCGCGATCATAGCGGGTGTTCAACCCCTGCAGCAGATGCCGCACTGCGAGCGCATCATTGATGACAGCACGCAGGTCGATACCTGCCCGCACTTCGCCGGTGCTCAATTCGAGCGATGCTTCCTCGAGCCCCGAGTCGATCAGGAACTCCTCGAAGGCGGACTCGTTTTTGATATATTGCGAGGACTTGCCGCGCGATACCTTATAGAGCGGCGGCTGGGCGATATAGATGTGGCCGCGCTCGATCAATTCCGGCATCTGCCGGAAGAAGAACGTCAACAGCAGCGTTCGAATATGCGCTCCATCGACGTCGGCGTCGGTCATGATGATGATCTTGTGGTAGCGCAGCTTGTCCGGGTTGAACTCATCCTTGCCGATGCTGGTACCCAGCGCCAGGATCAGCGTACCGATCTGATCGGAGGAGAGCATGCGATCCAGCTTGACGCGCTCGACATTGAGGATCTTGCCGCGCAGCGGCAGGATCGCCTGGTTCTGGCGCGAGCGTCCGCCCTTGGCGGATCCCCCGGCGCTGTCACCCTCGACGATGAAGATTTCCGACTTGGCAGGGTCTTTCTCCTGGCAATCGGCAAGCTTGCCCGGCAGCGAACTGATGCTGAGCGAGTTCTTGCGGGTGATGTCACGCGCCTTGCGCGCTGCTTCACGGGCCGACGCAGCCTGAATGACCTTGTCGACAAGCACCTTGCCCTCGGCGGGGTGCTCTTCGAGCCAGGTCGAAAGCGCTTCATTGACGAGACTTTCGACAACGGCGCGCACTTCCGAGGATACGAGCTTGTCCTTGGTCTGCGACGAGAATTTGGGGTCGGGAACCTTGACAGACAGCACCGCTGTCAGGCCTTCACGGCAGTCATCGCCAGTCAGCGTTACCTTTGCCTTCTTCGCCTGGCCGGACGTCTCGGCATAGCCGGTCATCTGGCGCGTAAGCGCGCCACGGAAACCGGCAAGGTGCGTGCCGCCATCGCGCTGCGGAATGTTGTTGGTGAAGCAGAGCACGTTCTCGTGGTAGCTGTCGTTCCACCACATCGCGACTTCCACCGTCGTGTCATCCCTTTCGCCGCGAATATAGATCGGCTCGTTGACCAGTTCCTTCTTCGCGCGGTCGAGATAGCGCACATAGGCAGTCAGGCCGCCTTCATAGAACAGTTCGAGGTCGACCGGATCGGCATGCCGGCGATCTGCAAGCAGAATCCGGACACCCGAATTGAGGAAGGCCAATTCGCGCAGGCGGTGTTCGAGCGTCTTGAAGTCGAACTCGACCATGGTGAAAGTATCGGTCGACGGCAGGAACGAGACTTCGGTGCCTGTCAAACCTTCGGAATCGCCCGTGACGCGCAAAGGGGCATCGGCAACACCGTGGGTAAAGCTCATTTCATGGATTTTGCCCTGGCGGCGAGATCTTAAGCTTCAGCCAGACGGACAGCGCATTGACGACCGAAACGCCAACACCGTGCAGACCGCCGGAAACCTTGTAGGAGTTCTGATCGAACTTACCGCCCGCATGCAGCTGGGTCATGATGACCTCGGCGGCCGAAACGCCTTCCTCGTGCATATCTGTCGGAATGCCGCGGCCGTTGTCAGTCACCGTGCATGATCCATCGGGATTCAGCGTCACGGTCACGCGCGTCGCATGACCTGCAAGGGCCTCGTCGATGGCATTGTCGACGACTTCATAGACCATGTGGTGCAGGCCGGAACCGTCGTCCGTATCACCGATATACATGCCCGGGCGTTTGCGGACTGCATCCAACCCCTTGAGAACCTTGATGGATTCCGCACCGTATTCCGGCGAGGTTTCGACTGTCATCTCCGGTGTTTCACTCATGTAATTTCAATCTTTTTTCTCGCGCCTGAATTGGCGCACCCGTCTTTATAACAGAACCGGGCGAGATCATGCCCGGTTACAGTGGTAGATATAGTGTTTAATGCCGGTTTTTCCAATTCATGACACCCGCTCTATCCACGGATCATGGCCAATTGGTGGACTTTTTGGCGATTTATACTCACATCCCCGTTAGCGGCCGTTGGGGAAATCACCTGACGGACACACAGGAACTGGTTCTGTCCATCTGCTCAGGCCCCTGGGACCGGACGCACCCTGTCACTCGATGATTTGTACCTCCGTCTTCCCGATGGTCTGTAGCTCCTTCGATCCAGGTCGCGCAATGGGCGACTGCGCATCGAGAAAATCCTTGACCTCCTTGAAGGAGAGTGCCCCGTCGCTGTCCCGGTCCATATCCGCAAAATGACCGGTGAAATAACCCACGCCCGACTCTTCCGCCGAACTGAGGGTAACAAGCCGTATCGCGGGATCGGCCGCACGATCGAAAAGGGCCTTGATGCGCGCGTCGACGGCGGCGCTTACCGTTTCGCGGGTAAGGGGAACCGCGCCTTGCTTCGAGCCTGTTGATGAAGGAACAATGCTGCGCAACGACCGCCCCGGCATCTGCCTGTCGGGTTTGAACCGCGCCATGGTTTCAGCGGCATCCAATGGCTGTGCATGCCATTGCGCAGCAAGTAGCACTGCCATTCCGGCGGTGAACCAAACTCTCATGGCTGAACCCTTTCAGGACGAGGAGAACGTATGGCCGCCAGTACAATACCTGGCAGTGGCTGATCATAAAATGCTTCAAGGTCGCTCCGTACTCGGATGTAGAGGAAGAGTTTGTCCTTTGGGCCATCTTCAGGACCAATACCGTGACCGGCTTCATACAGTTTGACCGGCACTTTCATCGCTTCCGGCAATGCGGAAAGAACAAGTTCGGACTGATAGAAAGGCGTGTTCAGGTCATAATACCCGTGCTGAACCAAAACCTTCAAATCAGGTTTGAGACTAAGGCTCTCGGAGAGATCGGGAACACTTGACACCAACCTGCCAGGATTGACCGGATCATCGGGATGATGTGACCAGAAATCCCATTTGTCGATGATTTCACCATTGCTTCCCATATAACCTAAATTGGAATGATAGCCGATAAACTGCTCTTGATAGAGTTTAGCAAGCGGATCAAAATCGGATCTGCGGTCAAGTGCTGAATCGGTATCGTCAAATGTAATGGTCGCCCGCCCATCGGCAAGCACGAGTTTCCGGGGTTTGCCTGCATCGTCTTTGCCTGCATCGAAATACCAGCTGAATTCAAAGCTGTTCATATTCGGTTGGGCGATCCACGGATTGTTGGCGGCACTGTCTCCAGGTTTATGAAGCTTGCCAACACCGGTCAGTTCAAACAGGCGATTCAAGAAGGGCGGCGCCGCGGGTTGCTTGAGGAAGGCTTCCCATTTTGCCCGATCGGGGGCCTTGCTATTATCGACACCACTGAACGTCAAATCGTAAAGTTTGTTATACGCGGAGACAAATGGCACTACATTGTCCGGAATTGTATCGATAGGTTTACCTTTAAGTTCAATTGATTTTCCCCAATCGGCCGCAACCGCCGCATAAGTCGGAAGCGAGCCGCCACAAGATGCATCATTGGACATACAATCTGCTTCGTAGTCGAGTATCGGCGAGTTCAGGATCAGACCGGTGAGAACGTTCTTTGAATCTTTCTTGTCGGCATATTTGGCTGTCCCGCTTTCCAAGAGCATGCGTCCGATGACTGGAGCGCGAATGCCCCCATACGAAACTCCATAGACATATTTGGGCGATTCCTGACGATGATTGGCGTTGATGTAACGGATGATGAAATCGGTGAGCACGCTTGCGTCCTCATCGACGCTCCAGAATTCCTCGTTCCGACTGGGATAAACCGCCTTCGAATATCCAGTACCTACCGGATCGACAAAGACGAGGTCTGTCTTTTCGAGCAAGGTGTTGGGGTTGTCGGCCATGGGCAAAGTCGCCGATCCGGGTGCATTCCAGTCGATCCGTTTCGGTCCAAGAAAATTCAGGTCAAGCACGGCCGACGCGCCGCCGGGCCCGCCATTGAAAACGAACGTCACCGGCCGCGTGCCCTCGGGCAGCTCATCGCGCGTATAGGCAGTGTAGAAAATTGCTGCCTTCCCTTGACTGCTCGACGAAGGGTAGCGCGAACTTTCGGCCTTCAGATGTCCGGCAGTTACCGCGAATTTTATCGCATTGCCATTCAGGTAAATCGTGTGCACGTTACTGGTTGGCGTTTCGGTAAAATCGTGCAGACCGAACGTGCCCTCTGGCCCGTAATCGGGATCGCTCCAGGGTATGGCGTCGGCAGGACCCGGGATCGGCACCGGTGGCCGGGGCGGTTCAAACAGGGTTTCAAACGTGCTGGCAGCATGATCCTCCTCCGAATCCGATCCGCCACTACACGATGCAAGGAAAATCGCCAGCAAAAGCCAGCACAGGCGAAAAAGCATGATGAAAAGGCCTCACAATAAAGATTGGTTGAAATCGAATATCTGAAAAGATTGTCTGTGATTGCAGTCATCAGGGCGTATGAAATATGCGCCGAAACAGACCTCATTCGGGCGTTGGCGTCAAGGCGGAACCACCACAGAACCGTGGTCATTGGGCGAAAGTATAATGGTCGATTTGGTGGAAATCACGCGCGCCTGTCCCCACATGGGACCCGAGGAGGCCCAATGAATCCTGTACAAGCCGCGTTTGTTCCACCTGCCCCGATCCCGCGCACCGGGCCGGTCGGCACGCTGCGTCTTATCCGCACCATTTACCGCAATCCGCTCGAATTGTGGGGCGAGCCGTCCTACAACGAGCCTTGGGTCTCAATTGACTGGTCCTTCGCGCATACGATCATCGCCAATGATCCCGGCCTGATCCGCCATGTGCTCGTTGACAATGCCAAGAATTACAAGATGGCCGCGGTGCGCCAGCGCATTCTGCGCCCGATCCTGCGCGATGGGCTGCTGACGGCGGAAGGCGAGGTCTGGAGGCGCTCGCGCAAGGCCATGGCGCCAGTGTTCACACCGCGCCACATCCACGGCTTCGCCGAGGCGATGCAGCGGACAACCGAGGTTTTTGCCGATCGCTACGAAGGTCTCACTGGCACCACCGATGTGTCGCGCGACATGACGATGCTGACCTATGACATTCTCGCCGAAACGCTGTTTTCCGGCGAGATCGCCGGTGATCCCGACCAGTTTTCGCACGAGGTCGACCGGCTGTTTGAGACCATGGGCCGCGTCGATCCGCTCGATCTTCTCGGCGCGCCGGCCTGGCTGCCGCGCTTCACCCAGATTCGCGGGCGCCGCGCCCTTGCTTTCTTCCGCCAGATCGTCGCCAATACGATGGAAATGCGCAAGACCCGCATGGAGAACGAAGGCGACAGGGTCCCCAATGATTTCCTCACGCTTCTCCTCAGGGCCGAAGGGCCCGAAGGCCTGTCGCGCGCCGAGATCGAAGACAATATCATCACATTCATCGGTGCCGGCCATGAGACGACAGCGCGGGCGCTTGGCTGGACGCTGTATCTGCTGGCACGGGCGCCATGGGAGCGCGATCGCATCGAGCAGGAAATCGATGCCTTCATGGATCAGGCCAAGGTCCCGCCGCCACATGCGTGGCTGGACGCCCTGCCCTTGACCCGCGCCGCGTTCGAGGAAGCGATGCGGCTCTATCCTCCGGCTCCCTCGATCAACCGCGAGCCGATCGAAGACGATCAATACCAGGATCTGAAACTGCCGAAGGGCTCGGCGGTGCTTGTTATGCCCTGGACCGTCCACCGCCACCGGCTGTACTGGGACAACCCGGAAGCCTTCATGCCGTCCCGCTTCCATCCGGAGAATCGCGACAAGATCGACCGCTTCCAATATTTGCCGTTCGGGGCGGGGCCGCGCGTCTGCATCGGCGCCAGCTTTGCCTTGCAGGAGGCGATCATTGCTTTGGCAACGCTGCTCCATCGCTACCGGTTCGACATGGCGGGAGCGATCAAACCCTGGCCGGTGCAAAAGCTCACCACCCAGCCGGATGGCGGCCTGCCAATGACCGTGACGGCGCGGCGGTAGATGCGTCAGGAAGGTTGATGCCGATAATCTCTCCCCTTGCGGGAGAGAAAGGATTTTCCTGGGTTTGGCCCCTTTGCTAAACCCTTGGAAAATCCAAGTGAGGGGTAAGTTCAGTGAAGCAAATCCCCTCTCTTGCGATTTCTAGCACTTAGCAAAGTGGCTAAGATGCTGAAATCGCTTTCTCTCCCGCAAGGGGAGAGATTGTCGACCACCCTTGATTTCACCAGAAATTTAATCTATATTTATTTCCAGTGAAAGGGCCGATTCATGGGAACCACTGCACAGCACATACCAGCAACTCCGGGGAAGACCGCCGTGGTCTCCAAGGCATTGCTGCGTGCGGCGGAATTGCTGGGGCTGACCGCCAGGGAGCTCTCCACTGTCGTCGGTCTGTCCGAACCCAGCATATCCCGCCTCAAGCGCAGTGAGGGTAGTGGCCCGCTCACCGGCAAGAGCTATGAACTCGCCCTCCTGTTCATTCGCCTCTACCGCTCGCTCGATGCGATTGTCGGCGGCGACGATGCCGTGGCTCGCCAGTGGATGCGAACTGATAATACGATGCTCGGCGGCAAGCCGCTCAACCGGATCAAAACCATTGACGGTCTCGCCCATGTCCTCGCCTATCTGGACGCCCGCCGCGCTCCGATCTGAATCACGCTCCAGCCACGGGGCCTGCTGGCGTCTCGTCGAGGCGCAGCATCGCGTTTCCACGATGAAGCTGGTCGACACGCTCGACGAACAGGCGTTGCTCGAAGACGAGCTTGAAGCCACCAAACCGCCGCTGCCTCCATCCTGCGTTCATCTCGACTATCTGCTGGCGACGCCGTTCCGCTATGGCCGCTATCCCGGCAATTCACGCTTCCGGCGTGAGGGCTATTCACCCGGCGTGTTCTACGCCAGCGAGCTGGTGGAAACGGCCGTGGCCGAAACTGCGTTCTACAGGCTGCTTTTCTTCGTCGAAAGCCCTGGCACGCCGTGGCCGCGCAATGCCCTCGAATTCACTGCCTTCGAGGCGCGCTACGCGACGACCAGTGCCATCGACCTCACCAGCGCGTCTTTCCTGAGCCAGGCGAAGCAATGGACGCACCTCACCGACTACTCCGCCTGCCTCGACCTTGCCGACGCCGCGCATGAAGCCGGGATCGAGCTCATCCGCTATCGTTCCGTGCGCGATCCGCAGGGCGGCATCAATCTGGCCCTGCTCTCCTGCGGCTGCTTTGCCATGCCGCACCCAACGCGCATGACGACATGGCGCCTGCATTTCTCCAATTATGGGGTCAATGCCATTTGCGACTATCCCGATACGCGGCTCGGCTTCAGCCTTGAAGCATTTGCCAGCGACCCGCGCATCGCTGCAATCACGTAATCACGCTGGGCTTGTCGCGGCCTGTGTGAACCTTGATTCCGGCAAGGTCTTCGGCGGCGCGGATGAGATCCGCCAGCGCGCCTTGCGTCTCCAGATCGTGCCGCTTTGGATCCGGCTCGTAGCGCTCGACATAGACGCGGATCGTCGCACCCGACGTTCCCGTTCCCGACAGGCGGAAGACCACGCGTGAGCCGCCTTCGAAAAGCACGCGGATGCCCTGGTTCTTGCTGACCGATTTGTCGACCGGATCGTGGTAGGCGAAATCATCGGCAGTCTGGATAGTCAAACCCTGGACAGAGGTACCGGGCAGCTTTGGCAGCCTCGCGCGCAGGTCATCGATCAGCGTATTGGCCGCAGCGGTATCGACACCCTCATAATCGTGGCGGGAATAATAGTTGCGGCCGTAGGTTGCCCAATGTTCCCTGGCGATCTCCCGCACGCTGATACGGCGCACTGCCAGAATGTTGAGCCAGAGCAGCACCGCCCAGAGCCCGTCCTTTTCGCGCACATGGTTCGACCCGGTGCCTGCACTCTCCTCGCCGCAGATCGTCGCCATGTCGGCGTCGAGCAGATTGCCGAAGAATTTCCAGCCGGTCGGTGTTTCATACATGCCGATCCCCAGTTTCTCGGCAACGCGGTCGGCGGCGCCGCTGGTCGGCATGGAGCGGGCGATGCCCGCAAGGCCCGCCTTGTAGCCGGGTGCCAGGTGCGCATTGGCGGCGAGCATCGCCAGCGGATCGGACGGCGTGATGAAAATGGCCTTGCCGATGATGAGATTGCGGTCGCCATCGCCATCGGAAGCCGCCCCGAAATCCGGTCCGTTTGCCGACATCAACAGATCATAGAGGTCCTTGGCATAGACGAGATTGGGATCGGGATGATGCCCCCCGAAATCCGGCAGCGGCACGAAATTGACGCAGGTGCCTTCCGGCGCCCCGAGGCGGTGTTCGAGAATTTCCTTGCCGTAAGGGCCGGTGACCGCGTGCATGGAATCGAAGCGCAGGGTGAAGCCCGACTTGATCAGCGCGCGGATTGCGTCGAAATCGAACAGTTCCTCCATCAGCGCGGCGTAATCGGCGACCGGATCGAGAATCTCGACATCCATGCCCGCAAGTTTCTGCGTGCCGATTGTGTCGATATCGGCATCCGGCGCCTCGGCGATGACATATTGCGTTATCGCCTTGGAACGGGCGAAGATCGCCTCGGTGATCTTTTCCGGCGCGGGTCCGCCATTGCCGATGTTGTACTTGATACCGAAATCTTCGGTCGGACCGCCGGGATTGTGGCTGGCTGAAAGGACGAGCCCGCCAAACGCCTTGTATTTGCGGATGACATTGGAAGCAGCTGGGGTCGACAGGATACCGCCCTTGCCGACGAGGACTTTGCCGAATCCGTTGGCGGCCGCCATCTTGAGGGCGATCTGGATAACTTCGCGGTTGTAGTAGCGGCCGTCACCGCCGATCACCAGCGTCTTGCCCTTGAAGCCTTCAAGCGAGATCGAACACCGACTGGATGAAGTTCTCGGCATAGTTTTTCTGCTGGAATTCCGGGACTTTCTTGCGCAAACCGGAGGTTCCGGGCTTCTGGTCGTCGAATGGCGTGGTGGGAACGGTTTTGAACATGATGAGTTTCCAGTCTCTAGCCAGTTTATGCGCTGCTCTGAAGTCTATGGGCGCAATCTATGGGGCGCCTAACGATCAGGTCAACACGACAAAAGTCAGGCAAGCAAATAAAAAAGGCTGCTCGAAAGCGGCCTATCGTCCAATTTATGAGCCAGCAAAATTAGCGGACGATGACCTTTGCACCGACCTGGGCGCGATTGTACAGGTCGATGATGTCCTGGTTCATCAGGCGGATGCAGCCCGAGGACATGGCCTTGCCGATTGACCACCATTCCGGGGTGCCATGCAGGCGATAGCCGGTGTCGCCACCCTTGTTGAAGAGATAGAGCGCGCGGGCGCCGAGCGGATTGGTGATGCCGGGATCCATGCCGTCACGGAACTTGGCGAGCACCGGCTGGCGCTGGATCATCTCACGCGGAGGCGTCCATGTTGGCCATTCGCGCTTCATTGCGGCGCGGGCAGTGCCTGCCCATTCGAAGCCTTCCTTGCCGACACCGATGCCGTAGCGCATCGCCTTGCCGCCGCCGAGCACGTAGTAAAGGTACTTCGCATTGGTATCGACGATGATCGTACCCGCTGCTTCGCCACCGTCGTAGTTGACTTCCTGGCGCAGATACTGCGGCGGAACCTTCATGCGCGGTACGGCCGGGATGACATAACCGGCATCGACAACGGAGTTGTAGGAAGCGGTCGAGTAGCTCAGTCCGATAGTCGAACAGCCCGTTAGAGCAGTTGCACCCATCAGTCCAACTGCAAGGACAATAGTCTTGAATTGCATGGTCACCCCGTTGAATATTATGCAGAATCTGCGATGGCGTTTGCTATTGCCTCTCTAGCGCCATTATTGTTAATGCCTGATTAACCGTAAAGCGCAGTTTTCTGTTAACCATGTTTTCTACAATCTGCTAGTGCATTTTTCCTGCGCATGGTTGCAGATTTGCCGATATCGTTTTGATCATGCCCCTTGTGATTCCAGGTCAGACAAGTCCGCTCATCGATGGACGGCAATCGGAAAACGCCATGCTGGTACGGCGCGGCGTGCAGCGGCTGTTCCTTGAGCTCGGCCTCGCGGTTCTGCCCGAACTGCCGCTGGCATCGGGCAGGCGCGCTGATCTGGTGGCGCTGACGCGCAGCGGCGAAATCTGGATTGTGGAGATCAAATCGTCGATCGAGGATTGGAAGGTCGATCGCAAATGGCCGATTTACCGGGAGCATTGCGACCGCCTGTTCTTTGCCACGCATCCCGGTGTTCCGGCGGACATTTTCCCCGAGGATTGCGGGTTCATTCTTTCCGACGGCTATGGCGCCGAGATCATTCGCGATGCACCGGAGCACAAATTGGCAGGCGCCACCCGCAAAGCCATGACCCTGCGATTTGCCCGCGTCAGCGCGGCACGCATGACACTGGCCGAGCTATCGGGCATCCATCTGCCCGAGACGGATATGGAGTAGCACCTCAGCGCGGCGCGCGCTTGGCGAGGATACGCTGCAGCGTGCGGCGGTGCATGTTGAGACGGCGTGCGGTTTCGGAAACATTGCGGTCGCACATTTCGTAGACGCGCTGGATATGTTCCCAGCGAACCCGGTCAGCAGACATCGGATTTTCAGGTGGAGCAACCTTTTCACCCGACCGGCGGGTCAGGGCCGCAAAAACCTCATCCGCATCGGCCGGCTTCGACAGGTAATCGATGGCGCCGAGTTTGACCGCGTTGACAGCCGTCGCGATATTGCCATAGCCGGTCAGGACAATCGCCCGCGTATCCTCGCGGCGCGCGCGGATCGCCTCAATGATATCAAGGCCATTGCCGTCGCCAAGACGCATATCGACCACCGCATAGGCCGGGGCGTTTACCTTGACACTGGCAAGGCCCGCTTCGACCGAGATCGGCGATGGCGACCGTGAAACCCCTCGTTTCCATGGCGCGCGCAAGGCGCTGCAAGAACGGCTTGTCGTCGTCGACAAGAAGGAGGGTGCGATCTCCGCCAATTGCTTCAATATCGTCCTGATCCGTGTTTTCCATCAGGTTTTCCTGCTCATTTCCTATGAATATACTCCGTAGAGCATTGTACGGTAAATAGAACGCATTTCTGTTTCCCGGATGGCGAGACAATCCACGCGGAAGGTGGCGAGGCCGATGTTTATCCATCGGACGAAGCCGCCTGACAAAGTGGGTGTCCGCCAGCCGGAAACCCGAAGGGCCTGGTGAATTCTGGCCAAATCGTTCGGGCTTTGGCATCGCCCGATGGAAAGACATCGGTCTCGCCAAACCCCTTGACCTTGTCCACGAATTCCCGCCGGCAGAATGCGTTTTATTTACCGTACAATGCTCTAATGGTTTGCAATGAACAAAATGTCAAAGACTATCCATCAGAGACACTTTTTGAGAATTCCGCCTGAAAACCGCTGGCTAAACCTGGCAAGTCAGAGCCGGCTTGTCAGGAGGTCTCCGCAATCAATTGGTGGCGTGGCCACGTCACAACAACTTCAGCGCCTTGGCCCGGGTCATTGCGATTGCGAAAGATGATGGTGGCGCCGGAGCGCTCCAGCAGTGTCTTGGCAATGAACAGCCCTAGCCCCAGCCCACCGCCATGTTCGTTGCTCTCGCGGTCCCGGCCCGTGGTGTATGGCTCGCCGATGCGGTCCAGAATATCGGGCGCAAAACCCTTGCCATCGTCACTGACGATGATCTCCACTGTCTTGTCGGTCCAACCCCAGCGGACATCGATGGTCTCCCGCGCGAAATCGACGGCATTTTCGACCAGGTTGCCGAGGCCATAGATAATGCCGGGATTGCGGCGGATGACCGGCTCGATGCCATCGCCGCGCAGTTTGGTCACTTTGATATTGACCCCGAAATTGCGATTCGGCTCGATGACTTCCTCAATCAGCGACGAAATCTTCAGGCGCGACATATGTTCTTCGCTTGTTGAAGACAGGCTTGTCAGACGTTTCAGGATTTCGCGGCAGCGTTCGGTCTGCGATCGCAGTAACTCGATATCCTCGGCAAAACGGTCATCCTGCTTCAGGCTCCGCTCCATTTCCTTTGCGACCAGCGCGATTGTGGCAAGCGGCGTGCCGAGTTCATGCGCGGCGGCGGCGGCAAGCCCATCCAGCGCGGAAAGATGTTGCTCGCGTTGCAGGATCAGTTCGGTGG
The DNA here is from genome assembly GCF_025452215.1 of Phyllobacterium sp. A18/5-2. Lineage (NCBI taxonomy): Bacteria > Pseudomonadati > Pseudomonadota > Alphaproteobacteria > Hyphomicrobiales > Phyllobacteriaceae > Phyllobacterium > Phyllobacterium sp. A18/5-2. The sequence goes on along the minus strand of NZ_CP104966.1, from coordinate 1,770,769 downwards.
CAGTCAGCGCGTCGGCAAGCAGCCGCGCCTCTTCGGCAACGCGGTATGCATAGACGGCGGTAAAGGCCAGCGCCGAGACCACCGAGCACCAGACTCCGGCGATCAGCACGAAGGGCAGTTGCATCGTCTCGTCGGGATACCATGGTAGCGGCAGGTAAACATTGGCCAGAAGGGTGGCGCAGATGGTGACAAGCAGGCCGAGTGCTATCGTTGCGTAGGCCGGCAGCGAAGTGGCGGAAATGATGACGGGAACGATCATCAGCACGGCAAAGGGGTTCTGCAGCCCGCCGGTCATATAAAGCAGGCCCGCCACCTGGAGGATATCGAAGGCGAGAACGGTAATCGCCGCGCGTGGCTCGAGCCGGTGGTTGATCGGATAGCGGAACGACATCAGCAGGTTGAGCCATGCCGAGCAGGCGATCAGCGCGAAGCATATGCTGACGGGGAAGGGAAATTTGAGGTAGAGCGCGACGAAAAGCACGGCGATGCTCTGGCCGGCGACGGCAAGCCAGCGCAGGCGGATGAGCGTCGTCAGCCGCAGGCGGCGCGACAGATAAGATGAGCGTATGCCGAAATCCTGAACCATGCGCGAGCTTTAGAACAAACGCGGTGGAAATGGAATTGTGGAGTTTTTGGGGGTGCATGCTGTGGTTATCTCTCCCCTTGTGGGAGAGAAAGGATTTTCCCGGATTTAGCTTCTTCGCTAAATCCTTGGAAAATCCAAGTGAGGGGGCAGTTCAGTGAGGCAAATCCCTCTCTTGCGATTTCTAGCACTTAGCCCCAAGAGGCTAAGATGCTGAAATCGCTTTCTCCCCCACAAGGGGGGGAGATAGAGGACGCTGCGGCTTTTCAAGTCCCCCTCGGCTTGGCGCGGCTGGTGGGCGATGCATTTGCTGGATCTTCCGGCCAGACATGCTTGGGATAGCGGCCGCGCATGTCGCTGCGCACGCCGGCCCACGAGCCCTTCCAGAAGCCAGGCAGGTCGCGGGTGATCTGGATCGGACGATGCGCAGGCGACAGCAGCTCAAGCAGCAAGGGGATCGTTCCGCCGGCGATAGCGGGATGCGTGGCAAGCCCGAACAGTTCCTGCACGCGCACAGCGAGCACCGGTTCGCCGGCATCGTAGCGGATGGGGATATTGGAACCCGTAGGCACCTCGTAATGTGTCGGTGCCAGCGCATCGATCTTGCGCTGCAGATCGTAGGGTATGCGTGAACGCAAACCTTCGATCAGTACGTGTGCGGAATCTGGCCGAGCTGTGCCGTACCTTTCAGGAAAGGCAAAAGCCAGTCGCCCGCCGTTGCGGTGAGCGCCTCGTCGTCCATCGCCGGCCATGGGAGCCCGAGACCCTGATGCAGCCAGGCGAGTCGGCGGCGCAGGATCGTTGCGTCTTTCGACCACGGCAGGATGTCGAGCCCGTGTGCGCACACCGCGGCGATGACGCCGCGATCCGCCTCTTCGCCACTCGGCGCGGGCAGTGTCTTCTCGGAAAGCGCGATGGCGCCGATGCGGGTGGCGTCGCGCGCCTGCAGGGCATTGCGAGCGGGATCGTAGGTGACCTGCCGTCCACTGACGATGCTTGTCCCCAGAGCCTCGCGGATTTCCGCTTCGGTCACCTCCGCTGCGGCCAGAATGCGCGCTCGTCCTGCACGCCCGGCGAGATCGGCGGCGACCAGCCACGGCGCTTTTGCCAGAGATGTGGCGGGATCGACCTCGCCGCCCCGCCCGTTCGCGAGCGTGAACTGGCCGTTGCCCCGCGCCTTGGCGATGCGGTCGGGATAGGCGCCAAGCAGCAGACGGCCGGCACTGTCCGGTCCCGCTGGTGCCGGTCCGCTATTTCCCGCCAGCCGTTTTGCCAGCCCGCGTGCACGCACGGCGCGGTCACCCCGCTCGCGCTGGAAGCGGGTGAGCCGGACATCGAGATCGATATCGTTGCCGCCGAGGCCGCGTTCGGTGAGAAGCACCGCAAGTTCCGCGGCCTGCAAACCCTGTCCGCGTTCGCGCGCGGTCAGGACCATGTGAGCCAGCCGGACTGGCAGGGCCAGCTCCCGCATGGCGTTGCCCATCGGCGTGATGCGGCCGCCTTGCAGTGCGCCCAGATTCTCCAGGAGTGCCCTGGCCTCCTTGATCGGCGGGGCAGGCGGCGGGTCGAGAAAGCTCAAGCTTGCCGGATCGGCAACGCCCCAGGCCGCGCAGTCGAGCACCAGTCCGGCAAGATCCGCTTCAAGGATTTCCGGCGGCGCGAAAGCTTCGAGCGCTGCCGTCTGCTCGGCGCGCCAGAGACGCAGCGCAATGCCGGGCCCGGTTCGACCGGCGCGTCCGGCGCGCTGATCGACGGCGGCACGCGCCGCCCGGACAGTCTCCAGCCGGGTGAGGCCCGTTGCGGGTTCGAATTTCGGCAGGCGCGCCAGGCCGCTGTCGATGACGACGCGCACGCCATCGATGGTGATCGAGGTCTCGGCGATGGAAGTCGCAAGCACCACCTTGCGCTTGCCGGCGGGTGCCGGCCTGATCGCCTGGTCTTGATCGCGGCCCTCCAGCGCGCCGTAAAGCGGCACGATCAGCGTGTCAGGGGGTACACGCCCTTCCAGCATATCCGCTGTGCGCTCGATCTCACGCTGGCCGGGGAGGAAGGCGAGGATGCTGCCGGTCTCGCTTCCCAGCGTGTCACGAATGGCCTTGGCCATTGCATCCTCGATCTTCTCGTCGGGATTGCGGGCCCGATAGCGGATGTCGATTGGAAAAGACCGGCCTTTGCTTTCCAGCACTGGCGCGTCCCCAAGCAGCGATGCCACGCGCGCACCGTCGAGCGTCGCCGACATGACCAGAAGCTTCAAATCCGGCCTCAGGCCCGCCTGCACGTCGAGCGCCAGCGCCAGGCCGAAATCCGCATCGAGACTGCGCTCGTGGAATTCGTCGAAAAGCACAGCGGCAACGTCCTTCAGGTCCGGATCGTCGAGGATCATCCGGGCGAAGACGCCTTCGGTGACGACGAGCACGCGCGTCTTCGCCGACACCTTGTTATCGAGCCGCATGCGATAGCCGACAGTCGCGCCAGCATCTTCGCCCAGCAGGCTCGCCATGCGGCTTGCGGCGGCGCGCGCGGCAAGCCGGCGCGGCTCGAGCAGGATGATGGTGCGGCCCTGGCGCCAGGGCGCGTTCAGGAGATGCAGGGGAACGAGCGTCGTCTTGCCTGCGCCGGGCGGCGCGACCAGCACCCCCGCATTGCCCCTTGCCAGCGCAGCGTCAAGCGCGGGCAGAATTTCGGTGACAGGAAGGTTGGGTAAGTCTCTCAACAGGTCATTTCCCGCATTTCAATGGTGTGGCGTTTTGACAGGGTTCCGGCCGCCAAGTCCAGCAGGATTGTGCCCCGCGTCATTTCGCTTTGATAAATGTCGCTCATTCGATTGACGACCCCTTATGCCATCCCGATAGTGCAACTTTGCAAATCAGCATGTTGCACAGATGCATAGGGAGACAATCATGAAATCGCGCGCCGCCGTTGCCTGGGAAGCCAAGAAGCCACTGACCATCGAGACGATCGAGATTGGCGGCCCCAAGCCCGGCGAAGTGCTGGTCGAAATCATGGCGACGGGCGTGTGCCATACCGATGCCTACACGCTGTCCGGACTCGACTCGGAAGGCAAGTTTCCGGCGATCCTCGGCCATGAAGGTGCGGGCATCGTGCGCGAGCTTGGCGCCGGGGTGACATCGCTGAAGGTCGGCGACCATGTCATCCCGCTCTACACACCCGAATGCCGTCAGTGCAAAACCTGCCTGTCGCAGCGCTCGAACCTCTGCACCTCGATCCGCGCGACCCAGGGCCAGGGCGTCATGCCCGACGGCACCAGCCGCTTCTCCTGCGATGGCGGCGAAGTGTTCCATTACATGGGCTGCTCGACCTTCTCGAATTTCACGGTCCTGCCGGAGATCGCGCTGGCGAAAGTGCGTGAAGACGCGCCCTTCGACAAGATCTGCTACATCGGCTGCGGTGTGACAACCGGCATCGGCGCCGTCATCTATACCGGCAAGGTCTGGCCGGGCGCCAATGTAGTGGTCTTCGGCCTTGGCGGCATCGGCCTCAACGTCATCCAGGGCGCCCGCATGGTCGGCGCCGACAAGATCATCGGCGTCGATCTCAATCCCGGCAAGGTAGAGATGGCCAGGAAGTTCGGCATGACCCACTTCGTCAATCCGAGCGAAGTCGGCAATGATAAAGTGGTCGCCGCCATCCAGGACCTGACCGACGGCGGCGCGGATTTCTCCTTCGATGCCACCGGCAACACCAATGTCATGCGCCAGGCGCTGGAATGCTGCCATCGCGGCTGGGGCACCAGCATCGTCATCGGCGTGGCTGAAGCCGGCAAGGAAATATCGACGCGGCCGTTCCAGCTCGTCACCGGGCGCAACTGGCGCGGCACGGCTTTCGGCGGCGCACGCGGCCGCACCGATGTTCCGAAGATCGTCGACTGGTACATGGAGGGCAAGATCGATATCGACTCGCTCATTACCCACAAGATGCCGCTTGAAGAGATCAATACCGCCTTCGACCTCATGCATGAAGGCAAGTCGATCCGTTCGGTCGTGACCTTCTGATGGAGGGCGACGCTTACAAGGTCGTGCTCAGCGGGCTCGACGAGCTTAGCCCGCGCGACCTCTATGCCATGCTGAAACTGCGGGTCGATGTCTTCGTCGTCGAGCAAAAATGCCCCTATCCCGAGCTTGACGGCAAGGATGCCGATGCGCTGCATCTTCGCCTGCTTCGGGCCAGGGAACTGGTCGCAAGCGCGCGTATCCGCAAACCGGCGCAAAACGATCCGGCAGCGCGGATCGGCCGGGTCGTCGTCTCACCCGAACACCGCGGCAAGAAGCTTGGCGACCGATTGATGGTCGAGGCAATCGCGCAATGCGAAAGGCTCTACCCGCAAAGCCCGATCAAGCTGTCGGCGCAGAGCCACCTGAAGCGCTTCTATGAATCGTTCGGCTTTGTCGGGGTCTCGGAGGAATATCTCGAAGATAATATTCCACATGTCGACATGCAGCGCCCCGCGGCCATCGCATCGGAGTAGGCAGGAATGTGGAAGCGGCACAATCCCTTCTTTCTTGCCGCGATTGTCGGGCTCATCGCGCTGGCGCTGACTTTGGCGTTCGCGCCGCATGTTGCCTACGCCGCCGCTGCCAATGCATTTTTCTTGGTTTACCTTACGCTCTCTGCCATCAAGGTCCGCAAATTGACGCCGGAATATCTGCGCAAGAATGCCGCGCGTTCGGACGAGCCAGTCTGGATCATTTTCGCCGTCACGTTTGGTACCGTCGTGGTGGCCGTCGGGTCGCTTTTCGTGCTGCTGAATTCCGGCCAGAACCTCAATCCCGTTGATCTTACGCTTGGGCTCGCCGCCGTTTTTCTCGGCTGGATGACGATCCACATGATGGCGGCTATCCACTATGCCCATCTCTACTGGCAGCCGGATGAGTCGGCCGAGGGCGCGAAGCGCGAGCAGCACAAACCTGTGGGCGGACTGGATTTCCCCGGTGGCAAGGAGCCGGGCGGTATCGAGTTTCTCTATTTCTCCTATGTCATCGGCATGACGGCGCAGACTTCGGACACCGCCGTCACCAGTACGGTTATGCGCAAGATTAATTTGTTACACGCCATTGTATCGTTCTTCTTCAACACGGTGCTTGTTGCCGCAGCGGTCAACGTCGCCGTCACGCTCGGCCAATAACGAACACGACACGGGGAATTCATGGAAACACTATCGATTGCCAAGAGTTTCGAGGGTACGCAAGGCGTCTATCGCCATCGCAGTGACGCCTGCCAATGCGACATGACCTTCGCGCTATTCCTGCCGCCACAGGCGAAGGATGGACCAGTGCCGCTGCTTTGGTACCTGTCAGGCCTGACCTGCACCCACCAGAACGTCATGGACAAGGGCGAATACCGCCGCATTGCCGCCGAACTGGGCATAGCCATTATTTGCCCGGATACGAGCCCGCGCGGTGAGCATGTCCCGGACGAAAAGGATAATTGGCAGTTCGGCAGCGGTGCGGGCTTCTATCTGGACGCAACCCAGCAACCGTGGTCAACGAATTATCGCATGGCAACCTATATCGCTTATGAACTGGCTGAACTGGTGGCCGCCAATTTCCCGCTCGACATGCAGCGTCAGGGCATTTTTGGCCATTCCATGGGCGGCCATGGGGCCATAACGCTCGCTCTCAAGAATCCGGGGCGCTTCAAATCCGTTTCAGCCTTTGCGCCGATCACCCGGCCCTCCGTTGCCGGCTGGTCGCGCCCTGCCTTCGAAAAATATCTAGGCCCGGATGAGGCCGCGTGGCGCGCCTATGATAGTGTCGCACTGATAGAGGACAGCCACCGCGTACCTGAACTGCTGGTCGACCAGGGCAAGGCGGACGGCTTTCTTGAGGACGGTCTCAGGCCGTGGCTTCTGGAAGAAGCCTGCGCCAAGGCTGGCATCCGGCTGACGCTGAACATGCGCGACGGCTACGACCACTCCTATTTCTTCATTTCCACGTTCATGGCCGATCATATCGCCTGGCACGCGGACAGGCTGAGGTAAGGCGCAGCGGGGGGACTGCAGGCCACCCCCCATTACCTGGGATCGTTGGCGCCGGTGGCTTCAGTTCTTGCCGCTGCCCGCCTCGTGTAATTTCGCCAACACCTGGTCGAGCGAGAAGCTTCCGGGCTTCTGCCTCGGCGGGAACTCGACATAGCTTTGCAAATGCTCGCCAACGAAGGCCTGGGCTGGTACGAGAAGGTATGTCCGGTCCAGCCGCCAGTTGTCATATTGGTCGGATTCATGCTGGGCACGCTCGAAGGGGTCGGCGCGCAGGTCGAAGATCTTCGGAACCCGCAAGGTGACAAAAGGATCCTGCCACACGTCAAAGCCTTCCGCCCGCTGCTCCATGAACAGAATCTTCCAGCGGTCATAGCGAAACGCTGCGAGGTTGCCGTCGTCGGTCCAGTAGAAGAACTCCTTCCGCTTGCTTGGGCCAGTGCCAGCCAAGAGGTCGTGCTGGTCGTAGCCGTCGAGATGGACCTTGAAGGTCTTGCCCGCTGCCTCGTAGCCTTTCAGCAGCTTATCCTTGACGTCCGGTTCCCCAGCTGCCGCCACGAGAGTGGGAACCCAGTCCTCGTGTGACACAATCTCGTTGATCTCACTGCCCGGCTTGATCACACCCGGCCAGCGCATCATGCCCGGAACGCGGTAGCCGCCTTCCCAACTGGTGTTTTTCTCGCCATGGTATGGCGTCGTGCCACCATCCGGCCACGAGAAAACTTCTGCTCCGTTGTCGGTGGTCCACAGAACGATCGTGTTGTCGGCGATGCCGAGGTTATCGAGCTGTTGGAGAAGCTCACCAACCATGCCATCCATCTCGACCATGCCGTCAGCTTCAACCCCCAGACCCGTCTTGCCTGTCGACTCGGGCTTGAGATGGGTGTGAATGTGCATGCGGGTTGAATTGAACCAGCAGAAGAACGGTTTGCCGGCCTTGTGCTGCCGGTCGATGAAATCCTTGGCAGCCGCCAGGAATTCCTCGTCCACAGTCTCCATTCGCTTCTTGGTCAGCGGACCGGTGTCTTCGATCTTCTGCTTGCCTACCCTTCCGAAACGCGGGTCTTCGGTCGCATCATCCGTGTCAGTCGCAGAGCACTTCATGACGCCGCGCGGGCCGTACTTGGCGCGGAACTCAGGGTTCTTCGGGTAGTCAACGTTTTCTGGCTCCTCCTCGGCGTTGAGGTGGTAAAGGTTGCCGAAGAACTCGTCGAAGCCGTGAACCGTGGGCAGAAACTCGTTGCGGTCGCCGACGTGGTTCTTGCCGAACTGGCCGGTGGCATAGCCCTGCGGCTTCAACAGTTCGGCAAGCGTTGGGTCCTTCTCCGACAGTCCTTCCGGCGCAGCGGGCAGGCCGACCTTGAGCAGTCCCGTGCGGAAGCAGCTTTGTCCGGTGAGGAACGCCGCGCGCCCTGCGGTGCAGGATTGCTGGGCGTAAAGGTCGGTGAAAACCGCACCTTCCTTGGCAATACGGTCAATGTTCGGCGTACGGTACCCCATCTGGCCGCGATTATAGGCGCTGGTGTTCCAGTATCCGATGTCATCACCGAAAATGACGAGGATGTTGGGCTTTTTGCCCGCTGCCTGGGCTATAGCAGTGTTGCTGACAGCTGCATTTGCAACTGCGCCGATCGCTGACATGGCGAGCAGCGACCCGCCGGTCAACAAGATATCGCGCCTGCTCGGATCTCGCATAGTCTGCCATTGTGTCCCTCCCGTTGATCAGGCCAAAGAACAGAGAGACATGTTGCTGCGGGTAGCTCGACGTAATCACGCCCGTAGCACCTGATGTGATGTGCTCTGTAGGGTAGCCGCGCGAAGGGCACGCCGTGATGCTGGTAACAGGGCTGAGCGGCGTGCCCAACCCATCGATCATCGCTTTCGGATTTGTGCACCGCAAGTACGTAACGGTAACAACTCCTATGGGCGAAGATCCAGTGCGAAATCTCGGAAGGATGGCTTCTCACAAGTCCGTCTTGCGTTCCTTGGCGGGTTTCGCCGCAATATAGCGGCGAATGGCGAACTGAACCCGCACTAAAGGACGCATCCAACGCTGCTTGCGCGCTGCATGATATGGCCACGCAAGGAGCAAACCATTGCGGCCAGAGCGTTCAGGCTGAAGTGGTTACGCCCTACTCAAATACGATTGCCGGGGCGGACCGTCCGCCTCTCGCCGCCGCAAGCTGGTCCCATACTCGTGCCGCGATGTCGCGATAGGCCTTTGCCTGCGGGCCGTCGGGATTGCTGACGACGACCGGCTTTCCGCTGTCGGAAGTTTCACGGATCTCCATGACGAGCGGCACTTCGCCGAGAAACGGCACGCCGAGGCGCTCCGCTTCCTTGCGCGCGCCGCCATGGCCGAAAATGTCGTAGCGCGCGCCAGTGTCCGGGGCGATGAAATAGCTCATGTTCTCAACAATGCCGAGCAAAGGCACATCGACCTTCTTGAACATGTTGAGCCCCTTGCGCGCATCGATCAGCGCCAGATCCTGCGGCGTGGAGACGATGACGGCCCCGGCCAGCGGCACCTGCTGTGCCATGGTCAATTGCGCGTCACCGGTGCCGGGCGGCATGTCGACCACCAATACATCCAGATCGCCCCACTGCACCTCGCGCAGCATCTGCGTCAGCGCCGACATGACCATCGGGCCGCGCCAGATCATCGGGGTTTCCTCATCGACCAGGAAGCCGATCGACATGACTTTCAGGCCGTAGCCTTCCATCGGCTTGAGCACCCTGCCCGATATCACTTCCGGCTTGCCATGCAGGCCAAGCAGGCGCGGCATGGAAGGACCGTAAATGTCCGCATCGAGAATGCCGACGCGATGTCCGTTGGCCTGCAACCCCAGCGCGAGGTTGACCGCCGTGGTCGACTTGCCGACACCGCCCTTGCCCGACGCAACCGCGATGATCGCGCCGACGCCCGGCACACCGGCTTTGACCGGTGCAGCAGCGTGGCCATGCGAATGTGCGGGACTTGCGGACGCTCCTTGGGCGGACGCTCCTTGGGCGGGTGCACCTTGAGCCGGTACGCGCGGCGGTGGAACCGCGCCCGCCGGAGCAGGCCGCTGTGCGGGCCGTGGCGAGGGGGTGGCCTTCGGCGGCGCATCGTCGCTGGTCGGCCCGCCTTTCTTCTCGGCTGTCAGGGCAACGACGGCGCCGGTGACGTCCGGCATGTTCTTGACGACGCGCTCGGCGGCGGCACGCAGCGGCTCCAGTTCCTGGGCCCGCTCGGCTGGCACGGTGATCGAGAAGAACACCTTGCCGGCGGCAATGAAAATATCCGACACGAGGCCGAGCTCGACGATGTTGCTGTTGAAGTCGGGACCGGTCACTGTCTTCAGCTGTTCGAGGACCTGGTCTTTCGTCACGCCTGCCATTGCAATTCCATCCCTGTCATTCCTTGGCGCAATTCCAGGAAAAGTGTGAAGCGGCTTCCCAATCGGAATTGCGTATTACGAAGATGCTTTCAAATAGTGCAGTTGAGGCGAAACGCCAATGGCCATTTGTCCACGAAAACCGATCATGCACCGGCCTCGCCGCCAGTTGCTGATGGGTTCATGGCACGAAACACCAAGTCTGACACATGTTTTGCCAAGGTTGGAAAAGTTTCGCTCGAGTGCCATCCAATCTTGCCCGGGAACCGGCGAAAATGGCCGAACAATCATCGATTCTGGCCAAGCATTATCAACCTTGGCGCGCAAAATAGTTGTCTAGAGTTGAGTGACCATCCGATGCGAACCTGGGTGGCTCATGCGAACGAAAGTGATAGGCTTTTGCAGCACGAATGTCAGGCGTTCGATGATGAAAACCGATTCCTTCTCGTCAATGCCAAGGATTTCGGCCTCTTCAATGCCTGCCAGATCAGCGTGGAAAATGATTTCTGCCTGTGAAAACGGCGAGTGCGTGACCAGCCATTCATTGGGGCTGACCGTCTCGAATGTCTCATTGCGAATGGAGGGAACGGCGTCGAGATTGACCCAGCGGTCTTCATATTGATAGGGCTTGCCGTCGGAAAGATGCAGGCAGCGCACATGCAGCATCTCTTTCGTTTTGGCGAGGCCGAGCCGTTTGGTGACGGCCAGCGGCGCCTTCTCAACTCTATTCGAAAGCAGGCGAAACTGATAGATTCCGCCTTTGTTTTCAATCTCTTGACGCACGATCGGGATGACGAAACGCGCCTCCCGCATCGGGTGGAGCGCCACGCGGGTGCCAGCCTTGCGCTTGCGCACCAGGACACCGCCGCGCGCCAGTTCCTGCAAGGCGCGATTGACCGTGGCCCTGGCGCAGCTGAATTCGACGGCCAGCACTTCCTCGCCCGGAATCAACGCTCCGGGCGCCCAGACCCGTTCGGCGATGCGCCGCGCCATCTCGGCCTTGATGGCATGGAACGATTTGCGTGCAGTTGCCGTCACACTCTCTCCAGTATCGCTGCCAAGCGAGTTTTGTAGGTTTTAACGATCGCCGTCCGGTCGCGATGCCGGCCCTCATGCACCACATGGCGCCCAGCCGACCAGACATCGCTGACGGCCTGTCTGTCGCCCGCAAAAATCCAGCCGTCAAGCAGCCTGTCGCCGCTCAGGCCAAAAAGTGCAGCATTTTCAACGTCGATGGCAATCATGTCTGCCCATTTGCCGGGGGCTAGACTGCCGGAATCCCGGCCGAGTGCCTGCGCACCACCCGCCAGCGCGGTGTCGTAAAGCGTCCGGCCGCAGGACTTGCCTTCGACCGAGAGGGTAACGCGCGACACATCCCGCAACCGCTGGCTGTATTCAAGTTGGCGCAACTCTTCCGATGGCGAAATGCGGATGTTGGAATCCGATCCGGTGCCGAACCGGCCGCCTTCGCTCAAGTAATTGACTCCATTGAAAATTCCATCGCCGAGATTGGCTTCGGTCATCGGGCAAAGTCCAACCACGGCGCCGCTTTGTGCAACTCGCTGCGTTTCCTCCGGCGTCATATGGGTGGAATGGACCAGGCACCAGCGCTCATTGACCGGCAGGTGATCGAGCAGCCAGCTCATCGAGCGCTGGCCATAGGCCGCCTGCACCTCTTCGATCTCCGGTATCTGCTCGGCAATATGAATGTGGAAGGGCATCCGGCGGAACTGCTGCTCCAGCGCCTTAAGGTCGCGCTCGTTCACGGCGCGGATCGAATGCGGAGCGACACCGAAACCTGCGTCGAGGCTGACGCTTTTTGCAGTCTTTTCAGCGACTTGCGCCAGTTCAACATAACGCTCCAGATCATTGCCGAAGCGCAGTTGCCCGCCTGTCAGTGCGCGCCCGTCAACGCCGCCCTGCGCGTAGGCGACGGGCAGCAGCGTCAGGCCAATGCCGGTCGCGCTGGCCGCCGCTGCGATCCGCTCCGACAATTCGCTCAAGTTGGCATAGGGCTCACCGCCCGGCTGATGATGAACATAGTGGAATTCCGCGACGCTGGAATAACCCGCCTCGAGCATCTCGGCGAAGGCAAAGGCGGCGATCGCCTCGATGTCTTCTGGGCCAAGAATATCGAGAAAGCGATACATGATCTCGCGCCATGTCCAGAAGCTGTCACGCCCCGCCGGGCTGCGCGCTTCGGAAAGCCCGGCCATGCCGCGCTGGAAGGTATGGCTGTGCAGATTGGCCTGCGCAGGGAGCAGCCGATCAACAACGTAAGCATCAGGAATCGGCTGCACTATTTGGCACGACCGACGCGATGCGGCCCAAAGTGTCGATATGCAAGAGGACGTCATTTTCCCAACCGTTCAGCGTCAGGGCCTTCCGCGCAAAAACAGATTTCATCGCGTCTCTCATTTCTTCTCCCGCAACCGATTGACATAATATGTATATACATAATAATGATATGAGCAAGACCATAAATGGGGACGCTGCGAAGGCCGATGAGAAAAATTCTGTCCGGATTGAAGATCGCCACGCTGGAGCAAACCGGCGCGCCCTATGGCCTGATTGATAATGGCTCGATCGGCATCGATGGCGAGCGGATCGTCTGGGTCGGACAGGAGGTTCCAGGCGACTGGAGCACTGTCGAGCGCCAGGACTTCGGCGGCAGGCTGGCAACCCCGGCCCTCATCGACTGTCATACGCATCTGGTTTTCGGTGGCAACCGTGCCCGAGAGTTCGAGATGCGGCTGGAGGGCGCGAGCTATGAAGAGATCGCGCGAGCTGGCGGCGGCATCATTTCCTCCGTTAAAGCGACCAACGGCTTGGGCGAGGACGAACTTGTCGCGCAAAGCCTGCCCCGGCTCGATACGCTTTTGGCTGAGGGCATTTCGACCATCGAAATCAAGTCCGGCTACGGTCTCAACATCGAGGCTGAACTGAAAATGCTGCGTGTCGCGCGCCGCCTCGGCACAATGCGCCCGGTGCGGATCCTGACGAGCTATCTCGGCGCCCATGCTGTCCCGCCCGAGTATCGCGGCCGTGCTGACGACTATATTTCAGAGGTGGCGCTGCCCGGTCTTGAAGCAGCTCATGCGGAGGGTCTGGTCGACGCCGTGGATGGATTCTGCGAGGGCATTGCCTTCTCGCCCGCGCAAATCTCCCGTGTCTTTGCAAAGGCCGAGGCGCTCGGTCTGCCGGTGAAGCTTCATGCCGAGCAGCTGTCGAACCTCGGTGGGGCCAAGCTTGCGGCATCGTTCGGCGCGCTATCGGCCGACCATCTCGAATATCTCGACGAAGAGGGTGCGAAAGCCATGGCGACGGCAGGAACCGTTGCCGTACTCCTGCCTGGTGCCTTTTACGCGCTGCGGGAAGAACGCGCGCCGCCCGTAGCAATCTTGCGCGATGCAGGTGTTCGCATTGCTGTCGCCACGGATTGCAATCCCGGCACCTCGCCCCTTACCTCGCTCCTATTGACCATGAACATGGCCTGCACGCTCTTTCGCCTGACCGTGGAAGAAGCACTCGCCGGGGCGACACGCGAGGCGGCGCACGCACTTGGCCTGCAAGGCGAGATTGGTACCATCACGCCTGGAAAGCGCGCCGAAATCGCTATCTGGAACGCCGAGCAACCAGCGGAACTCTGCTACCGCATCGGCTTTAACCCGCTCTATCAGCTTGTTTTGAAAGCATAATCATGACCATCACACTTCATCCCGGCTCCGTGCCAATTTCTGTTTTGGAAACAATGTACTGGCAGGGAGGCTCCGCCAGGCTCGATCCTTCCTTTCATCCAGGAATCACGGCCGCGGCACGGCGCATCGCCGAAATTGCCGGCGGCAACGAGCCCGTCTATGGCATCAATACGGGATTTGGCAAGCTCGCGTCGATCAAGATTGAGGCTGCCGACGTTGAGACCCTGCAGCGCAATTTGATCCTCTCCCATTGTTGCGGTGTCGGCAATCCATTACCCGAAAACATCGTTCGCCTGATTATGGTGCTGAAGTTGATCTCGCTGGGACGCGGCGCGTCCGGTGTGCGGCCTGAGCTCATCAGCCTGATCGAATCCATGCTGGAGAAGGGCGTGATCCCGGTCATTCCGGAAAAGGGGTCTGTCGGTGCATCAGGCGATCTCGCGCCGTTGGCGCATATGGCGGCAGCGATGATCGGCGAAGGCGATGTTGTATTTGACGGCATGCAGATGCGTGCGGGCGATGGCCTTGCCAAGGCGGGGCTCAAGCCCGTCGTTCTGGCGGCAAAGGAGGGCCTCGCACTCATCAACGGCACCCAGGTTTCGACCGCCCTTGCCTTGGCGGGTCTCTTCCGCGCCCACCGGGCAGGTCAGTCGGCACTCATTACCGGCGCTCTTTCGACCGATGCCGCCATGGGTTCCTCGGCGCCGTTCCATCCGGATATTCACACTTTGCGCGGTCATCGCGGTCAGATCGATACTGGTGCCGCCTTGCGCCGGCTGCTCGAAAACTCGCCCATACGGATGAGCCATATCGAAGGGGACGAGCGCGTTCAGGATCCCTATTGCATCCGCTGCCAGCCTCAGGTGGACGGCGCCTGCCTCGACCTGTTGCGCATGGCGGCCCGGACGCTGGAAATTGAAGCCAATGCCGTGACCGACAACCCGCTCGTGCTGAGCGATGGCTCCGTCGTGTCGGGCGGCAATTTCCACGCGGAGCCTGTAGCTTTTGCCGCCGATCAAATTGCGCTGGCAATCTGCGAGATCGGTTCTATCGCGCAGCGGCGTATCGCCTTGCTGGTCGATCCGGCGCTGAGCTACGGCTTGCCCGCCTTCCTCGCCCGAAAGCCCGGCTTGAATTCGGGGCTGATGATCGCGGAAGTCACGTCTGCGGCGCTTATGTCGGAAAACAAGCAGATGTCCCATCCGGCCTCGGTCGACTCGACGCCCACTTCGGCCAATCAGGAAGATCACGTGTCGATGGCGTGCCATGGCGCGCGCCGCCTCCTGCAGATGACTGAAAATCTGTTCTCGATCATTGGTATCGAGGCACTGACCGCTGCGCAGGGTATCGATTTACGCAGTCCGCTGCGGACCAGCCCGGAACTGACCCGAGCCCACGGCGTTATTCGTACGGCAGTGCCGACACTGGATGAGGATCGTTACATGGCACCCGATTTGAAAGCTGTTTCCGATCTTATTGCCTCCGGTGCACTCAATGCCGCGATCTCTACTGATATTCTGCCGGTTTTGGACACAGACTTATGAGTGTTGTCGAAGTCGAACGGGGGTTGTCCCCGATCATTCTCGGGTTCCCGCATACGGGGACCGATGTTCCCGCCGATATTTGGAAGCGGCTCAACCAAAACGGCCAGCTGCTTGCCGACACCGACTGGCACATCGATCAGCTCTATGATGGGCTGCTTCCGGAAGCAACGACGGTCCGGGCGACTTTCCATCGTTATGTGATCGATGCAAACCGCGATCCGGAAGGCGTCAGCCTTTATCCTGGGCAAAATACCACAGGGCTGATCCCGGAAACGGATTTTGACGGCAAGCCGATCTGGCGTGACGGTGAAAAGCCCAATGCGGCAGATATAAAATCGCGGCTGGAGCAATTTCATCGTCCCTACCACGCAGCGCTCGCCGATGAGATCAAGCGGGTGCGTGAGGCTTGCGGCCTGGCGATTCTTTATGACTGCCACTCCATCCGGTCGCATATCCCTTTCCTCTTCCAAGGCAAGCTGCCGGATTTCAACATCGGCACCAACGAAGGCAAGAGCTGTTCGCCCGAAATCGCCTCGGCGGTCGGCCGTATCGTCTTTGCCGCACGTGGCTATGACGCCGTCATCAATGGCCGGTTCAAGGGTGGCTGGACGACGCGCCACTACGGCCAGCCACAGCTTGGCATCCACGCCATTCAGATGGAACTGACGCAATCATCGCACTTGGCGACTGAAGCACCGCCCTTTGCCCTTGATGAGGCCAAGGCGGAAAAATTGCGCCGGCATCTCAAGGACGTTCTCGGGATCATCGAACAGACCGCTATCAAATTGGGGAGCAGATAATGAACAATCCAAGGCATAATATCCGGGAAATTCGCAGCCCCCGGGGCAATGAGCTCAACGCCAAATCCTGGATGACCGAAGCGCCGCTGCGGATGCTGATGAACAATCTCGATCCGGAGGTTGCCGAAAACCCCAATGAGCTCGTGGTCTACGGTGGTATTGGCCGCGCGGCCCGCACCTGGGACGACTTCGACAAGATCGTCTCCACGCTGAAGACGCTGAACGAAGATGAGACGCTGCTCGTCCAGTCCGGCAAGCCGGTCGGTGTTTTCAAGACCCATGCCAATGCCCCCCGCGTGCTGATCGCCAATTCCAATCTCGTGCCGCATTGGGCGACCTGGGACCATTTCAACGAACTCGACAAGAAGGGTCTGGCCATGTACGGCCAGATGACCGCCGGTTCGTGGATCTATATCGGCACGCAGGGCATTGTTCAGGGCACCTACGAGACCTTCGTCGAGGCCGGCCGCCAGCATTATGACGGCAACCTCAAGGGCAAATGGATCCTGACCGGCGGACTTGGCGGCATGGGCGGCGCGCAGCCGCTCGCCGCCGTGATGGCCGGTGCATGCTGCCTTGCGGTCGAGTGCAATCCCGACTCGATCGATTTCCGCCTGCGTACCCGTTACGTGGACGCCAAGGCTGAGACGCTGGACGAAGCGCTGGAGATGATCGATCGCTGGACAAAAGCCGGCGAGGCCAAATCCGTCGGCCTACTTGGTAATGCCGCCGATGTTTTACCGGAACTGGTGCGCCGCGGCGTGCGCCCGGATATCGTCACCGACCAGACTTCCGCGCATGACCCGATCAACGGCTATCTGCCAAAGGGCTGGACGATGGCGGAATGGCGTGAAAAGCGCGAAAGTGACCCGAAGGCGGTCGAGAAAGCCGCGCGGGCGTCGATGCGCGAGCATGTCGAAGCAATGATCGCATTCTGGAACCGGGGCATACCGACACTCGACTACGGAAACAATATTCGCCAAGTGGCCAAGGACGAGGGCCTGGAGAACGCTTTCGCCTTCCCGGGCTTCGTCCCCGCCTATATCCGCCCCCTATTCTGCCGGGGCATTGGCCCGTTCCGCTGGGCAGCGCTTTCGGGCGACCCGGAAGACATCTACAGGACCGACGCCAAGGTGAAGGAACTGACCCCGGGCAACACGCATCTGCACAACTGGCTCGACATGGCGCGCGAGCGCATCGCCTTCCAGGGCTTGCCGGCACGCATCTGCTGGGTCGGTCTCGGTGACCGGCATCGCCTTGGCCTCGCCTTCAATGAAATGGTGCGCACGGGCGAGCTAAAGGCGCCGATCGTGATCGGTCGCGACCATCTCGATTCCGGTTCCGTTGCCTCGCCCAATCGCGAAACGGAAGCGATGAAGGATGGGTCCGATGCGGTTTCCGACTGGCCGCTGTTGAATGCGTTGCTTAATACCGCCTCGGGCGCCACCTGGGTATCGTTGCATCACGGTGGCGGCGTCGGCATGGGCTACTCGCAACATTCCGGCATGGTGATCTGCTGTGATGGCACCGGCGATGCCGCGGAGCGTATCGGACGCGTGTTGTGGAACGATCCTGCCACGGGCGTCATGCGTCACGCCGATGCGGGTTATGAGATTGCCATTGAATGCGCCAGGGAAAAGGGCCTGAACCTGCCGGGTATTCTTGGCTGATGCGCATTCTGCGCGCCGGCGATCACCGGCAAATGCCATGGAAGAATGGCGGTGGATTCACGACCGAGATCGCGATTTCACCGTCTGGGGCAGCGGTCAGCGATTTCGACTGGCGCATCAGCATCGCAAAAGTGCCAAGCTCCGGCCCTTTCTCCGCATTTGCCAATATCGACCGGGTTCTTGCCGTCCTGGACGGCGAGATGCGGCTGACGATCGGTGGTGGCAAGGCGGCGTTGATTGGCCCGGCCTCCCCGGCCATCGCCTTTCCCGGTGATGTCCCGACGAGCGCCGATGTTATCCGGGAAGTCACGGATCTCAACGTCATGGTTCGTCGCGGACGATTTTCGGCCAGTGTCAGGCGGCTTGACCAGGCGGATATTACCGCCAGCGCAGACGAAACCTTTGTACTGTTTCGTTCGAATGCGCTGGCTTCGAACAGAGAACAGTTTGGGCTCGATGACCTGATCCATCTGTCCCCGTCTGAAGCGATTGCTTTCGCCGGCACCCCTCAAACCGCCTGGCTAATCGAAATTCAGCGCCTTTAAACATTCGCCGTCGCTTTGCCGCATAGATTTCGGCGCCCGGCTGATGTATTTGAGCTTTCCGGCTGGAACATGAGGCGTTGATGCGCAAGACCTGGAACGATTGGCGATTGGCGGTGCGCATGCTGTGCGCATTGGCGCTCGTTTTCGTTGCTTTCGCGCACCAGCCGATCGAAGCGGGGACGGGCGGCCAGATCGATCTCGCTGCCTATACGCTGCCAGATGGCACTGTTCCCGTATTATGTCTCCCAGGCAGCGGCGACAAGGATCTGCACACGAGCTCCTGGCACGGCACCGGTTGCGAGGCCTGCAGGCTCTCCGGGTCGTTCATCCTGCCTGCGCCCGCCTCCACGGCCGGTCCAAAGGTCCAGCCAGCTCGTTCGCTAGCAATAAAGCGCGAAGCGATCCTGATCGCACGCAGCCTCTATCCCCCATCGGCTCCGCCACAAGCGCCTCCCCTCGCCTGACAGAAACAATGCGCCTTCCGGGGTGCGTCGCGGCGGGCCTGCAGATGCAGTCCGTCACCCTTTCTGCCAGACGAATGGAACACCTATGTCCGTCTCAAGCTTGGCTTCCGAGAAGCCCAATGACATCAGTCTTTCGCTCTACCGCGCCATCTGGCGCTGGCACTTTTTCGCCGGCCTTCTGGTCATACCCTTCATGCTCAATCTGGCCGTCACCGGCAGTCTCTACCTGTTCAAGGACGAGATAGACAATACGGCGTTCGCCTATCGCAATGTGGTGCAGCCGCGCGGCAAAGCCTTGGCTCCATCGCTGTTGATTGATAATGCCAAGGCAGCGGTACCTGGGTCGAAAGTATCGCGCTATCGTGCTCCCGCAGCGCCAACGCAATCTGCTCGCGTTACGGTTGGCACCGATACCGGCAATGTTCTCGTCTTCGTCGATCCCTACAGCGGCTCCGTTCTTGGCAAGGTCGGCGAGAAAGAGGAATTCAACTGGGTCGTCAAGAAGATCCACAGCCTCGACTATTTCGGTTCAGCGTTCAATCGCATCGTCGAGGCGGTCGGGGGTCTCGCGCTCATTCTCGTCATTACCGGCTTTTATCTCTGGTGGCCGCGCAAGCAGACTGGCGGCGTGATCAGCGTGCGGGGCACGCCGGACAAACGCGTGTTCTGGCGGGATATTCATGCGGTGACCGGCGCCGCAGCCGGGGCCCTGATCTTCTTCCTGGCAATAACAGGCATGCCCTGGTCGGGCTATTGGGGCGACAAGGTCAACGCGACGCTGTCTAGCGCTGGCCTCGGTTATCCGGCGCTGCTCTGGGACGATGTGCCGGTGTCAAAAATCCCAACTAAAGAAGTTTTGACCAACTCCGGATGGACCGTCGAAAACGCTCCGGTGCCGACATCGACGCCAAGCGCCACCGCACAGCCTATCGGTCTCGATCAAATTGTCGCTTCGGCCAGTGCTGCGGGTATGGCACCGGGTTTCGAGGTTTCTCTGCCGTCCGGCAAGAAGGGTGTCTATACGGCAGCTATTTTCCCGGACGACATTGCCAAACAACGAACGATCCACTTCGACCAATATACCGGCAAACCGCTCGTTGATCTGAAGTTTGCCGATTATGGCGCGGGGGCCAAGGCTATCGAATTTGGTATCGGCGTACACCAGGGCGAGTATCTGGGCCTAGCCAACCAGATCGTCATGCTCATGACCTGTCTCGCCATTGTTCTGACGTCGGTTTCGGCGGTTGTCATGTGGTGGAAGCGGCGCCCCTCAGGCCGTCTCGGCGTTCCGCCAATGCCATCGCAAAAGAGTGTATTTGCCATGCTGACGCTCGTCATTCTCGGCTTCGGCATCCTCTTTCCGCTTACCGGGTTCGCTATCCTCACTATGCTGGTCCTGGACCAGCTGGTCACGCGCATCCCCTCGCCTTTGCAACGTGTATTCTCTTGAACAATCTGAACTGGAGACATCCGATGAGATCCTTTTCCCGAATTGCCGCGCTCGCGCTGCTGGCCACCTCAGTTTCATTTGCTGCTGCTCAGTCACATGACCACTCCGCCATGGGCAAAGGTGACGCTGCCGCGATGAGTGATGACATGATGGAACCTGTAAAAGCCGGCGATCTTGTCTTGAGCGGCGCATTCACACGCGCGACATTGCCCGGGGCCAAGGTCGGCGGCGGCTATGTAACGATTACGAATCAGTCGAAGCAAGCCGATCGCCTGGTCGGCGGCTCAAGCCCGGCAGCCCAACGTGTCGAAGTGCATGAAATGAAGATGGATGGAAACGTCATGCAGATGCGTCAGTTGAAAGACGGGCTCGAAATCCCGGCTGGCGGCACCGCTGAACTTTCGCCTGGTGGCACGCACCTGATGTTGATCAACCTTACGGCGCCGCTGAAAGAAGGCGACATGATTCCTGTCACGCTTGAGTTTGCCAAAGCCGGCAAGGTCGAGGTTCAGTTCATGGCCGGGCCAGCCAATGCCACCAGCATGGAGCACAACTGATGAATTTCCGTCTTTTGCGCTTTGGGATGTGGGCGGTCATTGCCGCTCTGTCGCTCTTTCTGGTGTTTACATACGCGAATACTCGTTTCGGTAATAAGGCCGAAGCCGTGCAGCTGGGGGCGCCGTTCAATTTGACCGACCAGACTGGCGCGCCAATTACCGAAGCGGCCTTCAAAGGCCATCCGACAGCGTTGTTCTTCGGCTTCACCCATTGTCCGGAAGTCTGTCCGACGACACTGTTCGAGATGGCAGGCTGGCTCAAGACGCTTGGTGACGAAGGCAAGGATTTGCGCGTGTTTTTCATTTCCGTCGACCCCGAACGCGATACGCCCGATGTGATGAAGGGCTATACATCAGCTTTCACAGACCGAATTACCGGTATCACTGGCAAGCCCGACGAGGTGGAGAAATTTCTTAAGGCGTGGAAGATCTATGCCAAAAAAGTCCCAACTGAAAATGGCGACTACACGATGGATCATACCGCGTCGGTCATGCTGCTCGATCGCGATGCCCGGCTGAAAAGCACGATCGACTACAAGGAAAGCCCGGACGTTGCGATGAAGAAATTACGGCTGCTGATCGCAGGTTGATCCCGACAACATTGCCCCCGTTTCGGCGGGGGCGCGCATGCTCATTTTGTGGCAATCCGAACATTTGTATACTAAAAAACTCATAATTTCCTAGAATTATTCTAACCTATTGATATTTTTATAGGTTTTAAACAATTAATGTTTGACATTGGGATTTTCGAAAGCCTTTATGCAAAAGCGCAAGAGCGCACCCCTTTGATGTCTGGGCCTTGAACCCTTTCGATTGGAGGACCCATGATAGGTCTTTTTCTGCCGCGCTTGCGCGTGGTTTCATTGCTGCGCAGGCAGCTTTCAATCTCTGTTGCGGGCCCTAACAGGCCGGCGCAGTCAACCGTTTGCATTGGCCGCAATAGGCCCCCCGCCTTGACCTGCAACAACGAACAGGATGGGGGTGCCGATGTATCCGCGCGTATCTGAAACCGGCCATGGTACAGGCTGTTATTTCGACCGCAGCCGGAAAAGCTTGTGCTCGAGGGTTATCGGCGTTGGGCGGCCGGGTTCGAGACCGGTTCTGTCATCGCATGGGAAATGGCCTACGGACTTTACAGCGAACTCCTCGGTAGCCGTAACGGCAACCGTGCGCTTTCCGAGCTGTCGTTCTTCATCCGCACCTTGCGTCATTGTGCGTTTTGTCCACTTAAAACTTTCCCGTTCGGATCGCATCACGTTTGCCGGGAAGAGTGCCTCACTTTGGGACTGATCGCCGGTCTCCAGAATTGCGACATGGTTGCGGCACGAACCTGCCTCAATGCCATGGCATGTCCCTCACGCCAGGAGGAAGTCGAGAACGCGGCAATCACTTTTGCTGAAACTCTGGTCGAATTGGATCAACTGCTTTTGCCGATTCCCAAATCCGCTATCGACGACATTATTTCCCGCCCGCTTCGGGCGAAATATCACTAGGAAGGGAGACATCATGATCATCAATTCACGCATGGAACGGCGCCTTTCCATCGCTGCAACTGCACTCTTGACGGCAGCGATTTTCGTCATGCCGATCAAAACCCATGCAATTACCGAAACCCGCCTGGCACCCGCCAGCTACGTAACGGTTGCGGATGCCACGCCAGTGAAACTTCTGCACCACAAATAATCACTGGGGTCACTGGCGGCAGCGTTGTCGCCAGCGATCCCTCGCGCTGGAAAATGCCGGTGATGGATCATTTTCTAAAAATGCCCGTTTGCAGCCTTTGCCGCCCATTTTGCGCGCTACCCGCCGATTTTCCCGAGCGAGGGTAAATCACATACTCGCGCTGATTAGACGACTATTTCAGTAGGCTATGCGGATCTGGTAGAATATTCTAATTTTTTCGTATAAAAGGAATTCTTTCTAACGCCCTTATTGAGAGGGGCTCTGCTACGCTTCAGTTGTTATCATACGGAGGCAGGCATGAAACATTCCCGACTTTCCCTATCACTAGCGGCCGCGTTGCTTACGGCGACGGTCGCTTATCAGCCGATGTCTGCTGCCCGTGCGGACACCACACTCTTAAACGTGTCGTATGACCCGACACGCGAGTTTTACAAAGATTTCAATGCGGCTTTCGCGGCCAAATGGAAGGCCGACACGGGCGAGACAGTCACAATCCAGACATCACACGGCGGCTCGGGCAAGCAGGCGCGCGCGGTCATTGACGGACTCGACGCCGACGTGGTGACACTGGCGCTTGAAAGCGATATTTCAGCTATCGTCAAAGCCAACAAGATCAATGCCGACTGGCGTACCAAATACCCGCACAACTCGGCTCCCTATACGTCAACAATCGTCTTTCTCGTGCGCAAGGGCAATCCAAAAGGCATCAAGGATTGGGGCGACCTGGTCAAAGACGGTGTAGAGGTCATCACGCCGAATCCGAAGACCTCCGGCGGTGCACGCTGGAACTATCTGGCCGCTTGGGCGTGGGCTTATGGCCAATTCGGCGGGGATGAAACCAAGATCAAGGAATATATCGGCACCCTTTTCCAGCACGTTCCGGTTCTGGATACCGGTGCGCGCGGTTCGACGACGACTTTTGCGCAACGCCAGCTTGGCGACGTGCTGCTGGCTTGGGAAAACGAGGCCTACCTCTCGCTGGCTGAATTCGGCGAAGACCAGTTTGACATCGTCGTCCCGCCGCAGTCGATCCTTGCTGAGCCGCCAGTTGCCGTCGTTGACGGAAATGTCGATACGAAGGGCACGCGCAAACCGGCTGAAGCCTACCTCAAATATCTCTATTCGGAAGAGGGTCAAACGCTCGCTGCAAAGCATTTTTACCGCCCGGCAGAGCCGGAACTCGTACCAGCTGAAATATTGAAAAAATTACCGCAGTTGAAACTGGTGACAATCGATGATCCAATCTTCGGTGGATGGGCGAAGGCACAGCCCTACCACTTCGGAGATGGCGGAACATTTGATCAGATTTACAAGCCGAAACAGTAACAGCATGATTTCCAACTTCGCGAAAGCGGGTTGGCGGTTTAAGAGGCCGAGCGTCATTCCAGGATTTGGATTGACGCTCGGCTTCACTCTTGCCTACCTCGCATTGATTGTACTTATCCCTTTGGCAGGCCTCGTATGGCGCTCGGCGTCGCTGGGTTTCACAGGATTCTGGAATGTCGCCGTTGACCCGCGTACTGTAAATGCCCTGAAGATCAGCTTCGGCACTTCCTTCGTCGCTGCGCTGGTTAACGTCTTTTTCGGAGTCATCGTCGCGTGGGTGCTTGTACGGTACCGGTTTCCGGGCCGCCGCATCGTCGACGCTATCGTCGACTTGCCCTTTGCCCTGCCGACGGCAGTCGCAGGTATCGCCCTGACGTCGCTTTACGCCAGAAATGGCTGGATCGGCCATTTGCTGGAGCCGCTTGGCATTAAAGTCGCCTTTACGCCCATCGGCATTACCATCGCCCTGATATTCGTCGGTCTCCCTTTCGTGGTCCGGACAGTCCAGCCGGTGATGGAAGAAATTCGCAAGGAGGTAGAGGAGGCTGCGGCAACGCTTGGCGCCAATCGCTTCCAAACGATAACCCAAGTGCTTCTGCCCGGATTGCAACCGGCAATCCTCACCGGTTTCGCGCTCGCATTTGCTCGTGCCGTCGGCGAATATGGCTCAGTCATCTTCATCGCCGGCAACCTGCCTTACGTTTCCGAGATTGCGCCGCTCTTGATTGTGATCCGATTGGAGGAATTCGACTATGCGGGGGCGACTGCGATTGCCACCATCATGCTTCTCATTTCGTTTTTCATGCTCTTTGTGATCAATCTCATTCAGGCGTGGAGCCGCAGGAGGTATGGTTATGGCACTTGATCAGCCGCGAACCAAAGACCCGACGGCCATAGCACGGCACGCGACGACGGAGCGGCGCACGGCGCGCTACCTGTTGACTGGCACTGCACTGGTCTTTCTCGGACTATTCCTGCTTCTGCCGCTCGTTTCGGTTTTTGTTGAGGCCTTCCGGAAGGGACCTGCCGCTTATTTCGCCGCATTTCCTGAGCCCGACGCGCTCGCCGCAATTCGCCTGACATTGCTCGTGGCGGCCATTGCGGTACCGCTCAATGTCATCTTTGGCGTGGTTGCCGCGTGGGCGATCGCCAAGTTCGAATTCAAGGGAAAGGCGTTCCTGACAACCTTGATCGATCTGCCGTTTTCAGTTTCACCGGTTATTTCCGGCCTTGTCTACGTGCTGCTGTTCAGCTCACACAGTCTGCTTGGCCCATGGTTCAAATCGCATGGAATTGAAGTGCTGTTTGCGGTTCCCGGCATAGTCCTGGCTACTGTTTTCGTCACGTTCCCATTTGTTGCAAGGGAATTGATCCCGCTGATGCAGGAACAGGGAACCACTGACGAGGAAGCAGCGCTCTCGCTTGGAGCGAATGGCTGGCAGACATTCTGGCATGTCACCCTGCCCAATATCAAATGGGGCTTGCTCTATGGTGTGCTTTTGTGCAACGCCCGGGCCATGGGGGAATTTGGCGCAGTATCCGTCGTTTCAGGCCATATCCGCGGCTTGACCAATACGATGCCACTGCATGTCGAAATTCTTTACAACGAATATAATTTTGTCGCTGCTTTTGCAGTGGCTTCGCTGCTGGCGTTGCTTGCGCTGGTGACTCTCGTTCTCAAATCCCTTCTGGAACTGAGGTACGGGACGGAGCTTCGCGCAGCCGGCGGACACTGAGAGGAATAAAAATGGACGTTCGCGTAAGTGGTGTACGCAAGGAATTCGATCGCTTTCCGGCGCTGCACGACGTGTCGCTCGATATCAATTCGGGCGAGCTTATCGCCCTGCTCGGACCATCCGGATCGGGCAAGACAACGCTTCTGCGATTGATTGCAGGCCTTGAGACACCGACAGACGGCAAGGTTTTCTTCGGCGATGAAGATGCATCGCTGAAATCGGTCCAGGAGAGAAACGTAGGATTTGTCTTTCAGCATTATGCGTTGTTCCGGCACATGACTGTGATTGACAATGTCGGCTTTGGTTTGAAAGTACGACCTTCCAACACGCGCCCAAGCACTGATGAGATTCGGCGACGCTCTTCAGAACTTCTTGATTTCGTACAGCTTTCCGGCCTTGAGAAGCGTTATCCGGCCCAACTTTCGGGTGGCCAGCGCCAGCGCGTCGCGCTTGCGCGTGCCATGGCGATCGAACCGCGAATACTGCTCCTCGACGAGCCTTTTGGCGCGCTTGACGCAAAGGTGCGCAAGGAACTGCGCCGCTGGTTGCGCGAGATCCATGACAAGACCAAGCACACCACCGTCTTTGTAACGCATGATCAGGACGAAGCGCTGGAACTGGCCGACCGTGTTGTTGTGATGAGTCAGGGCAGGATCGAGCAGATCGGTACCCCCGACGAAGTCTATGACAAGCCGAACTCTCCATTTGTCTATAGCTTCATCGGCGAGATCGAGCACGCTTGGAGTTCGCGTCGAAAACGGCGAACTTTGGCTCGCCGACCGGCCGATCGGCCTCAAGAGCGAGCTTCCCAATGGGGATGCATCGCTCTACTTCAGGCCGCACGATGTCGAGATCGTTGACGGCTCTCAAGCGTGCATCGCTGGAACTGTCGTGGCCAGCCGCCGTGTGGGCGCAACGAGACGCGTCGAGCTTGATCTTCGCGGGTCTGCGGACCGCGTAGAAATCGGAATTACTGCCGATCATCCTGCAACCGAAATGAGTGGAATTGCATTCCGCCCCAAGCATTGGCGTGTGTTTCCAAAAAACTGAAGCGGACACCATCGCGCACAATGGCCGGGACGGGCAAATCCCGGCCTTCTTTATTCGAAAAGCGCGCCTGAACAATCCACATCTGCCGCGGTGACTGCTCAAAATTACATACAAAGCCTAATAGAAATCTGACTCATTTTCATCAAAACTGATCGCTAACGACAAAAGTGATGATAGCTTAATTGCCATGACCCGATTAGATCGTAAACTGACTCACGGGTACTCGACCCATGATCAACTCTGTGCTGCAATCTCGAAGATTTTTTTCTTCCAACCGAAACGAAGGCAAATGCCGGTATTGAGCTTTTTTCAAGCGTTCGCATCCCAGAAGAAAACTGCTGGTCAGATTCTCTCTATCCAGCCTAATCCCATCAGGGCCCATTATAAGTCCATCGATGATTTGAGAGACTTGGGTGCTCGCGTCGCAAAGGGTGAGGATGTCCGTTTGCCGGACTATGAGCCCATGGTCTTTGAGCAGCGCACCGTGGAAAATGCGAGACTCATTCTGCATTCCTATCGTTCTTCCGATGCCGCAGCACGCAACGGGGAGACAATCACACCGGCGGCACAATGGCTGCTCGACAACTACTATCTTGTCGATCAGAATATTCAGCAGGTCGAGCGCGACCTTCCCAAAAAGTTTTTCAGGCAACTGCCATCGCTGGTTAGCAAACCGGGAATCCCGCGGGTCATGGCGTTAGCATGGCTCTATGTCGCCCACACCGATAGTCAGTTCTCATTGAACAGCCTCAGCGCGATCGTCGAAGGCTTCCAGACGGTCCAACCGCTGCATATTGGTGAATTGTGGGCACTGCCTTCCGCTGTCCGATTTATCCTGATCGAGAATGCCCGACGTCTTTCCCTGCGTGTTGAGCGCGCGCGCCGCATGCGTGCCTATGCCAACAGTGTCGCCGACGAAATCACCCTGAACGCGGACAAGGAGACTTTGCCACAGCTTCTGGCCCAATATGCCCCGGCTGCGCGCGATAGCACCTTTGCGACGCATTTGCTCTATCGCCTGCGCGGTGGCGCGACGCATTCCGGCGCTGCTGTAGCCTGGCTCGAAGACGAACTCGAAAAGAACGGCAGCGATGCCGAAGATGCCATCATCCAGGAGCACACACGCCAATCCACCGGCGGTGTGACGATGGGCAATCTCATCCGTAGCCTGAAGTCCATTGACGATGTCGACTGGATTACCTGGTTCGAGACGGTCAGCGGCGTCGACGCCGTCTTGCGAGAGCATTCGAATTTCGATGCGCTCGATTTTCATTCACGCAACGCTTACCGCGTGGCCATCGAAAAGATCGCTCGCCGTTCCGGCAAGAGCGAACAGGACATCACACTGGAAGCCCTCGATCTGGCACAGCAAAGTGCCGAGCAGACGGGTGAGGAGGGCGGCGTTACCGAACAACGCAAACGCGATGTCGGTTATTATCTGGCTGGAGAAGGCCGCCCGGAACTCGAAAAACAATGCGCCTACAGCCCTACTGTGCTTGAGCGCTGGGTGCGCTTCTATCGCAAACTCGGGCTGGCTGGTTTGTGGGTCCCCGCATCCTTCTTCTCGATCGCCATTTTGCTGCTGATCCACTATTGGTTGCGTCACGCGGGGTTGTCCCAGGAAATGACGCTGCTGTTTACTCTGTTGGCTGTTTTCCCAACAATGGAAACCGCCAATGGCTTCGTTAACTGGATCATACCGATGTTCATGCCGCCAACGCGGCTTATCGGCTTCGAGTACAAAAATGGATTGCCGCAGGAGGCGAAAACCCTTGTGGCTGTGCCGACGCTGATTACGTCACGCGACTCTGTCGATGAACATATCCGCAATCTTGAAGTGCACTATCTCACCAATCCGCGTGGCGAAGTCTATTTTGCACTTTTGACAGACTGGGCCGACAGCAAGTTCGAGCAGACTGACGACGACCTTGATATTTTCGACTATGCACGCGAAAAAATTACGGCCCTCAACGAACATTACACGCAGACCAATCCACGCTTTTTCCTTTTACATCGCAAACGTCTCTTCAATGCCCAGGAAGACCGCTGGATGGGTTGGGAGCGCAAGCGGGGCAAGCTGCACGAGCTCAATCTGCTTTTGCGCGGTGACAAGGACACGACCTACTTCCCGTCGAATGAGGAAGTGCCGACCGACATCAAGTTCGTGATGACGCTCGATTCCGACACGCGACTGACCCCGGACTCGGTGAACCGCCTTGCAGGCAAGCTGGTGCATCCGCTCAACCGCCCTATTTACAGGGCCAAGTCGGGTCGTGTCGTCAGCGGCTATTCTGTTCTTCAGCCGCGGGTGACGCCATCACTCACGACGGGCGACGACGCGTCCTTCCTGCAACGCGTCTTTTCGGTGAACCGCGGTATCGACCCTTATGTTTTTGCTGTTTCCGATGTCTATCAGGACGTACTTGGTGAAGGAACCTTCACGGGCAAAGGACTTTACGACGTCGACTTTTTCGAAGCGGCGCTCGATGGCAAGATCGGTGAAAACTCCGTTTTGAGCCACGATTTGCTCGAGGGCGGTTATGCCCGTGCCGCGCTCGTCAGCGATGTCGAAGTGGTGGAAGACTATCCGACAGGCTACAATGTCGATATTTCCCGCCACCATCGCTGGACGCGGGGCGACTGGCAGCTTCTGCCCTATCTGTTCAGCACCAAGCCTGGAGTGACCGCGGTCACCCGCTGGAAGATGGTCGACAATCTGCGCCGCTCCCTGACGCCGATATTCTGGATGATTGCAGCCATTGCCGGATGGACATTGCTGCCGCCCGGACTGGCCACGCTGTGGCAATTCTTCCTGATCTTCAGCATGTTTATCGTGCCGACCATGATACTCTTTACCAACCTCGTGCCGACAGACATGAACCTGTCGCTCAAAGGTCACGTGCAAGCGATTCTGACCGATGTGTTTGCCGGCGCCGCCGATATCGCCTTGCGAATAACTTTCCTGGCCAATATGGCCTGCCTGATGGCCGACGCCATCGTGCGAACGCTCTATCGCCTGTTTATCTCACGCAAGCACCTGCTCGAGTGGCGGGCTGCCGCACAGGCCAAAACCAGTTCCCCCGATACACTCAGCTATTATACGCAGCTGATGTGGCCAGCGATGGTTGTTGCCTTAATTGCCATTGGTCTGCCATTTGCGGCTCATAGCCGCGCATGGTTCCTCGCGGTGCCTTTTGCGTTAATCTGGTTTCTTTCACCGATGATTGCCTGGCTGGTCAGTCGTTCAGCCAAACCTCTGGACGACCTCAATGTCCGTTCATCGGACAAGGGTGAATTGCGTCGTTTTGCGCGCCGTACCTGGCACTATTACGATACATTCGTAACCAAGGAACAAAACTTCATTCCGCCCGATAATTTCCAGGAAGACCCTCATCCCGTCATTGCGACGCGCACATCGCCGACCAATATCGGCATGTATTTGCTCTCCACCGTCGCGGCCCGGGATTTCGGCTGGATCGGCTTCAATGAAACGCTGACACGCATCGATCAGACGCTCGACACCCTTGAACGGATGGAGAAGTATCGCGGCCATCTCTACAATTGGTACGAGACGACTACGTTGCGGCCGCTGCTGCCGTTGTATGTTTCGGCTGTGGACAGTGGCAATCTCGCTGGCCACCTCGTTGCCCTTTCTTCCGCACTCGAGAAATGGGCCGAAGCACCCTCCGTCTATCTGCAGAGCGATCTCGACGGTGTTCTCGACGTTGCCGACATCCTGGAAGAAGCAATCGCTGATATTCCGGATGATCGCCGGGTGCTAAGGCCCTTACGCCGCCGCCTCGAGGAGCGCGTCGCGAACTTCCGCCGCGCGATTACGACGATCAAGGAGGAGCCCGAAACCGCCTCGTTGCGCACAATCAATCTGTCCCTCTTCGCCGGCGATATTCAGCGCCTGACCGAGGAATTGCACGGCGAGCTTGAGAGCACCGTCAGTGAGACCGCCAATGAGTGGGCCCTCTTGCTGGTAAAGACCTGCCAGGCCCATACCGACGATGCCATTGGCACACATGAGGGCACTGACGTTTTGCGCGAGCGGCTGGTTACGCTTGCAACCCGAGCACGGCAATTGGCGTTCGATACCGATTTCACCTTCCTGGAGCGCAAGGAGCGGCGTCTGCTGTCAATTGGCTTCCGTGTTGAGACCAATGAGCTCGATGCGAGCTGTTATGATCTTCTGGCCTCGGAAGCACGCCTGGCCAGCCTGTTTGCGATTGCCAAGGGTGACATTCCGGTCGACCACTGGTTTCGCCTTGGGCGCCTGCTTGTTCCGGTTGGATGGCGCGGCGCGCTGATCTCATGGTCGGGATCGATGTTCGAATATCTCATGCCACCTTTGGTCATGATCGAGCCGCTGGGCAGCATGCTGGATCAGACTAACAAGCTGATCGTGCAACGTCAGATCGAATATGGAGATTCGAAGGGGCTGCCATGGGGCATTTCTGAAGCCGCCTACAACGCGCGCGATCCGGAAATGAACTATCAGTACACCAATTTCGGTGTTCCTACTTTGGGCCTCAAGCGTGGACTGTCGAAGAATTACGTGGTTGCGCCGTATGCAAGCATCATGGCGAGCCAATACCAGCCGGCCGAGGCGGTCAAGAACTTGAAACGGCTGCGCGCGTTGGGTGCGCTTGGTCAATATGGCTTCTATGATGCCGTCGACTTCACCAAGTCGCGCGTCCGCGAAGACGAAGAATATGCCATTGTCCGCAACTACATGGCGCACCATCACGGCATGTCGATCGTGGCGGTCAATAATGTGGTCTTTGAAGGCCGTATGCGCGAGCGGTTCCATGCCGATCCTGTCATCGAAGCAGCAGAACTCCTGCTGCAGGAGAAAGCGCCACGCGAAATTCCGGTTCTGCAGGCGAAAGCCGAGAATCCAATGCGCAAAGCCGTCGAGAGCAGCGAGGAAACCCCTTCCATCCACGTCATCCAGAATCCTCTGAATGCGCCACGCGCGACGCAGGTCATGTCCAATGGGCATTACTCGGTCATGGTGACGGCTAACGGTGGCGGCTACAGCCGCTGGAACGGACTTGCTATCACGCGCTTCCAGCCTGACGCCCTGGAAAGTGGCTATGGGACCTTCCTGTTTCTCAGGGACATGGAAAATGGCGAATGGTGGTCGGCAACCGGCGATCCGGTGCGGCTCGCTGGCGAAAAGAGCACGACGATCTTCGCCGACTACAAGGCGGAATTCATCAAGGAGACAGGGACGCTTCATACGACAGTGGAGGCGATTGTGGCTTCCGACTCAGACGGCGAGGGCCGGCGTATTGTCATTACCAACACTGGCACAAAAGACCGAGATCATCGAGGTTACGTCCTATGCCGAACTGGTTCTGACCAATGATGATACCGACACGGCCCATCCAGCCTTCGCGAAAATGTTTGTGGAAACCGAAATTGACCAGCGTGGCGATACGATTTACGCCACGCGCCGCAAACGCAGCAATGACGAGCCTGACATCCATGTCGCACACATGGTCAGCGACAGTTCCGGTGCGATGCGCGAAGTCCAAGCCGAAACTGACAGACGGGCATTCATTGGCCGCGGACGTTCCCTGCGCAACCCTGCGGCTTTCGATGACGGCGCGACGTTGAGCGGCAGCCATGGTTTCGTGCTTGATCCGATTGCATCACTGCGCTGCCGCGTCCGCGTACCTGCTCACAAGAAGGTTACACTGGTGTTCTGGACGCTCGTCCGGTCAAACCGGCAGGAGCTCGAAGAAGTCGTCGCCCGGTTCCGTCATCCAGATTGCTTTGCACGCGAATTCTCACTGTCCTGGACTAGTTCCCAGGTCCGCCTCCACCATATTGGCATCAATCCTGATGAGGCTCAGGTCTTCCAGCGCGTTGCAACCAGCCTGATCTATCCGGAAAAGGCTTTGCGCATGCCATCCGAGAGCATCGCGAGCGGTCTCGGCAGTCAGTCTGAGCTTTGGCCTATGTCGATCTCCGGCGACTTCCCGATCCTTGCCCTGCGCATCGACGATGAAGCCGACATGGAAACATTGAAGAATCTCCTGCGGGCGCATGAATACTGGCGGGCGAAAGGCCTTGTCGTGGACGTTGTTGTCATCAACGAACGATCCTTCTCCTACGCCCAGGATTTCCAGCGCGGGCTTGAAGCCATCTGCGAAAACAGTCGCGCTCGCGGCGCCCAGCTTGGTCCGCGCGTCCATATCTTCACCGTCCGTCGCGATCAGATGAGCGATGTGAGCTACAATACCTTGCTTGCGTCGGCCCGAATTGTGATGCACGCCCAGAACGGCTCGCTGGCTGAACAGTTGAAACGAATGGAAGGCCTTAGTCTTGACCTGGTTCCCGTCACAGAAACCAGGGGCAAGACAATTGCCACTGCTGAAACGACGCCCGATGACTGGCGTGGGATCGCTCCGGCACCGACGCAACTGCTGAGTACACGCCGCCCAAATGTCTCTGGCGATGATCTGGTGTTCTGGAATGGGTTTGGTGGTTTTGACATGAAGAGCGGCGAATACGTTGTTCGTCTTGGCGGTTCGACCTGTACACCTCAACCCTGGATCAACGTCATTTCCAATCCCGGTTTTGGCTTCCATGTCTCGGCTGAGGGCGCAGGCTTTACCTGGTCTGGCAACAGCCGCGACTATCAACTCACGCAGTGGTCGAACGATCCGGTTATCAACCGTTCCGGCGAAGCGCTCTATATATTGGACCTCGACAAGAATACTGCTTTTGCACCGACTGCCTCGGTGTTGCGGGATCCGTCCGTGCAATACGAAACACGACATGGACAAGGCTATTCAAGCTTCCTCTCACGTCACGGCAATGTCGGCCTGGACCTCACCCACACCGTAGACACCACGCTGCCGGTGCGCGTGTCCCGCCTGCAGATCACCAATCATGGCGGTTCGATCAAACGGTTGCGCATCTACGGCTTTGTTGAATGGATGCTTGGCAATGCCCGTGCAAAAACCGCGCCATTCATCGTGCCTTCATGCGACACGGAAACCGGCGTACTCTTTGCACGCAACCCCTACGGCGTCGACCGCCGCACAAACGTGGCCTTCTTCGCCAGCAATGTGAAGCCGCAATCCGTGACAGCCGATCGGGCCGAATTCCTGGGTGCGCTCGGTACTGTGGACCGGCCGGCGGCCGTGCTTCAAGCAAAGACCTTGTCAAATCTCGTCGAAGCCGGCGGCGATCCATGCGCGGCGCTTGCCATTGATATTGAGCTTGCTGCGGGCGAGACCAAGGAAGTATTGTTTTATATGGGCGATGCCAGCAGCGCCGATGAAGCCCGCCGCATTCTTGCCGAACACAACAAGCGTCCATTCGAGGAAACACTTGCGGCATCCAAGGCGATCTGGGCCGACTTCCTTGATGGATTGCAGGTCGACACTCCGGACAATGCATTCAACGTGATGGTCAATCGCTGGCTGCCTTATCAAAGCCTCGCCTGCCGCATCTGGGCTCGCTCGGCCTTCTACCAAGCCAGTGGCGCTTTCGGTTTCCGGGATCAGCTGCAGGACACACTGTCGATGCTGATACTTGATCCATCCCTTGCCCGAAAGCAGATTTTGAACGTCTCCGCCCGCCAGTTCAAGGAAGGCGATGTCCAACACTGGTGGCTGCCGACGACAGGGGCGGGCGTGCGGACGAAGATATCCGACGATGTCGTCTGGCTTGGATATGCCATTGCCCATTATACCTCCGTCACGGGGGATATGAGCATTCTCGACGAGCAGGTTGCATTTATCGAGGGTCGGGCGCTGGAAGATGGCGAGCACGATGCCTTCTATCAACCTGCCATTTCAAGCGAAAAGGTCAGCGTTTATGAACACGCCGCCCGTGCGCTGGATCTCGCCATCGTCCGTACCGGCTCGCACGGCCTTCCGCTGATGCTGACCGGCGACTGGAACGACGGTATGAATCGCGTCGGCGAAGACGGTAAGGGCGAAAGCGTCTGGCTTGGCTGGTTCCTGATCAGCACATTGCGGGACGTCTTGCCCATAGCAAGGCACTTCAAGGACACGGACCGCATTCAGCGTTGGGAAGCGCACATCGAAAGCCTGAAAGCGGCTCTTGAGAAGGACGGCTGGGACGGTGAATGGTACCGCCGCGGCTATTTCGACGACGGTGCCCCACTGGGATCGAAAAAGAGTGAAGAGTGCAAGATCGACTCGATCGCTCAGTCTTGGAGCGTGCTGTCTGGTTATGGCGATCCGGATCGGGCGAGACAAGCGATGCATTCAGTTGCAACGCATCTCGTCGATGATGAAGTGGATATCATCAAGCTGTTCACACCGCCCTTCAACAAATCACGGCACGATCCCGGCTACATCAAGAGCTATCCGGTCGGCGTGCGCGAGAATGGCGGGCAGTATACCCATGCCGCTACGTGGGCAGTGCTCGCCATGGCGAGACTTGGCGATGCCGATGAGGCGTATCGTTGGTTCAAGAAACTCAATCCGGTGAACCATTCGCTGGACGCGGAAAAGGCCGAGTCCTACCGGGTTGAACCCTATGTGGTAGCGGCAGACGTCTATTCAGTTGATCCGATGCGCGGACGCGGCGGCTGGACGTGGTACACAGGTTCTGCTGGGTGGCTTTACCGTGTTGCAACAGAAGGTATCCTGGGCATCAGCCGGCAGAATAACCGGCTGTTTGTGAACCCGGCGTTGCCCTCTGACTGGGACGGATTCAGTTTTGTGCTGCGGAACGGCGGCGCCCGTTACATTGTTGAGGTAAAGCCAGCTGCAAAGGGCGGCAGGAAGATCACGGTCAACGGCAAGAAGCTGGCGAAAGCTGATGGCGGAATTCCATTGGAGAGCTCTGGGGAACATAAAGTGCTCGTGGAAGTGCTGCCAACAAGCGCAGTGAGTGATGCTGCGGCCATTACCGGATGACTTCAATCCGCCGCCTGTGGTTCTTCGCGGGCGGCGGTTTCTTTTTCCCGGCAAAGGCCAAAAATGAAGCAAGCAAACTGTTTTCGCTGACTTTTCCAGTTGAGAATCTTTGCAACTAGTGTCGATCTGGCGCATAATTGCCGCCATGAAACATGCCCTGAATCACAAGCCGGACTATGAAAAGGAACTCCGCAAGGCAGGCGTACGCATCACGCGCCCCAGGCGTATCATTCTTGATATTCTGACATCCACGGAAGACCATCCGGATGCGATGAAGATTTTCCATCGCGCCATCGAAATTGACAATAGCATTTCACTATCGACCGTTTATCGAACGATGAACTTGTTGGAGGAGTTGGGTGCGATCCATCGCCATGCCTTTAATGGCGGTCCATCCCGTTTCGAGCAGGCGCACGGCGAACACCATGATCATCTGATCGATATCGATACGGGTGCCGTCATCGAATTCAAATCGGACAAGATCGAAAAGCTGCAATTGGAAATCGCAAAATCTTTGGGCTACGATATCGTTCACCACCGATTGGAACTTTACGGGCGAAAGCTGGACCGGCCCTCGTGAAAAGCCACCCGCCGGCAGTGGTTACCGCACCACACGTCTGACCGGCGATCCCTTCCAAGAAATTTTTCGGAATATGCGCTGGAGTAAAACCCTAAGTCAGGCGGCGTTTGACGTCGGCTGCGCTGTCAGCAGTTCATAAATCAAGCTCGCATCATGCGCGGTCCGCAGTTTTGCGATACGCTCTGGGTCCCGCAACATCCGCGCTATACGCGAGAGCGCCTTCAGATGATCCGCACCGGCATTTTCAGGCGCGAGCAAAAGGAACACAATATCGACCGGCTGATCATCCAGCGCCTCAAAATCAACAGGTGTTTCAAGCTGCGCGAAAACGCCAGCAATGCGTTTCACGCTATTGATTTTGCCGTGCGGAATGGCAATGCCATTACCGACACCTGTCGAGCCAAGTCGTTCTCGCTGCAGGACTGTATCAAACACCTCCCGCTCGCTCAAACCGGTCAAGGCGGCCGCCTTTTCCGACATGATCTGCAGAAGTTGTTTTTTGGAATTGACTTTCAGTGCGGGCAGGACAGCATCAGGCTGAATGAGATCACCCAGATCCATTATCTCTCTTCCTTCCAGTTACCGCCCGCGCTCTTACACGAGCGCGAACGATAGTTCAAATTACGCTATGTCTTGCTCATTGCCGGGCAGCGCTTTGGCTAGCCACTGCCGATGGATCGATCCAGCCAATATTTCCGTCAGGGCGACGATATACGATATTAACCTGCGTACTTCCAGAGTTGCGGAAGACAACCACAGGACTATCTTTCAGGTCGAGTTCCACAACCGCTGAGGCCACACTCATACTCCTGAGTGCCATCGACGTCTCAGCGACGATCGTGGGCGCATAATCTTCCGGAAAATCCTCATCATCATCCGGTGCGGGCGCCATGACGCGATAGGAAACGTCGTCAAAGACTCCATTCGATCCCGGGGCCTGATGTGACTTCAGACGACGTTTGTAACGGCGAAGACGTTTGTCTACGCGCTCGCCGGCCGCATCGAAGGCAAGCACAGGATCCTGTGCCTCACCCGCCGCCTGCAGCACCGTACCGGTATCCAGTCGCACCAGGCAATCAGCGATAAATCGCGACCCCTGCTTTTCCACCGTAACGTGGCCGGTATATCCGCCATCGAAATACTTGGTCACCATCTCCCCGATCCGCTCTTCAATCCGAATGCGGAAAGCGTCACCAATGTCCATATGTTTCCCAGATACACGCAGACTCATGATACCTCACCTTCATTGTGATTTTCATTGCCCGACCCAATCTACACTGTTGTTGAGGGACGAGCAAAGACATCCCGCACAATCCGCGCGAGTGATCCATCACATTTCGCTTTTTGATTCTTCATATTCAAACGCGCGCTTTCGCTCCGACTGTCGCAAAGTACCGGCGCTTCTCTCTCCTTGATCCGGACTTCTTTGGTCCAGTTTATTTACCCACTCGAAAAATTCTACACCTCAGTGATGGATGAATCTAGAGCTAGTTTTACGTGAACTGGGTCAACCCATTCAGGCAACATCGGCTCTCGACTTTTCGTCGGCCTTGCGTACAGAAGCCTGTGCTTTTTTCTCGCGCCTCCTCTGCACAGAAGAGGCGATATTCATCGCTTCGCGATACTTGGCAACGGTACGCCGGGCGATATCAACGCCCTGCCCCTTCAATAGGTCCACAATCGTGTCATCTGACAGAATATCGTCTGGCCTTTCCGCATCTATGAGGCGCTTGATCTGGTGGCGCACCGACTGTGATGAATGCTGCTCTCCGCCCTCAGTTGCTGCGATGGCGGCGTTGAAAAAATAGCGCAACTCGAAAACGCCGCGCTTGGTCAGCATATACTTGTTCGCGGTAACACGGCTTACCGTCGATCTCGTGCATGCCAATCGCGTCCGCCACATTACGCAGATTGAGCGGCCTGAGATGGGCCACCCCATGGAGAAGAAATTGCTCCTGCTGGCGCACAATTTCGCTGGCAACCTTCAGGATTGTCTGGGCGCGCTGATCGAGGCTACGCGTCAACCAATTGGCATTCTGTAGACAATCATTGAGAAAAATCTTATCCGCCGCGGATGCCTTTGCTTTCGAAACGGTTGCAAAGTAGTGATTGTTCACAAGCACACGCGGCAGAGCGCTCGGATTAAGCTCAATCCTCCACGTGCCATCAGACCCCAAATCTACCTGCACGTCAGGGATGATACTATCCGCCACTCCTGAGGAAAATGCGGTACCGGGCTTTGGGTCGAGCAGCTGAATCTCCTGCAGCATGTCGAGAATATCGGCGTCTGTCGCTCCGCAAAGCTTTTTCAGACTGTGGAAATCGCGCTTTGCCAATAGCTCCAGATGTTGCAGTAATATTTTCATCGGTGGATCAAGCCGGTTTTTTGCGCACAATTGAATGGCTAGACATTCCGCCAGATCACGGGCGAACAAACCGGCGGGCTCAAAGCCCTGCATGACGGTAATCAGCTTTTCAATGTGAGCGGCTTCGACGCCGAGCCTCTCTGCGATTTCGGCCACATCGGCACGCAAGTATCCCATTTCATCGAGATGATCTGCGAGTTCTGCCGCGATAAGGCGGTCCGTGGCTTTTTCGAAGGCAAAGAGAATCTGCTCGCCAACATGATCGCGTATCGTGACAGGAGATGCCGTAACTTGTTCGAGATTAAAACCTTCGCCCCCCGACGAAACATACCCATCGCCTGACGATGATTTCCATTGAGAAGCAAGATCGCCAGCGATGAAATCATGTGTGCCGGGATCATCGGGAAAGATATTCTCAAGTGAACTGTCAAAAGTATCGGACATCGAGCCTGAACTGGTAATTTCGCCGCTCTCTAGCCAATGATCGCCTGGCTCACTCGAACGATTGCCCTCCGCATCAAGGTCGCCGCTCATGGTGCTTCGCCCGAATTCACCATCATCGCTGGAATTCCGGTCGGCGCCGAACCCTTGTTCGCTTAACGAGAAATGCTCGTCATTCGTTTCAGCACGTTCCAGAAGGGGGTTCTTTTCGATCTCTTGCTCAATGAATTGTTCAAGCTCGACATGAGTCAGTTGCAGCAGCCGAATCGACTGCATAAGCAACGGCGTCATCACCAATGCCTGTGTTTGCCTGAGATCCAGTTTTGGCGACAGGGCCATGATGCAGGCGGATACTCCCGTACGAAATTGCCATCACATTATCCAAAAAAGGACTTGTGGCACGAGGGTGTACAGAACTGGCCCAATCCTTGCTTGTCAATCGCAAGCAGCCAAAAAACCTCCGACCGCGGCAATTTTCAACCAGGACGTGCGCCAGAAAATACCTTTTCTCACGGATACCGTCTGAAAATCGTAAAATCAGAGTTTGAACTGATCACCAAGATAGAGGCGGCGCACATCGGAATTGGCAATTATTTCATCAGGACGGCCATGGGTGAGCACCTGTCCGGCGTGAATGATATAGGCTCGATCAATGAGCTTTAAGGTCTCACGCACATTGTGATCGGTAATGAGCACACCAATTCCGCGGCCAGTCAAATGACGCACCAACTGCTGAATATCTGCAACGGCAATTGGGTCGACACCGGCAAAGGGTTCGTCCAACAACATGAAATTTGGCCGGGACGCCAGAGCACGGGCAATTTCAAGGCGACGACGCTCTCCCCCCGACAACGAAAGCGCCGGAGCTTTGCGCAGATGGGCAATGTGAAATTCCTCAAGAAGAGAATCGAGCTCCTGAGCTCGTGCACCCCGATCTTTTTCGACGACTTCAAGGACTGCCTTGATGTTGTTTTCGACCGAAAGTCCACGAAAAATTGACGCCTCCTGAGGCAGATAACCAATTCCAAGCCGGGAACGGCGATACATCGGCATTGTCGTTACGTCGAGATCCGTCGATTTCGATCGTGCCTTTGTCAACCGGCACCAGACCAGTAACCATGTAGAAACACGTCGTCTTCCCGGCGCCATTAGGGCCGAGAATGCCAACCGCTTCGCCAGAGCGGACGCCGAACGAAACGCCGTTGACGACCTGGCGGCCGTTGTAGCTCTTGGTGATACCACGTGCGACGAGCGTCCCCTTCATACGGTCTTTCGCCGCTGGATCGGCAGGTCGCATTTCAGAGACGCTGGAGTCTGGCCGCGCAGAAATCTTGCTGGTGGAGCGACGCGAAAACAAGGACACTTACAGCTCAGTTCTTCGGGGCGTTCTTGGGTGCAACAACGATCGAGACGCGGCCCGTCTGGCCGCTCTTGCAGCTTTCGAGCTGGGCTTCACCGGTCTTGAGCTGCGCAGTCAATTTGCAGCCAACGGCTACATTGTCTCCCTGCGTCAGGACAACCTTGTCGCCAGTCAGGACAAGCACTTCCGTTTTCATATCAAACGTGCCGTGATCGCCCGTTGCAACCTGATCTTCGGATTTGACGTAAACCTTATCATTCACCTCAAGATGATCGATATCCTGGGAAGCGGGTCCGGCGAGACCTCCCGTCTTCGGCGCGTCCGTGGCCGAGGCGCCGGTAGCGTCTTTCTTTGCGCCTTTGACATAATAGACAATCATCGAGCCAGCCTTCAGAAGCGCTCGCGCCCTGAACGACGGTAACATTGCCTGTAAAGGTAGCGGTACCTTCATTGTCGTGAACAACCAGCTTGTCGGCATCAATCTGGATCGGCTGGTCGCCGGACAGCTTTATACCGCCGTTCGCAGCGCCACCAGCGTCCTGTGCAGCGACGGGAACCATCATGGATGCCAATATACCCAATGCAACGGTCGAAATACCGATCAGTCTTGCCCCGCACGACATCGTCTTCTCTCCTAAATCCGGGATATTCCCTCAAAGTCAAATACCACGTGTCGTAACTACTACGGCGATTTGACTTCCTTGGCACCTTCT
The DNA here is from genome assembly GCF_025452215.1 of Phyllobacterium sp. A18/5-2. Classification (NCBI taxonomy): domain Bacteria; kingdom Pseudomonadati; phylum Pseudomonadota; class Alphaproteobacteria; order Hyphomicrobiales; family Phyllobacteriaceae; genus Phyllobacterium; species Phyllobacterium sp. A18/5-2. The sequence goes on along the minus strand of NZ_CP104966.1, from coordinate 1,729,916 downwards.
TGCAGCTTTGTAGGCTGAATGACAAGCCTCACGCGCTTTTCGAAAGTCATTACCTTGCCGTTTTCGCTAATTTGCATACTGTCTGCGGTTATACTCGAATTGTCATTCTCGACGCGGACCGGCTGATCGGTCGACATGGAATTGCCTGCAATATCGATATCTGCCGATTGCAGCAGCGCGGTAATGCCATCGGAAGTCGTCAGGCTTATGTCGCTGTCGAGCTTTAACTGGCGGTTGGCATTGTCAAATACACCCGACTTTGCCTTCACCTGAGCCCGCAACTCTCTTCCAATCGGAATTTCCGCATCGATCCCTTCCAGGGATATAACGTTGCTATTGCCCACTTCCTGTAACGCCCGTATCGCGCTCATTTTATAGGGCAGCTTGTCTTTGGTAAATCCATCAAGTTTGGGATTGGTCATGACCAGCTTGCCGTTCTCGATGCCGGCATTGTCGAGTGAAATATTGCTCGGCACGCTAGATGCCGAAAAGAACGTGAACCAGGAAAACACTGCAGCACCTGTCAAAGCTACGGCAGGCAAAGCGAATTTGAGAAAACGGACGCGCCGCGAATGGCGCGCCGCAGCACGAAAAACTGTTGAATCCTTGTCCGAGGCAGCAAACTGCCGCGCCACCTCAGCATGGTGGTCAGCATCAGCGGTCGCATCACGTTCCGGATGCGGATCATTTCTTTCAATTGACATAGGTCTGGCTGCGCTTACCGATTACAATAATATGGCTAGTTGAACGCCAATATGGTTATTTTTCGATGAAATGGACGGGTACCCGTCGCATAACTTGCATTTGAGGCAACAAGTATGCCGTCATTGTGCCAGATACAAGGTGTCACTGCGTACCAAACGGCGGAGGGTGAAGTCTGGACTTCGATAGACCGATGTCGCAGAAGAGTATTCGAACTGAACATGAGAGCGAACGGATAGGACGATGGCAAACACTGCTGACGCAATTATCGACAGACGACGGCTCCGCAGGAAGCTCACCTTCTGGCGGGCATTCACGCTCTTCCTTCTTGCTGCTGCATTGATTTCTTTTTATTTTTTGACATCCGACTCAGACGGCTTCTCAGGCAAACGAACACCGCACATCGCCAAAGTTCGCGTCGAGGGGACTATTTTTGAAAACGATGAGTTGCTCAAGCGCCTGCAGGATGTGGAGAATTCGGCTGCGGTCAAAGGCGTGATCCTCACTGTTGATTCTCCAGGCGGAACGACCGCTGGCGGCGAGGCGATTTATGAAGCTGTCCGCAAGGTTGCTTTGAAGAAGCCCGTCGTTGCACAGGTTGGGACGTTGGCTGCATCTGCTGGATACATGATCGCGAGCGCTTCCGATCATATTGTGGCCCGTCAATCATCAATCATCGGTTCTATCGGCGTGCTATTCCAGTACCCCGATATCTCGGAGCTTCTGGCCAAGCTCGGCGTCAAGGTCGAAACCATCAAATCAAGCCCGCTTAAAGCGGAGCCGAATTTTTTCAATCCTGCCAGTGATGAAGCCAAAGCCATGATCCACCGCATGATCATCGATTCTTACGACTGGTTTGTCGGCCTCGTCCAGGAGCGGCGCAAATTCAGCCGTGAACAGGCGCTGGCGCTGGCAGACGGTTCAGTCTTCACTGGACGCCAAGCGATCGCGAACAAGCTCATAGACGAGCTCGGCGGCGAAGATGAAGCCCTTGGCTGGCTCAAAACCAAGGAGGTCAATGACAAACTGCCGGTCATTGAGTGGAAGCCCGTCGAAAAGTCCTCCTTGTTAGGCCTGTTCTTTTCGGATTCGGCTGTGAAAATGCTGACCCGATATCTCGGCATTCCGGAAGAAAGCAGCGGAATGCTGCGTGAATTAACCGGAGATCGTATGTTCCTTGACGGACTCGTTTCTGTTTGGCACGTTGACGGCAAGCCTGTCGGGGCGCAATAAAGATATTAAACCCATAAGATCAGTGACATAGTCTTGGGCCAGTGCTTTTTGACTAGGGACTGATGATCTTGAACCGGAAGGGATTTCGCTGTGATCAAATCAGAGCTCGTGCAGATCATTGCCAACCGCAATCCGCATTTGTTTCAGCGCGATGTGGAGAATATTGTCGGCGCCATCTTCGATGAGATCACCGACGCACTGGCCGAGGGCAATCGCGTCGAGCTCCGTGGTTTTGGTGCATTCTCGGTGAAGAACCGCCCCGCACGCAGCGGACGCAACCCGCGTACTGGCGAAAGTGTCGATGTCGAAGAAAAGTGGGTGCCGTTCTTCAAGACCGGCAAGGAACTACGCGACAGGCTTAATGGCAACGGCTGAGGTGCATCGGCGAAGCGTTTGAAGTTGCGGGGGGAGAGAAATATGATCAATCGCGTTATCATTGTCCTCATTCTTGTGCCGCTTGCCGTCATTCTGATCGCCTTGTCCGTCGCCAATCGCGAGACGGTGTCTCTCACGATCGATCCATTCAATCCGGGCAACCCCGCATTGTCCTACTCGGCTCCGCTTTTTGTCTGGCTCTTCGCGGCGCTTATTCTCGGGCTGATCCTTGGGAGTTTCGCCACATGGTACAATCAGGGAAAGCATCGGAAGCTGGCGCGTCAGCGTAAATTGGAAGCGGAACTCCTGCGCAAGGAAGCGCGAAAAGCATCCGCTGAAACAGCGGCAACCCCAAACCTTCCTTCGCTCCACTAAGCGATACATTGTCAAGGACACACCATGAAACTGATCTCCCCGGCCGAGGTCGACGCATTGCTAAGCTGGCCGGATATGATCGCTGCGATCGAACAGGCCTTTCGTCAGGGTGTCATCCAACCCGTACGTCATCACCACACGGTTGAGCGACCCGATGGTGCAGCATCGACATTGCTGCTGATGCCAGCCTGGTCGGATTTCGATGCCCTCGGCGACTCTTCGAAAGGTTATATGGGCGTCAAGATCGTGACGGTATCGCCCGACAATGGCGCTGTTTCGAAACCGGCGGTCATGGGCGTCTATCTCTTGCTTGACGGTAAGACCGGGGAGCCCAGGGCTTTGATTGACGGACAACGCCTCACGTTGTGGCGCACGGCAGGTGCATCTGCCCTGGCCGCTCGCTATCTGGCACGCGAAGATGCTTCAAAGCTCGTTGTGATCGGTGCCGGTGCGCTTTCTGGCTTCTTGGCAAGGGCCCACAGCGCCGTACGGCCTATCGATCAAATTTCAATCTGGAACCGAAGTCTGGCCGGTGCGGAAAAAGTTGCTGCCGAGCTTGTCCAGGAAGGCTTTAACGCCAGGGCCGTCGACGACAAGGACGCGGCGATCGCCGCAGCCGATATTATTACCGCCGGAACGCTTTCGACAGAACCGCTAATCCTCGGCAAACACCTTAAACCGGGCACCCATGTCGATCTGATCGGCGCGTTCACACCAACGATGCGGGAGAGTGATGATGAATGTGTCAAGCGTGCCCGGGTCTTTGTCGACACCAAGGACGGTGCCATGAAGGAAGGCGGGGATATCGTGCAGCCGATCAAGGCCGGCGTTGTGACGACAACACATGTGATTGGCGATTTGTTTGATTTGACGCGCGGAACGGTCAAGGGTCGCCAATCAGCAGGCGAAATAACGTTGTTCAAATCGGTTGGCGCTGCCTTGGAAGACCTTGCTGCAGGAATTCTTGTCTACGAAAAGGCCATTACGGCATCGTCCTGAGCGTTTTTGCTTTCGCCTTTCCTCGTCATGGCATAGGAAACCTTCAAAGTACTACGAGGAAAGCACGTTTGAAATCGTCTGGTGGAAAAATCAGAAAGGCAAAAGGCGCAGGTCCCAGGAGTAGCGCGCCCAAAAGCGTTGCTCACCGGCAGAACGCGACGAAGCCGCGACCGCAATTCGCCAAGTCGGCAAGGATCGCAGATAGCGATGTGCAACCAAAGGCGGCACCGCGGCCGGAGCCACTACCGAAACGCCTGCTGGTCCGCCGCACTGGCGCACGTCCGCAAGAGAAAACTGGGCTGATCCTCGAAACCCTTCCTTCAAGCGACTATGCATTGCTGGACAGTGGCAATGGCCTGAAGCTGGAGCAGTACGGGCCTTACCGCATTGTCCGGCCCGAAGGCCAAGCCATATGGCTTCCTGCCTGGGAAAAAACAGAATGGGACAAGGCCGACGCCATATTCACCGGCAATACGGATGAGGAAGGCGTTGGCCGCTGGCACTTTCCGAAACTGCCACTCGGCGAGACATGGCCGCTGGCTTTTGATGGCATCCCGTTCTTCGGCCGCTTCACCTCCTTCCGGCATGTGGGCGTATTTCCCGAGCAAGGCACCCATTGGGCTTACATGGATGGTTTGATCCGCAACGCAAAACGTCCTGTGAAAGTGCTCAACCTCTTCGGCTATACGGGCGTTGCTTCGTTGGTCGCTGCGCGGGCCGGCGCCGAAGTCACCCATGTGGACGCTTCGAAGAAGGCTATCATCTGGGCAAGGGAAAATCAGGAAATGGCCGGGCTCGCCGGCAAACCTGTTCGCTGGATCTGCGAAGACGCAATGAAATTCGTCGCGCGCGAAGAACGGCGCGGCAGTGGCTACGATATCATCCTGCTTGACCCGCCGGCCTATGGACGTGGCCCAAACGGTGAAGTCTGGCAATTGTTCGACAATCTACCGGATATGGTTGATCTTTGTCGCGCCATCCTTACACCAAATCCCCTTGCTGTGGTTTTGACCGCCTATTCAATTCGCGCTTCTTTTTTTGCCATCCATGAACTGATGCGGGATGCGTTCACCGGTCTTGGCGGCGAGGTACAGTCCGGTGAACTCATATTGCGCGAGCGCTCATCGGGACGCGCCCTCTCGACCTCACTGTTCAGCCGTTGGGGGACAAAATGAGCAAAAATGAAGATCACCAGCGGGGCACCGGACTGGCCCGCCCCGGCAAGGTGAAAGAGGTCACCAGTCTGACCAACCCCATCGTCAAGGATTTGCGCTCGCTGGCGATGAAGAAATACCGCGATCAACAAGGCGTTTTCCTGGCCGAAGGCCTGAAACTTGTCATCGATGCGCTTGATCTTGGTTGGATCATCAAGACCTTGGTCTATTCCAAGGCGGGCAAGGGCAATTCCCCCGTCGAGCAGGTCGCAGCGCGCACGATTGCCAAAGGCGGTGACGTACTTGAAGTGAGTGAAAAGGTCATCTCCGCCATCACCCGCCGCGACAATCCGCAAATGGTCGTTGGCGTCTTCGAACAGAAAGTTCAGTCCCTTGCTGCAATCAAGCCGCTGGGTAGCGACGTCTATGTGGCGCTCGATCGCGTGCGCGATCCTGGCAACCTCGGCACAATCATCCGCACGGCAGATGCGGTGGGCGCGAAAAGGTATCATTTTGATCGGCGATACGACCGACCCTTTCTCACTCGAGACGGTTCGCGCCACGATGGGATCGGTTTTTGCAATGCCGCTTGTACGCGCGTCGGAAGCCGAGTTTCTTTCCTGGAGAAAGAGCTTTTCGGGATTGATTGTCGGAACGCATCTTAAAGGTGCCGTCGACTATCGTACAATTCCCTATGCCAACAAGCCGGTTATCCTGGTCATGGGCAATGAGCAGCAAGGACTACCGGATCAACTGGCCTCGACCTGCGACAAGCTTGCGCGGATTCCACAGGAGGGCCGTGCCGATTCCCTTAATCTTGCGATTGCGACCGGCGTAATGCTGTTTGAGATCAGGCGCGACGCACTGAAGCTCGACAGCGGAGTTTAGAAAAAAACCGATTCATGAAAAACAAAGCCATTTACCGCCTTTTTTCCGTCGTTGCCTTCGCCGTGATCAGCGACCAGATTGTTAAATACCTGGTTGAGACAGGCATGGACTATCAACAACAGATCGATATCTTGCCATTTCTCGCACTTTTTCGGGTCCACAATAACGGCATCGCATTTTCAATGCTTAGCGGCCTCCACGATCTTGTGCTGATCGGACTCACGATCGTTGTTATTGGTTTCGTCAGCTACCTTTGGTGGAGCACCGCATCGTCACGCTGGATTTCCCGATTCGGTTTTGCGCTGATCATTGGTGGTGCCGTCGGCAACCTTATCGATCGCAGTCTGCACGGCTATGTCATCGACTATATTCTTTTTCACCTGCCATCATGGTCGTTTGCCGTCTTCAATCTGGCCGACGCCTATATATCCATTGGCGCCGCGCTGGTCGTTCTAGAAGAAATTTTGACATGGCTGCGCGACCGCCGGGCCCGAAGTGGCGAACCGGGTGAAAACTGAAACGGAAACGGGAAATTAGCCCATTTCCACGTCATGTAGCCGTCATCCATTTGTTGTATTCGTAGATAAACGATTTACCGATCAACCTCGTAAGAGAGCGAATCGCTATGGGCATCGCCTTGCTTGAACCTGCATCAGCTACTAAAGATCAGCGCATGATGTCGCAGGTTGATTCAACACCCTCGCCGTTTACGGCGCCACCTCTTGTTTCGGTGCTTGGCCGCATCGGCACAATGGAAGTGTGCCTTGCGCAAACCGAGGATGAGATCGCGTCATCACAGCAACTGCGGTTCAAAGTCTTTTTTGACGAACTCGGCGCCAAGGGCTCCGCAACAATGGAACAGCGCGACGCCGACCGTTTCGATCCTTTTTGCGACCATCTACTTGTCTACGATACGTCGATTCCCGGACCGAAGCACAAACAGATCGTTGGTACATATCGACTCCTGCGCTCGGAAAAAGCCTTCGAGACCGGTGGCTTCTATTCTGCCAGCGAATATTCAATCGACCGCCTTGTGGCAGCAAAGCCGGAATTGCGCTTTCTTGAACTTGGGCGTTCCTGCGTGTTGCCGGAGTACCGATCAAAACGTACCGTTGAATTGCTCTGGCAGGGCATATGGACCTATTGCCGGCATCATTCCATTGGCGTGATGTTTGGGTGCGCGTCCTTCCACGGCACAGTCCCGGCCGCCCATGCGCTGCCGCTTTCGTTCCTGCAGCATAATTGCCGCGCCACGCCTGATTGGGACGTTTGCGCCTTGCCAGCGCTTTATCAGCCCATGGATCTCGTTCCCCACGAAGCAATTAACGCCAAGGTAGCGCTGTTTGCCATGCCGCCACTGATCAAGGGATATCTACGCCTTGGCGCGATGATTGGTGATGGGGCTGTAGTTGATCGCGATTTTGGTACGACCGACGTTTTCATAATCCTGCCGGTCAGCCGCATATCAGAACGCTACATCAGTCATTATGCTGCTGAAGCGAAACGCTTCGGCTAAAGCCCGATTCCATACCGCCGTCACCTCATCATCTGTGGAGAAAAGCCATAGTTGAGTTGGGAAGAGGTGTGTAAATCCTGCAATAGCGAATAGATTGCTCCCGTAAATCAGGAGAGCGTCTTGGCCGAACTGGCATCTATCATAGAACCATCCCCTTATGAGGCCGAACCATTGGCGCGACCGACGCCAATGATGGAGCAGTATATCGAGATCAAGGCGACGAACCCGGATAGCCTGCTGTTCTATCGCATGGGCGATTTCTATGAGCTTTTCTTCGACGATGCGGTCGAGGCCTCGCGCGCGCTCGGCATCACGCTGACGAAGCGTGGCAAACATCTTGGTGACGATATTCCGATGTGCGGGGTACCTGTCCACGCCGCGGACGATTACCTGCAAAAGCTGATTGCGCGCGGATTTCGCGTTGCCGTGTGCGAGCAGATCGAGGATCCGGCCGAGGCGAGGAAGCGCGGAGCGAAATCTGTCGTCAAGCGGGACGTCGTACGTCTGGTAACACCAGGAACGATCACGGAGGAGAGGCTCCTTGACCCGTCGGAAGCCAATTACCTGATGACGCTCGGCCGCATCAAGGGATCTGGCCAGGGCCAGTTCGCACTTGCCTGGATCGATATCTCCACCGGGACGTTCCGTGTCAGTGAGACCGATCCCTCCCGGCTTCTCGCCGACATTCTGCGCGTCGATCCGCGCGAGTTGATCGTCGCGGACCCGGTATTCCACGATCCCGAGCTGCGGCCGGTGTTCGACGCGATAGGCCGTTCTGTAAGCCCGCAGCCGCCGAGTCTCTTTGATAGCGCGACGGCGGAAAACCGCATTCAGCGTTATTTCGATGTCAGCACGCTCGATGGCTTCGGACAGTTTTCGCGTGCCGAACTCGCGGCTATTTCCGGCGCCATTGCCTATGTCGAGAAGACTCAGATCGCCGAGCGTCCGCCGTTGATGCGACCGGAACGGGAGTCGGAAGGCTCATCACTTTTCATCGATCCCGCCACACGTGCCAATCTCGAACTCTTGCGCACGCTTTCCGGCAATCGCGACGGGAGCTTGTTGAAGGCCATCGATCGCACGGTGACTGGCGGGGGTGCCCGGCTTCTGGCAGAACGGCTGACCTCCCCGCTTACTGATCCAATAGCCATTGCCGAACGGCTTGATTCCGTTTCCTATTTTCTCTCGCGTCAATCACTAGCCGATCAGATGCGCGAAGCGCTGAAGGGTGTGCCTGACATGCCCCGCGCCCTGTCGCGGCTGGCCGTCGGGCGCGGCAGTCCGCGCGACCTGGGCGCCCTCGCCCGCGGGCTGGAAGTGGCGGGGGAAATCACTCAGCGTTTCCACAGCGAGGAATTGCCGGTCGAACTTGCATCGGTCCTTGAGTATCTGGATAAACTACCGGCCGATGTTGCAATGCATCTCGAACGGGCTCTCGCCGATGAGCTGCCCCTGTTGAAGCGTGATGGCGGATTTGTTCGGGCGCAATACAATGATGAGCTCGACGAAATGCGTGCATTGCGTGATCATTCCCGCCGTATCATTGCCGGCCTGCAGGCCGATTACATGGAAATGACGGGCGTCAAATCGCTGAAAATCAAGCATAATAATGTGCTCGGTTATTTTATCGAGGTAACAGCCAATAACGCCTCCACGATGACAGGCACGGATGAAGCCAAGGGAAAGTTCATCCACCGCCAGACTATCGCCAACGCGATGCGATTCACAACGACGGAACTGGCGGAGCTCGAAACCAAGATTGCCAATGCTGCCGAACGCGCCCTTTCGATCGAGCTCCGTATTTTCGACGCCCTGACCAACGAAACCGTTGCCAATGCCGACGCTATACGAGCAGGGGCTGCAGCCCTGGCGGCTCTTGATGTTTCTGTGTCGCTGGCGGCCCTGGCCGAAGAACAGGGCTATTGCCGCCCCCTCGTCGACAATAGTCTGGCCTTCGAGATCGTTGCCGGACGCCATCCGGTTGTCGAGCAATCGCTGCGCCGGCAGGCCGCCAATCCTTTTGTCGCCAACGATTGCAACCTCTCCCCACAAGGGCCAGGCAAAGGGGCAATCTGGCTGCTGACGGGCCCGAACATGGGTGGTAAATCCACATTCCTGCGCCAGAACGCACTGATCGCAATCCTGGCGCAGATGGGTTCTTTCGTTCCGGCGGGATCCGCTCATATCGGCGTTGTCGATCGTCTGTTCTCACGGGTTGGTGCGTCGGATGACCTTGCGCGCGGACGTTCCACGTTCATGGTCGAAATGGTGGAGACGGCCGCTATCCTCAACCAGGCCAGCGATCATTCGCTTGTGATTCTTGATGAGATTGGACGCGGCACAGCAACCTTCGACGGCCTTTCGATTGCTTGGGCGGCCGTTGAATATCTGCATGAAAAGAACCAGTGCCGGGCAATTTTCGCGACACACTTCCATGAAATGACGGCGCTATCGGAAAAACTCGAGCGCCTGAGCAATGTGACGATGCGGGTCAAGGAGTGGGATGGCGATGTTGTTTTCCTGCATGAGGTCGCCAAAGGTGCCGCGGACCGTTCCTACGGCGTTCAAGTGGCACGCCTGGCCGGATTGCCTGAGGCGGTCGTCAATCGTGCACGCGACGTGCTGCATCAGCTCGAAGCGGAAGAGACTTCGGGCAAGGCGGACAAACTGATCGACGACCTGCCGCTCTTCTCCGTCGAAGTGAAGCGCCAACCACCAAAACAGGTTCAGGGTAAGGATACCGCGCTGTTTGCTGCGATATCCGCCATCAATCCTGACGAGCTGAGCCCGCGCGACGCGCTCGATGCGCTTTACCGGTTGAAGGGCCTCGCGACCACCGCGACATCCTGATTCAACCTGCTTCAAATGTAGTCATTCCGTTTGAGGTAAATTCAGGCTATAGCGAGCCATCATTCATAAAGACGTGTTCATGAGCGCCTCAGACCTGAAACTGGAACAGATCGTCAACCCAACCAAACTTCATCGCCAGTTTGAAGATCTGGTTAAGTCGGCGAGGAAACAAGGCGCCGCTTCCGTCGATCGCAACGACGTTTTGCAACTCGTGAAACAGACACTGGTTGCGGGCCGCAAATCCGCTGAGGATATGCTGATGAAAGACGCAGGCGGCACGCTCTGCTCTATTCGGCTTTCCTGGTTAATGGACCAGATTATCTCGGCGCTCTACGAATTCGCCATCACGCACGTCTATCACGCGGTAAATCCCTCCACAGCGGAACGCATGACCATTATCGCCGTTGGCGGGTATGGGCGTGGCGGGCTGGCCCCTGGGTCAGATATTGATCTGTTGTTTCTGCTGCCGTACAAACAGACGCCCTGGGGCGAACAGGTCGTTGAATACATCCTCTATATGCTTTGGGATACAGGCCTCAAAGTCGGTCACGCCACGAGGAACCTTGACGAGTGCATCCGCCTTTCATTCTCGGATATGACAATCCGCACTACGATCCTTGAAGCACGTTATCTTTGCGGCAATGAAGAGCTTTTCACCAGGCTTGAACAACGTTTCGACGAAGAAGTCGTCAAGGGCACCGGACCTCAATTTATCGAAGCCAAGCTGGCTGAACGCGATGCACGGAACCGCAAGGCAGGGGCGACGCGCTATCTGGTTGAACCCAATGTCAAGGAGGGAAAGGGCGGCCAACGCGATCTGCACACGCTGTTCTGGATTGCCAAATATTATTATCGCGTAAAGACGAGCGATGAGTTGGTAACGCTAGGCGTGCTTTCACCTGCTGAGCATAAGATCTTCCGGAAGGCGGAAGATCTGTTATGGGCAGTTCGCTGCCATATGCATTTCCTAACCGGGAAGGCTGAAGAGCGGCTCTCCTTCGATATTCAGAGCGAGATTGCACGGCGCCTCGGCTATACGGCCCATCCCGGCCAGCGCGATGTCGAGCGCTTCATGAAGCACTACTTCCTTGTTGCCAAGGAAGTTGGTGATCTCACGCGCATTATCTGCGCTGCTCTTGAAGAGGAGCAGGCAAAGCATGTGCCTGGTTTCAATCGTATCTTCCTTACCTTTTCGCGCCGAAAGCGCAAACTTGCGGGCACCAGTGACTTTGTTGTCGACAATCACCGTATCACCATCGCCAATGATGGCGTTTTTCATAAGGATCCGATCAACCTGATCTCGACTGTTTCATCTGGCTGATGTGCACGGCTTGGAATTCCATCCCGACGCGATGCAGCTGGTGACCCGGTCACTGTCGCTGATCAACTCTGATTTACGGGAGAATCCCGAGGCGAACCGGCTTTTTCTGGACATCCTCACGTCGGAGCGCAACCCGGAACTCATATTACGGCGCATGAACGAATCTGGTGTTCTTGGCAAGTTCATCCCCGATTTCGGCAAGGTCGTCGCGATGATGCAATTCAACATGTATCATCACTACACTGTCGACGAGCATCTATTGCGCTGCATTGCGGTTATGTCGGAAATCGATCACGGCGATCTCGGTCAGGAGCACCCGCTCGCCAACCAGATTATGCCGGGCCTGAAAAAGGACCGTAAGCTGCTCTACGTCGCTCTGCTCCTGCACGACATTGCCAAAGGCCGCCCCGAAGATCATTCCGTCGCAGGAGCCCGCATCGCAAGACGCATCGGTCCGCGTCTAGGCCTATCCAAAGCGGATACGGAAACCGTTGCCTGGCTCGTTGAGCAGCACCTGACCATGAGTATGGTGGCGCAGTCGCGCGATCTCAACGACCGCAAGACGATCGAGGATTTCGCTGAAATAGTTCAAACGCTCGACCGGATGAAACTGCTGCTGGTCCTTACGATCTGTGACATCAAGGCAGTCGGACCCGGTGTCTGGAATGGCTGGAAGGGCCAATTGCTGCGCAACCTGTTCTACGAAACGGAATTGTTGCTCACCGGCGGCTTCTCGGAAGTCTCCCGCAAGGAACGCACTGACCATGCCCGGGCACAGCTCGATCATGCCCTGTCATCCTGGCCACAGATCGAGCGCCAATCCTATCTCGCACTGCACTACCAGAACTACCTTCTGACCGTCAGCCTTGACGACCAGATTCGCCACGCCAACTTCGTACGCGAGGTCAGACGCAAGCGAAAAAACGCTTGCAACGATGGTCAAAACCCATGATTTCGAGGGCGTGACGGAAATTACTGTCCTGTCACCTGATCACCCGCGACTGCTCTCGATCATCGCGGGCGCCTGCGCCGGGGCAGGAGCGAATATTGTAGACGCACAGATTTTTACCACCAGCGATGGACGCGCGCTCGATACGATCCTCATCAGTCGCGAATTTCCCACTGATGACGATGAACGACGACGCGCAATGCGGGTGGGCCGCCTGATCGAGGATGTACTGTCCGGCAAATCCTATCTGCCGGAAATGCTGGCCGCCCGTACCAAGCCAAAACGCGCCGTCAAGGCGTTCCGAATCACGCCACGTGTTGAAATCAACAATACACTTTCGAACAAATTCACCGTCATCGAGGTGGAAGGGCTGGATCGTCCCGGCCTACTCTCCGAGATAACCGGCATCATTTCCGATCTGTCGCTTGATATCGCCTCCGCGCATGTGACGACGTTCGGCGAAAAGGTCATAGATGTATTCTATGTCACCGATCTCGTTGGCCATCAGATCACCAATACGGCGAGGCAGAATCGCATCCGCAAGAAACTGCTTGCCCTCTTTGGTGAAGGCGACATCACAACAGCGCAGCCACAACGGCAAAACATCCTCATGGCGGCGGATTAGATGAGCCTGGTAAAGAAATTTGCGACTGTCGCATCCGGCACGCTGATGAGTCGCGTTTTCGGCTTCACGCGTGAGATGCTGATGGCCGCTGCGCTGGGCACGGGACCCATCGCAGACGCCTTTAACGCAGCGTTCCGTTTTCCAAATACATTCCGGCGCCTGTTTGCCGAAGGTGCGTTCAACGCAGCCTTCGTCCCCTTGTTTGCGAAGGAAATCGAAGCCAACGGGCTGGATGGTGCCCGCCGCTTTTCCGAAGAGGTGTTCGGTGTGCTCTTCACAGTGCTTTTGAGCCTGACGATCCTGATGGAACTCACAATGCCGCTGATCGTGCGCTTCATAATAGCGCCGGGTTTTGTCGAAGACGCCTTGAAGTTCGACAACACCGTGTCGATGGCGATTATCATGTTCCCCTACCTGGCCTGCATGTCACTTGCGGCCATGATGAGCGGAATGCTGAATTCCCTGCATCGCTATTTCGCCGCCGCAGTCGCACCCGTCTTCCTGAATGTTATCCTTATCGGCGTGCTTGGTTATGCCTGGCTGAAGGGACATGATGGCACAAAAGTCGGTTACGCCCTGTCGTGGGGGGTGATGGTTTCAGGCGTGGTTCAGCTCGCCATCGTCTGGCTCGCCGTACGCAACGCTGGTATTTCCATCGGGTTCCGCCGTCCGCATTTGACTGCGAATGTCAAACGCCTGCTGGTGCTTGCTCTGCCGGCGGCGGTCACTGGCGGCATTACCCAGATCAATCTCCTGATCAATACAAATATTGCTTCGGCCAAATCGGGCGCCATCTCGTCCCTCGCCTACGCCGACCGGATCTATCAACTGCCCCTCGGTGTCGTCGGCATCGCGGTCGCGACCGTTCTTCTGCCGGAATTGGCTCGTGCCCTTCGCTCCGGCAATCTGAAGGAGGCCGGCAGCCTGCAGAACCGATCAGTGGAATTCACACTGTTCCTCACGCTTCCGGCCGCTGCGGCACTGCTTGTGATGTCTGAACCGATCGTTCGCATGCTATATGAACGCGGCAACTTCTCAACCGCATCCACACATACGGTAGGAAACATCCTTGCCATCTACGGTCTGGGCCTTCCGGCTTTCGTACTAATCAAAGCCTTCTTGCCAGGATTTTTTGCGCGTGAGGACACGCGGACGCCAATGATATTTGCAATCATCGCCGTCATTGTGAATGTCACGCTGGCGCTGACACTTTTCCCGATAATGGCGGAGACGGGGATCGCAACGGCAGAAGTGGTTGCTGGATGGACCAACGCACTTCTACTTTTCGGAACGCTTGTCTGGCGGGGCCATTGGGGGCGGGACATCCCCCTGCTCACACGTATTCCGCGCCTGATCCTTGCGGCAGGTTTGATGGGATCTCGCGCTTTATTACGCGATTATCTGGATGGGCCCCGCCCTTGCACCGCATGCGCCGCTCCATACGCAAGCCATTGCCGTTATGGTTCTGGTTGCGTTGTCGATGATCCTGTACTTTGCGCTTGCTTTCGGCACTGGCGGTGCCAGCCTTGGTATGATCCGGCGGAACGTGAGACGCAGGGCAACGACAGCCGATATCCCGCCGGAGGACACGGCATCGTGAGCCGCTTCATAGGCATGACAACTCTGGTCGTTCGCGACTATGACGAGGCGATTGCCTGGTACACGAATATCCTTGGCTTCACCCTGGTCAGTGACGCGCCAATTTCCGATAACAAACGTTGGGTCGTCGTTGCACCAGAAAAAAATGGCGCGCAGCTGCTTCTGGCCAAGGCCGACGGGGAGACACAAGAAGCGAGTATCGGCAATCAGACCGGCGGGCGTGTCACCTTGTTCCTTTATACAGACAATTTTGAAACGGACTACGCAGCCATGGTTAAGGCGGGGGTACGCTTCCTTGAAGAGCCCCGCTACGAGCCCTATGGGAGCGTTGTGGTCTTCGAAGACCTTTATGGCAATAAATGGGACTTGCTGGAACTCAGATAGGACTTGTCGTCGATAGGGCTTGAATACGACGGCCCGCTCTGCCAAAACCGCGACTTCATTGCTATCGGCGCCTGCAAGCCCGATCCCCGAACGATCAAGGACCATTCATGAGCACTTTTGAGCCGCTCGTCTTTTCCGGTGTCCAGCCAACCGGCAATTTGCATCTCGGTAACTATCTGGGAGCCATTCGCCGTTGGGTTGCGCTACAGGAGAGCAATAATTGCATCTACTGCGTTGTCGACCAGCATGCGATTACTCAAGCCCTTTCCGTCTGGGGTGGTCCCGCGGAACTCATGCGCAACACGCGGGAGGTCACCGCCGCCTTCCTCGCCTCAGGTATCGATGCAACGAAGCACATTGTCTTCAACCAGAGCCGCGTGCGCCAACATGCCGAGCTCGCCTGGGTGTTCAACTGCATTGCCCGTATGGGATGGTTGAACCGTATGACCCAGTTCAAGGACAAGGCAGGCAAGGATCGTGAAAACGCTTCCGTTGGCCTCTTCACCTACCCCAACTTGATGGCTGCCGATATTCTCGCCTACCGTGCCACTCACGTGCCCGTCGGTGAGGACCAGAAGCAGCATCTGGAATTGACGCGCGATATCGCACAGAAATTCAATACGGACTTTTCCGGCCGGATCGCCGAACTTGGCCTCGGTGTCGAGACGCAGTCGGGCGACGAAACGATCGCAAGCTTTTTCCCACTAACGGAGCCGGTGATTGGCGGGCCTGCAGCTCGTGTCATGAGTTTGCGTGATGGCACCAAGAAAATGTCGAAGTCCGACCCTTCCGATCTTTCACGCATCAATTTGATCGACGACTCGGATACGATTTCGAAGAAGATCCGCAAGGCCAAGACAGATTCCGAGCCACTGCCGTCGGAGATCGATGGTCTGAAGGAGCGTCCGGAGGCCGATAATCTCGTTGGTATTTATGCTGCTCTCGTCGACAGCGACAAGGAAAGCGTGATCCGGGATTTTGGCGGACAGCAATTCTCCGTTTTCAAGCCTGCTCTTGCTGACCTTGCTGTCGAGAAACTGGCACCGATCGCTGCGGAGATGCGGCGCATTTCCGCAGATCCAGGCTATGTCGATGCAATTTTGAAAGACGGCGGCGAACGCGCGAGCGTGCTAGCCGAGAAGACGCTGCGCAACGTCCGTGATATTATCGGCTTTCTGCAAGACTAGGCCGAAGCAGTCGGGCAGGTCTTGCGAACGCTCAGTGCATAGGGCAGGTTGAGCACATGGTATCAAAACGTCTGAGCCGCGAAGCCGGCCACCGCCGCAAATTTCTTGCCGTCATCGACGAGACGCCGGAATGCGAACGTGCGGTCGCCTATGCCGCACGCCGCGCCAAGACCACGGGAGGCGTGCTTTTACTTCTTTTCGTTATAGATTCGGCCGATTTTCAAGCATTTCTTGGTGTCGAGCAGATCATGCGCGCCGAAGCTGAGGAGCGAGCCAATTCGACGCTCAGCAAGTTTGCCGCCAGTGTCCGTGAAACGATCGGGATCGAGTCAGAACTTGCCGTGCGCGAAGGCATCACAGCCGAAGAGATTCGGAAGCTCATTGAAGAAGACCAGGATATTGCCATTCTCGTACTGGCCGCCGGTTCCGGCAAGGAAGGTCCGGGGCCCCTTGTCCAGTCATTGGCAGGACGCGAATCCTTCTCCATCCCCGTTACGGTGGTGCCCTACAATCTTTCCGATGAAGACATCGACGCGATTACGTGATCGCGCACCAAAATCGCGCTACAATCTTGACTTGAAGAGTTGGGTTTAAAGGCCTATATCCCCTTTGAACGGTTCTAAACTAGACACGCGAGATCCACCATGTTCATCCAGACCGAAGCAACGCCGAATCCGGCGACCTTGAAGTTCCTGCCTGGAAAGGTGGTTCTTGAGGAAGGCACAGCCGATTTCCGCGATGCGGCAGGCGCTACCGAAGCTTCGCCTCTTGCTGGCAAAATATTTGCCATTCCCGGTATTACCGGCGTTTTCTTCGGATATGATTTCGTCACAGTCACCAAGACCGAAGGCCCGGAATGGCAGCATCTGAAACCGGCAATCCTCGGTGCTATCATGGAACATTTCATGTCTGGCGCGCCGGTCATGGCAAATGCAACCCAGATTGCCGACACAGCACAGCGCGAGACCGATGGCGAGTTTTTCGATAGCGCCGACACGGAAATTGTTGACACGATCAAGGAATTGCTTGAGACCCGTGTGCGTCCAGCTGTGGCTCAAGATGGCGGCGATATCACCTTCCGAGGCTACGAGAACGGCACCGTGTTCCTGCATATGAAGGGTGCGTGCTCGGGTTGCCCGTCCTCGACAGCAACGCTCAAACACGGGATTCAGAATCTTCTTAAACATTTCGTTCCGGAAGTTCAGCAGGTCGAATCGATCTGATTTTTCTGCTTTGATTTAGGAAAAGGCCGCTCGAAGCGGCCTTTTTTATTGCAATCAGTTCACTGCACCGGGTCCCGGTATCGCCCCGGGCGGGCATTTTCCGAGAATGATCATACCGAGCACTTCATCCTCATTGACATCGCCTACCTTGGCGGTGCCGACAACCTGGCCGTTCTTCATTACCGCCACGCGATCAGCGAGATGGAAGACGTCATGAATGTCGTGGCTGATCAGGAAGATACCGATACCTTCGCTCTTAAGCTGCTTGATCAGCTCGCCAACCTGCGCCGTTTCCTGTGGCCCAAGTGCGGCCGTGGGCTCGTCCATGATCAGAATGCGTGCGTTGAAGAGGATCGCCCGGGCGATGGCCACGGACTGGCGCTGACCGCCGGAGAGCGCCTTGACCGGGTCCTTGAAGCGTTGGAATCGTGGATTGAGTCGACCCATGACTTCGCGCGCACTATGCTCCATCGCCACATCGTCGAGTGTGCCCCAAGGCGTCATCAATTCGCGGCCGAGATAGAGATTGGCAGCCGTATCGACATTGTCGGCCAGCGCCAACGTCTGATA
Source organism: Phyllobacterium sp. A18/5-2 (assembly GCF_025452215.1). Taxonomy (NCBI): domain Bacteria; kingdom Pseudomonadati; phylum Pseudomonadota; class Alphaproteobacteria; order Hyphomicrobiales; family Phyllobacteriaceae; genus Phyllobacterium; species Phyllobacterium sp. A18/5-2. The sequence goes on along the minus strand of NZ_CP104966.1, from coordinate 1,711,966 downwards.
GATCGTCTCGATGCCATAGGCTTTGGCATCGCGTGGATTGCTGATCGCCGCCTCCTCACCGTTGACTTTGATCGTGCCGCTGTCACGCTTGTAGGCGCCCGAGAGTATCTTGATCAGCGTCGACTTGCCGGCACCGTTGTGGCCAAGAAGGGCCACCACTTCACCAGGAAAGAGATTGATCGATGCTCCATCGACCGCCCGGATACCCCCGAACGCAATGGAGATATTTTCCATGTCGATGAGAGGTGCTTGTGTGTTGGTCATAATTAGTCCTCCCTCAAGCGGTACGGCGGCGATAGATCGTGTCGAGCCAGACGGCAACAACAAGGACGAGCCCGACAACGATGTTCTGCAACGGCGTATCCAGCCCCAACAGGACCATGCCGGAGCTCAGCGATTGCATCAGCAACGCGCCGATCATGGCACCCGCTATCGTTCCGACGCCGCCAGCCAGCGACGTGCCGCCGATAACGGCAGCGGCGATGGTGAGGAGTTCATCGAGCGTGCCTTGTGCGTTGGTCGCTGCATTCAGGCGCGCAGTAGAGATCGCACCGGCAATGGCGCAGAGGATGCCCATGATGATGAAGATCTTCATCGTCACCCAGCGCGTATTGATACCGGCAAGGTCCGCAGCCTCGGGGTTTCCGCCCATGGCAAAAACATAGCGGCCAAAGCGGGTCCGTGTGGTGACGAAGGTCATGATAATTCCCGTCGCGACAGCAATCAGTACCGGAACTGCGATGCCATGGGAGATGAACAGGCCGCCATCGGGAATAACGATACTGTTAGCCTCCGCATATTTGCGAACGATGCCGATCGGCCAATAATAGGCATTGGCAAGGGCGACTGCGCCAAGAACGAGGAGGCAGCTGATGGCCGCCATGAATATCTCTGCCCAAACGGGCCTGCGCGGAAAATTAAAGCGCTTGCGCTGACGGCGGCTGTTGATGATCATCCCGACAACCGCAAGGCAAGCAACGATACCAACGACCCAGCTCCAGGTCGCCCCAATCGAACCCTCAGGACCACCGCCTATCAAACGGAAGGTCGAGTCCATTGGCGCAACTGTGCGGCCCGAGGTGACCCACCAGGCAGCACCGCGCCAGACAAGAAGTCCGCCAAGCGTGACGATAAATGCCGGAACACCGAGAAATGCAATGATAAATCCCTGAAAGCCGCCAATCAAAGCGCCAGTCACAATGCCGATGCCAAGGGCGATGATCCATGTGGCGGGATGTTCGAAACCAATCAGCTTCGGTAAAAACTCGGCTTGGGTAACGCCCATGATCATGCCGACAAATCCAAGAACGGAGCCGACCGAAAGATCAATATTGCGGGTGACGATGATCAAAACCATGCCCGTCGCCATCACGGCAACCGATGATGTCTGGACAGATAGGTTCCACAGATTGCGCGGTGTCAGAAATTGGCCGCCGGATAGAAACTGGAAGGCAAGCCATATGATGACCAGCGCTCCGATCATGCCGAGAAGGCGTGTATCGAGCTCCGTCGCCTTGAAGAACCTGGCAACGATGCCGAGTTCGGAAGCGCGGGCCCGGTCAAGACTGATGGCCGGATCACTCATGTTATTCTCCCGGTTTCAATTTTCTTTTTGAAACGCCGCTGATCCATTGGAACAGCGGCGTTTGATCTCAGTAGATAACAGCGATATTATTTGCAGGCCGGTACAGAACCCGCCTTGACGCCCTGACAAGCAACGTCTTTCTGCACCCAACCAGCATCGATGACGACATCGAGATTGTCCTTGGTAACCGGAACAGGTGTCAGGAAGACAGCATTGACTTCAACCTTGTTCACGCCGCCCGCAAACTTCTGGACGTTCGCAATTTCTTCCATCTTCTTGCCATCCGCGAGGGCCGAGGCGATGCCTGCAGCCTGCTTGCCAAGCTCGCGTGAGTCCTTCCAGATCGTCACGGTCTGCGTACCGAGCGCTACGCGGTTGAGCGCTGCGAAATCAGCGTCCTGACCTGAAACTGGAACGGTACCGGCAAGCCCCTGGGCCTGCAGGGCAGCAATCGCGCCACCCGCCGTACCGTCATTAGCCGCGACAACAGCGTCGACCTTGTTGTCATTGGCCGTCAGGAACTGCTCCATGTTCTTCTGCGCATTGGCAGGCAGCCAGCCGTCCGTATAGGCCTCACCTACGTTCTTGATCTTGCCGGAGTCGATTGCCTCTTTCAGTACTTCCTGAGCACCGGAGAAGAGGAAATCTGCGTTCGGATCGGATGAGCTACCCTTGATGAATACGTAGTTACCTTCCGGCTTCACGGCGAAAACGCCGCGTGCCTGCATCCGGCCTACTTCCTTGTTATCGAAGGTAATATAGAACGCATCCTTGTTCTCAATCAGGCGGTCATAGCCTACGACCGGGATGCCTTCGGCGACGGCCTTTTCCACAGCCGGCCCGATCGCGCTCGAATCCTGAGCCAGGATGATCAAGGCGTTGGCACCCTGCGATATCAAGCTTTCAACGTCGGTCAACTGCTTCGAAGCGGAGGACTGTGCATCGGCCGAAATGTACTTGTCGCCGTTGGCCTCGAAGTGCCTTCTTGATCGCCGCTTCATCGGTCTTCCAACGCTCTTCCTGGAAGTTTGACCAAGACACACCAACGATCTTGTCTTTCGCCAAAACAGGTCCGGCAAAAGAGACAGCAAGGACAGCAGCGCCCGCCAATGCGGTTGCATATTTTTTCATGGTAACCCTCCCAGTGCACGCAGCACGTTGACTGATCGATGGATGGCCCTTCACCTCCGGCCACCACCGAAACCTCTTTATTTCGAGGCTCGAAAAAAATAGTGACTTAAAACCATTTCCATGTCAACTTAGATTTTCGTAGTGTAAGCTATTGCAACGCAACAATATTTTTTGCGGCGCACAAAAAAAGATTTCGGGAGGAATCATTTTGCTGATCGATGAGATCGCGCGACCTGACGATGTCAGGCGCCAGAATCGCAGGCTCGTCCTGGCGGCCTTACGCCGTCACGGACTTGTATCGCGCACCGATATTGTCGCGCAGACCGGGCTCAGTCCTTCAACCGTATCCGCCATCACAACCGCGCTCATTGCAGAGGGAATCATCGGGGAAAGCCGCGACGGCGATACCACATCACACCGGCGTGGACGACCTCAGGTTGCACTCACGCTGAACCCTGAAATAGCCACGATTGCGACCGTTGAACTCGCGTTGAATCTCATCCATGCGGTACTATACGATTACAAGGGCCACATGATTGCCGAAGAGTTCAGACGCGTCCCGACGCTCGAAGCGACAACGGCCGACCTGATCAAGTCGATATGCAAGATGCTTGACAATCTGCTGGAGGGGCGGCCGGCCACGGCAGGACGGCTAATGCACATTTCGATGGGCGTGCAGGGTGTAACGGATGCGGCAAGTGCCACCATGCTATGGTCGCCAATCACCCCTGACAGCAATATCTCATTTGGAGCAGAGCTTTCCGCGCGATACGGCGTCGCTGTTGCTGTCGCCAACGATTGCAACATGATCGCCGAAGCTTTGCGCTCAATTGACCCGGTTCAATATGCGGAGGATTTTGCCGCGATCCTGCTGTCCCACGGTATCGGCATGGGTCTCTATCTGAAGGGCCAGCAATTTGTTGGCGCCAATTCCTCCGCTGCCGAATTCGGTCATATGCTGCATACGCCGAATGGCGCATTGTGCCGTTGTGGCCGTCATGGCTGCATCGAAGCCTATGCGAGCGACTATGCCATTCTCAGGAGGATATCGGGCCAGGACGAAAACGCCCAGCCAGCACAGGATGTCGATACGGCAACTTTTGACGAAGTTGCCGATCGCGCCCGATCCGCCGATGGTGAGGAGCGTGCAGCATTTCGCAAAGCCGGACAGGCAATTGGCTCGGGTCTACGCAGCCTGTTCTCCCTCATCGACCCGGTACCTGTAGCGCTGGTCGGACCAGGCGCGGGTGTCTTCGACCTCATCGAAGATGAATTGCGCAATATGATTTCCGGCACGTCGGGCTGGGGCGTTACCAAGAACCTCAACATCAATTGCTATCCGGACGAACACCCGCTCATCCTGCAAGGATGCATGATGACATCCCTGCTTCATCTCGATACGCAAATCTTTGCGCCCGGCGACACCAAGGAAGCGCCCTTAAAACGCGCAATATAAGCAAATATTCAGGAGAGAAATCCATGTATTTAGGTCTCGATTTGGGCACATCCGGCGTCAAGGCATTGTTGATCGACGATCACCAGTCGATTGTCGGTTCCGGCACCGGGACACTGGATATCTTGCGCCCGCATTCCGGCTGGTCGGAGCAGGACCCGTCGCACTGGATCAAGGCAACAGAGGACGCTATTGCGGCGCTGAAGGCGACCCATGGCAAGCAGCTCGCTGCAGTCAAGGGCATAGGCCTGTCCGGTCAGATGCACGGAGCAACGCTGCTCGGTGCTGACGATCAGGTGCTGCGTCCCTGTATTTTGTGGAATGATACACGCAGCCACAAGGAAGCTGCGGAGCTGGACAGCGATCCAAAATTTCGAACACTTAGCGGCAATATTGTTTTCCCCGGCTTCACTGCACCAAAGGTCGCGTGGGTGAGGAATAATGAGCCTGCGATCTTTGCGAAACTTCGCCGCGTGCTCCTGCCGAAGGATTATTTGCGCCTGTGGCTGACTGGCGAATATGTATCGGAAATGTCCGATGCGGCGGGTACCTCATGGCTTGATGTCGGCAAACGCACATGGTCTTCAGATTTGCTTGCGGCTACCGGGCTTAATACAAGCCACATGCCGGCGCTGGTCGAAGGAACCGAAGTCTCCGGCGTGCTGAAGGCTGACCTGGCTGCACGCTGGGGTATGGGCAGCAAAGTCGTGGTTGCCGGCGGCGCCGGGGACAATGCCGCCTCTGCTTGCGGCATGGGGACTGTCGGCGAAGATCATGCCTTCGTCTCGCTCGGAACATCCGGCGTGCTTTTCGCCGCCAACAGTGCCTATCTGCCCAATCCAGAAAGTGCAGTTCACACTTTCTGTCATGCGATCCCAAACACATGGCATCAGATGGGCGTCATCCTCTCGGCCACAGACGCCCTGAACTGGTACGCAGGAATCACATCGCGCAAGCCGTCGGAACTCACTGGCGAGCTCGGCGATCAATTACGCTCGCCGGCCGGTGTCACCTTCCTACCCTATCTTTCGGGCGAACGCACGCCTCTCAACGATTCGGCCATCCGCGGTTCCTTCTATGGCCTTGAACATGCCAGCGACCGAGCGACGCTGACCCAGGCCGTTCTCGAAGGCGTGGCTTTTGCCTTCCGCGATTGCCTTCACGCACTTGCTGCGGCTGGTACAAAGCTCGATCGCGTGACTGCAGTCGGCGGCGGTTCCCGCTCGACCTATTGGCTCAAGGCAATTGCGACAGCCCTCAATATTCCTGTCGACGTGCCAGCGGATGGTGATTTCGGTGCGGCCTTTGGTGCGGCACGCCTCGGACTTATCGCAGCCGAGAAGGCCGATCCGGGTGCAATCTGCGTCGCGCCTGCAACCGACTACACCATCGAACCCGAAACGGATTTAACCTCCGAATTCGACGCGGCATACGATCGCTATCACAACCTCTATCCAGCATTAAAAGGAGTTCAGTCATGAGCAGCGGATTTTTTGGTGACACAAAACCAGTCAAGTATGAGGGGCCGGATAGCACCGATCCGCTTGCCTATCGTTTCTACAATCCAAATGAGATTGTGCTGGGCAAGCGCCTTGAAGATCACTTACGCTTTGCGATCGCCTACTGGCATTCCTTCGTCTGGCCGGGGGCGACCCATTCGGCGGTCAAACCTTCGAGCGCCCTTGGTTCAACGACACGGTGGACGGCGCCAAATTGAAGGCTGACGTCGCCTTCGAAATGTTCTCAATCCTCGGCGCCCCATATTTCTGCTTCCACGATGCAGACGTGCGTCCGGAGGGCGAAACGATTGCGGAGAGCAACAAGCGCCTCTATGAAATCGCCGACTATTTTGCCGGAAAGATGGAAAAGACCGGCACCAAGCTGCTTTGGGGGACGGCCAATCTCTTCTCCAACCGCCGTTATATGTCGGGCGCAGCGACCAATCCCGATCCGGATGTCTTTGCCTATGCAGCCGCGACCGTCAAAACGTGTATCGACGTCACGCAGAAGCTGAAGGGCGAGAACTATGTCCTTTGGGGTGGCCGCGAGGGCTATGAAACTTTGCTTAACACCGACATGAAGCGTGAACTCGACCAGATGGGCCGATTCCTTAGCCTCGTTGTCGACTACAAGCACAAGATTGGTTTCAAGGGTGCGATTCTCATCGAACCGAAGCCGCAAGAACCGACCAAGCATCAGTATGATTACGATGCGGCAACCGTTTACGGCTTTCTCAAGCGTTTTGGTCTCGAAAATGAAGTAAAGGTCAATCTCGAACAGGGCCATGCAATCCTTGCCGGCCACTCCTTCGAGCATGAGATCGCAACGGCTGCCGCTCTCGGTATTTTTGGTTCCATCGACATGAATCGCAATGATTACCAATCTGGCTGGGACACGGATCAGTTCCCGAACAACGTTCCGGAGGTGGCACTTGCCTATCATGAAATCCTAAAGGCGGGCGGATTTACCACGGGCGGTACCAACTTCGATGCCAAGCTGCGTCGTCAGTCTCTGGACCCGCAGGATCTGTTGATCGCCCATATCGGCGGCATGGACACCTGCGCACGCGGCCTCAAAGCGGCGGCAAGAATGATCGAAGACAAAGCTCTCACCGGGTTCGTCGAAGACCGCTATGCGGGCTGGTCGAAGCCGGACGCGCAGGCGATGCTATCCGGCAAACTCTCGCTCGAAGCCATAGCCAAACGGGTCGAGGATCAGAAAATCCAACCCCAGCCCAAGTCCGGCCGTCAGGAATATCTGGAAAACGTCGTCAACCGTTACGTTTGACGATTGGATGCAGTACCCTCCCCTTGCGGGGAGGGTTGATCCTAAACGTGTTGACCGCCATTGATGTGGATTTCCGAGCCCGTCACATAGGACGACGACTCGGTGCAAAGAAAATAGATCGTCTCGGCAACTTCGGCCGTCTTGCCGAGACGGCGCAGTGGCAAATGTTCAACAAGCTTGTCGGTCCCCGGCGACAAGATCGCCGTGTCGATCTCGCCTGGCGCTATGGCGTTGACGCGAATGCCATGCGGGCCGAAATCCGACGCCATTTCACGGGTCAGCGAGGCCAGTGCAGCTTTTGAAGTCGCATAAGCGGTACCGGCGAACGGATGGACGCGACTGCCAGCAATCGAGGTCACATTGACCACCGATCCCTGTGCAGCCTCAAGTTCCTGAAACAGGCCGCGCGCCAGCATGATTGGCGCAAAGAAATTCACCTGAAACACGGTCATCCAGGTCTGCATCGGCGTCTCGATCGGATCGAGCCGGTCGCCAGAAGGATTCTTGGGTGAAATACCGGCATTGTTTACCAGCGCGTTCAACTTCCCTCCCTCAGCGGCGAGGCGCTGCCTTATCTCAGATACGGCGTGATCGACATCGGCGGGATCAGCAAGATCCACTTTGATGTGATCCTCGGGACCCGCCGGCCAGGGGCAATTGTCATCAAAGCTCTGGCGTGAGCAAGTAATAACGCGCCAGCCGGCGCGCGAAAAGCGTTTAACAGTTGCGTGGCCGATACCGCGGCTAGCACCGGTCAGCACAAGCACCTTGCGTGGTTCATCATTGGTCATGGCAATTCTCCGTTGGATCAGCCATAGACCATCGCACTGTGAAATTCGAGGCATATCATGTCGCAACGATTGATCTGCCGGGATCAAATAAATATCGTGGCGCCGAAATGAGGGGGAGAGCATGAACGGATACGTCCTGGCCATCGATCAAGGTACCACATCAAGCCGCGCCATAATTTTTGACAAGAACCGCAAGGTCGCTGGCAAGAGCCAGCAGGAATTCACGCAGATCTATCCGCAATCCGGCTGGGTAGAGCACGATCCGGAGGAAATCTGGCAGTCGGTGCTAAGAACATGCGAAGTCGCCATCGAAAATGCCAAGATCCAGGCAGGCGACGTTGCCGCCATCGGCATTACCAATCAGCGCGAAACCGTCATCGTCTGGGACAAGGCAACCGGAAAGCCGATCCATAACGCCATTGTCTGGCAAGACCGGCGGACGGCATCGCTTTGCCAGAAATTGAAGAAGCAGGGCCTCGAAAAGAGATTCAGCAGGAAGACGGGGCTCCTGCTCGACCCCTATTTCTCTGGCACGAAGCTGTCATGGGTACTCGACAAGGTGCCGGGTGCGCGTAAACGAGCAGCCAATGGAGAATTGCTGTTCGGCACTGTCGACTGCTTCCTCATCTGGCGGCTAACCGGCGGCAAGGTGCATGCAACCGATGCCACCAACGCGTCACGGACGCTGCTTTTTAATATCGGTACAAATGAATGGGATGATGAGCTGCTGGAAATTCTCCGCATTCCCCGCGCCATGCTGCCGGAGGTCAAGGATTGCTCTGCCAGCTACGGTGCTGCAGAAGCCGATCTGTTCGGCGCCGCGATACCCATTCTTGGCGTCGCCGGCGACCAGCACGCGGCGACAATCGGACAAGCCTGTTTCGAGCCTGGCATGTTCAAGTCAACGTATGGTACCGGGTGCTTCGCTCTTCTTAACACTGGCAGTGATATGGTCCTGTCAAAGAATCGCCTCCTGACAACGATTGCTTACCGCCTCAATGGCAAAACGACTTATGCCCTGGAAGGCTCCATCTTCATTGCCGGCGCAGCAGTGCAATGGCTGCGGGACGGGCTCAAGATCATCGGCTCAGCACCTGAAACCGGCAAGCTCGCAGATCAGGCCGATCCGAGCCAAAACGTTTACCTGGTGCCGGCCTTTGTCGGACTTGGAGCCCCGTATTGGGATGCGGAAGCACGGGGGGCTATCTATGGTCTCACCCGCAATTCCGGCCCGGCGGAATTTGCGCGGGCGGCGCTGGAATCGGTCGCGTACCAGACACGCGACTTGCTCGATGCCATGCGTAAAGATTGGAAATCCGCCGATACGAAGACCGTATTGCGCGTCGACGGTGGCATGGTCGCCTCGGACTGGACCATGCAGCGTCTCGCCGATATTCTCGATGCGCCGGTCGATCGCCCGGACATCCTCGAAACCACGGCGCTCGGTGCTGCATGGCTCGCCGGATCAAAGGCCGGGATCTGGCCGAACCTCCGTGAGTTCTCCAAGACCTGGGAACGCGACACGCAATTCACTCCGAAAATGGACGAAAAAACCCGCAAGGCGAAGATTGCGGGTTGGAAGTCGGCGGTGAAGCGCACGCTGACTAGCTGATCGAAGCGGTCAGTTCCCCATGATCAGATCAAACAGCGTCGTCTTGCGGCCTTTTTGACCACCGTTGCCGCCAACATTTGCAGGCGGCACCGGCCGGGTTGATCCGGTCTGATCGCCAAGGCCGGCAGGTGGCACAGGTCCAGCCGGATCAAGCTGAGCAGAAGGCACACCTTCAGCCGCCGGAACGGCCGGATCGCCACCTGATGCCGGGAGGATATCGTTGCCGTCATTAACCTGCTGGCGCAGCTGATAGTCGCCCGGCAGTTGGGCTACCGGAACGCCCTTGTGCGCGGCGACCATGAAGTCCTTCCAGGCGATTGCAGGCAGAGACCCGCCGGTGATCTTCTTCGTCGGCTTGCCATCATCATTGCCGAACCACACACCGGTCGTCAGATTTGACGTGTAACCGATGAACCAGGCATCACGGAAATTCTGACTGGTGCCGGTCTTGCCCGCGGCGGGCCAACCGAACTTTGCCTTCGTTGCTGTACCGCTTTCCACCGTCTGGCTAAGCATCGCGTTCATCATGCCGACATTGCGCGGATCGATCACGCGGCTTGGCGCCGGGCTCTTGTATTCGTAGAGCACCTTGCCATCGTTGGTCGTCACGCGGCGTATGATGTGAAGCGGGGCCTTATAACCGCCGTTGGCAAAGGGCACGAAGGAATCGGTCAGTTCAAGCAGCGTGACTTCCGATGTTCCAAGTGCCAGCGATGCATTGGAGGTGAGGTTTGATCTCGATTCCAAGGCGGTGTGCGGTGGATACGACGGTTTTCGGTCCAACTTCCATCACGAGCTGTGCCGAGACAGAATTCAATGAGCGCGCCAGCGCTTCGGCAAGTGTGACCTTGCCGAAGTATTTGCCGTTGTAGTTCCCTGGCGTCCAGTTGCCGATGCGAATTGGCGCATCGTTGCGCACGGATTCCGGTGTAAATCCCTGCTCCAGCGCCGAAAGATAGACGAAAGGCTTGAACGCCGAGCCCGGCTGACGCTTGGCTTCGCTTGCACGGTCGAACTGACTGTTGGCGTAGTCATAGCCGCCAATGAGCGCTCGGACGGCCCCTGTACCGTCCACCGAGACCATCGCGCCTTGCGATACGTTGAGCTTCTCGCCGTTCTTGCTGATAAGGTCACGAATTGATGCTTCGCCGAGCTTCTGCAGGCCAAGATCTACCGTGGTATCGACAATAACGTCGCTACGCACATCGCCGATCAGCGCCGGCAGTTCTTCCATCACACGGTCAGCCACATATTGTTCCGATCCGCTCCAATAGGAAGCGGCGCGCGAGGCCGGCTGTTTCATCGCGAAGTTCAGTTCCTTGTCGCCGATCATGCCCTGGTCGCGCATGGCAGCTAGGACAAGTTGGGCGCGCTCACTGGCAGCCTTCGGATCCCGCGCCGGCGATAGTCGCGACGGCGCTTTCAGCAGCCCGGCAATCAACGCCGCCTCCGGCAGCGTAACTTCCTTGGCCGATTTGTCGAAATAACGCCTGGAGGCGGCGGCTACGCCGTAGGACCCGGAGCCGAGATAGACCCGGTTCAGATACATCTCCAAAATCTGTTTTTTCGTATATTTCCGCTCCAGCCAAAGAGCGAGCAGAACTTCCTGCACCTTGCGCTCGATCGTGCGATCCGGCGTCAGGAACAGGTTTTTGGCTAGCTGTTGGGTAATCGTCGAACCGCCCTGCACCAATCGTCCAGACATGACATTCGCCGCCATGGCACGAGCAAAACCGATCGGATCGACCCCGAAATGAGAGTAGAAGCGCCGATCCTCGATCGCCACCACAGCTTCAGGCAGATATGGCGACATCTCATGCAAGCTGATAGCTTCGCCGCCCGACGCGCCACGATTGGCAATCAGATTGCCTTCTACGGAAACGATCTTGACGTTTGGCGGCCGGTCCGGAATCGACCAAGTCGTTGTCTGTGGCATCTTTGCGGCGAAGTAAATGACTGTTCCCGCCAAGGCGATGCCGCCCCAGATACAGAGCACGAACGACCAATATACCGCTCGCCGCAGCAAGCCAAGAAAACCCCCGCGGCCGCTGCCACGACGGGATCTGGCGCGTTTTGGTTTAATGGGCTTGCGTGCAGTCTTGCGTTTCGCCACAGGCCTGTCCTCCGGATCTGCGCGCAAATCATCGCCTGAACGGCGGCCCGAACTGAACGCCGGCTCAATGCGTTGTCTGCCCTTATCGCGTGATGCCATTAATAAGAAGTCCCGCCCCAAATGAGCCGCAAGAATGATCCGCGACCCGTTGCAGGTTAATTGCGGCGATTTAAGGTGCGGTTAAAGTCCTGATGATTGGATTCCGCACGGCCAAGATCGCATCATTGAGAAACGCCGCAACCAACGCTACTTTGCATCAATCAAATCAGGAGCGAACCAATGCGTTTTGTTGTCCTTGCAGCTCTCGCGGCGATCTTGGGCGGTTGTGGCGGGGGCGCCATTGAACGGCTCAATCCCGCACCAGCATCGGAAGCTCAGTATCGTCTTGGTGGTTGTCAGTTGCGCGGGCGTGGTGTTTGCAAAGACATGCAGGAATTTTCAGATGATAGCGCTCAAACGGGTGCTACAAGCAATTAAAATTGCACCAGAAATCAGGGTGACCGATAAAAAATGCTCGCACGCGTAAAATATTATCTTGCAGCCCTTGAAAAGGGACTAGGGCAGTTCTATTTTCATTCATGCGTAACGAGCGGTTCTCCTCCCATTTTTCGCTCGTTGCGTGTTCCCCTCTGGACGCTTTAGCGTTCACAATTCGCCGGGCTTATGCCCGGCTCTTTTGTTTTTGGGGCTTGCCGGCGTTTCAGACCCATTCATCACTCGAATTTTACTTCCCCTTGTCTAATTTCATCTATGTAAGGAAAATTGGTTGGGGAACAAGATCATGAACACCGGCGAAAACTCGCGCGTCGATTGGGTCGATATTGCCAAGGGCGTGTGCATCATCTTTGTCGTGATGATGCATTCGGTTCTGGGTGTCGAGAACGAAGCAGGAGCACGCGGCTGGATGCACGCCGTCGTTGCCTTTGCACAGCCCTTCCGCATGCCAGATTTTTTCCTGATATCGGGTCTGTTTCTCGGACTTGTGATTGACCGCCCCTGGTTGCGCTACGCCGATCGCAAAGTCGTGCATTTCGCGTATTTCTACTTCCTGTGGCTCACGATCCAGTTCCTGTTCAAAGCACCAGGCATCGTGGCTGAGAGCGGTCTTAGCGGCGCCTTCTCCGCCTACATTCTGGCCTTTGTCCAGCCATTCGGCACCCTTTGGTTCATTTATCTCTTGCCCGTGTTCTTCATCGTCACACGCCTGCTCAAGGGCACCAATGTTTGGCTTATCCTGATTATTGCCGGCGCTCTTGAGACTTTGCCAATTCATACGGGCTGGCTGGTTATCGACGAATTCTGCAGCCGCTTCGTCTACTTTTTCGCCGGATATGCGTTTGCGCCAGCGATTTTCCGGATCGCGGAGTGGTTGCGGCAACGCCCGCAGATAGCGTTGGCGGTTCTCGGAGTATGGGCGCTCATCAATGGATGGCTGGTGTTCCATCCTGCGTCGGAGCCATTTTCGGCCTGGATACCGGAAGAAAGCTACACCTCTGGCGGGCTAGGTGGCTGGAGCAGTGTGCCCTTGATTTCATTGATTGCCGGATTCGCCGGAGCCTTGGCCATCGTGTCGGTTTCCGCGCTCATCGCCGGCTCTCTTTCCTCCTGGCAAAAAGCCGTGGCCCCATTGCGCTGGCTTGGGGCGCATTCGATTGTCGTCTACCTCGCTTTCTTTCTGCCAATGGCGATCGCTCGTACCATCCTGCTCAAGAGCTGGATCATAACCGATATCGGTACGATATCGCTCTTGACGGTCATCAGCGGCGTACTTGGCCCCGTGATTCTGTACGGCCTCATTCAACGGATCGGCTACGGGCAGTTTCTGTTCCAGCGGCCGCAATGGGCACACATCGACCGCACCACAGCTTCGAGAGAAGCTTTGGTTACGGCCGAATCGTCGACTTAGAACGTCGGACGGACGCTATTCTGCTTCAGGCTGGCGGCCATTCACTTGGTCAGGCGCCATCGTCCGATGCTTTTAACTGTGGGCGAAGATATCCTGCTCCGCCCAGCCCATCAGATCCAACCTGGAGCGGGTGGGCAGAAACTCGAAGCAGGCAGCAGCCTCTTCGGCACGCCCATCACGAACCAGCCGCTGCTGTAAAATGGTCCGAAGACGATGCAGGTAGAGAACATCGGACGCCGCATATTCAAGCTGTGCCTGACTTAGCTCTGGTGCTGCCCAGTCTGATGATTGCTGCTGTTTGGAGAGATTTATATCGAGCAATTCGCTACAGATTTCCTTCAACCCATGCCTGTCCGTGTAGGTGCGTACGAGACGCGAGGCAATCTTGGTGCAGAAGACCGGCTTTGGCATGACGCCAAACGTATGAAAAAGGACGGCAAGGTCAAAGCGGCCGAAGTGGAAAATCTTGGTGATGGCATCATCACCAAGAAGCTTTACCAGATTGGGCGCAGCCTTCTGACCCCTGTCGATCTGGATGACATCCGCCGAGCCGTCGCCGGGGGAAATTTGCACGACACAGAGCCGGTCACGATGCGGATTGAGCCCTAATGTCTCCGTATCGATTGCAACGGCGTCAACCTGGTAATTCTTGAGGTCAGGGAGATCGTTGCGGTGAGAGCGAATGGTCATCAGCGTATCTCTTTCAATTACTTGGCGAGCGCTGCAAGGATGCGTGCCCACGACCGCTGACCCTTGTGGAAAGAGTTCAGCTCATATTTTTCATTGGGTGAATGGATCCGGTCATCCTCCAGGCCATAGCCGACGAGCAGCGATTCCATGTCGAGCAGGCGCTGGAAATCGCCGACAATCGGGATCGATCCACCCATGGCGATCAGTACTGCCGGCTTCGGCCATTCATCACTCAAGGCGTTTTTGGCTTTGGTAAGCAGCGGCGAGATCATAGGAAAGCTGAATAGCTGGCGAACCGCCATGCTCGTGGAACTCCACTGAGCAATCGGCCGGAATGCGTTGTCGAACGAACGCCCGGAATGCTTCACGGATTTTTGCAGGATCCTGCTTGTGCACCAAACGGAACGATACTTTGGCGGAGGCCTGCGCCGCGATCACTGTCTTGAATCCCTGACCTGTATAGCCACCGGTTATACCGTTGATTTCAGCGGTTGGCCGTGCCCAGATCAATTCCTGGATCGAGCGGCCCTTTTCGCCAGACGGAACCGAAAGTCCGACGGGGCCGAGAAAGTTCTCGGGTGTTGAACCCAGTCCTTCCCACATCTGCAGGATCTGCGTCGGCGTTTCTTCAACACCGTCATAAAAACCCGGAATGGTAACAGCCCCGTTTTCATCATGCAGATCGGCGAGTACCTTTGTCAGAATACGGATCGGATTTGCAGCGGCGCCGCCGAACATTCCCGAATGAAGATCGCGATCAGCTGCCTTGACTACAATTTCCTCGCCAACCAGACCGCGCAACCCGACGGAGATCGCCGGCGTTTCGGCATCCCACATGCTGGTATCGCAGACGAGGGCGAAATCTGCCTTCAACTCGTCCTTGTGGGCGTTGAGAAACGGCTTCAGCGATGGCGAGCCAGATTCCTCTTCCCCCTCGAACAGGATGGAAACCCTTACGGGCAGCTTGCCATGGACGTCCTTATAAGCGCGACAGGCCTCGACAAAGGTCATCAGCTGCCCCTTGTCATCAGATGTACCACGGCCGGTGAGTATCTTGCGGCCATTACCCGCATCCTTGATTGCCGGAGCGAACGGATCGTTTTCCCACAATTCCAGTGGATCGACCGGCTGCACGTCATAATGTCCGTAGAACAGCACATGCGGCGCGCCGGCGCCCGGTCCCTCATGGTGAGCAACAACCATCGGATGTCCCGGCGTATCACGCACGCTCGCCTCGAAACCGATCGATTTCAGGTCGGCTACCAGCCATTCAGCAGCTTTGCGGCATTCAGTCTTGAAGGCTGGGTCGGTCGATATGGATTTGATCTTCAACAGATCGAAAAGTCGCTCCAGACTTTTGTCGAGGTTGGTATCAAGCGCATTCAAGACAGGATCGAGAGCTGGCATGGTATTTCCTGATTTCTGTGGACCGGGACTCGTGAAGGGAGTTCTTCTTAGCGCATTTTGCTGGCAACGGCACAAAAAAGTGGCATTTCTGGAAGCCACAAAAGAAATGGTCGCCGTGGCGGGGGGACCACAGGCGACCAGATCATTACACTCATTTGCGGTCAACCCTGGAGAGGGGGGATGAGGTTGGCCGCAAGTCCGGGGTCAGGCGGGGGACGAGCCTTGTTCCCGGACATCGATCTAACGTCGACACCTTGGATTTGGGGGTCAAACCGTGGCAATTCAAGGGCACAGAAGATTACATCTTCGTAACAAACGCGTGATGCATCTGTGTCAGTATACAAGCGCTTTCGAACGATCTTTCGGGGAAAGGAAAAGACAGATCATTCCCTTTTTGCAGATCATCATTTAATCCTATCGGCCATGAAAAATGGTGATCATCTCTTCCTCGTCGACGGCTCCGGCTATATCTTTCGGGCCTATCATGCACTCCCACCCCTTACTCGCAAATCGGACGGTTTGCCAGTGGGTGCTGTTTCCGGTTTCTGCAACATGTTGTGGAAGCTGCTTCGGGAAGCTCGGGATACATCGGTAGGGGACACCCCGACGCATTTTGCGGTGATCTTCGACTATTCGTCGCATACTTTTCGCAAGGAAATCTATCCTGAATACAAGGCAAACCGTTCGGCGCCGCCGGAAGACCTGATCCCACAGTTCGGGCTCATTCGCCAGGCAACCAAGGCTTTCAACCTGCCCTGCGTCGAAAAGGAAGGCTTTGAAGCAGACGATCTGATCGCAACCTATGCGCGTCTGGCTGAAGAAGCAGGCGCTGAGGTTACCATCATTTCCTCCGACAAGGATCTCATGCAGCTCGTCACGCCAAACGTGTCGATGTACGACAGCATGAAGGACAAGCAGATCGGTATTCCAGACGTCATTGAGAAATGGGGCGTTCCGCCAGAAAAAATGATCGACCTTCAGGCGCTGACTGGCGATTTGACTGACAATGTGCCGGGTATTCCCGGTATCGGACCAAAGACCGCCGCACAGTTGCTTGAAGAGTTCGGCGATCTGGATACGCTTCTTGCCCGTGCTGGCGAAATCAAGCAACAGAAACGGCGCGAAAACATTCTTCAATATGCCGATCAGGCACGCATTTCACGCCAGCTGGTAACATTGAAGAAAGACACGCCGATCGATGTCGGGATCGAGGACTTCGGACTTGAACCACAAGACGGTCATAAGCTCATCGCCTTTTTGAAGACCATGGAATTCAATTCATTGACCCGCCGTGCCGCGGAAGCAACCGGCGTCGATGCAAGTGAGGTCGAACCTGCCCGCCTGAAGATAGAAGCGGTAGCCGAGGCACATGGACCAGACGTTGACGTAGAGCCGGCCAATGAGCAAATTACAAGCCGTCAAGTATCCGCAGAACCAAATCTGGCAGCGGCTTCGCCGAAGCAATCCGCATCGAATATCGCCGCAACCCCTGCTGACCTTGTAAAATCGCGCACCGACGAGGTGCTCGCCGCCAAGTTCGATCGAAGCGCTTATGTTACGATCTCGCGATGTGGCGACGCTGCAAGTCTGGATCGACGAGGCGATGACATCCGGTGTTGTCGCGTTCGATACTGAGACCAACTCGGCGGATCCAATGCAAGCCGATGTCGTCGGGCTGTCGCTCGCCACACGACCAGGGCGAGCGGCCTATATTCCGATCAATCACAAGTCTGGCGACGGCGATCTCCTCGGTGGAGGTTTGATTGAGCATCAGATATCCGAGCGGGAAGTCTTCCGTTTGTTGAAGCCGTTGCTCGAAGAGCGCTCGGTGCTGAAGATCGCGCACAGCATGAAATATGAATGGTTGGTCATGCATCGCCATGGCATCGACCTTCATCCGCTCGATGACACAATGCTCATCTCCTACGTGCTTGACGCCGGTGAGGGCGGCCACGGCATGGATAGTCTTTGTGACCGCTGGCTTGGACACAAACCCCTGGCCTACAAAGACTTGATTGGTTCGGGGAAATCATCGGTTACATTTGACAAGGTAACGATCGAGCGCGCCACCGAATATGCAGCCGAGGATGCCGACGTCACCTTGCGCTTGTGGCGACTGTTGAAGCCGCGTCTTGTCGCCGATGGGCTTGTCTCGGTCTACGAGCGGCTGGAACGGCCACTCATCCCGGTGCTGGCCCGCATGGAGGAGCGCGGTATTTCCGTCGACCGCCAGATTCTTTCGCGCTTGTCCGGCGACCTCGCCCAGTCCGCCGCAGCCATCGAAGAAGAAATTTACCGCCTGGCCGGCGAAAAGATCAATATCGGCTCGCCGAAACAGATGGGCGATATCCTGTTTGGCAAGATGGGTCTTCCCGGTGGTTCCAAGACCAAGACCGGCCAGTGGTCCACGTCAGCCCAATTGCTCGAAGACCTTGCCGCAGAAGGCCATGAGCTGCCGCGCAAGATCGTCGACTGGCGGCAGCTGACCAAGCTCAAATCCACCTATACGGATGCATTGCCGGGCTATATCAACCCACGTACCAAGCGCGTGCATACTTCCTATGCCATGGCGGCGACCTCTACGGGACGTCTCTCTTCGTCCGAGCCAAACCTGCAAAACATTCCGGTACGCACCAGTGAAGGCCGTAAGATCCGCACCGCCTTCATCGCCGAGCCCGGTAACAAGCTGATTTCCGCCGATTACAGCCAGATCGAATTGCGCGTCCTGGCACACGTCGCCGAGATTCCCCAACTGACGCAGGCTTTCGCCGATGGCATCGACATTCATGCAATGACTGCTTCGGAAATGTTCGGCGTCCCGGTGAAGGACATGCCGTCCGAAGTGCGCCGGCGCGCTAAAGCGATCAATTTCGGCATTATTTACGGTATCTCCGCCTTTGGCCTTGCCAATCAGCTGTCGATTCCACGGGAAGAAGCCGGGCAATATATCCGCACTTACTTCGAACGTTTCCCCGGTATCCGGGACTATATGGAATCGACGAAAGCGTTCGCTCGCCAGCACGGTTATGTCGAGACGATTTTCGGGCGGCGGGCACACTATCCGGAGATTCGTTCATCCAATCCGCAACACCGGGCATTCAATGAACGCGCCGCGATCAACGCGCCGATCCAGGGATCGGCCGCCGATATCATTCGCCGCGCCATGGTCCGCATCGAGCCAGCCTTGGACGAAGCGAACCTCTCGGCGCGCATGCTCCTGCAGGTGCATGACGAACTGATCTTCGAGACGGCGGAAGCGGAAGTGGAAGCGACAATCCCGGTCATTCGCGCGGTCATGGAAAATGCCGCTATGCCGGCGATTTCCCTGTCCGTCCCGCTGCATGTCGATGCACGCGCCGCGAACAATTGGGACGAAGCCCACTAGGGTCAGGGCCCTGGAGCCTGTCATAGGCGCGAACCTTTATTGAAGTGTGTCCAGCACCCTTCGCTGCGCATGCATTTCGAGGAAAATGCGGTAATCGCGATCGAAGCGCTTCCGCGCTTCGGGATTTGGCTGGCGCGGGCGGCCGCCCTGCTTCATCGCGATGCAGGCCGAAGGCAAATCAGGATAAAGCCCTGCTGCAGTTGCCGCAACCATGGCGGTACCAAGAAGAACCGCGTCCTCTGCAGCCGAGGTGATTACGGTGCAGCCCGTTGCATCGGCGTAGAGTTCCATCAGCAGCGGGCTCTTGGTGTGCCCGCCCGTGACGTGCATGGTGTCAATCGCGTAACCCTTGTCATTCAGAGCTTCCAGGATATGGCGGACGCCAAGTGCAATGCCGACTGACGTGCGCCAATAGAGCCTGCACAGGCTGTCAAAGGATGCATCCAGTGTGAGACCACTGATCACGCCGACCGCATGCGGATCGGCGAGGGGAGAGCGATTCCCGTGAAAATCAGGAAGAACGTGCAGCCGGCCGGCGAGATCGAGTCCTTCGTCTGCACGCAGTTCCATTACCCGGTCGGTGATCTTCTTGTGCAACGCTGTATTCGGTTCGCCAACGGCCCCGTGCCAGCGAATGACATGGTCCAGCAAGGCGCCGGTCACCGATTGGCCGCCCTCGCTCAGCCAGCAATCCGGCAAGGCCACCCCATAATACGGGCCCCAGCCGCCGCTGAAGGAAATCGGTTCCTGCGACAGCGCCATCAGACAGCTGGAAGTGCCCGCAATCAGGGCAAGGTGCCGGTCGATCTCGGAGAGGTCACCAGCAAAGCCGCCCAGAACGCCGAGAGCGCCAGCATAGGCATCGATGAGCCCTGCACCGACGTGGCATGCGGTAGTCAGCCCCAAACCTTCGGCTGCTTGAGGTGTCAATGTGCCGACGAACGCGCCCATCGGGCTGGCGTGGTCAGGGAGGTTTCCACGCTCGATCATGTCTTCCAAGCCGATGGTCTCCAGATAGTCCGGCTGCCAGCCTTCACTTTCATGTGCGAGATAGGTCCATTTACACGTCAGCGTGCATTGCGAGCGCGCAAGTGAACCGGAAGCCTTCCAGCTCAGGTAGTCGGCAAGATCGAAGAAATAGCCGGCTTTGTTCCAGCTTTCCGGCAAATGCCGTTTCAGCCACATCAGTTTTGGGGTCTGCATTTCCGGCGACATCACGCCGCCAAGATAGCTCAGCGCTTTATGGCCCGTCGCAGTACATTCATCCGCTTCATCCAGCGCCCGATGGTCCAGCCAGACGATGGTATCCCAGCGGTGCTCACCCGATGTCGACACGGTCAACGGGAGGCCATCCTCGTCGCGTACAACGAGTGAACAAGTTGCATCGAAGCTGATACCGACAACGTGCGACGGATCGACTTTCGAGGCCGCAAGAGCGCCCTGCACTGCTACGCAAACGGATTTCCAGATGTCTTCTGAATCATGCTCCGCATGATCTGCCCGCGGACGGTTCATCAAGATCGGATGTTCGACCCGGCCAAGAAGATTTCCCGCCGCATCGAGAATGCCCGCACGGGCGCTTCCTGTCCCAACATCGACCGCACAGACGAATTTCGGCATCAACGAACTTTCGGTATTACTTGCTGTCATATGGGGCCTTTGAGAACTCAACCTGATAAATCAGCGTCCATGAGCGCCGGAAGCGCAGAAAATCGCATCGGATGGCCATCAGGGTGAAGTTTTTGAAAGGTCTCTGAGCAAGCCGGGCAATTGCAACATGTCGTTGAATATACGGTCTGGTTTAAGAGACGCAAGGGCCGCCTCCAACCGTCCGCCGCGCGAGTGTGTTCCGCCGGTAAAGGCGAAGACCTGCATCCCCGCGGTCTTCGCCGCTTCAATTCCGGCGGGACTGTCTTCGACTACGACACAATCTGTCGGTGCCGTTTTCATCGTTTTTGCGGCTAGCAAGAACAAATCCGGTGCCGGCTTTCCGCGTTTGACCATGGTGGCACTGAAAATATGCGGGTCGAGAAGATCAAGCAGCCCGGTGAGTGTCAGGGACAAGCGGATGCGGTCCGGTTGGCTTGATGAGGCAACGCATCGAGGCACATCCAGCGCGCGAAGCGTTTCGGCAATGCCGGGAATCGGTTTCAAATCCGATCTGAAGCGGGCAAAGAGGTTGGAGCGCATCTCGTCGAGGTCTGCCTCACTTGCGGCAAATCCATAATCCTCATGCAATATCTTGCTGATGGTCGTCATACTGCGCCCGAGGAACCGGTCATAAGCGTCGTCCTCGGACAATGCGGTCCCGCTCTTGGCGATCATGTCAAGGAGGACTGCAATGGAAATCGGCTCGCTGTCAACGAGGACACCATCACAATCGAAAATGACGAGAGCGGGCTTTGCCATCTCAGAGCTTGTCGGCAAGGTAAAGCGTCAAAGTCTCGCGCGCGCCCTTGTCCCATAAAATCCGCAGGATTCGCGAGAACGATTCCACGAAAATCGGCGATGTCCCAACTTCACCGAATATATCGGTCATAGCCAGAAATGCCTTCGGATCGTCCTTTGCCTTCAAAGCTTCTACTTTCAATCGCTCGGCGCTTGCATCGAGATAATTCGTCGGCTTGCCGCTATCGGTCGTCCCGGCACAGAACCGGCACCACAGCGCAGAAACCAGCGAAAGTCCAGTAATACCGTTGCCCGCCTTAAGCCTGTCGGCTGTCGTCGGCAGGATGAATTTCGGCTGGCGGTTGGATCCATCCTGGCACAGGCGCTGGATTGTGTCGCCGATCTTCGGATTGGAAAACCGCCTGACAATGAGGTCGAAATAGGCGTCGAAGGATGTGCCCGGTACCGGAGGCAGAACGGGGATAATCTCCTCCCGTTCCAGCTTTGTCAGGAAGTCGCGGATAAGCGGCTCCTCCATGGCCTCGTGCACAAAATGAATATCCATGAGCGATGCCGGGTAAGCGATTGCCGCGTGACCACCGTTGAGAATGCGGATTTTCATCAGTTCATAGGGGGCGACGTCCTTGACGAAGGTTACACCGACCTTCTCCAGAGCCGGGCGCCCGGCCGGAAAATGATCCTCCAATACCCATTGCTTGAATGGTTCACAAAAAACTGGCCAGTTGTCCTCCACACCGAAATCCGTCGCAAGCAATCCCCTCTCCCGGTCTGTCGTGGCAGGCGTAATGCGATCGACCATGCTGTTGGGAAAAGCGACCTGGTCCTTGACCCACTGAGCCAAATTCGGATCGATAACCGCGGCAAGACCACTGACTGGCGCTCGCAGGTCACATGGCCATTGCCCGGGATATTGTCACAGGACATGACCGTGAATGGTGCCGATCCTTCATCGCGGCGGCGCATCAAACCGGCAAGGATCAAGCCGAAGACGGTACTCGGGTCCTTGATATTGGCCGCGTCGGAAACGATTGCCGGGTGCTGGGGATTGAACACCCCGGACGCCGGATCGATGAAGTAACCGCCCTCCGTGATCGTAAGGGATACGATGCGGATTTCAGGATCGGCAAGGCGAGCAATGGTATTTGCCGTGTCGCCAGGCTGCAGATAGTCGATCATCGACGCGGTGACGTGAGCAGTCCTGTGGCCGCTATCCTGCTCGACAACGGTCGTCAGCCAATCCTGCGCCTGCAGCTTCTGTCGCATGGTTTCGTCGGACGCGAGAACGCCAGCACCGACAAGGCCCCACTCATGATCTATGCCGGCATTAAACAATTCATCGAGATAGACTGCCTGATGCGCACGATGAAAATTGCCGATGCCGAAATGGATTATGCCGGCCTTCAGTCCCGATTGGCTGTAGCCGGGGACGCCAACATTTTTCGGCAAGTTCTGCAGCGTGGCTTTGGAGAGTTTAACAGTCATCGGGCCTAACCCCTCTTTTCATGTAAGATGCGCCTGCATCCTTCTGGCGATGCAGGGAAACGTCAGCTCATCCAATTGCCGCCATCAACATTGTAGGTCTGGGCGACGATATAGTCGCTCTCGCCGCTCGCGAGGAAAATGGCCATGCCAGTAAGATCTTCGGCTGTGCCCATACGGCCAAAGGGAACGGCTTCGCCAACCAGACGCTTTTTCTCGCCCCGCGGTCTGTTCTCATATTTGGCGAAAAGCGCATCGACGCCTTCCCAATGCTCTCCGTCAACCACACCCGGCGCAATCGCGTTCACATTGATGCCGTGCTCGATCAGGTTGAGACCGGCCGACTGAGTGAGGCTGATCACCGCCGCCTTGGTAGCGCAATAGATTGCAACGAGCGGCTCGCCGCGCCGGCCGGCCTGGCTGGCCATGTTGATAATCTTGCCGCCCTTGCCACGCGCGATCATTGCCTTGGCAACGGCCTGCAATGTGAACAATGTGCCAGAGAAATTGACGGCAAAAAGCTTGTCGTAGCTTTCACGCGTAATCTCGACGATTGGCGCGAGATCGAACAGCGCTGCGTTGTTGACGAGCACGTCGATGCCGCCAAACTTGTCGACGGTTTCCTTGACCGCTGCATCGATCGATGCCTGGCTTGTAACATCGAGGCGGACCGCATGCGCTTGGCTGCCAAGTTCCTTTGCCGTCTCCTGTGCACGTTCCAGATTAATATCGGCAATCACCACATGGGCGGCGCCCTCGCGTATGTAAGCTTCCGCAAACGTTCGGCCGATGCCGCGCGCCGAGCCCGTTATGAAAGCCGTCTTGCCAGCAAGTCTGTTCATGTCAAATTGCCCATCGTTTTAAATTGCTTGCCCGTTAGGATCGAACCTATGCAGTCGTGCCGGCTCCGGCGTGAGATAGACCTGCTGGCCAAATTCAGTGCTGAAATCGCCATCGGTTCGCACCGTGATCTTGCCAACGCCATCAACCTGCACGTGGATGAATGTGTCGGACCCGAGATGTTCCGTAACACCGACGGTCCCCTTCCAGGCACCATCGGTCTTGGAGATGCGGATATGTTCCGGCCGCACGCCGAGCGTCGTCGCGTTTTGCTTGGCAGCTTCCTGACCTTCGATGAGGTTCATGCGAGGAGAGCCGATGAAGCCCGCCACGAAAACGTTTCGCGGGCTCCGGTAGAGTTCAAGCGGTGAGCCCACCTGCTCGATACGCCCGGCATTAAGCACGACAATCTTGTCCGCCATGGTCATGGCTTCCACCTGGTCGTGCGTCACATAGATCATCGTGGTCTTCAACTGGTGATGCAGATCGCTGATCTCGAGGCGCATGTTTCCACGCAGGGCAGCATCGAGGTTGGACAGCGGCTCGTCGAAGAGAAACGCTTTAGGCTGACGCACGATGGCGCGGCCTATGGCGACACGCTGGCGCTGGCCGCCCGACAATTGTCCTGGCCGGCGATCGAGATAATTGGTGAGGTTCAGAATATGCGCCGCATCCTTGACCTTCTTGTCGATAGCGGATTTTTCTTGGCCATCCATCTTCAACGGGAAGGCGATGTTGCCGTAGACGCTCATATGCGGATAGAGGGCATAAGACTGGAATACCATCGACAAACCGCGTTTCGCCGGCGCCTCGTTGGACATGTCCTTGCCGTCGATGACGATCCTGCCGCCGCTCAGATCTTCGAGACCCGCGATCATCCGCAGCAGGGTCGATTTTCCACAGCCGGAAGGACCGACGAAGACAACGAATTCACCGTCATCGATTTCAAGGTCGATTTCTGGAATGACCGCAGTGGTTCCAAATGACTTCGATACTTTTTGGAGCGTAATACTTCCCATAATAATCCTCCCTGAAAACCTATTTCACTGCGCCGAAGGTCAGGCCACGAACCAGCTGCTTTTGCGAGAACCATCCCATGATCAGGATAGGCGCAATCGCCATGGTGGATGCGGCCGACAACTTGGCCCAGAACAGGCCCTCTGGACTTGAGTAAGAGGCGATGAATGCAGTGAGTGGCGCCGCATTGGCCGCGGAAAGATTCAGCGTCCAGAATGCTTCGTTCCATGCCAGAATGATGTTCAGCAACATGGTCGATGCGATACCTGGCACGGCCATCGGCGTCAGCACATAGACGATTTCCTTCATCAGCGAGGCGCCGTCCATGCGCGCCGCTTCGAGGATCTCTCCCGGTATTTCCTTGAAGTAGGTGTAGAGCATCCAGACGATGATCGGCAGGTTGATCATGGTCAGGACTGCGACGAGACCAAGGCGCGTATCCAGCAAACCCCAGTCGCGGAAGATCAGGTAAAGCGGCACGAGAACGCCGACAGGCGGCATCATCTTGGTGGACAACATCCACATCAGGACGTCCTTGGTGCGCTTGGTTGGCGAAAATGCCATGGCCCAGGCGGCCGGGATGGCGAGTGCCAGACCAATCAGCGTTGACCCCACCGAGATCACCACGGAATTGGTGACGTGCTTCATGTAGTTCGAGCGGCTTTGCACCTCGTGGTAATTTTCCAGAGTCCAGTCGAAGAACAGGAACTGCGGCGGCGTTGCGACTGCCGTTCCTTCAGTCTTGAAGCTGGTCAGGAATGTCCACAGGATCGGAAAGAAGATCAGGAACCCGATCGTCCAACCGAGGATCGTGAATGTCAGCTTATGCCGTGTGGTGACTGCGCGGGCCATGGCTTTACCTCTCGAGGTTCTTGCCGATAAGGCGAATGAGGAAGAAAGCGACAATGTTGGCGAGGATCACTGCAACAATACCGCCGGCCGAGGCACCGCCCACATCGAACTGCAGGAGCGCCTGCATATAGATGAGATAGGTGATATTCGTCGTCTGGATGCCTGGGCCGCCATTGGTCGTGACCAGGATCTCAGCGAAGACGCTGAGCAGGAAAATCGTCTGGATGAGAATGACAACGGTGATCGCCCGCGACATGTGTGGCAGCACCAGATAGATGAAGCGCGAGATCGCACCCGCTCCATCCATCTCTGCCGCCTCGATTTGTTCACCGTCGAGCGATTGCAGCGCAGTGAGCAGGATCAGCGTTGCGAAGGGCAGCCATTGCCACGCGACGATAAGGACAATCGAGAAGAGTGGCAGTTCCGCAAACCAGTCGATGGGCTGGAACCCGAATGAGCGGGCAATCCACGCAAAAAGGCCATTGACCGGATGCATCAGCATGTTCTTCCACACGAGAGCGGACACCGTTGGCATGACGAAGAACGGCGCTATCACCAGAAGACGGACGATGCCCTGCCCGAAGAATGGCTGGTCAAGCACCAGCGCCAGCAGGATGCCACCGATGACAGTGATCAGCAGCGTGCCGCCGACGAGCATCAGGGTATTGCCGAGTGCGGTGAAGAATGCGGGGTCGGTCAGAAAGTACTGATAGTTGAGAAAGCCGATAAACTCCTCGGTTCCCGGCATCAGCAGATTGTAGCGCAGGAACGAGAAATACAGCGTCATGACAAGCGGCACGATCATCCAGAGAAACAGCAGGATGACGGCGGGCGACATCATGAAACGGGCAGTTGCGCGTGTCTGAAGCGTAGCCATGGTCAGGTTCCAATGCAGTGAACGTTAAAGTGATAATGCAAAAGGAGGCCCGGGCGGCCCCCGACATTCGCGTCAGGAACCGCCCGGAGCCAGGAGGATCCTACTTGATGTAGCCGCCCTTGGTCATCTCACGCGTCGTCAGCGCCTGCGCACCCTGCAAGGCCTGGTCGACGGTCATCGAACCGGCAAGCGCTGCGGAGAACTGCTGGCCGACGGCCGTGCCAATGCCCTGGAACTCAGGGATGGCGACAAACTGGCCACCCGTATAGGGCACCGGCTTGACTGTCGGCTTGCTCGTATTGGCCGCATTCATCGCATCGAGCGTGATCTTGGCGAAGGGAGCAGCCTTCTCATATTCCGGATTGGCATAGAGCGACTTGCGCGTACCCGGAGGAACGTTGGCCCAGCCTTCCTTGCTCGCGACGAGCTCCGTATAGGCCTTGTCGGTCGCCCAGGAGACGAACTTCTGCGCGGCTTCCGCCTTCTTGGTGCCAGCCGGAACGCCAAGGTTCCACGCCCACAGCCAGTTGCCGTGGTTCTCGACGCCGCCGGTCGGGAAGAGCGCATAGCCCACCTTGTCGGCAACCTTGGATTCCTTCGGATTGGTCACGAACGAGGCCGCAACGGTCGCATCGATCCAGATGCCGCATTTGCCGGTCTGGAACAGCGCAAGGTTTTCATTAAAGCCGTTGGACGAGGCGCCGGGAGGTCCGGCTTCCTTCATCAGGTCGACGTAGAACTGCAGGGCCTTCTTCCATTCCGGCTGATCGAACTGCGGAGTCCACTTTTCGTCGAACCAGCGTGCCCCGAAAGAATTGGCCGTCGCGGTCAGGAGCGCCATGTTCTCGCCCCAGCCGGCCTTGCCGCGCAGACAGATGCCGTAGGTTTCGCTCGACTTGTCGGTCATCTTCTTCGCCGCTTCGGCGATCTGGTCCCAGGTCGGCTTTTCCGGAATGGTCACGCCGGCCTTCTCGGCGAGGTCCTTGCGGTACATCACCATGGCGCTTTCGCCGTAGAATGGCGAAGCGTAGAGCTTGCCATCGACAGAGACGGCGTCGCTGATAGCCGGCAAAAGATCGGACTTGTCATAGGCATCGCCCAGGCCATCGAGCGGCAGAAGCCAGCCCTGCTTGGCCCAGATCGGCACTTCATAGGTGCCGATGGTCATGATGTCGTACTGGCCGCCCTTGGTGGCGATGTCGGTGGTGACGCGCTGGCGCAGCACGTTTTCCTCGAGCGTTACCCACTCGAGCTGGATGTCCGGATTTTTCTTGGTGAAGTCCTCGGTCAATTTCTGCATGCGGACCATGTCGCCATTATTGACGGTGGCGATGGTCAGCGTCTCCGCATGGGCAAAACTCGCCATGGCGAGCGCAGATACGGCGCCGAGCAGAAGCGTTCTCGTTAACATTTCATTCCTCCCGAATGTTATGAGCAATTGCTTGTCTTGTGGGCAAATACTCACACAACGGCGAAACAAGTCAAGAGCAATTCGTCGCTGCGATGCAACAATGGGAGGGAATTATCCGGCGAGAAGCGTTTCCGCGGTCCGCTCGTCTGTAATCAGGCCGTTGATTAGATTGCCTTTTATCGCCGCTACAATGCCCGGTAGCTTTTTCGCACCCTTGGCGGTGGCGATGACGGTGGCGGTGTCGCGCGAGGGGATATGCGCGCTGGCGAGCGCGGGCATTGGTCAGCCCCTCGATGGGTTCGCCATAGCGATCGAAGGCACGTCCAAGGATTTCGCACACCGCCCCGGCACGGCGCAGAGCGTCCAGTTCCTCGCGCGAAATGAAGCCATCGATAAACAGCGGAGCGTCTTCCCCGAGGTCGCCTATGCCGACAAAGGCGACATTGGCCCGCGCCGACAATTCCAGCACCGGGCGGATCATCGCCTGGCTGTGCAGCAGCTCGCGCTCCTGCGGCGAAGAGGCTATGACCGGCAGCGGCATGGGAAATGAGCGCGCCTTGATCTTGTCGGCAATGTTGAAAATGACGTTGTAGAAAGCCGCCGAACCATCCGGCGAAATGTTGCCGGTCAGCGACACCACCTTGTGCTGCGGGCACTCGATCGGCGACAGCAGCTCGATCGCCGCCTTGAGCGTGCGGCCGGTGCCGATGCCGAGCACGATCGGCGCTTCCGACTTCAGCCAGCGCGTCATTTCCGCCGCCGCTGCATCGGCCACGCCAAGCGTCGTCGAGCTGGAACCCGGATCGGTCGGCACCACCTCCGCCATCTTCAGGCCGAAGCGCTGCTTGAGCTGTTCGGCGAGATCGAGGCAATGGGCGATCGGATGGTCGAGCCTTACCTTGACCAGCCCTTCCGACACCGCCAGCGATACCATGCGCTGCGCCGACTGGCGCGAAATGCCGAGCTTGGCGGCAATCTCGTCCTGCGTGTTGCCGGCGACATAATACAACCAGCCAGCGCGGGCGGCGTCGTCCAGCTTTGTGGTCGTAACCTCCGGCTTACTCAATTTCTGCCCCGCCCTTAAGCTTCTCGCTGTGCTCGGCGCTGGCGGGGACCCCGTCTACCCCGCCCCTGAGCTTCTCGCTGTGCTCGGCGCTGGCAGGGACCTCAGCCTTATGCCCGTCGGAATGCCCGAGATCGCGCTCGGGCCAGACGATATCGCGCACCTTCTGCTTGAGCACCTTGGCCTCGGGAAAACCGCCGTCGCGCTTGCGTTCCCAGATGAGATCGCCGTCCACGCGGATTTCGAAGACGCCGCCGGTGCCCGGAATCAGCGACACTTCGCCGAGGTCGGCGCCAAAGGTGGAGAGCAGCTCCTGCGCCATCCAGGCGGAGCGGAGGAGCCAGCTGCACTGCGTGCAATAGGTGATGGTGATGCGCGGTTTTGTTGTCATGTTCTGTCTATTATCATTTCCTCATCGGTATGTAAGCTGCTTCGTAGAGGCCAGCTTTCCCCCTTGCCACGCCCTCATCCTGAGTCTGGCCATTGTTTGCATTGTGGGAAGACGGGCGGTCGCCGAAGCGCGTCTTGGTAGATAAGGTATGCGATCCGAAGACCGCCCGCTAACGTTGTCCCCCCTGCCGGCCAGCTTCTGCTTGTTCCGCGGGGCGAGTGGATGAACGCCTGGAGTCCGGGCCCATCGTCGCCGTCGGTGCAGTGTCCGCACGATTGGCGTTGGCGTCAACAATGGAGGCAATATCTGCCTAAAATGCGCAGATTGACCTCCGAAGACGAACAGGTCGGCCAGCGCTTGGGTCCGTTGCCCGCCCGCTGACACGCTGTCCTTCCCCACTTTCGAACGGCTCCGGAAGCAGCTCCCCATGGAAAGGACGGGGATAGAATAACCGAGGTTTGAGGGGCGTGGATAAACAGCCACGATTATTTTCGTGCAAAGGCACTGCGCGTGGTTGGACAAGTTCGGCACCCACAGCCGATACCGATTATCTCTCCCCTTGTGGGAGAGAAAGGATTTTCTTGGATTTAGCCCTCGCTAAATCCTTAGAAAATCCAAGTGAGGGGGTAGTTTAGTGAAGCATATCCCCTCTCTTGCGATTTCTGGCACTTAGCAAGAGCTAAGATGCCGAAATCGCTACCGGGGCGAGCCACTGGTCTCGCCCGCCTTCGGCCCCCCACAGAGGGAGAGAAAGCCGCACTCAACGCACCCAAAACTCCCCTCTCCTCCTGACATCTCCTGACACAAGGTTGTCAGGAGCCCTGCGCTATATTCATCCGCGAAAAGCACGCAGAATGGTGCGCGGGAGGACTAGCGATGGACGCGGAGATACAGACACTTGGCAGTGCGGCGGATTTCGATTTTCTCATCGGCGACTGGAACATCCGCAACCTGCGGCTGAAGGAGCGGTTCAAACAATCGGACGAATGGGATGAGTTCCACGCCACGTCGAGCGTGCGCAAGGCGCTGTATGGCACGGCGAATATCGAGGAAATGGATATGCCGTCACAGGGCTTTGCCGGGTTGACGGTGCGCCTGTTCAACCCGCGCGACGGGTCATGGTCGCTGAATTGGTCCGACAGCCGCAGCAATGTGATGTTTCCGCCGATCATCGGCCATTTCGACAATGGCAAGGGGGTTTTCTACGGCGACGACACCGATGACGGCGTGCCGGTGCGCGTGCGCTTCCTGTGGACGCCCTCGCCCGACATGCCGCTGTGGGCGCAGGCGTTTTCAAAGGATGGCGGCGAAACCTGGGAAACCAACTGGGTGATGGAATTTACGAGAGTGTAGCGTAAAGATCTTCCCAATTTGGGTTGATGCTTTCGATAAGTTCGATCTTCCATTGGCGATGCCAGCGTTTCAGCGATTTCTCGCGCTGGATAGCGTCTACGATCAACCCGTGCTCTTCATACCAGACCAGCCGCGCACAGCCGTATCTCCATGCAAAACCCGGCGTGTGCCCCTCGCGGTGCTGGTAAATGCGGCCGGCAAGATCGGACGTGACCCCGATGTACAGCGTGCCGTGCTTGTGGTTGGCGAGGATATAAACGTAGCCGGACATGCTGCATTTTGAATTGCAAACGGCGCCCGGGTAAATTCAACGAATGGCGTATTTTCAACTTTCCTACATCGTAAGCATCGCCTCTCTGTATGTCGTAGAGCACCTCGGTTTCCATCATTCTGAGGCGCACCTCCCTTTCCGTCATCCTCGGGCTTGACCCGAGGACCCACGGCAAAGAAGCGTTATCATTTCGACAAAACTCGACGAGATTCAGCGGAGTGTCAGCGCTGGTGTGCTTGCCATTGAGAGAGGTAATTCTCTGGAATGCGTTGCGCGGTTGCGAACTCGCGCTTCTTTGCCGTGGGTCCTCGGGTCAAGCCCGAGGATGACGGAAAGGGGGGTGTTTTACGATGAACGGAAAGGGAGGTGTTTTACGATGGACGGAGACGGAGGTGCGCTATGGTATACGAAGAGCCGAGTGCTCGACCCTAGATGAAAGGTGCATTCAGGATGACGAGGTGGCGTTTTACGATAAACGGCGAGCGAAGCGATCTACGATAATCCAAGAGCACGTCCCTCTCTGTCATCCTGCAGCACACACCTCCCGTATATCGCAAAGCACCTCCTCCCTCTCCGATAATCCTGGAGCACCTCCCTTTCCGTCATCCTCGGGCTTGACCCGAGGACCCACGGCAAAGAAGCGTTATCATTTCGACAAAACTCGACGAGATTCAGCGGAGTGTCAGCGCTGGTCTGCTTGCCATTGAGAGAGGTAATTCTCTGGAATGCGTTGCGCGGTCGCAAACTCGCGCTTCTTTGCCGTGGGTCCTCGGGTCAAGCCCGAGGATGACGGAAAGGGGGGTGTTTTACGATGAACGGAGAGGGAGGTGTTTTACGATGGACGGAGACGGAGGTGCGCTATGGTATACGAAGAGCCGAGTGCTCGACCCTAGATGAAAGGTGCATTCAGGATGACGAGGTGGCGTTTTATGATAAACGGCGAGCGAAGCGATCTACGATAATCCAAGAGCACGTCCCTCTCTGTCATCCTGCAGCACACACCTCCCGTATATCGCAAAGCACCTCCTCCCTCTCCGATAATCCTGGAGCACCTCCCTTTCCGTCATCCTCGGGCTTGACCCGAGGATGACGGAAAGGGAGGTGTTTTACGATGAACGGAGAGGGAGGTGTTTTACGATGAACGGAGAGGGAGGTGCGCTATGGTATACGAAGAGCCGAGTGCTCTACGATAGATGGAAAGGTGCATTCAGGATGACGAGGAGACGTTTTACGATAAACGGCGAACGAGGCGCTCTGCGATAATCCCAGAGCACGTCCCTCTCTGTCATCCTGCAGCACACACCTCCCGTATATCGCAAAGCACCTCCTCCCTTTCCGATAATCCCGGCGCACCTCCCTTTCCGTCATCCTCGGGCTTGACCCGAGGACCCACGGCAAAGAAGCGTTATCATTTCGACAAAACTCGACGAGATTCAGCGGAGTGTCAGCGCTGGTGTGCTTGCCATTGAGAGAGGTAATTCTCTGGAATGCGTTGCGCGGTTGCGAACTCGCGCTTCTTTGCCGTGGGTCCTCGGGTCAAGCCCGAGGATGACGGAAAGGGGGGTGTTTTACGATGAACGGAAAGGGAGGTGTTTTACGATGGACGGAGACGGAGGTGCGCTATGGTATACGAAGAGCCGAGTGCTCTACGATAGATGGAAAGGTGCATTCAGGATGACGAGGAGACGTTTTACGATAAACGGCGAACGAGGCGCTCTGCGATAATCCCAGAGCACGTCCCTCTCTGTCATCCTGCAGCACACACCTCCCGTATATCGCAAAGCACCTCCTCCCTTTCCGATAATCCCGGCGCACCCCCCTTTCCGTCATCCTCGGGCTTGACCCGAGGACCCACGGCAAAGAAGCGTTATCATTTCGACAAAACTCGACGAGATCCAGCGGAGTGTCAGCGCTGGTGTGCTTGCCATTGAGAGAGGTAATTCTCTGGAATGCGTTGCGCGGCTGCGAACTCGCGCTTCTTTGCCGTGGGTCCTCGGGTCAAGCCCGAGGATGACGGAAAGGGGGGTGTTTTACGATGAACGGAGAGGGAGGTGTTTTACGATGGACGGAGACGGAGGTGCTCTACGATGCATGGAGAGCCGAGTGCTTTACGATCCGCGATATGCGCTCGGCAAAGCACCCAAAATTCAGCGGCGCGACATCTCGCGCGCAATGCGGGCGAAATCCGCCTGCTTGATGCCAATATCGGCGCGGTCCCGCGCGCTCATGCCCTGCAGCGTGGCAAGCGCCTCGCGATAGGCACTGTCATTGGCGCGGCGGGTGGCGAAATCAATCAGAAAGTTCATGGCCTGTTTCCTTATGGCACTGTTTCAACAGGCACAGGATAGGCGCAGGGATGGTGATTGTGCAGTGCAATATCTGCATGGCTGGTATGTGGTGTTATAGAATGCCACCGAGATCGTAACTGCGTTCAGTCAGGATGCCCGAATGAACCTTTCTAATTTGCGTACCCTCTGCGGGTGGAAGCGCAGTACTCGCAAGAATCGATCTGATAACTAATAGCTTTTCGTGGCTGCACTGTAAGGGCAAACTGTTGTTGGTTGATTTAATGATCGCTTTAAGACGAGAATAGTGCTTTCCGTCATATAATTCATTATGAAAATTCAGCAGCTCGTGCGCCGAGGGTAAGCCCCTATCGGATATCAATCTGTAGAACCGCGCAACAATCGCCGAATCTTCTTTAAGCTGCGGGAGTAGACCGGCTACTAATCTCGAGAGAGCGCTATCGTTGGCCCACACCTTAGCCGATTTTTTTACAGCGTCGTATATAAGCTTTGGGGTTCCAAAACGTGACAGTATCCACAGCCGACCGTATGTCGTAAGATTATCCTTATCGTCGTAATGGCCCAATATCTCCAAAATTGAACTGGCTTCGGATCCATCATATTCTATCGCGCCTTCGACAAGTCTCTTGGCCAAGACCAGCTTGAAATAGTCATCACAGACCAAACCGTTGTGAAAGACGCTTAAGATCGATAGGAACTCGATACGTCGGAAACCACATATTGATGAATTTCTTAGCGTTACATCCCTAAGGTTTGGATGAATCTTCAAGAAGTGCCCATACAATGCATCTGGTATTCTGTATTTATATTTGTTGTACACTCCGACAATTCTTTTAATAATCTTTTCGCCATTGCCCTCTTTTAATTTACCATCGGTGTATAGTCTCTCAAACACAACCGAAAGACCGTTAAAAAAGGCCGTTAGGAGTTTGGGGTCTCCATCTATTTTTTCAATTCGAAGTTCAAGCCCATCTAGAATTCTGTTCTCTTTAACGCGAAAATGCCGATAGGCCTCGCTGGCGCTAAGGATTTTGGTCTTCCCGGCGTTCAACCTCAAGCTGCGCGATTGCAAGACCAAATCTGTGTCTCGCAGGAGCTTTTTCGCCAGTTCAATCGTATTAACTCCCGCATCGATATCATCCATAAATCGTGCATAATTTTTTTGGGAGCGATCTTCCATAAATTTGTCAAGTTCAAAAAGATAGCAGTGAGCGAGTAGCCTAGGCGCATCCAAGTCCATTTGAGGCAGCCCAATTTGCCGCGGTGGCATAAAATCGGGACGCCAAACAAGATTTGATACAATATGAAGTAGAAAATCCAGTAATGGCTCCTCCACTTTTACAAATGACGTTATCACATTTCTCATTTGCACCAGATCTATAAAGTCGTAGTAATTCGATATATCAGTAACTATTACAAATTTGTTTTCTATCGAGAACTTCAGTATCTCTTCTTGAAATTTCTTCCACGATTTAAACGTGCCGTACTCTTGTTCGGCCGTCGTCTTGAAACTGTGGTCACTCGGCTCAAAAAAAGCGTTCTTTGATGGAGATTGTCGTTTGATTTCACTGTACATTTTATCTGAAAGACACTGAAGAATAATCGCCTCCTCTACCGAAGGTTGAACCATCAAACGACACAGCCCCATAGACTTTTCAACATGAAACCCTCTGGGAATCTCTATAGAGAAGGTACCCGTTTTAATATTAGTTCGAATCTTTGAAACAACCCTGTCTATACTTGCTTGCACATCCATGTAGTCAACGGGATCGGGCAGCAGTTGTTTTCTCATGTCGTATCGCGTTTTCTTACGCCATTTTTGCTCCAGCCTCTTGGCTGAGAGAAATTGAAGGATCGATTTCGCTCTTATTTGATACTTCGGGGAATGTTGAGACAAAATGCGCCTGTTCTCGAGCGGTTTCCATACGGTGCCCTCAACTAATCGCAAAAATTTATTAATTTGAAACCAATATTGGGAGGAATTCCGACCACATTCTTAGAGACCATCTAGAAATTTGCTCTTTTTGGAGACGAACAACTGCCCATCCTCAATCAACCTGCTCTTCCTGTTCCACAGTCAGCGGCTTGATGCCGGGCGTCGGGAGTTCGGGGTAGTCGCCCTGGGCAACGGGCATGGCTGCTGGCGGGGTGCGCGGCGCGGTCGTGCTGCACGCCGCCGCGCTGCACAGGATCAGGCTGCCGATGAGGAGATCGTGAACAAGGCGCATCGGGGTCACAGGGACGGGGAATTGAGGGCCGGGAACCCTCAATTATCGCTCATCTTCAGCGCCTGGATGAAGGCTTCCTGCGGGATTTCGACCTTGCCGAACTGCCGCATGCGCTTCTTGCCTTCCTTCTGCTTTTCCAGAAGCTTGCGCTTGCGCGAGACGTCGCCGCCATAGCACTTTGCCGTCACGTCCTTGCGCAGGGCCGAGATGGTTTCGCGCGCGATCACCGTGCCGCCAATGGCCGCCTGGATCGGGATCTTGAACATGTGCTTGGGGATCAGGTCCTTCAGCTTTTCGCAAAGGTCGCGGCCGCGCTTTTCGGCGGCGGCGCGGTGCACCATCATCGACAGCGCATCCACCGGCTCGCCATTCACCAGCACCGACATCTTGACCAGATTGCCCTCGCGGTAATCCGACAGGTGATAGTCGAAGGAGGCATAGCCCTGGCTGATCGACTTCAGCCGGTCGTAGAAATCGAACACCACCTCGTTGAGCGGCAGGTCATAGGTGACCATGGCGCGCTTGCCGACATAATTCAGGTCGATCTGAATGCCGCGGCGGTCCTGGCAGAGCTTGAGGATGGAGCCGAGATAATCATCGGGGGTGAGGATCGTCGCGCGGATCCACGGCTCCTCGATGGTGGCGATCTTCATCACTTCCGGCATGTCGGCGGGATTGTGCAGCTCGCGCTGGGTGCCGTCAGTCATGTTGAGCTTGTAGACGACGCTCGGCGCGGTGGCGATGAGGTCGAGGTTGAACTCGCGCTCCAGCCGCTCCTGGATGATCTCGAGATGCAAGAGCCCCAAGAAGCCGCAGCGGAAGCCGAAGCCGAGCGCGGCGGAGCTTTCCATCTCATAGGAGAAGCTGGCGTCGTTGAGGCGCAGGCGGCCCATGGCGGCGCGCAGATCCTCGAAATCCGCCGCGTCGACGGGGAAAAGGCCGCAGAAAACCACGGGCTGCGCCGGCTTGAAGCCGGGCAGGATCGTATCGGTCGGGCGCTTGTCCTCGGTGATGGTATCGCCAACGCGGGTGTCGGCGACTTCCTTGATCGAAGCGGTGATGAAGCCGAATTCGCCGGGTCCGAGCTCGTCGACGGCGAGCATCTTCGGCGTGAACACGCCGGTGCGCTCGACCGGATATTTGGCGCCGGTGCCCATCATGCGGATGGTCTGGCCCTTTTTCAGCACGCCATCGATGATGCGCACGAGGACGATGACGCCGAGATAGGCATCGTACCAGCTATCGACCAGCATGGCCTTCAGCGGCTTGGTGCGGTCGCCCTCGCGCGGCGGCGGCAGCTGGTTGACGATGGCTTCCAGCACATCCGGAATGCCAAGGCCGGTCTTGGCGGAGATCAGCACGGCCTGGCTCGCATCGATGCCGATGACTTCCTCGACCTGCTCGCGGATACGCTCCGGCTCGGCGGCGGGAAGATCGACCTTGTTCAAAACCACGACGATCTCATGGTTGTTGTCGATGGCCTGGTAGACATTGGCCAGCGTCTGCGCCTCGACACCCTGCGAGGCATCGACGACAAGCAAGGAACCCTCGCAGGCGGAGAGCGAACGCGAGACTTCATAGGCGAAATCGACGTGGCCGGGCGTGTCGATCAGATTGAGGACATAGGTCTCGCCATTGTTGGCCTTGTAGTTGAGCCGGACGGTCTGCGCCTTGATGGTGATGCCGCGCTCGCGCTCGATATCCATCGAGTCGAGCACCTGCTCCTTCATGTCGCGCTGCTCCAGCCCGCCGGTCGATTGGATCAGGCGGTCGGCAAGGGTGGATTTGCCATGGTCGATATGGGCGACGATGGAGAAATTACGGATGTGATCTAGTGGAGTGCTCATGCGCGCCACATAGAGCATTTCGGGGCGTTTTGGAAGGGCGACACGCCGCGCTCGCGACAATCGCCCATAATAATTTTATCCGGGTATATTGACGATAGGGTTTTATCCGGGTAAATTATCGCCTGGATTGAGCAGCGAGTGAGCGCGATGGACGATATAGAGACGAAGTGCACGGCCTTTCAGGGCACGCGCAAGATTGCCAGCGGGACACGCGCCCAAGTGGCGCTCAGCGTGAAGCACGCGGGCGAGACCCACGAGACGATCCTGATCTTCGACGACGCGACTGGCCGGCAGGTCGAGTTCGACCTGCGCGGCAGCGATGCGGAGATCGTGGCGCGGCTGAGCAATAGCGAGCCGCGCAAGCCGGGGCGGCCGAAACTTGGCGTTACGGCACGTGAAGTAACGCTTTTGCCGCGGCACTGGGATTGGCTGAACAGCCAGCCGGGTGGCGCTTCCGTTACGTTACGCAAGCTGGTGGATGCGGCACGCAATGCAACAAGCGGGCGCACCGCCAAGCGGCAGGCACAGGACGCGGCGGACCGCTTCATGATGGCGATGGCCGGCAACCAGCCGCACTACGAAGAAGTGGCGCGGGCGCTTTATGCCGGAAACGTCCAGCAGTTCACCGACCTGACCGAAGGCTGGCCGCAGGATGTGCGCGATCATGCGCGGCAGCTGAGCGAACCGGCTTTCGGTTGGGAGGACGGCACCATTTAGTCTTTAGGCCAAGATCGCGCTTTCTGGCACAGCCCTTGCTTTTGAAATTGCAAGCTAGTGAGCAGGTCCGGCGTTACGGATAGGCCCACAAGCCAGATTTCGTTGTTTTTATTTATTTATTTTGAGGGCATTGGCCCAAGGAGTTTTCAAGATGATGCAATGGGTGAAATCCGGCACGCGCAGCGCGTGTCTGTTTGGCGTACTGCTTGCCGTTTTGGCAGGCTGCAATGGCAGCGACGAGAAGCAAGCGAACTCGACATTCGATACGGTACAAACAGAACAAGAGCCTCTCATCGACGATTCAAAAGTGCCAGACGTGCCGGTGATCGGCACTGTTAAGGCTGTGCCCGGTACCGAGTCGCCGCCGCCGAAAGTCGATGGCGGCAAAGCGACGCCCGCGACCGGCGACAGGCCGACTGTGATGATCGGCACCGGCAATACTGCAGGCCCCGGCGCAGAACAAGCGCCGGGGCCAGCAGGCGGCGCCACGGCGAACGGGGGTGACGATGCCATAGCGCCATTGTTCCGTCATATCGACCCGCCTGCCCCGGAAACCTTGACGGTCAGGGAAGGACCGTTCTCCAAGCCCGTCCCCGAAAAGGCTACCCGCTTCACCGAA
This sequence comes from Phyllobacterium sp. A18/5-2, assembly GCF_025452215.1. Classification (NCBI taxonomy): domain Bacteria; kingdom Pseudomonadati; phylum Pseudomonadota; class Alphaproteobacteria; order Hyphomicrobiales; family Phyllobacteriaceae; genus Phyllobacterium; species Phyllobacterium sp. A18/5-2. The sequence continues at coordinate 1,673,426 of NZ_CP104966.1, read as the reverse complement.
ACCGCCCCTGACACGATCGGTGGCGCCACGTTCCAGTCGTCGTCGGCGCTCTCCTATGATCTGGGCAATCTCGTCGCAGTCACAAGCGGTGACTCCAGCACATTCAGCAACGGCAAGACTTTCATCACGCCCATCACAGGCTGGCTTCGTTACCCGGAAGAGGCGTTAAATGGGACAACGGAGACTGCAAAATATCCCGTCGTCGTTTTCCTGCATGGGCAGCACGCGATCAATGATCCCAGTTACCAAGGCTATGACTATCTTGCCGCGGATCTCGCCCAGCATGGTTATGTTGTGCTTTCGATCGACGCAAATGCGATCAATGCCGATGGGGATCGATCAAGCCTTTCACGCGCACAGCTGGTCCTCGGAACGCTGGATCGTCTGCGGCAGATCGACGGGGCGGGCCAGATCAACCTTGGCGGCTCGACGGGCAAGCTTGATCCTTTGAAAGGCAGGATCGATTTTACCCGCATCGGTATCATGGGACACTCGCGCGGCGGACAGGGCGTTTCGAACGCGATCAAATTCAACAAGACGCGGCGCGGTGTTACGGAAGCAGATTTGCTGGCTGCCGTGAAAGACGGCGGTGCCGGTAGCTTCAGTACATTTCCCGATCTTGTTGGGGCAGTCGCAAAAAGCGGTGTCGACAAGGCAAGGTCTCGACGCTGCGGTCAAGAAGTACAATATTTTCTATGCCGCTGGCAGTGGCAGCGGGGTCCCTCCCTATGTCTTCAAGGGCGCTTTCATGCTGGCGCCGACGGATTTTGGCGGCAATACCGGCTTGGATAGTGTGCCGCTCGCCGTTCTGTTACCCACTTGCGACGGAGACATGAAGAATCTTCAGGGCGCGCGTGCATTCGATCACAACCGTTTTGGCCCCGATGACGATACAACGCCGCGCTATCAGATCATGGTGAAGGGCGGGAATCACAACTTCTACAACAGGAAGTGGGCATTCGATGACCATAGTACGGCCTATTGCGATTACCCAAGCGCCGGCATCCGTCTGACCCGCGAAGATCAGGAGCGCAATGGCAAATTCATCATCAACTCGTTCATGCGCTCTCATGTCGGAAGCGAGCAGAAATTTGCGGCGTATTGGAACGGAACGGCACAACAGCCCGCCGCAGCTTGCCCCTCCGCTATCGGGCCATGCGATGAGCGTGTGGTGCTTACCGTCCAAAAGGATGCCGGGCGCCGCAAGCTGATCCAGCGCTTCAAACTGGCCGACAGTATGTCGCGAAACCTGCTTGGCGGACCGATTGAATTTACCGGATCTGATGCAACTGCCCTTTGTGACATGCCGACCGGCGCCAGTGACATTGGCGGTGAGTGTAGCCCCAGGCGGTTGGAGGGCTTCGAGTACTATCCAGATCGTGACCACTACGACAAAGGCATGCGATCAGTCGCCGATCATGCCGAGCTTGCCTGGTCGAAAGCTGGCGCTTCGGTCGTGACCGACCTCACCGGCCTTTCCATAACAGGGTATGACACCCTGACCTTCCGCCTTGCGGTGGTACAGCCGATCGGTCAGGAGGCCGAGGTCACACTTGCCGACAGCGCCGGCAATTCTGCTACCCTCATGGCGAGCGATTTCAGCGATGCGCTCTATCTGGCCCCAAGGTCAAAGGATGACGGACGTCCCATGACGAACGATTCCGCAATACGCCCTTCGCCGATGACCAAGTGAAGACACTCCTGAACATGGTTGCGATCCCGCTGAGGGCCTTCGAGGGGGTCGATATGACCAAGCTCAAAGAGCTGAAGCTGACCTTCCCCAAGGAGAGCGGTAAGGTGGCGATCACCGATATCGAGCTGCAGAATCTCGGACGGGAAAAACCGGCTGAGACCGTGGTGGCAAAGCAGTAGTGCTCAACGAGCCCCCTCAGATTGTTGGGGGGCGGCGTGAGCATCGCTGCCCTCAATGGAGCGTATATTACGAGTACGCGGCTGGATCCCGTCGAGTTTATGGAAACGGGACCGTTTCTTTGTCGTGGGTCCTCGGGCCAAGCCCGAGGATGACGGAGAGGGAGGTGCATCGCAAAATCGAACCACTCGTTCGTCAAACCACGAATTGACCACTCAAACCCCGATCTTGCCGCCGCCCTTTTTGGTGATGGCGAGGACCGACGGACGCACCGGCATGTTGTCCTTGAAATCCGGCCAGCGGGTCGAAAGGTCCTCATAGTACGATGGACGGCCGAAGGGCTTCCAATCCTCGCCGCCATCGCCAGGATGCTGGACCGCAACCATCATGGTTGCCATATCGGGCAGCATGAGCGGGCCGCACATTTCGGCGCCTACGGGAACACGGAAGAACAGCTTCGACGTGGCGCGTGCTGCGCCTTCCGTATCCACTGCCCAGATGCCGTCGGTGCGCCCGGTTTCCTTCGGCGAATTGCCGTCGGTGGAAACCCAAAGACGGCCATCCGCATCGACCGCGCAATTATCGGGCATGCCGAACCAGCCGTTTTTCGTCGTGTCGGTGGAGAAAGAAGCACCCACATCGGCGACGGACGGGTCACCGCATTTCAGCAGTATTTCCCATTTGCCCTTGGTGGCAGCGAAATTGCCATCTTCCTCGGCAATCTCGACAATATGACCGAAGGCGTTCTTGGCGCGCGGATTGACTGGGTCGACCTGGTCGTCCTTGCGCTTGGTGTTGTTGGTGAGCATGACATAGACTTTGCCATTGACGCCGTTCGGGCCAATATCTTCAGGGCGATCCATCTTGGTCGCGCCGAGCAAATCGCCGGCGCGGCGGGTTTCGATCAAGACATCGGCCTGCGAGTGGAAGCCATTGGCTTCGGTCAGGGGGCCCTCACCGAAGACAACCGGCAGCCAGGCGATCGTGCCGTCGACATCGAATTTGGCGACGTAGAGCGTGCCTTCATCGAGAAGATCGAGATTGGAGGCACGGTCATCCGGATTGAACTTGCCGGCGGTGACGAATTTATAGACGTAATCGAAACGCTCATCATCGCCGAGATAGAAGACGACACGGCCATCCTTGGCGACGATGGAATCGGCACCCTCATGCTTGAAACGGCCCATGGCCGTACGTTTCTTCGGGATGGAATTGGGATCGTTCACATCGATCTCGACCACCCAGCCGAAACGATTGGCCTCATTCGGGTCCTTCGACAGATCGAAGCGGTCGTGGAAATTGCCCCAGTCATAGACGCCTTCCGGAATGCCCATGCGCTTGTAATTGGCGGCTTCCTTGCTGTCCTCCGGCAGTTTTCCGAGGAAATAGCCGTGAATGTTTTCTTCACCCGACACGTAGGTGCCCCAGGGTGTGACGCCGCCTGAACAATTATTGATCATGCCGAAGACTTTCTTGCCGGAGCTATCGGCATTGGTCTTGACGCGGTCATGCCCGGCAACGGGACCAGACAATTGCATTTCCGTATTGGCGGTGATGCGGCGGTTAAGCTTGCCGTCCTTGACGACCTGCCACTTGCCGCCGGTCTTCCTGATCTCGACGACGGTGCCGCCATGGGCAGCCATCTCGATATCGACACGCTTCTGGTCTGCCGGTGCAACCTCAAGCTTGCCCTCGACAACCTTGACGATGCCGGGGAACATCAGATGTTCATTGGTGTATTCATGGTTGACGACGAGGATGCCATGCTCGGAGGAACCGTCGACCGGAATGTAGCCGACATAATCATTGTTGTAGCCGAACTGCTTGGCCTGGGCTTCCGGCGTCTGGTTCAAAGGATCGAACTCTGGCGAATCCGGAAAGAGTGCATCGCCCCAGCGGAGAAGCACATCGGCATCGTAGCCGGCAGCGACATGGTGTTTTTCGTCAATACCTGCCTCGACTTCCTCGAACGTGAAGGCCGACTTGCTCCCGGCGCGCGCGTCATCGGCAAGCATCAGCGCCATCGGGCTTACGGTGGCGGCAATGGCGGAAACGGCAAGCGAGCCCTTCAGGAAGCCGCGGCGCGAAAACCGCGCGGCAATGAGTTCGCCCATGGTGGCATTGTCGGTCGGGTTGTGGCCGGGACCGTCATTTTCCTCGAGCAGGCTGGTGCGGAATGTCTGAAATTGGTCGTTCATGGCGCTTACCTCTGGCTATCTGGCTGGGAGAACGGATTTCAACCGTATCGACCCGCTATGACGGCAGAGTAACAATATGATGACAGTTCCGTTGTTTCTCCCCACTTGCGACCATAGTTCAAGCAGCCGCGATCAGCCCGCCATAGATGTCGAGATCCACATTGCCGCCGGAAAGAACCACCGCAACGGTCTTGCCCCTGATATCGACCTCACCAGCCGCCAGCGCTGCAAGCGCGACACATCCGCCCGGCTCCACAATCAGCTTCAGATGGTTGGCGGCATCACGCATGGCAGCCCTCACGGCGCTGTCGGAAACGGCTATGCCGCCCGCAAGATTGTGCTTGTTGATCGGGAAGGTCAGCACGCCCGGCTGCGGCGTGAGAATCGCATCACAGATCGAACGGTGACCCGTCTCGTTGGTTACGCGTTCGCCGGCAATGAGCGAGCGGCGCAGATCATCGAAATTTTCCGGCTCAACACCCCAAATGCGCGTTTGCGGCGAGCCCGCCTTGACGGCAACCGAAATACCGCTGATGAGACCGCCACCACCGCTTGGTACGAATAGCTCATCAAGCGTCAATCCGCGTTCCCCGGCCTCGGCAATGAGTTCAAGACCAATCGTGCCCTGCCCCGCCATGATGGACGGGTCGTCATAGGGCGGCACCAGAACCATGCCACGCTCTTCAATGTATGGTACCGCCACCGCCTCGCGGCTTTCGCTGTAGCGGTCGAAAAAGACAACTTCCGCGCCGTAGGACCGGGTATTGGCGATCTTGGTCTGCGGTGCATCGCTCGGCATGATGATGACGGCCTTGATGCCGAAAAGCCGGGCGGAACTGGCGACACCTTGCGCATGGTTACCTGAGGAAAACGCCACGATGCCACGCTCGCGCTCCTTCGGGGTGAACTGGCTGATCCGATTATAGGCGCCGCGAAACTTGAACGAGCCGGTACGCTGCAGGCATTCAGGCTTGAAGAGGATGCGTGCATCGTAACGGGCGTTCAAGGCCTCGGATTCAATGAGCCGGGTGCGTACAAGCTGACCTTCCAGCCGCGTCGCGGCAGCCTCCACGTCGGCTATTCCAACGGCAAAACCCTGACTATCCATGCTGCCCTCGCTTCAAGCTATGATGATAGCGAATTGATAGCACCATGAATGGCTTCAAGCATCCAAATCATTGTCATCATGGCAATTGACGGCTTACGCCGGCGCGGAATTCTCCCGATGCGCCAGATACTGCGGCAGTTCAGCAATCGAGCCCAGAATGGCATCGCTGAGCGGGCCAAGGTCGTCGAGCGTGCTGTTGCCGGAGAGCACGCCAACGGCAAGGCCCGCGCCCGCAGCATGGGCCATCTCAAGATCATGGGCATTATCGCCGACCATGGCGATGGCGGCAGGCGCCAGACCAGTCTTCGCGGCAAACAGATGCAGCTGATCGGCGTGGGGCTTGGCGCGCGCTACGGAATCATAGCCGATGATCACGCTGAACAATGCCGTCAGGCCGAGCGCTTCGGCGGTGGCCCGCGCACCCGCTTCCGAATCATTCGTGGCGATGCCGAGCACAAAGCCCTGCTTGACCAGGGCTTCCAGCGTTACTTGCAGGCCGTCAATGCCGACGGCGCGGCGCGAGCCTTCACGCACGGCGTAGTCATCATAATCGCGGATACGCGCCCGCTTTTCTTCGAGCGTCAGTTCAGGATGCCAGAGATCGACAATGTCATGGATGGTTCCGGCAGCGACGACCGAACCGCCGCGGAACTTTTCCATTTCCCAATCATAACCGCCGGCCTCGATCAGCGCGCGGGCTCGCGCTTCGTCGCCATCCGCCGCCTTCTGCGCCAGTTCCATGGTTATGCCGAACCAGGTGCGGTTGAAATCGACAAGCGTGCCGTCCTTGTCGAAAAGAATGCCGCGGATGCGCGATGAGCGGGCGGTTTTCATCGAGCCTCCAGAGAGCCGGGCCTGGCGTTGTCGGAACGTCTGGTGCCCAGCAGTTTCATCAGGTCATCACCGCGCCTGGTATAACGATGGCTGCGGCGGGTAAGGATCCGGCCCGCCTGGGGTGCGGTCAGAGTGATGTCGCCGTCCGGATCACCGGGGACCGTTACCACCGTGACCAGCCTGGCACCGGCTTCCACCTCGGCGCCGACATCGACATGGAAGAGAACCATGCCGCCCAGCGGCGCGCGAATCATTTCGACATTTTCCAGCGGTGTCACAGGGCCGCTGAAATCTACTTTCAGCTCGACGTCTGGATCAACAATAACGCCGCGATGCACCAAAAACCGGTAGAGGCCCTCGGCATCGGCCCTGCCGGTTTCGATATCGACGTCGTTCAGTCCGCGGAACTCGACCGTCGTTACCGCGCGAGCCTTTCGCTGGGCCTCGGGCAATTGCAAGACGGGATGGGCACAGGCTTCCTCGAACGCGGCGTCGGCCGTGCTGTCCCAGGAGAGGATCGCCGTCGAGCCCAGCGCCGAAGCAAGATCGTACATTTCCGGCAGAAAAGCCCGGTGGATGTAAAGGTAGCTCTCGCTTTCATCGTCGCAGTGCAGATCGAGCACGATTTCATGCGGCAGTGCCAGACGCAGGAGCTGGGCTTTCAGCCGCTCGGCCAGGGCTTTCGGCGCATCGACTTGTGCAAGACCGGACGTGTCGAACGTCTCGAGCAAGGGAAAGGACCGGTTGAAATTGACGTTGGAGAAATATTCGAAGCGGCCGAGATGCTGATGCGATAGCCACTGTGCAGAGCCGATCGGATTGGCCTGCGGGACGACAGTGATGTTGCCGGCGACGCGGCTTTCCCTCTCGGCCTTTTCCAGCATGGGAACGAGGAAATGCAGCGCGGCCTGTCCGGGCAATTCCGAACCGTGCAAGGACGATTGCAGATAGGCTGTCGCAGCCTTTTCATTCTTGCCTTCGAAACGCAGAACGCGCAGTTCGATGCTGTTGCCCGGCACATCGCCGGCCAGCTGGATCATTTCCGTGTTCATCATTCTTTTCCGATTATTTCGTGTGACTTTAGCTCTATTTCTCGCGGCGCTTGCGCAAGTGCGCGACAAGCCCTTGCGTGGAAGCGTCCTTGTCCTTTGGCTTGACCTCGCCGGAGACGACCGGCAGGAGTTCCGTTGCCAGTTCCTTGCCAAGCTCCACACCCCACTGATCGAAGGCATTGATGCCGAAGAGCTGTGCCTCGACGAACACCCGGTGCTCGTAAAGCGCAATCAGACGTCCGAGCGCGTAAGGATCGAGTTTGTCATGGACAATCGTGATCGACGGGCGGTTGCCGGTGAAGACGCGGTGTGGCGCGATGCGGTTTACTTCGGATTTGGGCAGGTTCCTTGCCGCAAGCTGGGCTTTGGCCTCTTCGAGCGTGCGGCCCTTCATCAGCGCTTCGGACTGGGCAAGGCAGTTGGCGAGCAGCATCTCATGCTGGTTGTCGAGATGCGGCTCATGGCCTTTGGCGGCAACGATGAATTCCACCGGGATCGTGTCCGTACCCTGGTGCAGTAGCTGGAAGAAAGCGTGCTGGCCGTTTGTGCCGGGTTCGCCCCAGACGACCGGGCCGGTGGGACCGGCAACGGGTTTGCCATCGACGGTCACGCCCTTGCCGTTGGACTCCATGTCGAGCTGCTGCAGATAGGCAGGCAGGCGTGAGAGGCGCTGGTCGTACGGAATCACGGCACGGCTGGTATAACCGGCGATGGCGCGGTGCCAATAGCCGACCAGGCCAAGAATCATAGGCAGGTTCCTGGGTAGAGCCGCCTTGCGGAAATGTTCGTCCATCGCATGGGCGCCATCGAGGAACCGGCCGAAATCCTCCGGACCAATCGCTATCATCAGCGGCAGACCGATGGCCGACCATATCGAATAGCGGCCGCCGACCCAATCCCAGAAACCGAAAATACGATCCGCGGGAATGCCGAAAGCGTCCACCTTGTCCAGCGCTGTCGAAACGGCGGCGAAGTGTTTGCCGACTGCCTTCTCGCCAAGTGCATCGGCAATCCATTTGCGCGCTGCCTTCGCGTTGGTCATTGTCTCGATGGTGGTGAAAGTTTTCGAGGCGATGATGATCAGTGTCGTCGCAGGATCGAGACCGGCAAGCGTATCAGCGATGTGCGCGCCATCGATGTTGGAGACGAAATGCAGCCTCGGCCCGTCATGGTACGGCGACATGGCGAGCGCTCGCCATGGCGGGTCCAAGATCGGAGCCACCGATGCCGATATTCACGACATCGGTGATCGGTTTGTTCTTCGAGCCCTTGATGCTGCCCGATCGCAGACCATCGGCGAAGGCCGCCATGCGGTCAAGCACCTCCTTGACGCCGGGCATGACATCTTCGCCATCGACCTTGATCGGCTTGCCCGAGCGATTGCGCAGTGCGATGTGCAGCACCGCCCGGCCCTCAGTATTGTTAATTGGTTTGCCGGCAAACATTGCGTCGCGGCAGCTCCTCGACGTTCGCGACTTTTGCCAGATCGCCAAGCAGGGAAAGCGTCTCGTCATTCACCAGGCATTTGGACCAATCAAGCAGAAGATCATCGAGCTGGAGCGAGTAGCGGGAGAAGCGTTTTGAATCGTCGGCAAAGGTCGCGCGCATATTTTTTGGAGCGCCGTTTTTCCAATGTGCTTTCAATGCCTGAACCGACCGCTTGAGGTCGTTCGCTTGTTCTGACGCCATGTCTGTCTCCTGAAGTCACGCTTGATTGTGGGCAAACTGCCATTGGAATGGTTTTAGTTCAATTGATCGAAGGAAGAATCTCTACGCTTTCCATAATAGGGTAAGAGTGTGGGGCAAATGCGGGCGGAACTACGGCGCAGAAGCGCTTCTATTTGTCCAAATATTATTCTAAATTGCGCAAAGTGAGGGAGGGTTCAGCATGGATTTGACGGGAGAAGAACGCATTGCCGCATCGCGTGACGCCGTTTGGAAGGCCTTGAACGATCCCGAAGTCTTGAAAGCGTGCATTCCGGGATGCGAAAGCCTTGAGAAGATTTCCGACACGGAGCTGGAAGCCACGGTCGGGGTCAAGATCGGTCCGGTCAAGGCGCGCTTCAACGGCAAGGTCGAACTCACCAATCTCAACCCGCCATCGTCTTATACAATCTCCGGCGAAGGCAAAGGCGGCATTGCCGGTTTTGCCAAGGGCGGAGCCGATGTGACCCTGACCGAGGAGGGCGCCGAAACAGTGCTGGCCTACGTGGTCAACGCAGATGTCGGCGGCAAGATCGCGCAGCTTGGCAGCCGATTGATTTCGTCGACATCGAAGAAACTCGCCACGCAATTCTTCGAAAACCTCAACCAGACCATCAGCGGAAGCTAAAGCCACTCTCCTGTCGCAATTTCCATAAGCCATGGCGCAAAGCCGTTTGGGTTTATGACACCGAAGCCGGATATCCTCCTCAGATGCGGTTTTGCATCCAGGCTAGGTATTCATGCGCTGTTTTGACTTCATCATCGTTGGATCCGGATCGGCCGGTTCGGTCGTGGCGGAACGGCTGTCTGCGGATGGCCGGTATTCGGTACTGGTCCTGGAAGCCGGCGGCAGCGACCGGCGTTTCTTCGTTTCCATGCCGCTCGGCTATGGCAAGACGTTCTATGACAGATCGGTCAACTGGATGTATCGCGCCGAGCCTGATCCAGGTCTCGGTGGCACTGCCGACTACTGGCCGCGCGGAAAGGTGCTCGGTGGATCAAGTTCAATCAATGCAATGGTCTATGTCCGCGGCGCCGCGGAAGATTTTGATGAATGGCGTGACCGCGGCAATCCCGGCTGGGGCGCTTCGGACCTGCTGCCGGTCTTCCGCTCGCTTGAAAATCACGAAGGGCCGTCCAACAGCCTTGGGCGCGGTGGCCGCCTCCAAGTTACCGATTGCTCGAAACTGTTCCATCCCCTCGCCAACCATTTGATCAAGGCGGCTCAGGAAGCCGGGCTCGGATACAATCCGGATTTCAATGGCGCAACACAGGAAGGGGTTGGTGCGTACCAGCTGACGACCAAGGGCGGAAGGCGGATGTCGGCGGCGCGGGCATTCTTGCGCCCGGCGATGAAGCGCCCGAATGTCACCGTCATCACGCAGGCACTGGTGACCCGCATCGTCTTTGAGGGAACGCGCGCGGCCGGCGTCGAATTCAAGCGTCATGGGACAGGAGAAACGGTCAAGGCAGGGCGAGAAGTGATCCTCTGCGGTGGATCTGTCAACACACCGCAACTCCTCGAGCTTTCAGGCATCGGCGATGCGGCGCGCCTGCGTCAGCTTGGTATTCCGGTCGTTCACGACAACGCACAGGTGGGTGAGAACCTGCAGGATCATCTCGGCATCAATTATACTTTCCGGGCGAATATTCCATCGCTCAACCAGGTGTTGCGACCCTGGTGGGGCAAGGCTCTCGCCGGGATCGAATATCTGTTGTTGCGGACCGGGCCGCTCTCAATCAGCATGAACCAGGGCGGTGGTTTTTTCCGCACCGATCCATCGCGCAAGCGAGCCAACATGCAGCTTTATTTCCAGGCGTTTTCTACCGTCGTACCCAAGACGGGTGAAAGACCAATCCTCACACCGGATCCCTGGCCTGGTTTCTCGATCGGCCTTTCCAATTGCCGCCCGACGAGTACAGGCTCGATTCATATTCGCTCCAACGATCCGCTGGAACAGCCGCGCATCATGCCAAATGCATTTTCGACGGAGCATGACGTTGCCGAGATGCTCGACGCGGTGAAATTCCTGCGCAAGATCGCCGCGACACCGACAATGTCCAGACTGATCGTCGAGGAATTGTTGCCTGGGCCGGCCTGCCGGAGCGACGATGAACTCATTGCGGATTTCAGACGGCGCAGCGGCACCGTCTATCATCCGGTTTCCACTTGCCGCATGGGATCCGACCCTTTGGAGGGCGTAGTCGATCCGCGCCTGAGGGCCCATGGTGTGGACCGCCTGCGTATTATTGACTGCTCAGTGTTCCCGAACCTTATTTCGGGCAATACCAATGCCGCCGCGATGATGGTGGGGGCAAAGGGTGCAGAGCTGGTATTGGAAGATCAGGCGTAATCTGGACAGGTTGCTACTCCTTCCCGCCCATGAGGTATGAAAGGCTCTAGCCATATCTGGCTTCAAGCAGATCGATATCGCGGACCATCTTCGTGGCCATGGTGCTTTCAAGCCGCCTTGCCCGCACCAGACGATATATTTCCTGCCGCTCGGCGTTCAACGCAGTAATATGCAGCAGCTTACCGATCTCCTCGCTTCGAGCCGTCTGTTCGCGTTCCTCGCCGAGATGCATGCGCCCGTCGATCCGCTTGCGGTAGAGTTCCATGATTTGCGTTGCCACATCGGCATAGATGTCAGCGTCGGCGCGTCCGGCAGCGAGATCGTGCTGCGCCCGTTCGACCGCCATGATGGCCGCCTCGGCGGCGGCAATACGCGCATAGTCTTCCTCTTTCTGGTTCAGATCCTCAGCAGGCAGATCGATATTCCTGAGTAACCGGGGAAGGCAAAGGCTGGCCATGAGGAGCGACAGGATGATAACGCCCGTTGCCAGGAAAATGACCAGATCGCGGGCAGGGAAAAGACTTCCGTCATGCAGGAAAAGCGGCAGCGTCAAGATACCGGCCAGCGTGATTGCGCCACGCACACCGGCAAATGACATGGTGGCGACAAGCTGCCAACTCGGCCGTACGATGTTATTCTCCCGACTGGAAGGGCGCGACAGGGCGATGCGCCATGAGGCCCAAACCCATGCGAGATCGAAGTCCCACCAGTGCTGCATAAATCACCACCACATAGACCAATAGCCACCAGGGACTCGAACTCCCTGCCTGCTGCACGTTCTCGACCGCGCCGTAAAATATGCCCGGAAGTTGTTCGCCGAGAAGCACGAAGATAGCACCATTCGCCACAAACTGCGCCGTGTCCCACACGGCAGTGCGCCGCACCCTTGTCAATGCCAGTGACTGGCCGGTGTTTTCGGCATAGCTCATGGTAATGCCGGCGGCGACAGCTGCCAGAATACCGGAAGCGTGAACATGTTCGGCAAGAAGGTAAGCGCCGAAGGGGATGAGCAGGCTTATGAGAATTTGCGAACCGCTCTCCTCGCCAAGATGCCGGGTCAGGAACGCTTTGCCGCGGGTTACTCCAATGGTAACGCCGACGCCGATGGCGGTGCCGGCGATGGCGAGCCACAGGAAGGTGAAGAACGCTTCTGACAAGGAGAACGACCCGGTGAGCATTGCAGCGACGGCAAAGCGCATGCAGACCAGTCCGGATGCATCGTTGAGCAGCGATTCACCTTCCAGTATGTGCATCATGCGTGACGGGATCGGTACACGCGCAGCAATGGCGGAGACGGCGATCGGATCGGTCGGGGAAACGATGGCCGCCAGCGCGAATGCGACAGGGAGGGGTACTGACGGAATCATCCAGTTCACGAAGAAGCCGACGCCAAGCACGGTGAAAATGACCAGGCCCAACGCCATTTCAAGGATGATGCCCTTGTCGCGGAAAAGCCCTTCCTTGGGGATGCGCCAGCCATCGAGGAACAGCAGCGGCGGCAGAAACAGAAGGAAGAAAATATCGGGGTCAAGTTCCACCCGAATGGTGGTCAGGGAAGCTATCACCGCGCCAAGCCCGATTTGCACCAGCGGCAGAGGCACCGGCAGTGGCAGCATGCGGATAATGGAGTCACTGACAACCACGGCCAGGAGCATCAGGAGGACAATGGTTATTGTTTCCACGGTGGATCCAGTTTCGTTCGGTGAACAAGATGAAGGAAGTGCGAATGCTTTGTCGAGGCGAACCTTGGCAACTTTGTGCCAAGAGTGCGCCCTTTGAATGAATTGCGAAAAAACAGCGGACTGACTATTTTTACGTTTACGTCAATGTAAATACTTGCATGGGTGACGCCTCTCGCAATAGATAGGATTGTTGAGTAGCATGGGGCGCGGCTGGAGAACCGCGAACCGGGCTTAGGGAAACAACTGGGAGGTTAATGTGGCGAACGAGACAACACCGGTAAAAACGCTCAGGCGCGCAAGTGCTCAAGCGGCATCTGACAAGGCGAAGACCGCCGCACCTGCTTCAAAAAAGTCAGCCGGTGGTGTCAAGACAGCCGCGGCCAGCAGCCCGGTGAAAGCTCCTGCCAAGACGAGGACCGCAAAGGGGATTGCCGGGGCTCCGATTGCAAAGCCGGCACCGGCGAAACAGGCAGCAAAGCCCGCAGCCAAAGCCAAGACACCGGCTGATGCCAAAACAGTGGAGGCGGCAAACAACAAGACCGTGGCCAGCAAACCGTCAGGTGCGCCTGCAAAGGCGAAGGCTGCAAAGGGGATTGCCAAGGCCCCGGCCGTCACCCCGGCACCAACAGCGAAGACCGCAGCCAAAGGCACAACGCCGGCGTCAAAGAAAGAACCCGTTGCCACAGAGGCGGTTCGCTCAGCCAAAGGGCCCGCAAAGACAAAGGCTGCAAATGTGAAAAATGCGGCCGCTGCACCAGCCCCTGCGAAACCAGCGACAAAGCTCGCGGCCAAAGCCAAGGCATCCAAACCGACATCAAAACCAAAGACCGATGCGGCGCAGCCGGTGAGGCCCACGCCCAGGCTGTGGGTCAAATCATATCCCGACGGTGTACCCGCCGACATCGCCGCTTTGCAGTATGATTCGGTCGGCGATCTGTTTGCCATGGCCTTCAAGCAATATAGCAACCGGCCAGCCTTCAGCTGCATGGGCAAGAGCATCACTTATGCTGAACTCGACCGCTACTCGCAATCGATGGGAGCGTGGCTCCAGTCGCGCGGCCTCGCAAAGGGCGATCGTGTCGCGGTGATGATGCCCAATGTGCTGCAATATCCAATTACCATCGCAGCCATCCTCCGCGCAGGTCTGACCGTCGTCAACATCAATCCGCTATATACGCCGCGCGAGCTTGAGCACCAGCTGAAGGACAGTGGGGCCAAGGCAATCGTCATCCTGGAAAACTTCGCGGCAACCTTGGCGAAGGTGATCACCAAGACCCCTGTCCAGCATGTGATCGTTGCGGCAATGGGTGACATGATGGGCCTTAAGGGCCATTTGGTGAATCTCGTCGTCCGGCGCGTCAAGAAAATGGTCCCTGTCTGGTCACTGCCCGGCCATACGCCGTTCAAGACAGCATTGGTCAAAGGTACAGCCCTGACCCTCAAATCTGTTGAGGTGAAGGGCCCCGATATTGCCTTCCTGCAATATACCGGCGGCACGACCGGTGTTTCCAAGGGCGCGATCCTGACCCACAGCAATATCGTTTCCAATGTTGCGCAGATGCGGCTGTGGTGCGATGTCGCCTACCGTATCAAGCCGCGGCCAAACGATTTGACCTTCATCTGCGCCTTGCCGCTTTATCATATCTTCGCTCTGACAGTGAACGCGATGATGGGCATGGAACAGGGAGCGGTGAATGTGCTCATTCCGAACCCGCGTGACATTCCGGGCTTCGTGAAGGAGCTGCAGAAGCACAAGATGCACATCTTCCCCGGCCTCAACACACTGTTCAACGGTCTCTTGAACAATGAGGATTTCCGCAAGCTCGATTTCTCGGGACTGATCTTGTCACTTGGCGGCGGCATGGCTGTGCAAAAGCCGGTGGCCGATCGCTGGAAGGAAGTGACCGGCTGCCTGATCACCGAGGGCTACGGCTTGTCGGAAACGTCACCTGTGGCATCGGCAAACCGGCTCGACGCTACGGAATTCTCCGGCACCATCGGCGTGCCCCTGCCCTCGACGGATTTTTCCATTCGCGACGACGAAGGCAAGGAACTTCCCTTGCTGGAAGTTGGTGAGATCTGCATTCGCGGGCCGCAGGTCATGGCGGGATACTGGAACCGTCCGGACGAGACGGAGAAGGCAATGACAGCCGACGGTTTCTTCCGGTCCGGCGACATGGGCTATATGGATGAGCGCGGCTACACCAAGATCGTCGATCGCAAGAAGGACATGATCCTGGTGTCGGGCTTCAACGTCTATCCGAATGAAATCGAGGAAGTGGCGATGGAGCATCCTGGCATCCGCGAGGCGGCTGCAATCGGCGTTGCCAACGAACATTCGGGCGAGACGGTCAAGCTATTCGTCGTGCGGAAAGATCCGGCGCTGACGGAAGAAGCGGTGAAAGCATTCTGTGCCGAGCGGCTGACCAATTACAAGCGTCCGCGCTCGGTCGAATTCCGCGACGAATTGCCGAAGAGCAATGTCGGCAAAATTCTGCGCCGGGAACTCAGATCATAGGTCAGGCGGCCTCGCGCACCTGATAATCCTTGATCGCGGCGAAGCGGATCGCCTTCCAGCGTTCCGCCTCGTAGGACAGCGAGAAGGAATTCTGCGCCAGAAATACCGGATCATTGTCGAGGTCATGGGCAATATCGGCGCGATGCGCATTAATGAAGCGCTGCAATTCCGCCGGATCGTCCGCTGAAATCCAGCGGGCGATGGTGAAGCGTGCCGGCTCGAACCCGACGGGGAGCGTATACTCCACCTTTAGCCGTTCCGTCAGAACGTCGATCTGCAGCGCGCCGACAACGCCGACAATGGCGGGCGAACCATCATCCGGCAGGAAGAGCTGGACAACACCTTCTTCCGCCATCTGCTGCAATGCTTCACGCAGCTTCTTGGCTTTCATCGCATCGTCGAGCCGCACGCGGCGGAGAATTTCCGGGGCAAAGTTCGGAACACCCCGGAACAGGAGGTCTTCGCCTTCCGTCAGCGTATCGCCGATGCGCAAGGTGCCGTGGTTCGGAATGCCCACGACATCGCCTGCCCATGCTTCATCGGCAATCTGGCGGCTGCGGGCGAAAAAGAATTGCGGTGCCGACAGGCCCATCGGCTTGCCCGTGCGTACCAGCTTGGCTTTCATGCCGCGCGACAGCTTGCCCGAGCATACACGCAGGAAGGCGATCCGGTCACGATGATTGGGGTCCATATTGGCCTGTATCTTGAAAACAAAGCCGGTCATCTTTTCTTCGGTCGCTTCGACGCGGCGCGTATCGGCATCCTGCGCTCGCGGGCTTGGGCCAAAGTCACAGAAGGCTTCGATCAGATCGCGCACGCCATAGTTGCGCAGTGCCGAACCGAAATAGACCGGGGGTCAAATGACCTTCACGGAAGGACTGCAGGTCGAATGGATTACAGGCATCGCGTGCGAGCGTTACCTCGTCGATCCAAGCCTGACGCTCGTTTTCGGGCAACAGGCCGGACACTTTGGCTGATTCAGGGCCGTTGACCGGCGTCGGCACTTCTTCCGAGTCGCGCTGACGCACCGTGTTGTTCTGCAGATTGTAGGTTCCGGCAAAGCTCTTGCCACGCCCGATCGGCCAGGTGATCGGGGCGGTATCGAGCGCAAGCTTCTGCTCAATCTCGTCGAGTATTTCGTAAGGATCGCGGCTTTCGCGGTCCATCTTGTTGACGAAGGTGACAATCGGGATGTCGCGCATGCGGCAAACTTCGAAAAGCTTGAGCGTGCGCGCCTCGATACCCTTGGCGGCATCGATGACCATGACCGCGCTGTCGACGGCGGTCAACGTGCGGTAGGTATCGTCCGCGAAATCTTCGTGGCCGGGCGTGTCCAACAGATTGAAAATGCAATCCTTGTACTCGAAGGTCATGACGGAGGTGACAACCGAGATGCCGCGTTCGCGCTCGATCTTCATCCAGTCAGAACGCGTCTGGATACGGTCCTTCTTTGCCTTGACTTCGCCTGCAAGCTGGATCGCTCCGCCGAACAGCAGCAGCTTTTCGGTCAGCGTGGTTTTACCGGCGTCGGGATGCGCGATGATCGCGAAAGTACGGCGCTTGGAGACAGGATGGTCGGCAGAAGACATAGAGAAGGCTCAAACTTGAAACGGGAATGGTTGCGCGCCTTCTATCAGCCGCAGCCCTTGCCGTCGACTGCCAATTCTGAATGGCAGATCAGGCAGTTTCGGCGAGCTGCCCGGATTTTTCTTCGCTCATGAAAGGTTCAATGGCGATGCGTTTGGTGTTTTTGATGGTCACGAAGCTATTTGGGGGCACCGGAATCCAGTTTCCCGCTTCACCGTCGAGCGGCTCCGAGACCACACACAGCCCGGCGCTTGCGGCCAGACTCGCCGTGTAGAGCGATGGCGCGAAACGATCCGTGGCATAGCGGACGGCGTAGAGGTGCTCGCCATCCGAAAATGCTGCGGTGAGCCTGACAAACGCCGGAACACCGGCCCGTTCGGCCTCCGCAACAATGTCATTGACGGTTCGGACCAGTGCCTCGGCCGGGTCATCGTCGAGACCATTTTGCAGCATCAGCAGAAAAATCAGTTCAGAATCGGTCGAGCCAAACTTTTGGGCGTAGAGTTCA
This sequence comes from Phyllobacterium sp. A18/5-2, assembly GCF_025452215.1. NCBI lineage: Bacteria > Pseudomonadati > Pseudomonadota > Alphaproteobacteria > Hyphomicrobiales > Phyllobacteriaceae > Phyllobacterium > Phyllobacterium sp. A18/5-2. Next base: position 1,656,011 of record NZ_CP104966.1, on the reverse strand, counting down.
TCGTCGAGACGCGCTTCCAGTCCGCGGCGCAAGCGATCGAAATGGCCGATCTGGCCGTTGTGCATGAAGCTCCATTTGCCGCAGACGAAAGGATGGCAATTCATGCGGCTGGTTGCCCCGCCGGTCGATGCGCGTACATGGGCGAGAAAGAGATGCGAGCGAATCTGCCGCGACAGGCTCTTCAAGTTCTGGTCCGACCATGCCGGCAGGATATCGCGGTATAGGCCCGGTTCATCCCGTTCGCCATACCAGGCGACACCAAAGCCATCGCCATTTGTGCGCGTCTTGGCCTCATGCGCATCATGGCTTTGAGCGATCAGGGAGTGACAGGGAGAGGCGATAACATCTTCAAGATAAAGTTGCGGTCCGAGATAGGCTGCCCAACGACACATGAATCACCTGGTTTTGATCTCATACAGACTGACAATACCGTGTGATTTCATTCTTGGGAATCGCCCGGATGGGGTAGCCTGTTAGAAGGAGATTATGTGCAAAGAATGGATGCACCCCAATCTTGTGAGTTGACGGTGCCCGCCGACTGGTGAAAAAGGACTTTCATGGCTCAAGAAACCGATTCCGCTCATCCGAAAAACCCAGCTCTGGGTCTTGTCCGTTTGCCGCATGGCGAGGGACTCGAACTACCCTCCTACGAAACCTCGGGTTCCGCCGGCATGGACCTTCGTGCTGCCGTACCCGAAGACCGGCCCTTGCTGCTTCTGCCCGGTCGCAGAGCCTTGGTACCTACGGGTCTGATTTTCGAGATTCCCAAGGGCTTCGAAGCGCAGGTAAGGCCGCGTTCAGGTCTGGCGATCAAGAACGGAATTACCTGCCTCAATACGCCGGGCACGATTGATTCCTGACTACCGTGGTGAGGTAAAAGTAATCCTGATCAATCTCGGCGACGACGATTTCTACGTGGAACGCGGCATGCGTATCGCGCAGGTGGTTCTGGCACCGGTTGTCCAGCTCGCCATTGAAGAGCGGCAACATGCAAGTGACACGGCTCGCGGCGCTGGGGGGTTCGGGTCAACGGGCACTTCGTGATTGGATTTTCGACTGGGAGGTCGTCATGGACAAGGGCAGGGTTTTCCGTCAGTTGCATGAGCGATCCGAGATTTTTCTCATGCCCAATCCATGGGACCCCGGGACGACAAAGTTTCTTGCTTCTATGGGCTTTAAGGCCCTGGCGACCAGCAGCGCCGGCTTCGCATTTTCACGCGGCCTTCCCGATGGGACAATTACCTTCGACGTGATGATGCAGCATTGCCGTGATCTCGTCGGGGCGACCGACCTGCCGATTTCCGGTGACCTGGAGAAGGGCAAAGGCGACAGTGCCGACAGTGCCGCAGAGACGATCTTTGCGGCTGAAGCGGCGGGACTTGCCGGCTGCTCCATCGAGGATTTTTCTGGCGATCCAGACAAGCCGATCTACGATTTTTCGCTGGCGGTCGAACGTGTCGCGGCCGCAGCCGAAGCAGCGCGCGCCCTCAAGACCGATTTTGTCTTCACGGCACGGGCCGAAAACTTCCTTCACGGCCAGACTGATTTCGACGACACGATCAAGCGCTTGCAAGCCTTTGAGAAGGCCGGCGCCGATGTACTTTTTGCCCCCGGCATTTCCGATATCGAGCGCATCCGGACAATCTGCGCTTCGGTTTCAAAACCGGTGAGTGTGCTGGCACCCGCATCGCTCACCGTCAGCGAGCTGGCTTCAATCGGTGTGCGCCGCATTTCGCTCGGCCCGCGTTTGACGACGGCCGCCTTTACCGCGGTTCGCGACGCCGCACGTGAGGTTCTGGACAAAGGCACTTTTGAATTTACCAAGACAGGCGTTCCATTTGGCGACCTGCAACAACTCTTTTCACAAGGCATGGATAAGGATAGCTGAATAATGGCACGCCCCGAATTGGTGATCTTCGACTGTGACGGGGTTCTGGTCGATACCGAAACGCTTGCCAACCAGCATCTCGTGAAAATGCTCGGCGCATCCGGCTACCCAATCACCTTCGAAGAGGCACGGAAAAACCTGTGCGGGATGCCGATGCGCGCCGTCAAGGAGAAGGTCGAAGCGGAAGGTTATCCGCTCGGGGAGGATTTCGTCGACCGCTGGTATCAGGCTATTCCCATCATCTTTGAAAATGGTGTCGAAGCCATCCCTCACATTGAATACGTCATTTCTGCAGTGAAGAAAGCCGCACTTCCCTTTTGCGTGGCTTCATCAGCGCATGTCGAAAAGATGTACATAACGCTCGGGAAAACAGGTCTTATCGGCCATTTCCAGAATGTGCTCTATAGCGCTTCCATGGTTGCTCGCGGAAAGCCTTTTCCCGATCTGTTTTTGCACGCCGCAAAAGAGATGGGCTACGAGCCCTCCCAGGCCGTAGTGATCGAGGACAGTGTTGCCGGAACCACAGCGGGAACGGCCGCTGGCATGCGTGTCTTCGCCTATTGCGGCGACGAGCACGCGGACCGCGATGGCCTGACGGCCGCGGGAGGTATTTTGTTCGACGACATGCGCAAATTGCCCGCATTGCTGGAGATTGCCTGATGGATGCCCCACTTAAGGTCGTCGACATGCACACGGGCGGTGAGCCGCTGCGCATCATCACTGGCGGCTATCCCGAATTGCCGAAGGGTACAATCCTCGAGAAACGTGCCTATGTACGCGACAGGCATGATCACCTGCGCAGGATCCTGATGTTCGAGCCGCGCGGACACTTCGACATGTACGGTGCATTGCTGGTTCAGCCGAGATCTTCCCGGCGCCGATCTCGCGGTGCTGTTCATGCACAATGAAGGTTATTCCACCATGTGTGGCCACGCCATCATCGCGCTTGGCCGCTATGCCATTGATTACGGCATTGTTCCCAAGGTGGAGCCGGTGACAACGGTTCATATCGAATGCCCATGTGGCATGGTGGTCGCCTCCGTCGAAGTGCGCGAGGGCAAATCCGGCGGCGTCTCGTTTGAGAGTGTCCCGGCTTTCCTGTTTGCACGGGATCAAAGCATCGACCTGCCCGGTTTTGGGGCAGTGAAGTTCGACGTGTCCTATGGAGGCGCCTTTTATGCGATGGCGGACTGCCATCAATTCGGTCTCGAGTTTGGCCGCGATCCGGCTCAAAAATTCATCGAAGCCGCGACGATCTTAACGGAAGCGGTGAAAGAGGCGGTGCCGCTTGACCACCCCGATCACAAGGATCTGGCGTTCCTCTACGGCTCCATTCTGACCGATGGGGCTGATGCCTGGAATGAAGGTCCGACCAAGAACGTCTGCATCTTCGCCGACGCGCAACTTGACCGTTCGCCCACGGGCTCCGGGGTAACCGCACGCCTCGCGGCGATGCATGCCAAGGGCCAGATCCGCGAGGGCAATGCGCGGATTTTCGAAAGCATCGTCGGGTCAAGGTTCGCGGGCTTCGTCGCCTCCAAAACCAAAGCCGGCGAATACGATGCCATTACCGCCCGTGTTTCCGGTCATGCCTATTACAGTGGCAAGGCGGAATTCATCGTCGAGGAAGACGATCCGCTGGGACAGGGATTTCTGGTTCTTTAGCGCAACGTATCCAATCAACCGCTACTTTGCCGAAAACAGGTAGGTACCAGCCTGTTCGCACCCTTGCGCCTTGTGAAGGGAATTAATGTTGGCAGAATAATATTCAACCATATGGTTGACTAAATTTGGGTTCAATGATATTAAACCATATGGTTGAATTTCAGGCACCTCATCTCGACGCCGTATTCCACGCCCTTTCTGATCCGACGCGAAGGGCGATGCTCCACCGGCTCACGGATGGTCAACGCTCGGTCAGTGAACTCGCGACACCCTTCAACATGTCGCTGGCGGGCGCGTCGAAACATATCAAGGTGCTGGAAGGGGCCGGGCTGGTCCGCAGGCATGTCCAGGGCAGGACTCATATGTGCCAGCTTGAGGCGGCGCGGCTCGCCGAGGCACAGGAGTGGCTGCGCACGTATGAAAGGTTCTGGACCTCGCGTCTGGAAGATCTTGAGGAAATCCTGCGTGAGGAGGATCGCGCCACGGCCCAGGCGGCCGGGAAACTGCCAGAAAAACCGTCAACACCTGAAAATACGTCAAGGAGACAGAAATGAACGAGCATGTTGGAAATGATCGGCTCGGCGTTGTCACCGCGCCTCGTACGGTTCGCATCGAACGCATCCTGCCAGGCCCTATTGAACGGGTCTGGGCATATCTGACGGAATCGGACAAGCGCAAAAAATGGCTGGCGCAAGGCCCGATGGCCGATTACGTCGGCGGTGACGTCAAACTGACCTTTTACCATTCGCAACTTACGGACGAAACGACACCGGCCGAATTCAAGAACTTCGAAGGTGCAACCAATGAAGGCAAGGTTCTTCGTTATGAGCCGCCGCATGTCTTGAGCATTACGTGGCCGGACGGGGGACAGGATTCCGAAGTCACATTCGAACTCGAAGCGAAAGGCGCCGACACATTGCTGAGGGTGACCCATACGCGTCTTGCCAGTGCCGATTCAATGGTCATGGTTGCGAGTGGCTGGCACACCCATCTCGGCGTGCTCATCGATCACCTCAATGGCGACAAGACGCCGGGGTTCTGGGGCAATTTCGAACGACTCAGAAAGGAATACAGCCAGATTATCGTCGAATAGAACTGTAAGTGTTTGCTTACATAACGCCGAGGCTGACACCGTGCCAGCCTCGGCGGCAATTAATTGGGTCGAAACGCCCGTTCCAAAAGTATGACGGGCTCATCCGTATAGGTCGTTTCGAGAACCTTGCTGAAGCCGTTCTTTTCGGCAACTCGCAACGAGGCGGCGTTTTCCGGCGATATGATACAAAGCGCCCGATCCTGCTTGAAGAATGTATCGCCCCACTCAACAACGCTCGCCAGCGCTTCGCTGCCATAGCCCTTGCCGTGAATTTCCGGTGCGAGGACCCAGCCCATTTCCGGCGCGTCACCGAACGGCGGGTTGATCTCCCGCTGAAAGTCGGCAAAGCCGAGCTCGCCGACAAAGCGTCCGGTTGCCTTGTCTTCCATTGCCCAGAAGCCATAACCGATCAGGGGCCAGAGACCCGCATAGCGCAAGAGGCGTGCCCAGGATTGTTCTCGGGTCGATGGTTTTCCCGTTATTTGCGTGTAGATCGCGGGGTGCTGCCACATGGCGTGAACCGCCTCAAAATCCTCGCGCCGATGGGGACGCAGGATAAGGCGATCGGTTTCAAGGGTGGGAATCATGAATGGTACTCCGTTTTCATGCCGACCGGTCTTAGCCCTAAACCTCAACCGCCTGCAATGCGGCGGCGATCCTGGCAGCCAGTCGTTCAGCAACCTCGCCTTTGCTCATGTCCGGCCATTCTTCCACACCTGAACGGCTGACGATGCGCACCGCATTGCGATCGCCGCCCATGACACCCGTGGCATGGCTGACATCGTTGGCGACGATCCAGTCAGCACCCTTCTTGTCGAGCTTTTTGCGCGCGTTCTTCAACAGATCCTGGGTTTCGGCGGCAAAGCCAACGACAAGGCGCGGCCGCAATTTGCTATGACCGATACCTGCGAGGATATCGGGATTCTCGACCATTTGCAGCGCCGGGGCTTTTTCACCCGGCTTTTTCTTGATCTTTTCGCCGGCCTCGTTTGCCGTGCGCCAATCCGCCACCGCAGCGACCATGACAGCGGCATCGGCGGGCAGAAACTGTTCCACCGCATCACGCATTTCCCGTGCCGACTCGACGTGGGTTACCGTAACACCTTCAGGATCGGGAATACTCACAGGTCCGGAAACCAGCCGTACTGTGGCGCCGAGCTTCGCCAGTGCTGCGGCAATAGCGTGGCCCTGCTTGCCGGAAGAACGATTGGCGATGTAGCGCACCGGATCAATCGGCTCATGGGTCGGTCCCGAGGTCATGATTATGGTCTTGCCTGTCAGCGGCTTGGGACGGCGGTCGAGCAGCAGCTCGATCGCCGCAACGATCTCCAGCGGTTCGGCCATGCGTCCCGTACCGCCTTCACCACTCTCTGCCATCTCGCCACTGCTGGGACCAGCAAAATGGATGCCATCCTTCTCCAGAGTCGCGCGATTGCGCTTCGTGGCCGGGTGGTCCCACATTTTCGGGTTCATTGCCGGGGCAATCAACACACGCTTGTCAGTCGCCATCAGCACGGCAGATGCGAGGTCATTGGCAAGACCATTTGCCATCTTGGCCATGAGGTCGGCCGTCGCCGGCGCAACGACGATCAAATCGGCTTCACGCGAGAGGCGGATATGGCCGACATCGTGTTCATCCTCGCGGGAGAAAAGCTCGGTGAAGACTTTGTCGGCAGCAAGCGCGCCGACAGCCAGCGGCGTGACGAACTCTTCAGCCGCTTTGGTCAAAACCGGCCGCACCTGGGCGCCCCGTTCGCGCAACCGCCGAATCAGGTCGAGGCATTTATACGCGGCAATGCCACCGCCGATGATCAGGAGTACGCGCCGCCCGGAAAGGGAGCCCGACGCGACGGAATGAGCATTCACGGCGGCAGGTGCAAGCCCGGTGGGAGTCGTATTTCCCAGTCCCCCGAGGAGAAGCCGGACCTCTTCTTCCATCGAACGTCCATGTGCCGCAGCGCGCAGACGCAATTTTTCCTTGATGGTATCGTCAAGATTTCGGATTGTGATACTGGCCATATGATTGCACTTTCGCGAAAATTATCCCGCAATTTGCAATCAATGATATCACCAATCGCATCGTTTCTTCAAGCGACAAGCTTATAGGTGATCGCGACAAGGCAAATTGCAATCACCCAAAGTGCAGCGCGGCCGGAACGCGTATGCCGCGCCTCGGCCTTGCCAATTGCCTTGGCGGTCTGTTCATCAAAGCGCAATCCATTCGCCGCCATCTGGTCGAGTTCCTGTGACAAGCGATCCGCGCGCGCCAGAAGTTCAGGTGCCTGCCTGGCCAGATGCAGGAGGGCATTTGCGCCGTCGCGGGCGTCAATGAGAATGCCCTGCGGCCCGAGATTGCGGCGGATCCAGCCGCCGACAACGGGCTCGGATGCTTTCCACATGTTGAAATGCGGATCCAGCGTACGTGATACGCCTTCAACAACGACCATGGTTTTCTGCAGCATGACGAGCTCGGGCCTGGTCTCCATATCAAATAGCTCGGTGACCTCGAAAAGCAGCGTCAGCAGTTTCGCCATGGAAATGGTTTCCGCCGGCTGTCCGTGAATCGGCTCGCCAATGGCGCGGATTGCCTGGGCAAAGCTCGATACATCATGATGATGCGGCACATAGCCGGCTTCAAAATGTACTTCGGCGACACGCGCATAATCCCGGGTAATGAAGCCGTACAGGATCTCGGCAAGAAAGCGGCGCTCCTTCTTGCCCAAGCGGCCGGTAATGCCAAAATCCACCGCAACGATATGGCCCTCGGGATCGACGAAGAGATTACCGGGATGCATGTCGGCATGGAAAAAACCATCGCGCAATGTGTGGCGCAGGAACGACTGGATAAGTGTTTCCGCGAGCTTGATGAGATTATGGCCGGCAGCACGCAAACCTTCGATGTCCGACATTTTCACGCCGTCGATCCATTCGAGCGTCAGGACGTCACGTCCGGTGCGCTCCCAATCCACAGTTGGAACACGGAACCCCGGATCGTCCTTGGTGTTTTCGCCAATCTCCGACAATGCCGCCGCCTCAAGCCGCATATCCATCTCAATGCGGGTCGTTTGAGCGAGGGTACGCGTGACTTCGATGGGTCGAAGGCGGCGCGTGGCCGGCACATAACGCTCCTGCCATTTCGCGACCAGGAAAAAACTCTCCAAATCATTGTTGAATCGCTGGCGAACGCCGGGGCGCACCACCTTGACGGCAACCTTCTTGAGCTCGCCATTGTTTCTGACGAACGCCGGATGCACCTGCGCTATCGAGGCCGCGGCCATTGGTTCGTTAAAGCTTACATAAAGGTCCTCGACAGACCGTCCCAGCGAGCCTTCTATTGCCTTGACCGAAGCCTCCATCGGAAAGAAATCAAGCTGGTCCTGCAAGAGCGCCAGATCGTCCGCCACCTCATTTCCGACCACGTCGGGACGCGTTGCCAGGAATTGGCCAAGCTTGACGTAGGATGGACCGAGTTTGTTGATGGCGCGCGACATACGTTCGGAACGCTGTGCGGTCATGGCACGCCTGCGCGCCAGAAGCCCGGCCACCCGATGACCGAACGCAGGAAGGCCGCTCAGACCTTCCGCGGGCAAGGCAGATATGACCCCCTCACGCGTCATGATCCATCCGGCCCGCATCAGGCGAAATGTTGCTGCAAGCTTACTCATTCAGGAATCACAACTCACAACTTCCAGCCGGAATGCAGCGCGGCGATGCCGCCAGTAAAATTGCGCCAGCTCACCCGCTCGAAGCCTGCCTGACGGATCATCTCGGCGAAATCCGCTTGACGCGGAAACTTGCGAGATCGACTCCACCAGATACTGATAGCTATCGGCATCGCCTGTCACTGCCTTGCCTATCTTCGGAATGGCGTTGAACGACCAGGCGTCATAGATCTTGTCAAGGACCGGCAGTTCGACCTCGGAAAATTCGAGGCAGAGGAATCGCCCGCCCGGCTTCAAAACACGGAAGGCCTCGGACAGTGCGCGATCGATATGCGGGACATTGCGGATGCCGAATGCGATCGTGTACGCGTCGAAGCTCGCATCGCCGAAGGGAAGTTCTTCTGCATTGGCTTCGACAAACTCGGCGTTGTCGGCAAGGCCCTTCTTTTCGGCGCGGTCGCGTCCGACGCCAAGCATGGAGCCATTGATATCGAGCACGGTCGCATGGGCATTGCGATTGGAGGCTTCGATGATCCGGAAGGCGACGTCGCCGGTGCCGCCGGCCACGTCGAGCACTTTCCAATTCGCCGTCCTGGAAGGTGAAAGCCAGGCAATCATCAGATCCTTCCAGACCCGATGCAGGCCGCCTGACATCAGGTCGTTCATCACGTCGTAGCGCTTGGCGGCGCGATGGAAGACATCATTGACGCGTGCCTGCTTTTCCCCATCACTGACATCCTGAAAGCCGAAGGATGTTTCCATGCCGCCATGGGCCCCGGTTCGTTGCTGGCTCATTGTGTGTACCTGCTGATCTATGTTGCGGCGAACCATAGAAGATTGAAACGCATAAGGCTATTGTCTGTAGCGCGGTGAAGCGCCGCGTCGATTAATTTGTTTAATTTTTCTGGAGTGACCGGAATGGTCCTGAAAGCCGAATTGCATTGCCACATGGAAGGGGCCGCCTCGCCTGGCCTGGTCGAGCGAAAGGCCACCAAATATGGCGCAGATGTTTCGGCATTCCTTCAGGGTGGCAAATTCGTCTGGCACGACTTTACATCCTTCCTCCGCGCCTATGATCAGGCCTCGATGCTATTTCGTACCGACGAGGACTACGCCGATCTTGCCGAAGACTATCTGCTCTCGCTGAGCAGGCAAGGCGCCATCTATTCGGAAGTGTTCATCTCAACAGACCATGCCATCAGCGCCGGGCTCTCCCCGCGCGCCTACATTGAAGGGCTCGCGGAAGGCATGCGCCGGGCCAAAGGCGCTACCGGCCTGGAATGCCGGATGATCGCGACGGGCTTGCGTCACAAAGGGCCCGAGGCCGTGCTGGCGGCTGCGCAGTATATCGCGGACAATCCGCACCCGCTGGTCACAGGTTTTGGAATGGCCGGCGATGAGCGGATGCATAGCCCCAAGGACTTCGCCGCGGCGTTCGACCTGGCACGCAATGCGGGGCTGGGCATTACCGTGCATGCGGGCGAACTGTCGGGCTGGGAAAGCGTCGCAGACGCCCTGGATGCACTCAGACCCGCGCGCATCGGCCATGGCGTGCGCGCGATCGAAAACCCCGATCTGGTCAAGCGGCTGGCAGATGACCAGATCATGCTCGAATGCTGTCCAGGGTCGAATATTTCGCTGAGCGTCTATCCCGATTTTCCTGCCCATCCCTTTGCAGAGCTTGCGAGAGCTGGAGTTCCGGTGACGCTTAACTCCGATGATCCGCCCTTTTTCCATACGGACCTTGCGCGGGAATACGAGATCGCGGCGACTTATTTTGGTTATGATGAAGAGATGCTCAATGCGGTGACCGAAACAGCGATCAAGGGGGCTTTTGTTGACGAAAATACGCGAACGAAGCTGCTTGAACGTCTTCACCCCGACAAAACTGTGCGCGTTGCCGATGAGCTCTTTGCGGGATCGGTGTCGAGCAGCTAAGGTTCGGCATATTCAGAATGAAGGGGATTTCCCATGGGCGTTACGATCGTTTCCCATCCGCTTGTCCAGCACAAGCTCACAATCATGCGCGACAAGGATACCTCGACAGCCGGATTCCGCCGGTTGCTCAAGGAAATCTCCCTGCTGCTGTGCTATGAGGTGACGCGCGATCTGCAGCTGACGAATATCACCATCCAGACGCCGTTGATGGAGATGCAAGCGCCGGTCATCGAGGGAAAGAAGCTCGTCTTCGCCTCGATCCTGCGTGCCGGCAATGGACTGCTTGAGGGCATGCTCGATCTGGTGCCAGCGGCTCGCGTCGCACATATCGGGCTTTACCGCGACCATGAAACACTGCTGCCGGTGGAGTACTACTTCAAAGCGCCGGAAGACATCGTCAACCGGCTGATAATCGTTGTCGATCCGATGCTGGCAACGGCCAATTCCGCCATAGCCGCCATTCAGAAACTGAAGGATCGCGGCGCAAGCAACATTCGATTCCTCTGCTTGCTCGCCGCACCGGAAGGCATTGAGCGCTTTACCAAAGCGCATCCGGACGTGCAGGTTTTCACGGCGGCCATTGACAGCCATCTGAACGAAAAGGGTTATATCGTCCCCGGTCTCGGCGACGCCGGGGACCGCATGTACGGAACGAAGTGAGTCACGCGCCTATGCGGCGGAAGACGGGGTTGACAGTGCGCGGTTTGCGTTCCGAAAAGCCATAAGCGGATCTCGATGACGCGCACGGCGGCGGCGGCGTCATCGTGGTTGCGAGCATGCACAAGAGCGACCGGTTCGCCTTCGTCCATCCTGGCGCCAATTGGCTGAAGAGCCGTTACCCCTACCGCATGATCAATAGGATCCTGCGGACGGATCCGGCCGCCACCCAGCGTCACAACCGCAACACCAATTGCTCGGGTATCTATCGACGAGACATGACCCGTCTGTGGGGCCCTCACCTCGTGCGTCACGGGGGCAACGGGCAAATGATGGCTGACGCGAGAGACGAAATCTGCCGGACCGCCGAGCCCGGACACCATACGCCCGAAGATTTCCGCCGCTTTGCCGCTGCTCAAGGCATCCCGTGCCTTTTCCGTCGCGACCTTGTGATTTGGTGCGAGCTTGGCTGAGACCAGCATCTCGGCAACCAGCGCCAGTGTGACCGCTTCGAGACGGGCATCACGCCGGTCGCCGGTCAAAAAATCGACGGCATTCTTCACCTCGACTGCATTGCCGGCGGCGAGGGCCAGCGGTTCATTCATATCCGTGAGGAGCGCCGTGGTCGCCAAACCCGCCCCTTGAGCCACCGCCACAATGCTCTCGGCCAAGGATACGGCATCGCGATTTCTGGACATGAAGGCACCATTGCCGGACTTCACATCCAACACCAATGCGTTGAGTCCGGCCGAAAGTTTCTTCGACAGAATCGAGGCAGTAATCAGCGGGATGGATTCCACCGTCGCGGTGACATCGCGGATTGAATAGAAACGCTTGTCTGCGGGAGCGAGATTGGCTGTCTGCCCTATGATCGCACAACCAACTTCGTGCACCACCTTGCGGAACAGCGCATTGTCCGGCTGGCTGCGGTATCCGGGAATCGCGTCCATCTTGTCGAGCGTTCCGCCCGTGTGACCGAGGCCCCTCCCCGAGATCATCGGAATATAAGCGCCGCAGGCGGCGGCTATCGGTGCCAGCATCAGCGAGACATTGTCACCCACGCCACCGGTCGAATGCTTATCGACGGCGGGCCCAGGCAAATCGGACCAGTCAAGAATATCGCCTGAATCGCGCATGGCGAGCGTCAGCGCCACTGCCTCATCACGTTTCATACCGTTGAAGAACACCGCCATGGCAAATGCCGCAACTTGGCCCTCGGTGATCGCACCTGAACTCATGGCATTGACAAAGGCGGTTATGTCCGCCGCATCCAGCGTTTGTCCGTCGCGTTTGCGGCGGATAATTTCCTGGGGCAACAACATCGCCTAACCGATCTCCCGAACCAGCGCCCGGATGATTTTCTGCAGGCGTGCGCCGCCTTTTGGCGCTACATCCTTGGTCTCCTCATGGGAAAGCTCCGCCCCGGTCATGCCGGCTCCGAAATTGGTAATCACCGAGCAAGCTGCGACACGCAGGCCAAAGAAGCGGGCAAGGATGACCTCCGGCACGGTCGACATGCCGACCGCATCAGCACCGAGCGTGCGTGCCATGCGAATTTCTGCCGGTGTTTCAAACGAGGGTCCGGAAAACCACATGTAAACGCCTGGCGCAAGCATTTCCCCAACCTCACCGGCAGCGATGGTCAGGGCGTCCTTGAGCTTCTTGTCATAGGCTGCCGTCATGCCGACAAAGCGCTGATCCGACGGCTCTCCAATCAGAGGATTGAGGCCGGAATAATTGATGTGATCATCGATTAACATCACGCTGCCTGGCACGAGGTCGTGACGGACTGAACCGGCAGCATTGGTGAGGATCAGCATTTCGATGCCAAGATCAGCAAGCGCTGCGATCACGGGCCGCATGACTGAGGCATCACCCTTCTCGTAATAATGGGCACGGCCCGCCAGCATCAGCACCGGCTTGCCCGAGAGATAACCTGCGACGACTTCGCCCGCATGACCCGAGACGCCGCTATGCGGAAAGCCTGGAAGATCGGAATAGGGGATGCGGATGGCATTTTCCACGGCATCAACCAGCGAACCGAGGCCGGATCCAAGCACCAGCGCGATGCGCGGCGCAAGACCATTGAGCTTTTGGATAAGAGCTTCTGTCGCAGGTGCGATCATGCTGCACCTTTGCCAAGAACTTCGGCGTCGAAGCCATAGGGAAAGATTTCCCTCATCGTCAGGGTTTCAACAATTCCATTGTTGTCGCAAAGATGCAGGCGCGTTTCAGGTCCGGCGAATTCGGCCAGGCGCTGACGGCAGCCGCCGCAAGGTGTGCATTTTGCCTTCTTCTCCGCGACAACCGCGATTTCCGTGATCGTGCCACCACCGCCCATGACGAAATGCGACAGGGCAGTGGTTTCGGCACACCAGCCCTCAGGATAGGAAACGACTTCGATATTGCAGCCGGAAAAGATGCGCCCGTCGCTGGTGCGAATTGCCGCCCCGACCGGGAATTGCGAATAAGGTGAATGCGTCTTCTGCATGGCGGCAAACGCCGCATCGAACAGATCCTTGCTCATTTGCAACTTCTCATCTTTCTTTCACATAGGCGACGCCACCGGCCTTTGGCGGGATGGCCTTGCCGATGAACCCGGCCAGGAGGACGACGGTAAGGATATAGGGCAAGGCCTGCATGAATTGCACCGGCACTTCGCCAATGAGTGGCAGGGGATGCCCCTGCATGCGGATTGCCACCGCGTCGAGGAAGCCGAAGAGCAGGCAGGCAAACATGGCCTGCACCGGACGCCATTTCGCAAAGATCAATGCCGCAAGCGCGATATAACCCTTGCCCGCGGTCATGTCCTTGACGAAGCCAGCCCCTTGGGCAGTTGCCAGATAGGCTCCCGCCACGCCACAGAGCACACCGCAGCAGATTACCGCGCGATAGCGCAGCCATGGCACGGACACACCGGCGGTATCCACGGCTGCTGGATTTTCGCCGACCGCCCGCAGGCGCAGGCCAAATCGCGTGCGGTAGAGCACCCACCAGGTAAAGGGAACCATGGCAAAAGCCAGATAGACGAGTATCGAATGGCCGGATATCAATTCATAATAGATCGGGCCGATGACCGGCACATCGCGCAATGCCTGTGCGCCCGGAAGATTGATCGGATTGAAACGCGCATCGTTGGGAAGCGAAGGCGTTCGCCCGCCCTGGCTGAACCACGCCTGCCCGAGAATAACTGTCGTTCCTGCAGCAATGAAGTTGATGGCAACGCCGGAAACGATCTGGTTGCCACGGTGAGTGATGGACGCAAAGCCGTGCACAAGGCCGAGTGCCACCGATATGAGCACTGCAGCGAACAGGCCGATGTAGGCCGAGCCGAACCAGGTGGCGGCAGCACCGGCAGCAAAAGCCCCGGCAAGCATCTTGCCCTCCAGACCAATGTCGAAAATGCCGGCACGTTCGGAATAGAGACCCGCCAGACAAGCAAGCAGCAACGGAACGGAAAGCCGGATCGTCGAATCGAACAGCTGGAGGATTGTAGTGAGCGATTCCATCACTGGCCTCCTCCCGCCACCACTGCTGGTGCCGTCCCGCGTTTCCCCCGGCCAATACGCTGGAAAATACGTTGCAGCGAGGGGCGGAACATGTGCTCCAACGCACCGGCAAACAGGATCACCAGCCCTTGAATGATGACGATCATATCGCGGGAAATGTTGGGCATGTCGAAGGCGATTTCCGCGCCGCCCTGATAGAGCATGCCGAAGAGGATTGCGGCCAAAACGATGCCCGCTGGATGCGATCTGCCCATGAGCGCCACAGCAATGCCGACGAAGCCAGCACCGGCAACAAAATCCAGCTGCACCCGGTGTTGTGCGCCCATGATCGGATTGAGGGCCATCATCCCGGCCAGCGCTCCCGAAATCATCATGGTAATGATAATGATCCGCAGCTCGCTGATGCCAGCATAGCGCGCCGCCTTGGGGCTGAAGCCCATGGTGCGGATTTCATAGCCAAGCTTTGTGCGCCAGATTAGCACCCACACAAGAAATGCAGCCAGAAGGGCAAGCAGGAAACTGATGTTGAGCGGGGCCGAACGCATATTGAGCCCGACCAGGTTCAATAGCCAGCCAAGTCCCGGCAGCTGCCCACCCTCGCCGAAGACGCGGGTCTCCGGGGCTTGGCTGCCTAAAGGCTTCAATGGTCCAACCAGAAGATAGACCATGATACTGGCGGCGATGAAGTTGAACATGATCGTAGTGATGACAACGTGTGATCCGCGCTTGGCTTGCAGCCATGCCGGGATCAATGCCCACAATGCACCGACGAGCGCTGATGCCACGATTGCCAAGGGGAAGGCCAGCCACCAGGGCAGAGCGCTGCCAAGACCAAGCCCCACCAGCGCAACGCCAAGACCGCCAATATAGGCTTGGCCTTCACCGCCAATATTGAACAGGCCGCAGTGAAACGCGACGGCGACACAAAGGCCGGTGAAGATGAAATTCGTCGCATAATAAAGCGTATAACCGACGCCATCGCCCGAACCGAAGGCACCCTTGACCATCAAGATGGCAGCATCGACCGGGCTTTCGCCAACAAGGAGAACGACAAGACCGGCGACGAAAAAGGCGACAATCAGATTGATTAGCGGCAGGAGGCCATAGTCGGCCCAGGCGGGCAATTTGGCAAAGGGCTGGCTCATGGCAAGGTCTCGATGATCGCGTCGGCGGTTGAGATACGGGCATATTCGCCATCAAGGATGGATAGTGCCAAAGCATGGACATCTTCAGCGGCCCAGTGCTTGCCGCAATGATCCTTGCGGTCGATGCTCGCGACAGCATCTTCTGGAACGGTGACCTCGAATCCGAGATTGGCGGCCATACGAACCGTGGCGTCGACAGAGTTTTCGAGCAGCACGCCCGTGATGACGAGACTGTGTACCTGCAATTCGTCCAGGACATCCATGAGGTCCGTCCCGATGAAGGCACTGTTGGTGCGCTTGTCGACGACCGGCTCACCCAATTGCGGCGCTACCTCGGCTTTGAACTCATTACCTTCCGTTCCCGGCCTGTAGGGCGATGTGGGGTCTGTGGAATCGTGGCGCACATGGATAACCGGCAAGCGTCGCTCACGCCAGGCGGCCAGCAGCCGGGCGATCGCGGCTTCGGCTTCAGGCTGACCGCGCCGGCCCCATTTCGGATCATCGATGGCGTTTTGCACATCGATGACGACCAGTGCCTGAGTCGTCATTCCGCCGCCTCCTGCTGTTCGACGCCGGCCATGAGCAAACCAAGCTCGCCTTCGCTGGCGTCCGAGTCGCGTTCGCCAACGATGCGGCCGGCAAACATCACCAGGATGCGGTCGGAGAGCGAGCGGATTTCATCGAGCTCCACGGAGACAAGCAGCACAGCTTTGCCCGCATCGCGCATTTCAATGATGCGCTTGTGGATGAACTCGATCGCGCCCACGTCGACGCCACGCGTCGGCTGGCCGATGATAAGAACACCGGGATCGCGTTCCATTTCACGCGCGAGCACGATCTTTTGCTGATTGCCGCCGGAAAAATTCGCAGTCTTCAGCCGCGGGTCACTGGGGCGAATGTCGTATTTCTCGATCTTCTTGCGTGCATCGGCCTGGATTGCATCGAGATCGAGAAATGGCCCGTTGAGATAGAGCGGATCGTCATGGTAGCCCAGGATTGAATTCTCGTATTCCTCGAAGGCCAGCACCAGGCCCATATGATGGCGGTCTTCCGGCACATGCGCGAGCCCGCGATCGCGCAGCTCACCCGGATCGGCAGCGCCGGTTATGTCGATAACCTGCCCGTCGAGAAGCACACGCCCAGAGACCGCAGTACGTATGCCGGCAATGGTTTCAATCAGCTGCGATTGACCATTGCCAGCCACACCAGCAATCCCGACGATTTCGCCGCCACGTACGGTGAAGGATGCATTTTCGACCATCACAACACCGCGGCTGTCGCGTACGGTCAGGTTCTCGACAGAAAGCTTGATTTCGGCGGGTTTCGCCTCGCCCTTCTGTACCCTGAGGAGCACGCGGCGGCCGACCATCAATTCGGCAAGTTCTTCCACCGTGGTCTCTTCGGTCTTGCGGGTCGCGACCATAGCGCCTTGCCGCATGACAGAAACATTGTCCGTTACTGCCATGATCTCGCGCAGCTTGTGCGTGATCAGAATAATCGTCTTGCCCTGATCCTTCAGTTGCTCAAGGATACGGAAAAGATGATCGGCCTCCGGCGGCGTCAGCACACCCGTGGGCTCATCAAGCACCAGGATCTCCGCACCGCGATAGAGCGCTTTGAGGATTTCGACGCGCTGCTGCAGACCGACGGGGAGCTCCTCGATCAATGCGTCGGGATCGACGTCCAACTGATATTCCCGCTCGAGCCGCTTCAATTCGGCGCGCGCCTTGGCTATGCCATTCTTCAAGAG
This sequence comes from Phyllobacterium sp. A18/5-2, assembly GCF_025452215.1. Taxonomy (NCBI): domain Bacteria; kingdom Pseudomonadati; phylum Pseudomonadota; class Alphaproteobacteria; order Hyphomicrobiales; family Phyllobacteriaceae; genus Phyllobacterium; species Phyllobacterium sp. A18/5-2. Next base: position 1,638,704 of record NZ_CP104966.1, on the reverse strand, counting down.
TGGTGCACCCTCCACGCCCAGCATGACGTTCTCAAGCACCGTGAAGTTTTCTACCAGCATGAAATGCTGATGAACCATGCCGATGCCAAGCGCGATGGCGGCATTGGGATCAGGAATGCTGGCCATGGTCCCATTGATGCGAATGTCTCCAGAATCCGCCTGATAAAATCCGTAAAGGATGGACATCAGCGTCGATTTACCGGCGCCGTTCTCACCAATAATGCCGTGAATCGTGCCTTTCTCGACACGCAGATGAATGTCGCGGTTGGCATGAACGGCACCAAAACGCTTATCAATTCCAACAAGTTCAATCGCCGGCTCGGCCATGTCCCCATCCGCTGTTGTTCAGCTTTTATCGTCTTTTCGGAATTCGACCCTAACACGGGATTTTTTTCTTTCCAGTCAAGAAAACAAGATTCAACAATCATCAAAGCCTATCAAACTTGAACCATGATCGAACCCGGACTAGAGAGAAGCGTGCACGGTGAAGGAGACGAGCAATGACAGCCGATAACACGGACCGTTTGACCCGCCTCGAGATTCTGGTGACCGAGCAGGAAAAGACGATCGAGGAACTTTCCGGCCAGGTAGCCGGGCAATGGAAAGTCATAGAGGGGATGCGCCGCAAACTCGATGCATTGACCGACCGGTTTCTCGTGCTGGAAGAGCAGACGGCCCCCGATATTCCAGTAACCAAACCACCGCACTACTGATGGTGATCTTCGTAGAGCGCTCGAATTTCTTCGCATGGTGCCGGCCGTGGCTTGCTCTTCTTTACGAGCGAGGCCGTTCAATACCGGCGTATCGGCGGGCGGGAATTTGAGACACTCACAGGCGCTGAAACTGGTCCTGTCGTTCTGGCGCGGGAACTTTGATCAGGTTCTCGCCTTGAAAGCCTCGACCATCAGCTTCAGCCCCAGCGCACCCATCACAGCGCCAGCGCCCCGGTCGATCCACCGCTTCAAGCGGGCATAGATCAGCCGAGCGCGCGACCCTGAGAAGGCTACCGCAACGATGGTGTACCAACCCGCTTCCACGCAGAATATTATTGGCGGCAGGGCAAAGAGCAGCCATATCGGCGGCGAGGGCGGCATTAGCGCCGCGAAAATGCTGGCGTAGACGATCGAGGTCTTGGGGTTGCTGAGCTGCGTCATCAATCCGAGCAGGAAGGCACGGAAAACGGAAATGCCCCGGGTTTTCTCGCTTGTTCCCGACGGCGCCAGCGGCTCCGATGCGCCGCGCCAGATCTTGATCGCCAGGTAAATCAGATAGCCACCGCCGAGTATCTTCAGCATGAGATAGAGCCATTCGAACTGCATGAGCAGGGCGGTTAGGCCAAGGACGGCCAAAGCAGCAAAGAACGCGCCACCCACACCCATGCCGAGCGCCGAAGCGAGACCGTGGCTGCGCGACGAGACGACGGCGATGCGGGAAACAAGGACGAAACTCGGACCAGGGCTCATCGCACCAATTGCGATGGCGGCGAGAATACTGAGAAGGACAGCAAAGGCAGTCATGGCGGTCTCCTTTTGCGGCGATCTGAAAAAACAAAGCCGTCGGTCAATAAACCGGCGGCTTTGAATCATTGATAAGTCCGTGCTTATTTGTACGGGCAGGCATTGTCGGTATTGTAATTGTGAACCTTGACCTTGCCGGAAATGATATCCGCCTTGGCAGTCTCAACAGCCTTCTTGACGTCATCGGTCATCAGCTTGGCATTGTTGTCGTCAACAGCATAGTCCACGCCCGCTTCTTTCACGCCGAGCACATTGACGCCGGCGGTGAACTTGCCTTCAGCACCATCTTTGAAGGCATTGTAGGTCGCAACATCAACGCGCTTGAGCATCGAGGTCAAAACCTTGCCCGGGTGCAGGCCGTTCTGGTTGGAGTCGACACCGATGCCCAGCTTGCCGGCGTCGGCAGTTGCCTGCAGGACGCCTATGCCGGTGCCGCCAGCGGCCGCGAAAATGACATCCGAGCCTTGATCCATCTGCGACTTGGCAATTTCACCCCCCTTGGCCGGATCGTTCCACGCAGCCGGAGTATCGCCAGTCATGTTCTGGATCACCTTGGCTTCCGGATTGGTAGCCTTGACGCCGCCGACATAGCCGCAGGCGAAGTTGCGGATGAGCGGGACGTCCATACCGCCAATGAAGCTCACGGTCCCCGTCTTTGAAGATTTGGCGGCAATCACACCAACCAAATAGGACCCCTCATTGTCGTTGAATACGACCGAGCGCACGTTGGGTTTTTCCACTACCGCGTCGATGATGACGAATTTGGTATCCGGGAATTCACCTGCAACCTTTTCGATTGCCGCGGCCGCCGAGAAGCCGGCGATGACGATCGGCGAATTGCCGTCGGTTGCAAACTTGCGCAATGCCTGTTCGCGCTGCGCTTCGTTCTGGATTTCGAACTCGCGATATTTGACACCGGAATCGGCCGTGTATTTCTCTGCGCCATTGAAAGCGGCTTCATTGAAGGATTTGTCGAACTTTCCGCCAAGATCGTAAATGACGGCTGGCTTGTCATCTGCAGCAAAGGCCGAGACGGACATAGCTGTGGCAGCCAGGAGACCAAGAACAATACGCTTCATTTGATACCAACCCCTCTAGATTTTGTTGAGCAGGACCAACTTGCTGTTGAGTCCCAAGATCGTTGCGGCAACGTCAGAGGCAGCCGCCCCGCAAGCAATCTTGCATGTCAGAGGGCAAATTTCACGCGAAATTTTGCCTGATGGTCAAATATTGCCAGAAGCATTGTCCAGCAAATGCAGCGCTCGTCGAAAATTCAGCAAAGTCAGACTGTTAGACTGCTTTTGCCTGTGGAATAGGGCAGGAAATGCCGGTGCCCCGCAGGCCACAATAACCGGCGGGATTCTTGGCGAGATATTGCTGATGATAGTCCTCCGCGTAGTAAAATTCCGGCACTTCCAGAATTTCCGTGGTGATCTTGCCATGGCCAGCAGCGGCAAGCGCTTTCTGGTAGGCATCTCGGCTTGCTTCGGCAGCAACCTTCTGTTCCGGCGTGAAGGTGTAGATGCCCGAGCGATAGGTCGTGCCGATATCATTGCCTTGGCGCATGCCCTGTGTGGGGTCATGCTCTTGCCAGAACAGCGACAATAGTTCGTCATAGGAAATGATGTCCGGATCGAAGACCACGCGCACCACTTCATTGTGGCCGGTCAGCCCGGTGCACGTTTCCTGGTAGGTGGGGTTCGGCGTGATGCCGCCGGCGTAACCTGCGGCGGTGACGTAAACGCCAGGCACTTGCCAGAACAGCCGTTCGACGCCCCAGAAGCGACCCATGCCGAACATCGCGGTCTGCAGACCGTCCGGCCACGGACCGTTCAACGGGCGTCCATTCACAAAATGCGTTTCAGCGGTGGGAATCGCCGTCGCGCGGCCTGGAAGAGCTTCCGCCCTATCAGGCATTCTGGTTTTCTTGTTGAACATATCTATGATGAACATCGGAATACCTCCAGGATAAGGAGTAGTTCCATCGTGCTTCAACGGGCTGCGAAGCGCCCCACCCTGTTCTGGCGCCTGTAACCTATGGCATAGAGCACAAAGGCGAGTAGGGCAAAAACGATAAAAGTCGGCGTTTCGAGCACCCAGAGCATCAACGGATCCCACAAAATCGAGTAAATATGGGTTTTGACGCTGGTTTCGGCAAGCGCAAGCGACGACGCCGATATGGACTGCCAGCTGTCCCGGAGCGATGTCATGATCAAATGTGACGCGCCAACTGAGCGAGCAGCGTCAAGAACGGCGGCAATGATCGCCAGACTGAGGGCAATATAGGCGAGCAGCCTGAAAAGCGAACGGATCACATCTATCTCCAAGAACAAGTCGCCAAATGCGAGAGGGGCATCTGACTGGACGAATGGCATTCTAGCGCCGGATCTCGCTGCAAATGAATTGAATTTTCCTGGTGTTTTGATGGCACCGGCCGAAACATTCGAGAAAATTCCCAGCAATTTCAGTGGGAAAGCGATGAAACTGCGGCAAAGCGCGATTATGTTGAAATAGGTATTGATCGAGTGCCTGTTCTGACTATAGTGCGCGCCGCACGGGTCACTGTCGGCTAACCACCGGCAGGCGTTGCGTGCGCATCCAAAGATTGAGTGACCGATGGTTGACGGTGCTCTCGAAGCCGGGCGTTCCGGCTGAGAAAAATTCACCCGCCCGGCCAGATGCCGGACGTTGAGTGGAGAGGTGGCCGAGTGGTTGAAGGCGCACGCCTGGAAAGTGTGTTTACGTCAAAAGCGTAACGCGGGTTCAGAATCCCGCTCTCTCCGCCATTTTATGCTGATTGTTTCCTTTCACATAGCTACGGTGCTGGATTTGCTTTGATCCACCTTGAGGTCTGCCATATGAGAACGTTTTGAAAGAGCGGGCCGGACAGGAGATAGCCAATCGCCTGACCAAGAGAACATCATGACCAGGATTTTGCCATCGAACCAAATCTGGCAATGAGTGCTGCAAGCGTTGCAACGAACAGCGTGTAGGCAAGCGCAGCCTGCCATGCCCCCATGGGAAAACCAATCAGCAGCAGCGTATCATTACCACCTGGAATGAGCAGCGCACCCATTCCCATAAGTGTGCCGCCGACTGTTCTCCAAACTATGGTGTTAACTGTAGGCCATTTCAACTCAGATCGACGCCTCCTGAACCTTGCTGAGACAAGACTGCCGGCGAACATGCAGCCTAAAGTCATGGGGCCTGCAAGAGGGATCGAAATGACCGATCCAAATGATGCCGTGATCGAGAATCCGGGTGCAATAATTGCCAGGATCGTAAAGGTCGTTCCGATCGCTACCATCGACACCGTCAGCCGCCAGAAGTTGGACTCGGATTTGAAAGACACACCAAGCCTCAATACCAGCGTTGCCAACAATGCGGTTATGAGAAGGACCGGCTCAAATGGCACGGGCGCACTTGCCGGTGACCGCTCCGGAAGCAGTCCAAACAGAGATTCAAAGTAGAACACCGCAAAGATACCAAAAAACGTGAACACAAACTCAGAGTCGCCATTTCCGAAATGTCCAACGGACCCAAACACACACGCGCCGTTCACATGAAGTCCGATTCCGAACAATATGGCTGCGGGAACGATATATCCGAGCGACGACCAACCCCGCTGCATCGTCGGTGACGTTTCGACTATGGCATAGACAAGGGCCGCCCAGACGGCGCATTCGACGATCGCAATAAATCGCGCCGGTCTCTTCTCCGAAACCAATTCCCTCGTGGCGATAACTGTGCAGATCGATCCATAATTGAGGGCGAAACCGAGGACAAATCCCAGTGTGCCGAGCAAAGCCACACCCGCCCAGATCTCCATACTTGCGAAGCCTGACCCAGATACGCTCACGAGGAATTCGTCCACCGCGCCCTGCTCCAGTTCCAGACACGTCCAGAAATTTCACACTGATCACTATCGCTGCGATTCACGCGACTTGCTTCCGGGAGAAATGCTCCTCAAGTGCAGGGGTGCAATCCCGCAAGCTGATAGTAGGCCAATTCCTTACGGTAGGCCAGTGCGGCCTATTCGGCCCGGCCGCCAGGAGAACAGTTTGCTTTGGTTGGCACGCGAGAGATCCTGGGCATGCCGCCGAGCAGCATCGCTCTTCACGCCTGGCATATGCGCCAGGCGTGAAGAGTTGGCTAGAACAATATCCGCCGCTGGATTGGGCAGCTATTCGGCCGCTTTCCGGTGGGGCAGCACCCAGTTGGCGCGAGGGAAATGGCAGGTATAGCCGGTTGGGTAACGCGCCAGGTAGTCCTGGTGCTCCGGCTCTGCTTGCCAGAAATCCGTCACCGGCTCGACCTCGGTCACGGCTTTGCCCGGCCACAACCCCGAAGCGTCCACGTCGGCGATGGTTTCCTCGGCTATTCGCTTCTGCTCGTCGCCGATGTAGTAGATCGCCGATCGGTATGAGCTGCCGATATCATTGCCCTGCCGGTTTTTCGTCGTGGGATCGTGGATCTGGAAGAAATACTCCAGAATCCGCCGATAGCTCGTGATCTCCGGATCAAAGGTGATCTCGATTCCCTCGGCGTGGGTACCGTGATTGCGGTAGGTCGCATTCGGTATGTCGCCGCCAGTGTAGCCTACACGGGTGCCAATCACCCCGGGAAGCTTGCGGATCAAGTCCTGCATGCCCCAGAAACAACCACCAGCCAAAACAGCTCTCTCGGTCATTTAAATATCCTCCACCTGATTGAGATACGCACCATAGCCCTCAGCCTCCATTTCGTCGCGCGGAATGAAACGAAGTGAAGCGGAATTGATGCAGTAGCGTAGCCCGCCCTGATCTTGCGGGCCGTCGGGAAACACATGGCCGAGGTGACTGTCACCATACACCGAGCGTACCTCCGTGCGGGTCATGCCATGCGTGTCGTCCCGCAGTTCGTTGACATTCGCCGGTACGATCGGCCTGGTGAAGCTCGGCCAGCCACAGCCGGAATCGAACTTGTCGGCTGAGGCGAACAGTGGTTCTCCAGAAACGACGTCGACATAAATCCCCGGCTCCTTGTTGTCGTGATACTCGCCGGTGAACGGCCGTTCGGTGCCGTTTTCCTGGGTCACGCGATACTGCACGGACGTAAGCTTGCCGACCGCTTCGTCAGTCTTTGCGTACTTCATTGCCACAACTCCATTGTTGGTCTTGCCTTAATATGGCGAATGGTCGGGAAGATTCCCAATAGAGGATGTGCATAGATTCGATAGCTGCGCGACACGGCAGTCCCGCAAGGTCAAGTCCAGTCGTGCCTAGCAGCCATCTGCGCGATCCTGCGGACCTCACGCGGTGTGCCGGAACCGGAAACCGTTACAAATACCAGCTCGCGTTCCAGTGACATGCCTTGAATTGGGCGGGTTACTAATCCCTGCACGACCGCGGAATGCTCGGGCATAATGCAGATCGCGCGGCCTTCTGCCACTATTTGCTGAACCCAATCCTCTCGCTCGGCACTGAACCGCGGTTGCATAACCGCGTCGTGGTCCATCAGGTGCTCGGTGATCTGGGAGTGGAACTCGCAGGCCAGCCGGTCAACATACGGGTAGGTGGCCAGAGCCTCGGTGGTGATGACGTCATTTCCGGCCAGTGGATGGTCTTTTGCGCAAGCCAGGAGGAATCGCTCACGAAACAACGGCACGACATTGAGCTTGGGATTGGGACGCGGCATTCCCGGCAGGATACAGGCGTGGTACTTGCCCGAAAGCACCTCGTCCGCACTCTCCCCGGACAATAGCTGATGCATGTTGATCTTCACGGAAGGAAGCTGGCCAAGCACGTCGAAAAAAAATGCGGTGAACCTGGCGGGACCAATGGTCGGAGCCACGGCGATGTCGAGAATCCGGCGCCGGCCCAGAACGGTGCTCTCGGAATGCTCACGCACATTCCGGAGGGCGAGCTCGATCCGCATGAACTCGGCTTGTACGTCACGACCAAGCGCCGTAAGGCGGCTGTCCTTACCGTCGCGATAGATCAGTGGACTGCCCAGTTGTTCCTCGAGACGCTGAATTGCCCGCGTTAAACTGGGCTGCGAAACACGGCTACGACGCGCGGCTTCGGTGAAATTCAATGTTTCGGCCAGATTGAGGAAATACCTGACCTGATTGATGTCCATGGATGACGTCCCACTTTTGTTAGCCGGATGCTTGGCGGTACCTGAGATACGCAACCTTCCCCGATCGCTGCTCCCACTAAGCCGCTTTTTCTCCGGGTAGGCGAAGCGGTCAAGATTCCCTGTTGGCCCTGAATGACCTGAGCGAGCAAGTCGGAAACGACGCGGCTACGTTTTGCACGCCGGCTAACGCCGAGTTGCTTGGCCGCGCTCATCAAGCCGCCATGTCGGGCAACGGCAAGGAAATAGCGGATGTCACTCCAATTCATTTTTCTACTTTCAGTAGGCCATAGGCTGATGATAGCCGCATGCATTCACAATTGAAATGAAATAGACTGGTCCAAGCGCTGGACCACAAAATCGCTCTTTGACGTAGTTCCATACTTAAGACCGTTTTGATCGAAACTGAATGGCCAAACTCTCTTATGAAAAATGTATCAACTGCAGGCATCGCGGCAGCTATATTTGCTTCTCTCACATGGTCGATGAATTTTGTCGCACCCTTTGTGATCGGAGATTATTCGATCTTCGACCTTGCCGCTTGCCGATTTCTGCTATCTGGTTTGATCGGGATCGCGATCCTCATTGCCAGCGCAGACCAATGTCGCCAGCTCACGCTACAAGATTGGTTTGCTGCGGCCGGCCTCGCCTTCATCGGATATGTGGGCTACTTCCTGACTGTCATGATCGCCGCCGTATATGCAGGCCCCGTGATCCCTCCCGCCTTTCTCGGTCTGGTGCCTGTCGTCTTGGCGATCGCCGGCAATTATCGCGGGCGGAGTATATCGTGGCTGCCTCTTCTGATCCCCCTTGCGCTGGCGGCGACAGGGCTGCTGCTGGTCAATGGTAGCAGTATAGTGCAGGCGGAAGTGCAGCGGGAAAAATCGCTTGTTATTGGTATCGCGTTTGCCATTGCGGCGGTAGCTCTGTGGACTTGGTTCAGGATCGCAAACCAGAGTGCACTACTGAAAAGGCCCCACATGGATGCGCGCGTCTGGACGGCGCTGATGATGATTGGAGGCAGCATCCAGACATTGGCATTTCTCCCGATCGGCTACGGTATGAGCTTGTTCAGAGCCCCGGAAATCGGTCTTGGCTTTGGCGCCATCAACAATCTCTACCTACCAGCTTTCATGTTGGCAGCTGTAGCCTCAATCGGGGGAGCGTGGGCTTGGACAATAGCATCGCAGCGCCTGCCAGTGGCGCTCACGGGCCAGTTGCTGATGACGGAAATTGTTTTTGCTACCTGTTTTGGGCTGATGGTCCGCCATCGTTGGCCAACCCTTGCGGAGTCGATTGGAATAATGCTGCTCGTTCTCGGCGTTGTGATGGCGATCAATGCCTTCCACTCTCAACGGCAAGACCAGAGCATTGTAAGGTGAGTGAGGCTCACTGGATATTCGTGACAACGAAGGAGCGTAATTATGGCTTTCAATACGCAACGGCTTCAATTTCCCGGGCATTCCGGCGCAACTCTTTCCGCCCGCCTCGACCTGCCCAACGGGCATTTACGCGCCTACGCATTGTTTGCCCATTGCTTCACCTGCTCTAAGGACTTGGCCGCGGCGCGCCGCATTGCAGCGGAGCTTACCCGCGAGGGCATCGCGGTCCTGCGCTTCGATTTCACTGGCCTGGGGTCGAGCGAAGGCGAATTTGCCTCGACGAATTTCACCTCGAATGTCGCCGACCTGATTTCGGCGGCCGACTATTTACGCCATCATTACCAGGCACCCGCGTTGCTGATCGGTCACTCTCTTGGGGGTGCAGCTGTCCTGGCTGTGGCCAAGGACATACCTGAAGTGCGCGCCGTCGCCACGATCGGTGCGCCGGCCGATGTCGGTCACGTCTTGAAGAACTTCGGAGCGAGACTCGAGGAAATAGAGAAGGAGGGTGCCGCTGAAGTCGATCTCGCCGGACGCAAGTTCCTTATTCGAAAGCAATTTGTCGAGGACGTGCGCGCGCAGTCTATCAAAGACGCTGTCGCATCCCTGAAAAAGCCACTTCTTATCCTTCATTCACCACTGGACCAGACGGTCGGTATCGAGAATGCCAACGAAATCTTCCTTGCGGCGAGACATCCCAAAAGCTTTGTTTCGCTTGACAAGGCTGACCACCTGCTCACCAACCTTGAGGACGCGGCCTTTGCAGGACGGATCATATCGGGATGGCTGGCGCGTTATATTGCCGCCGACGCCCCGCAGGGCAACGACCTGATCGAACATGTCCGAGTGACGGAAACGGGCGAGGGCAAGTTTCAGAACTCAGTTCAGGCCGGCAGCCATCGCCTTTTTCGCTGATGAACCAGAAAACGCAGGCGGGTTCGATTCTGGGCCGTCACCATACGACTTCCTGTCAATCGCGCTTGGCGCTTGCACCTCAATGACGCTGCGCCAATATGCCGATTACAAAAATCTGACGCTCGGACGTGTCAGTGTTGATGTCTCCCATGCCAAAATCCATGCCAAGGATTGCGAAGAGTGCACCGAATCGGAACGCAGCGGTAGCAGCAGGATTGATCGTTTCGAGCGGGTCATTTCCGTGGATGGCGAAGTCGCCGAGGAGCTTCGCGCCAAGATTGCCGAAATTGCCGACAAATGCCCGGTCCATCGGACGCTCGAAGCTGTGGCAAAGATAAGAACCGTCGTTAAATCAGGATCCCAAGCAGAGTTGCGTTAGGTTCAACGGCAGCCGTGTGTTGATTCAACTCGAGGACGTACGACGTTGAAGGATCTCAAGAAGGCGGTCACAAGACTTCGCGACGTGCTGTTGGGGGCACGTTGCAATTCCCAACAGAAGACCGGATTGCGCGGATGCAGGCGATGCGTACCAAACCGATAGCGGCGAGGGCGCCAGGCCGAAGGCCAGCGTTTCGCGTACGATCGCTACGTCTGGCGCCCCATCAGTAAACCGGAGCAGGACAGCCAATCCGGGTGTGGTCACAGCAATCTTGTTTGTCCGCGGTTCAAGATATTGCAACACTCCGTCGCGTTGCGCAGCATATGCACGCTTGGTGCGCCGGAGATGACGTAAATAATGGCCTTCACTGATAAATTCTGCGGCCGCAAGCTGTATGGATGGCCCAGGTGAAGGTGCCAAGCATGCGGCCACCTCCGCAAAACGGGATGCCAGACGCTGGGGAACAAGCACAAAGCCAAGGCGCAAAGCAGGGCTTATGGTCTTGCTGAACGAGCCGATATGAATGACCCTTCCTGTACGATCGACCGAGGCGAGTGCCGGCGCGGCACGCCCTTTCAACTGTAACTCGCTTAAATAGTCATCCTCGATGACCCACGCGCCTTCCTGAGCCGCCCACTCCAGAAGACGCAATCGGCGCGATAGCGACAGGGTGGCCCCCAATGGGGCTTGCTGTCCTGGGGTCACCACAGCGAGCCCCGCATCCGGCGCATATCTCAAGCCGTAGTCAACATCGATACCCTCGGAGTCGACGGGGATAGGGACTGGCAACAGTCTCGCGAGCTCGAGCCCGCGTCGCGTGAACGGGAACCCCGGGTCCTCGATCCACGCCTTGCTCCCCTCAAGGCCGAGCACGCGAAGCGTCAATCCGAGGCCGCTTCCAAAGCCACCGGTAACAAGGATTTGAGAGGGCGAGCACTCTATTCCCCGAGCGATGGCGAGATAGGCAGCGATCTCTCGCCTCAACTCGAGTTCTCCACGTGGATCCGGATAGAGTGGCGCCGCACTTGCTTCGGCGCGCACGGCATGCGAGCGAATTCTGGCGAAAAGCTTGGCCGGAAAAGTCTCCTTCGCCGGCACCCCCATCTGGAAGATTGCCGGACCCAAGGTCAGCTCCTGATACATCTCCATGAAGGAGCCTGGCTCAGGTGCGGGATCCCGTGGCAAGGATAAAATTGGTCTTTCCGTTACGCGGGTACCGGCCGCCCGCGACGCAACAATAAGCTGAGCTGCTGACAACTTATCGTATGCGGAACGAACAGTGCCACGTGCGACGCCCAGTTGGATTGCCAGGTCCACCCAGGAAGGAAGGCGCGCACCTGCTGCCAACACACCGCTCTCGATGGCAGCGGTTATGCCCATGCAAATCTGGTCGGCCAGTGGGGTCTTCGTTGTTCGGTCGAGGTGCAACTCAAGCGGTTTGGTCATTCCACCATGGTACATGATTTTTGAGCATTCTTGGTGCTTTTTATAGGACCATTCAAAGGGTATTTATAGTGGGAAAGGAAAACACTCACAAAGGAGAATACCATCATGAACATAAGATCCTTCATTGGCGGAGCGTTCACCGCCATCGCCATAGCGACCGCAATACCTGCGGCAGCGCATGAACCCGCTGAAACAGTTACGCCAAGCTTCGAACAGACCATCCCTAACATTCCTGGCAAGTCAGTTCGGGCCCTGGTTGTGGATTATCCACCGGCAGGAGCATCACTCCCGCACGAGCACGCAAAATCAGCTTTCATTTTTGCCTATGTCCTGTCTGGAGAAATCGAGTCGCAGGTGAATAATGAACCCAAGCGGGTCTATCGTGCCGGTGAAAGCTTTTACGAGACGCCGGGCTCGACACATCTTGTAAGCCGCAACGCCAGCAAGAAAGACCCGGCGAAGCTGCTTGCCGTGTTTATCGTTGACACCGGCGACAAGGAACTGACGACCAACTTAAACACTAAGGAGTGAGAAAATGACCAGCCGTCTGGATTACAATCAAGTCGCTCCTGCTGGAGCAAAAGCGCTAGGGGGCGTCTACGGTTACGTCATGCAAAGCGGTCTTCCCCCCGTTTTGCTTGATCTGGTTTATCTGCGTGTCTCGCAGATCAATAATTGTGCTTATTGCCTCGACATGCATACCAGGGATCTTTTGAAGAAGGGGCAGTCGATCGAGAAGTTAGCATTGCTTCAGGCGTGGCCGGAAGCCGGCAATCTCTTTGACGAGCGCGAACGTACTGCCCTTGCATGGGCTGAAACAGTGACGCGTGTAGCAGAGACAGGTGTGCCGAACAACGCCTACGCAGCTGCACGTGCAGTGTTCAACGAGCGCGAACTCGTCGATCTCACAATCGCGATCAGCTTGATGAACAGCTACAATCGAATGGCTATCAGCTTCAGAAATACACCTCACGCAGCGATCGAAAAATAGCCTGGAAGCACCGCGTTCGCGGGTGGGCGGTAGTCGCGCATCCGCAGCGCGAATTCCATCTGAGCAGGTTCACTGTGCAAGACGACACAACGACTTGATCGTGGGCGCCGTTTTCATTGCATAGTCGCGCTGTTAAAATACGTCATCAAAGTCAGATTGTGTCCGTGCGTACGATTTGGTCATCGTCCTAAAGACTTGGCTCCGTACACCGACAAAAGACGACATAACGCTTGAAACAAGCCAATCTGGTTCGCCCCTCATTTCCATTGAAAGCCAATCTGGGCAGAGCTTTGCCAGGAGCGATCCGTTGCCAGTATCGAAAGGAAAGCAAATGTCGGGAGGTTCAACGAGTTTCTCAGGATTGGTGTGGCGCATCCATGAATTTGGGTCTCCGGATGTAATGCAACTGGAGTTATCGGACACACCCGATCCAGGCACGAACGAAGTCATCGTTAAAGTACATGCAGCGGGTGTCGGCCCTTGGGACGGCTGGATTCGCTCGGGCAATAGTGCGCTGCCCCAACCCCTGCCCCTTATCCTGGGTTCAGACATTTCGGGTGAGGTCGTGGCTGTCGGCGCTGGCGTGACCCAATTCAAGGCTGGGGACCAAGTGTATGGAGTGACCAATAAGCGATTCTGCGGCGGTTATGCGCAATACGCGGTCGCCAGTGCTTCCATGCTTGATCGCAAACCAGATTCCATAGACCATATCGCAGCAGCATCGCTGCCAGTGATAGCGGTCACAGCGTGGCAAGCGCTTTTCGATCAGGCCGGCCTGGAAAGCGGCCAGACGGTATTGATCCACGGGGCGGCAGGAAACGTGGGCGCATATGCCGTGCAATTTGCCAGAGAGGCGGGTCTCCGGACCGTGTGCACTGCCTCGCCAGACGACATCGACGGTGTTGTTGGTCTCGGCGGGGACAAGGTCATCGACTACACAACAACTCGTTTTGAAGATGAAGTTCGCGAGGTGGATGCGGTGATAGATTTGGTAGGTGGAGAAGCGCAAACGCGGTCATTTCAAGTGCTGAAAAAGGGGGGAACGTTGGTTTCGGCAGTTTCCGCCCCGGACCAGACCCTGGCGGCAAAGCACGAAATCCTGGCTAGGTTCTTTCTCGTTGACGTATCCACAGAAAGCCTGGGCCGCATTTCGGCACTGATCTCCAAAGGTGCCCTCAAGATGAATGTCGGAACAACATTGCGGTTCGAACAAGCGCGGGACGCACACCTGATGCTTGAGGGCAAGCTGCCGCGCCCCAAGGGAAAAATCGTGCTTGTAATGGACGAGATCCTCAAGCATTAGCGAAACTTCGCTACAGTTTGAGACGCCCAAACGGCTCGAGCTCTCGAGCCGTTTGCAGATTGGTCAATGCACTTGCCAATCCATTCAGCGAAGTGATTTGAAGGCCGTCCGCACCTCGGCGCTGAAGAGTTCGGGCTCTTCCCATGCCGCAAAATGCCCGCCCTTATCGACCTTGTTGTAGTAGATCAGATTTGGGTACGCCTGCTCAACCCAGTGTTCAGGTGGCCTATAGACCTCTCCAGGGAAAATCGTCACCGCGACCGGAACGGTGATGATGCCGGGCATTGCAGCGTTTGCGGCATTCTCCCAATAAATCCGGGCGCTTGAGGGCCCCGTATTTGTCAGCCAATAGAGAGTAATGTTATCAAGGATTTCGTCTCGGGTGAACGCCCGTTCCGGTTCTCCGCGGAAAAATACCCAGTCGGCGAGCTTGTCATAAAACCAGGCGGCCAGTCCAACGGGCGAGTCAGCGAGGCTATATCCGATAGTCTGGGGGCGCGTCCCCATGATGGCGGCGTAGCCAAACCCCTTGCTCAGAAACTCTCTGGCCTCATTGAAAACCGCTCGCTCTTCTTCGTTGAGATTATCCGGAGCTGGATCCCCATTCATCAGCGCTTTTCCGACTTCCGGCGGGATCGTCGTTGAACGCTCGATCCTGTTGACGTGAATGCCGAGGAGCCCTTTGGGTGCCTGTCGGCCCATGCTGTCGGAAATGATAGCGCCCCAATCTCCGCCCTGTGATACGTACTGACTATATCCAATACGCTTCATCAGAACGTCCCAGGCTCGAGCGATCCGATCGGGATTCCATCCGGTGCCCTGAGGCTTCTGCGAGAAGCCGAAGCCTGGAATGGACGGAAGGACAAGATGGAAGGCGTCCCGGGCGCTGCCACCATGCGCTGTGGGGTTGGTAAGCGGCTCGATCACCTTCAATAACTCAAACATCGATCCCGGCCACCCGTGCGTCATGATGAGCGGCATCGCATCCGCGTGGCGCGAGCGCACATGGATGAAGTGGATGTCCACTCCGTCTATCTCCGTCAGGAACTGTGGCAGTGCGTTGAGCTTTTGCTCCGCTCTGCGCCAGTCGTAATCGCTCTCCCAATAGCGTACGAGCGCCTGAAGTTTGGACAATTGGACACCCTGAGAGCGGTCACCAACGGTTTCCGCTTCGGGCCAACGCGTTGCGCCGAGGCGCCGTTGCAGGTCGGCCAACGCTTCTGCTGGCACATTGATGCGGAACGGCCGGACGCCGTTTGCCGCAAGAGCTTGGGCACTCGCCTCGACAACTGCGATTTGGGATCCGAAAGCCGCTAGAGTTGCTACTGCCGCTCCGCTGACGAGCAATGCCCGGCGGGTGAAAGCGGTTGGCTTATTCGTTTGCTGATCAATCATCTCTGACCCCTAAATGTCCTGCAGATTGTCCGAGCGCCAAAGAACGGTCACTTAGCCGGCGCGACAAGCGTTTTTCCCGTTTCGACGATGTAAGTCGCAAGCTCCGAGGCCTTTGCGTCACCGACGTTCTTGGCAAGGTGATCGACACCAGACGGAATAAACAAGGCCTCACCGGCCTTAAGTGTGACCGGCTGCCGGCCCTCGAGCGTATACTCGAGAGTGCCTTCGAGGACATACGCGATTTCTTCGCCAGGGTGCGAATGTTTGATTGACACTGCGCCTGGCTCAAAGTCAACGCGAACCTGTACCGCCTCGCGGCCCTCCGCGCTGATGGATTCCTGCAAAAGGTCGGTGCGCGAAATTCCATTCTGCTGTGCCGTGGCGACATTCATTGTGAATCCGCTGCCTACGAGAAACATCGCGGTCAAAATTATCGGGGTACGTTTCATTTGGTAATCCTTTTCCTCGTTCGATAGTAGAAGGTGCTTAATCGGGTGACGAATGTTTCCAGCGCGTCGCCAAGGCCGCAGCCGCCTGCGCATGAGTGGCGTAGGTCGCCTTCCGGCTGCATGTCGGCGCCTCTCGACGGCGCGTAGCAACTAACTCTGGTGCGCTTCGGGGATGGTCTCTGATATTCAAGCCCTAACCGAAGTCAGCGACCTCATTTGACCAAAGTGTTGTATTGAGAATGTGTCTGGCTATACGGCGTTTTGTATCTCAATGTGTTCGTGTCGATACGATACCCCGAGAGGGAGTAGCCATACGGTGATCCTCGGCGCATTATCGAAGCGAATTGAAGCCGGCGCACCTGCTAGCGGAACGCCTTGCGAGCTATCTTCGACGGCTTCGTTTTCGGGCCAGCGTGTAGCTGCTATGCGCTGGCGAAGTTCAACCAGTTGCTCCTCTGGAATTGTGAATGCTGAAGGGTCGAATTGATTCTTTACCGCCTGATGCCGCAAGCTGGCCTGGGAACAGACTGATGACGCTTAAGGCCCGTAGACTTGTCGCGCTTGTGTATGTGGAGCGGCTCCATCATCGCTCATCTCCCGTTTGTTTAGCGTTCGTTGAGAAGAGATTCCGATCGCTCGATCTCAGGATCGAGCGATCGGTATTCTACGCCTGAGGGTCAGTCCTGACCAGCGCGGAAGACCAAAAGCTTGTTGCCGTCGAGATCACGGAAGTACGCGCAGTACGGGCCGTCCTGATTTGGGCCGCGCGGACCTGGACGCCCCTCATCGGTGCCACCGAGTTGTAGTGCAAGGGCATATACTTCATCCACATGAGCACGCGAACGGGCGCTCAACGCAACCATGTTACCGTTGCCTACGGTGGCGCGGTCGCCATTGTGGGGGTTGATCACACCGAACTCGAGCATCGTCGTTCCAAAGTATACTGCCCGGCCAGGCTGTTCGAGAATGCGGCCCACGCCGAACAGTTCGAACAATTTGTCATAGAAGTTTGTGGCAGCATCTAAGTTGTTGGTTCCCACAACGGCGTGTCCCAACAATTGATGTGTGGCTTCAGCGGTCATATCTCATCCTTTGTGATTGGTGCAATTTTCGCCGTGGCTCGTTGCTCTTCCGGCTTGCAGGATAAATGCGCGCTGTTCGTGTATGGATTGTTTCTTCCAGCCCGTCGGATTGTAAGCAAATCCGGCAATCTACCAGGCGAGATACAGTTTGATACCATGGGGTGCCAAGTGTGATGCAAACATCGCGCTCAATGATTGATGAAAGGCAGCATAAGAACGCCCGTCCAACGCAGCCAGGCCCAGCCTCCGGTCGGGTTCGGGCGCGCAGGCACGTTCGTGGAATTGGATACCCCGCCCCGGCGCATCCACCCGCACGGCCTACGATGATTACGAGATCGTCGTGGCTGATGAGCGACCGGTGGTGCCGACAGTTCAGCCGGCCCGCTTGCCTTCAGAGCCTTAAATGAAGATGTCCGCGCTAAGCTGGCCCACGCTCCGGGGGTTAAAGATGCCAACCGGGAATGCTGTTCCGCCGCAAGCAGCTGGCTCGCCATGCGTTTGGCCTGCCGTGCGGGCTCGGCGATGCGGGTTATCTGCGCGACAGCGAACGCTCCCTCGTGCAACAGGTTAATCTCGGCTGCGATCCTCTTCGGCTCGGCGAACCGAGCGGCGTGGGCGAGTTCCTCAAAATATGCGAGTACAAGGCGCTTATGCATTTCGGCAGCACGGAATACGGGATTGGTGGGGTCCTTGTGCTCACCGGCCGCGCTCACGAAAATGCAGCCGCGGAACTGTTTATCGTTGAACGAGGTTTCGAGGTAATCGAACGTAATCAGAAGGCGTTCTACCGGATCGCTCGCATTCTGCTCGACAAAGGCACGCATGGCGGCGCGGTCTTCCTCGTCGCGCCGTTCGAGAGCGGCCAGTATCAGGTCCTCCTTGGTTTCGAAGTGCCGGTATAGCGTCGTCTTGGCCACTCCACCCTCGGCGATGATCAGATCGATGCCCGTTGCGTGATAGCCGCGCTGGTTGAACAGCCGCAGCGCGGTGTCGAGCAGGTGATCCCGGATTTCCGAACGGCGCATCTCATCCTCACAATAAGTAACAGATCTGTATCTTTATTTAGCGGCGACTCAAAACAAAGACAAGAGGCGACTGAGCCGGACGTGACTATTTTTGGAGAGAGCACCAGGAAATCAGCCGAAGGGCGGCACCTTTGCGTTCAAAAGATACAGAAATGTTTCTTTTTTGATTAAACAGTGTGCCCTGCCTACCTTCTCCCGCAACGCCGTCAACATGCAACACCATGTGTACTGGCTCTGGAGCGAGCCGCCTTGTTCATGACGAAGCACCGGACACACGCTCAAATACAAGACGACTCTGTACCCATCTATGCCTTTTCTTATGGTATTACGACCCGCTCGTCGCGCCGCGACTGCATCAAAAGCAGGAACGCGCTTAATGAGAGGCGACAATTCTTTGAAAGAAATCTTGCCAAACGATACAGATCGGTATATCAGGGGTTATCGATGCAGATCGGTATTGTTTATTCCGCGTCAAACGGGCAAGTCGCCCACCGCGGACAACCCAAGGAGAAGACCATGCCTCGTGTTTCTATCCACGGCGTCGCGGCGTATCAGAGCGCCCCGGCCCACACCCCTTTGCCCTTCGAATTAATCGAACGACACGGCCGGACCATCGCAGCAGTGGGCCTCTATGCCTCGCTGGTTGTGATTTACGCCTGGTTCGGTGGTATGAAATTCACCGCCTATGAAGCGGAAGGTCTTACAGGCCTGGTCGGCAACAATCCGCTGTTGAGCTGGACCTATTCCCTGTTTAGCGTGCGAGGCTTCTCGAGCCTCCTCGGTGTCCTCGAACTCAGCATCGGTGCCTTGATTGCGGCTCGGCTCGTCAACCCGGCGTACTCGCTCGCCGGTGGCCTGCTCTCTGCCGGGCTGTTCGTGACGACGCTTAGTTTCATGGTGACGACTCCCGGCGTGTTCTTACCGGAGTTCAGCCTTCCAGCGATCTCGGTCGCTCCTGGGCAGTTCCTGCTTAAGGACGTTGGCCTGCTCGCCATTTCTCTCTGGATCGCCATCGACTCGCTCGCAGCGCTCCGCTCGGCCCGTACCTGACCAAAATGAGGGCGGGGCCCCTCGGCTTCGCCCTCGCCCCCGATATTTCGATGATAGCAACCACCCAAAACCGGCTGTGCCGGTCACTTCAACATAAAGGAACGCCCCATGTATGTGGCATATATACTGTCGAAAATCCGCGCCCATCAGCGCTATCGCCAGATCACCCGCGAACTCATGCAACTTACCGATCGCGAGCTCGAGGATATTGGCATCTCCCGCTATGAGATCGATGTCGTCGCATCGCGTCAGAATACGATCTCGTAAGCAAGATCCCGAAAACATCTCCCGCTTGGAGAACGAAATAACCAATGAATACCTCTCACCTCTTGAGGCTGCGCGACGCGAACCAGAGCTGCATTGAACTGCCCGGATCAACGTCGACCGCCAATCGAAAGCGGCTACAGCATGATCGCTAATTCCGACGCACGCACCATGATGGTCTTGTTCGCTGTTGCGATGAGACACAACCAAGGTGGTGAACGGCCTCAACTCATGGTGTATTCGCTAAGGTCAATCCAGACATAAGTCCTGTCACGTTCGGGGCGACCATCAGCACCCAGGGGGTGAGCCCGTCGTTTCGTCGGAAACCGAATGCCATTGGCCGTTACCAAGTCGTGGACATATTGCGCCGCCGGAAAGCTGCCGGAGATATCGACTTGGTAGTCATGGCGACGAAGTAAGAAATCTGGTCCAAAATAGAAATCCTGTACCGGGCAATGACTTTCGATCCCTGCGGGAAACGTTGCCCGCAGCACGCGCCACGTCTCTCCTTCTTCGTTCCATGGCGCGACTTCCTCCGTCTTGAAACCCGGCAGAGCCAGTAAAAAAGGAGTATTCAGGTAAGTCCACATGGCATAGCCATTGAAATAAGCTCGGTGGAGCGCATCCCACGGCGTGTTTAGCGTGTGACTGGCGAAGGCAGTACGCGGATTGTCCCTATCGGCGATGACCATTCCATCTGTCGTCTCAATCACAACGCGTTCGGGTACGAAAGTCATACGCCAGTCGGGATTGCCGTAGGGCATTATGGTCGCCCATTCATGATGTATGGCCGCGGTTACACGACGAGGCGTTGCATCAGCCTCTATCCCTTTCATCCCCCACAATTCACCGCCTGAGATAATCGTCACGTTGGCTTTCTCAAAAGAGTTCCAATGTTCAAGGCCACCATGTGCTGCCAGAACTTCGTCTAATAGATGTGCCATCCTCGGTCCCTCTAAAACGCGAACTGTTGGAGGGTCTGACTCAACCGCTTTCGCTGCCGTCATGCCCCTCATGAGCAATGCAAAATTAGCGATGGGCGCAAGTTCGCTGCGATATGCCGGATAAGCGATTGCGGACGAGATCTGAACTCGATCGCGGCCATGATTTACCGCGCGGCCCGCCGCCAGTAGCGCGCACCAAACAGCCTAAAAGGCTATTCGTGTCCATCACCATTGGGGATCAATAGTACCCTAAAAAAGGTGGTGGAGCGCTTTATCACAACTGTCTTTGGTTCAACTTTATGCGACTATCTGAAAACTCGTTGTAATATCGCTCAATGGAGAGATCGCCGGCGAAGCCTCCGGGTTGGCAAAGGCGGGGTCATCGCTGATTTCGGCTTTCCGCAGATGGCTACTCGCAAGAGGCCGTCGGATTCACGCGGCCACTACAGCCGTCCGGAATTTCGGCGGCTGTTGATCGGCCCCGGCTTCGCCAGCGAGCGGTCCGGAAGATCGAGGATGTCCTGCAACGTTTAAGCCCTAACCATGAAAGGATGCGGAAAATGAACATCAACCCCAAATCCGAGAAGCCGATCCTCGTCACCGGGGCGGCCGGGGATCTTGGTGCCATAGGACGCAACGTCACGGCGATGCTTATCGAGCGCGGAAATAAAGTCCGCGCCCTCGTGCGCCGGGAAGATGAGCGGGCCGAGGCTCTGCGCAAGCTCGGCGCTGAAGTCGTCGTTGGCGATCTGACCGACCTCGCCTCGATGCATCGTGCAATGGAAGGCGTCGAACGCGTCTATTTCGGCATGTCGGTCTCTCCGAACTATCTGGAAGCAACCGTTAATACCGCTGCTGTTGCGCGGCATCACGGCGTTGAGGCGTTCGTCAATATGTCCCAGATGACGGTGACGCAGATGAGCGTAACAGAGACGACTGACAGTCCGCAACACAAGTTGCACTGGCTTTCCGAGCAGGCTTTGGAATGGTCGGGGCTACCTGTCGTTATAGTGCGTCCAACGGTGTTTCTGGAAGGCTTCTTCCTACGGCTTGCCGCGCATGGCGTGAAAGTGAGCAACCAGCTCGTACTGCCCCTTGGACAGAGCAAGACATCGCCGATTTCCTCGCTCGACGTCGCCCGCGTCGTCTCGGTCATCCTCGACGATCCAGCTCCACATATCGGAAAAATTTACAATCTCACCGGACCAGAATCGAGGGATATGAAACAATACGCCAACGCCTTCTCCGACGCACTCGGACGCGCGATCACCTATGTGGACGTACCAGTATCGCCTTGGGTCGAGAAACTGAAGGAACTCGGAGTTCCCCAGCATCTGGCAAGCCACCTTGCGGTTATGGCCGACCTTCACAAGCAGGGCCGGTACGACCGGATGACCGACGATGTATTCAGGATCACCGGCCTGCGGCCGATGACCGTGTTCGACTTCGTGAAGCGACACGCCAACGAGTTCTCGCCCAGCCAAACCACCTGAGCGTAACTAAGAAGAAGGAAATTATGTCTGCATCCCAACGAGACACAAAATCCCTCGCGAAAGTGTCTCGCGAGGGATTTTCATGATCACTCTGTCAGTCTTTTGAACCGCTTTCAGCAGCAAGTTGCGTCAATATTTGGTGGGCCGCGGTAATCCGGTCCTCGTTGGGATAGTACTTGTTTGCCAGAATAACGATGCCCAGCTGTTTCTCCGGAACGAATGCGACATACGCCCCGAAGCCATTGGTCGAACCGGTCTTGTTGATCAACACATCGTCACGCGGCTGCTGCGGCGGGGTCAGTTGCGTGACCGGCGTTGGATTGGAGGAACTCTCTCTGGAATTGCCTCGCAGCAGCGTCCTCAGATCGACCGGATAGGCGTACTGCTCCCATAGCAAATCCTGGGTCATCGCGCCAACCTGGAAGTAGCCGGTGTGCGTATCCGTGATTGCTTGCTGGAGTTTTTCGTCCAGTTTGATCATGTTCATATTCGCCTCCAGGAAGCGGATCATGTCGGTGGCGGTGGTTTTCACGCCATAGGCTTCCGAGGACAGCACGGCCTTGCTTACCCGCACGGGATCATCTTTCTTCGTATAACCTTGGGCATAGTATGGCATTTTGCCCTTCGGCACATTGATGTAGGTGCTCGTCAATCCAAGTGCCGGAAACAATTGGCCTTCCATCAACGGGGCGAAGTCCCCGTTCATGCTTTTCGCCGTTATGACCCCGAGCATTCCAATGCTCGGATTGGCATAGGTCCTGTGCGTGCCAACCTTGTAAGCCGGTTTCCAGCTCCGCAGATACGCCATCAACTGATCGTCGTTGGTGACATCGTCTGGCACCTGCAACGGGAAGCCGCCGGGGGTGTGGGTGCCAAGATGGAGAAGTTCGACTTTGCCGAACTCGGTCCTCTCAAGCGATGGCAGATACTTGCTGGTCTTGTCCGACAATGAGAGATGACCGCTTACCCGCGCATAGGATGCCAGTGTCACGGTGAATGTCTTGCTGATCGATCCAACTTCGAAAATGGTGGAGGGTGTGACAGGTTTCCGGGTTTCCTTGGAGGCTACGCCATAACCGAACATGTAAGGCTTTCCGCCGGCAGTTATGCCGATCGCCATTCCAGGGATGTTGTACTTTTGCATAATTGGCTCGATCGCCGCGTCCACGACAGTTTTAACACGGGCGCGGTGGTCAGCGGCATGGCCGGCCACCGTTGAGGTACAGATGATGGCGAAAGTTACCGTCATGGTGGCGGCTGCTTTGAATTTCATACGAGGACTTCCCCTGTCTCAATTAACGATTCTGGCTCTTGCCAGCTTTCAATATTGCCCCGCACCATGGTTGCTCCAATTCGGCGTGGTATAATGCAAACTTTTGCAAACACAGCAAATCTTGGCATTATCGTATCTATGGACGCTGTATTTGCATGACAAACGATGATATCTGGGGAGAGGCATAAGAAAAACTAGGCTATCCATGGTTCGACCGTACCTCCCACTGAATGGCCTAAGGGCTTTTGAGGCGTCTGCACGGCATTTGAGTTTCACGCGAGCAGCCATTGAGCTGTGCGTTACGCAGGCCGCAGTGAGTCAACAGGTAAAAAGCCTCGAAACACGATTGGGAGTACGGCTGTTCCAGCGCCTTCCCAGGGGCCTCAAGATAACCGCCGAAGGCGAAGCGCTGCTGCCCGTCGTGACTGGTTCCTTTGATCAGTTGGCGCTCAGCCTGGAACGCATCGAGGGCGGCCACGTTCGCGAACTGCTGTTTTTGGGTACGGTTGGAACCTTTGCTGTTGGGTGGCTGCTTCCAAGGTTGCCCGATTTCCAACGGCAATTCCCGTTTGTCGACATCCGATTATCGACAAATAACAATCGTGTGGACATGGCAGCAGAAGGGCTCGACTTCGCCATTCGATTTGGGAACGGATCCTGGCATGGCACCGAGGCGATCCGGCTTTTCGACGCCCCCCTTTCTCCCCTCTGCATCCCCGAACTGGCAGAAATGTTGCGAGAGCCTGCCGACCTCACCAATCAACCACTCCTGAGAAGCTACCGGAAAGACGAGTGGAGCAGTTGGTTCGCGGCGGCTGGTGTTGCTGCATCCCCCCCATTGAGCAGAGGTATCGTGTTTGATTCATCCCTCGGCATGATGGAAGCCGCCCTCCAGGGAATGGGTGTCGCGCTAGCACCGCCTTCCATGTTTTCCCGCCACCTTGCATCTGGCGCTATCGAACAGCCCTTCCCGACTGCCATATCGTTGGGAAGCTACTGGCTTACACGACTTCAATCCCGATCCTTGACGTCAGCAATGATCGCATTCTCCCAATGGATTGCTTCACAGGTGTAGTACGCGGCCGAAATGCATGCACGGGATTTATCGACACGCCTTCAGCGATCAGCCACGGCTCGACGCAGGATTTCAAGGATCATTTCGGATGCTTTAGTGAGGGAACCCACCGGCAAGAACTCATATACCGAATGGAAATTGTGCGCTCCGCAAAAGAGGTTGGGGCAAGGTAGACCCTTTTCGGAAAGTACTGCTCCGTCATACCCGCCACGCATGGCAATGGGAAATGGCTCCACGCCAATCGCCTTCATGGACTCCAGCGCGAGTTCCACCGGATAGCGGTTTTCTCCCTGTAGATGCTCGGCTACATTGCGATAGACCGGTTGATATGCGGCCGTCACCGTTTCGGCACCATGGAGTTGGTTGAAGCTTTCGACAAGCGTTTCGACAAAACGACGTCGCTGCTCGAATCCAACTTGGGTAAAGTCGCGGATGTGGAGATTCAGCTGCGCCTCCGAAACTGTGCCGTGGATGGTTGTGACCCAGTAATACCCTTCCCGGTTCTCAGTATATTCGGGGCGTTCGCCTCCGGGCAGCATCGAGATAAACTGTTGCGCATAAAGTACTGCATTGCGGAGTTTACCCTTGGCAGACATGGGGTGGGCGCTCTGTCCGCGGAACTTTACCTGGAATTCCCCAGCGTTCCAATTTTCAAAGACAATCTCGCCAATCGCGCAGCAATCCAACGTATAGGCGAAGTCAGCATTGAGGGTCTCCACATTCAGTGCCTTAGCACCCAGGAGGCCGATCTCCTCATCGGGCACAAAGACAACTTTCACCTCGCCATGCTGGATTTGCAGGTTCGCCTGTAGGGTCTCTATCGCGTGCATGATCTCGGCGATAGCTGACTTGTTGTCCGCTCCCAGCAGACTTGTACCATCAGTGACAATGATCTCGATCGCCCACATAACGCTTTAGCTCGGGGAAGGCACTCTCGCGCATGACTACCTCAAGCGCTTCGTTCAGCACAATATCTCCGCCTCTGTAATCGATAATCCGGGCGTTGGTATCGGTGGCATACTCATTACTGGTATCCAAGTGAGCGACCCAGGCGATCGTAGGGGCTTTGCGGGTCGCATCGTCCAGATTGGACGGCAGCGTACCAACTACAATGGAATGCTCCCGCTCCTCGACGTTGAGTCCTAAACTGCGCAATTCGCCAGCTAACAACTTCGCCAGCGCTGTCTGACCCGGGCTCGAGGGCAGATGTCCCGCTCCGATTACGGCAGTGCTATTGATGCGGGTATAGTTCAGAAAACGTTCAACAATATCCATTGAGCTTGTTGCCTTCGACGAGGTGCCGGTTTGATTTCGCTGCTTGTAACATAGCGGTAGATTTGTTTGTGTTGCATTGACCAAGGCTCTCGTCAATAAACCCTAAACCTGCAACTACTGGCTTATTGATGCAACAGGGGTCAAAGGGAATGAAAATCTGCGGGAAAATCCTTTCAGCTACGATGCTCGCTCTTGCGCTGAGCGGAATTGCAGCGGCTGGCGCATCGGCCAAGACACTTGTCTATTGTTCGGAGGCCTCGCCAGAAGGGTTTGATGCGGCGCTCTCCATATCGGGCACCACTTACGATGCGTCGGCGCGCAACGTTTCCGATGGCCTTATCAAGATCAAACGAGGTTCAACTGAATTGGAGCCGGGCCTTGCCGAAAGCTGGAGCATCTCCGGCGATGGGAAAGAATATACATTCCAGCTGCGCAAGGGGGTGAAATTCCAGAAAACTAGCTATTTCACGCCAACACGCGAATTCAACGCTGATGATGTGATCTTCACGTTCGATCGTCAGGGCGACAAGGCCAACCCCTACTACGACTACGGCAAGGGCATCTGGCCACAATACGATACGTATTCATTTCCAAGTCTTATCGACAAACTCGAGAAAGTTGACGGCCATACCGTTAAATTCGTCCTTACGCGGCCGGAGGCAACGTTTATCGCCTCTCTCTCCCTGACATTTGCCGCTATCCAGTCCAAAGAGTATGCAGACAAGCTCCTGGCGGAGGGCAAGCGGGAGCAGCTCAATGCAAAGCCGATAGGAACGGGTCCATATCAGTTTGTCGACTACCAGCCAGATGCGGTTATTCGTTACCACGCCAACCCCGAATATTGGGGAGGCAAGCAAAAGATTGATGATCTGATCTTCGTAATCACGCCTGATGCGTCTGTCCGGTATCAGAAACTGAAGGCAGGCGAATGCAATGTAATGGCATACCCGAATCCCGCCGACCTCGCGAAAATGAAGTCCGACCCCGCCATTAATCTTCTGCAAAAGGAAGGTTTAAACATCGCCTATCTGGCCTACAACACAATGGTTGCTCCTTTTGACGATGTCAGGGTGCGCAAAGCCATAAATATGGCGGTCAACAAGCAGGCGATTATCGATGCCGTCTACGGTTCAACAGGTATTGCTGCCATCAATGCCATGCCTCCAGGGGTCTGGTCTTATAACAAAGACATCAAGGACGATCCCTACGATTTGGAACAATCGCGAAAGCTGCTTGCTGACGCTGGCGTAAAAGACCTCGTCATGAATATCTGGGCGATGCCGGTCCAGCGTCCCTACATGCCAAACGCACGCCGTACGGCTGAATTGATGCAGTCTGATTTGGCGAAGGTCGGAATCAAGGCTGAAATCGTTTCGTACGATTGGGCCGAGTATCTAAAAAGATCCCAGGATAAAAATCGGGATGGCGCTGTCATTCTTGGCTGGACTGGAGGAATTGCGGATCCGGATAATTTTCTTGCAGCCATGCTCGGGTGCAAGGCGATCGGCAGCGGCAACCGGGCAAACTGGTGCAATCAGGATTTTGAAAAACTTATTCAGGCGGCCAAACTCACTACGGACCAGGCCGAAAGATCGACGCTGTACGAGCAGGCACAAGCCATATTCAAGCAACAGGCGCCATGGTTGACAATTGCACATCAGGTTGTGGCGCAGCCGGTCAGTACCAAGGTCAAAGATTTCCGGGTTGACCCGTTTGGAGGCAACTTGTTTGAGGGTGTGGATATAGACGAATAGGAAGCAAATTTGCACGCATGTGCCGCGAAGAAAACACACCGGAAAAGCGAAATTTTATTCACGGCGGCGGCATCAAAGGCTACAGCAATTCATCCCTGACGAACATTGGATCAACCCCATGACTGACACTGTTATCGATCGATTCCTCCGTTATGTCGTCATCGACACCCAATCTGATCCCAAGTCGCCGACACAGCCCTCTACCGAAAAGCAGAAGAATCTGGGCCGCATGCTGGTCGAGGAACTTCTGGGTCTGGGCCTGTCCGATGCGCATATGGACGAGCACGGCTACGTCTATGCGACCATTGCATCGAATGTCGACAAGCCCGTTCCGGTCATTTGCTTTTGCTCACACATGGATACCGCGCCCGACTTCACCGGAATGAACGTTAAGCCGCAAATGGTGCGGAACTACGGAGGAGGAGACATACAGCTTTCGGGTGATCCGCAACAGGTCATTCGTGTTAGCGATAATCCGTCGCTGCGTGACCAGATCGGCAACGATATCGTCACCACCGACGGCACGACGCTCTTGGGCGCTGACGACAAGGCCGGCATTGCCGAGATCATGACCGCAGCGCAATTCCTGGTCGGCAATCCCGATATCAGGCATGGAACGATCAAGCTCCTCTTCACGACGGACGAGGAAATAGGCCGAGGGGTAGATAAGGTCGATCTCAAGAAGCTGGGCGCACAGTTCGCCTACACCATCGACGGCGAAACTGCCGGCCATATCGAAGACGAGACATTCTCGGCCGATGGCGTCGAGATCACCATTCGAGGCGTCGCCATCCATCCCGGCTTTGCCAAGGGAAAGATGGAAAACGCGATCAAAATCGCCGGTGCGATCATCAACCGCTTGCCGATCAGCGCTGCGCCAGAGACCACCGCGGGCCGGGAGGGCTTTGTGCACCCGACAGGCGTGACAGGTTCGATGGAGAAGGCCGTTGTCAGCCTTATTGTCCGGGACTTCAACGATGAGGGCCTCACAACCAAGGAAACTATGCTCGAGAACATCGTGAAGGACGTGATGACCGACTATCCCGGCTCATCCTTTACCTTCGAGGTCAAGGAGCAATATCGCAACATGAAGACCATCCTCGACGGTCCTCCGGAGATCGTCGAATATGCAATTGAAGCCGTTCGGCGCGCCGGAATGGTGCCTGTGCGCGGCAGCATCCGAGGCGGCACCGATGGTTCGCTGCTATCGTTCATGGGCCTGCCTTGTGCCAACATCTTTGCTGGCGGCCACGCATTTCATTCGCCGCTCGAATGGGTAAGCCGTCAGGACATGGAAAAGGGTGTTGAGACGCTCGTCGAACTGGCGAGAATCTGGGAGGAGCGCAGCTAGCATCGCTTAGCGAACCGACAGGCCGGCTGCCATAAGTCTGGCACTGTATTCGTCAGCGACATCCGCCAGAGCATCCGCCATGGCATCGACCAGCACGGATGTCGGCTTGTAACTGGGTCGGACGGCAGCCACCTGAAAGGGCACTTCGATCGAAAATCGCCGCACCGCCAAACCCTGATTGGCAAAATCCAACGCTGTCAGCGGATTAATAATCGCGATGCCGATGTTTTCCCGTACCAGACTGCAGGCCGACGCGGCCGTTTTCGTTTCCACACATATGTTGCGATTGACACCCCGTTCTTCGAAAATGCCGTCGAGAACTTTGCGGTAGGGATCGTTCTGCGAAAAACAAACCACCGGTTGGCCGGTGAAGTCCGACGGCTCGAGGCATGTTTTTGCCGCCAGCGCGTGACGTTCAGGAAGAATGCAGACCATAGGGAAGATTCCCAGCCTCCTGCAATGCGTACCTGGAATTCCCTGAATGAGTTCGATCAAGCCAAGGTCATACTGGTGGATTCCCAATCCGTCATCGTGCCTGGGATCTTTCCCATCGACCTCGACCCGCGCATCCGGATACCGCGAAAGCAGCTTCGCCGTCGCTCTTGGCAGAAGTGACTGGCTGAGTGCAGGCTGGCAGGTGACCGCAATCCTCTCCCCCTTTGAAAGGCGCAATGCTTCAACGGTTCGCACGATTTCGTGGAGTCCCAAAAAACTGCGCTTGACCTCTTCATAAAGCATCAGCCCGCGCGCTGTTGGAACCAGCTGCTGATAATTTCGATCGAATAGCGTGAAGCCTGCGAGCGTTTCCAGCCGTTTGAGTTCCCTGCTGACGGTCGGTTGCGAGGTCTTCAACAAGATGGCGGCGCCAGTAACCGTCCGCGACGCCATGACCGCGTGAAATATCTCGATATGGCGAAGGGTGATTTGCAAAAGGATTATTGCTCGGCGCGGACGTTTGGCCTGCACCATATCAAAAGTGAATAGAATCCCGAAGATGTTTTTGTTGTGCACTGCTGCGACAACCTGTCTGCTGGATTTTCAATCAAACAGACGAATGCAAAACAATACAGCGAGACCACAGTGCCACCAAAGCCGAATCCAATCATCGGAGTTACTCTCGACAGCGAAAATCCGGGCGGCTATTCCGACCAACCCTGGTACGCATTGCGACAGAATTATATGTCCAGTCTTGCAGGGCTAGGTGCAGTGCCGATCGCCTTGCCGCACCATCCGGATCTCGTCGGCCCCTACCTTGATCTATGTGATGGTATTGTCGTAACCGGCGGCGCCTTCGACGTCCCCCCACAGATGTTCAACGAGGAAATGCGCAGTGCTGCGATCCGTTTGAAACCCGCACGAACTAAATTTGAAACCGCTTTGGTCGCTGGCGCACTTGGGCGTGACATCCCGGTTCTTGGGATATGCGGCGGCGAACAACTGCTTGCCGTCGTGACCGGTGGTACGCTGATCCAGCATATTCCGGACGAAGTTTCCGAAGCGCTTCAACACAGTTCAAGCGTCGACACCGAGAACGCGGCCGGCCGGAAGCGCGCCAGCCATGATGTTCAGGTTTACGAAGGGACCTTGCTTCGCCAAAGCGTGGAAGCGCCGAGTATTCATGTCAACAGTTCGCATCACCAGGCGATCAAGTCCGTTGGAGCCGGCTGCCGCATCAATGCCGCTGCTGCCGACGGTGTGATCGAAGGTATTGAATGCACTGGTTACCGCTTCTGCCTCGGCGTGCAGTGGCATCCTGAATATCTACAGCATGACGCCGACAGGAAATTATTAAGCGCCTTCGTGGAGGCGTCCGCTCAATTCCAGACTGAAAGCTATCATTCGAAAGTCGCACCGAAGTCCTCAGCAACCCTTTTACAGGATTAGCCATGAACACCATTCTTCACAATGCGATATCAGCGGCCACCCGCAAGTGCCGTCCACTTTCCCTGGCAAGCACCGGTTTTTCCGTAATGCTTATGGGCACCTTTCTAAGCCCCGCATTTGCTGCCGGGACGATAAATCGTGACCTCAGTCTGGAGCTGAGAACACTTCGATGTGCAGAAGTTTCATCTCTTGGCCGAAGAGGACCTCGGACATGATCTCTTCGAGGGACTTACCACCCGGGACAAGGATGGTGTGCTGAAGCCAGGTGTCGCCAAGGAATGGACGGTCAGCGACGACGGCAAGACCTATACGTTCACATTGAACGATACGAAATGGAGCAACGGCGATCCACTAACGGCCAAGGATTTCGTGTTTGCCTTCCGGCGCATTCTCGAACCTTCGCTCGGTGCCGAATATGCGAGCCTGCTCTATCCGATTGCAAATGCAAAAGCCTATAACAAGGGCGAAATAAAAGATGCGGCGACCATTGGTGTGAAGGCGGTCGACGACCATACGCTTGAGATTACGCTAGCGTCTCCGACACCTTATTTCCCTGACTTGATGGCCAATACCGCGGCCTTTCCGCTACACGCAGCAAGTGTCGAAAAGCTCGGCAGCGGTTACGCCAGCCCAGGCAAGCTCGTCTCGAACGGAGCTTTCATGCTTGAGTCCTCCGAGCCGCACGGCAAAATCGTCCTGAAGAAAAACCCCGAATTCTTCGACGCATCGGCCGTCTCGCTCGATGGAGTCGTCTACAATCAAATTCTTGATGGCGGGACGGCAGTCCGCCTGTTTCGAGCCGGCGAGCTGGATATCACTCCCGGCAGCAAAAGCGACGGAAATGCGCTGGCGGTAAAGGAAATGCCCGACTCGGTACGAGTCGAAGTGATCATGGGCACCGAGTACTACGACTTCGGTCTTAGCGGCGACAAGGTGAAAGATCCCGATGTGCGCCTTGCAATCAATATGGCGATCGATCGTGCTGCACTGACCGAGGATATTCTGGGTACCAACGAAGTGAACGCCTACAGCCTCGTCCCTCCTGGTCTGGACGGCTATGAAAGTCCACCCATGGATTTTGCCGACAAGCCGCTGATGCAGCGCGTCGAGGAAGCACAAAAACTCATGCAGAAAGCCGGTTTTGGTCCAAATAAGCATCTAAAGTTAGAGGTGAACTTCAATTCAAGCGACCTGCATAATCGCACGGCGGTTGCACTCAGCGATATGTTGAAGGATATCTGGATCGATCTCAGTCCCGTCAATCGAGATGGCTCGGCGTATTGGGAGTGGCTCGGCAATGCCCGCGGAAAGTTTGATCTGGCGCGCGACAGCTGGATCGCCAACTTTCCCGATCCGGTGAACTTCCTGAACTTGTATTATGCAGGCAAGGAGGGCTCCACGACAGGTTATTCAAATGCCGAATATGACAAGACGCTGGATGCCGCAGCGCTGGAGCTCGATAAGAGCAAGCGCTTTGCGCTCCTTGCCGAGGCAGAAAGAATGCTACTGACGGACGGCGCAATCGTGCCCTTGTACTATTACAACTCCATACGCCTTGTGAACCCGAAGATCACCGGATGGAACAAGAACGGTTTTGCGTTGCACCCTTCCCGCTATCTTGCGATTAACCGTTGATCGTGCTTTGCGATGGCGTTGCGGAGCATCCCCAGCGCCCATCGCATACGCCCAGCGACACCGTTGATTGAAAGTGTATGCGTCTATGGGATTCATCTATTTTCTGTGCAAACGCATTCTCGCAGCGATCATCACCATCGCCGTGACAATCACCGTCTCATTCTTCCTGATGCGACTGGCGCCAGGCGGCCCGTTCGATCTTGGCAGAGATCATGCCGCCGCAGGTCCAAGCTAACCTCAAGCGGCATTTTCATCTGGATCTGCCCATCTTTGATCAATATCTGATTTACATGCGGGATCTTCTGCATGCGGACCTTGGGCCAAGCATGGTATACGTCGACCGATCGGTCTCAAGCATTCTCGCTTCGGGTCTGGTTGCAACGCTGCAGATCGGCATCTGTGCGATTTTGCTGGCGCTTGTGCTGGGCATAGCAGTCGGGATGCTGGCCGCCGTCAGTCCAAATGGTCTCCTGTCACGCCTGATCGTCAATCTGTCGATGATCGGCGTGCTCGTTCCGTCCTTCATTCTGGCGCCACTGCTATCCCTGATTCTCGCGTTTCAATTGCGGTGGTTTGCCATAGCCGGATGGGGCGATGGAAGCTGGTACTATCTTACGCTTCCGGTGATCGCCGTGGCATTGCCGCAAGTTGGAATTATCGCCAAGCTCATGCGGGCCTCGCTTATGGATGTCCTGGGTCAGATGCATGTGCGCACAGCAATCGCCAAAGGCTTGCCGCCGGCGACAGTGCTCGTGAAACATGCGCTGAGACCGGCGCTCTTTCCGGTCATTTCCTACATGGCACCTGCCATGGCAAACATACTGACGGGCTCCGTGGTCGTGGAGCAAGTCTTCGCAATTGATGGCATTGGCCGCTATTTCGTACAAGGTGCTCTCAACCGGGATTATACGACAGTCATGGGCACCGTGATTGTCTATACGAGCTTCATCGTGCTGTTCAACATGCTTACTGACCTCGTGTATGTGCTCGCTGATCCGCGCGTGCAGGTGGGAGTCAGCAATGACTGACCCGGCTGCGCTTCGCGACGTCATACCCCACGAACCCGGCCTATGGCATCAGGCTGCCGGCCGTTTCCTCAAGCGCAGATCCGCCGTTGGCAGTGCGGCGCTGCTGCTTCTTGTCGTCGGTATCTGTGTGATTGGCCCGCTATTGTATCCGCATCCATATAACCAGGTTTACCGGGACTATATCCTTGTTCCACCCGGCCTGACGCCCCGGCCGGACCCCACGACCATTGAGAAAGGGTTCGCCAAGGCAGTGCGCGACGCGGGCGCGAAGGTTGTCGAATACAGGATAGATGATACACGCGTGGTGACGGCTGTCGTGGAAGCGCGCCGCAATCTCGATCTCGACCTGATGAAAAAGTCGTTGGCGATCCGCGGTCTCTTTGCACCGCCTCACATGACAGCCGAACCCGGTACCAGCCGGGCGGCCTTGACTGTAGCAACCAACACGATCGTGTTTCCCCTTGGAACGGATGCCAATGGCCGGGACCTGTTGGCACGGATCATGGTGGGCGGACGGCTGTCGCTCCTGATCGGCTTGACGGCAACTGCGGTCAGCCTCGGCATCGGCGTCATATATGGGGCAATTGCCGGCTATGTCGGTGGCCGCACCGACGCTTTCATGATGCGGGCGGTTGACGTGCTCTATGGTATTCCCTTGCTGTTCTTCGTCATCATACTGGTAACGTTTCTTGGCCGGAATATCCTGCTGATGTTCATCGCCATCGGTGCGATCGAATGGCTGACCATGTCGCGAATTGTTCGCGGCCAGACCATGCAGGTCAAGGCGCAGGAATATATCCTGAGCGCGCGCGTCGCCGCCCTGCCCGGGCGCACGATATTGTTGCGTCACGTTCTGCCCAATATTCTGGGTCCCGTAGTTGTCTACGCCGCGCTCAATCTTCCCGCTGTCGTATTGGCTGAAAGTTTCCTCTCTTTTCTGGGCCTCGGCGTCCAGGAACCGATGGCCAGCTGGGGAGTACTGGTCGCGGACGGCGCCGGCCATATGGAAACGTCTCCCTGGCTCCTCATCTACCCGGGCATCGCTCTCGTGGTGACGCTCCTTTCGGTGACCTGGGTGGGTGAAGCTTTGCATCGTGCCATTGATCCCAAGAACTTGGACTAACCGACAGGATGGAAATGAATTCGCCATTTGCAGAACGTATTGTCAATGCTGGTCCGGAAATCGTAGCTCGCACTTTCCGGAACTTCGGGGATCATCTTGACCCCGAAGAATTTGGCCTTGCCATTCGTCTTTACGAGACATCCCTCACCTCAGGCCGATCGCAAGACAAATTCGATGACGGTCCCTGGTATGGCCACCGCGCAGAACAAAGCTTTTACCCTGCGAGCGTATCGAAGCTTTTTTTCATGGCCAGCTTCTTCGGTTTCGCCGAGGCAGGCAGATTTTTCCCAACCGGAGAAGATTACCGTGCTCTTGATGCGATGATCCGCGTCTCGTCAAATGACGCCACCACATACCTCTTCAATCGGCTTACCGGCAGCAGTGGCGGCGAAATTCTCGATGATATCGATATGGGCACCTGGTGCGCCAAACGCCGCTGTATCGAAGAATGGTTTTATACGTGGTCAAACCCCTCAGTCCATCGAGGCATCCGCCTGCGCCACAGCACCTTCGAAGAAGGGCCCTATGGCCGCGAATACGCGTCCCGGTTGCGCGAAGGAGGAAACCTGCTCACGCCTCTCGCCTCGGCCAGCCTCATGCACGATATTGCAGCAGGTAAAGCTGTTTCGGCAACAGCATCCGCCTCCATGATGACTTTGCTAGCGCGCGATTGGCAGCGTGCCCCACACCATGCCGCTATTGCCAATGAAGATCAGGTCAAGGGTTTTCTTTCCGAGCGGCTTCCCGCAATTGTGCGCTGCTGGAGCAAGGCCGGGCATACCTCTACCACCCGCCACGACGTCCTCTATTGCGAGCATCAGAACGGGCGCAGCGCAATCGTCAGTGTCTTCAGCAGCGGCCGATGGAGCGCCGACAACCAACGATTGCTGCCCAGTCTGGCCGATGACGTACATAGCCTGCTGGTAACCCCGTGAAAATTTCCAAAACAGATCGCCAGCCGCTGTTGATGTGCTCCAGCTTGACGCTTCGCCTTCCGTCCAACGGCCCCGATACGGCCGCGAAGGCAATTCTCAACGAGGTAAGCTTCACCATGGAGCGGGGTGAGACGCTTGCCGTTGTCGGAGAATCGGGCTCGGGCAAATCCACCTTGGGCCTTTGCCTGCTCGGTCTGCTGCCCAAGGGACTTGTTCCCTTCGTCGATGGCGAGATCATTTTTGATAGGACCAACCTCATCGGCCTCGATGAACCTTCCTGGCGCAGGCTCCGTGGCGCTCGCATTTCAATAATCTTCCAAGAGCCAATGACCTCGCTCAACCCTGTGATGCCAATCGGAAAGCAGATCGTCGAAGCAATCCGCGTGCACCGGCTCATGAGCAAGGCTGCAGCATGGGATGAAGCATTGGCTCTCCTGAAAAGGGTGAGGATACCTGATCCGGAGGCAAAAATGTATGCCTATCCCGGGCAGCTTTCTGGCGGTCAACGGCAGCGCGTGATGATTGCCATGGCACTGTCCAACAGTCCCGATCTCCTCATTGCCGATGAACCTACAACGGCGCTCGATGTTACCATTCAGGCCGAGATAATTACGTTGTTGAAGCAGCTGCGCAATGACACAGGCATGGCACTGCTCTTTGTTACGCACGACCTGACTTTGGTGCGAAGCATTGCTGACCGTGTCCTGGTGATGCAAAACGGAGCGGTGGTCGAACAGGGCCCCGCCAACGAAGTCATGCAGACGCCAAAGCATGACTATACGCGATACCTCCTCGCGTGCAGGCCTAGCGGATCGAAACAGCCAATTCCTTCCGGTAGTCCGGAATTGCTAGGCGTCAAGAACCTCACAGTAAACTACACGCGATCATCGAGCTTGTTTTCGAAGCGATCGAAGACGACCGCCTTGGAAGGCGTGAACCTGAGCGTCAAGGCAGGTCAGACGCTGGGTATCGTCGGAGAATCAGGTTCAGGGAAATCAACCCTTGCACGTGCGATCCTGCAACTCGTCTCATATGACGGGCAGATTCGCTTCGCTGGTCAACCCGTCTGCAAGGTGGCGTCACCGGGATTCATCGCTTTCCGAAAGCAGGTGCAGGTTGTATTTCAGGATCCCTACGGCGCTCTCTCGCCGCGCATGACCATCGGTGAATTCATAGCAGAACCCCTGCGCGCGCACTTTCCGGAACTGAGCCAAAACGAACGTCGCCATAGGGTTGCGGAACTTCTTGAAGAGATAGGTCTTGGCCGCGCGGACATGCATCGATATCCGCATTCCTTTTCAGGCGGGCAAAGGCAGCGGATCGCAATTGCCCGAGCTTTGGTTATGAACCCGCAAATGTTGATACTGGACGAGCCCACGTCAGCGCTCGACGTCTCGGTGCAGCTACAGGTACTGAAATTGCTGCGCCGCCTTCAGGAGCAGCACAATCTGACTTATCTCCTGATCACGCATGATCTCGCGGTGGTTTCGGCGATGGCCGATGAAGTACTTGTCCTCAAGGATGGCAGGGAAGTCGAACGGGGTGCAACTCGCCAAATCATGGACGATCCTCAGCAGGAATACACGCGTCGGCTGGTCAGCGCAGCTATGGCCGTTTGATCGCTCGTTATCTGGAGTAGCATTTTCCGTGCTTGGCTAAGAATAGTTTGTCGAAAGGTCTGGTTGCCGACGGCACACTGGCGGGGCCGCCGCGGATTGATCACCAAAGGAATGATCGCACTGGAAGGTCCCAAGAAATGGAACGATTTGGCCGTTTCGCCGTTTGCCATATGCACAATATGTTGATATCAACGTTAGTTGAAGGGGCAAGAGAAGGGTGAACGGCAGACGCTTGAGAAGCCGACATCACATGTGAGAACTGCAACAAAGAGAGGACCCGGTCATGAACACTACTGTCTCCCTGACGCCGGCTACAGAGCTGGCAGAGCGAAACGGAGTTCGGTTTCCAAACGAGAGTAGCGAATATCGGCAAGCACGCGATGCGCTGCTGGCCGAAGAGATCGAATTGAGGCGCCAAATCGAACGGGTCGCGGCGCAAAGACGGGCGTTGCCGCCAGGGGGAGAAGTTATCAAAAACTACCGGTTTGAGAGTGAGGATGGGCCCGTTAGTTTCTCCGACCTGTTCTGCGGCAAACAAACGCTTGCCGCCTATAGCTACATGTTCGGGCCAGAGCGCGAGCGGCCATGCCCAATGTGCACCTCGCTTCTGAGTGCCTGGGACGGCGAGGCTCGTGACGTCGAACAGCGCATCGCGCTTGCGGTGATCGCGCGCTCGCCTATCCAGCGGCTGATCGCCTTCAAGAAGGAACGCGGCTGGCGCAATCTCAGGCTATATTCCGATCCAAGCGGGGACTTCAGCCGAGACTATCACGCGCTGCCGCCCGAGGGCGGAGACGATGCAGCATTTAATGTTTTCATGCGCCGCGACGGAATCATCCGCCATTTCTGGAGCGCCGAGATGGGCTCACCGACGTCTGATCCAGGACAGGATCCGCGCGGGGCGCCGGATCTGATGCCGCTTTGGACAATCCTCGATTCCACTCCCGATGGCCGCGGGACAGACTGGTATCCAAAACTGGAGTACCAAACGGCTGGGTGACGCTTAGAGAAACCGAGATCCCTGCCGGCAACAAAGATCGCACGGCCCGCGCAATATATGA
Source organism: Phyllobacterium sp. A18/5-2 (assembly GCF_025452215.1). Taxonomy (NCBI): domain Bacteria; kingdom Pseudomonadati; phylum Pseudomonadota; class Alphaproteobacteria; order Hyphomicrobiales; family Phyllobacteriaceae; genus Phyllobacterium; species Phyllobacterium sp. A18/5-2. Next base: position 1,600,939 of record NZ_CP104966.1, on the reverse strand, counting down.
TATCTTAGATATAACGCCGGGGAGGTGCATTTTGACACTGGCCGTTGCAAGAGGACCCTCATTGACGGAACAGGCTGCCGCCTATATTCGCGGCCGTATCGTTCATGGCGCATTGCAGTGTGGGGAATCCCTTTCCGAGCTGGCATTGGCGGAAGAACTCGGGGTCAGCAAGACGCCCGTGCGGGAGGCCCTCCTCGAGTTGAAGCGACAGGGCCTCGTTGAGGTCCACCCCCAACGCGGAACATTTGTTTTCGAAATGAGCGCCGATCAGGTGGTTCAACTCGCTGAAGTTCGATCCATTCTTGAACTCGCCGCTCTGAGCCTGGCCATGGATCGCAATCGCGGCGCTTTGCGCCACCGCTGGTCCGAAATTGTCCGCGCAATGGGCGTCGCTTTGGCGAAAGGAAACACCGAAGACTACCGGGTTCTCGACGGCTCGTTTCACCAGGCGATGTTCGATGTTGCCGAAAACCAGTTTCTGTCCGAGACTTTCTCCGTTGTCGCATTCCGCATTCAGGCGCTTCGCAATCGTCTGTCGCTCAATCCGGAGCTGAACCTAACATCCTATGACGAGCATCAACGGCTTTTGAAGCATGTCGGCCGCGGTGAGAAGGACGAGGCGATCAAGTTGCTCGTTTGGCACATCGAATGGACGCGCGAGCGCTATATCAAGTTCCTGCAAGTATCCGTGGCCGACGATATCACGGCACGTAATTATGAACGGCGCCAGAGGGTGGGCAAAACATAGGGATTGGGCAGAAAATCACGATCGGCATGGGAGGGCCGGATCATGGGAGCAGGTCAGGATTTTCTTGTTGGTGATGATCGACGTTTCGCGTCGTTCTTTCCTCAAAGCGCCATACTGGAGCAGATCGCGACGGGGTTCATCTGGGCAGAGGGGCCAGTCTGGCTCGACGACATAGGGGAACTGCGTTTTTCCGATATTCCCAACAACCGGATGATGAGCTGGTCGCAAGACAAAGGGCTTCGGGTTTTCCGGCAACCATCCCAGCGTACCAACGGCAATACCCTTGACCGCACGGGGGCGATGATCTCCTGCGAGCACGGGGGGCGCTGTATCAGCCGCACCGCAAGCGATGGAAGCTACGAGGTTCTTGCCACGCACTGGAATGGCAGGCGATTGAATTCGCCCAATGATGTCGTGGTGAAAGGCGATGGTTCCATCTGGTTCACCGACCCGCCCTACGGCATCATTTCAGATTATGAAGGCATCCGCGCCGAAAGCGAGATCGGCAGCAATAACATTTACCGGATCGACCCTGAAACCCGGCGGGTCGACATGGTTGCCAATGATTTCGACAGACCAAATGGCCTCGCATTTTCCCCCGACGAATCGGTGCTTTACATCGCCGATTCCGGCAGGGCGCGCGGCCATAGCTTTGGCTTTGACGACACACGCCCTCATCACGTGCGCGCACTCGACGTGATTGATGGACGCAAACTCGGCGAGAGCCGTGTCGTTGCTGAAATCGACATGGTGCCTGATGGGCTGCGTGTCGACACTGAGGGCTTGCTCTGGATATCCGCGGAGGACGGCGTCCACTGCTATACACCTTCCGGGACGAGGCTCGGCCGGATCCTCGTGCCGGAAGTGGTTGCCAATCTCACTTTCGGAGGCCCGCAAAGATCGCGTCTCTTCATAAGCGCGACAAGCTCGATCTACGCGCTCGAAACCACGAGGCAAGGTGCACGGCACCCCTAGAGACATAAAAGCATAACAACTAGACAAGGAGGAGGAACAGAAATGAACACGCCACTCAGGAGCATGCTGGTCGCTACCGCTGCCAGTCTAGCCATGTCTGTTGCCGCGTACGCGGCGGGACCAAGAAATTGTGAAAGGCCCAAGCAAAGATGCTGAATGCTTCAAGCCGCTGGCGGCGGAAACGAAGTTTTTCCAGTGGCCAAAGAAGGAAGGACCCTACCGGATAGCCCTTGCCAACGGCTTCATCGGCAACACCTGGCGTATCCAGATGATTCAGACTGCAAAAGCATATGCTGCGCTGCCGGAAGTGAAGGCGAAACTCAAGGAATTCAAGGTGGTCTCGACGGGTGACGACGTCGCCGCACAGATTGCAGCGGTCGACAATTTCATCAATTCCGGTTACGATGCCATCGTCGTCAATGCGCAAAATCCGACCGCTTTCAAACCCGTCATCAAGCGTGCCAACGCTGCCGGCATCGTGCTGGTGGCGTTCGACAACACGCTTGACACCGACGAAGCTATCAATGTGAACGTAGACCAGAAAGGCCTTGGCGAGCTTTGGGGCAACTGGCTGGTCAAGAATATACCCGGTAACAAGGGCAAACTGCTTGAGGTGCGGGGCGTTACCGGAACATCGGTCGATCGCGACCGTCACGAAGGCATTCAGGAAGTCCTGAAAAAATCGGGAGGTAATTGGGAATCCGTGGAAGTCGTCGGCCGCTGGGATGACGGCACCGCGCAAAAGGTCGTGGCTGATGCGATTGCGGTGCACAAGCATTTCGATGGGGTATCAGTACAGGGTGGGTCGACCGGAACGATCCGCGCCATGATCGATGCCAAGCATCCCTTTGTCCCCGTGGGCGGCGAAACGGAGAATGGCTTTCGCAAACTCTGTGCGGAGTACTCCAAGGAAGGACTGAAATGCACCTCTGCCGGCACTGGTCCTGCCCAGGTTGCCGTTGCCATAAAGACCGCTATTGCTGCGCTTGAAGGCGAGGTTGTCCCGCAATCTATAACGCTGCCCCTTTCAATTGTGGAAGATCCCAATTTCAAGGACGGCGATAGCTTCTATTCGAAGGAAACCGACAACTTCTTCGTCGGCAATTCCTTCCCCACATGTGGCATCAATTTCAGTGCGCAGGAAATCATGGGCCAAACCAAAGCTGACCAGTAAGCCTGGCTTGACCGGGGCGAAAATCCTCGCCCCGGTCTTGGGCTTTTGGAGGGAGTTTTAGTGTCCGACGTCGCGCCAATTCTGGAAATGAAACACATTTCGAAACACTATGGAGGCATCGCCGCGCTGAGCGACGTCGATTTTGTCGCCTTTCCGGGCGAGATCCACGCTGTTCTGGGCGAAAACGGTGCCGGCAAATCGACGTTGATCAAAATTGCGGCCGGGGTCACCGATCCGAGTGCCGGTGAACTCTACGTTGCAGGCAAACGCGTCAATTTTCGCAATCCGACCGAGGCGATGGCGGCGGGAGTCGTGTGCGTGTTTCAGGAATTGTCGCTCCTGCCCGACATGACCGTTGCCGATAACCTTTCAATTGTCGCACCACCGCTCCGCGGCGGCCTGATCGATAGCCGTGCACAGCGCGAGCGCGCGCGCGAACTCCTGGCAATGATCGGGTGCGAGGATATCCATCCGCTCGAGCTCGTGCGTAACCTCCCCCTCTCGCGGCGGCAAATGGTAGAAATCGCCAAAGCCTTGGCAAAGCGACCAAAGCTGCTCATTTTGGACGAGGCGACATCGGCGCTGACCGCTGCCGATGTCGAGCGCGTCTACGCCATCATCCGCCGGCTTCGTTCAGAAGGGGCCGGCATACTTTACGTCTCACACCGGATGCATGAAATCGAAGCTCTCGCCGATTGCGCAACCGTCTTTCGCAACGGGCGGCGCATAGAGACCTTCCGAAAAGGTGAGCGATCGGTCAGCGCAATCGTCCAGATGATGATCGGCCGCGAGCTGATCCACCACTACCCCGAGAAGCCAACCCCTGACTCCGGAGCGCGGGTAGCCCTGTCCGTGAAAAACCTCTCATGGGGCCAGCAATTGCGGGATATCTCGTTTGATGTCCGCAAGGGTGAAATTGTCGGACTTGGCGGGCTCGACGGTCAGGGACAGCGGTCCTTGCTGTTTGCACTTTTTGGCGTACTTAAAGGGATTTCGGGTACTGTTGAAGTTCTTGGCAAACCGCTTCGCCTGTCGGGCCCGCGTTCAGCGATGCGTGCGGCCTTGCCCATGGCGTTGATCCCCGAGGATCGGAAAACTGAGGGGCTTTTGTTGTCAATGAACATTCGGGACAATATCAGCCTGGCCTCGCTGTCCCGTTTTCAAAAGGGATTGCGGTTCGACAGGGGCCGCGAACACTTCGCGGTCGAAAGAATGATCGAAAGCCTGAGTATAAAGATCTCCGACCTCGCGGCGGCAGTGTCCACGCTCTCGGGAGGCAATCAGCAAAAGGTGGTGCTGGCCAAATGGTTGATGACGGATCCGGGCATCATCCTTCTCAATGATCCCACGCGCGGCATTGATGTTGGTACCAAACAGGAAGTCTACCGGTTGCTACGAGACCTCGCGGACAGTGGAGTAGCTGTGCTCTTCTACTCGACAGACTATGCCGAATTGATTGGCTGTTGCGATCGCGTGCTCGTCATGTATGGCGGCAGCATCGCACGTGAACTCTCGGGGACGGATCTCAATGAGCGTACGATGATCGAGACTGCCCTCAACGTCGATGACAAGGGGCAAGCGGCATGAGTGATCTTCGCCATCGTCTTTATCACAATGGCGGCCTGCTCGCCGCGATCGGGCTTTTTGGCTTGATGTTCACCATCTACGTTGCCAATCACCCCGTGGGACTTACGGCAGCTGTAGCGGCGACTGCCGCGAACAAGGCGGTGCTATTGGCGCTTGTCGCCATGGCGCAGACGTTACCGGTGCTGACCCGCGGCCTCGATCTCTCGGTCGGCATGGTGTTCATTCTCGCCAATTGCATGGCATCTGCAATCGTGGTTGGCACCATCGGCGAAGGTCTTCTTGGCATTGCCGCTGTTCTGGGCGCGGGTGCGCTGGCCGGATTTCTCAACGGCGCAATTGTCGTCTGGGGCCGGCTTCAGCCGATCATCACGACACTCGCTACTGGCGCCATCTACTATGGCATCGCGCTCTACATCCGGCCGGGCCCCGGCGGCGACGTGCAATCCGATATCGCCGATCTTGCCACCGGTCAGCTATTCGGCGTCGTACCCACAGCGCTGATCATTCTCCTCGGGGTCGTCGTGCTTGTCTGGTTGCCTTACCGGAACAGCGTACTGGGGCGTGCGGCCTATGCCGTGGGTTCGAACGAACAGGCCGCTTATATGTCGGGCGTTCCGGTGCACCGTGCCAAACTGCTGGCCTATACGCTTGCTGGATTTCTCGCCGCCTTCGGCGGCCTGATGCTGACCTTCAACACCTATTCCGGTGAGGCCTCCGCACCAATCGCAGGAAACTACACCCTCAACTCGATCGCAGCTGTCGTGATCGGCGGAACGTCACTCTTCGGCGGTTGGGGCTCAGCGATCGGATCAATCTTTGGTGCGTTCGTATTGCGCACCATCGAGGATTTGCTGTTTGTATTCAATCTCGATCCGCTCTGGCAGCCGTTGTTTCAAGGAGTGGTGCTGCTTGCTGCTGTCAGTCTTGGAGCCCTTCGCGTCTTGCGCATCCGTAATCGCCTGGAACTTTTCGTATGAATGATCCCAAGCTGCAGGTCAGCACCATTCCCGTGGTTCGTTTTTCACTCGACCGATCCGTCGCGACGGCATTCGGCTGCATCATTTTGATGCTCCTTGGTGGAGCACTTTATTCCCGCGAATTCCTGTCCCCCGAATATCTGTTGCAACAGCTGCAGATCAGCGCGTTCCTCGGTATCATTGCCTCGGGCGCCATGATGGTCATCCTAATTGGGCATATTGATCTGTCCATTCCCTGGACCGTGACCCTCGGAGCGATGATGGCAACCGCAGTGGCTGGCTGGTATGGCGATGCCGGCGCCGTGTTTGCAATACCGGCGGGTGTGCTTTGCGGCGCACTGGTGGGGCTTCTGAACGGGCTCGGTGTCGCCTATCTGCGCTTGCCATCGATGATTTTCACGTTAGGCATGAATGCAGTGGTGCAAGGGTTGATGGTGTTGCACACCGGCGGCTTCGCACCACAGGATCATGCTACCGATGCAATGCATTTCCTGGCGGTTGGCCGTCCGATTTTTGGTTTTCCCAATGCGCTGTTTATTTGGATCCTTATCGGAGCATTCACGACTTTTCTCCTGACTCGCACAGTGTTTGGCCGCCGCGTCTATGCTGTCGGCAACCGGGAAACCGCCGCCTATCTCTCTGGAATTAACACCAATGCAGTAATCATCTGGTGTTTCATTCTTTCGGGCGCAGCTGCCGCCTTTGCTGGCGTGCTGCTGGCAGGCTATTCCACCAAGGCCTATCAGGCCATGGGCGACCCCTATTTGCTACCTGCCATCGCAGCGGTTGTGCTGGGCGGAACCAATATTCTTGGTGGGCGCGGCAACTATCTTGGTACGATCGCCGGTGTGATCCTGATCACTCTGCTGCAGTCTATTCTCGCGGTCATGCAAATGCCGGAAGCCGGACGCCAGATCATATATGGCGTTGTCATTCTGGCCATGCTGCTTTCCTATGGACGAAGTGAAATCGACAGAAAGTAGATCGGCACAGTCTGTCGCAAACATTGAAGCCTTCGCAGGCCGCGGGTATATCAATTCATCGCGGCGCCAAAACAAAACGCGCCCCGGAGGAGCGCGTATTAGATGGGCTTTCGCCTGTCGTTTTCTAGACTCTTTTTGACATCATCCCTTTAAACCACAGTGCTAGGCCCATATTCTAACTCAGCTAACTATAGAATTTCGGCCTAGGTCCCCCACTGCCGCTCGCTCGCCCTCACACATGCTTGAATGCTTCTTAAGTTGTTTTTTCATGCGCTGAAACTTACGACCACTTCATAAAATTATGTTACAGAGCGTTACGTCAGCGTGACTCAGTCGCTGCTGGTGAGCAAATTTCTAAAAAAATAGATAACCAATTAGAGTTAGGCGCAATCTGGCCAATGCTATTGACATCCGGTCCCCTTCCGAGATGCGGCACTTGTAACTGACAGCAGATTCGCCATACAAAGAGGCTGGGAACCGGCGAACCGCCGTGTGCCTCTCGCAGTTCGTCAATTACTAACGCATTTGAAGGCAGGCTGATGCGTGAAGGCTTTCTGTTTGACGGAGCGGATAATGCACCCGTCACTATCCTTCTTGCTCATGGTGCAGGCGCGCCGATGGATTCCATGTCGATGGAAGCGACAGCCAAGGCGCTTGTCACCGCCAATTTCCGCGTCGTGCGTTTCGAATTCGGTTATATGGCGGCACGTCGCACATCCGATAGCCGCAAGCCGCCACCCCGCGCCGAGGTGCTCAAACCGGAGTACATGAAGGCAGTCGCTGAACTTGGTGCTACAGGGGCCCTTGTCATCGGCGGCAAGTCAATGGGCGGACGGGTCGCCAGCATGATTGCCGACGATCTTTATTCTGCCAAAAGAATCGCCGGGCTTCTCTGCCTGGGCTATCCATTTCATCCACCCGGAAAGCCGGAGCAGCTTCGTACAAAGCATCTCGCAGGGTTGATGACGCCGACGTTGGTTTGTCAGGGTACACGTGACGAGTTCGGTACCCGGGAAGAAGTTCCAGGTTATACACTCTCGGACAAGATCGAAATTCTCTGGCTTGACGATGGCGATCACGACCTCAAGCCTCGCAAGAGGATATCCGGCCTTTCGCCTGCCGATCACTTAAGAACCATGGCCGAAACGGTCAAAGCGTGGACAGACAGATTGGCACTCTAACAGCGCTGCAATTGCAGAGCTATTAGAGCTCTCCGTTAGGGATCAGCCAGCGCTCAATTGATCGGCTGACATTTTACCGGATCTTTTGTCGCGAACCAGCTCGTAGTTGATCGTTTGATTTTCAGCCAAGGTGCGCATACCGGCGCGCTCAACCGCCGAGATATGCACGAACACATCAGCGCCGCCATCCTGGGGTTGAATGAAACCAAAACCCTTCGTCGAATTAAACCATTTAACAGTGCCGATGGCCATATTTAACCTTCTTCGTAAGAACTGCCTCATTTGCAAATTTGCAAACGGTCGACGTTGCAAATCTGGTTGCAAGTTCATGGCCTGCGGCAGAATTGTCAATCAGTAGAACCCCTGAACAAAGCACGGGTTTTTACCTATCGTCACCCCCGAGTAGAGGGCGATAGCAGAGCGAGCGTGTGTTGGTCGGCGTTTCCGCCGCACCAATGATCCAATGCGTCGCGGAACGGATTATATGTTTCCGGTACAACCATCGAAAACAATGTCATACAAGATCTGAACTTCATGTCATCGGGTGAGCCGAAGATCGAATACAGCGAAGCTCCCTTAATCTCGAGGACCGTGCTTGTGCATAGAACCAGACGTGATCCAAGCAGGGGATGCGCCAGATACGCGCGCGCCTCGTCCAATGAGGCAATGCCGTAGAACTTCGCTCTCGGCGAATGGCCGAGACCACGCAACTGCGGAAAGATAAACCACATCCAATGGCTCTGCTTCCGCCCGCCTTGCAGCTCTTCTATCACGTTCTCGTAAACGGGCGCCTGCGCAACCACAAAACGCTGGAGGTCGAAGGGATCATCCGGAGACATATCTGAACTCTCCTACGCGGCCGACTCGTCCGTGCCCGCTCCATATCTTAGATCGGAGAACATCCAAATGGAATCGTTCTGCAGACGCTAAGTTAGCTCCCACTAAGAAATTATAGCGAGCCAGCGGCTAATTGAACGGTGGCTCGCATCCGTGCAGACTGGAGAGGCTGATTGACCCCAGCAGGGGCCCGGCTATCCCATCCACCCCCAAGCCCGGCCGGGCCTCTTTACCACTCACAAAAACAATCGGATGAACTAAGTCCACTGCAATTCCAGACGCAGGAAGTACCTCACTTCGATGCGCCTGGACGGTTCACGTCATCACGACATCGTGGTGTGCTTGCCTTGACTGTCGATAGCAAAGGCTCCTCATACAGTTAGGAAATCGATATGCGAAAAAGGCCCCGCCTCTTGAAGGCGGAGCCTCTTCTTGTTTGTGTTTCGAGCGAGTGATCAGAAAACCATGTTATTTCTTGTCGCCGCCGCCTTTGCCACCTTTGCCATTTCCGGGACTTCCATCATGGTCAGTTCCATCGCCATTGTTACTCTGACCGGGGTTGGAGCTGTCGTTTCCGTCTGGATCATTCCCATGGCCGTTATTGCCTTGACCACCCTTACCGTGGCCACCCTTGCCATGGCCACCCTTGCCATGGCCACCTTTGCCATGATCACCCTTGCCATGACCGTGTCCATGGTGACCGCCGCCTTTTGGACCTCCATCGCCAGGCCCGCAATTCCCTGGATCACCGCCACCGGGATTGCCGCCACCGGGATCACCACCGCCGGGATTGCCGCCACCGGGATCACCACCGCCGGGATTGCCGCCACCAGGATCACCGCCACCGGGATTGCCGCCACCGGGATCACCGCCGCCGGGATTGCCGCCACCAGGATCACCGCCGCCGGGATTGCCGCCACCTGGATCACCACCGCCGGGATTGCCGCCACCGGGATTGCCACCACCACCAGGACTGCCACCACCGGGACTGCCGCCACCAGGATTGCCACCACCGGGACTGCCGCCACCAGGATTGCCACCACCAGGACTGCCGCCACCTCCTGGGGCACCGCCATTGCCGCCCGTGGCACCACCGGAATTGTCAGCACTGGAAGTTCCGCCTGTGCTGCCACCAGCGGTGCTGCCGCCTGAGTTGCCATTGCTGGAGCGGCCACCACTGCGGCCAGAACGAGCACTACCTGCTTCGCGATCACCGCTCGACGCCGGACTGATTGCCGCAGTTGTCAGCGGCGGACACATCTCAAGTTGTGCGCGCGTCAGGACAGAATCTTTTGTTCAACGCAAAACAGCACTGTGCAGCATTTTCTTCAGTTAGCCTCTTACATTGGGCGGCACTGGCAAACAGCGAGCGCTTGGTCTGGGCGTATGCCGGCTCGCTTTGGACGATTGTTGATATTAGCCCCAAGGTTGAAATCGTCAAAACGGCGAATAAAACGTTGCGTCCGCTCCCATTTTTATTGTTGGTTATTTTACGCATGTTACATTTCCCCAAATGTTATGGTTGTTAAGCAACTCCACACATCAGGAAAATGTTCTATTTTTTCACTTAGCCATTGATGGCTTTATTGCTTGCGTAATATGTAAACTTAAGATTATTTGTTTTCTACGCCACAATACTGCTTAGAATTGATATAAAAAGATTGATGCAATATTTGCCGATATACCCTATTATCTAATTCGAGAGTAAGCGCCGGGTAATGAGGCGCCGTGTGTTCCAGTAGATACTTTCGTAACCCTAAATAAGTAAAACTCAGAAACGACGGCATCGGTGTCGCAATGTTCAATGCCCGTAACAGCATGTTAACGATTGATTCATAAATTCAGGATTCTGGACACGATTTTACCCAGTTGAAGCGCCAGTTCGTCCCCTCGACTTTGGAGAACACCCTATGTTGCGCAAATATTCCCTGCTGGCTCTCACGGCATTGTTCGTGACAGCCATGGTGTCAGTTCCAGCCTTTGCAGATGGGACCGAAATGCAACTCAAGGGCAAGGGTTTCGGTCCTCCAGCTTTTCGTTCGTTCTGCGGACGCTTGGCTGGCCTTTGCAATACTCGCTCCGGGGCCAAGGTGGTTCAACTGACGGAAGACAGGCGCAAGCAGCTGCAATCGGTCAATGTCAGCGTAAATTCGAGCATCAAGCAGCAAAGCGATATGCAGACCAACGGCGTAGAAGACCTCTGGACGATCCCCACAAAAACTGGCGACTGTGAAGATTTTGCCATTCTGAAAAAGCGCGAACTCATGAAGCGCGGCTGGCCGGCGGCGTCGCTTCTCCTCACGGTGGCGCGGTTGCCGTTCAGCAATGAAGGGCACGTCGTGCTGACCGCCCGCACATCTGCCGGCGACCTCATTCTCGACAGCCGCAGCAATTCTGTGAAAGACTGGTCGAGCACCTCGTATCGCTATTATGCACGGCAGTCACAGAATTCCGCGGGTTGGGACCGTATCGGTAAGGCTATTCCGGTCAATAATACCGCCAAGCTGAAGAATGCCGCCCAGCGAACCGCCAGCGTCAGATTGCCGGACCAGGGGCTGATTGAAGTATCCGCACTCCGTTGATCCTGTATGTGCCGTCCGGCTGCTTCACCAATTGATAGATGGCCGTCCAGTCTTTGCCGTCCGGGCCGGTAATCAACACTTCCTGGATCACCTGATCACCGACCACCTTGTTGCGGCCAAAGGCAAAATTTCCGGGCCGGTAAACGGGCTGATAGGTTCGCTTGACCATTTCGAAAAACAGATCCTCGTTGCGAAACTTGCCCTGTATTTCAGGTGAGGCAAAAGAGTATGCGGCTGCCGCATCGTCGTTGAGGAAAGCCATGATCTGTTTTCTGATGATTATTTGCGCAGTGTCCACCGGTTCCTCGGCACGCCCAAGCGCAATGATCGCGAACATCAAATAGAGGGTCGCCGCCAATCCATAGGAAGTCTTGAACATGATGTCGTCCTCGCGCCGTGATGGAAACTCTGCTCACCAATCAACGGCCCACTCATCGTCATGGGACGGCCGGCAATGTCCTTACGACTCGTTGCCGCTTTCCCCGGAGGCAAAAGCAAATTTCGTCTCCATGCCAAATCCTGTTTCCCGGATTGCCCGATGAAGTTGGCCCAAATCCCGCGGGCCTTACCTTCGTCCGATGGATCGACACCGGCCTTGCCAATCCCTTGATCCTGAACCATTCCCTCCGTCGGAACGACTCTCTATAGACAAACTTTGCTCTAGATTGCTATTGCCGCAGAGTGGTGAAAAAATATCGCCTTACCCACGCCCTTGCAATGAGAGACGCATCGGCATCGCGGATGCGGAAATCCGGCTTTCCATGAACATGACACAGCGCGGCGAGAGCCGGCGGGCGGGACGAACATGAGCGCAGCTTACCAACCCGATAATTCGGCGCAATCGCCCTACTGGCGACAAAACCTGATTGTCTGCCTGCTTGGTTCGTTCACTACTATTGTGGCGATGACACTCATTCTACCCTTCCTGCCGCTCTATGTGGAGCAATTGGGCATCACGGATCATGCCGCGATCGTGCAATGGTCAGGCGTCGCTTATGGTGCCACTTTTTTCACAGCAGCGCTTGTTGCCCCGCTCTGGGGACGGCTTGCCGACGTCTACGGGCGGAAGCTGATGCTGATACGGGCCAGCCTTGGCATGGCGATCGCTATGTCTCTTATCGGCATGGCAACCGACGTCTGGCAGTTGGTCTTCTTGCGTCTGCTCACAGGGTTGCTGGGGGGTATGCATCGGGCTCAACCCTACTCGTTGCAACGCAGACGCCAAAGGCACGCATAGCCTGGGCGCTTGGAACACTGTCTTCGGGCATTATGGCCGGCAATCTGGTCGGACCGCTCGTCGGCGGTGCATTGCCACCATTGATCGGAATTCGCGAGACGTTCTGGCTGGCTGGAGGCGTCATCTTCATCACTTTTCTGGCAACCAGCTTTTTCATCAAAGAAGAGCGGCGTACACCCAAGACCAAGGCCGGCAGCCAAGCGAGCGGATGGGCATCCATTCCCGACAAACGTCCTGTGATCGTCATGTTGCTCGCAGGTATGCTGCTGATGCTCGCCAATATGTCAATCGAACCAATCATCACCGTCTACGTGGCACAGATTGTTGGCGATGCGACCAAGGTGACGCTTGTTTCCGGTATCGTCATGTCCGCGGCGGCGCTTGGCAGCATCCTTTCTGCTTCGCGCCTCGGCAAGCTGGCAGACCGGATCGGTCACTGGAACGTCATTATTGTCGCGCTCTTGATCTCGGCCTTGCTTCTTATCCCACAGGCTTTCGTAACACAAAGCTGGCAGCTGATCGTCCTGCGTTTCCTGATGGGACTTTCGCTCGGAGGACTCCTGCCCTGCATCACCGCCGTGATCCGGCACAATGTTCCGGATAATATCGCTGGCAACATTCTCGGATATGCAACGTCGTCCCAATATATCGGACAGGTTGTCGGGCCATTGGCGGGCGGATTTGTCGGCGGCCATTTCGGTATGCGCGCGGTGTTTCTGGGCACCTGCGTGCTGCTCGCCTGTGGCGCCGCCTATGGCTGGTTGGTGCGTCCGCGGGATCGGTGATAACCTTCAAGACAGCAGGTGATTCGCAACAGCGATGATCAAGAATATTTCGCCAAATTGTCATGGAACCAGACTGACTCCCGACGCATTACTGTGATCAGCTCAGCGGAGCGACCGAGCGAAACTGAACTGTCCGACATTCATGGAGGAAGTAATGAACGACAAGCGTTTTCCCATTCCGGTTATGGTTACTCTTGGAGCTACCGGCCAACGAGCGGTCTCCAGTGTGTGGGAAGCGATAGAATGCCTGCGAACGTACTGGCCTTCAAAGAAGGGCCCAAGCTACAGGCGAGCCTTGCAGACTTGTCTCGATGCACTTGACGGCTGGAAACCCGCGCACAAGGCGCGGCATGCCTTTATTAGCGCCGCGCGTGAAGCAGGCGTCTTTCTCGACACAAGATTGCATTAACAGGAATCGGGCGGCGACGGTCGCCGCCCTCTCGTTCGGTTCAGCGGATATAAGCGCGTGCCCGCGGACGCCTCTCATTCATTTCATGGCTGAAGATCGTCGGCGGCAAAGGTGCCACCTGACGGATTATGTCTGCACCCTTTTCGCCCATCATGACCGTTGGCGCATTTGTATTGCACGATGGCACGCGGGGCATCACTGAGCTGTCGCATACGCGTAACCCTTCAAGTCCGCGAACTTTCAATTCAAGGTCAACGACTGCCATGGCGTCCGTGCCCATCTTGCACGTTCCCACCGGATGGTGGTCAGTCTTGGCATTGGCGCAGCCATAGTCGAACAGTTCCTCATCGGAATTATACTTTGGTCCGGGTAGCCGCTCGGCCATCACAAAAGGCTTCAGGGCCGCCTGGCCCATGATCTCCCGTGCAATTTTCAAACCTTCTATCGACATCTTGCGATCGTGCGGATCGCTCCAGTAGTTCGGATCGATCAGGGGCGCCGCGGCGGGATCATTTGAACGGAGGCGGACAGTGCCGCGCGAGCGCGGATGCAGATAGGCGGAGTTCAGCGTTACGCCGGCATTTTTCAACCGTTCAACACCTGCCTCGATGCCGGAGCCGAGCCCCAGATGAAACTGGACATCCGGCGAACGCGCTTCTGGTTCGGCATACCAGAAGCCCCCGGTTTCGAACAGGCTTGATGCCACAGGACCCGACCGGAACAGCACATATTGCAGACCGGCCCACAAGGTCCGATGCAACTTGGCGACGCCATCATAGGTATGGTCGCCTGTGCATTCGCAAATGACGAACAGATCGAGGTGATCCTGCAAGTTTTCGCCGACGCCCGGCAGATCATGCACAACAGGTACGCCGAGGCTTCTGAGATGATCGGCAGAACCTATGCCGGACTGCAACAGCAGCTTGGGTGAGCCTATTGCGCCGGAACTCACCAGAACTTCGCGGTTCGCTCGAATAATCTCGCGCGAATTGCCATGCATGATCTCGACACCAGTGGCGCGCCTGCCGTCCACCACTATTTTTGAAACCTGCGCGCCCATGCGCACCGTCAGATTCTTCCGATCCCTGATCGGTGCAAGATAGGCCATCGACGCCGAAGACCGACGGCGATCGCGCTGAGTCAGCTGGTAAAAGCCAACACCTGCCTGCTGCTGGCCGTTGAAGTCATGGTTATAAGGAATTCCAAGTTCCTGCCCCGCCCTGATATAGGCATCGCAAATGGGCAGTGTCGCGGCAGGCATCGACACGCCGAGAGGCCCGCCATAGGAGTGGTAGTCGTCAGCGAAACGCTGATTGTCCTCGGCGCGTTTGAAATAGGGCAGGACATCACGGTAGCTCCAGCCAGCGCATCCGTCTTCCTTCGCCCACAAATCGTAATCGGTTGCATTTCCGCGCGTATAAAGCTGCGCATTGATGCTCGAGCCGCCACCGATGACCTTGGCCTGCGTGTAGCGGAGAATGCGGTTCTTCATGTGTTTCTGCGGCACCGTTTCCCATCCCCAACTGGCGGCGCCTTTGGTCATCTTGGCAAAGCCAGCGGGCATGTGAAACAGAGGATTCCAGTCGCTCCCGCCTGCTTCCAACAGAAGCACCGTGACGCTGGGATCCTCGCTCAGGCGGTTTGCGAGCACACAGCCCGCTGGTCCCGCACCTGTAATGATATAGTCATAAGTCATTCTACAGCCTGCTTATCGATAGGGCGCCATCCGCATTGATGACGGAGCCAGTGGCAAAATTGAAATCGCCGCTGGCAAGTGCAGCCACGATGCGACCGAGATCATCAGGTTCACCCCAGCGCTTCATCGGCACAAGACCTTCGGCGATCAGCTTGTCATATTTCGCAACAGCCGCCGAAGTCATATCGGAGCGAATTATGCCCGGGCGTACATCGAAAACACTGATACCCTGATCGGCCAATCGCAATGCCAGACCTTGCGTGAAGGCCGCCAGAGCTGCCTTGGTCATGCAATAGTCGAGTCGTTCCGGCGAGGTCATTTCGGCAGAAACTGAAGTGACATTGATGATCGTGCGCGGCGCCTTTTCGTGCTTCCGCTTTAACATTACTCTTAGCGCCGCCTGCGTGAAAAAAACCGTTCCCCGCAAATTGATCGCGAAGATGTCGTCATAATTAGCTGGCTTAAGATCCAGAAAATCGCCACGCACTTTGGACCCAATACCGGCATTGTTTGCTAGGCAATCAATCCGGCCATGAACATCCATGACTGCCTGAATGGTGTGTTCATGACCTGCCACTTCGGCAATGTCCGCTTGCATGAACGACGTTTTTGCGCCCAAGGCTTCAAGTGTCCGAACAGCCGCATCACTTGCTCCATCGCGGACGATGTCGGTAATCGCCAGATCAAAGCCCTTGGCGGCAAGTGCTTTGGCGATACCAAGCCCGATGCCACGCCGGGCTCCTGTGACGAGGGCGACCGGCTTCATTGGGCAAGGTCCTTTGACACAATATGATCAGCGACTCGCAACGCCTGCGCTGCGATAGTGAGTGCCGGATTGACGGCCGCGGACGTCGGCAGAAACGCCGCATCGACCACAAACAGATTAGGGTGATCAAAAGCACGGCAATAGACATCGAGCGGCGCCTGAGCGGGATCGGTACCCATGCGGACCGTGCCGCATTGATGGGATGGCGTCTTGCGATCGAAGGCCTTGGAGAGAACCAGCGGAAATCCGGCAGCGCGCAATACGGTCTTGATCTGTGCGACCAGCTTTTGATGCGCCGGCCAGTTGCTTCGGATCCATTGCAGGATGATCCTGTCCCCATCGACGCGAACTCGGCTCTCGGGCTTCGGCATGTCTTCGCTCATCGCCAGAAAATCCACGGTATGGGCGCAGAAGCGATCAAGCACCCATTCCGGCACCAGCTTCAGGTCAGATTTAAGGACCGGTCCGCTGATGCGTCCGAGCAGTTGAACATTGCCGAGCGGAGCACCACCATTTCCATCGGACAGGTAGAAATCGTTGAAGCCGAAAGTCTTCTGGTAGATGGAATCGTTCCTGAAGCGGGGATCGAAGCCAATGACCGCGGACAAATTGTGGTTCATGAAGTTGCGGCCAACCTGATCGGAACGATTGGCAAGACCGCGTGGATTTGAATCATTGGCCGAGCGCAGCAGCAAAACCGCAGACTGCACAGCACCAGCCGAAAGAATGACAAGCTTCGGCTTAATGAGAAAGCTTCCGCCGTCCTTCTCGTAATGCACCGCTGTGATGGTCTTGCCACCGGGCGCGGTTTCAAGCCGCGTAACCCGCGAGTTGATTTGGAGCCGGACATTCCCATGCCTCAGCGCTGATGCGAGTGCGGTCGTTTCAGCATCCATTTTGCCACTAAAACTATTGGGATGCGCATCCCAGGGTGTCTTGCCATGCGAAAGCCACGTGTCGATATCGACGCCAAGCGGCAGCGACGATGGATGGACACCGACGGCGCTCAGCCGTGTCCGCAAAGCACCAATCGGCGGTTCATCGGGAACAGCCGAAAACTTATACGGTGTCGAGTGGTGCGGCTCCGTCGGATCTTCGCCCAACGTCCCGCGAACCTGAAACAGGGTCTCGGCTTTGCCGTACCATGGTTCAAGTTCCTCATAAGCAAAGGGCCAGGCAGGGGACACCCCCTCAAGATGCTGCATCTCCACAAAATCCTCGGCGCGATAGCGTGTCAGCACCGCTCCGTAGAATTTTGAATTGCCGCCTACATTGTAATAATTGCCCGGATTGAAGGCACTGCCGTTTTCGTCGTACCAGTTTTCCTTTGGCCGGAAAAAGCCGTGCTGGAAGATTGCCCGGGGATCGCGGTTTTCCGGGCGATCAGGCAGATGATCGCCAGCCTCGAGGATGAGAATATCGGCTCCCGAGGCGGCAAGCCCTGCTGCCATCGTCGCGCCGCCGATGCCTGAGCCAATGATGACGATATCTGCTGCTGTGGCCGGTTGTATCTCTTGGCTCATGAGCATCTACCGTTCATGAGTTATGTTTCAGGCGCCAATGCGCAATTGCGACTGCGGATCGAAGAATACGGCCTTGTCCAGATTGAAGGCGAGTTGGGTCTTCTGTCCCGCAACGATTTGTGCATCGGCACGTAAACGGGCAACCACTTCCTTGCCGCCCAGCTTGGTTACGGCGAAGGTGTCGGAACCCGCCGGCTCAACCACTTCGATCAGGCATTCGCCTTCGACGAGCGACCCCGCATTGCGGTCTGCCCCATCGGGATCAGTCAGGGCTTCGGGCCGAATGCCGAAAATCACGTCTTTGCCCGCGTATAAGGCAAGCGCGCTATTGGTCTTCTTGATCGGCAGGTGCAGAGGCACTGCGTCGGGACGCTCGAGTACGACCCGCAGGTCGGACGGTCCGCCATCGATCTTGGCCTTCAACAGGTTCATGGCGGGCGAGCCCATGAAATCAGCAACGAAGAGGTTGGTCGGATTGTTATAGATCTCAGCCGGCGTGCCGAACTGCTGCAGCACCCCATCCTTGAGCACCGCAATCTTGCTGGCGAGCGTCATGGCCTCGATCTGATCGTGCGTAACGTAAACGATCGTCGTCTTCATGCGCTGGTGCAGGCGCTTGATTTCCGTGCGCATGTCGACGCGCAGCTTGGCGTCGAGATTGGACAGCGGCTCGTCGAACAGGAACACTTGCGGGTTGCGCACAAGTGCCCGGCCCATGGCGACGCGCTGACGCTGGCCGCCCGATAGCTGGCTCGGCTTACGATCGAGCAGGTGGCCGATCTGCAGCATGTCCGCCACCTGTTTGATCGCCTTGTCGCGTTCGGGCTTCGGGACGCCGCGGATTTCCATGCCGAAAGCAATATTCCCGCCAACGGTCATGTTCGGGTAGAGCGCATAAGACTGGAACACCATGGCGATGTCGCGTTTGGAGGGGTGCAGTCCGCTGATCGATTTGCCCTTGATGGAGATATCGCCGGAGGTGATCGGCTCCAGTCCGGCAATCGTGTTGAGCAATGTAGATTTGCCGCAACCGGAAGGTCCGACGAGCACGAGAAATCCGCCCTCGTCGATCTCGATGTTGATATCCTTGAGGATCGGCACATTGCCGTAGGATTTGTGCAGGTCTTTGATCTGGAGAAATGACATTGATTTATCCCTTCACGGCGCCGGACATGAGGCCGCGGACGAAATAGCGTCCGGAAACGATGTAGACGATGAGAGTTGGCAGCGCGGCCAGGATCGCGCCGGCGAAATGCACGTTGTATTCCTTCACGCCCGTCGAGGAGTTGACGAGATTATTGAGCGCAACTGTCATCGGCGTGCTGTTGAAACCGGAGAAGGAGGCACCAAACAGGAAGTCGTTCCAGATGTTGGTGAACTGCCAGATGACGGAAACAACGATGATTGGGCCCGATGAAGGCAAGAGGATCTCGCCGGAATATCTGGAAGAAGCTGGCGCCGTCAATTTGCGCCGCACGGACAAGCTCCGTCGGAAACGCTTCATAATAGTTGCGGAAATATAGCGTCGTGAATCCGAGGCCATAGATCACATGGACCAGGATAAGGCCCTGAATCGTGCCCGCCATACCGAATAACCCCAGCATGCGTGCCATCGGAATAAGCACGATCTGGAAAGGAATGAAACAGCCGAGCAAGAGCATGCCGAACATGAGGTTGGAACCCGGGAACCGCCACTTGGTCAGGACATAGCCATTCAGAGCCCCGACGATGGTCGATATGGCAACAGCCGGGACCACCATGAGGATCGAATTGATGAAATAAGGCCTAAGCCCGGTCGGCTGTACACCGATCTGTGCCGTAGACCACGCGGAAAGCCAGGGTTCGATCGTCCATTCGCGCGGTGGAGAAAGCATGCCGCCTTGGCGGATCTCATCGAGTGTCTTCAGCGAATTGACCACCATTACGTAGAGCGGCAACAGATAGTAGAACGCGAAGAACAAGAGTGCGGTATAGATCAGCGCACGCGTGAGCTTGCCGCTGGAAATTGCATTGTCTGGGCTCTGGGCACTCATTTCCTGTCTCCCCGGACTTCAGAATAGAGATATGGAATGATGATCGAGAAGATCATGATCAACATGATGATCGCCGAGGATGCGCCGATACCCATGGAATTTCGTGTAAACGTATAGGAATACATGAAGGTCGCCGGCAACTCGGTTGCCTGGCCCGGTCCACCGCCGGTCAGCGCAATCACAAGGTCATAGGCCTTGATAGCAAGATGGGCGAGCACGACAAAGGCAGAGAGGAAAACCGGGCGCATCAGCGGGATGATGATGCGCCGGTAGATCATCCCGGTCGAGGCGCCGTCGATCTGGGCTGCCTTGATGATCTCATTGTCGACCCCGCGGAGCCCCGCAAGAAACATGGCCATGACAAAGCCCGACGACTGCCAGACGGCGGCGATCACCACCGTATAGATCGCCATGTTGCGATCCTTGATCCAGTTGAACGTGAAACTCTCCCAACCCCATTGATGCATGGTGTTTTCCAATCCGATACCGGGGTCGAGAAACCATTTCCAGGCCACGCCGGTTACAATGAAGGAAAGCGCCATAGGATAGAGATAGATCGGACGCAGAAACCCTTCGATGCGGATCTTCTGGTCGAGCAGGATAGCGAGGCCGAGGCCAATGACCGTACAAATGATGATATAGAGCGAGGCAAAAATACCGAGATTCGTGATCGCGCGCCACCAATGCGGCAAGGCCCAGAGCTTGCGGTAATTTTCAAGACCGACAAAGCCGTAGGAAGGCAGCATCTTGCTGTCCGTGAAGGACAGGATTCCCGTGTAGACGATGAAGCCATAAACGAAGATCAGAACGATGAGAAAGCTCGGCCCCAACACCAATTTTGGTATCAGGTCCTGTATGCGGCTGCGGGTATCCATAGCCTCACCCCTCCAACTATTTTAATTCTTATGGTTGCCGCGAAGTGTCGCGGGTAACCTGTCCGGGGCCGATTTGACCCCGGACAGGAAAGCGAAACTTACTGCGCGGCAGCAACAGCGGAAACGAGTTCCTTCACCGCTTCGTCGGAGCTCAACTCACCGTTGAACTCACGCGTAACCACGTCATAGATCGCGTTCTTGACGGCAGCCGGATTGGCATGGCCATGAGCCATGGATCCATAGAGCGTGCCGGCCTTGTTGGCCTCGGCAAGGTCCTTGATGGCCTTCTTGCCGCAAGCATCGAAGGCGGTGTCCGGAACATCCGTGCGTGCCGGGGCGGAGCCCTTCACCACATTGAACGCCGACTGGAAAGTCGGGCTTTCAATGGCCGATGCCATGACCAGCTGTGGGGCCCGTTGTGCATCACTGACCTTGAACATGGCGAACTGGTCAGAGTTGAACGTGACGGAGCCCTGAGTGCCCGGGAAGCGCATGCAAACGAAGTCCTTGCCCGGCTCCTTCTTGGCCTTGACGAATTCGCCCTTGGCCCAATCGCCCATGAACTGCAAACCAGCCTTGTTCTCTATGACCATTGCGGAGGCAAGATTCCAGTCACGACCGGAGAAATTGTCGTCCACATAAGTGCGCAGCTTGGTCATGCGGTCGAAGGCTTCCTTCATCTTGTCGCTACCCAAAGCCTTGGGATCGAGATCGATGAAAGCCGCCTTGTAGAAGTCATTGCCGAGGGACAGAACGACGGCGTCGAAAATCGTTGCATCCTGCCACGGCTGGCCACCATGGGCGATCGGCGTAATACCCTGCTCCTTGAACTTGTCGAGAAGGGCGATCAGCTCATCCCAGTTCGCAGGCTCCTTACCGCCAGCCTTGTCGAGAGCAGCCTTGTTGATCCAGATCCAGTTGGTCGAGTGAACATTGACCGGCGCTGCGATCCAGTGACCATCATATTTGGAGAAACCCTGCAAGGCTGTCGGGATGACGTCATCCCACTTTTCCTTCGCTGCAATATCGTCCAGATTGCCAAGCGCACCCTGCTTCGCCCAATCGAGAATGTCGAAACCGAGCATCTGCACGGCCGTTGGCGGGTTGCCAGCGGTTACACGAGCACGCAAAACGGTCATTGCTTCGGTGCCGCCACCACCAGAAACCGGCATGTCGGACCAGGTAATACCCTTGGTTTCCAGATCCTTCTTCAGAACCTCCAGCGCCGTTGCTTCACCGCCGGACGTCCACCAGTGCAGGACCTCGACGTTTTCGGCTGCGTGCGCCATTGTTGCGGTACCCAGCAACATTGCTGCTGCAGCAACCGTATTCATCCACTTTTTCATTTCATGCCTCCCACGTGAAAAAAGAGAAAAATTTGACAAAATCCGACCGAAGTTTCCCCAAGTCCGGAGCATTCTTACAGTATGCAGAATGGCTATTACAATCGATTTAATTCCCTGACCATACTACTTTCCTCCTACCGATGTGCATGTTCAACGTCTTGGTCTCGGTATAGTCCTCCACTGCATGCCTGCCGAGCTCGCGGCCAAGTCCGGACTGCTTGTATCCGCCGAACGGCAACTCTGATGCACCGTCCATGAATGTATTCATCCAGACCGTTCCGGCACGCACCCGTCTGCCGATTGTCAGGCACGTGTCGAAGTCGCGGCTCCACACGCCGGCCGACAAGCCATAATCTATGGAATTGGCGATACGGACGGCGTCTTCCAGGGTTTCGAATGTTAGCACAGACAGCACCGGTCCGAATACTTCTTCACGCGCCACAGCCATTTCCGGCTGAATCGAAGAAAGGATCGTCGGCGACATGAATTGCCCCATGCCGAGATCAAGCGGTTCGCCACCATGGCTGACATTTGCACCTGCCGATGCAGCCTGACGCACATAGGTATCGATCTTCTTCAGGTGTTCAGGCGTGATGATTGCACCAACCTTGGTTTGGGGATCGAGCGGATCGCCAACCTTCACTTTGGCGGAGAGCGCCGCAACACGCGCAACCACGTCGTCCGCAATATCGCGGTGAACGATCAGGCGGGACCCCGCATTGCAGCATTCACCGGCATTGAAATAGGCCCCGAATACGGCGGCATCGATGAAGTCATCCAGCTCCGCATCGGGAAAAACGATTTGTGGGTTTTTGCCCCCGAGTTCGAGCGAAACCTTTTTCAAAGTCTGGGCTGCATTGGCCATGGTAAGCTTGCCGACCAGCGTCGAGCCCGTGAAAGATATCATGTCGACATCGGGATGTGTCGTCATTGGTGCACCGACCTCGGCGCCCGTTCCAACGACAATATTGACTACACCAGGCGGAACACCGGCTTCGATTAGAATTTCACCGAGCAACAGCGTAGACCCGGACGTGAGTTCTGATGGCTTGACGACAGTGGTACAACCGGCAGCAAGCGCAAATGGTAACTTTTGACTTACAATGAGAAACGGGAAATTCCACGGCGTGATAATCGAGACAACACCGATTGCCTCACGCAGCACGACGCCCAGCGTTCCATCGCCCAGGGTGTTGTAGCTTTCGCCGTGCAGGTCGCGCCCGAGAGCTGCGGCATACCGCCAGATATCGACGGCACCGCCAAGTTCGGCTTTCGCCTGCGAAATCGGCTTTCCGGATTCGATACAGTCGAGATAGGCGAGCTCATCGGAGCGGGCCGCGATTAGATCTGCTGCCTTCAAAATGATGTTTGATCTTTCGGCACCGGTCATGTGCGACCATGGACCGTTGTCGAAAGCATTGCGCGCAGCGGCGATTGCCCGCTCGGCATCGACCTTCGTTCCTGCCTGATAACGCGAAACCACGACGCCATGTCCGGGGCTCTTGCGCTCGATCACGCCACCTTCAGCGCCGTCGGCCCATTTACCGCCGATCAGCATCTGGAATTCACGCACATTGAAATTATCGAGCGCTTGTGGACGTACCAGAACTGTCATTACCATTCTCCCTTGAACACGGGCTCGCGCTTTTCGGCAAAGGCCGAAACACCTTCCTTCAGGTCCGCTGTTTTTGCGACGAGGATCGAGCCCAAAGCCTCGACCGCCGTCCCATTATCTTCGCCATTGGCCGAGGCGATCATCAGTTTTGCCACTTCGACGGCTGCCGGGCCACGCTTGGCGATCCGCTCTGCGTAGGCCTGCGCCGTGGCAACGGCGGCACCCGTCTCGACGACATGGTCCACCAGACCGACGGCTTGCCCCTCGTTCGCACTGAAGATCTCGCCGCCCAATGCCATGCGGCGGACAACCTGTGCGCCAAACCGGCGGACAAGACGTTGCGTTCCGGACCAGCCAGGCACCATGCCAAGCCCGGTTTCCGGCAGGCCTAGCCTGATCTGGGTTTCGGCGATGCGGATATCGGCGGCCGCGGCCAGTTCCAGCCCGCCGCCCAGCGCATGGCCATTGAGCGCTGCGATGAGGGGGACTCTCAGTGTAGCCAAACGCTCAAAAACGCGATGGCCGAAGCGCACCCAGGCATGACCGAATTCGTTCGGCGTCATCGCCGCCCAGGCCTTGATGTCGCCGCCCGCAGAAAAAGCCTTGCCCGCACCGGTCAGGATCGCAACCCGTATCTCCGCGTTGGCTTCGACAGCATCGCAGGCAGCGCTTAATTCCTTCAGCATGTCGAGGTCGAAAGCGTTGAGTTTTTCCGGCCGCGACACCGTGATCGTGGCGATAGGGCCGGCGAAGGTTACTTCGATACGCCGATCAGCCATTGAGTGTCCTTTGCGGTTTCTGCGGTAGTTTCAAACCGAATGGCTGCGGCCCAAACAGTTGAATCTCCATCAGTTTAAGATCGCGGGCAACGACCAGCGGGAATTCCGACTGGTCGAGAATATGCGTTTGCAAATCAATGCCCGGCGCAATTTCAGTCAGTACAAGACCCTCGGGGCGCAGAACCATGACGCAGCGCTCGGTAACATAGGTGATGTCCTGACCCTGCTCGACGGCACGGCGGCCTGAGAAGGTGACGTGCTCGACCTCCCTGACCAGCTTCTTCAGCTTGCCTTCCTTCTCGATCACGAGCTTGCCGTCCTCCACCTGCACTTTCGCGCCGGCATTGAACATACCCGAGAAGACGATCTTGCGTGCCCTGGCCGTGATATCGACAAAGCCGCCGGCACCCGCAGTGACATGCGGACGGAAGCTCAGCTTCGACACGTTGACCGAGCCGGTTTGATCGATTTCAAGGAAGGACAGAAGTGAGGCATCGAAACCTGCGCCCTGGAAATAGGTGAACTGGTGCGGGGACGGTACAAAGGCTTCGGCATTGGAAGCGCAGCCAAAGGCAAAGTCGAGCAACGGAACGCCACCGACAGGACCCTGCTCGATCACCCAGGTGACCGCGCCATGCAGTCCCTCTTCGAGAAGAATGCGCGGCACATTGGCAGAGATGCCGAAACCGAGATTGACGGCGCTTCCCGCCTCAAGCTCCATGGCGACACGGCGGGCGATGACTTTCTGGATATTGAAATCCGGCAGGGCAAAATCTTCCAACGGATGGAAAATTTCACCGGAGATCGCTGGGTCATAGCCGGTTTGCGTCGTCTGCATCTGATCAGGATCGACGACGACATAGTCCACCAGAATGCCCGGAACACGCACGTCATGCGGCTTCATCGAACCACTCTTGGTGATACGTTTCACTTGCGCGATAACGATTCCGCCATTGTTGCGGACCGCCAGCGCCTGATCGAAGCCGCCAAGGTAGGCGCCCTCGTGCTCGTATGTGAGGTTGCCGCGCTCGTCGGCCGTGGTGGCGCGAATGATGGCCACCTGCGGAATTATGGGCTTGAAGAACAGCCATTCCTCGCCCTCGAAGTCGATCTTGCGAACAACCGGCTCCCTGGCCGCCAAAGCGTTCATGGCGCAACCTTGCCGGTCCGGATCGACAAAGGTGTCGAGCCCGACCTTGGTCAGCACGCCCGGGCGTTTCGCGGCCGCCTCGCGGTGCATGTCGAAGAGAATGCCGGACGGGATGTTGTAGGCCGCGACCTCATCATTGCCGATCATCTGCCAGATCAATGGCGGCTCGGCGGTGGAGGGGCCAGACGGGTAGGAGCCGCCGATGATTTTCTTCAGAAGCCCCTTCTTGGCGATGTAATCGACACCCTTGATGCCGCTCATGTCCCCGGCAGCGATAGGGTGCAAGGTCGTCAGATCGCGGGGATGACCGGTCGCATCGAAACGCGCCCCAATCGCCTTCAACATCAGATCCGGACAACCGAGACCACTCGATGAAGAGACCGAAACAATGGCTTCGTCGGGGATGAGGTTCGCGGCCTCCTCAGGAGTTATGTGCTTGTTCATTCTTGTATTTCTATTTTTCAAAGGCCTGGGTTGATATGCTGGACGGTTCCGGTTTTTGCCGCCTCGGCAACAGCGATACCTGCAGCGAGCGACCACACACCATCCTCGCCGCTCGCCGATGGAACGCCATTTCCGGCAATCGCGGCGTGGAACCTGGCGACTCCGGTCTCGTAGAGGTTCTTGTGATCGAGCTTGAGTTCAGTCTCGCCATCGGCATTGCGCAGGGTCACGGTACCAACCGGTCTCTGTGTCATCACATTGCGACCAACGAGCGAGCCTTCGGTGCCGTGCACCTCGAAGCCGGTTTCGGAATATTTGGTGGTGAAGCCATCATGGAACAGGGCGATGAGCCCCGACTTGAACCGCATCACACCCATGACCGCATCCTCAAGCCCGGCCTTGGCAAGCCCGCTTTTTTGAGTGGACGCAATAGCTTCAACAGGATCATCACCGAGCACGTACCGCAGCGTATCCGTATCGTGGACAGTGATGTCGAGGATAACCCCGCCGCCCGCTTCCGGACGGTCGAGCCTCCAGCCCTGCAGATGCGGCGGCAGATAACCCGCATGGAAAACCTTGGCAGCAAGCGGAGTGCCGATCTTGCCGGCCGCAATCGCATCGCGCATCGCC
Organism: Phyllobacterium sp. A18/5-2; assembly: GCF_025452215.1. NCBI lineage: Bacteria > Pseudomonadati > Pseudomonadota > Alphaproteobacteria > Hyphomicrobiales > Phyllobacteriaceae > Phyllobacterium > Phyllobacterium sp. A18/5-2. Next base: position 1,574,607 of record NZ_CP104966.1, on the reverse strand, counting down.
GTGTGACTTGCCGCATTGCGCAGGTGATGGTTAGTTGCAAATACCACATTGGCGGCGCGGCACGCTTCGACCATGACGCGCGCATCGGCAAGGCTGGTTGCAAGCGGCTTCTCGCATAGCACATGTTTTCCAGCTTTTGCAGCGGCAAGAACCTGATCTTTGTGCAATTCGTTGGTGGTGGAAATGTAAACCGCATCAATGGGTTGGTCGTTCAGTAGTGCATCGACACTCGTCACGGAACGGGCGATCCCGTGATCCGTCGCGTATTTCGCGCCGCGTTCGGCATTCGTGCTCATCACCGAAACGATCTCGCCGCCGTTCGCGCGGATCGCATCGATCACCCATTCATGCGCAATGGTGCTTGCCCCGATCAATCCCCAGCGTGTCATGCCATTTCCTCCGGTTGTTTCACGGGCGCACCGCAGCTTTGCCGCACCACAAGCCGCACTGACGTCACGATGGATTCCTGATCGATCTGTCCTGCGTTGATCTGCTTCAAGAGCAGCTGGGCCGCGCGCTGGCCCATTCCCTGCGGGTCAACTGAAACGGTCGTTAGGGCAGGAACAGCGGTCTTGGCTTCGATGACGTCATCGAAGCCTATGATTCCAAAGCCTTTTCCCGGCTCTATATTGTTCGAGCGCAGGCCGTCGCAAACGCCGAATGCCACCGCGTCGTTGAGGCAGAGGGCTGCAGTCGGGCGCTCCGCGAAGAGCATCATGCGCTCGACCGCTGCGACACCGCCGGCGCGCGATGGAGCGGAATGAATGATGAAATTGTCGTTGAGCGGGATACCCGCCTCGACCAGCGCATCGCGATAACCGCGCACCCGGTCGGAGAAAACCGCAGTGTCGACGAAGCCGCCCATAAAGGCGATGCGGCGATGACCAAGGCCGATCAGATGCCGGATGGCAGCCTTGGCACCGGCATAATTGTCGGACAAAAGCGTTGAAACCTTGGCGCCGGGGAGGTTTCGGACAACAACCACAACCGGGATTCCGCTGTCTGCCAAGGACTTGATATCATTGGCTTCCGTGCCCCGCGCCGGCGACAGGATCAGTCCGGCAATGCCATTTTCCCGCATCGATGCAATGACCTGGCGCTGCCGGTCCACACTCTCACCGCTGTGGGCGAGAAACTGCACATAACCTGCCGATTGGACCACCAGATCCATGCCAACAGCCAATTCCGCGAAGAAGCTGTTGGTCAGGTCATTGACGACGATGCCGACGATTTTGGACCTGGCCTGGCGCAAGTTTGCGGCGCCGCGATTATAGACATAGCCAAGCTCATCGATGAGCCCGCTGACCTTCTCGCGGGTCTTGTCATTGACGAGCGGGCTGCCTTGGAGAACCAGGGACACGGTGGATTTCGACACGCCGGCGGCGCGCGCTATGTCCACAATGCTGGTCCGGGTCCGGTTCAAAGGCGTATCTCCCAAGTTGCGGCAACTTTAATTGGAACGTTCCAAATTAGTCAAGCATTTTCTTACACCACAATTTTTTGCGCCAATTACACCCGTCCTGGTTGATTTTCTTGGGACAGATTCAGTGTTTTGCAGACTAATTTGCGGGCATTTTGAGCGAATCTAGTGATTTTTCGTTTTATCTCTTGTTTTTTGGAACGTTCCAAAATAGAAGTTGCGTGTTTGATCGGGAGCGATAGCTATGACCCTTACCCTAAAGTTGCCCAACGCAGACGGGACAACCTCCGATTATCGTCTGACAGGCGAACCGATTGGTACACCGGCCACGATGCCTGTCTTCAACCGCATCGCCTATGCAGCCGCCCATGTGGTTTCCGATCCCTTGCGCGATGTCCAGCCATGGGGCGCTCCGGCTATAGATTGGGATGCGACGATGGCCTTCCGCCATCACCTCTGGTCGCTCGGATTCAAGATCGCCGAGGCCATGGATACGGCGCAACGCGGCATGGGTTTGGACTGGGCTGGAGCGCGCGAGCTGATCCGCCGCTCGCTCGCAGAGTCGCGCTCCGTTGCGGGCGCAGATCTCGCCTGCGGTGCAGGCACTGACCAGCTGGCACCGAACGACACCAAGCATCTTCAAGACGTCATTGACGCCTATGAGACGCAGATCGGTTTCGTCGAGGCCGAGGGCGGACGGGCGGTAATGATGGCAAGCCGCGCACTGGCGCGGGTCGCACGTTCCGGTGACGACTATCGCACCGTCTATGGCGAGCTCCTGAGCCAGACCCGGGAGAAGGCCGTTCTGCATTGGCTCGGCGACATGTTCGACCCCCAGTTAGCCGGCTACTGGGGTTCGCATTCCTTCGACACGGCTCTGGAAACAGTTCTCGCCATCATCAACGACAACAGGGACAAGGTCGAAGGTATCAAGATTTCGCTGCTCGACAACCGGAAGGAAGTCGAGTTGCGCAAGCGGCTGCCCGAGGGTGTGCTGTGCTTCACCGGCGACGATTTCAACTATGCCGAATTGATCGAAGGCGACGGCACACGCTACAGCCATGCGCTGCTCGGTATCTTCGACGCGGTGGCACCTTCGGCGTCGAAGGCGTTGAGTCTCCTCGCCAAAGGCGAGACTCAAGCTTTTCGCGCGGTGATCGAGCCGACGGTTCCGTTGTCCCGCAAGATCTTCGAGGCTCCGACCCAATATTACAAGGCAGGCGTCGTGTTCCTCGCCTGGCTCAACGGCCACCAAAGCCATTTCACCATGCCAGCAGGCATGCAATCGGCACGCGGGATCGTCCACTATGCGGATATTTTCCGGCTGGCTGATCAGGCCAATGTTCTCGACAAGCCTGAGCTGGCCGTGAGTCGCATGATGAACCTTTTGCAGGTCTACGGGCTTTAAGTTCGCACACGTACCTCATTCGATTGGCGACAAGCACTTCTGTGTTAGATTGTGTACAAAACAACACAAGGCTGTAACCATGACTGATACAACTCTGACTATACGCATCAGTTCTGAGATGAAAGACAAGCTGGGCCGATTGGCAAAGGACACGCGACGCAGCAAATCCTTTCTCGCTGCGGAAGCGGTTTCTGCCTATGTCGACCATGAACTCGAGATCGTAGAGGGTATTCAGCGTGGCCTTGACGCCATCACCGCAGGAGACACCGACAGTTTCATGTCGCATGAAGATGCCATGGCAGAAATTTATGCCGTGATTGACGCTGTCGAAAGACGCAAGGCTTGACGCGGCCTGTCGGATGGTTCCGTCCAGCACTGGATGACCTCAAACAACAGGTCTCATATATTGCTGCCGATAATCCAGAAGCAGCAAGGCGAATAGCAGACCGAATTCGAGACGCCGGCAACGATCTTGGCAGTTTTGCGACAGGCCGCCATGGACGAGTAGCCGGAACGTATGAAAAATCGGTGCCGCGCCTGCCTTACATTATCGATTATTCGATCAACCTTATCCATGGGCGAGAAACAGTATCCATCGTGCGCATCATTCATACGGCACGAGATTGGCCTGTTGACGAATGGCCATCCAAATAAAAGGGGCGGCGCCCAAGCGCCACCCCTTCCCCGCTCCAACTGTTTGAAGCTTACTTTACCCAGCTCTTGACCAGCTCATCATAATTGATGGTCTGCGGCTTTTCCTTTTCGTTCTCGACCTTGAGCTGCGGTGCCAGATTGCCTGCCTTCACAGCTTCGGCATTCCAGTAAGCAAGATCATGCTCTTCGGCCAATTTCGGGCCGATGTCGCCCTGAACGCCCGACTTCTCGAGGCGTCCAAGCACCTTTTCCTGTTCCTCGCACAGCGAGTCCATGGCCTCTTGTGCAGTCTTGGCACCCGAGGACGCATCACCGATCGCCTGCCACCAAAGCTGAGCCAGCTTCGGATAGTCCGGAACATTGGTTCCGGTCGGCGACCATTGCAAGCGAGCCGGCGAGCGATAGAACTCGATCAGGCCCCCAAGTTTTGGCGCGCGGTCGGTAAAGGACTTATGGTCGAGCGTCGACTGGCGGATGAAGGTCAGGCCGACATGGCTCTTCTTCACATCGACGGTCTTGGATGTCACAAACTGCGCATAGAGCCATGCGGCCTTGGCGCGATCATCCGGGGTGGATTTCAGCAACGTCCAGGAACCGGCGTCCTGATAGCCAAGCTTCATGCCGTCCTTCCAGTACACGCCATGCGGAGACGGGGCGAAACGCCACTTTGGCGTGCCGTCCTCGTTGACCACCGGCAAGCCTGGCTTGACGAAGTCGGCGGTGAACGCCGTATAGGTGAACATCTGCTGGGCGATTTCGCCCTGCGACGGTACCGGGCCCGATTCGGAGAAGGTCATGCCCTGAGCCGCCGCAGGAGCATAGGCCTTCATCCAATCCAGGTATTTCTGGATGGAATAGACCGCAGCCGGACCGTTGGTGTCACCGCCGCGCGCAACGCAGGAGCCGACCGGACGCGAATTCTCGTCGACCTTGATGCCCCATTCGTCGACCGGCTTGCCGTTCGGAATGCCCTTGTCGCCATTGCCGGCCATGGAGAGCCAGGCATCGGTGAAGCGCCAGCCCAGCGACGGATCCTTCTTGCCATAATCCATATGGCCGTAGACCTTCTTGCCGTCCACCTCGCGGCCGGTGAAGAACTCGGCAATATCCTCATAGGCCGACCAGTTGACCGGCACGCCGAGGTCGTAGCCATACTTCGCCTTGAAGTCTGCTTTGTTCTTCTCGTCGTTGAACCAGTCGTAGCGGAACCAGTAGAGGTTCGCGAACTGCTGGTCGGGCAACTGATAAAGCTTGCCGTCCGGCGCGGTGGTGAAGGATTTGCCGATGAAGTCGTCGATGTCGAGATCCGGGTTGGTGACATCCTTGCCTTCATTCGCCATCCAGTCGGTCAGGCTGCGCGCCTGCTGATAGCGCCAGTGGGTGCCGATCAGGTCCGAGTCGTTGATGTAGGCGTCATAGACGTTTTCACCCGACTGCATCTGTGTCTGCAGCTTTTCCACGACGTCACCTTCGCCGATCAGATCGTGTGTGATCTTGATACCGGTGATATCGGTGAACGCCTTGGCGAGGGTCTTCGACTCGTATTCATGCGTGGTGATGGTTTCCGAGACCACCTTGATGTCCAGGCCGGCAAAAGGCTTTGCCGCATCCACGAACCACTGCATTTCCTTTTCTTGCGCCGCCCGATCGAGCGCCGACATGTCGCCGATTTCCTTGTCGAGGAATGCCTTGGCCTCGTCCATGCCGGCATAGGCACTGCCTGCACCGAAGAGCAGTACGAGAGCTGTCGTTGTCGTCAATATTCGCGTTCGCATTTTAGTCCTCCCAGAGTTGCGATTGCATCGTCAGGTGCGTGGCGGAATGCCTTGCACCTTGTTCCTAGACAAAGCGGAATACGCCGATTGCGTAGACCACAGAGAGAGCCAGAGCCCACCAAAGGTTCGGGCCGACAAGGCCGAGCCAGGCGAGGTGAATGAATGCGCTGCCGAGCAGCGACACGAACAGCCGGTCGCCGCGCGTGGTTTCAAAGCGCAAGATGCCAACCCTTGGGTTGCCACCTGGAGAGGCATATTCCCATACGGCCATAAGCGACATGAGCGCAAAGATGGTGAGGAAGAACAGCGCAGTCGGGAATGTCCAGGCCATCCAACCGCCGGCAACCAGAGGTGCGAACCAGTCGCGCGCGCCATCCTTGACAGGCACAGCCGCAACGAGAAGCCCGACCATGATTGTGAAAGCGGCTGCGACAACCGCCAGCACCACGGGCCAACGCCTTGTCGTTTCCATTATACCCTCCCCAGGGCAAAGCCCTTGGCAATGTAGTTGCGGACGAAATAGATAACGATCGCGCCCGGAATGATGGTCAGCACGCCAGCTGCGGCAAGCACACCCCAATCCAGACCCGAGGCCGAGACCGTGCGTGTCATGATGGCGGCAATTGGCTTTGCGGCAGTCGTCGTCAGGGTGCGGGCGATCAGCAGTTCCACCCACGAGAACATGAAGCAGAAGAAGGCGGCAACACCAATACCGCTTGCGATCAGCGGAACGAAGATCTTCACGAAAAAGCGGGGGAAGGAGTACCCGTCTATATAGGCGGTCTCATCGATTTCCTTCGGAACGCCCGACATGAAGCCTTCAAGGATCCAAACGGCAAGCGGCACGTTGAACAGGCAATGGGCAAGCGCCACGGCGATGTGCGTGTCAATCAGCCCAAATGCCGAATAGAGCTGGAAGAACGGCAGCGCAAATACGGCGGGCGGAGCCATGCGGTTGGTCAGCAGCCAGAAGAACAGGTGCTTGTCGCCGAGGAACCGGTAGCGCGAGAACGCATAGGCCGCCGGCAACGCCACCAGCACCGAGATCACCGTGTTCATCACCACATAGATGATGGAATTTATGTAGCCCTTGTACCAGGACGGATCTGTGAAGATGACCGCGTAATTGTGCAGCGTCGGGCTTTTTGGCCAGAGCGAAAAGGCACCGAGGATTTCCTGGTTGGTCTTGAAGCTCATATTGATGAGCCAGTAAATCGGCAGCATCAGGAAGATGATGTAGAGCGTCGGAATGAGCCACCAGAACTTCGACTCGTCGCCGCGCTTGCGCATCTTGCGGGCAAGCGCCTTGTCGATCTGCCGCTGCTCGGCTTCGGGCCGCTCGCTGGTGCGTGCAAGTGTTTCCTGTCTCACCGACATATCAGCGCTCCGCATCGTAATTGGTCATGATCGTATAGAAGACCCATGACAGCAGCAGGATGATCAGGAAGTAGATGATCGACATGGCCGCTGCCGGACCAAGGTCAAACTGGCCGACAGCCACCTTGACGAGGTCGATCGACAGGAACGTCGTCGAATTGCCGGGGCCGCCGCCGGTGACGACGAAAGGCTCGGTATAGATCATGAAACTATCCATGAAGCGCAGCAGCACGGCGATCAGCAGCACGCGATTCATCTTCGGCAACTGGATGTAACGGAACACCGCCCAGCGCGACGCACCATCGATCTTGGCCGCCTGGTAGAAGGCATCGGGGATCGACACAAGACCGGCATAGCAGAGAAGCACCACCAGGCTGGTCCAATGCCAGATATCCATGATGATGACCGTGAACCAGGCATGCATCGGGTTCTGAACGTAATTGTAATTGATGCCAAGCTTGGCGAGTGTGTAGCCGAGGAGGCCGATGTCGACACGACCGAATACTTGCCAGATGGTACCAACAACATTCCACGGGATAAGCAGCGGCAGGGCCATCAGCACCAGGCAGACCGGAACGCCCCAGCCTTTGCGCGGCATGTTGAGCGCGATGACGATGCCAAGCGGCACCTCGATGGCAAGAATGATGAACGAGAAGACAAGGTTACGCCCGAGCGCGGCATGAAAGCGTTCGGAGTGAAGTATCTCTTCGAACCATTCCGTGCCGGCCCAGAAGAACTGGTTATTGCCGAACGTATCCTGCACCGAATAGTTGACCACGGTCATCAGCGGGATGACGGCGGAAAAGGCCACCAGCAGCAGCACCGGCAGGACCATGAACCAAGCTTTGTTGTTCCAGGTTTTTTCCATGGTTACTGTCCTTCCACCCGCCAGGAATCGGCGTAGATATTGATGCCTTTCGGATCGAAGGCGACATGCGGTTCGGCCGGAATATCCTGACCCTCGCCGACGATGACGGCGATCTCCTGATTTTCGAGCCGGGTGCGGACGATCTTGTGCCGGCCGATATCCTCGACCTTGGCGATCTTGACCGGTATGCCAAGACGTCCGAGACGCACATATTCCGGGCGAATTCCAAGTTCAATCTTGCCTGCGGCGACAGGCATGGCAGGTGATGGCAGCTGAATCTGGTGGCTGCCGATTTGAGCCATGCCGCCGGCGAGCTTTACCGGCATGACGTTCATGCCGGGCGAGCCGATGAAATAACCGACGAAGGTGTGCTTCGGCCGCTCGAACAGTTCCTCGGGCGTACCGATCTGCACGATCTCGCCGTCATACATGACAACGACCTTCTGGGCGAAAGTCAGGGCTTCGGTCTGGTCGTGCGTGACATAGACCATGGTATAGCCGAAGCGCTGGTGCAATTGCTTCAGCTGCGAGCGCAGCACCCACTTCATGTGGGGATCGATAACCGTCAGCGGCTCATCGAACAGGATGGCATTGACGTCGGATCGAACGAGGCCACGGCCCAGCGATATCTTCTGCTTCTGATCGGCGGTGAGACCGCGCGCCTTCTTTTTGGCCCAGCTGGCGAGATCGATCATTTCCAGCGTTTCGCGCACCTTGCGGTCAATCTCCGCTTCGGGCACACCGCGATTGCGCAAGGGAAAGGCAAGATTGTCGTAGACGGTCATGGTGTCGTAGATGACCGGGAACTGGAATACCTGCGCGATATTGCGTTCCTGGGTGGAAAGGTTCGTTACATCCTCGCCGTTGAAGAGCAACTGACCGTGCGAAGGATGGATCAGCCCTGAAATGATATTGAGCAGGGTGGTCTTGCCGCAACCGGACGGCCCAAGCAGAGCATAGGCGCCGCCATCCTCCCAGCTGTGATGCACTTCCTTCAGCGCATAGTCCTTGTCCGATTTCGGGTTGGGGCCGTAGGCATGGCGGATGTGATTGAGGTCGATGCGTGCCATGATCGCTCCTATGCCGCCAGCTTCTGGCGGCGGGTGACGGAATTGCCGCTCGCGTCAAAAATCATCAGATTGCGCGGATCGATGAAGATCTCGATCTCCTCATCGGGCGTGTAGATGTGAATACCATGCGCCAGCATGGTCCAGCGCGCATCTGCAAAAGAGAGATGCACATAACTTTCCGAACCGGTGATTTCCGTCGCGGTGACCGTCGCTTTCAGACCGATCTCGCCGGGATTCGTCCGAACTGTCGCGACATGGTGCGGCTGAAAGCCGATGGTGTAAGTGCCATCTGCGAATTCGGCGAGATGCGCGGGCACCGGCAGAGCGACACCACCCTCCAGCTGGAACACCTTGCCGAACTTGGCCAGCGCAATTGTGTTGAGCGGCGGGTCGGCGAAAGTCTGCGCGGTGATCAGGTCGTCCGGCTTGCGGAAGACATCGATGGTCGGCCCGAACTGGGTGATGCGGCCTTCCGAAAGGGTCGCGGTATTGCCACCAAGAAGCAGCGCCTCATGCGGTTCGGTGGTGGCATAGACGAAGATCGTACCGGATTCGGCGAATATCTTCGGCAGTTCCTGGCGCAATTCCTCGCGCAGCTTGTAGTCGAGATTGGCCAGCGGCTCATCGAGCAGAACCAGTTTGGCATTCTTGACGATGGCACGCGCCAGCGCCGTGCGCTGCTGCTGACCGCCGGAGAGGCTGAGCGGCGTGCGGTCAAGGAACGGCGTGAGTTTCAGCAGTTCCGCGGCCTTGCGCACTTCGCGGTCGATGGTCGCACTATCGGCGCCGGCAACGCGCATGGGCGAGGCGATGTTCTCATAGACCGTGAAAGCCGGATAATTGATGAACTGCTGATAGACCATGGCTACCGAGCGCTTCTGCACCGGCACACCGGTCACATCCTTGCCATCGAACCAGACCGAGCCCGAGGTCGGCGCATCGAGGCCAGCCATGATGCGCATGAGACTGGTCTTGCCGGACAAGGTCGGGCCGAGCAGGACATTCAGCGTGGCATGTTCCAAAGTCAGCGAAATATCGCTGAGATGGGGCTTACCGCCCACCACTTTGGATACATTCCGCAATTCCAACATATGCTCTCCTCCCAGAGACAATGCGGACATTTGTCCACATCGCTCAATCCAAAACTATTCGGCTGCGAGCTTGCGCCGCCGGTCGACCGCATCTTCCATGAAGCGATCAAGCGCGGCTGCCTCGTCAGCGTTCAAATGCAAACCCTTCTTGGTGCGGCGCCACAGCACGTCCTGCGCCGTCACGGCCCATTCATGATCGATCTGGTAGCGAACCTCCGCCTCGTAAAGATCAGAGCCGAAGTGCCTGCCAAGATCGTCGATCGATGCTGCGCGCCCGAGCAATGTCCGGACTTTCGTACCGTAAAGCCGGAACAGGCGGTGCGCATGAACGTCCGGCAGAAAAGGATAATCGACCTTGAGCTTGTGCAACTCGGCATCGAAGGCGGTTGCCGCAAAATCGCCGCCCGGCAAAGTGCCAGTGGCGGTCCAGGGCTTCCCCTTTTTGCCAAGCTGATCCTCGATTTTCTCCAGCATGTGTTCCGACAAACGCCGGTAGGTCGTGATCTTGCCGCCGAATATGTTGAGCAGCGGCGCCTGGCCATGCGGTGCGTCGGCCTTCAGCACATAGTCGCGCGTGGCCTCCTGGGCTTTGGACGCACCATCGTCATAGAGCGGGCGCACACCGGAATAGGTCCACACAACATGTTCCCGCTTGACTGGCTCGACGAAATATTCGCTGGCCGCTGCACAGAGATAATCGATCTCGGCATCGCTGATTTTTACCTCCGCAGGATTGCCGTGATAATCCTGATCGGTGGTGCCGATGAGCGTGAAATCCTGTTCGTAGGGAATGGCGAAAATGATGCGGCCGTCGGTGTTCTGGAAGAAGTAGGCGCGCGGATCGTCGAACTTCTTCCTCACGACGATATGACTGCCCTGCACGAGGCGGACGTTGTGCGCATTGTTGCTGCCAACGACACCGGTCAGCACCTCATCCACCCAGGGACCGGCAGCATTGACCACGAGCCGCGAGCGGATTTCCTCCGTGGTGCCGGTCAGGTCGTCCTGCAGGGTCAGGGTCCAGACATTTGCATCGCGCCGGGCACTGACCACCTTCGTGCGGGTACGGATGACGGCACCGCGATCGGCGGCATCACGGGCATTCAAGGCGACGAAGCGCGCATCGTTGACCCAGCAATCGGAATACTCGAAAGCCTTGGTGTAGAGCGATTTCAGCGGTTTGGCCGCCGGATCGCGGGTCATGTCGAGCGTCCGCGTCGCAGGGAGCCTCTTGCGGCCGCCGATGTGGTCATAAAGGAAGAGGCCAAGCCGCAGGAGCCAGGCCGGGCGCAGGCCGGCATGATGCGGCAGGACAAAGCGCATCGGCCAGATGATATGCGGCGCATTGGCCCACAGCACTTCGCGCTCCATCAATGATTCGCGCACCAGCCGGAATTCATAATATTCGAGATAGCGCAGCCCGCCATGAATAAGCTTGGTGGAGCCGGAAGAAGTGCCGCTGGCGAGATCGTTCATTTCCGCAAGGAACACCGAATAGCCGCGGCCAACAGCGTCCCGCGCGATGCCGCATCCATTGATGCCACCGCCAATAACGAAGATGTCGAAGACGTGTTCGGCCAAACCTGGCAATTCCATCCTCCCGATTTTTCGCAACGCACCATTTCCTCGCAATTGCGAAAGATACACAAATGAATTACGAAAGCAATACGAAACTGAAGTGAACTATACTGCGCATTGCAAAACGGCACAAGTGCCCAATCAGGCCGAGGTTTCGATGAGCCGTACGTCGGCATCGGCACAAATCTGCCGGATTGCCGCGCTTTCGCAGCGATCGGTTATAAAAGTGTGGACCTGCGAGAGATGGCCGATGCGCACGGGCGCCGTGCGCTCGAATTTGGTCGAGTCAGAAACGAGGATCACATGGCGCGCATTGGCCATGATGGCTTGGGCAACCTTCACTTCGCGAAAATCGAAATCGAGCAGAGCCCCGTCGCTGTCGATGGCAGAGGTGCCGATCACCGCGAAATCCACTTTGAACTGGCGAATGAAATCCACTGCGGCTTCGCCGACAATACCTCCATCGGAGCCACGAACCACGCCACCTGCGATGACCACTTCAATGTCGGGGTAAATACGTAACTTATTGGCAACATTAATATTATTTGTGATAATCATCAGGCCTTTGCGATCAAGCAAGGCTTGCCCCACCGCCTCGGTGGTGGTGCCAATGTTGACGAAGAGCGAAGCGTTATCCGGAATGAGATTGGCGGCCGCGCGGCCGATCGCCTCCTTCTCACCTGCCGCGATGAGCCGGCGCGCCTCATATTCGAGATTTTGCACTCCGGAAGGAAACAGCGCACCGCCATGAATGCGGGTAAGCAGGCGCTGGTCGCACAGATCGTTCAGATCCTTGCGAATGGTCTGCGGCGTCAAATTGAAGTGAACGGCGAGATCGTCAACGAGGACGCGGCCATGTTCCTTGGCCATCTCCAGAATTTCGGCATGTCTGGGGGGCAGAAACATCGTGTCAACTTTCATTTTCGTTTTCTGTGACGCCATTCGAAAACGAAAATGAACTTATGTCAATCGGCGCAAAAGCGAAAATGAACCACTCTGACCTATGCGGTCGCACCTTCGATGATTTCATAACCGGTATTGATGATGGTCTTTTCCTCGGGGCGCTCACGGCTTTCGAGCAATTTTTCAGCTGCCGTCTTGCCGATGAGAAAGCGCTTCGACAGGATCGTCGACAACGGCATGGACATCGCCTGCCCGATATCCAGCCCATTGAAGCCGAATATTCCAAGCTGCTGCTTCACGGTAATCCCGACATGCATGCAGTGGAAAATTCCGCCCATCGCCATGTCATCGTTCGGAAACACCACCACGTCGAGACCGGGCTCGGTCGCGAGAAGAATCTCCAGCGAGATCACGCCCCGCCATAGTCGAGCTTGGGCCCGGATGACGATGCTCGGCAACCAGCGAGAGCCCGGCCTCACGCAGCGACGTGCAAAGTCCCTCGTAACGGGCGGTGGCGCGATCATCGAAGACGACACTATGCCCGGCATAGCCGAAGCGGCGATAGCCACGCTGGATGAGGTGCCGGCCGGTGTCATAGCCAGCCTGGCGGTGCGACATGCCAACAGCAATATCAACGGGATCACCGTCAATATCCATGAGTTCGGCAACGCGGAACCTCCCATGCTCCAGATGGCGGCGGGCCGTCGGTGTATGGTGAAGCCCGGCGAGGATGATCGCTGCTGGCTGCCAGGCTAGAAATGAGACAAGAATGCGCTCTTCGACCAGCGGATCATAGTCGGTCACGCCGATCACGGGCTGAAACGCCGTTTGCGTGAGAGCGGTATGAATGCCTCGCAACACATCCGGAAAAACGATATTGGAGAGCGAGGGCAAAAGAACGCTCATCAATGTGGAGCCGGCAGAAGCGAGGCTGCCTGCTGCGCGGTTTGGAATATAGCCGAGTTCTGCAATGGCGTTCAGCACGCGTGTGCGGGTTGCATCGGCAATCGGCCCCTGGGCACGGACGACGCGCGACGCAGTAATCTCACTCACGCCTGCCAGCCGGGCGACGTCGGCCAAGGTCGGCATGTCGGGACTTCGATGAGCGTTGCGTTTGCGCGACATGGCCTCCCGATCCAGTGCGGCTGAAAGAATAATGACAGCGCTACCATAAAACGCTTGATGAATGCTAGTCATTATGCATAACTTTATGACAGCGCTGTCATAGGTTGGTTTTGATAGCGCCCATAAGCCTGAGGAGAGGCTTGCAGGGAGGTCTATCGCATATGCATGTGCTCGTTATCGGTGCAGCCGGAATGGTTGGCCGCAAATTACTGGACAAAATTGCCGCTGAGCCTGGTTTACTGGGTGCAGACATCGACAAGCTGACGCTGGTCGATGTGATTGAACCCGCGGCGCCCACCGCGTTCTCCAGCATTTCCGTATCCAGAGCGGCAGACCTTTCCGACGCCGGGGTCGCTGACTCGCTGATCTCCAGCCGCCCGGACATGATCTTCCATCTGGCGGCCATTGTTTCCGGGGAAGCCGAAGCCGACTTCGAAAAAGGCTACAAGGTAAATCTCGACGGCACACGTGCCTTGTTCGAAGCGATCCGTCTGGAGAGCAATAAGGCCCCCTACCGGCCGCGCGTGGTATTCGCCTCATCAATTGCCGTGTTTGGCACGCCGTTCCCCGACAAGATCGGCGACGAGTTCTTCACAACGCCACTGACCAGCTACGGCACGCAGAAGGCAATCTCCGAACTTCTGCTATCCGACTATAGCCGCCGCGGCTTCTTCAACGGAATCGGCATTCGCCTGCCGACAATCTGCATTCGCCCCGGCAAGCCTAACAAGGCGGCCTCGGGCTTCTTCTCGAACATCCTGCGTGAGCCGTTGGCCGGACAGGAAGCCGTGCTGCCCGTGGACGAAAATGTTCGCCATTGGTTTGCCAGCCCGCGCTCGGCCGTCGGGTTCTTCATTCATGCAGCAACGCTTGACCTCGACAAGGTGGGCCCGCGGCGCAATCTGTCCATGCCGGGCCTCTCTGCACTGGTCGGCGAGGAGATTGCCGCCCTGAAGCGCGTCGCCGGTGAAAAAGCAGTCAAGCTGATCCGCCGCGAACCGGATCCGACGATCCAGAAGATCGTGGCAGGCTGGGCGACAGATTTCGACACGGCACGCGCAACAGAGCTTGGCTTTAGGGCCGAAACGGCTTTTGATGACATCATCAAGGCGCATATTGAAGACGAACTTGGCGGAAACGTTCCAGCATGACCAAAGAAGATTCAGGCAGGGGCAAGATTGCATTGGTGACCGGCGGCGGCACCGGCGTCGGCAAGGCAATTACCAGCGCCTTGCTCGGAGCGGGCTATACGGTCGTGATCTCTGGCCGGCGCAGGGACGTTCTCGATGAGGCAGCGAGGGCACTCGCCGGCGAGACAAGGGGCACGGTCAAGGCAATCACTGCCGATGTGAGTGATCCGGACTCGGTTGCAGCGCTGTTCGAGGCGATCAAATCCGAATTCGGACGGCTTGACCTGCTCGTCAACAATGCAGGGGTCAATGTACCGAACATCCCGATGGAAGAACTTACGTTCGATCATTGGAACGCTATCGTAGGCGCCAATCTGACCGGTGTCTTCCTCTGCACGCAGCAGGCCATGAAACTGATGAAGGCACAATCGCCACGCGGCGGGCGCATCATCAATAATGGTTCGATTTCGGCACAGACACCGCGCCCGTATTCCGCGCCATATACGGCGACGAAACATGCAGTTACCGGTCTCACCAAATCAACCGCGCTGGATGGCAGGCCATTCGACATTGCCTGCGGCCAGATCGACATCGGCAATGCGACGACCGAGATGACATCGAAGATGGCGGCTGGCGTGCTCCAGGCGAATGGCGAGACCGCGAGCGAGCCGACAATTCCGGCGCACTACATCGGCGATGCGGTGGTTCATATGGCCAGCCTGCCGCTTGAGGCAAATGTGCTGACCATGACGATCATGGCGACGAAAATGCCGCTGGTCGGACGAGGATAGAAGGATTTGGACGAGGCTTTGGGAGAAGCATCGTCATGACAATTTGAGAGGAACAGGCATGGCATCTGTCGAATTCGCCGATGTACGAAAATCATTCGGAACGCATCCGGTAATCAAGGGCGTCGATATCGAAATTGCCGATGGCGAATTCGTCATTCTCGTCGGCCCGTCCGGCTGCGGCAAGTCCACGCTGCTGCGCATGCTGGCCGGGCTGGAGAATATTTCCGCCGGCGAGATTCGCATCGGCGGCCAGGTGGTCAACGGCCTTGCACCCAAGGAACGCGACATCGCGATGGTGTTCCAGAACTATGCGCTCTATCCGCACATGACCGTCGCGGACAACATGGCCTTCTCGCTGACGCTGAAGGGTGCACCCAAATCCGAGATCGACAAACGGGTAAAACCAGCGGCGGAGATTCTCGGGCTCACGCATCTCCTCGACCGCTTTCCACGTCAGCTTTCCGGCGGTCAACGCCAGCGTGTGGCCATGGGCCGTGCTATCGTGCGCGATCCGCAAGTCTTCCTGTTCGATGAACCCCTGTCAAACCTTGACGCCAAGCTGCGTGTTGCCATGCGTGCCGAGATCAAGGAATTGCATCAGCGGTTGAAGACCACGACCGTCTATGTCACCCATGACCAGATCGAAGCCATGACCATGGCCGACAAGATCGTGGTCATGCATGATGGCCTTGTCGAGCAGATCGGTGCACCGCTGGAGCTCTACGACCAGCCAGCCAACCTCTTCGTGGCGAGCTTCATCGGTTCGCCAGCGATGAACATGATCAAGGGCAAGCTCGACCCGAACGACACCCAGAAATTCATCACCGACAATGGTGTGGTGCTGCCGGTTGCCAAGGCGCCGGAAAGCGCCAAGGGGCGCGCACTGATCTACGGACTGCGCCCAGAGCATATGACGATCGCAAATGGCGGCATACCGGCCGAGGTCGTGGTGATCGAGCCTACCGGCTCCGAGACGCAAATGATCATGCGGGTTGGCGGCGATTTGATTACGGGCGTGTTCCATCAGCGCATCAACGCCCGCCCAGACGAAATCGTCGGCCTCTCCATTCATGCGGAGGCGACATATCTGTTCGACGCGGAGACAGGCAAACGCCTGGTCTGAGACGTACCTAAGCCGCGCCTGCCAGTCGGGGAGCAGGTGCCGGTCATAAGATCCCCGACAACGGTTGGCCCAGAATGTGGGAGCATTTTGAAAAGAGGCCTGTGTCCATTCGGTCGTTATATGGAGGAGCATCAATGACTATCAACAGAAGACATCTTCTCGGCGCATCTGCCGGGCTCGTCGCCGCCGCCGGGCTCAACCGGTTCGGCCTTACCCCGGCTTTCGCGCAATCCGCGCCGGCCTATAAGCCGGAAGAGGGTGCAACCCTTCGCCTGTTGCGCTGGGTACCATTCGTTCCCGCGGAAGAGGCAGCGTGGCTGGCCAACACCAAGAAGTTTACCGATGCTACCGGCGTCCAGGTACGTATCGACAAGGAAAGCTGGGAGGACGTTCGCCCGAAAGCCGCCGTTGCCGCCAATGTAGGCTCGGGACCGGATATGGTCATGAGCTGGTTTGACGATCCGCAGCAATATCCGGACAAGCTCGTCGACGTGACTGAGCTTGGCGAATATCTCGGCAAGGCGAATGGCGGCTGGTATCCGGGTCTCGAAGGCTATGCAAAACGCGACGGCAAGTTCATCGCCGTGCCGCTCTGCGCTATCGGCAATGCTGTCGTCTATCGCGACAGCCATATGAAGGCCGCCGGCTTCAGCGAGTTCCCGAAAGATACAGCCGGCTTCCTCGAACTGTGCAAGGCGATGCATGCCAAGGGTACGCCTGCAGGCTTCCCGCATGGCAAGGCGGTTGGCGACGGCAACAATTATGCGCATTGGCTGCTGTGGAGCCATGGTGGCAAGATGGTCGATGAAAGCGGCAAGGTGGTGATCAACAGCCCCGAGACGCTGGCATCGGTCAAATACGCGCAAGAACTCTACAAGACCTTCATTCCGGGCACGGAAAGCTGGCAGGACGTCAACAACAACCGCGCCTTCCTTGCCGGACAGGTGTCACTGACCGCCAATGGTGTTTCGGTATATTACGCTGCCAAGAAGGATCCAGCCATGGCTGCGATCGCTGAGGATATGCGTTCGACAAACCTGCCGATCGGCCCGGTTGGCCAGTCGGTCGAACTGCACCAGACTTCCACAATCTCCATCTTCAAGCACACAAAATATCCGGAAGCAGCCAAGGCTTACCTGCAGTTCATGTATCAGGCAGAAAACATGAATGCGTGGATCGAAGGCGCCAGCGCTTATTGCTGCCAGCCTTTGAAAGCATTTGCTGACAATCCGGTGTGGAAGTCGGACCCCATCCACGCAGCGTATGCCAAGGCCTCGAGCACCCTGCGTCCCAACGGTTACGCTGGCCCGCTCGGCGCAGCCTCGGCCGGTGTCATGGCCGACTACGTTCTGGTCGACATGTACGCTACAGCCGTGACCGGTCAGATGACGGCGGAAGACGCCATCGCCCAGGCCGAAAAGCGGGCAAACCGCTACTACGCGGTATAAACCGAACAACTGGCCTTTCGCTGCCCTGGCGGCGGAAGGCCACCCAGCGCTAACGAAGCAACCGGAGATATCCGATGACAATGACGTCAACTGCGAAGCAGCCTTCGGCCTTCGGCAATATCGCCCGGAGCAACACTGCCGTCGGCCTGTTCTTCATGCTGCCAGCTGCAGTTTTCCTGCTGTGCTTTCTGACCTACCCGCTCGGACTTGGGGTTTGGCTCGGCTTTACCGATGCGACAATTGGCAGGGATGGCATTTTCATCGGGCTGGAAAACTACCAGGCGCTTGCCCGCGATTCTGTTTTCTGGATGGCGGTTTACAACACCGTATTCTACACGCTCATCGCTTCGATCCTTAAATTCGGCTTCGGCCTGTGGCTGGCGCTCATTCTCAACGAGCACCTGCCGTTCAAGTCGTTCTTTCGCGCCATCATCCTGCTGCCGTGGGTCGTTCCGACCGTGCTGTCGGCACTCGCCTTCTGGTGGATCTACGACGCACAGTTCTCGATCATTTCCTGGTCGCTGATGCAACTCGGCTGGATCGACGGCCCGATCAATTTTCTCGGCGACCCCAACAATGCGCGCGCTTCGGTGATCGCCGCCAATGTCTGGCGCGGTATTCCCTTCGTTGCCATCTCGCTGCTCGCCGGTTTGCAGACCATTCCGCAATCGCTGCACGAGGCCGCATCGCTGGATGGCGCGACCGGCTGGCAGCGTTTCCGCTTCATCACCCTGCCAATGCTGACGCCGATCATCGCCGTGGTAATGACGTTCTCGGTATTGTTCACCTTTACCGATTTCCAGCTGATCTATGTGCTGACCAAGGGCGGACCGGTCAACGCCACACACCTGATGGCAACATTGTCGTTCCAGCGCGGCATACCCGGGGGCCAGCTTGGCGAAGGCGCCGCAATCGCCGTCGCAATGATCCCCTTCCTGCTTGCCTCGATCCTGTTCTCATTTTTCGGCCTGCAACGCCGCAAATGGCAACAGGGCGGACAAGACTGAGCGCGGCGAGGAGGAGAATTACAATGAGCATTTCCGAACAGACCACCACCCAGCCGCTCACCGACGACGCGCAGGGCATGAGCTATCTCAACCGGCTGCCAAGGCGGATCGTCGTCCTCTACCTTCCGCTCGCCGTCTTCGTCTTCGTTCTGCTGTTCCCGTTCTACTGGATGGCGATCACGGCCGTGAAGCCGAATTCGCAGTTGACCGACTACAGCAATTACAGCCCGTTCTGGGTGGTGCAGCCGACGCTCGATCATATCAAATATCTCCTGTTCGAAACCTCCTATCCTGGCTGGCTCTGGAACACCCTTGTCGTTGCCGTCTGCGCAACCGTGCTGTCGCTTGCAGCCTCGGTCTTTGCCGCCTACGCCATCGAGCGCGTGCGCTTCTCCGGGTCGCGGCCCGTCGGCCTCTTGATCTTCCTGGCCTATCTGGTGCCTCCGTCGATCCTGTTCATCCCACTGGCGGTCATCGTCTTCAAGTTCGGGATGTATGACAGCAAGCTGGCATTGATCTTCACCTACCCGACCTTCCTCATTCCGTTTTGCACCTGGCTTCTGATGGGTTACTTCCGCTCTATCCCGTTCGAGCTGGAAGAGAGCGCCCTGGTCGACGGCGCATCGCGCTGGCAGATCCTCATCCGGATCATATTGCCGCTGGCGGTGCCAGGATTGATCTCGGCCGGCATTTTTGCCTTCACTTTGTCGTGGAATGAGTTCATCTATGCACTGACCTTCATCCAATCCTCGGAAAACAAGACTGTCCCGGTCGGCGTCCTGACGGAACTGGTGCGAGGGGATGTCTTCGAGTGGGGTTCACTGATGGCAGGTGCGCTATTTGGATCGCTTCCTGTCGTCATTCTCTACTCGTTCTTTGTCGATTATTACGTTTCTTCCATGACCGGCGCGGTCAAGGAATAGCTGGAGTTTCCATTCGATGACCACCACCAAAGCCCCGAAAAAGCTGCGCTCGCAGGAATGGTTCGACAATCCTGACAATCCGGGGATGACGGCGCTCTATTTGGAGCGCTATCTGAATTACGGCCTGACGCGGGAAGAATTGCAGTCTGGCAAGCCGATCATCGGTATCGCGCAGACCGGCTCCGATCTTTCTCCATGCAACCGGCACCACATCGAACTCGCCAAGCGCGTGCGCGACGGCATCATTGCGGCAGGCGGCATTCCCTTCGAGTTTCCGGTGCATCCGATCCAGGAGACCGGCAAGCGCCCCGGTGCCGCGCTCGACCGCAATCTCGCCTATCTCGGCCTGGTGGAGGTGCTGTTCGGCTATCCGCTCGACGGCGTTGTGCTGACCATCGGCTGCGACAAGACCACGCCCGCCATGCTCATGGGCGCAGCAACCGTCAATATCCCGGCGATCGCGCTTTCGGTCGGCCCGATGCTCAATGGCTGGCATCGCGGCGAACGCACCGGTTCCGGTACGATCGTATGGAAATCGCGCGAGAAGCTTTCCTCGGGCGAAATCAACTATGACGAGTTCATGGACATCGTCGCGTCTTCGGCGCCCTCTGTCGGCTATTGCAACACAATGGGCACGGCGACCACGATGAATTCGCTGGCCGAAGCGCTTGGCATGGAACTGCCGGGCGGCGCGGCTATTCCTGCGCCCTATCGTGAACGCGGACAAACGGCCTATGACACCGGCAAGCGCATCGTTGACATGGTACGCGAAGACCTGAAGCCATCCGATATCATGACGCGCGCGGCCTTCGAGAACGCGATCGTCATCAACTCGGCCATTGGCGGTTCGACCAATGCGCCGATCCATCTGAATGCAATTGCCCGCCATCTCGACATTCCGCTCGACAATGATGATTGGCAGGCGATCGGCCACGACGTGCCGCTGCTGGTCAATCTGCAGCCCGCCGGCGAGTATCTCGGCGAGGACTATCATCGGGCTGGCGGGGTACCTGCCGTGGTTGCCGAACTGATGAAGGCGCGCAAATTGCCGCATCCGGGCGCCTTGACCGTCAATGGCAAGAGCATCGGTGCGAACTGCGAGAATGCGGAAAATTTCAACACCGACGTCATCAAACCCTATGATGCGCCGCTGAAAAGACAAGCCGGGTTCATCAACCTGAAAGGCAACCTCTTCGACAGCGCCATCATGAAGACCAGCGTGATCTCCGAAGAGTTTCGCGCGCGATATCTCTCGAACCCGGACGATCCCGAGGCTTTCGAAGGCATTGCCGAAGTCTTCGACGGACCGGAAGACTATCATCACCGCATCGACGATCCGAACCTTGCGCTCGACGAGAACAGTATTTTGATCATGCGCGGCACCGGACCGATCGGCTACCCAGGCGCTGCGGAAGTCGTCAACATGCAGCCTCCGGCATACCTGCTGAAGAAAGGCATCCATGCCCTGCCCTGTCTTGGCGACGGGCGCCAGTCAGGCACTTCCGGATCGCCTTCCATCCTCAACGCCTCTCCGGAGGCGGCGGTCAATGGCGGGCTGGCACTCGTGAAGTCCGGGGATCACCTGCGTATCGACCTGCGAAAGGGAACGGCCAATATCCTGATCGACGACGAGGAACTGCAGAAGCGCAAGGACGACCTGATCGCCGCGGGCGGCTATAAATACCCGGCCAGCCAGACGCCATGGCAGGCAATCCAGCGCGGCATGGTCGGACAGCTGGACGAAGGCATGGTCCTGAAGCCCGCAGTCGAGTTCCAGCGCATCGCGCAGACGAAGGGATTGCCGCGCGACAATCATTGATCTGCCACGGGAGGAACGGAAGCAGCATGGCGAATTCCATAAGACGCTATGAGGGGCGGCACGCGGTCATAACCGGGGGCGCCTCGGGCATTGGCTTCAAGACGGCGGAGCGGATCGTGTCGGAAGGCGGCACGGTCAGCCTCTGGGATGTCGATGCGGAAAAGATCGATGAGGCTAAGAAGGCGCTCGGTGCCGCGGCGCATGGCGTGAGGCTCGATGTCTCCGATCCGGACCAAGTGGCGAATGCCGCACAGGAAACGGCGAAGGCATTCGGCAAGATCGATGTGCTGGTCTGCTCTGCCGGTATCACGGGACCCAATGCAAAGGTCGCCGATTATCCAATCGACCAGTGGAAGCGTGTCTTCGACATCAATGTGAACGGACTGTTCTATTGCAATCGCTTCGTCGTGCCCATCATGCAGAAGAACGGCTATGGCCGCATCGTCAATGTCGCGTCGATCGCTGGCAAGGAAGGCAACCCCAACGCCTCTGCCTATAGCGCATCGAAAGCTGCGGTGATCGGCCTTACAAAATCGCTGGGCAAGGAACTTGCAAACGATGGCATCACCGTCAACGCGATCACCCCTGCCACGGTCGATACACCGATCCTTCAGCAGTTGCAGCCGTCATTCATCGATTACATGCTCTCGAAGATCCCGATGCAGCGCTTCGGCAAGGTTGAAGAGCTTGCGTCGCTGATCACCTGGATCGCCAGCGAGGAATGCTCGTTCACGACCGGCGCCGTCTTCGACATTTCCGGTGGCCGTGCCACCTACTGATTCCAAGCTAGAAAGGTTATTCCATGAAACTGTTGCGCTATGGTCCTGCCGGTCAGGAAAAGCCCGGTCTTGTCGACAAGGACGGCCAGGTACGTGATCTGTCTGCCCATGTGAAGGACATTGCCGGCGAGGCGATTTCTCCGGAGGGGTTGAAGAAACTCGCGGCTATCGACGCAGCTTCGCTGCCATTGGTCAACGTGACCCGCTACGGACCCTGCGTGGCGGGGACCGGCAAGTTCATCTGCATCGGCCTCAATTACTCCGACCATGCGGCGGAAACCGGGGCCAAGGTTCCGCCGGAACCAATCATCTTCATGAAGGCTACATCGGCCATCGTCGGCCCGAACGACAATGTCGAAATCCCACGGGAGTCGCTGAAGACTGACTGGGAAGTCGAACTCGGCGTGGTTATCGGCAAGCATGCGAAATATGTTAGCGAAGACAAGGCGCTGGACCATGTAGCGGGCTATTGCCTGATCAATGACGTGTCCGAACGCGCCTTCCAGGCAGAACGTCAGGGCCAGTGGACCAAGGGCAAGAGCTGCGACACCTTTGGTCCGACCGGACCCTGGCTGGTGACCAAGGACGAGATCGCGGATCCGCAGAACCTGAAGATGTGGCTCGAGGTGAATGGCCACCGCTATCAGAACGGCACATCCGCGACGATGGTCTACGGCGTCAAATATCTCGTTTCGTACCTGTCGCAATTCATGAGCCTGCATCCCGGCGACATCATCTCCACCGGCACGCCGCCCGGCGTCGGCCTTGGCCAGAAGCCCAACGTATTCTTGAAGGCAGGCGATGTGATTACCCTCGGCATTGAAGGCCTGGGCGAGCAGCGCCAGGAAGTTGTGCAAGGGTGAGCTGACATCACTTCACGTCCGGTTATCCTCGGGTCAGCCCCGGGGGTGACCCGGCGCGTTCCATGCGAATCTCGGCATCCAGACTTTCAAGGTCTCGATAAATGGTGGCTGTAGCGAGAATGCGTCCGTCCTTCTTGTATTGCACGCTGCAGTCCCTCGCGTTGATGTCGCCATCGACGTCGATCTCCTGCCATTTTTCTGCGTGCCCCACGTAGTTGATCGGGACGTCGTAATGCTGGCTCCAAAAGAACGGCACCGAATCAAATTTTTCTTGCTGCCCCAGCATGTTACGTGCGGCGACCTGCCCTTGGCGTTGTGCGACGACCCAATGCTCGACCCTGATGTTTTCACCGGAATAGGGATCTGGCCAGCGCGCAATATCGCCCGCGGCATAAATTCCCGGCACGCTTGTTTCGAGGTGGGCGTTCACCACGACACCATCATCGATCGTGAGTCCTGCCTGCTCGGCCAATGCCAGGCGCGGTCGTACCCCAATGCCGGCAACGATGAAGTCAGCCTCGTACACGGCGCCGCTCCTGAGCCGGACTTTCGAGCCTTCGATTGCAACGACCGTATCTTCGAGATGAAAAATGACACCATGCTCCTCATGGAGTGCGCGGACGAAATCACCCATTTCCGGTCCGAGGACCCGCTCCATCGGCCGCTTGCCTGGAGCGACGACACGAACATCGATATTGCGGGCGCGCAGAGAAGCGGCGACCTCCAGTCCGATAAAGCTGGCGCCGATCACCACGGCACATCGGGCGCCTTGTGCCGCTGCAATTATGGCGCGGCAATCATCGAGGGTGCGGAGGGTATAAACATTCGGCTGATCCGCGCCGGGAATGGTCAGGCGCACAGGTTCCGCGCCAGTTGCCAACAGGAGCCGGTCATAGGCGATCTGGTCGCCGTTCGCGGTGACGACATTTCGCGCGCTGCTGTCGATCGAAGTCACTTCGGTTCGAAGGCGGAGATCGATTTTCATCCTGGTGTAGTATTTCTCGGACCGCAGCGGCACCCATTCTTCAGGGGCGCTGCCGGCGAGATAGTCCTTGGAGAGGTTTGGCCGGTCGACCGGTCCGGCGGTGTCCGCGCTCAACATGACAATACTGCCCTGGAAATCATGCCGTCGAAGCATTTCCGCCGCAGCGAACCCCGCCGCGCCGCCACCAATGATGACGATCTTTTCGGGCGCGGCCGTTCGGGATGCTGGCCGCATACCGCCAGGCTCGTCGCGTTTGTCCTCGACGAAGATATGGCCATCTCGCTGATCGACCCGCCAGCTGGACAGCGGGCTTATGGCGGGAGCCCGGAGCGCCTCCCCGCTGCGCAGGTCGAAGCAGGCGTGGTGCCAGGGGCAGCGCACAGTGTAGTCCTCCACCAGGCCATCAATGAGCGGACCGTGATAGTGGCTGCAAAAAGCGTCGATTGCTAAAATCTCATCGGCTATCTGCAGCAGGAGCACATCCTGTTTGCCGACATGACCGAGGAGCTTCCCTCCGTCGAGGGCAGAAACCGGAATGCCCTGGGTCAGGTCAGGGCCGCTGGGGGACGGGTTTTCGGTCATGGGTATCTCCTTCGATAAGCGAACAGACCGCAGGTCTGAAGGCGCAGCAGAAGATCAGGGCTCTATGGCCCCGCCATCATACGACCCGTCATCTTGGGATAAAAGAGGCAATAGCAACAGTCGAGCATGTACGGGTGGCTAGAACCCGAACGACTGCTGTGCCGGTGGTGGCGGCTCGACGTGAACACCTTCCAGTTCGAGCATGCGGGCCTTGGCGACGGAGCCACCTGGCGCCGAGAAACCGCCGACTTTGCCGCCGGCCGCCAACACGCGGTGGCAGGGGATGATCAAGGGCACCGGGTTCCTGGCCATCGCCTGGCCGACGTCGCGTGCCGCTTCCGGTCCAGCGCCCAGTTGCTTTGCCAACGCGCCATAGGTGGTCGTATGGCCCCAATCGAGACGCCGCGCCGCCGCATAGATCTGTTCAAAGAACGCGTCCTGTTCACCCAAGTCGAGCTTGAATGCAGAAAAATCCGTTTCCTCGCCGTCGAAATAGCGCCTCACGGCAGCGACGGCTTCCACAATTTCTGCGGTGGGAGTGGCAGGTTCGGCCCCAGGCAGCCGGCGCAACAAATTACGCTCCGTCGCTTCCTCACTCCTTGTCGGCAGCTGGAACTGCGTGATGCCGACGCTGTTCCAGGCGATGGCGCAAAAGCCGCCAGCGGTCTCGAAGACAGAATAGTGATGCATTGCCTGGCCCATCGCTTGGCCCTCACGTTTGATCCGCCATGAGAATCGTGCAGCCGGGCCGGAAATTCAACCCGATTCTTGCACCATGCGGAGCAAACAGCGATCTCGATTTACTTTGGCGGCGAATCATCGATGAAAACACCTGCACGCTGGGCGGCCTTGACAAAAGCCTGCCTCGCCTTTGCAGGCGTCATCCACCCTTCGAGAGCATCACGATTGATGCGGACGGCGCGCTTGTATTCAAGGCCGTCCTGTTGCGGCCATTGATTCTTCAAGCACTCCAGCGCCTCCCATGCGGAGGCGACAAACCGCAGACCCATAGCGCCAACACTGACCCTTACCGGCGATGAAAATGTCTTGTCGCTCATGACGCCCCCTCCCGTTCGTTCTGCCCCCGAACGCGGCACGCAGAGGTTCGCCAAAACCGCGCCGATGATAATGGCGGGTTATTGTCCGCAGCTGTCCGCCGGAATAGTATCCCGCCAAAAGCAGGACCTGAAACCGTATTCGAAGAAATGATGTCGGTATGACCGGAACGTGAAAGCATAGTTGAACTCCTCAAAGAGAATTGCGAACTATGTTTCCTCCTTATACCCCATTCTTTTTTGTTTGCTGTTCAGGGCTGTCCAAACGATCTCAGATTTGAGTTGGAACTGCAATACCCAATTCGGCGCACATGCCGCATCTCTACGTCGATGCAGGCCCCGTTCGGCGCAGCAGGGTCAGCCAAAAGGAGGTCGTCCAGCTCGTCAGCCCGGAAAAAGGCACGACAGCTTCACGGCAATCGGCCGGCCGGGCGAGCGCACCGCCTGCATTACCTGCTTGCGCGATTGCGCAGACCATTGCCATTCGACCGGTGGTACTCTTATGGTTTCGGCGAGAACGCGGCTATCATTGCTTCGCACGTTTGCTTCAGCCGCTGCTGAGGACCGTTGGAACCAACGCTCTGGCGGCAGACACGCGCGCCTTCGGCGAGAAGCACAAGCGCATCCGCCAGCCGCTCGTGCTGTTCGATCCCCGCCCTGCGGCAGAGATCGCTCAAACGCTCCATATGCGCTTTCTTTGCTTCCATAATCACCTTATGGGCAGGATGGCTGGCTTCTTTCAGTTCGACGGCTGCATTGGCCAGATCGCAGCCGTGCGGGTCATCAAAGACGCCTTCGGCCGCTTGCTGCACCCAGCCATGCAACTGACCCATGGGGTCTTGCGGATAGGCATTTTCCAGATCACGCCAAGTCTGCTCGCCCCGTGCGGAAACCTGTCTAAGGCATTCGCACACCAGATCGTCTTTCGATCCGAAGTGACGATAGAGCGTCATCTTGTTGGAATCCGCGGCGTCCGCGATCGCATCGACACCTATTCCCTTGATACCGTGCTGGCGGAAAAGCTCGATGGCGCTTGTAATGATCCGGTCGCGCGGAGGCACACGTCGATCGCTACATTCCGCGATACCAATCGCGGCATCACCAGGATCTGACATTTTCTGGGTAAGGGTGCTTGACATGAATGTTACCGTCCAGTAACTATTGGCCTGTTACTTACCGGTAACACGCATTTGGCTCGGGTGTCAATTCTGACCGGACATTCTGACCGAAGCCGCCAAAGCCTATCCACTTATTCTTGGGCCCACGCCCTCATACCTGTCGAGAAGGAGAGCATCATGCCACAGACATATGCCGATCTTAGCATTTCCGAGGTACTTTCGGATCCCATGATCAACGCCGTCATGCGCGCTGATCATGTAACCCGTCGCGATCTCGAGCTCCTTCTCAAAACTGCAGCCCGGGAAAACTTCGAAACCGCACCCTCCCGGGACTGGGGACAATCGCTTCAAGCCTTGAAGCATAACGGCGTTCTTTCCCTTGCCGGCCGTGCCCGTGCGGCCTGCTGCGAAGGGGCGGCATAAAAATCTTCGGGAACAGGCGCCCGTGGAGCGCCTGTTCCCGGTTCACCGGGAGGGAAGTTTCCAGGCAGCCCGCATGTAAACCCTCGTTTTCCCGAGCGTTATCACGTCTGCCGCGTACCATATGCCCCAGCTGTTGGCGTCGAGATAATAATGGCTTCACCCGCCGCCAGCGTTGTCTGCGCACAGCCAGCCAAGTCTTCGATCCCACCATCAGCCCTCCGCACAGCGTTTTTACCGAATTCCCCGGCTTCACCACCGGAAAGACCATGCGGCCGGATGGTTCTGTGCGACGACAGGATGGCGCAGTCCATCTCCTCGAGGAATCTTATCGTACGGATCGTGCCATTGCCGGCCGCAAATTCGCCCTTCGCGCCAGAATCGGAGCGGATATGAAAGTCCTCCAAAAGGACGGGATAACGGGTTTCGAGAATCTCCGGATCAGTCAGCCGCGAATTCGTCATATGGACATGAACCGCATCCGTCCCGGCAAATCCGCGTCCGTCATTATAGCGGCCCGCCGGTGAACCTGAACAGATCGTCTCGTAATACTGGTAGGTCGCATTGCCGAAGGTGAGGTTGTTCATGGTTCCCTGGCTCGCGGCCATCGCACCAAGCGCGCCGAAGAGGGCGTTGGTGACATGCTGGCTCGTCTCCACGTTACCGGCAACGACAGCCGCCGGATAGACCGGCCTTAGCATAGACCCCTCCGGAACGATTATACGGATGGGCCGGAGGCATCCGGCATTCATCGGAATCGCACTTTCGACCATCACGCGGAAGACGTAGAGAACGGCAGCGCGTGTTACTGGCTCCGGTGCGTTGAAATTGTTCTTCTGCTGCGGGCTGGTGCCGGTGAAATCAACCGTCGCTTCACGCTTCCGGCGGTCAACTGACAACCTGACCCTGATGACGCTGCCTTGGTCGGTCGCGTATTCGAAAGAGGAATCGCTCAGCGTCGCGATCAGCCGCCGCACGCTTTCCTCCGCGTTGTCCTGCACGTGGCCCATATAGGCCGTGACCACGTCGAGGCCGAACTGGTTGATCATCTTGCGCATTTCGTGCACGCCCTTTTCATTGGCGGCGATCTGCGCCCTGAGATCGGCGATGTTCTGGGCGACGTTTCGGGCAGGATAGGGATGATGGGTCAGGAGACCAGCGATCTTTGCTTCGTCGAAGCGTCCGCGGTCGACGAGGAGCACATTATCCAGCAGGACGCCCTCCTCGTCGACGCTTGTCGCCAATGGCGTCATCGAACCCGGCGCCGTTCCGCCAACATCGGCATGATGACCACGCGACGCGACGTAGAAGAGGATATGCGTACCCGCGTCATCGAATACCGGGGTGACGACCGTGATATCCGGGAGGTGGGTGCCGCCATTATATGGTGCGTTGAGCGCAAAGACATCGCCCGGCCGGATGCGGCCGTGATTGGCGGAAATGACGGTTTCGACCGACCGGTCCATGGAGCCGAGGTGCACCGGCATATGAGGTGCGTTCGCCACGAGCGCGCCATTCGCATCGAAAACCGCGCAGGAAAAATCAAGCCGCTCCTTGATGTTTACCGACGACGCCGTGTTCTGGAGCGTGACGCCCATCTGCTCGGCAATGGACATGAAGAGATTGTTGAAGACTTCGAGCAGCACCGGATCGGCCTCCGTCCCGATCGCCTTTCCACGTTCGAACGCACGTATGCGGCGAAGAACTACATGATTGAATCCGGTGATCTCAAACGCCCATCCATCTTCCACGATGATCGTCTGATGCGGCTCCGCCACCAGTGCCGGACCGGTGACCGTTGCACCGGCACGCAGATCCTTGCGGAGAAACACCGGCGCGTCGTGCCATTTGCCACCGGAGAAGAAGCGCGTACTGCGCGAAGACTGCGGTGGCGAGGTGTCGAGTGGCAGGCTCGGCTCAGCTGAATCGGCACCGCCGCCGATCGCTTCGATCTCATAAGCCTCGAAGATTATCTCACGGCCTTCGAACACGAAGCCAAACTGTTTCCGGTGCGCCGTCTCGAAATCCCTCGTCATCGTCGTGACGTCGGATACGGTAATCGGGATCGTCGTGTCCGTTCCGCCGTAGCGGATGTGGGCGCGGTGAATGATCGCGATCTCCGGATCAGGAACGCCCTGGGTCCGCAGTTCAGCGACAACAGCCTCCGTCAGCTCGTCCGTCAACGGCTGAAGCGTTGCAAGGGCGCGTTCAAGCGGATCGGAGATCGTGCGCTGTCGCGTGGCGCGGATATCCGCGAGCCCCATGCCATAGGCGGACAAAATGCCGGAAAACGGATGAATGAGGACCGTCGATATGCCCAGCGCATCCGCGGTCAGGCAGGCATGCTGTCCCCCGGCACCCCCGAAGGAAGTCAGTACATAGTCGGTCACGTCGTAACCGCGCTGAACACTGATCTTCTTGACGGCATTCGCCATGTTCTCGACGGCGATCGCGAGGAAACCGTCGGCGACCTCTTCCGCCGTGCGTCCATCGCCAATCGCCAATGCAAGTTCCTCGAAAGCGGCCCGAACGGAGACGGCGTCCAGCTGCTCATTCCGGTCCGGGCCAAAAATGGAGGGAAATAGTGCCGGATCGAGCTTGCCAAGCATGACATTGGCGTCGGTGACAGTCAGCGGTCCGCCACGGCGGTATGCCTTCGGACCGGGATTGGCGCCGGCAGAATCGGGCCCGACACGAAAGCGGCCGTTGTCAAAGTGGAGGATGGAGCCGCCACCCGCTGCAACCGTGTGTATCGACATCATCGGAGCGCGCATCCTGACACCGGCTACTTCCGTCTCGAAGGAGCGCTCGAGTTCGCCGTCAAAATGCGAGACATCGGTAGAGGTGCCGCCCATGTCAAAACCGATCACTTTGCCGAAGCCGGCGAGCCTGGAGGTTTCGACAGCGCCGACCACTCCACCCGCGGGTCCGGAAAGGATTGCGTCTTTTCCCTGGAAAAGCTGCGCCGCGGTGAGGCCACCCGAAGACTGCATGAACATCAGCTTTGCCCCGTTCTCGCCGTCCGCGCCCAGTGCGCCTGCCACCTGCTCGACGTAACGGCGCAAAATGGGCGAGAGATAGGCGTCGACGACGGTCGTGTCCCCGCGTCCGACGAGCTTGATCAATGGCGAAACCTGATGGCTGACCGAGACCTGTGTGAAACCGGCCTCGCGGGCGAGGCTGGCCGCAATCCTCTCATGATCGGGGTAGCGGAAGGCATGCATGAAGACGATGGCGACAGAACGCAGGCCCAAAGCGAAATGCCGTTCGAGTTCGGCGCGGATGGCACCGGGATCAACAGCTATCTCCACGGTGCTGTCTGCGCGTACGCGTTCATCGATTTCCGCAACGGCGCTGTAGAGGAGCTCCGGCTTGATGATTTCCTTGGCAAAGATGTCCGCGCGCGCCTGATATCCGATTTCAAGTGCATCGCGGAAGCCGCGCGTGATCAGCAGCAGCGTCGGTTCCCCCTTGCGTTCGAGGAGTGCATTCGTCGCGACGGTAGTTCCCATTTTTACTGTGTCGACGGAGCCCGGTGCAATGCTCTCCTCTGGCAACAGCCCCATAAGTTCGCGGATCCCCTGAACTGCGGCATCACGATAAGCTTCCGGATTTTCGGACAGAAGCTTGTGCGCAACAAGCGTACCATCCGGCTGCCGGGCGACAACATCCGTGAACGTGCCGCCGCGATCTATCCAGAAATCCCATTTTCCGTTTGCCATGACCGTTGTTCCACCTTCCAGAAATTGCAGCCTGCGGTTGCCCTGACGTCAACAAAAACATTTTGTCGATAAAACGTCAATGATTAGTTGACAAGAAAATGCCTCCTAATGCATCATGCTTACAGAATGGGCAAGGCGACAGAGAACGCCACCCGGCAACCGGCAACCGAGGGGAGCCGAACAATGTACACATTGGTCATGCGGAGGGCAGCATATGTCCTCTGAGACTTCACGCAGCGCCGCTTCGGTGACGATTGTGCGCAAACTTCTCGATGGTCTCTATCTCTGGTCCGGCTACCTGGCCGGCGCCTTCCTGATCGCCATTTTCCTTATCATGCTGGCCCTGTCCGCCGGACGGCCTCTTGGCATCGATCTGCCGGCGGCCGACGATTTTGCCTCCTGGTGCATGGCGGCCACGGCGTTTCTCGGACTGGCGCACACATTCCGCTCCGGTGAGATCATCCGCGTCGGGCTGCTGATCGATCGATTCAGTGGACGCACGCGGCAGGCGATCGAGATAGTCTGCCTTCTGATCGGGTTGGCCTCGACACTCTATTTCGCCTGGCACGCGGTGCAGATGACGAGTTTTTCCTGGCGCTTCAACGATCTGTCTCAGGGTGTGATAGCGGTCCCTCTCTGGATACCGCAACTCGGATCTCGCCGGCGGGCTGGTGGTCCTTGCGATCGCCTTCATCGACGAACTGATCCACGTGCTCCTCGGCGGCGCCCCGCGCTATGAGAGACCGCCGGCGGAAACCCCCGAGGAGATCATCGAACGCGCCATGCAGAGCGGAGCGTAACACAATGGATACGCTTCAACTGGTTGAAATTGCCGGTGTTGTTCTGGTCGTCCTGCTTGCGCTGCTTGCCAGCGGCGTCTGGATCGGTATCGCACTCCTCGTCTGTGGCTGGATTGCCATGCTGTTCGTACCGGGCGGTATTCCTATCGGTTCGGTGCTTGCCACAAATTCGTGGAGCAACAGCGCCTCATGGAGTCTCGCAGCACTGCCGCTCTTCATCTGGATGGGCGAGATCCTGTTTCGTACGCGCCTCTCGGAAGAAATGTTCCGCGGCCTCGCGCCCTGGCTCGGCTGGCTGCCCGGACGGCTGATGCATGTAAATGTGATTGGTTGCGGACTTTTCGGCTCTATCTCCGGATCGTCGGCGGCGACGACCGCAATGATCGCCAAGATTGCTTTGCCCGAACTCAAGAAGCGCGGCTATGACGAGATGGTAAGTCTCGGTTCGCTGGCGGGCGCAGGGACGCTTGGTATTCTCATTCCGCCTTCGATCACCATGGTCGTATATGCCGTCGCGGCGAATGTTTCCATCATCCAGATATTCCTCGCGGGCTTCCTGCCGAGCGCCGTCGTCATGGTGCTCTACTCCGGCTATATCGCTATCTGGGCACTCATGAATCCGGACAAAATGCCCCCGGCACCACCAAAAATGACGTTGAAACAGAAGCTGAGCGAATCCGTCAACCTCATCCCGGTCATGCTGCTCATCGTACTCGTCTTCGCCACGCTGCTGCTTGGCTGGGCGACGGCAACCGAATGTGCCGCTTGGGGCGTGCTCGGCTCGCTGGGAATCGCGGCATGGTCGGGCACACTGACACGGAGCGCCTTCTGGGAGAGCGTCATGGGCGCGACCCGGCTCACCTGCATGATCATGCTGATCCTGACCGGCGCCGGCTTCATGTCGATCGCCATGGGCTATACGGGCATACCGAATGCGCTTGCCGCCTGGGTCGACAGTTTTCATCTCAGCCCTTATGCGCTGATCACTGTACTCACGATCATGTATATCCTGCTGGGCGCCGCACTCGACGGCCTCTCGATGATCGTGCTGACCACCGTCGTCGTCCTGCCGATGATTCAGCAAGCCGGCTTCGATCTCGTCTGGTTCGGCATCTTCCTGGTGCTGATCGTCGAAATGGCGGAGGTCTCGCCGCCGGTTGGCTTCAATCTTTTCGTTTTGCAAACCATGAGCGGGCGAGACAGTCTGACGGTGGCACGCGCGGCGCTGCCCTTCTTCTTTCTGCTCATGGCGACTGTCGCCATCATCACCATCTTCCCGGAAATCGTGATGGTTCTGCCGCGAATGGCATTCCCGGGATAATCAAAGGAGATAGGAAATGGGAACATCCACGCTCGCCGGTCTTGGCTTTGCTGCCGCGGCTTTGCTCGCAACCGCCGTACCCTCATTAGCGGAAACGCAATGGGTCCTGCCGTCGGCCTATCCACCGGCCAACTATCACGTACAGAATCTGACCCAGTTCGCCGCCGACGTGGATGCGGCCACGAAAGGCGAATTGAAGATTACCATTCACCCCAATGCGGCTCTGTTCAAAGCGCCGGATATCAAGCGGGCGGTGCAGACGAGCCAGGCCCAGGCTGGCGAAGTCCTGCTGTCATTGCACGAGAACGAAAATCCCGTCTTCGGTGTCGACGTGGTGCCCTTCCTCGCCACCAGCTTCGATCAGTCGAAGAAGCTCTGGGCCGCATCAAAGGAGACCGTGGCCGCCGCGCTGGATGCTCAAGGGTTGAAACTGCTTTATGCGACCCCCTGGCCGCCACAGGGCATTTTCACGAAGAAGGACCTGGTGACCGTCGCCGATATGAAGGGCCTCAAATGGCGCGCCTACAATGTCGGCACCTCGCGGATCGCCGAACTTGTCGGCGCTCAGCCAGTTACCATACAGGCAGCGGAATTGCCGCAGGCTCTTGCTACGGGGGTGGTCGACGGGCTCATGACATCGAGCGCCACCGGTGTCGACAGCAAGATCTGGGAGTCGCTGACCCACTATTATGATACGCAGGCCTGGATTCCGAAGAACGTGATCTTCGTCAACAAGGCGAGCTTCGAAGCTCTCGATCCGGCGGTGCAAACGGCGGTCCTGGAGGCAGCAGCCAACGCCGAGACGCGCGGCTGGGAGCTCGCGGCCGCAAAGACCGCAAGCTACATGGACCAGCTCAAGTCCAATGGCATGTCCGTCGAAGCACCGGGCGACGACTTGAAAAACGGACTCGGCGAAATAGGTTCCAAGCTCACCCAGGACTGGCTGACTAAGGCAGGCGACAAAGGTACCGCCATTCTGGATGCCTACAAGAAAATGTAATAGAGCGGAGAGCATTCAAACGCCGCCGGCCGGCGGCGTTTGAAAAAATCTGAATTCCGGCAGGAGAGGCTTGATCGTGGCAAGTGACGAAGAAACGCTCGGACCCATTGTTTCATCGGGGCATCTTGCGACGGGCGCCCTTCCCGCACTCTCTGAGATCGAGTTCGGCATGATCATGCTGAACCATGCTTTCAGCCGCTGGATGGTGCGCTGCATGGCGGCGGCAGGGGTTCCCGATCTCTCGCCGCTGGATGTTCTGGTCCTTCACAACATAAACAGTCGCGGCAAGCCGAAGACGCTCGCCGATATTTGCCTGGTCCTCAACATCGAAGACACGCATGTGGTCAACTATGCGCTGAAGAAACTGGAGCGATTGAAGCTGATCAAGGCCGGCAAACGCGGCAAGGAAAAACTGGTGATGGCCACAAGCGCGGGAGAGGCGGCCTGCGCGCGTTACGCGGCGATCCGGGAGGCACTCCTGGTCAAATCCGTGCTCGCCACGGAAGTTTCCGGCGAAACACTCTCGGTGATCGCAGCACGCATTCGCGCGCTTTCCGGCCATTACGACCAAGCCTGCCGGGCCGCTGCCTCGATGTAGCTTCATCCACGGTGCCGGGGCCGGTCAATAGTCCTTTTCGAAGAACAATCCCGCGCCGGAATCGCCATCGCTACCGATTGAACCCTTGGCTTTCAGGCTGGGGGTGATGTCCAGATTAATGGTGCCCTTCGTCTTGCCGGCGGCACCAGCTTCGACACCCAGATAGACATTGTCGCGGATATAGCGTCCGGCCCGCACACCGGCATTGCCCTGACTGTCGGTCACCACATCAAGATCGTCGAGGCCGGTGCTCTTGCGCAAGCTTTCGAGCAGGGAGGAATTCGAGCCGCCCGCAAGCTCGGCCGCGGCGGCCGCCAGACGGGCCACCTGCAGCGGTGACAATTCGCTGATCGACCGGTTGAAGATCAGCCGCGCCATGACCTCGTCCTGGGGCAGTTCAGGCTGCGACGAGAAGCTGATTTGCAGGTCCGAAACACGGCCCCGGACGGTGACGTTCACAGTGATATCGGTACCTTGCGTGCTGGCAACGAAGTTCAATTCGGGATCGAGATCCCCGACCAGCGTGACCTGACCTTCGGTGAAAGTAATGCGCTGGCCGAGAATGCCGAGGCGGCCACGGATGAGGTCGAATGCACCGACCGGCTGAATATCGGTAGCGGGCCCGGTCAGGCGAACGGAGCCGCCGATTTCCGCATCGAGGCCGCGGCCGCGGATGAAGATCCTGTTGGGGGCGGTAACGTTTATGTCGAGCCGCACGACGCTGGGGCGGGCCGTCGGTGTCGCCACTTGCGGCTGGTCCGCCCTTGCCCGCTTCAGTGTCTGCTCCACGGCCCTGGACGGATCCCTGTGCTTGACGTCGATGACCGCGTTCGAGCCGCCGAAGCTTTCCGGAACCGTGATTTCGGCACGATCGATATTGATGTTGCCGGAAATGACGGGGTCGCGGGTCAGAGGACCTTTGACGGCAAGTGCACCGGTAACCGTAGCGACCACGAGATTGCCGTCGGCATAGCGCGCCTTGTCCAGCCTGATGTCGATATTTGCCGGGAAATTAGCAGCGGCATCCGTAGAAATCGTGCCGGTGGCACTGATCGTTCCTCCGGTCGACAGCGCGGCATTGAGCGTGCGGATGGTGATGGTCGTTCCGTCCATGCTGCCAAGCAGCGTTATGCGCTGCAGCCTGATATTGGCTTCCGGATCGAGGACCTCCGCACCATTGGTCGAAAACATGCCGCGTATCTGCGGTTGTGCAAAACTACCCGTCACCGACGCGGTCACTTCGATGACACCCTTTGCCTGGGTCCCGCGATCGGCCATGAAGCGATTGGCAAGGAACAGCGGGATATTGCCGGTAACATTGATGCCGAGGCCCGACCCGGACAGCGGGACGTTGCCACTGGCCGAAACGGTGAAGCCCTGCGGTCCATCCGCTTTGGCGGAGGAGAGGGTCAGCGTATTGTTGGCAAAGCGGCCGGCGGCGGCAAGCTGCAATGGTGCAAGGCCTGCCTCCTGCAGCGGCCTGGCGGAAAGCCCTGCGCCTTTCAGATCGAACTCGGCATTGGGCCTTTGCAAAGTACCGGTGACCCGGCCACGCCCGGAAATATTCCCGGCCAGGTTCTGGCCCTTCACAACGTCATTCAATGCGTTCAGCGGAAAACTCTTCAGATCGAAATCCACGCCGAGCTGGCCCTGCGCAAGGGGTATCGAACCCTTGGCGGAAGCATCGAGCCCACCGGCGCCGGTGAGATGCGCATCGACATTGAGCCGGTCCGTCGTGGAGGTACCCTTCGCGTCGAGGTTGAGCGCGTCGAGCCCGGCTTTTTTCAATGCGGCAGCTGTGATGGCACGAGCCTGCATGTCAAAATTGACATCCGGCTTCACGCGCGTGCCACCGATCCTTGCCGTACCGTTGATCTCGCCGCCAAGCCCAAGATCCGGCTTGATCGTATTGGCGATATCGAGCGGCAGTCTCTGAATGGCAACTGCCAGGTTAAGCGTCTCTGCAATTTCGCCGCTGACCGTCACCTTGCCATGGCCGACGTCGAGGATGATGTCGCTGAGCGTGAAATTACTGCCCGCAACGTTGATTGTGGCGGGCTGGACGAGTCTGGCGCTCAGTGCCCCACGCGTCAGATCCGCATTGGCGAGAGACAGGAGATAACCCTTGTCGGTCGGCTGCAGCGAGCCGCCCACGGACGTCCTGGCGCCATTCTTCAGGCCGGCATTCATCTTGAAATTGGTGGTCTTGCCGTCCTGCGCCGCCTGGGCGTCGAGGCCGGTTATGTCGATGCCCGATGCCGATACGTCAGATGCCGTCACTGATCCGTTGGCCGATGGAACCTTGAAAATATCCTGCGCCGCCAGCGCAACCGCCGCCTTGCCGATGACAATGTCATTGGCTTTCAAGCCGTCGATCTGACCTTTGATATCGACATTCTGCTTCTCTCCGTCATGCGCGAGAGCGATCGTCGCATCTGCCTTGCCTGTCGCCTCGACCAGAAACAATGCTGCGGCCGTCGACACGTCGCTGGAAGCGAGCGTCAGATTGCCCTGTAGCAATCCCTTTTTATCTTGAGTGACGTCGCCGCGAAGGCGGGTGCCGCCCGCAATGAACTGGATATTGCTGAGACGCTTTTCATCATCGTGGACGGCGATTTCCGTTGCAAGGTCGGCGCGGATACCATCCAGGAAGGCGAGGCCCGACACCTTGCCGTCGACGATGCCCTTGTAAAGCGTGCCGTTAAAGGTCAGATCACCCTGCGTCAGCTTGCGCCCGGACAGGGTGCCTTCGGGTACGCCGGCATTGAAGGCAAGCGCGATGATATTATCCTGACCGCGTGCACTGCCCCTGACCTTGAGCGCGCCACCGGCCTTTTCGGAAAGCAGCGCGAGATCGGTGAGATTGAGCCCGAAATCAAAGTTTGCCGCGCCGCTCGCAAAGGTGCCGTCGGCCGTGACCAGCGTCTGCGGGTTCACGACTTTGAAGTTCCTGGCAGTGAGGCCGTTCGCGTTGCGCGCCAGCCCGCCGGTGATGCGCGTCTCGCCCGCAAGCACCTTGTCGGCCGCATCGATGCCGAGCTGCATGCCGGTGGCATAGCCGTCCAGCATCAGGTCGAAGCCGCCCGTCAATGCCTCGACCAGGCCATTGGCCTTCAGATCGATCGAACCGGCGAGATCGCGACCCGCCAGCGCGGAGAATGGCGCTATGCTCGATGCCTTCACAAAAATGTCGCCGCTATAGGCAAAGTCGTTGATGGTGCCGGTCAGCGACGCGCTCAAGCCATTGGCAGCGATCAGCGCCTGCTTGAGATTGACCGGGTTTCCTGCCTTCCAGTCACCATTGATCTTGAGCTGAATGAGTTCACCCAGCGCTTCAGCGATGTCCGCGCGCTTGGCGGTGACGCCCGAGATATCGCCCGTCACGTCGTAAGTCAGCGAACGCTCCGTCGGGTTGTCGATATTCTGGGCAAGGCCCCGGCCAATCAGATTGATGGATTTCGAAGCGAAGCTGTCCGATGTGAAATTCGTTATCTCGACTGTACTCGTCCAGTCGTCACCCCGGTTGGTTCCATAGGCGACAGCCAGCACAGCCTTGTCGACCGTCGTCTCGCCGCCCTTCACAGGCAGGATCACCTTCTTGCCGGTCGGGTCGGCAATGGTCGCATCGACCTTGAGGCGGCGGAGGAAACCATCATTCGTGGTCTCGCCCGTTGCATCCAGAGCCAATGCATTGCTTTTGATATTCAATCGGTCAAGCGCCACACCTCCGGCGTCACGCAATACCCCATTGACGATGAGTGCTGTTTCATTGCCGAAAAAGTCACGGAAGATTGGCGGTATCAGTCCGGCGATCTCACCATTCACAGTGGTTTGGAAGCCAAGCCCGTCAGTCTGGCGATCAAGCTTCGTTTCACCGGTCAACACACGCTTGCCGGCCGCATCGAGCGTCAACTGCAGAGCGAGGTCACTCAAGGGACCTGAGCCCTTCAGAGCCAGCGCCACGGGTGGTTTGCCTTCGATGTTCAGGAGGTTGGCGACGATGCCATTTTCCGGCTCGTTCAGCGTCAGGTCGAGATCGAGCTTCTGGCTTTCATTTGCGTAGGCGGCCTTGATCTTGAACTCGCCGCCCGGGCCGTCGAGGCGTTGCACCTGCAGGTTGGAATCCAGCGAACCACCTTCAAGCCTCACATTGCCAGCCAGGGAGATTTCCGATTTCAGACCAAAAACTCCATCACCGAATGCGATACGCCCTACCTGTAAGTCCTGCAGGATCACGGCCAATGGCAGTTCCGGCAGGCTGAAGGGTTTTGCTTCGGGTGAAGGCAGGCTCTCATCGGGCAGCGGTTTGCGCAATATGTCGATGCGATCGGCGGCAAGCGTGTTGACGTCGAGGCGGCCACGCAAAAGCGCGAGGCGGCTCCAGACGATTTTCGCATTGGTGACCCTCAGCCAGATGCCTTCGCGATCGGCGACCGTAATACTGCCGATGCTGGCCTCGGACGAGAGAACGCCCCGGATATCCGAGATGACGATCTGGCGATTGGGCGTCGAGAGCTGATTCTGGACAAAGCTCAGGAAGTAGGACTTCTCAGCCTCGGAACTATCCTGCGCCACAGCCGGGGCTGCAAACAGCAGCAGAAATATGACTGCTATGATCCTGGTCAAAACGCCTGTCCTATGCCAACGTAAAATGCAAAATCCGGATCGTCGTCCGTCGGGTCGAGCGGCACGGCGAAATCGAGCCGAATGGGGCCGAGGCCGGTATTATAACGCAGACCGGCGCCCACACCCACTCGCATGTTCTCGGCGAAATCCGGGAAGGACTCCTCGCCAACATAGCCTGCGTCGACAAAACCAACGACGCCGATCGTCTCGGTCATGCGGATGCGTGCCTCCACGGAGCTTTCG
Source organism: Phyllobacterium sp. A18/5-2 (assembly GCF_025452215.1). Taxonomy (NCBI): domain Bacteria; kingdom Pseudomonadati; phylum Pseudomonadota; class Alphaproteobacteria; order Hyphomicrobiales; family Phyllobacteriaceae; genus Phyllobacterium; species Phyllobacterium sp. A18/5-2. Next base: position 1,534,985 of record NZ_CP104966.1, on the reverse strand, counting down.
ATCAGCGAGCGTCCTCCAATGACAAAGTCCTCGCCATCCCTCGTCACGTTAACGCCCACGTTCCGATAAGCATAACCACGTATGGAGCCACCGCCACCGGCGAAGAAGAGCTGGTCAGGCGGCAGTTCGGCGACCTCGGCTCCCACGATCGTGCCAAGTTTCAAGCGGCCAGCGAGAATGAAGCGGCTGTCTGCATCGAAACTGTAATAGGTGCGGCCTTCGGCGGTGAACTTGGTGGCGAAATTGCCGTACTCGAACTCGTAGAATGGCGACAGCAGCCCTTCGAGAAAATAGCCGCGGGAGGGATCCACCTTGCTGTCGCGGCTGTCATAGGTCAGACCGCCAAGCAGACCAGCTGTCAGGAAGTCGCGCTTGCCAAAGAAATCATCGTCGAAGCGGGATTTTGAGATATTCGCAGTGATCTTGCCGGATAGTTCATCGGAGAAAACGTGGGTGAAGCCGGCATCGGCGGTAACCGACGTTTGGGTATAAGCGTCGAGAACTTTGCGCTCGCCGATCAGCGACGAGATGAAATCGGTATCGGGCGTAAAGACGCCCGGCTTGGTGAAACTGACGCCAAGCAGGTAGCTATAATCCTGCGGATCGTAGGACTGATCCCCGATGCCGCTGATCCTCGCGTCGAAGCGCAGCCGCTCTGCCCTGCCGAACAGGTTGCGGTGCAGCCAGAATGCTTCGAAACCGGCGCCATCCAGCGTCGAATAGGAGCCGCCCAAACCGAAACGCCGGAGCTTCTGTTCCTGAACGGCGACTGTAATCGGCAGGAGGCCGCCGCTCGTGATAGCCTCGGCTTCCTCGATGCGGGCCGACCGGAAGACCTCGAGACGCGACAGGCGCTTCCTGGCGCGTTCGATCTCATCGGGGTCATACTCCACCCCAGGCTGCAAGCCGGTGATGAAAGCGACGAATTCCGGGTCCATGCGCTCTGTCCCCGTCACCCCCACCGGCCCGAAAACAGCGCGCCGGTCGGGATCGACCTCAATTGTGGCATCGACCCTGTTGTTGTTATGATCGGCAAGCACTTCGCGCGAGACAATTCTTGCCTTGGGATGCCCCTGTTCACGCCACGCATCGACAGCGAGCCGTTCAGCCTTGACGATGGCCGTCGATCTGGCGACATCACCGGGAGCAAAACCTTGGTCTTCCGGTCGATCCACCACGTCCTTCGGATCGATCGGCGGGGGCGCCATGTTCTCGACGCGGGCGGTGGCGAACAGGAACTGGGGACCCGGATCGACAGAGATCGTCACCGGCGCGGGGTTTGGCAGCGTTGCATCCGGCGGGATATCGCTGGCTTCCTTTCCACCGACCTTGATGCTGATTGTTCCGCCATAGCGGCCATCAGCATAGAGAGCGCCAAGGATGCGGCGATAATCGCCCCTTGCCTTCGCAAGCAGGCCCGCAGCGCCGGACGCCGGCTTGTCCTCGTCGGCTATGAGGCTGGATGCCCCTTCGACAAGCTTTTTCGTTTCCTTGTTGTCAATGGCTGAAATGTCTACGGTGTATTTGTGCGGATCGGCGATTACCGCATCCGCATCCGCATCTTTCCTTTCGCCCCAGAGATGAATGCCGAAAAGGTCGAAAGCCTGCGCTGGCGAAACAAGAGCGGTAAATGCCAGCAGAGCGGCGCCGAAAAAACTGGCCTGTGGGCGCCTCAAGTCGATCAACCAGTTAAATCCCTACTCACGAAAAACACACAAATACGCCGCAGGAACGGAGAAACATTACCTGCGATCGATAAAATTCGCCTCCCGAGCTTAAGAAAACGATAACATGCCGGTACTGGCTGGCCAACCCGCCATAGCCCTGGCGCGGCTGTGCAAGGCGCGGCTTGTGACCTTAAGGCCACAATACCGCCCGTATCCTGCCCGAATTGCGGATCACTTTTTGTTATTCACGTGAAATTTCATGTCCCTGTTGCAGTCCCAGAAGATATCCCTTACTTATATACTATATATACCGTTAAGGATATACCTATGCCGCTTTACATTAAAGACGACAGGATAGACGATCTGGCACGCCGCTATCAGGCAGCGGTCAAGGCGCCCTCCAAAACCGAGGCTGTAAGGCTTGCTTTGCAACAAGCGCTCGACGAACAGCTCAGTCAGCCTACGCTCGTCGAAATAGCCGCGAGTTTCTGCCGCGACCTCAAGTCCAAGGCCAATCTCAATAGAGGTCTTCCTGCAGACAAGGCATTTCGAGACAGTCTTTACGACTAACACAGGGCGGGCCCGATGTTCGTAGATGCTTCGGCCATGGTGGCCATGATGACCGACGAGGACGACGCACGGAACTTCGCAGCGCGCTTACAAGCTTCCGACAATCGCATGACCTCGCCGTCGGCAGTCTGGGAAACTGCGATCAATGTTGCTCGCATTCTTGGTATCGGGATCGCCGAGGCGGCGAATGCCGTACAGGCGTTTCTAACTGCAATGAAAATCCAACTGGTTTCAATACCACCGGAGGCAGCATTCATCGCCATCGCCGCGTTTGATCGTTTTGGCAAGAACCGCCATCCCGCCGATCTGAATTTCGGCGACTGTTTTGCCTATGCGTGCGCACGGCACTACCGCCTGCCCCTACTTTACAAGGGCAATGATTTTTCCAGGACAGATATTGATGCTGCGTAAAAGCAAAAGGAGCGCCTGAATCCACAGGCGCTCCTATCTTGTCTACTCCGCAGCCGCCAACCATTCGGTTTGCGGCTTTGTATCAACCGGCATTGCGGCACTGATGTGACCTGCAACGATCTCCGCCGTTGCCGCCGACAATGTCCAGCCCAGATGACCGTGACCGGTATTGTAGAATACGCCGGGGCGCTTGCCGCTGCCGACCCGTGGCAGCATGTCCGGCATCATCGGACGCAAGCCCGCCCATGGCACGACGTTGGATGTGTCCATCCCCGGAAACAGATCCCGGCTCCAGTCAACCAGCGGCTTGACGCGGTCGTGGCGAATGTCGCGGTTCTCGCCATTATACTCGGCGGTTCCGGCAACGCGCAGGCGCCCGGCGCCGAGACGGCTGGTGACGATCTTCGCATCATCGTCGAGCAGGCTGACCCAGGGCGCAGACTTCTGGCTCTCATCGTCATTGAGATTGATGGTGATCGAGTATCCCTTGACCGGATAAATATTGACGCGGTCACCAAGCTGCGCCGCGAACCTGCGGCTGGCGATGCCCGCGCAGATGACGACGGCATCGAAGCGCGCTGTCTGGACTTTTGACGGCGTGACGGAAGCCTTGTTCCAGGAAACGACGACGCCGTCAGCACCGTGCTTTAGCGTCTGCACATTGGCATCGCCGGCGAAGAGGACTCCGCGCCGGACCGACGCATCGGCAAGCCCACGGGTAAATTTGTGGATGTCGCCAGTCGAATCCGACGGGGTGAAGAAGCCGCCATAGAACGAACCATCAAGAGCCGGCTCGATCGAGCTGATTTCCTCATTGGTCACAGCACGGCGGTCAAGGCCGCCAGCCCGCAGCAGCCTGTTGACCTTGACGGCGTGATCATAACCGTATTTCGAGCGGTAGATGTGCAGTATGCCGCGCTTTTCGAGGTCGAAATCGATCTTCTCTTCGGCAGCGATCTCGAACATGCGCTTGCGCGCTTCGATGGCGAGCTTCGTCGTTGCAATCGTGTTTTTCTCGTAATGCGGAATATTCATCACGAATTCCGCCATCCAGGAATATTTATGCCAGGATGGTTTCGGGTTCATCAGCAGCGGCGCATCCTTGCGCAGCATCCACTTCATGCCCTTGAGAACGGTTGACCAGCTGTTCCACACCTCGGCGTTCGACGCCGAAAGCTGACCGCCATTGGCGAAGGAAGTTTCCATCGCGGCATAGCGGTTGCGGTCGAAAACAGTGACGGAGTAGCCCTGACGGGCGAGCGCATAAGCGGTCGTAACGCCGGTGATACCGGCGCCGATAATGGCGATATTGGTCATGACAGACGAAGTCCTTCAGCAACACATGGTTTCAGTTTCGCCGTTCAAAACGGCACGAAACCCCATCTGTCACGGAACCTGAGAGTTTGGCCCTCACGCGCCCGCCGGGTGTTTGTCACCCATGTCGTTGGCAGCGTAACCGGTGCATCACCGGTCAGGGCTTTCTCCTTCGGTGGGCGAAACCAAATTGGCCACGCCTCTCTCCAGATGTCCGACGCTAGTCTGGTCCTTTTGCCTGAGAGTTTCCGGGGCGGTTGCTCCATCGGCGCCGGTTTTACCGGTCTCTCCCAGATAGCCTGTGCGAACGGTGCCGCTTATATCGCAGTTGCGAGAAGAGAACAACTGGCTAAGCTCGAGCCAACCCATTATGTTGGCGAAGCACAAAACCTGTCCTTCCGGAGTAAATTCATGAAACCCGTCTTCCTGCAGCTGCAATGTTTCCCCGGCAAAACCTATGAGGTAGCGGCTGCGCTCTTCGAACGCGAAATCGTCTCGGAACTCTATTCGACCAGCGGCGACTACGATCTGCTGATGAAGATTTACATTCCCGAGGATCAGGATATCGGCAAGTTCATCAATGACAATGTGCTCGACATCCAGGGCATTGCCCGTTCGCTGACGACAATGACCTTCACAGCGTTCTAGGTCCGCACGAGAACCGAGACATTACGTCCCGTTTCATGCGGCAATGAGCTCCCCTATGTAATCATCGCAATGAAAAGCTCTCATCCGGGTAACAAAATTCCATTCTTTGCCATGGAAGCGGTTTTTCTGTAGAGATGCTGTCCAACTCGCAATTCACCATCAGGATTTTCACAAGATGCCTCCCTATCGTTCACGCACAACCACACATGGTCGAAACATGGCCGGTGCCCGCGGGCTCTGGCGCGCGACCGGCATGAAGGACGAGGATTTCGGCAAGCCGATTATCGCGGTGGTCAACTCGTTCACCCAGTTCGTGCCCGGTCACGTGCATCTGAAGGATCTCGGCCAGCTCGTCGCCCGTGAAATCGAGAGCGCTGGCGGTGTGGCCAAGGAATTCAACACGATCGCCGTTGATGATGGTATCGCCATGGGCCATGACGGCATGCTCTATTCGCTGCCGAGCCGCGAGATCATCGCCGACAGCGTCGAGTACATGGTCAACGCGCATTGCGCGGACGCAATGGTATGCATTTCCAATTGTGACAAGATCACCCCCGGCATGCTGATGGCGGCATTGCGCCTCAACATCCCTGTCGTGTTCGTTTCCGGTGGCCCGATGGAAGCCGGCAAGGTTGTCTGGGAAGACAAGGAAAGGAAGCTCGATCTGGTTGATGCCATGGTCGCGGCTGCCGACGACCGTATATCCGACGAGGAAGTCAAGGCGATCGAACGCTCTGCCTGCCCGACCTGCGGCTCCTGTTCCGGCATGTTCACGGCGAACTCGATGAACTGCCTGACCGAGGCCCTTGGCCTGTCGCTGCCGGGCAACGGCTCGACACTGGCAACCCATGCGGATCGCCGCCGTCTCTTCGTCGAGGCCGGGCATCTGGTGGTGGATCTCGCCCGCCGTTACTACGAGCAGGACGACGAGACCGTACTGCCGCGCTCGATTGCATCCTTTGCAGCTTTTGAAAACGCCATGACACTCGATATCGCCATGGGCGGCTCGACGAATACGGTCCTGCATCTGCTGGCCGCCGCCCATGAAGGCGAGGTCGATTTCACCATGAGCGATATCGACCGCTTGTCCCGCCGCGTGCCTGTCTTGTGCAAAGTGGCGCCTGCGGTCGCCAATGTGCACATGGAAGACGTGCACCATGCGGGCGGTATCATGGGCATTCTCGGCGAACTCGACCGTGCCGGTCTGATCGACACCTCGGTCTATTCGGTGCATGCGGCCAATCTGGGTGCGGCGCTCGATCGCTGGGATGTGGTTCGCACCAAGAACAAGTCCGTGCATGATTTCTTCATGGCAGCACCGGGCGGCGTGCCGACACAGGTCGCATTCAGCCAGGAACGCCGCTTCGCCGATATCGATCTCGACCGTGAGAAGGGCGTCATCCGCAACGCGGAACATGCCTATTCAAAGGACGGCGGACTGGCGGTACTTTATGGAAATCTCGCCGAAGACGGCTGCATCGTCAAAACCGCAGGGGTCGACGAGATCGATCCTGAAATTCTCCGGCCCTGCCCGCATTTTCGAAAGCCAGGACAGCGCCGTGCTCGGCATCCTCAATGGCGGCATCAAGCCAGGCGATATCGTGCTGATCCGCTATGAAGGTCCGCGCGGCGGACCCGGCATGCAGGAAATGCTCTATCCGACCAGCTATCTGAAGTCCAAGGGCCTGGGCAAAGCCTGCGCCCTGATCACCGACGGGCGGTTCTCGGGAGGATCTTCGGGTTTGTCCATCGGCCACGTTTCGCCGGAGGCGGCGGAAGGCGGCTTGATCGGCCTCGTCGAGGAAGGCGATATCATTGATATCGACATCCCCAACCGCAAGATCCATCTTGCCGTTGAAGATGCAGTTCTGGCCGACCGGCGCGCGCATATGGAAACCAGGGGCGCGGCTGCATGGAAGCCGTCCGAGAAGCGTAAGCGCAAGATTACCACAGCGCTGCGCGCCTATGGCGCCATGGCGACAAGTGCCGCAAAGGGTGCGGTACGTCAAATCCCGGATGAGTGGAACTGAGTAACTAGCGTGCCATTATCTCTCCCTTGTGGGAGAGAAAGCGATCTCAGCATCTTAGCCCTTGCTAAGTGCTGGAAATCGCAAGAGAGGGATTTCGAAATGACTGCAAATCCCTCTCTTGGATTATCTCCCCCACAAGGGGGGAGATAAGACCCTACTTCGCCGCGTCGGTGATCTTTGTCGTCCAGGCGCCTTCCGGCTTCTTGGTGATGACCGGATCGGAACCGCCACCGAGCAGCGTTTCCACGGTGCGGTCAGCAGCTGCCACATCCAGCACGCCATCGGAGCCTTCCGTCAGCTTGTTGATTTCCGCCACCATCCGCTTCTGGTGTTTTTCGGTCTGGGCACCACTCGCATCGTTGTCGAGTACGATCGTTGCGGCCTCATCCGGATTGGCACGGGTGTATTCCCAGCCCTTCATCGAGGCCTTGACGAAACGCGCCAGCTTATCGACCATCTTGGGATCATCCAGGCTCTTCTGCAGTACGTAAAGCCCGTCTTCCAGCGTAGCGACTTTCTCGTCCTCATATTTGAACGTCACCAGCTGGTCCTCCGGAATCCCGGCATCGATTACCTGCCAATATTCGTTGTAGGTCATGGTCGAGATGCAGTCGGCCTGCTTCTGGATCAATGGATCGACGTTGAAGCCCTGCTTGAGAACGGTCACGCCCTGCGGCCCGCCATCGGTCTTGAGACCGAGATGGTTCATCCAGGACAGGAACGGATATTCATTGCCGCCGAACCATACACCGAGCGTCTTGCCCTTGAAGTCCTCCGGCTTGGTGATGCCGGTTTCCTTGCGGCAGGTCAGCATCATGCCGGAACGCTTGAAGGGCTGGGCGATATTGACCAGCGGCAGGCCTTTTTCGCGCGTTGCCAGAGCTGAGGGCATCCAGTCGATCACCACATCCGCGCCGCCACCGGCGATCACCTGCGGCGGAGCCACATCCGGACCGCCTGGCTTGATCTCGACATCGAGGCCGGCTTCCTCGTAGAAACCCTTGTCCTTGGCCACGTAATAGCCGGCAAACTGGCCCTGCGTGACCCATTTGAGCTGCAAGGTCAGCTTGTCGGCTGCCAGTGCCGAGCTTGCCATCAAGGTCATGGCAAGGCCGAGTGAGAGTGCAACCGTTTTCTTCATGTTTAGTTCTCCTCTGTTCTTGTTGTTAGGTTCGATAGGATGGGTGCCAGAACGTGACAGCCCTTTCTATGAGTGTAATCAGTCCGTAGGACAGTGAACCGGCGAGCGCTGCGACAAAGATCTCAGCCCAGACCATGTCGACATTCATGCGGCCAACCTCGGCCGATATGCGAAAGCCCATGCCAACGATGGGCGACCCGAAGAACTCGGCGACGATGGCGCCGATCAGTGCCAGCGTAGAATTGATCTTCAGCGCATTGAAGATGAACGGCATTGCCGCGGGCAGCCGCAGTTTCAGCAGCGTCTGGCCATAGCTCGAGCCGTAGGTGCGCATCAGATCGCGCTCCATCGCGCCCGATGCAGCGAGGTCCCGCCACCGTGTTCACCAGCATGGGGAAGAACGTCATGATGACCACCACGGCGGCCTTCGATTCCCAGTAGGAGCCGAACCACATGACCATGATCGGTGCGATGCCGACGACGGGAAGCGCCGCGACGAGATTGCCGATCGGCAGCAGGCCCTTGCGCAGGAAGGGCACACGGTCGACGATGATCGCCGCCAGAAAACCCGAGCCGCAGCCGATGACATAACCGGCAATCGCCGCTTTCAAAAAGGTCTGCTGGAAGTCAGCCCACAGCGTCGGCACCGACGACGCGATGCGCGATGCAATCATCGATGGCGGCGGCAGAAGGATTGCCGGTACGCCGAAGCCGCGCACGACGATTTCCCACAGGATCAAAAGCCATGCCCCGAACAGCACGGGCAGGGCGAGATTGACCAGACGCTGTGCGTCGGGCGATGCCAGTCTCAGTGCAGCAAGCCTTTGCACGCCGAGCCAGGCCAGGAGCCACGCGGCCGCCACCATGCACCAGTAACCGGCCGCAGGACCGGTAATTTCAAAGGAGCCAAGCAGGCCTATCAGGCAGAACGCCGCGACGTGAACCAGCACAAGCAGGGCGACCAATGACGTATTTGAAGGTGGCACGAACAACGCGACAGCCGCCGCAGCAAAGAGTATGGCGGGCGCCGAAAAGAAGAAGAGCCCCGGAGCATCCGCCCCCGTTGGCAGCACCAGGGAACCCGCCGCGAGGATGAAGGCGATGATGGCAAGGGGTGAGCGTTTCATGGCCGCACCCCCATACGCCGGTTGACCATGTTCGCAATGAGCCCGATCAAACTGACAAGAACAGCCGCCATCAAGGCCGCCGCAATCAGCGCCGCCCATATCTGCACTGTCTGACCATAATAGGAACCGGCGAGCAGGCGCGCGCCAATGCCCGCCACGGCGCCTGTCGGCAATTCGCCGACAATGGCGCCGACGAGGCTGATGGCAACGGCAATCTTCATGGAGGTAAAGAGGTAAGGCATGGATGCCGGCCAGCGCAACTTCCAGAATAGCTGCGCCTTCGAGGCGTTGTAGGTGCGCATCAGGTCGAGGTGCATGATCTCCGGCGAGCGCAGGCCCTTCACCATGCCGACAGCGACAGGGAAGAAGGACAGATAGGTCGAGATCATTGCCTTGGGCAGAAGCCCGGTGATGTTCACGGCGTTGAGCACGACGATGATCATCGGCGCGATGGCAAGGATCGGCACGGTTTGCGAGGTGATGATCCACGGCATCAGGCTCTTGTCGAGCGTGCGCGAATGAACGATGGCGATCGCCAGCAAAATGCCCAGAAGCGTTCCGAGACCAAAGCCAAGCAGCGTCGAGGAAAGCGTCACCCAGCCATGGTAGACAAGGCTGCGTTTCGACGTCGGGCTGATATCGAATACGGTCTTGCGGATCTCCGCTGCCACCTGGTGCGGCGCGGGCAGGACGGGGCGCTCCTGCGCCATGGTGTTCGCGATCAATTGGCGAGTCGAAATCGTCGTGTTGGCGCGTGCGGCCTGGTCGCGCTCGAAAGGCGCGTTGAGAATGACAGCAAAGACATACCAGAGCGCGAGAATTGCAATGAGAACGGTGCCCACCGGAATGACACTGTTGCGAATGAAGTTCATGGCTTTGCCTCAGCACTATCCGGTTGCCAGCGATAAAGAATATCCGGCAATTTCTCTTCGTTATCGCCTTCTGTCCGCCTGACTTCCGCAAAACCCTCGTGCTTATAAAATGCTCGCGCGTCGCGGTTGGCGACGAAGGTCCATAGCTGCACCGGCCCGGTGGCTTCCGTCTTCGCACGATCGAGCAACGCCTTGCCGACCCCCTTATGCCGGTAGTCGTCATGCACATAGAGAGCGCTGACAGTGTTATCCGGAGCAAGGGCGATCATGCCGGCGATGTGATTGTCATTCTCGGCCACGAAGACCTGGAACCGCGAAAAGACGGTGTCCCGATAAAACTCAACCACTTCTTCTCGAGGATGAACGCGGGGCATCCAGTTGGTGGCGTCGATCCACGCATTGACGATCTCCGCGCATTCGGGCATGTCGCGCAATTTGGCGGCCCGGATAATCATTCTGCGCCCCGCTTCGGCGTCATAGATGCGCCTCGTCGTAGGAATGACCGTGGCGCAGCCCATCGCGCACCCGGTGGGCGATTTCGAGAAACTTCGGGGTTTCGCGGATATCGAGGGTGCGTTCCGAACCGAGGTTGCAATCGATGATCTCGTGGATCCGGCCGGGCCGAGGACTCATGACCACGATCTTGGTGGAAAGGAAAACCGCCTCCGGGATGGAGTGGGTGACAAAGATCACCGTCTTTTGCGTCTTCGCCCAGAGCTTCAGCAGTTCCTCATTGAGGTGATCGCGAACGATTTCGTCGAGCGCACCAAACGGTTCGTCCATCAGCAGCAAATCGGGATCGAAGGAAAGCGCGCGCGCGATGGAGGCGCGCTGCTGCATGCCCCCGGAAAGTTGCCACGGAAACTTCTTCTCGAAACCGGAAAGATTGACCAGCTCCAGGTTCCTGGCAATGCGCTCCTTGCGTTCCGCCTTGGGCACACCCATCACTTCCAGCGGAAGCGATATATTGCCCCCGATCGTGCGCCACGGGTAAAGTGCCGCAGCCTGGAACACATAGCCATAGCCGCGTTTCTGCCGCGCCTCGGATGGCGTCATGCCATTGACGGAGATCGTACCCGAAGTCGGCTGTTCGAGATCGGCGATCACTCGCAACAGCGTAGTCTTGCCGCAGCCGGACGGGCCGATGAAGGAGACGAACTCGCCGCCGTTTACGGCGAGATTGATGTTGGACAAAGCATTGACGGGTCCGTCATTGGTCTGGAAGACCAGCGACAGGTCCTTGACGTCAATCACATTTTTCGGCGCCGCATCTGCCATCGTCTTCGCCTTGGGTCGGAGCGCGACGACTGTCATCAGACGCCTGCCGGAATATTCTTCGGATCGCGTTCCACTCTACGCGGTGCCGTCAATTCCTTCCAAGTGGAAAGTGCACGATTTGCCGGGGCATTGGCTTCGCGTTCGACAAAGCGGCCGCTGCCCGTTGGCGCCAGCACCTCGCCATCCTTGAAGGCGATCTGGCCGCGTGACAGCGTCATGCGCGGCAGGCCGGTTACTTCGATACCCTCGAAGACATTGTAGTCGATGGCGGATTTCTGGGTCTTGGCCGAAATAACCTTTGATGCGTTCGGATCCCAGATGACGATATCCGCATCGGAACCCGGGAGGATCGCCCCCTTACGCGGGTAGATATTGAGAATGCGGGCAATATTGGTGGAGGTAACAGCCACAAATTCATTTGGCGTCAGGCGCCCGGTACGCACGCCCCTGGTCCACAGCACGGGCATGCGGTCTTCGAGCCCGCCCGTGCCATTCGGGATCTTGGTGAAATCGCCCACGCCAAAGCGCTTTTGCTGCGTGGTAAAGGCGCAATGGTCGGTTGCGACAACCTGCAGGCTGCCCGAGGCAAGACCAGCCCACAGACCATCCTGATGGATCTTGTCGCGGAAAGGTGGCGACATCACCCGGCGCGCCGCATAGTCCCAGTCCTCATTCTTGTATTCGCTTTCATCGAGCGTCAGGTGCTGCACCAGCGGCTCGCCATAGACCCGCATGCCCTTTGCCCTGGCACGGCGAATGGCTTCATGCGCCTGCTCACAGGAGACATGCACGATGTAGAGCGGCACCCCGGCCTGATCGGCGATCATGATGGCACGGTTGGCCGCCTCACCCTCGACTTCCGGCGGGCGCGAATAGCCATGGGCTTCCGGACCAGTATTGCCTTCAGCCAGCAGTTTCTGCTGGAGATGCGCAACCACGTCGCCATTTTCCGCATGCACCAGCGGCATGGCGCCGATCTCGGCGCAGCGCATGAACGACGCGAACATCTCGTCATCATCCACCATCAGCGCACCCTTATAGGCCATGAAATGCTTGAAGGTGTTGATACCGCGCTCGACCACTTTCGGCATTTCGTCGAAAACCTGCTTGTTCCAGCTGGTGATCGCCATGTGGAAGGAATAGTCGGTGCGGGCCTTGCCCGCCTTCTGGAACCAATCCTGCAGGGCAACGAGCAGACCATCGGCGCCCGGCAGAACGAAATCGACGACCATGGTTGTGCCACCCGCGAGGGCGGCAGCCGTGCCCGTATCAAAATCGTCGGAGGAATGCGTGCCCATGAAAGGCATTTCAAGATGGGTATGCGGATCTATGCCGCCCGGCATCAGATAGCATCCCGTCGCGTCTATAGTCTCATCGCCGGAAAGATCAGCACCGATGGCGGCGATGGTTTCGCCGCCGATCAGGACATCCGCCTTATAGGTGCGGTCGGCGGCAATGATTGTACCGCCCTTGATCACTTTCGTCGCCATGTGTCCGTTCCCCTTCTTGGTCTTTTTCCGAACATGTTGCCGTATGTTTGAGCTAACTGTTCAGGACTGGATCTCCGCCGTCTCCAGAACCGCATGCAGCAGGACGTCTGCACCCGCCGCAGCCCATTCCTTCGAAATATCTTCATCCTCATTGTGGCTGAGTCCGTCGACGCAGGGGCACATGACCATGGCAGTTGGCGCAACGCGATTGATCCAGCAGGCATCATGACCCGCGCCGGAAACAATATTGCGGTGTGTGTAACCCAGCCGTTCGGCGGCGTTGCGAACGGCGGTCACGCAGCCTTCATTGAAGGTGACCGGATCGAAATGACCGGCCTCCTCGATTGCTATCTCAAGGCCGAGCTCTTTGGCAATCCGCGGCGCCTTCTCCTCGATTTCCGCCTTCATTGCGCTGAGTGTGGCAAGGTCCGGCGAGCGGATATCAACGGTGAAAACCACCCTGCCCGGAATGACGTTGCGCGAGTTCGGATAGACGTCCACATGGCCGATTGCCCCGACGGCACCCGGCTGGTGCGCCATGGCGATGGTATGCACGAGCTCGGTGATGCGCGCCATGCCGAGCCCGGCATTCTTGCGCATCGGCATGGGCGTCGAACCGGTATGGCTTTCCTTGCCGGTCAGGGTGATCTGCAGCCACCACAGGCCCTGGCCATGGGTGACGACGCCTATATCCTTGCCCTCGGCTTCGAGAATAGGGCCCTGCTCGATGTGCAGCTCGAACAGCGCATGCATCTTGCGCGCTCCTACACTCTCGTCGCCCTTCCAGCCGATGCGATCGAGTTCGTCGCCGAACTTCTTGCCCTTGGCGTCCTCGCGATCGTAGGCCCAATCCTGTTCGTGGATGCCGGCAAAAACTCCGGAGGCCAGCATGGCAGGCGCAAAGCGTGTGCCTTCCTCATTGGTCCAATTGACCACGACGATGGGATGTTTGGTCTGGATGTTGAGATCATTCAGTGTACGGATCAGTTCGAGCCCGCCGAGGACGCCAAGCACGCCGTCAAATTTGCCCCCGGTCGGCTGGGTATCGAGATGGCTGCCGACATAGACCGGCAATGCGTCGGGATCGGTCCCCGCACGCGTAAAGAACATATTGCCCATGGTGTCGACGCCCATGGCAAGGCCTGCCTTTTCGCACCAGGACTGGAACAGCCGGCGGCCTTCGCCGTCTTCGTCGGTCAGTGTCTGGCGGTTGTTGCCGCCACGAACGCCCGGTCCGATCTTCGCCATCTCCATCAGACTGTCCCAGAGACGGTCGCCGTTGATCCTGAGATTTCCCGTGAGCGTCATGGCGCAGCTCCTTATGCGAGGTTCTTCAGAACGTCGGCCAGCGTGTCGAAAAAGATGCTCGATCTGGCCCTTGCTGATGATGAGCGGCGGCGATAGCGCGATGATATCGCCGGTCGTACGGATGAGCACACCTTTTTCGTAGGCGTCGAGGAAGGCCTGGAACGCGCGCTTGGTCGGTGCGCCGTCGATAGGCTGCAACTTCGATGGCGCCGATCAGACCGAGATTGCGGATGTCGATGACATGCGGCAGGCCTTTCAGCGCGTGCAGGGCGTCGCCCCAATATTCCGAAAGATCGGCAGCTCTCGTCATCAGGCCTTCGTCTTCATAGGTATCGAGCGTCGCCAGTGCCGCGGCGCAGGCGATCGGATGGCCGGAATAGGTATAGCCGTGGAACAGCTCGATCATGTTTTCCGGGCCAGTCATGAACGCTTCATAGATCTCCTTCGTAGCGAAGACCGCGCCCATCGGAATCACACCGCTGGTAATGCCCTTGGCCGTGGTTACGAGGTCGGGGATGACGCCGAAATAATCGACGGCAAACGGTGTTCCAAGACGGCCGAAACCGGTGATGACCTCGTCGAAGATCAGCAATATGTCGTGCTTGGTGCAGATCTCGCGCAGGCGCTTCAGGTAACCCTTCGGCGGGATGAGCACACCGGTCGAACCGGCCACCGGCTCGACGATAACCGCAGCGATGTTGGAGGCATCGTGCAGGGCGATAACCTTTTCCAGATCATCGGCAAACTCGACACCAAATTCCGGCTCGCCGCGCGTGTAGGCATTGCGCGCCGGATCGTGCGTATGGCGAATGTGATCGATGCCGCCCAGCGCATTGCCGAAAGTCTTGCGATTACCGGAAATGCCCCCGACGGAAATGCCGCCGAAGCCGACACCATGATAGCCGCGTTCGCGGCCGATCAGCTTGGTCTTGGTGCCGTTACCCTTGGCGCGGTGATAGGCAAGCGCGATTTTCAGCGCCGTATCCACCGATTCCGAACCGGAATTGGTGAAGAATACATGGTCGATCGGCGATGGCAGCATGGCCGCGAGCCGGGCGGCGAGCTCGAACACTTTGGGATGGCCCATCTGGAAAGCGGGCGCGTAGTCGAGTTCGGCAACCTGTTTCTGTACGGCCTCGACGATCTTTGGTCGGGCATGTCCGGCGTTGCAGCACCAGAGCCCGGCCGTTCCATCGAGAATCTCGCGGCCATCATGCGACTTGAAATGCATATCCTTGGCGCTGACCAGGAGACGGGGATTTTGCTTGAACTGCCGGTTTGCCGTGAACGGCATCCAGAACGCATCAAGGTTGTTGGTTCCCAATGCCGGTTGCGACATGTGATCAGGCCTCCAGATTGCGGATGTTACCGCTTGTTTTATGTTCCCGAATGATTGAACCTCTGGCACAATCAAAAACTTGACTACTTGGTCAAAATGCAGGCTAGAAGAGCATAAGAAAGCGGTCAAGCGCTTTGTGGGGTTTTAGAGCAGTTCCGGGATGCGACGAAAGGGCCGGTCGGGCCAGAATCAAAAAGGGATGAGAGGCATGGCGAGGGCCGCAAAGAAAAAGGCGAACGAGACCCCGGAAAAGACGACCCGCATACAAGAGATCAATCGCCGTCTTATTCTTGATGCTGCGCTGGACGTTTTCTCCACTTACGGGTTTCGCGGCACCACGATCGACCAGATCGCGGAGAAAGCCGGCATGTCCAAACCGAACCTCCTCTATTACTTTCCGCGCAAGCAAAACATCTACGTGACCCTGCTGGAGGAGACTCTGGCGGAATGGCTGGCGCCGCTCGCCGAGATCGATCCGGAGGGTGATCCGATCGAACAATTGCGCAAATACATCACGCTGAAGATCAACATGTCGGAGAGCCATCCCGAAGCATCGCGCCTTTTCGCCAACGAAGTGTTGCATGGCGCGCCGGCGATCAGCGATTTTCTCTCCAAACACCTGAAGCCGCTTGTGGACGAGAAGGCCACCGTCATTCGCCGCTGGGTCGGCGAAGGCAAACTCGCGCCGATCGATCCCTACCATCTTATCTTCATGATCTGGGCAACGACCCAGCATTATGCGGATTTCGACGTGCAGGTACGCGCGATCATGGGCAACCAGGTTGGGCGTCCCGGTTTTCGTGAACAGACGGCGCAAGCGGTGTTGAGCATTATTCTCAACGGCATCCGCCCGCGCGCTGTTTAAACAAGAAATCCTACTCCGCCGCCACCTTTGCCATCGGATTGTTCGGGTGCGTCGTCCAGTTGGCATATTCCGGCTGGATCGGCAGCTTGGTGCGCGGATCGACACCGGACGTCATCGGCACCATGCTGATGCAATTGTCGACCGGACAGACATTGACGCAGAGATTGCAGCCGACGCACTCCTCGTCGATCACCTCGAAGTGACGCGCACCGTCGACCATGGAAGTGATCGCCTGGTGAGAGGTATCCTCACAGGCAATGTGGCAGCGGCCGCATTTGATGCAAAGGTCCTGATCGATCTGCGCCTTGGTAATGTAATTGAGGTTGAGATACTGCCAATCCGAGACATTCGGCACGGCAAGTCCCTGGAAATCCTCGATCGTCCGGAAACCGCGCGGATCCATCCAGTCGGATAGGCCGGAAATCATCTCCTGAACGATCTTGAAGCCATAGGTCATTGCCGCGGTGCAGACCTGCACATTGCCGCAGCCGAGCGCGATGAATTCCGCCGCATCGCGCCAGGTAGTAATGCCGCCAATGCCCGAGATTGGCAGGCCCCGCGTTTCGGCATCACGGGCAATTTCCGCCACCATATTGAGCGCAATCGGCTTCACGGCCGGGCCGCAATAGCCGCCATGGGAGCCGCGGCCGTCAATGGAAGGCACCGGAGCAAAATTGTCGAGGTCGACGGAGACGATCGAGTTGATGGTATTGATCAGCGAGACTGCGTCCGTTCCGCCAGATTTTGCCGCGCGCGCCGGCTTGCGGATGTCGGTGATGTTCGGGGTCAGCTTGGTGATAACCGGCATGCGGGTATATTGCTTGCACCAGCGCACGACCATTTCGATATATTCCGGCACTTGGCCGACGGCGGCACCCATGCCGCGCTCGGACATGCCGTGCGGGCAGCCGAAATTCAACTCGATGCCGTCGGAGCCGGTGGCCTCGACCAGCGGCAGGATGGCTTTCCAGGATTCCTCCTCGCAAGGCACCATGATCGAGGCGATGAGGGCGCGATCCGGCCACTTCTTCTTCACCTCGGTCATTTCCCGCAGGTTTACTTCGAGCGGTCGGTCGGTGATGAGTTCGATATTGTTGAAGCCGAGCAAGCGCCGGTCCGGACCGTGGATCGCGCCGTAGCGCGGACCGTTGACATTGACGACCGGCGGCCCCTCTTCGCCGAGGGTCTTCCAGACAACGCCGCCCCAGCCGGCCTTGAAGGCGCGCTCGACATTATAGGCCTTGTCAGTCGGCGGTGCCGAAGCCAGCCAAAATGGGTTTGGAGATTTGATGCCAAGAAAGTTCGATGAAAGATCGGCCATGGTCGTTTCCTTTAGCCGGTGACGTGGCTTGGATGATTGGGGTTCTGCCCCGGTGTGGATGCTCCCTCGGAATTCCCGGCCATGACGGCTTCGACGAAACCGCTGACCTTGTCCGGCTGCTGCATCAGGGTGCGATGAATGGATTCGGCCGCAAGCTTGCCGTCTTGCACCGCCGCGACTGTCAGGTCCTCGCCGCCGGCGATGCAATCGCCGCCCGCCCAGATACCGGGGATCGAGGTTCGACCCTCGTCATCAACGCTGATACGCCCCTTGGACAGTGCAATACCTGCTTCCGTCAGAACGGTTTGAGCCGGCGTCTGGCCGATCGCCTTGAATATCTGGTCGCTGGCCAGCGTAATGCTCTCGCCCGAGGTGCTGAGCCGGCCGTCGGCCATGACGGTGTAGTCCAGCGTAATGCCACAGACTTCGCCATGCGCGTTGCGGGTCAATGCGCGCGGTTGCAGCCAATGGCGGATGATCACGCCGTTTTTCAGTGCAAGTTCCTGCTCATATGCGCTGGCATTCATGTGTTCCGGACCGCGGCGATAGGCGATAATGACATTTTCGGCGCCGAGCAGTTTCGTCTGGACGGCAACGTCGATGGCGGTCATGCCGCCGCCAATGACAACGACATCACGGCCAACCGGGATTTGCGAAAGGTCGTCGCTCTGGCGCAGAACCGAGATGTAGTCCACCGCATCGATGCAACCGGCAGCGTCGTCGCCTTCCAGTCCGAGCTCATTGACGCCGGGAAGGCCCATGCCGAGGAACACCGCATCAAAGCCCGCTCGCAATGCGTCGAGGCTGATATCGCGGCCCAGGGCCTTGTCGTTCTGGATCGTGATGCCGCCGATCTCGAGAATGAAGTCGACTTCCTTCTGGGCAAAATTGTCGACGCTCTTATAGGAGGCGATGCCATATTCATTGAGGCCGCCAGCCTTGGGCCGCGCCTCGAAAATCGTCACGTCGTGGCCATGCATCGCCAGGCGGTGCGCGGCGGACAGCCCTGCCGGTCCGGCGCCGACAATGGCAACGGACTTGCCTGTCGATTCGGCGCGCTTGAAAGGATGCTGGCCATTTGTCATCAGGTGGTCGGTGGCATAGCGCTGCAACAGGCCGATCTTTACCGGCTTGCCTTCGGCGACTTCGCGAACACAGGCCTGTTCGCACAGGGTTTCCGTCGGACAGACGCGGGCACACATGCCGCCAAGGATGTTTTCCGAAAGAATGGTCTTGGCCGATCCGGTGGGATTGTCCGCATTGATCTCGCGAATAAACAGCGGAATGTCGATGCCCGTCGGGCAGGCATTCATGCATGGCGCGTCATAGCAGAAATAGCACCGGTCCGATTCGACAAAGGCTTCATGCCGGGTGAGTGGCGGGTGAAGATCGGAAAACACGTCTGCGTAGGCGTCGGAAGCGAGTCGCCCGGCTCTGACGTCACGGATTCCAGAATCGATCGATCCCATGAAATCGCATCTCCTCTATTGACTTGCGTCCGGTTCCCTGTGGATCGCAGTCATTTTCATGATGGGCCGGTTCGTCCGGCACCTCTCATGCGAAGAATGGCAGATTTTCATAAAAGGTCAAATTTTTTATCAAACGGTCAAGAAAAATTGGCTCGGTAAAAACAGAGCCAGAACATGCAGAGGGACATCAGTCAAATCTGCGCCGCAATGTAATACCGCCAATATTGACGCGGTTGAGTGGCGCCGCGCCGCCGCTGCCACCATAGAGCGCGTTGGATGCGAGATATGACATATTGTAATAGTCGCTGACCCTGATCGTATAGCTCCTACCCTCGACGAGTTTGACCTGAAGGGGTGTTGATTCTGCCCCAGATCGTCCAGTTCAACAGATGTGGCATGACGAGGACGGACTTGGCCACCGTATCGGTACCCTGGACGACCTCCATCTGCTTCACCCCCGCTGTTATGCCCGTCGTGGGGTTGTTGAAGTTGTTGCCGTAGGGCAACAAGATATCATAGGTGCCGCTGATGGTTGGCGTGAATGTGAAAGTCAGCACCTCGCCAGGCGTTCCCCAATCGGCCCAGGAATTCCGACCGTGCTCATCGTCTGCGCGTCGCGTGACAGAACCAGGAACCGAGTTGTTGGTCGCATTAAAGGCACCGAGGAATGTCAATCTGCTGTCACCCCAGTAGCACGCGGGATTGGTCCGCTGCGACACGTTCCTCAACCCCCTGTCATATTGCCGTTCCAGCGAATAGCACAATGCCTGATTGCTGGTGCCGGGGTTGGCGGCATTGCTGTCCGGGTCGCTCCAATTGCTGCCGGTGACGCCGGTCGCAACGCGCGTACCATTACGATAGACGCTGATGGTGGTTCCCTCCGGCGTCCCGTCGGTCCAGGACAGATTGACCAAGCCGTCGGCCCCTTTTGTCGCCGCCCAATTGCCTGGCGTCATGTTGAGACTGACCATAGCCGGACCGTAATAGTCGGAGTCTAAGGTTACCTTTGCCGTTCCGCCATTTTCGGTGTTGTCGATCAGGCCGATCTCAAAGATGTTCGGCCCCTCGCTCTTCAGTTGCGCGGCGAGCGTATGTTTCGTCAGATCGAACTGCTGCTCGCCGTCAACGCTCATGGTCTTGATTGTGTAGGCGCCATCCAGGCTCGCGCCCAGTGCGGGCAAATTCACCTTGACCGTGATTTTCTTCCCCCGGTAGTCGAGATTTCTGAGCTGCAACTGCCTGGCGCCATTGAAAACATCCTTGTGCATCTGCTTGGTGATAAAGGGCGCAAAACGAATGCCGGTCTGATCGGTATCCCGCCCAAACACAACATCCAAGACCGCGCCGATATAGCCGCCGGCGGACCATAGTTGCTTGTCCGAATTGATTGCGGGGGTGACAGGCGACAGATTGTCGAACTGGAAGTTCTCCATGTTCGACAGGTTCAACGCCGCGCCATTGACCAGCGTTGCGAAATTGCGGTTGACCACATCGGCATTGCGCCCCTTGGCGGCGGTCTTGATCAGATAGCTGGAAACAAACGGCCAGATCGCCCTGTTATGATAGACGCCGGCGTCTGCTGTTTGCGGCCAGACGACGGCAGCGCCAACAGCCGTATGCGGTAATTTTGCAGGATGCTCGCTGTCCTTTTATCATCGGCAATACCGTCGCCAATGGCCAGCGCTTCACCCAGCAGCTCATAGCGGCGTACCGGCGCCTGATCGAGCTCGGTGGGTTTCATGATGCTGTAGAGACCGGCATCTTCGAGCCAGAGCTCCTTGTTGATTGCCACTTTTAGCTCAGTGGCCCACGCCGCATATTTTTGGGCTGCCTCGGCGATACCCAGTTCGGCGGCCATGCTCGCTGCGACGTCGAGGATTTTCCAGTGGTTCATATTGGTCGAAAGCGCTTTCGACATGGCAATATGCACGACGGTGTCTTTCGTCCACGAAGGATAGGTTTGTTCGCGCCAATCGAGGAACGAGGTCTCGCCGCGATAGAGTCCGTCGCGACCGTCATAAGCGGCGAGACGGTCGCTTTCGATGGTGCTGGCAATTGCCGCATAGGCGGTGTTTAGGAATGCTATCCGGTCCTCACCATCCAGGTATTTGAGCAGTTCGAAGGCGGCGCGCGCCCAGACGACACGGTCGGTACTGATTGGCCAGCTTCCACCACTGCCGGTGTCCTGGACAATTTCGGTCGTACCGGCTCCGGGACCTGTCGTATTGCGATGCGCCGATATTTTGAAAAGCAGGCTGTTCTTGGCAACTTGCGGATCGATCTGCGCAAGCCCGAGGTCGATCGCACAGGATGTGTCCCGCGTCCAGACATAGGTCCACGACGCTCCGGTCTGGAAACAGCCCGCAGTGCCGCCACAGTCGATAGGCTCGTTGCCATTGTAAGCGCCATCCCTGATCTTGCGCACGGTCAGGTCCCCGGCTTCCTGGATCGCCAGGGCAAACAGGCCGTCGAACAATTTGCTGCCAGTGCGGATCACCGGCCGGCCGGCTTGTTCCGTGATGGCAAGCGACTTGCTCTTGCCGCTGCGCTGTTCCTGAGTACTGGTCAACTGGTAGCTGCGCTGCTCACTTGTCGCAGGGCCAGCCATTATAGTTGCCGATTGTTGCCCCAAGGTGACCCCTGCTTGTCCATCGTCCGGATTGACCGGATCAACCTGTAGAGCAGAAGTCGCTACGCATTCTCCGTCCACCAGTGTACCCGCCGTACACTTGACTTCTGGCGTCACCACGCACTTGCCATCCACGAGTGTACCTTGAACGCACGCCTTGGTGACCACGTCCGGCGTCACTATGCACTGGCTGCCGTCCAGGGCGCTCCCCGCAGGGCATTCCTTGACGGTGACGTCCGGCGTCACCACGCACTTGCCGTCGACGAAGGTACCCTGCTCACAGGCGGCAAACGTGCCGGATGGGTTGTTTTGCTTCACCGAATTGTCTGATCTCGTTGCAACCAGCAAGCATGATACAGCCGAGCAAAGCGGCAAGCGCAAACCTGTTCAACGGCATGAATTCCTCCCGAAATCAATAAAGGATCGTTCTTATGAAAATGTGTGCCCTGGGGTTCAACACCCGAGGACAGGCAATAAAATAGGGTCACCGCACCGGGCAAATCGAGTGAAAGCACTCGGTATATAAAAATACGGTTCTAGTCTCCCAGGCAAAATTCAATCGATTTGATAGCTGTTTTTGCGCCCTTGCGTCAATGAGACCAAGGTATATGACCGTCTGACCCAAGACGATGACGGCGCAGTCTCCGTGGTTCGGGTTGTCTTGGCTGGCCCTTACTCAGCAGCGAGCGGCGGCTGCGAGATGACTTCGAGCAGCTCGCGGTTGAGCCGCGCTTCCTCTTCGGCCTTGGGCTTGGAGAACCCTGCCAGCAGCAGATAGGCGACCGGGGTCAGGAACAATGTCGAGGCGGTTGCCATGCCAAGGCCGCCCACGATGACCCAGCCGAGTGCAATACGGGCTTCGGCACCTGCGCCGCTGGCGAGCACCAGCGGGACACCGCCAAGAATGGCGCAGAGCATGGTCATCACGACGGGCCGCAGGCGAATATTCGACGCCTCCTCGATCGCCTGCCGAACACTTCTGCCCTGATCGCGCAGATGATTGGCGAATTCAACGATCAGAATGCCATTCTTGGCCATGATACCGACAAGCAGAACCAGCCCGATCTGGCTGTAGACATTCATGCTCGTGCCCGTCAGCAGCATTGCGTACACCGCGCAGGCAAGGCCGAGCGGCACTGTTGCCATGACGATGACGGCACTGATGAAGCTCTCGAACTGGGCAGCCAGAACCAGGAGGATAATGAGGAGGGCGAACCCGAACGTGATCGCCATGCTGGAAGAGTTTTCACCCAGCGCCGCCGCTTCGGCGAGCGGGATGAGACGGTATCCGGGTGGCAGCAACGGGGCTGCGACTTCCTGCGCGACCCTGTAGGCATCGCCGAGCGCGAAGTCGGAGCGCAGACCCGACGTTATGGCGACGGAGCGCATCTGCTGTTCACGCGTCAGCGCCGGGGGGACGGCAACTTCGGCGAGCTTTGCAATCGTCGACATCGGGACAAAACGTCCGTCTCCGGTCCGCAGGAAGACATTTTCCAGATCAGTCGGATCGTTGATCGGATTGGTCGTCGAGACGAGCTTCACGTCGAAACTGCGGTCTTCAATGTAGACGGAGCCGATCTTGTAGCCGTCGAGTACCGACTGCAACGCCTGAGCAAGGCCCGTGATATCAATCCCCAGATCGGAGGCACGCTCGCGGTCGATCGACACAGCCAATTGTGGCTGCGTCGGCTCGTTGGTAAGCCGCGGGCGATCGAAGCGGCTGTCCTTTTCCAGCTCTGACACCAGCTTTGCAGCCGTCGTGCCCAGCTCAGAATAGCTGGTACCGACAACGGCAAATTGCAGCCCATTGCCCGCCCCGCGAATGCCAAGCGAATTCGGCTGAGCCGCGAAAACCTGGATGCCGGGAACGTTACGCACGCGCCTCGAAACGTCGGTGATGATTTCCTGCTGGCTTCTCGCCCGGTCTTTCCACGTGGCGAGACTGAGCACCATGAAGCCGCGGTTGGTATTGCCGTTCTGGCCGGCTATGGAGAAAGTGTTCTGGATCTCGCCGGAATCGCGCAACGGCTGGATCAGGGTCTCGATCTTCCGCATCTCGTCACCAAGATATTCAAGGCTGACGCCCTGCGGAGCAGTAATGCGCAGGAAGGCGGACGCGCGGTCTTCGGGCGGCGTCAATTCCTGCTTGAGCAAGGAAAAGGCGCCAAATGCACCGCCGGCAAACAGCAGCGATATCACGACGACAATCCATGGACCCGCCAGGCAGGCATGCAGCAGGCGGCGATAGAGTCCGCCCAGCCATCCGCCGATACGGGCCACCAGCCCCGGCGCGCGCGTAACGTCCTCATGCTTGGCTTCGCTCACGCTCAGCAGCCGTGAGGCAAGCATGGGGCAAAGGGTCAGCGCAACCACCGCGGACAGAAGCACGCAGATTGCAAGCACGAAGCCGAACTCGCGGAAGAGGCCGCCAGTCTGCCCCGGCAGGAAGGAGAGTGGCACAAAGACGGCTGCAAGCGTCACAGTGGTTGCCACGACCGCAAAGAACACCTCTTGCGTGCCAAGGACCGCTGCGGCGCGCGGGCCCATCCCCTGATTGCGCCGGCGCACAATATTCTCAAGCACGACGATCGCATCGTCGACCACAAGGCCCGTGGCCAGAACGAGCGCGAGCAATGTCAGAATATTGATCGAAAACCCGGCGAGATAAATGGCCGAGATCGTGCCGATCAGCGCGACCGGCAGGGCGACAGCCGGGATCAGGGTGGCGCGAATATCCCACAGGAACAGATAGATGATCAGGATGATGATGATGACCGACACCCCGAGCGCGATCTCCACCTCGTGTACCGCGCCGTTGACGAAATCGGCATCGTCGCTGGTCACGCGAATGTCTACGCCTTCGGGCAAGGTCTTCTGGAGCTGCGCGACGGCAGCGCGAACCCCTGTGGATATGTCGAGCGTATTCGACTGCGCCTGGCGGATAATACCAAGGCCGATGCCGGCCTTGCCATTGGCGCGCAAGGTCGAGGTGCCAATATCGGGACCCATCGTCACCGTTGCCACATCGCGGATCTTGGTCTGCCCCTTGATGATGATGTTTTCGAAATCCTCCGGCGTCTGCACCGGCGCCTGTGCCCGCACCACGATGCTTTGATCGTTGCTGTTGAGCTGTCCCGCCGGTGTATCGAAGGCCATCGTGTTCAGAGCGTTGCGAATGTCTGCAATATTCATACCAAGGCTGGCGACTTTGCCCTGATTGATGTCGATCCGAAAAATCTTGCTGCGATTGCCATTGATCTGGACATCGGCGACGCCCGGTACCGAAGCAAGCACATCCTCGATCTGATCCTCGACAAGAACCGTCATGTCCTCCACCGCCATGATGTTGGAGGTGACAGCAAGACGCATGACAGCATCCGAGTTCGCGTCCGCCTTGACGATGCGCGGAGGATCGGCGTCGTCCGGCAGTGTGTTGCTGATACGGCTGATCGCATCGCGCATGTCGGCGGCAGCGACATTGAGATCCACATCATCGTTGAATTCGACGGTGACGCGGCTATTGCCGAACGAGGAGCTGGACGAGATGGATTTGACCCCGGAGACACGCGAAACCGCGCCTTCGATGGCCGACGTCAGCTCGCGATCCACGGTCTCGGCCGCAGCTGATCTCGAAATCCGTCGAAACGGTGACGACCGGACGATCGACATCGGGCAGCTCGCGCACATCGACACCGTAATAGGCGGCAAGGCCGGCAACGACGATCAGGGCGTTGAGCACCAGCGCCATGACCGGACGGCGAATAAAAAGCGCTGTGAAGTCAGCCTGGCTCTGGGACGTGTTCACGGGAAGTCACCCCTGCTCGCCGGCGGAAGCCAACGGTCCTTCGTTCGTGCTGCTGTCCTTGGGAGCTGGCTGCCCCTGAATCTGGACAAGCTCCCCCTGCCGGACCGACTGCACACCCTCGGCAACGATCTGATCGCCGGGCTCGATGGCCGCATCGACCAGCACCGAGGCAGTATTGCGCTGCACGACACGCACCGGCACGCGCGCCGCCTTATTGTCGGTGATCTTCCAGACATAGGCACCGTCGGTGCCCCACTGGATGGCCAGAGGATCAACGGTAGGATAGGTGTCGCCGGGAAAACCGATCGATATCTGAAATGCCATGCCTTCGCGCAAGGCATCGTTCGGATTGGTGATCTTGGCCTGAACGTGCAGCGTGCGGCTTGCCGGATCGACACGGTTGTCGATGGCGCTGATCGCGCCCTTGAAGGTTTCACCCGGACGGGCGATCGATGTCGCCGTTACCGGCAGATCGATGGTGATGGCCGGCGCAAAACGTTCCGGAACCCAGAAATCGACCAGGAGGTCGGATCGGTCATCAATCATCGCGACCGTGGTCGTTGTCGTGATGTAGTTACCCGCATTGATCGGCAGGATGCCGACAATACCGCCGATTGGGGCTTTGATGGCACGGCGATCCAGCGCGAGTTCGGCCTCGCGAACGTTGAGAGCGGCATTGTCGACGGCCAGTTCAGCTTCCGAAAGCTGAACGGCAGATACTGTGTTACTCAAGCGCAGGCTTTCCGCGCGGCTGAGCTTGGTCTGTGCGTCTTTCAGGGCAACCCGCGCCTTATCGACGAGGATGGCTTCTGCTTCGGAATCAAGGCGGGCAATCACATCGCCGTCTTTCACTTTGGTCCCGGATGCCACGAGAATCTCGGTCAAGCGGCCGGCTGTGAACGGGGTGACTGCTACCGAACTCTTCGCCTTACCGGTACCGATCGCCGTCAGCCGGTCGTTGATCTTGGACTCCGCTGCAGTGCGCACGACAACCAGCGGTAGCGCCTGTCCGCTGCGCCTTTGCCCCTGACGGCCCTTGGCTGGTTCTGTCGCTGCCGTTGCATTGCGATCTATACCCGCCTTTTTCAAAAGGTCATTCGCACCGGGAAACAGGAACAGCCAGCCAGCTCCAGCGGCAACCAGAATCACCAACGCCAAAGCCAATTGCTTCCAGACCTTCATATACCACTCCAAAACGCCGGTCCCGCAACAAAAGCAGAGCCAGCGTGACATTGATTATACCCTAACGCGCGCTACAGCGCGAACACGTGCTGGTTGCAGGATAAAGAGCTTTGATGCCTCCGTTAATGACAATTCGGTGAGGTTACAAAGATTTAATGGAAGTGAGCGCAGGTGAACGGATCGCCAAATTTGGCCGGATCTGCTGGTCTCTGCTTGATGGTGCGTTTCTGCCGTGCAAGATGATGGATGAAGAATTCGTAAGGAAAGCAGTCGATGGCGACGAAGACCGATATTGCACGGCGTGTGTTCAACCACACGTGGAAACTCGATCCGATCGTCCGTAGCCTGCTCGACACGGATTTCTACAAATTGCTGATGCTGCAGATGATATGGGGCGTCTATCCGAAGGTGGATGCGACTTTCACGCTGATCAACCGCACGACCAAGGTGCGTCTTTCCGATGAAATCGATGAACAGGAGTTGCGCGAGCAGCTCGATCATGCCCGGACGGTCCGGTTTTCCAAGAAGGAGATGATCTGGCTCGGCGGTAACACGTTCTATGGCAAGCGGCAGATTTTCGAACCGGATTTTCTCGAATGGCTGTCGAATTTCCAGCTGCCGGAATATGAGCTCACCCGGCGTGACGGCCAGTATGAGCTGAATTTCTACGGCCCGTGGATGTATACCACCATGTGGGAGATTCCGGCGCTGACCATTATCAACGAATTGCGCTCGCGCGCCGCCATGAAAAAGATGGGACGCTTCGAGCTTGATGTTCTCTATGCCCGTGCCAAGGCCAAGATGTGGGCGAAGGTGGAACGCCTGCGCGCGCTCCCCGATATCCGGATTTCCGATTTCGGCACGCGCCGCCGCCATTCCTTCCTCTGGCAGCGCTGGTGCGTCGAAGCGTTGAAGGAAGGCATCGGCGAAGCCTTTACCGGCACGAGCAATGTGCTGATGGCGATGGACAACGACCTGGAAGCCCTCGGCACCAATGCGCATGAACTGCCGATGGTGCTTGCTGCCTTGAGCACCACAAAGGCAGAACTGCTGAAATCACCCTACAAGGTGCTGCAGGACTGGAATCGTTACTATGGCGGCAATTTGCTCATCGTATTGCCGGACGCGTTCGGCACAGCCGCATTTCTGCGCGATGCCCCGGACTGGGTGGCGGACTGGACCGGTTTTCGACCCGACAGCGCACCACCGATCGAAGGCGGAGAGAAAATTCTTGCCTGGTGGCGGGCGAGGGGCAAGGACCCGCGCCAGAAGCTTCTGGTGTTTTCCGATGGGCTCGACGTCGATACGATCGAGGAGACCTATCATCACTTCAGAGGCAAGGTGCGCATGAGTTTTGGTTGGGGAACCAATCTCACCAATGATTTCGAAGATTGCGCGCCCCGTTACAACGACCGCCTGAATGCGATCTCACTTGTCTGCAAGGTCAGTGAGGCCAATGGCCGTCCGGCTGTCAAGCTTTCCGACAATCCGAAAAAAGGCCACGGGCGATCCGGCGGAAATCAAACGTTATCTGGAGTTGTTTGGAGCGGTGGACCGCGTGGAACAGGCCGTCAAGGTCTAGAAGCAATTTCCGGCCGAATAGGTCCGTTCTGCCGGGGCATTCGCGGACAAGGTCAAGGGGTTTGGCAAGGCCGATATGGATGCATCGGCCCTGCCATCTTCCGCGTCTAGATCGTTTACTACTGCAGCATAACGGTGCGCAGTTCGTGTTCCTGCGCGCCGACAAGAACGTTGTCGCGTTCATCCGAAAGCACAATCGGGTCGCCATTGGCGGCAAAGAGCGCCCAGAGCTCGACACCGGGGGTCATTGGCGGAAGAGCCGGAAAACTGTGGGCGAGGTCATCGGTTTTGACCTTGCGCATGTAGGCGACCTGTCCGGCGCCAAGGCGCGCGAATTCGAGTTCGCTCAGGAGATTCTTGTGAACAGAGTTTTGCATATTAGCCTCCGTGTTCGGACAGTCTTTTTCCAAGCCCTGTCCTGTTAGAGCTACGATCAGTCCTGTACCGCGATGTTGATGCGCTTGACCAATCGTTCGGGTTCCGGACGGTCGAGATCGATCGACAGAAGCCCATTCTTCAAAGTGGCGGCGCTGACACGCATTCCATCAGCAAGAACGAAAATGCGCTGGAACTGACGTGCGGCTATGCCACGATGCAAATATTCACGCTCGCCTTCATCGGCCTGCCTGCCGCGAATGACCAGTTGATTGTCTTCCGTGGTCACTTCGAGATCGTCGTTCGAGAAACCCGCAACGGCGAGAACAATTCGAAGCTGTTCACAGTCATTCTTGCCGCGGATACGCTCGATATTGTAAGGCGGATAGCCGTCGCCGGATTTGGCAATGCGCTCCAGCGTCTTTTCCATCGAGTCGAAACCAAGCAGCAAGGGGCTTGAAAATGGTGTCATTCGTGTCATTTGTGCAGTCCTTGAGAGAAGCGACCTAAAAGCAAAACCCGTGATCTTGTCCGATCGTTGATGGCATTTCACTTCTGTCCTTTGATATGGTCGATAGAATCTCAGAGTTCAAGAGAGTGCCGGTTTTCCGGTGATAGAAAGTAAGAAATGACGCGTAAAATCATAATCGATACCGATCCGGGACAGGATGATGCACTGGCGATTCTTCTTGCCTTTGCCAGTCCGGAACTGGATGTACTCGGCATCACCGCCGTTGCGGGCAATGTGCCGCTGGCCTTGACCGAGTTGAATGCGCGGAAAATCTGCGAGCTGGCCGGCCGTTCTGACGCCAAAGTCTTTGCCGGTGCGGACCGCCCGCTGATGCGCCCCCTGATCACGGCTGAACATGTGCATGGCAAGACCGGGCTTGATGGTCCTGACTTGCCTGAACCGGCAATGCCATTGCAGACGCAGCACGCCGTCGATTTCATTATCGAGACGCTGCGCAATGAGGAGGCAGGAAGTGTCACTCTCTGCGCGCTCGGGCCTCTCACGAACATTGCCCATGTGCTGATCCGCGCACCGGAATTGGCCTCTCATATCCGCGAGATCGTCCTGATGGGCGGCGGGTTCTTCGAAGGCGGCAATATTACGCCAACGGCGGAGTTCAATATCTATGTCGATCCGCAGGCGGCACAGATCGTATTGCAGTCCGGTGTTCCGGTGGCTATCCTGCCGCTGGACGTGACGCACAAGGCATTGACGACCGCCCGGCGCGTCGACCGTTTCCGCGCCATGGGAACAAGGTCGGGCGATGCCTGCGTAGCTCTGCTCGAGTTTTTCGAACGGTTCGACGAGGAGAAATATGGCAGGGATGGCGGCCCGCTGCACGACCCGAACGTGATTGCTTACCTGCTGAAGCCTGAGCTTTATGGCGGCAGGCGCTGCAATGTAATGGTCGATGCCACCAACGAACTAACGCTCGGCATGACGGTGGTCGACTGGTGGGGCGTGACGGACCGTCCGAGCAACGCCTTCTACATTCGCGATGTGAATGATGAGGAATTCTTCGATCTGCTGATCGAGCGGATATCGCGCCTGCCGTGAGGTGAACCCCTCCGAAACCGCCATCGCCGGATCACCTACCCGCTCGGGCAAGTCACGAAAAGTTGAGCCCACGTAAACCATCGGTCAGCAAATTCCGGACAAAATTCGCCCGGGCGAGTAATGTCCGGCAGGCGGACAGCAGGAAACTTGAGGTTTGCTATGCTGACACGGCGCGGTGTTCTGATGGGTCTTTTTGCAACAGCTCTGGCACCAAAGGCCGCGCTGGCAAGGCCCAAGCGGAAGATTTTCGTCCTCGATCCGGAGTACCGGCCGCAATATGTTTTCTTCGATTCATCCTATAGGCCGGGGACAGTGGTAATCGACCCGCGCGGCCGGTTTCTTTACCTGATTGAAGACGAATTCACCGCGCGCCGCTACGGTATAGGCGTCGGGCGGGCTGGCCGCGCCTTCCACGGCGTTGCCAGAGTTGGCCGCAAGGAAAAATGGCCGCGCTGGATGCCAACCAAGAACATGATCCGGCGCCAGCCGGAGAAATATGCGCGGTACGCCGGAGGCGTAGCGGGCGGGCGAAACAATCCTCTCGGTGCCCGCGCGCTCTATCTCTACCGGAACGGCCGCGATACCTATTACCGCATCCACGGAACAACCGAACCCTGGACTATCGGACGCGCCGTATCCAATGGCTGTATCCGCATGGTCAACGAACATGTGATGGATTTGTACGCGCGTGTACCGGTCGGCGCACGTGTCGTGGTGATCTGACGGCTGAATAGTTTTACCGCATTGCTGCTGTGCGTGGTTCGACACGCACATTGCTGATGCCAGTGGGGATCTAGGCCGCTACGCTTTCCTTTTGCGTATCGGGAGCCAGGGTTATTTCCAGGCCGTTCAGCTCCTCGCTCATGATCAGCTGGCACGAGAGCCGGGAATTGTCCTCGACGTGAAAGGTCACGTCGAGCTGGTCGATTTCCTCGTCCTGCGGCTCGTAGAGCTTTTCCGCCCAATCCTGATCGACATAGACATGGCAGGTGCCGCAGGCGCAGGCGCCGCCGCATTCTGCCTTGATGTCGAGACCCCAATCGCGAATGACCTCCATGACGCGGAAACCCTCGAGGGCTTCCAGCGTATGGCGCTTGCCGTGCTGATCGGTGACGTGGATGTAGAGGGATCTCTGAGCTCATCAGGTTTTACCTATGCCGCCTTCAGCTTCTTCTGCAGGGAGGTGGAGGACGTCGTATACTGGAAAATGATGCGTTCGCCAGGGGCCACGATGCGTTTTGCGGCCTGGGACATCAGCGCGGCCTCATGGAAGCCGGAAAGAATCAGCTTCAGCTTGCCCGGATAGGTGTTGATATCGCCGATGGCGAATATACCGGGCTCCGACGTTTCGAACTTTTCGGTATCGACGGCAATCAGGTTCTGATCGAGATTGAGGCCCCAATCGGCGATCGGTCCGAGCTTCATGGTCAGGCCGAAGAACGGCAGCAGCCGGCCGGCTTCAAGAACCTCCTCGCCTTCGGCACCCTTGAGGATGACCTTGGACAATTGCCCGCCGGCACCTTCGAGACTGCCAACCTGGCCCATGCGGAACTTGACACGGCCCTCCTTTTCAAGCGCCCACATCTTGTTGACGCTATCGGGTGCGGCACGGAATTCCGGGCGGCGGTGCACGAGGGTGACGGACTTTGCCACGGGCTCCAGATTGAGCGTCCAGTCGAGTGCGGAATCGCCGCCGCCGACAATCACCACATCGTGCCCGCGGAACGCTTCGATCTTGCGCACGGCGTAGTGAACGCTGGTGCCTTCATAGAGTTCGATTTCCGGCACTGGCGGACGCTTCGGCTGGAAGGAACCGCCACCGGCCGCAATGACAATAACCTTGGTGATGAACGCTTCATCCGCGTCGGTCTCGACGCGGAAACGGCCATCTTCAAGCTTCTCCAGCGCGGTGACCATCGTCGAGAAATGAAACTGCGGTTCGAATGGCGCAATCTGCTTCAGGAGGTTGTCCGTCAACGCCTGACCTGTGACCTCTGGAAGTCCCGGAATGTCGTAGATCGGCTTTTCCGGATAGAGTTCGGCGCACTGGCCACCCGGACGGTCGAGAATATCGATCACATGCGCGCGCAGATCGAGCAAGCCGAGTTCAAAAACGGCAAAGAGGCCGACAGGGCCCGCGCCAACAATAACCACATCTGTTTCAATAATGTCGGACATATGGTGCTTTCCAGTAAATGTCGTGAAATTCAATCGAGGATCAGGCGCCGGGAACGCGGCGCCAGCTATAGGTTCCGGGCGCCGAGTGGGAGCCCCTGCCCGGCTGGTAGTAGACCGGCGTATCGTGCAGATTATGATCAGCGAGGCGCGTCAGCGTCACCGCATGGGTAACCTTCAGCGTGTCGAAGCCAGTGCGCAGCATATAGGCCACCTGGTCGATCAGCACATCGCCCACCGCGCGCAGCTCACCCTTGAACTGATGCTGGCTCTTCAGCATTTCCGCTTTCGAATAGGACCGGCCGTCATTGAAGGCCGGAAACTGCAGCGCAATCACCGGAATGGTATCGAGCAATGGCAAAAGCGGATCAATGCTTTCACCCGGGGCCACCGAAACGCCAATCTTGCGATTGGTGGCGTTGCGCACGTCGTCTTCGAGGCCGAGCCACACGGCCAGTGGCAGAATGACCGCCGGCGCATCGCCAGCC
This sequence comes from Phyllobacterium sp. A18/5-2, assembly GCF_025452215.1. NCBI lineage: Bacteria > Pseudomonadati > Pseudomonadota > Alphaproteobacteria > Hyphomicrobiales > Phyllobacteriaceae > Phyllobacterium > Phyllobacterium sp. A18/5-2. The sequence continues at coordinate 1,502,333 of NZ_CP104966.1, read as the reverse complement.
TCGTCCAGCGCCGCAGCTGCAATATAGGGATCCTCGCGGAAGCCTTCGCGGCCCCAGAGCTCTCCTGCAGGCTTTTCGGAAATGTCACTCATAAATTAGAATCCGTCAGAGAAATATTGCTCAATTGATCGGTAAGACCGGTCAGATGAATACCGCATTCGGTCTTGTCCGTGCCAGCCCAGCGGCCGGCGCGATCGTCCTCGCCATCCTTGATCGGCTGCGTGCAGGGCATGCAGCCGATCGAACGGTAGCCTTCGGCAACCAGCGGATGCGGCGGAAGTTCGTGCGCGGTCATATAGGCCTTCAGATCGGCCGACGTCCAGTGGGCCAGCGGATTGATGCGAACACGCTCGCCAACCGACTCGAAAACCGGCAACGCTGTACGGGTCGAGGCCTGGAACTGCTTGCGCCCGGTCATCCACGCCCGGTACGGGGCCACGGCACGCGCCATCGGCTCGACCTTGCGGATGTAGCAGCAGCGGTCCTTGTTGGTCATCGACAAGGCGCCAAACGGGTCCTCGTCCTTCAGGCTCTGTTTCAGCGGATGAATGTCATGCACATCCGTCAGGCCGAGATCGCCGACCAGCTGGTCGCGATAGCGCAGGGTTGCCGGAAAATGCTTGCCCGTTTCAAGAAAAAGCACCGGCGTCGCCCGATCTATCTGTGCGATCATGTGCAGCAACACCGACGACTCCGCTCCGAACGAGGAAACCACGGCGATTTCCTCGTTGAACAGATGATCGATGGCAAGCTCGATCACATCCATCGGTTCGAGATTGCCGTAACGGGCTTCAAGCGCGCGCGCTTCATCCGCTACGGTTTTCTCGTTGAATTCAAGCAGCATTTGCAGCCTCGCTATAGAGCGCATCCTTGAACGGTGCAGCGCCCACACGCCGGTAGGTGGCAAGGAAGTTCTCTTCCTTGTCGGTGCGGATATCGAGATAACGGTCAACAATGGTTTCAACCGCATCGACGATTTCTTCCGAGGAGAAACCACGTCCTGTGATGTCACCGATGGTGCAGATTTCATCCCCGGAACCGCCGAGCGAGATCTGGTACAGCTCCTCGCCCTTCTTCTCGACACCGAGAATGCCGATATGGCCGACATGGTGATGACCGCAGGCATTGATGCAGCCGGAAATCTTGATCTTCAGTTCGCCGATGTCCGCCTGACGCTCCGGCTTGCCGAACCGTTCCGAGATGCGCTGGGCGACGGGAATCGACCGTGCATTGGCAAGGGCGCAATAGTCGAGCCCAGGGCAAGCGATAATGTCTGTGATCAGCCCGGCATTGGCGGTCGCAAGACCATCGGTCAGCAAAAGGTCATAGACGATTTGCAGATCGGCGATCGCCACATGCGGCAGAACCAGGTTCTGCTCATGGCTGACGCGGATCTCGTCCTGCGAGAATTTCTCGGCGATATCGGCAACCAGGTCCATCTGTGCGTCGGTTGCATCACCGGGGATGCCGCCGATGGGCTTCAGAGAAATGGTCACGACGCCGTAGTCTGGATTCTTGTGCGGCGTCACATTCTGATCGACCCAGGTGGAGAATGAATGATCGGCCTTGCGCGCGGCCGCAAGGCCCGACCAGCCTTCCGGACGTACGGGCAGGCTTGGCGGCGCGAAATAGCTGTCGATGGCATCGACGTCCTTCTGCGGCAGCTTCAGGTCGGTTTCCTTCAGCACCTGCCATTCGGCTTCGACCTGACGTGTCAGTTCTTCCGTGCCGGTTTCGTGCACGAGAATCTTGATACGCGCCTTGTACTTGTTGTCGCGGCGGCCATTCAGATTGTAAACGCGCATGATCGCTGTCGTGTAGGAAAGCAGATCCTCGACGGGGAGGAAATCGCGGATCTTCTTGGCAACCATGGGGGTGCGGCCCTGACCGCCACCGACATACACCGCGAAACCGAGTTCGCCCGCATCGTTCTTCTTCAGATGCAGGCCGATATCGTGCACCTGGATCGCAGCACGATCACGCTCGGCGCCGGTGACGGCAATCTTGAACTTGCGCGGCAGGTAGGAAAATTCCGGATGCATCGACGACCACTGACGCAGGATTTCCGCATAGGGGCGCGGATCGGCGACCTCGTCGGCAGCAGCCCCGGCAAAGTGATCGGCAGTGACATTGCGGATGCAATTGCCCGAGGTCTGCAGCGCGTGCATCTCGACCGACGCCAATTCATCAAGAACCTTGGGCATGTCCTTCAGCGCCGGCCAGTTATACTGCAGGTTCTGGCGCGTGGTGAAATGCCCGTAGCCGCGATCATAATGGCGGGCAATATGGGCGAGCTTGCGCATCTGGCGGCTGGAGAGCGTGCCATAGGGGATGGCGACGCGCAGCATATAGGCATGCAACTGTAGATAGACGCCGTTCATCAACCGCAGCGGCCGGAACTGGTCTTCCGTCAATTCGCCGGCAAGACGGCGCTCAACCTGATCCTTGAACTGCTCAACGCGGGCCGAAACAAACGCGTGATCAAACTCATCGTAACGATACATTCTGTGCGGGCCTTTAGCTGTTAAGCGGCGGTTGCTTTGGGCTTTTCAGCCTGCTTGCCGAGATCAAGACGGATGGTGGGGCCGAGCTGGCGGATGCGCTCGCGCAGGCGCAGCGGATAAAGGTTTGTGCCGCGCTCTTCAACATCGATCACATTGACGTCGATAACGAGGTTAGACTTGATCGCTGCCTTCCCGGCCTCTTCAAGAGCGCTTACCGCTTCGGCGTGACGGGCGATCAGCGCACCGTCGATCTGTTCCAGCCACTCGCCATTGGCGCCGAGCCATACGGCTTCACCATCGGTCAGGCGGTTTGCGGTGAGAACTTTGACACTCATGATCGTGATCCTTCGCGTTCAGGCAGCATTGGTTTCAAGGTGGCGGGTCGCCACGGGATTCTTGTTCTGTGCGGCAAGCGGCTCGGCCTTGTCGATGGCGGCACCTGCAACAGCATCGCCGATGACGACCATGACCGGACCGTCGAGATCGTTGCGCTGCTCCAGCGCCGGCAAATCGTTGAGCGTGCCATGGAACATGCGCCGTTCGGGGCGGCCTGCGTTTTCGATGACCGCAACGCCGGTATCGGCATGAAGCCCGGCCTGCATCAGCCGCTCGGCGACGGAAGCGGCAACACTGCGGCCCATATAGACGGCGATCGTTGCGCCTGAAATGGCAAGGCGCGCCCAGTCGGGCAGCACTTCACCGGCCATGTCATGACCCGTGGTGAACACGAGGGAGGATGCCACGCCGCGCAAAGTCAGAGGCAATTGCATATCGGCAGCCGCGGCAAAGGCCGAGGTGATGCCCGGTACGATCTCGAAGGCAATGCCGGCGTTGCGCAGCGCGGCCATTTCCTCGCCGGCGCGGCCATAAACCAGCGGATCGCCGGACTTCAGGCGAACAACGCGCTTGCCCTCGCGGCCGAGAGCAACGAGCAAATCGTTGATCTCGCTCTGGCTCTTGGAATGGCAGCCCTTGCGCTTGCCGACGGAAAGGCGGGTCGCGTCGCGGCGGCCCATGGCAACGACGGCCTCCGGGACCAGCGCGTCATAGACGATGACGTCGGCTTCCATGAGCACGCGGTGGGCACGCAGGGTCAAAAGATCTTCGGCACCGGGACCGGCACCAACCAGCCAGACATAGCCCTCTGGCTCGTCCTGGCTTTCGAGCAGACCGGCGGCAGCCTGATGGGCGCCAGTCAAGTCATTGTTATAGACATTGCTTGCGACGTCGCCGGAAAAAAACGAGCGCCAGAACAGGCGGCGCGGCAAACCCTTTTTTCACCAGCTTCTCGACCACTGGCCGATAGGCATTGGCGAGACGCGCCAGATCACCGAGACGCGGCGAAAACGCCGCGTCGATGCGTGCGCGGATCATCTGGGTAAGGACAGGGCCTGTACCCTCCGAACCAATGGCGATGGCGAGTGGCGCACGATTGACGATAGCGGGCGTGAAGAAATCGCAGAGGTCGGGCCGGTCAACGACATTGACCGGAATTCCCTGACGGCGTGCCTCAGCCGCGACCGCCCCGTCCTGGTCTTCATCGCCGGTGGCGACGAAGACCAGTTTTGCGCCGGTCAGATGCTTGGGAGCAAATTTTTCTACGAGATGTTCGTGACCGCCTTCACGGAGAAAATCGGCCAATTCCGGTTCGGGCTCCTCAGCAACAACGCGTATCGTCGCGTTCGTCTGCGCCAGGAGCCGCGCCTTGTTGAGCGCTTCCTCGCCATTGCCAACAACCACAAGCACTTCATTCCGCACGCGGAAAAAGGCTGGAAAGACAGATAGCTGGTTGGCATGGATGGACATGAATAAGACAATCCCGATGGTTCAGGGGATTATCCATGATCCGGCAGCTGTTTATAAGGAACAGAAGTGCGCCGAATCCCGGTCAAGAGCATGGAATTTCTGAAAAAGCCGAAACAAGCGGATTCTCTTTCTATCGTATACAAAGAGACACACGCCTTGCCATCACCCCTTGAGGCAAAGCGAGACATGCTCGATCATCCGCATCTGGCCGGCCATCCAGCCAAATCAATACACGACTACTTTTATCGGGTTAACAAGAAAATGCAAGCCCCTTTGTTGCTGGCCGTGGCGAAGACACGCTCGATCCGGTATGGACGGCTCCGTCACAAGGAGCGGAGACACCTGATGCGCATGATCTCGTAGATCTTCCGGTCAAGAATCTGCAAGCGTCGAAAGGCTTCTTCACCGCTCTCGGTTTCAGCTTCAATCCGGGTTTCTCCGACGACAAGACTGCCTGCATGATCATTGACGAGAACATTTATGCCATGCTGCTCGTCGAGGAGCGCCGCGCATTTCGCGCAGGGTCAGGTCAAAATGCTGCACAAGGAAGCCGCTTGTAGAATGCGACCGGATCTCAACCATATCCTAGTGCAAGTTTTGTCTAGACGGTAAAAACCGCCTGCACATGCACGGGCCAGCGCCAGGGCAGGATAGCGACGAGATCAAAGCGCAGGGAGAGACGGGTATGGTCACTCTGACGCGCAAGCCAATGATCCGCAGCTGCCTCGATCCGGCGCATGGTCAGTGCATTGACCGAGTCCATCGCCTGCTCAAGCGTTGCCCGCGCCTTCACCTCGACGATGAGAACGGTGTCGCCGCGCCGTGCGATCAGGTCGATCTCGCCGAGTTTGGTGCGATAGCGGCGGCCGACGATGCGGTAGCCTTTCAGTATGAGGGCAAGGGCAGCGAGATGTTCTGCGGAGTGGCCGCGACGGTAAGCCTTGCGGCGCTTGCCCAATTCGCTCATCTCGCGCCTATTTCAACGCCAGAAGCCGTTGATAAAGTTCTCCCTTGGGCCGGCCGGTCATGCGCGAGGCCTCACCCGCTGCCTTGGCCGGTGCCATTTCGAGAACGAGGGCGCGCAGCAGCGCATCGATGTCGTCGTCGGAGCGCGGCACATTCTCATGTTCTTGCGGTGGGCCAACAACGAGCACCACTTCGCCGCGGATACGGTCCTCGCCGTCGAATTCCGCTGCCAGGTCCTTCAGAGGCAGGGTGACGACAGTCTCATATGTCTTCGTCAGTTCACGGCACAGCGACGCCTGGCGTTCAGGGCCGAAGATTTCGACCATGTCTGCCAGCGTTGCCGCCGCGCGATTTGGCGATCTCGAAGAATACCAGCGCCGCATCAAGGGTTTTCAATTGCTCGAGCTTCGCCCGGCGCTGGCCCTGTTTCGACGATAGGAAGCCGGCAAAATAAAACGAATCCTTGAATAATCCTGAAGCTGTAAGGGCGGCCAGCACCGATGATGCGCCGGGGATGGGCACGACCCTTATGCCGGCGGCTTTGGCTTCAGGCACCAGACGGCCTCCCGGATCAGAAACCAGCGGCGTACCCGCATCTGAAACCAGTGCGACGCTCTTGCCCGCCAAAAGCGCCTCGATCAGTTTGGGGCCCGCCATTTCGGCATTGTGTTCGTGGTAGGCGTAGGGGCGGCGGGAAATGCCGTAGCGGTCGAGCAGAACGCGGCTCACACGCGTATCCTCGCAGGCGATAATGTCTGCCGCTGCCAGCGTTTCGATGCCGCGTAGGGTCATGTCGCCGAGATTTCCGATCGGCGTCGCCACGATATAGAGGGCCGGCTCCAGTGGGCGGGCGCGGTAGGAAGCGCTGCCGATCTGATAGTCCCGCTCCTTGTCGGCAGTTTTTGGGGCTTCTCCCTCGGACAAAACTTTTCCCTTATGCTGCCAGATCGGCGATGACCGCATTGAGCACGATGGCGCCCTCGGGCGTCGTGCGAATACGGCTATTGCCGATATATTCGATAAGGCCCTGCTCCGCCAAGGAAATCACTTTACCTTCCTTGACGCTGTGTCCAGTCAGACGTTCGTAGCGGGCGAGATCAATTCCCTCTGCCAGCCGCAATCCCATCAACAGGAATTCGTCGCCTTCCTGCTCTCTATTCAGGAACTCTTCCTCGACAACCCCGTGGCCGCCGGCTTCGACTTGCCGCAACCAGGATTCTGGGATGACGCTCGGTGATGGTTACTGCGCGCGTCCCATTTTCAATGAAGCGTCCGTGCGCGCCCGGACCGACACCGACATATTCGCCATAGCGCCAGTAAACGAGATTGTGCTGCGACCCGCGCCGGGTGCGGCATGATTGGAAATTTCATAGGCTGGCAGGCCATGGCTCGCCGTTACATCCTGCGTTTCCGCATAAAGCGCTGCCGCGTGATCACCGTCGGGTGTCACCAGTTTCCCCGCCTTCCACAGATTGTAGAAAGGCGTGCCTTCCTCGATCGTCAGCTGGTACAGCGACAAATGATCGGCGGCATAGGAGATCGCGCGGGCAAGTTCATCGCGCCAGCCTTCAATGGTCTGGTCCGGCCGCGCATAAATAAGGTCGAAGGAAAGCCGCGGGAAAATCTCGCGCGCCAGTCCGATCGCAATGAGTGCCTCATCGACGCTGTGCATGCGGCCGAGCCGGCGCAGATCCGGATCATTGAGCGCCTGCACGCCAAGCGACACCCGGTTGACGCCCGCGGCGCGATAACCGCGAAAACGATCTGCCTCGACGCTGGTCGGATTGGCTTCCAGCGTGATCTCGATATCATCCGGCACGTGCCAGTTGCGGGCGATTTCATCGAGGATGGAAGCCACCGTCTCCGGTTGCATCAGTGACGGCGTACCGCCGCCAAGGAAGATGCTGGAAACCGTGCGCTGACCCGTACGCTCGCGCATCGTCGCCATTTCGCGGGCAAAGGCTGCGGCAAAGCGCGGCTGGTCCACCGGCTGATGCCGGACATGCGAGTTGAAATCGCAGTAAGGGCATTTGGCCATGCAGAAGGGCCAATGAACGTAGACGCCAAAGCCGGACTCGCCTTTATCGGGATGGTTCATGCGCATCCAGACAATCTTTGGCAAAGCGCTGGAAGGCACGAGCGCGATGCGACAGCGCATCGGTGTCGCCCGGCTTCCAGCCGTGTTTCTGTTCCGCAGTCATTTCGCCGAAGGTTGTATTGTAGCCTTCCGGCCTGAATACGGGGTCGTAGCCGAATCCTGCGGTGCCGCGTGGCGGCCAGACGATCTCGCCTTCCACTTCGCCGCGATAGTAATTGGCTTCGCCATCGGGCCAGGCAAGGCAGATAACCGAAACGAACCGGCCGCTGCGATCCCCGGGTGCGCTCGCACCCTTTTCCTGCAATGCCTTCTCGACCTTCCGCATGCCGTGAGCGAAGTCACGCTTGCCGTCCGGAAGTTCGGCCCAATTGGCGGTGTAGACACCCGGATTGCCGCCCAGCGCATCAACGCATAGGCCTGAATCGTCGGAAAGCGCGACAAGACCCGTCGCCTTGGCGGCAGCAGCGGCCTTGATGTAGGCGTTCTCCTCGAAGGTCGTGCCCGTCTCCTCGGGTTCAGGCAGGCCCATGTCAGCGGCAGACACCACTTCGAAGCCGAACGGCCCGAGCAGGTCGATCATTTCCCTGATCTTGCCCTGGTTGTGGCTGGCGACGAGCAACTTGCCTTTTTGAAGCGTTCTCATTTCAGATTCCATAATTGTGGTTCGGCAAATTCAATCGAATTTCCCGACGGATCGCGGAAATACAGGGAGTGCGCGCCGTTCGGCCAATCGAACTCGCTCTCGATGACGATACCGTTGGCCTCCAGATGGGATTTCCACTCCGCAATTTCATCCCGCGTCGCGCGAAAACACACATGACCCGGCCCATCCGCGCCATGGGACGGTATCGGCAGACCGCCTTTTGGCCTTTCCTTCAACTTTTCAACGTTGAAAAGAATAAGCACGCCGGGCCCGCAACGGAAGAATACCGATTCATTGCCGGCACGCAGGATGACTTCCATCCCGAGCACACCAGCATAGAACCGCGCAGCCACTTCGACATCGGTCACATAAAGCGCTGTTTCCAGTATTCCTGATGGCTGCATGGTTCCTGTCTTCTAGCCGACGGCCATTTTCTGCAGCGAAACCAAACGGTTGATGCCGTTGCGGGCAAGCCCCATCAGTGCCAGCAATTCGTCTTCGGAGAAAGGATCGCCCTCGGCGGTTCCCTGTACTTCAACAATACCACCCTTGCCGGTCATGACGAAATTGGCATCGGTCTGGGCCGTCGAATCTTCCTGATAGTCGAGATCGATGACCGGGGTGCCATCGGAAATACCGCAGGAAATGGCAGCGACATGGTCCTTCAGGACTTTTTCGACCTTGAGCATCTGCCGCGCTTCCATCCAGCTCAGACATTCGTGCAGGGCCACCCAGCCGCCAGTGATCGCTGCGGTGCGGGTGCCGCCGTCGGCCTGGATGACATCGCAGTCGACGGTGATCTGTACTTCGCCGAGTGCCTGCAAATCCACCACAGCACGGAGCGAGCGCGCAATCAGCCGCTGGATTTCCAGGGTACGGCCACCCTGCTTGCCGGAAGAGGCTTCGCGGCGCATGCGATCGCCGGTCGAGCGCGGCAGCATGCCATATTCGGCCGTGACCCATCCCTTGCCGGTGTTGCGCATCCAGCCCGGCACTTTTTCCTCCAGGCTAGCGGTGCACAGCACGTGGGTATCGCCGAATTTGACCAGGCACGAGCCCTCGGCATGTTTGGAAATGCCGCGCTCAAAGGAAATGGCGCGCATTTCGTCGGGGGCTCGTTTGGAAGGACGCATGGGCTAACCTCTTGTTGATCTGTTTCCCGGCCTTTTAACCGCGATGGGTGAATGAAGCAAAGGCTTTGATGATTGACCCGATAATGCTTATATCAGGCCGGCAACGAACAGAAGTATGAGGCAGGATGAACAACGCCGTGGTTCCGGAGACATTGCAATCGCTTGATCAGCGGTCGCGGGATATTTTCCGGCGGATTGTCGAGAGCTATCTGGGCGACGGCGAACCGGTTGGATCGCGCAACCTGTCGCGCATCCTGCCTGTGTCCCTTTCCCCCGCCACAATCCGCAATGTGATGAGCGATCTGGAACATCTCGGTCTCGTCTATGCGCCGCATATCTCGGCCGGGCGGCTGCCGACGCAGCTTGGACTGCGTTTTTTCGTCGACGCCTTCATGGAAGTCGGCGACCTCTCCTCCGCTGAGCGTAATTCCATCGAGGCTCAGGTGCGGGCTTCCGGTGAATCCCAGTCGGCGGAAAGCGTGCTCACCCAGGCAAGCCAGATCCTTTCCGGCATGTCGCGGGGTGCCGGGCTGGTTCTCGCCAGCAAGGCGGAAGGTGCGCTGAAGCATATCGAATTCGTTCGTCTCGAGCCGACAAAGGCATTGGCAGTACTCGTCACCCAGAGCGGCGATATCGAAAACCGCGTCATCGATCTGCCGCTCGGCGTCACGCCATCGCAATTGATCGAGGCGTCGAATTTTCTCAACGCGCATATTCAGGGACGCACCATCACCGAGGCGCGGCAGGAAGTCGCCCGGCTCAAGGAGGAAACACAGCAGGCGCTGGACGCATTGTCGCAACATCTGGTTGAACAGGGCCTTGCCATCTGGGGCGGGGCTGGTGGCGGCCAGCCCGCACGGTTGATCGTTCGCGGGCGCGGCAATCTGCTCGAATCGGTCAATGCCGAGGCCGATCTCGAGCGCCTGCGTCATCTGTTCGACGATCTCGAGACCAAGGAAGGTACACTGCAGTTGCTTGATCTGGCGGAGGCCGGACCGGGCGTGCGTATTTTCATCGGTTCGGAGAACAAACTGTTTTCGCTTTCCGGTTCGTCGCTGGTCATCGCGCCATACCGCGATCTGGAACAGCGGGTGATCGGCGCGCTGGGTGTCATCGGTCCAACGCGGCTCAACTATGCGCGCATCGTGCCGATGGTGGATTATACGGCCCAGCTTGTGTCGCGCCTGCTTCGATAGTCATTTGCACTTGATTTTTATGGCCTAAAGCTCGATATCCAGCGCAACTTACGAATAATGAACGGACAGGATAGATGGCTGAAGACAAGAAAAATCACGACACACCCGATCTCGACCAGCGCGACCTGAAGAATCCGCGCGATCGAGATGCGCTGAAGCGCGCTGCCGATGATTTTCTCAAATCGCGCAAGGCTGAAGAATACGCGATGGCCCAGGATGACGAAATTGAAGCTCAGGCCAACAATTGGGCCGAGCTCGACAGGCTGCGCGCCGAAAACGGCGACCTGAAGGACCAGCTGCTGCGGCTTGCCGCCGACATGGAAAACCTGCGCAAACGGACCGCACGCGACGTTCACGATGCGCGCGCCTATTCGGTCGCCAATTTCGCCCGCGACGTTCTTTCCGTTTCGGACAATCTGAAGCGCGCGCTCGAAGCAATTCCTGCCGATGCGCTGGCTCAAGGCGACGCTGGTTTCAAATCGCTTGCCGAAGGCGTTGAGATGACCGAACGTTCGCTGATGACTGCGATGGAACGCCACGGAGTCAAGAAAATCGAGCCGCTGGGCCAGAAGTTCGATCCAAACTTCCATCAGGCGATGTTCGAGATTCCAAATGCTGACGTACCACACAACACCGTGTTGCAGGTCGCACAGTCAGGCTTCGTCATTGGCGACCGCATGTTGCGCCCGGCCCTGGTCGGCGTATCCAAGGGTGGCCCCAAGCAAGGGGCAGGCGAAGGCCAGCCGGAACCTGGCCCGATCAATCCGCAGGCGGAAAAAGACGCCTGATCCGGCCTGCAAGTCGAATTTGAGAGCCGCGTTCCTTAACCGGGAATGCGGCTCTTTTCATTTTGGCGGGTGATGCTCTATCGTGCCCATTATCCGGGCGCAGGGGGAATTGCCGATGACCACGATCCAGCTGTTCAACTATGCCGGGATATTCGTCTTTGCCGCGACAGGCGCCCTGGCGGCATCACGCCGCCAGCTCGATATCATCGCGTTCATCTTTCTTGCGGCGGTGACGGGCGTCGGCGGCGGTACGTTGCGCGACCTGATCCTTGGAGTTCCGATATTCTGGGTCAAGGATCCGGGGAACCTTCTGGTCTGTGCCGCGGCCGCAATCGTCGTCTATTTCTCCGCCAATCTGCTGGAGTCACGCTACCGCGTGCTGCTATGGCTCGATGCGGTCGGCCTCGCCGCCTATAGTGTCATGGGTGCAGCCAAAAGCCTGGCGTTGGGCTTCGATTCAAGCATTGCCGTCGTCACCGGCATCATGACCGCTACCTTCGGCGGCATCCTTCGGGATATCATTTCCGGTGAGCCATCGGTGCTGATGCGCCGCGAAATCTATGTGACGGCCGCCCTGGCCGGGTCGGTCGTCTACATTATTCTGCACGCTCTGTCTCTTGGACTGGAACTGTCGGCACTCGCCGCTGCACTCACCGCATTTGCGGTGCGTGGCGGCGCGCTTTATTTCGGCTGGGCGCTGCCCACCTATCACAGGCCCGGCCGCACGCCCGAGGAACTCAAGCGCGAGGGCTATATCCGGTCGGAGTAGACTTGCCGGGCACCATCTGTGCTTGGGTGAAGCATCGCAACTTGACAAAATGGCTGCATGTGGCCACTATTCTCACATGACAACTGTATCGATCCGAGACGCAAAGAACCGCCTCACGGAACTCGCCCGCCAGGTGGAAAAAGGCGAAACCATTGTGGTGACACGCAATGGTCGTCCGGCTTTTGATCTTGTTCCGCACAAGCCCGGAAAGGGGCTGCAGCTGGAGGCGATTGACGAATTCAAGAAAATACACGGGATCACGACGATCGTCCCCTTTATCGCGGACGACTTCGACGACCCATTACCGGAAGATTTTCTCCTTTACCCGCTGCCGCCAGACGCATGAGAGTGTTGCTGGATACTCATATTCTGTTGGCCATTCTCGAGCAGCAGCTGGAGAAGTTTACGCCCGGCATTCGGAGCTTGCTCGCAGACCCGGCAGGGGAGTTCCATGCGAGCGTGGCCAGTCTTTGGGAAATCGCGATCAAATGGCGCTTGGGAAAGCTTCAGCTTACTCCCGGTCTCAAGACGTTGCCTGGTCTGCTAACGGACATGGGAGTAGAACTTGTTCCGATCAACGAGCACCACACCCTGATCGCAGTTGAGCCCGAACCGTTAACACGGGATCCTTTTGACCGCCTCTTGCTGGCGCAATGTCAGGTGGAAGACTTGCGCCTTGTCACGATTGATCGTGCGCTGGTCGCCCATCCAATGGCGGTCAAAATCAAGTGAACCTTGCTATAGCAATCCGGCCTGTTCCGCCGCGAGCTTCAGATTGAGCTGCGGACGCGGACCGATCTGCTGGATAACCAGACCCGCCGTCAACGAACCAATCCTGGCGCAATCGGTCAACGTGCGGCCATTCGTATAACCGAACAGGAATCCGGCGGCATAGAGGTCGCCTGCGCCGGTCGTATCGACCAGTTCGGCAATCTCTATTGCCGGCACGGCAACCATCTCGTCCTTCGATACAACGACCGAGCCCTTTTCCGAGCGCGTGATTGCAGCCAGTTTGCAATCCTTGCGGATCAGATCGAGTCCCTTTTCGAAATCGTGCGTCTGATAGAGCGACTTCAGCTCAGCCTCATTGGCAAAGACGATATCGACAGTGCCCGAGCGCATCAGGTCGAGGAATTCTTCGCGATAGCGGTCGACGCAGAACGGGTCGGACAGCGTCATCGAGACTTCGCGCTTGTGCTCATGCGCGATTTTCGCCGATAGGCGGATTGCTTCCTTGGCGCGCGGCGGATCCCAGAGGTAGCCTTCGAAATAAGTCACCTTGGCTTCGGAAACCTTGGAACTTTCCACATCTTCCGGTCCAAGTTCGACACAGGCGCCGAGATAGGTGTTCATCGAACGCTCGCCGTCCGGCGTCACGAAGATCATCGAGCGAGCGGTTGGCGGCGGCGAAGCGAGTACGCGTGTGTCGAAGGCGACACCTTGCGAACGAATATCGTGGGTGAAGACATGTCCCAGCTGATCGTCCGCCACCTTGCCAAAATAGGCAGCGCGTCCACCAAGGCTGGCGACGCCCGCTGCGGTGTTGCCGGCACTGCCGCCTGAGGCTTCGATCGCCGGTCCCATGCGTTCATAGAGAAATTCCGCCCGGTCGGCATCGATCAGGTTCATTGCATTTTTGATGATGCCGTTCTTGACGATGAAATCGTCATCGGTGCGGGCAATGATATCGACAATGGCGTTGCCGATGCAAAGCACGTCATAGCTGGACATGAAAACTCCGGGATTGAATTGGCCGTACCTTTTGGCGGTTGTTTTGCCTTTGCTCTAGCGCGTAAGCGATCAATTGACTACCCCTTCTTTCGTGCATCCGCTTGTCCCTGGGGACGAGCGCCCCTATGTCCGGTACTTCGTAGCCCTGGAGATCGAGCGTACAAATGGTTATTGAAAGTGCCCGCGCTGCGGCCAGTCATCTGTTCCGTCCGGAGTTCCGCGCGGTTCTGTGGAAATCACTCGGAATGACCATTCTGCTGCTGATCGGCGTTTGGTTCGGTCTGCGCGAACTGTTCGAAATTTTGGCGTTGCCCTTTTTCGACCAGATGATGCCGGACCTGCCTTCCTGGACGGGGTGGCTCGGCCTGATCGCCGGTATTCTTGCCAGTTTGGGCCTTGCCCTCGGCCTGGCACTGCTGATTGCGCCGGTTACGGCGATCGTCGCCGGATTGTTTCTCGACGATGTGGCCGAACTGGTGGAAAAGGAGGACTATCCCCTCGATCCGAAGGGCGCTCCCCTTCCCGCCGTGCGCTCTTTCATTCTTTCAGTCAAGTTCATGGGCGTCGTCATCATCGGGAATATCGTGGCATTGCTGTTATTGCTCATTCCCGGCGTAAACATCATCGCCTTCTTTGTCGTCAACGGCTATCTGCTCGGCCGGGAATTCTTCGAATTTGCCGCGATGCGCTTTCGCCCGGAACTCGAGGCCAAGGCGCTCCGCTCCAAACATTCGACGATGGTATTCCTGGCCGGGCTGATTATCGCCGCCTTCATGGCGATCCCGCTCCTCAACCTGCTCACGCCTTTGTTCGCTGCCGCCATGATGGTGCACCTGCACAAGGCCGTGACGCGGTCAGAGCCCCCGGCAGCGCTACCCTAGGTCAATGACCTGCGGCGGCAGCGGCACGAGCGGTGCGGGGATTTCCGACGTTTTCTCCGCGGCCTTGCAGATATCGGCAATGACACAGGCGGGGCAATCGGGCTTGCGCGCCTTGCAGACATAGCGGCCGTGCAGGATCAGCCAATGGTGCGCGTGGTAAAGGTACTCGGATGGAACGACCTTCATCAGACGCGCTTCCACCTCTTCCGGCGTCTTGCCCGGTGCCAGCCCGAGCCGGTTGCCGATACGGAAAATATGGGTGTCGACCGCCATGGTCGACTGGCCGAACGCCATGGAGAGCACCACATTGGCCGTCTTGCGGCCAACTCCCGGCAGCTTGACCAGCTCGTCGCGATCATCCGGAACCACGCTGTCATATCGATCGATCAGCGCCTCTGACAGAGCGATGACATTCTTCGCCTTGTTGCGCCAGAGGCCTATCGTGCGGATATAGTCGCCGACGTTGGCCTCGCCCAATGCCAGCATCTTTTCCGGCGTGTCGGCCACCTTGAACAAAGCCCGCGCCGCCTTGTTGACACCGGCGTCGGTTGCCTGGGCGGAAAGGACGACCGCAACGAGCAAGGTAAAGGGGTTTACATGCTCGAGTTCCCCTTTCGGTTCCGGACGCTGAACCGAAAACCGACGGAAAATTTCATGGATTTCTGCCGCCGTATAGCGTGTACCGCCAACGTTGCGCGCTTTCGCGGGCCTGGCAACGGCCACACCTTCTGTTTCCGCAATTCCGGACGAAAAACGAGCTTCCGCCTTTCCTGAAATTGCTTTGACCTGATCAATTTTGGGCTTGGGATTTTCCATGCTCCCTCTATACTCAAACGCCATGAGCCAAACAATGAACCCGATCGACCCGGCGGCCATAAACGAGGAAGAAATCTTCCGCGCGCTTCTTGTGCCACACCGGTCGCTGGGCCAGAAGGGTTTCCTCATTCTGATGGGTGCGCTCGGCGTCAGCAGCTTCTTCACCGGCCTGTTTTTTCTGTCGATCGGCGCCTGGCCGGTCTTCGGCTTTTTCGGCCTCGATGTCCTGATCGTCTACATTGCCTTCCGCCTGAACTACGCTTCGGGAAAGATTCATGAAGAGGTGACCGTGTCGCGCATAGCCCTGCAAATCCGCCAGGTGGGCGCGTCCGGCCGGACAAAACTCCATGAATTCAACCCGTTCTGGACTCGGTTCAGTGTCGCCCGCCATGCGGAAATCGGCATCACGTCGATGCGCGTCGAGGGACAGGGCAAGGCCGTAACCATCGGCTCCTTTCTCAATCCCGACGACCGCGAAAGCTTCGCTTCGGCCTTTCAGGTGGCGCTGGCAACGGCCAAAGGCCGGTAATTTCGGCACCGGCAAGAATCGGGTGGCGAAGGAACCTCTGGAGTGGTCATATACCCTCAACAGTGAGGTAAAACCCATGAAACCACAGGCCATACTTCAGAAAGACATAACCCCGACCGGCAACGACTATGCGATCGTCAGCCATATCATCGAGCGCATCAGCAAGGATTATCGCGATCAGCCGTCGCTCGAGACGCTAGCCCGCGATACCGGACTGTCGCCGACGGCGCTGCAAAAGCTCTTCACCCGCTGGGCGGGTCTTTCACCGAAAGGTTTTCTCCAGGCGGTGACAATCGACCACGCGCGCCGTCTGCTGGATGAGGGCATGCCGCTGCTCGAAACCGCATACGAGACAGGCCTTTCCGGACCAAGCCGCCTGCACGACCTTTTCGTCACCCACGAGGGCATGTCGCCAGGCGACTACAAGACACGCGGCGCGGGCCTTACCATTCGCTATGGCTTCCTCATCTCGCCATTCGGATTGGCTCTGATCATGGTGACGGACCGCGGGCTGGCTGGCCTTGCCTTTGCCGATGCCGGGAAAGAGCGTGAAGCGCTTGCCGATATGACGTCGCGCTGGCCGAACGCTACCTATGTGGAAGATCTCGCCGCAACCGCCCCCTATGCGGCCCGCGTTTTCAACCCGGCAGAGTGGCGTGCGGACCGGCCCCTGAAGGTCGTCACAATCGGCACCGACTTCCAGCTGCGCGTCTGGGAAGCCCTGCTCAAGATCCCCATGGGCAAATGCGTCGCCTATTCGGATATTGCCGCGGATATCGGCTCGCCCAATGCTTCGCGCGCGGTCGGTGCCGCGGTCGGTGCCAATCCCGTGTCCTTTGTCGTGCCGTGTCATCGCGCAGTCGGCAAGTCCGGCGCGCTGACCGGATACCACTGGGGTTTGACCCGCAAGCGGGCAATTCTCGGCTGGGAAGCAGGTCAGTTGAGCGCGGGGGCGGAGATAAGCCAAGCGGGCTGACGCCGCACCGCGTCTTCCCGAGCACGATCTTGAACAGCCCGGCAATTTGCCGGGCTGTTCGTGTCTCTAGCTCAGCGTCGAAACCACGTCGGCGGAAATACGCAGCTCGCGCAAGGGGCGGACCACCGCGGTCGTCTCGCTGTAGATGGGATGCGCCTTGTAGGCGGCCAGTGCCTCGGCATCCTTGAATTCACCATACACGACCACGTCGATTTCGCCGGAAATCGGATCGGTCTTGGTATTCTGCATGACCTCGAAAACTGTCGAATGCGGAATTTCGCCAAGCCGTTTCAGGCCAGAGGCGATCGCCTCGACATCTTCCTTGTTGCGGGCACTGAAGAATACAATATGACGGATCACGTTCTGACTTCCTGCTGATTTGGCACATATTAGAGTGTGTACGGCGCCCTTTGCGCGTCCCGAAGGATGCGCGGCGCGACAATCGTGCTGGACTTTTCATAGGAAGCCCCCTTCCGTCAATAGATGCGCTGTCGCAGCTTGATGCGAGCGGTGAATTCGGCAACGATACCGATCCGCCCTTGGCATTTGCGGCCAAGCTGGGCTAAACGTTCTCGCCCGGCCGGATATCGGCCGGCGGTATGAACAACTTGAGGCGTCCATGGCCGATCACGGTCAAAGAAATCGACCAGATCCCGATAAATTGCTCGAACTTACCGCCCGTGAAACGCGCGGCAAGCTGACTGTATTTCTGGGTGCGGCGCCCGGCGTCGGCAAGACCTATGCGATGCTGTTGCGCGCACGCCGCCTGAAAGAGGATGGCGAGGATATCGTCATCGGCATCGCGGAAACCCATGGCCGCGCCGAGACGGCGAAGTTGCTCGACGGGCTCGAAGTGGTGCCCCGCAGGCGGGTCACCTACCGTGACCGGGCGCTGGAAGAATTCGATATCGATGCGGCAATAGCCCGCAAACCGAAAACGCTCGTCGTCGACGAGCTCGCCCACACCAATGTACCCGGCAGTCGTCATCCCAAGCGCTATCAGGATATCGAGGAATTGCTTTGGCAGGGCATCGACGTCTGGACCGCGATGAACGTCCAGCATCTGGAAAGCCTGAGCGATCTCGTCACCAGCATTACCGGCGTCACCGTGCGCGAGATCGTGCCGGACACGGTCCTCAAGCGGGCAGATGAGGTCCTGCTTGTCGATCTCCCGCCGGCGGAACTCATTGAACGGTTGAAAGAGGGCAAGGTCTATTTGCCCGGCAACGCCGAGCGGGCGGCCGAAGGCTTCTTCAAGCCGGCCAATCTGACTGCTCTGCGCGAACTGGCGTTGCGGCGCACCGCCGATCGTGTCGATGACCAGATGATCGATCTGTTGCGGCAGAGTGCGATAGAGGGGCCTTGGGCGACGGGCGAGCGCCTGCTGGTTTGCGTTGGTCCCGACAGTCTGTCCGACAAGGTCGTTCGCACCGCAAGCCGCCTGGCTTCAGGGCTGAATGCCCGCTGGCTGGTGGTTTCGCTCACGCAGACCAGTGACGCCGGTGCGGAGACCAGCAAACGCATCGACGAACTGCTTGATCTCGCCGAGCGTCTCGGCGCGGAAACGCGCCGTGTGATCGCGCAAGACTTTGTCGAGGAAATCTTCCGTATCGCACGGCGGGAGAACGTCACCCAGATTGTTGTCGGGCGCCCCAAATCCCGGCGATTTGCCAATCCCTTCCGGCGTTCCCTGCCCGACGAGATCATCAAGCGCTTTACCGATATCGGCGTTCATATCGTCACGGGTGAAGAACAGGGTGGCGCCTATAAGCCGCCTTCCATGCGCAAGCGGTCGCGGCGTGAGCTTGCGGCGGCAATTGCGATCCCCGTCATAACCACTGGTATGACGACACTGCTCGGCCTCGGCGTCAGCGATATCGTTCACACCCAGAATCTTTCCATGCTGTTCCTTGTCGCCGTGATCCTCTCGGCGATGATCAGCGGCCGGCTTTCTGCCGTCATTGCCGCGGGCCTGTCTTTTGTTTTCTACAATTTCTTTTTCCTCGAACCGTTGCACGACTTGAGCATCGCCAAGCCACATCAGCTGTTCTCCCTGGTCATATTTCTTGCTGTTGCCCTGATGATCGGCGATCTTGCCGGCCGCTTGCGCGATCAGGTTGCCCGTTCGCGCAATCAGGCGAAGAATACGCAGGCGCTTTATGAATTCTCGCGCAAGCTCTCCGGTACGGCCCGGCTCGACGACGTCCTGTTTTCGACCGCTACACAGCTGCATTCGACCTTTGGCACGGGCGTTACCATCCTGTTGCCCGGCGATGGAGACCTGTCGACGCAGACTGCCTGGCCGCCAGACCTGACACTCGATGGCACGGATATGACGGCCGTTCGCTGGGCGTTCGAAAAGAATGAACGCGCGGGCCACGATACGGCGACATTGCCGCTGATCGACTGGCAGTTTCTGCCCATTCTCACATCGCATGGTGTGGCAGGCGTCCTGGGCCTGTTCATGCAGGATCGTCCGCCGCTGACCGAGAACGAAGATCGGATGCTTATCGCGATCCTTGATCAGACAGCCATTGCCATCGACCGCGCGCAGCTCGTGCGTGAAAATGCCAAGACTACAGCCCTGCAGGAAAGCGAGAAACTCCACACGGCGCTGTTCTCTTCCCTGTCGCACGATCTGAGGACGCCGCTTGCATCGATTACAGGTGCCGTCACCACCTTGCGTCAGCTCGGCGATCGCATCAAACCGGACGGCCGCGACGATCTGCTGCTTTCCATAGAGGAAGAGGCCGGGCGCCTCACCCGTTTTGTTGCCAATCTCTTCGATATGACCCGCATCGAAGCCGGAACACTCAAGGTCAAGAACGTTCCGATTGATGCCGCTGAGGTCATCGTCTCGTCGATCGAGCGCATGAAGAAACTGAAGCCGGAAATTGCCATCGAGATCAGCATCGCTCCCGATCTTCCGGCCGTCAATGGCGATCCGTCCCTGCTCGGCCAGGTCCTGTTCAACCTGCTCGACAATGCCGCGAAATATGCTGGAGATGGTCCGATTGCCATCTATGCAAGGCAGGAAGATACGGAAGTAGCGATCAGCGTGACCGACCAGGGCAAGGGTATTCCACCCAAGGATCTCGACAAGATTTTCGACAAATTCTACCGGCGTGTCAAAGGTGACGGCCGCGCGGCCGGTACGGGACTGGGGCTCTCGATTGCCCGTGGTTTCGTCGAGTCCATGGGCGGGACAATCAAGGCGGAAAGCCCTGCCATCCGCAAGCGCGGAACCCGGTTTATCGTCCGGCTCCCGCGCGCCAATCCCACGGGCGAGGCGGCATGAACCAGCATCGTATCCTCGTCGTCGATGACGAACCGCAGATCCAGCGCTTTCTCAACCCGGCACTCACCGCCTCGGGTTATGAGGTCATCCTGGCATCCACCGGTGCCGAAGCGGAGCGTTTGATCGCTACCAGCGCGCCCGATCTGGTCATTCTCGACCTTGGCCTCCCCGACAAGGACGGCAAGGACGTCATCGAGACTGTGCGGGCATTTTCCGAAGTGCCCATCATCGTCCTGTCGGCGCGGGACCGCGAGACGGAAAAGATTGTCTCACTCGATCTTGGCGCCAATGATTATGTCGAGAAGCCATTCGGCATCGGTGAGCTGCTGGCGCGTGTCCGCAGCGCGCTTCGCCAGAAGGCAGCCGGTACGAGCGTGCCGTCGCGCTTCGAAGCCAATGGACTTGTCGTGGACATGGCCAAGCGCATTGTCACGCGGAACGGCGAGGAAGTGCACCTCACCCGCAAGGAATACCAGTTACTGGTGCATCTCGTCCTCCACGCTGGCATGGTCGTGACGCATCGCCAGCTTCTTGCCTCGGTCTGGGGCGGTGCGCATGTGGAAGATCTGCAATATTTGCGGGTCTTCGTCGGTCAGCTTCGCGCCAAGATCGAGGACGACGCGAACAATCCGCAATTCATCCGCACCGAAGCTGGCGTTGGCTATCGTTTTATCGCGGAGTGAGGAGTGTTGCCTAAACAAAAACCCCGCCGAAGCGGGGCCTTGTTTAACTCGGCACCGACCATCAGACTTGGTTTCGTCTATGCTGACCGGTGGCCCTTGGTAGGGTCTTAGACGCGGATGACATGAGCAGAGCCGCAAACTCCACAAAAATGGGCCCTCACAGATGCTTGTCAAGGCTGAAAACCCCAAACCACGAAGCGCACATCGCCTAACGAGTTTGAACAACTCATCTGGCAAAGCGGTGGTCTGATAGATGCGCTTACCCACTTTGTTCTTGCCAAGTCTTAGCAAATCAATTCGATGAAAGCCTACAGCATTCACCATATCGCCTTTAATCCACCGCTCCTGATTGCCCCATTTCTCAGGAAGCATGAATGGGATATTTATGCGGGCATTGTATGGCATCGGCGGCTCAGGGTTACTCAAGCTTAGAGGAACAATGGTACACAATAATGGTCGTCCGCTAATTCTGGGCGTCAGAACGACGGCCAGCCGCGTTTTCACCATCTCCGGTTCTTTGAATCCCTCGCCGTAATGGACGCTCACTATGCTGCCTTGTATTGGATGCTCGCTGATACCCATCCCAATAAACTGTCGGGTTGGTCGAGTAACGTCAATTGAGAACTAAGTATAAGTTGTCAACGACCCGCCTACCCCAGCGTCGAGTTGAACGCCCCGCCGTCGAGCAACAGGTTCTGGCCGACAATAAAGCCCGAATACTGACTGCACAGGAATGCCGCGGCCGCGCCGAACTCTTCCGCCGTCCCATAACGTCCGGTCGGATTTTCCGCATGGGCTTCGGCCCGTGCCTCCGCGATCGAAATGCCCTTTGCTGTCGCGGTCCGTTCGATGAAGCCCTTCGTGCGATCCGTATCGTGCGATCCCGGCAAAAGATTGTTGATGATCACACCGTGTTTCGCCACCTGCCGCGCGGTTCCGGCGACAAAGCCGGTCAGCCCGCTGCGAGCAGCATTGGAGAGCCCTAGCTGGGCGATGGGTGATTTGACCGAACCCGACGTGATATTGACCACCCGTCCCCATTTGCGTTCGATCATTCCCGGCAAGATGGCGTTCATCAAAAGGATCGGTGTCAGCATATTATTGTTGATTGCTTTCAGCCATTCTTCCTCGCCCCAATCCGACCAGAAACCGGCAGGCGGACCGCCTGCATTGTTGATCAGGATGTCCGGCTGGGGCTCTGCCATGAGAAGTGCCTGGCGTCCGGCTTCCGTGGTCACATCTTCGGCGACGATCTGCACCCTGACCCCGTATTTGCCGGCAATCTCACTCGCGGTCTCGCGCAGCGTCTCCTCGGTGCGTGCGTTGAGTGTGAGATCAACGCCGGCTTCCGCCAGTTTCTCCGCAACACCGCGGCCAAGCCCTTTTGAACTCGCGCAGACGATGGCCCGCTTACCCTTGATACCCAGATCCATGATGTCCTCGCCGATTCTTTTGTCGAGCTCTGTTATCGACAATTCCACTACGCTTTGACAAGCTCCGGTTGATCAAATCAGCACAATAGAGTCGGGAATGAGCAACATGACGACATTCGGAGCGACGGTCCTGTGGACGCGGCCGGAAGGCACAGCCTTCATCGACAACAAATACAGCCGCGCGCATATCTGGCAGTTCGACGGCGGTGCCGAAGTACCGGCCTCCTCTTCCCCGCATATTGTCCGCGTGCCATTTTCCACCCCGGAGAATGTCGATCCGGAAGAGGCCTACGTCGCTTCGATCTCCAGCTGCCATATGCTGTTCTTTCTGTCCGGTGCGGCGAAGAAAGGTTTTGTGATCGACGAATACCGGGACGCGGCCGAAGGCGAACTGGCCAAGAATGACAGCGGCAAACTCTATGTCAGCCGGGTAACGCTGAAACCGCAAGTGACCTATGCCGGCGCTGCGCCCGATCGCATGACCGAAGAACACATGCACCATGACGCGCATGAACAGTGTTTCATCGCCAATTCCGTTCTTACTGAAATCACAGTGGAGGCGGTTTGAACCAACCGGATAAGGAGGAAACGAAATGTCTGAACTCAAGCTCAGCGATGCGGTCAACACCACGTGTCCCTGGTCAGGCGACCCCATCAGGGAGGATAGCCTCACCCTCTACAACGGCGCAGTCGTCGGCTTCTGCAATCCCGGCTGCCGCGATAAATTCGAGAAGGCTGTCAGCCACTTCGAGGCTGCGCTTGCACACACCCGGCACGAAGCGGTTTAGGCGCTGGTGGCATACGGTGCCAAGGCGATTGACAATTCCCTCGGATAAATATACTTAAGTACATGCTTAACCAACAAACTCCACTTGATCTGATGTTCCAGGCCCTCGCGGATCCTTCACGGCGGACCATGGTGGAAAGGTTGAGTCGCGGACCGGCTTCGGTCAGTGAACTTGCCAAGCCGCTGACCATGTCCCTTCCGGCGGTGGTGCAGCATCTGCAGGTTCTGGAAGCGAGCGGCCTTGTGCGATCGGAGAAGGTCGGACGTGTGCGTACCTGCCATATCGATTGGGCAGCGTTGCAAACGGCCGAGGATTGGATCATGGACCGGCGGAAGAATTGGGAGCTGCGCCTTGACAGGCTGGGCGACTTTCTCGCCGAACAGAAAAAAAGGGTAGACCAATGACCAAAAGATCTGTTGTGCACGACACGTTCGTCATCGAACGCAGCTATCCGGCGGCACCTGCGCGGGTCTTCTTTGCGTTGAGCGACAAGCAGGCCAAGGAAAAATGGTTCGTTGGACCTCCGGAGTGGGGAACCAACCATCATGAGATGGATTTTCGCGTCGGCGGACGCGAGACCAACAGCGTGCTGCGCCGGCCGAAGGCTCAAGCCACCGGTTTGACGCGATCTATCAAGACATTATCGAGAACGAACGTATCGTCTACAGCTACGACATGCATATTGGCGACAAGCGGATCTCCGTTTCGCTGGCAACGATCGAGCTGACGCCGGAAGGCAGCGGCACAAGGTTCAAACTCACCGAGCAAGGCGCCTATCTCGACGAATTCGACGATCCCTCACAGCGCAGGAGAGGGACAGAAGACCTGCTCGACGCACTGGGTGCATCCCTGACCGGCGCGCCGGTCAACGCCTGAGCAGATGCGCTGCGGGTTCAGGCGCTGTCGCCTGAGCCCGCAACGACCGTCTCTGCGGGCGTTTTGATACGGCCCTGACGCTTCAGCTGCTGTTCGCGGAAGAAGATGAAGAGACCCGATGCGACGATGAAGCCGGAGCCGGCCAGCATCGACAGGCGCGGCACGTCGCCGAAGACCAGCCAGCCGAACAGGATTGCCCAGAAGAGCAGCGTATATTGCAGCGGCGCCACCGTCGCGGCATCCGCCAGCTTCAACGCCCTGTTGACCAGCACATGCGCGAGCATCGCCACGACCCCGAGCAGGCCCAACAGAATAAGATCGCGCGGGCTCACTGGCGTCCATTCGAAACCCACCCAAACCAGACCGGCAAGTCCGGCGCCAACGATCTGCCAGAACACCAGCGTCGTATCCGGCGTGCCGCGCAGCGTCCGGCCCAGCACGAGCAGGAAAGCAAAGGCCATGCTCCCGAGGATGGAAATGACAGCTTGCGGCGTCAGAGCCTGCGAAGACGGTTCCAGGGCGATGACGACGCCGGCAAAACCGGCGACGATCGCACTCCAGCGCCGCCAGCCAACCGGTTCCTTCAACAAGAACGGCGAGATCGCAGCGACATAGATCGGGGCGGCCAGCCAGTAGGTCATGACATCGGCAAGCGGCAGATAGACGACCGCGAAATAGAAAGCGAAGACTTCCGCTGTGGAAAGGATGACGCGGATCGCCTGCAGCTGGGGCCGGTCCACTTGCACGATCTTTTCCGGCCCATTGAACCAGATGAAGGGCGCCAGCACGATCAATGCCGCGACACTGCGAATGAAAACCACCTGTCCGACCGAATAGGTCGACACCAGCCATTTGCCCATCACGTCATTCAACGCGAACATCAGCATGCCGAGCAGCATCAGCAACACACCGTTGCGCGCCGCCGATGCTGCGGCGGTATTCGAAATGCTTGCCGGAATGGCGGTCATCGGGCGTTTCCTGGAGCAGGCTGCTTTGGGTTTGCTTTGAGGTATTTTCTTGTCCCGATCCAGTCGAAAAATGCAAAGAACAGCAAAAACAGTTCATAAATCGCTTTTCCTGCTCAACTATCTGCAATTTCAGCCATAATCTCGACTTGAAATTGTCCTTTTAGGTAGATTGACGTCGTTGGGGACGCATTCATTGACATTCAAACCTGATGCTTTTGCGCATCGATAAAGTGGTCATTAACCAATAAATCGGATAGTCCGGCTATTCGGGGGTTGGAAAACGGTCAGGATTGGAACGACATTGTCAAACATGAGTCATGCGCAGAGCGGCAGATTGAAAGGGATTTCCCTTCTAAGTGCCCGCTGGTTGGGTCCCCTCATGATCTTTGTATCGATGTTGTTTTCCTCCGCCGGCGCTTTCGCCGAAACCCGGACACTGAGACTCTATTTTGTTCATACCAACGAACGTGCTGAAATCACCTTCAAGAGGAATGGCCGCTACCAGCAGGACGGTTTGAACAAGCTTAACCGGTTCCTGCGCGATTGGCGCCGCAATGAACCAACCAAGATGGATCCCCGCCTGTTCGATCTGGTCTGGCAAGTCTATACCAAGGCTGGCGGCCGGGATTATATTCACGTCGTTTCCGCCTATCGTTCCCCCGCCACGAATTCCATGCTGCGTTCGCGTTCGCGCGGGGTCGCCCGGAAAAAGCCAGCACATGCTCGGCAAGGCGATGGACTGGTATCTGCCGGGCGTGAAACTTGCGACACTTCGCAACACGGCTTTACGCTTCGAGGCGGGCGGCGTCGGCTACTATCCTCGGTCCGGTTCGCCGTTCATCCATACCGATGTCGGCAATGTCCGTCACTGGCCGCGCTTGAGCCGCAGGGAATTGCTGACCGTGTTCCCGGACGGCAAGACAATTCACGTTCCGTCCGACGGCAAGCCATTGCCTGGCTATGAGCAGGCGGTCGCCGCATACGAATCGCGCAAACGCAGTGGCGGCTCGATCCAGATCGCCAGTTCGTCCTCGCGTTCGGGGCGCAGCGGCAAGACACTCTTCGGTATTCTCTTTGGTGGCGGCGCCGATGAAGAAGAAGATACCAGCGAAAGCTCAGTTGCTGTAGCATCCGCGGCGAAGCCGTCGCGCAGTGTTGCCGCGAGACCGGCGCCGGTAGCGGAGGAATCCGGCGAAGGTGCCGCCCCGGCAGCGGCGTTGCCCGCGCCAGCTCCTGTGCAAGCACCAGCGCCAACCACGGCGCGTGCGCAACCGCAAACGATCGCGCCCGAACTTCCGGCGCGTAATGCCCCTGAACTCCTGACCGCGCCACGCCCTGAGGCCCCCGTCGAGCTTACCGCTGAAGACAATGCAGCGCTCGCCTTCGCCATACCCGTACCTCTGCGCCGTCCTGACTACACGCCGACACCGGCTCCGGATGCGCCATCGGCACTTGATGCGCCCACGCTCAATGCGCTGGCCCAGAACGATGCGGCGGTAGCCGTGCCCGCTCCCCGTCCGCAGGATAGTGCCGGTGCGATCCGCGATCTGATCGCCGCCAATGTCGACGATCCGGATACTGCGCCTTCCCAGTCACAACCTGAGATGGCCAATGCGCTCGTGCCCGTCCCCTTCGACAAGCCCAAGCGCAACGACATGATGGTTGCATCGGTTGTCCCCAGCCAACGCCCCGTTGCCGCACCGGACCCAGCAACCGAGGTCGGGGACGTCATTGCGGTTCCAGACGAGAGCCTGACGCCGGAAGCGATCATCGCACAGTCGGATGCCGAGCACGGCGAAGCTGTCGCCGCCGCGGAACCGCTGCCGACCGTGACTGGTACGTCCGGAGGACGTCTACAACCCGAGCAGCACGTGCAGGTAGCTTCGGCCGGGCCGCAGCCATCCCTGCGCCGGACCATGCTCGAAGCCAAGGGCGATCCGGCTGCCATGCTCGACAGCGGCGTAATGACGACGGCGAAGAAAGCAAAGCCGCACCGGCAGGTCGTGCAGGGCCAGAGCCCCAAAGTCATCCAGGCGGCCTCCGAAATTCCGGATCGGGCGCTATCCTCCGAGCAGGTCGCGGAGACGGCGCCTGCTGTGGTACCCGCGGTCCTGCGTAACAGCTCGATGCGCAAGGCGCCGACGACTGTCTACACGGCAGGATTCCAGCCGGTGCTGCCGGTGGCGAATGCCAACAAATTCACCGGCAAGGCCGTCACATTCATGCAGATCGCCAAGTTCAACCCCACCAGCGGCATGTAACCAATCAATCGCGATACCGGCGGCTCAGGCAGGAGCCGCCGGTATTGTTCTTCAACGACAGGTTCTGTTGTTGCTCTAGGCCTTGCGCATCACTTTCGCCTGTAGCAGATCGGCGATACCGATGCGGCGGGCAAAATCAATCCTCACTTCTTCGGCAAGCTCAATGACCTCGCTGGCGCCATCGCCGACGAAGTCGACGATCGAGCGGGCCGGGCGCGAACCCGCTGGCAGACCGACGACACGCACAATTTCATCCGCCACAGCCTTCGGATCCGCGTCGTCAGGTGTCAGTGCACTCAGCCGTTCGCCCACCTGGTCCATGATCCCGTCATAGCGATCATAGGCCGCGGCGCGCCCTTCGTCGGCGGGTTTGCCGGCTGTCGGGAAATGCGATGTTCCCCTGGTGAAGGCACCCGGAACCACTATCGAGGTCTCGATGCCGAAGCGCGCAAGTTCGTAGGACAAGGTAATGGCGAGCGAGATCCATCGCCGCCTTTGCTGCAGCATAGGGACCCATGAAGGGAGGAAAGCCCCCCTTGGTTGTCGTGCTGCTGATCCAAAGCATGAGGCCGGATTCCTGCGCCCGCAACTGCGGCAGGGCTGCCCGGTTGACCCGCTGTGCACCAAGGACATTGATATCGAAAACCCTGGCGATTTCCTCCGGCGTGAAGGCTTCGGTCGGGCCGATGACCAGATGGCCGGCATTCTGCATGACGACGTCGAGACGACCCTGCTCGCTGACGATCGTTGCGACTGCAGCGTCCGCAGATTCTTGCGACAGGACGTCGAGTTCGAGCGGGCGGAGATCGGCATTCCTGGCCTTGGCCCAAGCGCGCATCTCGCCGGCACGCTGCTCATTGCGGCCATCCAGGTCTCGCATGCTGGCGTAAACGGCATGACCGGCTTCAGCGAGGGCCTCGGCGGTGAGCTTGCCAATGCCGGTTCCGGCGCCGGTAACGAGGACAACTGATTTCATGATCCTGTTCCTTCTTTGAACTTTTGCGGTTGGAGGAGGGTTTTCAGACGAGGCCGCCATTGGCCCGCAGGATCTGGCCGTTGACCCAGCCGCCGTCCGGACCGGCGAGGAACGAGATGACATTGGCGATGTCTTCAGGCTGGCCGAGACGTTCGAGCGGCGCGGCCTTGCTGAACTGCTGGATCAACTCATCGCTCTTGCCAGTGAGGAAAAGCTCCGTGGCAATCGGGCCGGGAGCCACCGCATTGACGGTGATATTGCGGCCGCGCAGTTCCTTCGCGAAGACGCGGGTGAAGGTCTCGACCGCCGCCTTGGTACCGGCATAGATCGCATAGCCGGGCAGGTTGGTGCCAACGACCGACGTGGAGAAATTGACGATCCGCCCGCCATTGTTCATGCGCGTTGCAGCTTCGCGCAATGTGTTGAACGTGCCCTGCACGTTGATTGCGAATGTCTGTGCGAAGACCGCGTCACTCGTCTCCGCCAGCGGCATGACCTTCATGATGCCGGCATTGTTGACGAGAACGTCGATCCTGCCGAGTGTGGCTTCCGCGGTTTCGAACATGGCGCGGACATCGTCCGGCCTCGATACATCCGCCTTGACTGCTATGGCCCTGTAGCCGGCGCTTTCGAGTTCTCCGGCCAGCACGTCGGCCTCCGCCGAGCCGCTGGCATAGTTGATCACGACGGCAAAACCGTCTGAGGCAAGGCGCCGTGCGATGGCGGCACCTATGCCGCGAGCAGCGCCGGTTACGATGGCAACTTGCTGTTGAGCCTGTGTCATTGTTCTGAACTCCGTGTCCGTGTTGACAATGACCGCACTATGCTCCAAACAAAATTGCGGATAATTATCCAATTCCCGGCATCACTATTCGATTTTTGCTAACAATCGATCAGGCAGGTTTGACCGATGGATCGCTTTCAGGAGATGCAGATCTTTGTGCGGATCGTCGAGCGGCGCAGCTTCACCAAAGCCGCCGGAGATCTGCGCATACCCCGCGCCACCGTCACCAATGCGATGCAGCGTATGGAAGAGCGCCTGGGCGCGCGGCTACTCGACCGGACGACGCGTCAGGTTAACCCGACGCTTGACGGCGAAGCCTATTACAATCGCTGTCTGCGGCTCCTTGCCGATATGGACGAGGCGGAGGGCTCGTTTCGCGATGTTGCGCCGAAGGGCCTGCTGCGCGTCAACCTGCAGGGCACCCTTGCCCGGCATTTCGTCATTCCTGCACTTCCCGCCTTCCTTGCGCGCTATCCGGCACTTGAACTCAGCATTGGCGAGGGCGACCGTCTGGTTGATCTCGTGCGTGAAGGCATAGACTGCGTGCTGCGTGCCGGTGATCTGCAGGATTCATCCATGGTCGGTCGCCGGGTTGCGCAGATGGAACAGGTCACCTGCGCCAGTCCCGAATATCTCGCACGAAACGGCGAACCGAAGCACTGGAAAGATTTTTCCGGACATCTCGCGGTCAACTATGTGTCGAGCACGACCGGCCGGCCCTACCCGCTCGAATTCAACACCAGTGAAGGCTTGAAACTGGTGACGCTGCCGGGACTCGTCGCGGTGACAGGCGCCGATGTCTATACGGCCTCGGCGATCGCCGGCCTTGGCTTCATCCAGGTGCCGCGCTACCGCATTGCCGCCGAGCTGGCGGAAGGCAAGCTGCGCGTCATATTGCCGGATTGCCCGCCTCCGCCGATGAGCGTCTCGGTGCTCTACCCGCAAAACCGCCAGCTCTCATCCCGCGTGCGCGTTTTCGCCGATTGGCTCACCGGAATTTTTGCGCAGGCTCAGGGGCGAGTGGCAACTTAGCCCAACAGTGTTTCAAGCTGCACCGCGCATGCCCGCAGCGGCTCGGCGCTCTGGCTGGCTTTGGCCATCGCCATGGCACCGGAATAGCTTGCGACGATCAGCGTGGCGAGATCGTGGGCCCGCGACAAATCCATCTCCGGCCTGTCGGAGTGCAAGCGAAGCGAAAGGGCCAGCCGCCACCGCTCGAAGACGCCATTCACGGCTTCGCGAAAATCCGCATCCGCCAGCGACAGTTCCAGGGCAAGATTGTTGAGAGGACAGCCCGTTACAGCGCGATTGCGCTCCAGCGTATCGGCCACGCCGTTGAATACATTGCGAATACCCGCCGCTGCCGAGGAAGCGGTGGCTATGGGCCGTATTGCCGTCGCATCGACTTCAGGCGCCACTCTTTCGGCAATGACGGCAAGGCCAAGTGCTTTCTTGGTGGCGAAGTGGTGATGCAATGCACCCCCGGTTGCCGCCGCGCCGCGCACAACGTCGTGCACGCTCGTCGCGTTGTAGCCATACCGCTGGAACAGATCCGCAGCCACATCGAGAATCCGCGAGCGCATGGCCTGCGGATTGTTGATGCGTTTGGGCTTAACCGGATGGTTGTCGTCAGTCATCGTTCACCTCGCCTCGCCACAGAATATCAAATTGACAAAACAGGACAACCGGTCTTATTTAAAACAGGACGACCCGTTTGTTTTTCATATGGAGGATATGATGCATGTAACCGCCCCGCAGACCGGCATTGCACCAGCCAGCGAAACCCGCCGCTACAGCCCGATTGCGGAATTGCGCCGTTACACGCTGCACCCCGGGCGCCGTGACGGTCTGATCGCGGTGTTCGACGCGTATTTTCTGGAAGGCCAGGAATCCTGCGGCATGAAGATCATCGGCCAGTTCCGAGATATGGACGATCCTGACGCCTTTGTCTGGCTGCGCGGGTTCGATGACATGCATACCCGCCGCGCCGCGCTGACCGCCTTCTATGATGGCCCAGTCTGGGGCGTGCACCGAAATACCGCCAACGCCACGATGATCGATTCGGACGATGTCCTGCTGCTGCATCCAGCGGAATATGCGGACGGCTTCATGCTTCCGGCCGAACGGCCGGGCCGCAACGCCAACCATCAGTCGCCCGCGATCTTCCAGGCGGTGACCTACAAGCTCGCGTTGCCCGCCGAAGCGGGCTTCCTGGCCTTTTATGGCGAAACGCTGTGGCCGGTTCTTCAGGCAGCGGGCGAGGACCGCATCGGCCTCTTCGCCTCCGAGCATGGTGAAAACACCTTCCCGCGCCTGCCTGTTCGCCTCGGAGAGAATGTCGTTGTTGTCTTCTCGCGATTCGACAACGCCGCCGCCCATGCCGATTTCACCAGCGCCCTCGCCGGCAATTCCGCTTGGCTTTCCGCCCAGAAGCAGCTTGAGCACTATCTCATCGCCCCGCCGGTCATTGCGCGGTTGGCGCCGACAGCGAGATCGTTGATGAGGTAGGAGACGTCCTGTTCTGTCCACACGTCCGCTTGATGCGATACTTCGATCCCGGGATCCTGCGCGAGGGCGGCCGCATAGCCCAGTTGCGGCTCGTTCCTCCCGGGAGTAGCTTTTCAGGAAGGAGGAACGGCCATGCAACTCGATGAAAACCCCTGGACAGCCTTCGCCGCGGACGCAACTTTGGAAACCGTGGTCCTCATCCGCGATATTGGCGTGTCAGACGATAGCGTCACAATCGATCTCTACGCGCGCGACAGGAGCCAGCCCGACTTTCGGCGCAACGTCAAAAAGACGCTGAGAGCGATCAAACTGGCGATCGATGACGTCATCGACAGCATAGATGACGGAAAATCGCTTCGGGTGCTCATTGGAAGCGACCATGAAGGGAATGGCCTATACAAGGCAACAGGTACTGCCCGGCCTTTGGGGTTTGAGCGGCATGAACGGTATAAGGTGTGAACCCGGCCGAGACACGGATTTTTTCTTTTCCAGGCGATTGATTTTTGTAGGTTGGTGGAGCCAAGCGGGATCGAACCGCTGACCTCTTGCATGCCATGCAAGCGCTCTCCCAGCTGAGCTATGGCCCCATTCCAATCGGCCGAAATGGCCGGACCGGGTAAACCGGCAAACTGTGCGGCAAGGTCTGGAACCTTGCCCCGCTTATCCGAAGTTGGCGGGTACATATCTCCCGCCGCCGTGAAGATCAAGTCCCGTTCGCGGGTTATTTTCAGCGAACAGGATTATTCGGCGCACGACCCGGGGACCACGCGCCGTTCAGGCTCAATTCTCGTCGTCGTCGCCGATACCGCCGCCGAGAATGTCGGTGACGTCGTCGTCTTCGTCTTCTTCGTCAGTGGCGAGGAAGGTGTCATCGTCGTCGGCGTCATCGACCTCGACATCATCGTCACCGATATCCGGCACGTCGCTGTCGACGTCGCCATCGGCATCCTCAAGTGCGACGAATTCGGGCTTCTCCAGAGCAACGTCCAGCTCTTCGGTCTCGACCTCTTCCTCTTCTTCGCGCGCCGAGCCGGCAGTCGAGATCGAAGTAGCTGAGCGGATAGCTCTTGCCCGTATAGGGTGAAACGATCGGATCGCGGTTCAGATCGTAGAATTTCTGCCCGGTTTCCGGGTCAACTCGCTTGGTGCCAAGTTTTGGATTTGCCACGTTTTGCCTCGTCTTTTGGCTGCGCCTGCATTCGGCTAACATTCAGGTCTCTCATCGACCAGCCGTTTATGCAAGTACTCATCAAATGGATTTGAGGTCCCATAAACGCAATTCAGCGCATTTGTCAAAGCGAAAAAGCTTGCAATTGCAAGATGACCGCACCGGCAAGCTGTGTTACCAACGCCCCCGCATCCCGATGACCACCTTTTAATGCGATTGACCCTGCCCATGTCCCACTCAGCGCTGCCAAAACCCGCCACCGCCCGCCGTTCCAGGGCGCTCTCCGGCGATATCCGCATTCCCGGCGATAAATCGATTTCGCACCGCTCCTTCATGTTTGGCGGCCTTGCTTCCGGCGAGACGCGCATCACGGGCCTGCTCGAGGGCGAGGACGTGATCAATACCGGCCGCGCCATGCAGGCAATGGGCGCCAAAATCAGCAAGGACGGCAATATCTGGATCATCCAGGGAACCGGCAATGGCTGCCTGCTGCAGCCGGAGGCGCCGCTCGATTTCGGCAATGCCGGCACCGGCGCACGCCTGACCATGGGCCTTGTCGGGACCTATGCCATGGAAACCACGTTCGTTGGCGATGCGTCGCTGTCGAAGCGGCCCATGGGCCGCGTGCTCGATCCCTTGCGCGAAATGGGCGTCCAGGTTACGGCCGCCGAGGGTGACCGCATGCCATTGACACTGCGCGGGCCGAAGGTTGCCGCCCCCATTACCTACCGTGTGCCCATGGCCTCGGCGCAGGTCAAGTCCGCCGTGTTGCTCGCCGGCCTCAATGCGCCGGGCATCACCACGGTCATCGAACCGGTAATGACGCGCGACCATACCGAAAAAATGCTGCAGGGCTTCGGCGCCAATCTTTCCGTCGAAACGGACAAGGATAATGTCCGCCATATCCGCATCGAAGGACAGGGCAGGCTCACGGGCCAGACGATCGACGTGCCGGGCGATCCCTCTTCCACAGCATTCCCGCTGGTGGCGGCATTGCTGGTGCCTGGCTCCGACATCACCATTCGCAATGTGCTGATGAACCCGACGCGCACCGGCCTGATCCTGACATTGCAGGAAATGGGCGCCAGTATCGGGATCCTCAATGCCCGTCTTGCCGGCGGCGAGGATGTGGCCGATCTGCGCGTCCGTGCGTCGGAGCTCAAGGGCGTCAATGTGCCCGCCGATCGCGCGCCATCGATGATCGACGAGTATCCGGTCTTGGCCGTGGCCGCGAGCTTTGCCACGGGCGAAACGGTGATGAACGGGCTCGAAGAGCTGCGCGTCAAGGAATCGGACCGCCTGTCCGCCGTTGCCGATGGATTGAAGGCCAATGGCGTCGATTGCACGGAAGGCCCGGAGACCCTGAGCGTTCGCGGCCGCCCGGATGGCAAGGGCATTGGCGGCGGTACTGTCGAGACCCATCTCGATCATCGCATCGCCATGAGCTTTCTCGTCATGGGCCTGGCGGCGGAAAAGCCCGTCAGCGTCGACGATCTCGACCATGATCGCCACCAGCTTTCCAGAGTTCATGGACATGATGGCGGGGATGGGCGCGGAGATTTCCGAACACGGCGCTGCAAGCTGATAGCATATCATGAGCGCGCTGGTTCCGGTTCTCACCGTGTATTTCCTGTATACGATGTCCAGCGTGCCATTCATCGTCTGGGCAGGACGGAGCGCCTATACGGGAACCATCGCCAGCAAGGCACCACGGCCATGGCCGGGCAAAACCAGCACGATCATGCGGGTGCTGCTTCCTTTGCTGCTGATCTTCCTCTATGCGTGGAACGTCTCTGAAAGCGCAAAATCCGGTGCACTGAATGCAGAGGCGGTGGGCACCAGCGCATGGATGCCCTATCAGTTTCTGCTGCTGCCGCCGGCGTTCGGGTCGATTGCCGGGTACGGCATAGGCTTTATCATGGGCAAGAGGGCCAGGGTTCATGAGCGAGAGGGCTAGGGACTGATGTTTTTTCTGCTGACATCGTTTGTCGTCGTTGCCGTTCCCTATGCGATCGAACGTTTTGGGCTCAGAGTCCGCTTCGGTCTGTTTGCACTGCTGTTCTGGCTGTTCGTCTTCCAGTTCGTGCTGATTTTTGCCATCGATTCTCTGCTGCAAAACCTTGCCACGGTCCTGCCCGGCTGGCTGGAATCGATCCTCACGACACTCGGCGGCTTCGCCTTCGTCAGCATTGGCATCACGCCGGTCATCACATTGGTCCTGGCCGCTGCCTATCTTCTGTTCGCGCTCGGACAGTGGCTCTTCGACCGGGACGAGAAGGATCAACCGACGCCGCAGACCCACTTTACCATCGCGATCGATGGTCCTGCGGCCTCCGGCAAGGGCACACTCGCCCGCCGCATTGCAGAAGCCTACGGTTATCATCATCTTGATACCGGGCTGACCTACCGCGCTGTCGCCAAGGCGCTGATGGACCAGAACATGCCGCTCGACGATGAATTTCTCGCCGAGAAGGCGGCGCGGTCCGTCGACCTGTCCAAACTCGACCGGACGGTGCTTTCCGCCCATGATGTCGGTGAGGCGGCTTCGAGGGTTGCAGTCATGCCGGCGGTGCGCCGCGCACTGGTCGCCGCGCAGCAGGGATTTGCCACGCGCCCGCCCGGCGCCGTACTCGATGGCCGCGACATCGGAACGGTGGTCTGTCCCGATGCGCCGGTGAAGCTCTATATCACTGCCTCGCCCGAGGCCCGCGCCAGGCGGCGCTACGAAGAGATCAAGTCCAATGGCGGCGGCGCCAATTATGAAGAGATCCTGCAGGATCTGACCCGTCGCGACGCCCGCGACATGGGCCGCACGGACTCGCCCCTGAAGCCCGCCGCCGACGCGCACTTGCTAGATACGACGGAAATGGATATAGAGACCGCGTTTCTTAATGCCAAAACCCTGATT
This sequence comes from Phyllobacterium sp. A18/5-2, assembly GCF_025452215.1. NCBI lineage: Bacteria > Pseudomonadati > Pseudomonadota > Alphaproteobacteria > Hyphomicrobiales > Phyllobacteriaceae > Phyllobacterium > Phyllobacterium sp. A18/5-2. The sequence goes on along the minus strand of NZ_CP104966.1, from coordinate 1,466,846 downwards.
GACCAGGCATTGGCCAAGGACACGCATTAGACTAGCAAGCAATAAACATTTGCCGCCAGCCCATGCACCGGATTGCCCTTCAAAGGGCGGGTTGGCATGCAGATGATCCGAAACACGAACCACCGGTGCTGTGTCCGATGCCCTATCCGGACACGCCAGGAGTATGTATGTCTCAAGCCAATCCAACGCGCGAAGATTTTGAAGCTCTTCTCGCCGAGTCCTTCGCCACCAATGACCTTGCTGAAGGTTATGTCGTAAAGGGCCGTATCGTCGCCATCGAAAAAGACATGGCGATCATCGACGCCGGCCTCAAGGTTGAAGGCCGCGTTCCGCTGAAGGAATTCGGCGCGAAAGCCAAGGACGGTTCGCTCAAGCCGGGCGATCTCGTTGAAGTCTATGTCGAGCGCATCGAAAACGCCCTCGGCGAAGCCGTTCTGTCGCGTGAAAAAGCGCGCCGCGAAGAGAGCTGGGTCCGCCTTGAAGAGAAGTTCAACCGCGGCGAACGCGTCGATGGTGTCATCTTCAATCAGGTCAAGGGTGGCTTCACCGTCGATCTCGACGGCGCCGTAGCCTTCCTGCCGCGTTCGCAGGTCGACATCCGTCCGATCCGCGACGTAACCCCGCTGATGCACAACCCGCAGCCTTTCGAAATCCTCAAGATGGACAAGCCGCCGCGGCAACATCGTTGTCTCGCGCCGTACCGTTCTTGAAGAGAGCCGTGCTGAACAGCGCTCTGAAATCGTCCAGAACCTCGAAGAGGGTCAGGTCGTTGAAGGCGTCGTCAAGAACATCACCGATTACGGTGCGTTCGTTGATCTCGGCGGCATCGATGGTCTTCTGCACGTGACCGACATGGCATGGCGCCGCGTCAACCATCCGTCGGAAATCCTGTCCATTGGCCAGACGGTCAAGGTTCAGATCATCCGCATCAACCAGGAAACACATCGTATTTCGCTCGGCATGAAGCAGCTCGAAAGCGATCCGTGGGATGGTATCGGTGCGAAGTACCCGATCGGCAAAAAGATCAGCGGTACCGTCACGAACATCACCGACTATGGTGCATTCGTCGAGATCGAGCCAGGCATCGAAGGCCTGATCCACGTTTCCGAAATGTCCTGGACAAAGAAGAACGTGCATCCCGGCAAGCTGCTCTCGACCACGCAGGAAGTCGAAGTCGTTGTTCTCGAAGTGGATCCGGTCAAGCGCCGTATCTCCCTCGGACTCAAGCAGACGCTCGACAACCCATGGACGACCTTCGCAGACAAGTTCCCTGTCGGCACGATCGTCGAAGGCGAAGTCAAGAACAAGACCGAATTCGGCCTGTTCATTGGTCTCGATGGCGATGTGGACGGCATGGTTCACCTCTCCGACCTCGACTGGAACCGTCCAGGCGAACAGGTCATCGAAGAGTACAACAAGGGTGACGTCGTGAAGGCGCAGGTTCTCGATGTTGACGTCGAGAAGGAACGCATCTCGCTCGGCATCAAGCAGCTGACCGGCGACAAGGTCGGTGAAGCCGCAACTTCGGGTGAACTGCGCAAGAACGCCGTTGTGACCGTTGAAGTCACGGCAATCACCGATGGCGGCCTCGAAGTGCGTCTGGTCGATCACGACCTCGACACCTTCATCCGCCGTGCTGACCTGTCACGCGATCGCGACGAACAGCGTCCGGAGCGCTTCACGGTCGGTCAGAAGGTGGACGCCCGCGTCATCGCCTTCGACAAGAAGACCCGCAAGCTGCAGGTCTCGATCAAGGCGCTGGAAATCGCCGAAGAGAAGGAAGCTGTTGCCCAGTACGGTTCGACCGACAGCGGCGCTTCGCTCGGCGACATCCTGGGTGCCGCTCTGAAGAAGCAGGAAAAGAACTAAGTTCTTTCCGGCCTTCGAATACCTGAAACCCGCCGGTGCAAACCGGCGGGTTTTTTTCTTTAGGGACTTTGACGATTTACAGCAGCTATCGAGGGTCGCTCAGATCGTGTCGAACTGGATCAGTATGAATGCAATCTGTGTGACCAGCGCGAGGGCAACGAGCACAAGCTGTGTCCTTGGCCGGCGAACATAGATGCCCAACCCGCAAAGTGCGATCAGGAACAGGTTGCGCGAGGGATACTCCGCCCCCAGAGAGCGGAAATGCTCCATGCCCTTCATTGCCGTGTCGAGGAAATCAATGACGAAGATCGTTATGATGATCCCGAAGAACCAGGCTCTTCGCGACATGAAATAGTCTTCATAACCGGAATAGCCTTCCATACTGTCCGGAAACAGCATTCCGCAGGCGAGAAAGTGCAGACTGGCGAAGAAAATGACGAAGAGATAGACCTCGAATTTCCACAGAACCAGCTCGTGAAGATAGAATTCGAACCACCAGAAATGCACGACCGTGAGAAACGTGAACAACACCCAGCCAAGATGCACCGCATAGATATTCTTACGCTGGGGATGCTGGATTATTCGGGCGATGCCGGTGAGCAGGCGCGAAACGCTCAGGCCCAGAATAATACCGATGATCACCCGGACATGGGTGAAAACTTCGGGGTTTGGAATACCGCCTTCCATTGCGCACTCCTCATCGTTGTTGCCGGGCGGCGGCAATCAGGACGCGGTCATGCTATTTGAGCCATTCTTGTTTGGATAGCAGTTCTGTTTCCCGGATGGCGGAACAATCCACGCGGAGTGTGGCGAGGCCGATGTTTATCCATCGGCGCCTCACAAGCCAGCACACGTTTACGTGTGTAAAATTGTGTCAAAATACGTAGAAATGGCTTAACGGGTAGAATTGACGGCCCGTTGATTCTGGCGGGACCGGATGGGGCGGCCCGGAACTATCGTGTCAATTTTGCTAATCAATAGGACGTACGGTATTTCCGCAGGATAAATCGCGTCCACGACCAATGACTTACAGAGTTTGTCCAGACGAACTGAAATCTTGACGCATGTGAGGGACTCTGCAAATTTTCAACCAAGAGGGGGCGACACATGTCAATCAGGAGATGTATTGCGCCGTCACATTTTTCAGCAATGATGACAGTTTGTTTTGCCCGCATATTCGGGGTCGCACGGCGTTATCTGAAAACTGCAAATCGATCGTAAAGGGAATGCAACGGTGAAAAAGCCGATCAAGACAATGGAGGATTTCTCCGTATTTGTCGGACTGTCCCGCCCGACAGTATCGAAGTATTTCAACGATCCCAATTCGGTGCGCAAGACGACGCGTGAGATCATCGAGGCGGCCGTCAAACAGTCTGGCTTCCGCCCGAATATCTTTGCCGTCAACCTCAATCGCCGCCGCAGCAATATTCTGGGGCTGATCGTTCCGAATTCCACCGACCCGTTCTACATGGCACTGACACGGCGCATTGAAGGCATTGCCGAACAGGCCGGGTATCTGGCTTTTGTGCTCAGTTCCGATGGCAAGCCCGAGCTTGAGGAACGCGCGCTCGAGACGTTCAAGTCCATGAACATCGCCGGCGCCATCATCGCGCCGCTCGGCGTACAATCGTTACATGAAAAACTCGCCAAGCTTGGTGAGGCGATCCCGGTCATCTATGTCGATTCACCGCTTGATGCGACATCGCCATTCGTCGGCACCAACAACCGGCAAAGTTTCAAGCTCATTATCGATTATCTGACCCGGTCCGGCGACGAACCCTGCTATTTTGGCATGACACCGGTCAACAGCAACGCGCTCGAGCGCCGCGAAGCCTATAACGAGGCCATGGAGGACCTCAACCTGGAGCCGCGCTTCCTGGTCCCCGAAGCTCATGCCAACTGGGAATTCGAGAAATTCGCCTTCGACGCAACCGTGCAGATACTGCGGGAAGGCGGCTTCCCCACCAGGACCGTGCTCTGCGCCAATGACCGCCTCGCCTATGGCGTTTTATCGGCCGTTTACCAGGCCGGGCTGAAGGTCGGCAGGGGAGAGGGTTGCGATATCCGGATTGCAGGCCATGATGACCAGCCGCTGTCACGCTACATGTGCCCTCCGCTAACGACTGTCGCACAAAACTACAACGAGATCGGGCGGCTGGCGATCGAGCTGCTGTTCGACAAACTTGGCGAAAACCAGGATCTCGAAAACCGAACTGCCGGCGAATTCGCGCATTCTCCTGAACGCCGAAATCAAGCTGCGCATGTCTGCCTGACCGGATGGCGGGCAGCGCGGCAACGCGCCGCGAAATTTGGGCTTTGACAACCCTTTGCGCCAGCAGCAAAAGGCATTAAACAGCATGGGAACATGCGGATGCCGGATGGATGCCACAGGAGAGCTCGATGACAATCACAAAGCCAAAACTCGTCACCGTTTTCGGAGGCTCCGGTTTTATTGGTCGTCATGTGGTTCGTGCGCTGACCAAGCGCGGTTACCGCGTTCGCGTTGCCGTGCGCCGTCCGGATCTCGCCTTCCATCTGCAGCCGCTGGGCGGTGTCGGCCAGATCCAGGCCGTTCAGGCAAACCTTCGCTATCGCGACTCGGTGGATCGCGCTGTCGCCGGTTCCGACCACGTCATCAACCTCGTTGGACTGCTGTTCGAGAGCGGCAAACAGAAATTCGGCACCGTGCATGATTTCGGTGCGCGCGCCGTCGCCGAAGCAGCCCGCGCAGCCGGTGTGCCTTTAACCCACATGTCGGCCCTCGGCGCTGATCCCCATTCCCGTTCGGCCTATGCCAGCACCAAGGGCCGCGCCGAGGCCGCTGTGCGCAGCATCCTGCCCGATGCCGTCATTATCCGGCCGTCGATCGTTTTCGGCCCGGAAGACAATTTCTTCAACAAATTCGCCGGAATGGCACGCGTTTCGCCGTTTCTGCCGCTGATTGGCGGCGGCACGACCAAATTTCAGCCGGTCTATGTCGGCGACGTTGCCGAAGTGTTTGCGCGGTCCGTCGACGGTACGTTGAAAAGCGGCCAGATTTATGAGCTCGGCGGCGGCGAAGTGCTGACTTTCAAACAATGCCTCGAAGCTATGCTGCGTGTTATCGGCCGCAAGCGCCTGTTCATGCCAATCCCGTTCTGGGTCGCCAGAATCCAGGGTACGATACTCAGCTACCTGCCAAAGCCGCTTCTGACCAAGGATCAGGTCATTCTCCTGCAGCGCGACAATGTGGTTTCCGAAGCGGCCAAATCAGAAAATCGGACACTTGAGGGTCTCGGTATCCATCCGCAGACGATCGAAACGATCCTGCCATCCTATCTCTGGCGCTTCCGCGTTCACGGGCAATATTCCAGCCAGACGCCTGTTTGAGTCTCGACCACGGTGCGTTGAGATTCAGCTTGGGACGCGCCAAAAATAGTGGTTTCGAGAACGCGGCGCCGTGAACTTTTGGGTTCATGAGCACCGGAAGTGCAGAAAAGCGCGATTTGCAGGCCGTCGTGGCGTGATGATCATCACCGCATCAGTATCAGCGCGATCAGCCCCAGCGTCCCCACCACCAGCCGCCACCAGGCGAAGAGGCCGAAGCCGTGGCGCGAAACGTAGTCGAGCAGATAGCGCACGACAAAAACACCGGCAATGAAGGCAGCGATGAAGCCGACGACAATCAGCGACGCGTCGTTGAGGGTCAGGATGTGGCGATTCTTGATCAGGTCATAGCCAAAGGCGCCGGCCATGGTCGGCATCGCCAGGAAGAACGAGAACTCAGCGGCCGAACGCTTGTCCGTACCGAGCAAAAGCGCGCCGACAATCGTCGCGCCCGAGCGCGATGTGCCGGGTATCATGGCAAAACACTGGATCAGGCCGATCTTCAGGCACAACGACAGCGGGTAGTCCATGACGCTGGTATAGCGCGGCTTCAGCTCCAGCCGGTCGACCCAGAGCAGGATCAGCCCGCCAATGATCAGCATCACGCAGATCAGCACGGGCGATTCTGAACAGTACGGTCTTGATCACATTGTGGGCGAGTACGCCAATGACCACGGCCGGCAGGAAAGCGACGAGCACTCCGATGACGAAACGGCGTGTCTTCGGGTCATTCGGCAAGTCGCGGGCAATCTTGAGGAGACGGCCGAAATACACCGTGAGGATGGCAAGGATCGCACCGAGCTGGATCAGAACCTCGAAGGTTTTGCCGTTGGATTCAAAACCGAGAAAATGCCCGGCGAGCAGCAGATGGCCGGTAGACGAGACCGGTATAAACTCTGTTAACCCTTCCAGCAATCCGAGAAAAAGGGCTTCGACAATCGTCTGTATTTCCATGATTATAGCTCGCGATGGTGATGCCGGACCGGGCAATGACGTGTGGTTCTTGTCTCATGCCGCGGTTGCGCCTATAGGTTTGGCGCAGACTCAAAGGCTATCGAGCAATACGCTGACGCCCTGGAAAATGCCAGTTTGAAAGAATTAGATACACCTGCCATGTTGACGCTCTTCCACCACCCCATGTCCACCGGTTCGCGCTATGCGCGGCTCATCCTCAATGAATACGATATCGAGGTGGAGCTTATCGAGGAGAACAGCTGGGCGCGGCGCAAGGAGTTTCTGGCGCTCAACCCTGCCGGAACACTCCCGGTGCTTCTGGCCGAGGGCGATGTGCCGATCTCGGGTTCGACGGTGATTGCCGAATATATCGACGAGACACGCGGCGCGCTGAAACGCAGCCGCCGGCTCTTCCCGGAAGATCTCGCTCAGCCGCGCCGAAGTGCGCCGCCTGATCGACTGGTTTCTCGCCAAATTCGAAAACGAAGTGACGCGGCATATGGCGCGCGAGCGCATCTTCAAGTTGCACATGACTGCCGAACAGGGCGGCGGTGCGCCGGATTCCACCGCCATCCGCGCCGCGCGGGCCAATATCACCCAGCACATGAAATATATCGACTGGTTGACGGCAACGCGCAACTGGCTGGCCGGGCCAACGCCGAGTTATGCCGACATGGCGGCGGCCGCTTCGATTTCGATCCTCGATTATCTCGGCGAGATCAAATGGGCCGAATATAAAGCCGCACGCGACTGGTACACGCGGATGAAGTCGCGCCCCTCGTTCCGCCCGCTGCTCTCGGACCGGGTGCGCGGCCTGCCGCCATCATCGCATTACGGCGATCTGGATTTTTGATTTGGGTGCGTGGTTCGGCAGGCTCGCCACGCATAAGGCTCATGCAGATGACTGGACAATCGAAAACTCAGTCCATCAAGCAGTCCCAACAACAACGGCTGAAGCAGTTCATCCTTGAGGAATCGCGGGCTGCGGGTTTCGATCTGGTCGCGATCACCAGGCCAGATGCCATTCCGCTGGCCGAAGCACGGCTGCGCAAATATCTGGCGCTCGGGCGCCACGCCAGCATGCAATGGATGCAGGAGACGGAGCAGCGCCGCGCCAATCCGCAAGCACTGTGGCCACAGGTGCGCTCGATCATCGTGCTCGCCATGAACTACGGACCCGATAGCGATCCCCTGGATATCCTTGCGCAAAAAGACAAGGCGGCAATTTCGGTCTATGCGCAGAACCGCGACTATCACGACATCATCAAGGGCAAGCTGAAGGGCGTTGCCAGCCGCTTCGCCGCCCGTGCCGCGGGCGAAGATCTGAAAGTCTTCGTCGATACGGCGCCGGTCATGGAGAAGCCGCTGGCGGAAGCCGCAGGGCTTGGCTGGCAGGGCAAGCACACCAATCTCGTCAGCCGCAGTCATGGCTCGTGGCTGTTTCTGGGCACGATTTTCACCACGGCCGAAATGCCTGCCGACAGCCCGGAGGTGGACCACTGCGGCTCGTGCCGCGCCTGTCTCGACATCTGCCCGACCAGCGCCTTCCCTGCACCCTATCAACTCGATGCGCGGCGCTGCATCTCGTACCTGACCATCGAGCACAAGGAGCCGATCGCCCATGAATTCCGCAAGGCCATGGGCAATCGCATCTATGGCTGCGATGATTGCCTTGCCGTCTGCCCGTGGAACAAGTTTGCCGAAACAGCGCGGGAGGCTAAACTGCAGGCGCGCGACGATCTTCGATCGCCATCCCTCGCATCACTGCTGATCCTTGACGACGCCGCATTCCGCGCGCTCTTTTCGGGTTCCCCGATCAAGCGCATCGGCCGCGACCGCTTCATGCGCAATGTGCTGATCGCCTGCGGCAATTCCGGTGAGCCAGGCCTTGTCGAAGCCGTGGAGCCGCATCTCTCCGATCCTTCGCCGCTGGTACGCGGCGCTGCCGTTTGGGCGCTGAGCGAATTAATGGACCAAGACCGGTTCTCGGCCCTGCAGATGCGCCATGCCGCACAGGAGAGTGACGCTGATGTCTTGACCGAATGGCGCATTGCTGTGAAGAATCATTCATGAACGTTTTTCTCTTCGGTGCCGGCTATTCGGCACGCGCCTTTGCCAAACTCATCGCCGGTCAAGCAGACTTCATCGGCGGGACGACGCGCGACAGCGCCAAGTTTCCTGCCCTCAAGAAGGATGGAATCACGCCGTTCCTTTTCCATGGGACGCATGCCTCGCAGGAGATCGTCGACGAACTTGCCCGCGTCACCCACCTGGTCATCTCGACCTCGCCCGGACAGTCCGGCGATCCGGTGCTGGCGCAATTCGGCGAGACCATCCGCCACGCCATGCCGAAACTGCAATGGATCGGTTACCTGTCTACCGTCGGCGTCTATGGCAATCATGCAGGCGCCTGGGTGGATGAGACGACTCCATGCCATCCGGTATCGGCTCGCTCGGTAGAGCGCGTCGAGGCAGAACAGGGCTGGCAGAAACTGGCGAATGAGCGTGACGTTCCCCTCGCCATCCTCAGGCTCGCGGGCATCTATGGGCCGGGCCGCAACGCCTTCGTCAATCTCTCCAATGGCACGGCCCGCCGGCTGAACAAGGCCGGGCAAGTCTTCAACCGTATCCATGTCGATGATATTGCGGGCGCGTTGCACTTTCTTTCAACCCGCAACGAAGCCGGTATTTTCAACATTACCGACGATGAGCCCGCGCCGCCGCAGGATGTCGTCGCCTATGCTGCGGAGTTGATGGGGATGGAACCCCCGGAGGAATCCGATTTTGACACGGCGCCGCTCACACCGATGGCGCGCTCCTTCTATGGCGAGAACAAGCGCGTTTCCAACAAACGCATCAAGGCGCTTGGCTTTTCGTTCCGCTACCCGGACTACGGAACGGCTTTTGCAACCATGTGGCGCGATGGGAGTTGGAGATAACAGAGTTTGCCTCGCCGCAATTGTTATAGTTTTCACTTTCTTAGTGCATTGATACTCCAAGATTATAGTCTTTGGAGTTTCGTGAATGAGTGTCTATTTTGAAATTGCATATGCTGCAGCATCTAATCGCCTATGTCTCTTCACTGGCACTGGTTTTTCAAAAGCCATTACAGAAAACAACGCACCCAGTTGGAAGGAGCTGCTGGAAAAAGTCTGCGATTCCCTCCCCGACGATAAAAAGAAACTCAAAAACACTCTCTTTCCGGCCTCAGGAGTCAATCTTCTTGCGTTGGACGAATCGGCGCAGGTAATCGGTTTGGAGCTCGCCAACAACGGTCGAAATATACATGATGAAATCGCCAACTATATAAAAGATATCAAATTATCTGGGAATAACGAACATACTAAAAAATTCCTGCATACCTATTATATTAAATTCATTACGACAAACTACGATAATCTTACCGAGGAATTGATTGGCACAGAAAAATGTCACTCCATCGCGCCCGGCTTTCCAATTCCGCGTTCCCAAGCACACGCGAAAATTTATCACGTTCATGGTTCAATCGAATCACCGCAGCATATGGTGGTCACCTCCGATGATTACTTTCGCTTTTTGGACAAAGAATCGTATTTCTCAAGAAAACTTAGCACCATACTTCATGAAAATACCATCGTTATTATCGGGTATTCTCTTGGTGATTTGAATCTCAAACGTATAATCAATGATTATAGTGAGTTTTCCAAACAGAATTTTATAAGTACGAACATTTTCTTTTTGTCAAAGTTCCCTGTGGATCCTGTCATCAAGGAATTTTTCCATAGTTGCTACAGCATAAGAGTTTTGGATGGAATAGAAGTGGAACACTTTTTCCAAAAGCTTCAGAGTATGGATGAAATAGTAAAAAAAATGCTTGATCCATCAAATGAGAATATAAAAGCAGCGCTTAAAAATCCGAACTTCTATGACGACGACTATCTGAGAATAGATTACTCGTTCTTCGAAATTATTTCGTCAGTGAATGCGATTGGCAAAAGCATAACTGATGCAGGAGTCGTGGACATCTTGGGAACCGTGCTTGGGAAGAAGATCGAGTTCACGTACGCGAAAGGGGCGTGGGATCAATATGAACACTTGGCTCGATGGCTTGTACACTTGAGCAGCATCCTTGATCTCGGCGGAACATCAATCGAGGGCGTGTTCTTGGACGCTGTTTTACGATCGATGACCACGATGAGCAAAAAGCTGCATCTTGGATATTCGTGGCATGCATATAGAGCGTGGAGCAGCGGATGGTCGTCAATTTTAACTTCGAATAAGCATATTATTCGAAAGCACATACAAGCCAAGACGACCGATCCAGACGCGCTCGAATTGGTTGCGCGAAATTAGTATTCGCTTGAGATTGCAAGGTAAGAATCGCGCCCCTAAAACCGCGTAATCACATTGATCCCCGTCCCTTCGAACCGGTCCATCGCCATCAGAGCCGCAGGTGCGTCATCCAGCGAGATCTGCTTGCCGACCAGCTGTTGCGGCTTGAGCTTGCCGGTTTCCAGCATGTCCATCAGCGCCTTGTAGCGGAACGCCTGCATGCCGTGGCTGCCATAGATCTCCAGCTCATGCGCGATAACCTTGTCCATCGGGACAGGCGCGTGGGCGTGATCGCCCAGCATCAGCCCCACCTGCACATGGCGGCCGCGCCGGCGCAAGTTGGCGATCGAATTGAAGCAGGTCGAAGGATGGCCAAGCGCATCGATCGAGACATGCGCGCCGCCTTTGGTGATCTCCCGGACCGCGCCGACAATGTCCCTGGTCTGGCCGCCATTGACTGTCGCCACCGCGCCAAGTTCGCGGGCGAAGGCGAGCTTCTCCTGCGTCAGGTCGATGGCGATGACATTGGCACCCATCGCCGTGGCGATCATGATCGCTGACAGGCCGACACCGCCGCAGCCATGCACCGCCACCCATTCGCCGGGCTTGACCTTCGCCTGATCGACGATGGCCCGGAACGAGGTAACGAAGCGGCAGCCAAGGCTTGCCGCCGTGGCGAAATCCAGCGAGATCCGGCAGGGCGACGAGATTGGTGTCGGCGAAATCGACCGCGACATATTCCGCGAAGGAACCCCACGCGGTGAAGCCCGGCTGGAACTGATGTTCGCAAACTTGATGATTGCCGGAATTGCACTCGAAACAATTACCGCAGCCGCCGACGAAGGGCACGGTGACGCGCTGGCCGATCTTCCACTGCGTGACCTGCCTGCCGATGGCGAGGATGGTTCCGGCCAGCTCATGGCCCGGAACATGCGGCAGGATAATATCCGGATCATGCCCCATCCAGCCATGCCAGTCGCTGCGGCAAAGCCCCGTCGCCTCGACCTTGATGACCACGCCGGTCGCGGCGGGCGTCGGATCGGCTACGGCCGCAACGTGCGGCGGTTGGCCGAATTGCTCGAAGATAACTGCTTTCATGGCCGTGGTCCCCTAGAATCAGAACAATGCGATCTCTTCATATATTGCGACTTTCCCGCGGATCTGGCCATCATAAAGCCCGGATCAGCGCTGCAAATTGCCGCGATCACTTGTGGGACAGCGATCATGAAAGCGAAAATCCTTTTGCGTGTCGCGCTCGGCGCACTCATTGCGTTCACGAGCGCCGTTGACGCCATTGCCGAAAATGGGCCGGCCAAGCAATTGTTCGGCGCCCAGACATTGCCGACGGTCAGCGCACCGCAGTCATCCGGGTTTTATTCCAAAGGCTGCCTTGCGGGCGGCGTTGCCCTCCCCGTCGATGGACCCGCATGGCAAGTGATGCGGCTTTCGCGCAACCGCCGTTGGGGCCACCCGCGCATGATCGCGCTTCTGGAAAGACTGGCGCGGGACGCAGCCACCAAGGATGGCTGGCCCGGCTTGCTTGTCGGCGACATTTCGCAGCCGCGCGGTGGTCCGATGCTCACGGGCCACGCCTCGCACCAGGTAGGGCTCGATGCGGATATATGGCTGACTCCCATGCCGAAACGCCGCTTTACCGATGAGGAACGCGAGAATGTTTCTGCCACATCCATGCTCAAGGGCGATACGCTCTATGTCGACCCCGACAAATGGTCGCCGGCACGCACGGCGCTGTTGAAGCGCGCAGCCAGCTACCCCGAGGTGGAACGCATCTTCGTCCATCCCGGCATCAAGAAGAAATTGTGCGACAGCGTCCAGGGCGACCGCAGCTGGATGGCGAAAATTCGTCCCTATTGGGGCCATTTTTACCATTTCCACGTGCGGATCAAATGCCAGCCGGGTTCGCCCAATTGCAAGCCGCAGGAATCTGTTGGAACCGGCGACGGTTGCGGCAAATCCCTGGCCTGGTGGTTTACCGACGAGCCGTGGAAAAAGGCTCCGGAACCCGCCAAGCCGGTGAAGCCCAAGGTCATGATGCTTTCCGATCTGCCGAAGCTCTGTGCGCAGATTCTGAATGCACCGGGACCGAAATCGGTCGATGAGGTGACGTATGGCGCTGGTACGAAGGTCGCACAGCCAGCCGCCGCCAGCGGCGTTCCGGCAGCGGCCTATGCTCCGGAAGACGACGATGTTCCCGAGGATGTTCCGATCCCCGGGCAGAAGCCGTAGCTATACCCCGGTTGCAAGAAATCATGGTGCAATTCTATCCGGTTTGTTTCAAAGGATGCCGGCCAGGCTCTTTTTTGCCTGCGGCCTTTTCATGCCGTCATGAATTGAGTATAGGAATTCAATCGATTTAGGGACGAACCCCGAAACAGAGTTTTTATGACACAGCCATTTCGCCTCGCGTTGATCGCCCATGACCAGAAAAAAGACGACATGGTGGCATTTGCACGCAATTATGAAAGCCTGCTGGCACCCTGCGAGATCGTCGCGACTGGCACGACTGGCGGACTTATCCAGGCGGCATGTCCTTCGCTGAAGATCGCCCGCGTCAAGAGCGGCCCGCTCGGCGGCGACCAGCAGATTGGTGCACTGATTGCCGAAGGCAGGATCGACGGGCTGATTTTCTTTGTCGACCCGCTGTCGCCCATGCCGCATGATGTGGACGTCAAGGCGCTGACGCGGCTCGCAAGCGTCTACGAGATTCCGATGGCACTGAATCGCGCGACCGCCGAGGTTCTGGTGCAAAAGCGAGGTTTGCTGCGCGATGACGCAGTCGAAGGTACACTTATTGCACCGCGCGCCCGCTAGGACGCGCAAGGACGCAGTAGCAGGTAAAATGGGGAAGCGACTATGGTGACACAAGCAGATACCGACCACATCATGAAATTTCCGATTCTGGTCGGTGATATCGGCGGCACCAATGCGCGCTTCGCCATTCTGGTCGACGCCTATGCGGAGCCAAAGGAATTTCCCATTATCCAGACGGCGGATTTTCCGACCATCGACGAGGCGATTCAGAACGCCATTCTCGACCATACATCCATTCAGCCGCGTTCGGCCGTACTGGCCATAGCCGGCCCGGTCGAAGGCGACGAGATTGACCTGACCAACTGCGCCTGGGTGGTCAAGCCGCGCCAGATGATGGAAACGCTTGGCCTTTCCGATATTACCGTGCTCAACGATTTCGAGGCGCAGGCGCTCGCCGTCGTATCCCTCGAGCCGAAGCATCTGGAAAAGCTCGGCGGCGCCGCCGGGGATCCGCATGGCAGCCGCGCCGTCCTTGGACCCGGTACTGGGCTTGGGGTCGCCGGAATGGTGCGTGCGCGCAACAGTTGGGTGCCTGTTCCCGGCGAAGGCGGCCATGTCGACATGGGGCCGCGCACTGCCCGTGATCTCGAAATCTTCCCGCATCTCGAACATATCGAGGGCCGCATCTCCGGCGAACAGCTCCTCTGCGGCCGGGGCCTGCAGAATATCTACCGGGCAATCTGCAAGGTGAACGGCACCGAAGTCAGCCTGCAGACGCCTGCAGACATCACCGCAGCCGGACTTTCCGGCGAGTCTCCCGAGGCAAAGGAAACTCTGGCGCTTTTCGTCGTTTATCTCGGCCGGCTGGCCGGCGACTTTGCCCTGACCTTCATGGCGCGCGGCGGCGTTTATCTCGCTGGTGGCATTGTTCAGAAAATCGTCGCTCCGCTGAAGGACCCTTCCTTCCGCCAGGCATTCGAGGACAAGGCGCCGCACGGCGAAATCCTGCGTGAGACGCCGGTCTATATCATCACCCACCCGCTTGCGGCGCTGAGCGGCCTTTCGGCCTTCTCCCGCACCCCGACCCGTTTCGGCGTTTCGACGGAAGGCCGCCGCTGGCGCCGGGACTAGGGCACCAGCGCAACACTCAGGCACTGCGTGCAGGCTCTGTGCCTGAAACCCATAGGCAAGCAGGATCAATAAGGTTATAGGGACAATTCGAGTGGCAAGGATGACTCCTTGCCCCGTTGCTCTTGTACCAGCGAGTTGCCGCCTGTCATGAATGGTGTACCCAGGAAGAAAAAGATCGATACGACGGAGGCAAGGCGTGTCATCGGCAGGGTTATGGGCGAGAACCTGCGCGAATACCGCTCGTCCTATGCCATCGCCCTTGCCGCCATGCTGGCCGTTGCCTGCACAACCGCGTTCGTTGCCTATATCTTCAAGGATGTGATCAACAAGATCTACTACCAGCGCCGCGAAGATCTGATCGTGCCAATCAGCCTGGGCATCCTTGCGGCCTTCGTCATCCGCGGCGTCGCCACCTATGTGCAATCTGTGATGATGGCGAAGATCGGCAACAATATCGTTGCGCGCTACCAGCATCGCATCTTCGATCACCTGATGAAACTCGGCCTCGATTTCTACACCGATACGCGTTCGGCGCAGCTCGCGGCGCGGATCAACCAGAATGTCGCCGGGGTTCGCGAACTCATGGACATTACCATCACGACCATCGGCAAGGATATTCCGACGCTCGTTGCTCTGATTGTGACGATGGTCCTCCTCGACCCCATCCTGTCGCTTTTTGCCCTGCTCATCGGGCCACCTGTCATTCTGACGGTGCGCTATCTGGCGAGGCGCCTGCGCAGTATCCACCGTGAATCCGTCACGTTGAACTCGCACCTGCTCGGCGCGATGCAGGAAGCGGCGCAGGGCATCGCCATCGTCAAGGCCTTCACCATGGAAGATCAGTTGCGCGCCAAGATCAGCGCGCTGATCCACCGCGCCGAGGAACGCGCCAACAAGATCGCCAGGGTTTCGGAGCGCACGACACCGATCACCGAATTGATTGCCGGCGTCGCCATTGCATCGATGATCATCTATACGGGCTATCGTGCCGTCTACAATGTGGAGCCGCCTGGCGCCATGTTCGGCTTCATGACCGCCGTTCTGCTTGCCTACGATCCCGTGCGCCGGCTGGCGCGCGTACAGGTTGGGCTGGAGCGCTCGCTCGTCAATGCCCGCATGTTCTTCGAGATCCTCGATGTCGAGCCGCGCCAGGCCGACAGCATCGGCTCGGTGCCGATCACTGTGCCGACCGGCGAAGTCGAGTTCGACAAGGTTCGCTTCAGCTACGGTAACGGTGTGCCGGTGCTGCACGGCATCAGCTTCGTCGCCAAGGCCGGGAAGACCACCGCCATTGTCGGTGCTTCCGGCGCGGGGAAATCGACGCTGATCGGGCTCGTCCAGCGCTTCTACGACATCGACGCCGGGCGCATCCTTATCGACGGGCAAGACATCGCCTATGTCAGCAAGCGCTCGCTGCGCCAGTCGATCGCCTATGTCTCGCAGCAGCCCTATCTCTTCGAAGGCACCATCGCCGACAATATCCGCTATGGCCGGCCCGACGCCACCGACGAGGAGGTCATCGAGGCGGCAAAGCTTGCCAATGCAGACGAGTTCATCCGCCAGCAGCCGCAGAGCTATGGCACAGAGGTCGGCGAGAACGGCGTCACGCTGTCCGGCGGGCAGCGCCAGCGCCTTTCCATTGCCCGCGCGATTGTTCGCAACGCCGCTATCCTGTTGCTCGACGAGGCGACCTCCGCCCTCGACAATGAATCGGAAAAGCGGGTGCAGCAGGCGCTCGAACGCGTGATGCAGGGACGGACAACCATCGTCATCGCCCACCGCCTGTCGACTATTGTCAACGCCGAACATATCGTCGTCATGGAAGCCGGACGGGTGGTGGAGGAAGGCGTCCACGATACCCTGCTTGCCCGGCCCAACGGCGTCTATGCGCGCTTCTACCAGTTGCAAGGCAGGGAAGAGTCGCCCATCATCGATGACACCGAATTACAGTCAACAGCAGTGACAGGACCAGCCGTATGAGTGCCGAACAGCCAGCAACGCCGATGAAACTTGCCGTCGTCGGTGCCGCGGGGCGCATGGGCCAGACGTTGATCCGTGTCATCCGCGACACGCCGGGCGCAGTGCTGGCCGGGGCCATTGAACGGCCCGGCTCGCCGCATATCGGCCGTGACGCAGGCGAACTCGCCGGTGTCGGCCGCCTCGACGTTTCCATTACCAGTGACGCGCTTTCGGTCTTCACAGGCGTTGAAGGCGTCCTCGACTTCACGGCTCCGGCCGCGACGGTGGAGTTTTCCGAACTCGCCGCGCAGGCGCGTATCGTCCATGTCATCGGAACCACGGGCTGCTCGGCGGAGGATGACGCAAAGATCCACGCCGCGGCGCGCCATGCGGTGGTTATCAAATCCGGCAATATGAGCCTGGGCGTCAATCTGCTTGGCGTTCTGGTCAAGCAGGCAGCCAAGGCGCTCGGCGATTTCGATATCGAGATTCTGGAAATGCACCACAAGCACAAGGTCGATGCGCCCTCGGGCACTGCGCTGCTGCTCGGCGAGGCCGCGGCCGCCGGCCGCGACATCGGACTTGGACAGCACAGCGTCCGCGTGCGCGATGGCCATACGGGGCCGCGCGAGGATGGCACGATCGGCTTTGCCACCCTGCGCGGCGGTTCGGTCGTCGGCGACCATTCGGTCATTCTCGCGGGCCAGGGCGAGCGCATCACCCTCTCCCACCATGCGGAAGACCGTACGATCTTCGCCCGCGGCGCAGTCAGGGCCGCGCTCTGGGGCAAGGGCCGCAAACCCGGCTTCTATTCCATGCTCGACGTGCTCGGCCTCAATCAATAAGCTTGATCCAAACAGGAGTATTCTCAATGTCCGGAACCCTCGTCCTTGTCCGCCACGGTCAGAGCGAATGGAATTTGAAGAACCTTTTCACCGGCTGGCGCGATCCGGGACTGACGGAGCTCGGTCACAAGGAAGCCATCGATGCGGGGAAGCGGCTGAGGGCAAGGGGTCTCAAATTCGACATCGCCTATACGTCCGTCCTCTCACGCGCCGAGGCGGCGCTGCAGCATATTCTCGAAGAGATTGGTCAGACCAGCCTTGAGACGATCCGCGACCAGGCGCTGAACGAGCGCGACTATGGTGACCTTTCCGGCCTCAACAAGGACGATGCCCGGGCCAAATGGGGCGAGGAACAGGTGCATATCTGGCGCCGTTCCTACGATGTTTCGCCGCCCGGCGGCGAGAGCCTGCGCGACACGGGCGCTCGCGTCTGGCCGTATTATCTGCACGAGGTGCAGCCGCATGGTGCTGCGCGGCGAAACGGTGCTGGTGGCGGCGCATGGCAATTCCCTGCGCGCGCTGATCATGGCGCTCGATGGCCTGACCGGCGAGGAGATCGTCGCTCAGGAACTCGCGACGGGTGTTCCGATCGTCTACAAGCTCAATGCCGACTCGACCGTGGCTTCGAAGGAAGTGCTCGAGGGCTGAGAGCGGGCCGCAAGGGCGGCAAATCAGTTGTGTGACAATTCCCCGACAAATGGATTGACAGACTCAGATGCGCCCCTTACATGAAACCCCGCTGCCCAGATGGCGGAATTGGTAGACGCGCACGGTTCAGGTCCGTGTGCCGCAAGGCGTGGAGGTTCGAGTCCTCTTCTGGGCACCAAATTCCCGTTTTACACCGTCCAAGACGGTCTTGAAACAAGACAAGAAGCCCGGTTTTCCGGGCTTTTTTGTTTTCTGGCGTCCGATCGTGAAATCGTATTCCCGGTTGCGTTCAACAATTCGTCCAGACCGGGGCGGACTATTTGCGCGTCGCCAGCGCGGCGGTGATCCCGAGCCCAATAAACGAAGTGCCCGCGAACCAGCGCTGCAAGCGCAGGAAACGCCTGTTGCGGCGGAGGAAGTCGCCTGCAGCGCCAGCTGCCAGTGCGAAAATCCCGTCGCTGATGATGCCGAGACCCATAAAAGTCAGCCCCAGTATGAGTATCTGCCAATGCAGGGCGCCACGGGCGGGGTCGGCAAATTGCGGCAGGAAGGCGAGGAAGAAGATAGCCGTCTTCGGATTGAACAGGTTAACGACGAAGCCGTCGCGGAAGACGCGTCGCAGCGGCTCGGCCGGTACCTCCGGTGCGTGGGGATCGAAATCGCTGGCCATCAAGGTCCGTATGCCGATCCAGACAAGATAGACGGCGCCAACATATTTGACGATCGCGAAGGCGAGTGCCGACGACACAATCAGTGCCGACAGGCCGACCGCCGCAGCCGTGATATGCACGATGGTGCCCAGATGAATACCAAGTACCGAGACCAGCCCCGCTGCCCGTCCCTGCTCGACCGAGCGGGCAACGATATAAAGCACTGCCGGGCCAGGTGTCAGCAGCAGCACGACGGATGCCCCGACGAACAATCCCCACATGGTCAAATCAGGCATGGGTTTTCTCTTGCTTCGCTTTCTCAGAGCAAACCACAACGCGGCTTCCTAGACAAGACGATGACTCTGCCAGGAGCGCATGTGCCTTGTCACGCGCTCGCCCTTCGATAAAACGCCAGCGACCCGGCAAGGGCGAGCAAGGCGCCGCCGCAGATCCGGTCCAGCCATAGCGCGCCGGATTTCCTCAAGAGGCGCACTGCACGGGAGCCCAGTATCGCGTAGCCGAACATCACACCGAAATCGATCAGTGCGAAGGTTATCGCCAGCGCTGCATATTGCGGGAATTGCGGCAACGCCGGATCGATGAACTGGGGAAGGAAAGCCGAGAAGAACAGATACCCCTTGGGGTTGGTGATGGCGACGAAAAAGCTCTTCAGGAAGACAGTCCGCGGAGACGCAGGCGTATCCGTGCCGGATCCGGAACGGACCTCGAGCGTCCCCTTCGACCGCAGCAGCATGATACCGAGAAAGGTGAGATAGCCGACACCGATCCACTTCACGACCGAGAACCAGAATTCCGACGCCGCCAGCAGCGCGCCAAGGCCAAGCGCCACGGCGCCGATCAGGACAAAGTCGGAGAGCACCGCACCTGCCATGCCGTAGGATGCGGTCCTGATGCCAAACCGCGAGCCATTGGTGAGCGCCAGCAGCACCGTCGGCCCGGGCGTGGCAATGCCGATGAATGCCACGAGCGCAAATGCCAAAATTGTCAGATGTGTCATAACCCCCTCCAGGATAAATCGCGATGAGTCAGCGTCTCAGACACCATTACCCGCTCCCGGATGTCAAGTCGTGCGTGATCACGTGGTACGGCGCTTGCCGGCTTCGCCCAATCCCCGAATGGTTTGCGCACGCGGGTAGGGTCCGAAGAGCGATGTCTTCAGCGCAACATCGACCTGCAGGGATCCAAGCAGCCGCTCTGCGTCTCGCGATCTGCCCAGCAATCGTGCGCCAAGCCGCAAGAGCGGCGGCGGTACGGAAAAAAGCCTGACCCGGACGCCCATGCCCTCAGCCAGCGCGCGCACAAGCTCCGGAGTCGAGAGGTCGTTGCCATCCGCCAGCAGCACGGTCTTGCCGGCGGCCTCCGGAAGCTGTGCAGCGCTGCAAATGATGGCCGCAAGATGGCCGACGTCCAGAAAACTGCGCCTGTTGCCGACCGCAGCCAGCGGCAGCGGCAGGCCGGTGCGGATGAGTTGCAAGAGCCGCTCGAGATTGCCCGGATTGCCCGGGCCGTAAACCAGGGCCGGACGAAGGATCACCAGCTCCAGACCGGCTTCCCGCGCGATTTGCGCCACCGCCTGTTCGGCTTGCCATTTGCTCTTCGCATATTCGCTCATGGGCCGCGGCTGGTCGGTCTCCGTGAAGGGCCGCTCCGAGTAATCGCCCATGACTCCGGCTGAGCTGATGAAAACGAAGCGCTTCACACCAGCTGTAGCCGCGCCGCGCGCGAGGTTCACGCTTGCATCGACATTGACACGCCGGAACAACTGCGCGGAGGCATCCGGTGCCTCGCCCGTCATATGGGCACGGGCGGCCACGTGGACCACGGCGTCACAGCCGGACAGAAGCGGCACCCAGTCGGTGATCGCGGTGATGTCCCCAGCCGGTATTATCGACAGGCGATCCCTGTGATCGAGACCGCAGCCCTGAACAGTCCGCACCGCCGCGCGAACCCGCCAGCCCTCTGTGAGGAACCGCTTGACCGTGGCGCGGCCGACGAAACCGCCGGCGCCCGTTATGAAGACTTGGCGTTCAATGTTCATTGTTCCGGACTGTTTGCACGAGGACGAAAATCGTCCGGAAACTGCAACAGATTGGGCATTAGTTCAATAGAGTGGCGAATAGCAAACGCGCTCACCGGCTCTATGGGTATCTAATTAGCTGGCTAATCGGCTGGGTCGATATGAAGCCATTCGTCGTCCTGTACGTCCGGCCGGTCATCGATCTCGCCCTGATAGGCAAGCAGGACGACAGCAACGAACGCCAGAACCAGGGTAAAGTCGTGCATTTGCCTATCCTCTTCGCAACGGAACAACGCATTCCAAAAATCAACGCCGGAAACGCGAGGGCATTGCGAGCAGTCTAATGCGAGATTTGTCGAAATGGAGGCGCAACGATAGCATCGCCACTGCGGACAGATGGTCCTCGCCATTTGATGCGTTTACGGCCTACATTCGCCATCAACGGCCGTGTATATTGAGAAATCCTGACCTGGAGCTCTAGCCTTGGATGCGTTCCCATGACCATTCGCGACCTGCCGATCCTGTCCTGGCTATTGCCGATAGGGTCGTTGGCGCTTGCTATCGGCATCCGGTATTCCGGCGGGCAACTTGGCAGCGCCCATCCTTGGGTGGCTTCGACTCTCGCCATTGGCGTGCTGCTCGCAACCGTATTCGTCGTGCTCCAGCATGCAGAAATCCTCGCGGTTCGCCTCGGCCAGCCCTATGGAACACTTCTTCTTACATTTGCGGTAACGACGGTCGAAGTTTCGATCATCGTGTCGATGATGCTGCATGGCGAGAACAATCCGACGCTGGCCCGTCAATCCGTGTTTTCAACCGTCATGATCACTTGCGCCGGAGTTGTCGGGTTGTGCCTCACACTTGGCGGGTGGCAACATCACCAGCAGGGATTGAAACGGCAGGGGACGAGTGCGTTCCTTTCCGTCCTCACCGCACTGACGATCATTACCCTTGTCCTTCCGAACTTCACGACGATGGCGACGACACCGGGAAGTTTTGCACCAGTCCAACTGATCTTCGTCAGCTTCTGCTCTGTCCTGCTCTATGGCAGTTTCGTTTTCGCACAGACCGGGCGGCATCGTGACGATTTTCTCGACGATGGCCTGGGGCACCATGCGGCGCGGGACCATGCCCCCGGACGTGCCACCTGGGTAAACGCGTTCCTGCTCCTGACCGGTCTCGTCGGCGTCGTCCTCCTCGCGGAACAGGTGGCGATCGGCGTTGAAGACGGCCTTGCGGCCCTCCATGTAGGACAACGCGACGAGATCGTGGGCGCTTTCATTGCCCTGCTCGTTCTTCTGCCGGAAGCGCTTTCCGCCATCCGGGCCGCTTGGCGCAACGAACTGCAACGCAGTCTCAACATCGCCCTCGGATCGGCGCTCGCGACCATCGGGCTGACCATTCCTGCGGTTGGAATAGCCAGCCTGCTGGCGGGCCGGGAGCTGACGCTCGGCTTGTCGTCAGGCGACTCGGTGCTCCTGGCCCTGATACTGGCAATCAGCATTCACAGCTTCGGAACGGGGCGGACAACGGTACTGACCGGACTGGTTCATCTCGTCGTTTTCATTGCATACCTGCTGCTCATCGCTTTCCCTTGAGATATTGCCGTCACGACTTGCATCCCATCATTTGAAAAAAATCATGCCGTTCCGGACGAAACCGCGACGTGGCGAAGATTGGTCAGCCTCAAATTTTCTATGGCAGCATTCGATTTGCGCGGTTACTTTGATGCGATCGGGCGATTGTTGCCAGCTTACCGCCAGGGTAGGAACACCAATAACATCAAGGGACGAATGTGCATCAGGAAGTCGCATTGATAGCAACGGTTGCCGTCGGCTTCGTGTTCGCTGCCATTTTCGGATATCTCGCCGACCGGCTGCGCCTGCCGCCGCTGGTGGGTTATCTCGTCGCGGGTATCCTGATGGGTTCCTATTTGCCGGACACCATTGCCGACAGGGCTCTGGCCGGGCAGCTCGCCGAAATGGGTGTGATCCTTTTGATGTTTGGCGTGGGGCTGCACTTCTCGGCCTCGGATCTGCTGGCTGTCCGCGGCGTCGCTGTTCCTGGAGCGCTCGGGCGGATCGTGCTCGCGACAGCTTCTCGGCGTCGGTCTCAGCTCTTTGCTGGGGTGGAGTTTGGGCGCCGGCCTGGTCTTCGGCCTCAGCCTTTCTGTTGCCAGCACGGTGGTCCTGCTCAAGGCACTCGAAGAACGCAATCAGATCGACTCGGTAAATGGCCGTGTGGCCGTCGGCTGGCTCATCGTCGAGGACCTCGCGATGGTGTTGGCACTGGTGCTGCTGCCAACACTTGCCGAGATTCTCGGTGCTCATGGGACAGCTGAAGCTGCACCGGCTGCCGACAGTCTTCCGATCACTTTGACGATTGCGGTGACGCTGCTCAAAGTCGCGGCCTTTACCGTGATGGCGATATACTTCGGGCCGAAAGTCGTTCCATGGATCCTCACGCTGGTGGCGCGCACTGGCTCGCCGGAATTGTTTACCCTTTCCGTTCTCGCCATTGCCCTCGGTATTGCTTTCGGATCAGCCGCGATCTTCGGCGTCTCCTTCGCGCTCGGCGCCTTCTTCGCCGGCGTTGTCATGAGCGAGTCGCATTTGAGCCGCCGGGCGGCGGCCGACTCCCTGCCCTTGCAAAATGCCTTTGCGGTGTTGTTCTTCGTTTCGGTCGGCATGCTTTTCGACCCCTCCATTCTGGTCCGCGAACCCTTGGCGGTGATCGGTGTTCTCGCCTTGATCATCTTCGGCAAGTCGCTCATCGCATTCGGCATCGTTCTGCTGCTGCGCTATCCCGTCGCAATGGGCATCAGTGTGGCCACCGGTCTCGCCCAGATCGGGGAATTCTCCTTCATCCTGGCTGGCCTCGGCGTTTCACTTGGCCTGCTGCCGCGCGAAGGTCAGGATCTCATCCTCGCAGGCGCCATCCTGTCGATCACCCTCAACCCTCTCGTTCTGCTGGCGGGCGAAGAATTGCACAAGGGCATCCGCTCGCTATGGCCCTCATTGGCCGCACAGTACGGCAAATCAAAACATGAAAGGCTTTGCCGCGACCTCGACAAGATCAGGGCGCTGAACGAAGAGCGGAACAGACAGCATCAATTGGAGATGCAGCAATTGATCGAGACTTTCCCTCTGTTCTCGGAGGTTGACGAAAACTCCCAGGAGGAGCTGCTATTGTTGTTCCGGCCGAAATCCGCCTCGCCTGGCGAACGCGTCGTCCGCATCGGTGATCGGGGCGATGGCATGTACTTCATCTCGGCGGGTGCCGTCGAGGTACAACTGGAAAGCGACCCGGTTCGTCTCGACGCCGGAGCGTTTTTCGGGGAGATGGCCCTGCTCAGTGGCGGGCGCCGCACGGCCGACGTTATCGCCGTGGATTTTTGCCAGTTTCTCGTGCTTGAACGACGGGACTTCCACGTCTTCATGTCGCGACATCCGGCGTTGCGCATGGCCGTCAGCAATATGGCGCGAGAGCGGGCAGAGATGAACGTGGCACGCCGCAATCGCAACCAGTCCCTCGACGTATCGTAGCGGCAAGAGGGCCGCCGGCAGGGCGAGGTCAAACTTTGAATGATTTTCACCCGTCTCCATTGGCACCGCGCCCGTGCATTTCCCAAAACGGCTGGAAATGACCTGAGCTTCGTCGAATTCCGCCCGTGAATCGGCAAAAATGGCCGAAGATTCTCCACTTGGACGTGAAATTCAGGCGTAGGCGGTTGTCTGCTCCGTTTCAAAACTTTCCAATGACGTTGAGGAACACACCCTCGTCATTAAGGGTAAGGTCGCGCAGATCGTCGGAGAAGCAGCCGAAATTGTAACCGACGCCCACCTTGAAATTGTCGCCGACATGGCGGTAGAGAGCGACCAGGGCACCGTAATCGGTGGTATCGGCTTGGGGCATGGCAAGAACCCGGCCTTCGATAAGCGCGTCCCAGCTCTTGATGAAACTGACATCCGCCCGGATGATTCCGAGATGCGCCGAAGACGATTCCCAAGCGGAAAACGTATTGGGATCATCCCCTTGCCGCTGGCGTACCTCGCCAAAGCGCATGCCATATTTCGCGCCGAGCACCAGCCATGGGAAGACATCGTAATTGACATCAGCCGAGATAATATGGCTGCGCTGGGCCGGTCCAAATTCGTCGCCGCTAATGGCGCTGACCTGATTTTCGCCCGGTGTGTCGCGCAGCCAGGCGTATTTGACCAACGCATTGAGCCGGTCGTTTTCAACGGGCCGATAAGCGTAACCAACTGACATTTCTATATAATCTCCGTCACGAAACGAAGCTTCGCTGTCCTGATCCGACAGCACCGCATCCACATTGGCGAGCAGGCGCCAGTCTTCCGACGTCTTCCAGCTGAAGCCAGTCGCGATGAGATAGGTGTTGGCGTCACGGCTGTCGTCATCGCTGTCCTCGTAGCGCGCCTCACCGCGGATGCGGGCGCTGATGCGTTCCTCGTCCTTGTAGCCGATGGCCAGCGAGACCGCCTTGCGATCGAAATCGGAGCGTTCGAACCCGTCATCAGGATCGATCGTATCGTCCTCGATCGTACCGGCTTCGAAGCCGCCATCCACGGTCCAGGAACTGTCGGGTGTATAGACTACGCCATATGTCTTCGTCAGCGAATTGCGCGTCCCGAACAGATCGTAATTGTGCTCGGCGTAGGCGGAGATTTCGTCGTCGATCTTGCGTTTGGCGCCAATGACGATGGTACCACCATCCGTACCCGAGAGGTCGTAACTGCGATCGAGATCGAAGGCACGATCCGGATCGAGCCGGTAACCGACATAATAGCTGTCCTTTGCAGTGGGTTCGTAATTTATGGCTGCCAATGCACCAACGCCTTGATTTCCATAGGAAATCTCGCCGTCCAGACTGATCTTTTCCGTCAGTTGATATTCCGTTCCGGCGCCGGCACGATTGTTGTCCTTGATGTCACCAGAGCGCGAGAGCGTGCCCTGGCCGAAGACATAATAGCTATGATCGCCATCCGGCGCGTATTCAAGCCGCGCCCCGCTGTCGAGGCGCGAGCCATTATAACCGGACTTGCCCGAGGCGCGCGCAATGGGGGATTGCAGCTCGGTGTAGGTAAGCCCAAACGAGGCTTTCCAGTACTCATCGATCTGCCAGCTGATCGCCGACGCGCCCTTGCGTTTCGACCCGCCGCCAATGTCGCGGCCATCGAAGACGCTTTCCCCGCGGCCTTCCTGATAATCGTCATAGTTGAGTTCGAGGCCTATAGCCTTGTTCAGATCGATATCGGCAAAGGCACCCCATATGCGCTCGTCGACGGAAATCTGCTCGGAAAGCGTCGAGAATCCCGCCTGTTTCTCCTCATAGTAGCCACCAAGCGTGCCTTTGACGCCGCTCTTGCTGATGTCTTCAAGGTCGAGCTGTGCTCTGGTGCGCCATGACGTCGCGACGCGATTGCGCGTGCCGGTTGTGGCAACATCGCTGAGTGTCAGCCCGCCATCGGTGGAGCGAGACGTGCCAAAGCCCGGGCCCTTGGAGCGGGCAATTTCCGCCTCGATGAAGGTCTTCTCCGAATGGCGCAGCTGGATATCGGCTCCATAGGCCTGTTGATTGGCGAGGCCGGTATTTTCATCCATGCCGGTAACTCCGACGCGCACCTTGTCGGCGAACCAATGCTGGGCCCTACCGCCATAAACGTAGCCATCGAGCGTGCCAGCGACCGGTGTGAACTCATACTGCGCGATGAGGTAGACCCTGTTGCCGCCAAGCGCCCCGTCGCGTACCGGTGCATCGGTGCCCGTCGATGAAGAGAGCGGGCGCTTGAGTATCAGCATCCCCTGCAGATAGTCGAAGCTGTAATCCTCGCCGTAGCGCAGCGTTTGCCTTTCGAGAACCTGCCCGGTTATCTGATCACGCACTTCGACCGCGATCGTTTCGGAACCTATGGAAATGTCCTGACGCTTCATGAAATAAGCCGACCCGCCGGTGCCGAGGAATTCGTCGCGCTGCGGAAGCGTATCGGGTTGCGCCGCGTAAAGCGTTGTTTCCGTTTGCCTTTCACCGAAACTCGTGGTTTTTTCCGATTTGTAGATGCCGCTCGCGCCATAGAGCGCGCGGTCGGAGCGCATGAATTCCGTGCCTGTGATACTGGCTTTGTACCGTCCCCACATGACATGACTGTCGCCGCGCTCCAGCCGCACATAGAACTTGCCGTCGGTGGGCGCATCGTCAATGGCGGTCGAGATCGTCGCCATAGATGGGATAATAGTCATTGGGATCGAGGCGGCGCAACAGCTGCCGCGGATCCTTGGCATCAAGACCGCGGAAGATATGATCGAGATCGTCTTCGCTGGTATCGGCCGCTGCAGTCAGGAGATATTTTCCCTTGATTTTACCTTTCACATAGAAGGCGAGGCGCCCCTTGCTGTAAATGTCATCGTACTCACCCGGACGCACCGCCTCTATGTCATTGTCACCAAAGCGTTTTCCGACTGTGAGATCGGCAAGCGCCACATAGAACCAGTCATTTTTCGGAATGTTGATGCGCCTCGTAAAATCAAGCGCACTGTCCTTGAGCAATCCCAGCACCGCGACATCGATATCGTGATCGCCAGGAGGCAAGATGCGCTGCATCACAAACGCATGGTCAGGGTCGAGCGGGATTGTGTCGCCCAGAGCCTTGACCTGGTAGCCTTCCGGCACGTTGCGGCCATAGACGGTCACCGCGCCGCCATAGACCGGAATATTGCGCCGGGCAGTGTTGTCCTCGCCCATGCCCGGCGCTGTCGCTTCGCCTTCGCCCGAAACGACATGTCCTGTATTGATTTCGGCCGGTAATTCCCGGTCGGAGCGTGCCAGGTTCCGTGCCAGCGTCTCGTCAAAACGGCCCTCGTCATCATAGACGCGAAGGATATATTTGAAGCGCTTCGTCTCATCCCTGGTTTCGGGCATGATCCACCTGGCCTCCCGGTTGATGGCAACGGGAATGATATCGAAAGGCTTTTCCGTGACCTCATCCTCGGCGTTGAGGATGCGCACTTCGGCACGCTTGAT
Source organism: Phyllobacterium sp. A18/5-2 (assembly GCF_025452215.1). Classification (NCBI taxonomy): domain Bacteria; kingdom Pseudomonadati; phylum Pseudomonadota; class Alphaproteobacteria; order Hyphomicrobiales; family Phyllobacteriaceae; genus Phyllobacterium; species Phyllobacterium sp. A18/5-2. Next base: position 1,439,261 of record NZ_CP104966.1, on the reverse strand, counting down.
GAAGGCAGGATAATTGGACGTCGCGAGGAAATTCACGTATTCCCCGGCCTTATAGGCACGGCGCACCGGCATGGTCGAGATATTCAACAGGGTTTTGGCATCGAGCCCGTCGAACTTCACCTGAACATCGACGGTATTCAATCCGGCGCCGGTCTTGCGCGTCGAAGGCTCAGGGGACTGGCCCAACTGCTTCGCTGCAGCGCGCGTCGGGCCATCCTGCTTACTCTTGACGACCGGCTCTCCGTCAACACTGATGGCAAATGGAACGGTTTTTGTCCGATCCACCTCCTGAGCGGACACCGGAAGGCAGGTCATTGCCAGAAAGGCGCATCCTGCCCGCAGCGATTCACGTGAAACGAGAATGCCATGTGGACATGAAAACGGCGGGCAATACGGACGAGGTTCCTGGTCATTGGCCTGCCTCCACACGTGTCTCGATGTTCAACTCATAGGCATCTCCAGCCGCCTTCCAGCGTTCCCGTATCTCCTCTTCGATGGCGCCGGCTCGCTTGTCGACCAAGGGCTTTTCTGCTGTGGCCCGGTAGTTGATGCGCAATGTCGAAAGCTGTTCTTTGAGGATCGCGATAAGCTTGCCGAGTCCGTCGCTCCACTCCTTCAACAGCACCGTCTTGCGATCCTCGAAAGCCGCGTCGTTCAAATCGAGCGTCACAAGGTGGCCAATCGAGGCACCGAAGGAGAGCTTCGACATCTTGCCGGCCGTCAGCCGGATCACCTTCGGGTTTTCCGTTGTCATGCTGTAACCCGCCGGCAGCGTGCGCGTGTCGAGCTTCATGATGAAGTTCGAACCGATGCGCTTGTCGGGAAGCTCGGCGCAAGCCACGTGGAAGCGGCCGTGCTTGTCCGTCGTGACCAGAAAGCCCTTAACCGTCGCGACACGAACACCTGGCAGGCCCCGTTCGCCATCGTCCTGGTAACCGTTGCCGTTCGAGATCGTCGAAGACCTTGCCGACGACATCGCCGCAATCGAACACCGGATCGACCATGATCTCGATCGCCGCCGTCGCTTCTGGCGCGAGAATTTCGCCGTCTTCCTCGGCGGCCTTCGCCCGGTTGATATGCTTGCCCGGTTCGGCTGTGCTCAATGCAAGCAATTGCAGGCGGATCGTTACTTCGGCTTTCGGCCCAAGCATGACGGGCTGGAACCGGGCGTTGCGCCCATTGATAACGGGTATAGCCGCCACGCCATTGATCGTGGCCGAACCGTCGACGTAGCGGAAGCCTGACGGCAGCATGTCGGTGACGACTATCCGTCCGACATTGTCGGTATTATTATTGGTCACCTTGATGGTGAAAGGTGCCTTTTCGCCACGCCTGATCTGGCGCAGTCCGGCCTGCTTGGTGATCGTCACTTCGTGGTCGCCATAGGCCGCCGGGAGATCGAGCACCGAACGGCTTTCCGCGGATTCGAACAGTGTGCTCGTCACGCCGTCGCCGCTATACCCCAGCGCCAGAGCCTTGTTGACGGTTCCGCCTTTTACGGCCGCCCCCGCATCGATATCGGCCTGGGTGAGCTTGTAGGTTGCAGTGAATTTCTGCGCCGCGCCGGGTTCAACCGGGGACGGTGCCGGGCTGAATGCCGATAGCTTGCCGGTCCCACGGCGTCCGTTGAATACCGGGCCATCATCGGCCACGTGTACATCTTCAAGGACAGTGCCGCCCTCATTGGTCACCACAAATGTGTAGGTGACCGTTTCGTCGGGATCGGCATAGGTATTGCCGTTCTCATCGTTGAAATGGCCCGTCTTGACGAGAGCCAATTCCGGGCTTGCCGCAGCGAGTTCAATCAGTGCGGCACTCTCGCCGCTGTCCACATCGCTGTCCACACCCCCATCGCCAGGCGCTGCGGCGGGCGGAGCGGCGGCGGCCAGCACGTCACCGGAGGCCGGCACGTTTTTTGCAATCAGCAATTTTTCAGTTTTCGGCTCGATCCCCGCAAGCGAAGCCGACATGGTCGGTTTGGGTAACAGGTTGCCGTGGGCTTGCGCTTTGTTCAAGACCTTGCCGGCAGTGAAATCCGCCTGGGTCAGCACGTAGGTCGCGGTAAAGGTCGTCGTGTCGACCTGACCCGGTGCCAGACGGGGAATCGGGCCGCCTTTTATGATTATGCCAGGCAGGATGTCGGTAAGCGTGATGTTGACGAGCGTCACATTGCCATTGTTCGTTATCTTGAACGTATAAGGAACGACAGCGCCAGGCTTGTTGCCGTTCGGCTTGCCGATCTGCTTGAGGAGATCGAGCTTGGGCGCGGAGACAATGACCGTCTTGACCGTTTGAGGCGGACTTGTCACAGGCTGACCGGCGGGAGGAGTGCCTGTCGCACTCGCGGTATTCACCACTTGCCCTGCATCGACATCCGCTTGTGTCAGCGTATAGAGCGCCGTGAAGGTCGTGGTATCGACTGCACCCGGCGCAAGGCTGGCAATCGGTCCGCCCATCAGCTTGACCCCAGGCAGCGTGTCGGAGACAGACACATTGGCCAGCGTCACATTGCCGGTGTTGGTTACGGCAAAGGAGTACGGGATGGTCGCGCCGGGTACGTTGCCGGATGGTGTACCGGCGGTTTTCACGATGCTTAGGGCAGGCCCAGCTTCGACAGCCGCTACAGCCTCGCTTTCGGGACTGGTAACCGGCTTGTCACTCGACGGGTCGACCGACCCTATGGCCAGACGGTCCATCTTCCTGTAGACGCCGCTTGCCGTGGCGATATTCGACACTTTACCGGCATCGACGTCTTTCTGTGTCAGGATATATGTGGCGGTGAAGGTTTTCGCGTCACTTGCACCGGGGACAAGGCTGACGATCGGCCCTCCCTTAAGGACAATGCCAGGCAATGCATCGGATATCTTGATATCCGAGAGGGTTACATTGCCCTCGTTTTTTACCATGAACGTGTAGTCGATCGTGGCACCGGCCTGATTGGCGGATGGCTTGCTTGCGGTTTTAACCACGGTCAGTTTTGGCGTCGCATCGACACCGGTTGTGACCGGGTTTGAGTCGCGCGTGACGGGTGGTCCGGTCGGTGGATTGCCCGTGACGCTGGCGGTGTTCGTCACTCCGCCCGCATCGAGATCGGCCTGCGTTACCTTGTAGGTTCCGGTGCACTGCTCCACGCTTGACGGAAGCAGTTCCGCAACGGTGCATACCGTGGCAGGGACAAGGTTCTTGTCTGTGACGACAAGGTTCTTCAATGTCACATTGCCAGTATTGGCAACCGTGAAGTCATAGGTGACCGTTTCGCCGACGCTGGAGACCGACGGCTTGTCAGCTTTCTTTATGAGCGTCATTTCAGGTGCGGGCGCAATATCGACTATGACACTGTAAAGCCCACTGCTGATCTCCCGGCCGCCGCCAGGCGGGGTCCCTTTTGCCGTTGCGGCATTGTTGACCTTGCCGGCGTCGATATCCTTCTGCGACAGCGTGTAGGTCGCGGTGAAGGTCGTTGTATCGCTCTCGCCAGGTGCGAGGCTGGCGACTGGTCCGCCCTCCAGCACAATTCCCGGGAGAACGTCAATGATGTACACATTCGTTAACGTCACATTGCCGGTATTTGTCACCGCGAAGTTATACTTGATGATCTCACCGGGAGCCTTTTTCGATGGCTCGGCTGCGGTCTTGACAAGACTGAGCTTGGGCGATGCGGCAAGCAGGGCCTGGGCTTGGCTTTCAGGACTCTTGATTTCCTCGATGGTCTGCGGCGCCACTGGCCCGCCAATGACCGGCGTTCCTTCCATGCCCCGCTTGAATGTCCCTTTGGCCGTGGCCGTATTGTTGACCTTGCCGGCATCGATATCGGCCTGCGTAAGCGAATAGGTCGCGGTAAAGGTCGTGGTATCCCTTTCACCCGGTGCGAGGCTGGCAATCGGCCCACCCTTCAGCACAACGCCTGCAAGAGCGTCGGAGACAGCGATATTGCTGAGCGTGACATTCCCCCTCATTGGTAACCGTGAAGGTATAGTTGATTGTAGCGTCGACCGTGCTGCTTGACGGTTTGCCTGCCGTCTTGATCACGTTCAGTTTCGGCGCGGCGGCGGTGGGCGTGACCACCGGGTTCGAGCTAACATTCAACCGCAGTCCGGATGGGGGATTGCCGCTGACTACGGCCGTGTTGCGCACGCCGCCCGCATCGATATCGGCCTGCGTCACCTCATAGGATCGCGTGCAGCTTGCATCCTTTGCCGGCGCAAGCTCGGGCACCGTGCATATCTGCGCCGGAACCAACTTGTCATCCTTTACGGCGATATCCTTGACCGTGACATTGCCGGTATTACTCACCTTGAACGTATAGGTCAGCACTTCGCCGGCCTTGGCAATGCTTGCCTTGTCGGAGGATTTGACAAGTTCCAGCTTCGGCGCGCTCTCGACCGGCGTCGTCACATCGCTCGGCGGACTGGTCAGCGGCGGGGTGCCGGCGGGACCGGGCGGCGTCGCCCTGGCGGTGGCCGAATTCTTCACCTCGCCCGCATCGATATCCTTCTGCGTCAGCCTATAGAGCGCGGTGAAGGTCGTTGTATCCACAGCCCCCGGAGCCAGCGCGGCAAGCGGCCCGCCCTCCAGGACGATGCCCGGCAAAGTGTCGGCCACTGACACATCGGTCAGCGTCACATTGCCGGTATTGGTCAGCGTGAACGTATAGGCGATGGTCGAACCGACGGTGGTGCCCGACGGCTTACCCGCCGTCTTGACAACTGACAGTTCAGATATTTTGGGAATAGTCGTCGTGACTACTGCAGGCGGGCTGGTGAACGGCTTACCTGACGGCTGGGCCCCTGTTGCGGTCGCAATGTTGACCACTTGACCCGCATCGATATCTTTCTGCGTCAGCGTGTAGGCCGCCGTGAAGGTCGCCGTGTCGATGACACCGGCTGCAAGGGAGACCGGTCCGCCTTTGACGACGATGCCGGGAAGGGTGTCCGTGACAGTGACTCCGGTCAAGGCAATGGCACCCGGATTGGAGACCTTGAAGGTGTAATTGATGATCTCGCCAGCGACGAATTTCGCCGGAGCAATGGCAGTCTTCACAATCTCCAGGCGCGGATAACCAATGGTTACCATAGCCTTGTTGGAGAGCGTTCCAACAGCATTCCTGAAGGTATATTCAATGGGTGCCGGCGAGCCTGTGAACCCTGCAAGCGGCATAAAGGTCAACTTGCCGTTCAGATCATCATAGGTCCAAGTGCCCTCGCCCGGAACCGTAAAGCCAACCGTATCGCCGTTTTTGTCCGTCTTGATACCTGTTGCTCCAGGTGGCGCCACAAGACTGACCGACGCCTTGGCAAAATCCGTTGGCGGCGTCACTGCGGAAAAGGCCCCAGCCTTATCCTTCACCCCATCATTATCGAGAATCTGGATCGTCGACGGCGCACCGAGTTCCGCCTCGTGATTATCAGGCGTGGCCACAGGCGCGCGAAAATCCGAGCATTTGATATCGAAGGAATCAGCAGCGACATAGGACGGATTGTCTACCGAGACCTTGTACCCTTTGTTTCCCGTATGCCCCATACGGAATACGCTTGTAGAGGAATATGCTACCTCGCCGCCTGATACCGACTCGTCCTCATAGTTCTTGTCACCAATAAGGCTGAAGACTTCGGAGACGCCCGCGACTGTGCCAAAGTCACGTTTCAGTGTCGCAGCACGGGCGACGCGGGTGAAGAGAACAGGCGCCTGGCACAGGGGCACAAACAGGCTTTCATTGTTTGGGCCGTCGAGATCATTGTACAGAACATGAACATCGGCGACGACAGCAACGCCGCCCGAATCCGAGTTGATGTTATAGGTGCCGGCCTTGTAAATATACCAATCGATCCAGGCCGTGTCCTGATCGGCGGCGAATTCGCTGGGTTTGCCGTTTCTGACACCGAACGTATGGTCCAGTTTTGCGATCACGAGTTTGGCGACGAGATCGATGCCAACACCATCTACGGAGCCCGCATTCTTGTAGATGGCACGTTTTCCCTGTCCGGTGCCAACCGTTGTCGTTTCTGTGGTATCCGGCAAATCCACCAGAACAAGCTGACCAGCCGCCGCCGGCGCAACATCCAAGATCGACAGAAGCAGCACAAGGAGCAAAGCGGACAAAATCTGGAGACGGGATATACCTGTGCTTTCAGGTCGCGCGCAATGTGTCTTCAATTTGAAAATACCCAATCTGAAAATTGATCATTGAAAATCGAGAAATTACAACTTCAGGTAGTTATTTGGACAATATGAAGCGATCAAAATTGAAAAACGAAAAGAGAGCACTGGCACAACTGCAACTAACGCTATCAATTTGAATATATTAACTTATAAGTTGTAGTCAATCCGCAACTTTAGTTGTATAATTTTCAGCAATATTTGCAACTATGCAATTTTAGATTGTAATCACATGAATTTATTTCCAGAAAAGGCTGTTTCGTCAGTTGGTTTTAAGACGTTCTGCGTAGCGCTTATCACAGACGAGGTGGTAGTTCGTCGTTGCAACCCTCGCTCCGGTCAACTAATATATTAATTGAATTGGAGACATCATGGACACCCTTAACGCACCGAGGCATCTGCGCCTCCACGCCAGCGACAATGTCGTTGTCGCAGTCGACACATTTCAAATTGGCCAGAGCATTGAGGGGGTGGCGGTCACAGACCGCGTGCCGCGCGGGCATAAGCTCGCATCCCGGTTGATTGCCGCGGGCGAGCCCGTCCGCAAGTTTGGCCAGATCATCGGTTCGGCCTCGAAACGGATTGAACCCGGCGAATGGGTGCATGAGCACAATCTTAACTACAGCGATTTCGTTCGCGAGCCCGATGCGGCACACGCAGTCAACGCGAGCGGCATTGTGCCAGCCGAGCAGCGTGCGACCTTTGAGGGGTTCCGCCGGGCCAATGGCCGCGCCGGAACCCGCAACTATATCGGCGTTCTGACCTCGGTGAACTGTTCTGCCTCCGTTGCGCGCTTCATTGCGGAAGCCGTGCAGAAATCGGGCTTGCTCGATGACTACCCTATGGTCGACGGTATCATCCCGCTCGTCCATGGCGGCGGCTGCGCGCTTGACGTGAAGGGCGAGGGCTACGAAGTACTGAAGCGTACCCAGTGGGGCTATGCGACCAATCCGAACATCGCCGCAGTGCTGATGGTCGGTCTCGGTTGCGAAGGGTTCCAGATCGGACGTTGGAAAGAAGCGTACAACATTGTCGAGAGCGACACATTCCGCAGCCTGACAATCCAGGAGGTGGGTGGTACGCGCAAGACGATGGAAGCGGGCGTCGCCGCTGTGCGCGACATGCTGCCGACCGCGGCGAATGTCAGGCGCGAGACCATCCCCGCATCAGAATTGATGCTGGCATTGCAGTGCGGCGGTTCTGATGGCTATTCCGGCATTACTGCCAATCCAGCGCTGGGCGCTGCCGTTGATCTTCTCGTGCAGCAGGGTGGCACGGCTATTCTCTCCGAAACGCCGGAAATCTATGGTGCAGAACACCTTCTTATTGAACGTGCGTCCAATCCTGAGGCGGTACACCGTCTGCAATCGATCATCAGCTGGTGGGAGGATTATACTGCCCGCAACAAGATGGAAATGAACAACAATCCCTCACCGGGCAACAAGGCCGGCGGCTTGACCACCATCCTGGAAAAGTCGCTGGGCGCTGTCGCCAAATCCGGCACGACCCCGCTGGAAGCAGTCTATGGCTATGCGGAGCCGGTCACTGCGCATGGTCTCGTCTTCATGGATACGCCTGGCTACGACCCGGTTTCGGCGACAGGGCAGGTTGCCGGCGGAGCCAACGTTCTTGCCTTCACCACCGGGCGCGGCTCGGCCTATGGCTGCAAGCCGACACCTTCAATCAAGCTCGCGACGAATACGCCCATGTATAATCAGATGATCGAGGACATGGATATCAATTGCGGCGATGTTCTCGATGGCGTGTCGATCGAAGATAAGGGCCGCGAGATCTTCGAGCACATCCTGAAAGTCGCATCGGGCGAACGCAGCAAATCGGAAGAGCTCGGCTATGGCGATGCAGAATTCGTGCCTTGGCAGATCGGCGCGACCATGTAGGTCAGATTGTCAGCTGCTGCCCTTGAAAAACGGGAGCCATTGGCTCCCGTTTGCTTTTGCCGTTTGGCGAGCGTCAAGCCGTGGTCTGCTGTTGCTTGGCTCTCGCGACGATCTGCGTCGGATTGACGAAGCGAAGTGCTATCAGCAGCCATATGAGGGTGGTCACCATGTAGACCACCGCCATGGCGTCGATCGATTGCACGGCGCGGACACCGGCGGCGAACACCGAGTAGTAGAGCGCAACGACAAGTGTCTGGCTGGTCGGCCCTGCGGTCAGGAAGGTCAGCTCGAACATCGCGACAGTGCGCACCAGAACGAGCAGCAAGGCCGCGAGGATGCCCGGTAACAGCATGGGCAGCAGCACATGCACGAACAGCTGGAATGTGCCCGCACCGAACACCCGTGCCGCCGCTTCGATCTTGGGATCGATCTGTTCGATGAACGGATCATGACAAGGATCACGAAGGGAACCGTTGGCACCAGATTGGCAAGAACGACGCCCCAAAACGTACCGCCGACGCCCGCCTGATACAGCACTGTCGCTAGCGGAATACCGAAGGTGATCGGCGGTACCAGCAGGGGCAGAAGGAAAAGTAGCATGACCAGCTTCTTGCCGGGAAAGTCACGCCGCGCAAGAGCATAGGCGGCGGTCACGCCCAGAAGCCCGGAAAGCGCCACCACGGTGAAAGCTATCTGGAAGGTGACGATGAGAACGTCGCTGAGCTGGAATTCCGACCAGGCCGTGAAATACCAATTTGTTGTCCAGCCCGCCGGCAACCATGTGCCGAGCCAGCGCGTGGCGAAAGAGGACATGATCACTGTCGCGATCATGGCCAGGAGATTGATGACGAAAAAGGCAACCACGACCCATACGGCAGTGATCCAGAGTTTTGCGCCAATAGTGGTATCGCGGATCATGGTCAGCCCTTTCCGCCTGCGGTCGAGCCGCGATAAAACATGTTGCGTATGCCGAGCACCGCTACCACGATAAGCAGTTGAACAACCGCCATGATCATCGCAATTGCCGACGCCATCGAGTAGTCATACTGCTCGAACGCCGCCTGATAGGCAGCAATCGAAATGACACGCGTTGGTCCCGCGGGCGCGCCGAGCAGAACTGCCGAGGGGAATACGGCAAAGGCTTGGACGAAGGACAAACAGAAGGCGATGGCGAGGCCCGGAACCAGCAGAGGCAGCATTACATGGCGGAAGCGCTGCCAGCTTCCGGCGCCATGGGTCGCGGCGGCCTGCTCAAGTGCCGGGTCAACCCCTGAAACGTAAGACAGGGTCAGCAGGAAGGTGAATGGGAAGCCCGTGATGATCAGTGAAGAAAAAACACCCCAATAGTTATTGGTCAGCTTGACCGGCCGGTCGATCATGCCGAGCAGCATGAGGGTTCGGCTAAACCAGCCCTGCGGTCCGAGATAGTTCAGCAGCCCTTCCGCAACCAGCACAGTCCCCAGTGTTACCGGCAGGACAAGGATGGTCGTCAGCAGTCTTTGATGCGTCATCAGACGCACCCGGAAAGCGACCGGCAGGGCTATGGCGATGCTGATGATCGTCACTGGGACCGCCAACCAGAGCGTTGTCAGAGATCGTGTCGTACAAAAACGGATCGGAGAAGAACGTCCGGTAATTGGCAAAGGTGCCGCCCTCCTTGGGCGTGAAGGACAGGATCAAGCCGTAGATGAAGGGATAGATGAACACGGCCAGCAGAAAGAGCACCGCCGGCAGCACCAAAAGCGTGACACCGTCGATGCCGCGCAGCGCCAGGCGCTGGCGCAGCGAAATCCGGTGGTCGAGGGAATTGGAGGATGCGCTCGTCATTGCTATTACGCTGCAAAAGCCAGCGCACGCGCCGGATCGATGGTGAGCCAGATTGCACTACCGAGCTCAGCGGTTTGCGGGGCATGAAACACAAGTTCGAGGCCCTGCGGCGTGCGCGCGGTTCCAACAAATTCGCGGCCGCGATATTCAATGGTTTCGACGACAGCTTCCACTGCCTGATCAGAGCGTGTGCCGGCAACGACATCGTCCGCGCGAGCAGCGATAACGGCTGTGTCGCCGACCTTCAGTGAGGCACGTGCTGTTCCAGTCAATGTCGCATTGCCGACCGCAACGCTCATTCGATCGCCATCTTTGGCAATAACCTTGCCAGTCAGGCGATTGCGATAGCCCATGAATTCAGCCACGTCCAAATGGTTAGGGCGTTCGTAAAGATCGCTGGGCTTGCCTACCTGACGGATTTCGCCATCACGCAGCACGACGACGCGATCGGCCAGAGACAAGGCCTCATCCTGATCATGGGTAACGTAGACAGTGGTTGCGCCGAGCTGGTTATGGATACGGCGTATTTCGGCGCGCATTTCCAGACGCAACTTGGCATCCAGGTTGGAAAGCGGTTCATCCATGAGCACCAGCGGCGGCTCGATCACGATGGCACGGGCGATGGCCACGCGTTGCTGTTGGCCACCTGACAGTTGACCCGGCAGCTTGTGACCCTGCCCCTGGAGCCGCACAAGATTCAAAGCTTCTTCGACGCGTTTTTCGATCTCCGCCTTGGCGACCTTCCGCATTTTCAGGCCAAAGCCGATGTTCTGGCGCACCGTCATATGCGGGAACAGCGCATAATTCTGAAAGACCATGCCAAAGCCACGGTCCTCCGGCTTCAGCGTGTCGATGCGCTTGTCATCGATGAAGATACCACCACCCGTTGTCGAGAGCAGTCCGGCAATGCAGTTGAGTGCCGTGGACTTGCCGCACCCCGACGGCCCGAGCAGAGCTATGAACTCGCCCTTGCGAATATTGAGCGATACGTCCTTCAGCGCATTATGAGCGCCGAAAGCACGGCTCAAGCGGTCAAGGCGGATTTCATGGAATGGCGATGACGCAAGCAGCATCCGGCAACCTCATAGCTGGATGCCATCCGGGGCAACCCCCGGATAGCACCAAATCAAGCATCAATCAGGACTTCTTGCCCGCGACTTCTTCGTCCCAACGCCGGAACGCGACGACCATCGCAGACGGATCGAGCGGAATTTCCACCGGATTGTTGGCGATCCAGTCGGCATATTCCTTGCGGCCGAACTCGGCAATCGCATCCTGGCTTTCCTGCGGTGCCATGGAAAGCGGCACGTCCTTTACCGCCGGACCCGGATAGAAATAGCCCTTGTCATAGGTAAAGGCCTGCTGTTCCGGTGTGAGCAGGAAGCTCATCAGGTCGAGAAGCACGGCAAGCTTCTCATCGGCAATGCCTTTCGGCACGCACATATAGTGCGCGTCGGCCACCCAATGGAAACCTTTGAGCGTTGCTACAGCCGCTTCCTTCGGGACCACGCCGAGTACACGCGGGTTGATGTCCCATCCAGTCGTGGAGACGGTCATGTCGCGCGTCCCCTCGCCGAGTTCCTTCATCAATGCGCCGGTACCGGTCGGATAGTATTCGATATATTTGTGCAACTCCTTGAGATAGGCCCAAGTCTTGTCCCAGCCCTTCACAGGGTCATGCGGATCGGCGTCACCAAGAAGATAGGGCAGGCCCATCAGGAAGGTACGTCCAGGGCCGGAATTGGCCGGGCGCGCATAGAGGAACTTGTTCGGATTTTCCTTGGCCCAGGCGAGAAGCTCTTCCGCCGTGGCCGGGACCTTTTTCACACGATCAGGCATGTATTCGAGGAGCGGACCGGACGGGTAATAGGTGACGATGACGCCATGATCCTTGCCAAGCGCCAGCATGCGATGCGCAGGCTCAAGATAGATCGCAGCTAGATCAGGCAGGGAAGCTGAGTGGTCGGGCAGCAGCTTGACCCAAAGGTCCTGCTCAAGGCCGGCGGATAGTGCGTCGGTGCCGGTGAGGACAAGGTCGATATCGAGTCTGTTCGCTGCCTGCTGGGCTTTCAATTTGCCCGGAAGTTCCGGCGCCGGCGCCTTGGTAAAGGTGATCTTGGACACGAGCTCAGGTTTCGCCTTGGCGTAGTTTTCGATAGCCGTCTGGGTGAGCGCGAGATTGCCAGCCACGTCGGCGACATTCAGCGCGACGGGTGACGTTGGCAGCGCCAGCTTGGATTGAGCGAAAAAGACGCGTCGCCGGTAGCGTTGCGACAGCTGCCAGACCGCCAATGGCTTGTCTGCGTGTAATGCGGATCATGATTTCCTCCCTGTTGATTCCCAATATCCCGTTTTCAGGCATGACCGGGTTCCCATATCCGGTCGTTATCGAGATTTAATATATTAATCTATCAGATGGAGATAGCAAGGGCTTTCGCCTAGAGCGCTTTCCCCGCGACGGTTCGTGCCGCACCTTCCCGTAAAAGCCGCGCCAGGGCATCGCCGACGGTCCGGCGGAATTCGATGTTCCCGGGAAGGTCCTGTCCGAAAATCTGGTCAAGACCGAGATAGGCATCGAGAAGGTCGGCACTGGATGTCTTTCCGGCGGTGCGCTGTTTGAATTCATTGGCGAGCGGATCGCGCACATCAATTGCCTTTCCGGATTCATCGAAACCCGTTGCGTAACGCATCCAGCCGGCAACACCGAGAGCAAGACGGTCGAAGGGTTGTTTCTGCTCCAACCGCTTGCGGATCGTGTTCAACAGGCGCTGCGGCAGCTTTTGTGAGCCATCCATGGCAATCTGCCAGGTGCGATGGCGCAGTGCCGGATTGCAAAAACGTGCACGCAGTTGGGCCTTGTATGCATCGAGATCGAAGCCCGGGAGCGGCGGAAGTGTCGGCGATATCTCGTCGTCCATCATCGCTTCGATAAGCGCATTGAAGCCCTCGGCTTTCATTACGTCGGAAACGGTCTCATGGCCGGCAAGGTAGCCAAGATAGGCCAGCGTTGAGTGACTGCCGTTGAGCAACCGCAGTTTCATCAACTCGAAGGCATCGACATTTTCGACGAACGCCACACCGAACTTATCCCACGCCGGCCGACCGGTAGGAAAGTGATCCTCCACCACCCATTGCGTAAAGGGCTCAGTCATGATCGGCCACGCATCCGAAAGACCAGTCGCCTCGGCCACAATCGTACGATCGACATCGGTTGTCGCTGGGACGATGCGGTCGACCATTGTTGAGGGAAAGGCTACCTTGTCGCGAATGAATTTCCCTAACCCGGAATCGCGCAGCTCGGCAAAACGGATAACAACTCTTTTCAGGGTTTCACCATTGGCCGGAAGATTGTCACAGGAAAGCAGTGTGAACGGTTCCGTGCCATTATCGCGGCGACGGGCGAGGGCTTCGACGATGAAGCCGATAGCCGAGCGCGGCGTGGCGGGGTCGGCCAGATCGTGGACGATATCTTCGTGTCTCTCGTCCAGCGATGCGGAAGCAGGAGAATAACAATAGCCCTTTTCGGTTACCGTCAGCGAGACGATCCTGATTTCGGGATCAACCATCGCGGCAAGCACCGCTTCCGGGTTTTCCGGTGCTACCAGCACCTTTTCGATGCTGCCGATCACACGGAAGCTGTCGCCGCTGCCGTCGCGCGTCGCAACAGTGTAGAGACCGTCCTGCGGTGCCAATGCATCGCGCGTATCACCGCTACGCAATGAAACGCCGAGAATGCCCCATTTATTGTCGCCGCTGGCAAGAACACTGTCCGTATAGACTGCCTGGTGCGCGCGGTGGAATGCGCCAATACCCATATGGACGATGCCGGTCCGGACCTGGCCCCTACTGTATTCCGGTCGATCCACATCCTTTGCGAGACGATGGAGTGTGCTGGTTGATAGACGGTCGTGTTCGGTCGGTGTCATTCTTTACGCCTGCGATTGTTATCAAAGTTTGTAGGCTTCTTTTGCCAGCCCGTAAGCTAGATCATGCGCAATTTCGTGCGCCTCGTCCTCGTCCAGCCTATAGTCGGCGACGAGCCGCGCCAGGAATGCGCAATCGACGCGCCGGGCCATATCATGACGCGCCGGTATCGAAAGATAAGCACGCGTATCGTCATTGAAGCCCACTGTATTATAGAAACCGGCGGTCTCCGTGGTGAGCTCACGAAACCGGCGCATACCTTCCGGACTGTCATGGAACCACCATGCAGGACCAAGACGCAAGGCAGGGTAGTGCCCCGCTAGCGGCGCCAGTTCACGGCTATAGCTCGTCTCGTCAAGTGTGAAGAGAACAAGGGTCAGACGAGGATTGTTGCCGAAAGCATCAAGCAAAGGCTTCAATTCTTCGACATAGCTCGTCGCCTGCGGAATATCGGCACCCTTGTCCGTGCCGAACCGGTCGAGAAGCGCAGGATTATGATTGCGGAATGAACCAGGATGAATCTGCATGACCAGACCATCTTCAATGCTCATGCGCGCCATTTCTGTGAGCATCTGTGCACGAAACAGGTCTGCATCGCCAGCCGAAGCCCCTTTCAGTATGCGTTCGAACAGCGCCGATGCCTCCGCGGCGGAGAGATTGGCAGTGCGTGCATTGGGATGGCCGTGATCGGTGGAGGTCGCGCCCCGCGCCTTGAAATAAGCCCGGCGCACGCGATGTGCTTCAAGATAGCCTTGATAATCGAGCTTGGTTCCGGCGAGCGCCACGAACTGTTCGATATTTGTGCTGAAATCCGCACGCGAGGCGTCAACCACGGCATCCGGACGATAGGCGGGCACGACGCGTCCGCTCCACCCGGACTTCAGAATTGCGTCATGCGCGGCGAGATCGTCCGTTGCCGCATCCGTCGTGGAAATGACTTCAATTCCAAACTGCTCGTAGAGAGCACGCGGGCGCATCGACGGACTTGTCAAGCTCTCCGCGATACGGTCGTAGATAGCGTCCGCATTCTTCTCGCTCAGCCGCTCCTCAACGCCAAACACGGTCTGGAGCGCATGTTCGAACCACAGGCGTGATGGCGTGCCACGAAACAGATGCCAGTGCTTGGCGAAAAGCCGCCAGATCTTGCGCCCATCCGTCTCGACCGGTCCACCATCCCGGCGCGGCACGCCAAGATCTTCCAGCTTCACACCCTGCGAGTAAAGCATGCGGAAAATATAATGGTCAGGCTTCACGAACAGGCTGGCAGGATCGGGAAAAGCCTCGTCATTGGCATACCAAAGCGGATCTGTATGGCCATGCGGCGAAACAATGGGCAGATGCTCGACCGTGCTGAACAGGCGCCGGGCTATCCCGCGAGCGTCAGCTTCGATTGGAAAAAGTCGGTCCGGATGAAGCATCATTCTGCGTCCCTGCTGCGTCATTGATTGTCTGCTCGGCCGCGTGTGTGGCGAAGTTTCTGGCAGTCCAGTTTACGCCGCATGTGAACATTGAGCATCGATGATCTTGGCGAAGAGTAAATAATAATATATTAGTATGTCAACAGTCACCGTCGCGTTTGAAATCATCGCACAGCACGGGCTTTGGACTATGAATTTGAACGGAATTCCATCATTCAGGATGTTAACATCCGACATGAGGAAATGGAGCGCTGGAATGACAGCACAAAACCGGGGAGAAAAAAGCGTGGCCGCCGAGGAACCGGCAGCAATTGCCAGCGACGTACGCGCATCCGGAAGCCGTGGCGCTGCGGTTGTACGCGTGACCACCGCCACGGCTATCTACCGCGAACTGCATGCGGCGATCGTGTCCATGGAAATGACTCCCGGCACTCCGCTTAATGAAAAAGTCCTCACCGAACGCTTTGGCGTCAGTCGCACCCCGGTGCGCGAGGCACTTATTCGATTGGTCGAAGATGGCCTTGTCGATGTCTTTCCGCAATCGGGAACCTTTGTCGCCCGCATTCCAGTCGCGCTCATTCCGGAAGCGGTCGTGATCCGCCAGGCACTCGAGGGCGCAACGGTCGAGCGTGCTGCAATAAAAGCCACCGCAAAAGACATCGAACTTCTGGATGAAATCCTGGCCCGGCAACAGTTCTTGGCCGACCGGCAGAATATGAGTGCGTTTCACGAAGCCGATGAAGCGTTTCACGAAGCGATTGCAGGAATTTCCGGCCATCCCGGCATCTGGAATTATCTGAAACCGGTGAAGGTGCAGATCGACCGCGCCCGCCGCATGACGTTGCCGGCGCTCGGGCGAATGGAGCATGTACTGTCCGAGCACAAGATCATTCGCAATGCCATTGAAGCCCATGACGTTCCTGCCGCCTGTGCAGCGATGAAACAGCATCTGAATGCCGTCATTCCCGATATTGACGAACTGAGAAAGAGCAATCCCAAATCATTTGTCTGAATGTGGGATGAAATTCAAGAATTGACGGAGGAATGAATGCGTCAGGCGTGGCGATGGTTTGGCCCAAAAGCCGGTGTGTCACTCGATAATGTACGACAGGCGGGGGCTACCGATATTGTATCGGCCCTGCACGAGGTGCCTATCGGAGCGGCATGGACCGAAGCACAGGTACGGGAACGCAAATCCCTGATCGAAACGACACCTGCGGGCCGCACGCCGCTGACATGGTCCGTTGTCGAGAGCATCCCGATACCGGATGCAGTCAAACGCCTTGGAGGGGCAGCAAAACACGAGATTGCCGCCTGGATCGCCAGCATGGAAGCACTCGCTGCCAACGACATAAAAGTGATCTGCTACAATTTCATGCCGGTCGTCGACTGGTGCCGCACCGACCTTGACTATGTCACGCCAACCGGCTCGACAGCCATGCGCTTCGATCACAATACATTCGCTGTGTTCGATCTGCACATTCTGCAACGCAAGGGCGCCGAGTACGACTATTCCGAAGCGGACAGGGATATCGTCAGCGATCTTTATGAGGCTATGGGTGCGCAGGAAATCGCCGATCTTACCCGCAACATCGCCAGCGCCCTGCCCGGCTCAACGACAGAACCGCTGACCATCCCAGCGTTCCGCGACAAGCTTCGATGCCTATTCCGGCATCGACGCAAACCGGCTGCGTCAGCATCTGATCGAATTCCTCGAGGCCGTGACCCCTGTCGCCGACGATCTTGGCGTAAAGCTGACCCTGCACCCGGACGATCCGCCGCGATCGCTTTTTGGACTGCCACGCATTGCCTCGACCGAGTCGGATTACGCAGTATTGTTCGAGGCCGTACCATCGCCCGCAAATGGCATGTGCTTCTGCACGGGCAGCCTCGGTGTGCGTGCCGACAACGACCTGCCGAAGATTGCCCGGAGGTTTGCTACGCGGATCCACTTTTCGCACCTGCGCGCGACGACGCGCGAGGGTGATGGCCGCAGCTTTCACGAGGCAGCGCATCTGGAAGGCGATGTTGATATGGTCGCCGTCCTGCGCGAGCTTCTTGCTGAAGATCGCAAGCGTGACAAGGCAAACAGCATTCTGTTCCGCTCAGATCATGGCCAACGCATGCTCGATGATCTGAACAAGGATGTTACGCCCGGCTACCCTGCGATCGGCCGTCTGCGTGGCTTGGCGGAGCTGCGCGGCATCATCCATGCCCTGGATGCGAACGCACTGGCATAATCCCGATCACATTTTCAAAATAACGAACCCCGGTTCCCTGCGATCCGGGGTTTTCTGCACCAAAAGTATTAACTCATATTAACTATATCCTGCCGATCTAGCGGCCGCGCCCTATACCGTCCAATAATTCTGTCAATATTGACCACATTATCGCCATAGTTCGAGAACGTGGCACGGCATGTCCCGCGCCTTTCGAAGCAAATCCGATCACGTTTTGAATCATATTAAGACAAGTTTTTTGAGTAACTTGGCTCATCTTGCTGGCTGATCTAGGCAGTGTTTCCAGCACAAGACACCTCAACGCCACATTTCTCTAAAATAGAAGGAGCTACTCGCTCACGCTACGATCTACTTGCCCGGGGGTCAATCTTCACGCGTGTGTCTTCAGTCCGGCAGTTCTGCCACGGGCCATAAAAAGTGCGAATTTCAACATGGTCTCTTTTGCAAGTATCCGTACGGTACTTTCTGCATCCATTCTTATTGTGATGTTTGGTGCAGCATCAGCTAATGCTGGATCAGCCTGTGGCGGTGCTTCGTGGTATGCTTTGCATTCGAAGACGGCATCAGGTGAGAGAATGAACCCATCCGCTCTGACCGCTGCACATCGCACCCTGCCCTTCGGCTCCAAGGTCAAAGTCACCAACCAGCGCAACGGCAAGTCAATCGTCGTGCGCATCAATGATCGCGGACCATTCATCAAGGGCCGGGTGATTGACCTCTCGAAGGGCGCAGCCAACCGTCTCGGCTTTGTTGGCGCCGGTCACACCAACATATGCATGGCCCGCCTCTGACCCGATCTTGAAGGTCATGGCATTGACCTTGACCGATGAACGTGACATCGCCATGTGAGCATTCCTAATCCTGTCGGGGAGCGTTCCATGGCACTGAAAGTCGCGGTCCAGATGGACCACATCAATTCGATCCGCATTGGTGGCGACACCACCTTCGCGCTTTGCCTCGAAGCGCAGAAGCGCGGCCACAGTCTCTATCATTATACGCCGGACCGGCTGAGCATGCGCGACGGCGTGGTTTCGGCGCGCGTCGAAGAGCTTACCGTTCGTGACATCGAAGGCGATCACTACACGCTGGGCGAACCTGTCTCGCGCGATTTGTCGGAGATGGACGTGGTGTTGCTGCGCCAGGATCCGCCCTTCGACATGAACTACATTACGACAACGCATATTCTGGAGCGGATCCACCCGAAGACGCTGGTCGTGAACGATCCGGCATGGGTGCGCAACAGCCCGGAGAAGATCTTCGTCACCGAATTTCCGGATCTGATGCCGGAAACGCTGATTACCAAGGACAGCCAGGAAATCGCGGCCTTTCGCAAGGAGTTCGGCGACATCATTCTAAAGCCGCTATACGGCAATGGCGGTGCGGGTGTCTTTCATCTGGCCGATGGTGATCGCAATCTCACATCGCTGCTGGAGATGTTCGGGCAGATGTTCCGTGAACCCTTCATCGCCCAACGTTATCTGAAGGATGTGCGCGCTGGCGACAAGCGGATCATCCTGATCGATGGCGAGCCGGTCGGCGCCATCAACCGCGTGCCATCAGAAACCGATGCCCGTTCCAATATGCATGTCGGCGGGCGCGCCGAGAAGACTGAACTCACCGAGCGCGAGCGCGAAATTTGCGCGCGCATCGGACCGTCCTTGCGCGAGCGCGGTTTTATTCTCGTCGGTATTGATGTGATCGGTGACTACATGACCGAAATCAATGTGACGTCACCAACGGGCATTCGGGAAGTCAAGCGTTTTGGCGGAGCGGATATTGCCGCGTTGTTCTGGGACGCTGTCGAAGCCAAACGCAGGTAACGCGAACCGAGATCAATCTGTTCTCTTAATGTTCTTGTCATGCAGCGTGAAGTGTGCTGATGTAGCGTCATTGGCACTATTTCGTTTTAAGCGTTTGTATTTTCAAGGAAGATTTCATGGTCACCCGCGTCCGTACGGTCGCCTTTCAGGGTATTGAAGCGAAGCCTGTAGATGTGCAGGTGATGGTCGCCCCCGGAAAAATGGGAATGCACATCGTCGGGCTTCCAGACAAGGCAGTGGCGGAAAGCCGCGAACGGGTCCAGGCAGCCCTGCATGCATCCGGGCTATCGATGCCAGTGAAGAAGGTCACGGTCAATCTCGCGCCTGCCGACCTGCCGAAGGAAGGCAGTCATTATGATCTTCCTATTGCCGTGGGGCTTATGGCGGGGCTTGGTGCCATGCCGGCCGATGCGCTGCAAAATTATGTCGTGCTCGGCGAACTGTCTCTCGACGGGACGATAACCCACGTGGCTGGCGTTCTGCCCGCCGCAATCGCCGCCAACCGGCAGGAAAGGGGATTGATTTGCCCCGCTTCATGCGGTCCGGAAGCAGCCTGGGCCGGTTCCGATATAGATATTCTGGCGCCTCTGAGCTTGATCGGGCTTGCCAACCACTTTCGCGGCACACAGGTTCTGTCCCGACCCGAGCCAGCCATGCAGGCCAGTGCGACCGGCTTGCCGGATCTTGCCGAAATAAGAGGACAGGAAAGCGCACGCCGTGCGCTCGAGGTCGCGGCAGCCGGAGGTCACAATTTGCTCATATTATTTACAAAAGGCCTACTCCTGTTGCCAACACGTCTTATAGCCTTGGCCTGGTTCTAGTCCCGCTCTCGACTTCGGTGAGTGCAGGTACAACGGGACCTGCCCTTCGCAGTTGGGGAGTGCTATTCTTTAGGGAATTGGGTGTTCCGCCCCGCTTCAATTTGTGCCGTCGATATCGAATAACCAGTGACTTCAGAGGCGCGCCATCCTTCTTGATCAACCCAAGGTATATTGCACGCGTCAATTGCGAGTTCTGCCTGATTGACGTACTCGAGCGTCTTGAGGCATCGACAACACGTTGGTCGGCACTTCCGGAATCATCTTGCACATCCCAACCGGTGTCCTTGAGCGTCCACCCCTGCCTAAGGCTGTGATTACCGCCCTGAACTTGCCGACTCAATGATGAACGAAGCTTCCCCCGGTTTCACTACCGGTGGTTTTGCAGCCACAGTTTGATCTCGAAGGTTATAGGGAGTTCGGTTCGCCTGTTCTTTGCCATTGGCGTGCACAAACTCGGCAGAATGTGCTTGGATCGGAAGTTCGCGATAATTTCTTAGCCGCAGTCTGGGCGGCATCTGCGAAGGTCAGCGGGGTCCGCTACAACACTTACCATTGGACCAAGGGCGGCAAATCCCCAATGCCAGTTTCAAACTGCGGAACCCACTTGATAGTTACGATTTCTTCCCACTTGGGCAGATTCCGGCTTGCACTGACTGGCGTTGGCAGTTTTCTCAACAAATCCAAGTAGTCATGGTACTTCAAGTCGATGTAAAACTTGGTGAACGCGGCACGCAATTCTTCTCGCCTCGTAGGAACGTTAGGAATTGCCCTCAAAAGAATATTCTCAACCGAGCGCTGTGTGAAATGTAACTGTTTCGCGACATGTAGAATATCCAGCCCCTCGCATCGGGACACCTGGTGATAGCGTCCCATTCGGTTCAGTGTGGCCCTAATATTTATCATCGGCACAGTTAGTGGGGAAAATCCCAATTGAAGGGGCGAATGTGCCAGAGCAACTTCGTCGTCGTCGGTAAGTATGCCGCGCCTGTACAGGCGGAATATCATCCCTACTCCAACCATCCCGTAGATATGTAGCTCAGCAGCCCGTAACGCTCCCATGCTCGAAGAGCCGAAGACATCTACTCCCTTGGTAATCGCGTACAAAATTTCCTTGTGCCAGACCGAGGGCACTGTCCCAAAAAAACCGTCGACTATAGCTATCCGTTGATAGCCAGCTTCCACGGCCTGATAGACGCTTCCGAGGCTTGCGGGTGCAAATCGATCGATTCCGGCTGGCGGCGGATCCCAGCTTGCTGAGGGGCCTAGAAAGATGCAAGTTTTCACACGATACCTTGCTCTCCAAGAAATGACATCATCCTTTGACCAGGGGAATAAGCCTGCCTGTTAGCGCTCAATTCAAGTCCGGGCACGATGACCTGTACCACATGTATTGGACTCCCTTCCTGTGTCAGATCAACAACCAAACTGTCGCCCGACGCGTCCTTTTTTATTCTTTCCATAAGCCAATGAAGGGCGTCGTCTATAGACGCCAACTCAGGAGCCTCGTCGATCCTCCGATAATCAACAACCTCCGCTTCTTCACGAATGTACGATATGTATTTTAAGTTCACATCCAGATAGGTGGGAAGGAGGGATATGTACTTCTCCCAATACATGTCATCTCGCCCACCAGCGATATGAGTAAGTCGGCTTTGGAGCGCTTCGGTTATTGCTCTAATAATAGCAATTCTTTTGTACGGATGCGCACCATGTCCACCGGCGCGGGACGGATATGGGGTCCTCATAGTGGAGTCCCAAATCGAGCAAGTGAATGTTGGAACAGAAATATTGGTGGTAACATACCATATATTTATCTCGAGCCCCGCCATATGGACCTTCTCAATAATATTCCGGCATACATCGTCGTCAATTGTTTCTATCCTGACTTTTGTATCGAGTCCGACTGCCGTCAGTTCCTTTCTCAATTGCCAAAAAGCAAGCTGATCCCTTTCAATAACCTCTGATAGTCCGTGTACTATCGCTTCCGCTCGGGAATTCCCCGAAGCAAGTCCATTGGAGGTGGAGTAGAATATGAAGTCCTTCTCACAGGACACGAGGGAATCGCGATGAATCAATTCGCGTGGGACGTGAACAATCCTTTCTGTCACCTCGTTCTTTGCTGCGACCCACTCGATTTCACGCCTCACATCAAAATCCGCGTCGGATCGAGATCGGCAATGAAATTGGTTCAGCGAATTCAGCGCTTTCCGAGGCCTCTCCGATGGATACGCGCTTACCGCGTGGCAGGCAAAATTCTGCGTGATATAGCTCGATTGATTCCATCGCGGCAGAAATTGCAGCTAGCTCGTGAGTTATTCCCTTACCCTGAGAAACGGTGAGTGATCGAGATAACGGTCTTATCGCGCACCAAACAGGAACTCCTACAACATCTAACCCTGTAACATTCGCGACTCGCGTGATACCGAAGCCCCGTAGCAACGGCTTGACGCACTCAATCGTTTCCTTTGGGTCTCGGACACGAAAGGTCCCGTCGTAATCGAGCACTGCTCAATCATCCGGCTCCGTTGCTTCCGTGGGTTCGTCGCCACCCATAGTGTGGAAACCATGCCGTTTGAGAAGCCTAGATATCTCCAAGCCGGCCTCCTGCCTCTGGGCGACTAAGTCTTTCAACTTGCGGATATCTTCCTGATCTTTAACGACTTGCGTTTCCCCGCCGATGGTTACGGAAATATCGCCAGCACCTGTCGAAATATGCGCTTCTTTCATGTGAGTACCCTTTCTCAAAAGATATCGTACCACATACGGCTGCTAGGGAACCTTGCCACATTTAGTATCACGATACAACAATGCCGCTGGTATTTTGTGCTTATCTGAGGCCAACACAACCTTCCATGCGATATTTTACCTTGGGTATTACGTCGTGCTTGTTTGATGTGTTGGGCATGTCGGGTTGCCAGGGGACCCTGGTCAGCCGCGGCGGCTCGGCGGTTTTGCCCGTGTAGGTCGCTGTGCACCTGCCCCGTCCGACCTGTCGGCAATTTGATCCCAGTACCGGTCAGACATCGCGGCTAGGCGATACATCACCCGAAAAAGTTACAAGTCTGTGCCCTGTCGGCAAGAACTTTTCCCGGTCACCAAGATGTTTTGCCGATCCTAGCCGGTGCGTAGCCCCGCCATTGGCGAGGCGACGAGGGCTGCGCATGCACCAGCTGGACAGGAATATGAGTCCCCGAGATTTTTGTCGAACCGACGCTCGCTCCGATCCGCAGGCACCGCGGTGGTTGCCGACTCAATTGTGAGTCTCTAGCTTTTGGCGTATTATCTGTGTCTGGGGGAGCAAATGGACACGGAAAGTCATACGTTCAATCAGCTTGAACTAACCAAGCAAATATACAGGTCTTACCTCGATAGCCTTTATGAGGTTGATTACTATCACGCAGCGATCGTCGGGGTTGCATCTTACTCTCAGTATTATGATTTTGTTATCGCCTTGGGTACGGCTCTCAGCGGTGGCACTGGAATAATTGGGATTCTCAGTGAGAGCCAGCCCATGGCTTATGTCTGCGGGGCAGTTACCTTGGCTTCGATAGTCCTGACTGCGGCTAAGCAGGCGTTCGACTGGCCAAGTAAGATCAATTTCGCGTCTGAAAGAATGCAAGAGCATGCGGTTCTTGCAGCCCGCTATAAGATTATCGTGGACCGCATACAGGCTACCCACGCCCTCACGAAACAGACAGTTCAGGCCCACCACGAGTTGCTTGACGAGCAAGCTTCGCTGCCCGTCGCTAAATTTAAGCCATTGCCACTCAAAAAGCGTAGGGAGCTTCAGGCTGCCATACAACAACGAGAGGCACCGCAGACTTGGTGGAAGCCTGATGCAACAGCAACGATGCCAGGATTTTGACAAATGACTAAAGGGCTACCACCCAAACCGATAGAAACGCCAAATAAACCGCCAGACCCCTGGGAGTTGGGATGGCAAATGGGTTGCGAGTTTTTCCAACGCCGCCTCTTTGAGAAGCCCTGACGTACCTCGTGCGACTAATCTCGGCTGGGATCCGGCCACGCGGGCGTTGCGGTTCTCGGCTCCCCACGTTAAACATTTTTCATTCGCTGTTGGGCGCGGCCAGACGGGCGCTCAAAGCAGGTTCATGTTATGAACAAAAGACCTCTCCTCCCCTGTCGGTCGCCCCATTACCGGCTTCGCGTAACCAGCTCGTCTATTCGAGTACTTGGTCTGTCCATCGCTGGGATTGCTCCGCAACGCTTCGCTGCCACCGGAGTATACTCGACAACTGACCGGGACACTTGTCACACATCAAGGGTAGAGGGCCTTGGATCGAGAAAATCGACTAGCCTTGAAGCCAAACGTTCACGATCTCGAAGTTGGCATTCCCATACGACCAGGACATCCCAACCCGCCAACCTCAGTTTTTCCTCGTTCTCAGCATCTCGTTCCTTATTCCGTGCCAGCTTGGGTCCCCAGTAGTCCACTCTGGATTTCGGCGGGAGTGACAGTTTGCAATGCTGATCGGCGTGACTGTGCCAGAAGCAGCCGTGCACGAAGACAACCTTCCGCTTCGATGGAAAAACAAGATCGGGACTACCAGGGAGGGTTCGTCGATGGAGCCGATATCGATATCCCATTGCATGAATGAGACGTCGCACGATCATCTCGGGCTTCGTGTCTTTCTGACCGACGCGGCTCATTAGCCAACTTCGAACCGGCAACGTCCCCGGCATTCGAGGTCGCTTGTCTGGCATCTTGAAGCTTTGCTTATCGGACTTGTTCTCTTTCATCTGTTTCCAGATAGTCGCGGCTCAGCGATTCGCAAGGTTTAAGTGAAATCGTGAGAGCCGGTTATCATTTTAATAGCATTCTGGCTAAATCGCTCGGCCTCAACGTCCAAGTCCTCTGCAGCAAGATCGTAGCGCAGCCCGAACATCTTCTTGCCCGTGGCCGTACTGCCAAGATAACGCGACGTGTCGACTCCGTTTGTCGGGCAGACAAATCCGCCGACATCAACGTTCATTGCATCCATGAAAGAGAGAACCTCGTAGCGGTCCTGTTCCTTGGGATCGGTCTTGTACTTGGCGTCCAACAGTGCGACGACGATCCCGTCTTTTTTGATGACGATGTCTGGATGAATAGTGAATCCGCCTCCGTCGACGAAGAAGTTGCCCGGCCTCTTATTCCCATCCTCAACGCTGTAACCCTGCTTCCAGAGGCGCTCTGCGAGCTCCCGTCTGATGAACGCTTCGAACACTGCCGACACGTCGATGATCAGTGAATCCAGTTTGACATATCCGTCGAAGCTAACATCGGGCAACAGACTCTGGAGAATTAGGAAAGCCGCCCATAGGGGATCTCGATAGTGTGCCAGTTGGGGCGGAATGCTTCGCACTTTTCTGCTCAGCTCCGACACTAGGTCCGCTTTCCTGCCATCCCAATCGGTCACCGACCAAAGATTGTGCAGCAGCGTGTCGATCTCCTTGACAATTGGGTTCTTCCTTTCATTGGCGAGATACCACTGGCGCACCTGCTTGAGGGCTTCTTTGAGGCTAATGTTCGCAATGACCGTGGCGGACAGGGTGCTGTGGTCGAATTCGTGTCTGTAGCGGATGCCCTTGGAGGCGTGCCGTTTCACGGTTTCAGAAGCCATGAACCTTCCCCGCCACGGTGGGGCATTGGCATTTTTCACGTACGACTTCACAAATCCACGTTTGGCAATCAGTTTTGTTCCGTCCACCAGAGAACGTCCGTAGATTTTCTCCACATTCGAGGCGGACACGAACCTCGGCATGTACCCGCGTGAGAACCCGCTGATCGCTGCCGGAATGACTCCGGATCTCACTAGCATGTACGAGAGGTTCGCTATGCTTGCCCGAGGCGTAACTTTAATGGCCAGGGTCGGTGTCACCGGGATCGTGCCAACGAAACGAGTCGTACGAAACGCGATCTGGCCTCCCGCCATGCTGGTAGTTAGATAACCCTTCGACGCGATACGCTCGTCGATCTTCAGCTCGCCATTTTCCATAAGTGAGCCGAGTCGAAGCGAGAGCTCCTGGAACTCTTCACATTCGATTACTTCAAACGTCAACGACGGTTCCTTCGAGACGCCTCACCAATGCCTCGAAGCTCGCTATTACATCTCCTCGCACGCCATCGTTCAGGTCGATGGCAAGTTCGGCTGCCGGGCGCATCCGGTATCGCCAGACTAGCTTGAGATGGTCGAGATTTTTCACATCTGCAAAAAAGCTGTGGCCCAATCCAAACGGCACCATTTTTTGAACGTTGTCGAACCACTTTCCGATTTCCGTAATCTGGTCGGACGTGAAGCCCCCGCCTGCCTCTAGGAGGCTCTCTACGACATCCCGCGACGGGGCGACTTGGATATGATCGAACCTGCGGACGAAGGCTGCGTCTACCTGAGAGACGCTTCGGTCGTAGGGGTTCATAGTACCAATCATGACAAGGTTGTTCGGTATCGTAAATCGTCTGCCGGAAAAAGGTAGGATGAACGCATCGTCACGGTAGTTACGCTCAATGTATGTCAGAAGCTCCCCAAACACGCGGGCGGGGTCGCCGCGGTTGATCTCATCCACGATCAGTACGACCAAGCCGTTGTCCGGTTGAACGTTTCTCGCCCTGTCGCAGGCATCTATGAACGTCTTGTTGACGATCTGGTACCCTGAGACGGCGCTTTCGGCGGGTCGGTACCCCTCGACGAAGTCCTCGTAGCCATAGGAGGGGTGGAACTGTACCCGGAAAATATCTGTATTCGGCATCTTCACAAGATGGGTGGCGATACGCTTGGCGTAGTAAGACTTTCCTGTTCCTGGAGGGCCAGTAAGTATAATACCCGAGCTTCCAAACGTCAGCAGTTGCTGCACCTGCAGGAGGATTGGATCACTCAAGTCAAGTGAGATCGGAGGAGCCGCTGTCTCCGGTATCGCCTCGGCTGTCTTTACGTCCTCGACAAGGGCGCTCTTGATGGCTGCCACGTAGTCCTGGGGTACTGTGTCGGGAGCAAATACGTGATCCCGTTCCTCGGACTGAAAGATGAACAATTTCTCGTAGTCGGTATCACTTTGCGGAAAGCCTTCCCTGAATCTTTTTTCGAGAGCTCTGGCATCATCTGCCTCTCCGAAGGTCTCTTCGCGAAACAAGATAACCGCAAGGTCGACGATTGGTATACGCGCGACCTGACCGCTCTTAGTCAAGACATTTGTTCGGAAGACGTCAGCGTAATTCTCCGCTAGCTCCCAGTTTTCACCATCTGTAGTGATAGACCGCTTGGCCCCTTTCCACTTACCCTCAAAAGTGTTCTTACGGATCGTAGCAGCGTTACTATGGGGGAACCCCGCCTCCGCACGCCGGAGCGTAGTCGGATTGAAGTATGGCTTGATCTTGTCGTCGTCATTGAGATGAAAATACCGATCCCAGAAATCAAACTCTTCGGGCCTTTCGCGAAAAAGGATCGGCTCCGCGTTCTCCTTACCTGCTCCTTTTTCGAGCAACGCAAGAAGCGGCATCAGATGAGCGGTCGCTTGCGCCCGAACCTGTTCTTTCCAGTCTGAAATGTTGTGCAGAGCCAGCGTGACCCTATCGGCCCGTATTCGGCTGGCCATTAGGCGACACGCTGGTAGTGTTGCTCGTGTGTCCCAGCAGTCAGAAGCTTGATCAGGTGCATGCCGATCGCTTTGGCCAGCAACGGAGGTACTGCATTTCCAATTTGCCTCGGAAAGCCCGCTCCAAGAAATTGATAATGATCAGGAAATGATTGGCAGCGTGCTGCCTCTCGATGAGAGATTGCCCGGTCTTCGAGTGGATGGAGGAACGGCCCCGACGCCACGTTCTTGTAATTGCAGGTGATCGTATAAGAAGGTCTGTTTGGATCGAGCCTGTAATAAAGCGTGGTACAATCGCGACGAAGCTGGCCGTTTGCGATAGTGCGCATCTTTTTAAATCGTTCCGGCAACACTCCCACAGGAGCCGCCCGCAAGCCTTGTCCCTGACCGATGTGCGCAGCCAAGCTCGATGCCTGCTTTGAAAGAGGTCGCCCGACATGCATCGTTACCTCTGTCGGGGCGCCGGAGCGGGCATAGACCTGATAGGGCCCCTGTGGTGGGGATGCGTAATCGCGGTTCTGCGAGATGTAGTCTTGGCCCATCAACGGAAGATCGGAAATGGCTTCAGTCAAAGTGACGTACGGCTTAAGTCCTTTGATTCCGTCACCATGGGTCGGAGCGGGGAACGACAGTTCGATCTCGTCAACACGGGTTCCGATGAATAAGATTCGGTGACGCATCTGTGGCACTCCGAAGTCGGCGGCAAGTACCTGTGTAAAATCCGTGCGATACCCGATTTCCTCGAACGCGACCTCGATTTGCCTGCGAAATTCACCCTTGGCATAGGTCAGCATGCCGCGAACGTTTTCCATAAGGAACATCTTAGGTTTGACTTCGTCGACCAGGCGCACGAAGTGCTTGAACAGAAAGTTCCGCGGATCATCCTGTATGCGCTTTCCATGCGTGCTGAAACCCTGGCAGCTAGGGCCACCTGCGATCAGATCTATATCGCGAGTGCCAGCGAGACGGAAAAGTTCTTCCCCGCTAACTTTGGCGATGTCGCCTTCAATGACCGGTACGCCGGGGTGGTTATGACGATAGGTGGCAGCGGCGTGCTTGTCGAAATCGACCCCAACCCGTGGATTGAAGCCAGCTTGACGAAGTCCTTCGCTAAGGCCACCAGCGCCGCAAAACAAGTCGATCACTATGGGGCCTGAGTCACCTAAACCATCTGACATGAAAATCCCTCTCGAGATCACGTGCTTTCCGACGTTGCCGTATCTCATCATTAAAAAATTAAAACTTTGGAGTCGCCAGGAACAAAAACAGAACATAAAAAAATGTAGGTGGCCTGTCAATGATGTTAGAAGAGGCCTTGCGGGCGCTGCACCATACACCCATCTCGCCTACGCCTTTGCTTCATCAGGGTTTTGACTGGCGATACGCCCGCTTACACTCCAGCATGGAGGATCGCTCAACGCCGCCCTCGCGTTCGTATTGACCCGAGGCTGAAATTACTCCAGTTCTTGCAAGGAACACGCCAGCCATCTACTGTTATTCCGCTGAGCCTAACCCAGTGGGTCGATGGGGATGACCAGACCCTAAACTGTCTGGAGTACTGTCGGATTGACCAAGGTCTTAGCTGCCAACGTCGCCAAGCTATCGACAGCCACGTTAAGTTCATTGTCTGCATGGCCACGTACCCATTCCCAGCGAATACGAGGAGTGGAAAGCCCGTCCAATTGCTCCCAGAGGTCCTTGTTCAAAACCGACTTCCGGTCGCTGGTTTTCCAGAATCGTGCTTTCCAACCTTCCAGCCAAGAATTCATGCCCTGTACAAGATACTGACTGTCACTGCGAACATAAACCGGATGGTCACCATCCTTAAGTGCCTCCAGAGCCTTAATCGCAGCGGTCATTTCCATCCGATTGTTTGTTGTGTCAGGGTCGTGGCCAGAAAATTCCTTGCGTTTCAACTGAAGAGCTCCATCCATTGACTGAAGTATTACGCCCCAACCGCCAGGGCCCGGATTTCCGAGGCAAGCTCCATCGGTGTGGATAATGATGTGCCGACCGACCACTAAATTATTTATCGTCATTTTCGTTAGTTTCCTTTCGTTGTTGGATGAATCACGGTTGGACTGACGTGTGGACCACGGCATTTTCTGAGGTGGGACTCCTTCAGTAATATAGGCAAATGACCAACGGTCCCATTGGTTGGGCCTTGCCCGACCTTTCGTATTCAAAGGTGCCCGAAAGCTGTCCAAAGTTCTTTGAGGTGATGGTTACATTGACATGAAGAGGGGGACCGACCAGCCCCACTCCTTGGTTACGATGTTCGCAACGCTAAGCTCCGCCGCAGACCAATTCGTAGGCCACATCTTGTCCATTAATGAGGTCGCCCAATGAGTTAAAAGGTAGTATCTCGAACTCGGCCAAAGGGGCTGACATCTTCGATCGCGCTTTCGTCAGGTTGGACGACCTGATGCCTGCATATCTGCTGACCGTCTGCTTCGGCACCCCGAGGATGTCGCAGATATCGGACTGCAATAGGTTCGGGAAGCAATCGAGTAGCCAGCAGATTTCCATTTGCGGTGTCATGGCTGTTCGCCTACTCTGGATAAACTCGTCAAGTCGTGCCCTGGCGAGCCGTTTGGTAGGGCTGTCTAATGACTTTGATTCGATCTTGCGAGCGGCTTCAGTCCATCTTTCATCTGCCCAACGCTGACCAAAGGGAGATAGGACATCGAAGGGATACTTCCCGACCTTTGGCTGGATGCGTTTCCCTAATCCATCCGCTACCGCCTCTGGCGTGATCTCGATATCGAACGTTGTCAGATTGTCCAAAATGTTCTGGAGCAAGAAGCCCCATCGCCTTCAGGATTGCTCGAGTTTTCCGCGGTCCTTCTCCCTTAGCCTGTCCATACTCTGTGACAGTTATCCATTCCCCAAGAGACTTGATTATGAGATCCCCGGATGCTCGATCCAGGGTCTCTGTGGTGTATTCCAAGGCTACACGGTCTCCCTAGGTTCGATCATGGCCTGTCCAAGAACGGCGGCTCGCTCCTTATCAAACAATCGTTGCCGTTCATTCAGGTCTTCAACTTTGCGCTTTGCTATTTCCATACCGAAGCCAACGAGCTTGGTCTCATTGATGATCGACCAAAGTGCCTTGGTGGTCTTTGGTGGGACCTCGCGATAAACAGATCGCGTCATTCCGTGCATGGACCACTGGTACGCTGCTTCGCGTGGATTTAGCCGCAGCAACATTCTAACAGTCTGGAAACGAAACCCTTCGTCGTGTTTCCATTGCCTCTGGTTGAATTCGTACCAGAAGCCCATTGCCATCAGGACCTTGCAGATGATGATGCTGTCTACCTCCTTGGATAGTGACACGATTGCCTTGGAAGCGTTCATTGTGTGGACATTGAAGGGAACACCATCGCTGGAGCTGTTAATATGGTTTTGGGCCCTTCGTACTGTGCGGAACCAAATATCGTTTAGGGTGGCAACCGCATTCGATGCGGATGACGTGGTTAAGTAGGTCTCGATGTCTTTGATGTAGGGTTTAAGTTCGGACTTCTTGATACCCTTCTGATGTGGATGACCGTGGCGGGCCAAGGTTCTCTTGTGACGCTCGCAGTACGAGCTATAGCCTTTGGGCTGCACGAAGCAGCCGTCAGCCTTGCAGATTCTCATATGTGTCTAAATCTCATCCTGTGGATTGGGGTCAAATACAGAGAAGTGGCTTCCCTGTTCATGCGTTCTCACAGCATGGCCGAAAGTCGTACCTAGACCTAAAGGCACGGGGGCGAGGTTTCATTTAAGCAGCGGCAATGGATTAGGGTGTCATGGGGAGACGGTTATGGATCGTCGCACGGGTGTCAGATTATGCCGCAAGCGATGCCTCACGAGCCGCCTGTCGAGCATCAATCTCCTGCCGAACCGCCTCGACCGCTTGCCGGTGCAGGTTTTGATATCGAGCTTCCCACGACTTGGTTCGCTCGACCTCCCCAAGCATTTTGGATACCTTACGCTCGGCCTTGCCTAAGCGAATGCGTAGGCTGCGCAGGGTTTGCTCGCTGGCGTCGACGTCATTTAGTTCAGTTTTGATTGACCGTACCGTAGCGCGAGCCTTTCTGAGTGCTGCCTTAATTTCTTTGAGATCGAAGCCAATTATTTCCAGCCACAAGAACATCAAGTCGCTATCGCGTGACTTCGAATCCAAGGCATCCATCGTGACTATGTTGAATTTGACTGTTTTCATTTTCTAGTTCTCCTGATTTGCCGAAAGTCGGCGGTTATCCCATCCACCATGGATCGGAATTTCGAATGATATTTGCCGGGGCGTTGTTGCACCATTCATCGGAGCTTGGTCC
Source organism: Phyllobacterium sp. A18/5-2 (assembly GCF_025452215.1). NCBI lineage: Bacteria > Pseudomonadati > Pseudomonadota > Alphaproteobacteria > Hyphomicrobiales > Phyllobacteriaceae > Phyllobacterium > Phyllobacterium sp. A18/5-2. Next base: position 1,407,245 of record NZ_CP104966.1, on the reverse strand, counting down.
GATTGCTGGGCCTGGTCAGCGTACTTTGATCTGCGACCGAGATTGTTGGATCGTTGTTGTATGGCCTTCAACGTTGAGCGGTGCCCTCTAGGCCTAATGCGCTCAAATAGCGCTACGAGGAGCGCCAGTTGCCACTGGCCCGCACCGGTCGACCCTAAGACATCGAAAGGGCTCATACGCTTGGATATTATATCAATTTTGTCCGAGTGGTGTTACTTATGGCGGAATTCTGACGCAAATATAGATTCAACTAGTATTACGCGCAATTCGTGATAATTTATAAGTCGACAATCGCACAAATTTGCTGATTTCACCTTCTATAGGTTATTTGTGGACTGAATTCCTTTGATGTAACTTTCCCATTAACTCTATCAAATTTTAATACTGATAGATACTCTGAATTTAGAATCCAAACCGGTCAACAATGCTTGAAAACTCGTCTTTCCAAGCGCGGCCATACTTAGCCGCATTCGCTTTTAATTTGGCTTCGATGCGACAAGGCTCCATCCGCTTGCATCCATGGACTTCGAAAAGGTGCTGACACAGCCATCGCATGGCCTCGGCTCCGCTGCCACCAAAGTGTCGACCGAATGAAATTGCCAGCGCCGACCATGAAGACGGATGTTCCTGATAGCCACCGCCAACTTCATCAGGGAACTTGTACAGCCTCTTCGAGAATTGATCGGTGATCCGTCGCGCCATGATTCTAGCTTCCGTAGGCAACACAGGCCTGCCCATGTCGAGGCTGTTCATTCGGGCCGGGCGGGGTTGTGGAACGCGCTTTTTCCGCTGGTGCTTCATAGGCTCCCCTGTGATACGTTCGTTATCCTTGGCACGCAAATAGGCGTTGATGGCCGCCTTTTTTTCCGTGGCCGATCCCAGCTTCGGCGTTCCCCGAGACTTATAGACCCGAAATTGGAAGGCCTTGGCAGTGGACGTATAATCGTAGAAGCCGTCTTTACCCGGTTTGACTTCGATTGGAGATTTTTTACGAGGCATCTCAATTCCATAAGCTTCATGCTGGGTGCGGCTAGGGTTCCATGGCCTGCGTAGCATCTTGCATAATACAGGCCGCCGCCAGGTCAACATTGATAAGGGTCGAGGTGAGAATGCTGTTTTTGACGCATCAGATGTCACCTGACCCTAGATTACTCAAGCCAATGCCCGATACACCGAAGCTTTGGACATGCCCGTCTGCTGGATGATGTCCTTGATCATTAAACCTTCAGATCGCAATGCCCTTATTGTCTGAATGGTATCCTCCGTCATCTTCGGGTGTCGCCCAAGCTGTTTGCCGTCCCTACGAGCCTTCGCGATGCCATCAGCCTGTCGCTCCTTGCGGATGTTATTCTCAAACTCGGCAACGCTCGCTAGTATCCCCAAAGTGAGCTTTCCAGTGGGAGTGGTCGTATCGATGCTCTGATCCAGTACCTTGAACTCCACGCTCTTCGCGGACAACTCATGGATAATGTTCAAGAGGTCGCGCGTTGATCTAGCAAGGCGGTCGATCTTAGTCACAACGAACACGTCACCTTCACGGCAATACTCGATTGCCTTCTGCAACTCCGGTCGATCCCGGTCTACGCCTGACAGCTTCTCCTGAAACACTTTCGAAGGCTTCAATGCACCTATTTTCTCAAGCTGGACGTCAAGTGATTGTCCGGTGGACGATACGCGAGCATAGGCTACGATGGTCATGGTCGATGTCTCCAACGTCTTAGTGTTTCTGAGAACACTCTTGTGAGACATAGATGAGACACAGTCAATAGGCTCTACGTGGAAAAATGTCTCAGACGTATACTTTCTGAGACAAGCTGTTGGTGGGAACCCCATAGAGGCAATGCACTGAACGTTGGCTCAACTGCCGACCTCGCAAATTTTCCTCAAATTTTTCATTGCCATTGGACAACCATTGCCAAAATCAGGAACCCCATATGCAAGCTCCAAAATTGTCGCTACCAATGTTTGACAGGGCAATCTTGGAGGGCGAATGTTCGAGATCAGTGAGCATGACAGCAACCTGCTTAAAAAGGCCGTCAGAGATGGTAACGCAGTATTATTGCTCGGCGCCGGGACATCCGCTACATCGCTGAACGCACAGGGGCAGAAGGTCAAATTGGGAAAAGCTCTTGCAGGCGAACTCGCCCAAATGGCAGGGCTTCCTTACGCAAACGAAGATTTGCCTGAGGTCATCCAGGCCGTGGGCCCGAGATTAAGCGAGGTGCAACTCCATCAGCTGTTTCGGAAGGAATTTACCCGTATCACCCCCGCTGACGAGTTAAACGAGCTTTTTCAGTACAGCTGGTGCCGACTGTATACTTGGAATATTGATGACGCCATCGAAAATGTTCGATCTCCTGTACAGCTTCGGCGGTACTACAATGGACTGAATGACAGGGTAGCCGCCGACGAAGGAATTGAATATCTCCACGTTGTTCACCTGCATGGTGAGGCCTCCAAACCGGAACACGGTTTTATATTTGGTCCATCCGAATACAATCGGAGGCTGAATAGTGATAAGCATGACTGGTATCGGCAAGCCGCGACCGACTATGCGACACATGTGCCAATCTTTATTGGCAGTACGCTAAGGGAGCCCATTCTTTCAGCAGAACTTGACCGAGCACGTCCGAACGCGAATGCGTCATTAGGCACGGCCTTTTTGATCACGCCTGATGAGTTCACCCCACTCCAAAAAGCTGCGTACCAAGCTCGAAACATCACTGTGGTTCAGGGAACACTGGCCGATTTTATCGACTGGCTTCGGAGAACTGTTGGCCGAAGCATGAGCCCCTTGGAAATCAGCAGGGAAAGAAATTCATTCACCGAGACCGTTGCATCCAGAATATCGCCAACGCGAGCAGAGATCAGTACGGCCAACTCCATTTTGGTCCATACTTGGCAGAATGCCAAAAGCAAAGCGGATGAACTTCAAGGGTTGAAACGCCAACAAGCTGCGCGAGCCTTCCTCGAAGGAGAGCCACCAAGCTGGAGAATCGCCGCGAGCGACATACCGGTTTGGCTCAGCGCAACGGATGATCTGTATGAGTCACTTTCGTCTTCCATAGCTGCCGGAGACCGAATGTTCGTTGTCTACGGACAATCCGGCAGCGGAAAAACAACTGCGCTTCTTCAGTCGCTCCTCAGATATGTCCGAGAGCATGATGGAACGGCCATCTACGAATTGAAGGGCGACGTGAAATCTCTGCGCTCGTCACTTGAGCTGATCGCGCAGCTTCACAAAGACGATCATGCTGTCGTTTACCTCGGGGATGCTTTCATATACGGCGATGCACTCAGCGAGGATGCTCTAGCCCTTCCGCGAGGAAAACTTACCCTCATTACCAGTGCCCGATCAAATGAGTGGCGACAACACATAGAACGGCGCGTAGGGGATTTTGCGACGTCTTTTGAATTCCAACGGTTTGTTAAAAAAGATTATCCGGCCCTGATTGAACGATTATTGCAATATGTTCCGTCTCCGAGGTTCCTGAAGATGAACCCGAGCGAGAGAACGCAAAAGCTTGCAGCGTCACAAGAGCAACTTCTGATCGCTCTAAAAGAGACAACGGCTTCCGAAAAGTTTACGAAAGTCATCACCGACGAGTATGAAAACCTTCCGGACGATGACACCAAGGCGCTATTCTTAATTGTCGGTCTCGCAACAATCTCGCGGACCGGTATTTCCCAGTCGGCAGCGCGTGAGGCGTACAATCGGCTTCGAATGGGATTGTCATTCGAGGGTGCAATGCGCCAACTTGAAGGCATTGTGAGTGCCAATTCTTTGGGACGCCTAGTTGCACGCCATGAGTTATATGTTCGACATATTATAGAAAACGTTGCGGGCTTCTCAGCCGTAGTGGAGGCCGCAGTCGAGACGCTCCGAACCTACACAAAATATGCCCTCCCAATTGTAAAGAATGTAGATCGGCTGGACGGACTACTGTTCAAATTCATTCTGAATCACAACTTCATTGGCGACTTGGCTCGTCGGCGAAACGAAGTTGAAGAAGGTCTACGAGTATTTCAAAGTTTCGAGATTGAGTTTCAGCTCGACGGCCATTTTTGGCTACAATACGGACAATACCTTGTCATGTTCGGCGAACTTGAGCCGGCATTGCGAGCGTTGGAGAAGTCGATAGCGGCCTATCCTGAAAACATCTTTGCGGTCCATGCTTTAGCCGACCTCCAGTTGCGAGTGGCAAACAATCGCAACACTTACGATGCGACTACTGTCGCTCTGATCGGTGATGCCGTGGAAACGTTAGAAGGTCTTCATGCTTCGCAAAATGTTGAGACGGATTTTTATCCCATTGTGACGCTGGCTGATAGACACGTATCCGCGCTAATTAAGCACGATCAGCATAAATCCGCTTTATTTGCCGCGCAGCGATATTTCCGGCTTATCGAGGCGATGCGGCGTACCAATATGCAGATAGATCGGGCAAGAGAGCGCCTTGCCCACTACATCACGCTCGGTACGTGGGAGATCGGTCAGTCCTCACAGAACGGTCGGCCGGACCATCGCAGACGTCGTAAGCATAAGCGTTAGGCTTACAGCAGGCAGGGTGCCTCTACCCATAGGCCAAGGCTCTCGCCTTTTCCTTTTGCTGCCTTTGACAAGTGACCATGGAACAACATCGGCCATCTTGGCGGATAGCTGGCACCACTTCGAAATCATCTGCTTTTCCAGACGGCCCACCCCGGTCGAACCGTGTGTGCCGAAAGCCCTGGTCCAGTATCCCTGTGGTCGCCGGAGGGGCACCGGGGGGGTACTGCGCAAGGCCGCTTAATCTAATTGGTAGCTCGCAGATTTTTATTATTTTTTCTCTGTAAAAAATCCGTGATGGTACCGAACCCGTACAACCTCGCTAGGCGCGTGTCTCCACCGCATCCCGATAACGCCCTCTTCGAAGTCCACGGTCGCGTGACTAAACAACAACCTCAGCGCCCCATTCGTCCTCGCTAGGTCACCTTCGATTGTCGCCTGCTGGAACTGGTCAACCAAGTTATCGACCCTGTTCGTCATCCCTGTCGCCATAACTTCGGCAATCTTATTGCGTTCAGCTACAGCGTCTATCAGTACCACTTCGTTCGCCCGAAGCGCCTGGATGAGTGCCATTGAACCTCCGCTGGACTCGATGGCACCTACGAGGTTTTGAACGCGGTCCTGGGTCGCTTCTACGGCCCTTTCCGCCCTCTCGTATTGGTCCTGCAATTCCGCATCCGGCGACGGCACCACACCATGAACCCACTCGGCAAAATCCCTGATTGCATCCTCGACCAGATCGCACCGTACGCCCACGTACTGACAACCCAGTTTCCGCTTGGCTGTCGTACATGCCAGCTTCGGCTGGGACCGCTTACCCTTCATCACGCGGGTCATCGTCGCCCCACACCGTCCGCACTTAGCTAACCCTGCGAGCACGTTTTGGACGCCTTTGGTAGCTACGGTCTTTGGCGTCGTTCCAGCATTGAGTAGGCCCTGAACGGCATCGAACGTCTCCCAGTCGATCACTGGGGGATAGAACCCTTCGACCACCTGTTGCGCCGTCCGCACCTTCTTGCCGTCTACGATGTCAGCGGTGTGGGGGACGTAGGTTCCAACGGTCGCCGCGTTACGGAGTATCTTGGCGATGTACGACCTCTGCCACGCTGCCCCCCGACCCCACGTCTTGACGCCTCCATCGTTCAACCTCAGGGCAATCTGATGCTGACCTATGCCCGCTATGGTCCACCTGAAGATCTCCCGAACAACGCCTGCTCTCTGCTCAATGGCATCGTACCCAGATCGATCGTCCTTCAGTCTTAGCCAAGCGGGGCACTTGCTGGTCATCGGTTTACCCTGCTCGACTGCCTTGACGCGCTTACCGTGCCACGCCGCCTTCAACCGCCGAGCCTTCGTAGCGCTCTCCTCATTGGCCCTGATGAAAAACATCATGCTCATCATCAGGTCCATGGGGTCGCTATCCAACCCCTCAACCGTGTACCGCTTCTCATTGTCGAGAGTAACAACAGTGACTCCAGATTCCACGATGCTCTCCAAGACCCGCACCGCTCGCCTCGCAGTCTGTCGCGATAGTCGGTCCAGCGCTTCAACCAGCAGGAAACTCCCATGCGGGATGTCGCCAGCCTCAGCCAATTGTAAGAACATGCCTAGCGCCCCGTCCGCCAAGTTCCTGCCGCGATACGCTGACACACCCAGATCGGCCATATTCAATTCCGTATCCAGTTGCAGTCCATGCTTCGCGGCATACGCCGCCGCCATCTGGGTCTGTCGCCGATGACTGTCACCATGCTGTTGCTCGGGAGTGGAGAACCGTACGTACGAGTAGGCTCGCGGCTGGGTAGCTTTCATGAGTCGTCTCTTGTTGAGTGTCAATCCATGGCTAAACGGCGGAAGGCCCTATGTCAACAACGTTCTCATGATGGGGCCGCCAGGATCGGGCAAATCCATGCTGGCACAGCGGTTGCCCTCAATCTTGCCACCCCTCCTGCCGAGGGAGCTGCTCGATGTATCAATGATCGCCTCGATTGCGGGCGAGCTCATGGGTGGAAAGCTGACGGACAGACGGCCATTTCGCGCGCCACATCATTCCGCTTCCATGGCGGCAATGTTCGGTGGCGGCATTCGGGCCCGTCCGGGTGAAGTGTCCTTAGCCCATCGCGGTGTGCTTTTCCTGGATGAGTTTCCCGAATTCACACCGCAGGTGCTTGATCTCGCTTCGTCAACCACTGGAAACGGGAGAGTGCATGATCGCGCGGGCCAATCACCGCATTTCCTATCCGGCGCAAATCCAGCTTGTTGCCGCCATGAATCCCTGCCGCTGCGGTATGGCAGGCGAGCCAGGTCATCAATGCGCCCGTGGACCACGTTGCCGACAGGATTATCAGGCACGGATTTCCGGTCCGTTGCTGGATCGCATCGATATAAGGGTCGACGTTCCATCCGTCAGCGCTACCGATCTCATCCGCCCTTCCGCTTCAGAAAGCAGCGCCGTTGTCGCCGCGCGGGTTGCACGAGCGCGCGCTATACAGAAGCGGCGCTACGAAGAATTAGGCGTTCCCTCCATCACAACCAACGCACAATGTTCGGTTGCCTTGATTGAACAAGTCGCACAACCCGATGGTCAGGGCATTTCGCTGCTGCAGCAGGCCAGCGAGCAGATGCGATTTTCTGCCCGCGCCTACCATCGCGTGTTGAAAGTAGCGCGAACATTGGCCGATCTCGACGGCCAAGAGACCGTCGGACGCATTCACCTTGCCGAAGCAATTTCCTACCGTATCGCCGCCGACACCGTTAACCAAGCGGCATGACCAAGCGAACGTGCCGGACCTTTCGATCCGGCACGCCCTCCAATATTGATTTTTTACTGAACCGAACCGACCAGAATGTTGGTAGGCGCTTCGATGCTGACCCAGCGGCCAGTATTATTGGTCGCCTGCCGCTTGAGATACGTGTACTCGGTCTCTGACCAGTTCTTCACGCCATCGACCAGATTATCAAGGACGAAATCCCCCTTGTCGGTGCGCACGGTCAGAACCGCATGGCCCTCGCCATCGGGCTTGCGAACCACGGTAATCAGGAGATTGGCTGGAGATATCCCCGCCTGCATCAGATCACGCCGCTTAAGCAGCACGTAGTCTTCGCAATCGCCGACCTTGTCGGGATAGGCCCAATATTCCTCGACGCCATAGATCTCCATGTCAGTCAATGGCTTTATCTTCTGGTTGTCACTGCTGTTGATGCTGACGATCAGCTGCCAGAAATCATGGTTCATCTTTTCGGGCATCACATTGCGGCTGCGGATGGAGCACTCGTCCGGCGTGCGCTTGCAGAATTCATAGTGGCCGATTGGTTGCGATGTCAGACCACCTGTGGTCATGAATGCCTCGGATGCCGAAGCGGGGTTTGCACCAAGCGACACCATAAGGAGTGCTACTGCAATCCCCATGCACTTCATAACCCTTGCCGCTCCGAACATGCCCCACTCCAAACCCGATCAGCCATCGTTAACAAAACGTTAACGGCGGGAGGGGACATGAGTCAATCACAATGGCGCCACGGTCCCGCCATTGTTAATATATGGTTAAAATTGGAGGTTTTGCATGTTCCGAATATTATTGAGAATTAGAACCGAGTGTCGTGCACGAAATTTCGGCGACCCATTGCGCCGCAAACCCATTACTATGTCATTGTTTTAATTTCTTTTTTAAAAACTGCTGGCTGGACCGGGGGTTAGCGGCTTGCCAAGTGTGAAATTCGTTCGTGTTTCATGCCGGCTACATCAAACGGGTTAGGCTCGTGCGCGTTTTCCTATCGGCGTCACATTGCTATTGCGGTTCACCTGTGCGTGATCGTTAACAAACTGGACGATACGTGGTGCAATTTCGGCACGGAAACGCGACCCGTTGAATACACCATAGTGGCCAACTTTCGGTTGAAGATAATGCATCCGCATCTCTTTCGGAATATTGACGCAAAGGGTCTGCGCTGCCTTGGTCTGACCAACACCAGATATATCGTCATTCTCACCCTCAACGGTGAGAAGCGCGACAGTTCGAATGGCGGCGGGGTCAACCGGCACTCCGCGATGGGTCATTTCGCCTTTCGGCAACGCTTGGCGCACGAACACCGTATCAACCGTCTGCAAGTAAAATTCCGCCGTCAGATCCATGACCGCCAGGTATTCATCGTAGAATTCCCGATGCTTGTCAGCGGAATCTCCGTCTTCCTCGACCAGATGCATGAAGAATTCCTTATGCGCTGTAATATGGCGGTCCAGGTTCATGCTCATGAAGCCGGACAGCTGCAGGAAGCCAGGATAAACGTCACGCATGAATCCGGCATGCGGCCAAGGAACCGACATGATCACATTGTCGCGGAACCAGTTGATGCCTTTTTCCTCAGCCAGCTTGTTGACGGCCGTCGGATTCTTGCGGGTATCGATCGGCCCCCCCATCAATGTCATACTGGAGGGTGAGTAACGATCGTCATTTGCTTCCATGATGGAAACGGCGGCGAGAACCGGGACCGAGGGCTGGCAGACAGCCACAACATGGGTATCTTCACCCAATGCATGAAACATTTCAATGACATAATCGATGTAGTCATCGAGATCGAAATTGCCGTCGCTAAGCGGAACAGTGCGCGCATCGACCCAATCGGTGATATAGACTTCAGCATGCGGGAGCAGTGCTTCAACCGTCCCCCGCAGTAGCGTTGCATAATGTCCCGACATGGGCGCGACCACGAGAATCTTCGGATCGCCAGGGCGCGTGGCCGCGAGGGAGCGCTTGAAATGAATGACGTTGCAGAAGGGCTTTGACCAAACGATCTTTTCCTTCACATCGGTTTCGATTCCATCAATCAAGGTTGTCGGCAGGTCGAAGACAGGCTTGCCATAGGCGCGCGTGGTGCGTTCGAACAGTTCGCACATCGCGGTTATGGAGCGCCCCACCACCGTTTGAGACAATGGATTCAATGGGTTATCGTAGAATAACTTGGTTGCATCGGCGAAAGCCCGGTAGGGCTGGAGCGCGGCATGGTTGAGTTCATAAAGCTGGTAGAACATTCCATTTTCCGATCGATCGACACAACGGCAATCCAGGCTACGTCACCCTTACAGGTAAAAATAATCTTGATTGGTCAGTGACCCTACCGGGTTCCACCGATATTGCAATGCAACAAAAGAATAAGGGAACAGAAAAATGTTCGCTATCTACAGTTGCATTGCGGTTGAATGGAACGTCAGTCCCTTCAGACCCCTTCGACAACCAGCATTTCGCCGTCGGCGACGGTGATGCGGATTGCCTTTGCGGCTTGATATTCCGGCGAATTGTAGCAATCGACTGCGGCCTGCAGTGACGGGAACTTCGATGACCACGTTGCGGGCGCGCGCCTGACCTTCCAGCACGTGATAGTCACCGCCACGCGCCAGAAAGTTGGCGCCGTACTTTTCGAAGGCGGGTTTTGCCGTCGATACATAGTCCTTGTAGCGTTCCGTATCCCTCACGTCGACCCGCGCAATCCAGTATCCCTTGGCCATTCTATTCATCCTTTCACAACCGGATTGCCCGGTAGAGTTGAGAAATTTAAGCCATTCCAGCCAATTCCTGGGCAAGATTCAATGATTCTTGAGCGGATCTTGCTCAAACCTCATGCAATTCTCGCCAGTGGTGCTGCCTCAAGCATTCGACATTTCCGCAAGGATCGCCTCAGCCGCCGCCTTGCGGTCCGGCGCCCCGACGATCGGCCGTCCAACGACCAGATGGCTCGCACCGGAACGGAGCGCATCGGCGGGCGTCATAACGCGCTTCTGATCGCCGGCATCGGCGCCAACTGGCCGGATGCCAGGCGTGACGACAGCAAGGTCCTGCCCGACGATCTTGCGCACCGCGGCGGCTTCCGTCGCCGCACAGACTACCCCGCCCATCCCTGCACGAAGCGCCTGTTCAGCCCGGATCAGGACCAGTGTATGCGGATCATGCTCATAGCCTGCATCGACTATATCCTGCTGGTCCATCGAGGTCAGGACCGTGACCCCAAGGAGGCAGATGTCCGATCCGCGGGCAGCCGCGACCGCCGCCTTCATGGCTTTGGGATAGGCATGCAGCGTCAGCATCGAGACCCCCATCTTGACAATGTTCTCGACACCCTTGGCAACAGTATTGTCGATGTCGAGCAGCTTCATGTCGAGAAAGACTTTCTTGCCCGAGCCTGCAAGCTCGCTGGCAAAGCCAAGCCCGCCCGCAAATGCCAGCTGATAGCCGATCTTGTAGAACGACACCGCATCGCCGAGTTCGCTGACGATCTGCTCGGCTACGTTAAGTGTCGGCACATCAAGGCCTACGATCAGGCGCTCGCGCAAAGCCGCATCCGTCATGACAAACCACCTTATATTGTTGATCGCTCCCCCATCGCACAGAAGAGCCCTCGAGGAAATACGTCATGAGCATAACCGGCAATGAAATCGCGGTTACCGGCGGGAAACGGCGAATCTCGTATGGTCGATCAGCGATTGGCAGACCCGCTGCATCGACTTGGCAGTATGGTCATCAAGGAAGGAACCATCTTCGGCGAAAGCCTGATGCGCCCGAATAACTGAGCACTGTTCGGTGATGATCTGCGTACCGACATTCATCAGAACGGAGCGCAAATGATAGAGGCCACGGGCACCGCCGAAATTTCCTTCGGAAGAGGAGCAGAGCCCTACAATCTTGCCTGCATAGGGTTTGAAAGGCTTTTCGCCATCCTTGGAAATCCGGCTTACCCAATCGATCGTGTTCTTCAGAAGCGGCGGGATCGAGGAATTGTACTCGGGTGAAGCGATAAGGATGCCGTCATGGGCGGCAAACAGCCGGCCAAGCTTCATCGCGTTTTCCGGAATGCCTTTTTCCTTTTCCAGATCCTGGTCCATGATGGGCAGCGGATAGTCGATCAGCGCAATGCGCGTCACCTCGGCCCCGAGCTCCACCAAGGTTCTCGCGGCCACATTGGCCACCTGCTTGCTATAGGCACCCGTACGGTTGGAGCCGGCAAAGACCAGAATTTTAGGCAGCATCAAAGCCCCTCGCTACTGTGTACGATATGTCGGAAAAGGGACTATAGATTTTCAGTCGACCCGGCGGTAGACCCAAAGCCGGGCCGGCGGAACATTGCGAATGATGAAATCGAGGTGCTCGATCTTGTAATTGCCGCGTCCGGCAGGGACAGGCGACATGGGCCCATAGGTGATCTGCACAATGGGGCGTCCATGCGGAATCCGGCGCAACAGATCCTCGATTATCTTGACACGATCGCCGACAGGAAAATTCAGAAGCGGCACCGCAGAGACCACCGAGATCAAACTTTTGATCGCGTTTGTCGCCGAGTGTCACATCCAGGTTGAAAGCATCGCCCTCGACGATGTTCACGCCGGGGAAATCTTCGCGCAGGTGTTCAGCAAAATCCGGCGAGTACTCGACACTATAGAGATTTGAAGGCTCAACACCGCGGTTGAGAATCGCACGGGTGATGACACCGGTTCCAGGTCCAAGCTCAAGTACGGGGAGGCCCGAATGGGGATTGACGACACTGGCCATGCGGCGTGCCGTGATGGAACTCGTCGGCAGGATCGAGCCGACAGCCTTAGGGCCATGCATCCATCCCTTGAAGAAACGGATTTCCTCGCCGAATTTCTCGGCCAGTTTTTTACCCAAAGGTCGTGACATGCTCATCCTCCGTCGCAGCCAGAAAAGTTTATGACGCAACTCGTGGCGGAAGCAAGGCCGCTCCAACGAGAAGTAGCAATAAAATTATTCGCTTAGGCCCTCAAAGAACTCCTTCATGCGAGCAAAGAAACCTGAAGATTGAGGGCTGTTGTCTTGCGAAGAGATCCGATCGAACTCTTCCAGAAGCTCACGCTGCCGCTTGTTGAGGTTCTGCGGGGTCTCTATTGCGATCTGGATATAGAGGTCGCCCATGGCAGGCTGGCGCAGGACCGGCATGCCCTTGCCCTTCAGGCGGAACTGCTTGGCATTCTGCGTGCCGTCGGGGATCTTGACCCGGGTCTGCGTGCCATCGAGCGTCGCCACCTCGAACTGCCCGCCCAATGCCGCCGTCGTCATCGAGATGGGAACCTTGCAATAGAGGTCCGCGCCATCCCGCTGGAAGAATTCATGCGGTTTCAAAGACAGGAAAATATAAAGATCGCCGGACGGGCCGCCACGCAAGCCAGCCTCGCCTTCACCGGTCAGACGAATGCGCGTGCCGTCTTCAATACCTGCCGGAATATTGACAGAAAGCGCGCGCTCCTCGGTCATGCGTCCCTGGCCGCTGCATTTCGGGCAGGGATCCTTGATGATCTGGCCGCGGCCGTGACAGGTCGGGCAGGTGCGCTCGATGGAGAAGAATCCCTGGGCTGCGCGAACGCGCCCTGAGCCGCTACACATACTGCATGTGACGGGCTGAGTGCCGGGTTTGGCGCCGCTACCCGAACATTCGTCGCAGGTGATCGAAGTCGGAACCCTGATCTGCGCCGTCTTGCCCGTATAGGCTTCTTCGAGTGTAATTTCCATATTGTAGCGCAGGTCTGCACCACGTTCACGACCACCGGAACGGCGCTGGCGCCCACCGCCCATCATCTCGCCAAAAATGTCTTCGAAAATATCGGCAAACCCGCCGGCACCGCCAAATCCACCACCGCCGCCATTCATGCCGCCGTTCTCGAAGGCAGCATGACCGAACCGGTCATAGGCAGCGCGTTTCTGCGGGTCCTTCAGCGTTTCGTAGGCTTCGCCAATTTCCTTGAACCGGTGCTCGGCATCGGCATCGCCCGGATTCTTGTCAGGGTGAAATTGCATTGCCAGTTTACGGAAAGCGCTCTTGAGCTCTTTCTCATCAGCGCTTCTCGCTACGCCGAGGGTTTCGTAATAGTCAGCCTTCATCCAGACACTCGTTCCTAGAAAATCGCAGATGCTTCTTCAGAAGCCTTTTAAAGCCGGTATTTAGGTGTTCACCGCCATGAATGCCATAGCCAACTTATATTGATTCGCCCCAAATGGCGCATATTTGCGCATTATTGCAATTATGTGGCAAGTCTTCCACGATTTTGGTGCGCGGAAAGAAACCCTACCGCTCCCATCGACGCGAATTTCCGGTCGAACGCCGCACCTTATCCGTTTCGGATAATCCTCAATAGTGGGCTTTGCCACGCCTCGATAATCTCCGCCGTTTCGGCCGTTTCCACTTGTTGCGATAGCCGCTGACCAAAAAATACCTGTATAGCGTCGTGTGTCTCGTCCGACGAACTGCATACTGCATCTGTCGCCACGATTACCCGGTATCCCACATCGATGGCACCCAGCACGGAAGCCAGAACGCATACATCCGTTTCTCCACCTGAAACAATCAGCGTGTCGGTATTGGACCGTGCCAAGACCGCCTGCAGTTCGCCGGAATACCAAGGTGAATACACCCGCTTGTCGACCATTGCGGCAGGCGGGACATATTTTGCGAGTTCGGGGACGAGATCAATCTGGCCCGGTTCCAGATGCTCCAGCGTCATGGCATACCAGGTTCTGTAGTAGCGGCTCCAACTTCCGCCAGCCGATGCCGGCGTATCTGCAGGGATAAATCGGGTAAAGATTGTGCCGGATGGCAAAAATGAAACCAGTTTATGGATATTTGGAAGAACGCGATCGAACCAAGGCATTGCCCAAGGGCTGTTCCCGGTAAAAATGCCCTGCATGTCAACGCACAAGTGCTTTGTGCATGGGCCGAGGTGGCCAAACCGCAAGCCTGTCGCCACAGCTCATTCTCCGTCAGATTTTGGATCAGGGGCGCGCCGCCATGTGTTGCGACGGCACGCCCCTGACGTTCAGGCGGCTTTCGCGGTCTGGTTGAGCGAACCTTCCGCAAGCGCAGTCAGCGCTTTGTCAGTTGCGGTCTCTTCCTGCAAGGTTGCCGCAAGCAACTTTTGAGCGTCCTTCATACCAAGCTCCCCTGCCCACCTGGCCAGAGTTCCATAGCGGGCCATCTCGTAGTGCTCGACCGCTTGAGCCGCCGACGCAAGCCCTGCGTCGATTGCCGGCTGGCCTTTGAAGTCCTCCAGGATTTCTTCACCCTCTGCTATGAGGCCCTCAATGGCTTCGCATGTCTTGCCCTGCGCACGCTTGCCGAATAGTTCGAACACCTGCTGAAGACGTTCGACATGCACTTCCGTCTGGTCACGATGCTTTTCGAAGGCTGCTTTCAGCTCCAAGGAGTTTGCACCCTTCGCCATTTTCGGCAAGGCTTTGAGAATTTTGCGTTCGGCGTAGTAAATGTCCTTTAGCGTTTCATGAAACAATGTCTGGAGCGTTTTATCTGCCATGTGATCTCTCCCTGTTGGTTGTCAGCAACCACAAAGTAACCATCGAAAGCGGATAGAGTTCCCGCGTGGGATGCTGGCAGCCAAAGCCAGGCGCAAAAACAAAAAGCCCGGCACTGTGGCCGGGCTTTCGCTGGGTATATGGCAGAGATCAGGCGGACTTCTTCTTGCCGTCTTCGTCGATTTCTTCGAAATCGGCATCAACGACATCATCATCCGCCTTGGCAGTCGCATCGGCCTCGCCGCCTTCGGCCGCTTCCGCCGCCTGAGAAGCTTCATACATGGCCTGACCAAGCTTCATCGAAACTTCGGCCAGCGTCTGCGTCTTTGCCTTGATGACCTCGGCGTCGTCGCCTTCCGCGGCTGTCTTCAACTCGGCAAGAGCAGTTTCGATCGCCTGCTTGTCTTCGGCCGAGACCTTGTCGCCATAATCCTTCAGCGATTTCTCGGTCGAATGGATCAGAGCTTCAGCCTGATTTTTCGACTCGACAGCCTCACGGCGCTTCTTGTCGCTCTCGGCATTGGCCTCGGCGTCCTTGACCATCTTCTCGATATCGGCGTCGGACAGACCACCGGATGCCTGGATGCGGATCTGATGCTCCTTGCCCGTACCTTTGTCCTTGGCCGAGACATTGACGATACCGTTGGCATCGATATCGAACGTGACCTCAATTTGCGGAACGCCGCGCGGTGCAGGCGGAATGCCGACGAGATCGAACTGGCCAAGCGCCTTGTTGTCGGCGGCCATTTCGCGCTCGCCCTGGAAGACGCGGATCGTCACGGCGGACTGATTGTCTTCGGCCGTGGAGAAGGTCTGCGACTTCTTTGTCGGGATCGTGGTGTTACGCTCGATCAGACGCGTGAAGACACCGCCCAGTGTTTCGATGCCGAGTGACAGCGGGGTAACGTCGAGCAGAAGAACATCCTTGACGTCGCCCTGCAGAACGCCGGCCTGGATGGCGGCACCCATGGCAACCACTTCGTCCGGGTTTACACCCTTGTGTGGTTCCTTGCCGAAAAAGGCCTTCACGATTTCCTGGATCTTCGGCATGCGGGTCATACCGCCGACGAGAACCACTTCATCAATCTCGCCAGCCTTGAGGCCGGCATCCTTGAGCGCCGACTTGCAAGGATCAACGGTACGCTGAACCAGGTCATCAACGAGGCTCTCGAACTTGGCGCGCGACAGCTTCATCGTCAAATGCTTCGGACCAGAAGCATCGGCAGTGATAAACGGCAGGTTGATTTCGGTCTGTTGAGCCGACGACAGTTCGATCTTCGCCTTTTCAGCAGCTTCCTTCAGGCGCTGCAGGGCGAGCTTGTCGTTCTTCAGATCGATGCCCTGTTCCTTCTTGAACTCGGCTGCAAAATATTCAACCAGACGCATGTCGAAGTCCTCGCCGCCAAGGAACGTATCGCCATTGGTCGACTTCACTTCGAAAACGCCGTCGCCGATCTCGAGGATCGATACGTCGAACGTACCACCGCCCAGATCGTATACGGCGATTGTCTTGCCTTCCTTCTTGTCGAGGCCATAGGCAAGCGCCGCAGCGGTCGGCTCGTTGATGATACGGAGTACTTCCAGGCCAGCGATCTTGCCGGCGTCCTTGGTTGCCTGACGCTGGGCGTCATTGAAATAAGCCGGAACGGTGATGACAGCCTTTTCGACCTTTTCACCGAGATAGGCTTCCGCTGTTTCCTTCATCTTCTGCAGGATCATTGCAGAAATCTGCGAAGGCGAATACTTCTTGCCGTGTACTTCTACCCAAGCATCGCCGTTATCGCCTTTGACGATGTGGTAGGGAACAAGCTTCTTGTCCTTTTCGACGGTCGGGTCGTCAAAGCGGCGGCCGATAAGGCGCTTGACCGCGAAGACGGTTCCTTCTGGATTGGTGACGGCCTGACGCTTGGCCGGCTGGCCCGCAAGGCGCTCATCGCTATCCGTAAACGCGATGATCGAAGGCGTCGTCCGTGCACCTTCCGCATTTTCAATGACCTTCGCGTTCTTGCCATCCATGACAGAGACGCAGGAATTGGTCGTTCCCAAATCAATACCGATAACTTTAGCCATTACTCTATCTCCATTCAGCAGGCTGCTGGGACCTCTGCCGAGCATTCCATTCAGCAGCCCCTAGGGGGTTTCAACAATTCAGGACCGCCGAGGCGAACGGTACTTACAGTGTTGGGGGCTATATAAGAAGGGGGAAATTACCATGCAAGTCAGAAGCTGCAGCATTTGCATGCTTAATCACCTTAAAAGACTCGGCAAACGGCCTTTTTGGCCCCATATATCGTCCATGACCGATAGCAGCCTTCACCTCCACGCCCCCGGACACCGGCGAAGCCGGCTGATCAATACATTGCATACCTGGCTGCTCCTGACAGGCAGTCTTGTCCTGCTCATCGTCTGCGCCTGGACACTGGCAGGTCCCGCCGGCATCGCCTACGCCTTTGTTTTTGGCGGAATAAGCCTTTTTGCGATAAGGCGCATCAGTCCTCAAATGGTGCTGACGATGTATAAGGCAAGGCCAGTCACGCGCGGCGAATTCCCGCAAGGATTGGCGATCGTCGAAGAACTTGCCCGGCGTGCGGGGCTGCCCAAGGCGCCAAAGTTGCATGTGATCCCTTCGCGGATGATGAATGCCTTTGCCGTCGGGCGGAAGGACGATTCGGTCGTCGCGGTCACTGACCAGCTGATTCGGGCTCTGACGGCGCGCGAGCTCACGGGGGTGCTGGCGCATGAGATCAGCCATATCCGCAACGAAGATCTCAAGGTAATGGCGCTTGCCGATACGGTGTCACGCTTCACTTCGTTGATGTCGACGATCGGCATTGTCTCGCTATTGTTCAATATCACCTGGCTTGCCAGTGGTTCCGTTGCGCAGGTTCCATGGCTTGGCGTCATCGTGCTGCTGTTTGCGCCGACAATTGGCGGTCTTTTGCAAATGGCGCTGTCACGTACCCGCGAATTCGACGCCGATCTCGGCGCGGCGATGCTGACAGGTGATCCGGACGGGCTTTCCCATGCATTGGTAAAGCTCGAAAAGGCGCAGGGAAAGGTCTGGGAAAATCTCATCCTGCCGGGAGGGCGCATTCCCGATCCCTCAATTCTTCGTACACATCCCCTGACTGATGCACGTGTCGCCCGGCTGAATGCATTGAAAGAGGCATGTGCGGTTGTGGCGCGCGGCGACAAGATGCCGGACGATATTCTCGCCCGCCTTTCGCTCAAGCCGCAGGAGCACATCCGCACGCGGCCAAGATCGGTGCCGCAGATCGGCCAGCAGTATGGGCGCTGGAATTCCAACAATCTGGAAATCCTGTCGCTGATCAACACCCAGGCAATCCATCCGGTCGTGCCGGATGCCGATGCGGATTGCGAGGCTTGTGCCCAGAGCCTCTATGCCCCCAACGGCAAGCCGCGCGTGCATGTCACCCGCGGCGGCGTTTATTGGTAAGGCCCCGTCAGACCGTTTCCCAGTTGCCGGTTTCGTCGGCCCGGTAGATGGCGTCGATCAGCTTCTGGTTGAGGACTGAATTTTCCAGCGTGAAGACCGGTACATCCTCGCCTTTTGCCGCACGGGCAAAGGCTTCAACCTCCAGACGGTAGTGATTGACGTCACTGAAATTATACTCGGTGGCGCTGCTGTGATTGCTGTTGTGGAGTGTTATCTTGGCATGATCGTATTTGCCGGTGTTGAATGGCGCGAGCACGTCAATATAGCCTTCATCGCCATGGAACACGATCGATTGACGCGCGGCGAGCTGCGTCGCAACATAAAAGGTCAGCTCGAACCCGTCAAAATCCGCGCGAACGCTGGCATAGCGATCCGTGCCGAAGTCGGGATCGCGTTCCACCGTGGCTGTGACCCGGACCGGCTCCTTGCCGGTGACGAAGCGGGTGACGACGGTCGGGTAGACGCCGATATCGGGCAGGGCCCCGCCACCCAGCGAAAGCTGGTTGCGCATATTGCCGGCATCCTTGTTGAAATAGGTGAAGGCCGCCTGCACCCGGCGCAGTTTGCCGATCGCGCCCTGCGCGATAAGTTCACGCACTTTCAGCCATTGCGGATGATAGGTGACCATGAAGGCTTCCGAGATCAGCACGCCATTGGTATCGCGGGCGCGCTGCAAGGCCGCAATTTCACTGGCATGCAATGAGATCGGCTTTTCACACAGGACATGTTTGCCGGCTTCAGCCGCCTTCAACGACCATTCGACGTGCTGCGAAGTGGGTAGCGGGATATAGACGCCGTCAATATCTTTCGATGCCAGCATGGCCTCATATGAGCCGAAAGCATGCGGTGCTCCGAAACGTTCGGCAACTGCACGCGCTTTCATGAGATCGCGGCTGGCGATGCCGGACAGCACGGAATTCTCCGCGTCACAAATAGCGGGAATAACCGCCGTTACCCCGATTTTTGCTGTCGATAATACACCCCAACGGAACATGATGTTTTCTCCTTTTCGCCGGCGGCAACCTAGGTCGTAAACCTGAAGAAATCAATGAAGGCGCGAAGGGCCGGTCGCATCTGCCGGCGACTCGGATAATAAAGGTAGACACCCGGAAAAGGCGCACACCAATCTTCGAGCACGCGGCGCAGCCTGCCCTCTGCTATCGCTTCCGGCGCCATGTATTGCAAAAGGAACGCAATTCCGGCACCGCCCAGTGCCGCCTCCACAACCAGCCGGTCATCACCGAGGATCAATGGGCCATTCACTTCGAGGACGATTTCCTCGCCATCCTTTTCGAATTCCCAGCGATAGATCTGGCCGCTGGAAAAACGCCGGCGGATGCACAGGTGCTCCGCGAGGTCGCGGGGATGCAAAGGAACGGGATACTTTTCGAAATACGCAGGGGCCGCAACAATGCTGGCCCGGATCGGCCGGCTCATTGGCACGGCGATCATGTCCGGCTCCAGGCTTTCACCAAGCCGCATGCCGGCATCGACGCCCGCCGCGACGATGTCCTTGAAGGGCTCTTCGACCCGCAATTCCAGCGTGACCCCGGGGTAGATCTCGCTGAAGGCCGCCAGACGCGGCGCAAGCAGCCAGTGGGCGGCAAAGGGCGGAACACTCAGGCGCAGATTGCCGGCAACGCGGTTGTTCGCTTCCTTTACCGCATCGAGCGCCAGGTCGATCTCCCCCAGGGCCGGGCGAAGCCGCTTGAGCAGCAGCGCACCCTCCTCTGTAACGGCGACGCTGCGCGTGGTGCGGGCCAGAAGCCGCACGCCGAGGCTTTGCTCGAGACTGGAGATGGCATGACTGACGGCAGAGGGCGCAATGCCCAGTTCCTTTGCCGCGCCACGAAAGCCGCCGGACGCAGCAACGGTGGCAAATATTGCCAGTTGGGGAAGCCGGGATCGATCCATTGATCTATCATATAGAACAAGCTGTAAAAAATTAAGGCAATTATCGAACAACGTTTACCCGCTTACCTTCGCCTCACCACACCAGAAGGAGCTCAGTGATGGAAAAACGCAAACTCGGAACGGAACTCAGCGTCTCGGCTATCGGACTTGGATGCATGGGCATGACGTTCGCCTATGGCGGCCAGGACGAAGCCGATGCGATCCGGACGCTGCATCGTGCGGTGGATATTGGCGTTACCTTTTTCGACACGGCCGAAGTGTATGGGCCGTTCGACAATGAAATCCTCGTCGGCAAGGCGATGAAAGGCCGCCGTGACAAGGTTGTAATCGCCACCAAATTCGGTTTCAAGATTGCCGACGAGGGCGAAGGTCCCTCGCGCATGGTCGGCGTGGACAGCCGTCCGGAACATCTGAAAGCTGTCGCGGAGTCTTCGCTTGGGCGGCTCGGCATCGAACAGATCGACCTGTTCTACCAGCACCGCGTCGACCCGAACGTGCCGATCGAAGATACGGTTGGCGCCATGGCCGACCTCGTCAAGCAGGGGAAGGTGAAGGCGCTTGGGCTTTCCGAAGCCAGTGCCGCCACGATCCGCCGTGCCCACAAAGTCCATCCGATCGCCGCCGTCCAAAGCGAATACTCGCTGTGGAGCCGCGAGCCGGAAGACGAGGTCCTCTCCGTCTGCCGCGAACTTGGCATCGGCTTCGTGCCCTATAGCCCGCTAGGACGCGGTCTTCTAACCGGCACGATCAACAAGCCCGATGAACTCGGCGCCGATGACTGGCGCAAGACCCTGCCGCGCTTCCAGGCGGAAAACATGGACGCCAATGCCGTACTGATCGCCACGCTGAAGGGCCTGGCGGCCGACAAGGGTGTCACGCCGGCACAACTTGCGCTCGCCTGGGTCTTGCATCAGGGCGATTTCATCGTGCCGATCCCCGGTGCGCGCAAGATCAAGCATCTGGAAGAGAATGCGGCCGCGGCAGATATTTCCCTCTCCGCAGCCGACCATGCAAAGATCGGCGACGCGCTTTCCCCGACCCGCGTCGCGGGCAAGCGTTACACGGATGCCTCGCTCGCTCTTGTCAACGGCTGATTTCAAAACGCGGGGCGCTGAGCAATCGGCACCCCGCACTGTCTGCAATGGCCCGCGTTGCGTCATCCGCCGGGAAATATTGCTCGATGAAAATCCCCTCCGTCAAAACCTCCTGCGCCGAGCCAAAAGCCGTGAGCGTGGTGATCCAGTTGGTGACCGCTTCACCCAGGCGCAGTTGCACCGTAATCACCGGAGGCGGGTTGCGTTCGCTTTCGTCGTTGCGCAATAGCGCTGCAAACTCAGCATCATTTTCATAGATGGCGATGCGTCTGGCGAGTTCGCTCCGCGGACCGTAAAGCCGCGCCTCGTTGCGTGCCCGCTTGAGAAACAAAACGGCGACCTCAGGCCAGTTGGTTATCGCTGAACGTACTGGCCCATTTTCCAGCACCAGCGCCAATATGTTGATGCCCGGCGCAATGCCAATGCCGAGCGCATCGACAAGTCCCGTGAAACCGTCATTGGCAGCAAGGATGTTGTGATCTGCGTCGAAGGCGACCGCCGGCCACGGCGCATGGCGCGCAAGAATCATAAGCAACGTATCGCGTAGCAACGGCGGCAGACCAGCAATACCCTCGCGCTCGGCGGAAAGATAACGCGGCGCAAATCCGGCGGCAGTGAACAGCTCGTTGCAGAATCTTGAATGGCAATTCGAGCGTCTCGCAGATGCGGACGATCATGCCTTCGGAAGGACGGGCGCGGCCGGTTTCGAGAAAGGACAAATGCCGAGCCGAAATGCCGGCATCGAGGGCGGCCAGATCCAGCTGGCTTAGATGCCTGTGCGAACGCCATTGCTTCAGTTGATCACCAAATTCCATGGATGCTTCCCATTTTCGAACAGGATGCCATTCAACCTGCAGTGTATCCATTACCTCAGAGGTAATTGTTTCGCCTACCTCTTTCTCGCAATGTGCGGTCATCAACACGAACAAAGGAGAATGAACATGATCAATATCAATCTGAAAACTGGCCTGATGATCAATGCGGTCCTGACAGGCATAACCGGGCTCGGTCTTGTGCTATTTGCCGAACTTTCAGCGATTTATTTGATGCCTGGGGCACCGGTCTGGCTCATTGCCACGCTCGGCGTTGCGCTCATTCTGTTCGCAGTGGATGTCGGCCTCATCGCCCGGTGGAAATCCGCATCCGCGTTGCTCGTCGGCTTTGTCTTCGCCGCGGATCTGCTCTGGGTCGTTGGCGTCCCGGCGATCCTGATGCTGATGCCATCGGCATTTACAGCTCTTGGCGTTATTGCCAGTCTTGCCGTAACGGCTGCCGTTGGCTGCTTTGCCCTTGTCGAATGGCAAGGCCTGAAGGCAATTGGTTCCAGTGAACCAGCTTGATCTGACGCATGCAAGCTAAAGGGCGGCCCCCGGGCCTCCTTTCGCGTGCTCTTGACAGACGAATTGCGGTAAGGCCTATTCCTGACCGCCATTGGCGACTTTAAAAAAACCCGCCGGTGGCTCTAGGGTCAGGACCTGTTAATATGATCGAAATGGCGCCTGAAACGGCAAGAAGATGCGAGGAGAAACGTGAAGGGCGGGGCCTTCCCCCGGCCGAACGGTTCTACACTGCAGCTCGCAGACGATTCGGCGCCCGCAGGATATGGTCTTTTCGCCCGGCTACTTTGTCGCAAAGGCTCGAAAATGGATAGACATTTCCATCGCCTTTGCTCCTCGTATCCGAACGAAAAGCCTCATACCATTTCGACCAGATCAACAGGTCCTGACCCTTTATCGCGCAAGATCGATTTGTCTCAACAAGCCGCGCCAACGGTCTCGCATCGCTGGCGCTGAACCTGGAATACCATGGAAAAAGCAACGAAAAAGTCCCTTCGCCGTTGGGCCGTCGGATTGGTTCTTTTGGGCGTCATCGCCTATTTTGTCCCGTATCTGGTGATTTTCTACGTGATCTGCGGCATCTATGATCTGTCGCGCAACAAGAATTTGAACCGTGATGTGGTCGAGCAATATTTCTTTGGTAACGGCATGTTCACCTGGCTTCTGTCGCCGCTGAACATCGTTCTCGACATCCTGTCGCTGCCCTATGTCAACAAGGGCGTTTACAAGTTGCAGGATCTGCCATCCGATTATCAGGCAGAAGTGAAGCGGCTGATTACGGCGACGCAAAAGGAAAATATCGTAGGCCAACTGCAGGCGCGTGCGGAGCAGCAAGCGCGGAGCATGTTTTTCTTCAAGTGGTATGGCAAGGACCAGCCTAGCTTCGCCAATGTGCCGTCCTTCTATGAGAAGTATAATTTCGTCAAGACGATCGGCGTGTCGGTCTTCAACAAGAAGAATTCGACATCGAAGCATTTCGGACCGGTACGCGCGACGATCCGCGTGCTCTACAACATCAACGACATGAATGACCGCACCGCCTATATCTGGTGCGGCGATACAACGAGCTACTGGAAAGACGACAAGCTTTTCATCTTCGATGACACACTGATGCACCAGTCGGTCAACCAGACCGACCAGACGCGCTACTGCCTGTTCGTGGATATCCTGCGCCCGTCCCATATGCCGGCGTTGTTCGCGGCCATCGTCTCGTTCATGGGTGTGATTTTGAAGGGCAGCAATTCGATTTTCTACAAGAACTGGAAAGTTATCCAGAAATAGGTCCGGGCAAATCAAATGAAAGGGGCGCAACGCGCCCCTTTTTTGTATCTGAGATTTTCGGATGGCAGCGTTAGCCCCGCAACACACCGCCGGTTTGCTTGCTGACGCTCTCGACAACGCGTCTGGTCAGCGCTTCCAGGTCCTCGTCGTTCAAGGTGCGTTCCTGCGGCTGGATCGCGACTTCGATTGCCACGGATTTCTTGCCGTCGCCAAGCGATGCGCCTTCGAACAGATCGAAGACCTGAACGCCGGTGATCAGCTTCCTGTCGCTGGCGAGTGCCGCCCGGACAATGGCAGCTGCTTCCACGGACTTGTCGACGATGAACGCGAAATCGCGGCGCACCGCCTGGAAATCCGAAAGGTTGAGCGCCGGCTTGGTACGGGTTGCCTTCTGCTTCGGCTCAGGGATGGCGTCGATGAAGACTTCGAAGCCGCAGAGAATGCCTGCCACGTCGAGTGTTTCCAGTGTCTTCGGATGAAACTCGCCGAAGGTTCCAAGAATGACCTTGGGTCCGAGCTTGATCGTGCCAGAGCGACCGGGATGATACCAGGCCGGTCCGCCGCTTTCGATCTGCAGCTTGTCCACCGGTGCGCCGGAGGCTTCGAGCACCGCCAGCGCATCGGCCTTGGCATCGAAAACACTAACCGGAGCGGCATTGCCCGCCCAGTGACGGCCCGGGCCTTCAAGTTTGGCCGTGCCGCGGCGAACGCCGGCAGCAACGCGGCGCTGGGCTTCCGGCGTGTTGCCTTCATAGGTGCCGGAAACCTCGAACAGCGCCAGATCGTTGAACCCGCGATCGGCATTGCGCTGGGCAGCGGCAAGCAAGCCTGGCAGCAGCGACGGACGCATGTCGGACATGTCGGCCGCGATGGGGTTGGCAAGCTTCAGTTCGCTCTGGCCGCCGCCAAAAGCCCTGGCGGACTCTTCGGAAATGAACGACCAGGTGACCGCCTCCATCATGCCACGCGAGGCCAGCGCCCTGCGGGCATTGCGGGTGCGGATTTGCAAGGTGGTCAGGATCTTGCCGTTCACTGCCGCGTGGCTGAGCAGCGGCTGCGGATCGATGCGATCTACGCCATGGATGCGCATCACTTCCTCGACCAGATCGGCTTTGCCATCGATGTCCGGGCGCCATGACGGCACCACGACATCCACCACCTCGCCCGTACCCTGCGGTACGAAGCCGAGACGCGACAGGATATCGAGACTTGTTTCGGCGGTAACGTCGATGCCGGTGAGGCGCTTGACCTCCGATGCCGGGAACTGCACCGTCTTTGGCGCATGGCCCTTATACCCAACAAGCTGCGTCCCGGAGGGCGTTCCACCGCAGAATTTCAGCACCAATTGCGTGGCAAGTTCGAGCCCCGGGACCATGAACTCAGGATCGACGCCGCGTTCGAACCGGTAACGGGCATCGGTGATAATACCGAGTGTCCGGCCCGTGCGGGCAATGTTCATCGCATCCCAAAGCGCCGATTCAACCACGACATTGGTGGTATTCTCGTCGCAGCCGGAATGTTCGCCGCCCATGATGCCGCCAATCGATTCAACGCCATCAGCGTCGGCGATGACGACATTGTCCGGCCCCAGCGTGTATTCCTTGCCATTGAGACCGAGAATTTGCTCCCCTGCCCTGGCGCGGCGCACCGTGAGACCGCCCTCGACCTTGTCCGCATCGAAAACGTGCAGCGGACGGCCGCGATCGAAGGTGAGGTAATTGGTGATATCGACCAGTGCATTGATCGGGCGCAGGCCAATGGCGATCAGCCGCTGCTGCAGCCATTTCGGGCTGTGACCATTCTTTACGCCCCTGATCGTGCGCCAGGCGAAACCCGGGCAAAGATGCTTATCGTCGCCAAGATCAAGCGAGACATTGACCTGCGCCGGGCCGGCACCTTTGACAGGTTCGACCGGCTGGCCCTTGAGCGTGCCGAGACCGGCCGCGGCAAGATCGCGGGCAATGCCGTATACACTGGTGCAGTCCGGGCGGTTCGGCGTCAAGTTGATCTCGATGACAGGATCGTCCAGACCCGCATAAGCGGCAAAGCTGGTGCCGACCGGTGCATCCGCCGGCAGGTCGATGATGCCGTTGTGCTCGTCCGACATCTGCAATTCGCGCTCGGAGCACATCATGCCATGGCTCTCGACGCCGCGAGATCTTGCCGACCGACAAGGTCAGATCGATGCCCGGGACATAGGCACCTGGCGCAGCGAAGGCGCCAATGAGTCCGGCACGTGCGTTGGGCGCGCCGCAGACAACCTGCAGCGGCTTGCCGTCGCCCGTATCGACGGTGAGGACCTGCAGCTTGTCGGCATCCGGATGCCGGGAAGCGGTCAGCACCTTCGCAATAACGAAGGGCTTCAACGCGGCCTTGTCGTCAAGCTGCTCGACCTCCAGACCGATCATGGTCAAGGTCTCGACGATCTTGTCGAGCGAAGCCTCGGTCTCAAGATGACCTTTCAGCCAGGAGAGTGTGAATTTCATGATTTCACTCGTTTCTCAATTTTAGCGTTTGAGGATTTCGACGAGGCGAAACCGCTCACACAGAAGGTCCATATCCGGCGAAAAACCGCCATTGCGACGAAAATAGCTCTCGTGGCCGTGCCGCCACTGTTCGAGCGTGCCATCGCCTTCACCCTCGTCGCGGGCAAAGGCTGGATCGACCTCGTCGAACCGGCGATAGCTGACCTCGACGGTCTCGATGACCGCCGCTGGCTTGCCCGCGCCGTCGAGCACCACATCACGCCGGCCCACGACAGGCTTGCCGGCGCTGTCCGAAGCATAGTCACGCAGCGCCGAACAGGTCGCCGTCTTCTTGCCGGCAAGCACAAGCGCCAGCAATTCGTCGGCAAGAGCGGGAGAATCGCCGAACGCGAACGTCACCGCATCCCGATACGGATCAGGCAATCCGCTCACGCGCTCAGGCCTCCGAACAGCGTGGGCATGTCGAGCGGGCGGAAGCCGTAATGCTGCAGCCAGCGGACATCGGCATCGAAAAAGGCGCGCAGATCGGGCATGCCATACTTCAGCATGGCGATGCGATCGATGCCCATGCCCCAGGCAAAGCCCTGATATTCATCCGGATCGAGCCCGCCGGCACGCAGCACATTCGGGTGCACCATGCCGCAGCCGAGGATCTCCATCCAGTCCGTACCTTCGCCGAATTTCACTTCCTTGCCGGAGCGGTCGCATTGGATATCGACTTCCAGCGACGGCTCGGTGAAGGGGAAGTAGGACGGACGGAACCGCATCTTCAGCGACGGCACTTCGAAGAACGCCTTGCAGAACTCTTCCAGCACCCACTTCATATTGGCGACGTTGGCGGTCTTGTCGATTACGAGGCCTTCAACCTGATGAAACATCGGCGAGTGGGTGGCGTCGCTATCCATGCGATAGGTCTTGCCTGGAATGACGATGCGGATCGGCGGTTTCTGGCTTTCCATGGTACGGATCTGCACGGGGCTCGTATGGGTGCGCAATACCCGCCGCTCGCCAGTCTCGTCCGGGTTGAAGAAGAACGTGTCGTGCATCTCGCGTGCCGGATGTCCTTCGGGGAAATTCAACGCTGTGAAGTTGTAATAGTCCGTCTCGACATCTGGACCTTCGGCAATGGAAAATCCCATATCGGCGAAGATGGCGGTAATTTCGTCAACGACCTGGCTGATCGGATGGATGCGGCCGCGCTCGGCTGGAGCAGCGCGGACGGGAAGCGTAACGTCGACCTTTTCCTTTTCAAGGCGCAAGCCGATTGCAACATCCTTGAGTGCATTCTTGCGCGCGGTCAGCGCTTCGGCAATGCGATTCTTTAGCCCGTTGATGGCGGGGCCCTGGAACTGGCGCTCTTCCGGCGACATCGAGCCCAGCAATTTCAGCTTTTCCGAAATCGAGCCCTTCTTGCCGAGAGCTGCGACACGGACGGCTTCGATGGCCGCTTCATCATTCGCGGCCTCAATCTGCGCGGCAAGCACGCTTTCCAGTTGTACCAGATCGTCCATGGTTCTTCACCCGTTTCGCGGTTTGCGACTGATCGTAATAGTGCAGAAAATCGAAAAACCCGCGCTAGCCGAGCCAGCGCGGGTTTCCCAAGTCTTAATTTCCGAAATGCTTTGGGAGCGGCGGCTGGCTTAGTGGACAGCGCCTTCAAAAGCGTTCGGAGTGGTGTTCTTCAAGTATTCGAGCGCCTTCTTGGCAGAAGCCACGAGTGCACCGAATGCTTCCGGCTCGTGGATCGCGAGATCCGACAGAACCTTGCGGTCAACCTCGATACCCGACTTCGACAGGCCGTCGATGAAACGGCTGTAGGTCAGGCCATGCTCGCGCACAGCGGCGTTGATGCGCTGGGTCCAAAGCGCGCGGAACGTGCGCTTCTTGTTCTTGCGGTCGCGGTAAGCGTACTGCTTCGAGCGATCGACAGCGGCCTTGGCGGTCTTGATTGTATTCTTGCGGCGGCCACGGAAACCCTCGGCCTGCTTCAGAACTTTTTTATGCTTGGCGTGAGACGTAACGCCCCGTTTTACACGTGCCATGATATGATCTCCTTGTCTTAAGGACTAAATAACGCGCCCGGCTCAGAGGCCGTTGGGCAGGAACTTCTTCACGATTTTCGCATCGGCATCGGCGAGAACCATTGTGCCACGTGCGTCACGAATGAATTTGTTCGAACGTTTG
This sequence comes from Phyllobacterium sp. A18/5-2, assembly GCF_025452215.1. Lineage (NCBI taxonomy): Bacteria > Pseudomonadati > Pseudomonadota > Alphaproteobacteria > Hyphomicrobiales > Phyllobacteriaceae > Phyllobacterium > Phyllobacterium sp. A18/5-2. Next base: position 1,378,639 of record NZ_CP104966.1, on the reverse strand, counting down.
ATCATGCCATGGCGTTTGCCAGCGGCGGCGGCTTTGACTTTGCCAGTCCCGGTGATCTTGAACCGTTTCTTGGCAGCAGATTTGGTCTTCATCTTGGGCATTTTGCTACTCCTAATCTTATGAGCCCCGCTTCGCTCTTTTGGAGTTTTGGGGCTTTTGTTTTAATTTCAGGCTGACCAAAGCCTGAAAGCATACAAAACCGCCACGGCATGCCCTGCCGGGCGGTTTGAACGGGTGCTTATTAGCAGAAGTAAGGAAAAGCGCAACTGTTGAATCGCCTTGACCGGCGAAAAGCTCAATAGAGCCGCAACAGAACCGGCAAAGCGCCTGTCGTTTGCAGATACTCCACGAACTCAAGCAACGGATACGAAACGAAGAACACCAGTCCATCGAATAGCGTCTTGTAGAGCACCGACGACCTGACGCTGAGCACGTCGGCTTCCCTGTACAGTGAAATCTTCGGGAAGAAGCGCGGCACCTCGCGCTTGTATGCGCGGTAGGGCTCACCGAATACGTTCTCGAGATAGCCCTCTTCCGCGGCAATGACGAACCGGAAGGCCACGTAACAAAGGATGGCAAGGACCAAGGCAACTGTCAGGCTGCCCGTCAGCATGCCGATGCCGGCGGCACCCAAAGTGCTGAATGCGTAAAGCGGATTGCGACTCATGGAGTAAGGTCCGAGCCGAACAATCTCCGCGCTCTTGCGTCCGCCGATATAGAGCGTACACCACATCCGGCCGAGGATCGCGAGCACAATCGCGCCTATACCGAAGTCCTCGATGTATTCATGGACCCAGTCATTACTCCATGCGGAGCGAGATCGTCAGCAACGCAACGAGAATCAATCCGATGACGACTGCAATCGCGAGGCGTCTGCGCTGCTGATACCGAGCCATTTCGGTGGGAGAATTCAGTGCCATTACGGACTCACATCTGTATCACTCAAGAGAAAAGCCGCCCGTAGGCGGCTTTGTCTTCACGAACGGCTGAATTCAGCGCGGCGCCAGAACCATCATCATCTGGCGGCCCTCGAGCCTTGGTTCGGCTTCGACCTTGGAAATCTCGACCGTGTCCTCCTTGACCCGATCCAGCAACCGCATGCCGAGCTCCTGGTGAGCCATTTCGCGGCCGCGGAAGCGCAATGTCACTTTGACCTTGTCACCCTCGTCGAAGAAACGCTTGATGGCCTTCATCTTCACATCGTAGTCATGCGTATCGATGTTCGGGCGCATCTTGATTTCTTTGATCTCGACCGTCTTCTGCTTCTTACGCGCTTCGGCAGCCTTCTTTTGCCCCTGGTACTTCAATTTCCCAAGGTCAACGATCTTGCACACCGGCGGCTCGGCATTGGGCACGATCTCGACGAGATCGAGACCAGCCTCATCGGCCATGGCCAGTGCTGCTTGTATGGTGACAATGCCGTGGTTTTCACCTTCGGCATCAATGAGCTGTACCTGAGGTACCCGGATATCACGGTTGGAACGAGGTCCATCTTTCTGGACCACCTGTGCTCTAAAGGGTCGGCGAATGGCAGTAGTCTCCTTGAATTATTTCGGTCACGCAAATAGCACCGTCAGACCGTAGCCGCAATGCTTTGAATACGCTGGCTCAAGCCAATATCACTATTTTCAGGATAAATCACTCCAATCCAACATAGGATTATTTCAGTTTTATGCAATGTTGCGGACTTTATCGGTGCAATTGGCCGTGGCAAAAGGCAGTACACCGGTTAGGAGTTCGGCTTATGATTACATCACCACCGCAGTTTCTTGACGTTAACGGTACGAATATTGCTCTGCGCCTCCGTGCCGGGCGTGAACCCGGTATTGTCTGGCTCGGAGGCTACCGCTCGGACATGCTGGGCACCAAGGCCGATTGGCTGGATCGATACGCATCCGAGAAAGGTGTGGCTTTTCTCCGGTTTGATTATTCCGGTCATGGCGAGATCGGGCGGCGAATTCCGTGACGGTACAATTTCGCTGTGGCTCGAACAGAGTCTGGCAGTCTTCAGGCAATTCTCATCCGGTCCGCAGATTCTCGTGGGCTCATCCATGGGCGGCTGGATCGCACTGCGCCTGATCCAGGAGCTGCAAAAGTCAGGCGAAAGTGAACGTGCCGCCGGTCTCGTACTCATTGCCCCGGCGCCAGACTTCACCTCGGAACTGGTCGAGCCGCAACTGACCAACGACCAGCGCCGGCAGATAGCGGAGCGCGGCTTTATGGAAGAGGCGTCTGACTATTCGCCCGAGCCCTATATCTACACGAAGGCGCTCCTCGAAGATGGCAAGGCGAACCAGGTTCTGAAGGGCGTGATCCAGACTGATTGTCCAGTTCATATTCTTCAGGGCATGGAAGACAAGGACGTACCCTATACCCATGCGTTGCGGCTGGTGGATCATCTGCCCGTCGATGATGTGACGATTACGCTGGTGCGCGATGGCGATCATCGTCTTTCCCGCCAGCAAGATCTTGAACTTCTTTCCCGAACCGTGTCTTCAATGGTCGATCGCACCAGAACCCGCTATTCCATCCAATAAATCCCCAACATCAGGTTTTCAGCATGCGCTTCTCCGTGATTGCTTCAGCCGTCGTCGCTGCCGTCGTCGGATTTGGTGGGACGCTTGCACTCATCATCGCCGCGGCGCAGGCGCTTGGTGCGACGCAGGCGGAGACTGCCAGCTGGGTAACCGCGATCTGTCTCGCAATGTTCATCGCCACGGGTTATCTGAGCTGGCGCTACAAAATGCCGATCATCAGCGCATGGTCGACCCCCGGACTGGCGCTGATAGGCGGATCAATCGGCTTCAGCATGCAGCAGGCGGTTGGTGCCTTCATCGTGACGGCCGTCGCGATCATCATTACGGGGCTGATCAAGCCAATTTCGGCGTTTGTTTCAAGGATCCCCGCATCTATTGCCTCGGGCATGCTGGCTGGCGTCCTTTTTGCCTTCCTTACCGGCGCCGCGCGGACGATCCCCGTAGACCCGCTTTTCGTATTGCCGCTCGTCGCGCTGTTCTTCATCATCCGCCTGTTCAATCCGGCCATGGCCGTGCTTGCCGTGCTATTCGGCGGTGTCATCTTTGCCATTCTCAGCGGACGCGTTGCGAGCATACCCGACATCGAACTTTCGACTGTGACGGTGATCATGCCGGTCTTCGATGTGCGCGCCATGATCGGTCTCGCGCTGCCGCTTTACCTCGTCACAATGGCCTCGCAGAACCTGCCAGGCTTCGCAGTCCTGCGTGCGGCAGGTTATGAGCCCCCGACGTCCGCTGCGCTTCTCGTTACAGGTCTCGTCTCGTTGATAAGCGCGCCGTTCGGTGCCCACACCAGCAACATGGCGGCAATCTCCGCTGCAATCTGCACCGGACCCGACGCCCATCCCGACCCGGAAAAGCGCTGGTTGACGGGCCCATTCTATGCGCTGTCCTATTTGATATTTGCGATTTTCGGTGCATCGCTCGTTGCCTTGTTCGCAGTCTTACCCCCGCCTCTGATCGCGCTTGTGGCAGGACTTGCGCTGATCGGGGCATTTACCAATGCGCTGGCACTCGCGCTCAAGACCGAACCTGAACGCCTGGCAGCGATCGTCACTTTTGCGGTTACGGCTTCAGGCATCACGATCGGCGGGATCGGCGCAGCATTCTGGGCACTCGTTGCCGGGCTGGCTGTTGTTTTCGTCGATCACGCAAAGAAAAGGTTCTGAATCCAAGGCCTTGCCGCATTTGGGATCACACTTTCTTGAAAAGCCCAAATATCTTTCCCATGTCGTTATCAATCGACCAATCAGGGTCGGGACTTTCTTGATAGGGAAGGGCTTTAGATGAACAATGCTGCATTGATCCGGCCAGGCTGGACCCCGGCGACCATCGCTTTGATGATTCTCGGTTTCATGCTGTTCTGGCCACTTGGTTTAGCCATGCTCGCCTATATTGTCTGGGGCAACCGTTTCGGTGGCTTCAGGCACGAAATGAGCAACGCAACCGACAATGTCTGCGGTGCGTTCCGTCGTCACCGGCGCAATCATCACTTCGGCAGAGGTCCGTTTGGTACCGGTAACGTTGCCTTTGATGAATGGCGTGAAAAAGAGCTGGAGCGCCTCGACGAAGAGCGCCGCAAGCTCGAAGAAATGCGTAGCGAGTTTGAAGAGTATGCGAGTGAACTGCGCCGCGCCAAGGACCGCGAAGAATTCGACCGCTTCATGGCCGGGCGGAACGCTGCGCCAAAGAAGCCTTCGGGTTCTGTTCCCGGCGTAAACGATACCGACGGAGAATAGCGGCTGGTTGCAGTCAGTTCCACCAGTCCTGATTGCGAAATGTAGCTCCATGGCGGCGCCTTCCGGCGCCGCTTCTGTTTTGTCTCACCGCTTTTGTTCAGAATCAATTAATGTGGTCCCATGGTCCTGTCCCTCTTCCGGAGTCCGCCGAAAAAATCCGCAACGCTTAAAGCCGAGCGGAGCTACGAGGTTGCGGGCCGTGTCCTGCCCTTGCGCGTGATGGAGAATCCGCGGGCGACGCGTCTGACCTTGCGCATCGATGCAGGCGGCAAGGGCCTTCGCATGACCGTCCCTCCGGGCATGCCTGCCCGCGAGATCGACAAGTTTCTGACGCGGCATGAAGGCTGGATCGAAACACGTCTTGCCAAGATGCCCGACCAGCCGAAGGTGCGCCCCGGGGTGAAGATCCCCATACGCGGCGTGCCGCACCTCATCGTCCATGAGCCGGCCAAGCGCGGAACTGTCCGGCAGGAGAACGGAGCAGAGGGCCCAAGACTGATTGTCTATGGCGACCGCCCGCATCTGGCGCGGCGGGTGGGCGATTTCCTGAAGCGCGAGGCCCGGCGTGACCTGGAAACGCTGGTGGCGCGTCACACAGTAGCGGTCGGGCGGCGCGCCAAGGTCATTCGCCTCAAGGATACGAAGAGCCGCTGGGGTTCTTGCACATCGGATGGCACGCTGTCCTTTTCCTGGCGCATCATGATGGCTCCCCCGCCGATCATCGACTATCTTGTCGCACATGAAGTTGCGCACTTGAAAGAAATGAACCACGGGCCGAAATTCTGGAAGCTGTGCGGCGAGCTGTGCCCGGATACCGAACGTTGCAAGGCCTGGCTTAAGCGCAATGGTGGCGCGCTACAAGCCATCGATTTCACCTGATGCGAGCGGCGATTTCTCCTGCCGTCCTGCAGGCGGCCCGAACCCTGTGGGACTTTCATCGCATTCACGACCAATTGTCGTGCGCCGACCTGATCATTGGGCTTGGCAGCTATGATCTGCGTGTCGCGGATCGCTGTGCAGAATTGTTCCATCAGGGTCTGGCCAAGCGGATCATCTTCACCGGCAAATCCGGCAACTGGACAGGCGCACTTTATCCCGGAACCGAAGCGGAAGCATTTGCAGCGCGCGCCAATGATTTGGGTGTTCCTGACGACGCCATTCTGATTGAGCAGCAAGCCACCAACATCGGCGAGAATATAAGGTTTGCGAAGGCAATGGCGGACGATACCGTTCGCCGTGTCATCCTCGTGACCAAGCCGCAGACCCAGCGCCGCGCCTTTGCAACCGTACGGGCCCAATGGCCCGGGATTGAAGCTCTGGTTACCGCACCGCCGACCCGTTTCGAGGACCAGCCAACTGCAGCCTATCCGCTCGATATGTTCATCCATGAAATGGTCGGTGACGTGCAACGGATGATCGACTATCCGGCTAAAGGCTTCCAGATAGCGCAATCCGTCCCTGCATCTGTCGCAGATGCGTTCGATTTCCTTGTCAAAGAGGGCTATCACCACCATCTCTAATAGTTGATCCATGCGCAAAATCCTCGACTTTGACGCATTTTCGTGCGAGTGGCGGCTTATGAGCTTTGATATCAAGATTTGCGGGTTGAAAACCGACGAAGCAGTTGCGGCAGCGCTGGACGGCGGTGCATCGCATGTCGGCTTTATCTTCTTCCCGAAGAGTCCCCGCAATATCGATCCCGCCTTGGCTGGCCGCCTGCGCCGCGCTGCCGAGGGCCGCGCCCAGGCCGTTGCCGTAACGGTCGATGCTGATGATGCGGCGCTCGACACAATCGTCACGGCGATGCGGCCGGACATGCTGCAACTGCACGGCAAGGAGAGCGTCCAGCGGGTCAAAGAGGTCAAGGCGCGCTTCGGATTGCCGGTCATGAAGGCGTTTTCACTGTGTGAACGCAGCGACCTCGACCAGATCAAGCCCTTTATCGGTGTTGCTGACCGCTTCCTTTTTGATGCCAAACCGCCCAGGGGATCCGAACTTCCTGGCGGAAATGGCGTATCTTTCGACTGGCAGGTGCTGTGCGAGCTTGACGCGTCTGTCGATTACATGCTTTCCGGTGGTCTCAATGCTGGCAATGTCCGTGAAGCCCTGGCGGCGAGATTGCCAGGCGGCATCGATGTTTCGTCGGGCGTCGAGTCTGATCCAGGCGTAAAGGATGTCAGGCTGATCGGAGAATTCTTCCGGGCTGTGCGCGCTGCCGGGAGCACCGGCGCAGCCTGAACCATAGAGGCAGTCATTTCGAGAAAGTGACGGGGACCCTTAAGAACAGGGCGGGCGTTTCGGAAAAAACGATACGGACCGCCAACAACGGAGCGAAGCAGTGAACAAGGTGGTTGAGCCCAATTCATTCAAGACAGGTCCAGACGAAGAGGGCATGTTCGGCATTTTCGGCGGCCGTTTTGTCGCAGAGACACTGATGCCGCTGATCCTTGAATTGCAGCAGGCCTATGACGACGCGAAGAACGATCCGTCGTTCAAGGCGGAGCTCCAGGAGTTGTCGACCCATTATGCCGGCCGCCCCTCGAAGCTCTATTATGCCGAAGGTCTGACGCGGCACGTGCGCCAGCTTGCCAGGGACCAGGGTCTCGACGGCGGCGCCAAAATCTATTTCAAGCGCGAAGATCTGAACCATACGGGAAGCCACAAGATCAACAATTGCCTCGGCCAGATCCTGCTGGCCAAGCGAATGGGCAAGACGCGCATCATCGCCGAGACTGGTGCTGGTCAGCACGGCGTTGCATCCGCTACGGTTTCCGCACGTTTTGGACTGCCTTGCGTTGTCTATATGGGCGCGACCGATGTCGAGCGGCAAAAGCCGAACGTCTTCCGCATGAAACTGCTCGGCGCCGAAGTCAAGCCGGTGTCCTCGGGCCACGGCACGCTGAAGGATGCTATGAACGAAGCCCTGCGCGACTGGGTCTCCAATGTCGAAGACACTTATTACCTGATCGGCACGGCCGCCGGCCCGCATCCCTACCCGGAACTGGTGCGCGATTTCCAGTCGGTCATCGGCACGGAAGCCCGCGAGCAGATTCTTGAGCGGGAAGGCCGCCTGCCGGATACCATCATCGCGGCCGTTGGCGGTGGATCCAATGCGATCGGCCTGTTCCATCCCTTCCTCGATGACAAGAGCGTCGAAATCATCGGTATCGAAGCAGGTGGGCGCGGCCTTGATGGCGAGGAGCATTGTGCCTCGATGAGCGCCGGCCGGCCCGGTGTGTTGCATGGCAACCGTACCTATCTGCTGCAGAATGCCGATGGGCAGATTCTCGATGGCCATTCAGTATCGGCCGGCCTCGATTATCCGGGGGTCGGCCCGGAACATTCCTGGCTGCGCGACACGGGCCGCGTATCCTATGTGCCGATCCTCGACAATGAAGCCCTGGATGCTTTCCAGCTGACCACTCGGGCCGAGGGTATCATCCCGGCATTGGAATCGGCCCACGCGATTGCCCACGCGGTGAAGATTGCTCCCCGGATGGCGCAGGACAAGATCATGATCGTCAATCTTTCAGGCCGCGGCGACAAGGATGTGCACACGGTCGGTCAACTGCTTGGAATGGATATCTGATCATGACGACGCGTATCGACCGAAAATTCGCAGCCCTCAAGGCAGAGGGGCGCCCAGCCCTCGTCACCTATTTCATGGGCGGCGATCCTGATTTCGACACTTCACTGAAGATCATGAAGGCCCTGCCAGGCTCCGGTTCCGATATTATCGAACTTGGCGTTCCCTTTTCCGATCCGATGGCCGATGGCCCGGCCATCCAGGCAGCGGGTTTGCGCGCGCTGAAAAAAGGTATGTCGCTGACGAAGACGCTGGACCTCGCCGCACGTTTTCGGACAAGTGACAACACCACGCCGATCGTCCTGATGGGTTATTACAACCCGATCTATATTTACGGTGTCGAACGCTTCCTGAAGGATGCCGTCATTTCGGGCATTGACGGACTGATCATCGTCGATCTGCCGCCGGAAATGGACGAAGAGCTCTGCATTCCTGCGATCAAGGCCGGCATTAACTTTATTCGGCTGGCAACACCGACGACCGATGACAAGCGCTTGCCGAAAGTGCTGCAGAACACGTCGGGCTTCGTCTACTACGTATCCATGAACGGCATTACGGGTTCGGCCTTGCCGGATACGAGCAGGGTTGCCGCCGCCGTCGAGCGCATCAAGAAGCACACGGATCTGCCGGTGGTCGTCGGCTTCGGCGTCAAGACCGCTGAACAGGCCAAGGTGATCGGCTCTGCCGCGGACGGCGTGGTTGTGGGCACTGCAATCGTCAATGCCGTGGCCAATACGATCAACCCCGACGGCTCGCTGGTTGCCGATCCGGCTGAAGCAGTTGCAACCATGGTGCAGGGACTTTCCAGCGGTGTGCGGGCGTCAAGGCTTGCCGCGGCTGAGTAGAAGCCCTAAATCACCGGAACAACGACAGAAGAACAGGACCGATCATGAACTGGATCACAAATTACGTCCGGCCGAAGATCAATTCGATGCTTGGCCGCCGTGAAATGCCGGAAAATCTCTGGATCAAGGATCCGGAATCCGGCGAAATGGTCTTTCACACGGATCTGGAGAAAAACCAATGGGTCGTCCCCTCTTCCGGCCATCACATGCGTATTCCGGCCAGGGACCGGTTGAGGTTCTTCTTCGATGACGGCGTGTTCGAAACACTTGAGCAGCCGAAAGTTGCGACCGATCCGCTGAAATTCCGCGATGAAAAGCGCTATGTCGATCGTCTGAAGGAACATCGCGCCAAGACTGGCCAGGACGACACGATCATCAATGCTCTTGGGTCGATTGAAGGCCTGCCGATCGTCGTCACCATCCATGATTTCAATTTCATCGGCGGTTCGCTTGGCATGGCAGCAGGAGAAGCGATCATCAAGGGTTTTGAAACCGCAATTGCCCAGAAGAAACCCCTGGTACTCTTTGCCGCGTCAGGCGGCGCCCGCATGCAGGAGGGCATCCTCTCGCTGATGCAATTGCCGCGTACAACAGTTGCAGTGGAGATGCTGAAGGAAGCCGGTCTGCCCTATATCGTGGTTTTGACCAATCCGACGACAGGCGGCGTAACTGCTTCCTACGCGATGCTCGGCGATATTCACATCGCTGAACCGGGGGCGATGATCGGTTTTGCCGGCCAGCGTGTCATCGAACAGACCGTCCGCGAAAAGCTGCCGGAAGGGTTCCAGCGTGCCGAATATCTGAAGACGCACGGGATGGTTGACATGGTCGTGCCGCGTACGGAATTGAAGGCAACCATCGCACGCCTATTGAAAATGTTGATGGGCGAACCGGCGACTGAGATCCCTGAAGGATTGCCAAACGGACTGGCGGCCACAATGCCCGTACCGGCCGAAGCCCAATCTTGATGCCATCCTATTTGCTGGATCGGGTGTGCAATGCCGTCGCGTGCTGAACAAGAGATAGAACGGCTGCTGGGCTTGCACCCCAAGGGCTTTGATCTGTCGCTGGGGCGCATTACCCGCCTTCTCGACACACTCGGCAACCCGCATCTGAGGATACCACCGGTAATCCATGTCGCGGGAACCAATGGCAAGGGTTCCGCTGTCGCCTTCTCCCGTGCGCTGCTCGAAGCCGCTGGCTACACGGTTCATGTCCACACCTCTCCGCATCTCGTACGCTGGCACGAACGCTATCGGCTTGGCGCTCCCGGCGGTGGCAAGATAGTCGAAGATGATGTACTCGCCGAGGCGGTCAAGCGGGTCGCCGATGCCAATGCCGGACAGGCCATCACCGTTTTCGAGATTTTGACCGCCGTCACGTTCGTCCTGTTTTCTGAACATCCTGCCGATGCCGTCATCCTCGAAGTCGGTCTTGGCGGCCGCTTTGATGCGACGAATGTAATTCCTGAGCCTGCCGTCAGCGTTATCATGCCGATTTCACTGGACCATCAACCCTATCTTGGCGATCGGGTCGAACTGATCGCGGCGGAAAAAGCTGGAATTATCAAACCGCGCTGCTCCGTGGTCATTGGGGCGCAGGAAGAAGAAGCCGTGCGGATGGTGCTGATCGAGACCGCCGAACGGCGCGATTGCCAATACGCGGTCTATGGACAGGATTTCCTCAGCTTTGAGGAGCGCGGCCGCATGATCTACCAGGACAATACCGGACTGATGGACCTCCCCTTGCCCGCTTTGCTCGGCCGCCATCAACTTGCCAACGCTGCCGCTGCTATCCAAGCTGTCAGAACTGCGGGATTTACCGTTCCCGAATACGCCGTCGAGACGGCAATGACCACGGTGGAGTGGCCTGCACGCATGCAACGGCTCATCAAAGGCAAGCTGGTGGATCTGGCGGTTCCGGGATCAGAGATCTGGCTTGATGGCGGACATAATCCCGGTGCAGGCCTGGTGATTGCCGAGGCTATTGCCACACTCGAGGATCGCACCCAGCGGCCGCTGTTCCTGATAACCGGGATGATCAACACCAAAGACCCCGTAGGCTATTTCCAAGCCTTCACCGGCATGGCGCGGCATGTCTATACGGTGCCCATCCGCTCCAGTGGAGCGGGCATCCCGCACGACGAGCTGGCGCTGGCAGCCAACGAAGCGGGGCTTTCGGCAGAACCCGTTCACTCCGTGGAGAACGCGCTCAAAATACTGCGCGACAGCTGGGACAAATCCGAGCCGGCGCCGCGCATACTCATTGGCGGTTCGCTTTATCTTGCCGGCGATGTTCTCTCGGACAATGGCACACTCCCACAATAATTGTTCTGGACAACAAAAAGCCCGGCAAAGAGCCGGGCTTCTTAATTTCAGACAGGCCTAGCAAATCAGGCCGCCGAATTCTTGATCCAGTCGGTCAACTTGCTCTTGGGAGCGGCTCCAACCAGATTGGCCGCCAGTTCGCCATCCTTGAACATCAGCAAGGTCGGGATCGAACGCACACCGAACTGAGCGGCAAGTTCTGGATTCTCGTCGATATTGACTTTGGCAATCGTAACCTTGCCTTCCATCTCCGAAGCGATTTCTTCAAGGGCGGGTGCGATCATCTTGCACGGTCCGCACCATTCTGCCCAGAAATCAACAACGACAGGCTGGCCTGACTGGATTACATCGGACTGGAAGTTGCTGGTGTCGATCTTGACGGTAGCCATAGGCTTTTCCTTGTGGGTTTGTGAATGTGTTGCACATCATGTGGTGAGTCGGCTCGCCCTCGTCAAGTTTCGTCTTCTCACGATGCGGTGAGACGGGCAAGGGCATCCTGCATCGCGTTCACGGGAATATCGATCAGATAGGGACCTTCAGTAAAAAGCAGTGCTGCCTCGACGATTTTACCGGGATACAGCGGTTCCAGCAATTGCCGATAAAGCGCTAACTGCGCCACGTAAGTATCGGGCACCCCTGCCAATGTATGGGGAGGAGGCCGGTTGGTCTTGTAGTCCACGATGAGTACGCGGCTTTCGCTGACCGCCAGCCGGTCGATCACTCCTGAAACGGCGTGATCCTTGCCGCGCAGATGCAGCGTCCCCATGACCGCTACTTCGGCCAGCGACCCTGATGCAAAGACGGGAGCAAAACCTGAATCATTCATGACGGCGAGAACCGATTGCAGGGCGTTTTCGACCTCCTCTGGCTTCCAGCCGAAAGCGGCACGCGAAAGATAGCGCCGCGCGGCCGGTACGCGTTGATCCGATGGGAGATTGGGCAGCGTCTGCAATAGCGCGTGAATAACCGTACCGCGCCGGATGGCAAAAGACGGATCGCCGCTCTCCCTCACGAGCACCGGTGAACCGGTCACCAAAGGTGCTTCGTCGTCGGGCTCGATCAAAACGGAGACACCCGATGGCGCAAGCGGTCTTGGTAGACCAGCTTCGCGCGGCATCGGCCTTCGATACGCCGCTGGAAAAGGGGCTGCACTGATCTCAGTTGCGATGTCAGGCTCGACAATGGCTGCAGGAACGCGCTCCGTGACGCGGTAGCGCTTGGCAACCACTCCCTCAACCGCATGCTGGAACGGCTCGCTCGCCTCGGCCAGCGCCGCTTCCACCAGATCGTGCCAGGTTCCGGGCGCGCGCCGCGTTCCGCGGTAGCCGCAAACGATCAGGCGGTCTTCGGCCCGGGTCATGCCGACATAGAGCAGGCGGCGATACTCTTCTTCTGCGCGGACTTTCAGGTTGTCAATTATATTTGCCGTGAACGCCGTCGCATGGGTTTTGGACGGAGCGAACAAAAATCCCTTGCCACGCCATCCCTCTTCCTCTGCCATATCGAAAGAAAGCAGATTTGGCGCACGCCCGCCCGCGGAAGCAGCGCTGCCGGAATCGACCAGGAATACAACGGCCGCCTCAAGTCCCTTGGAGGCATGTACCGTCATGATGCGTACTTCGTTGCGGCTCTGATCGAGTTCGCGTTTGATTTCCGGAGCCGCCGCATCCAGCGTTTCGAGGAACGCCTGCAGGCCCGGCAATCCTGTCTTCTCTGTCGCAACAGCATAGTTCTGGAACTCGTCGATGACATCGCCCGCCTCCTGGCCGAGCCGTGCGAGAAGGTCGCGCCTTGCTCCGCCGGGCCCAAGAATATCGGCGTAGAACTCGAACACCGGCACTGTGTCAGCGCGATTTCGCCAATCCTGCAGCCGTTGTGCAATACCATAGAGCGTGAGGTCGTCCTCGGCCTGCGCAAGCAGGCGCTGATAAAGCGTTACATTTTCCGCCCGGTCATGGGCGAGGGCAAACAACTGATCATCGCCCAATTTGAACAATGGGCTCTTGAGGACTGCCGCGAGCGACAAATCATCGGACGACAACAGCATGAACCGGCCAAGCGCCATCAGATCCTTGACAGCGATATGATCAGTTAGCCTCAACCGGTCCGCGCCAGCAACGGGAACATGACGCTTCTTCAGTTCGCGCGACAGGGCCGGCATGAACTGATCACGCTTGCGCACCAGAACCATGATGTCGCGTGCCTCGAGCCGGCGGCCTTGCCCGTCGAGGATTTCGCCATTCTTGAGCCAGAGGTCGATCGTTCGTGCGATCTGCTCGGCGAGACGCACCGGCGGCGCAGGCAGGCTGTCAACGGGCGTACGCCAGTCGTCCTCCTCTGGCGTTGTGACCGGGTCAAGCATGTCCCATATCTGCACTTCGCCCGGATCATGATCGCGTATCGCCGTGTGCACCGTCGCGCCGTGATCCGCGCCGAAACCTCGATTGGCTTCCGGCCGGGCAAAGACCTTGTCCACGGCAGACAGCACATCTGGAGCAGACCGGAAGGAGAAGTTGAGATTGACCCGGGCGAAGCTTAGCTCGGATTGACGGGTCTTCCGTTCGGTTGCCTTGCCATGCTCGGCAAAGTCCTCCGGTACCGCGCCCTGGAATGAATAGATCGATTGCTTCTCATCGCCGACAGCAAAAAGTGTGCGGCGAACGGTACGCGCCGTCTTCCCTGCGAAAAATTCCTCGCTCAACAGACGTATGACGCGCCATTGGTTGGGGCTCGTATCCTGCGCCTCGTCGACCAGTATGTGGTCAATGCCCTTATCGAGCTTGTACTGGACCCAGGGCCCCGCATCCTGCCGCCCGAGGAGCATCATCGTCCGCACGATCAGATCGTCGAAATCGAGAAGACCGTGCGCCCTTTTCATCTGCTGATAGCGACTGAGCAGATCATCAACCAGCGCGAGTGCAGAGAGGGTCAGCCGGACAAGGCGCAATTGCTTAAGCCTGTCGAGCCCTTCGAACACCTGCTGCGCCGCGCGATCATAGCGGTCAATGAAATCCGGTACCCGGTCCGTCACCGCCTTGGACGAAATAAATGAGCCGTTCTTGGGCTCTCCGCTCGCCTTCAGAAATGCCGTCTTCAGGGCCTCTTCGCGCTGGTCAATCTGGTCATTGACCTTGGCAAAACGCAAGGTCAGCGCGAACTCCTGCGCCCGCGTGGCGCTTCTTGGGATGTCGAGGATTTCTCCAAGAATGCCGCCATCAAATTCGCGTACCGGCCAAAGCGTTGACAGGATGCTGTCTTCTGTCTCCGTGCCGGTGAAGCCGAAATGCGCGTAGAAGGTCTGGCGGCGCAACTCATCATGGCCAATATCGCGGATGAATTGTGTCAGGTCATGCCGCTTGTTCACGGCTTCGTCGAGCAGTGCCTGCAAGCCAAATTCTCCGGCAGCATCGAGCACGTCGGCGAAGGCAGCGGCAAGCTCTGTGTTGCTGTCCAAGCGCGCAGACTGCAGCAACTGGCGGCGCGCTTCACCAACGAGTGCAACTTGCATCAGATCGTCCATCAACTCGAAATGGCCGGCGATGTTGGCCTCCAGCGGAAACTGATGAAGAATGGCCTCGCAGAAGGCGTGGATCGTCTGGATCTTGAGACCACCCGGGGTTTCCAGGGCACGCGCAAACAGGCGGCGCGCCTGCGCAAGGCGGTTTTGATCGGGAACCCGGCCGTCAATCTGGTGTATCGTTTCTGACAACGTGGCTTCATCGGTGGTCGCCCATTCGGAAAGCCGGGCAAAAACGCGGTTTTGCATCACCGCGGCGGCTGCCTTCGTATAAGTGAGGCAGAGGATTTTCGATGGATCGGTTCCGTCAAGCAGCAGCCGGATCACGCGCTCGGTGAGAACATGGGTCTTGCCCGACCCGGCATTGGCCGAAACCCAGACCGAATCATTTGGATCTGCCGCCTTGTTTTGGTTCGCTATCGTTTCGAAAGGAATGACACGAGGCTTTTTCATTCCCCCTCGCTGCCATCATCTGCACCGCCTGCTGACCATTCCAGCACCCGGGCGAGATGGTCATAGTCCCCGGTCAGATCAGTTTCCTTGAATGGCAGGGCACGTGACAGGTAGCCTTTTTGCGAATCGCGATAGGCGTTGAGCAATTCATTAAGCCGTTGCCAGGAAAGTTCCCCGAGTTCCGGCGCCGATTTCTCGCTGCCATTCGCTGCGGTGCCAATTTTCAGGATCGATTCCGGGTCCACCCTGCCATTCGGCCGGAGGCGAACATAGAGGAGGTCAGAGGCGTAGCGGTTGCCAACTTCATGAAACGCTCCGCGCGCAAGAAGCGCTGCCTCCAGCGCAAGCTGCGGCGACAGAAGCACATGGGCCTGCCGTTTCGACGGCGTTGAACCGGTCTTGTAATCGATAATGTCCACCGTTCCGTCCCGCCTGAGGTCGAGGCGATCCGCGCGTCCGGAAAGCGTCACGCCTGTCGTCCCCACGGAAATTTTCTTCGAGGCAATTTCGGGATGGCGTTCGGCAATCAATGGAGCACGAACGCTTTCCCAGTCGAGAAATTCGGGTACCAGGGACTGGAACCGCGGCCACCAAACCGCATCGATCTCCTCGGGCAGCGCGATATCGTCGAAATATTGTCTGCCTATGTCCAGCAGCCGTGCCGGAGCATCGGGGCGGACCGGGTCGATACCCTCTTCGGTAAAATGTGCCAGAATGTTGTGGAACAGCGAGCCGCGTTCTGCCACATCCGGATCGCGGATCAGCGGATCGATCGGGCGCAGCCGCAGGATACGCCGCGCGAATATTGCATAGGGATCGCGCCTCAATGTTTCTATTTCCGTCACCGAAAAATGCTTTGGCCGCGCCTCGAAGCGGTGGCCTGGGTTCTGGCCGCCTGACGAAATCTTCGTCCGCCGCATGATCGATCTCGCGTGCCCAATTCAGATACTTTGCGCCGCGCGTCCGCAATTCCGCCGCAGCGGTCTTGCCAAGCACCGTCTCGAGCCGCTGCAGCCAGCGCGAGGCGACTGTCGGCGCATTGGCGGAACGCTGCGACCTGGTAAGGATGACGCGATCCATGCCCATCGCCATCTGGAAATCGTGGGCGGCCAGACCGGTGCGCCGCTCCGGCGGTTCAAGATTGATGATGGATTTCATCGGGCGCGACATGAATGGGTCGTTGCGCGTCTTTCCCGGCCACGAACCTTCATTGAGACCGCCGATGATTACCGTATCGACCGTCTGCAGCCGCGCCTCGAGCGCCCCCCATATGAACAGGCGGGGGTGGGCGCCGGCCTTCGGCTTCACAACCTCGCCTGACATCAGCGCTTCGACCATTCCCGGCCATTCCGGGGCCAGAAAATCCAGTCCGGTATTGGCCGAAACCAGATTGCGCAGAAAGCCGGCAAACTGCTCGCCGGCCGCACCGGAATAGAGCGCGGCGATATCACCCTTGTCGTCGCGCGCCAGATTTTCCAGGCTCGATACGCTGGCGTGAATGATCTCGGCCATCTGCACCGGCTCGGTCCTGTCAACAATGACAGTGAGTGGTTCCATACTATGACTGAGAGCAGCGCAGGCTATCCGGGCTGCTTCGATCTGAGCAACGGAAATCTGCCGCAGCCAGACCGGTTCGAACGGCGCATTACTACCCTCTGCCAGACGTAGCTCGAAGAACGCGGCAAGACCGGAAAGCGAAGCGCGGCCAGTGCCGCCGCGCAAGGATACGAGCTCAATGGTTTCGGCGGCCTGCCGCACCGCCGGGCGTTGCAGCCCAAGCCGCGTCAAGGGATGTTTGAGCAGCGCGAGAAGCGCAACCGGATCACCTGGGTTGAATGCAGTTTCGATCGCCAGCCGCATCAGTGTCGCCGGTTGCGTTTCGCGCAGGGCATGGCCGCCGGAATCGTCTGCAGCAATGTTGAAGCGTGCAAGTTCGGTCGACACACGACGTGCCAGGTCGCGGTCAGCTGTGATCAGGGCCGCAGTCTTGCCCGGCTGATCGATGGCATCACGCAATGCGACGGCCACGGCGAGCGCCTCTTCGCGCTCATTGGCCGCCTCGATCAGGGCCACCGGCGCGACGGCTTCAGAAAATTGGCCGCTGGTGCGGTCGATAGTGCTCCAGGCCTCGCTCGTATCCGCCGGGCGCATGGCCTCGGCGAGCAAATGCTCGCGAGCTCTCTTTTGCGGCGTGACTTTTCCCAAACGGACGACATCGTGGCGCAGCACGCCGAGTTCGCTCAAGAGTTTTCTCAGGCCATATTGCGGATGACCGAAAATCGACGGATTGCCGTCAATATTTGCCAAGACGTCCCAGCTCGCTGCATCCATATCGCGGTCAAGGCCTGGCAGGATGACGGCACCATGCGGCAGTGACGCGATGGATGCAAGGAGCCTGGCTGTGGCAGGTATGGAACCCGTGGAACCGGCAGCGATAACGTGGCCGTCCGGAGGGTTGCGCATCAGACGCTCAGCTTCCAGTTCAATCAGCCGGTTGCGATGGGCCGCGGGGTTCGATCGATGAACATCGGCGAGAATATCGGGCCAGAGACTGGTGACTATGCCTAGAAAATCAAGTGTCACCTGCCACCAGTTCGGCAGTTCCTCCGACACGATGTTCGAGAGAGTCGCCCAGCCGCTGGCTTCGGTTTCCACTTGATCCATCAGTGCGGCAAGGTCACGCGCCAGCCAGATCGCGTCGGCGGTCGTAGCAGGGATGGCAATTTCCTCATTTCCGAACAGAGCCCGGACATGGTCCGGCAAGCGCTCACGCCACGGCCTCACCAGCCGTGCGAGCAGCAGCAGCCGTTCCGTGGAGCTTATCGGTGGCAAGAGATCGAAGAAGGCGTCCGATCCCATATCAAACATCGCTGCATCTTCGTCCACATCACCTAGTGGGCGAATGACGGGAAGAATCGCGGATCTGACTGGACTTTTTTCAACAAGCAGTGAGCGCAAAGTGCGCGCAGCGCGGCGCGTCGGCACGTAGATCGTCACACGCGCCAGCGCCATCGGATCTGTGGGATTGTCGGGGAAGCCAGGTATGAGCGTTCCCGACCGCAGCGCATCTACGAGAGCAGGCAGGAACGGTATGCCGGGCGCGATGGAAAATACCCGTGAATGTTTGTGGTCAGCCATGGATCCCTTGACCGGCGCGGGCGATAGCGGCTTCCGCATCACCGATGGCGCCGGGTGTCCCGACCGTCAGCCAAATACCCTCCATTGGCACACCGTAAAGCCGGTCCGCAGCAATTGCTGCGTCAAAATAATGGTTCAGCGAAGCCTTGCCTGCCGATGCTTCGGCAAAGATGCGCGGGTGGATGATGGCTGCACCGGCATAGATATAGGGCGATGTCTCATCCGCTGCGAGCCGGCGCAACTTACCCTCCGCGTTCATGTTGAAATCCCCGCGGCCGTCATAGCCGGTCGCCTGGTCCTTCGTCGCGATCATCAGGAGAATGTCCATGCGCGCATCATCCCATCCTTCCGCCAGGAGGACAAGATTTGGTATCGCCCCGTCAATCCAGAAAGTGTCCGCATTGATGACGTAAAACGGCTCGGTCCCTATCTGCGGCAGTGCATTGACGATGCCACCTGCAGAATCAAGCAGCTCTGTACGTTCATCTGAAACGAGAATCTCCGGAACGCTCCTCTTCACCAAATGCGCATCCAATTGATCAGCGAGATAGTGCGTATTGACGATCGCACGCTCGACACCATTATTTGCGAGCGCGTCCAGCCCCCAGTCAATTAATGGTTTGCCGGCTACCTTTACCAGGGGCTTGGGGATCGTGTCTGTAATCGGAGCCATGCGCTTGCCGAGACCGGCTGCCAGAACCATTGCGGTACGGGGCTTCGTCATTAAAATCAACTCTCCGAATTTACGATACCTGCCTTTTCGCACCAATCCTTGACCGGCGCCAGTGCAGGGTGGCCAATGACGCGATTGAGGTAAGCCTGGATGCGAGGAAGGTGCTGCAGATAGAAAGGTTTGCCGTCCCGTTCGTCAAGGCGGACAAAGATACCGAGAATCTTGGCATTGCGCTGCGCCGCCATTATGGCAAAAGCCCTGCGGAATCCCTCTTCATCAAAATCCGCATTGCCTGATCGACGCTCGTCGAAATAGGCGGCAAGCAAATGATCCTGCAGTTCCAACGGAATGGTCACCCGCGCATCGAAAACCAGAGATGCCACGTCATAGGCCGACGGGCCGATCATCGCGTCCTGAAAATCGATCAAACCAATGCGGTCGGTGGCTGTCGCGCTGCTGCGCCAGAGAATATTGGGCGAATGCACGTCCCGCAGCAGCAGACTTTGCTCGGCATTGATTAATTGGCTAAATACTTCGTCCCAGGCGGCGACATAGTCCGATATTTTCGCAGATCCAAGTGGCGTTCCGCGCATGCGGGGAACATACCAGTCCGAAAGCAGCTCAACTTCAATCATCATCGCGTCGCGATCGAAGTTGTGGATATGATGTGAATAACCTTCGGCCGCCTCGATATCCCGCGGCCATGATTGCTGATGCACTTTCGCCAGCAGACGAACTACCGCCTCGTAGCGTTCAGGAATTGGTGCACCCGTGGCATCCAGCACTCCATCACTACCGAGGTTTTCCAGGAGCAGAAACCCCCTCTCGAGATCTTCGGCGAGGATCGCGGGCACCTTGAATTTCTTCGATTGCAACAATCTATCGAGGGCAACAAATGCCGTCACCGACTGGGACAGATGAGCGATCTGCATGTAAGTCTTGCCGTCGCGCAAAACAGGTCCGCCAGGATTATATGGCGAGTTCATCAGGATGAGCGGAAGCTCGTCTCCGGTCGAAACTGTTTCATAGCCCCGTGCTGACGCGTCGCCGAGCAGATAGCGCCGACGGGCGGTTCCCAACCCGGCTTCCGTCAGGAAATTTCGAATTTCCAATGAGCGCTGCAGCCGAGCTATCGCGGCGGGTTCACCATCAACCAATGCTTTTCGCCCGTCGCCATCGCTGATCAGGGACAGGTGAAGGCTTGCTGTTGGCAGGACTTGGCCTGCCCGTTCCGGCCACTCGACCAGGACAACACCGTCTTCCAATGCTTCATCCAGGCCAAGCTCATCAATTTCATCGGCAGAGGAAAGGCGGTAGAGATCGACATGGCTGACCGGCACGCGCAGTTCCGGATACGACTGAACGATGGTGAAGGTCGGGCTTGGCACCTCGTAGTCAGTATCGTCGGCAATCGCACGGATCAAACCGCGCGCCAGCGTCGACTTACCCGCGCCGAGGTCGCCGGAAAGCGTGACGAGATCGCCTTTTCTTAACGCAAGCGCCAAGTCCTGGCCAAGGCGTTCGGTTTCTTCTGTCGTTGCGAGCTGAATGCTGATTGACGTCATAGGTGCCTTATTCGGCAGCGATGCTGAATGTCCGCGCTTCCAGGGGGAAGCGACAAGTAACCTGCGTACCCATCCCGGCGGCGCTGCTGATATCGACCGTGCCGCCATGCAGCTCGACAAATCCCTTCACGATTGAAAGTCCCAACCCGGCGCCGCGCTTGCGCCCGCCATTGGGATAGGGCTGGAAGCGTTTGAAAATGCTGTCGAGGACATAATCAGGCATGCCAGGGCCACTGTCGTGTACACTGAAGACCATTTCGGCCTGCTCCCGCCGGCAAGCGAGCGTCACCGTACTACCTTCCGGAGCGTAATTGGCGGCATTGCTCAGCAGATTTGACAGGACCTGTTTGACACGGCTGGCATCGGCACGAAAGGAGCCTGTTCCAGGCTCGATGCGAATATCCAGCAGGATATTATGCTCCTTCAACCGCTCGGCGACCTTTTCGGAGGCCGTCGTCACGGCATCTGTGACCGAGACATCGCTTATGTCGAGCTCCATAATGCCGGCGTCGACGGTGGCAAGATCCAGAATATCATTGACGATGGTCAACAACACCGAAGAGGAGGTGCCGATGTGATCGAGGTAATCGCGCTGGCGATCGTTGAGCGGTCCGGTCATCGGCGTCTGCAGAAGTTCGGTAAAGCCAATGATGTTGGTCAGAGGCGAGCGCAGTTCGTAGGATACGTGCTGCACGAAATCGTTCTTCAGTTCATCCGTTCTTTCCAGCGCCTCGTTCTTTTCCTTCAATGCGCGCTCGACTTGGACTGAGTCGGTAACGTCGACGAAAGTGAGCATGGTTTGGCCGTTCGGCAACGGCGCTGTCGCGTAAAACAGGATCTTGCCGGTGCTGAGTTCGATATGGCCGGAGAGCGATTGACGTTCGTCATCGAAACCGGTGACCGTCGTGACGAAGGTTTCCCAGTGAGCAGCGTCCGAGACAGGCTCGCACAGCCGGCGGATCGCCGAAATATGCAAGCCTTCGGCGATCTGTTCGCGTTTCAACGACCACAACGATGCAAAAGCGGGATTGGAGAGGCGGATCTTGCCATCGGAGCCGAATACGGCAACGCCTTCAGCGAGGTGATCCAGTGTCTGGCCCTGAACCTTGATGAGTGTGTTATAGCGGCTCTGCAGTTCGAGCTTTTCCGTCAGGTTCTCGAAGACCCATGTGACACCGCCCTTCGGCTGCGGATTGACGATGACACGCAGCGTGCGGCCGTCGGTAAGATACCAGACATGTTCCTGCGACTCGACAGAGTGATAGGCCGCTAGAACCTGGTCTTTCCAACGCCGCCAGTCCGGTTGCTCCGGCAGTATGCCGTCGCTGCGGAAGCGATCGAGCAGCATGGCATTGTCGGGGCTGCTCTCAAGAAAAGCTGTTTCCAACCCCCATAGCTTGGCAAAGGCCTGATTGAAGAATTGCAGCTTGCGGTTGGCGTCGAACATCGCGACGGCAGAATTCAACTGATCCAGCGTGTCCGAATGATTTAGCACGGTTCGCTTGAACTCTTCGCGAATCAATTCGATTTCGCTGATATCGGCCGCGAGCCCTGCGGAGCCGGCGCTACCGGCAACGTCTGTCACCCGGAAGACGTGACGGTCTCCGCCGACGACCGTCGATAGCTGATCGTGGAATCGACGGTTCGCTGCTTTGTCCCGCTCAATGCGCTCGCGGGCTTGCGAACCAAACAGTTCACGCGCATCGCTGACTGCAGTGCGCGCGTCGCGAACGTCCACCGCCTTGGCGTAAGCCATGTTCACCCAGGTAAGACGGCCATCGCCATCGCGGTGCCAGGCCGGCATATCAACCGCCTCCAGGAGCCCGCGCAGCGTACCGACGGCTTCACTGAGTTGATAATTCTCGGTCTTGAGCAACGCCTGTGCCGCCCGCGCCTCCCCGAGATTGATGAAGCGGACGATAGCATAGCCGCCGGAGGTGCGACCTTGAACTTCCAGCGGTGCGCCCTTCGAAGTCTCGATCGCAATATCAAACGGCCGCGCCTTTTTCGCGCAATGCCGAGATCGAGCGATCAAGCAATGTCGCCGAGTCGATCTGGAGCCAGCGGCCAAACG
Organism: Phyllobacterium sp. A18/5-2; assembly: GCF_025452215.1. Taxonomy (NCBI): domain Bacteria; kingdom Pseudomonadati; phylum Pseudomonadota; class Alphaproteobacteria; order Hyphomicrobiales; family Phyllobacteriaceae; genus Phyllobacterium; species Phyllobacterium sp. A18/5-2. The sequence continues at coordinate 1,356,185 of NZ_CP104966.1, read as the reverse complement.
CCAGGAATAGTGCCCGCGCCTCCGGAACACCGATCTCGGGCGGCAGGGTGCCGACAAGATTTGGTGTGCTTGAAGCGCCTTCCCAGACGATTATGCGCTGGTCCTTGAGATTGAGCATGGCCTCATTGCGCTGAACGGTGACATTGAGATCTGCGACCTTGTCGCGTAGCTGGCGATTTTCATTGGCAATGCGGCTGCGCTCACGGATCAGCCAACCCGCCGAGAGCAGCGCCGCGCCCATGGCGCCGAGAAACATCGCGAATTGCACGACTTCGAATGTGCCCACCTCCACACCGAATGGCGTGCTGATTTTACCCAGCGCATCCTGGGCGTGCGCGGCAGATGAAGCGGCCAAAACAATGGGCATTGCCGAACTCGCACTGGCAAGCAGTGTCCGCAACTTTCTCAGCACAGGTCGTCCGTATGCTGCATGTTTACTGCGAACATCACCTTCACCAATCGTCATATCAGCCCCATCCTGACGAATGTGGTTGCTTCGATCCTCGCGATTTTTCAACCACTTGGCCCATCCGAAACAACGCCATCCCGAATCACTACAATAAACCTTGAGCGAGATCGACGGGAAGAACTGCGTGCAAAAAAAGAAAGCCGGAGAATTTGTCAATTCTCCGGCTTCCATATCTTGTGGGTATATACTGATCAGATCAATATCTGTAGTGGTCCGACTTGAACGGGCCGCTCGGCGTTACACCGATATAGGCAGCCTGTTCTTCGGAAAGAACCGACAATTTCGCGCCGAGCTTGTCGAGATGCAAACGGGCGACTTTTTCGTCCAGGTGCTTCGGCAGGACGTAAACCTCATTCTTGTACTGTTCACCGCGGCTGTATAGCTCGATCTGAGCCAAAACCTGGTTGGTGAACGAGGCTGACATGACAAAGCTTGGATGACCTGTTGCATTGCCAAGGTTAAGCAGCCTTCCTTCGGAAAGGAGCAGCAAGCGCTTGCCGTCCGGGAACGAAATCATATCGACCTGAGGCTTGATGTTGCTCCACTTCAGATTGCGCAATGCGGCGACCTGGATCTCGTTGTCGAAGTGGCCGATATTACCGACGATCACCATGTCCTTCATCTTGCGCATGGTATCGATGGTGATGACATCTTTATTGCCGGTTGTGGTGATGATGATGTCGGCCGTTGGAGCCGCATCTTCGAGGGTTACCACTTCGAAACCGTCCATCGCGGCCTGCAGTGCGCAAATGGGATCGACTTCCGTCACCTTGACGCGAGCGCCGGCCCCAAGCAACGACGCGGCCGAACCCTTGCCGACGTCGCCGTAGCCGCAAACAACAGCAACCTTGCCAGCCATCATGACGTCGGTGGCGCGGCGGATACCGTCAACCAGCGATTCCTTGCAGCCGTACTTGTTGTCGAATTTCGACTTGGTGACACTGTCGTTGACGTTGATCGCCGGGAAAGGCAGTAGGCCCTTCTTCTGCAGCTGATACAAACGATTGACGCCGGTCGTGGTTTCTTCAGTCACGCCCTTGATCGCATCGCGCTGCTTGGTGAAGAAGCCCGGGGTTTCCTTCATGCGCTTCTTGATCTGCGCGAAGAGGATTTCTTCTTCTTCGCCGCCCGGGTTGGACAGGACGTCTTCCCCGGCTTCCGCGCGTGCGCCAATCAGGATGTACATGGTGGCGTCGCCGCCATCATCGAGAATCATATTGGAAGGCTGGCCATCCGGCCATTGAAAAATCTGATCGGTGTAGGTCCAATACTCTTCAAGAGTCTCGCCCTTGACGGCGAAGACCGGCGTGCCGGTTGCAGCAATAGCTGCAGCGGCATGATCCTGGGTCGAGAAGATGTTGCACGATGCCCACCGGACCTTGGCGCCGAGTGCCTGCAGGGTTTCGATCAGGACGGCGGTCTGGATCGTCATGTGCAGGGACCCGGTAATGCGGGCACCCTTAAGCGGCTGCGACGTGCCAAATTCTTCGCGGCTGGCCATCAGGCCAGGCATTTCGGTTTCGGCGATTTCGATTTCCTTGCGGCCCCAAGCAGCCAGTTCAAGGTCCTTGACGATGTAGTCCTGTTTCTCGGCCATCTAAGTCAGCTCCGTCTTGTGTGTTCCATTTGGCCGCGCGTTTAGAGGCGACCGGAGATGCCGTTGACTAGCAGATTAGGCATCAACGCACAATGGGATATAAAGAAATCCTTATGCGTGCATATGGTGGCGATGATTTAGCCGCGATATTGCCCTTGAGATATGGTTCGACGTCAGGCTTCTTCGCCGAATTTATCAGCTATCAAAGCGCCGAGAGCCTTCATCACTTCAGGCGCCTGAAGTCCGGAAGCGCTGATCTTAATACAGCAGCCCGGGGAGGCTGCAAGCATCATCAGACCCATGATAGATGTGCCGCCAACCGTCATGCCATCCTTTTCGACACGGACGTGGGCATCATAGCCATCAACCAGCTGGACGAACTTTGCCGAGGCGCGCGCATGCAGCCCGCGCCGGTTGATGATCTCGAATGACTCCACAAGGGCATTGTCCGGATCAAATGTGCCGGTCGTTTCAGCAGTCAGGCGCATTTATTACCTCTATGGGGCATAACCCTATTTGGCTGTCAGCACCTGGCTGGCCACGTTGATATATTTCCGTCCCGCATCCTGGCCTTCCCGCAACGACGCCGCCATGTCATTGGTAACGCGGACACTGGAAAGCTTGATCAGCATCGGCAGATTAACTCCGGCGATGACTTCGATCCGCCCTGACTCCATCACGGAAATCGCCAGATTGGAAGGCGTTCCGCCAAACATATCTGTCAGGATGATAACGCCCGAGCCATTGTCAGCCCGGGCCACGGCATCGACGATATCCCGCCGGCGCTGTTCCATATCATCATCTGCACCGATTGATACGGTTTCCAGATATTCCTGCTGGCCGACAACATGCTCCACGGCATGATGAAATTCTTCAGCCAGTCTTCCGTGCGTCACAAGCACGAGTCCGATCATTCTGAAACTGCTCCTGTCGCGCCAGCCCCTTGGATTGGGCTTTTGTCTGCGCCTTGAATGCCCCGTTTGGCAGGTGTCGCATTCTGGCAGGACGAATCGTGAAGGCAAGTGGAAAAATGGCGTTAACAAGACAGAGGGTCATTTTCTCGCAGCTTAATAGGTCAACTATTTGGATTGTTAAGCTATTTTTTCCACTGGGGGCAAAAAAGTCTCGCTTCCACAGCACGGCAGGCAGCCTCGATTTCCCGTTTTGGTAGAAGAATGTGTGGGATCGCGACACCCTGTAGTTGTGCCGTGGCGCCATCCGCAAATCGAACCGCATGATCTCGTTCGATCAATTCAACAACGAGATGTATGACCGCGGCCGTCTCAAAATCCACAGAATGAAGGCCTGAACCGCGGACCTCCAATCCGCCTTGCAACGCGGCGGGGGTGGTGCACATCAGGCGGCCCGACGCTCGCCAAATCTGACATTGATCATCACTGATCAATGCTGCAAACAGCCCCCTGGTCGACGCCCTGTCCATCAGAGCGCGCGCAATCGACGATTTGCCCGACCCGGAGGGCCCACTGATCAGAACGCCGCGGTCGCCGACCAGAACAGCGGTCGCGTGCAAAAGTTCACCACTTTGCTTTTCCATCAGACCTCGACCGGGAGGATAGCGATAAATCGCGCGCCGAGGTAATTGTCCGGATCCTTGGGATCGATAATGTTCTCGGCGTTCAGCGTGCCGCCATGGGCCTCGATGATCTGACGGCTGATGGACAGGCCGAGCCCGGAATTCTGGCCAAAGGCTTCGCCAGAAGGCCGGTCCGTATAGAACCGCTCAAATATCCGGTCGATCTGTTCAACGCGGATGCCCGGGCCATTGTCATCGACAAGAATGCGGATACGGTCGCCCATATGCTGAAGCGTGACTGTAATGACGCCATCTTCTTCCGGAACAAAGGAGCGTGCATTCTCGATCAGGTTGGAGACGACCTGGCCCAGGCGCAAATCATGACCGACAACGTAGAAGCCCTTCTTGTTGTTCGGAAGCTTGCCAACCACGAATTCGATCCGCGTGTCCTTTTTGTTGCGCCTGACCTCGCGCGCCGCAGTAACGAGATTGCCGAGCAGAAATTTCAGATCGACATGTTCTGAATCCTCACGCGCGAGTTCGGCATCGAGCCGTGATGCATCGGAGATATCTGTGATCAGACGGTCGAGGCGGCGCACATCGTGCTGAATCACGTCCATGAGCCGCTTGCGCGACTCGTCGTTCTTGGCGAGCGGCAGCGTCTCGACGGCGCTGCGCAGCGAGGTCAGCGGGTTTTTCAACTCGTGGCTGACATCCGCCGCAAAACTCTCGATTGACTCGATCCGGGCGTACAATGCATTGGTCATGTCGCGGATCGATGTGGAAAGATGGCCGATTTCGTCCTGGCGCTCGGAGAAGTCGGGAATTTCTTCGCGGTTCTTTACGCCATGGCGGACCCGATCGGCAGCTGCCGCAAGACGGCGCAGCGGATTGGCGATGGTCGAAGCCAGAAACAGCGACAGGATAGCCATGACCAGCGCGGCAACCGTGAACACGCGGATGATCGCGAAGCGTTCGCCCTGAACGATCTTGTCGATGTCACCGCCTTCTGTCGAAAGCAGCAGCACACCAAGCACCGCGCGGAAGCGCTGGATGGGCACGGCAACCGAGACGATCTGCTCGCCTTTTTCCGTCATGCGCACAACGGTGGCCGGTGAGCCGGTCAGGGCCTTGACGATTTCGGGATAGGACGAGCCGTTACCGCCTGGCTGTTCCTGATAAATCGGCAAGTCGCTTCGGCGGAGAAGCCGCGTCATCCGGTTGGTCAGACGCTCAAAGAAACTGGGCTCCTCGCCATCGATCGGCGGAAGCTCGTAACGCAGCACCTGGCCGCGCGAATAAAGATGGCGGGAGTCGAGCAGGAGGTTCGAGTCACGATCGTAAATGCGGGCCCGGGTGCGTGTCGGCGAAATCAGCCGGCGCAGGACCGGCGCCACACGTTCCGGATTGATCGGAAAATCGAGATTGTCCAGAACGTCCGGCGACGGGGTCAGGCTTTGACCCGCCTGTAGTTCCAGGAGCTTTTCGGGATCGATCGCAATGGAGTTGGTGTCGACCGTTGCCGACGAGGCGATTGCGCCGGCGATGATCTCTCCCTGTGTCATCAGGCTTTCGACGCGCGCATCAATCAGTCCGTCGCGAAACTGATTGAGATACATTATGCCGGACAAAAGGACTGCCAAGCCAGCGAGATTAAGAAAGAGTATTCGCCGGGTAAGGCTTGAAAACAGGTAATTGCCGAAGACGCGATTAAGCGGCTTGAAGAAGCGCCTCAAGGCAAGCGAACGCTTCCGGCGCATAACGGCGCTCTTGCGCGTAATATTGCCGCTTTGAAGCCCGGCTACCATTTCTGCCTCAGAAACTTGTAAATTGCGTTGCCTCATCGCATTCACGGCGCGTTGAGACAACCTTGTTTAGCGCGGATAACGTGCCTGTGAAAGCTCAGGCTGGTTCCGCGTCATGCATTAAGCAATATTCGCCCGCAAACAATATCAGGTTTCGCGGAAACGATAGCCCACGCCATAGAGGGTCTCGATCATATCGAAATCGTCATCGACGACCTTGAACTTCTTGCGCAGTCGCTTGATGTGGCTGTCGATGGTGCGATCATCCACATAGACCTGTTCATCATAGGCCGCATCCATCAAAGCGTCACGGCTTTTGACGACACCGGGTCGTTGGGCCAGGGAATGCAGGATCAAGAACTCTGTTACGGTGAGAGTGACGGGCTCGCCCATCCAGGTACAGGTATGACGTTCCTGATCCATGACGAGTTGGCCTCGCTCAAGTGATTTTGCCTGGGGACTGCCGGGCTTCACCACGGTATCCCTCGCCGCGACACGGCGCAGGACTGCCTTGACCCGCTCGACCAGCAACCGCTGTGAGAACGGTTTGGTGATGAAATCATCGGCGCCCATCTTAAGGCCGAAGAGTTCGTCGATCTCATCATCTTTTGATGTGAGGAAGATCACCGGCAGATCGGATTTCTGGCGCAGGCGGCGCAAGAGCTCCATCCCATCCATCCGCGGCATCTTGATGTCGAATATGGCAAGATTTGGCGGACGGGCCATCAAACCATCGAGCGCGGACGCGCCATCGGTATAAGTCTCGACCCGGTAGCCTTCGGATTCAAGCGCGATCGATACGGAGGTCAGAATGTTGCGATCGTCATCGACGAGCGCGATTGTCTGCATTGCGGGTACTTCCCTCATGCCCTGCCTTTCCTTGTGCCATTACATTGAGGCTGCTTGTGCCGGACAAATTAGGTACAAAATGTGGCACAGTTCGCGAGTGATGTCATCTTCACCACATTTGGTTACTTTTACGCGCACGGAAGAATCGCGGAAATTTCTCTTACTTAAACCGATTTAAAAAAATTTAAATTCTTTAAATCGATTAAACATTTGATAGTATTCAATTTTTCTGCTTTTGACCAAGTATGACCGCATTCCCGTTGGAAGATGCGAGGTGCGGCATAATCCGAACTTTACCCTTGAACCATCTTAACAACGGCGGACACATGACTAGAGAGACCGGTATTCACAACGCGGCGATCGCGCTCGGCACCTCAGGCTTGAAGGGGCTTTCGGCGGTCTATTATAATCTCGGAGCAGCAGAGCTTTATGAGGAGACATTGCGCCGGGGTGAAGCAGAATTGACGGCACAGGGTGCACTTGTTGCCCGCACCGGCCAGCACACCGGCCGTTCGCCAAAGGATAAGTTTGTTGTCCGCGACGGATCAACCGAAGATCACGTCTGGTGGGAAAACAATTCACCCATGTCGCCTGAGGCTTTCGAGCTCCTCTACGCGGACTTCATGGAGCAGGCAAAAGGCAAAGAACTGTTCGTCCAGGATCTGGTCGGCGGTGCCGATGAAGATTACAAACTGAACACTCGTGTGATCACCGAATTCGCCTGGCATTCGCTGTTCATTCGCAACTTGCTGATCCGTCCGGAGCGGGGATCGCTCACAAGCTTCGTGCCGCAGATGACCATTATCGACCTGCCGTCATTTCGTGCTGACCCGGCAAGACATGGCACACGGACGGAAACGGTTATCGCCGTCGATCTGAAGCGTTTGATCGTGCTCATCGGTGGCTCGGCCTATGCGGGCGAGATGAAGAAATCGGTGTTCACCGCACTTAACTACATTCTGCCGGCCAAGGGCGTCATGCCTATGCATTGCTCGGCCAATGAAGGCCCGGATGGCGACACTGCTGTCTTCTTCGGCCTGTCGGGCACGGGCAAGACGACACTTTCGGCCGATCCGAGCCGTACATTGATCGGCGATGACGAGCATGGCTGGGGCGAACACGGCGTCTTCAATTTCGAGGGCGGCTGCTATGCCAAGACGATTCGCCTTTCAGCCGAAGCCGAGCCGGAAATCTTTGCAACGACCCAGCGTTTCGGCACCGTACTTGAAAACGTCGTTCTCGATGAAAACCGCCAGCCGGATTTCAATGACGGCTCGTTGACGGAAAACACGCGGTGCGCCTACCCACTCGATTTCATTCCAAATGCATCGAAGTCCGGCAAGGCCGGGCACCCAAAGAACATCATCATGCTGACCGCTGATGCCTTTGGCGTAATGCCGCCCATCGCCAAGCTTACCCCGGCGCAGGCCATGTACCACTTCCTGTCCGGCTATACCGCCAAGGTCGCCGGCACCGAACGCGGCGTGACCGAGCCAGAGGCGACGTTCTCAACCTGCTTCGGCGCCCCGTTCATGCCGCGTCACCCCTCGGAATATGGCAATCTCCTGCGCCAGCTCATTGCCGATCACGGCGTCGATTGCTGGCTCGTGAATACGGGCTGGACCGGCGGCGCTTACGGGACAGGCAAGCGCATGCCAATCAAGGCCACCCGCGCACTGCTGACGGCGGCGCTGGACGGTTCGCTAAAGAATGTCCAGTTTCGCACGGATCCGAATTTCGGCTTTGCTGTCCCGGTTTCCGTGCCAGGCGTCGATGAGGCCATTCTAGATCCGCGTTCGACCTGGGTGGACAAGGCCGGCTACGATGTTCAGGCAAACAAGCTGGTCGATATGTTCATTCGCAATTTCGGCAAGTTCGAAAGTCACGTCGATAGCGATATCAAGGCCGCTGCCCCGCACACACCGGTCGCCGCGGAGTAATTCCACGGCAATCCTGACAATCCAAAAGGCCCCGTTGCAAACAACGGGGCCTTTTGCATATGCGGCAATTTTCTGATGCTTTGCTCAGAATCAAAGTTTGGTTTACCAATCCAGTCATGGAAGAGAGCCGGAGCCGAATAAAAATCACCAATCGAGATCTGGATTGACGAGGACGATCTGGAGGAAAATTTCATTCGCTCGGCTGGTCCTGGCGGACAAAACGTCAACAAGGTCTCCACAGCGGTGCAATTGCGGTTTCTGGCCGCGCGAGCGGGGCTGCCGGATGATGTGTTTGCACGGCTGATAAAGCTTGCCGGCCAGAAAGCGACCAAGGATGGCGATGTGCTCATTGAAGCCAATCGCTTTCGGACACAGGAACGCAACCGTCAGGATGCGCTCGAACGCATGATTGCGCTGGTTGCGAAGGCGGCTGAACCACCGCCGCCGCCCCGCAAGAAGACGCGGCCAACGAAGGGCTCCATCGAACGCCGCCTCAAAGCAAAATCCGGCCGTGCCGATGTGAAAAAAATGCGTGGCAGGGTCAAAGGAGATTGAGCGCGCGTCCCTAATATTAACTGCGCCCGTTATTCTCGGCTTTTCAAGCTCTTCGCGGAGTGCCACAACAGCATCTGTCGGTTTGAACAATCAACAAGGAGCCAGACATGGGACTATTTGATTTCGTTAAATCCGTAGGAAAGAAAATCGGCATCGGCGATGACGAGCCCGACGCAGAGGCGCTGAAGAAAGAGCTGGATTCGCACAAGCTTGGCACGGACAATGTCCAGGTCGTTGTTGAAGGCGACAAGGCAGTCCTGAAAGGCAATGTCACCAACCAGGAAATTCTTGAAAAGGCCATCATTGCCGTTGGTAACTCGCTCGGTATCTCCAAGGTAGAGACTGACGGATTGAAGGTTGATGAGACAACCACCGGTTCCGTCACCAAGGCAGCCGTGTTCTACACGGTGAAGAAAGGCGACAATCTGTGGAAGATCGCCGAGTCCCAATATGGCAAAGGCAAAGGCGCGAAGAACACGGTTATCTTCGAAGCCAACAAGCCGATGCTGAGCCATCCCGACAAGATCTATCCGGGTCAGGTACTGCGTATCCCGCCGCTCGACTGAGTCTAACCCTTACGCAATCGCCCGGCTCTGCTTGCAGCCGGGCCGTTGCTTTCGAAAGCCGCGCCCAATCCGATGCTCCTGCTTGCACCCGGCATTCGCTACTATCCGGATCATTTCGATCCGGCCGAACAGGCGGTGCTGGTGGAGGACATCCGAGGTGTCGTCACTGAAGCACCACTCTATGTCCCAGCCATGCCGAAAACCGGCAAGGAAATGAGCGTGCGCATGACCAATTGCGGCCCGCTTGGCTGGGTCACCGACAAGGAGTCGGGCTACCGCTATCAAGCGCGGCATCCGGTGACGCAGAAGCCTTGGCCGGCCATTCCGCCGCGCCTGCTGGCACTGTGGCAGGCGGTCGGTGACTTTCCGCTGCCGCCGGAAGCCTGCCTGGTGAATTTCTATTCGGAAACGGCAAAGATGGGCCTGCACCAGGATCGTGACGAGCAAAACTTTCAGGCGCCGGTCGTTTCCGTGTCGCTCGGCGACGCCTGCCTGTTCCGCTTCGGCGGTGCAAATCGCAAAGACAAGACACAGTCGATACGGCTATCAAGCGGCGATGTGATTGTTCTCGGTGGCGAGGGCCGTCTGGCGTTCCATGGTGTCGATCGTATTTATCCGGGCACGTCGACGCTGCTGAAGAGCCCAGGGCGGATAAATCTCACTTTGCGCCGGGTCACAGCTTCCTGAGCGCGACTTCCTCGACGAGGTGATTGTCGCCCTTGCGCAGGATCAGATCAGCACGCGGCCGGGTCGGAAGGATGTTTTCTCTCAAATTCTTCAGATTGATGTTGGCCCACAGGCTTTCGCCGATAGTGAGGGCAGAATCATCCGAAATAGTCGAATAGCGATGGAAGAATGAGCTCGGATCCTTGAACGCCGTTTCCCGCAGCCGCATGAAACGGCTGATGTACCATTTGTGGATCTGCTCTTCATCCGCATCGATATAGATGGAAAAATCGAAAAAATCCGAGACGAACGGTACCATCTTGCCGTCTTCGGGCAGATCGCGAACCTGAAGTACGTTGATGCCCTCGAAGATCAGTATATCGGGTGCATCCACTGTTTGAAATTCACCCGGCAGCACGTCGTAGGTCAGGTGTGAATAGAGCGGCGCGTTGACATTGCGCTGGCCGGCCTTGATCTGCGACAGGAAGCGCAGGACCATGCCGACATCATAGCTCTCCGGAAAGCCCTTGCGCTCCATCAGGCCCTTGGCGCGCAGGACCTCGTTCGGATAGAGGAACCCGTCGGTGGTTACCAGATCGACCTTCGGGCTCGATGGCCAGCGGGCCAGCAATTCTTTCAGGACACGCGCGGTGGTGGATTTACCGACCGCCACCGAACCGGCAATGCCGATGATGAACGGCGTCTTGAAGGCGTCGCCGGTGTTGAGAAACTGCCGGCGCTGGTAGAACAGCAGCTGACTTGCCTCCACATGTGCGGAAAGCAACCGCGACAGCGAAAGATAAATCCGGCTCACCTCATCGAGATCGATCGGGTCCCCCAAAGAACGCAGACGCTTGACCTCGTCATAGGTCAACGTCATTGGCGTGTCGGCACGAAATTCTGCCCAGCGCTCGGCGCTGAAGAACCGGTAGGGCGAAAACTCGCTGGGTGCCAACTGATCCACGACTTCCCCTTCCGTCTGCCGTACGAATGCCGGTGCTTTGAACATGATCAGTCATGTCCTCGCGCGGCTTTTTCTTCGATTCCGGTCTGAGCCGTCCGCCGGTCGAGTTCCTCGAGGATTTCCTCAAGCTTTATGCCGGAAATCCCGAGAACGACGATGAGATGATAGAGCAAATCTGCACTTTCCGAAACAACACCCTGCCTGTCGCCGGAAACCGCTGCAATGACGGTTTCAACCGCCTCTTCTCCCAGTTTCTGGCTGGCCTTGCCAATGCCCTTGGCGTAGAGACTGGCCGTATAGGATTTGACATCCGCTGAGGCGGCGCGTTCCGCCACAATGCGTTCGAGATCAGCGAGGGTGAATGCGGTCATGAAAGCATTTCTCCATTCAGCGGACGGGGTCGAGGCGCATCGGAATACCCGCTGCCGCCATATGGGCTTTCGCCTCGCTGATCGTATAGGTGCCAAAGTGGAAAATCGATGCGGCCAGCACGGCCGAAGCGTGACCCTCGAGAATGCCTTCGACCATATGATCGAGATTGCCGACGCCGCCCGATGCGATTACTGGCACACGAACCGCATCGGCAATGGCGCGCGTCACCGGGATATCATACCCGATCTTCGAGCCATCCCGGTCCATCGAGGTCAGTAGGATTTCGCCTGCGCCGAGATCGACCACCTTGCGGGCAAATTCCACTGCATCGATGCCCGTCGCCTGCCGTCCGCCATGGGTGAAAATCTCCCAGCGGTCTGTCTCGCCCGCGTGTGACACTTTCTTGGCGTCGATGGCAACGACAATGCATTGATTGCCGAACTTGTCGGCCGCTTCGGCAATAAACTCAGGATTGTTCACTGCCGCTGTGTTGATCGAAACCTTGTCGGCGCCTGCGAGCAGCAGCTTGCGAATGTCGCCAACAGTACGCACCCCACCACCGACCGTCAGCGGCATGAAACATTGCTCGGCCGTGCGGGCGACAACATCGAAAATCGTCTCGCGATTATCCGACGAAGCGGTGATGTCGAGAAAGCAGAGCTCATCCGCCCCTGCTGCATCGTAGGCCTTCGCCGCCTCGACAGGATCACCGGCGTCAATGAGATCGACAAAGTTGACGCCCTTGACGACACGTCCGTCTTTCACGTCGAGACAGGGTATAACACGGGCTTTGAGGGTCATGCGGCGCGCTCCCGTGCTTCGCGAAGGACCTGCAGCGCTTCCGCTGGGTCAATCCGGCCATCATAGAGCGCGCGGCCGGAGATCGCGCCTTCAAGCTTCTTCGCATCCGGCATGGTCATGCGGACGATATCGGCGATCGAGGCAAGGCCGCCCGACGCGATGACCGGAATGGCGACTGTCTCTGCCAGTTGCAGCGTCGATTCCCAGTTGATGCCGGCGAGAACACCGTCGCGGTCGATATCCGTATAGATGATCGCAGCGACGCCAGCGCCTTCGAACTTCTTCGCCAGCTCGACAACGCCGAGTGTCGAGGCTTCTGCCCAGCCTTCAACGGCAACCTTGCCGCCCTTGGCGTCGATGCCAACCGCCACCTTGCCGGGAAAATGCTTGCAGGCCTCGATAACAAGCGCCGGATCGCGAACGGCGACCGTCCCAAGAATGACACGGGAGAGCCCCTTTGCCAGCCAGTCCTCTATATGATCGAGCGTGCGGATACCGCCGCCAAGCTGTACAGGATTTTTCGTGGCCTTGAGGATCGCATCAACCGCAGCACCGTTGACGGACTGACCGGCAAAGGCACCGTTCAGATCGACCACATGCAACCATTCAAAGCCTTGCGTCTCAAAAGCTTTGGCCTGTGCAGCTGGATCGGCATTGTAGACCGTGGCCTGATCCATATCGCCAAGCTTGAGGCGCACACACTGACCGTCTTTCAGATCGATTGCAGGAAAAAGGATCACGGATTCCACCTCAGAAAATTGGCAATGAGGGCGAGGCCCAGCGCCTGGCTCTTTTCCGGATGAAACTGCGTCCCGGCCATATTGTCGTTGGCTACGGCAGCGGTGACTGTCCCGCCATAGTCAGTGACGGCAACCACGTCATTTTCAATCTCGGCATCAAGAAAATAGGAATGGACGAAATAGGCGTGCAGGCCCTGCGGCCCCGTCTTGATCCCATCGAACAGCGGATGCGGACGAGTGAGACGTATGGTGTTCCAGCCAATCTGTGGAATCTTCAGCGCTGGATCTGATGGCACCATCTCGCGGACATCACCCTTGATCCAGTCGAATCCGGTGGAGATCGTCTTCTCCAGACCGCGCGACGACATCAACTGCATGCCAACGCAGATGCCAAGGAATGGCCGTGCCTTTTCCACCGCCACCTCGTGAATGGCATCGACCATGCCCTCGACAGCATGAAGCCCGCGGCGGCAATCGGCGTAGGCGCCAACGCCCGGCAGGACAATACGATCGGCGGTGCGCACCCGAGATGCATCGTCGGTCAGATCAATCGTCGCATTGATGCCGCTTTCCCGCGCTGCCCGTTCGAAAGCCTTGGTGGCCGATCGAAGATTACCGGAACCATAATCGATTATGGCGACACGCATGTTCAATTGTCTCCCCGGTGGCTGACCAGCCCCACCATGCTACCGAGTACCGGATTTGGTCCGCCTCGAAGCGGCGGCATAACCACTTTGGGACCAGCCGCCTCCTGCCGCATCATTGCCGGGGCGAATTTCGGCCCGAGAAACCATGCGGTTTCGGCATCCGCCGCACTGTCTGAATCAACAATTCCTATCTGTTCAAACCCGCGCCGTTCAAGCCGCGACGCCCGCCAGTTATTCGCCTCGAACCCCACCAAAAGCGATAGCAGCGCCGTGGCGAAGGCCGCCATATTGTCGTGACCGGTCAAATTGCCCACAGCTGAAATCACGACCGTCAATCCCATCACGAGCGCCGCCTCGAACCATAGCCGGTGCACCAGCAGCCAAGGGACCGGCAGCACGAAAGCCAGGAAGGCAAAACCATCCCGTATGAAAACAGTGCTGTCGTCGTCACGCTGGCCATTCTGCGGCCGTGGTGCCAATACAAGGAAACTGGCCATGTCTCAGCCCTCTCGTCAGCCGTTCAGCGTGCCCTTGGTTGAAGGAATGGCATCCTTCTGGCGCGGATCGGTTTCGATGGCGCTGCGCAGCGCGCGCGCAACCGCCTTGAAACAGGTCTCGGCAATATGGTGATTATTGGCACCATAGAGGGTCGACACATGCAAGGTGATACCGGCATTCTGCGCCAGTGCCTGGAAAAATTCCCGCACCAGCTCCGTATCGAATGTTCCGATCTTCGGGCTTGAGAACTCCACCTGCCATATGAGAAAAGGCCGTCCCGAGACGTCGAGCGCGGCACGTGTCAACGTTTCATCCATGGCGAGATCAAGGGAAGCATAGCGGTTGATACCACGCCGGTCACCCAGCGCCTTGGCGATAGCCTGTCCTACGGCGATGCCTGCGTCCTCGACCGTATGGTGGTCATCGATATGCAGATCGCCTTTCGCCTTGATGTCCATGTCGATCAGCGAATGACGCGAGAGCTGCTCCAGCATATGATCAAAGAAGCCAACGCCGGTGGAAATGTCGAATCTGCCTGTCCCATCCAGATTGACCGAAACGGCAATACTGGTTTCCTTGGTGCTACGCTCGATCCTGGCACTGCGTGTGCTGACGTTGGTCATTGCTGTTTCCCGCCCCTTGGGTTCTGGAAGCTTGATTGAGGCCTTCTAAAACACGAACGGCGAATCTCCAAATGCTTTGATGGCGCAGCTTCGAATGGCCATTTGCAATTCCGTGACTGCTTCATACATAAGTGTCACATAAGGGGTTCGATCTGCAGCCAATTGGAGCATAATCGAATCCGCTTGAAGGAGCTGAATATGCAAGAACACAATCCCTCGACGATGTATGGCACGACGATTGTCACCGTCCGCAAGAACGGTAAGGTGGTCATCGCCGGTGACGGACAGGTCAGTCTCGGCAACACCGTCATGAAAGGCAATGCCCGCAAGGTACGCCGCATCGGCAAAGGAAACGTCATAGCCGGTTTTGCTGGCGCAACCGCCGATGCCTTCACCCTGCTTGAGCGGCTCGAAAGCAAACTCGAACAATATCCCGATCAGCTGATGCGCGCCTGCGTCGAGCTTGCCAAGGATTGGCGGACCGATCGATATCTGCGCCGTCTCGAAGCGATGATGCTTGTCGCGGACAAGTCGGTGACGCTGGCGCTTACCGGCACCGGCGATGTGCTCGAGCCTGAGCATGGTATCATGGCTATCGGTTCCGGCGGCAATTATGCGCTGGCGGCTGCACGGGCGCTCGCTGATACGGACTTGAGCGCTGAAGAGATTGCCCGCCGCGCCATGCAGATTGCTGCCGACATCTGCATTTACACGAACACGAGCGTCACACTCGAGACCATCGATGCCGAATGAGTCCGACTACCACTATCGCTTCATACCGGTTGAGCCACGCCACCTGAACATGATCTCGGATTGGCTGGCAGAACCGCATGTGGCGAAATGGTGGGGCGAAGATCCCGAGGATGAGATGGCATTGATTGTGGAGCATTTGGACAGCGTCTCGGTCGAGCCGTTTATCATCATGCTTGGCGACGAAGCCATCGGTTATCTCCAGACCTATGACCCACATCTGGAAGATGATCATCCGTACCAGGATCAGCCGACCGGTACGCTCGGCCTCGACCAGTTCATCGGTGAACCCGATTTGATCGGCAAGGGCCATGGGGCCCGGCTGCTCGACGAGTTCGTATCGCTGCTGTTTGAAGAAGGCGTGCCTCGCGTGATCGTCGATCCGGATCCCGCCAACGAGCAGGCTATCAAGGCATACAAGAAGGCGGGCTTCATTGCTTTCGACACCCGCACATCAATTTACGGTCCCGCCCTGTTAATGGCGCGAGACAATCCTGAACTATGGCCAGATGAAACGAGAATACAATGACAACATTTTCCCCCGCGAAATCGTCTCTGAACTCGACCGCTACATTATCGGTCAGAATGATGCGAAACGTGCCGTCGCCATCGCATTGCGCAATCGCTGGCGCCGCCAGCGCTGGAAGGCCAGATGCGCGAAGAGGTCATGCCAAAGAACATCCTGATGATCGGACCGACGGGCGTCGGCAAGACGGAAATTTCCCGCCGCCTGGCCAAGCTGGCTGGAGCACCCTTCATCAAGGTGGAAGCGACCAAGTTCACCGAAGTCGGTTATGTCGGCCGGGACGTCGAGCAGATCATCCGCGATCTGGTAGAAGTCGCCATCGGCCTTGTGCGTGAAAGGAAACGCGAAGAGGTGAAGGCAAAGGCGCATATGAATGCGGAAGAGCGTGTGCTGGATGCACTGGTTGGCAAGACCGCGAGCCCGGCGACACGCGACAGCTTCCGCAAGAAGCTGCGCGACGGACTTATAGACGACAAGGAAATCGAGGTCGAAGTCGCGGATACCGGTTCGGGTATGCCAAATTTCGAGCTTCCGGGTATGCCGGGCGCCAACATCGGTGTGCTCAATCTCAGCGACATGTTGGGCAAGGCCATGGGCGGACGAACCAAAACCGTCAAGACCACCGTCAAGGAATCTTATTCCGTGCTGATCAATGACGAGTCGGACAAGCTGCTCGATCAGGAACAGATTACTCAGGAAGCGTTGCGGTCGGCCGAGGATGATGGCATCGTCTTCCTTGACGAGATCGACAAGATCGCCGCTCGTGATGGCGGCGTCGGAGCCGGCGTGTCACGTGAAGGTGTCCAACGCGACTTGCTGCCGCTGGTGGAAGGAACAACGGTCGCGACCAAATACGGTCCGATCAAGACCGACCATATCCTGTTTATCGCGTCAGGCGCTTTTCATGTTTCCAAACCGTCGGACCTTCTGCCGGAATTGCAGGGGCGTCTCCCGATCCGTGTCGAACTCAGCGCCCTGACGCGCGATGACATGCGGCGTATCCTGACCGAGCCGGAAGCCAGCCTGCTGAAGCAATATATTGCATTGATGGCGACCGAAGAGGTTACGCTCAACATTACCGATGATGCGATCGACGCTTTGGCGGATATCGCCGTCGACCTCAATTCGACGGTGGAGAATATCGGTGCGCGGCGCCTGCAGACGGTGATGGAACGTGTGCTCGACGACATTTCGTTCAATGCACCAGATAAATCCGGTGCCGAGCATACAATCGATGCCAAATATGTCCGCGAGACCGTTGGAGATCTCGCCAAAAATGCGGATTTGTCGCGCTTCATCCTCTAGGGTGACGCATCGCATGTGACCAATGCCCCCTTGAGCTGCGAGGGGGCATTCTTGCGATTCAGCAATGCTGGCGGTGAGGTTTTTCTGGCTTTCGGAGAAGCAAGACGTTATTCGGAGCGCCTGACCGAAACTTTGGACCGATGATGAAACGCCACCTGATCCTTTTCGCGACAAGTTGTTTTTTGCTCTCCGCCATGCAACCGGCTGCAGCCGTAACTGTCGTGCCGGAAGGCAACCGCAACGCGAGCCAGCCCGGCGTTCCCGCCGCATCCGCCAAGCGGACGCGCGAGATGAACACGACCTACGAAGCGAAGTATGAGAAGATTTACAATCTATTGAAAAGCGATTCCAAACTGCGGTCGAAGATAGCCAGCGTTGCCCGCACCTATGGCATCGATCCCGTTCATATCGTCGGCGCGCTTATTGGCGAACACACCTATAATGTTGACGCCTATGACCGCTTGCAAACCTATTATGTAAAGGCAATTTCCTACGTGCAGCAGGGTTTAAGCTTCGACTACCAGGGCGAGAGCATTGGTACGTTTGTCAAGCGGCCGCAATTCGCCTCTTGTGCGCAGTTCAAGGATAGCCTGCGGCTCTGGACCTGCCGCGAAGATGTCTGGGAACAGGACTTCCGTGGCAAGACTGTCGACGGCAAGGGCTTCCCCGACAAGCGATTCAGTGCCGTATTCTTCCAGCCGTTTTACGCGGGACAGAGCTTTGGCCTTGGCCAGCTCAGCCCTTTGATTGCCCTGCAAATGACCGACATGGTCAACCGTTATTCCGGCCTGCCAAAGCTCGATGCAGACCATGCCGCCGATGTCTACAAGACGATCATGGACCCGGATCTGACGCTGCCCTACATGGCGGCAGCACTGAAACATTCGATCGACGTCTATCGCCGCATCGCTGATTTCGACATCTCCAATAATCCGGGCATCACCGCGACCCTTTACAATACCGGTGGCGCGGACAGCCGCGCGCATGCGCTGGCCAATGCCAATGCGGCCCGGCTCGCTAACGGTGAGGCGCTCCAACTGCCGGAAGAGAACTATTATGGCTGGCTGGTCAACGAAAAGATCAATCAGTTGCAGACGCTTTTCTGATCGAAGGACCTAGCGTCTGCGTTTTTCCGGCAAGGTTTTCAACTTCTGGATCAGGCTCTTGGCCATGTCTGTGTCAATCTCGCGGATTTTCGCCGCCAGGAGATTGGCAAGTTCCGTCACTACGGGTGAAAGACCACCCGTATCGATCGTGATGCGGGGGTCCGATATCATCGCCAATCGTTGCAGCTCTTCTGCTTCGTCCCAGATAATATTGAAATACTGGATAATGCGCTGCAGCTTGTCCCATGTTGGCTGACCACGTTTTCCGTGTTCCAGTGCCGAAAGATATGCCGCAGATACACCGATTGCCTTGGCCATGTCCTTTTGCGAAATGCCACGTTCGGCACGCAGGTCTCGGAGTTTCTCGCCGAACGGGGTCATGGCATCTCCATTGGCCGGCGCATACGCACATAGATTGCGCCGGTTCCGCCATGATTGCGCGCTGCATCTTCATAGCCATTGACCAGGATGCGGAAGGCGTGCGTTGCGAACCATAGGGGCACGGCCTGACGCAGCACCCCGTCGCTGCCCATGGACGATCCCTTGCCGGTGATCACCAGGACATGGCGCAACTTTCGCAGATGCGCGCGCTGCAGGAATCCAAGAAGCAAACCATAGGCCTCGCTTTGGGTGAGACCATGCAAATCGATCCGGGCTTCGATATCGACGCGGCCCTTTGCTATTTTCCGGTGCGTCGGCCGATCGATGGGGTGCAGGCGATTGGCAGGTTGAAGGCCAGGCTTTGGCGCGGGCGATGCTGCGGGTCTGGCGGTATCAGGGGCCGATGGATGAAGTGGCGCCGGTTGCTTTGGCGTGGCGATCAGGAAGGTCGGCTTTTCCTTGCCCTTCAGCGGACGCGCGGTCTTTGCTACCGTTTCCCAGAGGATCCGGTCTTCGAGTGTAGCAAACTCGTCTTGAACCACCTTCTTCTTCATAGCTGTTGAGCCAGAAGCGAACGCGGAACCAGAGCATAGAAATCAGCTTTGTTGCGGATACCACCCGCGATCTCACCTGCAGCATCACCGGAACCGGCGAATAGGTCGCCGCGTGCGGGACCGACAATGGCCGATCCGGTATCCTGGGCAATCATCAGACGGGCAAAGCAGTCGCCACCAAAAGCCTTCAGATCGGGGGCGTGGATGTAGAATGGCGTCCCGAACGTATGCAGCAGCCGATCAACGGCGAGCGACCGGCCGCCGGTCAGCGGCACCTTTGCGGCAGCAATCGGGCCAAGCGACTCGTCCTCCACGTCGGCTTCGCGGAAGAAAATATAGGACCGGTTGTTCCACATGAGCGCGCGGGCTTTTTCCTGATGATCGGCAAGCCAGCTGCAGATCGACCGCATGGACATATTTTCAGGCGCAATCTCGCCGCTGTCGAGCAGGATCTTGCCAATCCCGGTGAAACGATGCCCCGTTTTCGCTGCATAGGTGATGCGGCGCAGGGTCCCATCGGTCATCTTCAACTGAGCCGCGCCCTGAACATGCACAAAGAAGGCGTCCACAGGACTTTCGACGAACGCGATTTCCAGGCCCCGGTCGTTCAGAGCGCCGCTTTCAATTGCAGGACGGTCAAAATATTCGACAAGCCCTGCTGGCGTTTGCCGGGCAAAGGCAAAATAGGGATCAAGCCCATCGGGTCGATTGCCGTCATCGACATCAACGAGATCGTCAGGGCGGCGGAGAAACGGAACCACAAACCGCTCGGTGCGAACGGGAGAGGCAATGACCTGCGGTTCGTAGAAACCGGTGACGAAACCATCGTTTGGTTCAGTGCTTGTTACGAGAGCGGGACGAAACCATTTCTCGAAAAAATTCCGTGCCTGCTGATCGGTTTCGACCAATGTTTCACGTGAATCAGCAAAAATGGGAGCGAGTGCCTCGAAACTGATACCGAGTGCGCCGGACTTGTAGGGCTTTTCGCGGACACGCTCCGCCGATCGAACGAACGCACCGAAGGCTTCCAATTGCCTGTCGTCATCCCAGCCAGGACAGTCTTTGAAATCCACCGGCTTGAACAGGGGTGACAGCATGGCCATTACGTCTCAATCGCTGATCAATCTTCGGCTTCGGTCGCGACCAGCTTCCAATTGGGATCTTTCGAACGTGTGTCACGGGCGAAGGTCCAGACATCCTTGACCTCGGCAACGGATTCCTTGTCGCCATCGATCACGTTGCCGTCCTTGTCGAGCGTTGCCGAAATCAGCTCGCTGATAATTCGGACGGTGACGTGGGACTCGGTGCCCTTCATCTCCGCACCAATGATCTCCGCCTTGTTGATGCCAACAAACGACGACTGCACTTTCTCACCGCGCGATTCCCGGTCAGCAATCGCAGCGACGAAACCGTCGAAGACTTCGCGGGATAGCAAGGATTTGAGTGTCTTGCGATCGCCGTCGGCAAATGACATGACGATCATTTCGTAGGCCATCTTCGAGCCCTCAAGAAATTTTGAGGGTTCGAACGAAGGGTCGACGTTCTGAATCGCACGCAAACCGTCATTCAGCGGCGTGCCGGGCTTGGCGATCGCATCAACTTTTTCGAAGCTGCTTTCCTTCACTTCACCACGCCGCGGCAGGGAAACGACATTGTCGCCTGGCTTTGTCTTGTCATCGACTTCGGCGGTACGCGTATAAGGATTGAATGGAGGGCGTTCGTTGCCGGTGCGCCGGCCAAGGACCTTGCGCAGCTGGAGGAAGATCACCACTGCCGCCACGAAGAAAAAAATCGTTCCAAAGTCCAAATATTCCATGTCGCCTGCCATTCATCCCAAAGTTCGTTACGGCCTTCGATCTTCTGCCGAAATACCAAAATCATATAGATTGCCAGAGGCAATCATACAAATGCTCATCTTGCTTGCCTATATAGGCATGAAATTGACGCCGGGTATGGATAATAACCGGATATCTCATTCGAAAGGTAAATTAGTTTGCGATCGTCTCTCGTGCCTTTGCTCTTTCTGGCGCTGCCGTTTCTGGAAATCGCCGGTTTTATTGTGGTCGGCAGCGAGATCGGCGTGCTGGCAACGCTCGGTCTTATCGTCCTGTCGATCTTTCTCGGCGTCTTCCTGCTGCGTTTTCAAGGATTTGGGCTCATTCGGAAAATTCGCGAGGAAACAGCCGCTGGCCGAACGCCAAAACGCGAGCTCGTTCACGGCGTGATGCTGGTCTTTGCCGCATTCCTGTTGATCATTCCTGGCTTCATCACCGACATTATCGGTCTCCTGCTGTTCATACCGGCGGTGCGAGACATTGGCTGGCGCTTCGTCAGCGACCGGGTGGTTGTGATGCGGCCCGGCAGCCATGGAACATCTGGATCCGGAGCATCGCGTCGAAAGGACCGGGTTATCGAACTCGATCCCCAAGAATATTCCCGTAAGCCCGACCCGGACTCCCCATGGAACCCCAAGCCGTAGCCGGAATGAAACGATAGGATTAGAGTGCGTGCCTTGCCTCGCTAAGGCACACATGCTAGCGAGCCATCATTCATTCGATACCGTGCATAACGGACGTAACAGAAGAAGGTTTCCAGACAATGGCTCAAAAGCCTGATGAAAAGGCCGGGAACGGCAATGAAGTGACCAATGGCGAGGGAACTGGCCAGCAGCAGTCGTTGAATATACTGGCACAGTATGTGAAGGACCTGTCTTTCGAGAGCCCCGGCGCTCCGCTGTCTTTGCGGCCGCGCGACAAGGCTCCCGGCATCAGCATCAATGTCAACGTCAATGCCAATCCAATTGCGGAGAACGACTTTGATGTAGTTCTGACGCTGACGGCCAAAGCCGGTGAAGGCAAGGAAGTCCTCTTCAACGCGGAACTCGTCTATGGAGGCGTTTTCCGTCTTGTCGGTTTCCCGCAGGAGCATTTGCTGCCGCTGCTGTTCATCGAATGCCCGCGCCTGCTGTTCCCGTTCGCCCGTCAGATCATTGCCGAGGCGACGCGCAATGGCGGTTTCCCGCCGCTGATGATCGACCCGATCGATTTCGCGCAGATGTTCCAGCAGCGCATGGCCGAAGAACAGGCCAAGGCGAAAGTCAGCTAAGCCAGCTGTTTCGAGACAGTGAGAACCCGGGTCCAGGCCCGGGTTTTTTATTGGAGTTCAACGGCGGCGCGGCGCTCGTTCCAGATGGCTTTCTCACCAATCTTTTCCACCAGTTTGGCGTGGGCCAGTTTCTCCGATTCGGTCAGACGTGGCGCAAGCGGTACAGGCCGGCGTGATATCACGATCGGTCCCGATGCATCGCTGGTCTGTTGGTTGTTGGATTGCTCTGCAATCGTGAGGCCCAATGCCGCCTGCTTGCCGCCGATCAGCTCGATATACACTTCCGCGAGAAGCTGCGAGTCCAGCAGCGCGCCGTGCATGGTCCGGTGGCTGTTGTCGATGCCATAGCGACGGCACAAAGCATCGAGAGAATTCGGGCCCATCGGGTGCTTTCGCCGCGCAAGCGCCAACGTGTCAACCACGCGATCATTGTGTATCGGTGGATGTCCAAGGCGATTTAGTTCCGCATTGATGAAGCCCATATCGAACATCGCATTGTGCGCGATCAGCTTGGCGCCATCGATGAAATCGAGGAAATCATGGAGGATGCCGGCGAAAAGCGGCTTGTCGGCAAGCTGGTCATTGCTGATGCCGTGCACGGCCAGCGCGTCCGGATGCACAACCTTGCCCTCGGGATTGATATAGACGTGAAATGTGCGGCCTGTCGGGAAGCGGTTTACCAGTTCGACGCCGCCAATTTCGATGACCCGGTCATCCAGCCGGTCAAGCCCTGTCGTCTCCGTATCGAATATAATTTCGCGCATGGAATCATCCTTTTGCCCAAATTCCACGAATTGGCCAATTCGGGCAAGGGGAGATGGGTCCTGTCCCCCGCCTATCCTGACAAGAGGCCGATAATTTTGCGGACCTCGGCCCGGGTCACATCGAAATCATGGCGGGTGTCGATGATGAAATCCGCCCGCGCGCGCTTTTCCGCATCCGGTGTCTGGCGGGCAAGGATCGCATCGAATTTTTCTGGCGTCATGCCGGGACGTTCAAGAACGCGCTTTCGCTGGACATCCTCGGGTGCCGTAACGACGAGTATCTTGTCCACCCGACGATCGGCACCGGTTTCAAACAGCAGTGGAATATCGAGAACGATCAGTTTTGCGTCACGCGACTGTGCGTCATCGCGAAACCTGTTTTCCTCGGCGCGTACCAGCGGATGGATAATTGCCTCCAGTTTTTCCAGCGCTTTTGGCTTACCCACGACTGCCGTCGAGAGCTTCGTGCGATCGACTTTGCCATTCTTGGTGGTTCCGGGAAATGCCGCTTCAATCAGCGGAACCGCCGCACCCGTATAGAGCGAATGAACGGCCTCGTCAGCCGAGTAAACCGGTATCCCTTCATCGTCAAACATCTGCGCCGATGTGGATTTTCCCATGCCAATCGAGCCGGTGAGGCCAAGGACGATCATTTGGATCGCCTGCTTAAGCTGTGTGGGTTCATATCTGCCAGGATCAGGTCACGCAGCGCCGGCGTCACCTCCGGCCTGACGCCAAACCAACGCTCGAACCCTGGTACTGCCTGGTGCAGCAGCATGCCGAGGCCGTCGGCGGTTTTCAGGCCAAGTTCCCCTGCCGCCCTCAGCAGCGGCGTTTCAAGTGGTACATAGACGATGTCGGTTACCAGCGCATCCGGCTCGGCTCGCGACAGATCAACGGCGGCATCAGCGTTGCCTTCCATCCCGAGCGAAGTCGTATTGACAATCAATGCGGCGCCTTTCAGCAGTTCTGGAATTGCGCGCCATTCATGCGCAGTGATCCCAGCGCCAAAACGGTCTTCCAGCTGCTTGGCCCGGCCGACCGTGCGATTAACGATGCGAATGTCGTCGAAACCTCGCTGCTTCAACGCATAGACCACTGCGCGGCTAGCACCGCCCGCGCCCAATACCATTGCTGATTTATTCCTGTCCCAGCCAGGACGGAGCGCATCGAGATTGGCAACGAAACCATAGGCATCGGTATTGCCACCACAGAGTTTTCCGTGGTCGAACCACAATGTGTTGACTGCACCGATCTCTTCGGCGGCCGGGTCATGCCGATCGGACAGCGCAAATGCACTTTCCTTATGCGGAATCGTGACATTGCCGCCGGCATAGCCATTTCGTTGAAGGCTCTGCACGAAATCGGCAAAGCCTTCTGGCGCGACTTCGATAGCCTGATAGGAACCGCTCAACCCGTATTGATTCAACCAATGGCCGTGGATCAGCGGTGAGCGCGAATGGCGAATGGGGAAACCTGTAACAAAAGCCTTAGCCATCGATGGCACCTTCGCGGCGCAATTCTTCAAGCAGCGGCAAAAGCGGCAAGCCGACAATCGTGAAGTAGTCGCCTTCGACCTTTTCGAAAAGCTGCACCCCTTCCCCCTCATATTGGTAAGCGCCCACACTCTGCAGGGCCGCCGTTCCGACACGCGACAGGTGCCTGCCGATGAAACCCGGGTCGAGATCGCGCAATGTCATGCGGGCGACAGACACGTGACGCCACAATGTTTGACCATCCCTGGCGAGCACCACCGCACTGTTGAGATGATGCGTCCGGCCCGACAGTTTCAGCAACTGCCGCCGCGCGGCTTCCATACTATCCGGCTTGTGCAAAACTTCGTCACCAAGGGAGAGGGTCTGGTCCGAGCCTATCACCAGTGCTGAAGGATTTCGCTCGCTGACGTCGATCGCCTTGGCTTCCGCGAGCACCAGTGCAACATCTTCAGGCGTCGCGCCACTGTCATAGAGTGGCGCCTCTACCGCCCGCTCATCGATACCGGCTGAATTCGCCGTGAACGCGACGCCAGCATTCTTCAGCAACGTTGCTCGGAACGGGCTTTTGGAGGCTAGAATGATGTTCATTGTCATATCTTCGTTGCCTGAAATCGTTTTGCCCCAATTCCGTTATCGTCCCTCTGCGCGCAGGGCAAGAACAGCAGCAGCAGTTTCTTCGATTGAGCGGCGGGAAACATCGATCATCGGCCAATTGTGCCGGTGGCAGATCTGCCGTGCATAGGTGAGTTCCTCGATAATATTGGCCCGGTCGAGGTATTGGTCGGCGTCAAACCCATGCGTTGCACCGAGCACGCGATGCTGGCGCACCTGCGATATTCGTTCCGCCGAGGCTACCAGCCCGACAATCAGCGGCCTTTCGGAGTTTATCAAAACGTCGGGAATAGGAACACCGATTACGATGGGGACATTCACGGTCTTGATGCCGCGATTGGCGAGATAAATACTCGTTGGTGTTTTGGATGTGCGTGATATGCCAATCAGAATCACGTCCGCCTCTTCGATGTCTGGCGGCAATTGGCCGTCATCGTGTTCCATGGTGAAGTTGAGCGCATCGATCCGCCGGAAATATTCGGCATTGAGAACATGCTGGGCGCCGACACGCCTTCCCGCCGGCGCACCCAGATAGGATTGAAAGATGGTCAGGACTGGTTCGAGAACCGATACGCAGGGAACTCCCAGCGCGGCACAGCCATCATTAATCATCGCCGCAAGCCGCTGATCGATGATTGTATAGAGGACGATGCCAGGCTCGGCATCTATGCCATCCAGCACCCGCTTCATCTGCTTTTCCGTACGGATCAATGGATAAACATGCTCTATCGCTCGTGCATGCGCATATTGCGCCGCAGCAGCGCGTCCAGCCGCGATGAGAGTCTCGCCGGTCGCATCAGAAATCATGTGAAGATGAAAGTAATTTACTGGTTTCGTCACAGAAATTTTGCACTCCTGTTGATGGCTGGGGACAATCAGCCAAAGCATCCACAACTGATGGCAGCCATGTGAATTATTGGCAAGTCATCCACAGCGAACCCGATTGTGGGCCGTTGTTCCGGCGCTTCCGGAAAACTGGGGATTGTTGCGACTCTTCGTCTTTCATTCCCCGACTTTCCACATATTTATTCACAATTAGCATTATCTTAAACCATTGTAATGATTATGTTTATGGAGCTTTCCACGTTCTTCCCGGATTTCAACCTTTGGTTTTCCGGATTTATGGCAGAAACTCCGGACTGTGGGAAAATGCTGGCAAATTGGTAATTCCCGATACAAACAGACTCTAAGAATCAGAAAACCCAAAGAAATCTAAATTTCTTTTTTAAAGAGTAAGGGTGGAGAGACTGACAATGGTTCGCAAAGTGCTGAAAGTCCTTGGGGGCGAGACTGTCTTTCCTCCTCCTGTCTGGATGATGCGCCAAGCTGGACGTTATCTTCCCGAGTACAGGCAGGTAAGGAAAACGGCTGGCAGTTTTCTCGACCTCTGTTACTCGCCCGATCTTGCGGTGGAAGTGACACTGCAGCCCATCCGCCGTTTTGGCTTCGACGCAGCAATTCTCTTTTCCGATATTCTTGTCGTCCCCCATGCGCTCGGCCGGGATCTCCGCTTTGAGGAGGGGCGCGGCCCTTTGATGACGCCAATCGACGTTGATGGAATATTCTGGCTGGAATCCGGTGGCGCTGCTGATCGCCTGGAGCCGGTCTATGAGACGGTGCGGCTTCTGCGGCAGCAACTCCCTACGGAAACAACACTGCTAGGCTTCTGTGGGGCTCCCTGGACCGTGGCGACCTATATGATTGCCGGCCATGGAACGCCTGATCAGGCCCCTGCCCGGCTTTTCGCCTATCGCAATGCTGAGGCGTTCCAGAAATTGCTGGATGTGCTAGCAGATGTTTCTGCTGAATATCTGATCCGGCAGATCGATGCCGGCGCGGATGCGGTGCAGATTTTCGATTCCTGGGCGGGCGTTCTCGATGAAACCTGCTTCGAGCAGTTTTGCGTGGCACCGGTGGCACGCATCGTCAAGAAAGTTCGCGCAGTTCATCCGGGCGTACCTGTTATCGGTTTTCCGAAGGGTGCAGGCGCGCTCTACGTCAACTACCGCGAGCGAACCGGCATTACTGCGCTCGGGCTGGATTGGTCAGTACCGCTGTCCATGGCGTCTTCGCTGCAAGGCGGCGGTGCGGTTCAGGGAAATCTTGATCCACTGCGGGTCGTTGCCGGTGGCCGTGCGCTTGATGAGGGGGTCGATGCCATTCTCGATCTCGCTGGGTCATGGACCGCTAATCTTCAATCTCGGTCATGGGATTACCCCGGATGCGCCTGTGTCGCACGTGGAACAGATGGTTCACCGTGTTCGCCAAGCCGCGCCGCGAAAATAGCACGGAAGGAAATTCGCATGACGACAACAAAACCGGATGAGGGCAGCGTCAGAAAAATTCCGGTGTTGCCACGGACCATCGCGGCTCTTGTGGCGATTGGTGGTATAACGCTTGCCGTCCTGTATCCGGCCGAATCCTACCTCTGGGTGAAGGCGATCCATGTCATCGCCGTTATCTCATGGATGGCAGGGATGCTCTATTTGCCGCGGCTGTTCGTCTATCATTGTGCTGCCGAACCCGGCTCTGTCCAGTCAGAGACATTCAAAGTCATGGAACAGCGGCTGCTCAAGGCAATTATCGATCCGGCCATGGGGATAACCTGGCTCGCGGGTTTGTGGCTCGCGTGGCAATCGGCAGCCTATATGGATGGGTGGTTTCACGTAAAATTCCTGGCAGTCTTGATCTTGTCGGGTGCGCATGGCTATTTTTCCAAGGCAGTGCGGCTGTTTGCGCAAGACCGGAATGAAAAACCGGCACGCTTCTGGCGCATGATGAACGAAGTGCCGGCTGTGCTCATGATCATCATCGTCCTTATGGTCATTATAAAGCCATTTTGATCTATCATAAAAACTGCAGTCTCATATCAAATCCACTCATGAAACCTCTTGCCCTTGCTGACATGATTGGCTAGATAGGGGCCTCCTCTCTGGAAATACCGCCACAGCAATATCCAGCCATTTTCAGTGGCACTGCATTCAGGCATCGTCATTTCCCTTCCCCATTTCAAACATAGAATTAAGAGTTCCGCACACATGCAGGAAATGAAACTACAAGAACTCAAGAACAAGACAGCGGTCGACCTCCTTGCCTTTGCAGAGTCGCTTGAAGTCGAGAACGCTAGCGTCATGCGCAAACAGGAATTGATGTTTGCCATTTTGAAGAAGCTGGCTTCGCAGGAAGTCGAAATCATCGGCGAAGGTGTGGTCGAGATTTTGCAGGACGGCTTCGGCTTCATGCGATCCGCCAATGCCAATTATCTCCCGGGTCCCGATGATATCTATATTTCACCATCGCAAATCCGGCGTTTCTCGCTGAAGACCGGCGATACGGTGGAGGGCCCCATCCGGGGACCCAAGGAAGGTGAGCGCTATTTCGCCCTTCTGAAGGTCAACACGATCAATTTCGAAGATCCGGAAAAAATCCGGCACAAGATCCACTTCGACAATCTGACGCCGCTCTATCCGAATGAGCGTTTCAAGATGGAGTTGGAAAATCCGACGACAAAGGATCTCTCCGCGCGGGTGATCGATCTGGTAGCGCCGCTCGGCAAAGGCCAGCGTGGGCTGATCGTCGCGCCGCCACGGACCGGTAAGACCGTTCTGCTACAGAATATCGCGCATTCAATCACGGCCAACCATCCGGAATGCTACCTCATCGTGCTTCTGATCGACGAGCGCCCCGAAGAAGTGACCGACATGCAGCGCTCGGTGAAGGGCGAAGTTGTATCATCGACCTTCGATGAGCCGGCGTCGCGCCACGTCCAGGTTGCGGAAATGGTCATCGAGAAGGCCAAGCGCCTTGTCGAACATGGCCGCGACGTGGTCATTCTGCTCGATTCCATCACCCGTCTCGGCCGCGCCTACAACACTGTTGTGCCTTCATCCGGCAAGGTCCTGACTGGTGGCGTCGACGCCAACGCCCTCCAGCGCCCGAAGCGCTTCTTCGGTGCCGCACGCAATATCGAGGAAGGCGGTTCGCTCACGATTATCGCGACGGCACTGATCGATACCGGTAGCCGCATGGACGAAGTCATCTTTGAAGAGTTCAAGGGAACCGGCAACTCGGAAATCGTGCTCGACCGCAAGGTCGCTGACAAGCGCATCTTTCCGGCCATGGACATCCTCAAGTCCGGTACACGCAAGGAAGACCTCCTCGTGCCACGTCAGGATCTGCAGAAGATCTTCGTTCTTCGCCGCATTCTCGCGCCTATGGGTACGACGGACGCGATCGAGTTCCTCATCGACAAGCTCAAGCAAACCAAGACCAATGGCGAGTTCTTCGACTCGATGAATACATAACCCTACGAAGTTGGGCGAAGAAGCGCTTCGAGTGCTCCTTCTGTTTCTACTGGTGCAAGACAGACAAGCCCGCGGCACAAATAAGCCGTGGGTTTTTTTATCGTTATCTCACCCCCGCCGGGCACGAGTACAATCTTCTTTTCCCTGTCGAAGGGAATCCAGATGTCCACGCGCCGCGGATCCGGATGACGGTTAGCCACCTGCATCAATGAATGCTCCTTGTCTGGCGTAACCAGTACGAGCTTCACCGGCTCGAGCAATAGGCTGGCGCTGTTGAGAACGCCAGCCTGGCCATAGCGTTGCTGCAGGACCCGGCCGAGCGCATTCTCGGCAATTCGTTCCGCATGCTGCCGCAATGTCTCGTCACTGGTGACAATCGCCAGACGGCTGATGGCTTCGATAATCTGGCTGGTCGCGCTTGGGATTGCCTCATCCTGATCCCCTCGCACGCGAACAATCACGTCCGCGCTGTCCGAAGCGCTGAGGGCATAATTACCGTCCTCAGTCCTATGCCATTCATCCAGCGCGGCAAGCCAGTGGCGTGCGTCCGTGACAAGCGCTTCATCCTGCGTCGCTTGGTAAAGCGACAGGGCGGCGTTGATCATTGCCGCGTAGTCCGAAGAAAGTCCGGGGAACAGGCGCAAATCGCCCAATACCGAATGGGGGAGCCGTTCATCAACCATCGATTCGGAGATGGAACGGTATGCAATAAGGCTGCGATCAAGCCAATCCTTTCGCTCGAACGCACGTCCGGCTTCGGCAAGGGCGCGGATCATCAGGCCATTCCAGTCCGTCAATGCCTTGTCGTCCCGGCCAGGACGAATACGGTTCTCGCGCAGGGCAAAGAGCGCCTGACGCGCCTGCTTCAATTGTTCCTCGCTTTCAAGATCAAGAGCGTCGAGTGAATGCAAGCGATTAAGGATCGATTTGCCTTCCCAATTCCCCTGATCGCTCACATCATAAACGCGGCGAAACGCATCGAACTCGGAACTTCCCGGAATTTCGCCTGCCGTCCAGACATAGAACCGACCTTCCTCTCCTTCGCTGTCTGCATCGAGGCTGGAGGCGAAGCGTCCGTCAACCAGCATTTCCCGCTGCAGCCAGGCGACCGTCTCTTCGATTCGGAAGCGGAACAATTCATCACCGGTTTCGGCGAAGCCAAATGTCGCATGGCGAATAAATTGTGCATTGTCGTAAAGCATTTTTTCGAAATGCGGCACTAGCCATGAATCATCCACCGCGTAACGGGACAGTCCCCCGCCAAGATGATCATAGATTCCACCTTGCAGCATAGTCCTGAGACTAAGCAGAAACGCATCTCTATGGCGCTTTTCGCCGGTGCGCAGCCAGGACAGCCACAATGTATCCATGAAAGGAGCGTTTGGAAATTTTGGCGCTCCCGCGAGACCGCCTCTGACATGATCGACCATCCCATGGATATTCTCGGAGAATTGATCAAACAGGTGCTTGTCAAGCGGCGAGGCATCCGCCTTGGCATCAAGCCGAGCAGTGACATGCGTTGTCAACGCGTCGACATTCTGCTCGACGCGGCCGCGATCCTCATTCCAGACTCGGGCAATCGATTGGAGGACGTCGACAAAGCCGGGCCGGCCATAGCGCGAATGCTTGGGAAAATAGGTTCCGCCCCAGAATGGTTTTGCTTCCGGCGTCAGGAACATCGTAAGCGGCCAGCCACCCTGCTCACCCATGGCGGCCAGTGCAGCCATGTAGATCTGATCGATGTCCGGACGCTCTTCGCGGTCTACCTTGATGTTGACATAGAGCGCATTCATGAGAGCAGCTACTTCCGCATCCTCGAAACATTCATGTGCCATGACATGGCACCAATGACAGGCGGCGTAGCCGACCGACAGAAGTATGGGCTTTCCGGTCTCACGTGACTCTTCAAGCGCCGCCTTGCCCCATGGCCGCCAGTGAACCGGATTGTCCGCATGCTGACGCAGATATGGACTGGATTCGTGACCAAGAAGATTGGCTTGCTGAGACATAGGATTTTTCATGCCCTTTTGGTATGAAGCGCGGCGGTCTACAACACTTCCAGTGTAAGCCTGGACGGATTGAAATGAAACAGAACCATGTTTTCGCCGAGACGATTTTCGCCCTCTCCAGCGGCAGATTGCCGTCGGGGGTGGCAGTGGTCCGGATTTCGGGACCAAAGACTCGATTCGCCATCGAAACAATCTGCGGCAACCTTCCGGAGGCGCGCCACGCCGCTTTGCGGGTGTTCAAGGACGCCGAAGGCGGGGCAATCGACAGGGGCCTGGTCCTCTATTTCCCGGCTCCACATAGCTTCACCGGCGAGGATAGCTGTGAGTTTCATCTGCACGGCGGCAAAGCGGTCGTCGATGCAATGCTATCGGCGTTGTATGCATTCGAGGGTTGCCGGATGGCAGAGGCCGGAGAATTCACGCGCCGGGCTTATGCTAATGGAAAATTCGATCTGACGGCTGCCGAAGGACTAGCCGATCTCATTGCCGCTGAAACCGATAGCCAGCGCCGGCTCGCGCTGCAGATCTCGTCGGGCGCACAGGCGGAGCTATACTCGACTTGGCGAAACGAGCTGATCCGCGCTCGCGCGTTGATAGAAGCGGAGCTTGATTTTGCAGATGAATCCGACGTACCCGGCTCAGTGTCCGATCAGGTATGGCACTCCATGCGCGAACTTGCTGATCGGATTGGCAAACACATTGCGGATGGAAAGCGCGGCGCCATCGTCCGCGATGGCTTCCGCGTGGTTATCGTCGGCGCGCCCAACGCCGGAAAGTCGAGTTTGCTCAATGCATTGGCTGGAAGCGACGTTGCCATCGTATCGGACGAGCCGGGTACGACACGCGATCTGATAGAGATCAAACTTGATCTCGCTGGTCTCCCAGTCCTGGTGACGGATACAGCTGGTTTGAGGGAAACCCAAGGCAAGGTTGAAAAGATTGGCATCGGCCGCGCGCTTGAACGAGCATCCTCGGCCGATGTGGTCCTGGCGCTCACCGACCTGTCCGATCCAATCGCGCCTGCTCTCAACGTTATAGAGACCGGTGCCATGCTCCGGGTTGGTACGAAGTCGGATTTGGCTCCTGCGTCAGTTGCAGCAGACTATGATCTGACGATTTCGACGCGGAACGGAACAGGGCTTGAGGATCTCCTGAGAGTTCTTGCCCATCGAGCGGAGTTGGCCGCTGGCGATCTCTCGGACCCATTACCGACCCGGCGCCGGCACCTGGAGCTGCTCGTTGAAACGAGCAAGGAGATCGACGCTGCTATCTGCGAGGAGACAGCTCCTCTTGAAGTCCGGGCCGAGTTCCTGCGCCGGGCGTCACATTCGTTGGGGCGCATCACGGGCGACGTAGACGTCGAGGATATATTGGATGTGGTTTTCTCGCAGTTTTGCATTGGCAAATGATTCACGTGAAACACATGGATTTCATGGATAACTCTTCGCCACAGAATACAGTGCCCCGATCCCACCCGCACCTGCGGCACGACCTGCTCCATCGAGCGCGGAGGTGGCGATCCCTGCTTCGACCCTGCCCCTGGACGGGGGGTCGGATTGCGGGTCCGGGGTGGAGTGGAGCAGTTGTTCCTGCCTTGCACGAAAATAATGCCGCCAACTTATCCACGTCCTCCAAACCTCGTTTATTCTAAGCCGGTCCTTTCCACGGGGAAATGCTTCCGGAGCCGTTCGAAGCGGGGAGAAGACCGGCGCCTCCGATGGCGGGGAACGGACCCGCTGTCTGGGGACGTTCTGTCCAAGGGTTCCCCTGCCGGTACTAGGACCGGCGCGTGCCGGACGAGCACTCTAAGGGGCACGTAGGTGACGCATGGAATGCCGCAAATGGCCTTCCCCGGTGCCGAAGCCTCCCAAGCGGAACGGACGGGATGAAAAGTCGCCGGACGGACGGCCTTCGGATCGCATTACTTAACTACCAAGACGCGCTTCGGCGACCGCCCGTCTTCCCCAACCACTCGATGGCCAGACTCAGAGAATGAGGGCGTGGCGGGGGGTCGTCGCGAGCCGAGTTGAGCGTGGAATGTTTCACGTGAAACACTGTTTAGCGACTCATACTTGACTCACGACGCGGTTTTGCCCATCAAGGCTCAGATTCAGAATCTCTGAAAGTGTTAGCCGTGGAAGACGTTTTTGATGTCATCATCATTGGTGGTGGTCATGCCGGCTGTGAAGCAGCGGCTGCTTCCGCGCGCCTTGGCGCCAAGACAGCGCTCGTGACCCATCGTGCGGATACGATCGGCGTGATGTCTTGCAATCCGGCGATCGGCGGCCTTGGTAAGGGGCACCTCGTTCGTGAGATTGATGCCTTGGACGGCCTGATGGCGCGTGTTGCGGATGCCGCAGGTATCCAGTTCCGGTTGCTCAATCGCCGCAAAGGACCGGCGGTCCGTGGACCGCGCGCACAGGCGGACAGGAAGCTATATCGCCTTGCCATGGGTCAATTGATAGCTGAGCAAGCCAATCTAACTGTCGTTGAAGGTGGCGCGAATGACCTCGTCGTGAACGACGGCGAGGTTGCTGGCGTTCAATTGATGGACGGCCGAGTGCTGACATGTGGCGCAGTCGTCCTGACGACAGGAACGTTTTTGCGCGGCCTGATCCACATCGGCAAGCAGAAGATCCCTGCGGGGCGAATGGGCGAGGCACCTGCCCTTGGCCTGTCTGACACGCTGGCCCGCCACGCGTTCGCTCTTGGCCGATTGAAGACCGGGACACCGCCGCGGCTCGATGGCCGTACGATTGATTGGCGGAGCTTGGAAGTCCAATCAGCCGATGAAGACCCATTGCCATTCTCGTTGATGACGGATTCAATCGAGAACCCGCAGATAGATTGCGGAATTACGCGTACGACGCCGGAAACTCATGCGATCATTCGCGCCAATCTCCATCGTTCCGCCATGTATTCGGGTTCGATCGAAGGAATTGGACCGCGATATTGCCCTTCGGTTGAAGACAAGATCGTGAAGTTTGGGGACCGTGATGGTCACCAGATATTCCTTGAACCGGAAGGTCTTGATGATCACACTGTCTACCCCAACGGCATTTCAACTTCGCTGCCCGAAGACGTGCAACTGGATCTGCTGAAGACGATTCCGGGCTTGGAGCGCGCAACGATGCTGCAGCCTGGCTATGCGATCGAGTATGATTTCATTGATCCGCGCGAGCTCGATCGGAGTTTGCAGACGCGACGTATCGGCGGCCTGTTCCTGGCTGGCCAGATCAATGGCACTACCGGTTATGAAGAAGCTGCGGCACAAGGGTTGCTCGCCGGTCTAAATGCTGCACGGCGCGCTGGTGGTGCAGAACCGGTTATTATCCAGCGGACGGAGGCATATATAGGCGTCATGGTTGATGACCTGACGTCTCGTGGCGTAAGTGAGCCGTACCGCATGTTCACTTCCCGTGCCGAGTTTCGGCTGTCGTTGCGAGCAGACAATGCGGATGAGCGTTTGACGCCGATGGCAGAGCGGCTCGGCATTCTCGGTACCGCGCGCAGGGATCGCTTCCGCGTTAGGACACATGATCTCGAGCGCGCGCGTGCGTTGGCGAAAGAACTGACGATTACACCAAGTGCTGCTGCGGCGCATGATCTTCATCTCAATCAGGATGGAATCCGGCGGTCAGCCTACGATCTGCTGGCCTTTCCGGACATTGACCTTGATCGGATCAAGCGCATCTGGCCGGAGCTTGGCAACATCGATAAGCGCATAGCTGACGCGCTGGAGATCGAAGCGCAGTATGCGGTCTATCTCGAACGCCAGCGAGCCGACGTGGCGGCCATGGAGCGCGAAGAATCGCTGCTTATTCCACAGTCGATCGATTTTTCCGAAACATCGGGCCTGTCGAATGAGTTGAAGCAGAAGCTCAAGCTGCGAGCGCCGCGCTCCATTGCCGAGGCCCAGCGTATTGACGGCATGACGCCTGCAGCCTTGGCTTTGATCATCACTCAGATACGGCGAGCCACCGCGCGGGACGTAGCGTGAGTTCTGACCGGGAAAAACGCCTGCAAGAAGTATTAGTCCATGTTTCACGTGAAACAGTGGATAACCTGTGCGCTTTCGAAGAACTCTTTCGTAAATGGTCGAGAGCCATCAATCTGGCCTCACCCTCCACACTCGATCACCTCTGGGAACGCCATATTATCGATAGCGCCCAGCTTTTTGAAATGGCACCAACGGCAACGCGTTGGCTGGATTTGGGCTCGGGCGGAGGATTTCCCGGCGTAGTGCTGGCGATCTTGCTGAAAGAGCGCCTAGGTGGCCGAATCGATCTGGTGGAAAGCAACGGAAAGAAAGCTGCTTTTTTGCGGACAGCCCTTGGCCAATTTTCGGCGCCCGGAATTGTTCATGCCGCGCGAGATCGATGCCGTTTGGGCCGAAATACGAGGCCCGGAAGTCATTACCGCCCGCGCACTCGCACCATTAGGCGACCTGTTTGTGCTTGCGGAGCCATGGCTGACTGCCGGTGCGACGGCCCTTTTTCAAAAAGGACGGGATTACCGCAGGGAAATTGTGGAAAGCCGTGACGCATGGACGTTTGATCTGGTAGAACGAGCAAGTGTGGTCGACCGAGATTCGGTCGTGTTGCAGATCAGCAATTTGCGGCGCGCCAACGTGAACTGACTATGACTGCACCCATCCGATTGCCAGGAACGGTGTTTTGCGCAGGAAACAGTGATGAACAGCCAGACTCGTATCATTACCATAGCCAATCAAAAGGGCGGTGTCGGAAAAACCACGACGGCAATCAACCTTGCTACAGCGCTGGCGGCGATCGGGGAAAATGTCCTCATCGTCGACCTCGATCCGCAGGGCAACGCAAGCACGGGCCTCGGCATTGATCGGAAGAATCGCGAGATATCTTCTTATGACGTCTTGATGCAGACCGCCTCTGTTGAAGCGGCCGCCGTGTCGACTGCCGTCCCCAGCTTGTCATTGATCCCATCAACGCTTGATCTTCTTGGTGTTGAAATGGAAATTGCTAATGCGCCAGACCGCGCAACGCGTTTGCGCAAGGCTTTTCGCGGTAATCCAGCTGCTTCGCCGTTTACATACATACTGATTGATTGTCCGCCATCTCTCAATCTGTTGACGATGAACGCCATGGCTGCTGCGGATTCGGTTCTGGTTCCTTTGCAGTGCGAATTTTTTGCGCTCGAGGGTCTGAGCCAGCTCCTTGAAACCGTAAACCAGGTGCGGACTGCGCTCAACCCTAACCTCACCATTCAGGGTATTGTGCTCACCATGTATGATGGGCGCAACAATCTGGCGACTCAGGTGGTCGACGATGTGCGGTCTTTTATGGGCGACAAGGTCTATCGCACTGTCATTCCGCGTAATGTGCGGGTTTCAGAAGCTCCGTCTTATGGTATCCCGGCCATCCTATATGACCTGAAATGCGCTGGAAGCCAGGCCTATCTGCAACTGGCGTCTGAAGTTATCCAGCGGGAGCGGCATTTACGCGCCGCATGATCGATTCGAATACGAAACATTTATGAGAGCCTGTGACAATGAATGAAGATCTGTCAAAAAAGCGCCTTGGTCGCGGCCTTGCGGCACTGATCGGCGAGATGGACCGTCTGCCGGAAGAAAATGCAGCCCCCGTTGCCACTCTCGATCGTCAGGTTCCTATCGAGTTCGTCACGCGTAACCCGCGCAATCCGCGGCGCTTGTTCACAGAGGGTGATCTTGAAGATCTGACCCAATCCATCCGGGAGCACGGCATCGTGCAGCCCGTCGTGGTCCGTCCGGTCAAAGACTCGCCAGATCACTATGAGCTGATTGCCGGTGAGCGTCGCTGGCGCGCCGCCCAGCGGGCTGGACTTACCACCGTTCCCGTTATTATCCGTGAGGTCAATGACCGCGTCGCGCTGGAACTGGCGATCATCGAAAACGTCCAGCGTGCAGATCTAAATCCCATCGAAGAAGGCATGGGATATCAACAGCTTATTGATGACCACGAGTATACTCAGGCAGATCTGGCACAGGTGATTGGCAAGAGCCGTAGCCATGTTGCCAATACGCTTCGGCTGCTGAAACTGCCTGAGCCGGTCCGCGACATGATCACCAATGGCGCATTGTCGGCTGGGCACGCGCGGACACTGATCACGGCCGAAAATCCTGGTCCCCTCGCGGACAGGATAGTTCGGGACGGCCTCTCGGTACGCCAGGCGGAGGCACTTGCACAAGGCGGTGGCGCCAAACCATCGGTCGCGAAGGTCAAAGCGGACGCGGACGACAAGGACGCTGATACGCGCGCTTTGGAGAAACTATTGTCGGATGTTACCGGTATGCGCGTGACGGTGAACCATCAGACCAAGGGTGGGGATGTTCGCATCCATTATACGACGCTGGAGCAGCTCGACGAGATTTGCCGCCGGCTGCAAAGCTAGTTCGTCCTTCAGCGATTATTCCGGGACGCCCGTGCGGCCTCCGCTGCAAGCGCGATCAAAGATTGCCGGATGACCGGAATTGCCAGAGCAGCGTTGCGCCGGCTTTCCAGTACGGTGCGTTGCAGGCGCTCGATAGCCTGGGAACAGGATTGTGTGGTCCAGCGCTGCAGGGCGGTCTCAACCAGTTTTTTCCTTGCAAAGAATATCGGTGGCCGTGCCGTAGCAACGGCTGACGCCGCGTTCTTTCCCTCGCCCTCCATGCCGTAACGTAACGTTTGTAACGACTGGAACTGACGAATCGCTGCGCTCAGGATGAGAAAGCTGGAGGATCCGGTTCCGATCACGCGATCAAAGGCGTGGGTAAAATCCGTCATGTTGCCGATCATCACGGCATCGATAATTGTTTCGTAAGATGTGGCGCTGACGTCGCCAATGATATCGCGCACGTCATTGATGGTGATGCGCTCCCGACCAAGCGCATAAAGGCATATCTTGTCGAGCTCGGCGCGGGTCGCCAGGCGGTCGCCGCCAAGGCTTTCCTTGAGCAGGTTGCGTGCATCAAGTGTTATCTGCAGCCGGTTCCTGGCGAGCATGTCGTCGATTGTGGCGTCGATCCCGCGAGCATCATCGCTGTAGCATGGCAGGGCCATGGCGCTGGCGCTTTGCTCGACTGTTCCACGTAACCCGGCGCCCTTTTTTAAATCCCCTGCTTCGATCAAAATGTATGTGCTGGCTGGAGGGCTTTTCGCAAGGTAGGCGACGGCGTCCACCAGTCCTTTTTGACCCGCTGCATTGCGCACCCAGATCAATCGCTCCCCGCCAAACATGGATATAGTGTTGGCTTCATCGGAAAGCCGGCCGGGCTCGGCTTGAATTTCGTCCGCATCAAGGCGAATCACAGCAAACGGATCATCCTGGGCGAGCCCGGTCAGTCTGATGAACAGCCCGGCTCGTTCGCTCACCAAACCCTTATCGGGGCCATAAAGCAAGACGATGGGATAGGCACGGTCCAACCGTTTCAGGAATGAATCAACTTCGTGTGCTTTCTTCTGTGCCATGGGAGTCGGGTTTACTGGTTTGTGCGGAGATTGCAAATAACATGAAGGATAACGGCCATATAAATGTATGAATTAGTTGGCTAACGATATTCTGCAGGCATCAAACTCACTTCGTGAAGGAGCCAATCAAGAAAGACCCGCATGGCTGGCCGCTGCGGTCTGTCGAGGGGGCATGTTAGCCAATAGGCATGGCGGCTGACGAAGCCAAACCCTTTGGGATTCGCCAGTTTTCCGCTCTCGAGTTCGTCGGCAATGAGACCACGCGGAACCAGCGCAAGTCCCTGTCCCGCGATGGCGGCACGAATAACCAAAGCATAGAAACCAAAATGGGTGATGCGCTCTGGTGTGAAGTCCGAAATTGCATGGGCGTCTGCAAACTCGCCCCAGCGCAACGGGGTATGCTTGTGATCCAGTAGCGGAAACTTTTGAATGTCGTCGGGTCGGTCGACACCACCAAGACGGGCAATGAAATGCGGCGCGCCGACAAGCGCAACGTTTTGGCCGAAAAAGGTAATGGTTGCTTTGCCCCGGCCAGTCGCCCTCGCCAAACCGGAACGCTGCATCTGCCTGGTTGATCAATTCATTGTTCGCGAAGGTGGATAGCTCCACGTCGATTTCCGGATGTGCTTCTGCAAAGCCGGCAAATCGCGGAATCACCCAGCGATCACCCATGATTGGAAGAATGTGGAGTTTGATGGCGTTTGGCGATGAGCCGAGTGCCGCGACCCTCAGCACAGCATTTTCCATGGCACCAAGCGCTGCACGGGCTTCGGTCACGTAGATGCGGCCCGCCTCCGTCGTTGAAAGGCCGTAGGGTGTCCGAATGAAAAGCGGCAAGCCCGCGAGTTGTTCCAGCGCCAGCAACTGTTTGCTGACGGCGCTCTGCGTCATGTTCAGAGCCTTGGCACAGGCGGTCGTACTGCCATGCTCAGCAATGGTTACGACCACCTGCAGAGCGCGGGTTGAGGGATAGATGCGAGCAGATACCATTGCCTCAATCCTGGTTCCGGATCATTGGATAGGGTATTCCATTTCGGAATGGATATGCGAATTCATTTCGTTTGTCGTCCCCAAAAGGCGGCCATAAGCTTCAAACAACAAAAAACAAGGGAACTGAACGAAATGACCGAACAGTCCGTCCGTCTGTGGGGGGCTCGTTTCAGGACGAGTCCGTCGCCAGAATTAATCGCTCTCTCCCGTTCGGAGAGCAGCTACTTCCGGCTGGTTCGCTATGATCTAACCTCGTCCATGACCCATGCCAGGGAGCTGGTCCGGGCAGGCATCCTGACGGCGGCGGAGGCAGACGAGGTTTGCGCGACGCTTGAAACCATTGGTGCGGACTACGAGGCGGGGAGGATCAAGCCATCGCCAAGCGATGAAGACATCCACACGTTCCTCGAGCGCATTCTTGGCGAGCGCGTAGGTATTCTCGGCGGCAAGCTGCGCGCTGGCCGGTCGCGCAATGATCAGGCCGCAAATGACCTGAAACTTTATCTTCGCGATGTCGCCCGTCACATCGGTTCAGATATTCTCAACCTTCAAAACGCGCTTGTCGAGCAAGCAGAAGCCCACATCACGACACTGACCACAGGCTTTACCCACCTGCAGCCGGCGCAACCAGTAAGCTTTGCCCACCAGCTTCTGGCCCACGCCCAGACATTTGCCCGCGATCTCGACCGCCTTCGCGATTGGGACAAGCGCGCGGCACGCTCGCCCTTGGGGGCCGCCGCCTTGGCGGGATCAGCAATTGCCCTGCAGCCAGAACTCTCCGCGCGGGAGCTTGGCTACGACGCGCCTTGCGAAAACTCGATAGATGCGGTGGGCAGCCGTGACCACGTGGCGGAATTCCTCTTCGTCATGGCAATGTTTGGCGTCCACCTGTCGCGGCTCGCCGAGGAATTGTTCCTATGGTCATCACGTCAGTTCCGCTGGATCGAAATGGATGATGGCTATGCGACCGGCTCGTCGATTATGCCGCAGAAAAAAAACTGCGATATCGCCGAACTGACGCGCGGTCGCGCCTCGCGGTTAATCGGCAGTCTGACTACCATGCTGGTGGCGCTCAAAGGCCTCCCTTTCGCCTATAATCGTGACTTGGCTGAAGACAAACATGCAGCCTTCGATACGATTGATGCGCTGACGCTGGTCGTGCCGGCAATGGCCGGATTGATCCGCACCATGCGCGTCAATGCCGATATCATGCGGCGGCAGTCCGTTGAAGGCTTCACCCTTGCGACCGAAGTCGCTGACTGGCTGGCGAAAAGTGGTGTTCCATTCTCCGAAGCCCATGAAATCACCGGGGCTCTCGTTCGCTATTGCGAGGATAAATCAATCGGTCTGGAAGATTTGAGTGACGCCGACCTTGCCGCTGTCGACGAGCGGCTATTGCCGTCGATCAAGATGAGCCTGTCACCGCAGGCGGCAATCGAAGCGCGAAAGGCCTACGGTGGCACGGCGCCTGATCGTGTGAGGGAACAGATCGCCCGGCTAAAAAGCGTTCTGGATGGTCAAAAAGAGTGGCTTTCGTCCTATGCAGGTCCCAGAGCTGAGCGTTAGTCTCAAGTTTCCCCCATACCGCGACCCCCGAAAGGTGAGAACAATGGCGAACACCCAAAGTGCAGCTTCCATTCCACCGATAAAATATTCCGTAGCGCATTTACACCACCAGCCGCGCCGGCATTACGGCCGCTGGCTCGCGGCGACCCTGATTTTCCTGGCGCTCGCGCTCATCATCAATGCTTTTGCGCATGGACAGATCGCTTGGCCCGTGGTTGGCCAGTTCCTTACTGCTCCAGCAATACTCTCCGGTCTGTGGAGCACGATCCTGATGACAGGCTGTGCCATGGCGTTGGGCCTCGCGCTCGGGGTCATTTTCGCGATCATGATCATGTCACCGAACCCGGTACTCAAATACGTGGCGGTATTCTACATCTGGTTCTTCCGCGGTACGCCATTGCTGTTGCAGCTGTTGCTCTGGTTCAACCTTGCGTTGATTTTTCCAACGCTTGGAATTCCGGGATTTTTCGAGATACGCACGGTCGATTTCATGACACCTTTCATGGCAACGCTACTCGGCCTCGGCATCAATCAGGGAGCTTATACGGCGGAGGTAGTGCGAGGAGGCATCCTTTCGGTCGACAATGGGCAGATCGAGGCGGCAAAGGTGATCGGCATGACACGCCTCACGATGCTGCGCCGGATTATCTTGCCGCAAGCCATGCGCGTCATCATTCCTCCGGTCGGCAATGAGGTGATCAGCATGGTGAAGCTGACTTCGGTTGCGAGCGTCATCCAGTATGCAGAAATTCTGCGCAATGCCCAGACGATCTACTATGCCAACAACCGCGTCATGGAACTGCTCATTGTGTCGGCCATCTGGTACCTGGCAGTCGTGACAATCCTTTCCATCGGACAGCACCTGCTTGAAAAGCACTATTCAAAGAGCCTCGGACGCCGAAACGCCAAGCGCGTCGCACCAGCCGCAGCGGAAGGAGCATGAATATGCCAGCCATGGTCGTCGCTGTCGATCTGCATAAATATTTCGGAAATTTCCATGCGCTCGATGAGGTCTCGCTTGAGATTCAGCACGGGGAGGTGCTTTGCATCATCGGTCCGTCCGGCTCGGGCAAGAGCACGCTTCTGCGCTGCATCAACCAGCTGGAACGTATCGACTCCGGCGCTGTCTGGATCGATGACGAACTGGTCGGCTTCAGGCAGGAGGGCGACAAGCTCTATGAGTTGAACGATGCGGAAATCGCACGGCAGCGCCTATCGAGCGGCATGGTCTTCCAGCGCTTCAACCTTTTTGCACATATGACAGTGCTCGAAAACATCATCGAGGGACC
Organism: Phyllobacterium sp. A18/5-2; assembly: GCF_025452215.1. NCBI lineage: Bacteria > Pseudomonadati > Pseudomonadota > Alphaproteobacteria > Hyphomicrobiales > Phyllobacteriaceae > Phyllobacterium > Phyllobacterium sp. A18/5-2. The sequence goes on along the minus strand of NZ_CP104966.1, from coordinate 1,313,336 downwards.
GGTCATCGTCCAGAAGCGCGCGAAGAGCGCCGTTATTCCCGAGGCGCTAGCGCTGCTGGAACGGGTTGGCCTCAAAGACAAGCAACATGCCTATCCGAGTGAACTCTCGGGCGGACAACAGCAACGCATCGCCATTGCCCGCGCGCTCGCGATGAAACCGAAGCTTATGCTGTTTGACGAACCGACGTCGGCGCTTGATCCGGAGCTTGTGAGCGAGGTTCTTGCAGTGATGCGCGATCTCGCCAACAGCGGCATGACCATGATCGTCGTCACTCATGAGTTGGGTTTTGCCCGCGAGGTAGCCCACCGCGTCGTGTTCATGGATCAGGGCCGTATTATTGAAACGGGACCGCCGCAGCAGGTTCTGAACAATCCGCAAGAAAAACGCACCCGGGACTTTATCGCAGCTGTTCTGGCCTGAGACCAAACAAATTCAAACAGAGAGGAACAAAAAACATGAAACGCATTACGAAACTTGCCACGATCAGCGCGGCAATTGCCTTCAGCTTTCCTGTCGTGGCGCAGGAGCTTCCTGCCCGGATAAAGGACGCCGGGAAGATCATCATTGCGACCATGCCGAATTATCCGCCGATTACCTACAAGGATCCTGCGACGAACGAACTGCAGGGCTTTGATATCGAGCTCGGTGAGGCCATTGGCAAGGAACTGGGCATCAAGGTCGAGTGGCAGGAAATCGCCTTTGCGCAAATGCTCCCCTCCCTCCAGACTGGCCGCGTGGACCTCGCCATGGCGGGTATGAGCGACAAGAAAGCGCGCCAGGAGACCGCCGATTTTGTCGATTACCTTACATCTGGCGCGCAGTTCTACACTTCCAAAGCACTCGCTGACGAAATCAAGACTGTCGACGATCTTTGCGGAAAGTCCGTCGGCGCCAGCCGTTCCACCGATTGGCCCGCACAGATCACTGCATGGAGTGATGCCAATTGCGTTGCCAAAGGCAAGCCAGCCATCATGGTGATGGGCACGGAAGGCTCAGCTGACGCGCGTACGCAAATCAAGAGCCAGCGCTTGCAGGCAGCTGCCCAAGGCAATGAAACATTGCCGTACAATCAGAAGCTTGAGCCGGACACCTATGTGGCACTAGGGGAACCCTTTAGCCAGTCCCTGGCGGGAATTCCTGTTCTGAAAACGGAAACGCAGCTTCGTGACGCTGTCAAGATCGCGCTTGAGAGGCTGCAAGCCAATGGGACCTATGATGCGCTCCTGGACAAATATGGCCTGAAGGCCAACAAACTCGCGCCGGTCACTGTCAACCAGGGCAATTAGGCCTGCCTGAAAGTATTATCACATTGGGCGGTTCTGGCATGGTGCCGGGCCGCCCTTTTAGCAATGAAGGGGAATCGAAGTGATCAAGGTGAGCCTCTCAAATCCATCGGATCATGCAGCACTCGCGGTCCTTTTTGAAGAGATGCAGGCATATTATCAAGTGTCGTGTCCAGCGCGTGATAGGATCCTGGAAGGCCTTCAGAATATCCCCCGCGGGACGGAAATTCTGGTTGCTGAAACGGACCAGATTATCGGTTTCGCCGCTTTTTCATCCGTTTACCCGGGACCAGGTCTCCAATCCGGCATGTTTCTCAAAGAGCTCTTCGTTTCCGGAGCCCACCGTGGCAGCGGCGCGGGAACACGTTTGATAAAAACGATGGCACGCCTTGCAATCGAACGTGGACATAACCGCGTTGATTGGACTGCCGACCGCAACAATCCTGGGCTTAGAGCTTTCTATGAGAGACTAGGCGCCTTGCCAAAACCAGAAAAGGTATTTTACCGGCTCGATGGTGCGGCGCTTCGCGCCACCGCAGAGCAATGAATTTCAGGCCTGCGGCTTAGTACATGCCTTGACGACAAAGCAAAAAGGCGTCCCGAAAGACGCCCTTTTTAAGTGCTTCAAATGTTTAAGCAAACTGGAGCGGGAAATGGGATTCGAACCCACGACCCCAACCTTGGCAAGGTTGTGCTCTACCCCTGAGCTACTCCCGCATGTGCCAGTCTGTCTTGCGAAGCGGGGCTTATATGACCCAAGCGCCGGCTAATTGCAACAGGGAATTTTCGACTTCTGAACGATATCTCGAAAAATTGGCAAAAGATGTTGCGGTAGTTTGGTTTTTCGCTTGAGACCCTGTTACCGAGTGATTACGAAATAGCGCAAATCAGCACCAAAGCGAGTTCAAGAAAGCCATCATGCCCAAGACGTTCGAAGAATTGATGCGATATCTCGGCAAACTTGAAATAAACGTGTCGACGATTCGCCATGCTCCTGTGTTTACCGTTGCCGAAGCGCAGGAACTGCGAGGACAGGTCGCCGGTGCCCATACCAAAAATCTGTTTTTGAAAGACAAGAAGGACAATTTCTTTCTCGTGACGGTGGATGAAGAAGCAGAGGTTGACCTCAAGACAATCCACACAAGGATTGGCGCTGCGAGCCGGGTGTCGTTCGGCAAACCGGAGAAGCTTATGGAATATCTCGGCTTGACCCCCGGCGCAGTGAGCCTTTTTGGTGCAATCAATGACACACACCATCAGGTCAGAGTGGTGCTGGATGAAAGCCTGATGAAGCACGACATCATCAATGCGCACCCGCTGACCAATGAGGCTACGACATCGATTGGCCGCGAGGACCTGGTAACCTTCCTGAAGGCTACTGGCCATGAACCATTGATCTTGAAAATAGACGGATCGATCCCAAACTTATAGCTGATACTATCGACAGGAATTAAGCAGAGCATGCTGGTTGGGCAGATGACGGGAGAGTTTCATGAGCAGCACAGATAACCCGTTCGGCAGAGGCTATGGCGCGACGTCTGGCGCCATGACTGTATCGTTTGGAACTGAGGCGCCAAACGGACCGGCTCAAGCCGCCGCCGGCCTGATCAAGGATACGACGACAGCGTCATTTTCTGCTGATGTGATTGCTGAATCGAAGCATCAGCCGGTGCTGGTGGATTTCTGGGCACCTTGGTGCGGTCCCTGCAAGCAGCTCACACCCGTTCTCGAGAAAGTTGTTCGCGGTGCCGGCGGACGCGTCAAGCTCGTCAAGATGAATATCGACGATCATCCTGCCATTGCGGGACAACTTGGCATTCAGTCCATTCCCGCTGTCATTGCCTTTGCCGATGGCAAACCAGTTGATGGTTTCATGGGCGCCTTACCCGAATCCAAAGTGAACGAATTCATTGACCGTATTGCGTCTCCTGATGGTGGCCGTGAAGCGGCCGTTCAGTCGGCGCTCGAGGCGGCGGCGCAGGCCGTCGAGGCCGGTGCTGTCGAGCAGGCGGGGCAGCTGTATAGAGCCGTCCTGGAAGAAGCGCCTGACAACATCGCCGCGCTCGCGGGTCTCGCCAACTGCCTGATCGACCTTGGCGACGCCGAGCAGGCGAGGGGTGTGCTCGACCTTGTACCTGGCGACAAGCGGCAGGATGCCGGAGTCCGAACAGCGGAGGCCAAAATCGCGCTGGCCGAGCAGGTAGCGAAGCTGGGAGACCCCGTGGCACTCGAGGCACGATTGCAAGCCAACCCAAACGATCACCAGGCGCGTTTTGACCTTGCGATGATCCTGAACGCCAAGGGCCAGCGCCATGAAGCGGCCGATCATCTTCTCGCCATTATGAAGGCCGATCGTGCATGGAATGATGATGGTGCCCGCAAGCAGCTGTTGCAGTTCTTTGACGCGTGGGGTCCGGGGGATGAGGCTTCTGTCGCCGCACGCCGCAGATTGTCTTCCTTGCTGTTTTCCTGACAAAAATCAGGCACTATAGCCGGCGAACTTGATCTTCTTGGGTCCTGGCGCGGAGAGAGTGATGCAAGCAGGAAATGTACGCTACCGGACGCTGGACGATATTCCGGAAACTGTGCCGATTTTCCCCTTATCGGGCGCACTGTTGCTTCCGGGCGGCCAATTGCCGTTGAATATTTTCGAGCTTCGTTATCTTGCCATGATCGATGCGGCGCTAAGCAGCAAACGAATCATCGGCATGATCCAGCCACGCTTCGATCAGGACAATCAGGAAGACGGCGACTTGTGCGAAGTGGGCTGTCTCGGGCGGATCACGTCTTTTGCCGAAACTGGTGACGGTCGGTTACTGATCACGCTTCAGGGCATATGCCGTTTCCGTGTCATCAAGGAAATCACCACCAGAACCCCTTTCCGGCAATGCAAGATCGCACCACTTCGCGCTGATCTCGACGAGGCCGATGATTCCGAAGTCGACAGATCCGCGCTATTGCGCGTGTTTCGCGCCTATCTCGATGCCAACAGTCTAGAGGCGGATTGGGATGGCATTTCGCGGGCTGGTAACGAGACTCTCGTGAATGCGCTCGCCATGATGTCGCCCTTTGGTGCTGCGGAAAAACAGGCCCTGCTGGAAGCGGCCGATCTAAAAACCAGGGCGGAAACATTGATCGCAATCACCGAAATTGCGCTGGCCAAGGATCAGGATGATTTCGAGGGAAGTTTGCAGTGATCAGTTGCAGGAGGAATGCGCCTTGACGGATGAGAAACGCGATACAGCGATTGATCGCAAACTGCTCGATCTCCTGGTCTGCCCGCTGACCAAAGGACCGCTTGTGTACGATCAGGGTAAATCGGAACTGATCTCCAAATCGGCGCATCTAGCCTATCCGGTGCGAGACGGTATTCCCATCATGTTGCCATCCGAGGCGCGAACCATCACGGATTGACGTCAGGTTCTTTCGTTCGCGGGCATCGTGCGCCATAATCGGAGTCAGTTGCATAACTGACTATGGATACAACAATGGCGAAACAAAATGAGAAACGCGATGTTCTGATTGCTACTGCGGCGGGTCTGTTCTGGCGTCAGGGATATACCGTTACGAGTCTTGCTGACATTGCGACACATTCCGGTGTTCCACTCGGCAATATCTACTACTACTTCAAGAGCAAGGCCGAGCTCGCGCGTGGCGTGGCGGATATTTTTGTCACAGAAACCGAAGGCATGCTGGTGGAGATCACCGAAGCTGACCAGAACCCGCGAACGCGGTTGCAACTTCTCATTGAAAAACTGACCCAATCGCTGAAAAGCCGTGTTGAACATGGCTGTCCCATTGCCCTTGGAATCCGCGACTTTCGACATGAGTCGCCCGAGGCGGCCAATCGTGCTGCAGAAGCGTTCAGCCTTCTGATTGGTTTCATCGGCAGAGAACTCGGACGGTCCGGCATCCGCCCATCGACCGCATTGAGCATCGCACGCAATGCGCTGACGGAGTGGCAGGGCGGTATCATGCTTGCACACGGCCTAAGAGATCCAACGGTACTTGCCGAGAGTTTTCGACGGATGGAGCGGTTGCTTATGGTGGCCCGGTCCCGAAGCTGAAAGCGTGAAGTTCAGAGCTCTCGCATCTGCCGCTCAAACGCACTATATGGAGCGGGAAGCAGCCTTCCAGGAGTTCTGATGGCCCGAAGTAATCAAACTGCAGACTGGGGCAATCGCTTGTCACCGTCGCTCGGCGAGATCGAATCGCTGGCGATCAATGCATATGCGCACTTGCCGGAAACCTTTCGCAGCCTGTGCGGCGATATTACCATTCAGGTTTCTGAGTTTCCTGACGAACAGATCATTGAAGACATGGGGTTGGAATCACCCTTTGATCTTCTTGGTCTTTTTGAAGGAACCGGTATTGGCGAACGTTTTTCCCTGCAGACGGGAGAGCAGGCCAATCGCATCACAATCTACCGCCGTGCCGTACTCGATTACTGGGCGGAATATGAAGAAGCATTGGGCGATATCGTCACCCATGTGCTCATTCACGAAATCGGCCATCATTTCGGTCTGTCAGACGAGGATATGGAACGAATTGAAGCCACGGTCGAATAGAGGCTGTCTTGCCTGAATCAGGCTGCGGTTTGCTTCGCCCGCGCTGGCGTCAAATGGGAATCTGACGGTGAGCCAGTTCGGCCGGCCGATCCCCTTTTTAGGACAGGCCGGCCAAGCGCGCGGAGGCGGCCATGGCCGACACATCCGAGCAACATATCAGCGCTCAAACGTCGCTTGGCCGAACGCTTCAATAGTCGCTCAGTTTGATGCCGGGCTCGTAGTCCACGCCGTCTATATCTTTTACCACGGCCTGACCGCACTGCATCACTCCGGTCGCCGAGTTGAACGCATAGGTCGGTGATCCGTAAATATGCCAGCCCTTGTTCACCGCTGCCGTCACCTTATGACAGAAGCTCGCATCGTCGGGACCTGTCAGAAGCCGGTATAGTTTCATGGTTTTCTTTCCCAAGTTTTGGCCGAAATAGGCCTATGCTGTTGTACCGCGGTTCAGATTCTAATTTCTGCCTATTGTCTCGATTTTTGCTAGTAGTTTTTGAGCCGCCTCGAGATGCAGGCGCTCCACCATCCTGCCGCCCAGTGCGATGACGCCTTTATCCTTGTTGGCGGCATGGGAAAACGCGTCCACAATGGACCGGGCCTCGCCAATGGCATTTTCGTCAGGATGAAACGCTGCATTCGCCGGTTCAATCTGCGATGGATGGATAAGACTCTTGCCGTCGAACCCCATTTGAACCGCTTGGGTGCATTCGTCAGAAAAACCGTCCGGATCGGAAAAATCGTTATATACCCCGTCAATTACGTCGAGCTTCCCGGCTCTGGCGCTCAACAGTATTTGCATAAGCCAAGGGATGAAAGGTGCGCGGCCCCTGATCAACTTTGCGCCGGTTTCCCTGGCGATATCGTTGGTTCCGACAACAAAGCAGTCAAGACGAGCTGTCGAACGCAGACCAAGTTCAGCGATTTCATCAGCGTTAAGAACGCCTCGCGGCGTTTCGATCATCGCCCACAGGCGAATGTTCTCAGAGGCATCGGTCTCCTCGAGAATTTCGGCAACGCCGGTGATGTCATATGGGGTCTCGACCTTTGGCAGGAGAATCGCGTCCGGCTTGCAGGCCCTGGCGGCGAGCAGGTCCTCTCCGCCCCATTCGCTGGAAAGACCGTTGATCCGGACAATCCGCTCGGCCTTGCTCGTTGGGTGTCCGAGAAAGTAATCCCGCAATGCCTCACGGGATTGTTCCTTGGCGTCGGGGGCGACGGCATCCTCCAGGTCGAAGATCACTGCATCGGCGGTCAGCGAAACGACTTTGGCTAGAGCCTTGGCATTCGAGGCTGGAACATAAAGGACGGAGCGGCGAGGGCGGAACGGTTTGCTCATCTGGACTTTTTGCCTTGATCGCGCGACCAAGACAAGCGCAATCATGCGTGATTGTCTATCTGCCTAATGTGCCACAGGCGAAACTCTTTGATTCGCGGCCAAGCTGGTGTAAAGCGAAACGTAAAATCATTACCCAGGATCTACAGGCAGATATCATGGACAAATTCACCAAGCTCACCGGCGTTGCCGCCCCGCTGCCGATCATCAATGTCGACACGGACATGATTATCCCCAAGGATTACCTGAAGACCATCAAGCGGACTGGTCTTGGCACCGGTCTGTTTGCCGAGATGCGTTACAATGATGATGGCAGCGAGAACCTGGAATTTGTCCTGAACAAACCAGCGTATCGCAAGGCTCAAATTCTTGTCGCTGGCGATAATTTCGGTTGCGGATCCAGCCGTGAACACGCGCCGTGGGCGTTGCTGGATTTCGGCATTCGTTGCGTGATCTCGACGAGCTTTGCTGACATCTTCTACAATAACTGCTTCAAGAACGGCATTTTGCCCATCCGTGTCAGCCAGGAAAATCTGGACAAACTGATGGACGATGCACGGCGCGGCGCCAATGCGACACTTTCCATTGATCTCGAAGAATTGACGATCAAGGGGCCAGACGGCGGGACAATCAGTTTCGAGCTCGACGAATTCCGTCGCTATTGCATGCTCAACGGTCTCGACGACATTGGTCTGACGATGGAAAAGGCGGCAAAGATAGACAGTTTCGAAACCGCCAACGCGGAAAAGCATCCCTGGGCGTAAGCTTTTATCTCGAAAAATGAAATGGCCCGGGTTTTCCGGGCCTTTTTGAATCTATCGGTCAATCGACGCGCTGTCGGAATTCAGAAAATTACGTGGAAAGCTTTCCATCTTTGCTGAACTTGCGCTAAGTACGCGCCATCCCGACTAGAGCGCTCTTCAATCAACGAGGTTTCCCAGCATGGTATCGAAAAAGCTCCTTCTTCTCCCTGGCGACGGCATTGGACCCGAGGCAATGGCCGAAGTCCGCAAGATCATCGCATATATGAACGCCGAGCTGGAAAGCGGCTTCGAGCTGGACGAGGGGCTGGTTGGCGGCTCTGCCTATGACGCCCATGGCCTGGCGATTTCGGAAGCCGATATGGCCAAAGCATTGGCCTCCGATGCCGTCCTGTTTGGTGCCGTTGGTGGCCCGAAGTGGGACAGCGTTCCTTATGACGTGCGCCCGGAAGCAGGACTCCTGCGCTTGCGCAAGGATATGGAACTATTCGCAAATCTGCGCCCGGCAATCTGCTATCCGGCTTTGGCCGATTCATCGTCCCTCAAGAAGGAAATCGTGGAGGGTCTGGATATTCTGATTGTGCGCGAATTGACCGGGGGCGTTTACTTCGGCGAGCCGAAGGAAATCCGCGATTTGGGCAATGGCCAGAAGCGTGGCATCGATACCCAGGTCTATGACACGTACGAGATCGAGCGGATTTCCGGCGTTGCCTTCGAACTGGCGCGCACGCGCGGCAACAAGGTGACGTCGATGGAAAAGCGCAACGTCATGAAGTCGGGCGTCCTGTGGAACGAAGTCGTTACGGCGACTCACAAGGCGAAATATGCCGACGTCACGCTCGAACATATGCTGGCCGATGCGGGTGGCATGCAACTCGTCCGCTGGCCCAAGCAGTTCGACGTGATCGTTACGGATAACCTGTTCGGCGATATGCTTTCCGATATCGCTGCGATGCTCACAGGATCACTTGGTATGCTTCCGTCGGCATCACTGGGCGCTCCCGACGCCAGGACTGGCAGCCGCAAGGCACTTTACGAGCCGGTGCATGGGTCAGCGCCGGACATTGCCGGTACTGGTGCGGCCAATCCGATCGCCATGATCGCTTCCTTCGCCATGTGCCTGCGTTATTCCTTCAACATGGTTGTCGAGGCCGACAGGCTGGAGGCTGCGATTGCCGGCGTGCTTGATGACGGGATTCGCACCGCAGACATCATGTCGGAAGGCAAGACCAGAGTTGGCACCACCGAAATGGGTGATGCCATTCTGGCCAAGTTCAAGGCATTGGCCGCCTGATCCGGAAAATCTGAACTATGAAAAAGCCCGGCGCGATCACTCGCGCCGGGCTTTTGTTGTGTTTGCCGACTACTTGATTGCGTCGAGATCGGTGTCTTTCGTATCCCGTACGAAGATGAGACCGATAACCAGGGTCATCGCCGCGATGACGATCGGATACCAGAGGCCATAATAAATATCGCCCTTGGCCGCGCTCATCGCGAAGACTGTTGCCGGAAGCAGACCACCGAACCAGCCGTTACCGATGTGATATGGCAAGGACATGCCCGTGTAGCGGATGCGGGTCGGGAACATTTCGACCAGAATCGCCGCAATCGGCCCATAGACCATGGTCACATAGATCACGAGCACAAACAGGATCGCAATGACCTTTGGCCAGCTGACGGCAGCCGGATCGGCAACCATCTTAAATGCGCCAGCGCCGGGAACCGTGTAGACCGGAACCTCGGTCGCGCCGGCCGCCTCTTCTGCGGTCAGGAGCTTGTCCTTGATCGCCTGATCGACAGGAACCATGGTCTTTGCACCTCCACGGATCGCGGCCGGGTCGAGCGCTAGTTTCGGATTGGCAGCGATCAATGCATCAAGCTTCGAGATCGACCACCTTGACTGGATCGCGGACGAGGGGATAGCCGCCGTCCTGAAGCGCTACGTTGATGCCCTTTGCAAAAGCGGTTTCCTTTGCCTTTGCATCGGCTCCAGCGGCAACGGCGTCGTAGGATTCGACCGTTTCATTACCGATCTTGACTGTGGCTGCCGTGCCGGGTGCTGCGGTGGCAACAACGTCATAGGGAACCGAGTTGCGGGTCAGGAACGATGTCGCGATGTCGCAGGACGTGGTGAACTTCGCCGTGCCCGTCGGGTTGAACTGGAACTTGCAGTCGCCGGGTGCCGCGGTGACGGTCGCGCGAACATTCTGCTGCGCGGCGGCAAGTGCCGGATTTGCAGCCCAGGTCAAGGCCTTGAACAACGGGAAGTAGGTGAAGATGGCAAGTGCAAGTCCGGCCATGATGATTGGCTTACGGCCGATCTTGTCGGACAGCCAGCCGAAGAATACGAAGAAACCGGTGCCGAGCAAGAGTGCTATTGCAATCATGATGTTGACCGACTGCGCGTCGACCTTCAGCACATTCTGCAAAAAGAACAGCGCATAGAACTGCCCAGAATACCAGACGACAGCCTGACCTGCAGTGAGCCCGAAAAGCGCGAGCAAAGCAATCCTGGCATTCTTCCATTGGCCGAAAGCCTCGGAAAGCGGAGCCTTGGAGCCCTTGCCTTCTTCCTTCATCTTCTTGAAGGCAGGTGATTCACTCAAGGACAGTCGAATCCACACGGAAATTCCGAGAAGAACAAATGAAAGCAAGAACGGAATGCGCCAGCCCCAAGCAGCAAATGCTTCCTTGCTGAGCGAATTCTGGATGATCAGGATGACGATAAGCGAGAGGAACAAACCAAGGGTGGCCGTAGTCTGAATCCATGATGTGTAATAGCCGCGTCTGTTACTCGGCGCGTGTTCGGCGACGTAGGTTGCCGCACCGCCATATTCACCGCCCAGAGCAAGACCTTGAAGCATGCGCAGGGCGATCAGGATGATCGGTGCGGCAATGCCCCAGCTGGCTGATCCCGGGAGTACACCAACCAGGAAGGTTGACAAACCCATGATGAGGATGGTGACAAGGAATGTATACTTGCGGCCGACCAGATCGCCGATGCGGCCAAAGACAAGCGCGCCGAAGGGCCGGACAAGAAAACCCGCCGCAAAGGCGAGCAGCGCAAAGATATTGCGGGTTGCTTCCGGATACTCACTAAAAAAGGCAGCGCCGATAAAGGCGGCGAGAGAACCATAAAGATAAAAATCGTACCACTCGAAAACAGTCCCGAGCGAAGAAGCGAAGATAACCTTCTTTTCTTCCCTCGTCATTCCCCGACTAGAACTGTCGGCCACAGACGTGGTTGCCATTACTATTCCTCCCAGATAACCGCAGTTAAACCGAGAACGCGATCAGTTTTACCCCTCGATCATGTTCTCAACCATTGACATTGCGCATGGCCGTTTGCCGCGATTGCTTGTTGCGGCAAACCACGCGCCGGTGAACGGCCCTCGGAATTTTCTCCCCCAAAGGTCACGCACCTGATGCACGCGCGGAGTGTTCAACAAATATTGCTGAAAGCAAAGCCCGCATCTTACGTCAATTGTCTAAAATTGTGCGTAACACGACATATTCTTCTCTTTTGATGAGACAATTGACTCTTTTCGGAAACCGCGTACAAGCACAATCGGACAAGGAGACACCCAGGTGGGTAGCGAATCAAAAGCGCTGTTTTCGACGAACGATACCGGCAGGATTGCCGGATGCGCTGGTGCGCCTGCTCTTTTCCGCAAAATTTCGGCCAAACAGACTGCGAAAACGACCACCAAAACGGTCTGATTTCCCTTGGCCTGCTCGCCCCCTCCCGGGTCCGGCCCGGGGGAAAAGACCCGCAGTGGCCAGCGGGTTTCTGAACAGCTGAGAGGGACAGGAGATACACAGATGAGTTTCAAGGTTGCAGTTGTTGGCGCCACGGGCAATGTGGGCCGCGAAATGCTTACAATACTGGAGGAGCGCGGCTTCCCCGTCAGTGAAGTCGTTGCACTCGCGCTCGCGCCGGTCGCAGGGGACCGAAGTGTCCTTTGGTGACAAAACGCTTAAGGTCAAGGCGCTGGATACCTTTGACTTTTCCGATACGGATATCTGCCTCATGTCGGCAGGCGGCAATATTTCCAAGGAATGGTCACCCAAGATCGGCGCGCAAGGCTGCGTCGTCATCGATAATTCCTCGGCCTGGCGCTACGATTCCAACGTACCGCTGATCGTGCCGGAAGTGAATCCCGACGCGATTTCCGGTTTCACCAAGAAGAACATCATTGCCAATCCGAATTGCTCGACCGCACAGCTTGTCGTTGCCCTGAAGCCTTTGCATGACAAGGCAAGGATCAAGCGTGTCGTTGTCTCGACCTATCAATCCGTGTCGGGTGCCGGCAAGGAAGGCATGGACGAGCTGTTCGAACAGTCCCGCGCAGTGTTCGTTGCCGATCCGGTGACAGCGAGGAAGTTCACCAAGCGCATCGCCTTCAATGTGATTCCGCACATCGACGTGTTCATGGAAGATGGCTACACCAAGGAAGAGTGGAAGATGGTCGCCGAGACCAAGAAGATGCTCGATCCCAAGATCAAGCTCACGGCGACCTGCGTGCGCGTTCCGGTTTTCATTGGTCATTCGGAAGCGGTCAACATCGAATTCGAAAGCCCGATGAGTGCAGAAGAAGCCCGGGAAATCCTGAGCGATGCGCCAGGTTGCCTGGTCATCGATCGCCATGAAGATGGCGGCTATATAACGCCATATGAAGCTGCGGGCGAGGATGCGACCTATATTTCGCGTATCCGTGAGGATATCACGGTCGAAAACGGTCTTTCGATCTGGATTGTATCGGACAATCTGCGCAAGGGCGCCGCGCTCAATACGATCCAGATTGCAGAGCTTCTGGTTGCACGCGGGCTGATTCAGCCGAAGAAGATTGCAGCCTGATCGCATAGCGCAATCGGCACAGAAAGGGCGCGGGATATCGCGCCCTTTATTTTGTCTCTCCGATGCTAGCGACGAGATTATCTCGCATCGTGATCAGTTCGGACCGCAGTGACTGCGCTTCGTCCATGCTACAGCCAAATGCCTGACCCATGGCGACAGGCACAGCTTCGGCACGCTCGCGCATCTTGCGGCCCTCATTTGTCAATCCAATCAGGACCTGTCGCTCGTCAACGGTGTTGCGCCGTCTTGTAATCAGACCTGCCGTTTCAAGGCGTTTCAACAGGGGTGTCAGTGTGCCTGAATCAAGGCTGAGCTTGTCGCCTATGGCCTTCACTGTCTGATTTTCCTGCTCCCACAATACCACCATCACCAGATATTGCGGATAGGTCAGCCCAAGCGCAGCAAGGCGCGGCTGATAGGCGCGCGTAACCGCATTTGCGGTGGAGTAAATGGCGAAACAAAGAAAGTTCGACAGCTTCAGCTGCGACTCCTGCGCGTTTCCTATCGCATTTTCCATCCTGGTCACTCCTACCGGTTCGGTCTGCGCAAGATAGCCAAACGCATTAGATTGCGCATCATTTAATTTTTCGCCACTCGTAACAAAATTTCTATTGCACACAATTAAATTGTGTGCAATCTAATCAAGCAAATCCAGTCAGGGAAACAAACCAATGAGCATTCTCTATACGACAAAGGCGACAGCAACCGGCGGCCGTGATGGCCGCGCCACCAGCGAAGATGGCCGGTTGGCCGTCACGCTTTCGACCCCCAGGGAACTTGGCGGCAATGGTGCCGAGGGGACCAACCCCGAGCAGCTCTTTGCGGCCGGCTATTCCGCTTGCTTCCTCGGCGCAATCAAATATGTAGCCTCGCAAAAGAAGGTCAAACTGTCGGAGGACACAGGAGTCACCGCCACAGTCGGCATTGGTCCCCGCGACGATGGCAAGGGTTTTGGCCTCGATGTCGCGCTGGCTGTCACTCTGCCAGGTGTGGAAGCGGAACAAGCGCGCGAAATCGTCGATGGCGCACACGTGGTCTGCCCCTATTCCGAAGCAACCCGCAGCAATCTGAATGTACGTATTTCAATTAATTGACACCCTGGGTTGTCAAGCTAGGGTCAACTGGACCAGTATCATGAGCAATTCTCATTTGACGTCACGCCGTTCCTTCCTGACCGCCGGCGCGGGCCTTATTGCCGCCGCCAGCTTTCCAGCGAGCGGTGCAATGGCGGCGCAGACACCCAAGACATCAAAATCCAGCCAACCAGTGAAAGGACACAATGCGATGACCACGATCACGACAAAAGACGGAACCGAGATCTATTACAAGGATTGGGGCAAGGGACAGCCGGTCGTCTTCAGCCATGGCTGGCCGCTCACTGCTGATGCCTGGGAAGACCAGATGTTCTTTCTGGCGTCGCATGGCTACCGGGCAATCGCCCATGACCGCCGCGGCCATGGTCGTTCGAGTCAGCCGTGGAACGGCAATGACATGGACCAATACGCCGACGATCTGGCAGAGCTGTTTGAAAAGCTCGATCTGAAGAACGCAATCATGATCGGTCATTCGACGGGCGGTGGCGAAGTGGCGCGCTATATCGGTCGTCATGGCACGAAACGAGTCGCCAAAGCGGTGCTGGTCGGCGCCGTCCCGCCGTTGATGCTGAAGACCGACGCCAATCCGGAAGGCCTGCCGATCGATGTCTTCAATGGCATCCGCGACGGTGTCATCGCGGACCGCTCGCAGTTCTTCAAGGATCTGTCATTGCCGTTCTATAGCTACAATCGGCCCGGTGCAAAAGCCTCTGAAGGTGTCAGGGATTCCTTCTGGCTGCAGGGTATGATGGCAGGGATGCCAGCTTCCTATTTCTGCATCAAGGCGTTCTCGGAAACCGACTTCACTGAAGACCTCAAGAAAATTGACGTGCCGACATTGTTCATCCACGGCGATGACGACCAGATCGTGCCGATTGACGATGCCGCCCGCAAAGCGGTCAAGCTTGTCAAGAATGCCACACTGAAGGTCTATCCGGGCGCTCCGCATGGTCTTGCGACGACCCACAAGGACCAGCTCAACGAAGATTTGCTGGCCTTCGCCAAAGCCTGATCTGGCTCAAGCAAGCCCACGTTTCTCGATCATTGCATCGGGCGTGGGCATCTTGCCGCGGAAAGCCTTGTAAAGCTCTTCCGGATCACGGCTTCCTCCCGCCGAATAGATATACTGCTTCAGCTTTGCCGCGAGATCGGCGTTGAAAACATCGCCGGTTTCCTCAAATGCCTTGAAGGCATCCGCATCGAGTACTTCCGACCACATATAGGAATAGTAGCCGGCCGAATAGCCATCGCCGGAGAACACGTGCGTGAAATGCGGCGTGCGGTGACGCATGATGATCGCATCCGGCATCTCCAACTGTTTCAATGTTTCCGCTTCGAACTTGATCGGATCGGCTGGTGGTGTGCCGTCAGCATGGAACGCCATGTCCACCAATGCGGAAGAGGTGAACTCCACCGTATTGAACCCTGCATTGAACGTGTTCGCTGCCAGCACCTTGTCGAGTAGCGCCTTCGGCATGGCTTCGCCCGTGCGGTAGTGGATGGCATATTTTTCCAGGATAGCCGGTACGGTCAACCAATGCTCGTAAAGCTGCGATGGCAGTTCGACAAAGTCGCGCGATACCGATGTGCCGGAAATAGCGGGCCAGGTGACGTCCGACAAAAGCCCATGCAACGCGTGGCCGAATTCGTGAAACAGTGTTCGCGCGCCATCGAGCGAAAGCAAAGCGGGTTCGCCCTTGGGTGGCTTGGCGAAATTCATGACGTTATAAATGATTGGCTTGTGTTCGCCGTCGAGCTTGTGCTGCGATTGCAAGGCGCTCATCCAGGCGCCCGAGCGTTTCGATTGACGATTGAAATAGTCGCCAAGGAAGAGACCCCGCTTGCTGCCATCCGGATTAAGGACTTCCCAGACGCGCACATCAGGATGCCAAGTCGGGATGCCGGTTTTCTCTTCGAAACGGATACCGAACAGGCGTGTGGCGACATCGAAGCAGGCCTCGATGATCTTCTCCAACTGCAGATAGGGCTTCAACTCGGTCTCATCGAAGGCAAAGCGCTCATTGCGCAGCTTTTCAGCGTAGTACCGCCAGTCCCATGGCTCAACCTTGTGGTTGTGGCCTTCACCAGCAATGAGCCGTTGCAGGTCGATTTCTTCTTCGGCGGCGCGTGATCGCGCTTTGTCCCATACTGGTTCCAGCAGGTCCATGACTGCTTTTGGTGTTTTGGCCATCGTATCGTCGAGCTTATAGGCAGCAAAACTCTGATAACCCAAAAGCCCGGCCTTCTCGGCGCGCAACTTCACCATCTCGGCAACGATGCGGGTATTGTCCGTTTCACCGCCATTCTCGCCGCGCGCTGCCCACGCCCTGAAGGCCTTCTCGCGCAAGGCGCGGTTTTGGGAAAAGGACAGAAAGGGCTCGATGATCGAACGCGACAGCGTAACCGCCCATGCATCAGCACGGTCGCGCTCCTCGGCCGCGCCGCGCATCGCGTCGCGCACGAAGTTTGGCAGGCCGGCCAATTCCGTTTCATCCGTAATGAACAGCGCCCAGTCGGCCTCATCCTTCAGGACATTCTGACCGAATTGCGCTCCAAGACTTGCAAGTCTCTCATTAATGTCGGCAAGCCGCGCCTTGCCTTGCACATCCAGCCTTGCACCGCTGCGCACAAAACCTTTCCACGTTTTCTCCAGCACGCGGTCGGTTTCAGGGTCGAGACCGAGCAGGTCGCGCTGTTGGTAGAGAGAGTCGATGCGGGCGAAGAGCAGTGGATTCATCATGATCGATGAAGAATGCCGTGACATTTTGGGGGCAATGACCCGTTCCAGCGCCTGGATCTTGTCATTGGTGTGGGCTCCGGCCCTCAGCCAGAAAATTGCCGAAACACGGTCAAGGGCCTTGCCTGAGAGTTGTAATGCCTTCAGTGTATTCTCGATTGTCGGGGCCTCGTGATGAGTCACAATCGCTTCGATATCTGCCAGATCAGATGTGAGAGCCGCGTCGAAGACGTCAGCGAAATCATCGTCTTTGAAAGCTGTGAAATCTGGCAATCCCAGAGGGCCAGTCCATTCGGTCAGTGCGGGATTGATGGCCGGTTTTGTCGAGGACATGGGGCGCTCCGTCATATGGCAAGAACAGTTTGGTTCCAACATCTAGGACGGCGACGCGATGGCCACAAGCGGGAGGGGCGATAAAGTATGTCTCCGGCGCGAAACAAAAGGCGGGGCAGGGCCCCGCTCTATTGCGTTGAGAACTATCAGCTGTTGCGCTTGCGGGCAGCAAGTGTGCGCAAGCGCAATGCGTTGAGGCGAATAAACCCGGCTGCATCCTTTTGGTCGTAGGCGCCGCGGTCATCCTCGAAGGTTACAAGCGCATCGGAATAGAGTGACTTCTTCGATTTGCGGCCGGACACCATGACATTGCCCTTGTAGAGCTTCAAACGAACGGTGCCTTCGACATCTTCCTGGCTCTTGTCGATCATCGCCTGAAGCATTTCGCGCTCCGGCGAGAACCAGAAGCCGCTATAGATGAGCTCAGCGTAACGTGGCATGAATTCATCCTTCAAATGAGCCGCACCGCGATCGAGAGTGATTGATTCCATGGCACGGTGCGCGGCCAAGAGAATCGTGCCGCCCGGTGTTTCATAGACACCGCGTGATTTCATGCCGACGAAACGGTTCTCAACCAGATCAAGACGTCCGATGCCATTGTCACGGCCCAGATCATTGAGTGTCTTTAGCAGCGTTGCCGGTGAAAGCGGCTTGCCGTCGATGGCGACTGCATCGCCCTTCTCAAAGGCGATCTCGATTTCCGTCACCTTGTCGGGCGCATCCATCGGTGAGATGGTGCGCTGGTGCACATATTCCGGCGCTTCCTGCCACGGATCCTCAAGAACCTTGCCTTCGGACGACGAGTGCAGAAGGTTGGCATCGACCGAGAACGGCGCTTCACCGAGCTTGTCCTTGGCGATCGGGATCTGATGCTCGCGAGCAAATTCCAGCAGATCCGTGCGGGATTTGAAGGTCCAGTCGCGCCAAGGGGCGATTACCTTGATATCGGGATTGAGCGCGTAGGCAGATAGTTCGAAGCGCACCTGATCGTTGCCCTTGCCGGTCGCACCATGGGAGATGGCATCAGCGCCAGTGCGGGCAGCAATCTCCACGAGATGCTTGGAAATCAGCGGGCGGGCGATGGAAGTGCCGAGCAGATAGACACCCTCGTAGACAGCATTGGCGCGGAACATCGGGAAAACAAAGTCACGCACGAATTCTTCGCGCACGTCCTCGATATAAATTTCCTTGATGCCAAGCATCTCAGCTTTCTTGCGCGCCGGCTCGAGTTCCTCGCCCTGGCCAAGGTCGGCGGTGAAAGTCACGACTTCGGCGCCGAGTTCCGTCTGCAGCCATTTCAGGATGATCGATGTATCGAGACCGCCCGAGTAGGCCAGCACGACTTTCTTGACGTCTTTCCACTTGTTCATTGTATTTCCCTGAATATTGACCGCCATGAGGCGCGATAGGCATCTGTTGCGGGTCTTTTAGCAGTTGGTGCGATGTTGGCAAGTTTTGCCTTGCAACGAACGATAGCGCGCTTGGCTATTTTCGAGTTCCGATCCAGCCATGCTGACCATACCGCTCGCGCGCCTCGATCAGTTGACGAGATTTGAGCGCAGCAATGAAGGGTTGCCATTGGACACGACGCCAGCCGGCGACAACCTCTTCGACGGAGAATCCTTGTGTGCCGAGCGTGTCTGCGACCGATTTCTCGTTGGTCATCACCAACTTGATTTCCGGAGCTATCCCGGCCGCAGGAAAATGGCGCGTCTGCTTGAAAGGCGTGTCGCGATTTGTATGCAGACGGACTTTTGCCGCATCAAGGTGAGAGCCAATGAATAAAACTTCATTTTCAGGCAGATGGAGAGAGGTTGCCTTCGCAGCCAGAGCTTCACCAATGTCAGGCAACAGGAGGCCACTCAGGATCGGCGTGGCGATAAATACGCCTCCAAGCAGTAGAAGCGCGAAACACAACACCAGTTGGTCAGTCCTGGCGTTGCTGCTCGAGAGCCAGAGAGCAGCCAGCCCCATGAACGTTGCTATCGTGAGACCAACAATGATGACCGGTGAGAGAAGGAGCAATCCAATTATTAGAACTACTGCCAGCACGCCGGCAGTCAGGATTATGCACAAACGCAAAACCACCCGCAACAGATTGTCTGACCTTTGGTCCATAACGCTTTGCAGTGCGCATGCCAGAAGTACGCATACCAGCGGTACGACGGGCATGACATAGCGGTGAGACGTGTATTCTGCGAGGGCAAATATGATGGCAACGCTAGCGATCCAGCCGGCGATGAATGGGGCGCCTTCAACCGAACTCAAATTTGGACGCTTGCCGCTCGTCCTGCTGCCGACAAGGAGCATGATAAGCCACAGAACAACAGGTAGAAACAGCCCGGCGAGATTGTCACCCATACCGTTCAGAAAGGTGCTTATGCCGAAGGTAACTTTTTCGGAAATCTGGTCACCGACAAAGTCCGAGGCGAGTTCCCGTGATGCGGTGAAAGATTGATAAACAAACCATGCACCGGACAGCATGAACGAAGGCAATATTGCCACGGGGACCCAAAGCCGGCGCGCACGCTGGCGCATTGAAGGTAAGCCAACGCTAAAAGCAACGACATAGGTCACCATGGCCAGCGGCAGCAGGCCCTTGGTGAGAACGGCCAACCCGGTACCGCCATATGCAAGCAGGCCGTAATAGGTCTGGCGATCTTGGCGGAAGAGGAGGCAAGTGAACCCGATGAAGCTCAAAAGCATGAACAATGTCAGCGGTAGATCTGGAATTGCGTTGATGCTTGCGCGCAGGAAAACAAAATTGCAGGCAAGCATCGCGGCTGCGAGCAATGCCGTTTGGTCACTGCGGGACAGCATGTGGGTGAATTGGAATGTCGCGAAAAGGATTGTGGCGCCACCGATCAGCCAGAAGAACCGTGAGCCGAGCACGGAGATGCCAAAAATCTTCATGCCAGCGAGGCTCATCCAGTAGGTGAAGGGCGGCTTTTTCAGCCGCACCTCACCCTCTGCAGTGTGCGGGGTGAGGTAATCGCCGCTTTGGATCATTATCACTGCGCCATTGGAGTAGTAGCGCTCGTCGGGGAAATGTAGAACGAGGCTTGAGCAAAGCGGCAAGAGGCCGACAATGAACGCCAAGGCAAGAAAAACAACCAGTTTGGTTCTCGATATCCTATCGTATCGAAGGCCCGGATGATCGGCCGCTATCGTGGCGGTGTCATTCTGAAACATCAGTTATCTATGGCATCTGTCCCTGTCGTTCGGCTTCATATCCGTATCAATGGCTATCCCCAACGTAAAGATGCAATTGTAATAAGATTGAGTGGAGGGGAGCCTGAAAATCGCGCCGGACCGTCTTAGGCCGGATAGAATCGGCTGGTAAGAACTTCGCTCTGCCAGGTCATGCCCGGGAATACGGTTTGTGGGACACAGGATTCTTGCATGCGATGTTCTGCCTTGCTTAAACCGGATGGCCAAGTTCGAGCTTTCGCGTTAGGTTTCGGCAGTTTCAGACGGAGCCCACAATGAACTTCATCCCAGATTGGCCGATTATACTGCAGTTCGCTATCGCGACCTTCGTATTGTCTATTACGCCGGGGCCCGATATGACGCTTTTTGTCGGCAGGGCTCTGTCGGAAGGAAAGGCGGCGGGTTTTGCGTGTCTTGCGGGCGCGAGTAGCGGCATTGTCGTGCACACGACGATGGTTGCCGTTGGCCTATCGGCGCTCATTGTGGCTTCGCCGAGTGCGTTTTTTGCGCTGAAGATAGTGGGGGCGGCTTATCTTGTCTGGCTTGCCTATCAGGCCATTCGCAATGGATCAGCGTTCTCACCGGAAAAGCAAGCAGGGCAATCGCACACGCTGCTGCAAAACTGGCTGACCGGATTCGGGATAAACCTTCTGAATCCGAAGATCATCCTGTTCTTTATGACGTTTCTGCCGCAATTCGTATCGGCGAGTGATCCTCATGCTCCGGGCAAGCTGTTCTTCCTTGGTGTGCTATTCATCCCCTTGGCGCTTCCTGTGGTTGCGCCAATGATTATCGCCGCTGACACATTCTCAAAATTGCTCAAGAAGAATCCAACCGTGACGCGTATCACCGACTGGCTGTTCGCCGGGGTGTTCTCGGCGTTTGCGGCAAAGATCCTGATGGCACAGGCGAAGTAGCCTATCCTAGCCTTCGCGGTCGTCGGGACGTTGCACGATCAGACCCGCGCTGCGTCCCGAAATTAGCCAGTAGACGAAACCGCCGACAACACCGGTGGCAAGAATAGCTGCGAAGGTACTGATGTCTTCCGTTTGCGGCCGCCATTTCCAGACGATAACGAATACAGCCGTACCCGCGCCGCCCAGGGCGTAAAACAGCCAGTCACGCCAGCTCGTGAGCTCGGCATAGAGGATCAGGACAGCGGCAGGAATGAAAACGCTGTACCCGATGACCACGGCAAATGCCGGAACGGTCATATAGAGGAATGGGCCCTCATCACCAATCCACTCAGAGCCGCCGATGAGCAGCATATTGAGGAATATCGAGGCCGCAACAATGGCACAAATAAATCCAAAAATGATCAGCGCAAACCGGAATAGATAATGCAGGAGCTGGCTCAATCTTCGCCGTGCCCGGCAATCATGGCGGCTTCGAATGCCAGACGCTCCGTCTTTTTCATGCGCTCCGATTCCTGACTTCAACTGACCGCAAGCCGCCAGGATATCGCGACCGCGCGGTGTGCGGATTGGCGAGGCATAGCCGGCATTGTTGACGTAGTCTGCGAATTTCTCGATTTGCTCCCAATCGGAGCATTGGTAGTTGACGCCGGGCCACGGATTAAACGGGATCAGGTTTATTTTGGCCGGGATGCCCCTCAGAAGCCGCACCAGTTCCTTCGCATCCGCGAGCAGAGTCGTTGACGCCTTTGAGCATTACATATTCAAAAGTAATGCGCTTCGAGTTGGATAAGCTCGGATAGGCGCGGCATGCGTCGAGCAGTTCCTTCAGCGGATACTTCTTATTGATCGGTACCAGCATATCGCGCAAGTCGTCGTTTACCGCATGCAACGAGATTGCCAGCATGACGCCGATCTCCTCACCCGTACGATAAATCTCCGGTACGACACCGGAAGTCGAAAGCGTAATCCGCCGCTTGGATAGTGAGAGCCCGTCGCCGTCGGAGGCGATCAGCAGCGCTTTTTTCACATTCTCGAAATTGTAGAGGGGCTCGCCCATGCCCATCATGACAATATTGGAAACCTTACGGCCTTCGGCCGGAACGATGGCGCCATCAGGTGTATTTCTATCGGGAAAATCGCCGAGACGATCGCGCGCAATCAGCAATTGGGACAGAATCTCTTCCGCAGTCAAATTGCGAACCAGCTTCTGGGTTCCGGTATGGCAAAAGGAGCATGTGAGGGTGCAACCGACTTGGCTGGAGATACACAGCGTACCGCGACCTTCCTCGGGAATGTAAACAGTCTCGATCTCCACCGGCCTTCCAGCTCCGCGTGGCGGAAAGCGGAAAAGCCATTTGCGCGTACCGTCATTGGAAATCTGTTCTTCAACGATTTCCGGGCGCGCCACAGTAAAATGACGGGCAAGCAGTTCGCGCATGTCACGCGAAATGTTCAACATGTCGGCGAAATCAGATACACCTCGCACATAGAGCCAGTGCCAGAGCTGAGCGACCCGCATCTTTACTTGCCGCTCTGGTACACCAATGGCGATGAGGGCCTCGCCCATTTCCGCGCGCGACAAGCCAATCAGTGAAGGCACTTCCTTCATCGAAGCGAGGAATGCATCACGGGATTTGTCCCGGGCAACAGGAGGTGTCAGGTCAAGCGATACGGACATGGGGTTTTCTAACGTTCTTATCGGAAGCGCGGCTCATATCACGTTCTGGCGCGCGCGTCACCTCCACAAGCGCATAAGCCGGACAGGGTGTGTCCGGCTTCTCAAACACGAGAGCAGAATGTGACTACTTGCAGGTCGCAATTGCTTTCAATGCAGCCGATACACCTTTCAGTGAATAGCCATAACTCGTCTTCGTCCCGCGCTTCGAAACCGCATTGATCGTCATTTTTTGACCGGAGCGGAGAGCGGCAACAAGCTGCGGTTCTTCAGCGGCATTTTCCATCCAGCCATGGCTGCCATTGGTGAACATCGAGAAAGTGCGATCATCGATGGTCACGACTACTTTCGAATTTTCCTGCAGGTCGTACCCTGCTTTGAATTGTGGCTCGAAGCTGACATTTTGACCCGGCTTCTGGCTTACCATGAAAAAATTATCGCCATGGTCAATCTTGGCCGGCTGCTTGTCCACCGGAACCGAGAGGACGTAGCATACTTTCCCCTTGCCCTGCTGATAGCTGTAGGCACCCCAAGCGTTGAACTGGCTGATTTGACTCGGGGTTTGGGCAAGAGCTGTTCCTGTCAGCCCAAGGATGAGCACAGACATCGCTACAATTGATTTTCCAAACATATTACCTACCAGTTTCTTTCGTTCACTTCATAACTCGTGAACCGGCAATGGCCCGGAGAAAATCCAGATGCCGCATTGTCCAGTTCGCTTTCTCTTAATTTGACTTAATCTGGGTTACCAAACGGTGAAGACAGGGTCAAAAAAGCGATTTTCAGAGCCATGACGGGGGCACATTCCGCTCGAAGTTTCATTCGCAAACTCCAGCCAGCCAAAAGCGGCGAGACTTTGACGTTTGACGCTATCACAAGCTTGTGATGGTGCCGATATCAATCGCCAAGCGAACCACCCCGATCCAAATCCTCGAAGCGCTTTCCTGGCGGCCGCCCGATGTGCTGGCGTAATATTAGTGCGGATTGCTGTCAGTGCCGCCATCAAGACGGCGACGTCGTCGGTAAAACCAAGGCCGAGGATAATGTCGGGAATAAAATCCAGCGGCACCACGAAATAGGCGAGGGAAGCCAAGAGAATCCCCCGCACCTTCGTTGGCGTTGCGGGGTCAAGAGCGCAAAAATACCCGGCTACGACCTCTTCCAGAAACGGCACGGCCTTTGCGGCCTTGCGAACGGTTTTCCAAAAACGCGCGCGAACGCGTTCCTCGCGGGAACGGCGCTGATCATCGCTCCCTGGCTCAAGAATTTCACCGATCTTCACGTCGTCCATTCTCATTCCTTCAACCTATTCCGTGACAACATGGGAAGGACTTTGACGGGGTGCAAGACTTTCGATCAAATTGCTGTGACATTGCCCATCAAAGATTTCGTTGCATACGATGGTGTGGTTACCCGCGCTGCTCGTCCCCAATCAAGCTGTACTCATGAAAAACCACCCGTTTCGCTCTGTTCTCTTCGTTTGTCTTGGCAATATCTGCCGTTCGCCGTTGGCCGAAGGCGTGTTCAGGGCATTTCTCGTAGCGGAGGGCAAGGGCGAGGGCATTCTCATCGATTCCGCTGGTACGAATGGCTATCACACGGACGAACCTCCGGATCCGCGGTCAATCGCGGTCGCAGGCAAGTACGGAATTGACATTTCGAGTCAACGCTGCCGCCAACTAACAGCAGACGACTATACGCGCTTTGATTTGATCGCCGGCATGGACCGCACCAACGTTGCAGCAATCGAAGCGCGCCGGCCGCTGAATGCACGCGCTCAAATAGGGCTCTTCTACGGGATCGCGTCCGGCGCAACCCTCGATATCCCCGATCCCTATTACGGCACGAATGGCGATTTCGAGCGGGTCTACCGAATGATTCTGGCAGCTTCAACGGGTCTTTCGAAGGCGTTCTGATAGGAAGAGCGCGGCGCCTCCAGTGGCCAGGCTTCCTCGACGATGTAAGGTCCGCCACCGATTGAATCGCGCGACGACATCAGCACAAACCGTCCAATCGTAAACGGTGCCGTTGAGAAGTTGCCACGCGACGACAGATAGTGCGCGACCTCTTCATTACGAACGTTGCGCAACCGGGCCAACGTCACGTGTGGTGTGAATTTGCGCGGATCTGCGGGCAGCATCAGGCGCTGACATATACGTTCGATCTCGGACTGCAGCGCTTGAATATCCGGCGATGCCGAGATGCCGGCAAAGATGCTGTGCGGCTTTTTCGAACCGAATGCATTGACGCCAGAAAGCTTGAGGGTGAATTCTGGCCGCCGGATACGATCGAGCGCATTGGCTACCTCATCGGCGACATGGCCTTCGACGTCGCCGATAAAGCGCAATGTGATGTGATAGTTTTCGACATCAATCCATCGGGCACCGGGCAAACCACCGCGCAAAAGCGATAGTGAGAGAGCGGCGTCCCTCGGGATTTCGAGGGCAGTAAAGAGACGCGGCATAAGGCATCCTCCCCGAATCGAGTTGTAACTCTAGAGAATCATTGAATGAGTCTGGGAGCAAGGCATTAGTTCAGATTATCTTCTGGCGCGACAAATTAGACACGCTTAATGCGTAAGCATCATAGCGGCTGTATTTGCACAGCCGCGTGGCTGCAATCCGGGATGATTGCTTACTGCGCTGCGCCAGTCGCAATGCTGGACTCGGCGATGGCTTTTTCGATGACAGGCATAAATCCTTCGACCATTTTAGCGACGCCCTTGGCGTTGGGATGCATCCCATCCTCAAGCTGCAGTGACTTTTCGGTAGCGACACCTTCCATGAAGAACGGATAAAGCGGCACGTTATATTTTGCAGCCAGTCTCGGAAAAATCGCGTTGAATTTTTTTTCGTAGTCATCGCCCATGTTTGGCGGTGCGAGCATGCCTGCGAGAATAACCTGTACGTTGCGCTGTTTCAGCTTTTCAATAATGTCAGCGAGGTTTTTCTCGCTAATTTGCGGTGAGATGCCGCGCAACGCATCATTGGCACCGAATTCGAGAATGACGAGGTCTGTTCCATCCGGAATCGACCATTCGAGGCGGGAAAGACCATCAGTCGTCGTCTCGCCGGCCACTCCGGCATTGGCGATCGTGACATTGACACCCTTGTCTTTCAGAGCCTTTTCAAGTTGCGCAGTGAAGGAGTCCTGAACGGGCAGCTCGAAGCCTGACATCAGGCTGTCACCGAAACCCACCACTGCCAGCGGGTGGCTGGACACGGCATTTTGATTGGCCAAAGCCAGCGACGGCAAGGCAACAAGACCAAGTGAAACCAGTATTTGTATCAATGGTTTGAATCTCATTCTCGGGTACCCATATCAGACCAGCTGCAACCATAATTGGTGTCGACCATATCGCAAAGGAAGTCATCTCGTGACTAAATCTGTCATCGCACTTGATCACATTGAGTTGACACTGGGCAGCGGGCCTTCCTCGGTACACGTGCTGAAAGGTATCTCGCTCAACATCAACTCCGGACAGTCCGTCGGTATTGTCGGGCCGTCTGGCTCCGGCAAATCCACGTTGCTGATGGTGCTTGCCGGTCTGGAGCGCGTGGATTACGGATCCGTACAGATTGCCGGCGAGAGGCTCGAGACTATGGATGAGGATGCTGCTGCCGCGTTTCGCGGCAAGAATATAGGCATCGTCTTTCAGTCCTTTCACCTCATTCCCAATATGACTGCGCTCGAAAATGTTGCCGTTCCGCTGGAACTTGCGGGCAATCCGGATGCTTTTGCCATTGCTGAACGGGTACTCGCAGCAGTCGGACTTGCTGACCGCGTGACCCATTATCCGGGCGAACTCTCCGGGGGCGAACAGCAGCGGGTGGCAATTGCCCGAGCGCTAGCGCCTTCGCCAAAAATCCTCATTGCTGATGAGCCAACCGGGAACCTTGACACAGCGACGGGTCGTCAAATCACCGACCTCCTCTTCGAAAAACAAAAGGAACTTGGACTTACCCTCGTCCTGGTTACGCATGATGCTACGCTTGCAGCACGCTGCGACCGGGAAGTTCGTGTGCGATCAGGTTTGATCGAAACAGACGAAGCTGCCCGAGAGCTGGCGAAAACCGCATGAGCGAGCTGCTTTCCACCCGCACGTCACCATCACTTAAATTGGCTCTGCGTTTTGCGTTGCGCGAAATGCGCAGCGGGTTGTCCGGCTTCTATGTATTTCTTGCGTGCATCGCTCTGGGTGTCGCCGCCATCGGCGGCGTCAATTCCGTGGCCAATGCCGTTACTGCAGGCATTTCCGCACAAGGACAGAGTATTCTTGGGGGAGACATCCGCTTTCAACTGAACCAGCGTGAAGTCACACCCGGAGAGCGAGCATTCCTGGCCGGCAAGGGTAAAGTCGCCGTGAGTGCCAACATGCGTTCGATGGCAAGACTTGCCGATGGCTCCGACCAGTCGCTGGTAGAGGTGAAGGCAGTGGATAATGCTTATCCGCTCTATGGCAGGCTGGAAACAACACCCGCATTTGATCACAATACGCTATTTGCTGAAAAAGACGGTGTTTTCGGCGCGGCCGTGGCGCAAATTTTTCTGGACCGTCTCAATCTCAAGCTCGGTGACCGCGTTCTGATGGGCTCGGCGACGTTCGAGCTGCGTTCCGTCATCACCAATGAGCCGGATCTACTGTCCGATGGTTTCGGCTTTGCGCCACGTTTCATGGTATCGCTGGACGGCCTTGCTGCCGCAGGACTGGTTCAACCGGGAAGTCTGGTCGACCATAGCTACAAGATCGCGCTGCCCGTACAGGCGAGCGAAGCCACCATCACGGCGATCCGCGACGAAGCCCGGCAAATGTTTCCCGAAGCTGGCTGGACGATACGCAGCCGGACCAATGCAGCGCCATCGCTCAGCGCCAATATCGAGCGGTTCTCCCAATTCCTCACGCTGGTGGGGCTTACCGCACTCATCGTTGGCGGTGTCGGTGTTGCCAATGCCGTCAGAGCCTATCTCGATGGCAAGCGCGGCGTCATAGCAACCTTCAAATCACTCGGGGCACCGGGCTGGTTTGTCATAGCTGTCTATCTGATTCAGATCTTGATCATCGCCCTGATTGGGATACTTCTCGGCCTCGTGATCGCCGCCATCATTCCTTATGCGGCGGGTTATGCGTTGCAAAATGTCCTGCCTATTGCGGCCAAGGGCGGATTCTACCCTGGCGCATTATCGTGGGCGGCCCTGTTTGGACTTTTGACAACACTGAGCTTTGCAATCCTGCCACTCGGGCGCGCCAGGGATGTCCCGGCAACGGCGCTCTTCCGCGAACAGGGATTTGAACAAAGGGGGTGGCCAAAGACCTTCTACATCGTTGTTGCGGTCGCGCTGATCGCCATTCTTTGCCTGCTTGCGGTATTTTTCGCCTATGACCGAAGGATCGCCACAATCTTCATCGGTGCGGTGATTTTTTCATTTCTGGTTTTGCGGGCAGTTTCGAGCCTGGTTCAGTGGTTGGCGCGGCGTGCGCCACGGGTTCGCTCGACCGCGCTGAGGCTCGCCATTGGCAATATCCACCGACCCGGTGCACTCACGCCGTCAGTCGTGCTGTCGCTCGGGTTGGGGTTGACGCTCCTCGTTACGCTTGGGCTTATTGATGGCAGTCTGCGCCAGCAGCTGGCCGGCAACCTGCCCGAACGGGCCCCGAACTTCTTCTTCGTGGACATCCAGAGCAAGCAGGTGGACCAGTTTACCGATCTTGTGCAAAAGGCGGCGCCCAACGGCAAAATCGTCAGCGCGCCGATGCTGCGCGGCCGCATAGTCGCGTTCAATGGCACCGATATCAGCAAGATGACCATTTCTCCCGAAGGCGCGTGGGTGTTGCGTGGCGATCGTGGCATTACCTACGCCAAAAGCGTTCCTGAAAATTCGGCGCTGACGCAAGGCAGTTGGTGGCCGGCGAACTATACCGGCGAGCCGCTTGTATCGTTCTCGGCGGAAGAGGCTGGTAATCTTGGTCTCAAGATTGGCGATACGGTGACGGTGAACGTGCTTGGCCGAAACGTCACCGCACGCATCGCCAATTTGCGCCAACTGCAATGGGAATCGCTGGCCATCAATTTCGTCATGGTATTTTCCCCCAATACGTTCGCAGGGGCACCGCATGCCTGGCTGGCGACTTTGACAGATAGTGCTTCGACTCCACAAGAGGAGGCAACTGTTATGCGCGAGGTGACCCGAACCTTCCCTGCAGTAACGACGGTTCGCGTCAAGGACGCGATCACCATCGCCAATGAACTTGTCGGTCAATTGGCCGTGGCGATCCGTGCGGCTGCATCGGTCGCGCTGATTGCCTCAATACTTGTACTGGGCGGTGCGCTAGCAGCGGGCAATCGGGCCCGTGTGCATGACGCAGTCGTGTTGAAAACGCTGGGCGCGACGAGACGCACGCTGATCAAAGCGTTCACGCTCGAATACATGCTCCTTGGCCTTTCGACGGCGATATTTGCGCTCATGGCGGGTGGCGTCGCGGCGTGGTACGTGATTGTACGGGTTATGACATTGCCGCCATATTTTCAGCCGGAAGTCGCGGTCATGACAGTGATTGTGGCTCTGGTTCTGACCGTCGGATTTGGACTTGCGGGTACATGGCGAGATCCTCGGTCAGAAGGCCGCTCCGGTCCTGCGAAACCTCTGAAATCGTTAAAAAAGTGTAATTTTTGAGCAATTCATCGCCTTTTGGCCGCGATACACGTATTCTTGAGTGAATAAGGTCTTGTTATGAGGCCACTGAATCCCCATAATTTGTCCCAAGGCATGCTGGGGTCCCGCCAGCGGCGCCTGGGGAATAAACCCGACACCCGACGGGACGAAGCAAATGAGGTTAATCATGGCTGACTATCGCAACATCCAGGCCCGTACATCGGCCGGAGTGCGTGTGGACGCGGGGATCGATCAGGGTCTGCGCAGCTACATGCTCAAAGTCTACAATCTGATGGGGATCGGTCTTGCAGTGACCGGTCTTGCTGCTCTTGCACTCGTTTATCTCACGACCACGAATGATCCTTCTCTGGCCGCAGCGACACTGCCGAACGGCAAGATGCTGACCAGCTTCGGCGTTGTCTTCTACACATCGCCGTTGAAATGGCTCGTGATGCTCGCACCGCTTGCCGCAGTGTTCTTCCTGAGTTTTCGTATCGAAAAGATGTCGGTATCGGCAGCTCAAACTACCTTCTGGGTTTATGCAGCCCTTGTTGGTGCTTCGCTGTCGTCGATCTTCCTCGTTTATACATCCGGAAGCATTGTTCAGACGTTCTTCATCACGGCTGCATCGTTCGGCGCGTTGTCGCTATATGGCTACACTACAAAGCGTGATCTATCCGGAATGGGCTCGTTCCTGTTCATGGGCCTGATCGGCATCATTCTTGCTTCTGTAGTCAATATTTTTCTTGCGTCGAGCGCGTTGCAGTTCGCCATCTCCGCGATCGGTGTTCTGGTCTTTGCGGGTCTTACCGCTTATGACACGCAGAACATCAAGGAGATGTACTACGAAGGCGATGCCTCGGACACCTATGGCCGCAAGGCGATCATGGGCGCGCTGCGGCTCTACCTCGACTTCATCAACATGTTCATGTTCCTACTGCAGTTCCTGGGCAACCGCGAATAATTCGATTGTGACGTGAACTGGGAATCGGGCAGCGGAAACGCTGCCCTTTTCTTTTGATCGGCAAATTGCCCAGCCATAGTGATGGCATTTTCGATACGGCACCTCTTCAAATTCGCGGCGAAGACGTGCATGACATTGGCAAGATTATCCTCTGCTTGTGAAACTCCATGTCCCAGATTCATATTCGTCCGGCGCAGCCTGCCGATCTTGGCCCCATCACCGAAATCTATCGCGATGCCGTCCTCCACGGAACAGCGACTTACGAAATCGACCCACCTGACCAGGAGGAGATGACCCGGCGGTTTCACGCGATCACGACCGGCGGATTTCCTTATATCGTTGGGGAACTTGATGGGACGGTGATCGGCTATGCCTATGCAAGTTATTTCAGGACCAGGCCAGCCTATTGGTGGACGGTTGAGGACTCGATCTATATCGCACCCGAAGCCAAGGGAAAGGGTCTCGGCAAGGCACTGCTGAGGCAACTGGTCGTCGACTGTACCGCCCTTGGGTTTCGTCAGTTCATTGCCGTGATCGGTGATGGCCACGACAATTCTGCCTCTGTGCGACTGCACGCCAGAGCCGGATTCAAACACTCAGGAACCATCAAAGGTTCAGGCTTCAAGCACGGACGCTGGCTGGATACAGTCCTGATGCAGCTCGACATGAACGGTGGTTCGCAAACGCTGCCCGGCAGACCACCATTGGAAGGGAGTGCGGGCACTTAACTGCGTACGACGCTTAAACTCTTGTCGAATATTTTGAGAACGCGGTCGAGTTCATGTCCGCGTTTGAGAATGAGGCCGCTAGCGGCTATGACGCTGTAGAGCCCTTGCTTGCGTGCCAGCCTTGGGTTCTTCTCTACCCGAAACATTGGAACTTCGCTGGTTCTGCGAAAAATCGAAAACACTGCACGATCCATCAAATGGTCGATGGCGTAATCGCGCCATTCTCCCGCAGAAACCATAAACCCATATATTCGCAGGATTTGATCAAGCTCGCGCCGATTGAAGGTGACGGGTAGTTCGCTGGTGCGGACAAGTGAAACGAGTTTTGCCTGATGTTGCGATTCGTCGCCACCTGCATTGCTGTCCATCAATCATCCGCCTCTGAAAATTGCCGTGTGACACCTGGATGACGTAAAGGTGACCTCATCTGCGTAAATTTACAAGTCCGGAGTCAATTTCGTGGTCATCTCCGGCCGGTTACGAACTGCTTTCTCTGCGTTCTCACGAAGCAATACGGCCTGTTTCCAATGGTGATGATCTGACACATTCTCGCCATTTTCTGTTCGCATTGCCGCCCGATTCGAAACCCAACATCCTCACATGTTGTCTGAGACGGTTCGGTCTTGACAGTCCGATACCCCAAGCCCCCCGCCCAACGGGTTGTTTGGGCCGAACCAATCAGTCTCCCTGAAAGGCAACATGCCCCAATATCTCAGGCCGGATTTATCCGGCCTGTTTTTGTTGGAACGGACACATCGGAACTAAGGCTTTGCAGCCATGATCGATGCGCCGATGATCGGTCCTGGTTTACCTTCGCCAAGCATCTCCTGAAGAAGCACGGCGCACCCCGTGGCCTTTTTGCTGGCGAGTTCGCTCAAAGGAATTTCGATCTTTTGAGCCTTGCCGTCCCACATGCCAACTGTTTCCATCGCTCGCACGCTGTTGGCATAACTGACCTTGCGCCCGACATTCTCGCCATCCGGAATTGCAACGATGCTTTCCCGGTTGAAGTAGGCGAGCAAAACCCGAACGGGGTTTGTCGCGCTGGGACCCGAGCCAATATCTATCAGCAAGCGATCAGGCGCTGCTTTCTCTATCGAGACAGGGACAATCAGGCCGCTTGGTGTGTCCCGCATTTCCGCGATGCGTCTGCGAATCTTCCGTCCATCCTGACCGTTCATGTGTTCGCGGCCATTCAGAATTACCTGAGGAGTATAGATCCCGTTTAGACCCAGAGCCGTGCGGTAGGCGTTCTGGCGATCGGTGTTTTCTGGCAGAGCAAGGTTGTCGGTCCAACCACGGTAGTCCCAATAATCAACGTGAAACGCGAGTGCTACGACCTTGCCTTCCGTGGCAAGTTCCTTCAGCACCGCGTCAGCTGGAGGACACGATCCACAACCCTGCGAGGTATAGAGTTCAACGACACCATCCGGTTTTTTGCCAACGTCCTGGGCACAGACGGGCAGCACATATACGGCAGCCGCCAAAAGCGGAGCACCGATCAAGATACGTCTGGACAAAGTGGGCAAGGGCACGGGTTCTATTTTCTTCCCAGTTTGAACGGGGTTGTTGTCGGACAAAATGATTGCGAGATGATTGATAGGAGCCGGTGGTTTCAAGAGGAAGTCACTTTGAGGTGAATTCGATCACGTTTCTACTGCCAGCCCAATCAAAAGGCCGCCGGGGTTGTCCGGCGGCCTTCGATTATTCGCAAAGTTTGCCGTTTATGCAGCGAGATCGCGCAGCACGTACTGCAAAATGCCGCCGTTCTTCAGATACTCGAGTTCGTCGATCGTATCGATGCGACAGATCAACGGAACCTTTTTGACGCTGCCATCGGCATAGGTCACCGTGGCAAATGTCTTCTGACGCGGCTGGATCGCGGCAAGACCTTCGATGGAGACGATTTCGTCACCTTTCAGACCCAGCGATTGCCAACTTGTGCCGTCTTCGAGAACGAATGGCACAATACCCATGCCGACCAGGTTCGAACGGTGGATGCGCTCAAAGGACTGGGCAATTACCGCGCGAACACCCAGCAGGTTGGTGCCCTTGGCTGCCCAGTCGCGTGACGAGCCATTGCCGTATTCCACACCGGCAAAGATCACCAGGGGCACGTTCTCGGTGCGGTATTGCATGGCCGCGTCGTAGATCGGCATCTCTTCCTTGGAAGGATAGTGGAACGTATAGCCGCCTTCGCGCCCATTCTCGCCGAGCATGTGGTTGCGTATGCGGATATTGGCGAATGTGCCCCGCATCATTACTTCATGATTGCCGCGACGTGTGCCGTACTGGTTGAAGTCGAGTGGAGCAACGCCGTGGTCGGTGAGGTACTTGCCAGCCGGCGAGGCCGCCTTGATTGAACCGGCCGGCGAGATGTGGTCGGTGGTGATCTTGTCGCCGAACAGACCAAGGATACGGGCTCCCTTGATGTCGTCGACCTTGCCGGGCGTCTTGCCCATACCAACGAAATAGGGCGGGTTCTGCACATAGGTCGATTGGTCGTCCCAGGCATAAGTCTGACCAGCTGGCACTTTGACCGCCTGCCAGTTCTCGTCGCCCTTGAACACGTCCGCATATTTGGCCGAAAACAGCTTGCGGGTTACGTTCTTGGTGATGAATTCCTGGATCTCATGCGAAGACGGCCAGATATCCTTGAGGAATACCGCGTTGCCGTTCTGATCTTCACCAAGTGGCTCGGTGGTCAAATCCTTGGTGACGGTACCGGCCAGCGCGTAGGCAACCACGAGCGGGGGTGAAGCCAGGTAGTTCGCCTGCACATCGGGCGACACACGGCCTTCGAAGTTGCGGTTGCCCGACAGCACGGCGGCAGCGATCAGGCCCTTGTCATTGATGGTCTTAGAGATCGGCGCCGGCAAAGGACCGGAATTGCCGATGCAGGTGGTGCAACCGAAACCGACGAGATTGAAGCCGAGCTTGTCGAGTTCCTTCTGCAGGCCGGCATTCTCGAGGTAGGCGGCAACAACCTGCGAGCCGGGCGCGAGCGATGTCTTGACCCACGGCTTGGATTTCAAACCCTTCGCGACGGCATTGCGGGCAAGAAGACCAGCCGCAATAAGCACACTTGGGTTCGAGGTGTTGGTGCAGGAGGTGATGGCGGCGATAGCGACATCGCCATGGCCGAGATCGTAGTTCTCGCCTTCGACTGCATATCGGGCGTCGAGCTGCGTGGTCTTCTTGTATTCCTTCTGCAGCGATTCATGGAAGCCCGATGCAATGCCCTCAAGAGCAATACGGCCCTCCGGACGCTTCGGTCCGGCCATGGACGGAACGACAGTGCCGAGGTCCAGTTCCAGCGTGTCCGTGAAAACCGGATCGGCCGAATTTGGTTCACGCCACATGCCTTGCGCCTTCGAATAGGCCTCGACGAGGGCCAGGCGGTCTTCGTCCCGACCGGACATGTGCATGTAGTTGATGGTTTCGCGGTCGATTGGGAAGAAGCCGCAGGTCGCGCCATATTCCGGACCCATATTGCCGATGGTGGCGCGATCGGCCAGCGTCATGCTTTCCAGGCCGGGGCCGAAGAACTCCACGAACTTGCCGACGACGCCCTTCTTGCGCAGCATCTGCACCACGGTGAGAACCAGATCAGTCGCCGTCACGCCTTCCTTGACCTTGCCGGTCAGGCGGAAACCGATAACTTCCGGCAGAAGCATGGAAACGGGCTGGCCAAGCATGGAAGCCTCAGCTTCGATACCACCAACACCCCAGCCAAGAACACCAAGTCCATTGACCATTGTCGTGTGCGAGTCTGTGCCCACGCAGGTGTCTGGATAGGCGACCGTGACGCCGTCTTCTTCTTTGGTCCATACGGCTTGGGCCAGATATTCGAGATTAACCTGATGGCAGATACCGGTGCCGGGCGGGACGACGCGGAAGTTCTTGAATGCCTGCTGGCCCCACTTCAGAAAGCGGTAGCGCTCGCCATTGCGCTCATATTCGAGGTCGACGTTGCGCTTGAATGCCTGTGGATTGCCAAACTCATCGACGATGACGGAATGGTCTATGACGAGGTCGACCGGAACGAGCGGGTTGATCTTCTCGGGATCGCCGCCGAGATTGACCATGGCGTCGCGCATCGCTGCGAGATCCACGACTGCTGGAACACCGGTAAAGTCCTGCATCAGGACGCGGGCGGGACGATAGGCGATTTCTGCGCCGGCACTGCCGCGGTCAACGAGCCATCTGGCGAGCGCTTTCAATGTCTTTCCTGAAAACCGAGCGGTTGTCTTCAAAGCGAAGCAGGTTTTCGAGAAGGATTTTCATCGAGAAGGGCAGCTTGGAGATGCCTTCCAAGCCGTTCTTCTCGGCTTCGGTCAGACTGTAATAGACATATTCCTTGTCCCCCACGATGAGGGTTTTACGGCATTTGAAACTGTCAATCTGTGACATTTTGCGTTCGTCCTTATGCTGAGGCCTAACCCGGGACGAACGCCTTTGCCGCGTTTCAAGGACGCGCTAAGGTGCGGGTGCAGTCATTTCCGCTGTCCGTCCCGCAACAGGTGTCCAAAACGGCACCGGTATCGAGATCGGCCAAAAATGGTTTCCACACCGACCGCTGGCATGGTTGACAGCTATATAGAGTTTTTCGTCGATCTGTGCCAGACCGACATTGGTCAAAAATGCATGCTGCGTCGAAATGATCGTGCGGTATTTGGGGACACGTAAAAAGCGGACTATTGATGCGGTTAATCGCTGAAAACTTGGGCGGGGAGCGGGGCGGAGAGCGATTGTTTTCCGGGCTCGATTTCACCGTCTCCGCCGGTGAAGCCTTGCTTGTTACCGGGCCCAACGGCGCCGGCAAATCCACCCTGCTGCGAGATCATCGCCGGGCTGCTGCTACAAGCCGACGGCACGCTTCGCCTTGAGGGCGCGCCCGACGCATACGAGGGTCTCGTTGCGGCCTCGCATTATCTCGGCCATCTCAATGCCATGAAACCGGTTTTGAGCATCAACGAAAACCTGCGCTTCTGGCAGGAGTTCAACGGGACAGGCCAGCATTCCATTGAAGAGGCACTCGAATTTGTGAGCCTCGGCGATATCGGCCATCTGCCGTTCGGCTATCTTTCCACCGGCCAAAAACGACGCGCCAGTATCGCTCGCCTTCTGATCAGCGATCGTCCGGTGTGGCTGCTCGATGAACCGACAGCGGGCTTGGACAAGGCATCAGAATTGCAATTTGCCCGATTGATGCAATCCCATCTCAATGAGGGCGGGATCATCGTTGCCGCCACGCATCTGCCACTTGGCCTCGACGGTGCAAGAGAATTATCGTTGGGGGCGGTTGTATAATGGGAGCCTTGTTCCTGCGGGATATCCGGTTGGGGTTGCGCGCCGGTGGCGGCGCGCTGGTCGGCATCCTGTTCTTCCTCGCGGTAATCGCCGTTGTTCCTTTCGGCGTTGGTCCTGACCTGAAACTGCTCGCCCGCATTGGCGCCGCGATGCTTTGGATCGGTGCCCTGCTAGCAACGCTGCTTGGTCTCGACCGTTTGTTTCAGGCAGACCGAGACGATGGCTCGCTCGACCTTCTGATCATGGCGCAGGGGCGGCATTTGCTGGCGCTCACCGTGCTGGTGAAATGCCTGGCGCACTGGACGGTGAGTGTGCTGCCGCTGGTGGTCGCCTCACCGCTGCTCGGTCTGTTCATGAACATGGAACCGGCAGCAATCGGTGCGACGACATTGACACTGTTGGTAGGTACGCCGGCAATCACGCTGATTGGTGCGGTGGGTGCGGCGGTCGCGGTTTCGCTCCCGCGTGGCGGCCTCCTGGTCTCGGTCATCATCCTGCCGCTGACGATACCGGTGCTGATTTTCGGAGTGTCTGCGTCCTATGGCGCAGTTGAAGACCCGGCACCTTTTCTGGCACCCTTCCTTATTCTTGCTGCGATTACGCTGTTTTTTGCGGTTCTGGGACCATTGGCAGCTGCGGCAGCGCTCAAATCCTCGGCGGACTGACAGAGAGGTGAATTGCGAAAAGGGCATCAGAAAGCTAAGAGAACATCATGAGTGATGCAGTTTCCAAAACCGGACGATGGATCGACCTGGCAAACCCGACAAGGTTTCTGAGCCTTGCCGGCGCTGTACTACCTTGGCTCAGCGGAATGACGATGATCGTGCTTGCCGCCGGCTTCTGGATGTCGATGCAGGCACCCGACGATTATCAGCAGGGGGCAACCGTCAAGATCATGTTCATCCACGTGCCTTTCGCCTGGCTGTCGATGATGTGCTACACGATCATGACCGTTGCCGCACTCGGCACGCTGGTCTGGCGTCATCCATTGGCGGATGTGTCTGCCAAGGCCGCTGCACCGATCGGCGCAGTGTTCACTGCGCTTGCCCTGATCACCGGTTCGCTCTGGGGCAAGCCGATGTGGGGCACCTGGTGGGTTTGGGACGCGCGCCTTACTTCTGTTTTCGTATTGTTCCTGATGTATCTCGGGATCATCGCTCTCACGCGCGCCATGGATGATCCCGCAAAGTCGGCCAAAGCCACGGCAATCCTGACATTGGTCGGTTTCATCAACATTCCAATCATCAAGTTTTCTGTCGACTGGTGGAACACATTGCATCAACCCGCATCGGTTATCCGCATCGGAGGCTCGACCATCGACCCCTCGCTGCTCTGGCCACTGCTGGTCATGGCTATTGGCTTTACCCTGCTGTTTTTCACCCTGCACATGATGGCCATGCGCAATGAAATCTGGCGCCGCCGGGTTGTTGCGATGCGCCGTGTCGCGGCGCGCAGCGCGGAGCGGAGGCCAGTGCAGTGACGAGCCACACCGCATTCATCGTCGCCTCCTATGGCGCGTCTATCCTTATCCTTGCCGGGTTGATTGGATGGATATTCATCGATCAGCGTACCCAGCGCCTGGCGTTGCAGGAACTCGAAACACGGGGTGTCAGGCGCAGATCCGACACCAAAGCGGACGACGCGTCGTGACCGGACAGGATCAATTGGAGAAATCACCGGCAAAACGCAGTTCATTGTTCGCGTTCCTGCCTCTTGTACTCTTTGCGGTATTGGCGGCCATATTCGCTTTTCAGCTCGCATCCGGCCGCGACGAGATCCGTAATTCCCTCGGCACTGATCGGCAAGCCTGCCCCGGCATTATCGCTTCCTGCCGTGAGTGGCCTGTTGAAGGACGGACAACCGGTTCCCGGGCTTGACCCCGCGAGTTTCAAAGGTCAAGTCACGCTCGTCAATGTCTTTGGTTCCTGGTGCGTGCCGTGCCGGGTGGAGCATCCGCTGCTGATGCAGTTGGCACAGGACAAGCGGATTCGTCTGGCGGGATTGAACTACAAGGACAAGAATGAGAACGCCCTGCGTTTTCTGGACGAACTCGGTAATCCCTATGCGGTGATCGGTGCAGACACCAGTGGCCGAGCGGCTATTGAATGGGGTGTTTACGGTGTGCCCGAGACCTTCCTGGTCGGCCGTGATGGCATCATAGCCTACAAGCATGTCGGGCCTTTCACCGAAGCTTCGATCAGCGATGATCTGATCCCCGCTGTCGAGGCGGCACTCAGGGCGAAGTAACGTTGTCTCAGTTTTCCAGCATGGCGTAGTGCCTCACCCAACCAGCAGCGCGGGTCGCGGCGGTGGCCGTCGTGTCGTAGGCGTGGGTGAGCGGGACGGTGATCATCCGATAGCCGAATGTCGTCTTCGTTGCGACCGTAACCGGCGCGTCAACAGGCGTGCCGAGCGCCAGCGTCTCGATTGGCCGTTCGGCAGCGGGCGCTGGCACGGCAAAGGACCTGCTGGCGACGGCTGTCCCCCGTGAAGCCTTTACCGTGCAAGTTGCAGTGATCAACGGATAATCGACTTTGGTGTTCTGACGAGATCTGGCTTTCGAGATCGGCACGGCAGCGCTCGATGCTGGTCCAGCCGGCATCCGCGGTCTTGATATATTCGCAGATTTTCGCATCGCAGTCGCAACCCATCAAGGTCATCACGATGAGAGCCGTTTTCATGGAGCGCGCTTTCTGAAGATTCGTTGCTGTTGCCGCGATTCTTGAGCGCAGATCGCGGCGGGATTTCGTCGCGATGAGGTGGAAATTATGGCCGTTTGACGGAATTACTTGTCTTTGCTTGCCGCTTTTTCGACTGCCTCTTGTTCAATGGAATATTTCATCACCAGTGGCATCTGCGCAAAGGTAAAAAGCAGCGTGATTGGCATGGTTCCCCAAACCTTGAACGCCACCCAGAAGTCTGTCGAGAAGCTGCGCCACACGACTTCGTTCAACACCGCGAGAACGAGGAAGAAGACACCCCAGCGCATGGTTAGCTTCCGCCAGCCCTCGGCATTCAATTTGAAGGCACTGTCGAACACATAACCGAGCAGTGATTTTCCGAAGTAAAGCCCGCCGAGAAGAATCATGCCGAACAGGGTGTTAACGATGGTCGGTTTCATCTTGATAAAGGTTTCATTGTGCAGCCAAAGGGTGAGGGCGCCAAAAACCAGAACGACGATTCCCGAAATCAGCGGCATGATTGGCAGGCTGCGGAGCAGGATCCAGGAAACGCTGAGCGCGATCAATGTCGCGGCCATGAACAGTGCTGTCGCGATGAATATCGGCTCGCCGATACTGGCCAGAACAGGAAAACGCTCGAGTAGCCATTCGCCGCGCGCATTGGCAAAGAAGAAGACCATGAGCGGGCCCAGCTCCAGAGCCAGTTTCAGCAGAGGATTGACTTCCTTATGTGCCGGATCGGACGGATCGCGTTCGAATACGGATTCTTCCATCATGCAACTCCCGCAATGGCTTTGGCAAAATCTCTGGCGGCAAAGGGTTCAAGGTCGTCGACCTGTTCGCCCACGCCAATGAAATAAACAGGCAGTTTATGCTTGGCCGAGATGGCGACAAGAATGCCACCCCGTGCGGTGCCGTCAAGCTTCGTCATGACCAGACCATTGACGCCGGCAATGTTCCTGAAGATTTCCACCTGATTCAGCGCATTCTGGCCAGTGGTTGCGTCGAGCGTCTGCAGTACCGTGTGCGGTGCCTCAGGGTCGTTCTTGCCGAGCACGCGAACAATCTTCGCCAGTTCATCCATCAGTTCTGCCCGGTTCTGCAGGCGGCCGGCAGTGTCGATGATCAGAACATCGCTACCCGCTTCCTTGGCCTGTTTCCAGGCATCAAAGGCGAGCCCCGCGGCATCGGCTCCAATTTTTGACGAGACAACAGGAGCGCCTGTGCGCTGGCCCCAGATATGCAACTGCTCGATGGCTGCGGCACGGAACGTGTCGCCTGCCGCAAGCATGACGTTCAGGCCGCCCGCTGTAAGCTTGGCCGCAAGCTTGCCAATTGTCGTGGTCTTACCGGTGCCATTAACCCCGACAACCAGGATTACGTGCGGCTTGTGTGAAAGGTCGAGTTCCAGCGGCTTTGCCACCGGGCCAAGCACCTTTTCGATTTCCGACGCCATGATCGTACGGACTTCTTCCGTACTGATATCCTTGCCGTAGCGTGTTGCGCTCAAGGCGTCGGTGATGCGGATAGCGGTCTCCATGCCAAGATCGGCCTGAATCAGGACATCTTCGAGATCCTGCAGCGTATCTTCATCGAGCTTGCGCTTGGTGAATATGCTGCCGATGGAATCGCCGAGCTGTTGCGAGGAACGGAACAGGCCCTTGCGCAGCCGCTCGAACCATGTGAGCCGCTTCTCTGGAGCGACGGGCAATGGTTCATCGGCTGGCTTCTCTTCGACCGTTCTTGTGACCGTTACCTTCGATGACGCGGGTTTTACCGGCACGAGAACAGGTTCAACCTGGCCGGCAGCGTCAGCGGCTGGAGCCTTCGGGGTCGGTGCTGCTACCGGTTCGGCTACCCGTTCGCCCATCGGCGATTCAAGAGCCTCCGGCGCCGCCTCGGATCGTTCTTGCGCTGCTGCCTCTATTTCTGGAACAGTTTCAGGAACTGCTACGTCCGCTTCAGCCGGCTCTGCGATTGGTTCCGGCAAGGGTGCCGTTGCGATCTCTTCCGCGCGAGGAGATCTCGACAGGAACAATCTCGATTTCGACCGGCTCAACGATGACCGGCTCGATTTCCGGCAGAATTTCTGGTTCCTGTGCCAGGTCAACGAGGACAGATTCAGGCTCTGAGTAAGTCGCTTGGCTTTCGACGGGTTCAGCTGCAGCAGGTACAGTTTCAACCGTATCCGGTAGTGCTTCCTGCGCCGTAGTATCCTCGTAGCCCTGTTCGACTGTCGGAGATGTATCCGGTACCGTCGAAGTTTCTTCGACCGGAACCTCTTCGACCTCCTTTTTGCCGAAGGAGAAAATCTTCTTGATGAAACCCAGAGCCATGAAAACTGCTTTGCTGATTAAGTTTACGCTGCGCGCCGATTGCTATCATTGCCATGGTCAGGGGCCAATAGCTTGTCACTGTCATGGCCGTTGATCATGCGCTCGATGATTTGGCCCGGCGTCCCACCGTCAATACCGACGAGGGTGAAACCTTCCGTACGGCCAAGCCCCTCGCGTTCGATGAGAATTTTTTGGCGAGTGCCGACGAGCCCGTGCAAATGGCCGGTATAGGCGGCATCGCCCGCGGCCCGCAACCTTGCAGCGCGTGCCTTGACGATCCGGCGGTTAACCAACGGCATGCGTGCGGCAGGCGTTCCTTCGCGCGGGCTGAACGGGAAAACGTGGAGATGCGTCAGTCCGCATTCCTCGACGATCCGGATTGAGTTCTCGAACATCTCGTCAGTTTCGGTGGGAAAACCCGCGATAATATCCGCGCCAAAAACGATATCGGGACGAATCCGGCGGACGTTCTCGCAAAATTCGATGGAGTTCTCGCGCAAATGGCGGCGTTTCATTCGCTTCAGGATCATGTTGTCGCCCGACTGCAGTGACAGATGCAGATGCGACATCAGCCGTTTTTCATTCGCCAGAGCGTCCATCAGATCTTCATCGGCTTCGATCGAGTCGATGGAGGAGAGGCGCAGCCGTGGTAAATCCGGCACTTCCTTGAGGATGGTCTTGACCAGCTTGCCCAAGCGAAGGTTTCCCGGCAGGTCAGGACCATAACTGGTCATGTCGACGCCGGTCAGCACCACTTCATTGTAGCCGTTGCCAACGAGCCGCTTGACCTGCTCAATCACGCCGCCCATTGGAACCGAGCGCGAGTTGCCGCGGCCATGGGGAATGATGCAGAAGGTGCAGCGATGATCGCAGCCATTCTGCACCTGAACAAAGGCGCGGGCGCGGCCCTCGATGGCGTCGACCATGTGTGACGCGGTCTCGCGCACCTCCATGATATCGTTCACGCGCACCTTCTCGAACTGGTTGACCCCGAAATCCGGCAGCATGCGGTAGGAATTGGATTTCAGTTTTTCCTCGTTGCCAAGCACAAGGTCGACTTCGTCCATCGCGGCAAATTCACCGGCGCCTGTCTGCGCGGCGCAACCGGTGACAATAATGCGCGCTTGCGGGTTGTCGCGGCGCGCCTTGCGGATCGCCTGCCTGGCCTGGCGCACAGCTTCGCTGGTGACGGCGCAGGTGTTGAAGATGATCGCGCCGTTTTCCAGCGTGCCGAGTCCGGCCGAATCGGCTTCACGCTTCATCACCTCGGACTCGTAGGTGTTGAGCCGGCAGCCAAAGGTGACGACGTCAACGGCCATCAGGCAGCTCCCTGTGAAGGTGCCGTTTCGTCTCGCTGCCATGCACCGGTCTGCGGGTCGAATGTGCCTGAAAACTCCCACTCGGCCGGTCCGGTCATCACAACGTGATCATTTTCGAGCCATTCGATCAGCAGCGGACCGCCTGGAACGGTGACCGTAACAGTGCGTTCCGCACGGCCCGTGCGAACGGCAGAAACTGCGGCGGCACAGGCGGCCGAGCCGCAGGCACGGGTCAGTCCGGCACCGCGTTCCCAGGTGCGCAGGGTGATGGCGTGGCGGCTGGTAACATGGGCGATGGAGATGTTGGCGCGTTCCGGGAAAATCGGGTGGTTTTCCAGCAAGGGGCCAAAGCGCTCCAGCTCGTAGGTCCACACGTCCTGATCGACCCAGAAGATGGCGTGCGGATTGCCCATGCTGGCAACTGAGGGCGAATGCAATACCGGCGCGTCGATGGGACCGATCTGCAGTTCGATCCTGCGTGTGTCGTAAAACGCTTCGGCGAGCGGGATGTCCTGCCAGTCGAAGCGTGGCATGCCCATGTCGACGGATATCTGCCCGTCGGGATGCTCATGCGCGGTCAGAATTCCGGCGATCGTCTCGAAAGTGAAGGCGCGTTTGCCGGATTCCGCGCTCATCGCCTGAACGACACAGCGCATGCCATTGCCGCAAGCCTGGGCCTGCGTGCCGTCAGAATTGATGATTTCGATATAAGCTTCCGTCCCGCTGGTCTTTGGCGCGTGAATGGCCATGATCTGGTCGAACTTGGTCGCGGGATCGCGATCAAGCGCAATGGCCGCCTCCGGCGTAATCCGGTCCGCACGTCCGCGCATGTCGGCAACGATGATTTCGTTGCCGAGCCCATTCATCTTCGCAAACTGTGCGCGTGCCGTCATGCCTGTCGCTAGCCTGTGGTTGCCTTGATTGTCGATAGAGGGCTTATATGGCGGAAAAGGGGAGGAAATGCCAGTGCCGGACCACATCAAAGCTGCAGCTCCAACCCCCGACTTGCGAATGGTCATGCGACACGCACGATCGG
The DNA here is from genome assembly GCF_025452215.1 of Phyllobacterium sp. A18/5-2. Lineage (NCBI taxonomy): Bacteria > Pseudomonadati > Pseudomonadota > Alphaproteobacteria > Hyphomicrobiales > Phyllobacteriaceae > Phyllobacterium > Phyllobacterium sp. A18/5-2. The sequence goes on along the minus strand of NZ_CP104966.1, from coordinate 1,269,538 downwards.
CTTGCCGAAACAGAGGCCTTTGCACAGGCCGATGAAGATTCCCGGCACACTCGTCAGGCCGCCAGCAATAGACTCGTGATACCTGCTTGGGGATCAGTGCGGCTCATGTGCGTCGGCGACGCCACGCAGCCAATAACCGGCGGCCTTGACCCATTCGGCATTAAGGCCGCGCTGATCGACGAGGTGATTGCGCAAGGATTTGGAGGTATTGCTCTCACCGGCGATGAATGCATAACAGTCGCCGTTGGGCAGGCTGAGCTGCTCGACCTTGCGGAGGAGCAGGTCGTTGTTGCCGGCTTCCGCACCATTGCGGTGTACCCAGATGATCTCTGCTTCGGCCGCTGTTTTGAGTACCTGCTCTTCTTCCTTGCGGGCGACCTCGATTATGGCGACGGCACGCGCAGCCGGCGGAAGTTCTTCCAGGCGGCGGCCAATTGCGGGCAAGCCGGTCTCGTCGCCAACGAGCAGATACCAGTGGAATGCATCGGGGATGATCACCGAGCCGCGGGGCCCGCCAATCACGATCTTTTGTCCGACCTCCGCTTGGGCAGCCCAGCTTGAGGCCGGGCCGTCACCGTGCAGGACAAAGTCCACATCAAGCGTATTGGTCGCCGGATGAAAGGCGCGGGGGGTGTAGTCGCGCATTTCCGGACGCGGCCTGTCCTCCGGGAACGCCAGTCCATCAGGACCGGGCACCGGCAGAATTTGATCACTGCCGGCTGGCGCGAAGAAGATCTTGATATGATCCGCATAGCCGGGGCTAGCGAAGCCTTCAAGCTGGTCACCGGCGAGGGTCACGCGCAGCATCAGTGGAGTTAGATGTTTGACAGCCTGAACCTTAAGGACACGCAGCCTGGTTTCATGGCGGATTCTTTGGGGCGATTTATTTATGAGATTCATACTCAGGAAATAACTTGCCGCTCTCGCAAGTTCAATGGCCTTGCTCGCACATTTCCGTTATGGGCTTTTGTCGAGTCCATAAGACTTTATTCACCTTGAAATGATTGAATTGGTTAATGCCAATCGATTCTTTGATCGAGGGCAAAGTCTGGAGAGTGTGGCGATATTGTCAGTTCGATTGTTTTTTAATGGTGCTGGTGCAGGAAAGGGGCGGAAACGCGCCGGTTTTTCCGGGGTGCGGGTTGAAATTTCGCCACTATCGCCTTTGTATCGTGCAGATAACGCCAAATGGAATCGCATTTCATAAGTTGGGATGCGCAGATGGAGAACCGAGGTTATGGGGACTTTGAAAGTCAATTTGCTGGCCGTTGCCGCAGTCGGCATGGTGCTGGCGGGATGCCAGAGTTCGCGTCTTGACAATATGGATCGCGTAACACCTTCACCGGCGCCGCTCCAGGCCGCCCCTTCGGGTGCCGTGAGCCAGAGCCAGTTGCCACCGCCGGGCGGTACGAACCAGTTCCCGACCGCCCCTACCACTGCCACCACGGCGCCAGGCACACAGGGCAATACGCAGGTTGCGGCACTCCCGCCAGAAAATGCACCGGATCTGACCGCCGGCAGTGTCGCTGGCGTCTGGAATGCTTCGATGGGCGGGCAGAGCTGTAAGATCGCTACGCCGCAGACGAAATTCGGCCAGGGTTATCGTGCAGGCCCGCTGCGTTGCCCCGGTGAACTTGCCAACCTCTCGTCCTGGGCGGTCAGTGGCAAGCAGCTGGTTCTGTATGATGCGGCAGGTGGTACGGTGGCGCGGCTGTATTCTTCGGGCCAGTCCAAATTCGATGGCCAGACATCGGGCGGGCAGAATCTCAGCCTGTCACGCTAAAGGTGGAGCGCGCCATCGGCATTGTCTAAGCGCGCCCGGAGACCGCATTGTCGCATGATAATTTGAAAGTGTTTCCCTCTGTGCGCGAGCGCTACGATGCGCTCGCGCAGGCGGGCGATATCGAAATTGACCCGGCACAACAGCGTCTGGCCGACCGCTTTGACCGGCTTATCCACGAGCTTGGCACAACACGGCTTGCGACCAAATCCAGTGCGCTAGGCTGGTTGTTCAGCCGCCGTGCACCGCGGCGCGAGATTATCAAGGGCCTCTACATTCACGGCGAAGTCGGGCGCGGCAAGACAATGCTGATGGATATGTTCCACCAGCTCGTGCCAGCCAAGCGCAAGCGCCGCGCACATTTTCTCGACTTTATGGCCGATGTCCATGAGCGTATCAACGCGCACCGCCAGGCACTGAAAAACGGTGAGACCAAGCAGGACGACCCCATTCCGCCGGTCGCCGACGCTTTGGCCGAACAAGCCTGGGTGCTCTGTTTCGACGAATTCACGGTAACGGATATTGCCGACGCAATGATCCTGTCACGACTATTCCGGGCTCTTTTTCAACGTGGCGTGGTGCTCGTCGCTACTTCCAATGTCGAGCCGGACAATCTCTATCGCGACGGTCTCAATCGCCAGTTGTTCCTACCGTTTGTTGATTTGCTGAAAAGCCATGTGGATGTTGTCAATCTCGATGCCCGGACGGATTATCGCCTGGAAAAGCTGAACCGCTTGCCTGTTTATCTATCGCCTCTCAATGAAGAGACGGACCGGTTGATGAACGAGGCCTGGCTTGCGGCGACGGCGGGTGCGACTGTCGCGCCCGACAGTCTCAAGGTGAAGGGGCATACCGTCATCATTCCTCAAGCGGCGCCCCACACGGCGGCAGCCCGTTTTACCTTTGCTGATCTCTGTTCCAAGCCCCTCGGTGCGGCTGACTATGCAGCGGTCATCCAGCACTACCGGACCATTTTCATCGACGCCGTGCCGGTCCTGGATCATCCGAGGCGCAATGAAGCCAAGCGATTCATCATCCTGATTGACATGCTTTATGATCAGCACGTCCATCTGGTAATTTCGGCGGCCGCGTCGCCTGACGAGCTTTATGTGGCCAAATCCGGCACCGAGGCTTTCGAGTTTGATCGAACGGCGTCGCGCCTGTTCGAGATGCAGAGCGAGGAATATCTGGCAACCGCCAGCCGGCTTGAACCAGCAGCAGCAGCACAGGCAGCCGAGCTCTGAATCCGTTACTTACCGTGGCGCTGGCGGCATTTCTTTCATCAATTTGATATGTTGCATATGCTAGAAATACTAGACTTAGCTCTGCTCAGACTTCAAATAGTTGACGTTTACGTAAATCCCGTTAATTCTAAACGATTGAATTTATTGAGGTGAAAATTTTTGGTTGAGTTATTTTTGAAAGAGGAATATTCGAACGTCCCAACGCAAAGGCATGTGGTGACAGGTTTGCCGTCCGGCGGCCCGACTATGGAAATATGTTCTTTGGCGTCCCGTCAAGACTTCAGATCAGGGAAGTAACCAGCATGGCACGTAACAAAATCGCCCTCATCGGTTCAGGCATGATCGGTGGAACGCTTGCACATTTGATCGGGCTCAAGGAGCTCGGCGACATCGTGCTTTTCGACATCGCAGAAGGCACACCGCAGGGCAAGGGACTGGATATTGCCCAGTCGTCGCCTGTTGACGATTTCGACGCGAAGCTCGTCGGCGCCAATGACTACTCGGCCATCGAGGGTGCGGACGTTGTCATCGTCACCGCCGGTGTTCCGCGCAAGCCTGGCATGAGCCGCGACGACCTTCTTGGCATCAACCTCAAGGTAATGGAACAGGTCGGCGCGGGCATCAAGAAATATGCTCCGGGCGCGTTCGTGATCTGCATTACCAATCCGCTCGATGCGATGGTGTGGGCGCTACAGAAATTCTCCGGCCTGCCAAAGAACATGGTGGTCGGTATGGCCGGCATTCTCGACAGTGCCCGCTTCCGTTACTTCCTGGCAGAAGAGTTCAAGGTCTCGGTTGAGGACGTGACAGCCTTCGTTCTCGGCGGTCATGGCGACTCCATGGTGCCGCTCACCCGCTACTCGACCGTTGCCGGTATCCCCCTGCCGGATCTGGTGAAGATGGGCTGGACCAGCCAGGAAAAGCTCGACCAGATCGTTCAGCGCACCCGCGATGGCGGCGCAGAAATAGTTGGCTTGCTGAAAACCGGTTCTGCCTTCTACGCACCTGCGTCTTCGGCCGTTCAGATGGCCGAAGCCTTCCTGAAAGACAAGAAGCGGGTTCTGCCAGTGGCCGCACATCTGTCGGGCCAATATGGTGTCAAGGACATGTATGTTGGCGTCCCGGTTGTTATCGGCGCAGGTGGTGTCGAACGCATCATTGAAATCGATCTCAATAAAACTGAAGAGAAAGCCTTCGAAAATTCCGTCGCTTCGGTTGCCGGTCTTTGTGAGGCCTGCATCGCCATCGCGCCGAACCTTAAATAATTTGGCCTCGAAACCGTTCTGAAACGATCCGCCGCTTAAGCGTCCGGATTATTCGTAGAGGAAAATAACGTATGAATATTCACGAATATCAGGCAAAACGCCTGCTGCACACGTTTGGTGCGCCAATCGCCAATGGTGTCGCCGTCTACTCCGTTGAACAGGCAGAGGAGTGGGCAAAGACGCTGCCCGGTCCGCTCTACGTGGTAAAGAGCCAGATACATGCTGGCGGCCGCGGCAAGGGCAAGTTCAAGGAGCTCGGACCGGATGCAAAGGGCGGGGTTCGCCTTTCGCGGTCGGTGGAGGAAGTTGTCGCCAACGCCAGGGAAATGCTTGGAAACACGCTTGTTACGAAGCAGACCGGTCCCGCTGGCAAGCAGGTCAATCGTCTCTACATCGAAGATGGTGCCGACATTGAGCGCGAGCTTTATCTCTCGATCCTCGTCGACCGTTCGGTTGGCCGCCCGGCTTTCGTGGTTTCCACGGAAGGCGGTATGGATATTGAAGCTGTTGCTCACGATAGGCCCGAAAAGATCATCACAGTGGCCATCGACCCCGAAAAGGGTGTGACCGCGGAAGACGCGGCGAAAATCAACGACGCCTATGGCCTGACCGGCGAAGCGCGGACCGATGGGGAAGCGCTGTTTCCCATCCTTTACAAGGCCTTCACCGAGAAGGACATGAGTCTGCTGGAAGTCAACCCGCTGATCGTCATGAAAGATGGCCGTCTGCGCGTCCTCGATGCCAAGGTGTCGTTCGACGGCAATGCGCTGTTCCGCCATCCGGACGTGGTCGAACTGCGTGACACAACGGAAGAAGACGACAAGGAAATCGAGGCATCGAAATACGACCTCGCCTATGTCGCTCTCGACGGCAATATTGGTTGCATGGTCAATGGCGCCGGTCTTGCCATGGCAACGATGGATATCATCAAGCTCTATGGCGCCGAACCGGCAAACTTCCTCGATGTCGGCGGTGGCGCCAGCAAGGAAAAGGTAACGGCTGCCTTCAAGATCATCACGGCTGATCCGGCCGTCGAAGGCATTCTGATCAATATTTTTGGTGGCATCATGAAGTGCGATGTCATTGCCGAAGGTGTGATTGCTGCAGTCAAGGAAGTCGGTCTCAAGGTTCCGCTGGTCGTTCGTCTCGAAGGTACCAATGCCGAGCTGGGCAAGAAGATCATCAACGAGAGCGGCCTAAACGTCGTTTCCGCGGATGATCTCGATGATGCCGCGCAGAAGATCGTCAAGGCCGTGAAGGGAAACTAAGGCATGTCTATTCTCGTCAACAAAGACACCAAGGTTCTCGTCCAGGGCCTGACCGGCAAGACCGGTACTTTTCATACCGAACAGGCGCTGGCCTACTACGGCACCAAGATGGTCGGCGGCATCCATCCGAAAAAGGGTGGCGAAACCTGGGAGGGCAATTTGCCGACCGGCTCGAGCGCTCAACTGCCGATTTTCGCCTCCGTAGCCGAAGGCAAGGATCGTACCGGTGCAAATGCCTCGGTGATCTATGTGCCGCCAGCGGGCGCTGCGGAAGCCATCATCGAAGCCATAGACGCGGAGATCCCGCTGATCATCTGCATTACCGAAGGCATACCGGTCATGGATATGGTGCGGGTCAAGGCCCGTCTCGACCGTTCCGCATCGCGTCTGATCGGACCGAACTGTCCGGGTGTGTTAACGCCGGAAGAATGCAAGATCGGCATTATGCCAGGTAACATCTTCAAGAAGGGCTCCGTGGGTGTTGTATCCCGCTCCGGGACACTTACCTATGAAGCAGTGTTTCAGACGACGAACGAAGGCCTTGGCCAGACGACCGCTGTCGGTATTGGCGGCGATCCTGTGAAGGGTACGGAATTCATCGATGTCCTGGAAATGTTCCTTGCCGACGAAGCGACGAAATCGATCATCATGATTGGCGAAATCGGTGGCTCGGCCGAAGAAGATGCAGCGCAGTTCATTGCCGACGAAGCAAAACGCGGGCGCAAGAAGCCGATGGCCGGTTTCATCGCCGGACGCACGGCTCCGCCCGGCCGCACGATGGGGCATGCCGGTGCGGTCATCTCCGGCGGCAAGGGTGGCGCGGAAGACAAGATCGCAGCCATGGAAGCCGCGGGCATCCGCGTGTCACCATCGCCAGCGCAGCTCGGCAAGACCCTGGTCGAAGTCCTCAAGGGCTGAGATCAGGATAGCAAGAATGAATCGGGGCGATTGTCGCCCCGATCGGTCCACGGGGCCATTCGGGCCCCAACCCAGAGTGACACTGGTTTAAGATGAGCGGGTGCACTCTTACAAAGGGAGACGGAGTAGAAGCTCCGGTCACGAACATGGCACGTCAAGAACAGGCCAACGACATTTTTGCGCTTACCTCGTTTCTCTATGGTGGCAATGCCCACTATATCGAGGAACTGCATGCGCAGTATGAAAAGGATCCGGCATCGGTTGGTGCCGAATGGCAGGAATTTTTCGCCAATCTCAACGACACCAAGGACGATGTTCTCAAGAATGCGAAGGGCGCATCCTGGGAGAAACCGAACTGGCCCATCGCGGGCAATGGCGAGCTGGTCTCGGCGCTTGACGGCAACTGGGGTGAAGTCGAAAAGCATATCACGGACAAGCTGAAGGCCAAGGGTGCAAACGGCTCCGCTGCAACGAACGGCGTGGCCGCGCCATTGACGTCTGCATCGGACTCGGAAATCATTCACGCGGCGCGCGATTCCGTGCGTGCGATCATGATGATCCGCGCCTATCGCATGCGCGGTCATTTGCACGCGAAACTCGATCCACTTGGTCTTGCCGAAGTCAAGGAAGACTATAACGAGCTGTCGCCCGAGAGCTACGGCTTCTCTCCGGCCGATTACGATCGCAAGATATTCATCGATAACGTGCTGGGTCTCGAATATGCGACGATCCCGCAAATGCTCGACATCCTCAAGCGCACCTATTGCTCGACGATCGGTGTCGAGTTCATGCACATATCCGATCCGGTCGAAAAATCCTGGATCCAGGAGCGCATCGAGGGACCGGACAAGGGTGTCGCGTTCACCGCAGAAGGCAAGAAGGCGATCCTGTCGAAGCTGATCGAGGCAGAAGGCTTCGAGCAGTTTATCGACGTCAAATACAAGGGCACGAAGCGCTTCGGCCTTGATGGCGGGGAGTCGCTCATTCCGGCGCTGGAACAGATCGTCAAGCGCGGCGGTTCCATGGGCCTGAAGGAAATCGTCCTTGGTATGGCCCATCGCGGCCGGCTCAACGTACTCAGCCAGTTCATGCGCAAGCCGCACCGCGCAATTTTTCATGAATTCAAGGGCGGTTCCTATACTCCGGACGATGTCGAAGGTTCCGGCGACGTGAAATACCACCTCGGTGCGTCGTCCGACCGCGAGTTCGACGGCAACAAGGTGCACCTGTCTTTGACAGCCAACCCCTCGCACCTCGAAATCGTCAATCCGGTTGTCATGGGCAAGGCGCGCGCAAAGCAGGACCTGCTTTGCGGGCGCGACCGCGACGAAATCGTGCCATTGTCCGAGCGTTCAAAGGTCATGCCGCTGCTTCTGCATGGCGACGCGGCCTTTGCCGGCCAGGGCGTGGTTGCCGAGTGCCTTGGGCTTTCTGGCCTGCGCGGCCACCGCGTTGCCGGTACCGTGCATTTCATCATCAACAACCAGATCGGCTTTACTACCAATCCACGTTTTTCGCGATCCTCGCCCTATCCCTCCGATGTCGCGAAGATGATCGAAGCGCCGATCTTCCACGTTAATGGTGACGATCCCGAAGCTGTTGTTTATGTGGCTAAAATTGCCACAGAATACCGCATGACGTTCCACAAGCCGGTCGTTATTGACATGTTCTGCTATCGCCGTTTCGGCCACAATGAGGGCGACGAGCCGGCGTTCACACAGCCGATCATGTACAAGACTATCCGCGGCCAGAAGACTACGGTTCAGCTGTATTCGGCCAAGCTGATCGAGGAAGGTCTCATCACCGAGGCCGATCTCGATAAGATGCGCGCATCATGGCGCGAAGCGCTCGAGCAGGAGTTCGAGGCAGGCCAGGCCTACAAGCCGAACAAGGCCGACTGGCTGGACGGCGCCTGGAGCGGTCTGCGTACGGCCGATAATGCCGATGAACAGCGCAGGGGCAAAACCGGACTGCCAGTGAAGACGCTCAAGGAGATCGGCAAGAAGCTTGCCGAGGTTCCGGCGGGCCTCAACGTGCACAGGACCATCCAGCGTTTCCAGGACAACCGCGCGAAGATGATAGAGACTGGCGAAGGCTTCGACTGGGCAACGGCGGAAGCCTTGGCGTTCGGGTCCCTCGTAACGGAGGGGCATCCGGTGCGCCTGTCGGGTCAGGATGTCGAACGCGGCACATTCAGCCAGCGCCATTCGGTGCTCTACGATCAGGACACTGAACAGCGCTATATCCCGCTCAACAATCTGCAAAAGGGTCAGGCGCTCTACGAAGTCATCAATTCGATGCTCTCAGAGGAGGCGGTTCTCGGCTTCGAATATGGCTATTCGCTGTCTGATCCGCGTGCGCTCACCCTGTGGGAAGCGCAGTTCGGCGATTTCGCCAACGGTGCTCAGGTCATCTTCGACCAGTTCATTTCATCGGGCGAGCGCAAATGGCTGCGCATGTCGGGTCTCGTCTGCCTGTTGCCGCATGGCTATGAGGGGCAGGGACCAGAACACTCATCGGCCCGTCTCGAGCGCTATCTGCAGCTTTGTGCGGAAGATAATATGCAGGTTGCGAACTGCACGACGCCTGCCAATTACTTCCATATCCTGCGCCGCCAGATGAAGCGTGACTTCCGCAAGCCGCTGATCCTGATGACACCGAAGTCCCTGCTGCGTCACAAGCGGGCGGTCTCGTCGATCGGCGATTTCACGGGTGATTCATCATTCCACCGCTTGCTGTGGGATGATGCGCAGCTCCTGAAAGATCAGCCGATCAAGCTGCAGAAGGACTCGAAGATCCGTCGCGTCGTTCTGTGTTCTGGCAAGGTCTATTACGACCTTTACGAGGAGCGCGAAAAGCGCGGCATCGACGACGTTTATCTCTTGCGCGTCGAGCAGCTTTATCCGTTCCCGGCAAAGGCTTTGATCACCGAACTTTCCCGCTTCCGCAATGCGGAAATGGTCTGGTGCCAGGAAGAACCCAAGAACATGGGTGCCTGGGCCTTTATCGATCCCTATCTGGAATGGGTCCTGGCGCATATCGATGCGAAGCATCAGCGTGTCCGTTATACCGGACGTCCTGCCGCCGCATCGACCGCAACTGGTCTGATGTCCAAACACCTTGCACAGCTCGAAGCATTGCTTGAAGATGCTTTGGGTTCTTGATTAACAAAAGAAAATCAACGGAAGAGCGAGAACATGGCAACCGAAATCCGCGTCCCAACGCTGGGCGAATCCGTTTCCGAAGCGACCATTGGCAAGTGGTTCAAGAAGGTCGGCGAGGCCATTGCCGTTGATGAACCCCTGGTGGAACTTGAAACCGACAAGGTAACGATAGAGGTTCCGGCGGCGGCTGCCGGATCGCTGGCTGAAATCACCGCCAAGGAAGGCGACACGGTTGAAGTTGGCGCTTTGCTCGGAATGATTGGCTCTGGCGATGGTGCGGGAGCCGCCCCAACCAAGACGGCGGAGCCGGCACCGGCCGCCGTTGCCCAGGCATCCGGAGCGGCGGCTGCAGCCACCACCGGCGAGGCTGCGGCAAAGACCGCCGAAGTTGCCGGCGAACCGGCTATCGCCGAACGCAAACCAAGCGAAATGCCGGCTTCCCCGGCAGCTTCGAAGCTTCTGGCTGAAAAAGGCGTTTCCGCCTCGCAGGTGGAAGGTTCCGGCAAGCGCGGTCAGGTTTTGAAGGGCGATGTACTCGATGCTGTTGCCAAGGGCATCCCTGCTCAGCCCGCGGCCGAAGCGCCGAAAGCCGTCGCGCGTCCGGCATCGCCCGCCGATGACGCGTCGCGCGAAGAGCGCGTGAAGATGACCCGGCTGCGGCAGACTATAGCCAAGCGCCTCAAGGATGCACAGAGCACAGCCGCCATGCTGACCACCTACAATGAGGTGGATATGTCGGCGGTGATGGACCTGCGAAATCGCTACAAGGAAATTTTCGAAAAGAAGCATGGTGTCAAGCTTGGCTTCATGGGGTTCTTCACCAAGGCTGTAACGCATGCTTTGAAAGAAATTCCGGCGGTTAACGCCGAGATCGACGGCACGGACATCATCTACAAGAACTTTGCCCATGTTGGCGTTGCCGTCGGCACGGACAAGGGGCTCGTCGTTCCGGTCGTACGCAATGCGGACCAGATGTCGATCGCCGAGATCGAAAAGGAAATCGGCCGTCTCGGCAAGGCCGCACGGGACGGTGCACTTTCAATGGCTGACATGCAGGGCGGCACCTTCACCATTTCCAATGGTGGTGTTTATGGTTCGCTCATGTCCTCGCCTATTCTCAATGCACCGCAGTCCGGTATTCTTGGCATGCACAAGATCCAGGACCGTCCGGTTGTCGTTGGCGGGCAAATCGTTATCCGCCCGATGATGTACCTGGCGCTGAGCTACGACCATCGCATTGTTGACGGCAAGGAAGCAGTAACCTTCCTCGTCCGCGTCAAGGAAAGCCTCGAGGATCCGGAACGTCTCGTTCTCGATCTCTGATACGGGCCTTCGATCAAACGGGGCCGCAATTGCGTGGCCCCGATGGTGCATCGGACTGAAATCGCATGATCTCCATGGCCAGGCGCCAGAACCAAGGATGCGCGTTTGGTCGGTTGTGATGTCTCATATCAATGATCTGCCGGTCGATCCGTTCACCGGCATAGGATGAAAGGCAAAGCAAAATGGCTGATGTACCGAATTACCCGCCAGTAGAGCCCCACATCTGCGTCAAAGACGGCCTTGAAGCGATCGCTTTCTATGAAAAAGCCTTCGGTGCCAAAAACACCTTCAAACAGATGACCGAGGATGGAAAGCGCGTCATGCACGCCAATTTATCGCTGTTTGGCGGCACCATCATGATGCACGACGAGTTTCCGGAATATGGGGGCGATGTTCTGTCGCCTCAGAGTCGTGGCGGTGCGAGTGTCGCGATCAATATCAACCTGCCGAAAGCTGCGGAAGTCGACCAGGCGGTTGACCGTGCTGTCAAGGCTGGTGCAACGCTCGTCATGCCCGTTGAAGATACGTTCTGGAATGCGCGCTACGGCCGCGTGAAGGACCCGTTTGGCCATGTCTGGGCGTTCAACGCGCCACTTGGTGGAGCATGACCATGTCGCATTATTTCTACGAGCTTCTCGGTCTGATGGCGGTATTCTCGATCATGGTCGTGTCGCCGGGAGCCGACTTTGCGCTTGTCGTCCGGCAGAGCATTGTGCACGGGCGGCGCAGCGCCATTATCACCAGCTTCGGCATTGGCACATCGCTGCTGTTTCATATCAGCTACACGGTGCTTGGGCTCGGGCTTATCGTGTCGAAGTCGCTCTATCTTTTTGGAATGCTCAAATGGGCCGGTGCTGCCTATCTGTTCTATCTCGGCGTCAAGGCGTTACGCGCCCCGGCACCGGAAGCTCCGGCTGGAATGGATGAAAGCGAGTCAGTCAAGCAGCTCTCTGCATTGCGCTGCTTTCTCATGGGCTTCGTCACCAATGCTCTGAACCCGAAAGCCGTGCTGTTCTTCCTGTCGCTGTTCTCGGCACTGGTCAGCCACGAGACGCCCATCCTCATTCAGGCCGGCTACGGCATGGTCATGACAACAGCATTGATTTGCTGGTTCGTCGCCGTATCCGTCTTTTTCACGATGCAATCCGTTCGTGACCGCTTTGTCGCCTGGGGCCGCTGGTTCAACCGCGTCACCGGGCTCGTATTCATCGGGCTCGGCGTCAAGCTTGCCAGCAGCCAAGCGAGCTAGAATATTTGATGGCTTTACGCGCTCGCCACCATCCTGGAAGTAACGCCGCCATTCTCGCGGTGGTTGTTTCATTGCTTGCGACGCCGGCATTTGCCGCCTGCACGCAGGACCGCGCCGTCTACGCGGACAGGGATGACACCTATACCCTGACCTTCAGGCATGTTCCGGAAGATCAGCCGGTGATGACGTCGAATGAGTTCACAATCCAGCTGAACGACAGCGACGTGAAGCTGGATGGCGTGGTCATGTGGAACGAGGGTGTGGCCCGCCCCAACGGCATCGTCATGTACAAGTGCCCGGGCGGTGACGTCACGGGCGACGAGCTGCGGGCATGCACGGTTTGGCAAGGCGTCATTTATGCGCTGAAGGAAGGCGCCGACGCGGATCTTCTGCCAAAAGCCAAGGAACCAGCCGCGCAAGCGTTGCTTCTGCCAGATTTTTCCAGCTCCATGAGTGGCTTCAATTTCAAACTTGAAAAACCCATCGAGACTTTCCCCTGGGAAGTCTTTCGTTTCAAAGAATGCGTCCCCGAACAATAATTTCGCGTGAGCCCACAGAAGAAGGAATCAATCATGGCATATGATGTCGTCGTCATCGGAACAGGTCCGGGCGGCTATGTGTGCGCGATCAAGGCCGCGCAACTCGGCCTGAAGACCGCGGTGATCGAGAAGCGCCCTACCTTTGGCGGAACCTGCCTCAATATTGGCTGCATTCCTTCAAAAGCGATGCTGCACGCTTCGGAAGTATTCCATGAGGCGGGTCATTCTCACGCCACTCTCGGCGTCGAAGTAGGCACGCCCAAGCTCAATCTGAAGGCAATGCTCGCCCATAAGGACGCAACAGTGGAAGCCAACGTCAATGGCGTAGCGTTTCTGTTCAAGAAGAACAAGATCGATACGTTCATGGGTACGGGCAAGGTCGTTGCTGCCGGCAGGGTCTCGGTAACCGCTGAAGACGGTTCGGCTCAGGAAATCGAGACGAAGAACATCGTTATTGCCACCGGTTCGGATGTCGCGGGTATTCCGGGGGTGGATGTCGAGTTTGACGAAAAGGTCATCGTGTCCTCAACTGGGGCATTGGAATTCCAGAAAGTGCCGGAACATCTCGTCGTTGTCGGCGGTGGCGTGATTGGTCTAGAGCTTGGTTCGGTCTGGAGCCGCCTTGGATCAAAGGTGACCGTGGTTGAATTCCTGGACAAGATTCTCGGACCCATGGACGGTGATATCTCGCGGCAGTTCCAGCGTATGCTGGAAAAGCAGGGGATCGAGTTCAAAATGGGTGCGAAGGTTACCGGCGTTGAAAAATCGGGTAAGGGCGCCAAGGTTACGTTCGAGCCGGTCAAGGGCGGTGAAGTTCAGACGATCGACGCCGATGTCGTGCTCGTATCCACCGGCCGAAAGCCCTATACGGACGGCCTTGGACTGAAGGAGGCCGGCGTTGCCATGGATGATCGCGGCCGCGTCGCCATAAACGACCATTGGCAGACCAATGTTCCAGGCATTTACGCCATTGGCGATGTCGTTGAGGGAGCGATGCTGGCGCACAAGGCGGAAGATGAAGGCATTGCCGTTGCCGAGATCCTTGCAGGGCAGGTTGGTCACGTCAATTACGACGCCATCCCCAGTGTCGTCTATACCCAGCCCGAAGTTGCCTCTGTCGGCAAGACCGAGGAAGAGCTCAAGGCCGCAGGCATCGAATACAAAGCCGGTAAATTTCCGTTCACGGCCAATGGACGTGCGCGAGCCATGTTGCACACAGACGGTTTCGTCAAGATCCTTGCCGACAAGGCCAGCGATAGGGTGCTGGGCGTGCACATTGTCGGTTATGGGGCTGGCGAAATGATCCATGAAGCAACTGTACTGATGGAATTCGGCGGCTCATCGGAAGATCTGGCGCGTACGACGCATGCGCACCCAACCATGTCGGAGGCCGTGCGCGAAGCAGCCCTCGCCACGTTCTTCAAACCGATCCACATGTGATTTCCAGTATTGCAAGGAAAAAGGCCCGGAATTCCGGGCCTTTTTTGCTGTCTGGCTTACACTCTAGATTACTGAGCAGGAGCCGGTGCAGTGGGCGCTGGCGTTGTAGACGGCGCCGGAGCAGGCTCAGCGGGAGCCGGAGCTTTTGGTGCTGGGGCCATCGCATCAGGTGCTGCGGGGGCTGCCGGAGCGGGCGCCTCACTCGTCGGTGCTGGCGGAGCTGGGACGTCCATCTCGGTACCGCTGCGGTTCAGGTAATAGTAACCACCGACCACCAGCGCGGCGATTAGGATGCCAGCAATAAGAAAGCCACTGCCGCCGCCCGACTTGATCACAGTAGTTTTAGGATTCATCGGATCGGTTTCCATTGGCCGCTGCAAGTTTGGATCATAGGTCATTTTGCGTCCTCCGTGACATTCCTTTACACAAGGATGAACGAATAACGGCTATTTCGCTATTATGTTCCAGAATAACCAGGAATTGAGAGGATTTCTTCGGAATGCTATCGCGTTTATACGTGCGCTTCGGGGAAAAATACTTGCTCCGGCTGGTCATTGAGCTGTGATTGTATAGCCCTTGTGTTTCAGCAATGAAACGAGACCTTGCTCTCCCGGAAGATGCAAGGCACCGACCGCAATGAACGCATTGCCTTCGTCAACGATCGGCATAGCCCGTTCCGCCATGGTTCGATTGCGGGTATTGATCATCTTCTCTTCAAACTCTGCATAGTTGCTGCCACTTTCAATTCCGTCGGGAGAGACCGAGCGCATCAGCGGGAAGATCATACCAATATCGCCTTGCGTATAGAGTACGGTCATCGTTTCAAAGACATCGGGCAGTTCCGGGCCCAGCGCCAGCGTTTCGATCAAACCGTCAACGTGGAACTGTATGGGCAGCGAAGCCATCGCGCCCAGCTGATCCTTGATGGTTTCAAGACCAGCGATTCGCTTGCCGCTGTTTTTTGCCTCTTCAGCGAGCTTGATATCGAGAAAATCGGTGCCTTCCTTCTTGCGCGCAAGTTCGCAGGCGGGCATGGCAAGCATGCTGGTGAGTATCCACGGCTGCATGCGATTTACAGCGGCGAGCGAGATGCCGCGTTTCGAAAGCGCGGCCTTGACGGTCTCAAGCTTGTCTTTGGGAATGAGCTTGTCGAGGGTCTGTCCATTGGTGAACATCATCAAATCGGGCGTGTCCGCCATCACCTTCAACGGTGCCTTGGAGTCGAGCACCTCGTCCGTTTCGATGACGATCGTATCGGCTCCCTGATACGCGGCTTCAGCGGCGCCGGAAAGTTTGAGTACGCGCGGATCAGTAAGATGCATGGTGCCAAACAGGTAGGATGGCTTCACGCCCGGCTTTTCGATCTTCCAGAGCAGTCCCTTGCCGTTTTCAGTTTCCGCGGCCTCTTTGCGCAGGGCGTCGAGCTTGACCGGGTCGGACTTCGCCATCTCCGCAATCAGGTCGCGGCCACCGCAGCTAATTCCTTCCGCCCGCGCGCGGGCGCTGAAAGCGATAACCAGAAACGCGGCGAGCATAAGCCAGCTCATTATCAGGCACAGCCTGAGAATGCCATCGGCGATGCGGTCAAGTGCGGGGAAGATATCTTTGTCGTTCATACCTTACGTTCTATCCGTGGGCTCTTGGAAAAAGCGTTAATCTCTACGCGTAAATTGTCTGTTTTCAGGCGCGGGGATGCGCCTTGTCGTATATTTCCAGCAACCGTTGCGTATCGACGCCGGTATAGACCTGTGTCGTCGACAGGCTGGCGTGGCCGAGCAATTCCTGAATGGTGCGCAGGTCACCGCCACGGCCGAGCAGGTGCGTGGCGAAGGAATGCCGCAGCGCATGCGGCGTCGCCGTACCCGGCAGGCCAAGCGCGCCGCGCATCTTCTGCATGTCACGCTGGATGATGGCCGGGTGCAGCTCGCCGCCGCGTGCGCCGCGAAACAGCGGTTTGCCCTCTTCCAGCGCATAGGGGCAGAGTTTGCGATATTCCGCGACAACACGATGCACGATCGGCAGAAGGGGTACCATGCGGGTTTTTCCGCCCTTGCCGGTAATGGGAATGGAGCGTGCATCGGGATCGGTCAATGCCCCGCCATCGAGGCCGAGCGCTTCGGAAATGCGCAAACCGCAGCCGTAGAGCAACGTCAGCACGGCGGCATTGCGGGCGGCGATCCATGGCTCTTCGTTAAGCTGTTCGCCAGTTTCGACTACGCGGCGTGCATCGATCACGGTCAGTGGCTTCGGCAGGGATTTCGGCTGGCGCGGCGCGCGCATGGCGATCGACGCAGCGGCATTGGCCATGCCCTGCTTTTCCAGATGACGCAGGAAGGAGCGTATGCCCGCAAGTCCGCGCCCAAGCGTGCGAGCTCCGGCACCATCATTGCGGCGGCGGGCCAGGAACGAGCGAAGGTCGGCAATGCGCAGTGTCGCCACGTCCTTCAGCGCTGGCGGCTCGCCCAGATGGCCGGTGAGGAACTGAAAGAACTGACGCGTGTCGCGCTCATAGGCCTCCAGTGTGTTCGCCGCCAGCCGTCGCGTGTTCTTCAGGGATTTCAGCCAATTTTCACGTGCGTCAATCAGGTCGGCTCTGGCGGAAACCAGAAATTCTTCGGTTTGCGGCTGGGCGCCCATGGCGTCGCTCCTCGATTTTATGACGCAACCCTGACACAGGACTCCTTACGGAGTCGTTTCAGCCTTGGTTTTGCTCGAGGTTTGCTCTAATTCGGGCTGATGCGAATAAATGGAAGATGCCATGGCAAAGTTGAATGATCCGGTTCAGTTGGCGGTGATCGGTGCGGCACACGGAACACGCGGTGAATTGCGCGTGAAAACCTTCACCGGCGATCCGATGGCACTTGCCGACTATGGTCCGCTTTATGATGTGACCGGCAGGGCTTTCGAGGTTCTGGACATACGTCCGGCCAAAACTGTTGTCGTCGTGCGTTTCCGCGGCGTGAATGACCGCAATATGGCCGAGGCGCTGAATGGCACGACCCTGTTTATTGACCGTTCGCAATTGCCTCAGGACCTGGACGAGGACGAATATTACCATTCCGACCTGATCGGCCTGGAGGCAATCGATGCGGAAGGCAAAAAGCACGGCAAAGTATCGGCTATGTTCGACTTCGGCGGTGGTGACCTTCTCGAGCTGACCATTCCCGGCAAACGTCCCATGCTGATACCGTTCACGCTGGCTGCGGTGCCACAGGTCGACGTCAAGGCTGGTCACATCGTCATCGATCCTGTAGCAGCTGGTCTCATTCCCGATGAGAATGAGGACGAGGATCGCCGCCGCCAGCTCGGCGGTGAAGGCGACGGGAAAAAGCAGTCATGACGGCGGGAGAGGGGGGCTTTCGCGCCACTGTGCTGACGCTCTATCCGGAAATGTTTCCGGGGCCGCTTGGCGTGTCACTCGCAGGAAAGGCATTGCAGGACGGCGCGTGGTCGCTGCAAACAGTGCAGATTCGCGATTTTGCTACCGACAGGCACCGTATGGTTGACGATACACCGGCTGGCGGCGGCGCGGGCATGGTGATGAAGCCGGATGTTCTGGCACGCGCTGTGGATCATGTGGCGGATCTGCGGCCAAAACTGTTCATGAGCCCGCGCGGCAAGCCGCTCACGCAGGCACGGGTGCGCGAGCTGGCGGCCGGTCCTGGCGTTGTCCTGCTTTGCGGCCGTTTCGAAGGGGTGGACGAGCGGCTGATCGAGGCCCGGGATTTTGAAGAAGTGTCGATCGGCGATTATGTCCTTTCCGGCGGAGAGACCGCTGCAATTGTCGTTCTTGATGCGATTGTCAGACTGCTACCCGGTGTCATGGGCAATGCCATGTCCGGTGAAACCGAGAGCTTTGAAACTGGCCTGCTCGAACACCCGCACTATACCAAGCCGCAGGAGTGGGAAGGCCGCCGGATTCCGGACGTGCTTTTGTCCGGCAATCACGGGGCGATCGACAAGTGGCGTCGTGGGGAGGCCGAACGGCTGACGCGGGAACGGCGGCCCGATCTTTGGAACGCCCACAACGTGCCTTCAAAAAAATAGACAAGCAAAAAGAATCGCCGTCAGAGGTGACAAACCGGCTTTTATGGTGTATTTGCCCGCCAACTCGGGAAAACCCGAATCCATTAATCAATGAATGGTGAATTCGCTCCTGCCTCATCAGAGGCATAGAAATGCGGCCAAGCCGCTGTGTTTCTAGTGCTGAACGCTCTGACTGTTCGAGAAGACAAGAAAAGGATGAAGACGATGACCGTCGAGATTATTCGTCAGCTCGATCTCGAGCAGAGAGCAAAAATCGAAGCAAAGCGCACACTTCCGGATTTCCGCCCAGGCGACACGGTTCGTGTCAACGTCCGCGTGACGGAAGGTACCCGTACCCGCGTTCAGGCTTATGAAGGCGTTTGCATTGCCCGTAACGGCGCTGGCATCAACGAGAACTTCACGGTTCGCAAGATTTCCTACGGTGAAGGTGTCGAACGCGTATTCCCGATCATTTCACCACTGGTTGAAGGCGTAGAAATCGTGCGGCGCGGCAAAGTTCGCCGTGCGAAACTCTACTACCTGCGCGGCCTCACCGGCAAGGCAGCCCGCATTGTCGAGAAGAAAGACAACCGCAAGAACAAGACTGCTGTACCGGCCACCGGCGCTGCCGAGACGGTAACGGAAGCAACGGTTGCCAAGGCACCTGCCGCTGAATAAGCGCGGTTCCTGACAATTTTGAAAAGGCGGTCTTCGGACCGCCTTTTTTGTTTGTGACGCGAAAATCTTCTCCGCCTGCAGGCATCGAGGGTACAGACATGCTTGCGGGGATTGACGTGCGGGTGACAAGGTGAAATCTGTTTTCGACGCAAACATGCGACAGGGGGTTGAGATGAACTTGCGATCCTTTCTTTTGGCGGGACTTTTGCTCGCCATGGCGCCATTTTCCGCATCGGCTGCCGACCTGCCTGATCTTGGGGGGAAACAAGTTACCGTGGTGACGGAAAACGCCTATCCACCCCTGCAATTCGTCGATCCGAAGACTAGCAAGCCTGTCGGCTGGGAATATGATGCGATGAACGAGATCGCCAAGCGGCTGAACTTCAAGGTCGAGTACCTGAATACGAGCTGGGATGCGATGATTCAGGCCGTTTCCGATAATCAGTATCAGATCGGCATGACCGGTATCACCATCAATGATGAGCGCAAGCAGAAGGTCGATTTCTCGGAACCATACATGCGCTCGGAACAGTTCATGCTGGTGCGCAGTGACGAGAAACGGTTCACCGATCCGAAGAGCTTTGCCGACACGAAGGATGCACTTGTCGGCGCGCAGCCGGGCACGACCAATTTCTATGTCGCCGTCTACAATGTCCTCGACGGCAATGAACAGAATCCGCGTATCAAGCTGTTTGAAACCTTCGGTGCTACGATCCAGGCGCTGAAGACTGGCGATGTCGACCTTGTGCTGACCGACAGCACGGCTGGCAAGGGTTACGTCGATGCGTCGGGGGGTGCCTTGAAGCTGATCGGCGGACCTCTCGGCGCTGAGGATTTCGGCTTCATTTTCCCCAAGGGTTCGGAGCTCGTCGCTCCGGTCAATGCGGCGATTGCGGCTTTAAAGGCAGACGGAACGTTCGACGCGCTCAACAAGAAGTGGTTTCTCGACTACAAGCTCGGCCAGTAAGCGGAACAGTGTCGGATAACACTCAGAACCGGGGATCTTCCGAGAAGAAGGACTTCCCGTGGTGGCTGCTCGTCGCGGTGGCGATCGCCGTTGTGCTGGGCGCCGCCATCCTCGTCAGCCCCATCTATGGACAGGTCTTCTCCACGGTATCGCAGGGTATCTGGATCACGGTGTGGGTCTCGCTTCTTGCGTTCCTCCTGGCGTCGGCACTTGGACTGCTGCTGGCGGTGATGAGCCTCTCAGACCATATTGCCGTTAGACAGATCGCCCGCTTCTATGTCGAGATCGTGCGCGGCATCCCATTGCTTGTGCTGCTGTTCTACGTTGCCTTTGTCGGCGCCCCGGCGGTGATCGCGATGTGGAACTTCGTCACGCAGCCTCTGCAAAGCGCGGGCTTTGTCGAGCCGCTGCAGGTTCGTGATTTTTCCCTGCTCTGGCGCGCCATCATCGCATTGATGCTTGCCTATGCCGCCTTTCTCGCCGAAATTTTTCGCGCTGGCATCCAGTCCGTGGACCTGGGCCAGATCGAGGCCGCAAAGGCACTGGGATTGAAGCGCTTTCCGCGGTTCCGCCTTATTGTCATGCCCCAGGCGATCCGCATCATCCTGCCGCCCTACGGCAATGATTTCATCTCGATGGTGAAAGATTCCTCGCTCGTCTCGGTGCTTGGCGTGGTGGACGTGACGCAGATGGGCAAGGTCTATGCTTCCGGCTCCTTTCGCTTCTTTGAAACCTATTCCGTCGTCGCTTATGTATACCTCGTACTGACCATCAGCCTGTCGCTGGGGCTGCGCTGGCTGGAACGCCGTCTCAATCGCCGTTGATCCAGGAAACAGCGGCGCATTGTCGCCGGAATATTACTTTTTTCGCTTGTTTCTTGACGTAAGTGGACCTCGAGTGCATATGTCCACGAAATAATCGAAAAGCATTAGGTCGTACACTCGTGGAGAGGATCGAAATGGCGCCTGAAACGGCAAAAAGATGCGAGGAGAAGCGTGAAGGTCGGGGTCTTCTCCCCGGCCGAACGGTTCGACATTGCAGCTTGCAGCCGTTTCGGCGTCCGGAGGATATGGTCTTTTCGCCCGGCTACTTTGTCGCAAAGGCTCGAAAATGGATAAACATTTCCATCGCCTCTGCTCCTCGTATCCTAACGAAAAGCCTCATACCATTTCGACCCTATTCACGAGGGTACGACCTCACCGTGCCGAGGATATCGCCATGACTGCGCCACGTACACTCTATGACAAGATATGGGATGACCATCTGGTCGATCAGCAGGATGACGGCACGTGCCTCCTGTATATTGATCGTCATCTTGTGCATGAAGTGACCAGCCCGCAGGCGTTCGAAGGCTTGCGCGTAGCCGGCCGGAAGGTCCGCCATCCGGAAAAGACGCTCGCCGTCGTTGACCACAACGTCCCGACTTCACCGGACCGGGTCAATGGTATCAAAAATGAGGAGAGCCGCGTTCAGGTCGAGGCTCTCGCCAAGAATGCCGCGGATTTCGGCGTCGAGTATTACTCCGAGAGGGACATCCGCCAGGGGATCGTCCACATCATCGGACCGGAGCAGGGCTTTACCCTGCCGGGCATGACGATTGTCTGCGGCGACAGCCATACCTCCACGCACGGCGCTTTCGGCGCCTTGGCGCACGGTATCGGCACATCGGAAGTCGAGCACGTTCTCGCGACCCAGACGCTGATCCAGTCGAAGGCCAAGAACATGCTGGTGCGTGTCGATGGCGTATTGCCGGCCGGGGTGACCGCCAAGGACATCATCCTTGCCATTATCGGCGAGATCGGCACCGCAGGCGGCACCGGCTATGTCATCGAATATGCTGGCGAAGCCATTCGCGCGCTTTCGATGGAAGGCCGTATGACCATTTGCAACATGTCGATCGAAGGCGGCGCGCGCGCCGGTCTGATCGCTCCGGACGAGACGACATACGCCTATGTCAAGGACAAGCCCCGTGCGCCGAAAGGCGCAGCTTTTGAACAGGCGCTTGAATATTGGAAGACGCTGAAGAGCGACGAAGGCGCGCATTTCGACAAGATTGTCGTCTTGAACGCTGCCGACCTGCCGCCGATCGTTTCCTGGGGCTCTTCCCCGGAGGATGTGATCTCGGTTACCGGCGCAGTGCCAAATCCGGACGACATCGCCGATGAGACCAAACGCAGCTCCAAGTGGCGTGCGCTCGACTATATGGGACTAAAGCCGGGCACACCGATCACGGATATCAAGCTAGACCGCGTCTTTATCGGTTCGTGTACCAATGGCCGCATCGAGGATTTGCGCGAAGTCGCGAAGGTCGTTGAAGGCCGCAAAGTCAGTGAAACGGTCGATGCGATGATCGTTCCAGGGTCAGGCCTCGTCAAGGAACAGGCGGAAGCCGAAGGTCTCGACAAGATTTTCAAGGCAGCCGGATCTCGACTGGCGTGAGCCTGGCTGCTCCATGTGCCTTGCCATGAATGACGACCGCCTGAAGCCAGGTGAACGCTGTGCCTCGACCTCAAACCGCAATTTCGAAGGACGTCAGGGCTTCAAGGGCCGCACGCATCTCGTGTCGCCAGCCATGGCAGCCGCTGCGGCAATCGCCGGACATTTTGTTGATATTAGAGAGTGGAAGTAAGCTTCTCTATCTCCCCTCTTGTGAGGGAATGTGATTTCAGCATCTAGCCCTTGCTAAGTGCTAGAAATCACAAGAGAGGGGATAGTGTATTGTGGGTTCAAATCCCCTCACTTGGATTTTCTAAGAATTCAGCAAAGGGGCTAAATTCAACAAAATCCTTTCTCTCCCACAAGGGGAGAGATAACCGGCATCAGCCGCCAGCCCCAACCCTTCACCGTCCGCGATATGCCGGAACGCCCTGGTCCGGCAGCCACAAACCTTCGGGCACCGGGCCGGTCTGCCAGAAAACGTCAATCGGGATACCGCCGCGCGGATACCAGTAGCCGCCAATGCGCAGCCACAAGGGCTTGACCGCCTCGACGATGCGCTTGCCGATGCCGACCGTGCAATCCTCGTGAAAGGCGCCGTGATTGCGGAAGCTGCCGAGAAACAACTTCAGCGACTTGGATTCAACCAGGCTCTGGTCCGGAGCATAATCGATCACCAGATGGCCGAAATCCGGCTGGCCGGTGACCGGGCAAAGCGAGGTGAATTCCGGGCACGCAAAGCGCGCAAGGAACAATGTCCCCGCCTGCGGGTTCGGCACAGCATCGAGAGTGGCTTCGTCGGGATGCTGCGGGATTTTTACATCCTTGCCGAGCATCGTTGCCTGTTCTGCATAATGGCTCATGCTGCTGTCCTTTCCATCTCGAACTCGCCTCGATATTCGCAGCCTTCGCCGCAAGTATCACGGTAAACGCCGACTTCCGCCAAGCCGGGCAGAGCAGGTGCAAAATGCCGCCACAGCCACATGGCAATGTTCTCAAGTGTCGGCGTTTCCAGCCCTTGGATTTCGTTGAGATACCGGTGATCAAGCAGGTCGACCGCGCTGTCGAATGCGCTTTTCACGACGCCGAGATCGGAAATAAGGCCAGTCCTGCCATCGGGTTTTCCTTCCAGCGTCACCCGCACACGGAAGCTGTGTCCGTGCAGGCGGGTATTGACGTGTCCGTCGGGGAAAATGTGCGGCAGATGATGTGCCGCTTCAAACGTAAATTCGTTGAAGATTCTCATAATTGCTCCGTCAGCTCTGGCGCAATACAGGCGCCCGCTAAAGCAATTCCAGCAAAGTGTGTAACGGTTTTGCGTCCGGAATTGCGGTCAACAAACAGCCTGCGCTTACGGCAGGCCGATCAGTTTATGTGTCTGCGTGCTCAGCCGCCAAAGCGGATGGGCGAGGCAATAGGCCGCTGCAGATGCCACATGCGACGCGGTTTGCGCCGGATCACCGATGACGTCAAGAGGTTGCAAATAGAAATGCTCGAAGGAAAGCTGCTCGAAACGCGATGGATGCGTCTCGGCTTCCTTTTGCGGGAAGACCAGCTTGAGCTCGTTGCCGCCGGTTTGGACAAGAGGCGCGGCCGCCTTGGGCGAGACGCAGATCCAGTCAAGCCCGGCCGGCGCGGCAATGGTGCCATTGGTCTCGACGCCCACTTCGAAGCCGCGCGCATGAAACGCTTCAATCAGCGGCGCATCGAGCTGCAACAGGGGTTCACCGCCGGTGCAGATGACATAGGGCTTGCCGCCCGATCTATCTGTATCGGGCCATTGCGCAGCCACTGCATCGGCCAGAGCTTCAGCGGTCTTGAACTTGCCGCCGCCCGGACCATTCACGCCGATGAAATCCGTATCGCAGAACTTGCAGACCGCGTCCTCACGGTCGCGTTCGAGCCCTGACCACAGGTTACAGCCGGCAAAACGCGTGAACACGGCAGCGCGGCCCGTATGATTGCCCTCGCCCTGCAGGGTCAGGTAGATTTCCTTGACGGCGTAGGTCATACGGCCTCCGCCCTGAACTTCCGCCACCCGTTTGCCCGCAATTCGCAGGCCGGACAGCTGTTACAGCCATAGCCCCACTCATGCCGCTGCGAACGATCGCCGAGATAGCAGGTATGGGTGTGCTCGACGACCAGATCCAGCAGACCTTCGCCGCCGAGGTCACGCGCAAGGGTAAAGGTCTCGGCTTTGTCCAGCCACATCAACGGCGTTTCGATGGTTATGCGGCGGTCCAGCCCAAGCGACAGAGCAACCTGCTGGGCTTTCAACGTGTCATCGCGGCAATCGGGATACCCCGAATAGTCGGTTTCGCACATGCCGCCGACGATAACCCGCAGGCCACGGCGATAGGCCAGCGCACCAGCGAGCGTGAAGAACAGCAAATTGCGGCCAGGTACAAAGGTATTGGGCAGGCCGTTGTCAGCCATTTCGATGGCGATGTCGTCGGTCATGGCCGAAGCACCGAGCTGCCCCACAATGCCGGCATCCAGCAAGTGGTCGTCGCCAAGACGCGCTGCCCATTGCGGAAACTGTCTGGTGATGGCGCTGCGGAACTCGCCGCGCACTTCGAGCTCAATCCGGTGCCGCTGGCCATAGTCGAAACCCACCGTCTCGACGCGGTCGAAGCGCGACAGCGCCCAGGCGAGGCACGTGGCGGAATCCTGTCCGCCGGAAAACAGGACCAGTGCGCCGTCAGAGTTGCGAGCCATGAGTACTACCTCTTCGATGAAGCGGCCCCCTTTACAGGGCGCGGCTCACCGAGGCAAATCAAATCTCCGAAGGACCGGTGCTAGTCGCAGTCAGGATGACCAATAACCGGCGTTTCGTTGCGGTCGAGACCATACATGTAACCGCGCCCCTGGATGAGGAGGGGACTGTTGCATCCCGTATTCGGTGCCGGGACGGCGCCCAGAACGACCGGATCGCCAACCGGAGAAATTACCGATGGGCCTTTGGCGCGCTTGTAGACCGGAACCTGCCGCCGGATACTGCGGCCCAAGCTATCGGATTGTGCCGCCGAAGCACCAACGAAGACGATCTTCGGGCCACCAGCCTCGTGCGTGATGACGTTGCCGTATTCATCACCGTAGGTGTTGCTGCTATTGAAATCGTTTGCAGCTGCCACTTGGGAAGCCGCCAGGGCAAGCGCCAAACCCATCGATGCCAAAACCGAGCAGGCAATTCTCTTTTGAACCATGGCGGCACCTCTGATGGGACAACTTCATCAACGTTGAGATTAACCTTATATTAATGATTGTCATCTGCCCAAACCTAATCAAATCGATTTTCATACCGGGCGCAGGTTGACGGGCGCGGCACAATCAACCAATCCTCAAGACGACGATCAGGCAGGCATGAAGGGACGGAAAAGCGATCATGACCAAAAAGACAGCTGACGAACACGCCATCGACATTTCACTCCTGCATCTGAGCGATGCCCATGAATTCGCCCCGCTGCTGGCCAGCTATGCCCAGGCGTTGAAACGTGGCGCGCCGCGCCGTCCGGACGACTACTATGCGGAAAACCTTTTGCGTGACCGTGCAGCGGAAATCGCCGGTGCACGCCTCGACGGCCATCTCGTGGGCTTCGTTATTTTCTACGATCTTCCCGAGCCGGTTTCCGGGATGCGTGCCGGTCAGGTCGATCATATTTATGTGCATCATGACCACCGCGGTAAAGGCATTGCCAAGGCCTTGATCGATGTGCTGGCCGACAAGGCGGAGGAGCGCGGCTGGACCAAGCTTTCGCTGAACGCGCCGCGCGTTCCTGAGGACGGCCGCAAGCTTTACGAACAGGTCGCGGCGCCGGCCGACTGGACGAGCTTCATTATCAGGTTTGGTAACCAGTAGGTGGCAGCAATGCAGGGTTGCAGCCAGGTCGGCGGCATTCTGCCGACGCCCCCGTTTGTCGCAGACAAACATCGGCCAAATGACCCCAGACAGTGTCGTCCGGAGGCTATCCGGACAGACTCACTCAAATATTTTTTTGCAGCACACAGTCGCAGGAATTTGCCTTTTCAGGGCCGTTTCTCGACCTTTAAACGATTGAATTTAAAGCACAAACCTTATTGACTTGCTATTGACGCCAATTCGCCGCATGAGGGGGCGGAATGGGGCTTTGACGCAGTGCAAAAACCGGATTAAAACCCTTCTAAATTGCCTCTATCCAGCCTTTTCGGCCCTGCCCGTCTAACCAGATGTGGCGCTACTCTTGGGGACGCTATGAGCAAGACAAATCTTAGAGCGAGATTCGGTCATATAGAAGACGTTCTGTTTCTCGGATGGCGAGCCAATCCGCGAGGAAGGTGGCGAGGCCGATGTCTTTCCATCGGACAACGCCGCCTGACAATGCGGTTGGCCACCGGCCGGAAACCCGAAGGGCCGGGCGAATTCGAGCCAAATCCTTCGGGCCCTGGCTTCGTCCGATGGAAAGACATCGGCCTCGCCAAACCCCTCGACCTTGTCCCGAATTCTCACCGGCAGAACGCTTCAATATGACCCAATCTCGTTCTTCAGCAAACCGGCCACTGTCGCCGCATTTGCAAATCTACAAGCCCATCCCAACCATGGTCATGTCCATCGTCCACCGGATCACCGGCTCGGCGCTCTATGTTGGCACGTTGCTGGTTGCCTGGTGGCTGATTGCGGCGGCCACGAATGAAGAATACTTCAATTTCGTCAATGCTATCTACGGCTCCTGGATCGGCCGTCTGGTGCTGCTTGGCTACACCTGGGCACTCATTCACCACATGATCGGGGGCATACGCCATCTGATCTGGGATACTGGCCGTGGCCTCGACAAGGACACGACCACGAAGATGGCCTGGGCCTCGCTCATTCTTTCCGTCGCATTGACGATCCTCATCTGGATCGCTGCATTCACAATAGCTTAGGGAGATTTGAGCGATGGGTGACATGCGCACGCCGCTTGGCAAGGTTCGTGGATTGGGATCTGCGAAGGAAGGCACGGATCATTTCTGGCGTCAGCGGCTGACAGCTGTCGCCAACATACCGCTGCTGCTGTTTTTCATAGGGTTGATCCTGTCGCTGCATGGCGCTGGCTATGCCGAGACAAGGGCGGCACTCTCCCACCCGCTGACAGCCCTGGTTCTATTGATGGTGATCATCTCCGGTCTCTATCATATGCGCCTCGGCATGCAGGTGATCATTGAAGATTATGTACACGGCGAAGGCACCAAGATCGTGCTGCTGATGCTCAATACCTTCTTCGCTCTGGCGGTTGGCATTGTCAGCATCTTTGCGATCCTCAAGCTAAGCTTCGGAGGCTAACCTCTATCATGGCACCAACAGATAAAACGGGCGGCAAGGCCTACACATTCGTCGATCACAAATTCGATGTGGTCGTGGTCGGAGCCGGCGGCGCTGGCCTGCGGGCAACGCTTGGCATGGCCGAACAGGGCCTGAAGACAGCGTGCATTACCAAGGTCTTCCCCACACGCTCGCACACGGTTGCGGCGCAGGGCGGGATCGCCGCCTCGCTCAGCAATATGGGCCCGGATTCCTGGCAATGGCACATGTATGACACCGTCAAAGGCTCCGATTGGCTCGGCGACACCGACGCGATGGAATATCTTGCCCGCGAAGCGCCAGCGGCGGTCTATGAGCTCGAACATTACGGTGTGCCGTTCTCCCGCACCGAAGCCGGAAAAATCTACCAGCGCCCCTTTGGCGGGCACATGATGAATTACGGCGATGGTCCGCCCGTGCAGCGCACCTGCGCCGCGGCTGACCGCACGGGCCACGCCATCCTGCACACCTTGTACGGCCAGTCCTTGCGCAACAATGCGCAGTTCTTCATCGAATATTTCGCGCTCGACCTTATCCAGGATGAAGATGGCACGATCACTGGCGTCGTCGCCTGGAACCTCGACGATGGCACGATCCACCGCTTTGCGGCGAAGATGGTTGTCATGGCGACGGGCGGCTATGGACGCTCCTATTTTTCAGCAACCTCCGCACACACCTGCACGGGGGATGGCGGTGGCATGGTCGCCCGCGCGGGCTTGCCGCTGCAGGATATGGAGTTCGTGCAGTTCCACCCTACCGGCATCTACGGCGCCGGCTGCCTGATCACCGAAGGTGCGCGCGGGGAGGGCGGCTATCTCGTCAATTCCGAAGGGGAGCGCTTCATGGAGCGCTATGCACCCTCGGCCAAGGATCTTGCATCGCGCGACGTGGTTTCGCGCTGCATGACGCTGGAAATTCGCGAGGGCCGCGGCGTCGGAAAGAACAAGGACCACATCTTCCTGCATCTGGATCACCTCGATCCTGCTGTTCTGCACGAACGCCTCCCCGGCATTTCGGGATCGGCGAAGATTTTCGCCGGCGTCGACCTCACCAAGGAGCCGATCCGGTCCTCCCGACGGTTCACTATAATATGGGTGGCATCCCAACCAATTATTGGGGTGAGGCGCTCAACCCGACCGCCGACAATCCCGACCGCATCCAGCCTGGCCTGATGGCCGTTGGCGAAGCGGGCTGTGCCTCGGTGCATGGGGCAAACCGTCTCGGCTCCAACTCGCTGATCGATCTTGTCGTGTTCGGGCGCGCAGCCGCGATCCGCGCTGGCGAGGTGATCGACCGCAATGCCAAGATCCCGGACATAAACGAAGCTTCGGTGATGAAGATCATGGATCGCTTCGACCGTCTGCGTCATGCCAATGGCAGTACGCCGACTGCTGCTTTACGCGAAAAGATGCAGCGGACGATGCAGGAAGATGCGGCCGTGTTCCGAACCTCTGATTCGTTGAAATCCGGCGTACAGCGTATGGAAAAGATCTGGAGCGAACTACCGGACGTCAAGGTCACCGACCGCTCGATGATCTGGAATTCCGATCTGGTGGAAACGCTGGAACTGGAAAACCTGATGGCCAACGCGCTGACGACCGTCGTTGCCGCCGAAGCGCGCAAGGAAAGCCGGGGCGCCCATGCGCATGAGGATTTCCCGAGCCGCGATGACGTCAACTGGCGCAAGCACAGCCTCGCCTGGCTCACTCCGGACGGCAAGGTTACGCTCGGTTACCGTCCTGTCCACCTTGACCCGCTGGTCAAGGAAGAGGACGGCGGCATCAGCCTCGCCAAGATCGCGCCGAAAGCGCGTGTGTATTGATCAAGGAACCAGAATACCATGGTTGAACTTGCACTTCCCAAGAACTCGCAGATGCGTCCCGGCAAGACCTGGGATCGTCCGCAGGGCGCGAACAATCTGCGCGAATACCGGATTTACCGCTGGTCGCCGGACGATGGCGAAAACCCGCGCATCGATACCTATTATGTCGATCTGGACGATTGCGGCCCGATGGTTCTCGATGGCCTGTTGTGGATCAAGAACAAGATCGATCCAACACTGACGCTGCGCCGCTCCTGCCGTGAAGGCATTTGCGGTTCCTGCGCCATGAATATCGACGGGACCAATACACTCGCCTGCACCAAGGGCATGGACGAGATCAAGGGACCTGTGAAAATCTATCCGCTGCCGCATCTGCCGGTGGTAAAGGATCTGGTGCCGGACCTTTCCAACTTCTATGCCCAGCACCGGTCGATCGAACCCTGGCTGAAGACGGTCTCGCCCGAGCCCGCGAAGGAATGGCTGCAGAGCCATGAGGACCGTGCCAAGCTAGACGGCCTTTATGAGTGCATCCTCTGCGCCTGCTGCTCGACATCCTGCCCGAGTTACTGGTGGAATGGCGATCGCTACCTCGGCCCCGCCGTTTTGCTCCAGGCCTATCGCTGGCTGATCGACAGCCGCGACGAAGCGACGGGCGAGCGGCTCGACAACCTTGAAGATCCATTCCGCCTCTATCGTTGCCACACGATCATGAACTGCGCGCAAACCTGCCCCAAGGGTCTGAACCCGGCCAAGGCGATTGCCGAGATCAAGAAGATGATGGTCGAGCGGCGGGTGTGACCGCATATGACCGACAAGATAGAGCCCCTAGACTAAGGTAGCGGTTGTTGGCCACGTCATCCTTCGGTAAAGGACCAACCATACTTTATCTTTAATGGGAGCATTGAAATGAAGGGAACGGGACGTTGTACCCTCTGGAACGTGGATGCCCGTGCCTTTCTCGCTCTTATCGCATTCACTGTGATAGTTCCACTAAGCCACGCAGCAAGCCTATCGAAAGAGGGTCTAGCCCGCGTGCAGCGAGAAATCGAAAGCAATTGGCTGCATCCTTTTGATTTGGTGGGAAGTCAGCCAATTACTATTACTGCGAAGATTCATCTCAATCGTAAGGGCGCTATTGAGGGCACACCAGAAATTGCAGGTAGCGGAGCCCCAGCTTCCGAGCTCAAGTCGGCGATCCTCAGTATTCGCCGGGCATTGAACCGATCAGCTCCGTTCCAACTACAGGAAGAAGAGTATGACAATTGGAAAGTCATTACGTTGACCTTCCAATTGTCCACGGAACCCTAGACGGCTCTACTGTCGATCGAGACTCGATTTGTTCAAAGCCGGTCTCACGCCAGCTTGGCGTCCAGTGTGACTTCTATCGCGCCAAGGGCCTTTGACAGCGGGCAACTGGCTTTCGCCTGGCCTGCAAGCTTGGTGAACGTTGCCTCGTCGATACCAGGAACATTGCCAATCAGTGTCAGCGCGCTCCTGGTGATCTCGAAGCCGCCGCCGGCGGCCGGATTTACAGTCACTGTTGCCTTGGCGTCGAGCTGCTCCGCCGGCGTTCCGTTCTCCGCCAGGAAATGCGAAAGCTGCATCGCGAAGCAGCCGGCATGGGCGGCCGCCAGCAACTCTTCTGGATTGGTGCCGGAGGTGCCGCTTTCATC
Organism: Phyllobacterium sp. A18/5-2; assembly: GCF_025452215.1. NCBI lineage: Bacteria > Pseudomonadati > Pseudomonadota > Alphaproteobacteria > Hyphomicrobiales > Phyllobacteriaceae > Phyllobacterium > Phyllobacterium sp. A18/5-2. The sequence continues at coordinate 1,238,429 of NZ_CP104966.1, read as the reverse complement.
CTGAAATCGCGCCTTGAAATTGTAAGGAAGACCTTTGAGCGCTCCGCTCTGTGTATCGAGCGTACCGGAACCGTCGGCAAGCGCGCCTTTCCAGATCGCCGTTGCTTGTCTATCCATTTGTATCTCCCTCGTTGAAACTGGTTGCATGGGACGTGTGGTCGCACCGTTATCGGGCGTGGCGATAACGGCTCCGAGTTAGCATGGTTCCGTATCATATCGATGGCACCGCATTATTCCATCGCCTAATTTACCCCTTCCATTTCCCTTTCGTAGAATTCGCCTTTTTATTGAGGGATTTGATCATGCATATTGTCCTCGCAGTTTTGGGAATCCTCGGCGGCGGCTTGTTCTGGTGGTACAGGATGAAAGTGCTGGGTGAAGCGGCGAGTGAATTGATCGACAGTGCAGGGCGTGCGCGTGGATATTTTCGGCGTAGAAAGATAAGGAAAATGGCCGAGCATTCGCCGCTGACCGCCATCGAGGATCCTGTTCTCGCTGCGGCAACAGTGATTTTTGCGATCATTGCGGAAGATGGCCTGATTACGGAAAATCATTTTGACGCGGTCCGGAGCGCCATCATCGATATCAGCAATCCCTGGAAGGCAGACGAGGCGATGATTTATGCCAAATGGGCCTTCGCCCAGGTTGGCGATACGCCGACGGTCATCGAAAAAACGTCGCCGCTTCTGCGTGAGCGGCTCAATGATCTGGAAAAGTATGAATTGATTGATATGGTAGGCGCGGCTGCTGCTGCCGTTCCGGTCTCCCAACTTTACGGGCAGCGGGTCAGAAAGCTCAAGCAGAGGCTTGGCCTCCAAGTCGACTGATCAACCCAAATCGAAACAGGAAAATCCCGTGAAACTGAAAAAACTTGGCCGTACGAATATTGACGTTACGGAAATTTGCCTCGGCACGATGACCTGGGGTGTGCAGAACACGGAAGAGGATGCGCATCGGCAGATCGACTATGCACTTGATGCAGGCGTCAATTTCATGGATACGGCGGAAGTCTATGCCATTCCGTCAACTCCCGAGACCTATGGCAAGACCGAAACCTATATCGGCACATGGTTCAAGAAAACCGGCAAACGCGACAAATTCGTGCTTGCGACCAAAATTTCCGGCGGCGGCAACAGCTGGATCCGCAACGGCACACCTCCGGACAGGAAGTCGGTGCGTGCGGCGGTGGAAGGCAGCCTGAAGCGGCTGCAGACTGATTATATCGATCTCTACCAGGTACATTATCCTGCCCGCGGCCATTATCACTTTGGCTCTGCCTGGAAGTATGCGCCTCAGTCCCAGGACAGGGCATTGGCCATGACACAGATTGACGAGACGCTCGCTGGCCTTGACGACATGGTGAAGGAAGGCAAGGTCCGGCACATTGGGCTGTCCAATGAGACGGCTTGGGGCATTGGCCAATGGTTGAAGCTTGCGGAACGCAGCGGCCTGCCGCGGGTTGCTTCCGTGCAGAACGAATATAGCCTGATCCAACGTGTATTCGATCTCGATCTTGCCGAACTCAGCCATCACGAGGATGTCGGGCTCCTGGCTTATTCCTCGTTGGCTTCGGGTGTACTCACCGGAAAATATCTCGACGGGAAAACACCTGCGGGAACGCGCGGCGCGATTCAGCCGGGGGGCTGTGGCGCAGCAATGAACATTCCGCGCCCGCCGTCAGGGCCTATATCGATCTTGCTCGCAAGCATGGGCTCGACGTGGCGCAGATGGCTATCGCCTTTGCCCTCACGCGGCCGTTCATGACGTCGGTTATCATCGGCGCCACCTCGATGGAGCAGCTGAAGACCGATATCTGGGCGAGCTCGATTACGCTGTCGCCGGAAATCCTCAAGGAGATTGACGCGATCTACCGCACGTATCCGCGTCCGCTCTAGATCGGCTGGCCCTGCAGCAATTTGGGCGCAGTCGTCGACAATCCTGCGGCCTGGCGGATGAAAAATCCCTTGAGCCGCGGCATCCGTTCGACGAGGCCGAGGCCGAAGTCGCGCAAGGCGCGAACCGGCACATTGTCGTTCGAGAACAGCCGGTTCAAAACGTCGGTGGTGACACCCATCTGCACCGTGTCGAAGCGCCGCCAGGTCTGGTAGCGCTCGAGCACCGCGATCGAGCCGATGTCGAGACCGAGCCGGTCGGCGTCGACGATCGTCTCCGCGAGCGCCGCAGCGTCCTTGAAGCCAAGATTGAGGCCTTGCCCGGCAATGGGGTGGATTCCATGGGCTGCATCGCCGGCCAGCGCAAAACGCGGCTTGACGAAGTCGCGCGCCAAAGTCAGGCCGAGCGGGAACGATTTGCGGGGGCCTTCCACATGCAATTCTCCGAGCTTCAATCCGAAACGCAACTCCAGCTCGTGTTCAAAGACGAAATCATCATCGTTGATCAGCCGTTCGGCATCGTCTGTCCGCTCGGTCCAGACCAGTGAGGAGCGGTTACCCTTTAGCGGCAGGATGGCGAAGGGACCGGCGGGGAGGAAGTGCTCTTCGGCGCGGCCATAATGCGGCCGCTCATGGGAGACGGTGCAGACGATGCCCGACTGGCCATATTCCCAATTGACCGTCTTGATGCCAGCCATGTCGCGCAGCCGTGACTTCACGCCGTCCGCGGCGATCAAAAGTCGCGTGCGCAGGCTCTTGCCATCAGCATAGCGGACGGTCAGATGCGCCTCGCCCTGCTCAATACCATTGACCGGCGCACCTTCGATGAATTCGATGCCGAGTTCTTCCGCCTTGGCCCGCAGTGACGCATTGAGCACCCGGTTTTCCACCATATGCGCAAAAGGCTCGCCTGGCTCGATTTCGCCGTTGAAGGTCAGGAAGACTGGCCGCACGGGATCGGAGGTGCGCGAATCGGTGACCGTCATTTCATTGATCGGCTGGGCCTCAGGCAGAATCGCGTCCCAGCAGCCGAGCCGGTCGAGCATGCGGCTCGCAGCCGCTGCGATGGCCGAGGCGCGGGTATCATTGCGCCAGACGCCGGCAGGGGCCGCATCGATGACGGTGACGCCAAGGTGCGGCGCCGATGATTTCAGTGCCACGGCGGTCGCAAGGCCGACATAGCCTGCGCCGGCAATGACAATATCTGTGCCTGGCTGTTCTTTCCGGGTTCGTTCAACCATGATTGCCTCCGGGTTGCGCTTGATGCGGCGCTTGACTTGTTCTTCTGTTCCTGTTGCAAGCGTGGAAGTTACGCGCGCAGGAGATACCGATCATGTCAGACGCCATGAAAGAGCTTTTGTCCATACTCGACCTTGAGACGCTTGAACACAACCTGTTTCGAGGTCGCAGCCCGCAGGTCGGCTGGCAGCGCGTCTTCGGCGGTCAGGTGATCGGCCAGGCCCTCGTCGCGGCGCAGCGCACCGTCGATCCCGCGCGGCACGTGCATTCGCTGCACGGTTATTTCATGCGCGCTGGCGATCCAAAAGTCCCGATCATCTATGAGGTTGACCGCATCCGCGACGGTTCCAGTTTTACCACCCGGCGTGTCATCGGTATCCAGCACGGCCATGCGATCTTTTCGCTGGAGGCATCGTTCCAGATCGAGGAGGCAGGGCTCGAGCACCAGAAACCGCAGCCGCTCGATCTAACGCCGCCGGAACAATTGATCAGTGACAAGGATTTGAAGGAGCAGTATCTGCAGAATGCTCCCGCCAATATCCGCAGGTATTGGGAACAGGATCGGCCGATCGAACTGAAACCCTTGTCCCTTACCCATTACTTTTCCCGCGAAAAGCTGCCGCCAGAGCAGAACGTGTGGATAAGGACGACCGGTCCGGTACCCGAGGATCGTGCTGTGCAGGCTGCCGTCCTTGCCTATATCTCGGACATGACGTTGCTCGACACCTCGCTCTATGCGCATGGCCGCTCGATTTTTGACCGGGATCTGCAGGTCGCCAGTCTCGATCATGCCATGTGGTTTCACAGGCCCTGCCGCTTCGACGATTGGCTGCTTTATACGGCAGACAGCCCGAGCACATCCGGTGCGCGTGGTTTCAACAGGGGCGCAATCTACAGTCGCGACGGCAGTTTGATAGCCTCGACGGCGCAGGAGGGCCTAATTCGTGTGCATCTACCGGAATAAGCCTCGTTGATTTGTTTACGAATGCCCATTTTTTAGGCATGTTGCTGCAAAATGCACACGGCACCTGCTTTCATCTAAAAATATATATTTATAATCAATGCCTTAGCAGTGCGTGTCGAGTCTGGCACGGAACTTGAATACTCCTGACCAAGTCACCGATAGCCACACGGCTCTAGGCGATGGGTTCAACGCGGATTGCCGCAGTTCAGGTAATTCCACCTGGAAGGTACCGCGCAAGCGCAGGGGTATAGTCAATGAAAATTGTGATGGCCATTATCAAGCCGTTCAAGCTGGACGAAGTGCGCGAAGCACTCACCGCTGTCGGCATTCAGGGCCTGACCGTCACCGAGGTGAAGGGTTATGGCCGCCAGAAAGGACACACCGAAATTTATCGCGGCGCCGAATATGCGGTCAGCTTCCTTCCAAAACTGAAAGTGGAAGTCGCTGTCGCGTCTGAGCTCGTCGACACCGCAGTGGAAGCCATCACCACGGCCGCCAAGACGGGCCAGATCGGCGACGGGAAAATATTCGTGCTCAGCATCGAACAGGCCGTCCGTATCCGCACGGGCGAAACCGACACCGACGCGCTGTGAGTTATTTGGGGTTCAAGGAGAGAATAATGAAAATTCCAACCAGTCTTACATCTGCGGCTCGCAGCACCCTGCTAGGGTCGCTGGCGCTGACCGCATTCGGCTTATTGGCCGCGTTTGCCCAGGAAGCCGCGCCGGCCGCAGCGGATGCGGCTGCTGCAGCGGCGCCTGCTTTCACGGTGGACAAAGGTGACACCACCTGGATGATGGTGTCGACAGTGCTCGTGCTGTTGATGACCATACCCGGCCTTGCCTTGTTCTACGGTGGCCTTGTCCGCGCCAAGAACATGCTTTCGGTTCTCATGCAGGTCTTCACCATTACGGCCGTCGTGATGCTGATCTGGGTATTTTACGGCTACAGCCTGGCGTTCACTCCGGGCAACGCGTTCGTCGGTGGGTTTTCTAAGGCATTTCTGTCCGGTGTCGACGTGACAACGCTATCGGAAACCTTCTCGAAGGGCGTGGCCATTCCTGAATTGGTCTTCGTCATCTTCCAGATGACATTCGCCTGCATCACACCTGCACTGATCGTCGGCGCCTTTGCGGAGCGCGTCAAATTCTCGGCAGTCGTTCTGTTTGTCATCCTTTGGGTCACCTTCGTCTATTTCCCGATCGCCCACATGGTCTGGTTCTGGGGCGGTCCAAGCGCCTATTCCGATCCGTCGGGTCTGATTTTCGGCTTCGGTGCGATTGACTTTGCCGGTGGTACGGTCGTTCACATTAACGCTGGCATCGCCGGTCTTGTTGGTGCGCTCATGATTGGCAAGCGCGCGGGCTACAAGAAGGACATCATGGCTCCGCATTCCATGACCTTGACCATGGTCGGCGCCTCTTTGCTATGGGTCGGCTGGTTTGGCTTCAATGCAGGCTCCAACCTTGAAGCCAATGCCTATGCGGGTCTTGCAATGATCAATACATTTGTGGCGACAGCTGCTGCCACCGTGATGTGGATCATTCTTGAGTCCTTCCTGCGCGGAAAAGCCTCAATGCTCGGTGCGGTGTCGGGCGCCGTGGCCGGTCTGGTTGCAGTTACCCCGGCAGCCGGGTTCGTCGGCCCAATGGGTGCAATCGTCCTCGGTGCGGTCGTGACCCTTGTCTGCTATTTCTTCGTGGCGGTTGTGAAGAACAAGTTCGACTACGATGACAGCCTGGACGTCTTCGGCATTCACTGTGTCGGCGGCATCATCGGTGCTCTTGGCACGGGTATCCTGGTCAACCCGGCTTTGGGTGGCGCTGGCATCGTCGATTACTCGACGGCCGACTTCGCGGCCAGTTATGCAGGGACGGCAACACAACTTTGGGCGCAGTTCAAGGGTGTGGCGGTTACACTTCTGTGGTCCGGTATCGGCAGTGCAATCCTCTACAAGATTGTCGACCTTATCGTCGGTCTGCGGGCGGCTCCGGAAGCCGAGCGCGAAGGTCTTGACCTCACCTCCCACGGTGAAGCCGCCTATCACAGCTGATAGGCTGTCTCTGGCGACGATTATGATGGGCCCGGTTTGCGGGCCCATTTCATTTTGGCTGCTGCTTGTCGCCCATCGCCCACCTGCTAATTTTCCCCTCCGTCTCCCATGGTTAATGCCCCCTTAACCATCGCCCCGTAACGTGGGAATCAGCTCTCGAAATTGCGGCATGTCACCGCCGCAAAGTATGCGTTCACATGGGATCGGATTTCATGCGTCAAGGATACTCATCCTCCTATGCCATTGAAGACCAGCGAACCGGGTTGTCCACCCTGTTCCGCAGGCAGATCCATATCCTCTGGGGGCTGGTGCTTATTGGCTTCGTCGCCTTTGCAATCGGCAGTCTGGCTACCTGGAACGTGCTGGATCCAAGTTTCAGTCATGCCACGTCGAACCCCACACACAACGCGCTGGGTTATCCTGGCGCGGTATTCGCCGATCTTGGCATGCAGTTTTTCGGCCTTTCCATGGTTGTGGCGCTGATGCCGGCCCTGTTCTGGGGTGGCCTTTTCGTCCTCGGACGCGGCGTTGACCGCATGCCGCGCCGGGCCATCGCCTGGTTTTGCGCGTCATTGATGGCCGCTGCCATGGCCGGTTGCTTCGCAATTCCGTCGAGCTGGCCTATGCCGATTGGTCTCGGTGGCGTTTTTGGCGATATGGTCCTGAAGGTCCCGGCAATCTTCATCGGCACGTTCCCGCGCGGTGGCTTGGCCATGATCCTCGTTGCCATTCTCGCGCTGCCAACCCTCTGGATTTTCGGATTTGCCAGCGGCATCACCTATCGTGACAGCGAGCCGGCCGTGCTCAAGAAATCGACACGTCATGTTGCGGATGAGGACGACTATGGCGACGAGGACGACGAAGACGAACGCGAGGGCGGTCTGCTTGCCCTAGGGGCACTTACCCACTGGTTCCTGAGTACGAAGGCACTGTTCCGGCGCATTTCCGGGCATGGTGCGGGTCTCTACAATGGTGCGCGCACCATTGGTGCCAGCCGCAACGACGACGATTTTCTGAATAGTGTTCCGGCTGCGCGCCAAAAGAACGGACCAGGCGGCGTCCGGCGCGAACCCGGATTTTACGACGAGGCGCCGCGTGTCGAAGCGCCATCAATAGATATTGGCAACGACTTTGATGCCCGGTCTGATCGTTTCGATCCTGTCGCGTTCAGCGATGAGGACGAGGATGTCGACGATTGGGCACCGCAGCAGGCGCCAGCCCGGCCGAAGTCAATGCCTTCAGCCAGGCCGGTCGCCGCGCGCATCGACACGCCCGCGCCCGCGCCAAGGACAGGCGCACGTGTCCAGCGCGAGGCTCAAGCTTCGCTTATCAAGTCCGATGAATTCGAGATGCCTTCACTGCATTTTCTCAGCGAACCCAAGAGCGTGGTTCGCAATCCGAGTCTTTCAAAGGAGGCTCTCGAACAGAACGCCCGGTTGCTGGAGGGTGTGCTGGAGGATTTTGGTGTGCGCGGCGAAATCATCCATGTTCGCCCGGGGCCCGTTGTCACGCTGTACGAACTGGAGCCTGCACCCGGCATCAAATCTTCGCGGGTTATTACGCTCGCCGACGATATTGCCCGCTCGATGAGTGCCATAGCCGCCCGTGTCGCCGTTGTGCCGGGACGCAATGCGATCGGTATCGAATTGCCGAACCAGACGCGCGAGATGGTTTATCTGCGCGAACTCCTGGCGAGCCGCGACTTCGAGCAGACAAAAACCAAGCTCGCGCTTGCGCTTGGTAAGACCATCAACGGCGAAGCCGTTATCGCCGATCTGGCGAAAATGCCGCATTTGCTGGTCGCCGGTACCACCGGTTCGGGCAAATCCGTCGCGATCAACACGATGATCCTTTCGCTGTTGTACCGGATGACACCCGAGCAGTGCCGTCTGATCATGATCGATCCGAAAATGCTGGAACTTTCCATCTATGACGGTATTCCGCATTTGCTGACACCGGTTGTTACCGATCCCAAGAAGGCTGTCGTTGCGCTGAAGTGGACGGTCAAGGAGATGGAAGACCGTTACCGCAAGATGTCGAAGGTCGGCGTGCGCAACATTGACGGCTTCAATCAACGTGTCGAACAGGCGCAGAAGAAGGGCGAACGCATCGCCCGTACTGTGCAGACCGGTTTCGACCGGGCCACCGGAGAGGCCGTCTATGAGACCGAGGAACTCGATCTGAAGCCGATGCCCTACATAGTCGTCATCATCGACGAAATGGCCGACCTGATGATGGTTGCCGGCAAAGACATCGAAGGTGCGGTGCAGCGCCTGGCACAGATGGCCCGTGCCGCTGGTATCCATGTGATCATGGCAACGCAGCGTCCATCGGTCGATGTTATCACCGGTACGATCAAGGCCAACTTCCCGACCCGCATTTCGTTCCAGGTTACGTCGAAGATCGATCTGCGCACCATTCTCGGCGAACAGGGCGGTGAGCAGCTGCTCGGCATGGGTGACATGCTCTATATGGCCGGTGGGGGCCGCATCCAGCGCGTGCATGGGCCCTTCGTCGGCGACGACGAAGTGGAGAAGATCGTCAATCACCTGAAACTGCAGGGTGTTCCGGAATATCTCGACTCAATCACTGAAGAGGATGACGAGGACGAGGGTGGTGCCGGGCCTGCCGGAACCTCGAATCTCGAGGATCCTGATGATCCCTACGATCAGGCAGTTGCCGTCGTGCTGCGCGACCAGAAGGCATCGACCAGCTACATCCAGCGCCGTCTCGGCATTGGTTACAACCGTGCCGCCTCCATCATCGAGCGCATGGAGCAGGAGGGGCTCGTCGGTCCGGCCAACCATGCGGGCAAGCGCGAAATCCTCGTGCCGACACAAAACGATGAGTTTTGAGCGATCAGTCATTTCCTGTCTTCGCCCGACGGAGCGGGTCCCAAACAGAACGGGCGTGACGTAACGATTTAGCGGGCTGTTATGGTATGATCGGACGACCAGCATTACATAACCTGGAAATAGTGTTGTTACGTAACGCCGCCGAGGAACAAGAAACCAGGTCATGCCGTTACTTAGCCACAGTGAAGCCAAACTGGTTGTTTAAACGCAATTCATGACGACAGGAGATACGACCATGACTCAGACAAAAGCACCGGTGCGCACAGTTGGCTCGCTTGCCAGGGCTTCTGCGGTCGCGTCCATGATCGGCATGGCATTGCTCGGCGGTGCAGCCGCCCTCACAACACCCGCTTTTGCCCAGGCAGCGCCCGCCGGCATCGGTGCCGCGCAGGAAATTGCCAACAAGTTCTCCAGCGTGAAAACGCTCACAGGGAATTTTGTCCAGTTCGGTCCGCGTGGTGAGCAGACGGAAGGAACGTTCTATATCGAACGCCCGGGTAAGATCCGCTTCAACTACAACAAGCCGTCGCCTATCCGCGTCATCTCCGATGGAGACTCGGTCGTGATCAACAATCGCAAGCTTGACACCTGGGATCTGTATCCGCTGTCGAAAACGCCGCTAAAGCTGTTGCTGAGCGATCAGATCAATCTTTCCGGTGGTCGGGTCAAATCGGTCAAGCAAGAGCCGGACATGACCACGATCGTCCTTGGTGACAAATCGGTCTTTGGCAATTCGACGATCACCATGATGTTCGATCCGAAGTCCTATGATCTCCGGCAGTGGACGATTACCGATGCTCAGGGGCTTGATACGACGGTAATGATCACCAACGTCCGCACGGGTGTGCGATTTGCCGCTGACATGTTCAAGATCGACTACACGCGCATTGCGATGAAGAAATAGCGCCGGTCTTGCAGTTTTCGAAATCTTTTGGCATGACCGGGATCGCGCGGTTCGGCAAGTTCACCGGCAAGCAGCGGATGCTGAGCATCGTCAGGGCGCCGAGGCAGGCGGCTCGCGTTGCACATCCTGCCTCTCTCACGGTAAGGTGAGCTTGTCGAGCCACGCACCAGCTTAACGCCCCCGTTCACCTCGCGAGTCCCCATGCCTTTCTCCGTCGCCACCTGGAACATCAATTCGGTGCGCTTGCGCTTGCCGTTGGTCCTCCAATTTTTAGCCGGCTATCAGCCTGATGTCCTCTGCCTCCAGGAAACGAAATGCCCGGACGAACTTTTTCCGCGCGAAGCGTTCCATGCGATGGGATATGAGCATATCGAGGTCAGCGGCCAGAAGGGCTATCACGGCGTTGCGACCATCTCGCGGCGCCCTCTGGCCGAGCCAGTTCGGGTGGGATTCTGCGACATTGCCGATTGCCGGCATCTAAGCACCGTGGTTACGGCAGGATCGAAACGTTTACGTATCCATAATTTCTACGTGCCGGCCGGAGGGGATGAACCCGATCCCGAGATCAATCCGAAATTCAAGCACAAGCTCGGTTTCCTCGACGAGATGAAGGCGATGACCGCTGCTTACGGCCACGGCCATGCATCGCTGCTGGTCGGTGATCTTAACATCGCTCCATTGGAAACCGATGTATGGTCGCACAAACAGTTGCTGAAGGTTGTAAGCCATACGCCTATCGAGACCGAAGGGCTTGAAGCGCTGCGCCGGCAGGCCGGTTGGAGCGATTTGATGCGCCATCATATTCCGCGGAGTGAGAAAATTTATACGTGGTGGAGCTATCGTGCCGCAGACTGGGCGGCAGCGGATCGCGGCCGGCGGCTTGACCATATTTGGGGATCGCCGGACCTCGAGAACGACTTGGCGGACATCACCGTCCTGCGCGAAGCACGCGGGTGGGAGCGTCCATCGGATCACGTTCCCGTCATCGCGCGTTTCAATCTGGACTGAGCCAATTTAGAACAGGAACTGTGCAAGAAGGTGTGAACCTGGCTCGGATCGACCCGATTCTTGCGCAACAAAATGTCCATTCGGCCCAAGTATTTCAATTCTAGGGGGAATATGGGTTGTGGGAACGCGAGTTAGCGTTCGCCGAACAGGTGTTCGTACTTGGTAATGGCCTCAATCATTTCATTAAGGTCCATCGAGATCTGATCGTGCAGGGCAGCCGCGATTTCGGGGTATTCTTCGAGAATACGCCGGAAAAGCGAGCGGTTAAGCCGGATTACTTCTGTCTCCGTCTCTGCCATCGCGCTGGTAAGGCGCTTGGTTTGGGCAATGATCGCCATCTCGCCTAGAACGGCTCCAGGGCCCACCGTTTTGAGGACAGTCCGACCGGCCGGGCCTTCGCGAAACAGAGAAATCTCACCGCGATCAATGACATAGGCGCAATCGGCGGACTGGCCCTCGCGGTAGAGCTCGCGACCTTCCCTTAAGACCAGCCGCTCGGTGCCGAAGGCAAGCAGGCGCAACTGATCGCGCGTAAACGTCTCGAACAGCCCCACCGTCTCCAGAATGCGAATATCATCTTCAATTGCCATGCAATTACAGACATATACCTAGATTGGCCCCATCAGCATCAAGGAATGAGCTTGTATCCCCCGCTTTCGGTGACGAGTATGGTTGAATTCGATGGATCATGTTCGATTTTTTGCCGTAACCTGTAGACGTGAGTTTCCAGAGTGTGTGTTGTCACGCCTGAGTTATATCCCCAAACTTCTTCCAGAAGCACGTCACGGGTGATGACTTTGCCCCCAGCGCGGTAGAGATACTTGATGATCGCGACTTCCTTTTCAGTCAGCCGGATCTTGCCGCCCTTCGCATCGATCAGCATCTTCTGGCCGGGTTTGAACGTATAAGGCCCGACGACAAAGGTCGCATCCTCGCTTTGCTCGTGCTGGCGGAGCTGCGCGCGGATGCGCGCAAGCAGTACAGCGAAGCGGAACGGCTTGGTCACGTAGTCGTTCGCGCCAGATTCCAGCCCCAGAATCGTATCCGAATCAGTGTCATGTCCGGTCAGCATGATAACGGGCGCCTTGAAACCTCCCTTGCGAAGCAATTTTACCGCTTCGCGCCCATCCATGTCCGGCAGACCGACATCCATGATCAGCAGATCGACGACACCGTTTCTCGCCACCTGAACACCCTTGGTCGCGTTGTCTTCCTCAATGATCTGAAATTCTTCATAAAGGCTCAGCTGCTCAACCAGTATGGCCCGCAAGTCTGCGTCGTCGTCGACGATAAGAATGGTACGCGCTGTCATCAGATCTCCCGCGAGTGGAAAGAAGTCGTTGGAATTTAAGTCGAATTATTAAGGAAAGAAAGACCATCGACTTGATTATGCCTGTGCGGCGCATCAGTCTGACACAAAAATGCTTTTTATGAGGCAAGCATGGTGGGCAGGTCTTTGAAATTAATCGATGTTCGGGCCAGACCTGGCCATTCGAGCCAGGGGCAAATGATTGCAGGCACCATGATTCTGCGCTGCGCGCTTGGCAAGGGCGGCATTACTGCCTTCAAACGTGAGGGCGATGGTGCCACCCCTTTGGCAAAGATGCGGTTGCTCTATGGTTTCAAGCGTCCCGACAAGAAGGTGAAAAGTCCGGGTATGCTAATGTTTAGGCCTCTTCGCCGCGATGAAGGCTGGTGTGAGGTCAGCAGCGACCGCAACTACAACCGCAAGGTCCGCATACCCTATGGCGCCAGTCACGAGACGATGTGGCGCAACGATGATCTATACGACGTCTGCATCGTCATGGATTGGAACATAAAGCCGCGCCGCCGTGCTGGTGGCAGTGCCATCTTTTTTCATCTGGCGCGACCCGGCTACACTCCGACGGAAGGTTGTATTGCCTTGAACCGCGCCGATATGGAGCGGCTTCTGCCCCATATCTCGAATCGGACAGTCATTCGGGTACTGCGCTAGCGCCGGAAGCGCCAGACAGTTGTCAGTTTCACTTCGGCATCCTCAAGAACCCGCGTTACCGGAACCGAATAGGCTGCCAGCGATTCGAGAAGATCCTTGGGAAAATAGGAGCGGCCAGGATCGCCGACGATGACGTTGGCGCCGCGTTTCGCCAGAGCGGTGAACCAAGGTATGAGCCTGTCAGCCAAGGGTTTGTCGTAGAATACGTCGCCCGCAAGAACTACATTCCAGCCATCATCGCTGCCGATCAGATCATCAACGCGAATTTCAAGGACTGCCTGATTTGCATCGGCGTTGAGCGCTATTGCAGGTCGTGCAAACGGGTCGATATCGCATGAAATGACACGTGCGGCACCCGCTCTGGCTGCAGCGATACCCACCAGACCGGAGCCCGAGGCAAAATCGAGGACGACAGCACCCTCTACTGTGTGGGGGTGGTCGAGGATATAGCGCGCCAGACCCTGCCCGCCCGCCCAGGCAAAGGCCCAGAATGGAGGAGGAAGCCCGATGGTTGCCAGCGCATCTTCGGTTCTTTGCCACAGATCATGGGCTTCATCGGCCAGATAGAGCTCGATCTCCTGCACATGTGGCGGGGATTGCAGGGTGGTGTTCGCCAGAACGAATCGGCGATAACGATCGCTGTCTGGATCAAGGACCAGCTCACCCATGGATCGGGTCATTCGGGAGCTGGAACCAGCCCGCCCATGCGGCAGACTTCCTTCCATTCATCCGGCGCTACCGGCTGCACCGACAGTCGCATTGACGTGACAAGCGCCATCTTCTCCAGTTTCGGATTGGCCTTGACGTCTTTAAGAGTTACCGGCGCCGGCACGTCCCTGACGGCACGAATATCAACGCATTCCCAACGCGGATCATCGGTCGTCGAATCGTGATGAGCGAGGGCACAGACTTCGACGATGCCGACGACTTCAAGCCCTTCATTCGAATGGTAGAAGAAACCTTTGTCGCCAATCTGCATGGCGCGCATATTGTTTCGCGCCTGATAATTGCGCACGCCAGTCCACTCGGTGCCCTTGGCGCCGGCGGATTTTTGCTTGTCCCATGACCATGCGTCGGGTTCGGATTTGAATAACCAGAATGCCATTTTTGACGCCCTATTTGTTGTCCGGATTTTTGATGGCCCAGGTCCATGGGCGAATATCGACCGATGTGAAGAGACCAGCTTGAGCATAAGGATCATTGGCTGCGATGTCTTTAGCTGCGGCAAGATCCGCCGCATCGATGACCACGAGACTGCCATTCGGCTTTGCATCATCACCAAGAAATGGCCCGGCAAACTTGAGGCGATCGCCCAAGCCATTCAAATAGTCGAGGTGCGCAGTGCGCGTGTCGAGGCGCAGCTGCAGGTGATCAGGCTTATCGTTGCAGAGAAGAGCATAGAGCATTCGCGGTCTCCTGGTTCAATCTTCATTCTTCAGCGGCCGCGAAAGCAAGGCTTCCATGGCCTCATCGATGGTGATGTGCCGATCAAGTATCTGTGCGACCGCCCCGATGATCGGTGCCTCCACATTATTGCGGGCGGCAAGCTCGGCCGCAATGGCAGCGGTTGCGACACCTTCCGCAAGCGGGCGGCCGGTGAGATCCTCACCGCGGCCGAGAGCCAGTCCATAGGAATAGTTTCGAGATTGCGGCGTGGAGCAGGTAAGCATCAGATCGCCAAGACCGGAAAGGCCCATGATCGTCTCCGGTCTTGCTCCGAGTGCTTGGCCGATACGGCGCAGCTCGACAAAGCCGCGGGTGACCAGCGCCGCTTGGGCACTGGCGCCATAGCCTCGGCCGATCGCTGCACCGGCCGCAATGGCGAGCACGTTCTTGAGCGCACCACCGATTTCCACCCCGGTCAGATCATCGGTAGAATAGCAGCGGAACGTCGGACCGGACAGCGTCACGGCGATACGGTCTGCGAGCGCGTGCCGCTGTGCCGCCACGGTCACAGCGGTCGGCAATCCCCTTGCCACGTCGCTAGCGAAGCTCGGTCCCGATAGCGCTCCAAGGTCGTGACCCGGCATTATTGCGGCAACGAGGTGGGACATGAGTAAGCCACTCTTGCGCTCGATGCCCTTGGCGCAGATCACGAGCGGGGCAGCGGGCGGGATCGAGTTCTTCAATTCATGTATTGCACCGGCGAGTGCCTGCGCGGGGATGACGCAAAGGATGAGGTCACTTCCGGCAAGGACTTTCCGGGCACTGGTGCTCGCCGTGAGCCCCGGGTGCAGGTCAATGCCGGGCAGGTAGGCTTCGTTGCGATGGCTGCCATTGATCGAATCCACGGTCGCCGCGTCACGCGCATAGAGCCGGACCTCATTGTCGTTACGCGCCGCCATTGATCCCAGAGCAGTGCCCCAAGCCCCCCACCAAGCACCGCAATGATTGGTTTTCGACTCATGCCTTGGCTCCGCGACGGCCTGCGCCGATCAGTGGTGATGACTGCATGTCCAATGGCCAGCGCGAGCGTGGCGCGATGTCGAGCGAATCGGCGGGCAAGCAATTGGCCCGTTCGGCGCCTGCCCAGGCGATCATTGCAGCGTTGTCGGTACAAAGAGCCATGGGTGGTGCAATGAACCGGAAGCCGTTATCCGAGCAGAGCCGCTGCAGGCCATCGCGCAAGACCTTGTTTGCGGCAACGCCGCCGGCGACCACCAAGGCTGGTTTGGTGACGTTCGGGAAGTTTTGGCGAAACCGCATCAATGAGCGAGAAACGCGATCATCCAGTGTATCGGCGACGGCTGTCTGAAAGGCAGCGCAAATGTCATTGACATCAGTTTGTGACAAGGGCTCTAGCGTCGTCGCCAGTTGGCGCACGGCCGTTTTCAGGCCGGAGAAGGAAAAATCGAGCCGCTCTTCGCCCTTCAGCGGCCGCGGCAGGGTAAAGCGTGTGGGATCGCCAAGCAGAGCCGCTTTTTCCACTTCGGGCCCACCGGGGTAAGGCAGGCCGAGCAGCTTTGCGGTCTTGTCGAAAGCTTCGCCTAGCGCATCGTCAATGGTCGTGCCAAGGCGCTCATAATCACCCAGCGCCTTAACCAGAACCATCTGCGTGTGCCCGCCGGATACCAGCAATAGCAAATAGGGAAAATCGATATGATCGGTTAGACGCGGGGTGAGCGCATGGCCTTCGAGGTGGTTGATCGCGTAAAATGGCTTCTGACGCGCCATGGCGATCGCCTTCCCGGTCATCAGTCCGACAATCAAACCACCAATCAATCCTGGACCAGCTGTCGCAGCCACGGCATCGACATCGTCCAGAGTCATTTGCGCTTCCTGCAAGGCCCGATCGATCAACGTGTCGAGTACTTCCACATGGGCGCGCGCGGCGATCTCAGGCACCACGCCGCCATAGGGCGCGTGATCGTCAATCTGGCTTAGAACGACATTCGACAAGATGCGGCCATGGCCGCGATCATTGCGTTCGACAATCGCCGCCGCCGTTTCGTCACAGCTTGTCTCAATACCTAGCACCCGCATCGATAAACCTGATATCCTTCGCCGCATTGCCCGTCGAATAAAAGCCCTTTAGGTAAAGGCTCAATTCGAACTCGCGTAACACGGACAGCGGCCAATGCAAACAAAAACGCTCAAGATCGGTACACGTGGGAGTGCGCTTGCCCTGGCGCAAGCCCGTGAAACGCGTGACCGGCTGATAAAAGCCCATGGACTTCGCGAAGACGATATCGAAATAGTCGTTATTTCGACCAGCGGCGATCGTATCCAGGATCGGCCCTTGGCGGAAGTTGGCGGCAAGGGCCTGTTCACGCTTGAGATTGAACAACAGCTTGCCGACGGTCGCATCGATCTCGCCGTGCATTCATCGAAAGACATGCCGACGATCCTGCCGCAAGACCTGCATCTTTCGATCTTCCTTGAGCGCGAAGACCCGCGCGACGCATTTATCGGACGGGAGGTCAAGACATTACTCGATCTGCCGATCGGGGCAACCGTCGGCTCCGCATCGCTGCGCCGGCAGGCACTAATCCAGCGGGCTCGTCCTGACCTGAAGACGGTTAACTTTCGCGGTAATGTCGAAACCCGCCTGCGCAAGCTTGCTGATGGCGAAGTTGATGCAACATTCCTGGCCTATGCCGGTCTGAAACGTCTAGGGCTTGGCGATGTCGCTACCGAACTCATGGACGTATGGAATTTTCCCCCGCGCCCGGGCAAGGAGCGATCGCCGTGGAGAGCCGAATTGGCGACGACCGGATTGATTCAATGCTTGCGCCCCTCAATCACCTTCCAACGTCGACAGCGCTAGCGTGCGAACGCGCTTTTCTTGGTGCACTCGACGGATCCTGCCGCACGCCGATTGCCGGCCTTGCAACGGTCTCGGGGGGAGAAGGTCCAGTTCCACGGAATGATTCTCCTGCCGGATGGCAGCGAAGCGCACGAGGTCACGAGTGAGGGCGCATTCGCCGACGCTGTGGATATTGGCCGGGACGCGGCGCGGCGGGTTCGCAAGCTGGCTGGCGCGCATTTCTTTACGGATTGGCTCTGACCATGAAGACGGTCCTGGTCACACGTCCCCAGCCGGGCGCGACCAGAACGTCCGAGCGTTTGCTTTGCAGCGGCTTCCTTCCGTTGGTATTGCCGCTTACGGAAATTGTTTCTCTGCCCGCAAAAAAGGCTGCTGGCAAATTCAGTGCCGTTGCTGTGACAAGCGCCAGCGCATTGCGCCAAGCGTCAGACGAGGCACTCCGCCCGCTTCTCAATCTTCCTTGTTTCGTTGTAGGCGAAGCGACCGCGGCAATGGCTCGTGCTCGCGGGTTTGAAACCGTAACGACTGGAGACGGTGATGGTGCGTCGCTAGCGCAAACAGTCATCGGGGAATCGTGCGCTGGCGCCCGTATTCTTTATCTGACGGGACGCGTTCGTGCACCAGATTTTGAACATGCATTGCGCACAGGGGGTGTTCATTTTCGCACTCTGATGTCTTACGATACGGTTTCAGTCAGTTATACAACTGATTTTTTGTTGAATTTTTTCAATAGGGGAAAGATTGACTACTGCCTCTTATACTCCCGTTGGAGTGCGGAAGAGTTCGTACGCATGCTCGGCCAAGTTGAGATAGCTCATCACCTTGATAACACGTCGATTTTGTGTCTTTCCAACAGGATTGCCGATGTATTGAGCGGGTTGGGCCGCGTCTCCGTTCGTGTCGCGAACAAGCCAAACGAAGATGCCCTCTTCGAACTTATGCAAAGGGCGTAAATGGCTTGTGTTGATCTCAAGCGGGATTGTGCCGTTTCGCATCCGGAACTTCCTTGCTAGCTTCCACAGACCAGAGTCTACAATGAGAGAGTCCGTCCATGGCCAAAGCTTCCGTTCCGCGTCATTCGAAATCGAACCGCAAACCCGTGACGATTGAACTGGAGTCATCTGCGATCAACAAATCGGAACGGAACGCATCGAATGTGCCGGCAGCAGAGCCTGTAGGTTTTGATGCAGCCGTTGATGAAAAGAGCCCGCCACAAGCGGTATCACATGAGGACCAGCCTCAGCCTGCCGGGCCATCTGACGCGCAGGAATCATTCGGGCGAGGTCAATCCGCAGCTCAAACGAAGGGATCCGAATCTGCGCCCGTGCCGGCAGCGCAGAAATCGAATGACGCACTTGGCCGCCTGGCGTCCGGGATTGTTGGTGGTATCGTCGCGCTTGTTGGCGCTGCGGCTCTGCAATGGGCCGGAATGCTGCCGTCGCCGAAGACGGATATTTCAGCGCTTGAACGGCAAATCGCCGATCTGCGCAATGCACCGGCTCAAACGCTGGACGAAGGCGCGCAGGTAGCACTCAACGGTGCCGTAGAAAACGCCAAGCAGGCGCTGGGGCAAACCAGCGGCCTTGCCGGCGAAATCAGCGCGATCAAGCAAAGCATTGCCGAGGTTCAGAAGAATGCCTCCGCTGGGACGGGTGCTGTGGATACGAGCGCTATCGATGCGCGCATTGCTGCGCTGGAGACCCAGCTGAGCGCTAGCGCGCAAAAGGCTGAACACGCGGACGGAGCCGCCGCCGGAGCAGCGGAGAGACTCAATGCGCTGGAAGCAAGGGTCAGCGACACGTCTGGTCAAACCAACATGGCGCTTGCGCTGGCGGCGACGGGGCTCAAGGCTGCGTTGGATCGCGGAGGGCCTTTCGCCGCTGAGCTGGACACATATGCTGCCGTCGCGCCCGCATCCGGTGACGTCGAAAGCCTTCGTGTAGCTGCCGCTAAGGGTGTACCGACGGTGAGCGTCCTGGCCAGCCAATTCGGCGATATCGCGCCCAAGATAATCGCGACAACTCGCGACGTCGATACCAATGCAGGGATACTTGACCGGCTATGGGCGAGTGCGGAAGGATTGGTGGAGTCACGGCCCGTTGGCATGGTTGAGGGTGAGGGCGTTGAGGCGATTACTGCGCGTATAGAGGCGCAGCTGAAGGCTGGTGACTTGAGCGCGGCCATTGCCGAGTGGGAGAAGCTGCCGGAAAATGCCAAAGCAGTTTCCGCTGATTTTGCGAGCACCATGAAGGCGCGCCAAAAAGCCGACGACATCGTGTCAAAAGCCTTGTCGGATGCCCTGACCGGCGTCAAACCACCCGCAGCGGCCAATTAGGAGCAAGAAGACGATGATGCGCATTCTGTCCTTCTTTATCGTTGTTTTGCTACTTGGTACCGGTTTTGCATGGCTCGCCGATCGTCCCGGTGATCTTGTCGTTACGTTTTCCGGTATGCAGTACAAAGTCAGCCTGATGGTGGCGGCTTCCGCCATTGTCCTGATCGTCGCTGCTGTCATGCTCACATGGTGGGTCATCAAGAGCGTCGTTGGCTCGCCCTATGCGTTGCGCCGCCATTTCCGTGCGCGCAAACGTGACAGGGGCTATCAGTCGCTTTCGACAGGCTTGATCGCTGCCGGCGCTGGCGACGCCCTGACGGCGCGGCGGATGATTGGACAGGCGCAAAAGCTGTTGAATGTTGATCAGGAACCTTTGATCCGGCTTCTTGACGCGCAGGCCGCCATGCTGGAGGGACGCGCAGACGACGCGCGGGCCAAGTTCGAAGCAATGCTCGATGATCCTGAAACGAAGCTTCTTGGTCTGCGCGGCCTTTATTTGGAGGCGCAGCGTCTTGGCGCGCGGGATGCCTCGCGGCATTATGCCGAGGAAGCTGCGCTGCTGGCTCCAAGTGTCGAATGGGCTGCATCTGCGGCTCTCGGTCAGAAGACCACCCATGGAGACTGGGACGGTGCTCTGGCGCTACTCGAAAAGCAGAAGGCAACCAAGCAGATCGACAGGGAAAAAGCCAAGCGTGATCGCGCGGCACTGCTGACCGCCAAGGCTATCTCGACATTTGAAAGCGATCCAATGGGCGCCAAGGCGATTGCCATTGAGGCCAACAAGCTGGCGCCGGACCTGGTGCCAGCGGCAATTATTGCCGCAAAAGTACTGTTCCAGCAGGGTGATTTGCGCAAGGGATCGAAAATTCTGGAACATGTGTGGAAAAGGGAACCCCATCCGGAAGTGGCCGAAACCTATGTTCATGCGCGACTCGGCGATTCGGTTTACGACAGGCTGAAGCGCGCCCGTCATCTCGCCGGGCTCTATCCGCACCACCCGGAATCGAGCCTTGCCATCGCCAACGCGGCGCTGGCGGCAGGCGAGCTGAAGGAAGCGAGGGAAGCTGCAGAAGCCGTGCTGCGCAGCGCCCCCCGCGAGAGTGCATATCTCTTACTCGCGGATATCGAGGAAACACAGACCGGCGATCAAGGGCGGGTGCGCCAATGGCTATCGCGGGCAGTCAAGGCGCCACGCGATCCGGCCTGGACGGCGGACGGTTACGTGTCCGAACGTTGGGCGCCAGCTTCGCCAGTCACCGGCAAACTCAATGCCTTTGAATGGAAGGTGCCCGTCGAGCAACTTGGCCCCGTCATCGATTCCGGTGATGATTTTGAAAGCGCTCTCGCGGCGGCGCCCCTGCAATCTGCATCGCCTCGCGAAAATGTGAAGCCGCTAATCCCTGCGAAGGCGCCGGTGGTCGAAGCCAAGAAGCCAGTTTCGAGCCCGGCTTCCGACGAAGGGGATATCATCGATGCGGAAGTTGTGGCCTTGGAGCCCGCCTCAAAGCGGCCGGAGGAGCGCGACACTCAATCCGGCGAAAAAGAACGAATCGCGTCGGTTTTACCGCCATGGCCCGAGAAACCATCCGAATCCGCGAAGAAAGACGAACACCTTGTCATTCCTGTTCCCGACGATCCGGGTGTGCGCCCCGAATATGAAGCGGAACGGCCAAGCAAGAAATTCCGGCTTTTCTAATTTTGGGGGCGATATCGCCGAGGGGCGCTTTGCGGCAAGATGCACAGTGGCGGGAACTGAGTGGCCGGGCTATCAGTTGAATCCATGTTCTTCTCAGCGAACCGAGAGATTTCCCTGCATGCTCGACCGTATTGTGACGTTTTTCAAATCCTTGCCTTCTGGAGAGAACGGCAAGGAGCATTTTTCAAGGAATGATCCGCGCCTCGCAGCTGCGGCTCTGTTGTTTCATGTCATGGATGCCGACGGCGAACGTGACAAGGTTGAACGGAAACGTGTTTCGCAGCTCATTTCCGAAGCCTATGGCCTAAAAGGTGAGGCGCTGAAGCGCCTGCTGGACGATGGTGAGCAGGCGGATCAGGAGGCTGTTGATCTCTACAGCTTCACCAGTATCATCAAGCGCAATCTTGACGAAGAAGCTCGTATCCGATTCATTGAGCTGATGTGGGACGTCGTCTTTGCCGATGGAAGCGCGCATGAGCTGGAAGACAATGTCGTCTGGCGGGTTGCGGAGCTCATTGGTGTCTCGACACGTGACAGGGTGACCATGAAACAGAAGGCCGCCCTACGGGCCAAACAAGCGGTTCAAGAGGAATAGGATAGAGCGAATGTTCCAGACCGACTGGATGGAAAGCAGGCAGCCACGGCGCCCTAAAATCCTGACAGTGCTACACCAGGAACATTCAAGCCCCGGCCGGGTGGGTCATTTGCTTGTTGAAGCGGGCTTTGCCCTCGACATTCGACGGCCGCCCCTCGGTGACCCTTTGCCGCAAACGCTGGAAGACCATGCGGGCGCCGTCATCTTCGGCGGACCCATGAGCGCCAACGATCCTGAAGACTTCGTACGCGATGAAACGAATTGGCTGGCAGTACCGCTAGCGGAAGATAAGCCGTTTCTTGGCATTTGCCTTGGAGCGCAAATGCTGGCCAACCATCTAGGTGGCAAGGTCGCTCCACATCCGGATGGTTTTGTCGAAATAGGCTGGTACCCCTTGGCGCCGACTGAAGCGGGGAAAGCCCTAATGGACTGGCCGTCCATGGTCTATCACTTCCATCGTGAGGGTTTCGAACTGCCGGAGACCGCGACACTGCTTGCGACCGGCGATACCTATCCCAATCAGGCTTTTCGCTATGGCAACAATGCGTGGGGTGTCCAATTCCACGCTGAACTGACGAGGGCCATGATGCAACGCTGGGTGGTGCGAGGCTCAGAACGCTTCGCACTGTGCGGCGCACAGCATGGCAGGGATCACCTGGAGGGCCGCATGATCCACGACGCGGTTCTCAAGGCGTGGTTGCACCAATTCCTTGGCAAAATTTTTGGAGCGCCCGTCCCTGCCTAGGGGCTCAGGTTCTGCCCTGAAGATTGCGCGCTTTGCGCAGTTGCGGAAACCACCAGGCCCATAGCCCCGCGACTGCAACCGTCCCCAGACCGCCAAATACAACCGCTGGAACGGCTCCGATCAACGAGGCCATTATACCGGCGCGGAACTCGCCGAGTTCGTTGGATGCACCGACGAAGACCATATTGACGGCGTTGACACGACCCCGGACGTGATCGGGTGTCCACAGCTGCAGCAGTGTTTCCCGGATATAGACGCTGACCATGTCCGCTGCACCCATCAAGGCGAGCGCAACAATCGATAGCCAAGCGATATCCGAGACGCCGAACATAATCGTGAGCAGGCCAAACAATGCAACGAACGCGAACATGATCAGACCCGCATGGTCGCGTATGGGATGTCCAGTTAGCCAGATGGCCGTCAGAATTGCTCCAATCCCGGGTGCGGCACGGAGCATTCCGAGCCCCCATGGCCCGAGTTGGAGAATGTCGCGGGCATAGACGGGCAGCAAAGCTACCGCGCCACCCAGTAACACTGCGAACAGATCAAGCGAGATCGCCCCGAGAACCACTTTCTCTTTCCAGATGTAGCGGAATCCAGCGGTGAGTGTTTGAAGCGACCTCTTCTCGGACAGGGTGTGCTGGGCAGGCTTCGGTATGGAGAAAGTGCACACAGTGGCGACTGCCAGCATGACGCTCGCTATACTGTACGCAGCTACAGGCGATACGCCGTAGAGCAATCCGCCAGCAACGGGGCCGACGATCGTGGCGATCTGCCATGCGGATGAATTCCACGATACCGCGTTGGAGAATGTTTCAGCCGGAACGAGATTGACAACGAGCGATGCGGATGCAGGGCCAAGGAAGGCGCGACCAACGCCAAAGCCCGCCAGAATGAGGAAGACCAGTCCTGGCGTGAATGTATGGGTCATCGTCAGTACGAGCAACAGTGCAGCGCAAATTACCTCTACGCCCAATGAAAGCCCCATGATCAGGCGCCGTCCGAACCTGTCTGAGGCCGCGCCGGTGATGAGCACCAGCAGCAGTGAAGGTGCAAATTGAATGAGACCGACAATGCCCAGATAGAACGGGTCGCGCGTCAAATCGTAGATCTGCCAGCCAACGGAAACGCTGATGATCTGGATGGCAAACGAACCGAAGAAGCGCGCCAGCCAGTAAAGTGTGAAGGAGGGATGGCGAAAAGCGGCATAACGATCCTGAGCCGCGGTCATTTCTGGGAGGGACATTTCGTTGGGAGGCTCCGGAAACTGGAGACCTCTTCTAGACCAGTTTGGTGGGAAAGGGGATAAGAAAGCCGGAAATAAATAAACTCCGGCGTGGACGAATGGGCCGGCCGGGACCGGCCCAATATTATCAGGCCGCGCTTACGGCATTGGTGACTGCAATGTCCGAATCCTTGGCAAGCAGGGATTTCCAGATGATTGCGCCGAGGGCTGCGCCAATGAGCGGCGCAACCCAGAACAGCCAAAGCTGGCTGAGGGCAGCCGTCTCTGCAAAGAAGGCAACGCCGGTGGAGCGGGCCGGATTGACGGAAGTATTCGTCACCGGGATCGAAACCAGATGGATCAGCGTCAGACCCAGACCAATGGCAATCGGTGCGAAACCAGCCGGAACAGACGCAGAGGTTGCACCAAGAATGATGATGATGAAGAAGGCAGTGAAGATGACTTCTGCAACAAGCGCGGCGGTCAGGCCGTACTTGCCGGGCGAGAGCTCTCCATATCCGTTGGATGCGAAACCACCGGCGGTAAAATCAGCTTTGCCGGAAGCAATCAGATAGAGCACGGCAGCGGCGGCAATCGCGCCAGCAACTTGTGCAATCCAGTATGGGATAAGATCTTTGAAGTCAAAGCGCCCCGCTACTGCAAGTCCAAGCGAAACAGCCGGATTGAAATGGCCACCGGATATACCGCCGACCGCGTAGGCCATTGTAAGAACCGTAAGACCAAATGCGAAGGAAACACCAAGCAAACCAATACCGACGTCCGGAAATGCAGCGGCAATAACGGCGCTGCCGCAACCGCCCAAGACGAGCCAGAATGTGCCGAAGAATTCGGCCGACAGTTTATTTAGCATGGAAACCCCCTAGGATGGAAAACAGGCCGGGATAGCCCGAATCACAAGCGCAAAGTTATTCCTGTTTTTTGAATTCAACAATATCGTTCAATATCAATGGAGGTTAATACCTTAGACGGATGAAATTACGCTAATGAACTTGCGACGAATACTGCATATACGATCTCGGGATGTGCGATACCGCGTTGCATTCGCGAGGACCCCTTGCCCGTAGACCAGCCAATCGCTACATGTCGCGTGACTATTAGGAGAAACATATGCTCGCCCTTATCCGCACCATCGATCTGGCTCTCGATATTTATACCTGGATCATCATTGCCAGCGCGATCTTTTCGTGGCTTTTTGCCTTCAACGTGATCAATTCGAGCAACCGGTTCGTGGCTTCAGTCGGAGATTTCCTGTATCGCGTTACGGAGCCGGCCTTGCGACCTATCCGTCGCTTCCTGCCTGATCTCGGTGGTATCGATATTTCGCCGATCGTGCTCTTGCTGATTATCTTTTTTGTTCGCCAGTTGCTCTGGACGACGATTGCACCAATCCTGGTTTGATCGGCCTTAATCATGTATTTTCGCAAAGAACGTGATGGCGTCACGCTCTTTGTGCGCCTGACGCCAAAATCTGCAAGGGATATGATTGAAGGGGTGGAGGCGACGGATGGCGGGCGTGCCCACCTGAAGGCGCGCGTGCGTGCAGTTCCGGAAGACGGAAGGGCCAACGCTGCGCTGGAGAAGCTGCTGGCGAAATGGCTTGGGCTTGCACCGCGGGATGTAACAATAGCCTCTGGCGCGACATCGCGAGTGAAGCAGGTCAGAGTTTCGGGCGATCCGGAAGCTTTGGCCATCAAGCTTTCCGCTCTCGTCTCGCCCGATCGTTAATTGATCAGCCGTTCTTCGCCTTGTGGCGCTCGATTGCTTCGGTGATCAGCTGGCGCGCAGCGTCTTCATCGCCCCAGTCGCCGATCTTCACCCATTTGCCCGGCTCCAGATCCTTGTAGTGTTCAAAGAAATGCTGGATCTGCTTGAGCGTAATCTCCGGCAGGTCAGTGTAATTATGCACCTTTTCATAGCGTAGGGTCAGGTGCGGGGAGGGCACGGCGATGATCTTTTCGTCCTGGCCCTTATTGTCCTCCATCACGAGAACACCGATCGGGCGCACATTGATCACGCTGGTTGGCATCAGTGCCCGGGTGTTGCAGATCAGAACGTCAATCGGATCACCATCGTCCGACAATGTGTGCGGTACAGAATCCATAATTGCCTGGATAGGTCATGGGTGTGTGAAGAAAGCGATCGACGAACAGGGCGCCGGAGTCTTTGTCGAGCTCATACTTGATCGGTTGACCGCCGACCGGAACCTCGATGATCACGTTGACATCTTCAGGGGGATTGTTGCCGACAGAAATGGCATCGATGCGCATGTTTTCAGAGTCCTTGTTGGTTTGGGAGTGCTGTAATGATTTTTGCGCCGCAGCGCAACAATGGGCGCCGTTATTAAAGTCCAGGAGGGTAATTGACGGACCAGTTGGCCGAAACTGTAAAAAGTGACTTTGGCATACCGACGCCACGACGGGTGTATTCAAACACAATGAACATCATCGCCGCTGGTCGTCAGTTCCAGACGAAGGCAATCTTCTTGAGCGTCTTGCCCTCGAAGCATTCAACGCCCTCGGCAGCATCCCGGCCGCCTGCGTTCTGGTAAAAGGAAACCGCGAGGTCGTTATCTTCAAGCGCCCACACGACAAGGCCCTTCAATCCCTGATCGACGAGGTTGCGGCGGGCGGCACCCAAAAGCCGGGAGCCTAGTCCGAAGCCCTGATATTCGGGCCGGATGTAAAGTTCGTAGACTTCGCCCTTCTGCGGAAGCTGGCGCGCGCGATTGGGGCCAAGCGTTGCGTAGCCTGCAACAACGCCGCCGACGTCGGCAACCAGCACTTGTGTAGAGCGTTGAATAGCACGGGTCCACCAGGCAGGTCCACGGCGCTCCAGCATGGTGTTGAGGGCCCGATATGGGATAATTCCGGTATAGGCACCTTTCCACGCGGCCAGATGTATGGCGGAAATCGCCTCAGCATCGGTCAGTTCGGCCCGTCTTATCTCGATCGCATGGGTGTTCATGGTTGCTTAACCATAGACCCGCGGCCCAAGGTTCCGCAACTATGCTCGAAAAAGAAAAGCGGCGAAAACCGCCGCTCTTCCATTTGTAACGCTGCTGGTCGCCTACGCCGCGCCCGCCGTCTTGCTGCTCTTTTCAAAGCGCTTGCGCTCGTTCGGATCGAGATAGAGCTTGCGCAGACGGATCGACTTCGGCGTGACCTCCATGAGCTCATCGTCCTGGATCCATGACAAAGCGCGTTCCAATGTCATGCGGATTGGAGGCGTGAGCTTGACCGCCTCATCCTTGCCGGCGGCGCGGATGTTGGTCAGCTTTTTACCCTTGAGAATGTTCACTTCAAGATCGTTGTCGCGAGAATGGATGCCAATGATCATTCCGGCATAGACCTTGACACCGGCTTCGATGATCATCGAGCCGCGATCTTCGAGATTCCACATTGCGAAAGCTACGGACTCGCCCTGATCGTTGGAAATCAGAACGCCATTGTTACGACCGGCGATTTCACCTTTGAAGGGTTCATAGGCGCGGAAGAGGCGGTTCATGATTGCTGTGCCGCGCGTGTCGGTCAATAGCTCTGACTGGTAGCCGATGAGGCCACGGGTCGGCGCGTAGAACACCATGCGCACGCGATTGCCACCAGATGGGCGGAGCTCGACCATTTCGGCCTTGCGCTCGGACATTTTCTGCACGACCGTGCCCGAATATTCCTCGTCGACGTCGATCAGCACTTCTTCGACCGGTTCGAGCAAATGGCCGGCCTCGTCCTTCTGCATCACGACGCGCGGGCGCGATACGCCGAGCTCAAACCCTTCACGGCGCATATTTTCAATGAGAACAGCGAGCTGCAATTCACCGCGGCCGGAAACGAAAAACGAATCCTTGTCACCGGATTCTTCAACTTTCAGCGCGACGTTGCCTTCGGCTTCCTTCATCAAGCGGTCGCGGATGACGCGGCTGGTAACCTTGTCGCCTTCGGTGCCCGCAAGCGGGGAGTCGTTGACGATGAAGGACATGGTGACCGTTGGCGGGTCGATCGGCTGGGCATGAAGAGGTTCGGTCACTTCGAGGGCGCAGAACGTGTCGGCAACGGTGCCTTTCTGCAAACCGGCGATGGCAACAATGTCGCCCGCATGGGCTTCGTCGATTGCCTGACGCTCAAGGCCACGGAACGTAAGGATCTTGGAGATACGGCCGGTTTCAAGCTGTGTGCCGTCGCCATGCAGGACTTTGACCTGCTGGTTCGATTTGACGGTGCCTGAATGAATGCGGCCGGTGATGATACGGCCGAGGAATGGATCGGCTTCAAGGATCGTGCCGATCATCTTGAACGCACCTTCGCCAACGGTCGGCGCAGGAACGTGTTCGAGAACCATGTCAAACAATGCTGCAAGACCCTGATCCTGCGGACCTTCCGGGTTGCGTGCCATCCAGCCATTGCGGCCCGAACCGTAGAGGATCGGGAAATCAAGCTGTTCGTCAGTTGCGTCGAGCGCGGCGAAGAGATCAAAGACCTCGTTCACAACTTCTTCGTGACGCGCATCGGGACGATCGATCTTGTTAATCGCAACGATCGGGCGCAGGCCAACCTTCAGTGCCTTGCCCACAACGAATTTCGTCTGTGGCATGGGTCCTTCGGCGGCGTCGACGAGAACGATGGCGCCGTCAACCATGCTCAGGATGCGCTCGACTTCACCGCCAAAATCGGCGTGGCCGGGTGTGTCAACGATATTTATACGCGTGTCCTTCCAGACGACCGACGTGGCTTTGGCGAGAATCGTGATCCCGCGTTCCTTTTCGATGTCGTTGGAATCCATCATGCGTTCGGCAACGCGCTGGTTGTCGCGGAAGTTGCCGGACTGTTTCAGAAGTTCGTCAACGAGCGTGGTCTTGCCATGGTCAACGTGTGCGATGATCGCGATGTTGCGCAGTTTCATAAGGTTCTCTTTGGAGGATTGTGGACGCCACGTATGATGCGCCGCTTTACATTTGCGCGCTCCATACATGTTTTTTCGCAAATGCGAAAGGGGGCAAAGCGTTTTGGCCTGCATGGCAGCCATGCAGGCCAATGGTTAGAGCAGGGTCCCGGACAGGATCACCAGCGCAATACTGAAGTAAATCACCAGCCCGGTGACATCCACCAGTGTCGCTACAAAGGGTGCCGAGGCGCTGGCGGGATCAAAGCCAGTCTTCTGCAGAATGAACGGCAGCATCGAACCCGCAAGTGACCCGAAGGTAACGATACCGATCAATGCCGTACCGACCGTCGCGGCAATCAGCGGCCAGTGCTGACCGTAATCGTAGAGGCCGGTCATCTGCCATGCGGTGATGCGGACAACGCCGATGAGCCCAAGGAAGGAGCCGAGAACGAGGCCAGTCGGTATTTCGCGCAAGGCAACACGCCACCAGTCCTTCAGCCGCAGTTCCTGCAGGGCCAGGGCGCGGATCAGCAGTGAAGTCGCCTGCGAACCGGAATTGCCGCCGGAACTCATGATAAGCGGGATGAACAGGGTTAGAACAACGGCTTTCTCGAGCTCGCCCTCGAAATGCTGCATGGCGCTTGCGGTCAGCATTTCGCTGAGGAACAGCACGCCGAGCCAGCCAGCGCGCTTGCGGATCATGTGCAGGAAACCGATTTGCATGTAAGGCTTGTGCAGCGCCTCCATGCCCCCGAACTTCAGCGTATCCTCGGTCATTTCCTGGGTCATGGCGTCGATCACATCATCGACGGTGACAATGCCGATGATCTGGTTGCCGTCATTGACGACGGGAACAGCGAGGAGGTCATGCTTGCGGAAAAGCCGGGCCACGTCTTCCTGATCGGTCAGCGGCGCGACGGTGACCGGGGCGACATCGCGGCCGACGCTCATGATCGAGACGTCTGGTCCGCTGGTGATCAGCCGGCGCAATGCTACGGCCCGCAACAAGATTTTTGTTGCCGGATCAATAACATAGATTGCATAAACAGTCTCGCGGGAGCGCTCCACTTCGCGGATATGCTGCAGCGTCTGTGCAACGCTCCAGTCTGCCGGAACACTGACGAACTCCGTAGTCATGAGGCTGCCGGCCGTATGGGGCGGATAGCGCAGCAGCTTGCGCAGAGCCAGCTTGGTATCGCGGCCAAGACCCGGTACGAGCCGACTGCGGGTCCCGGCATCGAATTCGTGGAAAAGATCGGTCACGCGGTCTGCCGACATGGCGTCGAGGAGTTCCTGTGCCACCGGAACGGGCAGGGCCCCGATGATCGCGGCAGCCGAATGCAACTCCGGCTGATCCAGAATCAGCACGGCATGATCACGGGGCATTTCGGAAATAATGCCAATGGAATCAGCTAGTTCGAGCTCGTTCAGAAGCTCGACTGCATCGGCAGCCTGCATGGCAGCAAGCCGTTCTGCAAGGGTGGCTGCGGGTGCACGTCCGGCGTGGACCGCATCCGTGGTAAAGCGAAGGTCGTTCATTTTAGCTCGCCTTTCTGTCGATCCGCCGTCACAGGGGATCGAGGCGAGCTGATCTCTAAATCAGGCCACGATCGCCGAGGGACGGCGCAAACAATCGACTATGACTGTCGTTGTTGGGCATAAGAGATAAACTCCGGTTGAAGGTACGCAGGCC
Source organism: Phyllobacterium sp. A18/5-2 (assembly GCF_025452215.1). Lineage (NCBI taxonomy): Bacteria > Pseudomonadati > Pseudomonadota > Alphaproteobacteria > Hyphomicrobiales > Phyllobacteriaceae > Phyllobacterium > Phyllobacterium sp. A18/5-2. The sequence goes on along the minus strand of NZ_CP104966.1, from coordinate 1,208,084 downwards.
GCAAATTACAGGGCTGCGTGGCGTCATTTGGTCCTGCGCGCGGCCAAAGTCAACCCCTGCATCAGTTTGACATGACACAACTTTGTGCACCTGAATTTCGCGTTACGATTGATAAAGTTTAGCCAGAATCGATGAAAATTGGGCGAGTTTAGGCACTTTTTGAGGGAATTTCGTCGCGTCCCGTACAAGAGCGATCCGGAATCTGAGTTTTCGCGTTTGAAGGACCTTCAATTCTGTACGTTCAGCCCCTTACCCGCTCGTTGCCGGGGTCATACAGCTGGTCGAGGTGGATCGTCGCGGCGAAACGTTCATTACCCACAATGAGCTCGTATTGTCCATCTGACAGGAATGCATCGGTCACGCCGCCGGCATTGCGCACATAGCCAAATCCAATAGGGCTTTGGAGCGTATAGCCATAGCCGCCGCTGGTAAGATATCCGACGGGTTCACCGTTGCGCAGGATGGTCTCGCGACCAAGGAGAACGACATCCCCATCCGCCACCGTGAAACCGGCGAGGCGCTTCTTTAACGGGGCGGCATGAATGGCCTCGCTTGCCTTGCGACCCAGGAAATCGGTGTTCTTGCGAAGCTTGACGGCCCAGCCGAGTCCGGCTTCGAAGGGCGAGTCATTTGGCGTGATGTCGGAACCCCAGGCGCGGTACCCTTTCTCCAGCCGCAGCGATTCAATGGCACGATAGCCGACCGGCCTGATGCCGAATTCCTCGCCGGCTCGCATGAGAGCATCGAAGACCGCTCCAGTTGCCGCGATTGGCACATGCAACTCCCAGCCGAGTTCGCCGACATAGGTGATACGCAGCGCCCGAACGGTGGTGCCAGCGATACCAATCTCGCGGACATGGCCAAAAGGAAAGGTGCTATTGCCGACGTCGGCGCCGGTAACGCGCGCCAGTACGTCGCGCGCCTTCGGACCCATCAAAGACAGAGTGCCGAAATCCTCGGTGATATCAGTCAAGGTTGCATCGAGGCCTTTGGCGATGTGCTCCTTGATCCAGCCGTAGTCATGGGTGCGAAAGCCGGTGCCCGTGACAATATAGAATTTGTCATGGCCAAGCCGCGCAACAGTCAGATCGCATTCGATGCCTCCCCGCGTGTTGAGAAGCTGCGTATAGGTGAGGCGGCCCGCAGGTTTTGCGACGTCATTGGCGCAGATATAGTCGAGAGCTTTGGCGGCGTCCTTGCCGTTTAACTCGAATTTGGCGAAGGAGGACTGATCGAAAATGCCGACCTTGTCGCGGACCAATTCATGTTCCTCGCCGACCGCATCGAACCAGTTCTGCCGCCCCATGGAATAGACGTCCTCTGCCGGCATACCGTCCGGGGCAAACCAGTTCGGCCGTTCCCAGCCAAGTTTCGAGCCGAAGACGGCGCGATGCTTTTTCAGCCGGTCATAGAGCGGCGAGACGATGGCCGGGCGTCCGGATGCATATTCCTCATGCGGAAAGCCAACCGTGTAGTGCTTGCCGTAGGCTTCCAGCGTACGATCACGCACCCAGTCACGATTGCGATGAAGATTGGAAAAGCGCCTGATATCGACGGTCCAAAGATCGAGCGGCGCTTCGCCATCGACAACCCATTGCGCGAGTACCCAGCCGGCACCACCGCCGGAGGCAATGCCAAACGCGTTGAATCCTGCGCCGACAAACATGTTGGAACATTCCGGTGCAACGCCGAGGATGAAATTGCCGTCGGGCGTGAAGCTCTCCGGGCCGTTGATCATCTGCTTTACGCCAGCGGTTTCGAGCGCGGGAATGCGGATCATGGCCTGCAGCATATGCTGTTCGAAATGGTCGAAATCGTCGTCGAAAAGGCGGAACTGCCAGTCGTTCGGCACGTCTCCGGTGACCCAGCTTTGCGGATTGGGTTCATAGCCGCCCATGACCAGACCGCCGACCTCCTCCTTGAAATAGGTGCGCCGGTCCGGATCGCGGATAGTCGGCGCATTGGACGACAGGCCGTCGATCTTCTCGGTGATGATGTATTGGTGCTTGACCGGTTGCAGCGGCACGTTGATGCCCGCCATCCCGCCAACCTGCCGCGCCCACTGGCCAGCGCAGTTGACGACTTTATCGCAGGCAATATCGCCCTGATCGGTCTTGACCTTGACGATACGGTCGCCGTTCATTTCGAAGCCGGTGACGCGGATGTTCTCGATCAGCTTGGCGCCATGCATACGGGCGCCGCGTGCCAAAGACTGGGTAATATCGGAGGGGCTGGCCTGTCCGTCGGTCGGCAACCAGCTGGCGCCGACGAGATCGTCCACCTGCATCAGGGGGAACATGGCCCTGGCCTCTTGTGGCGAAAGCAGATGCATTTCCATGCCGAAGCTTCCCGCCGTGGTTGCGAGTCGGCGGAATTCTGTCCAGCGGTCCTGATTGGTCGCAAGGCGCAGGCAGCCCGTCATCTTCCAGCCCGTGGCGAGACCGGTTTCCTCGTCGAGACGCTTGTAGAGATCGACTGAATATTTGAGGACGCGCGTGATCGAGGCGGAAGAGCGCAACTGCCCGACGAGACCGGCCGCATGCCAGGTAGAGCCGGAGGTCAGCTGGCCCATTTCCAGCAGAACGACATCGGCCTTGTGATCCTTGGCAAGGTGATACGCCGTCGAACAGCCGATAATCCCGCCGCCGATGACGACGATCTGGGCCTGCGAAGGAATGGTCATGATGCGGTCTTTCCGTAAGTCATTCTGTAATGGTCAAGCGCCTGGTCGAGCCGCTGCAAATTCTCGGCCGTATAGGCAACGTAGTCGACGCCCGGCGCGTTGAGATAGAGCTCGGAAACCATGCTCCACATGGCTTCGCGCAAAAGCGAAGCGCATTGCATGGCGGCATGAGCGCGCTTGAGTTCGCGGTCGGGCGCGCTCTTGAAATAGGCCGTGAGCAGCGCTTCGGATTCGCCTTCATCGAGGCCGGCATTGGAGGCGAGGCCGGCAAGGTCGAACATCGCGGTGGAGAAACCCGCATATTCGAAGTCAATCAGCCAGAGGCGTTTGCCGTCATCGAGTATATTGGCTGGAAGCAGATCGTTATGGCTGAAGATAATCGGCAGCGGTCTTTGTGCAGCCTCCATTTCCGTGGCGATGGCGAGATAGGTGCCAAGTTGCCCGGCCATGCGGCTCTTCCCGGTTTGCAGCGTGCGGGCATAATCGCGGATGACATGGAAGACCCAGAACATAAAGCCCGGGCCAAGAATGTGTTCAGGCATCGTCGTGTGGAACCGGCGGATCATGTCTGCCACGCGCGGTATGTTGGCGCGAACATCACTGGCATCATAGGTGTGGGCACCAAGAAAGGCGGTGACCATGACGCCGTCGCCGGCATGGAACAACTCAGGCGCAAAGCCGGCACGATGCGCGGCTTCGGCTGTCATCGCCTCGCGGTCGCGAAATACGTGATGGAACGGGTAGTCAGTGCCGAAACGCACGACATATTTGCGTTCTGCATCCTCGACGACATAGCTTTCATTGCTGATGCCGCCTTTGAGCAGCGCGATCTGAATATCGCCTTGCCAGAGCGGCAGGGCGGCAATGCGGCTTCTGGTGGACTCGGGAAGTGTCATGGGCGGGCCGCTGCGTGGTTCGACAGACTCACCATGAGGGAGACTACCTGTCCAATGGGGGTTGTGGACTCTCCATGAACAGGAATTTCATCTATGGCAAAGACTTTCATTCAATACCCTTGCGCCGGCATCTTGGGTACCTGCAAGGATATGCCCCCTCATAGTGAGCCTGTCGAACCACGCATTCCCTTTATTCCCATGGCAGAGGTTCGCCCATTATGTCGCACCTGTCAACAGTTTTTTGTGGTATTTTGTGGTTTTATTGCCTGATACAGGCGAAAAATGTGGTATTAATGTTGATATTACACTTTTGTTTGAGGTTTTTAACATGAGTTCCAAACGGCGCGGTGAGATCACGCGACTGCTGCAGGACGAGGGAACAATCTCGATCGCCGATCTGGCGCAGAAGCTCGGCGTTTCGCTGGAAACGATCCGCCGCGATGTCAAGCCAATGACAGACACGGGTGCGGTGACGCGGGTCCACGGGGCCATCGGGCTACCGCAACATCTGGGCGAGGCACCGTCTCGAGCTGCGCATGCGCGAGAATGCAGGCGCCAAGCGCTTGATCGCACAATGGGTGGCCCGCACGATCCGTAATGGCGAATCCATCATGCTGGATACGGGCACGACAACGAGTTTCCTTGCGCGCGAACTTCTGCAGCATCGCAATCTGACCGTCGTGACCAATTCGTCGGACATTGCCCGCACACTGGCCACGGTGAACGGCAACAGGGTGTTCATGGCCGGGGGGGAACTGCGCAGTGATAGCGGCGCGGCTTTCGGGGTTTCTGCAATCGAGTTTGTCAGCCGCTTCAGCGTCACCCACGCGGTCATTTCCGTCGGGGCGCTCGACGCTTCGGAGGGAATAACGGATTACGATCTGGCGGAGGCGGAATTCGCCCGCACCGTGCTGTCGCGCGGGGCGCGCAAGACCGCCATTACCGACGCTACGAAATTCGGCCGTCGCGGGCTGGTGCAAGTGTGTAACCTCGGCGGATCTCGATGAGCTGGTTACGGATCAGGAGCCGCCGGAGGATATTGTCCAGGCGCTTTACTCCGCGGGCACGAGGATGACCGTCGCGTCCAAACACTCCTGACGAAAACGGGTGGGCTCCGTTTTCCAAAAGGGTAGAATCGAGCGCAGATCGGGAGATCTGTCGTGACCAGACTTTTGCTGCAGAGGAAAATTCAAACGCCCATCGGCCCGATGGTTGCGATGGCGAGCGACGAAGCGCTGTCACTGCTCGAATTCGACGACCGGCCGGCTTTGCCGCGGGAGATCGAGGAGTTGGAGCGGCGCTACGGTTATACGATCGAGGCTGGCCGCAACGCGGTTCTCGATCAGATTGGGACCGAGCTGACGGCATATTTCGCCGGCAGGCTTACGCAGTTCGAAACGCCGCTGATCCTGCCGGGAATGCCATTTCAGCTGGAAATCTGGTCGAAACTGCAGGAAATACCCTATGGACAGACCTGCACCTATGGCGAGATGGCGCGCGCTATCGGCAAGCCGGGTTCCAGTCGCGCTGCCGGTGCTGCGAATGGACAAAATCGCGTCGCCATCGTCGTCCCCTGCCATCGGGTCATCGGCGCGGACGGCTCGCTCACCGGTTATGGCGGCGGCCAGCGGCGCAAGCGCTATCTGCTCGATCTCGAACACCGGGTGTTTGCCGCTATGGCAAACCGGCCGGTTTTTCACCCTATCACCACGCAGGGGAGATTTTTCTAGACAATCAGTCCCGTCGTGAACTGCGGTTCATGCAGCAGCCGGTCCAGCAGGACGAGCCCCTGTTCGAGGCGCGCCCTATCCGGCGCAGCGCCAAGCGACACGCGGACGGCTTTGCCCGGCGACGGTCCGATGCTAAACGCCAATGCGGGGACGATGCCGAGACCGGAGCGGCGGGCAATGGCGGCGAATTCACTGGCGTTCCACTGTACGGGGAGCGTGAGCCAGAGATGGTGTCCGGATGCATCCGCCGCATAGGTCCAGTTTTTGAGAATAGCGGAGGCGAGGGACTGGCGCGCGCGGCTCTCCGCCCTGATCGCCAGCGTGATTTGCCGCAATGTGCCGGTTTCGATCCAGTCGGTCGCCAGCGCAGCCAAGAGCGGCGAGGTGCCCGGATTGCTGGCGCGCAGGCTTGACGCCAGTCTCAATACATCCAGCGCCGACGGGCAGAGCACATAGGCGACCCGGAGAGCCGGAGCCGCACATTTGGACAGGGTGGAGACATGCCAGGTGAGGCCGGGAGCCAGCGCCGCAATGGCTGGCAGCGGCTGGTCAAGCAGTTCCGCATAGGGATCATCCTCGATGATTGTTACCTTATGCCGGAGGGCAATTTCGGCGATAGCCTGCCGCCGCTCGAGCGGCATGGTCGCAGTCGTCGGATTGTCTATGGACGGAATGACGTAAAGCGCTTTTGGCAAATGACGCCGGCAGCATTCCTCGAACGAGATCCGGGATGATGCCGTGCTCGTCCATGTCCAGCGGGTGAATGGCGAGGTCGAGGGCAGCCGCCGCGGACTTCAAGCCGGGATAAGTTATCGAGCCCGCGCAGATGCTGCTCCTGGCGGCAACAAGGCTGCAGATGGCAAAGAGCGCGCTTTGTGCCCCTCCGGCAACGACAAGCCGGTCCACGGCCGGCGCGGCGCTGAAGCGCGGAGCAAGCCACTGTGCCGCGGCATGGCGGGACGCTTCGGTCCCGGTGCTTTCCTGGTAGGACAGAAAATGGTTTGGCGCACCGGCAAGAAGAACGCCGACGCCGTGGGCGATGCGACCCGGCAAACCGGCTTCGTGTGGCTGCGGCGGTATGTTCATGCTAAGATCGAGTTCAGCGGCCGGTGTTGCCGTTGCCGGTTGATCGGGCGGTATCTTTACGAAGGTGCCAGCCCCGGTTCGCGCCTCGATCAGGTCCAGATGGCGGATCTCGTTCAAGGCGCGCGTTACAGTTGTAAGGTCAACGCCGAGTTCACGTGCAATCTCGCGTTGCGGCGGTAACGCGTCGCCGGCTTTGATGAGGCCCGCTGCGATATCGGCTTTCAGCGCATCGGCGATACCCTGATGCTTGTATCTGGCATTTGCGGCGATGCGGGGCTTCCAAAGTGTCATGTGACATCCATTGTATGGAGTTTCTCCATACAATTATTAGGTTTGTCGACTGTCCGCAAGGCAAATTGTCGCTGATTGCCGCGAATTACTTTATTTTCTTCCATACAAGGTGTAAATATCGACGCAAGATTATCCAGATTGTATGTTCACAAAGTCCATACAATAGGGTGGGCATTGAAAGGCGATTGCCATGTCAGAAATTCAGTACCATGCGACAGACAACCCGATGAAGACCGGTATTCTCGGGCGCTGTCCGCAATGCCAGCAGGGTCACCTGTTCAACGGATACCTCAAGCTGGCTCCGTCATGCGAGGTTTGCGGGCTTGATTATTCTTTTGCCGATCCCGCCGACGGCCCGGCTTTCTTTGCCATGACCATCGTCGCCGTGCCGGCCATGATCTTCGCTCTATGGTTGCAAACGACCTACGAAGTTTCGATCTGGGTGCATCTGTTCACCACGCTGCCATTGACGCTTCTTGGCAGTCTTGCACTGTTGCGGCCACTGAAGGGGTGGCTGGTCTGCTCGCAATATTTCCACAAGGCCGAAGAAGGCAGGCTGGTGCGCAAGGGCGACGTCTGAGGCGCCGTCCTCGCGCGAAGTCAGGAATGGCGTCAGATATTGGTGCCGCCATCGATTGTGAATGCCGAGCCGGTGATGAACCGGCCTTCGTCGCCTGCCAGATATGCGACAATTCCGGCAATATCCCTGGCTTGACCAAAGCGGGGGATCGCCATCAGTGCACGCTGTGCGTCCGCATGGTCACCATTGGCGGGGTTCATGTCCGTATCGGTCGAGCCTGGCTGGACGATATTGACGGTGATTTCCTTCGGGCCAAGGTCGCGTGCCAGCGCCTTGGTCAAGCCGACGAGGGCTGCCTTGCTGGTGGCGTAGATGCTGAGGCCGGGAAATGGCACGCGCTCGCCAAGATTGCTGCCGATCGAAACAATGCGCCCGCCTGCGCCCATGAGCGCGGCCGCTGCTTTCGATGCAACGAAACTCGCCCGGACATGAATGGACATGACGCGGTCGAACTCATCAAGCGTGGCGGTTTCAATCTGGTCGACCGAAAAGACACCGGCACTGTTGACCAGAATATCCAGTCTCCCGAGCTTGGCGTGGGCCTCGCTGACGGCGGCCTCTACGGCTGCTGCATCGAGATTGTCGGCCCTGATGGCGATGGCGCGCCGCCCGAGCTTTTCAATGGCTTTTACGGTTTCGCCGGCCTTCGCGGCGGCGCTGGTATAGGTTATGGCGATATCGGCACCGTCTTCCGCCAGTTTGCGCGCTATCGCGGCGCCAATGCCGCGGCTTCCACCGGTGACGAGAGCTACTTTGCCATTAAGACGAGTCATGTGATTTCCTATTATGTAATGATCGATACAAAAAGACATAGGATGCTTGCACGGCAGCGTCAAGTGTTTTATGTATTGACCATTACATAAAGGAAAAACCATGACGCAAAGAGGCCGTCCACGTGCATTCGATCGTGATGCCGCGCTTGCGCGGGCGATGGAGGTTTTCTGGGCAAAGGGCTATGAAGGTGCCTCCATGGCCGACCTCACCGCAGCGATGGAGATCAATGCGCCCAGCCTTTACGCGGCTTTCGGCAGCAAGGCAGAGCTATTCAAGGACGCTGTCGAAGTCTATCGGACCAGGGTGGGCGTGCAGATCTGGGAAGCGCTGCCCGAAGCCGCAACGGCGCGCGAAGGCTTTGCCAATTTCCTGAAGGAGACGGCCCTCGCCTATACCCATGCCGACGAGCCGCATGGCTGCCTGATCGTGCTTGGAGCCCTGCATGGCGAGCAGGGTTCGGAATCGGTCTGCGCGCTGCTGCGTGACCGGCGCCTGGAGAATGTGACCCACCTCAGAAACCGGCTGGAGCGGGGGATAGGTGAGGGAGAACTGCCCGCGACCATCGATTGCCAGCAGGTCGCGGAATTCTACGCCACGGTCCAGCACGGCATGTCGATCACCGCGCGTGACGGGGCATCGCTCGAACAGTTGATGAAGACCGCCGATGCGGCCATGGCCGCTTGGGATACGCTGACCTCACAGGCGGCCTGAGAAACCACGGCCGCCCGTGCATTGCCGCATCAGATCGAGCGGACGGGATCCAGCGTGACCTTGTAAAGTTCGATATTTTCACGATCCATCAGCCGGACGGTCATCTGTCCGCTCACCCCGTCGATATCGACAAGCCCGAAGAATTGCAGCCCCGCCGACGGCGGCAGATTCTGTCCCTGCTCGGCTGTGGGTGCCTTGATGAACCTGAGCTCCGGACCGAAGGTCTGGTCGAGATCGTTGGGGCCGAAGGTTCCGGCATGGATCGGGCCGGAGACGAATTCCCAGAACGGCTCGAAGTCCTGGAACTGCGCCTTTTCCGGATTGTAGTAATGCGCGGCCGTATAGTGCACATCGGCGGTGAACCAGGCGGTGTTCCTGATGCCCGCAGACTTGATGAAGCGCAGCAGATCGGCAATTTCGAGCTCGCGGCCCTTTGCCGGGCCATTGTCGCCATTGGCGATGGCCTCCGCGCCCTTCTTTTCCTTGGCGTTGTCCCAGACAATAACGCCGAGCGGCATGTCCGATGCGATCACTTTCCATGTGGCTTTGGAGTTCAGGAGTTCCTGTTTCAGCCAGCGCACCTGGCGCTCACCAAGAATGGAGGCGTCCGGTGTGATCGTCTCTTCCATCCCTGGACCATTCGGGCCGCGATAGGAACGCAGATCGAGGAAGAAAACATCAAGCAGCGGACCATAGGCGATCTTGCGGTAGACCCGGCCCGGTTCCGCCGGAGTATAGCGGATCGGCGTCATTTCGTGGAAGGCACGGCCGGCCCGGGCGGACAAAAGTGCGATGGACTTTTCCTCGTAGCGATCATCGGCGGCGAGGCTCCTGGAGGATGACCAATTGTTGGTCACCTCATGGTCATCCCACTGAAAAAATGTCGGGCAGATGGCGTTCAATGCCCGGACATGATCGTCGAGAAGGTTGTATTTCCACTGACCGCGATACTCGTCCAGAGTCTCCGCAACCTTGCGCTTTTCATCGGTGACGATGCGGTTCTTCCACTTGGTACCGTCTTTCAGGTCGACTTCATCGACGAGAGGTCCATCTGCATAGATCGTATCGCCCGAATGCAGAAAGAAATCCGGCTCGTGGCGGGCAATGGTCGCATAGGTCTTCATGCCAGTCTCGTCGATACCCCACCCCTGGCCAACCGTATCGCCTGACCAGGCAAAGCGGATATTGCGCTTCGTCATCGGCGCGGTCTTGAAACGTCCGACAACGGGTTCCGAAACCGCATTGAGGTCGCTGAGATCAACCGCGGTCAGGCGGTAGAAGATATCCTGGTCCGAGGCGAGATCCGTCAGCAACTGCTTTACGGCCAGATCGCTATCGGGAAAGGCATTGAGCGGGGGGAGCTTGATCGCATCGGTAAAGCTTTCCGTCGTGGAAACTTCGATGCTTACGCGAGCGGGCCGATCGGTTCTCGTCCAGATCATGCCGGTTGTCGCATCAACATCGCCCGACTGGACGCCATGGGTAAAGACCGGACGTGCGTTTGCGCGTGAGTAGGACGGGAGCGCGAAACCGGATGCGGCAGTCAACGCAACGGCTCCGGTTGAAACGAGGAAGCTGCGGCGAGTGAAGGGTGCCGATCGGGTCATGAATATTCTCTCCGGGCTGGCTGACACATAATCCAAAGGATCATGCGCCGATCAAGAGTGGCTGGCTGCCTCTTTCTTGCGCGGGGAACGTTTCAGTTTTTTTGCAGTTCTGTGAAGTTTACACAAACGAAAACGGGCGGCAGAGCCACCCGTTTCGCATTCACGTGCATAATGAAGTTCAGCTTATTCGCTGGCAGCTGGTTCCTCAGCAGGCGCTTCCGCAGCGGCCTTGGCAGCTTCAGCGGCGGCTTTGGCGGCTTCGGCTTCAGCAATGACCTTTGCCTTTGCATCTTCTTCAGCCTGCTTGGCCAGAGCAACGCGCTCCTGTGCCTTCTTGCCCGGAACAGCCTTTTCAGGATTGCTGCGGGTGTCGCGCTTGGCGATTCCGGCCTGATCGAGGAAACGCAGGACGCGATCCGTCGGCTGCGCGCCGTGACCAATCCAGTAGTTGATGCGCTCTGCATCGAGCTTGACGCGGTCGCCATCCTTGGGAAGCATGGGGTTCCAAGAACCGACGTTCTCGATGAAACGGCCATCGCGCGGTGCGCGGACGTCAGCAATCACAACGTGGTAGTAAGGGCGCTTCTTCGACCCTGCGCGGGCCAGACGGATTTTCAGTGACATTGTATTCTCCTGGTTGAGTTACGCGCCGTTTTCTTTGGCGGCTGTTGTTTCGTGATGCCTGATCACTTCCTTGACGATGAAGTTCAGGAACTTCTCGGCAAAATCGGGGTCGAGGCCGGACGACTGGGCAAGGGAGCGCAGACGTTCGACCTGAAGTTTTTCTCGCGCTGGATCGGCGGGCGCGAGGCCGTTCTGCGCTTTCAGCAGACCCACTTCCTTGGTGCAGCGGAAACGCTCCGCGAGCATATGGATCAGCGCCGCATCGATATTGTCGATCGAGGCACGCAGTTCGATGAGTTCCTTCGGGAGGGACGATGAGGACATGATTATCCTTTCTTCTTAGGAAGGCCGGGAAGGCCGCCGCCCAGGCCGGGCAACCGGGGCATGCCACCGCCGCCCAGACCACCGAGACCGCCGGGCAGGCCGCCGCCCTTGCCAAAGCCCGCGGCCTCCGCCTGTTTCTGCAGGGCTTCGAGCTGCTTCGGGTCCATCCTGGACAGGTCCGGCATGCCGCCACCAAAACCGCCCGGACCACCCATGCCGCCAAGACCCATCTTGGCGCCGAGGCCGCCCATCATCTGTTTCATCATGCCGCCTTTGCCCTTGCCGCCCATCGCTTTCATCATGTCCGCCATCTGGCGGTGCATTTTCAGAAGCTTGTTGATGTCGGCGGCATTGGTGCCGGAACCCTTGGCGATGCGCTGCTTGCGCGAATGCTTGAGAATGTCGGGATTGCCGCGCTCGGCCGCAGTCATCGACGAGATAATCGCGAGCTGGCGCTTGAAGATGGAATCGTCGAGGCCGGCAGCGGCCATCTGATCCTTCATCTTGCCCATGCCGGGCATCATGCCCATGATGCCGCCCATGCCGCCAAGCTTCTGCATCTGGCCGATCTGATCGGCCAGATCGTTGAGATCAAACTTGCCGGACTGCATCTTTTTGGCCATCGCGGCGGCTTTTTCCGCGTCGATGTTCTCGGCAGCCTTCTCAACCAGCGAAACGATGTCGCCCATGCCCAGAATACGATCGGCGATACGGCGAGGATAGAACTCCTCCAACGCATCCATCTTTTCGCCGGTGGCGATCAGCTTGATCGGCTTGCCGGTGACGGCGCGCATCGAAAGAGCAGCACCGCCGCGGCCATCGCCGTCCATGCGGGTCAGCACCAGACCGGTGATGCCGACGCGCTCATCGAACGAACGTGCAAGATTGACAGCGTCCTGGCCGGTCAGGGCGTCGGCGACGAGCAGGATTTCATGCGGGTTTGCCTTTTTCCTGATGTCGGCCATTTCGACCATCAGCGGCTCGTCGATATGCGTGCGGCCGGCGGTGTCGAGAATAACAACATCATGGCCGCCAAGCTTGGCGGCCTGTACGGCGCGGGCGGCGATCTCGACCGGCGTCTGGCCGGCAATGATCGGCAGCGTGTCGACGCCGGTCTGTACGCCGAGCTGGCGCAACTGCTCCTGGGCGGCGGGGCGGCGCGTATCGAGCGACGCAAGCAGCACCTTCTTCTTCGACCGCTCGGTCAGGCGCTTGCCGATCTTGCCGGTCGTGGTGGTCTTGCCCGAGCCCTGCAGGCCGACCATCATGATTACGACGGGGGCAGGCGCATTGAGATCAATGGAAACACCTTCTTCGCCGAGCATGCTGACAAGTTCGTCGTGGACGATCTTGACGACCATCTGGCCGGGCTTGATGCTCTTGAGGACCTCGGCGCCGACCGCCTTGGCGCGAACCTTGTCGGTGAAGGAGCGGACGACATCAAGCGCAACGTCGGCTTCGAGGAGGGCGCGGCGAACCTCGCGCAGCGCGGCTGCGACGTCGGCATCCGACAGCGCGCCGCGACCGGTCAGGCCGTTCAAAATCGAACCTAGTCGTTCCTGTAAGCTCTCAAACATCCAGTTTTCCTTGATATCTTCGGGGACATTCCCCGAAAGATAAGTTTCCAATCGCGCCAAAGCCAGAAGCTCAAAGCAAAATGACACCCGAGGGCGCATCGCGCTGTCGGGTGTTGACCTCCGGGATCGTTCGAACCCTTTCGGGGTCCCGGTCGGCTGCTCGGAGTTCAGAACTCGTCGCGGATTGATGCGCGGCTTAAACAGCAAGTGGCGCGTAGAGTCAAGGTGCGGCAGGTTCAGGCGCGCCTTTTCCGGCTCGTTAGCTTGCGCAACGCGTCATGGATATGGTCCTGACCCTAATCATCAAGCCAAAGCCTAGAGGTCAATACCAACCCAAAGAACGTCGTTTCAACCACAGATTGTATTTCTTTCAATACGTTAGCCAGCGGTATAGGATGGTACTCATTCCATAATTCATGAAATGGCCGTAAACTTACGCGAGGGGAGGCGACTTTTGTCCAATAGATGGGCAATTCTGCCAGATGACAGGGTTGTAGAAAAATGGCAGATAGGACCACGAGCGATTCAACTTTCAAGGAGATTTCCATGGCATTTGTTGCCAAAGGCAGATTTTTTGCGGCCACAGTGTCCGCGCTTCTCGTAACGGCTGGCGCGGCGCAAGCCGCCGCCGGATGTGGCAAAAGTTCCGCAGGATTTTCGGAATGGATCCAGCAATACGAGCAGCAGGCACAGGCGCAAGGTATTGGCAACAGAGCTATCGGGGCGTTGAGCAACGTCAACTATGCGACGAAAACCATCAACGCCGATCGCAACCAGAAGAGCTTCAAATACTCACTCGACAAGTTCATGCAGGTGCGCGGCGGTCAGACGATCATTTCGCGGGGCAAATCACAGAAGGCCAAGAATGCGGCGCTTTTTGCCAGCATTGAAAGACGCTACGGCGTTCCGGCGGGCCCGCTGATTGCAATCTGGGGCATGGAAACCGGCTTCGGCAGCTTTATGGGCAATCAGCACACGCTCTCGGCAGTAGCGACACTTGCCTATGATTGCCGCCGCCCAGAATATTTCCGCGATCAGCTCAATGCTGCCCTGCAGTTGATCGACAATGGGACGCTTGCGCCTGACGCCAAGGGTGCGATGCATGGCGAGATCGGCCAGACGCAATTCCTCCCGGTGAATGTCCTGAAATATGGTGCAGATGGCGACGGCAATGGCCGCATCGACATGGTTCGCTCCAAGGCAGACGCATTGGCATCGACGGCGAACTTCCTGCGCGGCCATGGCTGGCAGGCTGGCGCAGGCTACCAGCCCGGACAACCCAATTTCGGTGCGATCCAGGGCTGGAATGCTGCCAGTGTCTATCAGCAGGCCATCGCCATCATCGGCGCGCAAATCGACGGCGAATAATCAAGCTGCGCCTGAATGCCAAAGAGCCGGTGCGTCGCGCCGGCTTTTTGCTTGTCAAAAGCCCTCGCACGCCACTCCGACGGAGCTCTGCGCGCTCTCTATGATCTTCGCGCCGCGGAAATTGAAAATCTCACGCATATAGGTGGTGTTGCCGGGGAATTGGTAGCAAACGAAAACGGTGATCGTACCGTTTTCCGTGCTGGCGATTCGGTGCCGGACCGTAGCGCCACGCACCGCATTCTTCCATTCATCGAGACTCCCGAGGAATTCATCCTTGGTCTGGATCGCATCGATGTCTTCAAGGATGACTTTCGCGTCATCGGCCAGAATGTCGTTGAACGTCGTGCGGTCAGCGGTCGCGAGGCCGGAATACCAGCGCTCCACGAGCGCCTGATGGGCCTCGTCCGCCACTGCAGGAAGCATCAATGAAAGAATGACGGCGATCGTGAGTGTCAACCGCGTCATTCTGATCTCTCCTATTCCAGGGCGGCGGCGCCGGCCGCTTGAGGGTCAGGACGCAGGAAATCACCGGTTTCGGGATTCATGATCCAGAGTTCGCCGGTCGAAATGTCGAACCAGGCGCCATGCAGGCTGAGGCGGCCCTTCTTTTCAAGGATATCGATGCAAGGAAAACTGCGCAGGTTCTTCAAAGAATAGCGGATGGAAATCCGCTCGAGTGCCGTCTGCCGCTCGAACGGTGTCATGAGCTCATTGGCGGAAACCGCCTCCGCGGCAGGTGCGACAAGGCTCATCCACTTGCCGATGAAATCACCTGGGGAGAGCGGCTGGCTCTCGGGGGCGAGTGCTGCCTTGATACCGCCGCAGCGGCCATGCCCGAGGACGACGATATTCTTGACCTTGAGGCTCTGCACGGCGAATTCGAGCGCGGCCGACGTCGCATGATACTCGCCATCGGGTGCATAGGGCGGCACGAGATTGGCGACGTTGCGGACGACGAAAATCTCACCGGGCGCGGTATCGAAGATGATCTCGGGCGCCGAGCGGGAGTCGCAGCAGGCGACGACCAATGTTTCGGGCGTCTGGCCCTGATCGGCGAGCTGCTTGTAGCGCATCGTCTCGTTGGCATAGCGATGCGCCATGAAGTTGCGATAGCCGGTGAGGAGTTTCTCAGGGAGCAAGGTCATGGCTTTTGCTTAATCCTGATTTTCATGAATTTCAATTGATCCTTTGTCTCAGGGTATTCATGCCCGCACGCCCTTGCTTGGATGAACGAGACGGCGCATCTGCGTCATCGCCATGGGTGTCGACAGGCTGGATGCGTCTGCCTCCAGCATCAGTTCGTCGGCGCCGCGCTTGGCGGAACGCGCCATGATCTCAAAGACTGATGCGGTGGTTCGCTGCAGCACCTGTTCAAGATCGAGGCCGGCAAGCATGCGGGCCAGGAAAAGAGCAGAGGTCAAATCGCCAAGGCCATTGGTCGGGCCCGTAACGAGGCGGTGTTCGGCGAGAAGAGCCAGCGAGTGGGTGACGAGCAGATTGCCTGTACCGCCGGCAAGCATTGGATGCGCAGAGGTGACAAGCATGGTGCCCGGGCCCGCATGCAGGGCCGCCTGCATGATCGCCTTGTTATCGGGAAGCTCGGCGCCGGCCAGCCAGGCGAGCTCGAAGCGATTGGGTGTCGCAATATCGGCAAGCGGCATGAGCTGATCGCGAATGCCGATGGCTGTAGCTTCGGGAACATAAAGTCCCTTCTCATCGCCGATCACCGGATCGCAGAGGTAGAGGACATCCTTATTCCGGGCCTTTACCGTCTTGACCAGACGCGCGACCGCAGCGGCCTGCGCCGCATTGCCGAGATAGCCGGTGATGACGCCGCTGACCTCGCTAAGCCACGGCGCGCGCTCCAGATCAGCAATGAGGTCGTCGAACTGCTGCACCTCCGGCACGATGCGCTTCGCGGGCCCGTGACCAGGGTGCCAGGGAAGAATGACAGTCGGCACCGCCCAAACCGGATGGCCAAGGGTTTCAAGCGCGAAAACGGCGGCGCGATTGCCGACCGAGCCACGGACGACGTGGCTGGAAATGACGATAACGGCATTGGCGGAGACAGCAGCGGGACTGGGCATTGAAAATACTCATGCAGGAGGGGGAGAGGAGCTTAAGCCATGCCGAAAAAGGAACTCAGGAACCAGATAAACATGGCGATCAGCACAAGCAATCCCAGGAACCGGCCGATGCGCGTGCCCCAAATCTCGATGGGGTCGGCGGCATCGGCATCCTCGGCGGAAAAATGGCCCTTGGTACGCTCGATAACGGACAGGCCTCCGGACGCGGTTTCGTGGTTCACGCGGTCCAGAATGCGCCTGGATTCGGTGCCGGACTCGCGCTTGTTGTCCTGTTCAGGCATGACAATTCCATGGGGTTGCAGAGCAAATCACCATAGCGCTTTGCCAGTTCCTTTTGCAGAAAAAAAATCGCTAGGTTCGTACTGCTTCGTTTCGAAGGCCGTCCGGCCGCTTGAATCTGAACTTGGGGAGAGGATCCTGATGCACCATGTGACTCGTTTGACGGCGCCGCGCCGCGCGCTTTCCGTTCTTGCTCTCGCACTCCTTGTGCCCCTGCTTTCCGCCTGCGGGTTCAATACTATTCCGACCAATGAAGAGCGGGCAAAGGCTGCCTGGAGCGAAGTGCTGAACCAATATCAGCGCCGCGCCGACCTCATTCCCAATCTCGTTGAAACTGTCAAAGGTTATGCTGCGCAGGAAAAAGATGTCCTGACCTCGGTCGTCGAGGCGCGCGCCAAGGCAACCTCGGTGCAGGTGACCCGGAGACGCTGACAGACCCCAATGCGATGAAGGTTTTTCAGGAGAACCAGGCACAGTTGACGGGTGCTCTCTCGCGGCTGATGGCGATCGTTGAAAACTACCCGGATCTGAAATCCAACCAGAACTTCCTGGCCCTGCAGTCGCAGCTGGAGGGGACGGAAAACCGCATCGCCGTGTCCCGCCGCGACTATATCGAAGCCGTGCGTGTGTATAATACCTCGCTCAGGACCATGCCGACCATGATCTGGAAGTGGATCTGGTTTACCGGGAATGAGCCATACCAGACCTTCACCATCGAGGATTCGGCCAAGCAGACGCCTCAGGTGAAATTCTAGGCTTTCCAGATGCCCATACCGGGTCAAATCGCGGTCATGACCGTTTGCGAGCGATCGTCCAAATGGCTTGCCAGGCGCCTGCTGCTTGTTTCCGTGCTGCTCATCCTGTTGATGGCCAGCGCCTTCACCGCCGAACTGCCCGCGCTGACCGGGCGGGTCGTCGATGGTGCAAACGTCATCGATGCGGCGACCAGGGAGCAAATTACCCGGAAACTGGCGGCTTTCGAGGCGAAAGCCTCCGACCAGGTGGTGGTGGTAACGGTGCCGAGCCTCGAAGGAGAGGAAATCGAGCCCTATTCCAACAGGCTCTACCGCGCTTGGGCGCTTGGGCAGAAACAGGAGAACAATGGTGTTCTGCTGGTCGTGGCGCCGAATGACCGCAAGGTCCGCATCGAGGTGGGCTACGGTCTCGAAGGTACGCTGACGGATCTTCTGTCAAAGCTCATCATCGAAAACGCCATCATTCCGGGTTTCCGTTCCGGTGACTATTCCGGCGGCATTTCGAAAGGTGTTGATGGCATCCTGAGCGTGCTTTCGGGTGACGCGGCCGAACTTGAAGCCCGCGCGAAACGCAATGTTCAGGAGCAATCCTCCGACATTGATTGGTTCATGGTCATTTTCATCGCAATATGGGTAACGATCTTTTTTGGCGGCTTCGCGATGGCTGTTCTGGCGCCTGTCTTCGGACGCAAGATTGGTCCCGGGCAGTATGAATGGCTCGGGATGCATGTCGACAATCGTCCGCGCCGCCGGAACGGTGGCGGATGGTCCGGAGGTGGCGGTGGCTGGTCTTCGGGCGGTGGTGGCGGCGGTTTTTCGGGTGGCGGCGGGTCGTCTGGTGGCGGCGGTGCATCGGGGAGCTGGTAGATCATGCGACTGATGAATGAAGCGGATCACAAGAGCATCGCCGAGGCCATCCGTCGGGCGGAAAGCCGTACCAGCGGCGAGATCTATGCAGTTCTGGCGCGGCGCAGCGACAGCTATTTCTACGTGGCCGGTTTCACTGTCGCCTGTGGCATCCTGCTTGCCGCCGTATTCGTCGCGGTGGCGGCGCACTGGTACTGGTATACGGTGCCGCTGCCTGTCTTCGGTCTGGCGATCCTTGCGGCGTTCCTGACGGCGGTGCTGTTGCTGTGGCTGGTTCCGAGCGCCACATTATGGCTCGTTCCCAAGCGCATCCTATACCGGCGCGCGCATCTGAATGCGATCCAGCAGTTTCTGGCGCGCAATGTGCACCTGACAAGCGAGCGCACCGGTATCCTGCTCTTCGTGTCGTTGGCGGAACGTTATGCCGAGGTGGTCGCGGATGCCGGCATCAACGCGAAAGTCCATCAGGATGAATGGAACAACATTGTTGCGATTCTGACGGAACATGCGGGCCGGGATGATTTGACGGCGGGGTTTCTCATGGCGATCGAAAAAGCGGCTTTGCTGCTGGAAGAACATTTCCCGGCCGGGCCCGGCGACATCAATGAACTGGATGATCATCTGGTCGAATTGTAAGTTTATTGCGTGTCACATCATTTTCACCCTGAACATGCAGTTTGTAGTCGAAAATGCCTTCCGAATAGCTATGATCGGTCCAATTAGGGAACCGAGGGGGAATATTTAATGGCTTCCAAGACAAAATCGGACGTAAAAGCCGCCACGAAGTCAAAACCGCCGAAAGCTGCAAAAGAGAAAAAAGGCCGGAACGGGCCTCTTCCAGGAACTGCTGTTTGCCCGGGCGCCTGAAGAAGACCTGGCCGTTTATGATGCCGGCGCGCTTGGCACTTCGGCCAAGCTTGCGCAGGATGCCTTGGCCCGTTTCAAATCCGGCAAGCCGTTGATCGATCTCTCCGAGAGCAATCTTGTCTATCGTGACGGCAGGCCGATCACGGTCATTACGCTGATCAACGACAACATGCCATTTTTGCTGGATTCCGTTCTCGGCGAAATTAGCGAGCGGGTGAGTTCGGTTTACCTGGTGCTGCATCCGGTCATGGACGTGGATAAAAAGAGCGGAACCGTTATCGGCGGCGCCGGTCCCGAGAAACCCGGCGAGGGCGTGGCTCGTGTCTCGGTGATGCAGATCCATGTTCCGGCACTCGATGCGCCTTCACGCGAGATCATGCTTGCCGCGCTAACCACCGTGCTCAAGCAGGTGCGCGAAGCCGTCAATGATCGCGCGGCCATGGTAGCGCGCCTGACTGACGCCATAGAGGCTTACAGGGCCGGCAAAACACCGATGAAGAAAGCTGCAGCCGAGGAAGCTGTGGAATTTCTCGAATGGCTGCGCGACAACAACTTCACCTTCCTGGGGGTTCGAGAATACGATTATCAGGGTGACGCCAGTCAGGGCGAGTTGGAGCGTTCCGGCAAGCGGGGGCTCGGCATCCTCAGCGATCCCGATGTGCGGGTTCTCAAGCGCGGTAACCAGGGCGTAACGACAACACCGCAGATCATCGCATTTCTGACCGGCCCGGAACCGCTTATCGTCACCAAGGCCAATACGAAATCGCTGGTGCACCGCCGTGGTTATATGGATTACATCGGCGTGAAGACGTTCGATCAAGAGGGCAAGGTTACAGGCGAATTGCGGTTCGTCGGCCTGTTCACCTCCGGCGCCTATACACGCTCGGTGCTCAAGATCCCGTATCTGCGATCGAAGACCGAGGCGGTGATCAGCCGGCTTGGCTTCAACCGCGAAGATCATTCGGGCAAGCAGCTGATCAAGGTACTCGAGAGCTATCCGCGCGACGATCTGTTCCAGATCGACGTCAAGGCGCTGACTCGCAACGCCGAGATCATTTTGGCGCTGGGCGAGCGCCCGCGTGTGCGCGTTCTGCCGCGCATCGATCCGTTCGGCCGCTTCGCTTCGATCATCGTCTTTGTCCCGCGCGAACGTTACGATTCCGTCGTGCGCGAAAAGGTCGGCTCGTATCTCGCCGGCGTCTATGAGGGGCATGTTTCGGCTTACTATCCGGCATTTCCAGAAGGCAATCTTGCCCGCGTCCATTTCATCATCGGTCATGCCGAGGACGAATTCCCCAAGGTCAAGCGGGAGACGCTGGAAGAAGCTGTTCGCTCGATCGTCCGGACTTGGGAAGACGCTGTGGCTGAAGTCGGCGACCGCACCGGAACCTCGGAGTTCACGCCGCTGGCCGCGGCCTTCCCCGACTCCTACCGTGAGAATTTTTCGCCGGATGAAGCGCTGGTCGATGCGAGCCGCATTGCCGGCCTGTCCCGCAACAATCCGCTGTTCGTCGATTTCTACCGGCACCGCACCGACGGGCCGAACGCAGCTTCCCTCAAGATCTATCACTACGGCTCGGCTGTTGCGCTGTCGCAGCGCGTACCGCTCCTGGAGAATATGGGTTTTCGTGTCATCAGCGAGCAGACGTTCGCACTGCCCGCTGCCGATGGCAGCCCGCTTTATGTGCATGACATGGAGCTGGTCAGCGCCTCCGGCGGATCGATCGACCTCGCCGACAACGGCGATCTGTTCGAGGATGTATTCCGCAACATCTGGAGCGGTGCATCGGACAATGACGGATACAACGCGCTCGCGCTTACCGGGCAATTGACGGCGCGGCAAATCATCATCCTGCGTGCCTATGGCCGCTACCTGCAGCAAGCGGGTATTCCCTATTCGCAGGACTTCATTGCAGCAACGCTCAACCGCTATCCGGCAATTGCCAAACAGATATTCGATCTGTTCGAACAGGGGCTCAACCCGGCCAAGGCCAATTCTGCCCAATCACAGCGCAAGCAGACCACGATCAGGGCGGCAATCGAGACAGCGCTTCAGGGTGTCCCCAGTCTCGATGACGACCGCATCCTGCGGCGCTTCCTCAATCTCATAGAGTCGACGCTGCGCACCAACGCCTTCTCGCCTGAAGAAGATGGTGCTGAGCGCGTGACACTGGCGTTCAAGCTCGACCCGCGATTGCTGGACGCCTTGCCGGAGCCGCGGCCCTACCGCGAAATCTTTGTCTATGGGCCAGAGGTCGAGGGCGTCCATTTGCGCTTCGGACCTGTTGCCCGTGGCGGCCTGCGCTGGTCCGACCGAGCTCAGGATTACCGCACCGAAGTTCTGGGCCTCGTCAAGGCGCAGCAGGTGAAGAATGCCGTCATCGTTCCTGTCGGCGCGAAAGGCGGGTTTTATCCGAAGCGCCTGCCCAGTGGCGGCGACCGCAATGCGATTTTCGAAGCCGGCCGCGCCGCCTATATCACCTTCATTTCGACTTTGCTGTCGGTAACCGACAATCTGCAGGGTGAGAAGGTAGTACCGCCGGCCGATCTCGTCCGGCTCGATGGCGACGACCCCTATTTTGTTGTCGCAGCCGACAAGGGAACGGCAACATTCTCCGATACGGCCAATGCCATCAGCCAGGCGCATGATTTCTGGCTCGACGATGCTTTTGCTTCCGGTGGTTCGGCGGGTTATGACCACAAGAAGATGGGCATCACCGCACGTGGCGCCTGGGAAGCGGTCAAGCGCCATTTCCGCGAAATCGGCACGGACATCCAGAAGACGCCATTCACTGTCGCCGGTGTCGGCGACATGTCGGGCGACGTGTTCGGTAATGGCATGCTGTTGTCGCCACAGACAAAGCTGGTCGCTGCATTCGACCACCGCGATATATTCATCGACCCGGAACCGGACGTGAAGGCGAGCCTGAAAGAACGCCAGCGGCTGTTCGACTTGCCGCGATCCAGCTGGCAGGACTATGACAAATCGAAGATTTCAGCGGGCGGCGGCGTGTTCTCGCGGTCGCAGAAGTCGATCACCTTGTCCAAGGAAGCAGCGAAGGTCATCGGCCTTGCCAAGACCACGGCAACCCCGTTCGAGATCATGACGGCGATCCTGAAAGCGCCCGTGGATCTGTTGTGGTTCGGCGGCATCGGCACCTATGTCCGCTCGACTTTGGAAAGCGACGCGGACGTTGGTGACCGCGCCAATGATTCCATCCGCATCACCGGCAGCGATGTGCGGGCAAAGGTCATCGGCGAAGGCGCCAATCTCGGTGTGACGCAAAAGGCCCGTATCGAGTTCGGTCTGCTCGGTGGACGCTGCAATTCCGACGCGATCGACAATTCGGCCGGCGTCAACACGTCCGACGTTGAAGTCAATATCAAGATCGCGCTGGCGCAAGCCATGCGTGCGGGAAAGCTGCAGCGCGCCAAGCGCGACAAGGTGCTGGAATCGATGACCGGCG
Organism: Phyllobacterium sp. A18/5-2; assembly: GCF_025452215.1. Taxonomy (NCBI): domain Bacteria; kingdom Pseudomonadati; phylum Pseudomonadota; class Alphaproteobacteria; order Hyphomicrobiales; family Phyllobacteriaceae; genus Phyllobacterium; species Phyllobacterium sp. A18/5-2. The sequence continues at coordinate 1,185,511 of NZ_CP104966.1, read as the reverse complement.
AGGTCAGCGATCTTGTGCTGCGCAACAATTATCTGCAGACGCTTGCCCTGTCACTGGCGCAGCGGCGCGGCATTGCCGATCTCGCTTATCAGGCGCGCTTCATCAGCGACCTGGAAACAAAGAAGCTCCTCAACCGCAAGGTGGAAACCTTGCCCGACGACAAGGTGCTGGCGGAGCGGCAGGTTGACGGCATTCAGTTAACCCGTGCCGAGCTCGGCGTCCTTCTCGCCTATGCCAAAATCGTGCTTTCCGACCAGTTGTTGGCGAGCGATCTGCCGGATGATCCCTATCTCGAACAGGAACTCATCGACTATTTCCCCAGCCAGATGAAGGCGGGCTTCAGCGAGGAAATCCGCACGCACCGCCTGCGCCGGGAAATCATCGCGACGCAACTGGCCAATGACGTGATCAACCGTGGCGGCCCGACATTCGTCAGCCGTCTTGCGGACCTGACCGGTCAGCCCGGTCCGGAAATCGTCCGCGCCTATCTGATCGTGCGGGATGGCTTCGAACTGGACAAGGTGTTCGCCGGGATCGACGCGCTGGACAATGCGATACCGGGGGAAACCCAGAACGGCTTCTACGCCAAGGTGGCACGGATGCTGAACTGGACAACCGCCTGGGTGCTGCGCAACGGGACAAAAGCTGCCGGGCTGCAGGCGGCAATCCAGGAGATCAGGCAAGCGCGCAGTGCGCTGCAGCCGCGTCTCGACAAGCTGTTGCCGCTATCGATGACCGCGCTGATCCGTGAGGATACGGCCAGCAACGCCGCTCTTGGCGCGCCTGCGGCGCTTGCCGCGCAGCTGGCCCGTCTCGAAATCGCGCCGATCATCCCCGACATCGCCGCGGTGGCGCAGCAGGCCAATATCGACATTGCCAGCGCCGGCAAGGCCTATTTCGATATTTCCGAAGCCTTCCGTATCGGGCGTATCGAGGACGCGGCGCGGGGCGTCTCCGTTGCCGACTACTATGATGGGCTGGCGCTGGCGCGGGCCACCGATCTGATCTCGCAGGCACGGCGCGGTATTGCCGTGGCAGCGCTCAACAAATATGGCAAGCAAACCGATCCGGCAAAAGACTGGCTCTCAGGTCAGGGTGCACGCGTCGACGAAGTGAGGCAGCGCATGGCGAATATTGTGGAAACGGGCGATCTGACAGTCTCCCGGCTTGCAGTCGCCGCAGGATTGCTTTCCGATTTGTCGTAGGCGCGTTGGGCACGATTGGTAAGGGATAGGGAATGGCTGTAGCGTCGAGACGGGGCATCTGGGGTTGGATGCTCTTCGACTGGGCGGCGCAGCCATTTTTCACCGTTGTCACGACGTTCATCTTCGGGCCATATTTCGTCTCGCGCATGGCGAGCGATCCGGCCATGGGGCAGGCGGCCTGGGGCTATGGCATTGCCATCTCCGGCTTGTTCATCGCTGTCCTTTCGCCGGTGCTCGGATCGATCGCCGACCAGACAGGACGGCGAAAACCGTGGATCGGCTTCTTCGCTGTCATCAAGATACTTTCGCTGCTCATGCTGTGGTTTGCGGCCCCTGGTTCCGGCCTGATCATGCCGCTGGTTTTCTTTTCGCTGGCGTCGATCGCGGCTGAGTTCTCCATCGTTTTCAACGATTCGATGATGCCGCGGCTGGTCGCGCCGAAGGATATCGGCCGCATCTCGAACATGGCCTGGGGCCTTGGCTATCTCGGCGGCATGATCGTGCTGATCTTTGTCGTGGCGTTCATGGCGGCTTCGCCGGTGACCGGCAAGACCATGCTTGGACTGAGCCCGATCTTCGGGCTCGATCCAGCTTCCGGCGAAGGCGATCGCGCCACAGCGCCCCTGGCGGCGCTTTGGTATTTCGTCTTCATCCTGCCGATGTTCTTCTTTACTCCGGATGGTTCGAGCAGTCTGCGGGTGGGCAAAGCCGTGGGTGTGGGGTTGGCGCAACTTCGATCCACCCTTGGCGAAGTGCGGCAGCGGCCGGGCATTTTCCGGTTTCTGTTCGGGCGCATGATCTATCAGGACGGGGTGAATGCGCTGATTGCGCTGGGCGGCGCCTTTGCCGCGACGATGTTCGGCTGGGCGACGGCGGAAATCGGCATTTTTGGCATCATCCTCAACGTGGTTGCCATCGCCGGCTGCATCGCTGCCAGCAAGCTGGACACGATGCTCGGATCCAAGATCGTCGTGGCGGTTTCGCTGGTGCTCTTGACTATCGCGACAATCGGCATCGTCTCGACAGGTCCTGGCTACACGCTATTCGGCCTGTTGCAACTGCCGGGGGCAGACAGCGGCGGCCTGTTCGGGACTCCGGCGGAAAAAGCCTATATCGGCTTCGGCCTCCTGATCGGCATGGCTTTTGGCCCGGTGCAGGCTTCGTCGCGGTCCTACATGGCACGCAGTGTTACTGCTGACGAGGCAGGCCGCTATTTCGGCATCTACGCGCTGTCGGGCAGGGCAACAAGCTTCCTCGCGCCGTTTCTGGTGGCGACGGTGACAGCACTGAGCGGCTCACCGCGCCTTGGCATGGCGGTGATCATCCTGTTCCTGCTGGCCGGACTGGCGATCCTCGTGAGGACACCCTATCCGGCCGCGAGGATCAATGCCTGAAGTGGCGCATGCCGGTGAAGACCATGGCAATGCCATGTTCGTCGGCGGCCGCGACCACTTCATCATCGCGCATCGAACCGCCCGGCTGAATGACTGCCGTTGCGCCGGCTGCGACGGCTGACAGCAAGCCATCGGCAAACGGGAAGAATGCGTCCGAGGCGACAACGGAGCCCTTGGTCAACGGTGCCGAATTGCCTGCAGCTTCAGCAGCGTCCTCCGCCTTGCGCGCGGCGATGCGGGCGCTGTCGACCCGGCTCATCTGGCCGGCGCCGATACCGACGGCGGCGCCGTCCTTGACGTAGACGATCGCATTGGATTTGACGTGCTTGGCGATGCGAAAAGCGAGCTTGAGATCGGACATCTCCGCCGCTGTCGGCGCGCGTTTTGTGACGACCTTGAGGTCCAGATCATCAACCACGCCGCTGTCGCGCGACTGCACGAGAATGCCGCCAGCGACGGTCTTGGCGCTGATGCCACCGGCGCGCGGATCGGGCAGTCCTCCGGTTACGAGCAGGCGCAGGTTCTTCTTCGCCGCGACGATGGCCTGGGCTTCCGGTGTGGCGTCGGGCGCGATGATGACTTCGGTGAAGGTCTTGACGATCTCTTCGGCCGCATCTGCATCGAGCGTCTTGTTCAGCGCCACAATGCCGCCAAAGGCCGAAACCGGATCGCAGGCGAGCGCCTTGAGATAGGCGTCCTTCAGGCTCGCTCCTTCGGCAACGCCGCAGGGATTGGCATGCTTGATGATGGCGACAGCCGACGTGCGCGCCGGATCGAATTCGGCAACGAGTTCGAAGGCGGCATCCGTATCGTTGATGTTGTTGTAGGACAGCTGCTTGCCCTGCAGCTGGGTGGCGGTGGCGACGCCGGGGCGTTTTTCGCCGGTCAGATAGAAGCCCGCCGACTGATGCGGGTTTTCGCCATAGCGCATGACCGAATGCAGGTGACCGCCAATGGCACGGCGCGACGGAGTCTCGGTCATCAGGGCTTCAGCGAACCAGCCGGAAATCGCTGCATCATAGGTGGCGGTGCGGGCATAGGCTTTCGCAGCGAGGCTCTGGCGGAAGGAATACGGCAGCGCGCCCTCGTGCTTGTCGAGCATGGCGATGACCATGTCATAATCGCCGGTATCGGTGACGACGCCGACATAGGCATGGTTCTTGGCCGCAGCGCGGATCATGGCCGGGCCGCCAATGTCGATATTCTCGACGATGTTGGCGTAGTCGGCGCCGGAATGGCGAACCTCTTCGAAGGGATAGAGATTGATGACGACGAGATCGATGGCGCCGATGCCGTGCGCCTTCATGGCTTCGACATGTTCAGGGTCGTCGCGAACGGCAAGCAAACCGCCATGCACCTTGGGATGCAGGGTCTTGACGCGGCCATCCATGATCTCCGGAAATCCCGTGATGTCGGAGACGTCGCGCACTGGAATGCCTTCGGCAGCGATCGCCTTGGAAGTGCCACCGGTGGAGAGTATTTCAATACCGTGGCGGTGGAGAGCGTGGGCGAGTGCCGTCAGGCCGGTCTTGTCTGAAACGGAAAGAAGTGCCCGCCGGACTTGATGAAGGTTCGGAGCGGGAAATGATTTTGCGGCGACGGCCATGGGAGTTCGTCCTCAGCAGTATGGAAGGTTGAGCGGATTTGCCAGCCGGTTAGCACAGGCGGCCAAGGAATCCTACTTCCGATCGCAGATTCTGTCAGATCGCGACGTTTTTCCCTGGAGACGACACTCGCAAGATGCGTCCGGATCACTTGCTTGCCGCGATACGGCCAATTTCAGCAGCGTTCATTGTTCTCGATCCAACCAACAGCGGTTTGCGCAGCTGGCTTTTCTTGACCAGCACGCTGCTGTCGGGCGCGAACCGCGCATAGATAGGCAGCATCGCTCCGCCTATGGCCGATCCCAGCCGGCCGACAGATCCGACAATGATTTCCGGAACCAGCAAACCGACCGGAACGACATCGCGCAATCGCGACTGAATGCCAGCGACCAGATCCTGGAGAATGATTCTTGGCAGGATGCTGTCAATGATCACTGCCTCGATATCGACAATCGAAATTATCCCGACGATGGCTTGTGCAATCGCGTCCGCGCAATCTGCCTGCCATTGGGCAATGGGCTCCCTCGACCCCGGGGATGGCGGGTCGAGTTCCCGGACACGAAACACCTCCACGCCACTGGCGCGAAGATGATCGACCAGCACATAGACGGAGGCCCTGTGCAGAAGAATATCGAATGGTCCGGGCGGCGCTTTCACAGAAGCCAGGTTCGACCGCGAAACCGGAAATGGCCCCAGCGCTGCCGTATTGCCGTTGGGGCCCGTCTGAAGCTGCCCGTTCTGGACGAGACCGCCGCCAATCAATGTATCGATCGAAATATGCATGAAATCATCGAAGCGGGCGCCGTTGCCGCCGACGAGTTCGGCGAGTGCCGCGGCCGAGCCGTCGTTCTCGATGTAGACCGGAATGTCGTCATCATTGGCAAAGAGCGCCGGCAGGTCCACTTCTTCCCACTTGCTGCTGAGCTCAGGAGGAAAGCCGAGCTCCTCGCCCCATCCTCCGAGAAAATAGGGCGCAGCAATTCCGATTCCGACGAGACGAGACTGTAGATCCTTCCCGAGCCAATCCTTGAAAGCCTTGATGGCGTTGTTGCCGGAGCGCCTTACATGATCCGGCTCGGGAAATGCATATTCATGCGACTCCTGCGCTTGAATTGCCCCGGCAAAATCGACCAGTACCGCATCGAGAGCGCGGCGGCCAATCCTTATGCCGATCGAATAGGCTCTTTCCGGGACCAGCCGGTACATGATGGAAGGCTGGCCCCGCTGGCCAAATCTTTTACCAATCTGCTTTATGAATCCGGAGGATTCCAAGGCATCGATTATCATTGCGATTGCGGCGGGCGTCAGGTTTGCATAACGCGCGACGTCGGCTTTCGACGCTTCGGTCAACTTCCGGATCGATTCAAGTACGACGCGCTCATTATAGTGGCGTACCTGAACCGAATTGCTTCCCTTGCCGGCCATTCCATCCCCAATGCCCCGATCAGGAGCAAATTTGCTTATGCGTCCAGCATTCTTGCCTCTGAGGGTTGAACCTATCAAGAAGCCTATCAGTCTGGTTGAAACGTCAAGACCCTATCCGCGTCCGATCAAGGCGGCAAGCCTCTTTGCTCGCCCAAATTTGCAGTCCGATTGGCAAATGTCAATTTACGCCCTTGACCAATTCAGGTATTTAATTTAGCAAATTGCTTTAATAAGGCCGAATAATGCGACGTTCCGGGAAAGTCGAACGCGCCCGATTATTTGACCGCCGCAATTCGATTGGGAGATCGATATTGTTTCAGCCATCACATGGTCCGGTCGAGCATCTGCAGGAAATCGCGCCCATTGGCTTGCGCAATGCGGTCAAGAGCTTTGGCCGGACGGCCGTTCTCAAAGAGGTTTCGTTCGAGCTGCGCCAAGGCGAAGTGCTTGCGTTGCTAGGGGAAAACGGTGCGGGGAAAAGCACCTGCGTGAAGCTTCTGGCCGGTGTTCATACACCCACGCTGGGCAGTGTGGTCGTCGATGGAATGCCAGCGGATTTTCAATCGCCTGCCGATGCCAGCAAGGCGGGGGTCGCGGTTATGCATCAGCATCCGGGACTGTTCCCGGACCTGTCGATCGCCGAAAACATTTTCATCGGGCACATGCCGACGACCGGGCCGGGATTCATCGACGCTGGCCGCATGCGGGAAGAGGCGCGCCGGGTGCTGGATACGGTCGGACTGAATGTTCCGCCTGAAACGAGACTCGGTGAACTGCGCACATCCGAACAGCAGCTTGTCGAAATAGCGCGGGCGCTTTCCCTCAAGGCCCGTGTTCTCATCATGGATGAACCGACGGCGGCATTGTCCCAGAGAGAGGTAGAGCGGCTTTTCCAGGTTGTCGGCGAACTTCGCAAGCAGGGTGTTGCGATGATGTTCGTCGGCCATCGAATGGACGAGATATTCCGCATTGCAGATCGTATCGCCGTTTTGCGCGATGGCTCGCTCGTTGGCGTGGAACCCGCGGCGGCCCTGAGCCGTCCGGCAGCTATCAAGATGATGGTCGGTCGTGAACTGTCGAGCCTCTATCCCGAAAGAACAGCATCCCGGGGACCGGTCAGCCTCGCAGTGCGCAGCCTTGTGCTGCAGGCAGGCGGCCCCAGCATCGACTTGATCGTTCGAAAAGGCGAGATTGTCGGTCTTGGCGGACTGGTCGGCAGCGGGCGTACGGAGATTGCACGTGTCCTGTTTGGCGTCGATCGCCCGGTCAGTGGAGAAATCCTTATCGATGGCATTCCAAGAAAAATTCACTCGCCGCGCGAAGCGATGGACGCCGGCATTGCCTACGTGTCGGAAGATCGTATGGGGCAAAGCCTCGTCATGGATTTTTCGATCCTCGACAATGCCGCACTGACGGTCCTCGCCAAAGCTGCACCCAGGGGCTTCTACCGCCCTCAAAGCGCGATCGAACTGGTGGGCGGCGAACTGCAGCGCATGAAATTGCGGTTCAGCGGCTATGAGCAGCCGGTGAAACAATTGTCGGGTGGCAACCAGCAGAAGGTCGTGATCTCGAAATGGCTGGCAACCAAGCCACGCATATTCATCCTCGATGAGCCGACCCAGGGCATCGACGTCAATACCAAGGCCGAAATCCATGCGATGATTGCCGATCTGGCGGCTCAGGGCATGGCCATCATTCTCATTTCTTCGGAACTCCCCGAATTGCTCGGGATGTGCGACCGCATCATCGTGTTGCGCGAAGGAGAAAAGACTGCGGAGTTCACCAGAGAGGAAGCCACGCAGGAGCTGATTCTGGAGGCGGCGACGAGCGAACGCGACTCGAGCGGCCATGCTGAACACGATCGCATCGATGCGGCGCCGGCATTCACCCTCGCCAACATCCTGAAGCGCCGGGAGTTCGGATTGTTTGCGGCAATGGCTGCCGTGATCCTTCCTGTGGCGTTGATCAATCCCCGCATCTTCAGCGCGGCCAACCTGACCGCTGTCTCCATGGATGTGGCACTCTTGATGGTGGCGGCGCTTGGCCAGATGCTGGTGCTCATCACCCGCAATATCGACCTGTCGGTCGCGTCGATCATCGGACTTGCCGCCTATCTGTCGGCGAGTGCACTGTCTGCGCATCCGGCGATCGGGCCGATTGGCGGCCTCTTCATTGCCTGTTCGGTCGGTATTGCCGCGGGGCTGATCAATGGTGCTCTGGTGACGTTCGGGCGCATTCCGGCAATCGTCGTAACGCTCGGCACGCTGTCCATCTATCGCGGGCTCAACAGTCTCTGGGCTGCGGGTGACCAGGTCAGTGCGGACGAAGTGCCAATCTCCTGGCTCAACATGACTGGTACGAAGCTGGCCGGGGTACCGCTCATTGTCGTGGTCACGCTGCTGATCCTGCTGACCGCTTCTTACCTGCTCAACAATACCGGCATCGGGCGCGAACTCTTCGCGACCGGGTCCAATCCCGACGGTGCGGAACTTGTCGGCATTCCACAGCGGCGGCAGATCCTCCTGGCATTCGCGCTCGCCGGTCTGCTGGCCGGGATCTGCGGGGCTCTGTGGGCGTCTCGCTACGCGACAGTGGATGCCCGGGTCGCCACCGGATTTGAACTGACCATCATTGCCGCATCGGTGGTAGGGGGCGTTGCCATTCGCGGCGGCGCCGGGACATTGCTCGGCGTTGCACTCGGTGCCCTGACCTTGCTGGTCATCAAGAATGGCCTGACGCTGGTGCGCGTCGATCCGCTCTGGCTGCAAGGCGTCTACGGCCTGGTCATTCTGGCGGCCATCGGCATCGATGCCCTCGTTACGCGCCGAGCCCGCCGCGCCGGCAACAATTGAGGTGATGTGATGATGAATTTCTTTCGCCCGCTTGAGTTTTGGCGCCGGCTCGAGTTCTGGGACATGCTGCTGGCCGCTGCATGTCTTGTGACTATCGGTTACGGCATCCTGTTCGTGCCCAACTTCTTCACTGCCTTCAACCTCTCGCAAATTGCAGCAAGCGCTTCCGAGAAAGCACTGCTGATCCTCCCAATGACGCTGTTGATCATCGTGCGTGAAATCGACCTCTCGGTGGCCTCGATCCTGGCGCTCACGAGTGTTGTTTTCGGCTTGCTGGTGCAGGCGTCGGTGCCGCTGATCCTTGCCCTGCCGCTGACGATCGCAGCGGGTGGCCTGCTCGGTGCCTTCAACGGATATCTTACGGCATTTCTCGGCCTGCCTTCCCTGGTGGTGACTTTGGGTACGATGGCGATGTATCGCGGCATCGGCTACATCTTTCTCGGTACGGGATCGGTCAATGTCCTGCCCGATTCGGTGACGGATTTCGGCATCGACAACATTGCCGGGACCGACATACCCCTGACGATCGTGCCGTTTCTCATCCTTGCACCGCTGTTCGCCATCGTTCTTCAGAGAACCCCGACCGGCAAGCGCCTCTATGCGCTGGGTGGAAATCCCATGGCTGCGCTGTATTCGGGGATTGCGGCGAGGCGGCTGACCGCAACGCTTTTCGTGCTATCGGGCGCCGTCTGCGCCACTGCCGGCATCGTCTATACGGCAAGGCTTTCCAATGCCCGCGCCAACAATGCATTGGGCATGGAACTCGACGTCATCACGATCGTGCTGCTTGGCGGCGTCAGTGTCTTTGGCGGCAAAGGACGCCTCCCCGGCGTCTTCCTGGCACTGATCCTGCTTTCGGCAATCCGCAACTTACTGGCACTCAATCAGGTCGGGGGCGATGCGCAAGGCATGGTCATCGGGCTTATTCTCATCGCTTCCCTGCTTTTGGGAAACTACTCGAAATCCTTGTTTGAACTCATCCAAACCTACGCGTCGTTTCGCAAAACGGAAGCATGAAACCGGGACACCCGACGGGTGCAATTCCGGCAATCGTCACATGGAGGAAAGAATGAACGGATACCTGAAACTTGCACTGCTCGCACCAGCACTGGCGTTTCCGCACAAAGTCCTTGCCCAGGAGTGCGCCAAGGAGCCCGTCACCGTGGGTTTCCTGCCGAAGCTCGACACCGACCCGTACTTCCAGGTGGCGAAGCAGGGTGCGGAAGAGGCGCAGAAAGAAATCGGCGGCAAGCTGATTCAGGTAGCGCCATCGCAAGGAACGGCCGAAGCGCAGATCGAATTCATCAACAGTCTGGTGTCGCAACAGGTGGGCGTGATCGCCATTTCCGGCAATGATGCAAATGCTGTCGCTCCTGCATTGAAACGCGCGGCCAAGCAAGGGGTGCGCGTCATCTCTTATGATTCAGATGTTGCTGCCAGTGCCCGCTCCATCTTCGTCAATCAGGCGAAGGGAGACAGCCTGGCCGAGATGATGCTCCAAAGTGCTTACGACCTCACGGGGGGCGAGGGTGAATTCGCCATTCTTTCCTCGACACCGACAGCGACAAACCAGAATGCCTGGATCGAATTCATCAAGGAAAAGCTGGCGGCAGATCCGAAATTCGCCAAATTGAAGCTTGCCCAGGTCGCTTATGGCGAAGAAAGCGAACAGGTCAACCAACAGCAGGCCCTTGCCCTGGTCCAGGCTTTCCCCGACCTCAAGGCCATCATCGTCCCGGCGGGCATCGGCTTGCCCGCTGCAGCCCGCGCGCTCGAGGAAGCGGGATTGACGGGTAAGGTCAAATTGACTGGTCTCGCACCGGCCACGCTGATCTCCAAATACATCAAGGAAGGGAGTGCACAGGATATCTGGTGGAACGTTTCCGACCTCGGATACCTGACTTACCAGACCGCGCAGGCGCTGGCGCAGTGCAAGATCAGCGGAAAGTCAGGCGAGACATTCAAGGCAGGCCGCCTCGGCGAATACACGATCGGCGCGGCGGGAGAACTCATTCTCGGACCGGCGAAAATCGTAACGCCAGCCAATCTCGCCGAGTTCAAGTTCTGAAGGTTACCGCCTCAGTTCACAGGGACGAGACCATGACTGATCCCATTTTGGAAATGCGAAATGTCTCGAAAACCTTTGTCGGGGTGAAAGCCCTGACAAACGTGCTGCTCATGCTTTATCCGGGTGAAGTGCACGCCCTGATGGGCGAGAACGGCGCGGGAAAATCCACGCTTATGAAGGTTCAAAGTATTGCGCACCAGGGAGAATTATCATGGTTAGACAAGCATTTTTGATCCCCTCTGCAATTGCCTTGGCCACCACACCGGCCGTTTCGAAAGCCTCAACAAGATCGGCATCACGCTTGGCTCGATGGGCAACCCCTTCTTCGTGGCCTTGGCCAAAGGCGCGGAATCCGAAGCCAAGAGGGCCAACCCCAGGCCGAGGTACTGGCCTTTGGCTATGACCCGGGACAATATCACGAGCTGTGTCGGATGGGCGTCCGATCAGCGATGACCGGGGGAAACAAGTGTGTTTGGCAGCAAGCAAGCGGGCGCAAACTTACCCATAAACCCCAAGTGTTGTCCGCGTAAACTGCCACTCGACGTCGGAACGTTCGGAGGCGTTGAGCGAAAGGGTGATCTGCCGGGTTTTTACTGGACCACGAAATCCGGCAAAGAACAGCGGATCTTCAATGAATGGCTGGACCGTTGCCGAGAACATCCAGATATCATCGTTCTCCGCCTGCAGGATGATCAGACCATTTTCATCGACGGTAACGTTGACGGAAGGATGCAGGTGGAAGCGGATGACAACATCCTCCGCGCCAGTATCGCGCAGTGGATTGCGCCCTGCGGCAAAGAAGCTGTCGATACCTTCGATGACGCTGCCACTGTGCGACAGGACGATCTGACGCTCGTGATAAATACCGAAAGGCCGGACATAACCATTGTGGTTGGCGACAAAACCAACGGCGCCTTCCCGTTCAATCCGTTCAATATTGACCTTTGTCGGGCCTGCAATTATCGGTGTGCCGATCATCGTCGACAGACCGGGTGTAGCGCTGAAGCGGCACGACGACGTGTCGTTGATCGTCGCTGTCGAATGCGCGGCAGTGGAGCGCGCCAGCGGGCGGAACTCCGGAGGGCCATAGCGGTCGACGCCGGCATTGACGATATAGCGGTTGCGCCCGGACGACATTTCGAAGGAAAGGCAACCGGCATGGGCGTCGCGCGATGCTGTAACCGGCGGTGCAAGTCCCGTATCGGCGATGATGGTGGTGGAATCCATCGACAGGCGCTCGTAGCCTGAATGTGCCGCGTGTATGAGCGGCAGACCGCCGATATCGTCATGGCGCAGCACGGCGATGACCCGCTCCGGCATGGTTGCACCGACCCCGTTGAACAAGGCGAGGCTTCCATCGTGATGGCGGAAGAAGCGCAGCGCGGGCAGCATCCGCTCAATCGCTTCGATGAGTGCTTTCGGGGGGCTTCCTGGCCGCTTGCGTAGGTCTGGCGTAACGGCAAGAGGTCTGCCAGCAACTCAAGAATCGTCAGCGGATTCCGTGATATGTGGCCGCCATCCGGGAGGATCTGCCGGATCAATTCGAATTCCAGGTTGCGCCGGGCCGAACGGCTGGTGCTCGACGCGACGGGCAAGGCCAAGGCGGCAAGGGCCAAGGCGGCGCGGGCCCGCAGTTTTTCTTCCCCGTCATCCATCACCGCCGCCATCGTGCGCAGATAGCGCACCTGCATGGCGAGGGAGCGCATGAATTGGCGGTAGGCGCGCAGGTCAGCTCCCGCGAGGATAAGGCTCGAATGCTGCAGCCAGGCGATAATGCGTTGCGCCGTGACTTCGGGTGCCCAGGCGGGGCCGCCAATCGAGCGGCCATGGGTGGTGATCCAGTCGCTGAGCAGCGCGCGGGCATTGGCCGTGGCAAGTTCAGTGCCGGCGGCGCGCAAGTTGCGCAGCCAGCCGAAATTGTGCAGCGCGGCCTGCCAAGCGGCATTGGGCGGTTCAACCAGGAATGGCGAGCGCCCGCCCGTCTCCACCACCTTGCCAGCAAGGGCAAAGCGGCCGTGGTAGAACTCTTCAGCAAGTTGTGGATCGGCTGGTCGAAGGTCCTGCGGCGCGATGAGTACCCGTTCCGGTGTGAAACCGGTAAAACGCCAGCGATAAAGCGGCCCCATGCGCACACGCCTGCGGAACCGGCGCCACAATTGCGCTGTTGCAAGTCCCCACAATTGCGGTGTTTCGCTAAGCGCGACCATGTGGCAGCATTTCCTCATTTCGCCGGGCCCCGGCGAGGTTCAGGGCATTGTCATACGCTGGCGCGAAAGATATTCCCCGCCGCATGGCTGTGCTTCGAAACCCTGAGATCATTGTTATTGCTTCAGATCGTCGTCGACAAAGGACGACTATGCAACCAAAACGGTTAAAATTTTAGTATTTCCGTTTGAAACGGGCGGCGAAGAAACCGTCCATGCCGGAAAGTGCCGGATTGTCGTGGCGAAGATCAGCCGGAGTGGAGCGGACAAAGCCTTCCTTCGTGATCAACTCCGCGAGGCCGCCCACTTCGTCCTTCGTTACCGGAACGAGCTCGATGGCAGGGTTCTTGGCGAGAAGGTCATGAGCGACTTTCTCGCCTTCGAGCGGATCGAGCGAGCAGTTGGAAAAGACGACAATGCCGCCGGGACGGACAATCGTCACCGCATGGTCGAGAAGCTTCGCCTGTAGCTGCGCCAGCTTGCGTATATCTTCCGGCGTCTTCGTCCATGGCACGTCCGGATGACGCCGCACCGTTCCCGTCGACGAGCAGGGTGCGTCAAGGAGGATTGCGTCGAAGGGTTCGGCTGGCTGATAGGCAGAGAGATTGGCTTCGACGGTCTCGGCGGAAAGCTGCAGACGTTCGAGATTGGATCGCAGGCGTTTGAGACGGTTGGCTGAAAGGTCAAGCGCGGTCACGTTGGCGCCGGCGAATGCGAGCTGGGCGGTCTTGCCGCCTGGAGCCGCGCAAAGATCAGCAACGCGCTTGCCTTTGATGTCACCGAAGAGCTTTGCCGGCAGGCTTGCGGCCGTGTCCTGGACCCACCACTCACCTTCGGCAAAGCCGGGAAGGCCGGTCAAAGCGCCGTCGACCGTCGCGAGGCGCACGGAACCGGTCGGCAGCGCGATGCCGCCGAGTTTTTCCGCCCATTCCCGCGCGTCGCCTTTGACCGTCAGGTCGATCGGCGGCTCCTTGCTCTGGATGTCGAGAATCGCCCTGGCCTTTTCCTTGCCGTAGGCAGTAACAAGGCTCGTTTCAAACCAGGCCGGAACATTGCTCGCGCCAGCCACGAAGTTTTCCTTCTCGCGCGACAATCGCCGCAAGACAGCATTGACCATCGAGGCAAAGCGGCGGTTGCGCGGATCATTGTTGGCGGCAGTCACCGCAAGATCAACGGCAGCACGGTCAGGCAGGTCGAGATAGAGAATCTGTGCGGCAGCGACATGCAGGAGGTGACGCAGGGCTACAGCATTATCCGGCAAGGGCCGGTCGATCAGCTGACCGATGGCCGCTTCGATCGTGCCGCGATTGCGCAAGGCAGCGCCAAGGATTGCGCGCACCAGCGACCGGTCACGGTCGTCGAGCGCCATATATTGTGGATGGCCATTGCTGTTGTCGGTCAGGCCATCAAGCGAGGTGTGCTTCTCGATGACTGCGCCGAGGAGGCGCGTTGCAACTTGCCGAGCGGCAAGACCTGGACGGTCTTCCGCATCGATATAATCCGCCGGTTTCCGTTTCTTGCCGAAAGGACGTTTGGTGCCCTGCTCCACACTCATGCCCAAGGGCCCTTGCGGCTGGCGCCGTCGCGTCCCCAGGGAGTGGGCCTGTCTTCGCGCGGTTCATCATCGAGCGGTGCTTGCGGTGCGCGCGCAGGCGGCATCTGGCGGAATTCCTCGACCATGGCTTCGAGTGCCGCGATGCGGTTTTCCGTGCTGGGGTGGGTCGAGAACAAATTGTCTGCGCCCCGACCGCTCAGCGGGTTGATGATGAACAGCGGGGCGGAGGCGGGGTTGCGCTCGGCATCCTCATTGACGATCGCTTGAGCGCCGCGTGCGATCTTGTTCAGGGCGGAGGCCAGCCAGAGGGGATTGCCGCAAATTTCCGCGCCGCGCCGGTCGGCGGCGTATTCGCGCGTGCGGCTGATGGCCATCTGCACGATCATCGCGGCAAAGGGCGCGACGATCATGGCGACGAGAACGCCGATGAAGCCGAGCGGATTGTTGTTTTCGCGATTGCCACCAAAGAACATGGCGAAATTCCCGAGCATGGAAATCGCGCCGGCGAGGGTCGCGGTAATGGTCATGGTGAGCGTGTCGCGATTCTCGACATGAGCGAGTTCGTGTGCCATGACAGCCGCCACTTCCTGCGGCGAAAGGCGTTGCAGCAGGCCGGCACTGGCGGCGACCGCGGCGTTCTGTGGATTTCGCCCTGTGGCGAATGCATTGGGCTGGTCATTCTGGATGAGAAAGACCTTCGGCATGGGCAAGCCGGCTCTTTCCGCAAGATCCCTGACGATACCGTAGTACTCCGGCGCATTGTTCTCGTCGACTTCAACCGCGTGATGCATGTTCAGCACCATCTTGTCGGAGTTCCAATAGCTGAAGAGATTCATGCCTGCGGCTATCACGAGAGCGATCATCATGCCTCCGGTGCCACCAATGAGAAAACCGACGCCCATGAAAAGGGCGGTCATGAAGGCAAGCAGCATTCCAGTGCGCATCACATTCATGGCTTCATTCCTTCTATTGATAACGGTTGTGGTAGCAAGGTCATTCCCTATATTGAACATCTTCCGCTATATGATGGTGTTTTATACAGCAAGCTTCAATGATGGGTGTGACCGACAATGAATGACGAGCAGACATCAGCGGCGCCGCATGCCGATAATGACGATCAGCCGCCGCGTCCTGCTTTCGATCAACTGCCTGCAGCGGCACAGCGGGCTTTGAAGGAAGCAGAAGCGCGAGCGCAAGGCGGAGAAGGACGAAGCCGATCAGCCGCGCGAGATCGGCGGTCGCGGCGGCAAGGATCCCGCGCGCTTCGGCGATTGGGAGATCAAGGGCCGCACCATCGATTTTTAGTGGATGATCTCGATGCCGAGCTTTTCCCGCCGCAGCCAGCGGCTGATCAACAGAACGGCGGCAGTGGCGAGGCCGCACAGAAGCCCAAGCCAGATACCAGCGCCTTCCATGCCCAGCCAGAAACCGAAACCAACCGAGAGCGGCAAGCCCACGCCCCAATAGGCGATGGCTGCATAGATCATCGGAATGGTTGTGTCGTGCAGGCCGCGCAACATGCCGCTCGCAACTGCCTGGCCACCGTCGAAAATCTGGAATAGCGCGGCGAAGGCGAGAAACGATACCGCAAGCGAAATCACGCTGGCATTGGCGGGATCATTGATGTCGATGAAGGCGCTGATCAGTTGATGTGGCGCCAGCAGCATCAGCAGGGCCGTCACCACCATGAAACCCGTACCGGCGGCAAAGGCGACCCAGCCAGCGCGCTTGATGCCTTCTCGATCCTGCGCACCATAGGCGCGGCCGATGCGAACCGTTGCCGCCTGGCCGAAGCCCATCGGCACCATGAAAGCAATCGACGCGATCTGGATAGCGATGGCGTGGGCGGCCAGCGAGTCGGCGCCGATCAGCCCCATCAGGAAGGCGGCGGCGTTGAAAATCGTCACTTCGAAGCTCAGGATGGCTGCGATAGGCAGGCCGAGGCGAAACAGCTCGCCGAACCGCGGCCAGTCGGCACGCCAGAACCGCCCGAACAGGCGATAACGCCGGAATTTTTTGTCGAGACTGATAATAATTACCAAGCCAGTAAACATCATGATGGACGACAACGTTGTCGCGATGCCGGAGCCAACGATACCGAGCTTCGGAAAACCAAGATGCCCGAAGATCAAAAGCCAGTTGGCAAGAGCATTGAAACCAACCGAAATGAGAGCGATGACAAGCGCCCAGCCGGGACGCTCCAGCGCAGCGATGAAGGAGCGCAGGACGATATAGAAATAGAAGGGCAGGACAGCCCATTGCAGCGCGCGTACATAGTTGCCGGCTTCTGCGGCAAGGTTCGCGTCCTGGCCCATGGCAATGAGGATCGGCGTGGTGTTCCACAATGCGAGCCAGATCGGGATGGAGATGGTAACGGCGATCCACAGGCTTTGCCGCACGGTGCGGCGGATTTCACGGACGGTGAATTTGTTGCGGCCAAGCTCGCGCGCCATCATCGGCGAGGTCGCAAGCATCAGGCCAAGGCCAAATATCATCGGCACGTAATAGAGATTGGTTCCGAGTGCGCCGGCCGCAAGCGTATCGGCACCGACCCAGCCCATCATCATGACGTCCGTTGCCGTCATCGCCGTTTGCGCAAGATTGGTGAGAATCATCGGCCAGCTCAGCGAGAGCATTGCGACGATTTCATCACGCCATGCACGCCTTGACGCAGCGTTTTGGGCTATAGCAACCGACATTGTTTTGGTCTTTCAGAGGAAATTGCCTTCAATTGAGGCAGGATGCACCGTTTTCAGGCAGAATCTTGGTATCACCAAATTCAAAAAGCGCAAAGCTTTCGGGCGCAATTTTCGGTGGCACAAACGGAAAGGGCCACCCCGAAGGGTGGCCCCGCAATTCCGTCTGGCACAAAGCTGTCGTTTGGCCTTCTTCCCCTGGTCTTGGCCAGGGTTGCTTATTCAACGGAGAGACGATCCCCGATGGAAAGCATCAGACGCCTTGTGGCAGTTAGCGAAATCACGAGACATCGGATCACCTCCTTTTCATTCGTTGAACACGAAATAAGAATGGGGTGTCTTTCGTTGCGTTTCAAGCGAAAAATTTGGCTCGGGTTTCAGACAGCTTGCAAATGGCTGATTGCAGCCATAAGCCAAGCAAATGATTTTTCGTAAAGCACGCGACACGCAGTGTTTGAGGGTAAAAGATGGCAGCTGAAGACTCGACCGCGAAAAGTGGGGCGGCGCGGATCATCCGCACTGTAATCGGCGTACTCGAGCCGCAATTTTCCGTCGAATTGTGGGACGGGACGCGCATTGGCGAGACCGATGGCCCCATCCTCATGATCAATGATCCGATGGCGGTACGCCAAATCGCCTTGAAGCCAAATATCGGCTCGATCGTCGAATTATGGGTCTCCGGCCAGATCGACGTGAAGAACGGCACGCTGTTCGATCTGGTCGAGCGCGGACCCAAGGGTAAATTCAAACAGAAACTGAAGAGCCTGCCGAAATGGCAGTTGCTCAAAGATGTGCCTTCGCTGCTGCTTGGGTCAGGCAAGGCCGGTAATTCCGGTCTCGGCGGCAAGAATCCTTTTGTCAGCGGTTCGAACAAGGAAGCTATCACCCATCACTACGACGTCTCGAACGCCTTCTACCAGCTCTTCCTCGATGAGCGGATGGTCTATACCTGCGCCTATTTCACCGACTGGGCCAACACGATCGATCAGGCGCAGGCTGACAAGCTGGAGCTGATCTGCCGCAAGCTGCGCCTTCAGCCGGGCGACCGGCTGCTGGATATCGGTTGCGGCTGGGGTGCCATGCTGATCTACGCGGCAAAGCATTATGGTGTGACCGGCACGGGCGTCTCACTCTCGGAAGCGCAGACTGCATTGGCGCGTGAGCGGATCAAGGCCGAGGGTCTGGAGGACAAGATCACCATCCACGTCAAGTCCTACGAGCACCTCGAAGGACAGTTCGACAAGATCTCATCGATCGGCATGTTCGAAGCGGTCGGCATTGCGCATTACGCCACATATTATTCGAGCGTGCACCGGCTGCTCAAGCCGGGCGGACTTTATTTGCACCATGCAATCACGCGGCGGATGAAGCGTAACAAGAAGACGTTCGGCCGCAAGAGCGCCGAGCACCTGGCCCTGGTGAAGTATATTTTCCCGGGCGGCGAACTCGATCACCTCGGCATGACTGTCGAGAATCTCGAAGGCTACGGTTTCGAGGTGCACGACGTCGAAAACCTGCGCGAGCATTACGGCAAGACTTGCCGGATCTGGGCCGACCGCCTGCATGCGCGATTTGACGAGGCGATCGCGGAAGTCGGGGCTCCGAAGGCGCGACTCTGGCTGCTTTACCTCACAGGCTGCGCCTTGGCGTTTGAGCGGGGTACTGTGCAGATCAACCAGACGCTGGCCTCAAGACGCAAGCGGGGGATATCGGCTGTTCCGCAGACGCGGGCTGACCTGTATCGGTAAATCCATCCTGATGGCCATCTGATGCAGTTTTTCTGCGCTCCGATGCTCATGGACTTAAATGTCCACTGCGCTTCGGTTTGCGAAAACCGCACCAGCTGACTCATCAGGCTGAATTTACAGGTAGTGCTTTATGAAAGAAGGAACGATCAGCCCTTCCTGTTCTGCCTGTTGGCGATCAGATCGTCGACCACCGCCGGATCGGCAAGGGTCGACGTATCGCCAAGTGCACCGAAATCATCCTCGGCGATCTTGCGCAGAATACGGCGCATGATCTTGCCGGAACGGGTCTTGGGCAAGCCCGGTGCGAACTGGATCTTGTCAGGCGAGGCGATCGGGCCGATCTCCTTGCGCACATGGGCAACGAGGTCCTTGCGCAGTTCATCGCTGCCTTCGAGACCAGCCATCAGCGTGACATAACAGTAGATGCCCTGCCCCTTGAGGTCATGCGGATAGCCGACGACCGCAGCTTCGGAGACGGTATCATGCGAGACAAGTGCGGACTCCACTTCCGCCGTGCCCATGCGATGGCCCGAGACGTTGAGCACGTCATCGACGCGGCCGGTGATCCAGTAGTAGCCGTCCTTGTCACGGCGGCAGCCATCGCCGGTGAAATACTTGCCCTTATAGGTGGAAAAGTAGGTCTCGATGAAGCGCTTGTGGTCGCCGTAAACCGTGCGCATCTGGCCGGGCCAGGAATCGATGATGCAGAGATTGCCGTCGGCCGCGCCTTCGAGCACATCGCCTTCATTGTCCACGAGTTGCGGTTGAACGCCAAAGAATGGCCGCGTGGCCGATCCGGGCTTCAGCGCAGTCGCCCCGGGCAATGGCGTGATGAGAATGCCGCCGGTTTCCGTCTGCCACCAGGTATCGACGATGGGAGAGCGCTTGTCGCCGACCACCTGATAATACCATTCCCAGGCTTCCGGATTGATCGGCTCGCCAACGGAGCCGAGGATGCGCAGCGACTTGCGCGAAGTCTTCTTGACCGGCTCGTCGCCGGCGCTCATCAGGGCGCGGATGGCCGTGGGAGCCGTATAGAAGATGTTGACCTTGTGCTTGTCGATGACTTCCCAGAAACGGGAAACCGACGGGTAGTTCGGAACGCCTTCGAACATCAGCGTGGTAGCGCCGTTGGCCAGCGGGCCATAGACAATATAGGAGTGACCGGTAACCCAGCCGACGTCAGCCGTGCACCAGTAAATATCTCCGTCGTGGTAATCGAAGACATACTGATGGGTCATCGAAGCATAGACGAGATAACCGCCGGTGCTGTGCAGGACACCCTTCGGTTTGCCGGTGGAACCTGATGTGTAAAGGATGAACAGCGGATCTTCCGCCTTCATCTTTTCCGGCTTGCATTCCGGCTTAACGCTCTGCGTTTCCTCATGGTACCAGAGGTCACGGTTCGGCGCCCATCCGGTCTTGCCGCCGGTTCGGCGCACGACGAGCACATTCTTGACCATCACATGATGCTTGGCAGCAATATCGATCGCCTTGTCCGTATTGTCCTTCAGCGGGATTGGCTTGCCGCCGCGCATGCCTTCGTCGGCCGTGATGACGAAAGTCGATTCTGCAATCGATGATCCGTCCGGCGAGTGCATCGGGCGAAAAGCCGCCGAAGACGACGGAATGGACAGCGCCGATACGCGTGCAGGCGAGCATCGCATAGGACGCTTCCGGAATCATCGGCATATAGATGGTGACGCGGTCGCCCTTCTTGACGCCATGCTTCTTCAGCACATTGGCAAGGCGGCAGACCTGATCGTACAGCTCGTTATAGGTGATCTTCTTGTCGAGATAGGGATTGTCGCCTTCCCAGATAATGGCGACCTGATCGCCGCGCTTCTTCAGGTGGCGGTCGATGCAGTTGTAGGAGACGTTGGTGACGCCATCCTCGAACCATTTGATCGCTACCTTGCCTTCGAACGAGGTATTCTTGACCTTGGTGTAAGGCTTGAACCAGTCGATGCGCTTCCCGTGCTTTGCCCAGAATTTCTCCGGGTCCTTGACGCTCTGCTTGTACCAGTTGAGATAGGTCTCATCGTCGATGAGCGCGTCTTTTTTCGCGCTTGCCAGCACGGGATAAACCTTCTCGAACATCAATTTCCTCCAGACTCTGAGATGACGGGCCTCCACCCGGATGCCTCCGAACGAGAGGCGAATAGCACTCATTATCACTATGCAAATCACTGCGTAAATACAGCAAATCACTGGAAGTGGACGGCGTTCTGCCGCAGAACGCAACCGGGCGTTGTAATATACCGTTACATTTTGTCATGGAACCTGGTCCATTTTGAACACATTTCAGCATCAACGGTCGCTGCCTTGACTTGGGAGGACACATGAGGCGCGCCGCACAATCATAAAAAGTCTGCGCCACACCAAGGATCGATGAATGACAATTCAACCCTTGCGCAGCGTTGCGTCCCGCGCGAAATTCTTATCGTTTACCCTGATCGCACTTGCGCTGGCCATTCCCGCGAATGCCGGCACGCTGCCCGAACCCTCCAATCCCCAGGAACGCGTCGGGGCTCATCTTTTTGACGAAGAGCATGCGCATCTCCTGAACGATTCGGTTTTCGACAGGATCAGCCCTTTGGTGCTTGCGGCCATGCCGCGCGGCAAGGCCTATATCGACTACAAGGCCCCGTCGAAATGCGTTCCGGAGCAATTGAAGAACGTCCTCAATCGCGTTTCGGCGAAATACGGCCCGATAACTGTCAACTCGACAGTTCGTTCGCGGTCACGTAACCGTAGCGTCGGCGGCCGGGATCAATCGTATCACCTCAGCTGCCAGGCCGTTGATTTCCGCGTGCATGGCGGCGCGTCCGGGCTGATCAACTACCTTTCTTCGACCAAGGAAGTCGGAGGACTGAAGCGCTATCCGGCAGGCTATTACCACATCGATACCGGACCGCGCCGCAGCTGGTGACATACCTTAGCGACTGCCGAAAATAGCCGAACCGACCCTGACGGAGGTTGCTCCGAACCCTATGGCAATTTCGTAATCGCCGGACATGCCCATCGACAGCTTCTCGATACGGGCGCCGTGTGCGATTTTTTCCAGTAGCGCGAAATGCGGTCCCGGATTCTGATCGGCCGGCGGGATGCACATCAAGCCCTCGATGATCAGCCCATGCACGTCGCGGCAGCGCGTGATGAAAGCCAGCGCTTCCTTGGGATCGATACCGGCCTTTTGTGCTTCCGATCCGGTATTGACCTGCACGTAAAGCTTCGGAAACCGGTTCTGCTTCTTCATTTCGAGACTGAGAGATGCGGCGATTTTCTCGCGGTCTACGGTTTCGATGACGTCGAAAAGCGCCACGGCTTCCTGCGTCTTGTTGGATTGCAACGGGCCGATGAGGTGCAATTCGATGTCGGGGAAATCTGCACGCAGCCAGGGCCACTTCAGTTGTGCTTCCTGCACGCGATTTTCACCGAAAACGCGCTGACCGGCTTCGATGACGGGACGGATTGTATCCGCGTCGAAGGTCTTGGAGACAGTGACGAGGGTTACCGAACCCTTCACGCGGCTGGCTTCAACCTCCGCCTTGTTGATGGCGCTCTTGACGGCAAAAAGTTGATCGACGGCATTGGGCATGGCGCGGTTAAGTCCTATTTATGATACACGAGCCTGTTTTCGCGGCTTCATTCAACGTGAAATGGTTGACGGTTTCACCAATCCATGTTGAAGGTCCCGGCAAGCAATCCAGTATCCTTTGCAAGAGAATTCCGTTCATGGCAACCGAACGATACAATCCACGTGTAGCAGAAAAGCATTGGCAAAAGGTTTGGGACGACGCCAAGCTTTTCGAAACACCCAACGATGATCCGCGCGATCCGTATTACGTGCTCGAGATGTTTCCCTATCCGTCGGGACGCATCCATATGGGTCACGTGCGCAACTATGCCATGGGCGACGTCGTAGCACGCTACAAGCGCGCCAAGGGGTTCAACGTGCTGCATCCGATGGGCTGGGATGCTTTCGGCATGCCGGCGGAAAACGCGGCGATGCAGAACAAGGTTCACCCCAAGACGTGGACGTACCAGAACATCGAAACCATGCGCAACCAGCTCAAATCCATGGGTCTGTCGCTCGACTGGTCGCGCGAATTTGCCACTTGCGATGTTGAATATTATCACCGCCAGCAAATTCTGTTCCTCGACTTTGTCGAGAAGGGGCTGGTGACGCGTAAATCCTCCAAGGTCAATTGGGACCCGGAGGACATGACCGTCCTTGCGAACGAGCAGGTGATCGACGGCCGCGGATGGCGTTCCGGTGCCCTGGTCGAACAACGCGAGCTGACGCAGTGGTTTTTCAAGATCACCGACTTCAACGAAGAATTGCTGGGCGCACTGGACGGACTTGACCAGTGGCCGGACAAGGTGCGTTTGATGCAGCGCAACTGGATTGGCAAGTCGGAAGGCATGCTGATCCGCTGGGCGCTGGATGAAAAATCCCATGCTGGCGGCGAAAGCGAGATCGAGGTCTATACGACGCGTCCCGATACGCTGTTCGGGGCGTCGTTCATCGCAATCGCGGCTGATCATCCGCTGGCGAAGAAGGCCGCCGAGACCAATGCTGCTCTGGCGAAATTCAACGAGGAATGCCGTCACGCGGGGACATCTGTCGTCGCGCTGGAAACTGCCGAGAAGAAGGGCTTCGATACTGGCCTGCGTGTTTCGCACCCGTTCGACCCGGACTGGAAGCTGCCGGTTTATGTCGCGAATTTTGTGCTGATGGACTATGGCACAGGTGCGATTTTCGGCTGCCCCTCGGGCGATCAGCGCGACCTTGATTTCGCCAGCAAATACGGTCTGCCGGTTGTGGCCGTCGTCATGCCGGAGGATGCCGATCCCGCAACATTCCAGATCACCGAAGCGGCCTATGTCGATGATGGCGTAATGATCAATTCTCGCTTCCTCGATGGTCTGTCACCTGCAGCGGCATTTGACGAGGTGGCAAACCGGTTGGAGAAACAAACGATCGGCAACCGGCCGCAGGGCGAGCGCAAGGTGAATTTCCGACTGCGCGACTGGGGCATTTCACGTCAGCGATACTGGGGTTGCCCAATCCCGATGATCCATTGCGATGATTGCGGTGTCGTTCCCGTTCCCAAAGCTGACCTTCCGGTGAAGCTGCCGGACGATGTCGAGTTTGACCGTCCGGGCAATCCGCTTGATCGCCACCCGACATGGCGTCACGTCAATTGTCCGGAATGCGGCAAGGCGGCGCGACGCGAAACCGATACAATGGACACGTTCGTTGACTCTTCCTGGTATTTCGCCCGGTTTACCGCACCTTGGGAAAACGAGCCGACGAGATCCGAAGATTGCCAATCACTGGCTGCCGGTCGATCAGTATATTGGCGGTATCGAGCACGCGATCCTGCATCTGCTTTACTCGCGTTTCTTTACGCGGGCGATGAAGGTTGCCGGCCATCTGGATATCAGCGAGCCCTTCAAAGGCCTGTTCACCCAAGGCATGGTCGTGCACGAGACCTACAAGAGCAAGGATGGATGGGTTACGCCGGCGGAAGTCCGTCTCGAGGAGGCTGATGGCAAGCGCCGGGCTGTCCTGATCGGTACAGGCGAGGAAATCGAAATCGGCTCGATTGAGAAGATGTCGAAATCGAAGAAGAATGTCGTCGATCCGGATGACATCATTGCATCCTATGGTGCCGATACGGCACGCTGGTTCATGCTGTCCGATTCGCCACCCGAGCGTGATGTGATCTGGACGGAAGCCGGGGCCGAAGGCGCGCATCGCTTTGTACAGCGCGTTTGGCGGTTGATCTCCGAAGCCGCGGAGACACTGCAGACTGTCGAGGCGGCACATGCCTCGGAAGGGGAAGCGCTGCAGATTTCCAAGGCGGCCCACAAGACTGTAAAGGCCGTGGGTGAGGACATCGAGAAACTGGCGTTCAACAAGGCTGTCGCCCGCCTTTACGAACTGGTGAATGTGCTTTCCGGCCCCTTGCAGAAAATTGCCGCCGGGGAGACGGACAAGGCGTTGACCGGTGCATGCCGGGAAGCAACCAATATGCTGCTCGCCATGATTGCACCGATGATGCCGCATTTGGCCGAGGAGTGCTGGAAGGCCCTGAACGGCAGGGGTCTCGTCGCGCATCAGGCATGGCCCGCATATGAAGAAACGCTGATCGTCGAGAACGATGTGACGATGCCTGTGCAGATCAATGGAAAGAAGCGCGGGGATTTGACAATTGCCCGCGATGCAGATCAATTGGCGGTCGAAAAAGCCGCCCTCGCGCTTGATTTCGTCAAAGCCGCGTTGAACGGTAATCCGCCGAAGAAAGTCATTATCGTACCGCAGAGGATCATCAATGTCGTTGCCTGATCGTTTTCAGCCGGTCCCCAAGCGTCTGCTGTCCGCCTGTGTTCTGGGTATGGCTTTGATTGCCGGCGGATGCCAGGTTCGGCCGCTTTATTCCGATCCCGGCCCGGTCGCGAGTACAAGTGCGAATGTGTCGGGCAGCGTTCGCTCGAAACTTGCAAGTGTCTCCATCAACGAGCCCGGCGACCGAGTCACCCAGGAAGTACGCAACAATCTGATATTCCTGTTTGGCGGTGGTGCGGGTGAACCGGTGCATCCGGCCTACACATTGCGGATAAGCGTCATTTCCCAGAATTTGTCCTTGGCTCTGATTCAGAATGCTGACAATGACAAATCCGGCCAGCCAACGGCAGGTTCCATTCGCATGACCGGCTCCTATGTCCTGACGCGCATCGCCGATGGTCAGGTGGTCGGCAAGGGAAATCGCATCGTCACCGCCGGTTACGATGCACCGAGACAGCGGTTCGCAGCAGAAAGGGCTGTACGCGATGCAAACAACCGCGCTGCGCGGGAGCTTGCAGAGGCCGTTAATCTCAATGTGGCCCAAGATCTCTCAAAGATCTGAGTTCAGCGCATGCGCCTGACCTCGCTCGCGGCGACCGGTTACAGGTCGCTGCGCTCCATTCGGCTTGATATCGGCCGGCTCGCGCTGTTCGTGGGCGAGAACGGCGTCGGAAAATCCAATCTTTATCGCGCCATGCAGTTGATCAAGGCGTCAGCGGAAGGAACGCTTTCCTACGAGATTGCGCGCGAGGGCGGAATGCAATCCGCGCTGTGGACAGGCAAACGCAGGTCCGGACCGGTGCGAATGGTTTTTAACGCTCAGTTCGATGACGAAGAAACGGCAATCCAGGCAGGCTATTCAGTCGAAACCGGCCTCGCGCCAAGCTACCGGGTTGAAGTCGGTATCAGGCCGCCTGCCGCAGCCGGATTTACCTTCGAGCCGCAGATCAAGGAAGAAACGCTGACGATCGACAGCGGCCGCAGACCTGTCGAGATGATGGGCCGCAGGGGGTCCGCCGTTTACGCCCGCGATGATTCGGGACGGCGCATCGAACACCCGGTCAAACTTCTCGATTCCGAGACGGCGCTGGCAATTCTCGGCGGTTCGGGACGCTATCCGGAAATTGGCGATCTGCGCGCAACCGTGCTTGGCTGGCGGTTTTATCACGGCTTCCGGACCGATCGGGATTCGCCTGTCCGTCAACCGTCGCTGGCAATCACGGCGCCAATGCTCGATGAAGACGGGCGAAACCTCGCCGCTGTGTTCGCGGCAGCTGGTGCACATCCGAGAAGATACTGCCGATCTCGACCGGTGCATCGCCGATGCATTGGGCGGAGCCACTCTGGACGTACCGATCCCCGGAGAAACCGCGACCTTCGGGTTGCGCCTGCCGGAATTTCCACAACGACTGTTCCGGCCGGAAGAGCTATCCGACGGCCAGATGCGGTTTCTGGCGCTTGCCGGCGCGCTGCTATCGTATCGGCTGCCACGGCTGATTGCCTTGAACGAGCCGGAAACGAGCTTGCATCCATCAATGCTACCGGCGCTTGCCGATATGATCGCCCAAGCGGCGGAGCGAACACAATTGTGGATCGTCACCCATTCACGCGTGCTGGCGGATGAGATTGCCGCACGCACCGGCGCGCGCGCCTTGACCGTTGTCCGCCGGGACGGCGCCACCTTGATCGAAGGTGTGAAGCTGGATGGTACTTTCGACGAGGAATAAGACACCTGCAAGAAAACGGCCTCCTCGCTGTTGGCCCTACGAGGTCGGCCTGCACAATTTGACTGGCTTTGCGTGAGCGCACGGGTAAGCAGGAAAACTGATCCCATATCCAGCGATTTTATGAATTTTCTTTTCTCTATAAGAATGGTCGGGTTAACTAACATTGGTTCAATTCCCAATCGGGCGGGAAGGTTGTCGAGGTCAACAAAGCCCGCATCGTCGAGAGGGACCATGTCCAGACTGACACGCAAAGCATTAGCCGCGGTCCTTTTTGCTGCCGCTGCGTTTGCCGCCACCATCTCCTTTGCCGCCGAGCCCCTGGCGGAACTCAAGATCGGCTACCAGAAGACCGGGCTGCCCGTGATCGCCCGCCAGCAAGGGGTGATTGAAAAAGCGCTTCAACCCAAGGACATTTCGGTCAGATGGGTGGAATTTACCGCCGGTCCGCCACTCGTGGAGGCGCTGAATGCCGGCAGCATCGATGTCGGGTGGGTTGGCGATGCACCACCGATCTTCGGCCAGTCTGCCGGGTCGGCCATCGTTTATGCGGCGGCTCTCGCTCCGAACGGCAAGGGTGAGGCGATCTTCGTCAAACCGGACTCGTCGATCCAGTCGCTTGCCGACCTGAAGGGCAAGAAAATCGGCGTCGGCAAGGGAACCAGTGCACACAATCTGCTGATTGCTGCGCTGGAAAAGGCCAATATCGGCTTTGATGAGATTACGCCGGTCTATCTCAGCCCCGCCGATGCGGCAGCCGCTTTTGCCAGTGACAAAATCGACGCCTGGGCCGTCTGGGATCCGTTCTTCGCCATCGCTGAAACCCGCTACCATCCCCGCATTCTTGCTCGAAGCAGCGATGTTCTCAACGTCAATACTTATTTCATCGCCAATCGCGACTTCGCAGCCAAGCATCCGGAAATCGTGACGACAACGATTGGGGCGCTGAAAGATGCCGCCGAGTGGGCCAATGGCAACAAGGACAAGGTGGCGGAGGCCCTGCATGAAGTGACGGGTGTACCGTTGGATGCACAGACCCTTGCGGCCAATCGTTCCGTTTTCAGTGTCGGACCGGTCACGCCGGAAATCATCGCGCACCAGCAGGAGACGGCAGATCGCTTTTTCAAGCTGAAGCTCATCCCCAATTCCATCAAAGTCTCGGATGCCGTGTGGACGGCACCGAGCAACTGATCAGACTGGAGGCACGCCGCCCATGACACAGCCAGCAAACAATTCTCCACTCGATTTCTTCTGGTTCATACCCACCCATGGCGATGGCACCTATCTTGGTTCGGAGCGCCAGCAGCGGCCGCCGGAATTCGCCTATTTCCGTGAGGTGGCCCAAGCGGCCGACCGGCTTGGCTTTCCGGGCGTCCTGCTTCCGACGGGGCAAGCCTGCGAAGATCTCGTGGATCACCGCAGCGGGCCTTGCCGCGCATACGGAACGGTTGAAATTTCTCGTTGCCCTGCGTCCCGGCGTGACATCGCCAGTCTTTGCCGCACGGCAGACGGCGGCGCTCGACCGCTTGAGCAATGGACGCCTGCTGCTCAATGTTGTCGTGGGCGGCAACCCGACCGAACTCGCCGGGGATGGAGTGTTTCTCCCACATGACGAACGCTACGCACAGGCGGCCGAGTTCCTGAAAATCTGGCGCCAGCTCGTATCCGGCGAGACGGTGAATTTCGACGGGAAACATTACCGGGTCGAAAATGGCAGGCTTGACCTTCTGCCGGCGCAGGAGCGCCCACCACTCTATTTCGGAGGTTCCTCCGATGCGGGACAGGATCTCGCCGCCGAGCAGGTGGACATGTACCTGACCTGGGGCGAACCGGTGGCGCAGGTTGGCGAAAAGATCGAGCGCGCGCGCAAGAAGGCCACCCTCAATGGGCGCAAGCTGCGCTTCGGCATTCGCCTGCACTTCATCGTGCGCGAAACGGAAGACGAAGCCTGGGCAGCGGCAGACCGGCTGATCAGCAAGATTACCGATGAGCAGATCGAAATCGCGCAGGCGCGGTTCCTCAAGGAGATGGACTCTGTCGGGCAGCGCCGCATGGCGGAATTGCATGGCGGACGCCGTGACAAACTCGTCGTCGGTCCCAACCTCTGGGCGGGTGTGGGGCTGGTGCGCGGCGGTGCCGGAACAGCGCTTGTAGGATCGCCGGCAAGCATCGCCGCCCGCATCCGGGAGTATCAGGCGGTGGGTATCGATACGATCATCGGCTCTGGCTATCCGCATCTGGAGGAAGCCTACCGCGTTGCGGAACTGCTATTTCCCCAGCTTGGCCTCGGCGCTCAGCGCAGCGCACCGCGCGAAGTGATCGCGAACGAGTTTTCGGTGGGCTTTCATGGTGCCAAACGCCTGCAGGCTTCCTCATGAGCAGCGCGCTTCGCTCAATTGGGCGCAGTTCGCTGGGCTGGCTGCTGCCGGCGCTGCTGCTGGCCAGCTGGGAGGGGGCGTCGCGGGCGGGGCTCATTCCGGCCAATGTGCTGCCGGCGCCTTCAGCCGTCGGCGAAGCTTTCTGGAAGCTGCTATGGTCGGGCGAGCTCATTGAGAATATCCGTATTTCCACGCTTCGCGCCTTCAGCGGCTTTGTCATCGGCGGCGCCATAGGGTTTGCGCTCGGCCTCGCCAATGGGCTGTCGGCGCTCAGCCGCGAATTGACCGATACGACCCTGCAGATGATCCGCAATATTCCGCATCTGGCGCTGATCCCCTTGGTGATTCTGTGGTTCGGCATCGATGAGGAGGCCAAGCTGTTTCTCGTCGCGCTCGGCGTGTTCTTCCCGATCTATGTGAACACACTGCTTGGCATCCAGGGCGTCGACCCGCAACTCGTGGAGATGGGCCGCATCTATGGCATGCCGCGCAAAGAGCTGTTCCTGCGGGTCATCCTGCCGGGCGCATTGCCGTCGATTTTTGTCGGACTGCGCTATGCGCTCGGCATCATGTGGCTGACCTTGATCGTCGCCGAAACCATCTCGGCTTCGTCAGGCCTCGGCTACATGGCCATGCAGGCGCGCGAGTTCCTGCTCATCGATGTCGTGGTCCTGTCCATATTGATCTATGCGCTGCTCGGAAAGCTGGCGGACTCGCTGGCGCGGTTTCTCGAGCGTCTTTCCCTGCAATGGCACCCTGCCTTCCAGACCGTTTAAGGAACAAAGATGACCGCAGCGACCATCACTGCTCGCCACTCTTTTGCAAATTCGGCTTTCACCGCTCCATCCGCGCAGAATCCATACGCCGGAACCTGCCGGCAAGCTCGCTTTCTCCTTTCGCAACGTGGCCAAGCAGTTTGGCGGCAAGGAGGTCCTGCAAGGCATTAGTCTCGACGTTTACGAGGGGCAGTTCGTGGCAGTTATCGGCAAGAGCGGCTGCGGCAAGAGTACGCTGCTGCGTCTGCTTGCCGGGTTGGACAAGCCGACATCCGGCGAACTCGCCGGTACGGATGATAGCAGACGGACACGCATCATGTTTCAGGAGCCGCGCCTTCTGCCTTGGGCGCGCGTGATTGCCAATGTCGAGGTGGGTCTGACGGGCATAGCGAAGGGCGAGGCCGCGCGGCAGAAAAGCCTCGAAATCCTCGCGGAAGTTGGACTGGCCGATCGCGGTGGCGAGTGGCCGTCGGTGCTTTCCGGCGGGCAGCGGCAGAGGGTGGCTTTGGCGAGGGCGCTGGTGGGGCATCCATCCATTCTCGCGCTGGACGAGCCTCTCGGCGCGCTGGACGCACTAACGCGGATCGAGATGCAGCAATTGCTCGAGCGGATGTGGCTTGCCAAGAAGTTTACGGCCGTATTAGTGACCCATGATGTGACAGAGGCGGTGGCACTCGCGGATCGCGTCGTTGTCATCGACAGCGGCAGGATTGCACTCGACCTGGCCATTCCGGTGGAGAGACCGCGACGCCATGCATCACCGGAGCTCGCATTTTTTGAGCGTCAGATTCTCGATCAGCTCTATAATCGCTGATACGCTCGCAGCA
Source organism: Phyllobacterium sp. A18/5-2 (assembly GCF_025452215.1). Taxonomy (NCBI): domain Bacteria; kingdom Pseudomonadati; phylum Pseudomonadota; class Alphaproteobacteria; order Hyphomicrobiales; family Phyllobacteriaceae; genus Phyllobacterium; species Phyllobacterium sp. A18/5-2. The sequence continues at coordinate 1,154,697 of NZ_CP104966.1, read as the reverse complement.
ACGCGACGAAGTGTGCTTCGCGATGGAGAATGTTGTAATGGATGGTTTGTCGCAAAACCTCACTTTGCCGACCCTTGATTTTTCGCGCTACCGTGACCCGGCACAGCGCGAAGGCTTCTTTGAGGATTTGCGCCATGCGGCGCGCACGTTCGGCTTCTTCTATCTCTCGGGCCACGGTGTACCGGAGAAGCTGCAACGGGAGATTGTAGGGATTTCCAAGGCGTTCTTTGCTTTGCCCGAAGCGGATAAGCTCGCCGTGGAAATGGTGCGCTCGCCGCACTTTCGGGGCTATACGCGTGCTGGCTGGGAGCGGACGAAGGGACAGGCGGACTGGCGCGAACAGTTCGACGCTGGCGCAGAGCGCATCGCCGTGGAGCAGAACGCGACGACTTCGCCTTGGTCGCGGTTGCAAGGACCGAACCAATGGCCGGCGGCCCTGCCGGAACTGAAACGGGCCGTCCTCGAGTGGCAAAGTGAACTGACGCGGGTGGCGATCGAACTGCTTCAGGCTTTTGCGGCGGCGCTCGGGCAGGACAAGGATATCTTCAACCCGATCTACCGGGATGCGCCAAACCAGCATCTGAAGATCATCCGCTACCCGGGACGCGATTCGACGGGCAGCGACCAGGGAGTTGGCGCGCACAAGGATAGCGGTTTTCTGACATTGCTCTTGCAGGATGTGCAGGGCGGCCTGCAGGTGGAAAAGGACAGTGGCTGGATCGATGCGACGCCGGTGCAGGGAACTTTCGTCATCAATATTGGCGAGATTCTGGAACTTGCATCCAATGGTTATCTGAAGGCGACGATCCACCGCGTGGTGACACCGCCATCGGGCAAGGATCGTCTCTCTGTTGCCTTCTTCTTCGGTGCCGATCTCAATGCTACCGTGCCGCTGTTGAACCTGCCGGAGAATCTGGCGAAAGAGGCAGGCGGCACCGATACAGATCCAGACAACCCGCTGTTCCGGGAGGTTGGGCGCAATTATCTGAAGGGCCGTCTGCGTTCGCATCCGGATGTAGCCCAGCGCCACCATCCGGATTTGCTGTAAAACCGGTTCCAAACGGAAACGCCCGCCGGTTTGAAAAACTGACGGGCGTTTCCAGAGCGGTTAAAGACCTGTTCGATCAGGCGATCGACTGACCCGTCTTCGCCCAGTCGGCGAGGAAAGCTTCCAGGCCTTTGTCTGTCAGCGGATGTTTGACCAGCGCCTTCAGGGTTGCCGGCGGCGCGGTTACGACGTCGGCGCCAATCAGCGCAGCCTGCTTGACATGATTGACCGTGCGGATCGAGGCGGCAAGAATTTCGGTCTGGAAATCGTAATTGTCATAGATGGTGCGGATCTCGGATATCAGTTCCATACCATCGATACCGATATCGTCGATACGGCCGATGAAGGGCGAGATGAAGGTTGCGCCGGCCTTGGCGGCGAGCAGTGCCTGGTTGGCGGAGAAGCACAGTGTGACATTGACCAGGTGGCCATCGGAACGGAGTGCCTTGCAGGCCTTCAAGCCATCAAGAGTGAGCGGCACCTTGATGCAAATATTGTCAGCGATCTTCGCAAGGACAGCGGCTTCTCTCATCATCTGTTCGTATTCAGTCGCGGTGACCTCAGCGGAAACCGGTCCCTTGACGATGCTGCAGATTTCCTTGGTCACTTCGAATATGCTGCCGCCGGACTTGAGAATCAGCGACGGATTGGTGGTAACACCGTCGAGCAATCCGAGATCATTCAGCTCGCGGATTTCCTTTACATCGGCGGTATCGACAAAGAATTTCATCGGTGCAGTCCTTCCTGATATGACAGATAGCCCGGTATGACCGGCGGCCTAATATGAGAGATGGGATATTTCTCTCGGAAAGTGGCTTTTCTTTAGCCCAAAGCCGCGTCAAGGTCACGCCTATATGAGCCAGGATCTCGTTCATCCCGCAAAAAATTGTTCCGGTGCTTGTGCCGATGCCGGCCGAGCGGCCGTATAGCTATGCCGTGCCGGATGGCATGGAGGTGAAAGCGGGGTCAATTGTGCGGGTACCGCTCGGACCACGCGAGGTAGCGGGCATCGTTACGGAGGGTTCGACGGACTCGATCGACGCCAAGAAGTTGCGGCCAATTTCCGAACTTTTCGATTGCCCGCCGGTCGATGATGGCATGATGCGTTTCATGCGCTGGGCGGCCGACTATACGATTTCGCCGCCGGGGATGGTCGCGCGCATGGTGCTGCGCGTTCCCGCTGCCTTCGACCCCGAGCCGCCGGTACCGGGCTTGCGGTTTTCAGGCAGAGAGCCCGACCGGATGACCAGCGCGCGTGCCCGTGTGCTGGAGCTTGCTGAAGACGGCATGGCGTGGACGCGGACCGGACTTGCACATGCGGCCGGCGTTTCGGCAACGGTGATCGACGGGCTCTCCGCACAAGGTGTGTTCGAGCAGGTAATGATCCCGGCGCGTCCGGTCGTTGCCGCGCCGGATGTCAACTATGCGAAAGCGGCTTTGTCCGGAGATCAGGCCGCAGCGGCGGCGCAGCTTGTTGAGGCAGTCGCGGCCGATGGATTTTCCGTCTCGCTGCTCGATGGCGTTACCGGGTCCGGCAAGACGGAAGTCTATTTCGAAGCGGTCGCTCGGGCCATCGAAAAGGGCAAACAGGTCCTGATTCTGCTGCCTGAAATCGCACTGACCCAGCAATTTCTCGACAGGTTTCATGACCGGTTCGGTTCGAAGCCGGCGGAGTGGCATTCTGACCTTGCGCCGCGGACACGCGAGCGGGTGTGGCGGCAGGTGATGGAAGGCCAGGTCAGGGTTGTTGCAGGGGCACGTTCGGCGCTGTTCCTGCCGTTCCAGGACCTTGGCCTTATCGTGGTCGATGAAGAGCATGATCCTGCATACAAGCAGGAAGACCGCGTTTTTTACAACGCGCGCGATATGGCCGTCGTGCGCGGACATATCGGCAATTTTCCGGTGGTGCTTGCCTCCGCGACGCCCTCGATCGAGAGCCAGGTCAATGCGAACCAGGGGCGCTACACACGCATCCGGCTGACGGGGCGCTATGCCGAAGCGGCAATGCCCGATCTGAAATCGATCGACATGCGCCGCTCGCCGCCGCGCCCCGGCGGCTTCCTGTCGCCCGCACTGGTTGAGGCGATCAACCAGACACTGCAGCGCCAGGAACAATCGCTGCTGTTCCTCAATCGCCGTGGCTATGCGCCACTGACGCTGTGCCGCGTTTGCGGCCACCGGTTCCAGTGTCCGGACTGTTCAAGCTGGCTGGTAGAACATCGTTTCCGCGGCCAGCTCGTCTGCCATCAATGCGGGCATCACGAGGCGCGGCCGGAAGCCTGTCCGTCATGCGGTACGCTCGATCATCTGGTTGCCTGCGGGCCGGGGGTGGAGCGCATCGCCGAAGAGGTGGAGAAGACGTTTCCCGATGCGCGGATCATTGTGCTGTCATCGGATCTGATGGGGGTCAAGCGGCTCCAGCTCGAGCTCGATGCGATTGCACGCGGCGAAGCGGATATCATCATCGGCACGCAACTTGTCGCCAAGGGGCACAATTTCCCCAACATGACGCTGGTCGGAGTTGTCGATGCGGATCTCGGCCTTGCCAATGGCGATCCGCGTGCCGCCGAGCGAACGTTCCAATTGCTCAGCCAGGTAACGGGGCGTGCAGGGCGTACGGGCAAGAAGAGCCTCGGGCTGTTGCAGACCTACCAGCCGGACCATCCGGTGATGCGAGCGATCGTTTCCGGTGATGCGCAGGCCTTTTATCAACGCGAGATCGAAGAGCGCGAGCGGTCGGGTCTTCCGCCATTCGGACGGTTGGGATCATTGATCATCTCGGCGGCAACGCGCCCAGAGGCGGAGAATCATGCGCGCGCCTTGCGCCGCGCCGCGCCTGCTTCGCCGCAGATCAGTGTTTTGGGGCCTGCCGAGGCACCACTGGCGCTTGTCCGCGGGCGTCATCGCTTCCGGTTGTTGATCCATGGTACGCGCAAGGCGGATCTCCAGGGTTTCATCCGCGCCATGCTGGGCGCGGGACCAAAAGAACGGGGGTCGGTGCGCGTGCAGGTTGATATTGATCCGCAAAGCTTCCTATAAAACCACCAAGATTCGTCATGGCGGCTGCAAATGGCGTTGTTCTGCTCCGGTGCGTACCCAAAAGTACGCTCCGCTCCGGTGCTCGAAAACCACCATTTCGCCACCCCATGACCAATTTTTGGGTCGGCGGCTAAAAGAGGGGATAAGAAATGGAACTTTATTGGCCGGCGACCACCGGCGAATGGATGGCGTGGTTGTCTGCGGCGACTACCGTAGTGTTCGGACTGATCCTGTTTTTTGCACCGCGTGCTGCCTTGAGGGTTTTACGATTGCAGACCAAGCCGGAACGGCCTGAAGCTCTATCTGAAATCCGCGGAACATTTGCCGGGTTTTATCTCGGGCTCGGTCTCAGCGCCCTCGTTTTCGCGCAGCCGTTCCTGTGGATCGCACTTGGTGTCTCCTGGGGCTTCACGGTGTTCGGACGCCTGATTTCGATGATGTCGGATCGCGGCAACACCCTCTACAATTGGATATGGGTCATTGTAGAGCTGGCGCTCGCCGCCGGTCCGTTGCTGTTTGCATTCGGCTTTGTCGCCTAGGCCAATTCGGCATTACTGGAATCCCTTAGTCATAATTATCCAGAGCTGCGGCGATTCTGCCGCCTGTTTTAGCGGATCTCGCGTGTTGCGAGTCCTGTCTTCCTATGCTAGACGGCAATCAAATCTCGTCGGAGACGGCTCTCGGGTTGTGTCCAAGGCGGTAAAAAAATCAATAATGCCAAAGATTTGACCGAAAAATTCCTTCCGGTTTCCTGATTTTTGGCTCCAACGCAGAGAGCTTGTCGTTCGTGGCAGAAACTTCGTCGCTCATATCCGGTGTTGCCCAGCGTTATGCGGGTTCGTTATTCGATCTCGCGCTGGAAGCGAAGTCGCTTGCCGAGGTTGAAAAGAATCTCGGCGCGTTCGAGGCTCTCGTCAATGGCAGCGCCGATTTGAAGCGGCTGATCGCCAGCCCGGTTTTCTCGTCCGATGATCAGGTCAAGGCAATCTCCGCCATCCTCAACAAAGCCAAGATCGGCGGTCTTGTCGGCAATTTCCTGCGCGTTGTCGCGCAAAACCGCCGCCTGTTCGCAGTGCCCGCCATGATCCAGTCATTCCGCCAGATCGCCGCGGAACATCGCGGTGAGGTTGCGGCAGATGTTACTTCTGCGCATGCCTTGACGGCTGCGCAGCAAACAGAATTGAAGGCCACGCTGAAAGGCGTCGCCGGCAAGGACGTGACAATCAATGTCACCGTTGATCCGTCGATCCTTGGAGGTCTCATCGTCAAGTTGGGGTCCCGCCAGATCGACACTTCACTTCGCACAAAACTTTCTTCGCTTAAGCTTGCACTGAAAGAGGTCGGCTGATGGACATCCGCGCCGCGGAAATTTCCGCAATCCTGAAAGAGCAAATCAAGAATTTCGGCCAGGAGGCAGAAGTCTCCGAAGTCGGTCAGGTTCTGTCCGTCGGTGACGGTATCGCTCGTGTATATGGTCTGGACAATGTCCAGGCCGGTGAAATGGTCGAATTCCCGGGTGGTACCCGTGGCATGGCCCTAAATCTGGAAAGCGACAATGTTGGTGTCGTTATTTTCGGTTCGGACCGTGACATCAAGGAAGGCGACACCGTCAAGCGGACCGGCGCCATCGTTGACGTACCCGTCGGCAAGGAGCTGCTCGGCCGCGTTGTTGACGCACTCGGCAATCCGATCGATGGCAAGGGCCCGATCAAGGCAGCGCAGCGCTCGCGCGTTGACGTCAAGGCGCCCGGCATCATCCCCCGCAAATCGGTGCATGAGCCGATGTCAACCGGCCTCAAGGCGATCGACGCCCTGATCCCCGTGGGCCGCGGACAGCGCGAGCTGGTTATCGGCGACCGTCAGACCGGCAAAACCGCGATCATTCTGGATACTTTCCTTAATCAGAAGCCGGCTCACGATGCTGGAAACGAAAGCGAAAAGCTGTATTGCGTCTATGTCGCTATCGGCCAGAAGCGTTCGACAGTTGCGCAGTTCGTCAAAATTCTCGAAGAGCGCGGCGCTCTCGAATATTCGATCATCGTTGCCGCAACGGCTTCGGATCCTGCCCCGATGCAGTATCTCGCACCGTTCGCCGGTTGCACGATGGGTGAATATTTCCGCGACAATGGCATGCATGCGCTGATCGGCTATGACGATTTGTCCAAGCAAGCCGTGGCTTATCGCCAGATGTCGCTGCTGCTGCGCCGCCCGCCAGGCCGTGAAGCTTATCCGGGGGACGTTTTCTATCTGCATTCCCGCCTGCTCGAACGCTCTGCCAAGCTCAACGACGATAATGGTGCCGGTTCGCTGACCGCGCTGCCCGTCATCGAAACCCAGGCAAATGACGTGTCGGCCTATATTCCGACGAACGTGATCTCGATCACGGATGGCCAGATCTTCCTCGAAACCAACCTTTTCTACCAGGGTATCCGGCCGGCGGTGAATGTTGGTCTGTCGGTTTCCCGCGTCGGTTCCGCCGCGCAGGTCAAGGCGATGAAACAGGTTGCTGGTTCGATCAAGGGCGAGCTGGCGCAGTACCGTGAAATGGCGGCCTTCGCACAGTTCGGTTCGGACCTTGACGCGTCGACCCAGCGCCTGCTCAATCGCGGCGCGCGTCTGACGGAACTCCTGAAGCAGCCGCAGTTCTCGCCGCTGAAGACGGAAGAGCAAGTTGCGGTGATTTATGCCGGCGTCAATGGCTATCTCGACAGGCTTGCCGTCAATCAGGTCAGCAAGTTCGAGCAGGGCCTGCTCACGTGGCTTCGCACCGAGAACAAGGACGTTCTCGACGCGATCGCCAAGGAAAAGCAGCTTAGCGACGACATCAAGGGCAAGCTTAAGGCTGCAGTTGACGCCTTTGCCAAGTCTTTCGCTTAACTCCACTGACGGGATGAACGGATGCCTTCGTTAAAGGATCTGAGAAACCGGATCGCCTCGGTCAAGGCGACGCAGAAGATCACCAAGGCGATGCAGATGGTCGCCGCGGCGAAGCTGCGTCGTGCGCAGGAAGCTGCGGAAGCCGCTCGCCCCTATTCGCAGCGCATGGCTGCGGTTCTGGCGAACATTGCTTCCAATGTCGATGGCGATGATGCGCCGGTGCTGATGAGCGGAACCGGCAAGGATGATGTGCACCTGCTCATCGTCTGCACCTCCGAACGCGGCCTTTGCGGTGGCTTCAACGCGCAGATCGCACGTTTGGCCCGTGATCACGCGCGCAGGCTGGTTGCGGACGGCAAGACAGTCAAGATCATCACTGTCGGCAAGAAGGGCGCGGATATTCTGCGCCGCGACCTCGGCAAGAATATCATCGACCACGTCAACCTTCGTGAAGTCAAGCAGGTTGGCTTCGTCAACGCCGACGAGATCGGGCACAAGATCATCGGGCTTTACAACGAGGGAGCATTCGACGTTGCCACGCTGTTCTATTCGGAATTCAAGTCGGTAATCGCCCAAATCCCCACTGCCCAGCAGCTGATTCCCGCCAGCTCCATCGGCGATGCCGAGCCTGAAAGTGCAGGCGATGCAGTTTATGAATATGAGCCGGATCCGGCAGCCATTCTCGGCGATCTGATCCCGCGCAATATTTCCGTCCAGGTTTTCCGCGCTCTCCTTGAAAACGCGGCATCGGAACAGGGCGCGCGCATGTCTGCCATGGACAACGCAACCCGCAATGCCGGTGACATGATCAACAAGCTGACAATGTCGTACAACCGCCAGCGTCAAGCCCAGATCACCAAAGAACTGATTGAAATCATTTCGGGCGCGGAAGCGCTCTAATCGCGAAGGTAAGGATCGATGGCAAAAGCAGCGACCCCGAAAACACCCGCAGCCGCCAAGGCAGCTGCACCGAAGGCAGCGGCCGCCAAGACGGCAGCCGTCAAGGCGGAAGCCGCTGCCAAGCCAGCAGCGAAGGCAGCCGCACCAAAGGCAGCGACCAAGGCTCCGGCAGCAAAAGCCGCTACGCCGAAGACCGCTCTCAAGGCAACCGGTGTTGCCGGTCGTGTGAGCCAGGTCATTGGCGCCGTTGTCGACGTTTCGTTCGACGGTGGTGTGCTTCCGCAGATCCTGAACGCGCTGGAAACCGACAATCTTGGCAACCGCCTCGTTCTCGAAGTGGCGCAGCATCTGGGCGAAAACACTGTACGCACGATCGCCATGGACTCGACCGAAGGTCTCGTTCGCGGTCAGGTCGTCTATGACACGGGTTCGCCCATCATGGTTCCGGTCGGTGAGGAAACCCTCGGCCGCATCATGAACGTTATCGGTGAGCCGGTTGACGAAGCTGGTCCGATCAACACCAAGCTGACCCGCGGCATCCACCAGCCCGCTCCGGAATACGTCGAACAGTCGACTGAAGCCCAGATCCTCGTTACGGGCATCAAGGTCGTCGATCTGCTCGCACCTTATGCTCGCGGCGGCAAGATCGGTCTCTTCGGCGGTGCAGGCGTCGGCAAGACGGTTCTCATCATGGAACTGATCAACAACGTCGCCAAGGCGCATGGCGGTTACTCGGTATTCGCCGGTGTGGGTGAACGTACCCGTGAAGGCAACGACCTTTATCACGAAATGATCGAATCGGGCGTGAACAAGGCAGGCGGCGGCGAAGGCTCCAAGGCTGCTCTCGTCTATGGTCAGATGAACGAGCCGCCGGGGGCACGTGCCCGCGTTGCTCTGTCGGGTCTGACTGTTGCCGAGCATTTCCGCGATCAGGGCCAGGACGTTCTGTTCTTCGTGGATAACATCTTCCGCTTCACGCAGGCCGGTTCCGAAGTGTCCGCTCTGCTTGGACGTATCCCGTCCGCCGTGGGTTATCAGCCGACGCTGGCAACCGACATGGGCCAGATGCAGGAACGCATCACCACGACACACAAGGGTTCGATCACTTCGGTTCAGGCAATTTACGTGCCCGCCGACGATTTGACCGATCCGGCACCCGCGACTTCCTTTGCGCATCTTGACGCGACGACGGTTCTCAATCGCGCGATCTCTGAAAAGGGTATTTATCCGGCTGTGGATCCGCTCGACTCGACATCGCGCATGCTCGATCCGCTGATCGTTGGTGACGAACACTACCAGACTGCCCGTCAGGTTCAGTCGATCCTGCAGCGCTACAAGTCGCTTCAGGACATCATCGCCATCCTCGGCATGGACGAGCTTTCGGAAGAAGACAAGATTGCGGTCGCCCGCGCCCGCAAGATTGAACGCTTCCTGTCGCAGCCGTTCTTCGTTGCGGAAATCTTCACCGGTTCGCCGGGCAAGCTGGTTGATCTCGCGGACACCATCAAGGGCTTCAAGGGTCTTTGCAACGGTGACTACGATCACCTGCCGGAAGCAGCGTTCTATATGGTCGGCTCGATCGACGAGGCGATTGAGAAGGCACAGCGTCTGGCAGCGGAAGCTGCCTGATCTTAAGAGGGCAAGCGGGCCACGGCCCGCCATGCCCACCTTGGTCAAGACCTTGAGGATTGAGTGAATATCATGGCAGAAGCCTTCCAGTTCGAACTCGTGTCGCCAGAGCGCCTGCTCCTTTCGGAACAGGTCATTGAAGTCGTGGTTCCGGGTACGGAAGGCTACATGACGGTCATGGCGCACCATGCGCCTCTGATGGCAACTGTGAAGCCGGGTGTCGTCACGGTGAAGACAGCCGATGGCAAGCCGGACAGCTATGTGGTGTTCGGCGGTTTTGTCGACGTGACACCAGATGGCTGCACGCTGCTCGCAGAGTCGGCAGTGCACGTCACCGATATAAAAGCTGATGAACTGCAGCGCCGCATTCAGGATGCCAAGGAAGACTTCGAAGATGCCACAACTCGCGAGGAGCGGGCTAAAGCCGAAGACCTTCTTGGCCAGCTGACAACGCTTGAAGAGGCTATCAAAGCCGTTTGAAGCGATAGCATTTTACGCAAAAAGGCGGGCCTTCTGGTCCGCTTTTTTTGTGGTGATATTCAGTCGGCTAATTGACGGAACGCGGCAACCACCTCTTCGTAGACCTGACGCTTGAACGGCACGATCAGTTCGGGCAGCGAGTCCATCGGCTTCCAGGCCCAGCGGTCGAACTCCGCCGTGTGGCCACCGGGGGGAGGGTTGATTGCGATTTCGCTTTCATCGCCTTCGAAGCGATAGGCGAACCATTTTTGTGTCTGGCCGCGATACTTGCCCTTGAGTGCGATCCCAACGAGATCTCGCGGGCAAATCGTAATTGATCCAGTTAGGAGCCTCCGCGAGCAAGGACACGGTCCTCATGCCCGTTTCCTCATAGAGTTCGCGCAGCGCGGCCGGCTCCGGATCTTCACCTTTGTCGATACCGCCTTGCGGCATCTGCCAGAGCTGCGATGCTCCGTCCATTTCATCATTCTGAATGATTATGCGATGGCCAACCCAGACGAGACCCGCCTTGTTGAGCACCATGATGCCAACGCAGGGACGATAGGGCAGGGACTGCGGATCGGCTGGCTTTGTCTTCTTGTTCATGTCGGCGCTCCGTGGACGCTTGCCGTGCTGGTGCTAGCCCTTTTCCGGATCGCGGACAAGGGCTGAGATGGGTACAATCTCGATGCCTCTGGCCTTGGCCTCGTTGGCCCAGGAGGTGACGGCGTCGACGGTGATCTCGAAGGCGGACCCTGTCGCTATCGCCGTGCCCTTGGCGCGTGCGATACGTTCCAATTCGTCGAGCTTCTTCAGTATGGAGCCGCGGTCCTGTGTAGCATCGATCAGTACATCAGCGGCGGCAAATGGAGTTCCCTGCTGGGCAGCAATCGCATCGGCCTGGCTCCGCGCGGAGCTGCCGTCATCGAGATAAAGCAGGCCGCGTTTGGCGAGATCCTGAATAATCGGCGTCATCGCCTTGGCATCGGCAGTGAAACGGGCTCCCATGTAATTCATAACGCCCGTATAGTTCGTAATGCGCCCCATGGCCTTGTGCAGATTTTCCAACGTTGATGCCGGCGGTGCATCGACTGTCAGCGTGTTTCGGCCTGGATTGATACGTGGATAGTCGTATGGCTCCAGTGGAACCTGCATGAGAATTTCATGGCCGTCCTGCCGTGCCGTTTGCATCCAGCGGCCAAGACTGTTGCCCTCCGGTGAGAACGCCAGTGTTATCTCGGCCGGAAGAACCCGAATAGCCTGTTGCGAACCCGTCTGTGACAGGCCGAGCCCGCCTATGACGATGGCGACGCGGGCACCGCGCGCACCGGACCAGGGCCGCGCATAGACGTCGAGCGGGCGACGGCCATCCGGTGCGACGACCGGCAGCGGTCCTTGTGGGCTCTGCTCGAGCATATCCTGCTCTGGAAGATGTGCCGTGCGGGGATCCTGTGTGCGTTTGGTTGGGTCGCCGACAACGATGATCTTGGGTCCGCCTTGGGGAGCGGTGATGTTTCCAGGCATGGCGCCAGTATCACCTGCTGGTCCGGATCCGGATTCGGCATTAGCTCTTGCCCGAGGAACTTCGGTGACCTGCTCCTTCGGCGCCGTAGGAGGAGGGCGGCGAAAACCCTGGTGGCTGGCAAAAGCGATGAGCGCGGCCACACCGACCACGCCGAGGATGACCGCGGAAGGCAGGAGCCAGCGGCTAGCCGCCGGTTTCCCGGTATGGCCGGGCCGTCTGCTGTTTTGTCCCAGCGGGCGGTTGATATCAAAATTCACGCGTTATCGCCGATGCGGGGAGAGACGGATAAAGGATTGGCAAGCTGATAAGCCAAGGGGATCAGACTAAAATGAAAAAGTCTGATCCCCTCGCGCATGTCAGTTGGGCACGCCCTTCTTGGGGTCTGCCGGGAAGGCTGCATTGGCTTGTTCGCCGCGCAGAAGCTTCAACGCCTGGATAAGCTGCAGATCGTCTTTCGGCTCCGGCGGTACATAGGCTATGGAGCCCGAACCTTCGGCATCCTCCATCGCGCCTTTGATATGACCCTTGAGATCGGATCTCGCCGCGGGTGATATCCTGTCCCTTGAGCGCGTCAGGCAAAGGCTGGTCCACAGCGATATCGGGCACGATACCCTTGCCCTGAATGGACTTGCCAGCCGGCGTATAATAGAGCGCCGTTGTCAGGCGCAGCGCGCCGTTCTCGCCGAGCGGAATGATCGTCTGCACGGAACCCTTGCCGAAGGATCTTGTGCCGAGAACCGTTCCACGGCGATGGTCCTGCAAGGCACCTGCAACAATTTCCGAAGCACTTGCTGAACCACCATTGATCAGTACGATCAGCGGCTTGCCATTGATCAGATCGCCCGCGCGGGCGTCAAAGCGAGTGATGTCCTGCGGGTCACGGCCGCGCGTCGAAACAACCTCACCCTTGTCGAGGAAGGCATCCGAGACAGCGACTGCCTGGTCAAGCAGACCGCCCGGGTTGAGACGCAGATCAAGGACGAAGCCCTTGAGCTTGTCTGCCGGCACCTTGCTCTGGATGTCCTTGATCGCCTTCTGCAGATCGTCGAAAGTCTGTTCGGTGAAGGAAATCACGCGGACATAGCCAACATCATTTTCGACACGGTATTTGACGGCTTTCACCTTGACCACATCGCGGACGATTGTCAGCTTGATGGGCTTGTCAGCGCCTTGGCGAATAAGGGTCAGTTCGATTGGCGTATTGACCTCGCCGCGCATCTTGTCGACGGCGTCGGTCAGGGTCATGCCGCGAACCTCGGTGCCGTCGATCTGCGAAATGTAATCGCCGGCCAGAACACCCGCTTTGGACGCCGGAGTATCTTCGATCGGTGCGATAACTTTGACCAGTTCGTTTTCCATGGTGACTTCGATGCCGAGGCCGCCAAATTCGCCCTTGGTCTGGACCCGCATATCCTGTGCCTGTTCGGCATTCATGTAGGATGAATGCGGATCAAGCGAGGTCAGCATGCCATTGATGGCGCTCTCGACCAGCTTCTTGTCATCCGGCGGCGTGACATATTGCGCGCGGACGCGCTCGAAAATATCACCAAAAATTGATAGCTGTTTATAGGTTTCGGTACCCGCAGCTTCTGCGGTGGTCGTGGGCAGAGCACCCTGAACAACGACCATTGCCGTCGCACCCATCAGCGCTCCAGCCATGAGAAGCGTTAACCTACGTATCATTTGCGGTCCTTCCAGCAAGCCGAGCCGCCCACCATGGGGCGGGATTAACAGGTTTTGTATCCTTTCGGAACTCAATGTAAAGCATTGGAGCTCCATTTCCCATCGGAACAGGTGCGGTACTGGCAATAAGTTGCTCGTTCATCACACCAACCGGCTCTCCCGCCAAAACGAACTGATTTTGGGAGACATTGATTTTTTTCATTCCCGCCAAGACAACATGATATCCATTCCCTGCGTCCAGGATCAAGAGCTGTCCATAGGACCGGAATGCGCCAGCATAAAGGACAACGGCGTCCATCGGCGACGTTATTGTCGCACCCGCCGGTGTTTCCAGCGTATCACCCTGGGCGGTGCCGCCCAATCCGTCCGCATCGCCATAATGCTTCACGAGCTTGCCTGCAGCTGGCGCAGATAGATGACCTTTCAATGAGGCAAAATTGACTTGCGCCGAAAGCCGGTACTGATTGGAGGCAAAATCGTCGGCGCGCCGCTGGCTGGCTGCCAGCTTCTGCTGTTCCTGCGCGCTGGCAGCGTCGGCAGCTTTCTTGACCTCCTGAATGTCCCTTTCCATGGAGGCAATGAGGTCGCGCAGCGAAGTGGCGCGTCTGGCCAGATCTTCGGCCCTAACCTGCTCCGCCTGACGCGTCTCTTCAGACGTTGTTTGCAGGTTTTGCTTTTCCTTCAGAAGGAGATCAAGGCGCTTCTTCTCCTCGGTCTGGCTTGTAACTGCGGCAATCAGACGGGTCTGTTCTTCCGAGATCGACGTCTTGACCCTGCTCAAATCCTTGAGATCCGAAATGAGGTTTTCCGTCTGCTGGCGCATTTCGGGAACAACGGCGCCAAGAAGGACCGCGCTGCGGACAGAGGCCAAGGCATCGTCCGGACGTACGAGCAAGGCCGGCGGCGGATTCAAGCCCATCCGTTGCAGCGCTGCCAGAACTTCCGCCAGCGCGCCACGCCGCTCCTTCAGCGAATTCTTGATTCCATCTTCCTGCCCGCGCAGGTCAGTCAGTTTTTCACCGAACGCCGCAATATCTTCGCTCAGCTTCTTCTCGGTTTTCGCGGACTGGATAAGGGCCGCGGTAATCGTCGTCTGGTCCTTTTTCAGGGCGGCAATCTCATTGTCGAGAGCAGCAACGCGCTCAGATGAAAGGGACAACTGACCAGTTAGTTCCTGGAGTTCCCTGACCGTCTGTACTCGCTTGGCATCCAGTGATTCCGGCTCTGCTTGCGCTGGCGGCTGTGGAGTTTCCTGCATCGGTTGCTGGGCATGGGCGGGAAGCGCACAGGCGAGTACAATAGGGAGGACGACATATGACAATGCACGCCTGCGTGAACTCAAAACTATCTTTGATGCCTCAAAATTCATTACCGGACCGGTGCACAAGTATGGTTTGATCCCGACTTTAGAGAGACTTCGACTAATGAAGTATTAACCATAAACCAACCGTGTCGAAAGCGCTCCCTTTTAGTAGCAACGGGCATGGCGGAATTACGGCGCAATGCTCTTGGTGGCATGAAATATCTCTGTCCACCTGTCCTCTTCCGATATAAGTGAGTGTTCACCGGAAACGCGGCCATCTGCAAATGATTCACCGGTTCACAATGGTTTCAACATGACCGATCTGACAATTGTAATTCCCGTCCACAATGAATCCGGAAATATTGGCAGGCTGGTTGAGGAAATCAATTCAGCGCTGATATCCGGACCAGCCTATGAAATCATCGTCGTCGACGATGGTTCGATTGATGGATCGGCTGAGGAGGCGTTGAGGGCTGGCAATCATGTCCGTGTGCTGCGCCACGCGAAACGCACCGGTAAATCACGGGCGCTTGTGACCGGGTTTCAGGCCGCAAAAGGACAATGGATAGCCACGCTGGACGGCGACGGACAAAATGATCCCACGGACATTGCGCGACTGTGGCCGCGCATACACAGCTCACAATCTGTCCTTTTTGCAGGTGTAAGGAAGCGGCGCAATGACGGCTTTGTCAAACTGCTTACGTCGAAATTTGCCAATTTCATACGCAAGCGCATGCTGAACGATAATTGCAGGGATACGGCGTGCGGGTTCAAAGTTCTGCCGTCCGAGGCTGCAAAGAATTTGCCCTATTTCGATAACATGCACCGTTTTCTGCCTGCGCTGTTACGGCGGGCCGGGCTGCAGGTCATTGAAGTAAGTGTTGAAGATCGCCCACGCCTGGCAGGTGTGTCCAAATACGGTTTCTTCGACCGGGCGGCAGTTGCGTTTCTGGATACAGTCGGTGTCTTCTGGCTTATCCGCCGTCACTCTGATCCGGTATCGGTAGTTGAGATGAATAGCGCTGGAAATTGAAGGTTCTCAGCTTGCCGCTGTAATTCCTTATTGGGGCGGTGACGCGCGTAACTGATCCGATTGGCTTCGCATCTTCGGGCAGATGCGCGCGGATATTCTCAGCGGTTGCATCGTCACCCTGCCAAACCAGCACGATGTCCCCGGCTTTCCCATCCCGTTCCGGCGGCCAATGAAGGAGTACGGCGACGTTGCCCGCATCGTCGGCGCGATTCTGAAACAATCCGCGCAGGCGCGGGATTCTGGGCGTGAATGGCCTGGGCAACAGCATCGAAGGGAAAGTTGAACCGTTCAGTGCCAAAAAGCGCGATGCCTGTCATCGCGATGGGCGCCAGGACATAAAGGCTGCCGGCAATCGCGAGCAGGTTGCGTGCGCCGAGAACCTGCGGCAGGTATAGCGCCAGCAGGATCGCCGTGGGCGCCAGGATAGGCGCCATGTAACGTTCGGCAACCGAATGGTAGTCTGCGGCCACTACAAGTGTTGCAAAGGCCGCAAGCCCGATAAGTACGGTTCGAAGCAGAAGTTTGCGTACGTCGGGGTCGCCATCGGGCTCGGGGCGCGGATGGTCACGTGTACGGCCAATAAGAAAGGTGATGACGGCGAATCCTGCCCACAGGAAGGTCGAGATCATAAGGCTGACAAGCCCATCAATTCCAAGATGGGGGAGATCGAAGGATTGCAGATAGCCGATCGGGTGACTGAGCTTGACCATCCTGCCAGCGGTTGCTGCCAACGGGGCGTTAAGGGAGGCAATCAGGACTGGGGCGAAGGCGGCCGCAAAGATGAAAATCGAAATCCACAATTGCCGCCGGAATAACCGGCGACGAATGGCTGGAGTGGTTGCCGCCGCAACAAGGAAGCTAATGAGAAAAATGAAGAAGTTGTATTTCGCCAACGCGCCGGTTGCGGCCCAGACGCCAAGCCAGACAAAAGCGCTTTTATCCCGGCCAGAACGCAGAAGCGAAAAAGCATGAATGACGCCAATCGAGGCGGCAATGACCAGGATTGTGTGCGCCGTGGTTTGAATCGACATCCAGACAATTTGTGGCAGGAATGCGGATGCCGCCAAGGCCAGAATACCGGCACGATCGCCGGCCAGCCGCCGGGCCGTGTCAAAACAGAGCCAATGATAAAGACCAAGCAAAGAAATCCGGACAAGCGCTACGGCCAAAACCCAATTCCACCGGGTCAGTTCCAGCGCCGTCCGAACCAGCCAGTTATAGAGCGGTGGATGAGAGTTTCCGTAGTTCCAGGCCAACCCGACTTCGCCGACGAATTGCGCTTCGTCGATTTCCATGAATCGCGAAAGCCACAGGCGCAGGATAATTAGGATCGTGCAATAGATGACAATTGCGGCCGGTACCCTTCGGGCAAGGCCGGTCCAATTGATCATCGGGCCATCAAGTGAGGTAATGCTGAAGTTTCGCCAGAACACCTTAGGCCCCAGGTTTGTCGTTGTACGTGTGACCTACAACGAAAGCATCACGGGCCGCAATCCCAACTGCACCGCTCAAAGGAAAACCGCCGGCGTGGGGCCGGCGGTTTGGATCTTGTGGGGTGCGGTTATGCGCGTCGTATGATGCTGGCAATGAGAGATATCAGCAACAGCGCCAAGAACACGTAGAATATGATCTGAGCGATACCTGCGGACGCCCCGGCAATACCGCCAAATCCCAACGCACCTGCGACGAGTGCAATGATCAGAAAAATTACAGCGTAATAAAGCATTTATCATCTCCCTGTCTTGTCGGATTCTGAAACGGATGTAACGCGGTTTGGTTCCCGGGCTAACGAAGAAGATGCATGAATGTTATTGTTTCATACTTTTGCCTTGCTGCTCTCCTTGAAGAACAAAGCCTGTGTGATAAGAGCCTTCACCATGTCTGGATTGAAGGGCTTCGTCACGAGAAACGTTGGTTCCGGCCGCTCGCCCGTCAGCAACCGCTCGGGGAAAGCCGTGATGAAGATCACGGGGACCGCATCCTGACTGAGAATATTGTTCACCGCATCAATGCCGGAGCTTCCGTCGGCCAACTGAATATCAGCCAGGATCATACTCGGACGGGTCGCAGAATAGAGGCTCAATGCCTCGTCGCGGGTGCGCGCAATGCCGACAACGCGATGGCCGAGGCTCTCAACCATATGCTCGATGTCCATCGCGATCAGAGGTTCGTCCTCAATGATCAGAATATCGGTAGCAATCTGTTTGGAAATTCCGACCGATGCTTCATCGAGCAGCGCATATAGCTCAGTTTCCGTGACTTCGAGAATCTCCATCGTTTCGGCTTGGCTGAAACCTTCGAGGCTGACCAGCAAAAAAGCCTGACGGGCTTTTGGCGCGATGACTGTCAAGTTCGCGGCCGCATGTTTTTCCCAGCCATACTCCGACTGCAATTCCAGCGGGCGAACATTGACTGAGTTGAAATGTTTGATCAGCAGTTTGTAAAGGCTGACCCGATCCGATGGCGTTTCAGGGAAAAGTGAGACATCGGCTATGAGGATTTCCAGTGTTGCCGCCACGTAAGCATCGCCGGAAGATTGAGAACCGGTAATGGCGCGGGCAAAACGGCGAAGGTAGGGTAGATGCGGGGCTATCCGGGTGGATAATGACATTATGAGGGGTTCCCTGTTCTCCGGTGGTCATTGAAGGTAGGTATTGGAGTCAATAATAAATGAGTTACGACCAGAAACACATTCGTAAAAAAAGTTCCCCGCAACGGAACTTTTCGTTGGATCAAGTATTGTGCTCATTAATGTGCCTTATGACCAACGCCGCGACGAACCACCAGCAAAGATTTTATAATGAACGCAAAAAACAATCCCTCTGACGCGCCTGAAAAGGCGCGGGTCCGTCGTCGCGATATCAAAAACGCTGAGACAGAAATTGGTCTGAAATTGCGTGCTCTCTATGCATCGGTACAGGAGGAGGAAATCCCGGCTCGTTTTCTGGATCTACTTGAAAAGCTCGATGAGGCTGAACGCAACCATGCGCATATGTCCAAATAAACAGGCCGCTGAATGGTACATGAATCGACTGATTTCAAAAGAGACCTGATCGCGTCGCTGCCCAAGCTCAGGGCATTTGCCGTCTCGCTGATTGGTAACCCCGACAGAGCCGATGATCTCGTGCAGGACACGATCATGAAGGCATGGGCAAAGCAGGATTCATTTGAACCTGGCACCAATATCAAGGCATGGCTATTCACGATCCTTAGGAATGAATTCTATAGCCAGATGCGCAAACGCGGACGCGAGGTCCAGGATTCAGATGGCATTTTCACCGAACAACTGTCTGTCCATCCCGCGCAATATGGCTCCCTTGACCTGCAAGATTTTCGCAAAGCGCTTGAAAAGCTCCCTGATGACCAGCGTGAAGCGATTATTCTCGTCGGAGCCTCGGGCTTTTCCTACGAAGAGGCTGCCGAAATTTGCTCGTGCGCTGTCGGAACCATCAAGAGTCGTGTTAGCCGTGCGCGGACGCGATTGCAGGAACTGCTCGAAGTCGAGGGGGAAGTGGACTATGGTCCAGATTCGATTGCCACGCAGGTAACATCAAACAAGTTCGCCTGAGGGGCCATTTTGCTTGGGCGCAAGTTGATTGGCGCCGAGTGCCAAGCGGACCGCCTGCAGGATCTGGGTTTTCCCGTAAGGCTTTTCGACGACTGGAACGCCGGGAAAGCCGGTAATTCCGGATAGTTGCTGGTCATAGGCCGTGGTAAAGACAATTGGGATTCCGCTTTGCTGCAACAGGAAGGCTGCCTCCAGCGACGACAGGCCGCGGGCCTGGACCTCAAGGATGGCAATGTCACACACGGCATCGCTGTCAATCCAGCCAAGCAACTCGTCAACGGTCGATACCAGATGAACGGAACGTGCGCCGCATTCTTCCGCTATGCGCTCGAGTTCCAACCCTATCAGATATTCATCCTCCAGAACCAGAAGCCGCATGCCGATCAATCCCATGTCATCTGCTCCTTAAAAAGTTTTTATGCGCAGACCGACCAGGACGTGTCATTTAACTAAGACATATCAATTGCAAAGAAACTTGCGGCAAATCACAGGCGACATGATAGCGTGCGCTGTGATCCAGAACTGAGCGGCCCAATGAAACCCACGACAGCATCGGCGGCACGGCAGTATCCCTGTGCTAAATGTCCGCTACAGGGCTTTCCGCACCTGCAGCCGCATGAAAAGGAAGAAGTGTCTTTCCTTTCCGAGTTCAAGACGGGGGAACTCGTTGCGGACGCCGGAACCACAGTTCTTGTGGAAGGCGCCAACAGTGCGCATCTGTTCACGGTGCTCTCCGGTTGGGGCTTTCGCTACAAGACGCTGGAAGACGGCCGCCGGCAAATCCTGAACTACGTTTTGCCGGGGGACCTGATCGGTCTGCAGGGATCCATTATGAAGGAGATGGCGCATTCAATTGAGGCGCTGTCACCGATAATCCTTTGTGTGTTCCAACGCGACAAGCTGCCAAATCTATTCCGCAGCTTTCCCAATCTCGCCTACGACATAACCTGGATTGCCTCACGGGAGGAGCAGATGCTGGATGAAATACTGTTGAGCGTGGGCAGGCGCACTGCAATGGAGCGAGCGGCCTATCTGTTCGCTTTCCTTTTCCAGCGCGCCAAATCGGTAGGGATGGTCAAGACCAACAAGTTGATAATACCGCTTAAACAACAGCATGTTGCTGATACACTCGGCCTGTCCATCGTCCACACCAACAAGACACTGAAGAAGCTTTCCGTCCGCGGCGCCCTGCGCTGGCTTGACCGCGGGTGTGAAGTTCTTGATGAAAATGTGCTTCTGGAAATGTCGAAATGGCAGGGTTTGCCTGCTACGCCCCGACCATATATCTGAGGGCAGGACCTGTTAACAGGATCAACCATGGCGCCTGAAACGGCAAGAAGATGCGAGTAGAGGGGTAACCGTTTCCGGTCCTGAACCCAGCTTGCGGGGCAGTTAAAGGATGCGATTGAAGGAGATTTTCTCGGCAAGATGGAGAATGATGATTTGCTGTGGTGGCAGAGAATTCAAATGAACCTCTCGCAACGGCCGTTGCGGGGCCTGGCGATCATCCTTTCGCTTGGCCTGATTATTGGATCGGCCGCTTCGACGATCATTTTGGCGCGCAGTTTCAACAACCAGATTGATGATGTCATCGCGACTTACCGGGTGCGCGAGCAGGCGTATAGTTCACTTGCCCTTTTGAACGAAGCCCATAGCAATCAACGTGGATTTCTACTGACCCAAGATACCGGCTTCCTCGATCTCTATAAAAACGCAACGGCAAGGCTCACCGAGAGTCTCAATACTCTAGGGGAAATGACGAAGGGCAATGCCCGGCAACAGGCCATGGCAACCCGAATTCATGATCTGGCAAAGGAAAAACAGGCAGCAGTCGAAGCGGCGATCGCACTTTCCCTCAGCGGTAAGCGTGCTGATGCACTGGCCTCTCTCGGACCCACGTTTGGTATCGGTCAACTGGATGAAATCAATAAGACCGTGAACAGTTTTCTCGGCGAAGAGGATCGCCGGCTGGTCGACCGAAACATCGCCATGAACAGTATGAGAAGCTGGCTCACCATAGCATCGGTCTCCTCTCTCGGGGGCGCGCTCATTCTCGCTTACATTCTTGCGAGCCGCACCAGGCGCTATGTGCGCAGGCTCGCGGAGGGTCAATCCGTACTTCTGTCGGAAAAGTCGGTACTCGAGGAGATGGTGCGGGACCGCACGTCGGAACTGGAAAAGGCGATGCTTGTCGCGACAAGGGAAAGAGAGCGTGTCGAAACATTATTGCAGGATTCTGGATCACCGCATTGGAAATTCACTGGCCACGGTTTCTTCTCTGCTCGGCATTCAGATGCGGGACGGGTCCTCGGAAGAAACCCGGGCGGCGCTAGGAGCTGCCCGTGATCGGATCCAGATGATATCCTCCGCCCACAGGCGGCTTCGGCTGGGAAAGGATCACGAGACCGTCCGGACAGACGAATATTTGCCGGACGTCATCGCCGATATCAAGGAATCCAATGCGCATGACCGCAAGATTGACATCCAGTCGGATCTGGCGCCGATAGAACTCAGCTCTCGTGACGCGACAACACTCGGCATCATCATTGGCGAGCTGACGATGAATGCCATTAAACACGCTTTTCCCGGCAAAAGATCAGGGCAGATCCATATAAACCTGGCGCGAGGAGAAAATGGGATATTGAAGCTCAGAATCGCCGACACCGGGGTTGGGCTTCAAAAGAAACCGCGCAAACCTAGCGGCGCAGGTCTGGGAACGGTGATCGTCAATCAGCTTTGCCATCAGTTTGGTGGTTCTGTTAAGTACGCTGCCAATGGCGAAGGCGGTACAATCGTGACAGTCGATTTCCCCTCCTTGTCCGAGGTAAAGCCGCAGCAATCATTGGAACAAGATGCCGAAAGATGATTTTAGAGTGTCGCTGCGCCGGATGTGGAATGCTCGGCGTTCAATCGGTCGAGCGCCAATTCAATATCGCGCAGGTTTCTCGTCACGCCATCATCCGGATCCATGCCGCCCTCTGTCGCTGCCCGCTGCAATCCACGCGCTTCGCTCAACAGTTCTTCCAGTTTGGCAATCTTCTCCGCTCTGCTCAGCCCGGAATCGGCAAGAATGTCGTTTGCTTCGAGCATGTCATCGTTCTCCATCTATCGCAGAGGGGAAACGTGGCTGGCGATTAAATGTTCCCGGCAAGGAACAATGCACAAGTGGTCGCGTTGATGACCGAAGACATGTAAACGGTCGGAGTAAGGACGGCTCACGAAGAGACGTCAGGTGGTCATGAGATCGAACGATATTCCCCAAGGTGCCTTGGTATTTCTAGCGGAGCCGTCTCGCCATGACGTTCTTTCGACCCTGAAATTGCTTGACGTTCAAGGGGACCGCGACCTGGACAATCTGGCAAAACTCGCACTTTCGATGTCGGGCAGTCAGATTGCACAAATCTCGTTGGTGGACGAGCAGCGCAGCCAGATCCTGTCTCATGCCGGGGAATCTGGCGCGTTGAACATATGGGTCATCGAAGCGAGCGCACTTGCCGGCCCTGAGAAGAATTGTCTGGTGGTCCTAAACGCCGGCGAAGATGTGCGCTTTGCTGAAATCGATGCTGTTGCCCACACCCCGAACCTGCGGTTCGTTGCTGTGGCGCCGATTTACGTTTCAGACATGTGCGTCGGCACCTTGAGCGTGATGTCTAACGAACCGAGGACCGAATTCGGCCAAGCAGATCAGAACCAGCTTTTGCAGCTCGCAAGTCTCGCGGCGGCTCTGATTGAGCTCAAACGCGATGCTCGCCTCGGAGCAAATTCGATCGCGGCGCTGCACCGTGACGAAGACCAAGGCGCCATGGCTTTAGAGGTTGGCAATGTCGGCAGTTGGGTCTGGGATTTGCGAACCGGCAAATTCACCGGCAACCGCATGGCCTATACCATGCTCGGCTTAAGTCCAGACCATCCGGTCAACGGCGAAGATGTGTTCCGGGCAATGCATCCCGACGATTTTCCGGCGATGAAATCCGCGTTCACTCGGGCTCTTGTGCAAAATCAGGACTATGTGGGGGAATTCCGCGCTGCTTCGTCCGGCCAATGGCTGCTTGGTCGCGGCCGCATTTTCGAGCGGGATGCCGCGGGAAAGCCGATCGTGGCCGTCGGTGTGAACATAGATATCACCGAAACAAAGAATGCGGCGGAAAAGACCCGTCTCCTTTTGCGGGAGCTAAATCACCGGGTCAAAAACACACTGGCAATGTTGCAGTCGCTGGCCAGGCAGACGCTGAACCGCTCGTCGGATCCGGCCGAGTTCATGGAGGCGTTCTCGGGGCGTTTACGCGCCATCTCGGAGGCCCACACTCTCCTTTCTGATCGGGAATGGAGCGGGATCAGTCTAATCGACCTGATCGCCAGGCAGGTAGAGCCTTATGCCATCCATGATCCGAAGCAAATCGAGCTTACCGGAGAAGATATGGTGCTTCCGCCTGATCACGCTCTGGGGCTCGGCATTGCATTGCATGAACTCGCTACGAATGCGGCGCGGCATGGCGCACTTTCCGTTGCCGGTGGCCGCGTGCGCGTGTCCTGGCAGGTGGAAGCTGGTCTCAACGCGTCGCGCGTCGTTATCCACTGGATCGAGGCCAATGGACCCAAGGTGCTGCCGCCGGATGCCCGGGGGCTCGGCGAACGGTTGATCGAGCGCAGTCTGGACAAGGTGCTGTCGAGCAGCGTTAGATTGAGCTATCCTGAAACCGGCCTGGAAGCGTTGATCTCCATGCCGATAGGGGATACCTCAAATACCGTCGCCCGATGACGAGTCATCCACCGGGCGGCGCTTTTTCTTTTTTGTCAGCAGGGAAAGGCCACTAAACGCGATGACCGGTACTGCCAGCATGAGCAGAGCCCTTGAACGCAGTACCGCAGGCGCCGCCGCCAAAGCGGCTATGGTCAGAAGTGCCGAGGTGTCGATTTTTGCGCGTTCACGCTGACGCTTCCGGGCAGCGGCGTCAGCAATCTTCATGATGATATAGATGATAATTGCCAATCCAAATGCACAGCCGGCCAGAATGAGAGCCGAGTGCATTTCTCCGTATCGCGCAGCAAGAACGATGTAAGCCGCGAGCAGCAAAAAAATCGCGCCGATCGCTGCCAAAATGGCAATCACGGTCATGAAAATCGCGCTGCGTTTGGCCCGGCTGACAGCCAAGCCAACTTCGCCGGCCGCCAGGCTGGTAAGAAGGGGGGTCAATAGTTTCAGCATGTCAGCGACGGGCGATCAGGGCCAGGAGAAAACCAACCCCGGCAGCGACCGCCAGCGTGGTCAATGGATTTTCTCGAACGGTCTCCACTAGCTGGTCTTCAAGCTCACGCGCCTGCGAGCGGATGTCCTCGAAGGTTTCTTCGCCCCGTACTTTTGCCGCTTCATAGGAACTTGCCGCACTGCGCGTTGCGTCCTTCGCGGAATTCTTGCCGATTTTGGCGAGGGTCGCTGCAATATTCGCAATGTCTTCCTTCAATGCGGCAACTTGCGCTTGCAAATCAGGGTTATTGTCAGTCGCATCATCGACTGCCTTGCGAACTTTCGAAGAGACAGTGGCCATGGGGAGAACTCCTTGATAAAACAGGGATATACGGTTGCGAAACGCGGATTCCGATCATTTGTTCCATGCAATGCGGGCAGTCGCAAGTTTGCGATCGGACGATTTTATTCAGACGCCGGCTAGAGGCCGGCGCTGCAGGTTTTGGCACGACCCTCAAGACAGATAGCCGAACAGCCACAGAATAAGAATAATCGGAAGCGGCAAACCGATGAGCCAAAGCAAAACACCACGCATCATCTTAGAAAACTCCTTTTTCACATCGATCCCGAAAGTTGTCGGGTTTGTAGAAACACTTGTCAGATACGACCCATCAGCAGCAGTATCAGAAAGATCACCAGTACGACGCCGAGCAGACCAGAAGGACCGTAGCCCCAATTTCTGGCATGCGGCCAAGTCGGGAAAGTACCGATCAACGCCAGAATGAGAATAATGATCAGTATTGTTGTAATGGGCATTATTTCCTCCCTCTCGTGAGAAAATCCACTGTGGCGAAACACGCGAAATGAAATTTGGTTCCAGCAGTGCGCCGGGGGACGCCTGCCAGGCACAACACGGACATGCCGACCCCATGCAACCAAACTGAGCCGACTTCGTTCCTGTCGCGGGTTTCAACGGAGATGGATTTCCATGGGTTTCATAGCGGGGGATTTTCATGCCTTCTGAGAATGTCGGAGGGAAGCTGCCGCGTGCTGTCGAGCGGGTAACCCAGAAGTCCTCAGTCTATCCGCAGCCTGCGGCGGATGCGAGCAGTGGTACCCAGTTCCCCCCAGTCGTCGTGGCAATTGCGATTGTCACGGCGCTCTATTTTGCGCGGGAGGTCTTCGTACCCCTGGCCCTGGCTCTGCTGCTAACTTTCGCCCTTTCACCGTTGGTCACCCGGCTCCATCGCTCCGGCGTGCCGAAAGGTGTGGCCGTTATCAGCGTGGTTGTGATGGCGTTCCTGGTTATTTTCATTTTTGTCAGTATCGTGATCAGCCAGCTTACCGTGCTGGCGCAGAATCTGCCGAGCTATCAATACAACATCGAGACGAAGATCCGTACCATCAAGGACGCCCAATCCGGGAACAGCATTTTCGACCGGGGCGCGCGCATGTTCAAGCGGCTTAGCGAGGAGATCGGCCGCTCCGATGAGGTCGAGCGATTCAACATCGATGACGGCGCTAGCAAGGACCCGAACCCGCAGCGACAACCTCCACAGAATGTTGAATCGCAAAGGGAGCCAGCGCCTCCCCTGCGCGAGCAGGACCCGAACAAGCCCGTCCCTGTCGAGATTCGGTCTCCGCCACCCGATCCGCTGAGCATCCTGCAGACATTCGCGGGACCACTGATCCAGCCACTGGCGACGATCGGCATCGTCATAGTCGTCGTCATCTTCATGTTGATGCGGCGGGAAGATTTGCGCGACCGTTTCATCAGGCTGGTTGGGGCAAGCGATATACACCGCACCACGACAGCGCTGCACGATGCGGGAAAACGCGTCGGTCAGTATCTCCTGATGCAACTGATCATCAATATCAGCTTCGGCGTGCCGATCGGGATTGGACTTTGGTTCATTGGCATACCCAACCCCATGCTGTGGGGCATGCTGGCGATCGTGCTGCGCTTCGTGCCCTACATTGGACCGATTATCGCAGCATTTTTCCCAGTGGTCTTATCGCTTGCGGTCGATCCCGGCTGGATGCTTCTGCTCTGGACCGTGGCGCTTTTCATCGTTCTAGAACTGATCAGCAACAACATCATGGAACCGCTGCTTTACGGCTCAAAGACCGGCCTTTCACCCGTGGCCATTTTGATGGCTGCGATCGTCTGGACCTGGATTTGGGGACCTATTGGCCTCATTCTTTCAACGCCGCTGACAGTCTGTCTCGTTGTCCTTGGGCGGCATGTGCCAAAGTTCGAGTTTCTGGATGTTTTGCTCGGCAACGAACCGGTATTGCTACCGCCCCAACAGCTGTATCAACGGCTCTTGTCAGGTGATCCGGATGAAGCGACTGAGAAAGCGGAGGAATACCTGCAATCATCAACAGTCTTGGACTATTACGCCTCTGTTGCCATTCCAGCGCTGTCTTTGGCCGAATATGACAGGGGAAGAGGCGTGCTCGATACACCGCGCCTTCGCCGCGTCGCGCAAAGCATGATCCTGCTGGTCGAGAACCTGTCCGATCATCGCGATATTGAGGACGAAGAAGAAGGCGACCCTGAAGAAAAAGTCAAAAAGAGTGCCGCCGAGCGCAGCAAGCGCAAAGCAGAAGAACCGAAAACCTTTATCTCGGCTGGAGGGCGCGGTGACCTCGACGATGCTGCGGCGGTTGTCGTCGGCGACATTCTTGAGCGCCGGGATGTTGATGTCCGCGATATTACCCATGATGAGCTTGAAGCGGTCAATATCGGCAAACTCGATCTTACTGGCGTCAGTGCGATCTATGTGAGCTATCTCAATACATCCTCCGTGGCCCATGCCCGCTATCTGGTGCGGCGCCTCAGACGGCGCAACGGGCGTATCAAGATCATCGTTGGTTTCTGGTCGGAAGATGGTGAAAAAGTAGATGGTGAAAAGATCGTCGGATCAACCCGCAACTGCCATTTTTCCACATCGATCGAGACTGCGGTCGGGCAGATCTGCGAATAGGAGCATCATCGATTTCTGCATGTTGGATGAGCATTCTTTTTTGGCGGAACCAAGCGGGTCTGTCACGTTTCCCTGAGGCTGATCGAGCGTTGATCGGCATACAAGACCCGGTGCCTGTTCCCCCGTGGGTACCGGGTCGCTTTGAATTTTTTTTGCTAAAAACTATGTTATTTCAACATGATGCGAGAGACTGGCTTGGTGGAACCAAAGGTCGTGAGGGTCGTTTAGACCGGGTACCATCGAAGCATTCGAGGAGTTTAGCCCATGGGAAGTACAAGTGACAAAGT
The DNA here is from genome assembly GCF_025452215.1 of Phyllobacterium sp. A18/5-2. Taxonomy (NCBI): domain Bacteria; kingdom Pseudomonadati; phylum Pseudomonadota; class Alphaproteobacteria; order Hyphomicrobiales; family Phyllobacteriaceae; genus Phyllobacterium; species Phyllobacterium sp. A18/5-2. Next base: position 1,127,171 of record NZ_CP104966.1, on the reverse strand, counting down.
TTCCGGCGCCGCAAATAAGGCTGCCGGTACCATCAAGCAGGCTGCAGGTAAAATGACCGGTTCGAAGAACATGCAGGCCAAAGGCAAAATGCAGGAAATCAAAGGTGAAGCACAGCAGGCCAAAGGCAAGGCCAAGGATGCTGTGAAAAAGGTTGTCGATAGGGCCTGATCCCTTTGACACTGTCCAAACTTAGCCGGTCCGTCTCGGACCGGTTGCTTTTTGTCCAATAGTCTGTCGTGCTCACTTTTTCAGTTTCAAGAAGGAACGATCTATGAGGATCAATGTGGGGTGTGAACTGACTTTCGAGTTTGCGCAGGAGACACCTCTGGTTGCCATTTTGAACGTGCATCATTCACGGTTTGCGGATTTGGAGGGTGTTGAAATATTCCACGCCACATTTGGCTCCAGCGTCGACGGATATCATGACCAGTTTGGGAATTGGTGCAATCGCATTCTCGCTGCGCCTGGTATCTTCACCTGTTCGACAAATGCGGTTGTGGTTGACAGTGGTCTACCCGATCCTGTCGCGCTGGAGGCTGTTCAGCACCGTGTGCAGGACTTGCCCCACGAAACTCTCGTTTACCTCATGGGCAGCCGCTATTGCGAAACCGATTTGCTGAGCGAGGAAGCATGGCGATTGTTCGGCAATGTTCCCGAAGGTTGGCAGCGTGTCCAGGCAGTATGCGACTTCGTGCACAACCATATCGTCTTTGGCTACGAACATTCCAATCCAACGCGCACCGCATCGTCGGGATATTTCGAAGGGCGTGGCGTATGCCGCGATTTCACCCATCTCGCGGTGGCTTTTTGCCGATGCCTGAATATCCCAACACGCTATTGTACTGGATATATTACCGATATCGGCATACCCTTGCCGCACGCGGAAATGGACTTTTGCGCATGGATGGAGGTTTATCTCGGTGGTCAATGGCACACCTTCGATCCACGCAACAACCAGCCGCGTATAGGCCGGATCAAGGTTGCGCATGGGCGCGACGCGGCGGACGTGCCTCTGACAAATATATTTGGTCCAAATCTTCTGACGAATTTCAAGGTTTGGGCCAGAGAGGCTGTCTGATCGGGCATTTTCGCAACCTTCTTCGCTTCCGATAGTTTCGTCCGGGAGAGATTGGCTAGGCCAAGGAGGAAAATATGAGCCAAAGAGCGATCGACTTCGTCAACAATTGGATCTCTACCCATGTGGATGCCAGCCGTCCGGCGGACATGGCACATCATGACCGGCGGCCAAAACAACTGGCTGCGAAGTGTGCAGCAGATGCGGAAGCAGCAGGTATTTCGATATCCGAAATCAAAGACGGTCTGGGCGATCTCGAAATCTGTATGATCACAGCGATTGACAGAGCGGCGCTGGCCAAGGAGAGCAAGCAGGCTTGAGACTTCAATGAAAATCCCGTGATTTCGGTAGAATACGCACCTTGCGAGGATGAGTGCCTCTCGGCTCATCCGCAACGGGATGAGCGACTTCGTCGCTGCGAGCTAACGGCAAAGTGGGATGCTGTTCTGACAGGCGGGAAAGATCACCTGTACGGTCAACAAGCTTTCTGGCCACGATGTGCACGACATTTTCGGCGCTTTGAACCGTACCTTCGATCAGGATCAGGCGTGATCCCATGACTTCCTTTCGATATCTTTCCAGCAGCTTTGACCAGACCACTATGTTGGCGATGCCTGTTTCGTCCTCGATAGTCATGAAGACGACGCCCTTGGCACTACCAGGTCTCTGACGAACAGTGATCACGCCGGCAAGCTTTACCCGCCGGTTATTCCCCAAGCTGTTTGCCTGCCTGCAGGTGGATACATTTTCCGCGATCAACATCTTGCGAAGGAACTGCATGGGATGGCCCTTGAGTGAAAGGCGTGTCGATTCATAGTCGGCCACCACGTGCTCGGACATTTTCATCTGCGGCAATCTGGTCTCGGCTTCCTTTGCCAGTTCATTGGTTTCCGCAACCTGGAAAAGCGGAAGGGTTTCATTGTCGGGAAAACGCCGAACCGCCCAAAGTGCTTCGCGGCGGCCGATATCGAGCGATTGGAACGCATCGGGATCCGCGAGAAGGACAAAGGCTCGTCTTCCAAGCCTTGTCAGGCGGCGCAATTCTTCAATAGCGGTATAAGGGCGGTCACGTCTGGCACAAATTTCCTCTGCCCAGACTTTTGAAAACCCCTCGACCTGACGAAATCCGAGACGTAAAGCAAGCTTTGCAGGATCGACGCGTTCCAGTGTGTTGTCCCATTCGCTGAAATTGATGTCTACGGGCCGCACCTCGACACCATGTTCTCGTGCATCACGAATGATCTGCGCCGGAGCGTAGAAACCCATGGGCTGCGAATTCAGCAATGCCGCCGCGAAGGCCGCCGGATGGTGGCATTTGATCCAGGAAGAAATGTAGACAAGGATGGCGAAGCTTGCCGCATGGCTTTCAGGGAACCCATACTCGCCGAAGCCCTTGATCTGGTTGAAACAATTCTCGGCAAAGCTCCGCTCATACCCCCGGCGAACCATCCCCTCCACCATTTTTTGCTCCATCTGATTGATCGTGCCAACACGACGGAAAGTAGCCATGGCTCGTCGCAACTGATTGGCTTCATCGGGCGTGAAACGAGCGGCATCAATGGCGATGCGCATGGCCTGTTCCTGAAACAGCGGCACGCCCAGTGTTCGCCCGAGGACATTTTTCAATTCATCCTTGTCGCCATGTTCAGGGGAGGGTGAAGGATAATGGACCGGTTCCTTGCCGGATCGCCGCCTCAAATAGGGATGGACCATATCGCCCTGAATCGGGCCAGGACGCACAATGGCGACCTCGATCACCAGATCGTAGAATTCCCTTGGCCTCAGACGGGGCAACATATTCATTTGAGCCCGGCTTTCCACTTGAAACACCCCAAGAGAATCTGCCTTGCAAAGCATGTCGTAAACTCGCGGGTCATCCTGTTTGACTGTCGCCAGTTCGTAGCGTTCACCTCCGTGGAAGTGGATGAGATCAAAGGCCTTGCGGATGCAGGTCAGCATGCCGAGCGCCAGAACATCCACCTTCATTATGCGAAGTGCATCGATGTCATCCTTGTCCCATTCGATGAAGGACCGATCTGCCATTGCTGCCGGACCTATGGGAACGGTTTCGTCGAGCCGCTGCTGGGTCAGGACAAAACCGCCGACATGCTGGGACAAATGCCGGGGAAAGCCTATCAATTCAGTCGCCAGTCTGACGGCGCGTCGTATCATGACATTCTCGGGATCCAGCCCTGCCTGACGCACCTCTTGCTTTTCTACAGTCGTTCCCCAACTGCCCCAGACTGTATTGGCAAGTGCAGCAGTGACATCTTCGGTCAGTCCCAAAGCCTTGCCCACATCGCGGATAGCGCTCCGGGGACGGTAGCTGATAACGGTAGCCACAATGGCTGCACGCTCACGCCCATAGCGCCTATAGACCCATTGCATCACCTCTTCGCGCCGTTCGTGCTCGAAATCGACATCGATATCAGGTGGTTCCTTGCGCTCAGCGGAGAGAAAGCGCTCAAAAAGCAGGTTGCTTTTGCTGGGATCAACAGCGGTAATCCCGAGGCAATAGCAGACAGCGGAGTTGGCTGACGAACCTCGCCCCTGGCACAGGATATTCTGCGAGCGGGCAAAGATAACAATGTCATAGACCGTAAGGAAATATGGCGCATATTGCAGCGTTTCGATCAGTGCGAGTTCTTTTTTTAGAAGTTCGCCGACCTTATCCGGGATGCCTTCCGGGTAGCGTTTTGCAGCACCTTTCCATGTCTCATCAATCAGATGCTGTTGGGGCGTCTTTCCGGGAGGCACCGGCTCGTCTGGATAGTCATATTTCAGCTGGTCGAGAGAAAAATGGATCGGCTCAACGAAACGCGCCGTTTCCAGAACTGCGGCGGGAAAATGCCTGAAGAGACGCCCCATTTCATCGGGTGATTTCAGATGCCGTTCCGCATTCTTTTCCAGCCTGCGCCCGGCCGTATCGATAGTGACGTGCTCGCGGATGCAGGTCAGCACATCCTGTAGCGGCCGTCGGGCGGGCGTATGATAGAGCACATCATTGAGGGCAAGGAGAGGAACATTGGCACCTGCAGCAAGGCGGGCCAATCGTTCGCCGTGGCGCCTGTCTGCCCCCCTGTGCGGCATGGCGAGGCCAAGCCAGACAGCTCCCGGTGCTGCGAGAGAAAGTTTCTTGAGGAACGAAGCGAGATTTTTATCTGCATTGGCAGGTGCCATAACCGCAATCTGAAAATCTTTGGCACGAAACAGGAAATCCTCGAATATTAGATGACATTCGCCCTTGATGGCGGCACGCGTCTTCCCTTCGCTCAAAAGACGGCACAGCTGGCCATAGGCAGCACGGTCGCGCGGATAAACCAGCAGGTCTGGCGTATCGTCAATAAAGACAAGCCTGCACCCAATGAAGAGATTTAACCTTATTCCGGCTCTTTCCTTGAGCTCCTTATGCGCCGTATAGGCCCGCACAACGCCTGCAAGAGTGTTGCGATCAGCGATGCCGATACCGCTGAGACCAAGAAGGGTAGCCGTTTGCACCAGTTCTTGCGGCTGGGATGCGCCTTCAAGAAAGGAAAAATTACTGGTGACAGCAAGTTCAGTGTAATCCGGCATCGCAATCACGCAAAAAGCCCATGCAGATACCAACGCGGGTTTGGGTTGCCCCGCTCATGCAATCCTTCACGGAACACCCAGAAGCGCTTTCCAGTATTGTCCTCAAGCCGGTAATAATCCCTTGTCAGTGCACCGGCATGTTCGCGCCACCATTCCGGAGCGATGCGCTCCGGCCCTTCGGCGAGAACAATGGTGTGCCGGACCCGGCGCCAGACAAACTGCGCTGGTGCCGCGTCGGGGAGTTCAAAGATTGCATCGATCCGCTCGGGTGGCTCAAATAGCCTGATGGGACGCTCCGGTGGGTTTGCCAAGTGATGATCCGCCAGCCATTCGAGCGGTGAGTTCTGTTTTGCCTTTACAGCGGGTTCAAGCGAAACGGCGCGTTCGGGAATGTGCGTGTCGACAGGAACAGCGCGAAGAACACGGGCGTTGCCAAGCCGTATGGATAGCCGGTCGACAAGGGTGTTGATTTCTTCTGTTTCCTGCGCCCGGTTGTCGAGACTTTTTTGAATGGCTTGACTTCGCTCGGTCCGAACTGCGGCAAGCCGGAGAATGTCAAAACCATAACCGGCATCGAGCGGATCGCTGAGTGTGGAGAGTCGCTCCTTCAGCAATCGCAGGAGGGTCTTCGTCCCGGTTATGGGACGTCCGGTCTGAATGCTGATACGGCGCACGTTACCGTCGGCGCGGAAGAAACTTGCTTCGACCTCGCGTGCTCCTTCGACTCGCTGCTGCAGACACCGGAAGAGTTCCTCGCTCAAGGAAAGAAGTATCTGTTCGACGGCATCCATGACGATAAGCGGTTCTGCCAGACGCCGCTCAACCATACAAAACGGTACGATACGACGGGGGAGATTGGTTCGCTGGCCCTGCCGAACAGTGCATCGAGACGATTCACCAGTCGTGCGCCGAAGCGAGCAGTGAGAGCAGCACGCGGTAGAATCACCACATCACCCACACTTCGCAAGCCCGCGCGTTTGAGTCCTGCCAGATGACTTTCCTCAATCTCGAGGCTGTGAAGCGGCAAGGCGAATAATCCAGGCTCTTGATCATTCTCGCTGAAAATGCCGCCTGGCGAATAACGGGCGAGTGCTCTTGCTGCTGCCGCGCTGGTAGCAAGCGCGCTGCGAACAATCATGCCACGCTGATGAAGCCGCTTGTGCATATCCTTTAAAAGAGAAATTTCATCACCAAAAAGATGGATACAGCCGGTCATGTCGAGAATGATGCCATGCGGCTCATCAATCGCGACAAGGGGAGTATAGCGATCGCACCAGTCGGCAATGCTATCCAGAAGCGCTGCATCCTTGCGGGGCGAAGCAAAGGCGATATCCAGGTGCTCAAATTGCGCGCGCGCATCGGTCAGAGCCATGCCCTTGTAGAGACCTGCCTTGGAGGCTCTTTCATCGACAGCGGTCAGCCGCAGTGTGTTGGCGAGTTTGTCCACCACGATCAGGTGCTGGTCAGTATGGCCGCGCCCAGGATTTTCGCGTTTGAGGCGGTCGGTGGGCAGATGTGGAAACCACAGTGCCAGAAACCGGTTGGATCTGTCTGAAAACATGATCATCACTCTCCCATTGCAGGGTCCAATGGCCTGTCATGCCTTGCCGGTTACGAATGAGTGTGGCGTCGAATGCCGGATATCCCGGTGCATTGGCGCCACTCGATTGTGAGGGCGCGGCGCGGATCAGCCAGCGCGTGATCGCTGCATTTTCACTTGGGCTGGCGCCGAGCCGCAGAAGAAAGGCGGGAACATCTGTCTGCTGCGCTGTCAGCAGCAATTTTCGTGATGCAGTAAGATCCAGGCACTTCGGATTGCTCCATGGGGCAATGATGACGGCGCCAGTGCCACGAATGCCGAGACTGTCCGAGGCGGTTTTCAAAACATCCTGCGGTGATGCGCAACGCACGATGATGAGACGCCGCGGATCAAGGCCGATATTCTGCAAACCAGGTGCGTAGGGGAAACCATGTTCCTGTGCGGTAAAATCTTCTTCAACCCATACAATGGGGCTTTGATCAGCGGAGGCGCGCAGGGCAAGGGCAATAACAAATCCCGTTGCAGCGCCAGCATCGCCCGCTTCATCAGCAAAGATTTCATGCACGGCGCCGCGCTGCAGGCCATCACGGAAGACGTGGTCAATGGCATCGTTTCCGAAATCAAAGGCGGAGCGATGCGCCGCTAGCACATTCTGCTCACTGAGAGACGCAATGTCGCGCCTCAACGCCGCAAGATCGACGGTTGTCACCACGGTATCCCTTTAATGTTCATGATATGTTCTATTATGGGATCCAATGGAGGTAAGAGTCAAGCATACTCAAGGCTCAAACTTTTAGCGGTTGATGCGGGTGGAGAGGATAATCGACGACATGGTGCGCTCGACCCCTTCCAGTGCGCCGATCTCATCAAGCAATTTGTCTAATTCCTGGATGGATGGCGCTTCGACGATGACGATCATGTCGAACTGGCCACTGATCGAATGCAAGGTCCGGACCCAGGCGATTTTCCGCAAAGCCGCTTCAACCTTGGTTGCCAATTTCGGCAAGGCGGTCACCAGTACATGTGCCTTGACCAGGTTCTGTTCATACTCCGGCGATAGCTGAACGCTATATCCCCGGATCATGCCACGTTTTTCCAGCCGCTCGATTCGGCTTTGCACGGTAGTACGCGACAGGCCAAGTTTGCGCGCAAGGTCTGCTGTCGACGCTCTGGCGTTCTCGCGAAGCAGGGAAAGCAGGGAATGATCGGCTTCCGTCAGCATTGTGACAAGTCCATTCGGCATATTAGTTAAATTTAGGGCGTTATATCGTCAGTCTATATGCTTCATTTCGCCGAAACAATCTGCGAATTTCATATAAGTTTTATTTCCAGAGGAATCACATGAAAGAGATCGTTGTTGTAGGGGCAGGAAAAATCGGCGGGACGATTGCCAATCTTCTTGCGAACACCGGAGATTACCACGTCACCGTCGTGGACCGGGCACAAAGTCAGCTCGAGGCGCTTGAAATTTCTTCTGTTGTTGCGACAAGACAGGTCGAAATCGCAGAAGCTGGCGCGCTTGAACAGGTTCTCGACGGCAAGTTTGCCGTGCTCAGTGCTGCGCCTTTTCATCTGACCACCCGTATCGCCGAAGCAGCCGCCAAGTCCGGCGTGCACTATCTCGATCTAACCGAAGATGTGGCGAGCACACGAATTGTCAAGCAGCTTTCGGCTACGGCAAAGACTGCCTTCATTCCCCAGTGCGGTCTCGCGCCAGGTTTCATCTCGATCGTCGCCAACGATCTGGCCAAGCGCTTCGATACGCTCGAAAGCGTCCGCATGCGCGTCGGCGCACTGCCGCAATATCCATCGAATGCACTCAACTACAATCTGACCTGGTCGACGGACGGCGTCATCAACGAATATTGCGAGCCCTGCGAAGCCATCGTCGACGGGGAATTGACCGAAGTGCCGCCGCTGGAGGAACGCGAGGAATTCTCGCTCGACGGCGTGACCTATGAGGCATTCAATACGTCCGGCGGCCTTGGAACATTGTGCGAAACATTGCTCGGCAAGGTGCGCACGCTCAACTATCGCACTATCCGCTATCCAGGCCATGCCGCCATCATGAAAGCCCTACTGAACGATCTTGGCCTGCGTGACCGCCGCGATGTGTTCAAGGATATTCTGGAAAACGCTTTGCCATCGACCTTGCAGGACGTTGTCGTGATTTTTGTTACGGTCAGTGGCCGCAAGAAGGGCCGCCTGCTGCAGGAAACCTATGCGAACAAGGTCTATAGCGGCCATATTGGCGCGCAACTCTATAGCGGCATCCAGATCACCACTGCATCGGCCATCTGTGCCGTGCTCGACATGCTGGCAAAGGGCGACCTGCCGCAGCAGGGCTTCATCAAGCAGGAAGATATCGCCCTCGACGCGTTCCTTGCCAATCGCTTTGGTAAAGCCTACGCCCAGGCAGAATCAGCAGGACGTCTCGTCGCCTGACAATCGGCCGAAATGACCAATCGCCACCGCTTCTGCGGTGGCGATTTATTATGTTTTGAATAGAAACTTAGACCCATTCGCCCTTGCGCATTACCGGAACCGGCGAACCGTCCTTGTTGATGCCATCGACGTCGATTTCCCCGGAGCCAATCATCCAGTCGATGTGAATGAGGCTCCTGTTGCCGCCGCGCGCCGCGACTTCACCGGGCGAAAGCTTGCCACCATTGATGAAGCACTTCGAATAGCACTGGCCGAGCGCGATATGACTGGCTGCGTTCTCATCGAACAATGTGTTGAAGAACAAGAGACCCGAGGCCGAAATCGGCGACGAATGCGGGACAAGCGCAACTTCCCCGAGACGCCGAGCACCTTCATCCGTGCCGAGGACCTTGTTGAACACTTCCTCACCGCGCGTCGCCTTTGCCTCGACGATCTTGCCGTCCTCGAAACGCACCTTGATGTTCTCTATCAATGTGCCCTGGTGCGAGAGCGGCTTGGTGCTGGACACATGGCCATCGACGCGCAGAGCGTGCGGCGTCGTAAAAACTTCTTCGGTCGGGATGTTCGGGTTGCAGGTGATACCGTTCTTGGCGACGGAAGCGCCGCCGTGCCATTCATGTTCATCCGCAAGGCCGACGGTGAGATCCGTACCTGGCCCCGTGAAATGCAGGGCCGAGAATGTCCGTGCGTTCAACCATTCTGTCCGCTTGCGCAAGGCTGCATTGTGCTCTTGCCAAGCGCTAACCGGATCGTCGATATCCACACGCGAGGCAGCAAAGATCGCGTCGGCCAGCATGGTGACAGCAACTTCCGGTTCCTGATCGGGAAACACCTGCTTCGCCCAGGATGGATTCGGATACGAAACGATATTCCAGTTGATGTCAAAACCGGCGATTTTCTCTAGCGCAGGTTGATAGGCTTTCGACTGCGCCTTGTTGGCGCGAGAAACCTTTTCGGGGTCCTCCGAAGCAAGCAGCATCGGATTGTCGCCAGCAACGGCGAGGCGGGCCGTATTAGCGGAGAAAGCCTTGGCCATACCCTCGTAGAGCCAGCCGGCGGAGCGGTCGAAACTGTCATCAGGCGCGTTGCGATAGCGCATGACGGTTGCTTCTTCATCACTGTACAGGGAGGTCACGAGGCCCGCGCCGGCTTTGTAGGCGTGTTCTGTGATCCGGCGCACCAGCGGCAGTGCCGCAAGCGGGGCGGTGACGAGAAGATCTTGTCCAGGTTGCAGCTGCAGGCCAATCTTGACCGCTACCTCTGCAAGGCGATCGAGTTTGACGGGATCGACGGAGGGGATTCGTGGGGATGAAGTCATTGGAAAATCCATGCTGGTCAATGAAACGATGGCGCAGCATAGAGCCGGACCATCGGCCATATCAAGCCGATGGTCCGGATATTCATTCGATCAGTCCTCGTGAATAAGGCTGTGATCGCGTGTGTCGCGCATACGGACATAAACGATAAGCGACAGTCCGATCATGATCGTTACGTACCAGAAGAACCAGCTCTCATGGCCGACCTGTTTGAATTTCAGCGCTACCCATTCGGCGGTGCCTCCGAAGATCGTATTGGCTAGGGCGTAAGGAAGTGCAACTCCGAGCGCACGGATGTGAGCCGGAAAGAGCTCGGCCTTTACCACTGCGTTAATCGATGTGTAGCCTGTGACGATCAGGAGACCTGCGAGCGACAAGGCAAAGGCCACGTAGGGGCTCGTCGTCGTCGCAAGCGTCGAGAAGATGAGATAGGTGAACAGAACGCCCAGAATGCCGAGATCCTACCATCAGCGGTTTGCGGCCGATCCGGTCGGACAGGGCGCCCGCCAGTGGCTGGCACAGCATAAAGATCAGAAGTGCCAGCGCGGTTATTTCGCTCGCCGATTCCTTGCTGAAGCCGGACGTGTTCACCAGAAACTTCTGGAGATAGGTCGTATAGGCATAAAACGCCAATGTGCCGCCCGATGTCAGCGCCAGTACCGTGAAGGCCTCCTTGGGATAGTGCCTGAACAGAGCAAAACCGCTGGATTTTGGCTTGTCATCACCTTTGGTATTGTGAAAGGACTGGGTTTCGGCCAGCCCGCGACGGATATAGAAAACCGCGATCGCCAGGAAACCGCCAATGGCGAAAGGAATACGCCAGCCCCATTCGCCCAATTGCTCGGGGGTGAGGATGCGCTGCAGGACGAGAAGCACCGCAAGGGCGATTAGCTGGCCGGAAATCAGTGTCACGTACTGGAAACTCGAATAAAAACCGCGGCGATTCTTACCGGCCATTTCGCTGAGGTACGTTGCGCTCGCGCCATATTCGCCGCCGACGCTGATGCCCTGCAGAAGCCGGGCGAAAACCAGGGCCGCGGGCGCAAGCAGACCGATCGAATTGTAGCCGGGAGTGACGGCGATCAGCAGCGAGCCAAGGCACATCAGCGTTACAGAAAGCGTGAGGCCCGCCTTGCGACCCTTGCGATCGGCATAGATGCCCATGAACCAGGCGCCGATCGGGCGCATGAGAAAGCCAACAGCGAAAACGGCCGCAGCGCTCAAGAGTTCGGCTGTCTGGTTGCCAGAGGGGAAAAAGACGGGGGCGAAATAAAGCGTGAAGGCGGCGTAGACATACCAGTCATACCATTCCACCAGATTGCCGGCGGAACCGCCGATAATTGATTTCAATCTGGTTCTCGTGTCGGGCGCGGCGGCGACTGACACTGAGGTGGCTATATCGGTCATAAAAAACTCCAGTCTGAAGCTATCGGCTGGCCAATGTGAGGCTTGCAGCAGCGTGATGGGGCAGGCCTTGAACGGGGCCTTCCTGAAGGTGACAGGGACTACTAGGTCAGCCTGAACACGATTTCAATGCGTGTCGCGAGCGACAAATTTGGCGGGTTCATTCCTGACCCTCGTCACGTCGCTTGAGGAAATCAGCGAATTCGCTTTGATAATCGGGATGCCAGCGCGACAGAGGAGGGCGATTCTGGATGATATCCTTGGCTGCCCAAAGAATACGCCGTTCGTCAAGATCGCGGGCAACATCATTGTCGGGACAGAGGATGTAGAAATCTCCGGCCGACACATGGTCCAGCATGAAATCGACAGTTTCTTCCGGGGTCCAGGCGCCCGCGGGCTTCTCAGTGCGATCACCAGCGGTCAGCGGTGTATAAACGAAGCCCGGAATGAAAAGATGGGCCGTTACGTGACAATTTTTGGTGTTGCGTAACTCGTGCTGCAGGGCTTCAGTAAAGGTTTTCACTCCGGCCTTCGAGACATTGTAAGCAGGATCGCCGGGTGGGGTCGTGATACCCTGTTTGGAGCCAGTGTTGATAATGAGCCCAGGCTTTTGCCGGAGAATCATTTTCGGGCCGAACACCTGACTGCCGCGGATGATACCAAACAGGTTTACGTCGATAATCCGCGTCCAGCCGTCCGGGTTGAAGATGCTGCTGCCTGGCTGAATGCCAGCGTTGTTCATCAGAATGTCAACATCGCCAAATTCTTGCTCGATCGTCTGCTGCAGGTGCTGCAGATGGTCGACGTTCGTTACATCCGTCGCGACGGCGATGACGTTTTCCGGATCGGTCTGCTTAGCGACCGCCGCCTTGGCCCCGTCGAGTTTGTCGCCGCCAAGATCAGCTATCGCGACCTTCAACCCCATGGCTGCAAAGCGCTTGGCTGCGGCAAGGCCAATACCGGATGCGCCTCCGGTGATGACCGCGACATTGGATGGGGAAAAGGCGGGGTGCATCTTAGGGTTCATCCTCTGTTTGCCGTAGTGTTTGGGAGAGTCTCGTCAAGCTATCAAACGACGGGAGGGAGCCTCAGCCGAAATTCGGAACACGCACATAATGGGCGAGAGGCGTCACCTGTTCCCTCATATCGCGATTTTCGGTTTTCTTAACGGCCAATGCTTCCTTCTGGCGGCGGGCTTCAAGAATTTCCTTTTCGGAGCTTTCCCCCATACACAGTGCTTGCAACAGGACCATGAGCGCCGTTTCGGCGATGCCAGAGCGATTTTCATTGAGGGCAATGTCAAGAATTACCCGGCGAAAATCCGTGTGCTGCACTGGTGTCAACGTTGCATAACGTTCTCTGCGGGTATTCTCCGCTTCAATGAGGGCATAAAGCTTCTCGCGAAGATCAGAACCGACGTTCTCGTACTGGGCGGCAATATTGGGTGCGGCCGCGGCGAGTTTTTGCTTCTGCCGTTCGCGGTGCCGCCTCTGCCTCTCTGCGTTGCTGAGTGCCATATCTGCTTGTCTGCGCCGTAACGAATGCGAGATCACTTTACCTCATCGTGATAGGGATGCGTACCGTAACCGGCAATATTATGGTCACGTTACACACAATCTGTTCGGCGGCGAATTGGGTGTGGCCGTTACGTAACCAAGACGCAGACCACTGCAACGCGAGCCAAAAGTAAGCTGAAACAAATTGTTAGGACAATTCCCGGTATCGTCGGGCGAGATCAACCGCTAGGTGAGTCGTCGCCGGACTGGGAAGAAAACGAGCATGTTCGAACCTGAATCCCCAATACCATGCCAGATTATAGTGTTCCCCCTGACAAAGAGGGCAGCCAAGATTCGCGATGTCGCGGCAAAGATCATGGACAAGACAACTGACCGGCAAGCGGAGGCCTACCGCAACCAGGCCGCCGGATCTTTATTCAGGCATTTGGCCAAGATCGGCGTGCCCGAAGATGAGCAGGATGAGCAGGTCGGAGCCTTCTTTACCGCAGTCGAACTGGAGCTTTCACGCCTATACGACCTGAACGACACCGCCGAGGAAACTTCAAGCTACTAGGGCAGAAGAAGCCCGCCACCCAAGTGCCGGGCTTTCGCTCGTAAATCTCGGAACTATCGCACGGCGATCACGTCGCCCGTGCGGCGATCGATGTCCACACGTATATCATCGCCTCGGCGATCTATGCCTTCCACGACAAATCTCGATCTCGTCCGTCTAACGTCGTCTACGTCACGAAGACCTTCGCTCCTTGCAATGCGAACAGCTTCACGTTCGCTAATTTCAGGGGCACGCCGATAGACACGTTCCTGGTAAGGTTCCCGCAGCCGCACACCATCAGGTCCGATCTCGATGGATTGCGCAAATGCCTGCGGCGCGGAAGTTACGGCGACCAGAGCAGTTGCTCCAATGATCAGCAGTTTTTTCAACATGACTATTTTCCTTATCCAAATTCGAATGTTCCGCCCATTCAATTTACTCAACGTTCAATATGCCGACGGGTTCCGCGGAACCCGTCGGCCGCTTCTAAAAGCTGTCTGCATCCGGCTTTTTTAAGGCAGGAACATTTGCGCCGTCGGGGGTCACCCGTTCCTGAGTGAACAGAGAGGATGTCAGGGATGACAGCCTTTACAACGTTCATAACCGCAATTTCCGCTGTCGCGCTTACGGCCGATTCGTTGCTCGCGGCCTGCCCGGAAATCGCAGGTTCCGTCAAGAAAGAGGTGCAAAAGAGCCTTTCCAATGACCCATGCGCCAGTGAAGAGTTGTACTAATGGCGATATGAAGTGGCGCTTCTTCCATGACGGCTTGCGGTTGTCATGGAATCGTGAATGATCGTCTGCAGCGTAGGAATGTGTTTTTGTGACGCTCAGTAAGGGGGGCGGATCATTGAACAAGCGTATCGCCCCCAATCTCAGGGTCGTTCTGATCGGTGGCTCGTCAAATATTGGAAAATCCGCGTTGGCGCAGGCGCTCGCAGAGAAACTTGGCTGGAGGTGTGTTTCAACCGACAGTCTAGCCAGGCACCCAGGGAGGCCATGGCGGAAGACGACCGGTAAAGTTTCAGACCACGACGCGGAACATTACCTGAGCTTGAAGGCCAATGAACTTCTGGAATCCGTCATCCTGCATCACCGTAAGATGTCCCCAGTTATCGCAGAATTTGTACGGTCGACCGTAAAGGATGAAGGTTCGCGAAAATTAGTGCTCGAAGGATCGGCCCTATGGCCCTTCATTACAAGCGGTCACCACATGAAAGAAGTGGGGGCCGTCTGGCTCACGGCCGGCCCTGAGACCTTGCGATCCCGGATTTACGAAGGAAGTGGATTCACCACCGCGAGCGAACAAAGCCGCGCAATGATCTCCAGATTCCTCGAACGCACGCTGTTGTTCGATCAAAAGACGTTGCAGCTCGTTATCGAGGGCGGCTGCACGGTCCTGGATGTCGACAAGTACAAAACGACCGAAGAATTGGTGGCCGCGACTATCGATGGCCTAAAAGCACCTCCACCGCGCTGAGGCACGGCGCAATCCTGAAGCAGGCTTTTGCTGATTAAGAAGCGGCGGGCAGGCTGCGTTTCATCGCTTTGCCAGATCACGAATTCAACCGGTTACATTTGAGCGGAAACTCTTCCGTTAGTCACGCATGCCCAAACAACGGTCATTGTGCTGACTATTTAATCACCCGGTTTTGGAGCGCCGGAAAGCCCATGACTCTGTTGGCCGTTCTCGCATCGGAGAATTATTGTGCGCCACGCTTCCTCCAGGTTCGGAATTCGATCCCGGGCCCCATTTGAGGCTTTCGAGGCAGCATTTTGACCGTTTGTACGAAAAAAACCAGGTTCGCGTCGACGTCGGATGCAGAATCGCGCCGTTTTCCAAGGCAATTGGCATAATAAATGCTTCTCTCCAAATTGGCCGTCGCCTTGATCATCAAAAATATGGAAGGTTTGAAATGACAAAATACAAGCTCGAGTACATTTGGCTTGATGGGTACACTCCGGTGCCAAATCTTCGCGGAAAAACCCAAATTAAGGAATTCGACAGTTTTCCCCTGCTTGAGCAACTTCCGTTGTGGGGATTTGACGGAAGCTCCACAATGCAGGCCGAGGGTAGAAGCTCAGACTGCGTCTTGAAACCTGTCGCGGTTTACCCGGACAGTGAACGCAAGAATGGTGTCCTGGTGATGTGCGAAGTCATGATGCCGGACGGCAAGACTCCGCATCCATCGAACAAGCGTGCAACTATTCTTGACGATGATGGCGCTTGGTTCGGCTTCGAACAGGAATATTTCTTCTACAAGAATGGTCGCCCGCTGGGCTTTCCAGACGCCGGCTATCCTGCTCCGCAGGGCCCCTACTACACGGGTGTTGGCTATAGCAATGTAGGTGACGTTGCCCGCAAGATCGTGGAAGAACATCTGGACATCTGTCTCGCCGCCGGAATCAATCACGAGGGCATCAATGCCGAAGTGGCAAAGGGGCAATGGGAATTCCAGATTTTCGGCAAGGGCTCCAGGAAGGCCGCTGACGAAATGTGGATCGCGCGCTATCTGATGCAGCGCCTGACGGAAAAATACGGCATAGACGTTGAATATCACTGCAAGCCGCTCGGAGATACTGATTGGAACGGCTCCGGTATGCATGCCAATTTCTCCACCGCCTACATGCGTGAGACGGGTGGCAAGGAATACTTCGAGGCGCTTATGAGCGCTTTTGAAGCGGCACGAGCCGATCATATTGCGGTCTATGGACCAGACAACCATTTGCGCCTGACCGGCAAGCACGAAACCCAATCGATTCACACCTTCAGCTACGGTGTTGCTGACCGTGGTGCATCGATCCGCGTTCCGCACAGTTTCGTAAATAGCGGTTATCGCGGCTATCTCGAAGACCGTCGTCCGAATTCGCAGGGTGACCCTTACCAGATCGCTTCGCAGATTTTGAAAACGATTGCGTCCGTCCCGACGGAAAGCAGGGTTTCGGTCGCCGCTTAGGCATACCCAGCCAGCCGACGGAGCCGGAATCCACGTTTTCCGGCTCTGATGCGCTCAAGCAGGAAGCACTACGCCGCAATCTGCCGGACAAAATGATCAGATTCGATTGCGACAATGCGTTCCTGCGGGATTGCGGAGAGGCGGCGGACTTCCTCGACCGTTGCGTTCTTCAATTGCGCCTTCGGATCGTCGAAGCGAATTTCCGGATCCGGTACTGCTGACAGAAGCAGGCGCGTATAGGGATGCTGCGGGTTGTCGATCACCTTGTTGACGTTGCCCCATTCGACAATCTGGCCGGCATACATGACGATGATGTCTTCGGCGACATAGCGGGCCGTTGCGATGTCGTGGGTGATGTACAGCAGCGCGAGCTTCATATCCCGCTTCATCTCGTTGAGAAGGTTGAGCACGCCCAGCCGAACCGATACGTCCAGCATGGATGTCGGCTCGTCGGCCACGATGACCTCGGCGCCGACGGCCAGCGTTCGCGCAATATTCACCCGCTGGCGTTGCCCTCCAGAGAGTTCGTGCGGGTGCTTCAGGGCGACGAGCGCCGGGTCGAGCTTGACTCTTGTCAGCAGTTCCGCGGCGCCTTCGTCGATCTGGCGTCCTTTCAGATCGCGCCGGTGCAGTTGCAACGCGCGGCACAGGTGATAGGCGATCGTGTGTGCCGGATTGAGCGAAGAGAATGGATCCTGGAAGATCATCTGCACGGAACGCCGGTATGCCGCAAGCGCCCGGGCGTCACCGGTTTCCACCGGCTTGCCCTTGAACAACAGCCGCCCCTCGCTCGGCGTATATTCCCGCATGACGAGACGCGCGCAGGTTGTCTTGCCGCTTCCCGATTCTCCGACCAGCGCCAATGTACGGCCGGGATGCAGCGCAAACGACACCGACTGCGCTGCCTTTACCGCGAAAGGGGCACGGCCAAAGGTTTTTGAAACGCGGTCGAGCGCCAGTATGGCATTGCACGGATCAGTCATGTGGCTGCGATCTCCGTCACTCTGGCCCCGTGCAATGACGGGAACGAGGCCCACAGCTTCCTTGTGTAGTTGTGTTGCGGTGCGCCGTAGATTTTCTGCGCGGTATTCTGTTCGACCAGCTTGCCTGCCAGCATGATGCCGATGCGATCGCAAACCTGAACCATCAGGCCGAGGTCGTGGGTGATGAACAGCACCGAGAAACCGAAGGTCTTCCGCAGCTCGTTGATGCGCTGGAGAATTTCGCGCTGGACGACGACGTCGAGCGCCGTCGTGGGCTCATCCATCACGACAATCTTGGGATTGAGCGCGAGACAGATCGCGATCACGATGCGCTGGCGCATGCCGCCCGAGAACTGATGCGGATAGTCCCGCATGCGGTCTGGCTGGATGTCGACGAGACGGAGCATCTCGGCTGTCCGTTCCCGCGCCTGCTTGCGGTTCATCCCCTGATGCGTGTGCAGCACGTCGTAGAACTGCGCTTCGATGCGCAGCACCGGATTGAGCGAATTCATGGCGCTCTGGAATACCATGGCCACTTCGCGCCAGCGAAAGTGGCGCAGCTCCCGCGGATCGAGATCGAGTACGTCGCGGCCCTCCAGCAGGATCCGGCCGCTCCGGATCAAAGCCGGAGGTCTGTGCAGGCGGCTGATGGCAAAGGCGATCGTGCTCTTGCCGCAACCGGATCTCGCCGGCAAGACCGAAAATCTCGCCGTGGGCGACGTCGAAACTCACGTCATCGACCGCGCGAAGATCGGTTGTTTCGCCGATGTAGTCGATGGTCAGATTTCTTATGGAAAGCAATGGCTGGGTCACAGGCGGCCTTCTCCCGAGCGGATCAATGCGGTCCAGCGGTTCAGACGATTGCCTGTCCGCAGGCGCGGATTGGCAATCTCGTCAACCGCGAAATTCAGCAGCGAAAGCCCGACACCCAGAAGGGCGAGGGCAAAGCACGGGGTGAGAATATCCCACCATGCGCCGACCGACAGGGCCGATGCCTTTTGTGCATTGTAGAGCATCATGCCCCAGGACACGGTTTTTGGATCGCCGAGGCCGAGGAATTCCAGCGTTGCCTCGGTAATGATGGCAAAGATCACGCTGCCGATGAAATTGATGCCGACGATGGAAATGAGATTGGGAAAGATTTCGAAGGTCATGATGCGCCAGCGCGGCTCGCCCATCATTTCCGCTGACTTGACGAAGTCCTTGTGCTTGACCGAGAGGGTTTCGGCACGAGTGACGCGCGCGCCCCAGGCCCATGAAGTAAAGCCAAGGATGATGGCGATGACCAGCGGGCTGGCCTGTCCGATGAAAGCGGCAAGAACCAGGAGCAGGGGCAGGTTCGGCACAACCAGCACCATGTTCGTGAAGAAACTGATCACTTCATCGGTCTTGCCGCCGCGATAACCGGCAATAATGCCAAGCGCCGTGCCAAGCGCCGTTATCAGCAGTCCCGCCCCGAACCCAACGGCAAGCGACGTGCGCGCTCCATGGATGAGGCGCGAGAAGACGTCCTGGCCGATGCGGGTGGTCCCGAGCCAATGGTCCGCCGATGGCGGCTTGTGGGGCCGGCCAACGCGGGCTGCCGGATTGTATTCGGTCAGAAGTGGCGCTGCGAGTGCGATCAGGACGATGATCGCAATGATGATCATGCCAATGAGGGCCTTGCGATTGCGGACGAGACCGGAGAGAAGAACACGCATTGTCATGCCCCCCGCAGGCGCGGATCGAGCAGCACATAACTGACATCGACAGTGAAATTGGCGACAAGCATCGCGACGGTCATGATCAAAAGCTGTCCTTGTATTACCGGATAGTCGCGGGCGAGGATGGCCTGGTAGAGAATATTGCCAAGGCCCGGATAGTTATAGACGACTTCCGTGACGAGCGAGCCGCCAAGGACTGTGCCAATGGCGATGGCAAGGCTGCTGACCGTTGGCAGCAGGGCATTGCGCGCCGCATACCAGATCATGACGCGGCTGTCGGACAGGCCCTTGGCCCGCGCCATGACGATATAATCCTCGCCGAGAAGGTTGATCATGTTGTTGCGCATGGTGACCGCAAAGCCGCCCGTGAGCACGGTGCAGAGCGTCAGCATCGGCAAGATGCCGTGGTAGATCAGGCTGCCGATATAGGTCAGCGAAAACGATGGGTCGAGTGCCGGGTCGGCGGCGTAGCCGGTCGGAAACCAGCCGAGCGTAAAACCGAAGAAGAACAATACGATAAGCGAGGTGACCACTGCCGGGACAGAGGTCGCGAAAATGGCGCCGACGGAAACCACCATGTCGAATATCCCGCCGCGCCACCATGCGGCGAGGATACCGAGGAACGTGCCGAGAGTGAAGCTGATGATTGTCGCCGTGCCCATGAGGCCGACCGTCCAGATCAGTGCGTGGCCAAGAACCGAGGTGACGGGCAGGGGGAAATATTTGATCGAGCGACCGAGATCGCCGGTAAAGATGCTTTGCAGATAGGTCAGGTATTGCTGCCACAGGGGACCATCGACAAAGCCGAAGGTCAGTTTCAAGGATGCAAGATTTTCCACCGACAATTCGGTGCCGGTGCTGGAAAACATGATCTGGATCGGATCACCGGGCATCAGGCGCGGCAAGAAGAAATTGATTGTGGCGGCCGCCACAAAAGCTGCCAGGTAGAATCCGAGGCGGCGGAGTAAGAAAACCATATGCTTCTCCCGTCATGGCGCAGGGGCGATCGATCGCCCCTGCGCCCCGTGGATTAGTTTGCCGGCTTCAATGCCAGAAGGTGAAGCAGACGCGCTGGATTGTTGCGCGTGATGGACGGGTTGACGAACGGGTTATCGGGCGTCGACCACCCGGCGAAGCGCTTGGTATTGTATTGATACCAGTTGGGATTGTTGTAGACGGGAAACATGGGCAGGTTTTCCGCCACGATGCGCTGGGCCTTGTTCATTACCTCTTGCCGGGCGGCGGGATCGGCCGTCCGGGTAAAATCAACCAGCAGTTTCGCAAGGTCCGGATTGAACCAGCGTTGCGCGGTAAAACGCGTCTTTCCCTTGTCGGTCTCGTTGAATGCGCGCTGATAGGGATAATAGGGCGAAGCGGCGGCAGGGAGACTGTTGATGGCCATGTCGAACGTGCCGTTGATCAGGTTGCCCGTCCAGACGGCCTCTTCCGGTGTGGCGATCTTGGCGTCGACGCCGATCTCCTGCATGCCTTCGATGGCGATTTGTACGGTATCGATCCAATCCGTCCATGCACTGGGCACGATCACGGAGAACGATATCTTGCTGCCGTCGGGATTATCGCGCAGGCCATCGCCATCCTTGTCGACATAACCCGCCTCATCGAGCAATTCCTTTGCCGCCTCGGTGTCATGTTTGCCGAACTTGCCAAATGCCTCGATGACGGAGGGATCGGACCAGGGTTTGTAAAGTTCGCCAAGACCGGATGGGTCCTCGTTGAGCGTCGGATAGCCATAGCCTGCAACATCAACCATGGCTTTGCGATCAAGCGACATACTGACCGCCTGGCGGAATCGGATGTCATTGAATGCCTTGCGGTTGGCCTCGTTGGCCGTTTCCAGATTGAACAGGAACGCCACCATGCTGCTTGGCGTGTACCAGAAGTGGAAATGCTCCTTGTCCTTGGCGACGTAGGTGTTCTCGACATCGGGAATGAATGAAACACCCCAGTCGAGCGTACCGTCGGCGGTCGCGGTCAGGATCTGATTGTTGTCGGCAAGCTGCGGAAAGCGCAGGCAATCGATTTTGAGTTCAGCGGTGTCCCAGTAATTCGGGTTGCGGCATTGATCGTATGTCTGACCGGTGAAACGCGGAATTTCCGTCAGCGGGCCGCTGCCGACCGGGATCTCATTGGCAAAGGTAACGGGATCGGCAATGTCCTTCCAGACATGTTCTGGAATGATCGGTACCTGGACCAGCTGATCAGCCGCAAGGGAACTCGGGTTGACCAGCGTGAAGCGCACGGTCTGTGCATCGACAGCCTCGACGCCGTCAATGAACTTCCAGATGCTGACGAAATCGAGCGCCGGGAATTTCTTGAGGTACTCGTAGGTGAATTTGACATCGGCCGCTGTCAGCGGCTTGCCATCGGACCATTTGAGGTCTGGCCTCAGTTTGAATTCAATGCTCTTGAGGTCGTCCGCCAGCTTGAAGCTTTCCGCCAGGCGAAAATTCGGCTTGTTGTTGTCAAAACGATTGAAGATGACAAGCGGCTCATAAATGAAATCGAGCGTGCTCTGGCGCGCCGATGTCTGATTGAACGGGTTGAAGTTTCTCACCCATGTCGTCGCGGGCTCGATATTGGCGGTCAGTACGGTCTGCGCCAAGGCAGGGCTTGAAAGCAGTACAAATGCGGATGCGGCGGCAAGCAAACGGTTCTTGAACATAGTTATTCCCCTGGTTTTTCGACTTAGCTTACAAATGCATTGGCAAACATGTTTTCGACTTCGGCATGAACCTGCGCCACGTTCAGCTTTTGTGATCCGAGACGGGTTTTTGCAGCATCGATCCGCCTTGACGCTGCTTCGCTCAACGGACGGGCAGCCTTTGCGGCCGCCTCGCTGTCGGCAAGATCGCCGTGGCTGTGCAGGGCAATGTCGTAACCGGCATCCAGCACCTGCTTCACCCGTTCGGGCATCGTGCCCTCAAGCGCGTTCATGAAGATGCAATCGGAAACAAGCACGCCGTCATAGCCAAGATCGTTGCGAGATCACGTCATGCAGGACGGGCGATACGGAGGCGGGTCGTTCCTTGTCGTAGGCCGAATAGACCACATGGGCGACCATGGCCCATGGCGTGCCCTTGAGATCAACGAACGGCTTGAAATCCGTGGCGAGCAGCGTCTCCCTGCTGGCATCGACCACCGGGCGTTCCTTGTGCAGAATCAAGTGTTGCCCTGCCATGGCCGGGAATATGTTTCATGATCGGCATGTTTCCGGTCTCGAGCAGTCCCTCGACAACTTCGCGGCCGAGCGTCGCCACGAGTTCGGGGTCGGGGCCGAATGATCGTGCACCGATGACTGCGCTCGTGGTTGGAAAAACCAGATCGAGTACCGGCGAACAGCCGCTGGTGAGGCCAAGCTCGCTCATCATCGTTCCCATGGCGCGCGAAGAAAGGCGCAATGCCCGCTTCGCGAGGGCAAGATCATGGCGCGCCAGTTCTGCGAATTCGCCGAAGCTGCGGAACAAGGGCCAGGGTCCCGCATCGAGATGCTGGACCCGGCCGCCTTCCTGATCGGTAAAGACCGGGGCATCGTCGCGGCCAACCGCCTCGCGGAAACTCGCGATCAAAGCCTTTGCCTGGTCTGGATTGCGCAGATTGCGGCGGCCAACGAAGAGACCGAGCGGATTGGTTTCCCGAAACAAGGCAATCTCATCCGGGGACAATGTCGGGTTGGGGATGCCGACAAACAGGGCAAGAGGCGATTGTCTGGACACTATGTTCACTCCCTAGGGACTATGTTGCGGTGGGGCAGAGGTTAGGTTTTCTTTGCCCGCAGCATGCCTTGATAAATTCCCTTGCCCTCGGCAGGGATTGTCATGGCATCAACGGCGTTGACGTAAAAATCGACAGGACCGGCATCCCCAATGATCGCGTAGGCATAGCCCATGGATTTCATGGCCTGCAGCGCTGCGAAAAAGAGTGCTAAGCCCACGCCCTTGCCGCGACTGTCCGGATGAACACCTGTCGGCCCGAAAAAGCCGCGCGCCGTGGTGTCGTAGCAGGCGAACCCGACGAGGTTACCGTCATCGATGGCAACAAGGCATGCGGACGGCTGGCGTGTTATGGCGACGGAGACTTCGCTGGCCCAGTTGGTGCTGAAGTTATCGCGAACCCAATCAACGACCAGTTGCATTTCAGGAGGCAGGGCCGGGCGCATCACGACATTGCTGGCGCGGGTCCGTTGTTCCAGACGGGACAGGTGGTCTGAATACAGGCTTACAAGCAAATCTGCCAAACGACTCTCCTCAGTCAGATTCCAATATTATGGAATATATCCCCTATTAATGTAATAGATTTGGATTTTTGCTTGTGCTTGTCAATCGTTTTATTCGCCACCGATGAGTGGGGGAGAGTTTGTGGGCTCACATCGGGAGGCGATTACGCTATGGCACGATTGTGCGGCATCTCATCGAAATGATGATGTGTGGCGCTGGCTCGATCAGAGACGCAAACTACACGTTCGGTCGAACAGGCACCGACGGGTCCATTCGAGCTCGTGAGTTGAGTGCGGATATTGCTGTAGGGTACAATGCCGGCAAGGCCGTGCAGCTGGCAGGAAGGATGGCGGAGAGGGAGGGATTTGAACCCCCGATGGAGTTGCCCCCATGCCGCATTTCGAGTGCGGTGCTTTCAACCACTCAGCCACCTCTCCGCATGCAGGATCGATTGTGAAGACCCCGTGTATTGGCGAGGACAAAGGTGCCCTGCCGGTGCCGCGATGCCCCGAAGGGCTTGGCTTGAGCGTGCGGCGTGCTAGATAGCGGGCAAAGCTTCAGGATACAAGAGCAATTTTGCGTTAAATTTCTTGACTCTCTAACAAAGCTGATCTTATAAGCGCGCAACGACTGGCGTGGGGGATTCTCCGCGCCGTTTGTTTTTGAATTCGGGTGCCTTTATTCTTATGGGTCAAGGCGCCTTTCGATCAATCTGTCACGACTGACAAAAAAGACGGTTATTGCCGCAAAACGGCACAAAACCGAACCGAACTCCGAAAGGGAAAAAATGTTCGCAGTCATCAAGACCGGTGGTAAGCAGTATCGCGTTGCCGCCAATGACCTTCTGAAGGTCGAGAAAGTTACCGGCAATGCTGGTGATATCGTTGAATTCGCCGAAGTTCTGATGGTCGGCGTCGGAGCGGACGCAACGATCGGTTCTCCTGTTGTAAGCGGCGCTCTGGTAACAGCCGAAGTCGTTGAACAGGGCCGTGCACGCAAGGTTATCGCCTTCAAGAAGCGTCGCCGCCAGAATTCCAAGCGTACGCGTGGTCATCGTCAGGAATTGACGACGATCCGTATCTCGGAGATTCTCACCGGTGGCGCGAAGCCTTCCAAGAAGGCCGCTGAAAAGCCGGCCAAGAAGGAAGCTGCTCCGAAGGCAGAAGCTGCTGTTGCGGACGCAACGGTAACCGAGACGAAAGCCGCCCCTAAGGCAAAGGCAGCGCCGAAAAAGGCTGCTGCCAAGGCCGAGAAGCCCGCTAAGGGCGAGTAAGAACAAGTTTAAAGGAGCAATCCGATGGCACATAAAAAAGCTGGTGGTTCGTCACGTAACGGTCGTGATTCCAGAATCGAAGCGCCTTGGCGTGAAGAAGTTTGGTGGCGAGCGCGTCCTTGCCGGCAACATCCTCGTGCGTCAACGCGGCACCAAATGGCATCCCGGCGTCAACGTTGGCCTGGGCAAGGATCACACATTGTTTGCACTTGAAGCAGGCGTTGTTTCCTTCCGCACCAAAGCCAACGGCCGTAGCTACGTGTCGATCGTCAACCCGATCGCCGAAGCAGCAGAATAGCCGGTCCTGCTTGAAGCACCGGCGTCCCATCGGACCCGGTGTATGGCAACCAAGCCAAAAGATCAAAGGGGAGATGGGATTACCACCCATCTCCCTTTCGTATCTGGAGGAACGACAAATGGTTGCTGAAATACTGGAAGACGATGAAGAACGGCTGGATCTGATAGACTGTCCGGTTCTCGTTACGGAACGTCTCGTTTTGCGCGCGCCACGTAACGAGGATGTGGATGCGATTGCCCGTCTCGCCGATAACCTTCACGTGGCCGAAATGCTTTCCCGCATGCCGCACCCCTACACGAAGGAACATGCGGTGGATTTTGTTCGTCGCGCCAATGCGGGCGAGATCGGCAAATGCGTCTACGCCATTACGCTTGCGCAAACGGGCACTTTCATTGGCTGTTGCGGTATCAACTACCGTCGTAACAAAGATGAATATGGCAGCTCCGGCAAGGATGAGCTTGAGATCGGTTACTGGCTCGGTGAGCCCTATTGGGGCAGGGGCTATGCGACAGAAGCAGCGCATGCGCTGGTTGACCTGGTGTTCCGGGCAACGCAGGTGGAAAAGCTGCATGCTTCCTGCCGCGTATCGAACATCGCCTCACGCCGGGTGATCTATAAGAGCGGATTCCAGTATGCCAACACCGGCATGATGGATTCGCTGGTCGCGGGCAATGTGCCAGTCGAACGCTACATGCTCGACCGGCGTACGTGGATCGGCCTTCGTAGCTGGACGTCATAGGAGACCGTTTGATTTCTCTGCTCTGATGGCCATCTGGTGCGGTTTTTGCGCTTCCGGTGCTCACGGACCAATATGTCCGCTCCGCTCCGGTTCTCGAAAGCCACACCGGCTGACTCATCAGGGTGACTCAAAGGTCTCCAACATTGCGGCGGCCAGTTTTCTTCTCCGGGATTTTCCTGTAATGCCTCGGAATATCAAAAAGGACTGAACTTCCATGAAATTTCTCGACCAGGCGAAAGTCTATATCCGCTCCGGTGACGGTGGTGCCGGCTCGGTGTCGTTCCGCCGTGAAAAATTTCTGGAATTCGGTGGTCCCGATGGCGGCGATGGCGGCCGCGGCGGCGACGTATGGGCGGAAGCGGTCGATGGTCTGAACACGCTGATCGACTATCGCTACCAGCAGCATTTCAAGGCCAAGACCGGCATGCATGGCATGGGCCGCAACATGACCGGCGGTAAAGGTGCCGATGTCGTGCTGAAAGTGCCCGTCGGCACGCAGATTTTCGAAGATGACAATGAAACACTGATTGCCGATTTTACCGTCGTCGGCCAACGCTATCGCCTCGCCAAGGGCGGTAACGGCGGTTTCGGCAATCTGCATTTCAAGACATCGACGAACCAGGCGCCGCGCCGCGCCAATCCGGGACTTGAGGGTGAGGAACGCAATCTCTGGCTGCGGTTGAAGCTGATCGCCGATGCCGGGCTTCTCGGCAAGCCTAATGCGGGCAAATCGACTTTCCTCGCCAGCGTTACAGCCGCCAAGCCTAAAATCGCCGACTATCCATTTACGACGCTGCATCCCAATCTCGGTGTTGCGCGCATCGATGCCCGCGAATTTGTCATCGCCGATATTCCGGGCCTGATCGAAGGTGCGCATGAGGGCGTCGGTATTGGCGACCGCTTCCTTGGCCATGTTGAGCGGACTCGCGTGCTTTTGCACTTGGTATCGGCGCAGGAAGAGAACGTCGCTGAAGCTTATAAGACTGTGCGTACCGAACTCGAAGCCTATGGTCACGGGCTTGCGGACAAGCTGGAAATAGTGGCACTGAGCCAGATTGACACGCTGGACGCTGCATCGCGCAAGAAGAAGGCGTCAGCCCTGAAAAAGGCTGCGGGGCGCGAGCCGATGCTCTTGTCGGCCGTCAGCCGGGAAGGTGTCGAGCAGGTGCTGCGAGCCCTGTCGGCGATCATTCTGGAATCGCGTGAAACCGAAGCACCTGCCGAGGTCGATACACGATTCAAATATTGAGCGATGGTAATATATCGAGTGATGCAATGTCCGTGATATCCGCACAGATCCAGGAAGCGCAAGACGAGGCAAAGCAACTTCCGTTGCCGAAGCTTTCCAACTATCGCCGGATCGTTGTTAAGATCGGATCGGCGCTGCTTGTCGATCGTGCCAGCGGCCTGAAGCGCGAATGGCTCGAAAGCCTTGGTGCTGACATTGCTGCGCTGAGCGCATCTGGTGTCGAGATGATGATCGTCTCGTCGGGCGCGATCGCGCTGGGTCGCACGGTACTTGGCCTGCCAAAGGGCGCCCTGCGGCTTGAGGAAAGCCAGGCGGCAGCAGCGGCCGGTCAGATCGAACTCGCGAAGGCCTATGCGGAAGTTCTGAGCCATCACAAATTACGTGCTGGGCAGATCCTGCTGACACTTTCCGACACGGAAGAGCGCCGCCGCTACCTCAATGCGCGGGCGACGGTCGGGACCCTGCTGCGGCTCAAGGCTGTCCCTGTCATCAATGAAAATGACACGGTGGCCACCACCGAGATTCGTTATGGCGACAATGACCGGCTTGCGGCACGCGTCGCGACCATGATGGGTGCGGACCTCCTGATCCTGTTGTCTGACATTGATGGGCTCTATACCGCCCCTCCGCATCAAAATCCCGACGCACAATTCCTGCCTGTTGTCGAGGCGATAACGCCGGAAATCGAGGGGATGGCCGGAGCGGCTGCGTCGGAATATTCACGCGGCGGCATGAAGACCAAGTTGGATGCCGGCAAGATCGCCAATGCGGCGGGCACGGCCATGATTATCGCATCGGGCACCCGCCTCCATCCACTGGCGGCCATCGACAAGGGCGAACGGGCTACGCTGTTCAAGGCGAGCTCAACACCCGTCAATGCGTGGAAGACGTGGATTTCCGGCAATCTTGAACCATCAGGGCGGCTCGTGATCGACGAAGGGGCTCTGATGGCGCTGAAATCCGGAAAATCGCTGCTCGCAGCGGGCGTGCGCGAAGTCTCTGGCCAATTCATGCGCGGCGATACGGTAGCAGTCTTTGGTCCAGATGGACGCGAGGCTGCGCGGGGGCTTGTTGCCTATGATGCCGCCGATGCCGTAAAGATTGCCGGGCGCAAGACCAATGAGATTGCAGAAATTCTCGGTTATGATGCCCGTTCTGCGATGATTCATCGTGATGATCTGGTGGTGCGCGCGGCAAAGCGCGTTGCCACCGCCAAGGAGTAAGAGATGTTGCGACGAGTGGATGAAGACCTGTCGGTTGCCGAATTGATGGCTGAAATCGGCCGCAAGGCACGCGCCGCTGCACAGCCACTATCCATCGCTTACCCGGCTCAGAAAACCGCGGCTCTCCTTGCCATGGCTGACGCAATCGACCGCCGCAGCGCCGAAATCCTTACGGCGAACGAGCGAGATATGGCAAATGGCCTGGAAGCCGGTATGGCTGCTTCCCTCCTCGACCGGCTCAAGCTCGACGACAAGCGTATCGCCGGTATTTCGGAAAGCATCCGCGCCATTGCCGAGCTGCAGGATCCCGTCGGAGACGTCATTGCCGAATGGGACCGCCCCAATGGCCTACACATCGAGCGCGTACGCACGCCGCTTGGCGTCATCGGTGTAATCTATGAGAGCCGGCCCAATGTCACGGCGGATGCCGGTGCACTCTGCCTCAAATCCGGTAATGCAGTGATTTTGCGCGGCGGTTCGGACTCGGTCCATTCATCGAAAGCCATTCACCAAGCACTATTGGAGGGCCTTGAAGTGGCCGGGCTGCCAAGGGACGCAATCCAGTTGGTCCCGACCACCGATCGCGCGGCAGTCGGTGAAATGCTCAAAGGCCTTGCCGGCAATCTCGATGTGATCATTCCACGCGGCGGCAAAAGCCTCGTTGCGCGCGTGCAAGCCGAGGCCCGTGTGCCAGTTTTCGCCCATCTTGAAGGGCTCTGTCACGTTTACATCGATGCGTCCGCTGATCTTGCAATGGCACGCAAGATCGCGGTGAACGCAAAAATGCGCCGAACGGGAGTATGCGGCTCAGCCGAAACGCTTCTCGTTGACAGCCTTATCGCTTCGTCGCATCTGGTGCCCTTGCTGGAGGACCTGCGCGCAGCAGGCTGCGAAATTCGCGGCGACAGGGCGGTGGTCGAGCTTTTTGCTGACGCCAAGCCGGCTACGGATGAAGATTGGTCGACGGAGTATCTGGATGCGATCATTTCCGTAAAGCTCGTTGACGGCATCGGCGGCGCGATCCAGCATATCAACCATTTTTCCTCGCATCATACGGAAGCAGTAATTGCTGAAGATGCTCATGTAGTGGAACGGTTCTTCAACGAAATCGACTCGGCGATTCTACTGCATAATGCATCGACACAGTTTGCCGATGGCGGCGAATTCGGCATGGGAGCGGAAATTGGCATTGCGACGGGCAAGATGCACGCGCGCGGGCCAGTTGGCGTCGAGCAATTGACCTCGTTCAAGTACCGCGTGCGCGGCAATGGCCAGACTCGCCCGTGACATCAAAGCCGGGGGTGCGAGAAAGCTTTCCAGGTGTCAGCGAAGCGCATTTGCGCATGCCTTTCGTCGAGAAGGGCATGACGGTCGGCTTGTTTGGCGGTTCCTTCAACCCGCCGCATGCCGGCCATGCCCTGGTCGCGGAGATCGCGCTACGGCGTTTGAAGCTCGACCAGCTCTGGTGGATCGTAACACCCGGCAATCCATTGAAGGATACGCGCCACCTGGCGCCCCTGGCGGAACGGCTCGAACGCAGCCAAGCCCGCATCCATGATCCGCGGATCAAGATTACAGCATTCGAGGCAACCCATCATATTCGCTACACTGCGGATACGCTGGCGATGATAAAGGCACGCAACCCGGGTGTGCATTTTGTCTGGATCATGGGCGCGGATAACCTTGCCAATTTTCACCGCTGGCAGCGCTGGCAGAAAATCGCTCTGACATTGCCGATCGCTGTCATCGACCGCCCGGGATCGACGCTGTCGTTCCTTTCGTCGCGTATGGCGAAGACATTCGACTACGCGCGCGTTGATGAGACTGACGCGCCGATTCTTCCACGCTCGAAGGCACCGGCCTGGACTTTCATTCATGGGCCAAGGTCATTGTTGTCGTCGACCGACATCCGCAATGGAGCGACGAAACCAAAAGGCTAAAGTCGCGTTACAAGCTGGGTACGGCTTACTTCGATATGACGTCTTGAAAGTGTCATGCGACTCTGCCTATCTTAATAGCGTGCAGTATGAATACATACTGCGGCGCGTTGTTCTTAAGGGAAAGGAAATACACTGAGAACAGCATTTCAGAAGAAGGATGCCTTGGCACCTTCAACGGCGGAGATGAACGGAATCAATTCCGTATCTCTTGCCCTCCAGTCAGTCCTTGCCAGTCTCGAAGACTCCAAGGCTGAAAACATTGTCCCCATCGACCTTCGAGGCAAGTCCGTTATCGGTGATCATATGGTCATCGCATCGGGACGTTCGCATCGTCACGTAACGGCGGTCGCGGATCAGCTTTTGCGCGCTCTGAAAGAGAACGGGCATGGCAATAGCGTGAAGGTCGAAGGTCTAGCCAGCGGTGATTGGGTGCTGATCGACACGGGCGATATCATCATCCATATTTTCCGTCCGGAAGTACGCGAGTTCTACAACATCGAAAAGATGTGGCAGGCTCCCGAACTCGACGGAGAGACCGTGCATTAATCGAACGATCGGGACGCTCGGGCCGGAAGGCCGGTGAACGTTCTGAACGTTGATGGATTTAGGGCCGGGTTGACCGGTTCGGATGTTTTCGGGTCGAATAGTCCCGGATACTGGAGAGTGTCATGCGTATCACTGTATTTGCCGTGGGCCGGATGAAATCTGGCCCCGAACGGGAATTGGCAGACCGCTATTTGGACCGCCTGAAAAAGACTGGTACCCCGCTTGGCCTCGAGTTTTCCTCCGTCACTGAAATTTCTGAAAGCCGTGCTCAGCAGCCGGAATTGCGCAAGCAGGAAGAATCAACAAAAGTTCTGGAAGCGCTGGATCAAGGTGGTGTTCTCATCCTGCTCGACGAGCGCGGCAAGACCATGCCATCGGAAGCTTTCGCCCAAGTGATCGCGCGGTTTCGCGACAATGGAAAACGCCAGCTCCTTCTCGCGATTGGCGGACCTGACGGGCATGATGCTTCATTGCGCGACCGGGCCGATCTCGTTCTGGCGCTTGGTGCCATGACATGGCCGCATCAGATCGTCCGCATCCTGGTTGCGGAACAACTTTACCGCGCCACGACCATCCTCTCAGGGCATCCCTATCACCGGGTGTGATGTCATTCAGACCCCATTCATGCCGGCCATCGATAATAGCGATACGATGATCATTACGAAAATATAATGATCTCAATGCTTTTCGGGCGAACCTCTCATCTCCATTTCTTGATAAGATGTATCAGGATGAGTGCTCATCGTCTGCACAACAAGATGGAATGGGTTAGATGACCGAGACAGCCAGAACGGCCAAACAAGATAAGGCGTTGCAGGATACGTCCAATGTCACCTTTATTCCGGGTGCCGTTCCTCCGGGACGAAAGAATCGGCGCTCACGTCTCTGGATGTGGCTCCCAGTTGTCCTCGTTGTGGCAGGGACGGGCTATTATGCGTGGAGCCAATACAGAACCTCCATGTCAACCGCAGCCGTGGTGACGCAGGCAGTCGTGCGCGGTGACATCGAAAATGCCGTGACTGCCGTTGGTACACTCGATTCTGTCAAGTCCGTCGATGCTGGCGCACAGGTCTCCGGCCAGTTGAAGGTATTGCACGTTGCGATCGGTGATACGGTCACGCAGAACGAGCTGATTGGCGAGATTGATCCCGCGACCATTCAGAACCGGATTGAAATCGATCAAGCGGAACTCGCCAACTTGCAAGCGCAGCTTGTTTCCAAAAAGGCTCAGCTCGTATTGAAACAGGCCAATATTGAACGCCAGCGCAACCTCGTGGCGGCGCGGAGCGTCTCTCAATCCGTCCTTGATCAGGCCGTTGCCGATCTTGCGACGGCCGAAGCCGATGTGAACGCTTTGGAAGCACAGATCCGGAAACAGAAGGCGGCGGCTCGACGGCGATGAGGTGGATCTCGGCTACACAAAGATCTACGCACCGATGGCCGGCACGATCGCAGCCGTTCCGGTCAAGGAAGGCCAGACGCTGAACGCGAGCCAGACCGCTCCGACCATCGTCACGATTGCAGACTTGTCAACGATGACGGTCAAGGCACAGGTGTCGGAAGCGGATGTCAGCAAGCTCAAGATCGGCATGGATGCCTATTTCACGCTGCTCGGTCAGCCGGGCAAGCGCTATACCGGCAAGCTGCGGCAGATCCAGCCGACACCCGACATCGAAAACAATGTCGTTCTCTACTACGCGCTGTTTGATGTGCCCAATCCTGACGGTGATCTGATGATCTCGATGAGTGCCCAGGTGTTCTTCGTGCAGTCGGCCGCCAAGAATGTTCTGGTGGTGCCGAGTGCTGCAGTTCACCCCGGTTCGCGCCGCGCGGCCGCCGATGGTGAGCTACACAAGGCGGAAGTGACGGTTGTCAATGCCTCAGGTGCAACAGAGACGCGTGAAGTCGAAGTTGGCATCCGAAACCGCGTCAGCGCGGAGATCAGGAGCGGTTTGACGGAGGGTGATCTGGTGGTCATCGGGTCAGGTAGTGAATCTGGCACTGCAACGACGACCCGTGCCACCGGCAATCGTTCGCAACGCGGCATGCGCATGCCGCCAATGTTCTAAGCCATGACCGCAATTATCTCGCTCAAGGATATCAGCAAGACCTACCACAATGGCGACCTCGCCGTTGAGGTCCTGCACGGCATTTCGCTCGATATCGAGGCGGGTGAGTTTGTTGCGATCATTGGGCAATCCGGCTCTGGCAAGTCAACGCTGATGAATATCCTGGGCTGTCTCGATAAGCCGACGAGCGGCAATTATCTGCTCGACGGCGAACATGTATCCGGGTTTGAGCCAGACGAACTTGCGGGATTGCGGCGCCGGACCTTCGGGTTCGTCTTCCAGAGCTACAATCTCATACCGACGGCGAGCGCGCAGGAAAATGTCGAGGTTCCGGCGGTCTATGCGGGTGCTTCGGCGCGCGACAGGCACGATCGGGCGGAGGCGCTGCTCAACTCGCTGAAGCTGGGCGACAGGCTGGATCATCGCCCCAGCCAGCTTTCGGGCGGTCAGCAGCAGCGTGTCTCCATTGCTCGGGCATTGATGAATGGCGGGCGCGTCATTCTTGCGGACGAGCCGACCGGCGCGCTGGATAGCCAAAGCGGCGAAGAAGTCATGGCGCTCCTGCGCGGCATGAACGAGGGCGGCCACACAATCATCGTCATTACTCATTCGCGCGAAGTTGCCGAGCAAGCCGATCGATTGATCGAGCTCCGTGACGGGCGGATCATTTCTGATCGTACCAAGAAGCGGCGCAGCAATCCCGAAGCGGCTTCCGGGCTCAAGCAAAGGGCAGTTGAGGGCGTCGCAGCGATCGCTGATGTGACTGAAGCAATCAAGATGGCGATCCGTGCACTGCATGCCAATCTGTTCCGCACGATCCTGACCTTGCTTGGCATTGTCATCGGTGTCGGTTCTGTTGTGGCGATGCTGGCCATTGGGACCGGGGCACAGAATTCGGTGCTTGACCGCATTTCGTCAATGGGTTCGGATCTCCTGGTAATTCGGCCTAACATGGCCAATTTCCGTGGTGGAACCGGTGGCAGCGTCGTCACGCTGATCCCGGCCGATGCCGATGCCATCCTTGAACAGCCAAACATTGCCTTTGCTGTACCGGAGATGACAAGCACCGTGACTGTCCGCTATGGCAACATCGACTATCAAACGACAGCCAACGGCACCGTTCCGCAATTTACGCAGGCGAAATCCTGGAAAGTCGGACAAGGCGAATTCATCAACCAGGGCGATATGGATGCATATGCGCCCGTGGCTGTGCTGGGGCAGACGGTGACAAAAACGCTTTTCCCCGATGGGGAAAGCCCACTCGGCAAATATGTGCTGGTGAACAAAATTCCATTCCAGATTATCGGGGTCATGAGCGAAATGGGCGCCGGGCCAGGTGGCAATGACCAGGATGATACGATCCTCGTTCCCCTGACAACCGGGAGCATGCGGCTATTTGGCCAGCGCAACGTCCGGTCGATCACTGTCCAGGTGAAAGATGGCGGCGCCATAGATGCGACGCAGGAGACACTTCAGGCGCTGCTTGACCGGCGCCACAAGAAGCAAGACACGCAGATCACGAATATGGCGTCCATTCGTGAGGCCGTCACTGAGACATCGAACACGCTCAAATTATTTCTGGGTGCCGTTGCCGCGATCTCGCTGCTCGTTGGCGGTATAGGCGTTATGAATATCATGCTGGTCAGCGTCAGTGAAAGGACCCGCGAGATCGGTGTTCGCATGGCAACAGGCGCCCGGCAGCGCGATATATTGCTGCAGTTCATTATTGAAGCGCTCGTTGTTTCCGCCATAGGCGGGGCGATCGGAGTTTTGGCCGGTCTAGGCACGGGCGTTCTTGCGAAGTTTCTCGGTGCGCCGATCAGTTTCACCGTCGGGCCGGTTGCCTTGGCTTTTGCGTGCTCTTTTCTGACGGGCTTGGTCTTCGGCTATCTGCCGGCTCGAAACGCTTCAAGGCTCCAGCCGGCCGTTGCACTCAGCTCAGAATAGGCCCGTAGGGCCCTGGCCTAGAAGTCTAGTTCCAGTTCAACGCCATCACTACGCCTGCGCCGGGGATAGTATTCGTCGTCTGCGCGCGGTGCGTAACGGTCGTCCCAGCCCCTATCCCGCTCGCGCCAGCGTGGCCGGCCAGAATCCGCGAAAACTGCACCGCAACCCCTGTCCACCCAGATCGTACCCCGCTGAAATCCCCAAGTATCGCCCGCAATGCAGGGAGACCTCGAAAGCTGCCGTGTAATGCGCGGACGGCGCATATCAGTATCGCACTCCCTGTATTTGAACTTGCGCGATTCGCATTTGACGGCGTTCTGTGCCTGGGCGGGCTCCGATATGAACTGTGCGCCACCAAGAGCAATCGCAAATGCCAGGATATATCGGTACATTTTTCCTCTCCGAGACGATTCTGAGTCGACCATTATGGTGCATCATTTGAAGCCGAAAGGGTCAAATTTGTTCCATGCTGGTTAATCACATTTTCGCATTCATTCGTCACACGCGGTGTTCAAGAAAATCGGCCGGTCTCACTGTTCACCAGATCGGAAATAAAGCTGGACACGGCCGTGATGCGGCGGAGGGTGCGAACGGATTCGTGATAGGCCAACCAATAGGAGCGGCGGATCGTACGTTCCGGCAATACCGGGATCAAGTCGTCGTGTTCACGCGCGATGAACATGTGCAAGATGCCAATCCCTGCACCCGCCCGCACTGCTTCGACCTGTCCAAGGGCGCTGGAAATCTCGAAAGCAGGACGCCAGTCCCGCGTAATCTCGGGCGCATAATTCAATGAAGGGCTAATGACCAGATCGTCCACATAGCCGACCAGACGGTGCCGGGAGAGCTCATCGATAGACTGCGGCGCAGGATATTCAGCGAGATAGGCGCGGCTCGCATAGAGGCGCAGGCTGTAATCGACCAGTTTGCGAGCGACGAGACGGCCCTGATCTGGCCGGTCGACCGTAATGGCAATATCGGCTTCGCGGCGCGACAGGGAAAAGGAGCGCGGGACTGGAACCAGCTGGATCTTGAGATCAGGATACCGGGCAGTCAGCAATGCCAGACGCGGCGCCAGGAATGTCACACCAAAGCCGTCGGGCGCGCCAATGCGGACCGAGCCCGAAATTGCTACGTCCGCGTCGCCGAGCGACGAGCGTATAGACAGCATTTCGGCTTCCATACGCTCGGCTGACAGCAGGAATTCCTCACCGGCGTGAGTAAGCTCACAGCCATTCGTGCGCCGTGTGAGGAGTTTGGTGTTGAGATCATTCTCAAGCGCAGTGAGCCGACGTGCTACGGTTGCATGGTTGACACCGAGGCGTTTCGCGGCACCGAGTATCTGTCCCGAACGAGCCACAGCCAGAAAAATACGCACGTCATCCCAATTCATGAAGTGTCCTCCAAATATAGTGGTACTTCAATTTTCGCACAACGGATACGCTTTTGATCGGCTTGCAATAAAGATTTTGAAGCGCGATGATAGGGATAACAGAAATCAATCAATTGCAGGGAGGTTGCTCGCAATGCGTGAAGTCGGACATTTTATCGGTGGCAAGCATGTCGCCGGAACAAGCGGTCGTACGACCGAGATTTTCCAGCCTATGGACGGCACCGTTCAGGGCACGGTGGCTTTGGCAACCGCGGCCGAAGTCCGGGCAGCCGTCGAGAATGCAAAGGCGGCACAGCCGGGTTGGGCGGCGACCAACCCACAGCGCCGCGTGCGTGTCATGCGCAAATTCCTTGAACTGGTCGAGGCCGAATATGACTCGCTAGCCGAACTTCTGGCACGCGAGCACGGCAAGACCATTCCTGACGCCAAAGGGGATATCCAGCGCGGCCTTGAAGTCGTCGAAGTCTGCCTTGGTGCTGCGCATATGCTCAAAGGGGAATTCAGCGACAGTGCCGGTACGGGTATTGACGTCTATTCGATGCGTCAACCGCTCGGTGTCGTTGCTGGCATTACACCGTTCAATTTCCCCGCGATGATCCCGCTGTGGAAGGCCGGTCCCGCGATCGTCTCCGGCAACGCCTTCATTTTGAAGCCTTCGGAGCGTGATCCGGGCGTGCCGATGCGGCTTGCTGAGCTCTTCATTGAAGCCGGCCTTCCTGCCGGTATCTTCAATGTTGTCAACGGCGACAAAGGAGCAGTCGACGCCATCCTCGATGACCCGGATGTGAAGGCTGTCGGTTTTGTCGGCTCAACACCGATCGCGCAATACATCTACAGCCGCGCAACGGCGAACGGCAAGCGTGCCCAGTGCTTTGGCGGCGCCAAAAACCATATGATCATTATGCCAGATGCAGACATGGATCAGACCGTCGATGCGCTGATAGGTGCGGGTTACGGTTCCGCGGGCGAACGCTGCATGGCGATTTCGGTTGCGGTGCCAGTCGGCAAGGACACGGCCGATCGTCTGGTCGAACGCCTGATCCCGCGCGTTGAAAGCCTCAAGGTTGGACCTTCAACCGACAAGTCGGCGGACTACGGTCCGGTCGTTACCAGGCAGGCACTGGAGCGCATCCTGGGTTATGTCAATCTCGGGGTGGAGGAAGGAGCCAAGCTTGTCGTCGACGGTCGCGGCTTCAAGATGCAAGGTTACGAGAACGGCTACTATATGGGCGGCTGCCTGTTCGACCATGTGACGCCGGACATGCGCATCTACAAAGAAGAGATCTTCGGACCGGTTCTCGGCGTTGTGCGTGCGGAAACCTACGAAGACGCGATCCGCCTGCCGAACGAGCATGAATACGGCAATGGTGTTGCAATCTTCACGCGTGACGGTGATGCGGCTCGCGATTTCGCCTCGCGCGTTCAGGTCGGCATGGTCGGTATCAATGTGCCCATCCCGGTTCCGATCGCATACTACACCTTCGGCGGCTGGAAAGGCTCTGGCTTCGGCGATCTCAACCAGCATGGTCCGGATGCGTTTCGTTTCTACACCAAAACAAAGACCGTTACGTCACGCTGGCCATCCGGTGTGAAAGATGGTGCGGAGTTCGTCATCCCGACGATGAAATAGTACCCAACGGAATATTTGCTTAGAAAGGGGCCGCAGCAATTTTGCTGTGGCCCTTTTGCTTGAAGTTCCGATGAAAAATTCCCACGTCATTTACGTAGATGGAATCGGCAGTTTGGCCGGTTTGTCACAGAAAGGAGCGAGACGGTGCGTACGAAACAACGAGCTGTCATCCTTCCGGTATGAGCGCAACGACACGCCCCCTGTTGCCGGATCGGACTGGCCAAGGAGGTGCGTTATGAAACGCATTTATACTCATCAAATGATGATGTTCGTTTTTGCAATAGCATTGGAGGCCGCAGGTTTCACGGCCGCTGCCCGCGCAGAGATACTTGCATGTGCCAAACATGCCGAGATTGCCGAATATTTGAAGAGCGAGTTCCAGGAACTTCAGGGGGCCTACGGACTGGTTGGAGACAAAGCAATCCTCGAACTTTATCTTTCTGCCAAGGGCGCCACCTGGACCATCATAGTCACGGACGTCTCCGGTAAGAGTTGTATTCTTGCGGCAGGTGAGTCTTGGGAACAAAGGCCCGATGTTGCCATGTTGAAGATGTGACGGGTCCGCACTCCAATCAATAGCTTGATCAGGGTGCGAGCGTGCGGAGGTGGTCAATCAACTTCGTCGCTTCGTCGGCGGCGCGTTCCGGTTCCCTTTCTATGATAGCGTCAATCAAGGCCCGATGCGCACCTGCTGACTGTTGCAGGCTGCCTGGTCTTTGCAGCCGGAACCAGAAACGCCGGCTGTGGGTTTGCAGCGGCGACGCGAGGCGTGCGGCAAAAGGGTTTTCTGCAGCTTGGCCCAGTACCGTGTCGAACACCTTGTCTGCGATAAGGAAACTGCTCACATCGTCGGCCGCTAGAGCCGTGCTCATGGCGTCGGAGGCTTCCTTCAACCGTCTGTGGTGCAGGGCTGCCCCGTAATGCGCCGCATCGCGGGCCAGAACACGCTCGACACCTTCCCGCGCATCCAGCACCTTGCCAAAATCCTTAGGATTGAGCGCAGCTATTGCAATGCCGGAACGTGGGCGAATTTCCATCAGCCCTTCCCAAGCCAGCTTCTGAACGGCTTCGCGCACGGGTGTGCGGCCCATTCCGGTAATGTCCGTCAATGCACGCTCGTTGACGATTGCGCCGGGTTCAAGTTTCAGCGTTACAATCAACTCTTCAATCTGGCGGTAAGCTAGCTCTGCGAGGCTCTCGCCTGTCTGGGCAATGGAATGGACGGCCGTTTGATACATACGTCGAACTTTCATTTTTAAGCGATTGACAGCAAAAAGCCTTACAGATATATTTGTGATATATCAAGAAGGAGCAGGGCCATGTGGGCAGGCGTATTTCCGGCAGTTACCAGCAAATTCACGCAAGATGATAGTCTCGATCATGGGGAAATGGAACGTTGCTTTTCGCTCCTGATGGATGCGGGCTGCGACGGGCTGATCGTTGCAGGCTCACTCGGCGAAGGTCCCATGCTCAGCCATGATGAGAAGCTCGAAGTTTTAAAGACCGCGCAAAGCGTGGCCAGGGGCAAGCCGGTACTTCTAACGATCAATGAAGCGGCGACACGTGACGGCGCGGCCCTTGCCAAGCGCGCTGCCAAAGCTGGCGCAGACGGGCTGATGCTTGTTCCCAGTCCGATTTACCATACCGACCCGGAAGAAACAGTCACCACGCTGAAAGCGGTTGCCGCTGCAGGCGATCTGCCAGTCATGATCTATTCCAACCGCATTGCCTACCGTGTGGATGTTACCAGCGAGATCCTTACGGAGCTGGCGACCGACAAGCATTTCGTCGCCATAAAGGAATCCTCGGATGATATCCGCCGCACCACGGACATCATCAATACATTTGGCACGCATTTCGATCTGTTTACAGGTGTCGACAATCTCGCATTCGAAGCGCTGACCGCTGGTGCCATCGGTTGGGTCGCTGGCCTTGTTACTGCTTTTCCAAACGAGACAGTGGCGATTTACAAGCTCGTGATGGCGGGGCGCTATGCCGAAGCGCTAGAGATCTACCGGTGGTTCCGCCCGCTGCTCGACCTCGATGTCTCCACCTATCTGGTGCAGAATATCAAGCTTGCGGAAGTGCACGAGATCGGCACCAATGACCGCGTCCGCCTGCCACGCCAGCCATTGCGAGGCGAGCGTCGCACCGCTGTCGAGAAGACGGTCAGGGATGCGATTGCATCCCGTCCGAAGCTGCCTGTTCTCTAGTGCCATTCGGCTGACCGATGGACAAGAAGGCGGGTAAGCAGGACATCGTCATCATCGGTGCCGGGATTGTCGGCATTGCTGTTGCCGCCTGCCTCTGCGAGGCGGGGCGCACCGTACTTGTCATAGACCGGCAGGGTATTTGTGAAGGGACGAGTTCCGGTAATGCCGGGGCTTTGGCCTTTTCTGATATTCTGCCGATGGCTTCCAAGGGCGTGCTGGCGAAAGTCCCTCGTTGGCTTATGGATCCATTGGGGCCGTTCACCATCCGGCCGTCCTACCTGCCGAAGCTTACACCGTGGCTGATCCGGTTCTGGCGTGCCAGCCGCACCGATGCGCTCGCACGGACTGTACAGGCACAAGGCGCGATGATGCGGCTTGCCGAACCGGAAATGCTGGGTTTAATGCAGCGAGCGGGCATCCGCCATATGGTTCGCGAGGATGGCTCGCTTGAGCTTTATGAAAGCGAAGAAGAGCTCAATGCCTCCTTGCCCGGGTGGAATGCAAGAAGGAAGGCAGGCATCGCTTTCGAACATTTGCGCGGCGAGGAGCTTGCCGCCAGCCAACCAGGCCTCGCATCGCGCTTTGTAGCGGGGACTTTTGTACCTGGTTGGAAGACAGTCAGCGATCCCCAGCATGTCGGTAAAGGGTTATGGAACTACGCGGAGCGTCTCGGCGCCAGTTTCCTTCGGGCCGAGGTTGCGTCCGTTTCGGCAGACGAAACTGGTGCCGCAGTTCGCCTGATGGACGGTCGAAGAATAGAGGCGGCGAAGTTGATCATCGCCGCTGGAGCCTGGTCGCACCGGCTCGCAAAAGACCTGGGCGATGCGATTCCCCTGGAGACCGAGCGCGGCTATAATACCACGCTACCTGTCGGGGCATTCGATTTGAAACGTCAGTTGATTTTTTCTGGACATGGTTTCGTCGTCACGCCGCTGGAAACGGGTGTTCGTATCGGCGGGGCGGTAGAATTGGGCGGTCTTGCCCTGCCGCCCAACTACAGGCGCTCCGAGGCCATGCTGACAAAGGCCAGGAAATTCATGCCTGGTCTTGAAACCGGTTGCGGGCGGCAATGGATGGGCTATCGACCGTCCCTACCTGACTCCTTGCCTGTTATCGGCTATGCAAGGACAAGCAAAAATGTTCTCTATGCTTTTGGCCACGGTCATCTCGGACTGACCCAGTCGGCAGCGACTGGACGTTTGATCAGTGACATTATCGGCGGAAGAGATCCGGCAATTCCTATTGATCCATTTCATCCGCAAAGGTTCTAAGGAGCATCATGGCGCGTCATTCTTTCTTCTGTATCGATGGTCATACCTGTGGCAATCCGGTGCGTTTGGTGGCTGGCGGGGGGCCAAACCTCTCTGGCGCGACCATGATGGAAAAGCGTGCACATTTTCTTGCGGAGTTCGACTGGATTCTGTACCGGTCTGATGTTCGAGCCGCGCGGCCATGACATGATGTCGGGTTCAATTCTTTATCCGCCTACACGTGATGATTGCGATGTGGCTGTACTTTTCATCGAAACCTCCGGATGCCTGCCCATGTGCGGCCATGGCACGATCGGCACCGTGACAATGGCGATCGAACATGGCCTCATTACGCCCAAGACCCCAGGCGTCCTCAAGCTGGACACGCCGGCCGGGCCGGTTGTCGCCGAG
Source organism: Phyllobacterium sp. A18/5-2 (assembly GCF_025452215.1). Lineage (NCBI taxonomy): Bacteria > Pseudomonadati > Pseudomonadota > Alphaproteobacteria > Hyphomicrobiales > Phyllobacteriaceae > Phyllobacterium > Phyllobacterium sp. A18/5-2. The sequence continues at coordinate 1,085,710 of NZ_CP104966.1, read as the reverse complement.
TACCGTCAAGAAGGGCCATATGTCACTAGCGTGCGCATCACCAACGTTCCTGCCTTTCTCTACGCAGAGGGGCTTGAAGTTGAGTGCCCTGATCTGGGGACACTCCTCGTCGATGTCGCCTATGGTGGAAATTTCTACGCTATCGTTGATCGCCAAGAGAATTTCACTGATCTTGCTGACTACCGCGCGCTCGATCTCATAGGTTGGAGTCCGGTATTGCGGGAGCGCCTGAATGAGCGCTATTCGTTCCAGCATCCGGAAAACCCAGGTATCAACGGGCTTAGCCATATCCTGTGGACCGGTGCGCCAACGCAAGCGGAAGCACATGCGCGCAACGCAGTGTTCTATGGTGACAAGGCGATCGACCGCTCGCCCTGTGGAACGGGGACATCCGCCCGAATGGCACAGCTGGCTGCCAAGGACAAACTTAAACCGGGCGACGGCTTCGTGCACGAATCAATAATCGGCTCATTGTTCCATGGCAGGGTGGAGAAAGCCGTCAAGGTCGCGGACAGGCAGGCCATTATTCCGTCCATATCGGGCTGGGCGCGGATGACAGGCTACAATACGATTTTTATCGACGATCGCGATCCCTTTGCACATGGGTTTGTGGTGAAGTAAGCCATTTCGGCTTGTTACGAGATTAAGGCAGAGCTAGACAATTCGCCTAACAAGGCCAATAACACGGGGGTTTTCATCGCACGGCCTTGAAATTTTGGTGAAAATTTCCACCAAATCTATGCGAGCAAATGTAACGTTATCGTGTGCGCTAAAAAAGCAGTTGCTTTCTTTAACGCAGGCGCTAGGTGTAAACATATTGGGGCAAATGGGAACCGGATAAAAAAACCGGATAAAAAATTTCCCAATAAAAATGAGGGGTATCGTTGCGATGGAGTACTTCATCCAGCAATCGATCAATGGTCTGACGCTTGGTTCAATTTATGGCCTGATCGCAATCGGCTACACGATGGTCTACGGGATCATCGGCATGATCAACTTCGCCCATGGCGATGTTTTCATGCTTGGCGCCTTTATGGCGATGATCGTTTTTCTTGCTTTGACAACTTTCATCGGCGGTGTGCCGGTCGTGCTGGCGCTGCTGCTGATGATGATCGTGGCCATGCTGCTGACGGGGCTGTGGAGCTGGACGATCGAGCGTCTGGCATACCGGCCGCTGCGCGGTTCATTCCGCCTGGCGCCGTTGATTACAGCAATCGGCATGTCGATTGCACTATCCAATTTCGTGCAGGTCACGCAAGGTCCTCGCAACAAGCCGATCCCGCCGCTGGTCAATGGCGGCATCACGGTCTACGGCACGAACATCACCATTGCCTACAAGCAGATGGTCATTATCATCGTCACAGCGATCCTGCTCGCGGCATTCTGGTATCTTGTCAACAAGACGACGCTTGGACGGGCGCAGCGTTCCTGTGAACAAGATCGCAAGATGGCGGCGCTTTTGGGTGTCGATGTCGATCGGACGATCTCCACTACGTTCGTGATGGGTGCCATGCTTGCCGCCGTTGCGGGTACACTCTACCTCATGTTCTACGGGGTCATTTCATTCACCGATGGATTCGTGCCGGGTGTCAAAGCTTTCACGGCGGCAGTACTTGGCGGTATCGGATCGTTGCCTGGCGCGGTGGTTGGCGGCCTGCTGATCGGCCTGATCGAGGCTCTTTGGTCCGCCTATTTCTCCATCGACTACAAAGATGTCGCGGCGTTCTCGATCCTGGCGATCGTACTGATTTTCCTTCCGTCGGGCATTCTTGGCCGGCCCGAAGTCGAAAAGGTTTAAGCGCATGGCCGATATTCAATCAACAGAACGGGATTCCGTGTTCGCGAAAGCCCTGAAGGAAGGGCTTGTTGCGGGTGCACTTGCACTGGGCTTGTTTTGCCTGGTGGTCGGTTTCCGCACGGACCAGAACATCCGCAACGAACTTATCCTCACACAGCGCTGGGGACTTCTCACGATATTCGTGCTTGTTGCCGCATTTGCCCGCTTCGCCATCACATATACCGCGCCGTGGCGCGAGGAGCGCAAGAAGACCAAGCGCGTCGTCGAAGCGAAAGAGCCGTCAGCTTTCCGTAAGAGCTTTCCCAAGATCGGTCTCGGGCTGCTTTTTACCTACCCATTCCTGGTGATCCTGATCCTCAGCATCTCTAATGGCTCGATCATGGGCGGGTTGCAGGGATCGCTCAAATATGTCGACAATTTCGGTATCCAGATCCTCATTTACGTGATGCTTGCCTGGGGATTGAACATCGTCGTGGGCCTTGCTGGGTTGCTGGATCTCGGGTATGTCGCCTTTTATGCGGTGGGCGCCTATTCCTACGCCCTGCTCTCCACTCATTTTGGCTTTTCGTTCTGGCTTCTCTTGCCTATGGCGGGTATTTTTGCCGCGACCTGGGGGGTCATCCTCGGATTTCCCGTCCTGCGTCTGAGGGGGGACTATCTGGCCATCGTGACACTGGCATTCGGTGAAATCATTCGCCTGATACTGATCAACTGGACCGTCGTAACCAAGGGTACATTCGGTATCTCCGGTATTGCCAAGGCAACGTTGTTTGGCATTCCATTTACCCCGGGGCCCACCGGTTTTGCGGCGCTGCTCGGCCTGCCAAATTCCGGCGTCTATTACAAGATTTTCCTTTACTACCTGATTCTACTTCTCGCGCTCCTGACCGCGTGGGTCACGATCTCGTCTGAGGCGCATGCCGATCGGCCGTGCCTGGGAGGCTTTGCGCGAAGACGAGATCGCCTGCCGTTCGCTCGGTATCAACACGACGACAACCAAGCTGACGGCCTTTGCCACGGGTGCCATGTTCGGTGGTTTTGCCGGATCGTTCTTTGCAGCACGACAGGGCTTCGTCAGCCCCGAATCCTTTGTCTTCCTCGAGATCGGCAATCATTCTGGCGATGGTAGTTCTGGGTGGCATGGGATCACTGGTAGGTATCGCCATCGCCGCAGCCGTCATGATCGGGGGCACCGAACTCTTGCGGGAACTGGAGTTCCTGAAGCGCATCTTTGGCAATGATTTTACGCCAGAACTCTACCGCATGTTATTATTTGGCCTCGCTATGATCGTGGTCATGGTGTGGAAGCCGCGAGGCTTTGTCGGCAGCCGGGAGCCGAGCGCCTTCCTGCATAAACGCAAGTCGGTGTCAGGTGAGTTTACGAAAGAAGGGCACGGCTGATGGATTCTGGAAGTGCAGAAGAATGCAAGCGCAATATTGCGCGTTGAACGCCTCTCCATGAAATTCGGTGGTCTTATCGCCATCAATGACTTGAACTTCGAGGCCAAGCGGGGAGCGATCACCGCACTTATCGGTCCGAATGGTGCAGGCAAGACCACGGTCTTCAATTGCATCACCGGTTTCTACAAGCCGACTGAAGGCATGCTGACACTGACCCGTCAGAATGGAGAGGAATATCTTCTGGAGCGGATGGCCGATTTCGTCATCACGAAGAAGGCGAAGGTTGCGCGTACGTTCCAGAATATCCGGCTGTTTTCGGGCCTTACTGTTTTGGAAAACCTGCTCGTCGCCCAGCATAATCCTCTAATGCTTTCCTCCGGCTTTACCGTTCTTGGACTGCTTGGCTTTCCAACTTACAAAAAAAGCGGCCGCAGACGCGATCGAGAAAGCTCGCTTTTGGCTGGAGAAGATCAATCTCGTCGATAGGGCAGACGACGCTGCCGGCGATCTTCCCTATGGCGCGCAGCGCCGCCTCGAGATTGCCCGTGCGATGTGCACGGAACCTGAACTGCTTTGCCTCGATGAGCCGGCCGCAGGTTTGAACGCACGTGAATCGGCAGAATTGAATAAGCTCTTGCTCGATATCCGCGCAGAAACCGGTACATCCATTCTGCTTATCGAACATGACATGTCCGTGGTCATGGAAATCTCCGACCATGTCGTCGTTCTTGAGTATGGCACGAAGATTTCCGATGGCACACCGGATATGGTCAAGAACGATCCTAAGGTGATCGCAGCCTATCTCGGCGTTGAAGATGAGGAAGTTGTTGAACTCATCGAGCAGGCTGAAGCCGCCGGCGTTGACGATATCACCGCGGCCGTTGACCTGCTATCGACAGAGGCGCTGCAGGAAATCGTGGAGACCCACCCGGACGCCGGGCCAGTTGAGTTGATCCCCGCAACACCCTCGGCCAAGGCTAGGCGTGCCAAAACGCCTGCTGTCAAGAAGACGTCCGCGACGACAGCATCAACCGCAACAGAAGCAGCTGCGAAGGCTGGGACAATCAAAGCCGGGGCTACAGCGAACGCGCTGACTGAACCGCGCGGCGGCAAGGCAGACCGGCTCATCCTGATCAAGGGTATAGGTCCGGTCAACGAGCGCAAGCTCAACGAACATGGCATTTTCCACTTCGACCAGATTGCTGCATGGAAAAAAGCGGATGTGATCGCGGCTGAAGCCTACCTTGACTTTGACGGACGCATCGCCCGCGAAGACTGGATTGGCCAAGCGAAGAAACTGGCAAAAGAGAGTCAGGCGAAACCGGCGCCTAAGAAGACCGGAGGGGCCAAGTAATGGCGGAACCACAAGCCCTTCTCAGCATCGAGAATGTAGAAACCTATTACGGCAACATTCGCGCACTGAGCGGTGTTACCGTGCACGCGAATCCCGGCGAGATCGTTACGCTGATTGGCGCCAATGGCGCTGGCAAGTCTACGCTGATGATGACGATCTTCGGTATGCCGCGCGCTCGGACCGGCCGAATTGTCTTCGACGGGAAAGACATCACAAAATTGCCGACGCATGAAATCGCGCGTTTGCGTATTGCCCAATCGCCGGAGGGCCGCCGCATCTTTCCGCGCATGACCGTGCAGGAAAACCTGCAGATGGGTGCAAGTCTCGATAATCTTCAATTCTTTGATGAAGATCCGCGTATGGTGTTCGATCTGTTCCCGCGGTTGAAAGAACGCATCAATCAGCGCGGCGGCACATTATCGGGCGGCGAACAACAAATGCTGGCCATTGGCCGTGCGCTGATGGCCCGCCCGCGATTGTTGCTGCTCGACGAGCCTTCGCTCGGTCTTGCACCATTGATCATCAAGCACATTTTCGAGGCCATCAAGGAACTGAACAAGCATACTGGATTGACGGTGTTCCTTGTCGAGCAGAATGCCTTCGGCGCGTTGAAACTGGCTGATCGCGGCTATGTGATGGTCAACGGGATCGTCAAAATGAGCGGTTCCAGCGCAGATCTTCTTGCCAATCCAGAAGTACGTGCGGCCTATCTCGAAGGTGGTCGTCACTAACAAGAATAAGGGGCGCGTTTCCGCAATCAGGAAAAACCCTCAGGGAGAACTTGGCCATGCAAGGTATATTGTACGAAGAACCCTCGATCTGGCTGTTCCTGCTGGTCACTTGCGTCATGGGCGGGTGGGCGGCGTGGATGACCGGGCGTGCGTGTGCCAAGACTTGGCGACCAATCGCGATTCTCGTGTTCTACATGCTATTGCTCGGTATCGCCGTTCGCTTCATTCATTTCGCTTTGTTTGGCGGTACAATGCTGACACTTCATTACTATATCGTCGATACGATTGTGTTGATCATTATCGGTACTCTCGGTTACCGCTACACCCGTACCAAGCAAATGGTGCGGCAATATCATTGGCTCTATGAAAAAGTTTCGCCTTTCTCCTGGAAAGAAAGAACGAGGGCCTAATCAATCTCGCTGGTGCGAAATGAATCAGCGTGACAACCGCCGGGAAATCGGCAAATGTGCACTTCAAGCGATGAAAAGGGTCATCGCGAGGGGTTTGGTAAGTACCTAGAAAATGGGAGTTTTCAAATGAAGAAGTCACTGTTTTCGGGCGTTGCACTTGCTGCGATGCTCGCTTTGAGTGGTCACGCCTATGCTGATCTCTTGATCGGTGTCGGTGGTCCGCTCACTGGCCCGAACGCCGCCTTCGGCGCTCAGCTGCAGAAGGGCGCAGAGGCCGCTATCGCCGAAATCAATGCTGCCGGTGGTATCAATGGCGAGCAGGTCAAGCTTTCGCTTGGTGACGACGTTTCCGATCCGAAGCAGGGCATTTCCGTTGCTAACAAGTTCGTTGCTGACGGCGTAAAATTCGTTATCGGCCACTTCAACTCTGGCGTGTCAATTCCGGCATCGGAAGTCTATGCGGAAAACGGCATTCTCGAAATCACTCCTGCCGCAACAAACCCCGTCTTCACCGAACGCGGGTTGTGGAACACTTTCCGTACTTGCGGTCGCGATGACCAGCAGGGTGTGGTGGCCGGGACATACATTGCCGAGAAGTTCAAGGACGCCAAGATTGCGGTCGTTCACGACAAGACGCCGTATGGCCAGGGACTCGCTGACGAGACCAAGAAGACCCTGAATGCCAAGGGCATCAAGGAAGCCATGTACGAAGGCGTTAACGTCGGCGACAAGGACTTCTCTGCACTGATCGCCAAGGCAAAGGAAGCCGGCGTGACCGTTCTCTATTGGGGTGGCCTGCACACCGAAGCTGGTCTGATCATCCGTCAGCTTGCTGATCAGGGCCTGAAGGTTACTTTCATCTCCGGTGACGGTATCGTTTCGAACGAGCTTGCTTCGATCGCCGGCGATGCAGTTGCAGGTACACTCAACACTTTTGGTCCAGACCCAAGCAAGAATCCCGCAAACAAGGAACTCGTTGAGAAGTTCCGTGCACAGGGCTTTGAGCCGGAAGCCTACACGCTCTACGCCTATGCAGCCGCTCAGGTCATCGCCGATGCAGCAAAAGCCGCTGGATCGAATGATCCAGAAACCGTTGCCAAGACCATGAAAGAAAAAGGCCCGTTCAAGACCGTTCTTGGCGACATTGCCTTTGACGAAAAGGGCGATCCGAAGCTCCCAGGCTACGTCATGTACGAATGGAAAAAGGGCGAAGACGGCAAGTACAGCTACTTCCAGCAATAAGCTTTCCGCTTGATACAACCAGTGAGTGCCCGGCTTCGTGCCGGGCATTTTGCTATTGGACATTTCACTATCTTGTGATCATTATGCGCTGTTTGCACTGCAGCAATCTGTAGCCAGATAACCGCGCCAAACTCATACTGTATTGCTCATATTCTGGAGTTCTCGCCTTGCCTATCAGGAAAATCCTTGTCGCAAATCGATCGGAAATCGCTATCCGGGTTTTCCGGGCCGCCAATGAGCTTGGTATGAAAACCGTGGCGATATGGGCGGAAGAGGACAAGTTGGCGCTGCACCGCTTCAAAGCTGACGAATCCTACCAGGTTGGGCGCGGTCCGCATTTGGCCAAGGATATGGGCCCAATCGAGAGCTACCTGTCGATCGAGGAAATCATTCGTGTCGCCAGACTTTCTGGCGCGGACGCCATTCATCCGGGCTACGGCCTTCTGTCGGAAAGCCCGGAATTCGCCGAGGCTTGCGCCGAGGCTGGGATCATCTTCATCGGCCCCAAGCCTGAGACTATGCGCCGGCTTGGCAACAAGGTAGCCGCTCGCAATCTGGCGATCGAGATCGGTGTTCCGGTGGTTCCTGCCACAGAGCCGCTTCCCGACGACCTGGACGCGGTCAAGGCAATGGCCGAGAAGATCGGCTATCCTATCATGCTGAAGGCCTCATGGGGCGGTGGCGGCCGCGGCATGCGGGCAATCTTCTCGCCGGAGGACATCGCCCGCGAAGTGACGGAAGGCAAGCGCGAAGCCAAGGCTGCGTTCGGCAAAGATGAAGTCTATCTCGAAAAACTGGTGCAGCGCGCACGGCACGTCGAGGTGCAGATACTGGGCGATACGCATGGCAATGCAGTGCACTTGTTCGAGCGCGATTGCTCGATTCAGAGACGCAACCAGAAAGTAGTGGAACGCGCACCCGCACCCTATCTCAATGAAGCACAACGCAAAGAGATCTCCGATTACGGCCTGAAAATTGCCAAGGCGACGAACTATATCGGTGCCGGAACAATCGAATTTCTGATGGATGCCGACACTGGTGAATTTTATTTCATCGAGGTCAATCCCCGTATCCAGGTCGAACATACGGTTACCGAAGAAGTAACAGGCATCGACATCGTCAAAGCACAGATACGCATCCTCGAAGGTGCAAAAATTGGCACACCGGTATCGGGGGTTCCCGCGCAGCGGGATATCAAGTTGAACGGCCATGCACTGCAGTGCCGTATCACGACGGAAGATCCCGAACAGAATTTCATTCCGGATTATGGCCGCATCACCGCCTATCGCGGCGCAACCGGCTTCGGTATCCGGCTGGATGGTGGCACTGCCTATTCCGGGGCGGTCATCACACGCTTCTACGATCCCCTGCTGGAGAAGATCACCGCATGGTCACCGACGGCGGACGAGACAATCCACCGGATGCACCGCGCCTTGCGCGAGTTCCGTATCCGCGGTGTTGCCACGAACCTGACCTTCCTCGAGGCAATCATCACGCACCCGAAGTTCCTGGACAATTCCTACACAACCAAATTCATTGATACGACGCCGGAATTGTTCGCGCAGGTGAAGCGGCAGGATCGCGCCACGAAGCTCCTTACGTACCTCGCTGATGTGACCGTCAACGGCCATCCCGAAACCAAGGGCCGCGCGACGCCGCCCAAGGAGGCGGCACTGCCGCGTGTCCCATTCATTGAAACGCCCATCCCGGACGGTACCAAGCAACTCCTCGACCAGCTTGGTCCGAATAAGTTTGCAGAGTGGATGCGCAATGAGAAACGTGTACTGGTCACCGATACGACCATGCGTGATGGGCATCAATCACTTCTGGCTACACGGATGCGGACATATGATATCGCTCGCGTCGCTGGCACCTACGCCCGCGCATTGCCGCAGCTGTTTTCATTGGAATGCTGGGGCGGTGCGACGTTCGACGTAGCGATGAGGTTCCTTACGGAAGACCCGTGGGAACGGCTCGCGGACGTCCGCGAGCAGGCGCCGAATATTCTACTGCAGATGCTGCTGCGCGGTGCCAACGGTGTGGGTTACAAGAGCTATCCTGACAATGTGGTCAAATATTTCGTAAGACAAGCGGCACGGGGAGGCATCGACCTGTTTCGCGTGTTCGACAGCCTTAACTGGGTTGAAAATATGCGCGTCACCATGGATGCCGTTGTCGAAGAGAACAAGCTTTGCGAAGCCGCGATCTGCTATACCGGAGACATCCTGAATTCTGCGCGGCCGAAATATGATCTGAAATACTATGTCGACCTTGCCCAGCAAGTCGAAAAAGCCGGCGCGCACATCATTGCCATCAAAGATATGGCGGGCCTGTTGAAGCCCGGCGCAGCCAAGGTATTGTTCAAGGCGTTGCGCGAGGCGACGGATCTTCCACTGCATTTTCACACACATGATACGTCCGGCATCTCGGCCGCTACTGTGCTTGCCGCGGTGGATGCGGGTGTCGACGCCGTTGACGCTGCCATGGATGCACTGTCTGGTAATACGTCACAGCCATGCCTTGGTTCGATCGTCGAGGCACTGAAGGGCACGGAGCGTGATCCGCGCCTTGATCCTGAATGGATCCGCCGCATTTCCTTTTATTGGGAAGCGGTACGCACGCAGTATGCAGCGTTCGAAAGCGACCTGAAGGGACCTGCGTCCGAAGTTTATTTGCATGAAATGCCAGGCGGCCAGTTCACCAATCTCAAGGAACAGGCCCGCTCGCTCGGCCTCGAAACCCGCTGGCACGAAGTTGCGCAGGCCTATGCCGACGTCAACCAGATGTTCGGCGATATCGTCAAGGTGACGCCCTCCTCCAAGGTTGTCGGCGATATGGCGCTGATGATGGTGAGCCAGGATCTTTCCGTCGAGGACGTGAAGAATCCGGATAAGGATATAGCCTTTCCGGATCTCGGTCGTGTCGATGATGCGCGGCGATCTTGGTCAACCGCCGAGGGGGTGGCCGAAAGATATACAGAAGAAGGTTCTGAAAGACGAGGAGCCCTTTACAGAACGGCCCGGTGCCTTGCTGCAGCCCGCTGATCTCGACGCTGAACGCAAAGAGATTGAGGCAAAGCTGGAACGCAAGATCACCGACCAGGAGTTCGCGTCGTATCTGATGTATCCGAAGGTGTTCAGCGACTTTGCCGTTACTAACGGCACCTACGGGCCGACAAGCGTTCTTCCAACCCATGTCTATTTCTATGGTCTGGCGCAGGAGGAAGAGGTTTTCCTCGATATCGAACGCGGCAAGACCCTGGTCGTGCGCAACCAAGCGGTAGGCGAGGCCGATGAAAAGGGCATGTGCACGGTGTTTTTCGAGATGAACGGGCAGCCGCGCCGTGTGAAGGTTCCCGACCGCACCCGCGCCGGAAGTGGTGCTGGCGTGAGGCGCAAGGCGGAGCTTGGCAATGACAAGCATGTTGGTGCGCCAATGCCGGGTATTGTCTCGACGTTAGGCATGTCTACCGGCCAGAAGGTCAATGCAGGTGACGTGCTGCTCTCTATCGAAGCGATGAAAATGGAGACCGCGCTGCGCGCAGAACGTGACGGCACAATCGCCGAAGTGCTTGTCCGCGCAGGTGACCAGATCGACGCCAAGGATCTGCTAATCGTCTACGAATAGACTTACGGCAGTTCGTCACCCGCAAACTCGTCCTTTGGCAAAGCCCCCGAATCTCCGGGGGCTTTTGCAATTCTGAGGACTGTCATCCAGGGTCGAAAATTCTGACCTTCTGATTCATGCATATATGCGCATTTGTTCTTGCCGATATCGGCACTTCTTGTTACGATGCGGTCTATGGGCTGGAGCTACGTTGAAATGCTGAAAGATTTGTCGCCGGACGAAAGAAAGGGCATGATCCTCAAGAGGATCAATGAATCCGGCCGGGTATTGGCAAGCGCAGTTGCATCCGAATTTGGCGTTTCGGAAGACTCTATACGCCGGGATCTTCGGGAACTGTCCGAGCAGGGGCTTGTTCAACGTTTCCACGGCGGCGCTGCCAGAAGCAGATCGGGTCCTCGAAGTTTTCAGCAGCGAGCGCGTGATGAGACCGCCGGTAAAAGGGCAATTGCCGCAGCTGCTGCGGCGCGAATCCCAGCGCATGCAACGATGCTTCTCGACTCGAGCACGACAGTGCTGGAGTTCGTTCGCGCACTCCCGGCAGACCTTCAAACATGCATCATCACCGGTTGCCCTGATATCGCCTCGGCGGCACTTGACCACCCCTGCTGCGAGGTCATCCTTCTAGGCGGAAGCTTGAACCGGCTGACGCGTAGTACAATCGGGCAATCGACGCTGGCCGAGGCCCAGTCGATGCGTGTCGACTACTGTGTTCTTGGTGCCTGCGCCGTCGACGAGGGGTTGATGTTGCGCGCAGAAAACTATGATGATGCCCGCATGAAGCTTGCGTTTGGTCAGGCAAGCAATGAGATCATTCTCCTGGCAACGAGCGAAAAACTTCTCAAACAAGGTCCTTTTGCCATAGGTCCGATATCACTCATATCTACCCTTGTAACCGATAGGACAGCAGATCGCTCTATCCTGGAGCGAATAAGCGGGGAGGGCGTCGAGGTGATCGTCGCGGACGACCAGCCTGCGTGATCTACCCTTGCTCAAAGGTGAGCTGAATGTCTACCCAGTGCCAACTTTCAACATGGTGATGAACTAATGGATGCCTCTGTCTACATCAGGAAAGCTGTCTATGGCCGATGGGCGGTTGCTAGCGCGTTCTTCTTCAACGGCTTTCTCGTGGGTAGCTGGGCGCCGCAAATACCGGTGTTCATGATGCGCCTGGGGATCAGTGAGTTCACGCTCGGCTTGCTCATTCTTATCTTCGGTGTCGGTGCTCTGGCTTCAATGCCTTGGTGCGGCTATCTCATTGGCCGTTTTGGATCGCGCGCTGTTGTCAAAAGCTTCGCGATCTTTTGCTCCTTTTCGCTTTTGCTGGTGGCCCTCGCGCCCAACGTAATCACGGCGGCACCAGCGCTGTTTCTCTTCGGTGCAGTGATCGGCGGCATGGATGTGGCGATGAACGCCAATGCGGTCGAGGTGGAAAAGAAACTGTCCCGCGCGGTTATGTCGTCGTCGCACGGTTTCTGGAGTCTTGGCGGATTTGCCGGCGGCGGGCTAGGCGGGTTATTAATCGAGGCGCACGGTTATCTTACACATGCCGTCGTCGTTACGCTCATCGCCATTGTGATCGGGCTTGCCGCTTTCCGCTACATGATTACTGAAGAAACCCCGGTCCTGCATGAAAAGCAGAAGCTGGTCTTCCCAACCAATCCGCTGATTTACCTTATCGGTCTGATGGCGCTGTTTTCCATGGTGCCGGAGGGTTCGGTGCTGGATTGGGCTGCGCTGTATCTGCAGCAGGAACGTGGTGCGGATATCGCGACGGCTGGCTTTGCCTTTGCCGCGTTTTCCGGCACGATGTCCGTCATGCGATTCCTGGGCGACGGCGTGCGCAATCGTTTCGGCGCGGTGAACACACTGCGTTACTCTGCGCTGATCGGTGCTGCTGGCATGCTTGTCGCGAGCCTCGCACCGACCTCGTGGATAGCAATACTTGCGTTCGCTTTTTCAGGCCTTGGCATTGCCAATATGGTCCCCATTGCCTTTTCGGCTGCAGGCAATCAGAAGGGAACGTCGTCAGGAGTGGCGCTCAGCATGGTTACGCTGATGGGCTATTCGGGAATATTGGTGGCGCCGTCGGCTATCGGCTTTGTCGGTGGCAGGACCGGGTTTGGTCCTGTCTACATGGTGCTTGCCGCATTGTTGATCGTCGTTTTCCTGATGGCCAATCTAGCTTCCACTGCCGATAGAAAGCAGCCTTAGGCCCGCCGCGCTGCGATGGCAGGCTTCTTGCGCTGCATGAGGAAATCGGTCACCCGTTTGCCTGGTTTTTTCGATCGGATACCGACATTCATCTCAGGCGCCAGCTCGCCGGACAGGTCGAGCGTGGCGTGTTCGCCAACCGCATCGAAATGTTCCTCAAGCCAATCTTCGGCGGCAGCGCGGCCGAGATCGCGCAGGTATTCGAGAAACGCCCATTCCGCATTGATCTTGGACGATGCCGAAAGCCCTGCAAGGGCTTCGTCAGCATCGATGCGGTGCATGCGGATGTTGCGATACTCGCCGTGCTGGAGCCTGCCTGCTTCGATAAGCGAATTGACGAAGGCGATCGAGCGCAATTCGCGCAAGAGAGCGGCATTAAAGGTGATTTCGTCGATGCGATCTGAGATCTCTCGCGCCGTCTTGGGGGTGCCTTTCCGCTCGATCGGGTTGATCTGTATCAGCAAGACGTCTTCAATCTCGCTCGAATAGAAGAACGGATACAGGGCAGGATTTCCACCGTAGCCGCCATCCCAATACGGCTCGCCATCGATCTCTACTGCCTGAAAGATATAGGGAAGGCAGGCAGAAGCCATGACGACATCTGCATTAAGCTCCGATTGTGAAAACACCCGGAGACGCCCGGTTTCCACATTTGTCGCAGAAATAAACAGTTTGAGTTTCGAGCAGGATCTTACCCGCGCAAAATCTATTTCTTTTTCGACAACGTCCCGCAGCGGATTGAGATTGAAGGGATTGAACTCATAAGGCGAGAACACCCGGGAAAACTGCTCGAACAGGTTATATCCAAAACCGTTCTCGACGGACCAGTTGCCAAAGAACCTGTCCCATGGCGTGCGCTGGACAGGACTGAATTGTCCCGTTCGCCCAACCGCACGCCAGAATTCATGCAGTTTTGCCCGAGCACCCTCAGCCCCATTGTGTGACCAGCCGTCAGCTACCGCCACGGCATTCATCGCGCCGGCACTCGTCCCCGATATGCCCTCGATCGTTAGTCGGCCATCCTCCAGAATGCGATCAAGAACGCCCCAGGTGAAGGCGCCGTGCGAGCCGCCTCCCTGTAGCGCGATATTGATCGGCTTGGGTTTGTTACTCATTATGCTGCCGTCCAGCCGCCATCTACAGATATGGATGTTCCGGTAATCTGGGCAGCGGCTTCACTTGCGAGGAACACCACCGTTGCGCCGATCTGGTCAACCGTCGCGAATTCCTTCGTTGCTTGTTTGTCGAGCATGACTTCGCGGATAACCGTTTCACGATCCATGCCGTGTGCTTTCATCTGATCCGGAATCTGTGCTTCTACGAGGGGTGTCAGAACATAGCCGGGGCATATGGCGTTGCAAGTGATTTGCTTTTCCGCGACCTCCAGGGCGACGGTCTTGGTGAGACCGAGAACGCCATGTTTGGCAGCGACATAGGCGGATTTGAATGGCGATGCCCGGAGGCCGTGCGCCGATGCAATATTGATGATACGGCCCCAGCCAGCTTTCTTCATGTAGGGGAGGGCGGCGGCTGTTGTATGGAAAGCGGATGTTAGATTGATCGCAATGATCGCGTCCCATTTTTCCGTCGGGAACTCGTCCACGGGCGCAACGAACTGGATCCCGGCATTGTTCACCAGCACATCGACGCTGCCAAAGGCTTCGGCTGCCTTGTCAATCAGGACCCGGCACTCGCCACCATTCGACATATCTGCCTTTACATAGGCGACGCCAACGCCGTGCTTTTCGGCTATTTCAGCTGCAAGCGCATGGTCTTCGGGCCGGTCGGTGAATGAATTGATCACCACATTATACCCTGCCGCAGCGAGGGCGTGGGCAGAGCCCAGGCCAATGCCGGAATTAGAACCTGTGACGACTGCGGTCTTCTTGGCCATGACAAAATTTCCTTTGGTTTTGATCAACCGGGCCCGTTGAGGGCTCCCGGAATATATTGCATCGCAACAAAATTGCTAGGCTTGGCGTATGAACACTTTGTCATGCAAGGTCTGCGTTGTACGCGAGGCATGCTGTTACAACGTCGCATGGAGTTGACAAACAGCGATTGCTGCGCCACGTGAAAAGCATATCTGGAGCTTCATGATGTCTGAATACTTTTCGCAACCCTTTGCCCGGCGGCCCTCGGTTGGAGTCGACGTAGGTGGTATCATGGTTGGCGGAGGCGCTCCCGTCGTCGTGCAGTCGATGACCAATACGGATACAGCCGATGTGGACGGTACAGTAGCGCAGGTGGCTGCCCTCTCCAGGGCCGGCTCGCAGATCGTGCGCATCACCGTCGACCGCGATGAATCGGCGGCGGCAGTACCGAGGATACGCGAGCGGCTCGATCGACTGGGCCTTTCCGTTCCGCTCGTCGGCGATTTTCACTATATCGGTCACAAGCTCCTGGCCGATCATCCGGCTTGCGCCGAGGCGCTGGCCAAGTATCGCATCAACCCGGGCAATGTCGGTTTCAAGGACAAGAAGGATGCGCAATTCGGTGCGATCATCGAAATGGCGATCCGCTACGACAAGCCCGTGCGCATTGGGGTGAACTGGGGCTCGCTCGATCAGGAACTACTGACAGCCTTGATGGACCAGAACCATGCGGCAGGCGCACCGCTGACGGCAGAGCAGGTGACACGCGAGGCGATTGTCCAGTCGGCGCTTATCTCGTCACAGCTCGCCGAAGAAATTGGCTTGCCGCGGTCGAAGATCATTCTGTCAGCCAAGGTCAGCCAGGTTCAGGACCTGATCGCAGTCTATGCCGAGCTTGCGCGGCGTTGCGACCATGCGCTGCACTTGGGATTGACCGAAGCGGGAATGGGTTCAAAGGGGATCGTCGCCTCGTCGGCCGCAATGGGCATTTTGTTGCAACAAGGCATCGGCGACACAATCCGCATTTCGTTGACGCCGGAACCGGGCGGCGATCGCACACGCGAAGTGCAGGTGGCGCAGGAATTGCTGCAGACCATGGGTTTCCGTCAATTCATACCGATCGTCGCTGCGTGCCCCGGCTGCGGACGTACGACATCGACGGTGTTTCAGGAGCTGGCTCAGTCGATCCAGAGTGATATACGCACCAATATGCCGATCTGGCGTGAAAAATATCCGGGCGTCGAGGCTTTGAATGTGGCTGTCATGGGCTGCATCGTTAATGGGCCCGGAGAATCTAAGATGGCCGATATCGGAATTTCATTGCCGGGAACCGGTGAAACGCCTTCGGCACCGGTATTTGTCGACGGCAAGAAGGTTGCGACATTGCGCGGCGCCGGTATCGCCCAGGAATTCCAGAAGATGGTCGCCGATTATATCGAGAACCGCTTTGGCCGGGGGGCGGACACGCACGCAGCGGAATAGTCTCTTTCGCTTAGTTACGCCGATCGGCGATAAAGCGCGCCGCATCCTTGAGCAGGGCTGCCTTTTCGCCAAACGGCGCCAGAACTTCCTCAGCCTGCTCAACAAGACCCGCCAATTGCAGTTTGGCCCACTCGACGCCATGCAACGACACGAGCGTGGCTTTGCCCGCAGCAGCGTCCTTGCCTGTCGCTTTGCCCATATCCCTTGCCTCGGCGGTAACGTCGAGAAGATCATCAGCCAGCTGAAAGGCGAGGCCAATGGCCGAGCCATACTCTGCCAAACGGTCGCGATCCTTGGTGCCGGCACGACCGATGATGGCGCCTGCCTCACAGGCAAAGCGGATCAATGCGCCGGTCTTCATCGCCTGAAGGCGGATAATGCCTGCTTCGTCCGGTTTGATTTTCTCAGCTTCAAGGTCAAGCGCCTGACCTCCAGTCATGCCACCGATCCCCGAAGCGCGGGCAAGTGCTGTTATCAGCGTCACGCGGCACTGCGCATCAAGCTCGGTCTCGTCACTAGCGATTAATTCGAAGGCGTAGGTCAGCAGGCTGTCGCCAGCAAGTATGGCCGCAGCTTCGTCGAATTTACGGTGAACGGTTGGCTGGCCGCGCCGCAGGTCATCATCGTCCATTGCGGGCAGATCGTCATGAACGAGCGAGTAGCTGTGGACACACTCAAGGGCGGCGGCAATCCGCAAAGCAGTAAAATTATCAGCGCCGAACAGGGCGGCGCTTTCCATCACCAGAAATGGACGCAAGCGTTTACCGCCATTCAACACGCCATGCCGCATGGCTGCCATCAACCGAGCCGGGCGGCTGATTTCGCCGCTGTGCGGTTGATCCGACAGCAATTCGGACAGCAACGTTTCGACCGAAGCTGCGCGCTGCTGCAAGGTGATCTGGAACAATGAGAAACCTTGATCTGTCATCATGATCAGGCAATGACCGAAAAACGGGCCTCTGGTCAATGGGCGTGTGTTGCCTTGATTGCCATTTTGAAGCGCACCCTGTGTGAATCGCGCAGAAAATCGCAGAATGAATTCCCTTCTGTGGCTCTTTGCTCTATGTCCAACGGGAGTTTTTTAGAGCGGACGGGATGTGTGACGCGGGTTCTGGTGAAAAATAAGCGGGGCAGAGGGTATCTGGTTAATCCCGGGCGATCGCCTTTGGGCCGCTTCACGCGTTATCTCGTCCTGGCCGGAATCATCTTTATCATGCTGCCCATCATCCTGCTAAGCCTCTATCGTTTGCCGTTTATTCACCCGGTTTCCACGTTGATGATGAAAGATCTTGTGACGTTCTCTGGATACGACCGCCGATGGGTGTCGCTGGACCAAATATCTCCAACACTCATCAATTCAGTAATGATGTCCGAGGATGCGAAGTTCTGCTTCCATTCGGGTGTTGATTGGGATGCGCTCAATTCGGTCGTTACTGACGCGATCGACGGCGAGCAGACACGTGGTGCGTCGACGATCACAATGCAAACGGCCAAGAATCTGTTCCTCTGGACCAGCCGTTCCTTTATTCGAAAAGGATTGGAGGTGCCGCTTGCCATCATGACTGACCTTATCCTTCCTAAACAGCGCCTGATGGAGATCTATCTGAATATTGCTGA
Organism: Phyllobacterium sp. A18/5-2; assembly: GCF_025452215.1. Taxonomy (NCBI): domain Bacteria; kingdom Pseudomonadati; phylum Pseudomonadota; class Alphaproteobacteria; order Hyphomicrobiales; family Phyllobacteriaceae; genus Phyllobacterium; species Phyllobacterium sp. A18/5-2. The sequence goes on along the minus strand of NZ_CP104966.1, from coordinate 1,067,963 downwards.
ATGGGGCCCGGGCATCTACGGCGTCGAAGCCGCCGCCCAGCACCATTTCAATGTCAGCGCGGCAAAGCTTTCGCCGCGCCAGGCCGCTTACCTTGCAGTGACACTACCTAACCCCATCGTGCGCAATCCGGCGAGACCAGGACGCGGGATGCAGACGCTCGCCAGGCTTAACGAACGTCGCGCGCGTGGCGCCGGTGCCTATGTCGGATGTGTAAACTAGTAACGAAGCGGCGAAGAATCGGCGGTTCGAAGCTTTTATGACAAAAAATATGTGACTCATGCTGGTCAAAAGCTCTCAAGCCGTGTATAGCCCCAGCCGAACTTTCCGGAATTTTGTCCATTGTGACAGGCTCAATCGGGCCAGTGCCGGATTTTGACTGATTACTGGAGCTGGAACAATGGCTGTACCTAAACGAAAAACTTCTCCGTCGAAGCGCGGCATGCGCCGTTCTGCCGACGCGCTGAAGGCCCCGACCTACGTCGAAGACAAGAATTCAGGCGAACTGCGCCGTCCGCATCATGTCGATCTGAAGACCGGCATGTATCGTGGTCGTCAGGTTCTGACGCCTAAAGAAGGCTGAGCCCTTTTTCGAATTCATGATAGAGAAGACCGGCATTTGTGCCGGTCTTTTTTGTTTGTGCGTGCGGCGGTTTTGCCTGGGAGAAGATATTGTGATTTCAAATATTCCATTGATGGTAGTGCCGCTTGTTGTCTTCAATCTGGTTGTCGCTGGATTGGTGGGGGGCGGTGGCGCGGATCCTTGGGCGACGGAACTTTATTCGATGCATATGTTTTCCGGCGGTATCTGGCGCATGACCTTGGGCGACTTGATGCTGGTTCTGTCGCTGGCTCTGCTGTTCTTCGAGATCATGAAATCAACGCGTACCAGCAATACATCGGTTATCGATCATTTGTTGTCGATATTTGTCTTCGTCGCATTCCTTGTGGAATTCCTGCTAGTACCCAGTGCTTCGCACTCGCTGTTCTTCATTCTGTTGGCAATGGCATTCTTCGATATTTTGGCGGGCTTTGCAGTTTCCCTGCGTTCTGCCGGCCGGGACGTGAATTTTCGCTGAAACCGTCGGCGGTTCGTCTATTTCAGCTCTATTTCGATGAACGCATATTCTCCTTCATTGGCGTTGATGACATCATGCTCAACACCTTCCGAGCGGAAATAGGGCACGCCCTTCTTCATGTCGGCGAAGGTTTCGCCGTCTTTTGTCAATAGTTTCACGCGCCCGTCCATCAATGGAACGACAACATAATCATGTTCATGGCGGTGCCAGCCGGTGTTCTCTCCGACCGCGAAACGATACTCGGTGACAATAACGCGTTCATTGTCGATGAAGACTGTCGCCTTGGCCGATCCCGTCATCTTGCCTCCCGTTACCTCTGGATCATCAAGATCTCTGCTGGAGCAAGTTTTAGCTTTGACCCCCGTCGGCAACGAAGCCCGCGGCTTCAATACCTGCGACAGCGGCTATTTCATCATTGTCTGATGAATCGCCAGTAATGCCGACGGCACCGAGAATCTCGCCCTTGGTGTTCTTGACAAGAACACCGCCAGCCACCGGAATGACATGCCCTCCGGATGCAGCAACGAGACCTTCCACGAAATGCGGGCGCTCCTTGGCAAATTTTTCCACCGTGCGCGACCCAGCGCCAATGGACAGTGCACCGAAGGCTTTGCCAAAAGCGATTTCAAACCGGAGCATGGATGCGCCGTCCTGCTTTTGAAACGCTTTCAGGTGACCGCCGGCATCAAGAACCGTGACGGATAAGGGGCGCATTCCAAGTTCACTACCCGTTGCCAGGGCAGCCTTGATGATCGTGTTGGCTTTGGAAAGTGTAATCTGGGCCATAGTGTTCTCGTTGCGAGGGTGTTTCATTGAATAGCAGCGGCTCCCATTGGGAGCCGGACAAGCCCGGTTCGGGCCGGAGCTTTTATTTGTCGAGGGAGTCGAGCTTGCGCTGCATGGCGGCGATCTGCTCCTTCAGCTCGTCGAGTCCGGTATCTTTCGTGGCTTTCTCCGGAGTGTCCGCGTCCGCAGGCTCTGCCGTACCGGCCGTCTTGCCAAGGGGGAAAGGCGTGAACATGCGCATCGCATGCTGCAGCATTTCGGTATTGCGGCGAACCTGTTCCTCGACCAGCTTGATCGGGGCGCTGACATTCATCATGTCCATTGGCGCCTTGCCAAAGGCTGCAGTCAATTGCTCACGCATGCGTTCCTGCTCCTTGGCAAAGGCAGACATGGATTGCTCGAGGAACGTTGGAAGAACCACCTGCATCTGGTCGCCATAATAAGCAATCAATTGCCGCAGGAACGGAATGGGCAGCATGTTCTGCCCTTCCTTGTTCTCGAGTTCGAAGATGATCTGAGTGAGGACTGAATGGGTGATATCCTCGCCGGTTTTCGCATCCTGTACGGTGAAATCCTCATTCCGCTTCACCATCTCGGCCAAATCTTCGAGCGTCACGTAGGTGCTTGTACCGGTATTGTAGAGACGCCGGTTGGCATATTTCTTGATGACGACGTCGCCGGTTTTTCCTGCCATTGCTCAACTCCCCAACCTCGTGTCCATTACCGAACTTGCGTGACGGCTTACGGATAGACATTGGAGGATAGGGGCAAAGCGCTGCAATTCAAAGTGATTTGTGCAGCGCATCCAACGCAATGCATCGAGACCTTTGCTGCAATGCAGCAAGCGATAATTTCGACTTAGACTGAAATGGCCCTTGTCAAACGGTTGTTAGGAGGGAATTCTGTCCAGGAATGTGCTGTATGAATTCAGCATGACAAATTTGAGGAGACGTCCATGACCCAATCGATTGTCATCGCCAGTGCCGCCCGCACTCCAGTTGGATCGTTTAACGGTGCATTTGCGAATGTTCCGGCACATGAGTTGGGAGCTGCGGTTATCAAGGAGGTGCTGAGCCGTGCGGGTGTCGATGGTGCAGACGTCGACGAAGTGATCATGGGGCAGGTCCTGGGCGCGGGCGAGGGCCAGAATCCGGCACGTCAAGCGGCCATGGCGGCGGGCATTCCGCAGGAAGCAACGGCTTGGGGCCTGAACCAGCTTTGCGGTTCGGGCCTGCGTGCCGTAGCGCTTGGCATGCAGCAGATCGCTACGGGCGACGCGGATATCATCGTCGCCGGCGGTCAGGAATCCATGTCGATGGCGCCGCATTGTTCGCATTTGCGCAGTGGCGTGAAGATGGGCGATTTCAAGATGATCGATACGATGATCAAGGACGGTCTGACCGATGCATTCCACGGCTACCATATGGGAATTACCGCCGAGAATATTGCACGCAAGTGGCAATTGACGCGCGAGGAGCAGGACAACTTTGCCCTCCGTTCCCAGAACAAGGCCGAGGCAGCGCAAAAGGCCGGGAAATTCAAGGACGAAATTGTTCCGGTTACCATCAAAACACGCAAGGGCGATGTCGTCGTTGCCGATGACGAATATATCCGCCATGGCGCGACACTGGATCTCGCTGGCAAAGCTCAGGCCGGCCTTTGACAAGGACGGTACCGTGACTGCTGGCAATGCGTCAGGGCTGAACGATGGTGCAGCCGCCGTCGTGCTGATGAGCGAGGAAGAAGCCAAGCGCCGGGGAATAAAGCCTTTGGCGCGGATCGTTTCCTGGGCCACTGCAGGTGTCGATCCGTCGATTATGGGCACCGGGCCTATACCGGCGTCGCGCAAGGCGCTGGAGAAAGCCGGATGGAAAGCCGAAGATCTCGATTTGGTGGAGGCAAACGAAGCGTTCGCTGCGCAAGCCTGCGCCGTGAACAAGGATCTGGGCTTCAATCCGGACATCGTCAATGTCAATGGTGGCGCAATAGCTATCGGTCACCCCATCGGCGCCTCGGGTGCCCGCGTTCTCAATACGCTGCTGTTCGAATTGAAGCGCCGTAACGGGACAAAGGGCCTCGCAACGCTGTGCATCGGCGGCGGCATGGGTGTCGCTCTTTGTGTGGAGCGGATCAAGGACTGAACGCAGTTCCGCTGGCTCAATACTATTTGGGCCAGCAGCACCCCAAATTTCGATTGTTTTTATAAGTACATTTCGTTTGAGAGAATCCGTTTAAGGGAGGGCACAATGACAAAAACGGCAATCGTGACAGGTGGGACACGCGGTATCGGCGCTGCCATATGCGTGGCTTTGAAAGCGGCTGGTTACAAGGTCGCGGCAAATTATGCCGGCAATGACGATGCAGCGAAGAAATTCAGCAAGGAAACGGGGATCGCGACCTATAAATGGGACGTGTCAAACTACGAGGAATGCGCTGCAGGGATTGCTAAAATCGAAGCCGACCTCGGCCCGGTAGGCGTGCTCGTAAATAATGCCGGTATCACACGGGATGCAATGTTCCACAAGATGACCCCTGGTCAATGGAGCGAAGTGATCAATACCAATTTGACCAGCCTCTTCAACATGACCCATCCAGTCTGGACCGGTATGCGCGACCGCAAATTCGGGCGGGTAATCAATATCTCTTCCATCAACGGGCAGAAGGGGCAGGCTGGACAGGTTAACTACTCGGCGGCCAAGGCCGGTGATATCGGGTTCACCAAGGCGCTGGCGCAAGAAGGCGCGCGTGCCGGAATTACGGTGAATGCCATCTGTCCCGGCTATATCGGGACCGAGATGGTGAGGGCGATCGACGAGAAAGTGCTTAATGAACGCATTATCCCGCAGATTCCGGTCGGCCGCCTCGGCGAGCCGGAGGAAGTGGCGCGCTGCGTTGTGTTCCTCGCTTCCGACGATGCAGGCTTTATCACCGGTTCGACGCTTTCGGCCAATGGTGGGCAATACTCAAGCTAATTGACGAGAAATGCCGGAAACGCCGCGCGTCTTCTATGCGCGGCGTTTTTTTAAGGAACGTTTCCCATGATCTTGGAAACATGCCCGAATGAATCTTGTCCTATCGAAAGCCGCGCCCGGGATGCTTTGTCCTGTTCGCGTCAATAAAAATTGAACAGTGAACAAAACATGAATAAGTTGGAGCATTGATTCCATCAGCGATCTCGTTCCGGCCTGGTGAAATTTCATCGGAAAGGAAGGGATGAAGGAATTGATGTAGTCCTAACCACAAGTATTCATTACTCTTTTAAATTTTCTAGCGGTGTGATGAGGTGCGGTGGCCAAAATGCGTAAAGGTTAATTCAATGCAAGAGGATCACTCGATATGAGAACTCCGGATTCAGCATTTAGTGCGCCCCTCCAGACAAAAATCTATATATGGCCGTGAACAAATCAGGAATCTCATCCTAAAGCTGATTCTGTAGCTGATTCTGTTCTGCTCGCGTTCTATTTCCTAATGGAACACTCCGTGAATCGGTTCATGATTGTTTATCTCGACAGCCCCGCATACTTTCTGTCGGATGCTGAAAATGCTACTTGGACTGCATGCCCGGCTCGCCTGCTCATTTGGTCAGGCCGTCGCGCCGGTACTGGAATGTAATTGATGAACCTTATGCCCACTCCCGAAATTCCGCTTATCCTGACAGGCCGCGATGTCACAGCCGTCTTGGGGCCGACCAATACGGGAAAAACGCATCTCGCCATCGAACGGATGCTGGCGCACCAGACGGGGATGATCGGCCTGCCACTGCGGCTTCTGGCGCGCGAGGTTTATAACCGCGTGGCTGAGCGGGTAGGGGTGAAGAATGTCGCACTGATTACAGGTGAGGAAAAGATCAACCCGCCGGGTGCCCGCTATGCGGTCTGCACCGTAGAAGCCATGCCGCGCCAGACCAGCATGGATTTCGTCGCTATCGATGAAGTGCAGCTTGCCAACGATCTGGAACGCGGTCACATCTTCACCGATCGTATTTTGCATCTTCGCGGGCGCCAGGAAACTTTGTTGCTGGGTGCCGCCACGATGCGCGCCATTCTCGAAAAGCTCCTGCCCGGAATTTCGATGATCACGCGCCCCAGGCTCTCAAATCTCACCTATGCCGGATCGAAAAAGATCACCCGGCTGCCACCGCGTACAGCCGTCGTCGCATTTGCCGCAGAGGAAGTTTATGCGATTGCCGAACTTATCCGGCGGCAGAACGGCGGTGCAGCGGTTGTCATGGGCGCGCTCAGTCCGCGCACGCGCAACGCGCAGGTCGACCTATATCAATCGGGCGATGTGGATTATCTGGTCGCGACCGATGCGATCGGCATGGGCCTCAATCTCGATGTCGATCATGTGGCCTTTGCCCAAGACCGGAAGTTCGATGGCTATCAGTTCCGTGGCCTTTCGCCAGCAGAAATCGGTCAGATCGCCGGCCGCGCCGGCCGTCATTTACGCGATGGCACGTTTGGTGTCACCGGTCAGGTAGCGGGTTTCTCCGAAGAACTGGTCCAGCGCGTCGAGTCGCATGCGTTTGATTCCGTAAAAATCCTGCAGTGGCGCACCGCCCGCTTCGATTATTCCAGCCTCGACGCACTGAAGCGGTCGATCGATACCGCCGCGCCGGTCGAAGGTTTGACGAGGGCGCTTCCCGCGGTTGACCAGCAAGCGCTGGAATTCCTTTCCCGCGACGCGGATGTTGCACCACTTGCTAACACGCCGGAGCGCGTTGCGCTGCTTTGGGACGCCTGCGCGCTGCCCGATTACCGCAAGATCGCGCCGGCGCAGCACGCGGATATCATTGCGTCGATCTATACTGATCTCGCTGAGTCCGGGCATGTTAACGAAACTTATATGGCCGAAGAGGTTCGCCGGGCCGATTCCACCGACGGCGACATCGACGCGCTTTCGCGGCGAATTGCCCAGATCAGAACCTGGACTTTTGTGTCTCACCGGCCCGGATGGCTGGCAGATCAGGCACATTGGCAAGAAAAAGACGCGTGAAATTGAGGACAGATTATCAGATGCACTGCATGAACGGTTGACGAAACGCTTCGTAGACCGCAGGACAAGCGTGCTTATGAGGCGCCTGAGAGAGAATACAATGCTAGAAGCCGAAATTAGCCCTGCCGGGGACGTAGTTGTCGAAGGGCACCATGTTGGACATTTGGACGGGTTCCGTTTCACCACGGATGCTCAAGTCGATGGAACAGATGCGAAAGCCGTCAAGGCGGCCGCGCAGAAGGCCCTGGGCGTAGAGTTTGAAAGTCGTGCGGCGCGGTTTGACGCTGCGGCAAACGGCGATTTCGCTCTGGGCTCCGATGGAACCTTGCGCTGGATAGGCGCTCCTGTTGCTTCGGTCGTTTCCGGTGAACAGGCGCTGAAGCCGCGTGCGGTGCTGTTGGCCGACGAGCAACTCACCGGCCCCGCTCGCGACAAGGTTGCGGCGCGGGTAGACCGTTTTCTGGCACACCACATCGAAACCGTGCTGAAGCCGCTTGTGGATCTTGCCAATGCCGACGCACTTGTGGGTATCACCAAGGGGTTGGCGTTCCAGTTGGTCGAGAATTTTGGCGTCCTTCAGCGCCGTGACGTTGCCGAAGACGTCCGGGGCCTCGATCAGGATTCCCGCGCGGCTCTCCGGCGTCTTGGCGTCCGCTTCGGCGCTTATCACATATTCCTGCCGGCATTGCTGAAACCCGCACCAGCGGGCCTGTTATCGCTTTTGTGGGCGCTCAAGGAAGACGCGAAAGATCGCCCAGGGTATGGCGATGTCGTTCAGGTCTTGTCTGCCGGACGTACGTCCGTCGTGACCGATCCGAGCTTCGATCCCGCCTTCTACCGCTTGGCAGGCTACAGGCTTCTCGGACGGCGTGCGGTGCGTATCGATATTCTTGAACGCCTTGCCGATCTCATCCGGCCTGCGCTGGCGTGGAAACCTGGTGCAAGTACACGGCCGGATGGTGCCTACGATGGCACGCGCTTCGTCGTCACGCCGGCAATGATGTCGATTCTCGGCGCGACTGCCGATGATATGGAAGAAATCCTGAAGAACCTCGGCTATCGTCAGGAAGCGGTCGATGCTGCAACCGTCGCTGCGAAGGTCCTTGAACTTGATGCAGCGTCAGCGCCTGCCGCCGCGCAGGAAGTCAGCGAGTCAAACTCGGAAATGCCTTCTGTACCGGAAGCTGTCGAAGCGGTGCAATCGGTTGCAGAAGAACCACAGGTCACGGCTGATCCGGCAACCGAAGCCAGCGAACCGGGTGACGAACATGCCAACGTTGCGCCAGAAGAGGCGCCAAAGCCCATATTTCTGTGGCGTCAGGCGCGTTTTGAAGGCCGCGCCAATCGCGGCAACCAGGAGAAGCGCAATCAGCCGAATGGAGGCCAGGTTCGCAATAGCCCGAGCGAACAACACCAGGCTCGGCCGGAGCGGAATCCGAACCAGCAGAATGAACGCGGCGATCGCAAGGATCATTTCCGCGGTAAAGGTAAGCCCGGAGGCAATGAGCGCTTCAAGCAGGAAGGCGGTAAGCCTTCAGGCAAGCCGCAGCCCCACGCAAAGCGTCCGGAGCGTGAAGAACGTCCGGTTAAGATCGACATGGACTCGCCCTTCGCCAAACTCTTGGCCCTGAAGGAACAGATGAAGAAATAGAATGACGGGAATCGCCTGAATGACAGGAGAAGAAAGGCAGCGCGTCGACAAATGGCTGTTTTTCGCTCGGGTCGTCAAATCCCGCTCCCTGGCGGCAAAGCTCGTATCCGGGGGCAAGGTGCGCATAAACAAGGACAAAATCGATCAGCCGTCTCAAGGCGTTAAGCCGGGTGATGTTCTGACGATCAGTCTTGAGCGGCGGATTCTGATCTACCGTGTCCTTTCGGTCGGGACGCGACGTGGTCCGGCCGAGGAAGCGCGAACACTATATGAGGACATATCGCCACCCTTGCCGCCGAAGAACGGCATCAGCCGCCTCGATGGATTGCCGGCCCGTGATGCCGGCAGCGGACGTCCGACGAAACGCCAGCGGCGGCAGGTGGATCGACTGATGCATGGGGATGGCGACGATTCAGACAGCTAGGAGCGCAGGATTGCAGAAATCGGCGCTTTTGTCGAAATGATCTCCTATCTTGAGCGTCGATCTAGAATAATATTCTACGAAATTCGCTAGTAAGGGATAATGATTGCTTGTCGGCCAAGCATCGCGGTGCGATGAATGGCGCAGTGAGTACTTGGGTATGGCCCATGTTCAGGTGTGATGGCGACGAACTTCGGCGTTTGCACGTGATGCGGGCCGCGTTCTGGTGCCGCAGCTTATTTTCCCCCCTTGTCAGCTCGGCGTCAAATCGTTACCTGAACCGCTGACACGCTGATTGTGGTGTCTTCAGGAGCCAGCAAATGACTTATGTTGTGACCGACAATTGCATCCGCTGCAAATACATGGATTGCGTTGAGGTCTGTCCGGTCGACTGTTTTTACGAAGGTGAAAACATGCTCGTCATTCATCCGGATGAATGCATCGATTGCGGCGTTTGTGAGCCCGAATGCCCGGCTGAAGCTATCAAACCAGATACCGAGCCGGGTCTGGACAACTGGTTGCAGTTGAACGCCGAATATGCCGAAAAATGGCCGAATATTTCCGCGAAACGCGACGCCCCGGCGGATGCCAAAGAGATGGACGGCGTTGAAGGTAAGTTCGAAAAGTTCTTTTCGCCTGAACCCGGTGAGGGTGACTGAATATTTCGTGAATCAGTGTTTGCTCAAGCGTGAATTGCCGTATAATGCAAGTCTTGCAAAAACGCTCTTTTTGAGCAAGTGCAGCAAAAAGTTGATTCTAATCACTTTTCGTGATATGGTCACAGGATATGTTGATCATTGGACGTCAATTTCGTGGCGCTAAAGCATAAATCACCAATCGGCTAGATTTATTTCGGACCTAACAGTTCTGGGTATGGTTGTCTGTTCGCCCACCCACTGCTTCGTCCGGATTGCTTTTGCGCGAATATCTTGGCGGCCGACAAACCGGGTTCCGGTTTCCAGTGATTGGTTTAGCCGGTGCGTTTTGCCGGGCGCAGCAAGGAGTAGTTAAGCGCATGACAGCAGTTCCGCAGAAAAAAGCCGCCGCCCAGCGTATTGGATTCAAGACGGGCGAATTCATTGTATATCCGGCCCATGGCGTAGGCCAAATCGTCAATATCGAAGAACAGGAAGTTGCAGGTCACAAGCTTGAACTGTTTGTTATTGATTTTCAGAAAGATAAAATGCGCTTGAAAGTACCTGTTGCCAAAGCAACTGCAATTGGCATGCGCAAGCTCTCCGAGACCGACTATGTCGATCGTGCGTTGAAGGTTGTACAGGGTCGCGCCCGCATCAAGCGCACCATGTGGTCCCGCCGTGCACAGGAATACGATGCGAAGATCAATTCAGGCGACCTGATCTCGATCTCCGAAGTCGTCCGCGACCTTTTCCGTGCTGACAACCAGCCGGAGCAGTCCTATTCGGAACGCCAGCTTTATGAAGCAGCGCTCGATCGGATGGCTCGTGAAATTTCCGCGGTCAACAAGATGTCGGAAACCGAAGCGGTTCGCCTGATCGAAGTCAACCTTGCCAAGGGACCGAAGCGTGGTGCAAAAGCCGAGGCGGATGCCGAAGTGGAAGCAGATTCCGTTGTGGAAGACGAGCAGGAAGAAGCCGCATAAGCGGGTTCATTCGATTATTTAAAAAAGGCCCGGCATTGCCGGGCCTTTTTTATTCACTAATGACTTTGACCTTGTCCCCGACTGACACAGTCCCCCCGGGCGGTAACGCATTGATCAGCCGGAAGAGATCGAGTTTGCGCTCGGTTCCCATGATCTGGTTAGAGAGACTGGTCAAAGTATCGCCGGGTCTAACCGTGACGACACGGATGCGCAGCGGCTTGATGTTGGCCTTTTCTTGCGGCGTCAACAGGCGGAAACTTTGTATCACTGTCTGCGACGCGGGTGTCAGCGCAGTGCTACCGGTCGGAGCCGCGGTCAGGAAGCGATAAATCCGGTCGCCGGCGTTGACAACAAAAATGTCAAACTCCCAGCGATCGGCCCTGGCCTTGGCGCTTGCTGCCGGCATCCCGTTGAAAGTTGTGGCTGTCACGCTCGCACCGTCCAGACCCGTAACCCAGCCGCTGCGCATGTAGTCGGTCATGGACGGACTGCCCGAAACCTGCGTTCCATCAAAGCGGACCGCCACCTCGCCAGGTCCCGTGGCCATGACTGCGTCGGCACTGTTGTCGATGACGAAACCATCGGGAACGGTGAAGCTCACGCCGAGCAGCGGGTGAACAAAGCTCCGTCCGCGCACATAACCCTCCTCCGGCGTGTCGCCATAGAGAATGCCGTCAATGCCCTGGAGAAAGGAATCACGATCGGTTGTGCCAACGCCCGGTGCCCCGACGCGGCGAGCGTGGCCGCGGGCGAGCTCGATGCGTTGCGGTGCCGAAGGGTGGCTGGCCAGAAAGTCGAGGCTGGCATCTGTCGCACCTGAGACAGTGCGGAAATCCGCATAGGATGCCATCGATTGCAGGAAGCGGGCGGCGGCGAACGGATCATAGCCTGCTTCACCAATCATCTTGATCCCGATAGCATCCGCCTGCAGTTCCTGATTGCGCGAGAATTGCGCCATCCGCAACTTGCCGCGGATCAAGGCTTCGCGTCCGGCGCTATCATCCTGCAGAACCTCCGAGACAACACGTCCGGCGATCTGCGCCTCCTGTTCGCGCTGCTGGCGTTCGATACCATGATTGGCGATCACGTGGCCCATTTCGTGTGCAATGACAGCGGAAAGTTCGGCACTGTCATTCGCAAGCGCCAGCAGACCGCGCGTCACGTAGAGATAGCCGCCCGGCAAAGCGAACGCATTGATGTTGGGCGAGTTCAGGATGGTGATGCGGTAGGTGTGGGTCGGATTGTCGGAGACAGTGGTCAGATTACCCACGACCTTGGCAACCATTCGTTCCAGCTTGGCGTCCTTGTACTCTCCGCCATAGGTCGCAAGAATACGCGGATGCTGCTCAGCACTGAGTTTTGCCAACCGGTCGTTCTTGGTAACATTGTCGACGGTCACCGGGTTCGATGAAGGACCGAGCGCATCTTCCTTGCCGACATTGAGCACCTGGCACCCTGACAGGAACGCAAGCAATAGCGTCGCCGGCGCAAGGTTCCTGCGGCGAGCGGCTTGAAGCCATCCGTTGCCAGTGGGGGAGTTAAGCGAACCCAGAATCATGTCCTCGTTGTCGTAGCGCATCAGCAGACTCGTATGTCTGTGTTCTTGCTAGCCCGACAAACAGCCTTGAGCAAGAAATTCATTGTCCTCTTAAAGAAGGCAAGGCGTCGAAAATATGTCAAAGGTCAGAGTCTTTCACACCGAGGTATTTCCGCAACAGCGACGGTCTCTTGTCTGACAATAATTCTTTCGCAGGCCCTGAAGCGACGATTTTACCGTGTTCGAGATAGAACAGCGTCGAGGGCAGGCGCAATGCATCTTCCGGATGATGCGTCACCATAACGATTGTCATCCTTGTATCCTCTTGCAGATTTCCGACGAGATCGAGCATTTCGTGGCGCAGCGCGGGTCCCAGCGAAGCAAAAGCTTCGTCCAGGAGAAGCACGGGCCGGTTGCGCACAAGGGCGCGGGCAATGGCCACGCGCTGGCGTTCGCCACCGGATAACGCTTCCGGCTTGCGTTCTTCCTTGCCCGCGAGACCGACTTTCCGGATCGCTTCGCTCACGGCGGTACGATCCGCATCGTTCAATTTGAGGTCTGGCTGGCGGCCCAGCCCGACATTTGCGGCAACATCAAGATGCGCAAAGAGATTGTTGTCCTGAAAAACCATGGAAACGGGGCGCCGGGCCGGCGGTGCATGCGTCACATCTTGGCCACCGATCAGAATCCTGCCAGACTTTGCCGTTTCAAACCCCGCGATGAGATTAAGCAGCGTGGACTTTCCGGACCCGCTTGGGCCGATAATGGCGGCTATCGAGGATGGTGCGATGGCGAGATCGAAATGCATAGCCATGTCGCCAAAGTCGAAGCCCACTGCATCGAGCCGGATCGACGCGCCGTCGCTCGCATGTGGCCCGGAAGGCTTAGCCATTATTTCCGCTCTCTTTTCTTGCCAGGCGGCTTGCCCCCCGGTCGGCTATTATCATCAGGAGAAGGCAAAGAAAACCGAGGATAAGAGCCAGACCGGCGGCATCTTCAGTGCGATAGCTTCCCATGCGCTGCAGCAAAAGAAATGGCAGCGTTTGAATAGAATTGTTGCCAAAAAGTGCAATGGTTCCCAGATCACCGAGCGACAGCGCCATGGCAAAGGCAAACGCAACGCCCAAGGGCCGGGCAAGTGCAGGCCAATCAATTAGCCGGAGCCGGTTCCATCCGGCAATGCCAAGTTGTGCACAGAGCCGGTTATGGCGGCTGGCCGCTGTGTCCCATGACGGGCGCAGAATCCGGAAGGCAAAGGGTATAGCCATCGCTGCGTTGACACTCACGACCATGATCGGCGCAAGACTGAACGGATCGACGAAATGGCGCGACAGGATGAACCAGCCCGCGCCGATCACGATAGGCGGGACGACCATGATCAGGCTTGCACCAAGATCGAGCGCACGCTCGAAGAGCGTGGGTGGCGCGTCACGGCGCTCATTGGCGAGATATTCGCGAGCCATGACCAGTGCGAGCGAAATAATCAGTGAAAGGGCCGCGGCACTTGCGCCAAGGATAAGGCTCGTCAAGATCGCCTGCCAGACAAGCCTTTCGCTGAGCAGCCGGAGCAGATCGGCTGCAAGGCCCGAGACAACGGTTCCAGCAATGGGAAGTCCCACAAACACCAGGCCAAAAAGGATCAGCCCGCCGTCCAGCAGTTTTGCTCCAAGCGGCGGCCTGTCAAAACGACGTGTTGCCGTGTGCAGACTAAACCCTTCTTCCGCCGGCCGGCCGCTCAGCCCCAGCACCGCCAGAACTGCGATTGTCAGGCAGAGTTGCAGCAGCGTCAGCGACACCGCACGTGCAATGTCGAAGTCGAAATGCAACGCTTGGTAAATCGCAACTTCCAGTGTCGTTGCCCGCGGTCCGCCGCCGAGCGTCAGGACAATGGTGAAGGAAGTTATGCATAGCATGAAGATCAAGCCGGCGATGCCGGAGAGATTGCGCCGGATGACGGGCCATTCGATCAGCCGGAAGCGCGCCCATCCATTCATGCCTAATTGGGACGCCAGCTTCCAGTAATCTTCGGGGATGGAATCGAGGCCAGACAGAATCAGCCGGGTCGCAAGAGGCAGGTTGAAAAATACGTGGGCAATGAGGATGCCGGTCAGACCGTAGATATCGGGTTTCGCGTCAAGGCCGAGCGCGCGGAAGGTCGCTGCCAGCAGTCCATTGCGGCCGTAGATGCTGGTAATGCCAAGGACCGCGACCAATGCCGGCAACGCCAGCGGCAGAGCAAAGAGCCGCAGGATCATGGCGCGTCCGGGGAACGCCGGATGCGCATGCAGCGCACGGGCGAGCGGAACGGCAAGGGCCACCGACAGCAGCATCGACAGAAGCGCCTGCACCAGCGTGAAGCGCGCAATACGCCATAAATAACTGTCGAAAGTGGCAAAGCCCTCCGTGCGGCCGCCCATCGCTTCAATCGCCAGACTCAACAATGCGCCTCCGGCAAGAATGGCCAGAAGGGCGAGGGCGGACGCCCCCGCCAGAGGTTTCAAGGAGCGGTCTGCCGTCACAGCATTACAAACTCATGGCTGACAACCATTCATCGATCCAGGCCTTGCGGTTCTTTGAGACCTCCTCCGGTGACAAGATCAAAGTCTTTGCTGGCTTCACCAGCGTTTCAAAAGCCGGGTTGAGCGCAGTGCTCGTCTTGGCGGCGGGAAACATCCAATTGTTCTCCGGGATTGCATCCTGAAACGCCGGACTGGTCATGAACGTCAGGAACTGTGCGGATAACGGGTTTTTGGCGCCATTGGCTGTCTGGCCCGCAACCTCCACTTGCAGATAATGACCTTCCTCAAAGGGAGCGGCCTTGTAACGATCGGTCTTTTCAGCAACGATATGATAGGCAGGCGAGGTGGTATAGGAAAGCACAAGCGGCGCTTCGCCCTTGGTGAATAGCCCGTAGGCTTCCGACCAGCCCGGTGTTACCGTCAATACGCGGTCCTTCAGTTTGCCCCAGGCTTCGCCAGCCTTATCGCCATAGACCGATTTCACCCATAGCAGCAGACCGAGGCCAGGCGTCGAGGTGCGCGGATCTTCGATGACGATCTTCTGCTTCGGGTCGCCCTCGACAAGTTCCTTCAGGCTGCCAGGAGGATTTTTCAGTTTTTCCGTGTCGTAGATCACAGCGAAATAGCCATAGTCAAAGGGCACGAACGTATCGTCCTGATAGCCGCCGGGTATGGAGATGGCACTTGTGTCGATGCCGTGCGGTGCAAAGAGGCCGGTTTCGCTGGCCTCGTAGGTCAAATTGGTGTCAAGTCCGAGGACGACATCTGCCTTGGTGGAAGGACCCTCGAGTTTGAGCCGGTTGAGCAGGGCAACCCCATCAGTGACTGCCACAAACTCGACGGTGCAGCCGCACTGCTTTTCGAAAGCTTCCTTGATTTTCGGACCAGGACCCCACTCTGCAGTGAAACTTTCATAGGTATAGACGGTTAGCTTGCCCTCGGCCTTCGCCGGGGCTGTCAGGCCGAGCGCCAATGCGCCGGCCAGGATTACTAATTTCACAAGTGTATTGAACGGCCGCATCGGCGTCTCCATAGTTACAATTCAAAAGGATTGATGCGCCGGCTTTTACTGCCGCGTCTAATCCCTCCGCCGGTACAAACCGGATCAGGTTCCGCGGGTTGGCAGGATTTCTCCCAAAGCCTCTCAGCCTGTCCTCGGTAAGGCAGGCACCCCGTTAGAGCGTTGCAAAGATTAAAGATAAAGCTGCAGGTGCGCAAGCGGGGCTATCTGCGGGCTCAATGATATGTTTCCTCCCCCGCCACACCCTCATCTCTGAGTCTGGCCATTGAGTGGTTGGGGAAGACGGGCGCCTCTCTCCAACAATTGCGGGGCACATCCCTCTCCGTAATTGGAGGGTACATTTGCACAAAACTCGGCGGGATCCAGCGGAGTGATAGTTCCGGCGGCACGCTTCCGGCCCTCCACAGTTGGGGAGGTTAGGGCAATGGATTGCTTATGAAACGCTTACGCCGCACAGCGTTTTTCCAACTCGAATGCTGATTTCGGGGGCGCTATTTTCGCCGGACCATCCACAACGGACCGGTTCACGCGAAAGGATCAGCCATGTTTCGTGGTCAAGGGTTTCAATATTCAACTGTGAGGGTTCAATCGACCATAAGGCCGGTGAAGCCGCATGCGATCCTGTTACGGCGCAGAAGACAAAAACTGGTTCCTGCGATCTCGCCAGGCCTCGTTCTAGTCATCGGCGTTGCCATTGCCGGAGTTATGGCCATTTTCCTCGGCATGTCGGGATAGTTTCAACCCAGCTTTATCAAAGCTATGCGACCGGCCCCGCCGCATGCTATGGGCGCTTTATGAGCAAATTCGTTATCCTTCTCGGCGGAACCGTTCACGTCTCCGACCGTCTTCGGCAACTTGTCTCCGGCGCGCGCGTCCTGGCGGCCGATGGCGGCATCGCACACGCTGACATATTAGGTCTCGCACCCGAGCTATGGCTTGGCGATTTCGATCTCGACATCGCCGGAGCTCGAGGCAAAGTATGCCCATGTGCCACGGGTCGTATTTCCGGCGGCCAAAGACATGACCGATGGCGAGCTTGCATTGAACGAGGCCTACAGGCTCGGCGCCAGCGAAGTCATCCTGTGCGGCGCTTTCGGCGGATCGCGCACCGATCACACGCTCCTGCATTTGACGATGGCGACGGCTCACGCAGCCGAAGGACGCAAGCTTGTCCTTTCCAGCGGCAGCGAGGAAGCACACCCGCTGGTTGCAGGAGTTTATGATTTCGATTTTGCCGACGGGACGCTCTTCAGCATCGTTGCGTTTACGCCATTGCAGGGGCTTTCGATTGAGGGCGCGCGCTGGCCTTTGAAAAATATGGAACTTTTTTTCGGTTCATCTCTTACAGTATCGAATGCTGTGTGTGGAAATCTCCACGTATCGCTCCATTCGGGTAAAGCGATCCTGATTGCTGCCCCGCAAATCGCCTAACGCTTGTAAAACAAAGCGGAAAGTGTAATTGTTGCGGCACAGCATTGGGGACGCAAGCTGGTGAGTTTGGTTTTTAAACGGGAGAGGTCTTCCATGTTGAAAAGTTTGTCTACAATAGCAGTTGCAGGGCTTTTGGCTTTGTCGGTGGCTGGTTGTACAACCAGCGATCAGCGCGTTGCTGGTTATGGCGTCGGTGGCGCCGCCTTGGGCGCATTGGCCGGCGGTGCTATTGATGGAGGCAGAGGCGCCTTGGCGGGTGCTGCAATTGGTGGCGCCGGTGGTGCTCTTGTGGGCGCTGCAACCAATCCGCGCTCCAGCGGCTACTGCACTTATCAAAACCGCTACGGCGAACGTTATCGGGCTCCTTGCCGTTAATAACTTCAAGCGCAAGCGCATTGCAAACAGGCCGGACTTCCGGCCTGTTCTGTTTCGGTGAACAGGAACGATCTTTCTTCTGCCGCATTAGGTAAGCAGGATCGTGCCGCACTTATATGAATTGAGAGGATTAAATATGAGATTTCGTCTTACCGCCGTAGCGGTTTCAGCGCTTCTGGCAGTATCTGTTGCCGGTTGTGCAACAAGTGAGCAGAATCAGCGTGCCGGGACGGGTGCCTTGATTGGCGGCGGCGTTGGTGCGCTGGCCGGACAGGCTCTGGGACGTGACACGAAGAGCACGATTGTCGGTGCCGCCGGTGGCGCGCTGCTCGGTGCTGCTGTCGGAACGGCGACGACGCCGCGCGGGCAGGATCAGAATTTATGCCGTTACCAGCGCCGTGACGGTTCGATTTATACTGCTCCCTGCGAGGGTAGCGGCGGCGGCTATGGCGGCGGTTACTGACCGGAGCTTTGCCGGATTAATTCGAGACAGGCCGGAATTTCCGGCCTGTTTCATTTGACAGAGGCGGCATTCTCGCCGACAAGGCGCATGTTCGGGTGCCACGGCTGGCTTCCGATCGTTGCTCCAACTCCCAGAACTGAAAATTTTCATGGCTCCACCCCTTCTTCGCCTTGACCGGATTGCACTGACATTCGGCGGTACGCCGCTTTTAAGTGAGGCTGCCATTTCCGTCAGCGAAGGCGACCGCATTGCGCTTGTTGGACGCAACGGATCGGGTAAATCCACACTGCTGAAGATTGCCGCCGGCTTTGTCGCGCCAACGGATGGCGAGGTGTTCAAGCATCCCGGCGTTACCGTACGTTATCTGGCGCAGGCCCCCGACATGGAGGGCTTTGCCAATGTTCGGGCCTATGTCGAGGCGGGGCTTGGACCCGCGGACGATCTCTACCGTGTCAGCTATCTGTTGGAGCATCTCGGCCTGACGGGCGAAGAAAAGCCCGACAATCTTTCGGGCGGCGAGACGCGCCGTGCGGCATTGGCCAAAGTCCTGGCACCACAGCCCGACATACTGTTGCTCGACGAGCCCACCAACCATCTCGACCTGACAACGATCGAATGGCTGGAGGACGAATTACGCCAGATACGCTCGGCCATTGTGGTGATCTCGCACGACAGGCGCTTCCTGGAGAATGTCAGCCGGTCGACGATCTGGCTCGACCGCGGCGTCACGAAGCGACTGGACCAGGGATTTGGCTTTTTCGAGGAATGGCGCGACAAGGTGCTTGAGGAGGAAGAGCGCGACCTGCACAAGCTCGGCCGCCAGATCGTGCGCGAAGAACATTGGCTGCGCTACGGCGTGACGGCCCGGCGCAAGCGCAACATGCGCCGGCTCGGCGAACTGCAATCCATGCGCAGCGAATTCCGCAATCATCGCGGCGCCCAAGGCAAGGCCGTCTTGAAGGCGAGTGATGCGAAGGAATCCGGCAAACTCGTGATTGAGGCGGAACACCTCGTCAAAGCCTATGGCAGCAATGTGCTGGTCAACGATTTCTCGACGCGGATCCAGCGCGGAAACTGCGTCGGCTTCGTTGGTCCCAATGGTGCCGGCAAGACGACGCTCCTATCGATGCTGACGGGGTTGCTCGCGCCCGACAGCGGCGTCGTCAAGCTCGGCACCAATCTTGAAATAGCCGTTCTTGACCAAAGGCGCGACGGCCTCAATCTGGAACAGACGCTTTCGGATTATCTGACCGACGGGCGCGGCGAGAATGTCGTCGTCAACGGCGAGCAGCGCCATGTGGCCTCCTATATGAAGGACTTCCTGTTTCAGCCAGAACAACTGCGCACGCCGATCCGCGAACTTTCCGGTGGTGAGCGCGCGCGCCTTATGCTGGCGCGGGTACTGGCCCGTCCGGCCAATCTGCTGGTGCTCGATGAGCCAACCAACGATCTCGACATGGAAACGCTGGACTTGTTGCAGGAATTGGTCGCCGGATTTGCGGGCACCGTGCTTCTCGTCAGCCATGACCGCGATTTCCTCGACCGGACGGTGACATCGGTGATTGCGCCAGAAGGTAACGGACGCTGGCTGGAATATGCCGGCGGCTATACCGACATGCTGGCGCAACGCAAGGAAGCGCTCGCAACGCGCAAGGATTTGAAAAGCGCCAAGCCGCAAGCCGCCGGTGCTCAGCCGGAGAAAACCCCGGCGCAACGCGAGGAGAAGCGCAAGCTTTCCTACAAGCAGAAGTTCGCACTTGAAACCTTGCCTGAAAAAATTGAAACATTGCACGCAGAGATTGCTTTACTCGAGAAGAAGCTGGCCGACCCTGAACTGTTCACGAAAAATGCGGCGCTTTTCAACAAGACCGTCGAAGAGATCGGCAAGAAGCGTCACAGCCTCGAAACATATGAGCACGAATGGCTTGAGCTCGAGATGCTGCGCGAGGAAATCGAGGGTTGAGAATCGACCCTGACGGATGCCGGATGCAGTTTTCTGCGCTTCCGGTGCTCATGGGGGAAAAATCCACCTTGCTCCGGTTCTCAAAAACCGCACCAGCGACCTCATCAGGCTGAATCCTCCGAAGGCTTCTAATTCGCCTTTGGCGCGAGCTTGGTTGTAAGCGTCTCAATACGGTTTGTCACTTCCGACAAGACGCCGGTGATTGCCGCATCGTTCTTGTCGGCCCTCGCCAAGGCTTCGTCACGGCTTTTGCGCAACGCTTCGGCTTCATTTTCAAGGCCCTTGAGACGCATCTGCAACTCGCTGAGCTCATCCATGACCATGATGCCGGCCATGACAGTGAGGCGCAGGTCACCGATTTCGCCAAACGATGATTTGAGGTGGGTGACGTAGCGGTCGAAACGCTCGGCGAGGCCAGTCAGATGCTGTTCCTGGCCCTCATCGCAGGCCATCCGGTAGGCCTTGCCATCGATCGTAACTGTTACAGTGGCCATGGCTTGTCTTTCCCAGTTTTATCGATCAAGGACCGTGCGAATGGATTCCATCGCCGCCACAAGGCGGCGCGAAACTTCCTTGTTTGCGGCTTCGAGACGCTCGGCTCGACCTTCCGACGCGTCAAGTTCCTGTGCCAGCTTGCGCCGGTCCATGTTCATCCGCTGGACCTCTTCTTCGGCTTCGGCAAAATCGCCTTCATGCTCAAGACGCAAGTCGACCGCGTCCTCAAGCGGCGCCAAAGATTTTTCCAGTCTTTCAAGAACCTGTCTGAGGGTGGCTTCCGATGCCATTTTCAACGTTTCCCCATGTGTCAATCTTTTTAAACGAGATCGCAAAAAGAAGAACAGCTTATGTTGGAGAGTCTAAGGGTTACATCAACGCCGCGTCAATCAATCCGAGCTGTCATGGTTCGGTCATGCACCGATAATAATCTCATGCCGCGAAAGACCTGTTTGCCGATGGGCCCAATTTGGCCTAGGTTTTATTGACTCCATCAAGACACCTGCTATGTGAAGCGTGCCTTTTGGATTTTGTCTGACCGGCTTCCAGAAACGGCATCTCCTTTCCTCCTCGAAAGACGGTAACCATGACCAATTCTGAAAAATCCAACCAAATGGCCAATGCAATCCGCTTTTTGTCGGCGGACGCAGTGGAGAAAGCCAATTCGGGCCATCCGGGTCTTCCCATGGGCGCAGCTGATATTGCGACTGTCCTTTATACCCGGTTCCTAAAATTTGATCCGAAGTCGCCGCACTGGCCGGACCGCGACCGCTTCGTGCTCTCGGCTGGACACGGTTCGATGCTGCTCTATTCGCTGCTGTATCTTACCGGCTACGAAGACATGACCATCGACGAGATCAAGAATTTCCGGCAATTGGGTTCCCGGACCGCGGGCCATCCGGAATATGGCCATGCATCCGGTATCGAAACGACGACCGGCCCACTTGGCCAGGGCCTTGCCAATTCCGTCGGCATGGCACTATCCGAGCGCATCATGAATGCGCATTTCGGCGACGATCTGGTAAACCACCATACCTATGTCATTGCCGGAGACGGCTGCCTGATGGAAGGCATCAGCCAGGAAGCAATCGCGCTGGCCGGCCATCTCAAGCTGAACAAGCTCATCGTTTTCTGGGATGATAACAACATCTCCATCGATGGTCCGGTGTCGCTTGCAGACAATACGGATCAGTGCGCGCGCGTCGAAGCTTCCGGCTGGAACGCCCTGCGCATCGACGGCCACGATCAGGATGCCATCGCAACTGCTATCGAGAAGGCGCACAAGTCAGACAGGCCGACCCTGATCGCCTGCAAGACGACGATCGGTTTTGGCGCCCCGACCAAGGCGGGTACCAACAAGGTTCACGGTTCGCCGCTCGGCGCCGAAGAAATCGCTGGCGCACGCAAGGCGCTTGGCTGGACATCGGAACCATTTGTTGTTCCCGCAGACATTCTCGGCGCATGGCGCGAAGCCGGCCAGCGCTCTTCGAGAGCGCATGCGGCCTGGAACGATCGCCTGGCATCCGTCGATGCCGAGACTCGCTCGGAATTCGAACGCCGCGTTCGCGGTGATCTGCCGGGCAATTTCGAAGCAGCAATCACTGCCTACAAGAAGAAGCTTTCGGAAGAAAAGCCCAAGGTTGCGACCCGCAAGGCTTCCGAAATGGCGCTCGAAGTCATCAATGGCGTTCTGGCCGAGACGATCGGCGGTTCCGCCGACTTGACGGGGTCGAACAACACCAAGACCAGCCAGACCCAGAATATCACGCCCGAAGACTATGGCCAGCGCTACGTGCACTACGGTGTTCGCGAGCATGGCATGGCCGCGGCGATGAACGGTATGGCGCTGCACGGCGGCCTCATCCCTTATTCGGGGACCTTCCTGACGTTTTCCGACTATGCGCGCGGCGCGATGCGACTTTCGAGCCTGATGGGCATTCGCGTCGTCTATGTCATGACGCATGACTCGATCGGCCTTGGCGAAGATGGTCCGACGCACCAGCCGGTAGAACACCTCGCCGCGTTGCGTGCCATTCCGAACAATTACGTCTTCCGCCCTGCTGACGTTGTTGAAACCGCAGAATGCTGGGAACTGGCGCTCAAGTCACGCAAGACTCCATCGACGATTGCCCTGACCCGCCAGAACCTGCCGACGGTTCGCACGGAACACGTCGACGAGAACAAATGCGCCTATGGCGCATACGAACTCGCGCCTGCAAGCGGCAAGGCGGAAGTTACGATCTTCGCAACCGGCTCGGAAGTCGAGATCGCCCTCAATGCACGCGCGCAGCTGGAACAGAATGGCCATCCGGCCCGTGTGGTTTCGGTGCCCTGCTTTGAGTTGTTCGAACAGCAGAGCGACGAATACAAGCGGGCGCTGATCGGCGATGCGCCGGTCAAGGTCGCGGTTGAGGCTGCCATTCGTCTTGGCTGGGATCGCTTCATCGGTCTCGATGGCATATTCGTAGGCATGACCGGCTTTGGTGCCAGCGGCCCGATCGAAGCGCTCTACAAGCATTTCGGCATCACTGCGGACGCAATTGTCGCAGCGGCAGAAAGCAAGTTGAAATAATCTACGGATTTCCCGCACAATCCAGGCCAGGGCTCGGAAATACCCAAGGAGAAGATAAAAATGACAGTTCGCGTTGCAATCAACGGATTTGGCCGTATCGGCCGCAATGTTCTTCGCGCCATCGTGGAATCCGGCCGCACCGACATTGAAGTCGTTGCGATCAACGATCTTGGTCCGGTCGAGACCAACGCACATCTGATGCGTTACGATAGCGTTCATGGCCGGTTTCCGGGAACCGTGACGGTTTCCGGCGACACGATCGATGTTGGACGCGGTCCGATCAAGGTCACCGCTGTGCGCAATCCGGTCGAACTGCCGTGGAAAGAGCTGGACGTTGATATCGCGCTTGAATGCACCGGTATTTTCACGGCTCGCGACAAGGCGGCCGCGCACCTCGAAGCCGGTGCGAAGCGCGTTATCGTTTCCGCACCCGCGGAAGGTGCTGATCTTACCGTCGTTTTCGGCGTCAATGATCACAAGTTGACCAAGGAGCATATGGTGATTTCCAATGCTTCCTGCACGACCAACTGCCTTGCGCCAGTTGCCTATGTGCTGCATGAAGCCGTTGGTATCGATCATGGCTTCATGACGACCATCCACAGCTACACCGGCGATCAGCCAACGCTCGATACGATGCACAAGGATCTCTATCGCGGCCGCGCTGCAGCCCTGTCGATGATCCCGACATCGACTGGCGCCGCCAAGGCCGTCGGCCTGGTGCTTCCGGAACTCAATGGCAAGCTGGACGGTACATCAATCCGCGTCCCTACCCCGAATGTCTCGGTCGTGGATTTCAAGTTCATCGCCAAGAAGTCGACGACGGTTGCTGAGATCAATGACGCGGTCAAATCAGCTGCCAACGGCAAGCTGAAAGGCATTCTCGGCTATACGGACGAACCGAATGTTTCGATCGACTTCAATCACGATCCGCATTCTTCAATCTTTCACATCAGCCAGACCAAGGTCATGGAAGGTACATTCGTACGCGTCCTTTCCTGGTACGACAATGAGTGGGGCTTCTCGAACCGTATGGGCGATACCGCTGTTGCCTTCGGCAAGGTGATCTGAGACCATTTGATAACTTTACCCTGATGGGCATCTGATGCGACTTTCCGCGCTTCCGGTGCTCATGGACCTAAAGTCCACTGCGCTCCGGTTCCCGAAAACCGTACCAGATCCCCCATCAGGCTGAATTCTCAAAAGGGTTCCAGATGGCTACTGCATGAAACAAAATGGCGGGTCGACAACACCCGTCATTTTGGTTTCTTAATAAGAGTATCCGGACCGTTTGGCTTGCATGCCGAACGGGTACCGTTCAGACGAGGGTGATGACCATGCCAGCTTTCAAGACGCTTGATGATGCCGATGTTGCGGGAAAACGCGTTCTCCTGCGTGTTGATCTGAATGTTCCTGTTGCGGACGGCGCCGTCACCGACGCAACGCGTATCGAACGGGTCGCGCCAACTATTCTCGAATTGTCGAAAAAGGGCGCAAAGGTTCTTCTGCTGGCGCATTTCGGTCGTCCGAAGGATGGGCCGACAGCCGAATTTTCCCTGAAGCCCATTGCCCATGCCGTTTCCAAGGTCATCGACCGCAACGTATATTTTGCCGAAGACAGCATCGGTGAAAAGGCAGCGGCGGCAATTGCCAAGCTGAAGGACGGCGATATCCTGCTTCTGGAAAACACCCGCTTTCACAAGGGGGAGGAGAAAAACGATCTTGCCCACGTGACGGCGCTGGCTGCCAATGGCGATATTTACGTCAATGATGCGTTCTCCGCCGCCCATCGTGCCCACGCCTCAACCGAGGGTCTCGCCCACGTGTTGCCGGCTTATGCGGGCCGCACCATGCAGGCCGAACTGCTGGCGCTGGAAAAGGGGCTTGGCAATCCGGAACGTCCGGTCGTTGCCATTGTTGGTGGCGCCAAGGTTTCGTCCAAGCTCGACCTGCTTGGCAATCTGGTTCAGAAAGTCGATGCGCTGGTCATTGGCGGCGGCATGGCCAATACCTTCCTCGCGGCTCAGGGTGTCAAGGTGGGCAAATCGCTGTGCGAACACGACCTTGCCGCCACTGCTCGCGAAATCATGGCCAAGGCGAACGCCGCGAACTGCACGATCATCCTGCCGGTGGACGCTGTCGTTGCCTGGCATTTCGAGGCGAATGCACCGCACCGCGCCTATGGTCTCGATGCCATTCCGGAAGATGGCATGATCCTCGATGTCGGTCCGCAATCGATTGAACGCATCAAGGGTGCGATCGATGACGCATCGACGCTGGTCTGGAATGGACCGCTCGGCGCCTTCGAGCTGCATCCTTTCGATCAGGCGACAGTAGCTGCCGCGCGTCATGTGGCTGCACGGACGAAGGCCGGCAAGCTCGTCTCGGTGGCGGGGGGCGGCGATACCGTGGCTGCTCTCAATCATGCCGGCGTTGCCGATGACTTCAGCTATGTATCGACGGCAGGCGGCGCTTTCCTTGAATGGATGGAAGGCAAGCCGCTGCCAGGTGTCGACGTTTTGAAGCGCTGACCTTTTTTCGTGTATAATCGGGGTCCTTGCGGGTCCCGGTTAACGACGAACAAGAAATGTTATCCAGTTAAATCGGTTGAAAAAATTTCAATCGTTTCAATACCTTGGAGCGCCATTTCGTTTGTCATAGGCTTCTGGTATGGCCCGGAGCACAGGAAACGGAGTGAAATAGTCTATGACTGAACGCCTCGAAGATATCGCGATTGCAATGGTTGCCAAGGGCAAGGGTCTCCTTGCTGCAGATGAGAGTACCGCAACGATCAAGAAGCGGTTCGATACGATCGGACTGGAATCGACCGCCGATAGCCGGCGTGACTATCGCGAGATGCTGTTCCGCTCCGGCGACGCGATGACGAACCACATTTCCGGCGTTATCCTTTACGACGAGACCATTCGGCAGAACGCCAAGGATGGAACCCCCTTTGTTCAGATCATGAAGGCTGCCGGCTGCATTCCCGGGATCAAGGTCGATGCAGGCGCGAAACCGCTTGCCGGTTTCCCGGGTGAGACCATCACAGAGGGCCTCGACGGCCTGCGTGAGCGTCTCCAGGAATATTACAAACTTGGCGCACGATTCGCCAAATGGCGCGGCGTGATTGCCATTGCTGACGGTGTACCGACATGGGGTGCAGTCAAGCAGAACGCCCAAGCACTGGCCCGTTATGCGGCCCTCTGCCAGGAAGCTGGAATCGTTCCGATCGTCGAGCCGGAAGTGCTTATGGATGGCAAGCCCGCCACCCACTCGATCGAGCGCTGCTACGAGGTCACCGAATGGGTCCTGAAAACGGTCTTCGACGAACTTTATGACGCCCGCGTCGTGCTGGAAGGCATGATCCTCAAGCCGAACATGGTCATCGATGGCAAGAACGCCCGCACAGCTTCGGTCGAGCAGGTGGCTGAACAGACGGTACGCCTGTTGAAATCGACGGTCCCGGCGGCAGTTCCGGGCATCGCTTTCCTTTCCGGTGGTCAAAGCGACGAAGAAGCTACTGCGCATCTTTCGGCGATGAATGCGAATTATACAACGCCGTGGAAGCTTACCTTCTCCTATGGCCGGGCGCTGCAAGCGGCCGCATTGAATGCCTGGAATGGCAAGCCGGAGAATTTTGCAGCGGGCCAGCGCGCCTTTACGCATCGCGCCAAAATGAACGGCCTCGCCGCAACCGGCGGCTGGAAAAAAGACCTGGAAAAGGCGGCTTAAGCGTTTTTTATCCAAAAGCGTATCTCATGGAGCCCGGACTGGAATCAGTCCGGGCTTTTTGTGGGGTAATTGCGGGTAATGACATCATCACCCTTCCATCCGCTGGTCAGCTGGCTGCTCTATCCTGTCTATGCCTGGCAAGGCATAGGCGTGCGTTTGCGAACGGAACGAATGCTGCCGCCAAGCGCTCTGCCAATGGGCGAAATCGCGGGCAAGGACCCTGCGATCAGGCTTCTCGTTCTGGGCGATTCTTCGGCCGCAGGCGTTGGCATCACCGATCCCTGGCAAGGGCTATGCGTGCGGCTTGCAGTGCATTTGCAGGGGCGTACCGGCCGCAAGATCATCTGGCGGGCAGCCGGCTTTAATTCAGCGACTTCGGGGCAATTGCGCGATCACGTGGTGCCCAACATCGAGCGCGGCTTGTGGACCCATATCGTGCTGACGACCGGCACCAATGACACCAAGAACTTTCACTCCCTTCCGCGCTTCAAGAGGGAATTCGGTGGTCTGCTCTATGCTTTGAAGGCGAAATGGCCGGAAGCGCATATCGTCTGGTCGAAGGTTATCGATTTTCGCGATGTCCCCGCCATGCCAGGATTGCTTGGCCGTATCCTCGAGGGCAGGGCCGACGCCATAAACAAGCTGGGAGAACGACTGTGCCGCGAGCGCATGGCGATTCCTGCGACACGTCTGCCCGTGGAGGGACCGGAAGGCTTCTCCAGCGACGGTTTTCATGCTTCCGCGCTGGGCTACGACGCCTGGGCAAGACACCTTGTGCCCTATGTTCTCAACTTGCCTGACATCGATAATGGACGGGCATCGTCCTAGGGCACGCTCAGCCCGCGTGGCCGGCGAGCACGACGATAAACATTGCCACAATGGCTCCCGCGGCAATCTTCCAAAAATCACCACGCTTTTTGAGCCCCGGCCATCCGAGTGGCTTGATGACGTGCAATGCCATCATCAAGATCAGTGCGAATGGCAGGATTTTGGTCATCGGTTTGCTTCTGTCCGCACGGTGTGATCGGAAATGCGAGCTGTGAGCGTTCCATACGAGATTGTCAATTCGGCCTTTGACTCTGCTTATGACATTGGGGATGCTGTCGGATCTGGGAGGATATTCATGACATCACGATACAACGAGGTCTATCAGGAGTGGCAGGCCGACCCGATGGCATTCTGGGCCCACGCCGCCGTGGCGATCGACTGGAGCAAGCCTTGGGACAAAGTTTTCGATGCGGACGATGGACCATATGGGCGCTGGTATGCTGGTGCCGAGTGCAACACCTGTCACAATGCCGTCGACCGGCATGTTCAGAACGGCCGGGCTGATCAGGTCGCTCTCATTTACGACAGCGCAGTAACGGGCACACAGCGCAAGATCACTTATGCCGAGCTTCTCAGCGACATCAATGCTCTGGCTGCCGTCCTCACCGACAAGGGCGTGCAGAAGGGCGACCGGGTCATCATCTATATGGCGATGGTGCCGGAAGCTGTGGTCGCGATGCTTGCTTGCGCGCGCATCGGCGCCGTGCATTCCGTCGTCTTTGGCGGTTTCGCCGCGCACGAACTGGCGACCCGCATCGACGACGCCAAGCCGGTGATGATCATCGCTACTTCCTGCGGCCTCGAGCCGGGACGCGTCGTCGCCTACAAGCCAATGCTCGACAAGGCGATCGAGCAGGCAGTGCACAAGGTCAAGACATGTGTTGTTCTCGTCCGCCCTCAACAACCGCATGCGCTCGTCGAAGGACGCGATTTCGATTATGCCGAGGCGGTCGCTGCTGCTACCGGCCGTGAGATCGCCTGTGCGGCAGTAAAGGCGACCGACCCGCTCTATATTCTCTACACCTCCGGCACCACCGGCCAACCCAAGGGCGTTGTGCGCGACAATGGCGGGCATCTGGTGGCGCTCGCCTGGTCGATGGGCGCGGTATACGATACAAAGGCAGGCGATGTATTCTGGGCGGCCTCGGATATCGGCTGGGCGGTCGGTCATTCCTATATTGCCTATGCGCCGCTGTTTATCGGTGCGACAAGCATCCTTTATGAGGGAAAGCCGGTGGGAACGCCCGATGCGGGCACGTTCTGGCGGGTTATTTCCGAGCACAAGGTGAAAGTGCTGTTCACCGCGCCGACAGCATTCCGGGCCATAAAGAAAGAGGATCCGAAGGGCGAATTCATCGGCAAATATGATCTCTCGTCGCTTAAATATCTATTTCTGGCCGGAGAACGTGCAGATACGGACACGATCAAATGGGCTGAAGAGAGGCTGGGCGTTCCGGTCATCGATCATTGGTGGCAGACGGAGAGCGGCTGGCCGATGGCGGCCAATCCCGCGGGCCTCGGCATGCTACCTGTCAAATACGGTTCTCCGACCGTGCCGATGCCCGGCTATGACGTTCGGGTGCTCGACGATGCCGGTCATCCGGTCAAGCGAGGTGAACTTGGCAATATCGTCGTCAAGCTGCCGCTTCCACCCGCTTGCCTGCCGACCCTGTGGAATGCGGACCAGCGGTTCCGCGATGCTTATGTCACGGAATTTCCTGGGTACTACAAGACCGCCGATGCCGGCATCATTGATGAGGATGGATATATCTACATCATGAGCCGAACCGACGACATCATCAATGTCGCCGGCCATCGCCTTTCGACCGGGGCAATGGAAGAAGTCCTTTCGAGCCATCCCGATGTGGCGGAATGCGCTGTGATCGGTATCGCCGATCATCTGAAAGGACAGGTACCGTGCGGCTTCATCGTGCTCAAATCCGGCGTGACCCGGGCTGAAAGCGAGATCGAGCAGGATTGTGTCGCCCTGATTCGCGACAAGATCGGGCCGGTGGCGGCGTTCAAAATGGCGCTTACGGCAAAACGCCTGCCAAAGACACGCTCTGGAAAGATCCTGCGCGGGACGATGCAGAAAATTGCCGACCGGGAGCCCTGGAACATGCCAGCAACTATCGACGATCCAGCGATTCTCGACGAGATCACGGCCGTGCTGAATGCGCGGGGTATCGGCGTCAAGAACGACTGACCTGGCTCTGCAAATAAAGCGCACCTCTTGACATCCTCCTGACAGAAGGTTGTCAGGAGGGGTATGCGATAGTGTCTCCGTAGTCACAAGGAGACAGGGTTATGACTTACGTTGATTTTGGCATTGTTGATACGGTAAGGCGCCTGCTCACGGACTTCGCAGCGTATCGCGAAGAACTGCGTACGGAGCGGCACCTCAACTCACTTCCCGAGCATGTGTTGAAGGATATCGGTTGGCCCGATGCTTATGCCGAACGGCTTGCGCGTCGAGGCTCGATGAAGGGTACGGAGGCTGGCACGGAAAGTGCCGGCGCCGACCTCGCTCCTTGGCAAATAGGCTGGCCAAAGCCTCGGCAAGCGGGAAATGCACGCAAATCAAGCTATTTCAAGCTACAATACTAAGATTATCGAGCAAAATGGGAGCGATGGGCATGGAGCAGAAAAAGACGATCGGTTTCGTATTCATCGATCAATTCGCCGATTGGGAGTATGGATTGCTTTCAGGATCGGCGGTTGAGTGGTTTGGTGCGCGTACCATTGCACTGTCGCCGTCGACCGGACCAGTCCGGTCGATCGGCGGCTTCAGGCTGATGGCTGAACGAGGCACCGGGGTCGAAGAAAATAGCGACCTCGACGCAATTGCTGTCATTGGTTCGGACACTTGGCCAAGCGCGGATGCTCCTGACATAGCACCGCTCCTGAATGCCACTTTGGCACGTGGCGGCATCATCGGCGGTATCTGCGGTGGTACGCTGGCGCTTGCCCGTGCGGGCCTCTTTGAGGGTCGCAAACATACGAGCAATGGTGCCGGATGGATCGAGATCGAAGATTGGCGATTATGCCGGCTCGTCATTTTACCAGGATGTACCTCACGCGGTGCGGGATGCGCATATCGTCAGCGCCCCTGGGTCGGCTCCCGGCACGTTCACGACCGATTTCCTGGAGGCGCTGTTCCCCGAGAGAGCCGGGCACGTCGCCGAGATGCGAGAACTGATTGCACGGGAATACCAAGCCGCGTGATTGAGCTGGCAAAGCGAGGGTACGTGAGATGAAAAGCTGGACGGACAAGTTGAATTCTGGCGGATCGCATGAGATCAAGCCCGCGTCCCATTGCCATTGCGGGCATGAAGGCGGGCGATATCATGCTTGGCTTGAAGGATTAAGCCATGCGTAGAGCTGACCGTCTTTTCCAGATTGTGCAAAAGTTGCGTGGGGGCCGTCTCGTTACTGCGCGGCAGCTCGCCGACAAGCTCGAAGTTTCCGAACGAACCATCTATCGCGACATTGCCGATCTGCAATCCACCGGCGTGCCCATCGATGGCGAAGCCGGCGTCGGCTACATCCTGCGCGAGGGTTTCGACCTGCCGCCCTTGATGTTCACACGCGACGAGGTTGTTGCGCTGGTAGCGGGCGCCCGGCTCATCACCGCTTGGGGTGGTGCATCCATGGCTCGTGCAGCCGAGGAGGCCATCATAAAGATCGGCGCTGTCCTGCCCAAGGAAGACCGCCCGCGGATCACCAATACGCATATCCACTCGACCAGCTACAATATCAGTGACAACGACCGGTCGTTGATCGACCTGGCGGAAAATGCGGCCGAACAGTGCCGTGTCCTGTCGATTACCTATACGGACCTGGATGGCAAGGACAGCGTGCGCGATATCCGTCCACTTGGCCTCTGGTTCTGGGGCAAGGTCTGGACGCTGATCAGCTGGTGCGAATTGCGCAATGATTTTCGCACGTTCCGCATTGACCGGATTGCCAAGGTGGAAAAGGCTGACCGGATATTCCGCCAGGAACGCGGAAAGACACTGGCGGATTTCTATCGCCGGGTCGAACTTAGCGAGACACCGGATACCAAGGCGAGAGCATCATAAAAAAGCCCGGCGATGCCGGGCTCTTTTGACGATTTTTGGGAAAACTATTCCTCGTCTTCGTCCTCGTGGCGGCCCTTGAGAGAAGACAGCTTCGCGAACACCTTGTCGGCATCAAGCTCTTCGTCCTCTTCGCGGACCGTTGGCTGAATGTCGAGGTTTTCAGTCGCGGAAGCTGGAAGCAGCGTGTCGCCACTTTCGGGCTGAACTGGCCGGCCACGGGAAGAACGCTCGACCTCTATATCCAGATCGATCTGTGAGCAGAGACCGAGGGTTACCGGATCCATGGGCTGGAGATTGTTGGAATTCCAGTGTGTACGGTTGCGGATCTGTTCAATAGTGGACTTTGTCGTGCCGATCAGCCGCGAAATCTGTGCGTCCTTCAATTCTGGATGATTGCGAACCAGCCAGAGGATTGCGTTCGGGCGATCCTGGCGCTTGGACAATGGGGTGTAGCGCGGGCCTTTCCGCTTGGTTTCCGGCACCCGAACTTTCGGATCGGAAATCTTCAACTTGTGATTGATATCGGCTTCGCCTTTGGCGATTTCCTCGCGCGACAATTGCCCCGTGATCAACGGGTCAAGGCCCTTGATGCCCTGTGCCGATTCACCATCGGCTATCGCCTTCACTTCGAGCGGATGCAGCTTGCAGAATGCAGCGATCTGATCGAAGGACAGGGCGGTATTGTCGACAAGCCAGACGGCCGTTGCCTTTGGCATAAGAAGCTGGGTGGCCATAGATATAGTCCTCTCGTTCGTCCGCTCCGGGGGCGCGGGACGTGGGTTCAACCACAATTTCCGGGAATTCGAGGCGTTATATAGCGTCATTTTGATGGATGAGCAAGAATCGCTTTTGGCATAGGGGATTTGAGGCGGCCGGGCGTTTCATGGAACTGTCATGAAAGTGTCATTGCACTGCAATGCAGGTGCGCGAACGATCTCCGGACAACAATCGGAGGCTTAAAATAATGTCGCGCAAATCCCTCTATCTCGGTCTTTGGACCGCCTTGCTTGCATCCGTTGCCCTGCCTGCTGTCGCGGAACCGGTCTTCAACCGTATTGCAAGTTTCCCCGTTGCCGACAATCTGCCCAAAGACACAGACAAGTCGACGCCGACATCATCGGAAATAATCACCGCTTCAGAAGACGGCAAGACGCTGATTTATTCCGACAGTCCTTATGGCGCGATCGGCTTCGTGGATATCAGCGACGCGGCCAAACCGCAGCCGGGCGGTTTGCTCAAGGTCGATGGCGAGCCGACGTCCGTCGCCGTTGCTGGTGGCAAGGTATTGGCCGCTGTCAACACGTCGAAGAACAAAGCCAATCCCTCGGGCCGGCTGGATGTCATTGATCTTGCCTCACGCAAGATCGACGCGAGCTGTGATCTTGGCGGTCAGCCGGATTCTGGTCGCTATTTCTCCTGACAAGAGCTTCACCGCGATCGCTATCGAAAATGAGCGGGATGAAGAGGTAAATGACGGTGAAGTACCGCAGCTGCCTTCGGGGAACCTCAAGATCTTGTCGTTGAAGGATGGGGTGCCGGAATGCGCGAGCATGAAGACGGTTGACCTCACGGGTCTCTCCGGGATTGCCCCGGAAGACGCTGAGCCGGAATTCGTCTCGATCAACAAGAACAATCAGATCGCCGTCACGCTGCAGGAAAACAACCACATCGCAATTATCGATGCGGCCAGTGGCAAGATTGTCAACCATTTCCCAGCGGGCACGGTCGATCTCGACAGGATTGATGTGAAGAACGATGGCGCTCTCAAGTTTGACGGCAGTCTGAAGGGCGTTCCTCGTGAGCCGGACACCATCAAATGGCTCGACAATGATCGCTTTGTTGTCGCCAATGAAGGTGACTACAAGGGCGGTTCGCGCAGCTTCACCATTTTCTCCAAGGATGGCAAGGTTCTCTATGAATCCGGACCGTCGCTTGAGTACAAGATGGCCGAAGCCGGACATTACCCGGACAAGCGCAACAAGAAAGGCGTTGAGCTGGAAGGAGCCGAAGTCGGCAGGTTCGGCGATACGAACTATCTCTTCGTTGCCAGCGAGCGTGCTTCCCTTGTCGGTGTATACAAGGATACGGGAGCAGAGCCGGAATTCGTTCAACTGCTGCCTTCAGGCATTGCGCCAGAAGGCGTTCTTGCCATTCCTTCGCGCAACCTCCTGGTGACAGCCAATGAAGTGGATCTCATCAAGGATGGCGGCGTGCGCTCGCATGTCATGATCTATGAGTTGAAGGACCAGAAGCCTAATTATCCGCAGATCGTTTCAGGCCTGAAGGATGACGGGACGCCGCTCGGTTGGGGCGCTCTTTCTGGGCTGGCCGGAGATCCGAAGGAAGCCGGCAAGCTCTATGCTGTGTCTGACTCCATCTATTATTCGGCGCCGGCGATCTACACGATTGACGCCAAACAGACCCCGGCGAAGATCAGCGGTGCGCTGATGGTCAAGCGTGGCGGCCAGCCCGCCCAGAAGCTGGATCTGGAAGGAATCACCACCGACGGGCAGGGCGGGTTCTGGCTGGCCAATGAAGGCGATCAGGCCAAACTCGTGCCGCATGCGATCCTCAATGTGAACGAGAAGGGTGAAATCAAAAAAGAAATCGCGCTTCCCGACGAATTGCTGACCGGGCAGATCCGCTACGGCCTCGAAGGTATCACGCGTGTCGGTGAAGGCGACGACGCGACCCTGTGGATGGCAATCCAGCGCGAGTGGAAGGATGACGAGAAGGGTTTCGTCAAACTCCTGAGCTACAATGTCAAAGACAAGGCATGGGGTGCTGTTTCCTACCCTCTCGACACGACCGCGAATGGCTGGGTCGGCCTGTCGGAAATCACCGCGCATGACGGCCAGCTCTATATCATCGAACGCGATAACCAGATCGGCGAGCGGGCTGTCAACAAGCGGCTCTATCGCGTGGCGCTCGATGGCTTGAAACCCGCCAGGATCGGCGAGAAACTGCCGGTGGTCCAGAAGACGCTCGCGCATGATTTCATCGGCGATCTGAAGTCGGCCAATGGCTACGTTCCCGAGAAACTTGAAGGCTTCACCGTCGATGCGGATGGTTATGGCTACGCAGTGACGGACAATGATGGCGTCGATGATTCATCCGGCGAAACGATCTTCGTCGGCATCGGCAAGGTTCAGGCCACGAATTGAAACCAGCGCTTGAAACGCAAAGGCCGCGCCGGCGCGCGGTCTTTGGCATTTTTAGCTCACATCGAGCACGATCTTGCCAATGTTCTGGCCGTCTTCCATCCGTTCATGCGCGCGCCAAGCCTCATGCAGCGGGTAGACCATGTCGATCACAGGTGCAACACGGCGCTCGACCAGCAGCGGCCAGACCTTCCGCTCCAGTTCGCGGGCGATGCCTGCCTTGAAGTCAACGGACCGGACGCGCAGGGTTGAACCAGTATGGGTAAGGCGCTTGACCATCAGTTTTGAAACATCGGTGGGCGCCTTGGCGCCGTTCAGGAAGGCAATCTGGACAATGCGGCCATCGACGGCCGCTGCATCGTAGTTGCGCTCGATATAGTCGCCGCCGACCATATCAAGAATCAGGTCCACACCCTTGCCGCCAGTCGCGTCTTCTACCGCTTCGACAAAATCCTCGTGGCGGTAATTGACCGCACGGTTCGCGCCAAGCTTGACGCAGGCTTCGCATTTCTCATCCGAACCCGCCGTGGTGATGACGTAGGCTCCGAAAGCGCTGGCAAGCTGGATGGCGGTGGTGCCAATCCCGGAGGAGCCGCCATGGACGAGGAAGGTTTCGCCGTTCTGCAAGCCGCCGCGCTCAAATACATTGTGCCAGACGGTAAAGTAGGTTTCCGGAATCGCCGCAGCCTCAATGAAGCCGTAACCAGCGGGGATTGGCAGCGCATTGGTTTCATGCACATTGCAGTATTGCGCATATCCGCCGCCTGAAACCAATGCTGTGACGCGCTCGCCAATACGGAAGCGCGTAACACCTTCGCCGATGGCAACGACATCACCGGCGATTTCCAGACCGGGAATATCGGAGGCACCGGCCGGTGGCGGATAATGACCTTGCCTCTGCAACACATCTGGCCGATTGACGCCGGCCGCGCGGACCTGGATCAAAAGCTCGCCCGTTTCTGGTTCGGGGACACCACGTTTCCCCGCCTTGAGCACCAGAGGTCCGCCTGGCTGCGTGATCTCGATCGCCGTCATTGTCGTTGGAATTTTATCGGCCATAGGATCCACCTCAATATTGATTCGCCAGAATAATTTGCAATTCCAAGCAGTTGGGCTGTATTCTCGCACTCTAGAGCGACAAGTGGAGGAAATGATGTCACTTTTCGATGAAGAGCCAAGGCGCAAAATCATTCACGATATTGGCCAGGACCTGTCGCTATTGTCAGTTGCGGAGCTTGACGAGCGAATCACGCTCCTGCGTGCCGAAATAACGCGGCTCGAAGAGGAACGCTCCCGCAAGG
This sequence comes from Phyllobacterium sp. A18/5-2, assembly GCF_025452215.1. Lineage (NCBI taxonomy): Bacteria > Pseudomonadati > Pseudomonadota > Alphaproteobacteria > Hyphomicrobiales > Phyllobacteriaceae > Phyllobacterium > Phyllobacterium sp. A18/5-2. Next base: position 1,031,935 of record NZ_CP104966.1, on the reverse strand, counting down.
GTGACAGTAAGGTTGCGGCCGAGGCGTTGTTCCGCTGAGACAACAAAAGTTATGCGGATGTCATCAAGTTTCCGCATTACTGCATGACACGAACTCACCGCCTGCACGATCCTGTGCGGGTCCACTTCCGATTCGCTTGAAGGGTTTGCCGTGTTCCGTTCGTTCATTCAGGTCTTCGCACTCCTCTGCGGCACGTCCTTTCTCGTCATGGCATCGGGTTTGCATGGTTTGCTACTGCCGTTGAGGGGTGGAGCGGAGGGCTTCTCGACGACGTCCCTGGGGCTTCTGGGTACGGCCTGGGCTGGTGGCTTTATCACCTCCTGCCTGCTGGCGCCGCGTCTCGTCCGCCGTGTCGGTCACGTGCGCGCATTCAGCGCTTTTGCGTCAATCGCAGCGATCGTCGCGCTGATGACCGGTATACTGGTCGAGATCGACTGCCTGGATCGTGCTGCGCGCCTTGACCGGCTTCGCCATGGCCGGATCCTACATGGTGATCGAAAGCTGGCTCAACGAGCGCGCGACGAACGCCAATCGCGGCCAGATATTCGGGCTCTACATGGTTGTGAATTTCGCATCGATAACTGTCGGGCAAATGATGATCGGCTTCGGTGACGTGCATACGGGGACGTTCTTCATGATGTCCGGTATCCTTTTCTGTCTGGCGCTTATCCCGACAGCAATTTCCACTGCGAGCAGTCCAAAACCCCTGACCGAAGTGCAGCTTGACCTCAGGGCGCTCTATCGCAATTCCCCCGTCGCTTTCCTCGGCTGTATCCTGATTGGCGTTGCCAATGGTGCTTTCGGTACACTTGGTGCGGTCTATGGCGCGGCAACCGGCATATCGACGACGGAAATTGCCCTGATGATGAGCGCCTCCGTCATGGGCGGTGCGCTGATGCAGATTCCGGTCGGCCGGATGTCGGACCGCACGGATCGACGCTATGTGCTTGCCATGGTTGGTGGCGCCGCCGCTGTGATAGGCCTGTTGATTTTCCTGATTGCGCCGCGCCATGCCTATGTCATTCTGGCCATGACCGCGGTCTATGGCGGCCTTGCCTACACGCTCTATCCCGTGGCGGTCGCCCATGCGAACGATTTTTCCGACTCGGAAAACTTTGTCAAAGTCACAAGCGGGCTTCTGCTGCTTTATGGCTTTGGCACGATGATCGGCCCGATCCTTGGAGCCTGGGCCATGGAGCGCATTACGCCGGAAGGGCTTTTTGCAGTAACGGCCCTGGCCCACGCCTCGATCATGACCCACGCGATCATCCGCTCGCGCATGCGGGCACCGGTGCCCATTGAGCTGAGGGATAACTTTCAGACGGTCGGTGCCGAGCGCGTAACACCCGAGGGTGTCAGGCTGGATCCGCGGGCCGAAAACTTGCCCGAGTGAGCGGTTGGATTAGGCCCGATACGAAATTCGTTGACATTCCTGCCGGTTTAAAATGACTATCCTTCATGGTCGAAACGGATGCCTTTGCAGCAATTTCTGATCCGAACCGCCGCTATCTCCTGGAGGAGCTTCGACGCGGGCCAAAAACCGTGAACGAACTGGCGACAGGCCTGCCAATTTCCCGCCCCGCAGTTTCCCAGCACCTCAAGGCACTTCTCGATGCGCAGCTGGTAACGGTCAAATCCGAAGGCACACGCCGGATCTATGCAGTCGACGCCAACGGTTTTTTCCACCTGAACCTGTGGCTGGACCAGTTCTGGAATGAATAGAGCAAATTTTGCTCTGGCCGCTCTGTAGGCGACGAAAAAACCCGGCCCGTCATCAGCGTGAGGGCCGGGCTTTTTTGTAACTGCCAGCACGATGCTTTCAAGCTATCGAGTGGAATTTCGCGGTATGGTCCTTATCGTGATTAATGATGGGTGACGACTGATTTGAGCTTTTCGATTTGCTCCTTGAGCATAAGCTTGCGACGTTTCATATCGCTGATCTTCAGGTCGTCGGAGGCGGGACTTAACAGCGCGTCGGAAATTTCCTTTTCGAGCGCCCCATGCTTACGTTCAAGCGTTTCAAGATGAGACTCAATGGCCATCCGGCTTCTCCCTTGGTTGGTTTTCCCTACTCACGCTCTGCCTGCCAGGTGGCAAGTTTATGACAGAGCCGTGACACTCTGCCACCACTTTAAGCAATTGTCGAATTTGTTTCGTAGGATTTTCTTGTTTCTTAAAATATGATATGGCGACGTGCTGGTAAGGGGTTGCGTTGCCCTGGACCAAACACTGGATTCTGAACTATTGCCGCATGCGCCTCTTTCGCGCAGGGTAAGCAGTAGCACTTTAAATTTGCGTATAGTCCTTTCCAAAAACCGGCTGCGGTTTTAGAATTATGCGCGGCAAAAATTACCGGGAATCACTGCATGTCCGACCAGGATCAGGCTGACATTAGATTGGCAGTCGCAAGATTGAAACAAGAGCATCTGGATTTTGATGCCGCCATACAAGCAATGATCCAGGTGGGCTGCGACCAGCTTCGTATCCAGCGAATGAAAAAGAAAAAGCTGCTGATCAAAGACAAGCTCATTGAGCTTGAAGACAAGATCATTCCCGATATCATCGCCTGATTTCTCAAGAGGTTTCTCACCTGGCTCGCAGCTTGCGGAGCTCCGGGTTTTCCTTTAATGCCCCCATCTCGATAGAGGATGCTCAATGGCAGACAAACGCGCTGACGTCGCAATCATCATGGGAAGCCAGTCCGATTGGACGACCATGCGCCATGCTGCCGAAACGCTGGATGCCCTCGGCATCTCCCACGACGATCGTATCGTTTCCGCGCACAGAACTCCCGACAGGCTGGTGGATTTCGCCAAGGGCGCGCGCAAAGCGGGATTTAAGGTCATCATCGCCGGCGCCGGTGGCGCAGCGCATCTGCCTGGTATGGCCGCAGCGATGACGCCTTTGCCAGTCTTCGGTGTGCCTGTGGAATCAAAAGCGCTTTCGGGGCAGGATTCGCTTCTGTCGATCGTGCAGATGCCAGCCGGCATTCCTGTGGGCACTCTGGCGATTGGCCGGGCAGGAGCCGTCAATGCCGCCTTGTTGTCGGCAGCGGTTCTGGCGCTCAATGATGATGCCCTGGCGAAGCGGCTCGATGATTTCCGGCAGGCGCAGAGCGATAAGGTCGCGATGAGACCTTCTGACGAGGCGTGAAGATGATTTCCCCAGGGTCAACAATTGGAATTATCGGCGGGGGCCAGCTCGGCCGTATGCTCGCCATGGCGGCGGCGCGGCTTGGATACAGGACAGTCATTCTGGAGCCGCAGGAAGATTGCCCCGCGGCGCAAGTTGCGAGCGAGCACATTGTGGCGGCCTATGACGATCCGAATGCACTTGAGCAACTTGCCGAGCTTAGCGATGTCGTCACCTATGAATTCGAGAATGTTCCGGTGGATTCGGTAGAGATGCTCAATGAAAGCAAGGCGGTTTTTCCTCCGCCCGAGGCTTTAAAGGTCTCGCAGGATCGGGTAGCCGAGAAGCGCTTCCTCAATAAGGCAGGCATCCAGACTGCACAGTGGCGCATCGTCGAGAATGAAGGGGATCTCAAGGCGGCGCTCCTTGCCTTTGATGGCAAAGGCATCCTGAAGACGCGGCGTTTCGGCTATGACGGCAAGGGTCAGATCAAGTTTACGGGCGCAAAGGGGGAAAGCGCGAAATCCGGTTTCGCCGCAATTGGCAGCGTACCTTCTATCCTCGAAGCACTGGTTGATTTTACCCGCGAAATTTCAGTGATCGCCGCGCGTGATGAGGACGGCAATATCAAGGTCTACGACATTGCGGAGAACGTCCACAAGGACGGTATTCTCGCCACATCTTCCGTGCCCGTCTCTGTTTCCTCGACAATTGCCGGCTTGGCCGCCGATTCGGCGCGCAAGCTGCTGGACGGGCTGAATTATGTCGGCGTTGTCGGCATGGAGTTCTTCGTGCTTGCCAACGGGACATTGCTTGCCAATGAATTTGCGCCGCGCGTGCACAATTCGGGCCACTGGACTGAAGCGGCCTGTGCCGTATCGCAATTCGAACAGCACATAAGGGCGATTGCCGGCCTGCCGCTCGGCGATACGAGGCGTCATTCCGATTGCGTCATGGAAAATCTGATCGGCGATGACATCGGCAGGGTGCCAATGCTTCTACAGGAAACCGGGGCTGTCGTGCATCTTTATGGTAAGGCTGAAGCGCGCTCCGGCCGCAAGATGGGACATGTGACGCGGATCACGAAAAGACTGTAACGACGAATAAATGCGTGATTCTGCTCTGAATCACGCGATGAATCGTAAGCCGGGTGTTGACAATGCGGGTAATCCTTGGCTATTTCCCCGCAACGTGTTTCCGGCGCGCTTTACAGGCGCGCTTTTTATTGGTGCCCGGTTTCGGGCGTAAAGATACCGGTGCTGAAATGAAGATCAAGAATTCCCTCAAGGCCCTGAAGGCCCGTCATCGTGACAACCAGCTGGTCCGTCGCAAGGGCCGGATTTACATCATCAACAAGACCGCCCCACGCTTTAAAGCGCGCCAGGGCTGATCGTATCCGTCTCACGGTTATTTGCATTTGACGTTTCGCTGATACGGACTACCATCCGTGTCATGCGGAGCGTTTTTGTATTTTCGATTGGAACTTTACTGGCGGGTTTGCCTGTGCCCGCAATGGCGCAGGCGCAGACGCCCATCGAGCAGCAGGCAGCCTTGCCCAATCAAACGCTCGCGCAAAAGCGCTCGGCGCGGCTTGATGATCTGTTTGCATCTCTCAAGCGCGAGAGCAATGAGGTGAAGGCTGCGCGCATCGCCTCGCTCATCCAGATGCAATGGCAGAATTCCGGTAGCGCGACCGTCGACCTGATGATGGGCTGGGCTGCCAAGGCCATGGAAGACAAGAAGTATCCCGTTGCCCTCGACTTTCTCGACCAGGTGGTCGTGATGAAGCCGGACTATGCGGAAGGGTGGAACCGGCGGGCGACCTTGCATTTCATGATGAATGATTACGGCCGGTCCATGGCCGACATCCAGAAGACCCTCGCGCTGGAGCCACGGCATTTCGGGGCGATGGCGGGTATGGCAGCGATCCTGAAGGATACCGGACGCAAGGAAGCCGCCTTGCAGGCTTTCGAGCGGGTTCTGACAGTCTATCCGATGATGCGCGAGGCGCAGAAGCAGGCGGGTGAATTGGCCGATGAACTCACCGGCCAGCGCACGTAATCACAACCATTTTTCCCGCATTGGTGGATGAACCTGGGCCAGATTCGGCGATTGCCGGGTGAGAACCAGCAGTCCTTGAGCAAGAATTGGGTCATTGCGTTCCATTACTGTGCCGGAACGAAATGACCCTGTTCGACACAGCCTAAATTCCAGTCAGCCCATCCGAGCCGATATAGGCAATACGCAACATATTGGTCGAGCCGGGCGTACGCAGCGGTACGCCAGCCGAGATGATGATGCGGTCACCCGGATTGCCGAATTCTTCCTGATAGGCGATGTGGCACGCACGATCGACCATATCATCAAGATCGCTGGCATCCTCGGTTACAACGCAATGCAATCCCCAGACGAGCGAAAGCTTGCGTGCCGTCTCGACCACCGGCGAAAGCGCGATGATCGGCAGTAACGGCCGCTCGCGCGCCGCGCGCAGTCCGGTTGTGCCCGAGGCGGTATAGGTGACGATCGCCGAGAGGTTGAGCGTTTCGGCGATCTGGCGTGCTGCGAGCGAAATCGCATCGGCGCCGGTCGCATTGGGCTCGGGGCGCTGGGCATGGATGATGCCGGGATAGTTCGGATCGCGCTCGACCTCCTCGGCAATGCGGGCCATGGTCGACACCGCTTCGACTGGATAATCGCCGGCGGCGGATTCGGCCGAGAGCATGACGGCATCAGCGCCTTCAAATACCGCGGTGGCCACGTCCGAAACCTCGGCACGCGTCGGGACTGCGGCGGTGATCATCGACTCCAGCATCTGTGTGGCGACGACGACCGGCTTGCCGGCCCGGCGGCAGGCGCGGATGATCTGCTTCTGGATGCCGGGAACCGATTCTAGCGGCATTTCGACACCAAGATCGCCGCGGGCGACCATAAGAGCGTCGGAGAGTTCGATGATTTCGTCGAGGCGGGTGACCGCCTGCGGCTTTTCGATTTTCGAAAGCAGGGCAACGCGGCCGCGGGCGATCTTGCGCACTTCGGCAAGGTCCTCGGGCCGCTGGATAAAGGACAGGGCCACCCAGTCGATTTCCTCATGCAGAACCGCATCGAGGTCGCGCCGGTCCTTTTCGGTCAGGGCGCTAACGCCAAGCGTCGTATCGGGCAGGCTGACCCCCTTCTTGTCGGAAATCCGGGTACCGGAAACGACGCGGCAGCGGATGGACTTGCCGTCGGAAGCTTCGGCGACCAGAGCCAGCTTGCCGTCATCGATCAAAAGGCGATGGCCGGGCTCGACGGCTTCGAGAATTTCCGGATGCGGCAGGAACACGCGGGTATTGTCGCCCGGCGTATCATTGTCGTCGAGCGTGAAGGTCTGACCGGCGACGAGATCAACCTTGCCGTCCTTGAACTTGCCGACACGCAGCTTCGGTCCCTGAAGATCGGCAAGAATGCCGATCGGCCGTCCCACTTCCTTCTCGACATTACGCAGGCGGCGCACGAGTTCGCGCATCAGTTCGTGGCTGGCGTGGCTCATATTGATGCGGAACACATCGGCGCCGGCTTCGAACAGCTTACGGATCATGGCTTCGTCGGAGGAAGCGGGACCCAGGGTGGCTAGAATTTTGACCTTACGGCGGCGTCTCATTGAGGAGGGGTATCCGTTACAATTGGAGATGAGGGAGGATTTTCTTCCGTAAGCTGGACCATCCAGCTCGTCTGTTCGCCGGTATCATACTCCTGAAAGCCGGCACGTTGAAATCCGCGTGCAAAACAGTCGTTGATGCCGGTAATCTTGAACTGGTTTTCGGCGACACACATGTTCACCTTGCCGTCCCAGCGGCCGCCGCTTTGCGCGTCTTCCGCATAGAGGTAATAATAGCGCGATGTCAGCGGCCCGACGACCAGCGTCGTGCAGGACGAAGCATTGACATGCCACCAGCCTTCGGTGATCCAGCCGGTCTTCGCCCGGTAGCCAAGCGCCACGCCCACGAGATTTTGTGTTGTATTGCACACGCGAAAATCGGCATGGGCCTTTTCGGGGGCTATAAAACTGCCCGCTGCAAATATGAATAAAAAAGCCGCTAGAGTATTGCCGGTTATCTTCGGAAGACGGAAATACGCTCGCGTTTTGCCCTGACGCAATTCCGAACGGAAAGCCGGTTCCCACTTTTCCTGGAATTGCTCTGGAACGCTGCCTAATCGTGTCCGGCGATGCTGTTCAGCGCGGAATATAACGTGACCCCATATCGCTCTGATGCCCCTGCGCAATATTGCCTCCGTCCATCTTTGACCTTCTTTTTCGGCAGTTTCACTTGCATTGTCAACGCGCTAATCGTTTGAATGCGAAGTTCTGGCAACAGTGCGACAAAAGAATGTTCGTTGCGTTGACACCGCAGCCGGGAAACACGAAAAACAAGCTCGATTCATCTTGAAAGTGCTTCATCGAATGCCGTTCTCTCCCTTTCATCTCGTCGATGGCGACAAGGCGCGGAGCCTCGTGCTGCTTGCTGACCACGCAAGCCGCGATCTGCCGGAGGAATACGGCTCGCTCGGGCTGGCTTCGTCCGAATTCGAGCGGCACATCGCCTATGATATCGGGGTTGAACGCTTAACTCGCAAACTGGCCGCGATGCTTGACGTTCCCGCCGTGCTTGGCGGGTTTTCGCGCTTGCTGATCGATCCCAACCGGGGCGAGGACGATCCGACGCTGATCATGCGGCTTTCCGACGGGGCTATCATTCCGGGCAATAATCCGATGCCGATCGAGGAGCGCGAAAAGCGCCTCAACGAATATTATCGCCCTTATCACCGGGCGGTTGCGCAAACGATCGCAGCGGTGATCGCGGCAAGCGGCAAGGCGCCGCTGATCATCTCGATCCATTCCTTCACCGCTTTCTGGAAGACCACGCCGCGCCCCTGGCACGCGGGCATATTGTGGGACAAGGATCCGCGGGCGGTGTTGCCATTGCTCGATGGCTTGCGTGCCGACCCGCAGCTGATCGTCGGGGACAATGAACCCTATGACGGAGCGCTGCGCAACGACACCATGTTCCAGCATTGTATCGTTCCGGGGCTTGCCCATGCGCTGATCGAGGTACGGCAGGATCTGATTGCCGAAGAGACGGGCATCGCCCATTGGGCGGATCGCCTCGCGCCGATCCTTGAAGCGATGAATGCCAACCCCGATATGCATGAAGCCAGACAATTCGGCTCCCGGACCGGGCCGATCGAGGAGTTCAGACCATGAACAATATAACCGATGAACAGCGCACCGCGCTCGAAGCTGCCGCTTTTCGAAGGCTGGTGGAACATTTGCGCGAACGTAGCGACGTGCAGAACATCGACCTGATGAATCTGGCCGGCTTTTGCCGCAATTGCCTGTCCAACTGGTATCGCGAGGCGGCCAAGGGAAGCGGCATCGCGCTTTCCAAGGAGGAATCGCGAGAGATCGTCTATGGCGAGCCCTATGCGGACTGGCAGGCCAAGCATCAGCGCGAGGCGAGCGACGCCCAGAAGGCAGCTTTTGAAGCGAACAAGCCCTCGCCCAACAAGCTCTCGCATTAAGTTCATCCCATCACGATTGATGTTACAGAGTCTGTTTGTCTTGACTCTTGAGGCACTGGTCGGGCATCGGAACCGTCCGGGCGACATGACATGAGTCGCACAACGAGTTTCGAGAGAGCGGAGTTAAGAGCATGGATGATTTGGCGGCGCAGGGTGGTGTCGAGGGTGTAGCGGCTGCGGAACTGCGGCAGTTCATCGAGCGCATCGAGCGCCTCGAGGAAGAAAAGACCACGCTCCAGGACGACATCAAGGAAGTGATGGCCGAGGCCAAGGGGCGCGGCTACGACACCAAGATCATCCGCACTATTGTCCGCCTGCGCAAGAAGGACGCCAATGAGCGTAAGGAAGAGGAAGCGATCCTCGAACTTTACATGAACGCTCTGGGCATGGAGTAAGCCGGCTAGAGCTGATCATTGTAGGGCCGCTTGGTTTCACCGACCATTCTTGCAAGGTGGGAGAACGACCACGGTGTGTCGGCCCCTGAACTGTTTGCCAGCTGAAGCAGCCGAGATCGGGAAGCAGACTGCGTCACGATTGGCTGGCGAAAGCTGTTCAACAGCCCGCTCGTCGCCGACGGCGACGGCTTCGGCCTTGCGCAGCGCGGTATCGATCTCGGTGTCGGTGAGCAATCCTTTCGCGACGAGTGACCGGTTGATTGCTGCAATGGCGAGGCAAAGGCCCTCGAGCTGAAGATTGGCTGTGTTCATGGTCGTTACCCCAATTTGGCGTGGCTGATACCATATCAACGCAGAGCAGCCGCAAATGATCCGAAAGCAGACGGCAAAGACCTTACCATGGTCCGGGTCGCGTGTCTGATCCCGCAAACTTCCGGTAGAATTGACCTGATGCGGTTCCGTGTCATTCTATTTCGATGATAAGTGGTGTGCTTCTCGATCTTGCGGGCGTCCTCTATGATGGCGAAGAGCCTGTACCGGGCGCAGCAGAGGCTGTTGTCCGGCTGCGCGAGTCGGGCCTTCCCATCCGTTTTGTCAGCAACACGACACGCACCGCCAAGCGAGCCATTCTCGACCAGCTCGGCAGACTTGGCTTTCCCGCTTCGGACGGCGAGTTGTTCACCCCGGCGCAAGCGGCGCGCACATGGCTTCAGCAACACAATTTATCGCCACAACTGCTGGTTCACCCTGATCTGCTGCCGGATTTCGACGATCTGGCCGCCAGCGGAGGAAAGGCGGTCGTTGTCGGCGATGCCGGTGAAACCTTCAACTATCTGGCGCTGAACCAGGCGTTTCGTGCGTTGATCGACGGCGCAAAACTGGTGGCGCTGGCGCCGAACCGGGCTTTCAAGGACACGGACGGAAAACTCAGCCTCGATGCGGGGCCATTCGTTGCGGCGCTGGAATTCGCCAGCCAAACACGCGCGATTGTGCTTGGAAAGCCATCCCCCGCATTCTTCCTGTCGGCGCTTGCCAGCATGAACTGTCCCAAAGCAGCGGCAGTGATGGTGGGCGACGACGCGGAAACAGATGTCACCGGTGCCCTGCAGGCCGGACTTGCTCACGCCTTGCTCGTGCGGACGGGCAAGTACCGCCGCGGTGACGAGCACCGTTTCACACCGCCGCCAACAGCAACAGTTGATGACATATCCACGGCGGTTGACTGGATCCTCGCCGCGCGCAGTTGAAGCCTGGCGACAGCGCCCTAACAGGGCCTGACGCTAGACAGTCTGCCGCCGGAGGAAGGGCATTGCAGCAACATTGCTCTCGCTTACCGCCGCTGCGGCGCTTTCGACCATGGCGGCATCGTCCTGATCGATACCCGTGGCGACCACCGATACCCTGAATACGCCTTCGAGAGCGTCGTCGAAGGTGGCCCCGAGAATGATATTGGCCTCGTCGTCGACTTCTTCACGAATACGCGAGGCGGCGACGTCAACCTCGAACAAGGTCATATCGCGTCCGCCGGAAATCGAAACCAGCACGCCTTTCGCGCCTTTCATGGAGGCGACGTCCAGCAAGGGATTGGCAATAGCGGCTTCCGCAGCAGCTTTTGCACGGTCTTCTCCAGAGCTTTCGCCCGTCCCCATCATGGCCCGCCCCATGTCCCTCATGACGGCCCTGACATCGGCGAAATCGAGGTTGATCAGGCCTTCGCGCACCATCAGATCGGTGATGCATGCGGCGCCGGAGTAAAGCACTCTGTCGGCCGTGGCAAAGGCATCGGCAAAGGTCGTTGCCGCGTTGGCAACGCGGAAGAGATTCTGGTTGGGGATGACGATAACGGTATCAGCGCTGGCCCGAAGTTCCTTCAGACCTTCGTCCGCCATTCTCATACGGCGCGTTCCTTCGAAGGTGAAGGGCTTGGTCACAACCGCAACGGTGAGTATTCCGGCGGCGCGCGCGGCACGTGCGATGACCGGAGCTGCACCCGTTCCGGTCCCGCCGCCCATGCCCGCCGTGACGAAGCACATGTGGGTACCGGACAGGTGATCCATGATCTCGTCGATGCATTCCTCAGCCGCGGCCCGCCCGATTTCTGGAGCTGACCCGGCCCCGAGACCTTGGGTCACGTGGGTGCCGAGCTGGATCAGACGGCTGGCTTTCGACATTGTCAGTGCCTGGGCATCGGTATTGGCGACGATGAAATCCGTCCCCTCCAGCTTTTCCCGGATCATGTTGTTGACCGCGTTGCCGCCGCCACCGCCCACACCGAAAACGGTGATGTTGGGTTTCATCTCGGATATTTCCGGTTTTCTGAGGTTGATCGACATTTTCGGTTCCTTAGCTGATCTGCCCCGCCGCACAATTCAATTGCGGTTTTTCGAATTCCGGTCGGGCGGCGAGATCAAAACATCGCGTTCCGGAATAGGGTGCAAAGAATCAGACACCGCCTGTATGTGCAACCCGTGCGGATGGAAAATCACCAAGAGAGGACGAATAGAGCGGATTTATTTGGAACTGGGCACCGGCATTCCTCAAATTTGCACTACCTGCTGCAGGGCACGCGCGTCTTACCTGGCGGTTGCGGGCGCCACACGCCAGACGACGTTGCCGACATCATCTGCGACCAGCAGCGCGCCGGCCTTGTCGACTGCGACGCCCACGGGACGCCCCCATGCCTTGTCGTCAGGGCTGATAAAGCCGGTGAGTATATCTTTGGGTGCACCCTGTGGCTTTCCATTCCGGAAGGGAATGAAAACAACCTTGTAGCCGCTGCGCGGATTGCGATTCCACGACCCGTGCTGGCCAACGAAAGCTCCACCGCGATACTCCTGACCGAGCAGCGAGGCCGTGTAGAATGTCAGCCCCAGCGAGGCCGTATGCGAGCCGAGAGCATAATCGGGCTTGATGGCCCGCCGGACGAGGTCCGGTCGCGGCGGCTTGGCCCGCGCATCGACATGCTGACCGTAATAACTGTAGGGCCAGCCATAGAAACCGCCATCCTTTACGGAGGTCATGTAATCGGGCACGAGATTGTCACCGATTTCATCGCGTTCATTGACGGCGACCCAAAGTCTGCCGTCGTCCGGATTCCACGAAAGTCCGTTGGGATTTCTCAATCCTGCGGCAAATACCCTCATTTTGCGGCTCGCAAGATCGATCTCCAGAACCGCCGCTCGATTTTCTTCCGCCTTGATGCCGTTTTCTCCGACATTGCTGTTCGAACCGGCGGTGGCATAGAGCTTGCGGCCATCCCTGCTCGCGATGACGTCCTTGGTCCAGTGGTGATTGATCGGCCCGGCCGGCAGGTCGACTATTTTTTTCGGGCGATGCGGTTATCCTGGTATCACCACTCGAATACGGAAAAGCGAGGATGGCATCGGTATTGGCTACGTAGAGCTTGCCGTTCGACAGGGTCATTCCGAAGGGTGAATTCAAACCTTCGAGGAACGTGCTGCGAAACTCCGCAACACCGTCACGGTCGGCGTCGCGCAGCAAGGTGATGCGGTTTGCACTTTCAACGCCCGCGCCTGCACGTTTCATGATGCGCCCCATGATCCATTTTCGCAGGCTGAAACCATCGTCATGCTTGGCTGGGGCATTGGTCTCGGCAACGAGTACGTCGCCATTGGGCAGAACATGCAACCAGCGCGGGTGATCAAAGCCCGCTGCGAAAGCGTTGACACGGAGCCCCCTTGCCGGCTTGGGCGTGACATTTTCAGGCCATGGATTTGCTTCCGCGATCTTGACCGTCGGTATCAATGCAGTCTGGGGAGGCGGCAACACCGGATCCGGTCCATAGCCGCGATCCGCAAGGCCGGCTTCGTCCTGGGCGTCGCCGGTTAGGCACCCCGAGGTGAAGGCTGCGACCGTGACAATTGCAATAGCGTAAGATGCCGATTTCATGTGTCACACCGCGATCGCTGGATGAGTTCGGGGAAGCCTATCACATTAACGCACGACGACAGTTTGGGTTCATCAGGGTTCCCCTGAAACTGCATTGATGAAAACACAGGCTCAAGCACAAGAGGAGAGGCAGACCCGGAACCGATCGGCGGTTCATGCTTTTAAGCAGCATCAGCAAAGCACCCGCACTGATGGAAAGGGAAGGCGATGGCGCAAACTGCAAAGTCCCGCGGCCAGGCGGGCAAGGACACGGCGGCGCGCCAGCGTGCCATCCAGGCGAAAGTCGACAAGGATGCCGGGAACGACAGCAAGCCCAATGACGAGGCACCGCAGACCGGGGCCCGCATCTACCCGGTTCCGCCCTTTCCAAAGCAGCACCTGAAAAAGCCCGGCATCGAAGCCAGGCTCGATCCCGCGCCGATGTTCGACGCACCGTTCTACCTCGGTTCAAAAAAACTGGACGGCAAGGTGGCCCTGATCAGCGGCGGCGATTCCGGCATAGGGCGGGCAGTAGCCGTCTTGTTTGCCCGGGAAGGCGCGGACGTCGCGATCATCCACCTCGACGAAAAGCAGGACGCAGGGAAGACGAAGGCACTTGTCGAGAAAGAGGGCAGGCAGTGTCTGGTCATTGCGGGAGATGTTCGCAAGAAAATTTTCTGCCGGGATGCGGTGGCCAAAACGGCCGAGGCATTCGGGAAGCTCGATGTTCTGGTCAACAATTCTGCATTTCAGCTTCATGTGAAGAATATCGAGGATATCAGCGAGGAACATTTCGACGAGACCATCAGGACGAACCTTCACGGCTATTTCTTTCTTGCGCAGGCAGCAGCGCAGTGGATGAAACCCGGTTCGGCAATCATCAACACAGGGTCTGTCACTGGCCTGATGGGAAGCAAGCACCTCCTGGACTATTCCATGACAAAGGGTGGCATTCATGCCTTCACCCGGGCACTGGCCGCGAACCTGCTTCCGCGCGGTATCCGGGTAAACGCCGTGGCGCCAGGTCCAGTCTGGACGCCGCTCAATCCTGCCGACAAGGCGGCCAAGGACGTTTCAAAATTCGGCGCGGATACCCCGATGAAGCGCCCGGCCCAGCCTGAGGAGATCGCGCCCGCCTATGTATTTCTGGCTTCGCCCCATTGCTCCAGCTACATCACAGGCGAAATTCTGCCGATAGTCGGCGGTTATTGAGGCCGGCTCACGCAGACCAGACTCCTTCGCGATATGGTGGCGAGCTGGTCGCATCGCCACCCGTTAACAGCGGGTGACCGGCCTCTGTCAGGAACTTTCCCCGCTTTCATCAGTTGAATAGCTGTCTCCCCGAAAGGTTCGTGCCTGTATGGAAAATTTTCTCGACCTTACCTTCCCGCAAACCACACTGCCAATTTCGTCGATACTGGCGCGGCTACTCCTCGCGGCAGTACTGGGCTCTCTTCTCGGCATGGAGCGCGAATGGAGACGCAGGCCAGCCGGATTGAAGACACACATAATGGTCTGCATGGCATCGGCCACATTCGCGATCGTCGCTCTTGAAACCGTTGCAGTGCCGGAGTTTCAGCGGGAGAGCGTGCGGATGGATCCGTTGCGGCTGATTGAGGCGGCGACAAGCGGTGTGGCCTTCCTGGTTGCCGGATTTATCATCGTCTCGCGCGGCGAAGTCCGGGGCATCACCACCGGCGCAGCCCTATGGCTTGCCTCATCGGTTGGACTTGCCAGCGGCCTCGGGTTCTGGTGGATCGCCATACCGGCTTCCCTGATGGCGGTATTTCTGCTGATTGTGGTTCGACGTCTTGAGATCGGGATGGGTGCGGAGCGCAGAGGAAGCGGCAAGTTATCGGACGATGAGGCGGGTAACCATTGATTTCATCGTGACGGCCATTTGCCGCCACTTCGCGCAGATTGTCTCGGCATCCGAGAAACAGAACCGGTTCCATTTGAATCTTCCCGGCTCTATATCCCAAGCCTGTCTTTGATTTACGGTGAGTATGGAATCCTTCGCTAATCCAGATGAGTTTGTCGGCAATCTCCTGTCGCTGCAGGCGGACAGCCTTGCCCTCATCGCGCTCTATGACCAGGACGATGTGCTGCCTTATGCAAACCGGAGCTTACGGGCTGCTTACAATATCCCTCCAGACGAACAGCTGTCCGAGGGTGTCCGGATTCTTGAACGGGTGTTCACGCGGATTCGTTCCGCACGGCCATTAAAGGCATGGCCGGAATTTTCCTATACATGTTCTGCGGGCGTTACTGCACTACGGTCCGGCGATACGGCGCCGGAGTTTTTTCGCGTGCTGACCGCGGGCTGTATCTGGCAAAACTCGAGGGAAGAAAACCGCATCAACGTGGTCTAGAACAAAACCTGCTCCAGGGCTGGTGATCATCTTTCGCCGGGAGAGCCGAAGATGGCCGCAGTCGCCCATGCGCGCTCGAGCCGGTCGAGCGTTTCGAAGGCGACTTCCATCTTGCGGATGTTTTCGGGATCTCCAGCAACCAGGCGATGGTACTTGGCGGCAACTTCCGTCAGGTCGGCGCAGAGCTCCCGCGCCTTTTCAGTAAGACGAGATCCGCACGGTTCTCCTGTCACGCGCCAGGGGGATGCGTTCGATATATCCACACTCGCCAAGCTGCTTGAGATAATAGGAAAGATTGGTACCGCCATAGGGTCCGCGATCCATGAGCTGACCAACCGAAAGCTCGTCATCGCCAATCGTCAGGAGAAGCATGGCATGGGCAGGACCAATCTCCTGAACTCCCTGCCGCGTCATCTCGGCCTGCAAAAATGTCGCAAAGCGCCGGTTCGCGCGTTCCAGCGTTCGCGCGAGTTCGAAGTGGGTAATAATGGTTGTGTGAGCGGGGCTCCGCACAGTCTCGGCAGCCTCCTGCTTGCTCACGTTCTGTTCCACCGCGCCGGCTTCAACAATGTGTTGCAGCAAATCTGATATCATCGAGCACTCCTGGGATAGGGCTAAATATGCTGCCGCAAGACATTTCGCACGTGCGAATGAAAATTACGCACTGCACAATACACCAAATCGCGGCGAACTAGAAGACATATTTAATACTAAAGGATTAGTTGAAGTCTGGCCACAGCTCTGCGGCAGCTCGCGGTGGAGGGGAAAAAAATCAGTGGCAAACTGGTTGGAAGTTCTGCGGGAGAAGAACGAGCTGGCGACGGTGCTAGGAAAGAAAATTCCTAAAATGCTGGCCCATGCCACGTTGACACCGGAGCAAGCTGCCGAAATCTATAAATTTCTTGAGAAACATGCGAGGGACATGGAAGAAATTGTCGAAAAGATGGAGCTCGACGATTTACCGGAGTCCTATTATCAGGTTGCCGAAGATCTCGACAATATCTTCACCAACCTGGCTGCAGAAGCTGCCGAGAGGCTAACGCAAATAATGCGTAGCGCGTAGCGCGGACGCCGCAAAACTCAGGACCTTGCACCAAAGTTTGATCAATGCTGGACTAGGTCCAGGAGGTTGATCATCGATGAAAGAGAACTCTCAACGTTCGGACCGTTTGGTTGGCGGTTGCGCTTGTGGTCATGTGCGGTATCGCCTGGAGAGCGCACCAATCGTCGTTCACGGTTGCCATTGCCGCTATTGCCAGCGCATGAGCGGCTCGGCGTTCGCCGTCAACGCAATGATCGAAGCGGACAGGCTTACACTTATCAGCGACGGCAAGCCCGACGCGGTGCATACGCCATCGACTCTCCCGGCAGGCCAGATCATTTACCGTTGCCCGCACTGTTTTGTGGCGCTGTGGAGCCACCATTCCCTGCTCGGGGAGACAATTCCAATCGTCTTTGCCGGCACACTCGACGACGCGAGTCAGCTGGTGCCCGACGTTCACTGTTTCACAGCGACAAAGCACGCTTGGGTTGCGTTGCCGGAGGGTATTCCCGCCTTTGAAGGGGATTACGATTCGGAACTGGTCTGGAGTGCGGAGGCGAAAAGCCGTGTCGAACTGGCATTTCGGGGCGAGCCATGATGGAGAAAGACGACGTGAGAACAACCACACTCCCCTCTGGAGAAAGGGTTCCCGTGCTTGGCCAGGGAACCTGGTTCATGGGCGAGGACCAGCATCAGTTCAAGCAAGAGGCCGATGCGCTGCGGTTTGGCCTCGACCTGGGCTTGTCCCTGATCGATACCGCGGAAATGTATGGCAATGGCGGCGCCGAGGAAGTAGTTGCCGAGGCTATTGACGGCCGCCGCGGCGAGGTCTTTCTGGTAAGCAAGGTTTTGCCATCAAACGCGTCCCGCAAGGGCACTCTGCTTGCTTGCGAGCGCAGCCTCATGCGATTGAAATGCGAGACGATCGACCTCTATCTCCTGCACTGGCGGGGTGGATATCCACTTGCGGAAACCGTTGCCGCGTTTGAGGAGCTCATCAAGGCAGGCAAAATCCGCTACTGGGGCGTCAGCAATTTCGATACGGACGATCTGGAAGAGCTGGAGAATACTGCTGGCGGCAACGCCGTTGCGACCAACCAGGTTCTCTACAATCTCACCCGGCGCGGTGCCGAATATGACCTGTTGCCATGGTGTCAGTCACGCGACGTGCCGGTCATGGCCTACTCGCCCATCGAGCAGGGGCGAATGTTGGGTCACCCGGCGCTTGCACGCGTGGCGAAGGAGTGCGGGACCACGCCGGCAGTCGTGGCGCTTGCCTTCGTCATCGGCCATGATGGTGTAATTGCGATCCCGAAATCGAGCACTCTCCAACACATTCGGGACAATCGCAGCGCACTCGATCTGCAGCTGACGTCCGAGCAGCTTGCGATACTGGATGAAGCCTTTCCGCCACCACGCCGCAAGCGGCCACTGGAAATGCTCTAGGGCCAGGGTCGGATTAACAGGCTCTGACCCTGGATCTCACCCGGGAAAACGACCAATGGTGAAGTGTCAGTTCGCCGCCGCGACATGCTGCGCGTAGGTGAACCTCGCTCTACTGTATCGTCGGGCGAGGTATGACGAAACCGGCCTGGAGTCCCGGCTGTTCCTGGCATAGCCGGTCAGCTTGCCAGCAGGCGTCGCGCTGGCCGGCGGTGCGACAGGTTTGGACCGAGGGCCTGACGGGCGTTCTCGAAGGCATTCCAGTCGTCGATATCCGGTAAAGAGGGTATCGTTACCAGTTCACCCTGATCGAGGCCCGCTAGCGCGGCATCCACCATGTCTGCCGCCGGCATCACAATGGCTTCGGGCAGATTGCTCACGGGCAGGCCGGCAATATCCCAAAATTCGGTACTTGTCGCGCCGGGCAGGACGACCTGAACGCGCACGCCCTTATCGGCAAGTTCATGGTGAAGCGATTGGCTGAAGGCAAGCACGAAGGCCTTGGTGCCGCCATAGACGCCGTTCAACAATTCCGGGGATATGGCGACGATCGAAGAGATGTTGATGATTGTCCCAGCACCGCGCTCCACAAATTCAGGCGCAGCCGCCGCGGCAAGGCGGGTCAATGCCACGACGTTAAGGGTGATCATCGCATCCATTTTGCCCGGGTCGGACTGCAGGAGCGGAACGGTGGCGCCAACACCCGCATTGTTGACGAGCAAGGTGATGCTGGCATCGGTGCGCAAGATGTCCTCGACGCGCGCGATTCCTTCATTGTCGCCGAGGTCCGCGGCCACAACCTCCACCGTCCGTCCGGTTTCGGTGGTAAGGCGCGACGCGATTCTATCAAGCCGGTAGCGGTTGCGGGCGACAAGGATGAGGTCATAACCACGCCTGGCAAGGCGATCGGCATATATGGCGCCGATGCCGGACGAGGCGCCAGTGATGAGGGCTGTGCCCTTGTTGAAAGTGTCGGACATTTTGCTGCTCCGTTGATCGTTATTGATGGGGAGCACTGTACAGCCGCATGGAAATGGCATAAATGTCATATATACCACTTTTTAAGACATAAAAGGAGGTCAATTCGATGAAGCAAATCGGAATCATCCTGTTTCCTGGCTTTCAAATCCTCGACCTTGCGGCGGCGACGGTTTTCGAGTTCGCGAATATAACTGCGGATGAGCCGGAATATGATATCAGCCTGCTGTCGGAAACGGGCGATCCGGTTGCTTCATCGGCAGGTTTTGCTGTCAGTACAGTGCCGTTCAGCGATGCGCCCTTTGATACCGTGCTGATTGTCGGCAACAATTACGTGGAGCCGGTGTCCCCCGGCATTGTTGCTTTCCTGAGGCGTGTGGCTCCGAGGTCGCGGCGAGATCGGCTCGATCTGTACCGGCGCTTTCATCCTGGCTGAGGCGGGGTTACTCGATGGGCGCCGGGCGACGACACATTGGTATCATGCAAGGGATTTCCAGCGCACCTATCCGAAGGTGAAGATGGAGGAAGACCGCATCTTCATCATCGATGGGCCGGTGTGGACCTCCGCGGGGATGACATCGTGTATCGATATGGCTCTGGCGCTGGTCGAGAAGGATCTGGGGATCGAGATCGCAAAGTCGGTCGCCAAGAAGCTTGTGGTCTATCATCGGCGTGCGGGCGGGCAATCGCAATATTCGGCATTGCTCGAACTGAACCCGAAGTCGGATCGCATCCAGACGACGCTCGCCTATGCCAGAGAGAACCTGCACAAGGAATTATCGGTCGAACAGCTGGCGGAGATTGCCCATCTCAGTCCGCGCCAGTTCAGCCGGGCGTTCCACGCGGAAACCGGACAGTCACCGGCAAAGGCAATCGAGAACCTGCGCGTCGAGGCGGCGCGCCTGATGATCGAGTCCGGGCGGATCCTGATCGATACCATCGCCCGCGATGCTGGCTTCGGGGACCGGGAGCGCATGCGCCGCGCCTTCCTGCGGGCTTTCGGGCAGCCGCCGCGTTTCATGCAAAGGCTCGCACAGGCGGAAGCGCAAACGTAGTTTCAGCTCATCCCTAGTGCGGCCAGCGTCGATTCCAGCAGAACTTGTGCGCCCAACACGGAATGTTCGGGTTTGACATATTCGGCCTCATTGTGGCTGAGGCCGTCGCGGCAGGGCACGAAAATCATCGCGGCTTCCGTGACACGCGCAAGGAAGAGCGCGTCGTGGAAAGCACCGGACAGCATCGGCTTTGAGGAAACGCCGAGACGGGTGACAGCATGCTCCACGGCCGCAAGCAGGGTGGGAGAGAATTGCGCCGGCGGCATATCGAATGTGCGCCGGACCGTTGCCTCGCAACCGAGCACCGACGCTTTCTCCTGGCAGACGGTCCGGACAAGCTCCTCCAGCCGGGCAAGCTCCGGGGCGTTCGGATGGCGCAGGTCGACGCTGAAGGAGACTTTGCCCGGAATGGCATTGATCGAGGCGGGCTCGACCGAAATGCGGCCGATGGTGAGACGTGCCTGTTCGTCATTGGGCATGATCGAAGCGTAGAGCGTCTGCATCGCCTCGGTGGCCGCGACAAGCGGATCGCGGCGGAATGACAGCTGCGTGGTCCCGGCATGTGCCGTTTGCCCGGTAATAACAACTTCGAGCCAGCGGGTGCCCTGAATGCCATGGACAACGCCGATCGGGATATTCTCGCGCTCCAGCGAGGGGCCCTGTTCGATATGCAGTTCGAGATAACCTGAAACCGGGATGCCCAGCGGCCGCATCGCAGCCTGCGGCAGCGCAATGAGCGTGGCAGTCAGTTCGTCCTGCAGCAGTTTGCCGTCCGGGGAGCGCGCATGGTGCCACTCGGCCGGAATTGCTCTGTTGGCAAAGGCCATGGATCCCATGGCGCCAGGGGAAAAGCGGCTGCCTTCCTCGTTGGTCCATGCAACCACTTCCAGGGCGACAGGCGTCTGGATATCGGCATCGTCCAGCGATTCCAGCACCTCAAAGGCCGAAAGTGTACCGAGCGCGCCATCGTAGCGTCCGCCCATGGGCTGGCTGTCGAGATGACTGCCGATCAGGAAGGGCGGCCGGCCGGCCGATTGGCCCTCGCGGCGAATGAACAGATTGGCCATGGAGTCCTGAAACACCGCAAAGCCGCGATCCGCCGCCAACTGCGCAAGCTTCGCCCGGGCGAGGCGGTCTTCCGGCGAAAGAGCTTGCCGGTTGACGCCTCCAGCCGGCGCCGCACCGATGCCGGCAAAATTTTCCAGCCTGCCGAGGAGACGGTCGCCATTGACCTTTACCGATGCATTCATCGCTTCAGGCCGGCGATGAAGGCGCTCACCCGTGCCGGTTCTACCTGGTTCCACCAGACACCATCATATTTGAGCGAGCTCGCGACAATGACGCCGTCGACAATGCCAAGAATGTCGTTGGCGTTGTCGGGGGTGACCCCGCTCCCCACGAGCGTCGGCAGGCCCGATGCCTCCTTGATCATCCTTATATAGCCGAGGTCGGCGGCGTGGCCCGTACGCTGGCCGGTGGCGATCACCGCATCCGCGTCGAAGAAGACGAGATCCTTCACCTGTTCCTCGACCGGACGGTCCGCCACAATGGCGTGTGCTCCGTGCTTGACATGCGCGTCGGCGAAAATGCGAATGCCATGCGCCCGAAGTTGCGCGCGGTAGCGCATGGCGCGCGCCGCTTCACCCTCGATGAAACCTTCATTGGCCACGTAGGCGTTGGCCCATTGGTTGACCTCGTACGAAGCCGGCTCCGGCCGCACTGGCGATTGCCAGCGCTGGTATCGCCGCATTGGCAAGCACGTTGATGCCGATGGGGCGGCCAAGCTCGCGGCGGATCCGGTCGGAGACCACGGCCATGTGCGACGCGGTTTCATGACCAATATCGTCCGGCTTGGCAAACGGCACATCGCCATGATTCTCGACGATCACGCCATCGCAGCCGCCATGAAGATAGGCGCGCGCATCGTCGAGGCCGCGCTGGTAGATATCCTCGACTGGTTCGCCATTGTAGCGCGGCGCGCCGGGGAGCGGGGCAAGGTGGACGACGCCGATAACCACCTTGGTCCGCCCGAATATGGAAAGGATCGCATCACCGGCGCTTTGGCCAACGGGCTTCGAGATGTCGCTCATAATGGTTCCATTTCAATATCTTGAATGAGGGCCGCTATTTCGGCCCGGGTGGGGCAGGATTGCAGTGTTCCGGGACGCGCTACGGAAATGGCCGATGCGCCGATGGCAATGCGCAGGGCAGCGACCGGGCTGAGGTCTCTGGCCAGGCACCCGGCAAACACCCCGCAAAACACGTCGCCCGCCCCGCTGGTGTCGATGGCCGGAACCTTCGGGGCCGGGATCGTCAAGGAGCGTCCAGTGTCGCGCTTCAGCAGAAGGGCTCCCTGGCTGCCAAGTGTCACTATTGCAAAGCCTGCGCCACGATCGAGCAAGGCACGTGCCGCGAGATCGGGTTCGGCAAATCCGGTGATCAACGCAGCCTCGCCGCGATTGACGATGACGTAGTCGACCTCACCGAATTCGGGCACCTGTCCGGCAGAAAGCGGGCTGGGATTAAAGATTGTCCGCGCGCCCATTTTCTTTGCAGCAGCCAGACAATCGTTGGTGATGGCCAAGCGCAAATTCCCCTGCATGACGAAGAGATCGCCGGCATCGATGGATGCCCGCACTTCAGTCATCGTCAGAGGATCAAAGGCTGTTGCGCATGATACGCCGCTGACGATGAAATTCTCCCCGGACGCATCGAGCACGATGGTCGAACGGTCACTGGGCAGGTCAAGCCGGGCGAGATGGCTCGTATCGACTTCATCATGCAACATCGCCCGGATGCGGGCACTGTCGACATCATTGCCGATGGCGGCCCAGAGCATAACCTCAGCACCCGCGCGTGTGGCCGCCAATGCCTGGTTCGCACCTTTGCCGCCAAGCCCGTCGGAATAGGCGGACGCATTGAGCGTCTCGCCCGCGACGGGAAATCGATCGAGGCGGAAAGTGGTATCAATGCAGACATTGCCGGCCACGTGCACCCGCATCGATCAATCCTTCGCTATTGCCCAGGCAAGCATCTGTTCGAACAAGGTCTTGTAGCCCTTCCACGCGATAAAATCGGACGGCAGCCAATGCGGTCCGACGTCGGAGGTCCAGGCGAGCGTTCGGCCTTTGCCATAGGTTCCGGTTACGAGCAGCGGCTGGGAGCCGTAGTCGGTTGAGACGGTTGCGAGCACTTCTGCGCCGTCCTTTACCGTAACCTCATTATAACCGAGCAGGACCGGCCAATCCTTGCCGAGACCCTGGAGAATTGGATGGCCGGCGTCGCCGGTGACGACGGGGGTAAAGCCTTCAGGTACCTCGATACGGTCATCGACGGAAAGACAGGAGACAGGCAACACTTCTTCGACAGGGGTCTTGTGATAGCGTGCGCCGCCATTGATGCCCTGGAAACTGTAATAGCCGCCGAACATGAGCAGCGCGCCGCCATTGCGGACGTAGTCACGCAGCAGACGCAGGCGGTTCGGTGTGGTCTTCGAATGGATCCAGGTGTCCGGATGCAGCAGGAGCGTATTGGCACCGATATCTGAGAGGATAATCGCCTTGTACTCCGACAGGGCCTCGATCGTTTGCGGGAAATCGCGCTGCGCTTCATGCGCCGGCATGAATTTCACGTCGAAAGCACTGTCCTTCAGCGCTTTGAGCAGCTCGTCGGCGCCGGTGTGATAGGTGACCGTGGGGAACTGGTCAAAGCCCTTGATATGGGTGGCGGTCGATACCCACGACTCGCCGGCGAGAAGAACTTTGTGTTTGGACATGAAAACTCCTTGATGACTATGAGGGCGGCGATCAGGCTGCCGCGGAAAATACGGATCTTGGGTTGTCGGTGAGCATGCGATCGATGGTCTCCGCATCGACGCCGTGGCGCTTCAGGCGCGGCACGAAATGCTTGAGCACATAGCCATAGCCGAAGCCTCCGAAGCGGGTCAGCATCATTTTTAGGAAGACGTCCTGCGACAGCAGCACCCGGTCACCAAAGCCCATATCGACGAGGGAGCGGATAGCGCGGGCATTCTGCTCGTCCGAAGGCGACTGGGCGTCCTGATCGGCGTAATAATAGTCCATGCCAATCATATCATATTCGAGAAACGCACCGCGCTTGGCGAGGCTGGCCTGATAGGCCAGATCTTCATGGCTGGGGTTCATGTGGCAGAGAACCGTATGCTTGAGGTCGGCACCTTCTTCCTCAACGATATCGAGAACTTCATTTGCCAGCCTTTCCCACCCGGGAAGATGGATCGACAGCGGCACGCCGGTTATGCGTGAGGCGCGGGCGGAAGCACGCAGCGACTTGCGCTCCTCCGATGTGAAATCCTTGCTGACGCCTACTTCGCCGATAATCCCCGCCATGATCTCCGGCTGAGTCTCGCCGCCGCCAGTATCATTGACGAGAAACTCGGTAACTGCATCGACATCCATGTCCTTCAGCCATTCCGGATGGGTGTGCTGCAAATAAAAACCGGAGCCCATGACGATCTTGAGATTGGCCATTCGGGAGATGCGCCGCAGCTTCACCGGATCGCGGCCGATGCCGAAATTGGTCGGGTCGACGACCGTGTGACCGCCAAGAACCTGGAAGCGCTTGAGTTCGCTCAGGGCGAGGTCAGTGTCGGTGAGCGAGACATTGTCCCTGTTGATATAGGGGTTCATGCGCAATTCGCCGATGATCTGGATCGAGACCGGCTGCTCGGCGATGGCGAGTTCGTCCGGGTGGCAAGGGCATTTCCATGAACTCGCACCATCAAGCAGGATATGCTCGTGCATCAGCGTGACGCCCATTTCGCCGACGGGGAGGGGGCCCTGAACGGTCATGACCGTTCCGGATTTGACGCCGATGGGAGCCCTGCCGTGTTCGCTGGTTTCGAAGTCGAGACTCATCCTCAGCGGCTCCGGATGGCACCGCGGAACAGGCGGAAGTTCAGCCAGATCGCAATGAGGATGATCGTGCCAGTGACGATGGGCGTAAGGAAGGGTGACATATGCGCAAGGATCAGCCCGTTGGCGATGACAGCCACAGTCATGGCGCCGAGTACGGTGCCGACGAGCGTGCCCCTGCCACCGAAGAGACTGGTGCCGCCAAGCACGACGGCCGCGATGACCTCCAGCTCGAAGCCTTGTCCGGCATTGGATGAACCAGAACCGAGGCGGGCGGCGAGGATGATACCGGCCGCAGCAGCGGCGGTGCTGGAGAGGACATAGACCATCAGCGTTGTCAGGCGCGTATCCACACCGGCGCGGCGCACGGCCTCAGCATTGGCACCAATACCGGTCACATAACGGCCGAAGCGGGTTTCATTGAAGGCGAGATAGGCAACGACAAGCACGGCCAGGGCGATCAGCGCAGGCACGGGCACGCCGAGGAACCAGGCGCGGCCGATGACCGTGAACGGGCTTGTCGCTTCGACCGGGATGGAATAACCACCGGTGATCAGGAGCGCGATGCCGCGGATGACCGATAGCCCGGCCAGCGTGACGATGAATGCCGGGATGCGCTCATAGGCGATGAAGAAACCCTGGATTGCGCCGACCGCTGCGCCGAGCAGCAGCATGGCAATGATGACCAATGGCCAAGGCAGACCGGCTTGCAGCGTGACGGCAGACAGGGTGGCAACAAGCGCCAGAACTGAACCCACCGAAAGGTCGATGCCGCCCGTGGTGATGACGAAGGTCATCGCAGCCGCAACGATGAGGAGGGGCGCTGATTGCCGCACAATATTGAGCAGGTTCGGTGCCGTCAGGAACGCGTCGGTCACGACCGAGAAGAGCAGGCAGACGACCAGAAAGAAAATGGCAATGGACACGACGCTGCCATTGGCCATGAAGCGGTCACGAAGGGTGCTTTCCCGCACGCGCGATTGGGCGGCAACGGGGTGGAGCGCAGCGTTGTCACTGGAGGTCGATGGATTGCTCATGCGCGTGCTCCATTGTCCTGACGGGCCGAACGGGCCTGGAATTTTCGTCCAACGATCAGGTTGACGACGTCCTCGATGCTGGTGTCCTCGATGCGCCGTTCGGCGACATTGCGGCCTTCATACATCACCTGGATGCGGTCGCAGACGAGGAACAGATCCTGCAGGCGGTGGGTAATGAGAATGACGCTGACCCCGCGGGCGCTGACCGCGCGAATAAGGTCAAGAACCGCTTCGACTTCGGCGACGGCGAGGGCGGCGGTCGGTTCATCCATGATGAGAACGGAAGGCTCGAACGAGGCAGCGCGGCCGATGGCGATGGACTGACGCTGGCCCCCGGAGAGGTTTTCAACCTTCAGGCGCGTATCAGCGATGACGATACCAAGGCGATCCAGCATGGTTCTGGCTTCGTCATGCATGCGCTTCTTGTCGAGAAACGGCATGCCCAAAACCCGGCGTCTTGGCTCGCGTCCGAGGAAGATATTTCCGGCCACATCAACCGTGTCGCACAGCGACAGGTCCTGATAGACCATTTCCACGTGCTCCGCCCGGGCATCGGCGGGGGAGGAAAAGGATACTGCCTTGCCGTCGATCTCGATCGTCCCGGCGTCCGGAATGACCGCCCCGGAGAGCACCTTGCTCAGGGTAGATTTGCCGGCGCCGTTGTCACCGACGAGGCCGAGCACTTCGCCGGGCTTCAGGTTCAGCGAGACGTCGTCAAGCGTCTGGATCGTGTTGTACCGCTTGGATATGCCGGTCATGCGGACCCGGTAAGTTTCGCTGTCAATATTGTTCATCGCAATACCATTGGGTTCAAATGCCTCGGGAGGGGGCGCGGCATGTGCGGCCGCGCCCATCACGGCTCAGGTTCTATTTGAACATGCCGCGGAACTGATCGACATTCTCCTTGGTGACGATCGTCACCGGAACATTGATGATAGGTTCGACCTTTTCGCCCTTCTTGAGCTTGGTGAGCGCCTCAACTGCGGCCTTGCCTTCGCCAGCAGGGTCCTGCTGTACGACTGCCGTGACCCAGCCCGCATCAATGCCTTCGACGGCCTGCTTGGTCAGATCCCATCCGAAGACCTTGACGTCGCCGGTACGGCCCTGGCTGGTAACAGCCGAGACGGCACCGACAAGTGCTGGCTCGCCTGTCGCATAGAGCGTCGTCATGTCCGGATTGGCGGTCATCAGGTTTTCGGCCGCGGTCAGGGCAACGTCCTGGACGTTCTGGCCATCGACCGTATCGAGGAAGGTGATCTGCTGGCCGCTGTCGGCAACGGCCTTCTTGAACCCGTCGAGACGCTGATTCTGGATGAAAGAGTTAAGGGCACCTATCACGCCGATCTTGGCGGTGCCGCTCATATTTGCCTTGACGTAATCCGCATAGAACTTGCCGATGTCTTCACCTGCCTTGGTGTTGTCGACTCCGACGAAAGCGACATTGTCGCCGTCCGGTATCTGCGCATCGATAGCGATGACGGGAATACCGGCGGCCTTTGCCGCCGTGATGGCAGGCTTGACGCCGTTAACGTCGATGGCGACGAGAATGATGCCGTCAACTTTCTGGGTTATGTAGTTCTCCATTGCGTCGTTCTGGGCGCTGGGAACATTGTTGGCGTTGAAGATCACGAGTTTGGCGCCAGCAGCGTCAGCGGCTTTTTGCGCACCCTCGTTGATCTGATTGAAGAACAGCGCCTGCTGATTGATCGTCACGAGCGCGAACGTATCGGCGAAGGCGGACGAGCCGACGGCAAGTGTGATGGCGATGGCCGCAGCGCAGCCGGAGAGTAGCTTGGTAAGACGCATTCCGATTCCCCTTTTTTCTGGTTTAATCGGCCCATGTGCGAGCCCACGTAAAACTGAACGCAGAGGCATCATTCAAGAGACTTGAATGTATGTCAAGTAGTTTGAAGACTGAAATTCAGTTATCAAAAAATGTGAGAAAAATCAGATTCGATCAAAATGGTCCGGGTCCTACGCTCAGAATGTCGGGGGCGTGTTGACCCAAAAAATGCTTGCCCGTTCAGAGCCCGTGTTGCGGTAGTGGTGCGGCAGGTCCGAATTGAAAACAAAGGAATCGCCGGCGGAAAGCAGGAACTGGCGTTCGCCGACGATCAGCTCGATTTCACCGGCCAACACATAGCCGACCTCTTCGCCGGCATGCTGGATCGGCCCGGCACTGGCGCCGTCTTTTTCGATATGGTGGATGTTGCATTGGAGCAAATGACCCTGCGAATAGGGAATGATACGCTCCAGCGAGATACCTTCGCCGCGCCGCAAGGGATCAAGTGCGATCAGCGGCCTTGCCCCGGCACGAAAGACGATGCCTTCCTCGCCGTCGGATTCCTCGAACATCCAGCCGATATTGGTCTCGAGAACCTGAACCAGCCGGTGAAGCATGGGCAGGGATGGCGATGCCTTGCCGTTCTCGATCTTGGACAACAGGCTTTCCGAGCAGTTGGCCGCTTCGGATAGCGCTTTCAGCGTCAAGCCACGGGTCTGGCGTGCCAGTTTCAACCGCGTTCCGAGCCGCGATGGATTGGCATCGGCAATCTCCCGGGAATTGTCGCGGGCCTGTTTGTCCAGTTCGATCTTGTTCATTTGCCTTGCCGTGACCTGCAGTTTCGACCGGTCGTTGGCATACATTCGCGCTCATGCAATGACAATGCAAGTTCTTCTGCAGCAAGGGCCGGTGCGAAACCTTCAGGACGTTCCCTTCTGCTGCAGCAGGCGCCGCTCCTTCGCCTTTCTCTGCGTTCCGGTTATGACGTGAACGACAACGGCAGCGAAGACAATCGAACCGCCGATCAGCGTACTCGCGCTCGGGATCTCACCAAAAACCAGCCAGATCCAGAGAGGCGCCAACGGAGCATCGAGCGATCCGATCAGGGCAGTTTCGATCGCCGGCAAACGTTTGGCGCCGAGAGTGAAGAGAGCAAGTCCGACGGCGGAAACCAGTATGCCGAAAAGGGCGATAAGCAGGAGGTTCTGGGCGGAAACGGCGAGAGGTTCACCGAGCGGCCAGCAGATCAGCGAACTGACAAGCGCTGACAGGCATGCGGCGGGCATAACGGAAATGTCGGGGGCACGCCGGACAATAATCATCAGTACCGCCATGCACAGCGTCATGCCAAACGCCAGGAGGTCGCCGAAGAGTGAACCTTCGGCGCCCACGCCAACCATGATGACAACGCCGATCAATGCCGCGATGCTGGCGAGGATAGCGCCGGCCGTCGACCGTTCGCCCATCGCGAACCAACCGAGGACAGCGGCGACGAAAGGAATGGTGGCGTAAATTACGGCCACATGAGCGACGGTTGTCTCCTTGAGAGAGTTGATCAAGAACACCATGCCAAGCGCGGATACCGCGACGAACAACCAGCCAGGGAGGCCAATATTCCGGAAGCTTTTCCAGAACGGGCCATCTTCTGCGATCGCGATCACAGCGGCAATTCCGAGAGAGCCGAAAATGCCGCGCCAGGCGAGGATCGTCCAGCTGTCCAGGGGGATGACCCGGGTGAAAAGCCCGGCCAGGCTCCAGGCAACGGTGGAGGCCGTCACAAGGATCAGTCCAAGTCGATATCCGGCTGCCGGGTTCATTGATTGTCCCGCGAATGATGTGCTGCTGCGCTGATCTAGCTCCGTGTTCGCACCCCATGGCAAGGTTACGCGGAAGAAAATTTCCCGGCCTCCTGGCAATGCTGTGTCAGGAGGCGCGAGATTGCGACCTGTGGCCTTGATTGGCGGGATGCTCTGCCGCATAAATGCGGCCCCTCGAAACCTTCGTTTCCGTCCAGCACGAAACGCTACTTGTCAGGAATGCGAATTATGTCAAATGCCGTCGTCCCCAGTTCCGGTGTTCTTGTCGGAAGGGCCAAGGTGCCCGGCCATGCCTACCCGCGGATTGTCACGGTCCGCGATGGCGCGGTGCTGGATATCACCAGCAAGACTGCGCCAACGGTGCGCGATATCGCCGAACTGGGGAATCCGGCGGGGCATGTGGCTGATGCAACCGGAACAAAGCTCGGCGATGTCGATGTGATCGTTGCAAACAGCTGGGCAGCGAAATTCGATCCAACGATTCCCGCTCTGCTCTCGCCGATCGATTTGCAGGCGGTCAAGGCTTCGGGTGTGACTTTCGTCGCGTCATTGCTGGAGCGCGTCATCGAGGAGCAGGCAAAGGGCGACAAGGCCAAGGCTGACGCGCTGCGCGAAGATGTGCTCAAGCTCATCGGTGCGGATCTCTCGCAGATCGTGCCCGGGTCGCCCGCCGCAATGCAGGTGAAGGAAGCGCTGATCGCCCGCGGTGTCTGGAGCCAATATCTCGAAGTCGGTATCGGACCGGACGCGGAAATTTTCACCAAGGGCCAGCCGATGTCGACGGTCGGCTTTGGCGCGGATGTCGGACTGCATCCAATTTCGAGCTGGAACAACCCGGAGCCGGAAATCGTGCTGGTGGTTTCGAGCGCCGGACGCATCGTTGGAGCAACATTGGGGAATGACGTCAATCTGCGCGACGTGGAAGGACGCTCCGCACTGCTGCTCGGGAAGGCCAAGGACAACAATGCGTCCGGATCGGTCGGGCCGTTCATCCGCCTCTTCGACGGCGATTTTACCATCGAGACGGTCAAGACGGCGGAGCTCAGCATGCGCGTCGAGGGCGAGGACGGCTTCGTGCTCGACGGGCATTCCAACATGGCCAAGATCTCGCGCACGCCGGAATCGCTGGTCGAGGCGACCATTGGGCGGCACCACCAATACCCGGACGGACTGGTGCTGTATCTCGGCACGATGTTCGCACCGGTGAAGGATCGCGATGGGCCGGGCAAGGGCTTTACCCACAAGATGAACGACATCGTTTCCATCTCCACGTCATCGTTGGGTACATTGTCGAGATCGCGTCCGGCTGTCGACGGAGTGCGCGCCATGGACTTATGGCGTGAGCCATCTGCTGCGTGATCTCGGCAAGGCGGATCTGCTCTAGCTCACGTCCAGAAGTAACGGACTATGTGAAAGAAGACTGGCGCGGCAAAGACAAGGCTGTCCGCGCGGTCGAGCATGCCGCCATGGCCCTCGATCATATGACCCCAATCCTTCACGCCGCGATCGCGCTTGATGGCCGATGCGACCAGCCCGCCAAAGAAGCCCATAATGCAGGCCAGCCCGGCCATCAGTCCGGACTGCAGCGGCGTGAAAGGTGTGAGCCAGGAAAGCGCCGCACCAAGCAGTGAGGCGCTGATGATACCGCCGATCAGCCCCTCCCAGGTTTTGGAGGGCGATATTTTCGGTGCGACCTTGTGCTTGCCGAACAGTTTTCCGAATACATATTGCAGCACGTCGCTGCCTTGGACGGTGGCGATGAGAAAGGCTATGAGCAGCAGGCCTTTGCCCTCGAAACCCGGTACAGGCAGCGTCAACAGCGCCGGTACGTGACTGATGCAATAGACGGAGAGCATGATGCCCCATTGCTGTTCGCTGACGCGCTCGAGGAAGCGAGCTGTATCGCCGGAGATTGCCGTCA
Source organism: Phyllobacterium sp. A18/5-2 (assembly GCF_025452215.1). Taxonomy (NCBI): domain Bacteria; kingdom Pseudomonadati; phylum Pseudomonadota; class Alphaproteobacteria; order Hyphomicrobiales; family Phyllobacteriaceae; genus Phyllobacterium; species Phyllobacterium sp. A18/5-2. The sequence continues at coordinate 1,000,621 of NZ_CP104966.1, read as the reverse complement.
GCGCCGGCATGGCCAGGAAGCAATAGACGGGAACGAAGATCGCAAAGAGCCCATACCAGTCGATCCAGAGCAGGTAGTATTGCACCGGAATGATCACCAGAAACATGCCGAGCAGGATCCAGTGATCACCGCGCCGCGTGTGCGTCAGCGTCACATATTCGCGCAGTGCGGCAAACGAGACAAATGCGAACAGCAGGATGACGCCGCCCTTGCCGAACAGGAAGGCAATGGAGATGGCGGCAACCATGATCCACCACGCCTTGATGCGCGAGTTAAGATTGGCGAGTGTCGAGGGGAGCGCGTCGCCCTTGCGTGTGCTCCTCCAGCTCAGCGCGGTGGCAACGGCGCTTGCGACAGTCAGTACACCGAGAAGGCCGAGGAATAGCCAGACCGTTTCAGTCATGATTGAGCGCCCTCTGGTGTTCCGGATTGAGTTCGAGCAGTGCTTGCCGGGACCTGTGCAGAAAGGCGTGGCGGTCCTCGCCGGGCTCAAGGATAACCGGCGTCCCGAAGATGACACGGCAAAGCAGCGGCACCGGCAGGAATGCGCCCTTCGGCAGAACGCGCGACATGTTCTCGATCCAGCACGGAACGAGTTCCACATCGGGGCGGGCGAGAGCGAGATTATAGAGCCCGGAGCGGAAGCGCAGCAGCGGCTCCTCGGTCATGTTGCGCGTACCTTCGGGAAAGATGATCAGGGATTGGCCTTCCTTCAGGACATCCAGCATGATGACCATCGGATCTTCCGCGCGCTCGACCCAGTTGCGCTCGACCAGCACGGTGTTGAGGAGGTCGCGCGCCAATACATGACGTATCTTGTTCTTGCGCCAGTAATCGGCGCCAGCGACGGCGCGGGTACGCTCGCGTTCTTCCGGAAGCAGGCAGGAGGACAGCAGGATGAAGTCGCCATGGCTGGCATGGTTGGCGAAATAGATGCGCTGGCGTCCCAGCGGCGAACAGCCTTGCCAGATCGGCCGCACGCCCGTGATGGCTCGCGCCAGTCCGGCAAGCGCCATGGCGGCCGCGCGCCGCAGCAGTGGTTTTGCGTTCATTCTTGTTCCCCCAGACCGGCGCTAGGCAGTCCACAGCCCATAGGCTGTCAATGCAGCGAATAGAGCAAGAAAAGACGCAAAAGCAAGGTGCAGTTTTGTCAGCAGGCGGTTGGTTCCCGAGATTCGCGCTTGAAGCGGCCGCGTCACTTTCGGGCACTTGCGCAGATGCATGCGTTCAAGAAGATCGTCGGCGGCACGGCAGCCGGCGGTCTCGTCCTCGTGGGAGGCAATAAAATTGAAAAGCGCCGCATCGAAGCGGAGATAGACGGCAAGAAAAAGCGTGATCAGTCCGCCAATGATCATCAGCGGCCAAAGCCAGCCGAACAGGGGGCCGCCCGCATCACCGACAATGGAGGAGGCAACCAGCAACAAACAGGTCAGGAAGCCATAGGTATGCGCTCTGTGCTTGAGCCGGGCGGCAAATGTGGCAGCATCGTTATCCATTCTCTGGCCGCTCCTCCGCGATGGCAATCATCTCTTCTGTCAGATGGATCCGCCTGCCCTTGCCTTCAATCAGGCGTATGGCATCGGCGGCATTCTTCGCGTAACCGTAGCGCAAGAGCCAGAAGCCGACAGCCGCCGCACTGCGCTGGAAACCAAGTGCGCAACAAACGAGGACCGGCCCCTTGCTGCGAGCATTTTCGATCGCTTCCGATGCCTTTTCAAGCTCGACGCGGCCGGCCGGGAGAAGGTCAAGTGCCGGAAAGGCCTGCCACTCAACCTCCACGTTAGACGGCTTTGCCAACTCACTGGTCATGTCGATTACGGTGGCAAAAGCCGATAACTCGGATCGCTTCGGCAGGCGCCCAAGATGTACGCCGCAGCACACGTGAACCGAGGACGCGAGTTTCCTTGTCCACAGATAGCTGTTGACCACGGCACCAAGCCGGTATGGAGCGAGGAGCCACCGGCTGGCGAAGGAGACTGTTCCGTCGGCGGCTTTCTGAAAGACACTGGCACCAGCACCGAAATAGCCAGCGGCAACGAGCGCAAGCGCCAGCGATGGCCAGAGAAAGATCAGGTAGACCGCTGAATTGTATGTTCCCAGCACCGTCAGCAGAACAAAGACCAGACTGCCCCCGGCGTAGTATGAGCCAATCCTTCGGGCTCGGGCGTCGCTGGCCAGCCGGAATCCGGCCAGCGGCGACGGTGTATCGCCGGGAAAAAGCCACAAGGCGAAGACACCAAGCAGCACGCCGGTCGGTATGTCGATAAAATGATGCTGGTAGGTTGTGAGGACGGAAAGGCCGATCAATGTACACCAGGCGTGCCAGATCCGCAGCGCACCACCGGAAAGGCGCCGGTGCCAATGCATCCAGATGATGACCAACAAGGCGATGTGGAGCGACGGAGCCTGGTTGAACGGTTTATCAAACCCGCCGAGGAGGTCGAAAAGGAAGCCGGACGCACCGCTTGTCGCTGGTTTCTGGAAAATTGCGGTTAGAGGGAAGAGGATGAAGCAGCTGACTGCGACGACCTGCGCGGTCAGATAGCGCTTTGCCAGCCGGTCGACCTGGATAGGGGTGTCATTGAGGAAAAGCGAAAGGCCATAGAAAAAATTGATCGACCAGTAGGGGAAGATCGTCCATGCCATGAAGGGGATCGCATGTTCCCAGGTGAACGTGATGTTGGGAACATTCGCACGTTGGGAGGCAAGCCAGTTGGCTGCACCATAGGAAATATAGAACAGTGGTGCGAGCAGGAGCAGCCAAAGGACGGCGCGCTTTGCCACAGCCTTGTCGAAACGCCATTCCCCGATGGGTGCGATGGTTTCTGCTGTCATAGGCGTTCTGCGATGGAAACGGTGAAGATGCCCCATTGATCGATACGCTGTTCGATCTTTCTGAAGCCCGCCGCCGCGACCAGCTGGTCCATTTCAGCCTGTGTCCGGCGTCGCATCACCCAAGCCTCACCACCGCGATGGGAAGTAAGCGCCCGCGCGATCATTTCGAGCTGCGGGTGCCATGGCTGGTTAGTATAAAGAAGCAGGCTGCCCGGTTTCATCGCCCTTGCCAGACCATCAAGCGAGCGCTCGATCAGGCCATTGTCCGGGAACAGCTCATAGAGGCCGGAGACAATGGCCAGATCGGGTGAAGGGATGGTCGCCGCCAGCTTGTCACCGTCGAATGCGTCGGCCTGATGAAAGCTCGCGGTATCTTTGAGCCCCCGTTCCGCGATCAGCCTGCTCCCCGCCTCGACATTGATCGGCGAATAGTCTTGCAATCGAACGCTGTCCGGTTTGATTGCGGATTTATCGATGGCATCGAGCACATACCGGCCATGACCGGCGGCAATATCGAGCAAATGCGTCGGGCGGCCAGCGTCCCGCAACCGGGCAAGCGCAATGCGGGTCAGTTCTTCCAGGTGCAGTTTGCGCTGGCGAATACCGCGCCAGCCAATCGCATCGAGAAACTGCCGGTCGATGAGCCGCCCGCCCGGCCCAAGCCCGCGCGGCTGGTTCTCGTAGACATAATCGAGGGTCGATCCCAAATCGAAGCCGGTTTTGACGCCGGTCTCCAGTCCTTTGGAGAACAATGCGCTGACACGAATGGAGGTGCGGTAAAAAGCCCAGTAAAGCCCTTTAACCGACAAAAGATCATGGGGTGAGGAAAGCCTGTCCTGCTCGTCGCGGGTGAATCCGGTCTCATCGGCATTGGTGACATCAAGGGTAGCAGGCTCCGCGGCGAAGCGATCGGCAATGAAGCGGCGGACATGGGCGACTGCGATGCCGCGATCCTTCTCGCCCAGCGTGTCATGAAAGAAGCCTTTCAGCACATGCCGCTCTTTCAAAGGATGTGCCAGATTCTCGTAGAAGCGATGTTGCGGTCCATGGCGTACCACCCAGTCGCTGCCGGAGATCAGCAGCTGGGTGGGTACGATGATGGAGCGCGCGTCGGCGACAACGCGGTCCGCCGTCTCATAGAGATCGAGCAAAACATTGGAAGCGATGGGGCGGGTGATCAGCGGATCGCTTTCAAAGGAAGCAATCCGCGCGGGATCGTGGGTGAGAAATTTTGCCTTCACATAGGAATTGACGAAGAACTGGCCCTTCAGCTTCTGCCATAGCCAGATGCCCTCACGGGCGAAAGGCACATAGAGTTTGACGCTGAAGGCCGGCGAAGCCAGTACCAGCGCGCGGATTGGCGGTGCGTAGTCGTGAACCCAGGTGGCGGCCAGAACGGCGCCGACGGATTGCGCAACGACCGCCATGTCGCTGACCGCAAAGCCGTCCACCACACTGATGTGCTGAACAAAGCTATCGAGATCGTGGACCGATGCGGCGAAGGATGGCGAAAAGCCGCGCACGCCGGGCGAGCGGCCATGGCCGCGGGCGTCCCATGCATAAAAGGCGAAGTCATGCAGGCCAAGTTCTTCAACCAGATGGGCAACACGCCCCCCGTGTTCATGGCCGCGATGCAGGAGGACGATTGCGCCTTTGGCCTGGCCGGATTGCGCCGGCCATTTGCGATAGAAAAGCTCGGTCCCGTCATGGGTGCGAAACGTCATTTCTTCCATTGCGCCTGCCACCGCAGGATCAGATAAGGGTTCAGCGCGCATTGTTTCTCCAGACGGAATGATCATTCAGGAAATCGATGAGTTGGCGCGGCGGAGGCCAGCACGGATGCGGTTGAACATGGTGTAAAGCGACAGCAGCGCCATGAGTGGAAAGACCCAGCCGAACCAGGCCGGCAAAACCACACCGCTGCCAATCAGCGCCGCGATAATGCCGAGGGCAAGAGCGCGGTCACTTTTGCCGAAGGGGCCGTCATAGCCCCGGCCGCCGCCGATCATCACGCCGAGAACGCCAGCATATTCAACAAGCAGGGCTGCGATGGCGAAGGCGACTACCCCTGGCGCGGAAAACGGGGCGACGAGGAGGAAGGGCAGGATGAGCGCCACATCAGCAATCACATCGCCGACCTCGTTCAGACAGGCACCGAGTTTCGATGCCTGGCCGAATTCTCGCGCCATCATCCCGTCAATGGCATTGAGCGCCATCCGAACAAACAGCACCAGGGGCAGAATCCAGAAAAAGTGGCGTGGTTTCCGGATAAAGCGCGATGATCGCTCCCGCGAAAACTGACAGAGCCAATGCTGCAACTGTTATCTGATTTGCCGTCGCGCCGGCGGCGACGAGCCGGCCAACCAGCGGACGCAACAGGTTCTGAAATGCCGGCTTGATCGAGTAGAGCGTTGGCATGAAATCATCCCCCATGATTGCGCCGCATATATCCAGCCTACATAACCTTAGGCGGGTATGGATTTCAAATCAGTTCGGCCAGAGGAGGGAAGGGATTTGACGATATTTCGTCCGCTATGTTTTGCGAGGTAAAGGGCCTTGTCGGCGTTTTCAAGCAATTGGGACGAAGTCTCGAATTTGCCACTCTTGAGAGTGGCGGCGCCAACGCTCGCGGTTATGCGGATAACTTCATCGTAACTCGTCTTTATGATCAGGCTGCTGAGGGAAAGCCGGATTTTTTCAGCCTCGGCAATTGCTTCCTGCAGGTTGCAGCCGGGGAATACCACTGAAAACTCCTCGCCGCCGTAGCGGGCCGCATGACATTCGCGTTCCGCACAAACGCCGCGCAACACATTCGCTGTCATCTTAAGGCACGTGTCGCCCATCTGATGGCCGTAATGGTCGTTGATGGATTTGAAATGGTCGAGATCCACCATCAGAATTGCAAGGTCGGTTCCGTCTTGTGCGGCCTTGGTAAACTCCTCACCCAGACGCTTTTCGAAACTTCTGCGGTTCGCAAGCGTCGTCAATCCGTCCTCTTCCGACAAAGCCTGGAGAATTGAGTTCGTCCTCAATAGATCGCTCGACACGCGGCCATAGGCCTCGATAGCTTCGTAGATCGTTGACAGCTCGCGAAACAGGGGCCGTCGAAGCTTGAAATTACGACCTTCGTGGCGGTCAATCGATTGCAGACCTTCGATGGCCGAGTTTATCGGCGTGATGATGTGTCTCGCTACGACATAGATAGCGCCAACTGCCGTTGCGACCGGAAGAATCAATATGATAATCCAGGCGATCTGGATCATTCTTGCCGTGCGTTGGATATCCCCGGACATGCCATAGGCAAGGACGGCGGCGTCGCTGATCATCGATTGGCTCAACTTGTCGGTCACCCGCATTGCGCTCTGATAGGTTTCAAGAGCTTGCTCTTCCAGTTCCGCCCTGATGGCCGGGTCCGGGCCGATACCAGTGCCGAAGTCCATCCTGCGCACTTGCTCCCGGATGGCGACTATCCTTTTGACTGAAGCCCCAACATCCATGACGCCTTTAGCCAGTTCATTATTTTCGTCCAGCGTGAAGCTTTGAGCGAGGACATGTGTCTGGAGTTGAAGCTGCCGTTCTAGTTCCCGATCCTTGGCAAGATAGATTGAGCGGGCAAGTGAAGCCAAACGCTCGACCTTGATCGCGTTTCGGTTCTGGCTGAGCACCAGCGGCAGCTGCTGTTCCTGCGTGTATCTTGCGTCGCTTTCGATCTTGCGCAGGAAGACGATGGAAAAGCCCGCCGCAACAATTGCATAAAAAAGCACAAATCCGATGAGCAGTCTGCCAGCGGCAGCCATCGATATCTGAAAGCCTTTTTTCTGTGCGGTCATGCGGGAGCCAGTCTGGATCTAGTAGATGCTGAAGGGAAAGTATGCGTTGTTGATGCGATCGTAGGTCCCATTGAGGCGGATCTGGTCCAAAGCCACATTGACTTTCTTGATCAATTCCGCGTTCCCCTTGTGAGCGGTGATATGTGCCGAGCTTTTCAGGAAGTCATTGGTGACAGGATCGCCGACATAATCGAATTTCGAGCTCTCGGGCGCTTGGAGGAAAGTCAGCAGGTCTATCAGAATCAGCCAGGATCAAATCCACCTCTCCCGCCTGGAGAAGTTTCTGGGCTTCTGGCTGGTCCTTTGTCAGTATTATCTTGCTGTCGGGGTAGTTCTTCTTGAGGTATTCCGATTGAATTGTCTGGCTACCTGCGGCGATGCGGGATCCTTTCAGTGCCGCGGGAGATATGTCCTTGAATCTGTTTGGATCGGCGGCAAATGCCGAGTGTGAACGATAGTAAGGAGCAGAATATTCCATTCTCTTGGCGCGTTCCTCGGTCAAGGACATGCTGGCGACGACGAGGTCATACTCGTTCTTTTCAAGCCTGCCGATGATGTCATCCCAGGGAACCGCTACAAACGAACACGTTGCGTTCATTTGCTGGCACAGGGCCTTGGCGATATCCACATCGAACCCGACGAGATTGCCAGAGGCATCGAGAGAGTTAAACGGGGGATAGGCTCCCTCCGTCGCGACCTTCAGCTTCAATTCATCTGCCGCGGCTGCGTTTCCCCAAGCGAGAATCGCGATTGCTGCTGTCACCAAAATTGTCGTTTTCATTCCTGTCACCCCCAATATCCGACAATAACAGAGTCGCCCAGCTGGAATGAATAAATGGTGAGTGGCGGTGACTATCTGTGAATATGCTTGACGCATCTTAAATGCGCCCGGTTGCATTGGATGGTTCCTGCCTCAAGGCTTGCTCTAATTTCAGCAACAATATTTTCTTAAGGGAGATTATTCAGGATATAGATCGGGGAACGGGTGGAGTTGTTGCGAAGATAAAATGAAATGGGCCAGATCAGAGCAGGAATTTCAGAATGTTCTCCGCCGGCTGGAGCTGGCGCTCGACGCATCGCAGATCGGCGTTTGGGAACACAATACAGGGACCGATGAGGTACTCTGGGATTTGCAGATGCACCGGCTCTACGCCACCGCTACCACGAATGGTAAAATAACTCCGGCCCAATGGGTTAGTGCCATACATCCGGATGATCGCGCGAAGGCCGAACAGGACTTTGAAGAAGCTATTCAGCGCAAGGGGGACTACTTTTCCGAATTCAGGATTGTCCTGCCAAACGGGGATGTCCGCCACCTGCGGTCGAGAGCACATTATTACGAGAATGGTCATACCGGAACATTTATCGGTGCGGAATGGGATGTTACCGCCGATGTCCTGCTGAACCGCGAGCTCTCCCATCAGAAAGCGATCGCCGAAGCGCGAACCCTCGCCCTCGAAGCAAGCACCGCCCAGATCGAATATGCGGCGGAGCATGACTATCTCACGGGCCTTCCCAACCGGCGCTATTTCGACAAACGGCTCGCCGAACTTTCGAACGACACCAGTCTCGAACAACTGGCGGTTCTCCATATCGACCTGGATTATTTCAAACACGTCAACGATACAGCGGGCCACCTGGCAGGTGATGCGGTACTGAAGTCTGCCGCCTTGATGATAGCTTCCGTCGTTCCGGAGGGCGGGTTCGTAGCGCGCATGGGCGGCGACGAATTTGTCATCCTGATATCGGATTTCTCGACGCTGAGAGAGCTGGAAGTGGTGGCGGAGCATGTCGTAAGGCTTCTCAAGCAAGGCGTATCCTACAGCGGCAGATTGCTGCAAACCGGCGCATCGATTGGTGTGGCGTGGGTGAATGATGGGAACGCCGCAAATCTTCTGGCTGAATCCGACGTAGCGCTCTACCGCGCCAAAAAACTGGGCCGGAACAGGGTGGAATTTTTCGCGCCACATCTCAAGACCGAGCTTTCCAGCGACCGCCGAGTGGCGGAACATGTCAAACTCGGGATTGAAAGAGGCGAATTCATACCGTTCTATCAGATACAGGTCTGCGCCCGAACGCAGCGCATTGTCGGCATTGAAGCCCTCGCTCGCTGGAACCATCCCAAGCGCGGGCTGCTCGCGCCCGAATCCTTCTTGAAAGTGACGACGACGCTGGGACTGATGGCTGAGTTCGATGCGGCTATCCTCAAGGCTGTGTTACGGGACCGCCAGTCATGGCAGGAACGCGGGATCGACGTTCCGCGCATTGCAGTCAATACATCGGCCGAACGATTGTCCGATCCTTCTCTGATCGATCAATTGCGGCAGCTGAATATCCAGCCTCACACGCTTTCATTCGAACTGCTGGAGACGATTTTTCTGGATGAGATCGAAGATGACGTACTCTTGAACATTGCACTGCTAAAGCAAATGGGTATCGAGATAGAAGTCGACGATTTCGGTTCCGGGCATGCCTCGATCATCGGATTGCTGAAACTCAAGCCGAAACGGCTGAAAATCGACCGGCGCCTCGTCATGCCGATCACAACCTCGCGGGAGCAGAGGAGCCTGGTCAGGTCGATCGTCGATATTGCCCAGACGCTCGGAATAGAGGTTACGGCGGAAGGCGTTGAAACGCCTGAGCACGCGAAACTCTTGCGCCGCCTTGGCTGCGACACGCTCCAGGGCTATGCAATCGCCTATCCGATGCCTGCAACGGATCTGTGCGATCGTCTGCTGACACAACAAAACACGTTGTCCGCCTGAGGTTGCGAAGGCCGCTTTTCTTTCCGTTTAATGTTCGGTTCGCGGCTCGGACAGGGACGCTTCGGTATGCCCGAACGGAAACGGCTTTTGAAAATATCCGCGTACAGCCAGGAAATTAAGCTCGCGGTTCGCGGCCATCGCAGCCAAATCGTCTTCGTCGCGAATGCCGCTTTCGAACATGGTCATGATGACGCGTGCAAGCTCGTTGCAACGTGCATCGGTTTTTGGACAACGATCGAGCAAGAGCGATGCCTTGTTGTGCGCACGCTGCATGATTTCCCAATCAGTCGTCGTAAATATGCGTCGGTCTCGATCTAGAAAAGCCATGACACGCTCCCAACTCTTCGGGCGAGAACACATCCGAGTTGCGGGTCGCCGTTCCCGCAGGCTGGCAATATTGAAAAAGCTAAGCGCATTTCTCGGATAGCCGCAAATCGAATTTAATTCTGCAATCTTCCGCACCACTTACCGCAATGCGGAATCCCGGTCAGCATCATCAAATTAGACAAGGGCCCCTCCTCCTTTTGGCTGTACCCGGTAGAATTCAACTAGCCGGGTTATCTGTGGCCTCAAAATGTTCAAGTGGTTGCTCGTTCCAACAGACGCATGAGCCCGGTTTCGGCGCCGCTGAGACCTTTGCGATAAGGGGCCCGGAGCAGCGAACGATCGAGTTCGCCAGCCTTGAAGCAGTCGGTTATCAGCGGGTGAACATAGCTCGACCGTGTCACTGCGGGTGTATTGCGCAGGAACTCGGCAACGTTGCGCATGGCAGCCGCAATGGCTCGCTTTCTGGCGGCATCGGTCTTGGCTTCGATCCCGGTCAGAAACTCAAGAGCGCGCGCAGAGCCATGAAATGTCCGGAAATCTTTGGCGCTGACTTTCGAGCCGGCGATTTCGCGCAAGTAATTGTTCAACTCGCCCGCATGCAGGCTGCGCCAGCGGCGATCGGTTTTATATTGAAACAATCTTCCACGCCTTTTCAACGCTTTCAATCGCTTCACGGCGGACCGGTCCTTGATCGTTATCTCGTTCATCTTCTTCGACTTCCCGGCAAAGATGAAATTGGCGACGTTGCCGCTGATCTTGAGGTCGCTGCTCTTGAGCGATGCGATGCCCCGGCCACCATCCTTGGCGTATTTCTCATGACCTGCCCGAAAAGCCTTCTGGTCGATAAGCTTAACCGCAAGCGCAGCTAGTGGCCGGCTCGACGTGGGTGGACGCTGCATGTCGCGGAGGATGCGTTTGCGAATACGGGGAAGCGCCTTGCCGAAAGCGAGCAAGCGATGAGTCTTCATGCTGTTGCGCACCGACTCCCACTTCGGGTGGTAAATATACTGGCGCCGCCCGAGATCATCCTTGCCGATGGCCTGAATATGTCCGCTCTCGGAATCGCAGCAAAAAACCTCAGTCCAGGCAGGGGGGATGACAAGTGAAGCCATGCGTTCGGCGTGCTGCCTGGAAACCGGACGGCCATTGGCGCGAATGTAGCGAAACCGGCCGCAGTATGGTTCGCGTTTCACGGGGAATGCTTCCGGATCAACAAGTTCCCGGCCAAGCTCCCTTGCATAGTCCGCATAATCCGGCTGCATTTCTTCACCCTGTTGCTGCGAGTCAAGAACGCCAACGCAACGGGTCGGTTCCCTTAGGGGCAGGACCTGTTAATATGCATCGTTGTTGCAGTTCATAAGAGAGAGGCGCGCGCCATGGCTCCGCGGTCATTCTGGAAAGGGTACCTCAAGCTCTCGCTCGTGACTTGTCCGGTGGCGATGGTGCCCGCCACGACGGATGAGGAAAAGGTGCGCTTTCACACGCTGAACCGGAAAACCGGCAACCGTGTCGTTAGCCAGTACGTTGATTCAGTGAGCGGCAAGCCCGTCGACGAGGATGACGAGGTCAAGGGCTATCAGCGCGGCGAAGACGAGTATGTCATGCTTGAGGATGACGAAATCAGTGCGGTGGCGCTTGAAAGTACCCGCACGATCGACATCGAGATGTTTGTGCCGCGCGAGAGCATCGACTGGATCTGGTATGACAAGCCGCATTACCTGACACCGGACGATCCGGTAGGCGAGGAGGCTTTTTCGGTTATTCGCGATGCCATGGAGGCTACCGGCAGAGTGGGGATTTCACGACTGGTCATGTACCGGCGCGAGCGGGCAGTGATGCTGGAGCCGCGAGGCCCCGGTATCGTGCTGTGGACGCTGCGCTATGGTGATGAGGTACGTGATCGAGATGCATATTTTGGCGATATCAGGGACGGCAAGGCCGATGCCCAATTGATGACGCTGGTTAAAACGCTGATCGATGAGCGAACCAAGCCATGGGATCCGAAAATGGTCGACGATCCTGTGCAGGATCGATTGCTTGAAATCATCGCGGCGAAGAAAAAGGGGAAGAAGCGGCCGGCCGCCGCAAAGGCGACGGAGGTCGAGCCTTCCAGCAATGTCATCAATATCATGGATGCGCTGCGCAAGAGCATCGCGGGCGAGAGTAAACCGACAAAGAAACGCTAGAGCAAGTTTCATCTAAATAGAGCCAGTTCTGCCGGGTGAATTTGGCCCAAATCCTTCGGGCTTCGGCGTCGTCCGATGGAAAAACATCGGTCTCGCCAAATCCCTTGACCTTGAACCAAATTCCCTCCTGCAGAACGACCCAATTTAGACAAAACTTGCTCTAGGAGATTTTCTTGCGTGGCGCCTTCGATTTTTCGATCGGCACTGCCGATGCCCGAAAGTCCGCCCAGGGATCGGCCTTGTACGATGCAATCCGGGTCGGTGTGTTCAAGACCGTGAAATAGGCGGGTCCTATACCCGGAGTCAGTTCATCCCATTCAAGTGGCATCGAGACAGCAGCGCCTGGACGTGCTCTCGTCGAATACGGGGCAACGGCTGTCGCGCCACGCTGGTTGCGCAAATAATCGATGAGAATCTTGCCTTGGCGCTTTGATTTGGTGATCGTAGAGACATAGAGGTCAGGACTGTCGGAAGCCATGGAATCGGCGATGGCCTTGGTGAAAGCCTTGACTTCCGGCCAAGTCGCCTTGGGCTTTATCGGCGCCACCACATGCAGGCCCTTGCCGCCGGAGGTCTTGAGATAAGCCTTAAGGCCGGCCTGCTCGATCCGCTGGCGGGTTTCCTGTGCGGCGTCGATCACTTTTGCCCACGGAACTCCGTCGCCGGGATCGAGGTCCATAATGATGATGTCCGGACGCTCCCAATCCTTGACAGTGGAGCCCCACGGATGAATTTCGAGAACGGCGGATTGCACCAGCCCGATCAGGCCATCCAGATCCTTGATGCTGATCAGCGCCTCGTCATCTTTTTCCTTGGGATCTTTGACCAGAACAATGTTGGGGTTGAGCCCTTTCCACGCGTGCTTCTGGAAGAAAGACTGGCCGGCAATGCCCTCAGGGCTTCGCAGAAGAGCGAGAGGGCGGCCAACAATGAAGGGTGAGATATACGGCCAGACATCGGTATAATAATCGGCCAGACCTTGTTTGGTCACGCCTTGTTCGGGCCAATAGATACGATCGGGATGGGTAAGTTTCACGGTGTGCCCCACTGGTCTTGCTTTAGATTGGGTTTTGGGTAGGGTAGCCGGTCTCGTGGTTTCGCGCACAACCTCCTGCGCAGGCTTGTCCTCACGCAGGCCGCGGAACGCGGCGTGACGTAAATTTCCATCGGCAGTCCAGCTGCGAAATTCGACCTCTGCCACAAGTTGTGGCTTCGTGTAACGCACTTGCCTTGCAGCGTCAGCACCCAAGCGTTCTGCAAACGGGCTTTCCGTCATGCGGATGCGCTCGAGCCTGCGGTAAAGGTCTTCAGCTACAGCGGTGCTGTAGCCTGTGCCGACACGGCCGACATGCTCAAGTTTCTTGCCGTTATAAACGCCCATGACAAGCGAGCCGATAGCCTTGCGGGATGTCGTCGATGGCACGTATCCCGCGATGACAAATTCCTGGTGTTGTGAGCATTTGGATTTGAGCCAGGTTTTACCGCGGCCAGAACGATACGGCGCGTTCCGTAGTTTGGAAACAATGCCCTCCAAGCCAAGCCGGCAAGCGTGGTCGCGGATGACTGTACCATCCCCGTCGAAGTGTTCGCTGAAACGGATGGGTCCCACGCGCTCACTAATGAGCTTTTGCAGCAGGGTCTTGCGCTCGATCAGCGGCAATTCCTGCAGATCAAAACCGTCGAGATAGAGAAAGTCGAAGACGTAAAAGACAAACCTGTCGGTCCGGTCCGCACTGAGATCAGCCTGCAGGGCGGAAAAATCCGAAGCACCGGCTGCAGTTTCCACGACAAGTTCACCGTCGATCAACGCTGTTCCAACCGGCAAATCCTGAAAGGCGGCGACGAGCTGCTTGCCGAACTTTTTGGTCCAGTCGAGACCAGTGCGCGTCAGGAATTTGACACGGCCGGCCTCGATCCGCACCTGCAGGCGATAGCCGTCGAACTTGATCTCGTGGATCCAACGTTCCCCGGAAGGGGGCCGCATTGCCAGTGCCGCCAAATTGGGTTGCACGAATTCCGGAAGCCGCGCCTTCCTCACCCCCTTGATGCCGGCTGGATCGACGGTGCTGGTTTCAATTGGCGCGGCTGGCTTTTTTACAGTTTTCTGCTTCGCTGCGGTCTTGTCGATCTTGCCGGTTTTTGACGACCACCCCGGTTCTTCACCCGCGACATCGGCGATCTCACGGCCGGTTTTTACGGATTTCGGCTCTTCCTCAAGGATGTCGGGGTCGCTTTCCAGGCGAGCGGCTTCATCCTCGCCCTTGATCAGCAGCCAGTTTTCGCGTTTTTCGCGCGGCTTGCCCTGCATGCGCACCAGATGCCACCGCCCGGAGAGCTTCTTGCCGTGAAGTTCGAACTCCAAATGACCCTTCGCATAACCCCTGTCGGGGTCATGGACGGGACTCCAGGTGCCACGATCCCAGATGATGACAGTGCCGCCGCCATATTCACCCTTGGGGATTGTGCCTTCGAAATCGCCGTACTCCAGCGGGTGGTCTTCGACGTGGACGGCCAGCCGTTTCTCACCCGGAACGAGACTGGGACCGCGGGTCACGGCCCAACTTTTCAGAACGCCATCCATCTCCAGCCGGAAATCATAATGCAGCCGCCGTGCATCATGCTTTTGAATAACAAAGCTGTTGCCCGCCTTGCGCGTCTTGCGGCCTCTCGGCTCGGATGTTGTCTTGAAATCACGTTTCTTGCGATAGGTTTCAAGCGCCACCACCGATCAACTCGCCTTCCGCCGTGCTGGCTCCGCCTTTGCTTTCTTCGTAGCGGCCGGTTTCTTTCCAACGCCCGCGCTTTCGCGCAGTGCTTGCATGAGATCGACGACCTTTTCGGTCTTTGCGGGTTTTCTCGCCGGGATCGGCTTACCTTCAAGCTTCGCCTTGACCAGCTCCGCCAGCGCGGCCTCGTAGCGATCCTTGTATTCCGATGGATCGAACGTGCCGTACTTTGTCTCGATGATGTGTTTGGCCAGGTCAAGCATTTCGCCCTTGATCTTCATCTCGGGAATATCGCTGAAAGCGTCTTTGGCGGAGCGCACTGCGTAATCGAAGTTCAGCGTCGTGGCGAGCAGCCCGGAATCTTCGGCGCGAATGAGCAACGTGCGGACGCGCCGGAACAGCACCGTCTGGGCCAGTGCGGCAACCTTCTTGGCTTTCAGGCCGTCGCGGATGAGCGCGAAGGCTTCCTGCCCATGTTTGTCGCTTGGCGTCAGATAGTAGGGTTTGTCGAAATAGATATCGTCCAGTTCATCAACGGGAATGAAGGCTTCGACGGCGAGGGTTTTGTCGCTTTCGGGAACTGCCGCTGCAACTTCCTCCGGCTCCAGAACGATATACTCGTTATTGCCTATTTCGTAGCCCTTGACCTGATCTTCCCGTTCCACCGGCTTGCCGGTGTCGCTATCAATGAATTGACGCTGGACGCGGTGTCCCGTGTCACGGTTGAGCGTGTGAAAAGCTATGCGCTCGGATGTCGACGCGGCTGTGTATAGGGCTACCGGGCAGGTGAGCTCTGCAACTTTCAGATAGCCTTTCCAATTCGCACGTGGCGCCAATACTCAACTCCTTTTGGCTACCGTGGGAATGCCGGAGAATGCAATTGGTTCCGATCGAAGGCATCATACTAGCCAAATCATCTAAACTTGGATAGTGCGTGCCTTTACGTGCGTAGCGCTCCCCGCTCCCCAGCCGAAGATGGCAACCCCAAATCCCAAAAGTACGAACAGAATTGCCGTTGCACTATAACTCCCGGTCAGGCTGTGAATGAGGCCAACCAGAAGCGGCCCGATTGCGGCCAACATGTAGCCGACACATTGCGCCATGCCGGACAGATGTGAGGCTATGTGGGCATCTCCGGATCGCAACACGATGATAGTCATGGCGACTGCGATGAGCCCGCCTTGGCCGATGCCCTGGATAACCGCCCAGAGCCACACCGTCGACAGAGGTGCAAAGAGGAAGCCGAGCAGGCCAATGACCGCCAGCCCGACAAGCGTGACATTGATGAGCCGCTGGTCCTTGCATCGCACAGCGATTGACGGCACCAGAAGACAGGCGAAAACCTGCGCCATAACGGAAACCGAGACGACGGCACCCGCGGTAACCCCGTCCAGTCCACGGTCGCGCAGGATCGGCGACAGCCAGCCAAAGACGCAGTAAGCCAATGCCGATTGCAAGCCCATGAACAGGGTGACTTGCCAAGCGAGGCGATCGCGCCAGAGACCTTCGACCCTGAATCCTGCATGTTTCATGCGGACCTTTCGGAAGAAGGCATGCGGAAACCAGATCATTGCAACGAGAATTGCCGGTAGTGCCCATGCACCGAGCGCCAGTGACCAGGAGCCACCCAGCATGTGCTGCAACGGAAGTGTGAACCCGGCGGCACTGGCCGCTCCGGCACATAGCGCCATGGTATAGAGACCCGTCATCAATCCGGTTCTGCTGGCGAAATCCCGCTTTACGAGACCCGGCAGCAGAACATTGCCGGTGGCGATGCAGGCGCCTGCTATTGCGGTTCCAAGGAAAAGCAAAGGCAGTGATCCGAATCCCCGCAAGGCGGTGCCGAGCGCCAGAAGCAGCAGGACCGCGAGAAGCGTACGTTCGGCGCCGATGCGCTGCGCCAGCCTTGGCGCGAGCGGGGCGAACACCCCGAGACAGACAACCGGGAGGGTAGTCAAAACGCCGGCGCCAAAGGACGACAATCCCGTGTCCTCAATGATCTCCGGCAAAAGTGCGGAAGCGCTCGAAAAAACCGGCCGAAGATTGAAAGCAATGAGAACGAGGCTCAGGCCCGTCACGATCCGTGCGGCACGGCTCGAAAAAATCGGCGGCCGCGGCTGTGGAACGCTGTCGGCTTCCGCATCGATCAGCGGTTCGCCGACGATGTCATTTGCCCGGTGCCCGGGGAGTCTGTGTTGATTCATGATGCCAGGAGCCGATCGAGTTCTATGAGAATGGGCGCCATGAAAGCGCGGGTGGTGGATGCAGCCATGTCAGGATCGCCGGAGGCAATAGCATCGACGATAGAAACGTGTGCCGCCATGTCGGGTTCAGGAAGTTCGCCCGTCACAGTTGCCTTGATGACTTCCTGGATGGAAGCCGAGAAAAATTCGTAAACTTCGACGAACGCGCGGTTGCCGGAGGCGGCGACAACGGCCTTGTGAAAAGCAAGATCCCGTTCGACATAGCGATCGTGGTTTGCGGTGTCGTACTCCCCGCGAGCAGCCAGTAATTGACGAAGCCCGGCGATGATCGCTGGCGTATGACGCAGGGCCGCCAGGCGCGCAGCCTCGACTTCGAGGGCGCACCTCGTCTCAACCTGATCACGAAGCCCGGTACGCCGGATTCTCAGGAGGGTGTCATCAGCATCGATGACTGACCGCACATAGGTCCCAGAACCCTGACGTGTCTCGAGAAAGCCTTGGGCCACCAGAACGCGCACGGCTTCCCTGACTGTTCCGCGGCTGACACCGAGCATTTCGGCAAGCGTTGCCTCATTGGGAATGCGGTCGCCGATCTGCCAGCGATTTGCAGTGATTTCCACGCGGATATTATTGATCGCATTGTCTGCAAGATTGCTGCGTGCGGCGGGCTGCATGATCGCTAAAATCCTAAAGTCATCAGATGACTTGACTAATAAGAATTCACGCGCGTCGTGTCAACTCGTCTGCATATCAGGAACCCCTGCGACATTGTTCAGTGCTTGCGCGAAAGTTCACGCGTCGCCGTGTCGATACCCGACAGGGTGAGGGGATACATGCGTTGCGCGAAAATCTCGCGGATCATGGCGGTTGACGCCGTGTAGTCCCAATAGGCTTCCTTGGTGGGATTGAGCCAGGCCGCATTTTTCCACTGATCGAGGACGCGTCTGAGCCAAGTGCCGCCGGCTTCCTCGTTCCAGTGTTCGACGGAACCGCCGGAATGCGAGACTTCATAAGGCGCCATCGCCGCGTCGCCGACGAAGATCACCTTATAGTCAGCGCCATATTTGTGGATGATATCCAGTGTCGGTATGCTCTGGGTGTACCGGCGGCGATTGTCTTTCCACACACTCTCATAGAGGCAGTTGTGGAAGTAGAAATATTCCATGTGCTTGAATTCGGAGCGCACAGCCGAGAACAGTTCTTCGGCAATTTTGATATGCTCGTCCATCGAGCCCCCGACGTCGAAGAACATCAAGAGCTTGACGTGATTGCGCCGCTCGGGCCGGGTCTGGACGTCAAGATAACCGTGTTCGGCCGTAGATCTGATCGTTCCGGACAGGTCGAGCTCGTCCTCTGCGCCCTCGCGCACCCAGCGCCGCAATCGCTTCAGTGCCACCTTGATGTTGCGCGTGCCGAGCTCCACACTGTCATCGAAATTCTTGAATTCACGCTTGTCCCAGACCTTGACGGCGCGGCGATGGCGGCTCTCGTCCTGACCGACGCGCACGCCTTCCGGATTGTAGCCATAGGCACCGAAGGGCGATGTGCCGGCCGTACCGATCCATTTCGATCCGCCCTGGTGACGCCCCTTTTGTTCTTCCAGACGCTGCCGCAGGGTTTCCATCAACTTGTCGAAGCCGCCAAGGGCTTCGATCAGCTTTTTCTCTTCCTCGGTCAGGTGTTTTTCGGCCAGCCGCCGCAGCCACTCCTCGGGAAGATTGGCGACATCGATGCCACCTTCGCCGTGCAGCGCTTCGACACCCTTGAAGACATGACCAAAAACCTGGTCGAAGCGGTCCATGTGCCGCTCATCCTTTACCAGCGCAGATCGGGCCAGATAGTAGAACCCTTCGACATCATAGGTTACGAGCCCCGCATCCATAGCCTCGAGCAGCGTCAGATACTCCCGCAAGGAGACAGGAATCTTTGCCGCTTTGAGTTCGAGGAAAAAAGGGGATGAACATCGCTTCTAGACCAATTTCACATATTTGATGAAAGGTGTGACCTTGGCGATGCGGTCGTAGAGCTGGCGTGCCGTGGCGTTATTCTGGTTGGTCGTCCAGTACACCGAGTGTGCACCGGCCTTTTTGGCCTCCGCGTAAACAGCCTCGATGAGGGCGCGGCCGATACCCTTGCCTCGTACCTCGGGATCTGCAAAGAGATCCTGCAGATAGCACACATTCTCGATGCTCCAGCAATGACGATGGAACAGGTAATGGGTGAGCCCGACAGGCCTGCCTTCAAACTCGGCGATAAATCCGTGATACTCATGGTCTGCGCCAGAGGTCAATCGGGCGAATGTGGTCTGATAGACTTCTTCCGGGACGGTCGTCTCGTAGAAGGTCAAATAGCCGGTCCACAGACGGCGCCATTCGGCCTCGTCCGACTTCCTTAACGGGCGGATTTCAACGCTCATTTATCCCTGTCTCCTTGCCATGAATGCCAGTCGTTCGAACAGGTGGACGTCCTGCTCGTTCTTCAGAAGCGCCCCATGCAGTTTGGGCAGGGCATTCTTCGGGTCGGCGCGCAGGTCCTCCGGCGCAATATCGTCGGCCACGAGCAGCCGGATCCAGTCCAGCGCCTCTGAGGTTGAGGGCTTTTTCTTCAAGCCAGCAACCTCGCGAATTTCGTAGAACTGGGTGAGGGCGGCGCGAACGAGGTTTTTCTTGATGCCGGGATAATGCACCTCGACGATCCTCGTCAGCGTGTCGACATCGGGGAACTTGATGTAGTGGAAGAAACAGCGGCGCAGGAACGCGTCGGGCAGCTCCTTCTCATTGTTCGAAGTGATAATGACGATCGGCCTGTGCCTGGCACGAATTGTCTCGCCGGTCTCGTAGACAAAGAACTCGTTGCGATCCAGTTCCTGCAGGAGATCATTGGGGAATTCAATGTCGGCCTTGTCGATTTCATCGATGAGGAGCACGACCTTCTGATCGGCGGTGAAGGCATCCCATAGTTTGCCCGGCTTGATGTAGTTCCTGATGTCGTTGAAACGCGTGTCGCCGAGCTGCGAATCCCGCAAGCGGCTGACGGCGTCATATTCATAAAGCCCCTGCTGGGCCTTGGTGGTGGATTTGACGTTCCATTCAATCAGGTCGAGGTCGAGCGCCGAGGCAATCTGGCGCGCAAGTTCGGTCTTGCCGGTCCCAGGTTCGCCCTTGACGAGGAGCGGGCGTTCCAGCGCAATCGCCGCGTTTACGGCCACCATCAAATCCTTGTCGGCCACGTAGGCCGCTGTTCCTTCAAACCGCATCATAGGTCCTTTCACGATGAGGCGAGATTAGGGTTCGAAGAGAATGAGGGCAAGAGTGTGAAATTAGCCGACAACGCCACTGGTGCAATCCAAGCATCCGTCCTATATTTGGCTTGGCGCTCTGCGCTTCTCGACAGGAGAGACATATTCCCCGGGGCCTTAATGATCCCTTAGGGAGCTGTCCCTGAGGAGGCCCGTGGGCTTTCTCACACGGCACCCACCTACTTTGTAGGTTCCCGGGATCGACTTCTCCATCGGTTGTGTGGACGCCGCTTTTGTATTCTGTGCTCATCCCGAGCTGGCCTTGGTGTCGGCGCCTCATGAGATTCACTGTGAAGCTTCTCTCTCCCACCAAAGAACTGAAGAAAAACCTGCGGCTCGACGCCTTGGGCCGCCGCGACATGCTTCAGGTTGAATACCGCATTGAAGCATCAATGCGGATCGCCGAGATCGGCCTCGCGTCGTTTGCGCTTGATCGAGGCACAATTGTCTCGGGGTTTTGGCCGATCCGCTCCGAGGTGGATCTGCGGCCGCTGCTCTTCGGGCTGCGCGAGCGCGGTGCTCAGCTTTGCCTGCCGGTGATTATCGACAAGCAGACGATCCTGTTCCGCGAACTGGTCCGCGGAGCGCCGATGATCGAAACCGGTTTCGGCACGGCGGGACCGCCGGTGGATGCTCCCGTCCTTGAACCCACCTTCATGCTGGTGCCCCTCGCGGCCTTTGATGCGCGCGGCCACCGCATCGGCTATGGTGCGGGCTATTATGACCGGGCAATCGCGCGCCTGCAGGAGATTGGCGTCAATCCGCGGCTCATCGGGGTGGCTTTCGACTGCCAGGAGGTCGAAATCGTACCGGACGAGCCACATGACATGCCGCTGGAGGCCATCCTGACTGAAAGCGGGTTGCGCAGCTTTGGCCGTACCGGTAAAGCCAGTTAACAATTACGAGCCTCGCAGAAACGAGAGCTTACTATCAGGATAGGCGCGTGAGATTACTTTTTCTTGGTGACATGGTGGGCCGCTCGGGCCGGACAGCAGTCTATGAGCAATTGCCGGGTCTGATATCCGACCTGAAGCTCGACTTCACGATTGTCAATGGTGAGAATGCAGCAGGTGGCTTCGGTATCACTGAGGAAATCTTTCACGATACGATCAATGCCGGTGCAGATGTGGTCACCACAGGCAATCACGTTTGGGACCAGCGCGAGGCTCTGATCTTTGCCGCACGGGAACAGCGCTTTCTGCGCCCGGCGAATTTTCCGATCGGAACGGCAGGAAAGGGCTCGGGCGTATTCCTTGCCAAGAATGGTGCCCGGGTTCTCGTTTCCAACATCATGGGCCGGGTTTTCATGCACCCGGATTTGCACGACCCTTTCACCATTGCCGAGGAAATACTGGCGGCATGTCCGCTTGGTGAGCAGGCGGACGCTGTTGTCTTCGATTTCCATGCTGAAGCAACCAGTGAGAAGCAATGTTTCGGACATTTTGTCGATGGCCGGGCTAGTTTCGTCGTTGGCACCCATACGCATGTGCCGACGGCGGATGCACAGATCCTGAATGGCGGCACGGCCTACATGTCCGATGCGGGCATGTGCGGCGACTATGATTCCTCTCTCGGCATGGACAAGGAAGAACCGCTGAATCGCTTCCTGTCCAAGGTGCCGAAGGGCCGGTTCGAAGCGGCGAGCGGCAAGGCGACCATCTGCGGTGTCGGTGTCGAGATATCCGACCGCACCGGGCTCGCCGAAAGGATCGCACCTTTGCGGCTTGGTCCGAGACTTGAAGAAACTATCCCGTACTTCTGGAAATGAATTGACCGAGGGCAGTCGGCACCCTTAAGTCGTGCCATCGGTTTGCACCATCCGGGCCACTAGCAAAGCAGGAACGACCCCCATGGAAGCACTTCTCTCCCATTTTGATTTCATCTTTCAGCCATCCGGCCTGATCGCCCTCGTCACGCTGGTCGTGATGGAAGTCGTGCTTGGCATCGACAACCTCATTTTCATCTCGATTCTCACCAACAAGCTGCCCAAGGAACAACAGGCACGCGCCCGCCGCCTCGGCATCAGCGCTGCGCTCGTCCTGCGGTTGACCCTCTTGTTCACTATTTCAATCATCGTGCAGCTGACCGAACCGTTGTTCGAAGCGTTCGGCCACGGCTTCTCCTGGCGTGACCTGATCCTGATCGCCGGCGGGCTGTTCCTGGTATGGAAGGCAACGAAGGAAATCCATCATACGGTCGATCACGAGGATGCCAAGGACGATGTTATCGGCAAGGCTGTCACACTGACGATGGGCGCGGCGATTACGCAAATTCTCGTGCTGGACCTGGTGTTTTCTGTCGACTCGATCATCACGGCCGTCGGAATGACCGATGAAATCGCCATCATGGTGATTGCGGTCATTACGGCTGTGCTGGTCATGCTGCTCGCGGCTGAACCGTTGTCCAAGTTCATTGCTGCCAATCCGACCATCGTCATGCTTGCTCTGGGCTTCCTCCTGATGATCGGCATGACGCTCATTGCCGATGGCTTCGGCTTCCACGTACCCAAAGGCTATATCTACGCGGCGATGGGTTTCTCGGCTCTTGTCGAAGCGCTCAACATGCTGGCCCGGCGCAGGAAGAAGAAAGCCCAAGCTGCGGAATAATCCAACATTCGTACAAGGACCTCAATTCAATGAACCAAATGACACTCTCCGACGCTTTCGTTCCGCTGAAACTGGCCAACCGATCCCTTGCTTATAAGGCGCTGGCCGTCCTCATCGGAACGGCATTTCTCGCTGTCAGTTCGTGGATATCCGTGCCGATGGTTCCGGTGCCAGTGACCATGCAAACCTTTGCAGTTACCATCGTTGGAGCGCTCTATGGCTGGCGTCTCGGCGGCCTGACCGTAATCGCCTGGCTTCTCGAGTCTTTTGTGGGATTGCCTGTTCTTTCCAACGGCATGCCGGGCCAGATTGCATTTGCGGGCCCAACAGCTGGATATCTTGTTTCTTTCCCAGTCGTTGCTGCATTTGCTGGTTTTCTGGCTGAACGCGGGTTCACCCGCAACCCGATTTCTGCCTTTGGTGTCATGCTTCTCGGCAATGCACTCTGCCTCGTGCTCGGTGCATTCTGGCTGGCGAACATGATTGGGATCGATAAAGCCTGGGCCTTCGGTGTTGCGCCATTCATCGCTGGCGGCGTGCTCAAGTCGGCGCTGGCGGCGGCAACGATCGAACTGCTTCGCCGTTCGGGAATCATGGTCCGCCTCGCTTGACGGTAAGACTTCGCCCGCACCATCTGCTGTGCATGCTGACCTATGTCGGTAAGGGCTATAACCCGGCCTTTACCGACAACTACGACAAGGTCATTGCGCGGCTGGTGACAGGCGAAGATATTCTGATCCAGGAGGGGCCGGACGAAATCTGCCAGCCTCTCCTGGCAGCGAAGGAAGCGCATTGCTTTCGTGACAGTGTGCTGGAACGAGATGCCAAAGCCGCTCAAGATATCGGACAGTTGCTTGGCCGGCCGCTGCAAGCCGGCGATGTAATCGCACTGCAGGGCGTGATACTCGATCAGTTCCGCAAGGCCTTCCGGAGCGGCTTGACGCGCTCTGGCTGCACTGGGTGCGAATGGTTTGATCTCTGCTCGGCCGTCTCGCAAACGGGATACTCTGGGACCCGCTTGAAGCTTTCCTGAAAACATTGCGACAGCCAAGCACGCTTGTGCGCTGGACGGGCGGCCGGTTTTTACCTATAAGGGCGCCATTCCAGAAGCATGTTTCCGCCAGGAGCTGCCCGCAGCCAAATCTTGCTGGGCCCCGGACGTGAACATCAGCAACCGTAATAAGCACGCAGGGGTGCCATGGCAGGCCATTCACAGTTCAAGAACATCATGCACCGCAAAGGGCGCCAGGACGCCGTGCGGTCGAAAATCTTTTCCAAGCTGGGGCGCGAAATTACCGTCGCGGCCAAGCAGGGTCTGCCGGACCCGGCGATGAACCCGCGCTTGCGGCTGGCCGTGCAGAATGCCAGGGCGCAGTCAATGCCAAAGGACAATATCGAGCGCGCCATCAAGAAGGCCGCCGGTGGCGATGCCGACAATTACGAAGAAGTGCGCTACGAGGGTTATGGCCCAGGCGGCGTCGCCGTTATCGTCGAGGCTTTGACTGATAACCGTAATCGCACGGCTTCCAATGTGCGTGCTGCCTTTACCAAGGCCGGCGGTGCAATGGGCGAAACCGGGTCGGTTGGCTTCATGTTCAACCGCGTCGGTGAAATAGCCTACAAGCTGGACGCAGGCAGCGCCGACAAGGTCATGGAAGCTGCGATCGAGGCCGGTGCCGAAGACGTTGCGAGCGATGAAGATGGCCACGTGATTCTTTGCGCCTTTGAAGACATCGGCGAGGTGTCGAAAGCGCTGGAAGGCGCACTTGGCGAAGCAGAGTCGATCAAGGCAATCTGGAAGCCACAGACAACTGCGCCTGTCGATGAGGAAAAGGCACAATCGGTGCTTCGACTGATCGCGACGCTGGACGACGATGACGACGTTCAGAATGTCTATGCGAATTTCGAAGTAAGCGACGAAGTCCTGGCCAAGCTCAGCGCGGCCTGATCGCTGCACCTCTTGTGAGTTCAAATCCCGCCGGTGGAAAGACCGGCGGGATTTTGTTTTGGATATTCAGTTAACGGGGCCGTCGCCACCCAGGGTTTCCATATCCGGTTCGGCAGGCATCACACCCGTGGCGCGATTAATCAGAATGGTGATCACCCAGAGTACGACGCCGATTCCAATCAAAATTCCGGCAATTCTGTATTGCACAGGATCGCGCCCGGTCCAGGGGCCGGCAAAGAAAGCGCAGGAGATTGCGCCCAAAACCGGCAGGAAAGTCGGTGTGCGAAAATGCTCGTGATCCACGTTTTCGCGCCTTAGCACCAGAACGGCAATATTGACGACGGTGAAGACGAACAGCAACAACAGCGCTGTCGTCCCGCCAAGCGCCGGAACTTCGCCAACGAACATGATCAGCGCAAATGCCAGGAGGGTGGTGAACGCGATCGCCAGATAAGGGGTGCGGCGCGTCGGATGTACCTTGCCGAATAAAGGTGGAAGCACGTGTTCCCGGCTCATGCCATAGACCAGACGGCTCGCCATCAACATGTTGATCAAAGCGCTGTTTGCGACGGCGAACATGGTGATGAAGCCGAAAATCCAAAGCGGGAAATTAGGTGCACCCGCCTGAACCACCTTGAGCAAAGGTGTTTCGCCTTGGCCAAGATCTGCCGGTGCAACGAGCGTGATCGCTGAGATGGACACCAGTACATAGATAGCGCCGGTGATGAAAAGGCCCGCCAGGAGAACCCTTGGAAAGATCCCCGAGGGATTTTTGCACTCTTCGGCCATGTTGACCGAATCTTCGAACCCGACCATTGCGAAGAACGCAAGGGTGGTCGCTGCCATGACCGACCAGAAAACGCTGGAATCAGGTGATGTAGCAAATTGCGTGACGCGTGATACATCGCCTTGGCCGCCTGCAATCGCCCACAGTCCGATGAAGATAATGATCAGCAGACCGGTGAGCTCCACCATCGTGAGAACCACATTGGCTTTCACGCTCTCGCCGACGCCGCGGAAATTTACGGCAGCGACGACCGCCATGAACGCCAAGGCAACGAGCGAGATGCCGATTCCGGTTTCCAGATTGAGCTGGAAGGCGCCGGAAAGATTGGCTGCGAAAGCACGGGACGCCGTCGATGCGGACGTGATGCCCGAACACATGACAGTGAATGCGACAATGAAGGTGATGAAATGGATGCCGAATGCCTTGTGCGTATAAAGCGCAGCGCCTGCCGCCTTCGGATATTTCGTTACGAGTTCGAGATAGCTGAAGGCGGTGACGACAGCGACGACGAACGCCACGAGAAAAGGCAACCAGACAACGCCGCCGACCTGTTTTGCCACCTGTCCGGTGAGTGCATAAATACCTGTGCCGAGAATGTCACCGACAATGAAGAGAAGCAGAAGCCAGGGGCCCATGACCCTGTGAAGACTTGGCTCTATGGCTGTTCCCGAAGCCGCGTTGCTACCTGTAGTCATGTCGGTCATCGGGTTTTCCCTTCCCTTGAATGCAGATAAGCTTGGGGAAAAGCTATTGGCGAATCAGCAACTTGTCAAACAACTTGGCAAACAGCAGCCCAACGACTGCGCGTTGCAATCAAGTTGCGGCCTATTCTGACCTTGTTCGATCGGAACTACTTCATGGAGAAAGGATGCTGCCTGGTGAGTGCAGCTCAAACGAAGTGGTACCTGACCCAAAGATCAGGAACGCATCGACAGCAGCTCGACTGCCGCGGCCAGCCCAGCGGTTGGACTGCTGAGCGGCTTGGGCCCGTTTGTCACCAGGTCCGCTGCGCCGACCATGGACGCCTGAGCGAGAGCAACGATGGTTGCGCCATCGTCATAGGCGGCTTCAGCGGCTTCTGCAATTGCGGCCAGATACCCGGCGCGGTCGCCGGTCTTGAACAGTTCCCATGCGCCCGGGACAAGGCGGATTTCGACCTGCGCGCCGGTTGACTGTGCAGCTTCCGTGAACAGCCGTGTTGTCGGCGCGCGCGTCGTTTCGACGGCGCAGATAGCGACAACGAGGCCGCCAGATTTTACCGCTTTTTTTGCCAGCGCGGCGTCTACCCTCAGGACCGGAACTTCGATTGCGTTTTCGACTTCTGCGATTGCGGGGCCCAGCGTTGAGCATGCCAGAACGACCGCATCGGCATTTCGGGCGAGCTCCAGCAGAGCAGCCCCGGTCTCCCTGGCGATTTCCTGTGTGAGGCCACCTGCTTTCTCGGCGGCAGCGAGGAGATCGGCACGGACCTCATGATGAAGTGCGCCTTGAGGCAGTCCAATTTCACTGGCCGCCTTCTGGAAAATGCTGATGTTGCTTTCGGCGGTGTGCAGCAGGGCTATTTTCATCATGCAATACCCATTTCAAAACTGCCTCGAAACAAAAACGGCCCCGAATGAACGGAGCCGTTTTCAAATCCAGTTTGCCGGACGGTCTTATATACCGAGATTGGCGAAACGGCTCTTGAACTTCGATACGCGGCCGCCACGATCGGTAAGCTGCTGCGAACCGCCGGTCCATGCCGGATGCGTGGACGGATCGATATCGAGGTTCATCGTATCGCCTTCCTTGCCCCAAGTGGAGCGGGTCAGATATTCGGTGCCATCGGTCATGACGACCTTGATGGTGTGGTAATCGGGATGAATCTTGGCTTTCATCTGTATTGTCCTAAACTAGAGGGCACAAAACCAGAGCCACTGACGATGTGGGATGCCGGTCGGGAGCCGATTGGTAGAGATGAAGCCAAACGTCACAGGGGCGTGGGCTTCCAAAACTGTTGGCGAGCCTATACATCAGCCTTTAAGCAATAACAAGGCCGTCTGGCCGCAAAGTCGCAAAGCGATGTGAGGAAGACAGATAGAATGGCCGATATGGCTAGATCTCGCTCCGAAGAGATGGAAAGGAAGCTGTCGCTCATTGAAGCCGCTACGGCGCATCTTCCCTTATATGTCCCGCTACAAGGGCATGATGGCCGGCGCCATCGTCTCGCTGATCCTCGCAGCTGGAACGACATTGACGCTTCCTTTGGCCGTTCGCCGTATGATCGATCACGGATTCACCGGCGCCAATGGGGCGTTCATCAACAACTACTTCGGCATGCTGGTCCTGCTTGCTGCCCTTCTCGCCATCGCTTCGGCAGGACGCTACTATTTCGTGATCACGCTGGGCGAGCGGATAGTTTCCGACCTGCGCCACGATGTGTTTGCACATCTGACGAAGCTTTCACCAGGGTTTTTTGACAGCACGCAATCCGGCGAGATCGTCTCGAGGCTGACCGCGGATACGACGCAGATCAAATCTGCAGTCGGCGCAACTGCCTCCGTTGCCCTGCGCAATCTCATTCTCGCCTTTGGCGCTATCGTGATGATGATCATCACCAGCCCCAAACTGTCCGGCCTGGTGATCGCCGCCATTCCATTGATCATCATCCCCTTGGTTGCTTTCGGCAGATCGGTGCGGCGCCGCTCGCGTGCGGCCCAGGACACGCTGGCGGACGCCACGGCCTATGCAAGCGAGTCGATCGTCTCCGTGCGAACGCTGCAGGCCTTTACCAACGAGAAACTGGCAACCCTGCGGTTTGGTGCCTCGGTGGAAGACGCCTTTCTTGCTGCGCGATCCTCCGTAAAGGCCAGGGCGATACTTACTGCCTTTGCGATCTTCATGATTTTTTCCAGTGTTGTCGCCGTGCTTTGGTTCGGCTCGCGTGATGTTCTTTCCGGTGCAATCACGCCGGGAACGCTTGGACAGTTCCTGCTCTATTCCGTGTTTGCCGCAGGAGCGCTCGGTGCCCTGTCGGAGGTCTGGGGTGAGCTGAGCCAGGCCTCGGGCGCTGCAGAGCGACTGATGGAAATACTCGCCGAAGAGCCTGCGATCGCAGCGCCCGCCAATCCAGTCGCGATGCCTCAACCGCCGGTTGGCTCGGTCACTTTCGACGAGGTTCGGTTCAATTATCCTACGCGCCCCGATGCACCCGCCCTGAAGGGTCTGGATTTTACGATTCAACCGGGAGAGACCGTTGCAATCGTCGGTCCATCAGGCGCCGGCAAGAGCACCGTGTTTTCACTGCTGCTGCGCTATTACGATCCGGTTTCCGGCAGCATCCGCGTCGATGGTGTCGATTTGCGGGAGGCGGATCCCTCCGATCTGCGGTCACGCATCGCCATTGTCCCGCAGGATACGACGATTTTTGCCACCACGGCACGTGATAATATCGGCTTTGGCCGGCCGGGCGCCGGCAATGATGAGATCGAAGCTGCCGCCAAGGCCGCGCTCGCGCATGATTTTATCGTGGCGCTCGATCATGGCTATGACACGCAGGTCGGCGAGCGTGGTGTCACATTGTCTGGCGGCCAGCGCCAGCGTATCGCCATTGCCCGTGCCATCTTGCGCGACGCGCCAATTCTCCTGCTTGACGAAGCAACCTCTGCACTCGATGCAGAAAGTGAAATGCTGGTGCAGAAGGCGCTCGACCATCTGATGCAGGGCCGGACAACGCTGGTGATTGCGCACCGTCTTGCGACCGTGCTCAGGGCCGATCGCATTCTCGTCATGGAAGATGGCCGCATCGTCGAGGAAGGCACGCATCAGACACTGGTCAAAAAGGACGGAATCTATGCCAGCCTTGCCAAACTGCAGTTTGAGGCGGGCGCTGACGCGTTC
This sequence comes from Phyllobacterium sp. A18/5-2, assembly GCF_025452215.1. Classification (NCBI taxonomy): domain Bacteria; kingdom Pseudomonadati; phylum Pseudomonadota; class Alphaproteobacteria; order Hyphomicrobiales; family Phyllobacteriaceae; genus Phyllobacterium; species Phyllobacterium sp. A18/5-2. The sequence goes on along the minus strand of NZ_CP104966.1, from coordinate 971,230 downwards.
AAGGGCGCTGCTGAGTAACTGTTGGTCACAAATCTGGCCATTGCCAATCCAGCACTCCAATGCTTTGGTTCGATCCACAGCAACGGGGAAGGCGGGATGTTTGCAAATCTTCTGACAGCGCTGGTGGCGCTTCTGCACGTCTATTTCATGTTTCTGGAAATGGTCGCGTGGGACAAGCCGCTAGGTTTGAAAACGTTCAGGCTGACGCAGGAGTTCGCGTCGGCCTCCAAGGCGCTTGCCATGAACCAGGGGCTCTATAATGGTTTTCTGGTTGCCGGGCTGGTCTGGGGCCTGTGGCTTGGCGATGCTGGCTTCGCAATCAAGACGTTTTTTCTGGGCTGCGTGATTGTCGCAGGCATCTTCGGTGCGCTGACTGTGAGCCGGAAAATTCTCTTCGTGCAAGCTGTGCCAGCGTTGCTGGCTCTCGGCGCTTTGTTGTACGGCTGATCCCTCAGCGTTCCGTCAATTTCAATTCGATACGGCGGTTGCGAGCACGAACTTCCGGTGTATCGCCGGGCTCAAGCGGCTGGAATTCGCCGAAACCTGCCGCTACGAGCCGGTTGGCCGGAACCCCGTTGGCGATCAGAAATTTGACCACGGAAATCGCACGTGCTGATGACAGCTCCCAATTGTCCTTGAACTGACCGGTTCCGGACAGTGCAATGTTGTCGGTATGCCCATCGACACGCAGAACCCAATTGATGTCTTCGGGAATTTCTTTTTGCAAATCGATCAAGGCGACCGCAAGCTTCTTCATTTCCTCAGAACCGGCCGGATTAAGGATCGCTGTGCCTGAGGGAAACAGCACTTCCGACTGGAAAACAAAGCGGTCGCCGACAATACGGATATTTTCGCGGTCGGATAGGATTTCGCGCAACCGGCCAAAAAAGTCGGAACGGTAGCGATTGAGCTCCTGAACGCGCTGCGCCAGCGCCACGTTCAACCGTTTTCCGAGATCGGCAATTTTGGCATTCGATTCCTTGTCACGCGATTCAGAAGCGTTGAGGGCGTCTTCGAGGGCGCCGATCTGCTTGCGTAGTGCCATGATCTGCTGGTTAAGAATTTCGACCTGCGACAGGGCCCGCGCGCTGATCTGCTTTTCGCTTTCAAGACCGCTGGAAAGTTCGTTGATCTTGCCCTCTGCCGCAGCACCCGCACCTGCTCCTTGCGAAAGCAGCGACTGGAGGCGTGATTGCTCGTTTTGGGCATTGGTGAGAGATGCCTGAAGATTGGCGATCGTGTCTTCCAGATCCTGCTTGTTACCTTGTTCCAAGGATAGGAGCTGGGTGAGTTCGTTGATCTGAGCATTGAGGCGATTGAGAACGGCATCCTTGCCGGTGATTTCCTGGCTCAAAAGAAACTGGGCCAGAACGAACACCGACAGCAGGAACATGATCGACAGCAACAGGGTGGAAAGCGCGTCGACGAAACCGGGCCAGTAATCGACGTGGCGTAGAGCTTTGCGATTACGGATGAGAGCCATGCTAATCTACCTTGTTACGAGAAATGGCATCCCCGAGTTTGGCCAATGTCTGTCGTATGGATTTTTGTTCATCCGCCTGCTTTTCCACCCAATCGCGCATCATCTGCTGCTCGGATCGCATGTTTTTCACAAGCCCCTGAATGCCTTCGGCCAGGCTTGCCAGGGCGGCCGTGGTGCGCTGGCTTGAGCCGCCGGTTTCCTGAATGTTCTGCAGACGCTCCGACAGCGCGCGGAGCTCATCGGAGGTGCCGGTGCTTGCTGCATCGAACGCGTGCAGGTCGGAGCCGAGATCGGTGACACTGGAAAGCCAGTTTTCAAGTTCGGTGTAGAAACGGTTCTGCGCCCGGCCGGCCTGCAGATCAAGAAAGCCGAGAATGAGCGAGCCGGAGAGACCGAAGAGTGAGGACGAAAATGCGGTGCCCATGCCGCGAAGCGGTGATTGAAGACCGGCTTTCAGCGAGTCAAGAACGCTATTGGCATCGCCGGCCCGTGGATCGAGCGATTGGATCGTCTGGCCGATGGAGCCGATGGTTTCCAAAAGACCCCAGAATGTCCCGAGAAGACCGAGAAACACCAGAAGGCCGATCAAATAGCGGGAGATATCGCGCGTTTCATCAAGGCGCGAGGCGATGGAGTCGAGCATCGACCGCATAGCGCTGGTCGAGAGGGCCATTGATTGGCGCCGTCCAATCAGGGCGCGCATTGGCGCAAGCATTACTGGCTTGGCATTCGGGTCATTGTTGCCTTGGCGGAAGGAATTGACCCAGCGTACCTCCGGGAACAACCGGATGACCTGGCCGAAGCCAAGTAATATACCGACCACGAGGACCCCGATGATCAGACTGTTGAGGCCGGGATTGGTGGCGAAGAAGACCGAGATCTGACGAAAGAGAATCGCAGCGAGGAAAGCGACGATTGCCAGAAAGATCGCCATGGATAAGAGGACGAATCGAGGGCTGGAGAGCCGGTAAGGATCATATTCGTCGCCGTCCATACCCTGGCGGGTCGAACTGAAATCAGCCATTGCATCGTCTCCGCATCGCCCAAATCGATTTGTGCGACCCTAACCGAATTTGCGGTGAAAATGGAAGGTACAATGACGCAACAGCTGAATTTGTTCTTTCTGAACAAGAATTGTGGTCAGACGAAACAGAATCCCTCCGGCAGAACGGCTCTATATAGACAAACTTGCTCTAGATGGGCTTCTTGAGTGTCTTCAGAAGGGCACGCTGGATGGCTTCATTGCCGGCGACGATGGATTTACTTTCGATGACATCCTGTCCGCCGTCGAAGTCGGTCACGAAGCCGCCAGCCTCACGGACCATGATGATACCGGCGCCGATATCCCAGGGGGAAAGACCATTCTCCCAGAAACCGTCCAGGCGGCCGGCCGCTACATAGGCAAGGTCCAGCGCAGCTGCACCCATGCGACGGACACCGGACACCTCACCCATGACATTGCGCAGTTCGACAAGGTAATTGCCATGGTGCCCGCGACCAAGATGGGGAACCCCGGTGCCAATTACCGCATCCACCAGTTTGGCACGGCCGGCAACGCGCAGCCGGCGATCGTTGAGAAACGCGCCGCCGCCCCGTTCAGCTGTATAGAGCTCGTCCATCGCCGGATTGAAGATCACGCCGGCTACGATCTGGCCCTGGCGCTCGAGTGCAATAGAGACGCCAAAAATCGGAATGCCATGCAGGAAATTGGTGGTTCCATCGAAGCGGATCCACCAGCCAGCGATGCTGGGCGTCGCTGCCTTCAACCGCTCCGGATTCTTCCATCAGGAAACTATAGTCGGGGCGGGCACGGCGCAATTCCGTATAGATAATCTCTTCGGCCTTCTTGTCGGCCTGACTGACGTAATCACCCGGTCCTTTGAGTGAGACCTGCAGATTTTGCACTTCGCCAAAATCGCGCGCCAGGGACCGGCCCGCCTTCATGGCAGCCTGAACCATTACATTGAGTAGAGCTGAACGCGCCATTTCGAATTATTTCTCCATCAGATCAAAATCAACAGGCGCCGGGTCGACCGGCGCCAGACGCATACCCCCTAAAACCTGATTGGGCTTTGGAAAGGGCTTATGCGCCGAATAAGGTCTTACCGTGCCCTGAGGCACGGAACAGCCGGCTTAGTCAGCGCGGCGAACATAGGTCAGTTCGTTGGTATCGACGATAATGCGCTCACCGGACGAAATGAACGGCGGCACCAGAACGCGAATGCCGTTTTCGAGAACTGCCGGCTTGTAGGAAGATGCAGCCGTTTGACCCTTTACGACCGGATCGGCCTCGGTGATCTCCAGCGTCACATAATCCGGCAGTGAAATACCGATGGGACGCTCGTCATAAAGTTCAACCGTGACCATCATGCCGTCCTGAAGGAATGCGGCGCGGTCGCCGACAAAATCCTTCTGCAGCTCAAGCTGTTCGTAGCTGGCGGTATCCATGAAAATCAACGCATCGCCCTGCTCGTAGAGGAACGAAAAATCCTTTTGTTCAAGCCGAACCTTTTCAACGGTCTCAGCCGAGCGAAAGCGTTCATTCAGCTTGGTGCCATTGATGAGGTTTTTCAGCTCCACCTGATTGTAGGCACCGCCCTTGCCAGGCTTGACGTGATTTGTTCTGACAGCAACCCAAAGGCCGCCATCATGTTCGATCACATTGCCTGGACGGATTTCATTACCGTTGATTTTCATTTGTCTATCCGGATTGATGTTGGAAACTGGCGCCGCTATTCGTAGCGGGGCCAATATTGGCGCCTCCAAGACCACAAATTTGCGCATTAGGCAAGAGAGCGCGCAGAATCAGGCGCCACGCACTCGTCATTGCAGGATGGCTTCGGCTCAGGCGGCCAGTGCGGTCTCCGCCAATGAAACCCAGTAGCTGATACCATAGGGAATGGCGTCATCATTGAAATCATAGGCTGAATTGTGCAGTCCCGGAGTATCGCCATTGCCAAGGAAAACAAAAGCGCCGGGGCGACTTTGCAGCATATAGGAAAAGTCTTCGGCGCCCATGACCGGCGGCATATTTGTATTGACCGCCGCTTCCCCCACGATTGTTTGCGCAATGCTGACCGCAAATTCCGTTTCGCGATCATGATTGAAAGTAACTGGATAGCCCTGATGGTAAGCGACTTTTGCCGTGCCGCCGAAGACGGCAGCAGTCGACTCGGCAATCTCCGTCACGCGCTTCTGCGCGAATTCGCGTATCTCCGGCACAAGAGTCCGCACCGTTCCGCTGAGCTTGATGACGTCAGGAATGACATTCGAAGCATCCCCGCCATTGAGCTGCGTCACCGACACGACAAGCGCTTTCAGCGGGTCGGTTTCGCGCGACACAATCGATTGCAGCGCAAGGATGATATGGGCCGAAATCACCACCGGGTCGATCGTGGTGTGTGGCTTGGCCGCATGTCCACTGCGCCCGGTCACAGTTATCTCGAATTCGTTGGTCGCAGCCATGATCGAACCCTTACGGGTAGCGAATTGGCCGACCGGAAGCCCCGGCGCATTATGCATGCCGTAGACTTCGCTGATCGCGAAGCGGTCCATCAAACCATCATCGATCATGGCGAGGGCGCCAGCGCCACCTTCTTCAGCCGGCTGAAAAATGACGGCGATCGTGCCTTTGAAATTACGCGTTTCGGCAAGGTATTGTGCCGCACCAAGCAGCATGGCGGTATGGCCGTCGTGACCGCATGCGTGCATTTTTCCGGCGACCTTCGAGGCCCAAGGCTTGCCACTGGCTTCGACTATCGGCAAGGCATCCATGTCGGCGCGAAAACCGATTACCGGCCCGTCGCCGTGACGGCCCCGAATGAGTCCGACGACTCCCGTTTGTCCAATACCGGTCTCGACCGTGTCACAGCCGAATTCCTGCAACTTCTCTGCGGCAAAGCGCGAGGTCTCATGCACGTCGTATAGAATTTCCGGATTTTCATGCAGATGATGGCGCCATCCGGCGACATGTTGTTGCATTTCATGAGCACGGTTGATCAGCGGCATTTCGAATTCCAATCGGTTCGATCATTTGAGTTGTATCGGCGAGAAGCTACGACCGGCACGAGCAATTCGTCAACGCAACAAATGACCAATCGCATTATTGCAGCTTGTTTGCTTCGGTGATCGCTGCCTGTTTCTGGTCATCGTCGAGACCGTCCATAAAGGAGTCCAGATCCGGGTCGGTCAGGCCGGCGCGCTTGGCAACGATGTACCATGCTGCTGCCTTGATGGAATCGCCCTCTACGCCAATGCCGTCACGATAAAGCTTCGCAAGCCGCGCCTGGGCAGCAACATTGCCTCCAGTTGCTGCGCGCAACATCCATCCAAAGCCCGACTTGTACTCGTGTGGACCACCGAGCCCGGCGACAAGCCAGCTACCAAGGTCAAGCTGCGCTGTGTCGTAACCCTTGGTGGCGGCCTTGATAAGATAAAGCCTTGCTTTGGCCATGTCGCGGGGAATGGCCGGAGTGCCATTGGCGAGCACCTGGCTGACCGCATATTCGCCATCTGGAAGACCCTGCGCCGCAGCCTTCTGAAACCAGGGGTAGGCATTTTCGATACCAGGAGCCCCCGGACGCTCCTGCATGAGGATTTGTCCGTAGTTGAACTGCGCTGCGGCGTTCCCGGCGTCGGCGGCGGCTTTCGTCAACTCCTTGGCGCGCTTGACATCTTTCGGGGCGTATCTGCCTTGAAGCAGGATCGCAGCATAGCGGAACTGTGCCTCCGGTACGCCCTGTTCGGCGGCCTTGCCGTACCATTTTGCAGACTCCGCCATATTGACCGGAATGCCAAGGCCCCGCGCCAGCATTTCGGCAAGTAGAACCTGTGCAGCGGGATCGCCACTTTCCGCCCGTGGCAAAGCCAGGTTGTACGCCGTCTTGTAGAGCCCACGCTGATAGGCGCCGAACGCTTCGTCAGCAGGAGCCTTACCGAACCGGGTCGGGTTGATCGTCTCAAGCGCGGGATCGTCAGGTGATCTGGGCTTGTCCTGTTTTGCCGTCGTGCCAGGCGCGCCGGAACTAACGGGAGCAGACGCGGCCGGCGCGGGCGGCGCGATGGCTGGCTTTGCCGGTTCGGACGTTATTGGTGCTTCAGCGGTCTGGGCAAAGGCTGCGAATGTCAGAACAGGGAAGGCCGTCAGCAATGCCGCAACATTGGATAGTAGTTTGCCGGGTCGCGCTGCCATGAGCCTCTATTCCTCAAATCCCGGCGCATGTTCGTCAAGAAGCCTGTTAGCTTCCTTGACGGCTGATGCCGGATCGCTTCCATCAAATATGGCAGCGCCAAGGGCGATGAACTCAGCACCGGTCAACACAGCGTCGGTGATGCTATCAAGCGTGTTACCGGCCTGGATGATGCAGGGGATCTCGATCATGGAGGCCCACCAATCGGCCAATTCAATATTTCGCGGATGGGCTTCCGGCTTGTTGTCCGCACCGATCTTGCCGAACAGTACGTAATCCGGTTGGGCTTCGCCGATTTCCAAAGCCGTGTGGCGGTTCTTGATGTTGCCGGTTCCAACGATCATCTTGGGTGAAAACCGTGCAACATTGGCGGCAATGTCAGCGACAGGGCCTTCAATATGCAGACCATCCGCTTTGACGCGTCCCGCGATCTGCGTGTTGCCCACGATGATGGCGGCAGCTCCCGCTTTCTGGACGACCGGCACAACTGCTTCAGCAATCGTCTGGAACAGGGTCTCGTCTGCGTCGTAGGCGGGCAACAATACCGAAGCGACATCGCCGCCTGACAGCGCATTGCCAAGTTGTTTAACAAGCTCGTCCGCACTCGCCGCCGGGGGTGCGATCAGAACGATACGGCAGCGTTGAGGTGTCGTTTCGGTGTTCATTAGCTGCGACCTTACATCGTTCTCGAATGGATTGGACGTGCCCTATAGAAAAGGCAATCATGATGGAATTCGGGCATAGAGGATGATGATTGTTTTGAATAGTCCTCTCAAACGGGGCAGTTCTCCTCCTTGTCCAACAAATGTCTTATCAAATCGCGGCATATTGCCAAAAAGCATTTTCAATTGCGCCAAGCAAGGTTAAAGGAACCTGTCCCCTCCTGCCGGATTTCCCGCCATGCCCGATCTCCTGATGAACCCATGGTTCTACGCTGCCGCTGTTCCAGCCACAATTCTGATCGGGCTTTCCAAAGGCGGCCTTGGAGGTGCAATGGGGCAGGTAGGTGTCCCGTTGATGGCACTCGTCATGCCGCCGGTCCAGGCAGCAGCGATCATGTTGCCTATTCTGATCATCATGGATTTGGCCAGTTTGTGGTCATGGCGCGGGTACCGTGATGCGAAGACGCTGAAGCTGATGCTTCCCGGTGGCTTGCTGGGTGTGGGTATCGGCTGGCTGACTGCTTCGATCGTCACGGATGACATGGTGAAATTGATCGTCGGTATCATCGCGATCATATTTTTCGCGCGCTATGTTTTCGTAAGTGCGGCGAAGCGCGCAATCGCAAAACCGCATAATGCAGCCAACGCCACGTTCTGGTCGACGATTGCCGGGTTCACAAGTTTCGTGGCGCATGCGGGCGGCCCGCCCTATCAGGTTTACGCATTGCCACTGCGGCAGGATCCCAGGATCTACAACGGTACCAGCGTCATTTTCTTCGCGGTCATCAATGCGGTGAAGGTCCTTCCCTATTTCGCACTCGGCCAATTTGACAGGGCGAATCTGGCGGCATCGGCTGTCCTTGTCCCCCTTGCTCCATTGGCGACTTTTGCAGGTGCCTGGATTGTAAAACGCATGCGTGCCGAGGTTTTCTATCCCTTCATGTACGTCATGATCCTGCTCATGGGATTGAAGCTCACCTACGACGGAATCGTCAGTCTGTTATAATTTTCAACGAAAGTTGATCGGGCGCAACGCAACTTTTGCCCTATGTCAACATTACCAAATCACTACCACCCAAGCGAGTCGCTCTCCATCGAGGTTGGAAGCGAAATCTGATTTGCATGACAGGATACTGGTGAACGCTATGACACAGATTCAGGTTAAACAGCGGGATACCCGTATCGATGTCTTCAGGGCGTTGGCGCTGCTGACGATCTTCATCAACCATGTTCCAGGCACGGTCTACGAGAATTTGACGCACAAGAATTTCGGCTTTTCCGATTCCGCTGAAGCCTTTGTGCTGATTTCCGGCATCGCCGTGGGCCTTGCCTATGGCTCGAAGTTTGAGCCAGGCAATCGCTTCCTCATTACGCTCAAGGCGTGGCGGCGGGCAGCCACGCTTTACAGCACACATATCCTGACAACCATCGCGACATTGGCGATTTTCTGCGCTGCCGGCATTTATCTCAAACGCCCTGACTTCATGTCGTTCATCAATATTGGCCCTCTGATGGACCAGCCGGCAAAGGCTCTCATTGGTCTTGCAACGATGGGCCATCAGCTTGGTTACAATAATATCCTGTCCATGTATGGCGTGCTGCTGCTGATGCTGCCGGTTATTCTCTTGATTGCAAACATCAGTATCGCGGCGATGCTGGTAGTTTCGGGCGCCCTATGGCTGGTTTCCGGCGTGTACCAGATTGCGCCCCCTAACTATCCAACTGATGGTGTGTGGTTCCTCAATCCATTGTCGTGGCAGTTCCTGTTTGCAATCGGTATCGGGGGCGTGATGCATGTGCGCCGGGGTGGGACGATTGCCTTCAACAAATATCTGTTCGGCCTGTCGGTTACTTATATCCTGATTGCGCTGGTCTGGGTGCGATGGCCGCTTTGGGGTGTCGATACTTCTCTTGGCCTGCCAATGGTCGTGACCGGCTTCGACAAGACATTCCTGTCGCTTACCCGTCTCGCACATGTTCTGGCGCTGACCTATGTCATTGTTTCGGTCCCCGCGATCTCCAATATTGCGCGCACCTCGGTCGATCATCCGCTGGCCATTCTTGGGAAACATTCCCTGCCGGTCTTCGTTGCGGGTACGATCCTTGCGATGGTGGCGCAGGTCGTCAAGGTAATGAATCCCGGTGGTCTATTGGATGACACGCTACTCATCGCCAGTGGAATCATGGCGCAATTTGCCCTTGCCTATTATCTCGAATGGCTGCCACGCATCGGTTGGGGCGGGCGCCCCGTGCGGCAGGCTGCAAAACCCATCGCTACCGGCAGACCCGTGGGAGCTGGCAACTTGAAGCCTGCCACCCGAATCGCGATGTCCTGATCACGCCGCTTAGTTCGCTTGCAATGATCGCGGCGGGCTTGGCGCCTGCGCTTTGGAAAAAGCGGTAGCTTCGCTTCACCAGCTTGGTCTAAACTTCCACCGGCTATTGCGTTGGGAGGCGTATATGGGCGGAATTTTCGATCGCGATCTCGAGCGCAATGCGGCAAATCATCAGCCACTGACTCCGTTGTCCTATCTTGAGAGAGCAGCGCGCGTTTATCCCAGCCGGACGGCAATCATTCATGGGGTGCAGCGCGTTGATTACGGGACATTTTACCGGCGGACACGTCAGCTGGCCTCCGCGCTTTCCCTGCGGGGTATCGGCAAGGGCGACACGGTCAGCGTTATGCTTTCGAATACGCCTCCCATGCTGGAAGCGCATTTCGGAGTGCCAATGGCGCAGGCTGTTCTACATTCCCTGAATACACGGCTCGACGCTGCTGTTATCGCGTTTCAGCTCGACCATGCCGAAACCAAACTGGCGATCGTCGACACCGAATTTTCCGCCGTCTTTCGCGAGGCGCTGAAGCTTGCCAAGGTCAAGCCCATAATCATTGATTTTGTTGACGATCAATATCCGGCCGATGCACCCTATCCAGCGGGTGAGCCGTTTGGCGACGTGGACTACGAGGCGTTCGTTGCGTCCGGTGATCCCGGCTACGCATGGTCCATGCCCGACGATGAGTGGGATGCGATTACACTCAATTATACGTCTGGCACGACGGGCAATCCAAAAGGAGTTGTCTATCATCACCGGGGTGCCGCCCTTATGGGTTATGGCAACGTCATCGCTTCGGGCATGGGGCGTTATCCAGTGTATTTGTGGACGCTGCCGATGTTCCACTGCAATGGATGGTGTTTCCCCTGGACGCTCGCACTGCAATTCGGAACCCATGTCTGCCTGCGCTGGGTGCGGGCGAAGCAGATCTATGATGCTATAGCGGACCATGGTGTCACCCATCTGTGCGGCGCACCCATCGTCATGTCGACGCTGATCAACGCGCCGGAACGCGATAAGCGACCCTTCCCTCAAACAGTAACGTTCAACACTGCCGCGGCGCCGCCGCCCGAATCGATACTGGCGGGCATGGCGGATGCCGGGTTTGCGGTTACTCATCTATATGGCCTTACCGAGACATACGGGCCGGCTGTCGTCAACGAGTGGCAGGATGAATGGGACGCGCTTGAGACGCCGTCACGGACGGCCAAGAAGGCCCGGCAAGGCGTGCGTTATGCTGCATTGGAGGATCTTGCGATTCTTGACCCTGAAACCATGGCGCCGGTACCGGCCGATGGCGAAACAATCGGCGAAGTAATGTTTCGGGGCAATATCGTCATGAAAGGGTATCTCAAGAACCGGCAAGCCAGCAATGAAGCGTTTGCCGGCGGGTGGTTTCATTCGGGCGATCTCGGCGTGATGCATCCCGACGGCTATATCCAGCTTAAGGACCGGTCGAAAGACATCATCATTTCAGGTGGCGAAAACATTTCGTCGATTGAGGTCGAGGATGCGCTCTACAAGTTTCCGGCCGTCAGTGCCTGTGCCGTCGTTGCGCGCCCAGACGACAAATGGGGTGAAACGCCGCTTGCGTTCGTCGAGCTGAAACCCGGCCATCACGCAAGCGAAGAAGAGCTTATCGCCCATTGCAGAACGCTGCTGGCGCGGTTTAAATGTCCCCGGCATGTGCTGTTCGAAACCATCCCGAAGACGTCGACGGGAAAGATCCAGAAATTCGAACTACGCAAACGTGCCAAACTGGTTTCCGGCGCATAGCATGCACAGCATCACGCAGCGGCTATGATTTCCAGCTCGATGAGCCAGTCTGCAGAGAGGGTCTGAACAACAATTGCTGTTGTTGGAACGATATTTCCCTGCAGCGCGGTGACACGTGCATTCTGGTTCTCTGGCGCAAAGGCCGCATCACGCAAATAGCTCGTAACCCTGACGATATTGGCAACAGTCATTCCAGCCGAAGCGAGGATCACGCGTATATTCGACCAGACAAGGTCCAGTTGTTCGGAGAGATTTCTGCCTGCGGCCGCCGCCGTGTCGAGCCCCATCGTTCCGCTGAGATAGACAATCCGCTGCGGGTCGCGGATTTCCAAAGCGTGAACATAATCAGGTGTTGCCGGGTAAATACGTCCATCCGGATTATGTACGATACGTTGCATTGAGTTTCCTCGCTTTTCACAATATTTCTTTCTGAATTAGACTGATATTGCCGAACAGAATTCAGCTTCAAGGAAAAAGAGCACCGTGAAAAAAAGAAACGAATGGCGTTCGGGGCAAGCGGACAGCCCATGCGTCCCTCGATGATTTTGACCGAAGGATATTAGGAGCGTTGGTGGAGGACGCGGGCTCAAGCTATGCGAGAATCGGCGAGAAAGTCGGGCTTTCCGCGCCGGCCGTGTTCGAGCGGGTCAAGCGCCTGCGCCATGCGGGGGTAATCGGGTCGATTATTGCACGGCTCGACGGTGAGGCGACCGGCAAGCCGCTACTCGCTTTCGTTCACGTGGATACGACAGGCTGGAGGAAGAGCGAGCGGCTCATGCGCATGCGCGAATTTCCGGAAGTGGAAGAAATGCATTCGGTGGCCGGCGATACCGGGATGATATTGAAGGTGCGTACGCAGGGCCCGCAAGCATTGGAGCACCTGCTCTCCCAACTCTATGTAGTCCCAGGCGTCACTGCCTCGCGCAGCTATGTGGTTCTCTCCACCTACCTCGATCGCCCGGTCCAGGCCGATGTCACGCTGGATTGGCCCGAGCATCCGCTGCCGATCGAATGACGGTTGGCATCAGAGAGTGGCCTCAACTTGATTGTCTGCGTTAACCAATCGTTAAGCATTACAATCTATAAATTGATCATCCAGTTTTCTGGATTCTTACCAAGTGGTTTGGCCACTTTGTTTGACGCCTCCCTGTTAGACTCCTGAGAGCCGCCATGTTTTGCGGCTCTTTTTTTGTGTTCATATCTTTCCTGCGACCCTGCCGTTAACCCTTTATTAAGGATAAACTTGCGCTCATGTGAGGATGCAGGCAGGTTGCTGGGGAATACTGCCCGCCGACTGTTGTGGTGCCTTGCTTGCTGTTCCAGTAAGGGGGCACTGCTTTGGTAAAATTGCGGATTGTGGCAGCGCATTTGGGTAACAGGGCATATAATGGCTGAACAGGAATTCCACGTGGACAACACGATAAGGCTCGCGGGGCGCATGGTACGCTCAGAGAGCTTTAATCATCTTTATGATGAGGGCATGAGTCTTGTGGAAGAAGCCGCATCCTATCTCGACGGTGAAGGCCGCGAGGCGGCAAGGCGATTGTCCCGTATTGCCGCGAGCGCTCTACGCGGCGGAATCGATGCGGCTGACAACCAGGTTGATGCAAGTGGCCTCCTGGCTGCTTCTGCAGCGGGCGTCGCGCAGCGGCGAAATGACACTCGAACAGGTACTTTCGGAAAAGGCAAAGGTCCGCCTCGATACGGATTCGGCTCCTGAATCGGTAACCGGCTGGGATGAGATCCCGCTTTCCTACTGCGATATCGTGCATCGATCCTTGCGTCTGCAGGCCCGCGTCCGCCAGATGGACAATGAGATCTACCATGAAGGGGCGGGGGGCGCCGACCAGAGGCGGATTCTTTCCGTCAATCCGGTTTCCGATCAGATTACCTTGCTTGCTACGGCGTTCAGCCACAACTGAGAGGCGGGGCGGAATGCTCGATGGCCCCGTGGCGTCTCTTCATAGTCTTCCGTACAAACTCATAGATTTGTTTCTCTTTTGTTCACCTTTCTGCTGTCAACATGCAGGACACACGGATAAGGTCTCGACATGAAAGAAGCGATTCTGAATCATCGGCATTGATCCCGGACTCAGGCGGACCGGATGGGGAATCATCGAAACGCTCGGGAATTCTCTGCGATTCATTGCGGCCGGCACGATCCTTTCGGACGCCAAGCTTGATCTCGCCTCGCGGCTCTGCCAATTGCATGATGGCCTTGCGGGGGTCATCCATGAACAGATGCCGCAAGAATCTGCGGTCGAACACACCTTCGTCAACAAGGACGCAACAGCAACGCTGAAGCTCGGCCAGGCGCGGGGTATTGCCTTGCTGGTGCCTGCGCTGGCAGGGTTGCATGTGGCGGAGTACGCACCAAATGCAGTGAAGAAGGCGGTGATCGGTGTCGGTCATGGCGAGAAGCAACAGATCCACATGATGGTCAAGGTGCTGATGCCGAAGGCGACATTCGATACAGATGACGCGGCCGATGCACTGGCAGTTGCCATATGCCATGCACACCACCGGCAAAGCGCGATCGGGCGCATCGCTATCGAACAGAAATTGGCGGCACTGGGATGATCGGAAAACTCAAGGGTACAGTGGACGAAATCGGCGAGGATCACGTGATCGTCGATGTGCATGGTGTCGGCTATGTCGTCTATTGTTCGGCGCGAACGCTCTCCAATCTCCCGGGGGCGGGCGAAGCCGTAGTGCTGCTGATCGAAACCTACGTACGCGAGGATCTGATCCGGTTGTTCGGTTTCGGTACCGCGCTGGAGCGCGAATGGTTCCGCTTGCTGCAAAGCGTGCAGGGTATTGGCGCCAAGGTGGCATTGAGCGTGTTGGGGGTGCTCACGCCGTCGGACTTGGCGAATGCCATCGCGTTGCGTGACATTGCCATGGTCAGCCGGGCGCCGGGTGTCGGCAAACGGGTCGCCGAGCGCATTGTCACGGAGCTCAAGAACAAGGCGCCGGCCTTTGCCGGTGAGGCGATGGGGACGATCGGTCTGAAGCAAGAACTCGGTGAAGGTGTTGCCTCTGGCCCCATTACCGATGCCGTGTCGGCTTTGACCAACCTCGGTTATTCGCGCGATCAGGCCGCCAATGCTGTGGCTGCGGCGCTGAAGGATGCAGGTGAGGGTGCCGACGCCACCAAGCTCATAAGGCTGGGCCTGAAGGAGTTGGCACGCTAATGCGGTTGTTTGACGATGCGCATTGTGCGAGGACAGGCGCATGAGTGATGCAGACCGCCTGATTACACCAGACAAGCGCGGAGAGGATCTTGATACCACGCTCCGCCCGCAAACGCTTGCCGATTTTGTCGGCCAGGCTTCGGCACGCGCCAACCTAAAAGTCTTTATCGAAGCGGCCAAGTCGCGGGGCGAGGCGCTTGATCATGTCTTGTTTGTCGGACCGCCCGGTCTCGGCAAAACAACGCTGGCGCAGATTATGGCCAAGGAGCTCGGCGTCAATTTCCGCTCGACCTCGGGACCCGTCATTGCCAAGGCCGGCGATCTTGCGGCGCTCCTGACCAACCTCGAAGAGAACGACGTTCTTTTCATCGATGAGATCCATCGCCTGAATCCGGCAGTGGAGGAAATTCTCTATCCCGCGATGGAGGACTATCAGCTCGACCTTATTATTGGCGAGGGTCCGGCGGCGCGCTCGGTGAAGATTGATCTCGCCAGATTTACTCTCGTTGCCGCCACGACCCGGCTCGGCCTTTTGACGACGCCGCTGCGTGACCGCTTCGGCATCCCTATCCGCCTCAATTTCTATACGGTCGAAGAACTGGAACATATCGTACGGCGCGGGGCCCGGATCATGGGCATTGGCATGACCGATGACGGTGCACTGGAAGTTGCCCGCCGAGCCCGGGGCACGCCGCGAATTGCCGGACGCCTTCTGCGCCGCGTGCGGGATTTCGCTATTGTCGATGGCAAGGACAGGATCGATCGCGAGACTGCCGATGCTGCGCTCTTGCGGCTCGAAGTCGATCTCGCTTGGTCTTGACCAACTCGACCGGCGTTATCTCGCGATGATCGCACATAATTTCGGTGGCGGGCCCGTCGGCATCGAGACGATTGCTGCGGGCCTTTCGGAACCGCGCGACGCGATCGAGGATATTATCGAACCCTTTCTTATCCAGCAGGGATTCATCCAGCGAACACCGCGCGGACGTGTACTGACGGCAAATGCCTGGAAACATCTGGGCCTGAGTGCCCCGGCTGATATCATCCAGCAGCAGATCAACCTTTTCCAGGAAGAGAATTGAACCTCACTGAGGTTTCAGCCCGAGGCCCTTGAGGATAACCGGGTCCAGTATGCGCTTGTCGTCGTCGAGGGTAATGCCAAATGCCCCACCCCACGACCAGACCGACCAGGGGAAGCCGCGCTGTTGTGCGGCATCCGTCATATCCTTCAGATAGGTGGCGCGCCAGGGAGAAGGCATGCGGAATTCCTTCCGGTACTCTTGCCGGATCATGCCGAACTCGCCAAGAAATATGCGTTCCGGCGGAATGTTGTGCTTTTTTCCCCATGCTTCCGCATTGTCGAAGGGTTCATTCAGCATTGTTAGAACCTGCTTGTAGCTCATGACCCCGCCGGCTATCTCGTTGAACCCGGTCAACAGCTCCTCGCGCCGCTCCTCCGGGGCGTTCGTTTCGATTGTCTTGCGGACAGCTGCGAGACGCTCATCGAAAGCCTCTTCACCCATTAAATCCGGCGGGTAGGGGAGACCTTCCACATAACTCATTGAGTCCCCCGTCCAATCTGCGCCTTGGTGCGTGAGGATGTAAGGTTCATAGGAGTGGAAGGTCCAGATGACATTTTCGTCGGCAATGAGGGCGGGATCGATCTTTGCCAGCCCATAAGCACTGGACCAGCAACTGCCGGACAGAACCAATGTGTGATTTGGTGCCGCCTTGCGTGCTGCCGCGTGCAAACGCTTCAGCAGGGAAGGCCATTTCGGAAAGAGTGTCGGGTCGCAATCGATGACCGGCTCGTTGAAGGGCTCAAACGCCGTGGTTGCGGGATCTGTAGTGGACAGCGCCGTACCCACCCGTGCGACGGCATCGAGATAGCGGGCAAACAGGTCGTTGTCCGCCAGGACCTGGTTCGTGCCAACCTTGCGCACATCGCTCGGGATCGAATGGAAATCGACGATCACCTTAAGCCCGGCCTCATGGATCATATCAACGGTCTCGATCGTCGCAGCAATGAGCCTGGTGACCCGCTTGCCGGATGCGTCTTCAAGAAATATGGCCGGATCAATCGGCATGCGGACGAAGTCAAATCCGGCCGCGCGGATATCCTTCAGATTGTCGATGCTGGTGTCCTGCCGCCATTCGGGAAACTTGGCGAGCACGGCATCCTCGTCCCAGCGTTCGGGTCCCGGCCATGTGGTCCAGAGATCAAGATTCAGCCCCTGTTTCATCGTAAATGCCGTCGCTGACGCGGCGACGGAGCAGGCCAACAAATGGCCGAAGCATAGAAGGGCGCGTAGCAGTGGCAGGATCAATTCTTTTCGCGTCCTTGCTGTCTTGGGTCTGGACAAAATGCCCGCCAAGCCTGCAAAAGGAAAGGACCATGAGCGAAAACAATTCTCCATCAACAACTGCAACCGGACTGGCCGGCGAACTGACCGATGCCGGGCACCGCCTACTGGCACGTGTCTATTATGCCGATACGGATTTTTCCGGCATTGTTTACCATGCCCGTTATCTCGAATTCCTGGAGCGGGGGCGTACGGATTACCTGCGTTTGCTTGGCGTCCACCATTCGGAGCTTGCAGATGGCAAACTCGGTGAAAGCAACGTCTGGGTGGTGCGGCGCATGGAGATCGACTTCAAGTCGGCGGCGCGCATTGACGACATATTGACCGTCGAGACCCGCACGGCCGAAATATCCGGTGCACGGGTTAAAATGGCGCAGGCCATCAAACGCGACGATGATCTTCTGATCTCCGCTGTCGTAGAAGCGGCCATGATCAATAGCGCCGGGCGCCCACGAAGGTTTCCTGCTGAATGGATCAAGCTCTTTAAGCCGCAATCGCAGGTTCAGACAATTTAAAATGGGTCGCCTGTCTGAATCATAACTGATCCTTAACCATAACAAATCATGAATAAGGCGTTCAAACGAGGTGTTTTGCGTTAACGCCTTCGTTTTACCAAAATTAACCGTGAGAAGCCGCAGGTGGTTACTGGAAAAAATCCGGTTTCAAAACGTGGCTCATCTGGAGTGAGAGACGATTGCGCCCCGGTAGACATGCCGGGTTTTCGGATCTCGAGGGTAGTGGATATGGAAAATTTAGCGGTTGCCGTCCAGACATCGGACATGTCCCTGTGGGGATTGTTCTGGCAAGCCGGCTTTGTCGTGAAACTGGTGATGGTGGGATTGCTCGGTGCATCAATCTGGACCTGGGCAATCATCATTGACAAGATTCTCGGATCCGGCCGAGCCAAGCGAGCTTTTGACCGGTTCGAACAAATCTTCTGGTCGGGGCAATCGCTCGAGGAGCTCTATCGCAATCTTGGCGACAAGCGCACCACCGGCATGGGCTCCATTTTCATCGCCGCCATGCGGGAATGGAAGAAGTCGTTCGAGAAAGGCGCCCGTTCACCGATCGCACTGCAGATGCGTATAGACAAGGCGATGGATGTGGCGCTGGCACGCGAAAGCGATTACCTTGCGGCACGCTTGACCTTCCTCGCGACCATTGGCTCCGCTGGCCCATTCATTGGTCTGTTCGGGACGGTCATTGGTATCATGACCTCGTTCATGGGTATTGCGGGTTCGAAATCCACGAAGTCTGGCTGTCGTTGCACCGGGTATCGCCGAAGCGCTCCTGGCGACCGCTATCGGCCTTGTCGCCGCTATTCCCGCGGTCATTGCCTATAACAAGCTCTCCAGTGACGCAGGCAAGCTGACTGCGCGCATGGAAGGCTTCGCCGATGAATTCTCCGCCATACTCTCGCGGCAAATCGATGAGAAGCTGCCGCGCACCTGAGCGACCGTGTGAGTAACCGATACAGTATTTGCGAGATATAATGCCATGGGCATGTCGATAGGAAATAATGGTTCTTCGGGTGGACGCCGTCGGCGCGGTCGTTCCAGCAAAGGCGTGATGAGCGAAATCAATGTCACGCCGCTGGTCGACGTTATGCTCGTCCTGCTGATCATCTTCATGGTGACTGCACCGATGATGACTGTCGGCGTGCCGATCGACATGCCGGAGACATCGGCGCAGACGCTGAACAGCGAAGCCGATCCGATTTATGTCACGATCAACCAGCAGGGTCAGGTCTATTTGCAGGAGACCGAAATTCCCGTCGAAGAAATCGTGCCCAAGCTGCAGGCGATTGCCAAGACCGGTTACAATGAACGGATTTTTGTCAAAGGCGACAAGGCGGCCGATTACGGAACGATCATGAAGGTCATGGCCCAGATATCGGGGTCTGGCTTCAAGAATATTGGTCTCGTCAGCCTACCGGAGGGAAACTGATCGGTCATGCGGGCTAGCGTCACATCCTCTGCAATAATCCATGCCGTCGTGCTCGGATGGGGGCTGTTGTCCTTTTCCGCTCCGACACCTATGGATCTGGCGAATTCAGAATCAATGCCGATCGATATCGTTTCCGATATCAGCCAGTTGCAGAAGGGTGACAAGAAAGCACCAAAAGCGGAAAAGCCAGCGCCCAAGCCTACCGAAAAACCGCAAACCCAGCCGGACGCCCAGAATATCGGTGACAGCGAGGTTGATGTAGAAACCAAGCCGACGACAGAGACAAAACCGAAGCCCGTGGAAGCCGCCGAAGCACCCAAGCCGTCGGAAATGCCAGTGGCAAAGCCCGAACCTCAGCCCGAGCCGAAACCTGAGGTCAAGCCGGAGCCGAAGCCGACGCCTGTGCCAGCAACGGAAGTGAAGCCGGAGCCAGCTCCCAAGCAGGAAGTGAAGCCCGATCCGGTGGCAGAAGCCATCAATGAATTGAAGAGCGAGCCGGCTCCAGCGGAAACACCGAAGGTCGAACCGGCCCCGGTGGCCGAAAAGCCGGTTGAAGAGGCATTCAAGCTACCGGAGAACGTTGCCAAGCCCGAAGCAAAACCGACGCCTCCAGCACAGACGGCGAAGACACCCGATCGCAAGGAAACGCCTGAAAAGCCAAAGTCTACGCAGACCGCTGCGACGCCATCGAAGGAAAAGGACGGAATTGCCGATCAGGTTGCTGATCTGCTTAACAAGCAAAAGGCATCCGCTGCTGGAGCCAAGCGTTCGACGGATCAATCGTCCCTTGGGGCCGATAAGGCCACAGGCGGGTCGAAGCTCAGCCAGAGTGAGATGGATGCACTGCGCGGGATCATCGAAGGAAACTGGAATAAACCAGTTGGCGCCGAGGAAACTCCGGAGATGACAATCGTCGTCAAGTTCAAGCTGACACAGAATGGCGAAATTGACGGCCGCCCCGAAGTGAGTGGCAGCGGCGGAGATTCCGCCTTGTTGAACGCAGTCAAGAGCAGCGCCCTGCGAGCAGTAATGCGTTCGGCACCATTTAACTTGCCTCAAGATAAATACGACACCTGGTCGAGCGTCGAGCTGACGTTTCATCCGGGTGCAACCTGATCGACAATAGGCCAGCCAAAAGAGGGCCCTGAACTAATGCTAAATATAATCCGGACTTTGTGTGCAGCTTTTGCAATGGTCATCGTAACGCTGATCGTTGCGACGCTACCAGCGAAAGCCCAGCTCAAACTCGATATCACCAAGGGTGTTGTCGAGCCCATGCCCATTGCAATCACCGATTTCTTATCCGGCGATCAGCTGGGAACCAATATTTCCAGCGTGATTGCTGCGGATCTTGAGCGATCAGGACTGTTCGCCCCGGTCGACAAGGGCGCATTCATCGAAAAAATCTCCAATCCTGATGCGGCTCCGCGCTTTGAAGACTGGAAGGTCATCAACGCCCAGGCACTCGTTACCGGGCGCGTGACCAAGCAGGGTGACGGCCGCCTGAAAGCAGAGTTCAGGCTTTGGGACACATTTGCCGGCCAGCAACTGGACGGTCAGCAGTTCTTTACGTCTCCCGAGAGCTGGCGCCGCGTGGCGCACATCATTGCCGACGCAATTTATGAGAAGTTGACCGGTGAAAAAGGCTATTTCGACACGCGTGTCGTCTATGTCGATGAATCCGGCACCAAGGAAAAAACGGATCAAGCGCCTTGCGATCATGGATCAGGACGGTGCCAACGTGCGTTACCTGACGAATGGCAAGGACCTCGTTCTGACGCCGCGGTTCTCGCCGAGCAAGCAGGAAATCACCTACATGTCCTATGAGGGCGGCAAGCCGCAGATCTATCTGCTCCAGCTTGAGACCGGACAGCGCGAACTTGTCGGTAATTTTCCTGGCATGACGATCGCTCCCCGCTTTTCGCCCGATGGCCAGAAGGTCGTGATGAGCCTGCTGCAGGAAGATGGCAGCGCCAATGTCTACGCGATGGATTTGCGCAGCCGTACGACAACGCGTTTGACGAGCACATCCGCGATCGACACCGGCGCTTCCTATGCACCCGATGGCAGCCAGGTCGTGTTCGAGTCTGACCGTGGTGGCCGTCCGCAAATCTACAAAATGGGCGCTGATGGATCGAATCCGCAGCGCATCTCGTTTGGTGACGGGTCTTACTCCACCCCGGTATGGTCACCACGCGGCGATTTGATCGCCTTCACCAAGCAATCGGGCGGGCAATTCTCCATCGGTGTGATGAAAACAGATGGATCCGGTGAACGTATCCTGTCGAGCGGCTATCATGACGAAGGCCCCACCTGGGCACCGAATGGCCGTGTGCTGATGTTCTTCCGCCAGCCGCCCGGTTCCAACAGCCCGCATCTTGTGACGGTCGATCTGACAGGACGCAATCTTCGTCAGATTCAAACCCCGAATTTGGCTTCAGACCCGGCCTGGTCGCCGTTGCTGGATTGATCCGGCAGATTGGACCAACCATGTATATTCGCGGCGGTGTACCCGGCATCGCCGCGAATGTCGTTTTTCCGCCGTATTTAATGCCTTAAGGGTGCAGGATACGTTCGTAGTTTCGCCGTTAATCCTGGTGTTAAGAGGGGATTAACCCTGTTTCTTGAACCGGCCTTAACCTCAATATGGTTACTGCTTGTTCACCGAAACAATTCAATTCTTAAGGAGTCCAGGCTATGCGCCGCTTCGAAATGATCGCCCGCAGTCCAGTTTTCGTTGCCTTATTCATGTCTCTCGCCATTGCGGGTTGTGCTTCGAAGAAAAACATGCCCAACAGCGCTGGTGACCTTGGCCTGGCTGGCAGTGCAACCCCGGGCTCTACCCAGGATTTCACGGTCAATGTTGGCGATCGTATTTTCTTCGATGTCGACTCTTCGGTCATTCGCGCTGACGCACAGCAGACATTGGCCAAGCAGGCACAGTGGCTCAAGCGTTATCCGAACTACGCGATCACCGTTGAAGGCCACGCCGACGAACGCGGAACGCGCGAGTACAATCTCGCTCTCGGCCAGCGCCGTGCAGCTGCTACGCGCAACTACCTCGCATCGCAGGGCTTGCCCGCAGCGCGGATCAAGACGATCTCCTACGGCAATGAACGTCCAGTTGCCGTTTGCGACAGCGAATCATGCTGGTCGCAGAATCGTCGCGCCATCACTGTTCTCGGCAGTGCCGGCAGCTAAGGCGAGAATTGATTCCATCAAGGAAAAGCGGCTTTCGGGCCGCTTTTTTGTTTTGACAGCACGAAAAACAAAATTTGGCCGAAGTCACACTGCTCGTGTTAGATAGGCTGCCGCAAATCACAGCGGTGTTTCAATTCCCATATCAGGGGCGGTAAAAGGAATGAACAAACGACTGAAGAGAATGGTACTGGCAATGACGGTGCTGCCATTTTTGGCAACCGGGGTTAGCCATGCCGCAGGCCTTGATGGTGGGGTTTTCCGACCAGCGCCAAAGGTGGACATTGCGTCAAGCAATGCTCCCGTCTTGATGGCGCAGGCGGGCGATCCGCGTGTCAGCCAGCTGGAAGAGCAGATCAGACAGCTCACCGGCAAGATCGAGGAATTGAACTTCCAGCTTCTGCAAATGCAGGAGCAGATGCGGAAAGTGCAGGAAGACAATGAATTCCGGTTCCAGGAACTGGAAAAAGGCAAACGGTCGGACGCGGGCGGCAAAGGCGATCGCACTGTTGCTTCCGTTCCATCCTCGCGGACAACAGGGGAGGCATCGAGCGATGCCTCCGCTGATTCAACCTCGTCAGGACGACGCACTGATTCCGCTGCTATTGATCCACAATCCGATCCATCCGGTTCTCAACAGCTCGGCGAACCGCCGCGCGAACTTGGCAAAATCGAGTTTGATGCCAATGGCAACGTAATCGGTGGCTCGAAGAACGACGATCCGGCGCAGCCAGTAGAAAATACGATCGTCGCAGCATTGCCGCAAACCGACGATCCGAAAGTCCTCTACAGTCAGGCCTACCAGCTGTTCCTGTCGGGGGACTACAAGAGCGCAGAAGTTGCGTTTCGCAGCCATGTCGAACGGTTCCCGAAAGATCCGGCTGACCCGGATGCGCGCTACTGGCTGGGTGAATCCCTCTATGGCCAAGGGCGCTATCAGGAAGCAGCTTCGGTATTTCTCGACAACCACAAGCAGTTTCCTGATTCCAAGAAGAGCCCCGAAAATCTGCTGAAACTCGGCATGACTCTCGCCAAGATGCGGGACCATGACGTCGCCTGTGCGACGTTTGCATCGGTCAACTCGCGCTATCCGAATATTTCAGCGGCCATCAAAGAGCGCGTGAAGAATGAACGTGCCGTCAATAAATGCTGAGCCACAGCTCGATCCGAATAGCATTTTCGGCCCGGTTGATTTCGAAGGGTTGAAGTCCATCATTGTCGCCGTGTCCGGCGGCAGTGATTCCCTTGCCCTGCTATATCTCCTGATTGCTTTCGGCGCGGGGCATTCAGGCTTCCCCCAGATCGCCGCTGTGACAATCGATCACCGGTTGCGCCCGGAATCGGCTGGAGAAGCGCGCTATGTCGCAGAGCTATGCAAGGACGCAGGTATTCCCCATCGTATTCTGGATTGGAACGGAGCTAAACCATCCACCGGCGTGTCGGCGAAGGCGCGGGATGCGCGTTACAGCCTCCTGTGTGAAGCTGCGCGCGACGCGGGCACGCATGTGATTTTTACCGGTCACACGCTCGATGACCAGATCGAAACCTTTGTCATGCGATCTGCACGTACCGGCAAGGGAGGCAGTGAACGCGGCCTGGCAAGCATGGCGGCAACAACATTGCTTGACCGCGAAATCTGGCTCGTGCGGCCGTTACTCGAGTTATCACGCGAAACTTTGCGCGATTACTTGCGTGCGAGGGCCATTGGCTGGTGTGATGATCCTTCCAACGATGACCCACATTACGAACGTGTTCGCATTCGCAAAGCGCTAAAGGATGATGAGCGTGCGAATATTCGGCGAGACATTGCCCAGAAGGTTGCGCAAAGACGTTCCTTGAACGCCAAGGTGGCGCTGCTGTTGCCGCGTTGTGTGACGATCAGTGATGGACTTCACGCGGAAATCACCTGTGAGTGCTGGGCCAGGCAGGATGCGAATGTCAAACGGCTGGCCATTGGTGTGCTGATTGCGGTTATGGGCGGACTGTCCTTCCTGCCGTCTGCTGAATCTTGCAACAAAGCCTTGCAACATCTGGCTTCGGGCCGGCTGTCGGGGCGCGTCACGATCGGCCGCTGCGTTTTGGAGCTGAAGCGGGAAAAGGCGTTGATCTACCGTGAAATGAGATCAATGCCGGAAATCGCAGTCGAGCCCGGTTACACTGCGATTTGGGATGGCCGGTACCGGATTGAGAACCGTTCGGATCAGCAATTCAGGACCGTTGCTTGCGGGACTGACGGGGTGATTTTTTTGGAAGAGAACGGATATCCGGGTCTTTACCGCCCTTCGGTCCGCACGTGCCCCATCGTGCTTTCCGATGGGAAGATCATTGGAGCATATGCAGGTGCCGATCACGCGAAGTTGCCCGAGGGTGTCACCGTAACGAGGCACCTTGCCCTGTTCGACCATATCCTTTCAGGTTATGATGAAATTCTGGCTCAATCCGTTGCAGATATCTTCCAAATACAGGCCTATCCTGTAAACCAGATTAACAAGAATTGACCTCAGTTTGAATGCCAGTCTTGGCAAGGCCATGCTTCGAACCTATGTTACGTGTAAATTCCGCGTCCTTGCGGTTGTGATTGATGGGACCCGATATGAATCCTAACTACAGGAACTTCGCGTTGTGGGCGATTATCGCCTTGCTTCTGATTGCGTTGTTCAATCTTTTTCAAAGCCCGACCTCGCGTTCGGCATCAAGCGATGTTCCTTATTCGCAGTTCATTAGTGACGTGAATAGCGGCCGTGTGAAATCGGTAACGATTGCTGGTAACCGCATCACGGGTACCTATTCCGACAACGGTTCGAACTTCCAGACCTATTCGCCCGGTGACGCTGGTCTCGTTGGGCGCCTGGAAAGCAAGAATGTGCAAATCGCGGCGCGGCCTGAATCCGATGGCTCGACATCGCTCGTTGGTATGCTGATTTCCTGGCTGCCCATGATCCTTATCCTGGGTGTATGGATATTCTTCATGCGCCAGATGCAGGGCGGCTCGCGTGGCGCTATGGGCTTTGGCAAATCCAAGGCCAAACTTTTGACCGAAGCGCATGGCCGTGTGACGTTCCAGGATGTCGCAGGCGTTGACGAAGCCAAGGAAGATCTCGAGGAAATCGTCGAGTTCCTGCGTGACGCGCAGAAATTTCAACGGCTAGGCGGGCGAATTCCGCGTGGTGTGCTGCTCGTAGGGCCGCCCGGTACGGGCAAGACCCTGCTCGCTCGTGCTATCGCCGGGGAAGCGAATGTACCCTTCTTCACCATTTCCGGTTCTGATTTCGTTGAAATGTTTGTCGGTGTCGGTGCGTCCCGCGTACGCGACATGTTCGAACAGGCGAAGAAAAATGCGCCTTGCATCATCTTCATCGATGAAATCGATGCGGTTGGCCGTCATCGTGGCGCCGGCCTCGGCGGAGGCAATGACGAGCGTGAGCAGACACTGAACCAGCTGCTCGTCGAGATGGACGGTTTTGAGGCCAATGAGGGCGTCATCCTCATCGCTGCAACCAACCGCCCGGATGTGCTTGATCCAGCATTGTTGCGTCCAGGCCGTTTCGACCGCCAGGTGGTCGTGCCAAATCCGGACGTGACCGGTCGTGAGAAGATCCTGAAAGTTCATGCTCGTAACGTTCCGCTGGCACCGAACGTGGACCTGAAGATTCTGGCTCGCGGAACCCCCGGGTTCTCTGGCGCAGATCTCATGAACCTCGTCAACGAGGCTGCCTTGATGGCTGCCCGGCGCAACAAGCGTCTCGTCACCATGCTCGAATTCGAGGATGCCAAGGACAAGATCATGATGGGTGCCGAGCGGCGCTCGACAGCCATGACCCAGGCGGAAAAGGAATTGACCGCTTATCATGAGGCTGGTCATGCCATTGTAGCGCTGAATGTCGAGGTAGCGGATCCGCTGCACAAAGCGACGATTATTCCTCGCGGCCGTGCGCTCGGCATGGTTATGCAGTTGCCAGAGGCTGATCGCTATTCGATGAGCTACAAATGGATGATTTCGCGCCTTGCCATCATGATGGGTGGCCGTATCGCCGAGGAACTAAAGTTCGGCAAGGAAAATATTACATCCGGTGCTTCGTCCGATATCGAACAGGCAACCAAGCTGGCGCGTGCCATGGTGACGCGTTGGGGCTTCTCCGACAAGCTCGGTCAGGTAGCCTATGGCGAGAATCAGGAAGAGGTGTTCCTGGGCCACTCCGTAGCGCGTACGCAGAACGTTTCCGAGGAGACAGCACAGCTGATTGATGCGGAGGTTCGCAAGCTGATTGACGATGCCTACAATCATGCCCGCGCCATTCTGACCAAGAAAAAGAAGGAATGGATCGCGATCGCCGAGGGCCTGCTCGAGTATGAGACGCTGACCGGTGAGGAAATCAAGGCCCTGATGGCTGGCGGCAAGCCTGCGCGCGATCTAGGCGATGATACACCGCCATCGCGTGGTTCGGCAGTACCAAAAGCAGGTTCGGCAAAGAAGCCACGCAAGGGCGACGAGCCTGATAAAGGTCTTGAACCGCAACCACAGTCCTGAATGTGGTATATATCTTGTACGAACGGCCGGTGAAAACCGGCCGTTCGTACGAGTTGTTCATGTATTGGAAGTAAGTATAATCGCTACACAATTTGTGAGATGCGAAGTTGAGGGGCTTTTGCGATAAGCGAAGGCCAAGCTCCAGACACAACGGGCTGCTATCCGATCGGACCCGGAAATCAGGCAGCCCAAAAATTTGGATGACCAGTATGGCGCGCAAATATTTTGGCACTGATGGTATTCGTGGCCAGGCAAATGCCTATCCAATGACACCGGATATCGCGATGAAGGTCGGCATGGCTGTCGGCCTCGCATTCAAACGCGGAGAACACCGAAACCGCGTCGTAATCGGCAAGGACACGCGGCTTTCCGGCTATATGATCGAAAACGCCCTTGTTGCGGGATTCACCTCGACGGGTATGGATGTATTTCTTCTCGGCCCAATTCCAACGCCCGCTGTTGCGATGCTTTGCCGGTCGCTGCGTGCCGATATTGGCGTCATGATATCAGCCTCGCACAATCCATATCACGACAACGGTATCAAGCTTTTTGGACCAGATGGGTTCAAGCTGTCTGATGAAATCGAACTCGAAATAGAACGATTGATGGATGAGAATCTCGTTGATCGTCTGTCGAGCTTTGAGGCTCTTGGCCGGGCCAAGCGGGTTGAGGGTGATATTTATCGCTATATCGAATTCGCCAAGCGGACGATGCCAAAGAATATCTCGCTGTCCGGGCTTCGGATCGTTGTCGATTGCGCCAATGGTGCGGCCTACAAGGTGGCGCCTGCAGCACTCTGGGAACTCGGCGCTGAGGTTGTTACCATCAATGACAAACCGAATGGTACCAACATCAACGAGGATTGCGGTTCTACCCACCCACTGGGGCTGATCAAGAAAGTACACGAAGTGCGAGCCGACATCGGTATCGCACTGGATGGCGATGCCGACCGCGTGCTGATAGTCGATGAAAATGGCGCCATTGTTGATGGCGACCAGCTCATGGCAGTCATTGCCCAGTCCTGGCAGGAGTCCGATCGCCTCTCGGGTGGCGGTGTCGTGGCGACGATTATGTCCAATCTCGGCTTTGAACGCTTTCTCGTCGATCGCGGCCTTACGCTGGCCCGTACGAAGGTTGGCGATCGCTATGTGGTCGAGCACATGCGCAATCATGGATTCAATATTGGCGGCGAACAGTCGGGCCATATTGTGCTTTCGGATTACTCCACGACGGGTGATGGACTGGTTTCTGCCCTGCAAATTCTTGCGGTGGTTCAGGAGCAGGGAAGACCCGTCAGTGAGGTTTGCCGTAAATTTGATCCGGTACCGCAGCTCTTGAAGAATGTTCGCACTTCAGGCGGCAAGCCGCTTGAGGACAAGAAGGTGAAAAACGCGATTGACGAGGCACGCGAACGCCTGGGCAATTCGGGACGATTGGTCATTCGCCCGTCCGGAACCGAGCCTTTGATCCGGGTCATGGCCGAGGGCGACGACCGGAAGCTGGTCGAATCCGTTGTCAATGACATCATTTCTGTGATCTCTTCGGCTGCATAACCTTCTTTATTTTGGTTGCTAAATAAAATGGGTCCGAATTCGGGCCCATTTTGCTTTCCGCTTTGTCGTTATTACTGTTCAGGATCGATTAACGTTAATGAATATGGTGAATAAACACGGTTAAGCGGGATTTAACTTTTTCCCCTCATATTGGCTTACACAACCTTTAGTAGCAGTCGCTGCGCTTTGATCACCGGCCTTGTGAGGGAAATAGAAATGAGCACTTTCAACAAACATGCTGTATTGAGCGCAGCGCTCCTATGCCTGGCGGCTGCACCGGCCTACTCGGCAGATATCCAGGAAGACCCGATTGTCGAAGTTCAGCCATTCAGCGGATGGTATCTGCGTGGTGACATTGGCATGAGCAATCAGAGGTTCGACGAACTGGACTATGTCGGCTTTTCCGACCCCGTTGTTCATTCCTGGCTCAATGACGGCGAGTTCGACGCCGGAGTGATCGGACAGATCGGTATCGGCTATCAGTTCAATGATTGGTTCCGAGCTGACGTCACGGCACAATATCGCGGTAAAACCGAGTTTAGTGCGCTCGATTTCTACGATACAGATGGCATTCCAGACAATGGTGATGAAGCGACCAACGAATATCACGCCAAGAAATCCGAATGGCTGTTCCTGGCCAATGCTTACGCCGATCTCGGGACGTTCAGCGGTATAACGCCTTATGTGGGCGCGGGCATCGGCGCATCGCGGAACACGATATCCGGGTTCACTGACGACAACATCATAACGGGCGGCGGCGGCTACGCGGGCAGCGCCTCGCAGTGGGAGCTCGCTTGGGCGCTCCATGCGGGTGTTGGTATCAAGGCGACGGATCGCATGACCATCGATATCGGCTACAGCTACGTTGATCTTGGTGATGGCAAAACCGGCGATGCCTTCAATTACATCAACTCCCAGACTCGAGCTAATCCAGAACCATTCAAGTTCAAGGACATTGCGTCGCATGACTTCAAAGTGGGCGTGCGTTACGCTTTCTAATTGATAGAACTTGTTAATTCCGAAACGGCAGGAAGCACTTTCCTGCCGTTTTGATTTGTATCTGGGCTCCGCGACCGCATGGCGGCGACAGTAATCCATGTCGCGCTCAAACAAATATCTTGACTGCCAGCGACATTTCTCCTAGTTCCCGGAGTGGGCCACCTCTCCCCAACGAGAGGCGTGCTATCTGTGAGGATAGGAGAAAACATGACCACGCTATCAAAGCCGGCGCTGCGCCCGGCCAACCCCAATTTTTCATCAGGTCCCTGCGCAAAACGTCCCGGATGGTCGCTCAATGCGCTTTCCGACGCACCACTCGGCCGTTCGCATCGTGCCAAGGTGGGCAAGGCGAAGCTAAAGCAGGCAATCGATCTTACCCGCGAAGTTCTGCAGGTTCCGGCCGATTATCGTATCGGCATTGTTCCTGCTTCCGACACCGGCGCTGTCGAAATGGCCCTCTGGTCGCTCCTTGGCGAGCGCGGTGTGGATATGGTCGCCTGGGAAAGCTTTGGTGCCGGCTGGGTGACGGATGTCATCAAGCAATTGAAGCTCGCCGATGCCCGCACCATTGAAGCCGGATACGGTGAATTGCCGGATCTTTCCACGGTTGATTTCGACCGAGATGTGGTTTTCACCTGGAACGGGACCACGTCAGGCGTCCGCGTGCCGAATGGTGATTTCATTCCCGCGGCCCGCAAAGGCTTGACCATTTGCGATGCAACCTCGGCTGCCTTTGCCCAGCGGCTGGACTTCGATAAGCTCGATGTTGTTACGTTCTCTTGGCAGAAGGTCCTTGGCGGCGAGGGCGCGCACGGCATGCTGGTTCTCAGCCCCCGCGCTGTCGAGCGTCTGCTGAGTTATAAACCGGCGTGGCCGCTTCCGAAGATTTTCCGCCTGACTTCCGGCGGCAAACTGATCGAAGGTATCTTTGCCGGTGAGACGATCAATACGCCATCAATGCTCTGCGTCGAGGAGTATCTCGACGCTTTGAACTGGGCAAAGTCGATCGGCGGCCTCGATGGTCTGGTTGAACGCGCGGACAAGAACTTTGCGGTACTCGATGCTTTCGTCGAGCGCACGCCCTGGATTGCCAATCTCGCGACGGTTCCTGCAACACGGTCCAACACCTCGGTATGCCTTACCATCGTTGATCCCGAAATCACGGCTCTTGCCAACGACGTTCAGGCAGATTTCGCGAAAAACCTTGTGGCGGTTCTGGAAAAGGAAGGCGTCGCCTATGACATTGGCGCCTATCGCGATGCACCTTCAGGCTTGCGCATATGGGCGGGCGCTACGATCGAGATCTGCCGACCTCGAAGCGCTCACGCTTTGGCTCGATTGGGCCTTTCAGACGCAGAAGGCCGCATTGAAACAGGCCGCCTGACTTGGGCGAACGTGGCCGCAATGCGGCCACCTCAATCACATTCATTCAGATTCAACGATGGAGGCCATGATGGCACCGCGCGTACTCGTATCCGATAAACTTTCTCCGACCGCCGTGCAAATATTCAAAGATCACGGTGTCGAGGTCGACTACTTGCCGGACCTTGGCAAGGACAAAGACAAACTGCTCGAAGTGATCGGGCAGTACGATGGTCTTGCCATCCGCTCAGCAACCAAAGTTACCGAAAAACTGATTGCTGCCGCCAAGAACCTCAAGGTCATTGGCCGCGCTGGTATCGGCGTCGACAATGTCGATATCCCCGCTGCGTCCCGCCGCGGTATCATTGTGATGAACACGCCTTTTGGCAATTCGATCACCACAGCCGAGCACGCGGTTGCCCTGATGTTTGCCATTGCCCGCGAATTGCCGGAGGCAGATGCCTCCACCCGCGCCGGCAAGTGGGAGAAAAATCGCTTTATGGGCGTCGAAATCACAGGCAAGACGCTAGGCGTTATTGGTTGTGGCAATATCGGCTCGATCGTTGCCACGCGCGGCGTCGGCCTGAAAATGCATGTGGTGGCATTTGATCCGTTCCTCTCTGAGGGCAGGGCAGAAGAGCTGGGCGTTGAAAAGGTCGAGCTTGATGAGCTTCTGGCACGGGCGGATTTCATCAGCCTGCACACGCCGATGACTGACAAAACACGCGGGATCATCAATGCAGAAACGATCGCGAAGATGAAAGACGGCGTCCGAGATCATCAATTGCGCTCGCGGCGGTTTGATTGTCGAAAAAGATCTTATCGTTGCACTCAAGTCAGGCAAGGTTGCTGGAGCGGGCATCGATGTATTCGAGGTAGAGCCGGCCACCGAGAACGAATTGTTCCATCTCCCGAATGTTGTCTGCACGCCGCACCTGGGCGCTTCGACAAGCGAGGCACAGGAAAATGTCGCCTTGCAGGTCGCCGAACAGATGTCAGACTATCTGATCAGGGGCGCGGTTTCGAACGCAATCAACATGCCGTCCATCACGGCCGAAGAAGCGCCGCGTCTGAAGCCCTTTGTCAAGCTGGCCGAAGTGCTTGGTGCTTTTGTCGGTCAGGTTACCGAAGAGCCTATCCAGGAAGTGGAAGTATTGTTCGATGGCTCCACTGCGGCAATGAACACACGTGCGCTGGTCAGCGCGGCGTTGGCCGGTTTGATCCGTCCCCAGGTTGCCGATGTGAACATGGTATCTGCGCCAATCATGGTGAAAGAGCGCGGCATCATCCTCTCGGAGGTCAGGCGCGACAAATCCGGGGTGTTCGATGGGTACATAAAGCTGACAGTAAAGACGGATTCATTGACGCGGTCGATCGCAGGTACCTGTTTCTCCGACGGCAAGGCTCGTTTCATTCAAATCAAGGGCATCAATCTCGATGCCGAGGTTGGTCAGCATATGCTCTATACGACCAACAATGACACGCCCGGCATGATCGGCTTGCTCGGAACCATTTGCGGCAATAACAACGTCAATATTGCGAATTTCTCCCTCGGCCGCGGCAGCTCCGGGAGGCAACGCCATCGCTATGCTTTATCTTGACGAGCGCATTCCGGACCACGTTCTGGAAGAATTGCGGATCAACAAGGCGATTGTTTCGGCAAAGCCGCTCGAGTTTGACGTCGCTTGATCTCACTGGGAGCTGATTGTAGGGGTGTGACATGATGACCTCCCTGGCGAATCCGCTGCACTGGCGGCTGATGGAAGCGGGCGATCTCGCTTCTGTCAGCGCCGTTGCAAAGGAAGTTCATCCGGAATTTCCGGAGGATGATGCGGTTTTTCTCAATCGGCTCGTACTGTATGAAAATGGAAGCTATGTTCTGGAAAACGGAAGCACAATCATCGGATATGCGGTTACGCATCCCTGGAAAAGTTTTAACATTCCAGCTCTGAACACCGTTCTTTCGGCTTTGCCGGAACACCCTGACACCTATTACATCCATGACATAGCCTTGCTTGGGGCGGCGCGCGGCAGCGGTGCGGCGGGCAAGATCATTTCCATTGTGGCAAGCCATGCCCTCGAATCAGGCTTTAAAACCATGTCACTTGTTGCGGTGAATGGGTCGTCCGGTTTTTGGGAGAAGCAGGGATTTGAAGTCGCCAACCGGCCGGACATTGAGCCCAAGCTGAAAACCTATTCGGATGATGCCTGTTTCATGCTCCGCCAGCTTCACTTGCCGCATGCTTGCGTCCGCTGAGCTCCGCAATCCAGATTCCACCAAGAACCAGGACCAGTGCGACCGCATGATAAGGGCGAAGATCTTCACCGAGGAGTGCAACCGCAAGCAGCGTACCGAAGATCGGCACTGCATTGATGAACAAGCCAGCCCGATCTCGCACCGATATACTCAACGCCCTTGATGAAAAGAACCTGCGCCGCAAGTGAGGGCAGGATTGCTGTATAAAGCACCACCAAGGTTCCAGTCATATCTGGAAATCTCATCGCTCCGGATTTCATCTCCCAGATCGTGAAGGGTATGGCTGTCAAGAAGGCAAAGAAAGTCATGGCCGTCATGAGACTTTGCCAGTTGATGGCTGGCCGAAAACGCAGCGCGACGGTGTAACCGCTGTAGAGAAGCACGGCAAGAAGCATCAAGGTATCGCCGAAATTGACTTGCAGACTGGCGAGCTGTGAGAAGCTCCCATGGCCGGCAGTCAGCGCAACACCAATCAAGGAAAGGCTGAAGCCGAAGATCTGCCCCGTTCGCACGGGCGTGCCAAAGAGCAGGAGGTTGGTGATGAAGATGACCATCGGTATGCCTGCCTGCTCGATTGTGACATTGATTGCGGACGTGTAGTTGAGAGCG
The DNA here is from genome assembly GCF_025452215.1 of Phyllobacterium sp. A18/5-2. Lineage (NCBI taxonomy): Bacteria > Pseudomonadati > Pseudomonadota > Alphaproteobacteria > Hyphomicrobiales > Phyllobacteriaceae > Phyllobacterium > Phyllobacterium sp. A18/5-2. The sequence goes on along the minus strand of NZ_CP104966.1, from coordinate 937,776 downwards.
CTGTAAAGTGCCATATTGAAAAATGTAAAGCCAAAGGCACCCAAAGCGGCCAGTAGCCAGAGATGTTTGCGCAATCTTCCAATCGCGCCGGACGTGCCTAGTGCTGATCGCGGCAACCAATAGAAAAGCCACGAGCCAGCGCAACAATGTCAACAGCATCGGAGAGATGTGCCCAACAGCAAATTTCCCGGCGACGGCGTTGCCGCCCCAAAACAGCGCAGTTACCAGGAGAAAGACATAGGCGGTGCGGTTCATGATCTTTCAGTCTTTTCCGGCTGGCAGGCAGATAACTTTTGCAGTCAGGCGGACAATAGGTTTATTCAGCAAATAAAGGCAAATTGGTCCGGTGATCGTGGAAAGAATTGTCGCGCTTTTATAAACCAGCCTGTATAGAAGCACCGCATTTGAGGAAAAAGTGCGCGACGAGGTTATGACTCGAGGAGTTTTGAATGGCAAATGTTGTTGTGATCGGTTCCCAATGGGGTGATGAGGGCAAGGGAAAGATTGTCGATTGGCTTTCCGAACGGGCAGATATCATCGTTCGCTTTCAGGGCGGTCACAATGCGGGTCATACGCTGGTCGTCGATGGCGTCACCTACAAGTTGTCGCTTCTGCCCTCAGGTGTAGTTCGTCAGGGCAAGCTCTCCATCATCGGTAACGGCGTCGTGTTTGATCCCCACGCTTTCATAGCCGAAAAGAAGAAGCTCGAGGCGCAGGGTGTGGTCATTACCCCGGACACGCTGAAAATAGCGGAAAACACGACGCTTATCCTTTCGATTCATGGCGAGCTTGACAGGCTGCGTGAGGAAAAAGCCGCGGCGGGTACCAAAATTGGCACAACCGGCCGTGGTATTGGACCGGCCTATGAAGACAAGGTCGGCCGCCGTGCAATTCATGTACTTGATCTGGCCGATCCGAACACGCTACCAGCTAAAATTGAACGGTTGCTTGCTCACCACAACCCACTCCGCCGCGGACTGGGTTTCGCCGAAGTGGACGGCGCGGCGCTACTCGCCGAGCTCAACGAAGCCGCACCGCACATTTTGCCGTTCATGGACCGAGTCTGGTACGTGCTCGATCAGAAGAAACGTGCCGGCGAACGCATTCTTTTCGAAGGTGCGCAAGGCACACTGCTCGATATCGACCACGGAACATATCCGTTTGTGACTTCGTCGAACACGGTCGCCGGACAGGCCTCGGCAGGTTCAGGCATTGGTCCTGGCTCCCTCCACTATGTTCTTGGCATCACCAAGGCCTATACGACGCGTGTCGGTGAAGGCCCGTTCCCGACAGAGCAGCAGAATGAAGTCGGGCAATTTCTCGGCGAGCGCGGGCACGAATTCGGAACGGTAACCGGACGCAAGCGCCGGTGCGGCTGGTTTGACGCGGTACTCGTGCGCCAGGCCGTAGCCAACAACGGCATCAGCGGTATTGCGCTGACCAAACTCGACGTGCTCGATGGTCTTGAGGAAATCAAGGTCTGTACGGGTTATGAATTGGACGGCGAAGTAATCGATTACCTACCTGCAGGTCAGGGGCAGCAAGCCCGCGTAAAGCCTGTCTATGAAACGCTGGAAGGCTGGGAAGGAACCACAGCTGGCGCGCGCAGCTGGAGCGAACTCCCGGCGCAGGCAGTCAAATATGTGCGTTATATCGAAGAACTGATCGGCGCGCCGATTGCACTGCTGTCCACCAGCCCTGAACGCGATGACACGATACTTGTTACTGACCCATTTCATGATTAGAGTCGAGTTGAGTGTCAAAGGCGCGTCTCAGGGTTAATCTCACAACAAAACCATAGGTTTGGGTGAATGGCAGACTTCGTTGCAGTATTGAGGAAGACAATTGACGGGCTCGCGGATCCAACGCCCGAGCTTCGTCAACGTGTGTATGCGAAAGCCCGCGCAACGATTGAGCAAAAGCTTGCCGCGCTGAATGCGACGGAGACCGTGGCGAAGCGCCAAATCAAGGCGCTGGAAGATGCAATCGCTGAGGTCGAGACTGAATTCACGCCTGCTGTCGAGGATAGCCTTCCCGTTCCAGAGCCTGTTCCTGCGGCGCCCTCGGTTCCTGCTCAGGCGCCTGTCGTCGCCTCGACGCCTCCTCCTACGGAGGAGAAGCCCATCCCGGTTACCGCTCCTGCCTTTACAAAAGTAGGCTCACAGCCCGATGCCCTTGAAGATTTCCTGACCAGTCAAGGTTCCAGCGGTGAAGGGCGGACATTAACCAAGCCCGACAGTTTTCGCGCAGACCCTCAAATATCCAAGCCGGGTCCCGGTTTTATGGACCAGCAGACGGGGCGGGGCCCTGAGGCAGAAACTGACGACGATGACCTGAGGGATGCAACAGAAGACCGCCGGACTGGCGACTATGGCGTCTATACGCGGGGTCCCCTTAAGCAGCCAATGGAGAAGCGTTCTCTGGTGCCTTTGCTTGGCATTCTTGCTTTGCTTTTGGTCGTCGCCGGCGCTGGCTATGCGGGATGGACCTACAAGGACAGGATTTCGGCACAGGCCGGGGCCGTCAAGACATGGTTGGCCAATCTTACCAGCAGCCAACCGGAACCGGCAAAACCTGCGGAAACAGCGGACACGCCGGCGCAACCGCCACAGCCAGCAACACCGACTCCGGCAGCGGCCCCGGAAACGAACGAGCCGAAGCCGGAGCCAAAATTGACGCAACGGCTGCTGCCTGATGGTCAGGAAATAAATCCCGGCCCAGCGAATGACACACCCTCTATCGGAGAGGGTACGTCGGTTGCGGCCTCGACGCCCGATCAAACCGCCAAACCGCCTGCGGCACAGGGCCAGCAGCAGGCTGCCGGTCAGGCGCAACCGTCTGCCGCGCTGCCGATCGGGCAGAAGGCTTTCTTCTACGAGGAACGCTCCGGGCAGGATGCCGGTACTGCGGATGCGGGCGGTGTCGTCTGGTCGGTCGTACAGGAATCACCCGGTAATGATCTTCCCCCGGAACCAGCTATCCGGGCCGAGGTTACCATCCCTGACCGTGGCATCAATCTGCGCATGATTATCCGGCGCAATGGTGATAAGACCCTGCCTGCAAGTCACCTGGTCGAAATGATCTTTACCGTACCCGAGGGATTTGCGGGCGGTTCAATCGACAACGTGTCACGCATGACGTTCAAGGATACGGAACAGGCTCCGGGCAGCCCACTCGTCGCCATTCCGGCGAAGATTGCCGACAACTTCTTCATCATTGCAATGAATGATGCGAAGACGGCAATCGATACCAACATGTCGTTGATGCGGCGCCAGTCCTGGGTCGATATACCAATCGCCTACAAGACGGGCCGGCGGGCCTTGATCACCCTTGAAAAGGGTCTACCTGGCGAGAAGGCGTTCGATGAGGTGCTGAAATCCTGGGCCGCGAAGGCAGGTGGGTAAGCCATGAAAAAAGGCCGCTACAGGCGGCCTTTATCCTATTCGTTGATGTGCGTACTCAGCGAGCATCCGAGCCAGTCGAGACAAGTGCCTTTTGCTGCTTGATCGCAGCGGCTTTCACGGCGTCCTGCACTTTCTCGAATGCGCGGACTTCTATCTGGCGAACGCGTTCGCGGCTGATGCCGAACTCCGTCGAAAGATCTTCCAGCGTTACCGGATCATCAGCAAGGCGTCGTGCCTGGAAGATGCGGCGTTCGCGATCGTTCAGAGACGACATTGCGCTCGTGAGCATTTCGCGGCGATTTTCCAGTTCGTCCTGCTCGATCAGCATCTCTTCAGCGCTGTCGTGGTCGTCCACCAGCCAATCCTGCCAATCACCCCCCGCCTCGCCGTCAGACGAACGAATGGGTGCGTTTAGCGAAGCATCGCCCGAGAGGCGGCGGTTCATGGAAATCACTTCGTCTTCGGAAACACTGAGACGCGTTGCAATTTCCTTGACCTGTTCCGGATTGAGGTCACCATCATCCAGCGCCTGAATTTTGCTTTTCACCTTACGCAGGTTGAAGAACAGACGTTTCTGGTTGGCGGTCGTGCCCATCTTGACCAGGCTCCACGAGCGCAGGACATATTCCTGGATCGAGGCCTTGATCCACCACATGGCATAGGTAGCTAGACGAAAACCACGTTCTGGTTCGAGATCTTTTGACAGCCTGCATCAGGCCGACATTACCTTCGGAAATAACTTCACCAATCGGCAAGCCATAGCCGCGATAACCCATTGCGATCTTGGCGACGAGCCGCAGATGGCTGGTTACAAGTTTATGAGCCGCTTTGGGGTCCGCATGCTCAAGATACCGCTTTGCAAGCATGTACTCTTCTTGCGGTTCGAGCATGGGAAAGCGTCGGATTTCTTCGAGATAGCGGGTCAGTCCACCGTCACCGCCTAGAATACTTGGAAGATTTTGGGCCACAGAGCACCCCTCCTCATTTTGGAATTGACCCCCATTATCGGCGGGTCCGCAACAGCTGCCCGCCCAAGACCTTGGCGCGAACAGATTGGTGCCATCAATATATAGGTATCATTTTGTCAAAAACACGATGCATTAAGCAACGAAACATTGTGTCACATAAACGTGAACAATCGAGTCAGGATTTGAGCGTCTGTTCTTATGAATACGTTGGCGGCGAAATTGTTCCGTCCCTTTGAAAAATAATCCGATCAGAAGCTACCGGTGCGAAATGCCTCAAGCAGCTGGCCCATGTCGACCGGTAAAGGTGCTTCAAAATGCAATATTTCTCCGGTGGAAGGGTGTTCGAACGCAAGAAGCCTGGCATGGAGCGCTTGCCGGTTGAATCCCTTGACGATGCTTTGCAGTGGTTCCGCGAGTTTGTTCGCCTTCGTTTTGTAGGCGCTGCCATATTCCAGATCACCTACAAGCGGATGACCAATATGAGCCATATGAACACGGATCTGATGTGTTCTGCCAGTTTCCAACCGGCATTCGATGAGAGAGGCAAGGGCGGTAGCATCTTCTTTTGCACCGAACCTCTCCTGAACCTCGAAATGAGTAACGGCATGGCGTGCGTCGTCGCGCTCTTCATGCACTACGGCCTGCTTGGTGCGATCGCGATGGGAGCGTCCAAGCGGGGCATCGATCGTTCCGGTTTTACGGTCGGGCGTTCCCCAGACGATGGCAAGATATGCCCTCTCCAGATCACCCGTGCGCCCGTGATCAGCAAATTGGGCGCTCAGATGGCGGTGGGCAAGGTCGTTTTTGGCCACGACCATAACGCCGCTGGTTTCTTTGTCCAGGCGATGCACAATGCCCGGCCGCTTAACGCCGCCAATGCCCGACAGAGTGTCGCCGCAGTGATGGATCAACGCATTGACGAGCGTGCCGGTCCAATTGCCGTTGCCCGGGTGCACCACCAGCCCGGCAGGTTTGTTGATAACGACGAGATCAGCGTCTTCGTACAGAATGTCGAGCGCTATTTCTTCGCCCTTGGGTGTCGCATCCTCAGGCTCCGGGATCGCGATTGTGATGCTGGCACCCTCGCGAAGCTTGTGCTTGGCCTCACGGATGGTTTTGCCGTCAACGCTTACCTGTCCCTCACTGATAAGCGATTGAATGCGATTTCGCGACAGATCTGGTGCCAGCTGAGCAGAAAGCCACGCGTCCAGCCTTTTGCCGGTTGCCTCGAAATTGGTAATTAGTTCTTTCAAAGACCTCGTCCCTTCGTTACAGAGGCTTGGTTTCGAACCTCGGAGATGCCGTATATGGCCAATATCAACCAAGACCTTGATGGGGAAGAAGAACCGCTCGATCCCGCAATGGAGCGGGTTCGCCGCAAAATGATTCGGCTTCTGGCTGTTTCCATCGGCATTATGGTGATTGGTCTTATGGCTGTGCTCGCCGCCATTGTCTACAAGATTAACCAGCCGGTGCAGGAGGTGGCGACGGTCACACGGTCGCAGACTGCGGGACAGGCGCTTGGAGCTGCGCTTGAGGGCGAGGCGATCACGCTCGATCCGGGCACACGCATCCTGTCTCATAATCTTTCGGATAATACGCTCTCCCTTGAGACAAGGCTCGGCGACGGCAGCCGGCAGATTCTTCTTTATGATGTCACGACCAAGCGTGTCATCGCGCGAATATCGGAGGCAGTGGGCAATTAGCTGAAACGGGGCGCGTTAACGTCAAAGGACGCGCAAAACAATATTGCACTTTCCCGGCAGCTTGATTATACCCGCGTGATCAACCTGCTATGCGCCCATCGTCTAGCGGTCAGGACGGCGCCCTCTCACGGCGCAAACAGGGGTTCGATTCCCCTTGGGCGTACCAGCGGCTCATGCTTCCTGTTGCGGCGCAAGCGTGCGTTTCGGAATTGTCCGCGTTGACACAGTTTTTGCCAAAAGGCGCTATTTTGCCATAGAGCATAGGCATTACCGCACAAACCAGTGCTAAGATCAAAACTCCTGCCAGCTACTTCAGCCAACCAAGAATCAATTGATGACAACTGACCAGCGTAAGACAATCTTTATTGTCGGTAATGGCCCGATCAAAAATGACCTTTCTGATATGGTCGATCAATCAGATCTGGTTGTGCGTTTCAATGAACCGAAATTGTCAAAGGAGTTTTCCGGGACCAGAACGGATTTGCTGTTCGTTTGCAATTCCGGCAAGCCGATGCAGCGCCGCCTTTCCGATCCTGCTTATTTCAATTCACCAATCGTTCAGGGCGCTTCGCAGGTCGTCTTCGCCTATCATCCGCAGATCATCGCAGAGTACTTCAGGCAACCTCACCTTCTCTCACGGCTGAAGGGAAGGAGAGGCGATTGGACGCTACAGGCGATTGACGCGTTTGGCGCCGCCGGCAAGGCTATCCTCTTGCTTCCACCCCACTTTTATAGGGATGGTTGCGATGTACTCGGGATACCCGAAGCCAAGCGCAGAGAAATTTTCCCGAGCACTGGCTACTTCGGTCTGACGTATATTCTCCAGAATTTCGATCCAGCTGAATGGAAGATCGTTCTTTGCGGGTTTACCTGGGAAGGATGGAAGCGCCACGCATGGGGGGATGAGCGCCAGTGGGTTATGGACAAGGTCGAGCAGGGTATTCTCAACATCATTGTATAAAAAGCACTGGCAGAACAATGCCGATGAGTGGTGGCCCGCTAGGAATGCAATTGATTCCGAGTGATGAAGACCATCTGATTCACCCAACATAAACCCCGGAAATTCCGGGGTTCTTGTTGATCTGCAGCTATCAGCCGCGCTTCTTCTTGACCTCGGCCATGCGCGGTTTGGTCTCAAGACCGCTCTTGTAGAGATTGTTGCGATCGAGATTTTTCACGTCCCGTTCCCCGCATAAGGCCATGGTGATATCGAGTTCCTTGCGGATAATTTCCAACGCTTCGGTGACACCCTGCTTGCCGCCCGCGCCGAGGCCGTAGAGAAATGCCCGGCCGATAAAGGTACCTTTGGCGCCGATCGCGAGGGCTTTCAATACATCCTGTCCGGACCGAATGCCGCCATCGAAAAGTACTTCGATCTTGTCACCTACGGCATCAACAATATCGGCGAGAACAGAAATCGATGATGGCGCGCCGTCAAGCTGGCGGCCCCCGTGATTGGATACGATAATGGCATCAGCGCCGGTTGAGACCGCCATTTTTGCATCCTCCACATCGAGGATTCCCTTGATGATGAGTTTGCCGCCCCAGCGTTCCTTGATCCATGCGACATCATTCCACGACAGGCGCGGATCAAACTGTTCCGCAGTCCAGGTCGACAGCGATGATAGGTCTCCAACACCCTTGGCATGACCGACGATGTTGCGGAATGTGCGGCGCTGCGTCTTGAGCATACCGATGCACCAATGCGGGCGGGTGGCCATTTGCCAGATATGTTTCGGCGTGAATTTCGGCGGGGCGGAAAGACCGTTGCGGATATCCTTGTGACGCTGGCCGAGAATTTGCAGGTCGAGCGTCAGAACCAGGGCGGAACACTTGGCCGCTTTGGCGCGATCGATCAGATTGTAGATGAAGTCACGGTCGCGCATCACGTAGAGCTGGAACCAGAACGGCTTGGTCGTTGCCGACGCAACGTCCTCAATCGAACAAATACTCATGGTTGAGAGCGTGAAGGGAACACCAAACTCTTCGGCCGCCTGAGCTGCCAGCATCTCGCCATCCGCATGTTGCATGCCGGTAAGGCCGGTGGGCGCGAGAGCGACTGGCATCGAGACCTTCTGGCCAATCATGGTGCTTTCAAGTGTCCGGTCGGTCATGTCGACAGCGACACGCTGGCGCAGCTGAATCTTGCGGAAATCTTCTTCATTGGCGCGGTAAGTGCTTTCGGTCCACGCACCCGAGTCGGCATAGTCGAAAAACATTTTTGGTACGCGGCGCTGCGCGATTTTTTTCAGATCGGCGATTTCAACTGTCTTTGGCATTTTTCCGTCCCGAAGCCCTTTGATCCGTTGTTCTCATACTAATGGATGCTCCAATGCAAGTGCCAGAACGAAATTCCTGCCGTCGGTCTGATACATCATATACGAGTACATACTTCATAGATAAATACGATGACAAGGGTTTGTCTTCACTCCAAAAATTTCGCTATGGTCTGCAATAACGCTGAATGGTGCACCACAGGATATGATTCGATGCCAAAACAACCGGTTCTCGTGCTCGGTCCGCTTATGCCTTATTTACTCGAGGAGCTGGAAAAGCGTTATGCTGTCGAGAGACTCTATGAGGAAAAAGACGCTCTACACTTTCTGCAGCAAAATGCAGGGCGCTTCCAGGCGGCTGTCACAAGCACCTTTACGGGTCTGAAGGCAGACATGATAGACCTGTTACCTGCAGTTGAAATCGTTTCTTCCTTTGGCGTCGGCACCGATTCCCTGGATGTGGCCTATGCAAACAAGAAGGGGATCAAGGTTGCCAATACACCGGACGTGCTTAATGAGGACACCGCGAACATGGCGATCTCGTTGTTGCTCGCCACGACCCGGGACATTGCCGCCAATGATCGTTTCGTGCGGGATGGGCGTTGGGCCAAAGGCGAAACGCCGCCGCTAGCGCAGGGAATTGAAGGCAAAAGGGTCGGGCTCGTCGGGCTCGGGCGTATCGGTAGCGTTATTGCGGAAAAACTCCTGGCCTTCGGCTGTGAGGTGACCTACCACACTCGCAACAAAAAGCCGGACGTTTCCTACGCTTACTACCCTGATCTGGTTGCTATGGCCCGTGATTGCGCCGCCTTGATCGCGATCCTGCCGGGCGGCGAGCGCAACCCAGGGCATTGTTTCCCGCGAAGTGCTAAAGGCTCTTGGACCGCAGGGCACATTTATCAATATCGCACGCGGAACCGTGGTTGATGAGGTGGCGCTGGTGGAACTGCTGCAATCGGGTGAGCTCGGCCGTGCCGGACTCGACGTATTTGTAGACGAGCCGAATGTTCCCGAAGCTTTATTTGCATTGAGTAACGTTGTTCTGCAACCGCATATGGGCAGCGCGACGGTCGAAACCCGGAAGGCCATGGCCGACCGGGTTGTCTCCAATCTCGAAAAATATTTCGCAGGTCGATAGGACTGCAATGCCGTGATGTTTATCCGAACACCACGGTCTTGTGGCCGTTGAGCATGACGCGGGATTCGAGGTGCTTCTTCACCGCCCGTGCCAGCACCCGGCTTTCGATATCGCGGCCGGTGGCCACAAAATCCTCGGCGCTCATCGCGTGACTGACCCGTTCGGTCTCCTGCTCGATGATCGGACCTTCGTCGAGGTCCGGGGTGACATAATGCGCGGTGGCACCGATCAGCTTGACACCGCGCTCATGCGCCTGGTGATAGGGCTTGGCGCCCTTGAAGCTGGGCAGGAACGAATGGTGGATGTTGATCACCTTGCCGAACAGCCGCTTCGACAGATTGTCGGACAGCACCTGCATGTAGCGGGCGAGGATGACGAGGTCGGCACCGGTGTCCTTGACGATCTGCAGCAGCGCCTCTTCCTGTTCCTTCTTGTTGTCCCTGGATACCGGCAGCACATGATAAGGGATGCCCTCATGCTCGGCAAAGCGGCGGCTGTCCTCGTGGTTGGAGACGATGGCGGCGACATCGGCATCGAGCCAGCCAACCTTGATCTGGTAGAACAGATGCAACAGGGCATGGTCGAACTTCGACACCATGATGATGATCTTCGGCTTCTTCGCCTGATCGACCAAAGTGGTCTTCATGTCGAAGCGGTCGATGGCGGGCTTGAGGGCACGTTCCACATCGTCTTTGGTCGTGCCTTCAGCTGCAGTGAAGGCGATGCGCATGAAGAAGCGGTTGGTCTGCCGGTCCCAGAACTGGTTGCTCTCCGCAATATTGGCGTCCATGCCGGCAAGCTCGGTCGTCACCGAGGCAACGATGCCGGGCTTGTCTTCGCAGGAGAGGGTGAGGACGTAATTCTTGTCTGGCATGGGAACTCCGGATGCAGGCGATCTGATCTCGCTGGATCATAATGAGCAGCGTTGAAACGCGTCGACACAAAAACGAAGCGCTCAGTCCTTTTTCCGGCATCCGTCCGCCCGGTCAAATGATCTTCCTTCAACCGGTGGTGAGTTTTTGACCTCAGACCTCCGGCTTGGTCCCATACCAGCGCGGCGTATAGACCCATTTGCCACCGTCGATACGGTCAAAACTGCGGGTGAGGGAGGAACCAACGATGATCACGGTTCGCATGTCGACCTGTTGCGGGGTCAGCTCTGCGAGTGGAATGACCCGCAAGGATGCCCCGGGCCGGCCGATATCCCGTCCGAGTACGATCGGCGTTTCCGGGCTGCGATACTGGCGCAGGATTTCGATGGCACGTGGCAGTTGCCACGGACGCGGCTTGGAGATCGGGTTGTAGAAGGCCATGGCGAAGTCTGCTTCGGCAGCCAGTGCTAGGCGCTTTTCGATAATGTCCCATGGCTTAAGGTTGTCGGATAGCGACAGGATGCAGAAATCATGACCAAGCGGTGCGCCACTATGACTGGCTGCGGCGAGCGCAGCAGAAACACCTGGCAGGATCTCGAGGTGCACATTGTGCCAGGTGGGATCGTCGGAGTCGTGCAGAGCCTCGATCACAGCCGCCGCCATGGCAAAAACGCCCGGATCGCCGGAAGAAATCATCACGACCGAGCGGCCGGTTGCCGCAAGTTCGAAGGCATGACGTGCGCGCTGCATCTCCTCGCGATTATCGGTCATGTGCACAGTCTGGTCGGGGCGGAAAGGCCCCGCCATACGGACATAGGTCTCGTAGCCAAGGATAATTTCGGCGCGGGCAATCTCCTGTTTGACAACGGGAATCATGAAATCGGGATCGCCGGGACCAAGTCCCACAACTGCAAGTCTGCCCCGCTTGGGTGCGCCAGCGCCGATATCCTCTGAGGTGGCGGCATTGATGACCGGGTCTTTCCTCGGCTGAAAGATCAGCTCGCCTTCTTGTGGTGCAGCATCGGAAGTGGTCACGCGAATGAGAAGTTCGCCACTATCATCCAACGGTAGCCGCGCTTCCTTGAGCCACGGTGCATCTCCTTCAATTCGGACCGTTTTACCCGCAAGCAGATCAGAGATGAAAGTCTTGGCATCCTCTGGATTTTTCAAGATGAATTCCGGAGGCGGATTAAGCAGGCATGTGCCGAAGCGAAGCTCTCCCGACGTCGTGATAGCCGGCGCAACATCGAGAATCTGAGCAATCTGGCGCGCAAGAACGTTAACTCCCGCTGTGCCGCCCAGAAGCGGAACCACGGCGCTCCCATCATCCGCCACTGCAAGAACGGGCGGTTCTGCACCCTTGTTGTCGAGAATCAAAGCCAGTGAGCGAATGGTGATGCCGGCGGCACAAAGTGCAATGATCGTCTGTCCGCTTTGGTAACGCTCACGGATCGTTTCACCAAAATTGCTGAAGCTCACATCGGCGCCCTCGACACGACCCTCAAACCCGTAGATGGCCGCACCGGGTAGGCCTGCCTTGATGCGTAGCGCGGTTTTCATGCCGAGCGCCGAAAGAACCAGAATTACGGTCATTCGCTACCGCCTTGCCATTTTTCACCTGGTACGAGAATGAGCGAAAAATAGGGAGAAGTGTCCGGATCCACCTCGGCAAGCGGAACTATGCGCTGCGCATCCATTGTTGCGCGTTCGACATAGAGCGCCCGGTCCATCAGACCGAGTTCCTCGATCACACCGCGTACCTTTGCAAGATTCTTGCCGAGCTTCATGATAGCGGCCGCTTCCGTGGCCCCTAGCCGTACCTTCAAGTCTTCTGAAGGCAGGACTCCGGAAAGGACGGTCAGCGTCTGATTGCGATAGACAAGGGGCGCGCCGAGCACGGCGGCGCCGCCCAGAATGGAGCACACGCCCGGCACGACTTCGGTTTGATAATCTTCGGCCAGCCGGTCATGGATATACATGAACGAGCCATAGAAGAAGGGATCACCTTCTGCGATTACCGCCACATCCTGCCCCGCATCGAGATGCGCACGCAGGACGCCGGTGATCTCACCATAGAAATCGCTGACAATGGCTTCGTAATTCATGTGTGCAGGCAATATTTCGGTTGTGACCGGATAGATGAGGGGCACCAGCAACTGATTATCGTTGAGATAGCGCTCGACGATGGTCAGTGCATTGCCCTTCTTGCCCTTGGCGGCATGATAGGCGACGACGGGCGCAGCTTGCAGCAGCCGCAACGCCTTCAATGTGATGAGTTCAGGGTCGCCGGGGCCAACGCCCAGCCCGAAAAGCCGGCCTGGTTGCGGCATCATTCTTTCTCCGAAGCAAGCGCGTTGATCGCGGCCGCGGCCATGGCACTGCCGCCGCGCCGTCCATGCACCACGACATAGGGAATGCCTCGGCTGTTTTCGGCAAGCGCGGCCTTGGATTCCATGGCGCCGACGAAGCCGACGGGAAAGCCGAGAATGAGCGCGGGCTTTGGAGCACCTTCATCAATCATTTCCAGCAGGCGAAAGAGAGCAGTCGGGGCGTTGCCAAATGCGACAACCGCTCCGCGCAGACGCGGACGCCACAGCTCCAGCGCCGCGGCCGAGCGAGTATTGCCCATGCCGCGAGCCAACGCCGCAACCGAGGGATCGCTCAATGTGCATATCACATCGTTGTTGGCGGGCAAGCGGGCTCTTGTCACCCCTTCTGCAACCATGTGGGCATCGCAAAGAACAGGTGCGCCGTTCAGCAAAGCGTTGCGGCCCGCCGTGGCTGCATCTTCGGAAAATGCCAGATCCTGGATCACATCCACCATGCCGCAGGCATGGGCGACGCGCACGGCGAGTTTTTCAAGATCGGCCGGAATACGGCTGAGATCGGCTTCGGAACGGATAATGGCGAAGGAGCGATCATAGATCGCCTGACCGTCGCGAATATAGTCAAGCATTGAATGGCCCCCCAGAGCCGGAATTTTTGCCGATCAGTTCGGCGGCTTCCTCGATAGTGACGTTCGCAGCCAATAGCTTGCCAAAACGCGACGGTCCATTGGTCGCGCGCAAAAAGATATCATAATGCCCGGCTGACGTTGCTACCAGTGTAACCGGCGTTGCGGATGGCGAGGCGCAGGATTTGCTGCAACCACTCATGTGAATCTGCGGGACGGCGGTTCTATCGCTTAGCAGTGTAGCGAGCTTCAGCCCGTCCGCTTGGGTCGCCGCCAATCCGGAACCGCATCCCGCGGAACCGGAACAACTCACCATCGTCGCAAGAGGCAGCCGCGGATCGGCGTTAAGACCAAGCGATTCGAGATCGACCAAGGCGCTTGTTGCGCGGTCGCTACGGACCTGAGGCAAGAGAATGCTCTGCCAAGGGGTCAGGCGCAATTTGCCGTTGCTGGATCTGTCGGCGACATCCGCAAGCGATCGCAAAAGATCCGGACCGAGCCGGCCAAGTCGGGGCATGGCACCGACGAGGCAGTTTGAACCATCGAATTCGGGCAGGATGCCAAGATGCCCGTTCTGCCGGGGCAGCGCCCTGCGCCAGCCGGCAGGTTCTTCGCTCGCAACCGGAAAACCAAGGCGTTTTTCAAGCTGCTCGACGAGACCATCGCTCCCGGCATCAGCAACCAGATGGCGCAGGCGGGAAGCGGCAGGATGCGACCTGTTCCAGTCGATAAACAGATCGAGAATCGTGGTGACGAGTTCGTATGCATTCTCGGCAGGGATGATCCCGAGGGCTGGCTGATCGCAGGTCGCCGTTGGCGGCACGCCAGCAACGCCAAAGGCGTAGCGCGGCGATTGGTTGCCGGGATCGATTGGGCTCAACCACAGATCATGGGGGTGTTCAACCATCGCCAGCCACTCGCCACCATCGATGAGCATGCAGAATTTTGGTGACAAAGTTTGGTATGACGGGTTCGTTTGCAGCGTTGACAGCAAACGGGCTGCCATAGGCTTCACATCGACCTTATTCTTGTCGAATCCGGCGATCGGGCTGATCATGATGTTGCGAACGTCGTCCCCCTTGTCGGTCAATGGCCCGAGGCCAGCGTCCAGCAGGGCGGCAATCAATGAATTGCCGGTTTCAGGACGAACACCCCTAATCTGCAGGTTGGCGCGATTGGTAATTTCGATGACGCCACTGCCGAAACGCTTTGCCGCATCAGCCACGCCCCTTGCCTGATCGGCGCTAAGGTCGCCGAAGGTCAGCTTGACCCTGCAAATTGAACCATCGAGCGCATTGGCCATGCGAAACAGCCCTGGACAGGCGGAGCGCCGGTCTTCAATCCTTGATGGCAAGATATGTTTGGATAACAGGTCCATGGTATTCACGGTTTTACAGGATGGCTTGGTGTGTGCCAACCTTCTGATTGCGAGTGGCTTCGTTGACCGATCGAATGCTTTCGGGCATGCATAACACTAAGAATTCATGGAATGATAATGGCGCAGTGGCTGACAATCATTGGGATTGGCGAAGACGGATATGGCGGGCTCGGCCAGAACGCCCGGGAGGCGCTGGGTCGGGCTGAAACCGTTTTTGGCGGTAAACGGCATCTTGAGCTCCTGCCGTCAGATATAATGGCGGAACGCATTGCCTGGCCGATGCCGTTTTCAGATGCCTACCCCATGTTGCGCGCCCTGCGCGGGCAACCTGTTGTTGTACTTGCTAGTGGCGATCCGATGCATTTCGGTATGGGCGCGACGCTGACGCGCTTTATCGAACATGATGAAATGCAGATACTTTCGGCACCCTCGTCATTTTCATTGGCAGCAGCTGCAATGGGCTGGCCGATCCAGGACTTGCAACTTCTGAGTGTTCACGGCAGGCCAGTTGAGTCCCTGTTCAAGGCGTTTGTGCCTGGCGCAAGGCTGCTTGTTCTCAGCAATGACGGGGACACGCCAACGCAAGTGGCGCGAATGCTAAGCCAAAGCGGCTTCCAGTCAGCGCATTTGACCGTATTGGAGCACATGGGCGGTGGCGCTGAACGACGTATCGAGGGCGTTTCCGGTACTTGGAATCATCCGCGCTGCGCCGACCTCAATGTGTTGGCGGTGGATTGCGGTGTGCCCACATCATCCGCTCGCGCCTATTCAGTATTGGCTGGTCTGCCAGATGAGGCTTTTGAAAATGATGGGCAATTGACAAAACGGGATATTCGCGCCGTCACTCTGGCGCATCTTGGGCCGCTACCGGGCGAGTTGCTCTGGGACGTTGGTGCAGGCTGTGGATCGATCAGTATTGAGTGGATGCGGACGCATGCGGCATGCAGGGCACTTGCCATCGAGGCCAATGAAAATCGTCAGGGTCTGATCTTGCGCAACAGCCGGGCCCTCGGCGTGCCGGATCTCCAGATCGTCTGCGGCGAAGCCCCGGCGGCACTGACCGGTCTCGCGGTGCCCGACGCAATTTTCATTGGTGGGGGCGTCACCGATGAAGGCGTGATGCAAACATGCTGGCAAAGTCTGAAGCCCGGCGGCAGGCTCGTGGCCAATGCCGTGACGATCCAGAGTGAAGTGGCGCTGGTCGGCTGGCGGGAGGTCTTTGGCGGCGATCTCACCAAGCTCACGGTGTCGCACGCGCAGCCGCTGGGTAGTTTTGATGCGTGGCGAGCCGCTTTGCCAGTGACGATCTATTCCGTTCGCAAACCGGATTGATCTGATTGTTGATGTCGAGCGCGCGACAGGATGGCGACAGGTTTATGTCGTCTAAGGAGTGCGGGAGATTGCAATTTGATGCGAATTCATATTCAAACGGCGCATAAACCTCGGCCGTCCGAGAGTTATCGCTGCCCTGAATCCCCATCTTCTAAAGCAATCAGGGAGTCTCAAGCAGGATTTAAGTATGGCAACCTATAAATATTTCATCTGGCCGTTTCTTTTTACGTTTGTGGGACTGGCGCTCGGCACATGGATCGGTTTCGTATATTCCGGAACTGTGCAGGGGGCGCTTTCGGTACTGTTTATCTGCGCGGTCCTGGGAATTCTCGAAATCTCACTTTCTTTTGACAATGCGATCGTCAACGCCAAGATATTGCGTGATATGACGCCTGTCTGGCAGCATCGCTTCCTGACCTGGGGTATCATCATTGCT
Organism: Phyllobacterium sp. A18/5-2; assembly: GCF_025452215.1. Classification (NCBI taxonomy): domain Bacteria; kingdom Pseudomonadati; phylum Pseudomonadota; class Alphaproteobacteria; order Hyphomicrobiales; family Phyllobacteriaceae; genus Phyllobacterium; species Phyllobacterium sp. A18/5-2. The sequence continues at coordinate 921,313 of NZ_CP104966.1, read as the reverse complement.
GTATTCGGCATGCGAATCATTTTTCCCCTTGCGATCGTGGCGATCGCCGCCTGGATTGATCCCATATCCGCGCTAAAGCTGGCCATATCCAATCCGGCGGAATATGCCCGCATCATGCAGGAGGCACATGTCGCCATTGCCGCCTTTGGCGGGACGTTCCTGCTGATGGTGGGGCTCAAGTTCTTCTTTGATCATGAAAAGGACGTGCACTGGATCAAGGTGGTTGAAAGCCACGCTTCGCGGTTTGCTTCTGTGCAAGGCATCGAAGTCGCTGTAGCGCTTAGCCTGATCATTTTCTTCTCGCAGCAATTGGAAGGTGAAGAATCCATTACATTCCTGACCTCAGCGATCTATGGACTTCTTACATTCCTCATTGTTGAAGGCTTGGGCGCCATCCTCGATGCGACGCAGGAACAGATGGATTCTATTCACAAGGGCGGCCTTGGGGCGTTCCTCTATCTGGAAATGCTGGATGCCAGCTTCTCATTCGATGGTGTTATCGGCGCATTCGCGCTTTCGACCAATCTGTTCGTGATTGCCATCGGCCTTGGCATTGGGGCATTCTACGTGCGTGCGCTGACTATCATGATGGTGGACAAGGAAACGCTCGGCCAGTACCGCTATCTGGAACACGGCGCTTTTTATGCGATCCTTGTTCTGGCAGTGATCATGTATTGCCAGACGCTCTTCCATATTCCGGAAGTGATAACAGGCGTTATCGGTGCCGCTTTGATCTTTCTCTCGCTTTGGTCGTCGATCGTCTACCGGCGACGCAACGGGGAAACACAGGAGGCTTGAAGAGCTGCCAACGGGATGCAATGAAAAATACGTGATTAGATCCGGAACGCCTTCTAACGGTTGAATTTTCCTGCCGAGAGGAGAATTGTCTTATGGAACTCGATCCCCAGAACGCGTTATCTGCTATCCAGGCGGGCATTCGTCAGGCCAGTGCCCTTATCGTGACCTATTCGTTTTCGGTACTTGGGGCAGTTCTCCTGCTGGTCATCGGATTTGTCGTCGCCGGCCTCGTGGAGCGGTGGATATATGCCGGGCTTGGACAGGTCAGCGGTTTCGACCTGACATTGCGACGCTTCTTCTCGAAGATTGCCCGCTACGTCGTGCTTGGGCTCGTCGTTGTCATGGTACTTGGGCAGTTTGGTATCCAGACAGCTTCCGTTATTGCCGCCATCGGTGCGGTCGGCCTTGCAATCGGTCTGGCGCTGCAGGGCACGCTGCAGAATATCGCAGCCGGGATCATGCTGCTGGCGCTGCGGCCACTTCGGATAGGCGAATATGTGGAAGTGGGCAGTATTACCGGAACGGTTGAAGAGATCGGACTTTTCGCTACGCGATTGCGCGCTGCCGACGGCATCTACGTTCTTGCTCCCAATTCGACCCTGTGGACGCAACCAGTCAAAAACTTCACGCGAAATGGAGTCCGTCGCAACGACATCACGATTACGGTTCCAAACGCCGACAATATTGACGGAATTCAGAAATCCCTGCTCGGCTTGGCGGAACGGGATGTACGGGTTCGGAAGGAGCCGGCCCCGACAGCTTTCGTCGCGGAACTTGGCGATAGCACCATGGACATCACATTGCGCTACTGGACGTCTGTAAGTGATTTCCTGTCAGCCAAAGTGGAATTGAACAAGAGCGTGAGGAACATTCTCAACGGCAGTGCGAAATGAACGGCCAGTGGGCCGCCGGTTCAAAGGCGGATTTCTTCCACTGTGGCTGAATGTAGCATTGCACAATATTCATGCATGCGCAAAAATAAGGCATGAAGGCTGCCTTATCCATCATGATCTTTGACGAAAACCGCATACGCGCCTCCATCATCGAAGAGGGGTTGCGGGAGGCGGGGCATGATCAAGTGGTGGTCCTCAACGATATCGTTGGACTGGCACGCCAGATCGAAGTGATCAGCCCGGATGTCATTGTCATCGATATCGAAACGCCAAACCGCGACATGCTGGAGCATTTGTTTCAGCTGACGCGTTCTGTGCGTAAACCCATCGCCATGTTTGTCGATCGTTCCGATAGTTCGTCTATTGAAGCCGCGGTGGAGGCGGGCGTTTCGGCCTATGTGGTCGATGGCCTGAAGAAAGAGCGCGTAAAGCCCATTCTCGATATGGCCGTTAGCCGCTTCAAGGCATTCAGCCGGCTGCAGCAGGAACTGGCAGATGCCAAAAGCGCGCTTGAAGAGCGGAAAATCATCGAACGCGCCAAGGGCATTCTGATGAAGTCGCGAAAATTGTCGGAAGACGAGGCCTATGCGCTCTTGCGCCAGACAGCAATGAACGAGAAGAAAAAACTTGCCGATATTGCGCAAAGCGTCGTCATGGCCGCGGCAATTCTGGGAAGTTAGGAGCAGTCATGAGTTTCATCCGTACTGGGATTGAAAGAAGCGATGGGGCCCGGCTCGCAATGCCAGCTGCGATACGCAGCGAAGGAACGCGGCTGGTTCGTGCAGGATTCATTCCGCTTGTCGACGCCTCGGTGCTCATAGCAGCCGCGGAATTCGGCTTCGCTGCACGTGAAGGCATTCAGCTTGACCTGGTCAAGGATGTCTCCTGGGCCAATATACGCGACCGGCTGGCGTTCCGGCAGTTCGATATCGCACATATGCTCGCACCCATGCCCGTTGCGTCGGCGCTTGGACTTGGTTCCAACCCCTCGCCGGTGATCACACCCTTTTCCCTTGGCCGTGGTGGCAACGCCATTACACTATCGGTGCAGCTCTATCGCCGCATGCAAGCCAAGGCTGGTTTGACCGGGCATGAGGATGCGCTTGCCAATGCCAAGGCGCTCAAGCTGGTAATCGAGGAAATGCGGGAAAAGTGCGAGGCCCTACCGGTTCTGGGCATGACGTATCCATTTTCGTCGCACAATTACGAATTGCGGTACTGGCTGGCGGCGGGGGCATTCATCCTGATCATGATGTGAAACTCGTCGTCGTTCCGCCGCCGATGACATCGGATGCTTTGTCGGCCGGTGCAATCGATGGGTTCTGCGTGGGAGCGCCGTGGAACATGGTGGCGGTAGCGCGGGATGTCGGCCGGATCGTTGCGGTCAAGGAAGACATCTGGCCATCAAGTCCGGAAAAAGTCATCGGAATGCGGCCCGAATGGGCCGCGCAGAATCCGGAGATCTTGTCACGGTTGCTCGTCGCGCTCGATCGCGCGGCAGCCTGGTGCGATGTTTCCGATAATCGGAGCGAACTGGGGCACGTACTCGCTGAACCGCGCTATCTGGATGCGCCATTCGACATTGTGCACCGCGTCTTGCTCGGCAGATTTACAACAGATCCTGATGGAACCGATCGGACCGTTCCGGAGTATTTTTCCTTCCATCGTGAAGGTGCCAATTTCCCCTGGATCAGTCAGGCGCAATGGATATTCAGCCAGATGGTGCGGTGGGGGCAGGTGGCCTATTCGCCGGAGACCAGCCAGCAAGTGTCCTCAGCCTTTCGTCCAGACCTGTATCGGCATGCTTTGGGCCCGCGTTCCGATATTCCATCCGATGATCTGCGGATCGAGGGCAATGCGACCGATGACGGATTTATCGACGGTGCTGTATTCGATCCGCAGCGTATTGCCGGTTATCTGCAGGGGTTTGATATCGCCAGCCTGGATACACGTTCGGTTGCCCCAAATGAGATTTGAGCGTGGCAAAAAATTGTGCTCTGCACAATAAATTGGCATGGCTTTGATGCAATTGCACAAATGGCTCGCTTTGGATTCCCGACTACGCCACTTAGCCTGACGGCTACTTAGTTAAATAACCATTGAATAACAACAAGTTATATTTTCTCCGTCAAACTGGCACGCGGTTTGCATAACTATTTCTGTTCCGTCAATGATGACAGGAACCGCAGGCACCGGCATCGGGTGCTTCAAAGACATCGACGTCGCTTGGCAAGTTCGTTCCACCAGTCTGGTTCTGGGGAATACGCTTCATCCAGCGGCGTTTTTTTATTGGCTGAACCGGCTGCAAAAGGCCGAAGCGTTTGAGGATCACGATGAAAGACAATCTGCCAATTGGTATTGAAGCAGGAGAGTCGCAGCGAGCCCTGTGGATATCAACTACTGCATTCACGATCTGTTTTGCCGTGTGGACGATCTTTTCGATCATCGGCATTCGTATCAAACAGGAACTCAATCTCAGCGAAGCGGAGTTTGGACTTCTTGTCGGCATGCCGATCTTGACGGGATCGGTCATCCGCGTCGTGCTGGGTGTGTGGACCAGCCGTTATGGTGGACGGGTTGTCTACACGGTAACGATGCTGGCGGCCGCGCTCGCTACGTTCCTCCTCGCCTACGCAAGAACCTATCCAGAAATGCTGATTGCCGGTCTCGGCGTCGGCATTGCGGGTGGGTCATTTGCCGTTGGTGTTGCTTATGTATCTCCCTTCTTTCCGCCGAATAAACAAGGCACCGCGCTTGGCATCTTCGGTGCTGGCAATGTTGGTGCCGCTGTCACCAAGTTTCTCGCCCCACTTGTCCTTGTTGCTTTCGGATGGCAAGCGGTCGCCGAAATATGGGCTGCTGCTCTTGTCGTCATGGCAATCGTATTCTGGTTCACGACGACAGACGATCCGGCTTACCGGGCGCGCGCGCGTGGTAAAGACCGGCCAAAGAGTTTTCTCCATGAGCTGGCACCCCTGAAAGATCTTCGTGTCTGGCGTTTCTCGCTCTATTACTTCTTTGCCTTTGGGGGCTTTGTCGCCCTTGCGCTCTGGCTCCCGCGCTACCTCGTCGGCGTCTATGGATTTGGAATCGAAGCAGCAGGCATGCTCGCTGCAGCCTATTCGATCCCTGGCAGCATTTTCCGCGCCTATGGCGGTGTCCTCTCCGACAAGATCGGCGCGCGCAAGGTTATGTATATGACACTTGCCGCCGGGGGCGTAGCCACTCTCATTCTCTCGCTGCCGGCCGCGCAAGCCTCGCAACCAGTGCCTCTGGCCATAACGCCAACTGTGTTCGTTGCCGTGATCTTTGTCCTCGGCTTTTTCATGAGCCTCGGCAAGGCTGCGGTCTACAAGCATATCCCGGCCTACTACCCCAACAGTGTGGGCGCTGTCGGCGGTGTCGTTGGCATGGTTGGTGGGCTTGGAGGCTTCATCCTCCCGATCGCGTTCGGGCTAATGAAAGACCTGACGGGCCTGTGGTCGAGCTGCTTCATGCTGCTCTTCCTTATCGTCGCGATCTCTCTCATCTGGATGCATGTCTCCATCCGGCAAATGCAACGCCCTGCCTTCGCTTGAATATCGGTATCGGAAACATACTCATGAAAAAACAGAAGCTCATCATTGTCGGCAATGGCATGGCGCCGGGCCGTGCGCTCGAACACCTGTTCGAGCTGGCGCCCGACGCCTATGACGTCACGATTTTCAACGCCGAACCGCGTGTCAATTATGATCGGATCATGCTGTCGCCCGTGCTTTCCGGCGAAAAGGAATTCGAGGAAATCATCATCCACGGGGATGGCTGGTACATCAAGCACGGGATCATGCTGTATAAGGGCCATAAAGTCGTCAATATCGACCGTGCGGCCAAAACGGTTACTTCCGACGCGGGTACAACCGAATCCTACGACAAGCTGCTGATTGCCACCGGTTCTTCTCCCTTTATCCTGCCGGTGCCCGGCAACAATCTCCCCGGTGTTCTGACCTATCGCGATCTCGACGACGTCAGGGCCATGCTGCTCGCTGCGCAGTCGCGGGCTCGGGCCATTGTAATCGGCGGCGGATTGCTTGGCCTCGAAGCGGCTGCGGGCCTCAAATCCCGCGATATGGATGTCACGGTCCTGCACGTCATGCCGACATTGATGGAGCGCCAGCTCGATCCGGCAGCGGGCTACCTCCTGGAAAAGGCAGTCGAACAACGCGGCATCCGAGTCATGACCAAGGCCAGCACCAAGGAGATTATTGGTGAGAAGAAGGTCGAGGGGGTGTTGCTTGCCGATGGCACGGTGCTGCCTGCAGATCTTGTAGTAATGGCCGTCGGTATCCGGCCCAATGGCGCGCTTGCCAAGGAAGCTGGGCTTGAATTCAATCGCGGCATTGTCACCGATGCCGGCATGCGCACTTCCGATCCGGATATCTTTGCCATCGGAGAATGCGCAGAAGTGGGCGGGCAATGCTACGGCCTCGTCGCGCCGCTCTATGAAATGGCGCGAGTCGTGGCGGCGCAGCTTGCAGGAAACGGCGACGCCGCCTTTGTTCATAGCGAGACGCCGACCAAGCTGAAGGTTACCGGCATCAACGTCTTTTCGGTCGGCGATCTCGGCGAGGGCGACGATCGTCAGGAAATCGTATTGCGCGATGCTTCTGCAGGCATTTACAAGCGTCTTGTCCTCAAGGACGACCGTATTATCGGCACTGTCCTTTACGGCGAAACCTCCGATGGTGCATGGTTCCATGATCTCACCAAGAAGCGTACCGATATTTCGGAGATGCGCGACACCCTGATTTTCGGCCAGTCCTATCAGGGAGGGTCCCCACTGGACCCTATGGCGGCCGTTGCAGCCTTGCCAGATGATGCAGAAATCTGCGGTTGCAACGGCGTTTGTAAAGGTAAAATAACCGGTGCAATCACCGGAAAAGGGCTGACGTCGCTCGACGATGTACGCGCCCATACCAAGGCTTCCGCTTCGTGCGGTAGTTGTACGGGTCTCGTCGAGCAGCTTCTGTCGCTCACACTCGGCGATACCTACAATCCCGCTGCAGTCACACCGATGTGCAGTTGCACGAGCCTCAGCCATGACGATGTTCGCCGTTTGATCAAGGCCAAGCAGCTGAAATCGATTCCGGAAGTCATGCAGGAACTTGAATGGAAAACCTCCTGCGGCTGCGCCAAGTGCCGTCCGGCATTGAACTACTATCTTGTGGCTGATTGGCCGGATGAATATGCGGATGATTATCAGTCACGCTTCATCAATGAGCGGGTTCACGCCAATATCCAGAAGGATGGCACTTATTCCGTGGTGCCGCGCATGTGGGGCGGTGTGACCAACTCCAAGGAACTCCGCGCCATAGCCGATGTCGTCGACAAGTTCGACATACCTGCGGTGAAGGTGACGGGCGGTCAGCGTATCGACATGCTGGGCATCAAGAAAGAAGACTTGCCCGCCGTCTGGGCTGATCTCGGCAAGGCCGGATTCGTGTCGGGTCAGGCCTATGCCAAGGGCCTGCGTACCGTGAAGACCTGCGTCGGCACGGACTGGTGCCGTTTCGGTACACAGGATTCTACCGGCCTTGGTATCCGCATAGAGAAGTTCATGTGGGGATCCTGGACGCCAGCCAAGGTCAAGATGGCTGTCTCCGGCTGTCCACGCAATTGCGCCGAAGCTACTTGCAAGGACGTCGGCATTATCTGTGTCGATCTCGGGCTACGAGATCCATTTCGCTGGAGCCGCCGGTCTCGATATCAAGGGGACCGAGGTTCTCGGTCTGGTGAAAACCGAGGATGAGGCCCTGGAGCATGTCGTGGCGTTGACGCAGATGTACCGCGAGCAGGGCCGCTATCTTGAGCGCATCTACAAATGGGCGAAGCGTGTCGGCCTTGATGAAATTCGCCGCCAGATCATGGGTGATGCGCAAAAGCGCAAGGCCTATTTTGACCGGTTTGTTTTCAGCCAGAAGTTCGCCCAGGTCGACCCATGGTCGGAGCGTGTGTCGGGTGTCGACAAACACGAATTCCAGCCCATGGCCACCATCGGCTTTCACCAGGCAGCGGAGTGAGCGTCATGAATGACTGGATTGAAATCGGATCGATTAACGATATTCCGCGCCGGGGCGCGCGCTGCGTAAAGACGCCGCAAGGCAAGATCGCCGTCTTTCGGACCATGGAAGATCAGATTTTCGCCATTGACGACCATTGTCCGCACAAGGGTGGACCACTCAGCCAAGGCATTGTGCACGGAGCCGCCGTGACGTGTCCACTGCACAATTGGGTGATTTCGCTAGAAACCGGCAAGGCTCTCGGCGCCGACGAGGGAAGCGTCAGGACCATTGCCATCAAGCTCGATGGTGACCGGATCCTTGCACTGCTCGAACTTGCCGCCGTAGCGGCGGAATAGACCTTATGGAAAGCGATTCTCCCACCAGCGTTCGCACCACCTGCCCTTATTGCGGGGTAGGCTGCGGCGTTCTCGCCACCAGGGAGGAGAGCGGAGTCATTGGCATTGCGGGCGACCCCCATCACCCCGCCAATTTCGGGCGTCTTTGCTCGAAAGGCTCCGCTCTTGGCGAGACCGTCGATCTGGAAGGAAGGCTGCTCGAACCGCGGATAGACGGCGAGCCTGCAAGCTGGGACACGGCGCTTGATCTGGTAGCAGGCCGTTTCGCCGAAACAATCAGGGAGCATGGGCCGGACAGCGTGGCATTCTACGTTTCCGGCCAGCTTTTGACGGAAGACTACTATGTTGCCAACAAGCTGATGAAAGGTTTCATCGGCTCCGCCAATATCGACACCAACTCGCGTCTGTGCATGTCGTCTTCCGTGGCCGGTCATCGCCGTGCCTTCGGTTCGGATACCGTTCCCGGCACCTATGAGGACTTGGAACTGGCCGATCTCATCGTGCTCACCGGTTCGAATTTGGCCTGGTGTCATCCGGTGCTTTACCAGCGTATCGCGGCAGCCAAGGCCAGGCGTCCGCACATGCGCATTGTACTCATCGATCCACGCCGGACCATGACCGCAGATATTGCGGACATGCATTTGAAGATCAAGCCGGACGGGGATACGGCCCTCTTCGTCGGGTTGCTCGGTTACCTCGCCGCGCAAGGCGCAGTGGATCGAACTTATCTGGACAGGTACACCTCAGGTTTCGACGCAGCGCTGGCAATTGCCAAGAACCATGATCTGCGTAGCATCTCCGCACGCACGGGGCTTTCCCCGGAGGAACTGCGCGAGTTCTTCGCGCTGGTCACGCGGACCGAGCGCTGCGTGACGATCTATAGTCAGGGTGTGAACCAGTCCACAAGTGGAACAGACAAGGTCAACGCCATCATCAACTGTCATCTGGCGACAGGCCGCATCGGCCGTCCGGGCATGGGGCCGTTTTCGGTTACCGGCCAGCCCAATGCCATGGGCGGCCGCGAGGTTGGCGGCCTCGCCAATATGCTGGCAAGCCATATGCATCTGGAAGACGAAGATCACCGTCAGCTGGTTCAGGATTTCTGGGCGTCGCCAACGATAGCCTGCAGGCCGGGGCTGAAGGCCGTCGATCTCTTCGATGCGGTGCGGGAAGGAAAGGTGAAGGCGCTGTGGATCATGGCGACCAATCCCGTCGATTCAATGCCGGAAGCCGATCTCATCGTTGAAGCATTGAAGGCCTGTCCTTTCGTTGTGGTATCTGACATCAACGCGGTGACTGATACGACGCGCCATGGGCATGTGCTTCTCCCCGCAGCCGCTTGGGGCGAAAAGGACGGTACGGTCACCAACTCCGAACGGCGGATCAGCCGGCAGCGTCCCTTCCTGCCGCTACCGGGCGAGGCGAAGCCGGATTGGTGGATCGTCACACAGGTCGCCAGGCGCATGGGTTTTGCGACTAGCTTTGCCTATGAAAACCCCTCGCAGATTTTCGCAGAACATGCGGCACTGTCGGGAACCGGCAATCGTGGCGGTCGTGATTTCGACATCAGCGCACATGCTGCCATATCGGGAGAGGGTTATAATGCTCTGCAGCCATTTCAGTGGCCGCAAGAACGTGGGAAATCAGCATCGGAGCAACGGTTCTTCGCTGACGGGGACTTCTACACGCCGGACCGTCGCGCGCGTCTTGTCGCGGTGCATCCTGCGAATGATGAAGCATCCGACCCCCGATACCCGTTTGTCCTGAATACGGGGCGTGTCAGGGATCACTGGCACACGATGACGCGCACAGGAAAGAGCGCGCGTCTTTCCGGTCATTTCGCCGAGCCCTTTGCCGAAATACACCCCCTCGACGCAGCGGAGCTGGGTATTGGCGACGCGACCCTGGTAAGGCTCGCAAACGACCATGGCGCAATTATCGTCCGGGCTTTGCTTACCGACCGGCAGGCGCGGGGCAATGTCTTCGTGCCAATGCACTGGACCGGGCAATTTGCCAGCAAGGCGCGCGTGGATACGTTGGTGACCGCAAACCTTGATCCGGTATCCGGTCAACCTGCGCTCAAAATGGCAAATGTTGCTGTCAGGTCATTTCAGGCTCGCTGGTATGGCTTTGCAGTCATGCGCGAAAAGCCTGCATCCGTCGAAGACTATTGGGCGCTCGCACGAACACAGGCGGGTTTCCGGCTCGAGCTGGCAAGCTGCGAGCAGCCCAGGGATTGGAGTTCATTCGCTCAGCAACTATTCCAGACCGAGGCCGATGTTCCGCTGCTCGCCTATCACGATCATCGTCAGGGTCAGCACCGCATCGCGGCGTTCGAAGGTGAGACACTTGCAGGTGTGCTCTATGTAGCGCGCGAACCGGTCACCGTTTCGCGTAGTTGGGCGAGCGAACAGTTGATGCAGCAATTCGCTGACGCACACCAGCGGTATCAGCTTCTGGCAGGAAAGCCTGGCAAGAACATGCCTGACAAGGGCGCAATCGTCTGCGCGTGTTTTTCGGTTGGAAAGAACGAGATTGCGGCCGCCGCCCGCGGGGGTTGCCATACGGTGGAAGCCATCGGACAGACGTTGAAGGCCGGAACCAATTGCGGCTCCTGCCGTGCGGAAATCAGGGGTATCATCGATGCAAATATTGTCGAAGCAGCAGAGTAATACCTTACCGGCCAGCATTGGCAGCCTGGCGGTGCTGCCGGTCTTCTTCAATCTTAAAGGCAGGCGCGCGCTTGTCGCTGGCGGCAGTGCGGCCGCGACATGGAAAGCCGAATTGCTGGCGGCTGCAGGCGCAGAGGTTCACGTGTATGCGCGGGTGTTGAGCGAAGAAATGTCAGCGCTGATATCGGCATTGCCGCTCGTTTATCATCCGTGCGGCTGGTCCGCGGCCAGCTTTGAGGATGTGGCAATTGCCGTTGCCGATACGCAGACGGAGGCGAAGCGCATGCCTTTCTTACTGCAGCCATTCAAAGCGGCGTTCCGTGCAACGTGATCGACCGTCCTGAATTTTGCCAGTTCCAATTTGGCTCGATCGTTAGTCGTTCGCCGGTGGTGATCGGTATCTCGACCGGCGGAGCAGCGCCTATTCTCGGTCAGGCAATCAGACGGCGCATTGAAGCACTTTTGCCGGCCTCACTTTCGAGTTGGGCGCAGCTGGCAAAAGCCGTCCGCGGTCAAATCGGTGATCTGTTGAAACCAGGCGCGCAACGCCGCCGCTTCTGGGAAGAATTTGTCGATCGCGCCTTCGCTTCGGCCGATGCACCGGATGAAGTGTCGCTGATGCATTCTGCGGAGAAGATCGCCGCCAGCCCCGCAATTGCGGCCGTGACTGAAATTACGATCGAATCCGATGATCCGGAACTTTTGACGCTAAAATCAGTACGGGTCATGCAGATGGCCGATGCGATACTGTTCGATGCGTCCATCGCTCCTGCAGTCCTGCAGCTTGGCCGTCGCGAAGCGGCAAAGATCAGTCTTACCGGCGACAGGCAGAACGATGAGGGCTTGGCAGAGCAACTGCGGGCTGAAGGCAAAAATATCGTCGTGCTGAAAAGTGGTGATCCCGACTGGATTCTGAACCAGTGGCCTACAGATTAGGAATCTGTCGCTCTATCCTACTGAGCTACGGGACCATATGCCCTGACATACTGTTTTTCGGCGCCGCCGCCAAGTCTGAAGATGCGCAGAAATTTCTGCGTTTTGCCCACAGTCAGGACGAGGGCGGCAGTGCGCTTTCCGCCAATTGAACCCAGTAGCTGATACCGTGCGGGATCGCGTCATCGTTGAAATCGTAGGCGGGATTGTGCAGTGATGCGGTGTCTCCATTGCCGATGAAGATGAAAGCGCCGGGGCGTGCTTCCAGCATATAGGAGAAATCCTCGCCCGCCATCATTGGCGCGACCTCGTCGTTGACTGCGTTAATTCCAGCAACGTTCCGAGCCGTTTGTGCCGCAAAGTCCGTCTCACGACTGTGGTTGAATGTCACCGGGTAGTTGCGCGTATAGTGGACAGTTGCGCTCGCCCCCAGTGCGCCCGCGACACCTTCGGAAACTTCGATCAAGCGCCGTTCGGCAAAATCACGCATTTCCGGGCGCAGGGTGCGGACGGTGCCGGCAAGCTCAGCCCTCTGCGGGATGATGTTATGGGCGTCACCGGAGTGAAACCTGGTGACGGAGAGAACGACAGAATCCAGTGGATCCGTGCCTCGAGAGACGATTGTTTGTAGCGCGTTGACCACCTGGGCACCAATGACAACCGGATCGATTGTCCGGTGCGGCTGTGCCGCATGCCCGCCCCGTCCTTCCACCGTTATCGTGAACTCGTCAGTGGCAGCCATGATCGGCCCTTTGCGAATGGCAAACTCGCCGATCGGCAGGCCGGGGATATTGTGCATCCCATAGATTTCCGAGATGGAAAAGCGTTCCATCAGGCCGTCCGCAACCATTTCGCGGCCACCGCCGCCACCTTCTTCGGCAGGCTGGAAGATCACGGCGACAGACCCCTTGAATTTGCGTGTCTGTGCCAGGTATTGCGCGGCGCCCAATAGCATTGCCGTGTGACCATCATGACCGCAGGCGTGCATCGCGCCGGTTATATGGGAGGCCCAGGGCTTGCCAGTGACTTCCGTCAATGGCAGGGCATCCATGTCGGAGCGAAGGCCGACTGTCTGGCCCTCGCCGTGGCGTCCGCGTATGATGCCGACGACGCCGGTCCGGCCAATACCGGTTTCGACGACGTCACAACCGAACTGGCGAAGTTTGTCAGTGACAAACCGGGCTGTCTCATGCACATCGAACATCAATTCCGGATTCTGATGCAGATGGCGCCGCCATCCGGAAACTTCGTCTTGCATTTCGATCGCGCGATTGAGCAAAGGCATTTCGAAACCAACTCCAATCCAAGCCTAACAATTCGGTGAACAGAATAAAGGTGTTTTGCCTTTTGCCTGCCACATAAGATAGATAAAGGCATTGCCGCCCGGCGTGAAGCGCGGCTTAATGCCTTTCCAGGTTCTTTATACAGACAGGTCGGATTTCAGGAATGCGGAAAACTGTAGCACTCTTTCTTTCGAGCTGCGTGATATCGACAATTGCAGGTCTACCGGCGGCGCTTGCCGGTGCGAACATTACGGTAGACGTCGGTAACGGCGAAATCCTGTCGCAAGAAGATGCTTTCCAGCGCTGGTATCCCGCGTCGACGACCAAATTGATGACGGCCTATGTTGCGTTCCGCATGATTGAGTCTGGACAAGTTACACTCGATACACCGATAAAGATCACCGCTCTTGCTGCCAAACAACCGCCGAGCAAGATGGGATACAAAGTTGGTTCCGAACTCACCCTCGATAATGCATTGAAAATCATGCTCGTGAAATCTACCAATGATATCGCAATGGCAGTTGGCGAGACTTTGGGCGGCTCGGCTGACAAATTTTCGATGCTGATGAATGAGGAAGCCAGGCGCCTTGGCATGTATGGCTCACACTTCGTCAATCCCAATGGGCTTCATTCGGATGATCACTATACGACGGCACGGGACATGGCGATATTAACGCTGCAGCTGCGCCGCGAATTTCCGCAATATGCGCACTACTTTGACATTGAGGCCATCGACTATGGCGGCAAGAAGCCCCAACCGGATCTGAACGCGCTGATTGGCCGCTTCCAGGGCGCCGACGGCATGAAGACCGGCTTTGTCTGCCCGTCCGGCTATAATCTCATTGGTTCTGCGACCCGCAACGGCAGGACGATTGTTACGGTCGTATTCGGCGAACTAAAGCTGACGACACGCGCGACAAAGGCTGCAGAGTTGCTTGCCAAGGGCTTCGACACCCGTGATACCGGCACAACGATCGACGCGCTGCGGCCCTATGGTGCGCCGACCCGGGATGTGGCGGTCAACATGCGTCCCACGGTCTGTCCGAAGGAAGTTTCGGGGTCCGATACGTGGGACGGGAAAGATTTGGAAGGGCATATCGTTCAAGGTTCGCCCTACATGAACCGGATGGATCATGAACCGGCCGTGGAAAAGGTGGCATTGCTGCCCGCCAAGATCAATTCCCTTGGAATGGAAATGAACCGGATACCGATTCCGATGCCGAGGCCGGACCGTTCATCCCTGACCGACGCCAGCAGTGCATTGAAGGCGGTAAACTAGTGGTCGACGCTCCCATTCCAGTCTCTGTGTTGACGGGCTTTCTGGGCTCGGGAAAAACTACATTGCTCAACCGGCTGCTAAAGGATCCGGCTCTCGCGGACACGGCCGTTATCATCAACGAATTTGGCGATGTCGGTATCGATCATCTGCTTGTTGAGAAAGCCAGCGAGGGCATTATCGAACTCTCCGATGGCTGCCTGTGCTGTACAGTGCGAGGCGAACTGGTGGACACGCTGGCCGATCTGATTGACCGGCTGCAGACGGGCAAATTGCAACGTCTGAAACGGGTAATCATTGAGACCACCGGACTCGCTGACCCGGCGCCGGTTCTGCACGCCATCATGGGACATCCGGTGTTGATTCAGGCATTTCGTGTCGACGGCGTCATCACAACGGTTGATGCGATCAACGGCATGGCGACGCTCGATGGGCATGAGGAGTCGGTCAAACAGGCCGCTGTTGCTGATCGCATCGTCATTACAAAAACGGATTTGCCGGGAGCCAAGCAGGGCCTTCCCGCGCTGCGGGCGCGTCTGTCCGCGCTCAATCCCGGTGCCGATCTCGTCGACGTCGGTGACCGGCGTACCGGCTATGCGGCACTGTTCGAGTGCGGCGTCTACAATCCCGAGACAAAGACAGTTGACGTGCAGCGCTGGCTGAGAGCCGAAGCCTATCGCGAGCACGAACGCGGTGATATCGATCACCATCACCACGCGCATGACCACGATCACCATCATCACGGCCACCATCATCACGATGTCAACCGGCACGATGCGTCGATACGCTCATTCTCGCTGAAGCATGACGCGCCGGTGCCGCTATCCAGCTTTGATATGTTTCTCGACCTGTTGCGCTCGGCGCATGGTGAGAAACTGCTGCGGGTCAAAGGCATCGTGCAATTGGCGGATGATCCGGAGCGCCCGTTGGTCATTCACGGCGTGCAACAGATCTTTCACCCGCCCGCACGGCTTGCTGCCTGGCCGAATGGTATCCGCGAGACCCGGCTTGTCATGATAGTCAAGGATTTGCCGGAGAGTTACGTAACGCAGCTCTTCAATGCATTTCTGGGGCAGCAGCCGCAGATCGACACGCCAGATCGCACAGCATTGTTCCACAACCCTTTGGCAATTTCTGGTGTGAAACTAGGGTGAATCAGCCGCGCTCGATGTGAAAGCGGTGTCCGCCGGCGAGACTAAGGGTTTCAATCAGCCGGTGGCCGTCGGTCAGGCAAAAATTCGGCATGTCGATCACAGCGAGAGGGTCGCTCGTCTCGACCCATAACCGGCTGCCCGCCACCATGTCCTGCAGTTTCCTACGCGTTTTCAGAACGGGCAACGGACAATTCAGACCGCGAAGATTGTAAAGCTCGGCATCCATACAGTGCTCTTTCTGCAGTCTAGTTGCCAATTATCTTCCACCAGGCCTTTTTGGCAGGGGCTGGCTGTTCGGCCGCGGCCGCGGGCGCGCCTGATGTCAGAGCTGCCGTGGTTTGCGGAGCTGATGCCGGCTGCTGAACGGCAGGTGCAGGGGTCGTGGTGGGGATGGACATTGGCGCGGCCGAAGCCGTCATTCTCGTCATGCGAGACCTTTTGGAAGCTTCGCGCTCTTCCTTTGCCTTGTCCGCTGCAACTGCTGAAGCAAGCCGAACCATGACCTGCGGCTTCGACGCCGCATCCTTGTCTTGCGGTGACAGGGAAGGCGGCTCCTGCGTAACGCGCTCACCACGGGCACGACGAGCGCTCCAGTCCGCAATGATCTTTGCCTCGGTAAGACCTTGAATGGAGCGGCTCGGCGGCTGGATCCTGCCCTTGCCTACCATGGATGAGAACGCTGTCTCGTAGCTGGACTGGTAGGACTGGTAGGCCATTTTCAATGATTCGGGCTGATCGGCGGGCGGGCAAGCGCTTGTTGCAGCAATTGGCGCATTGGGATCAGAGGTATGATTGAAGACATATTTCTTCTCGCACACATCCACCTTCGGCGGCACCTTCGTGATTTCGAAGTGATCATAGCCCTCCTTCAGGTTCTTCCAGAAAGCGTAGTTGGGATCATCGCGATACCGCGCCATATTGGCGGCCGTCATGCGGAAGGGAAAGGCCTCAAGCTGGATCGACTCCTGACCGCCCTTGAAGGCATCGCGTGCGAAAGCATAAATCTGTGCAACTTGCCCATCGGTCATCGAATAGCACCCCGACGACGAGCAGGCGCCGTGCACCATAAGATTGGCCCCGGTGCGACCCAGCGTACGGTCCAGGGCATTGGGAAAACCGGTGTTGAACGACAGATAGTAGCTTGATTTCGGGTTCATTTGCGCAGGGCGCACTGCATAGAAGCCTTCCGGCGCCTGGCGATCCCCCCTCGATAAACTTTGGACCAAGCTTGCCGGACCATTTGCAGATCTGGTAGCTCGTGACCATGTCGTAACGGCCATTGTCCTTGCGCTTCCATACTTCAAGGACGTTCTCCTCCTTGAATATTCTGAACATGACGGGCGAGGTCGTGCTCATGCCCTTTGCTTTCATGCTCTTGACGAGCTTCTCGGGCAGCTGCGTTCCGGCGCCATTCGGAGAAAGGTCGTCGATCGACGAACCCTGGCATGCCGCAAGGAACAGAGTGAGCATCAATGGCGCAAGAATATGTGTTGGTATTTTCATCGCTGCAGCTACTACCGGTTTGCCAATCTCATTCGCCAAGGTCCAAATCGCGCGGATTTGGCACCCGCAAGTTCATAAATGCATCCGCTATAGTTGATAAAGCCTTACCGCACTTGCGCAAATTGCTCAATCACGCAAACGTCTCCTGCAACAAAGACAGGGCGGATTTATGGCAATTGTTCGAAAACGCCGCTGCGAGACCATGGTAGGGTCAGGACCTAATCAGGCCAATAAAAAAGGCGGTGCATTGCACCGCCCTTTTTTGAATTCACAACGAACGGGTATCAGCCGTTCAGCGCGTCCTTCAGAGCCTTTGCAGGCTGGAAGGCAACCTTCTTCGAAGCGGCGATTTTGATCGTTGCGCCGGTTGCAGGGTTACGGCCTTCGCGAGCGGCGCGCGACTGTACCTTGAACTTGCCGAAACCTGGCAGCGATACTTCATCGCCGGCTACGACGGAATCGGTGATACCTTTAAGAACGCTGTCAACAATCGCCTTGGACTGAACTTTTGTAAGACCCTGATCAGCAACGAGCTTCTCGATAAGATCGGACGTATTCATGTTGGCGGTTTCCTCAGTATATTCGTTGATCGGAGGCGTCTGTATGGCACGCGATTTCCGCCCTGTCATCAGGGATAGCGCCCAAAAAGCTGGTTTATACCCAGTGTTTACAGGGTTTTTTGCGAAACCGGCTATGAAAGTCAGGATTACACTCCCGTGAGGCAGGCAAACGGCGAAAGGTGATTCGGTTGGATGGGGGCCGGAATCAGATGCGTTCCGCGCGAAGAATATCTGTCATATGCCAGATGGGGGGATCGCCGATGTGACGGACGAGATGATCGACGAAGGCACGCACCTTCGCCGATACATGCCGTGTCGGCGGATAGACAGCGTATATTTTATAGGGAAGCGGCCTGGCCTCAGACAAGACGGAAACAAGGGTTCCAGCACGCAAAGCATCTGCCGCGATAAACATAGGCAGCAGGACCAAGCCTAAACCGGCGATTGCCATATCGCGCATTGCCTCGCCATTATTGGCAACGATACGTCCGTGCATCGCTACAGAAATCGGCTCGGCCGGGGAGGCCGGATTCTCGAATTGCCACAACTGGCTGGTGTTGACGTTGGAATAGTCGATACAGGCGAACAAACTTAATTCGTCAATGTTCGTTGGCAGACCGTTGGCGGCGGCAAAGTCCGGACTACAGCAAATGACACGATCATCTGTACAGAGCTTTCGAGCAATCAGGCTTGAATCCCGAAGGATCCCGATGCGGATGCCGACATCGTAACCGCCACGGACCAAATCTACCATGCGGTCCTCAAACTCAACGGCGATTTCCAGATCAGGATACTGACGGGCGAAATCCGCGATCATTCGACCGAGATAGAGTGTGCCGAATGTCATTGGAGCGGCAATACGCAGACTACCGCGAACGGCACTGTTCCGTTCCCCAACCTTGTCGGCGCTCTCCATGAGTTCGCGAACCAGCGGCCTGACGCGCTCGACAAAATCGAGAGCATTGTCCGAAGCAAGCAGTTTTCGCGGTGAGCGCTGGAACAATTCTATGCCAAGTGCACCTTCCAGATCAGAGATGCGTTTGCTGACCACTGATTTCGATAGATTGAGGCGCGCTGCAGTCGCTGTGATACTGCCGGTTTCCATCACATCCAAAAAAGTGAGAAGATCGTCAAAGCGCCACTTCATAGTTCTACCATAGTGCACAAAGTGGCGATTTGGAAGGCTATGTTCACCCATCTGTTCGTTTTTATCGAACGTGGGTTGCAAAGAACCGCTCTTTATTGAGGAGGGAGCAGCGCAGATATTGGGCCCAACGGCGATTAGGCCGCAACAAACCAAATCAGGAGGCTTCAATGACCTTACAGCTAACAGGCATTCATCACCTGACTGCCATAACGGCGAATGCGCCGGAAAATCTTCGCTTCTACACGCAGACTCTTGGCTTGCGACTAGTCAAGAAGACCGTCAATCAGGATGATACAAGCGCCTACCATCTGTTCTACGCGGATGGCGAAGCGACCCCAGGCACCGATCTGACATTCTTCGACTGGCCAGTTGGTCCAGAGCGTCGTGGCACGCATAGCATCGCGCGCACCGGCTTGCGCGTTGGAAGCAAGTCGAGTCTCGACTGGTGGAAAGCCCGATTTGTCGAGCTTGGCGTGAAATCTGGCGATGTTGCGGAGATTGGCGGCTATGATTCGCTCGATTTCGAGGATGCTGAAGGACAGCGCTTCCGTCTGATCAATGATGGCGGCGCCGAGCCATCTTATCCGTGGGACCGAAGCCCTGTTCCGGCAGAGCATCAGATCCGCGGTCTTGGCCCGATCACGATCAGCGTGCCTGACATCACCAATACCGAGGCTATCCTCCTGCGTGTAATGAACATGCGTCACGTCAATACCTACCCGTCTCCGGATGGCGCGGGCCATGTTCACGTGTTCGCAATGGGTGAGGGCGGTCCGGCAGCTGAGTTGCATGTGGCAGTTCAACCAGACCTTCCTGTTGCAAGGCAGGGCGCAGGAGCCGTGCACCATGTGGCGTTTCGCGCACCGGACGTGCAACAGCTGCATGAATGGACGGAACGGTTGAAGGAGTTCCGTATGCCGTCAAGCGGCGAGGTCGAACGCTACTACTTCCGTTCGCTGTATTTCCGCGAACCGAATGGCATTCTATTCGAAATCGCGACGGACGGTCCGGGATTCACAGTCGATGAACCTCTGGCGACTCTGGGCGAGGGTCTGTCGCTGCCGCCCTTCCTTGAGAGCAAGCGTGCTTCGATCGAAGCGGGACTTAAGCCGCTTGTATAAGAAATGACAGAAGACAGGCTGGATCAATTCTGGCCTGTCTTCGACATCAACCATTGGCGGACGACCTCGATGTCATGCGCTCCCGTTTCGTGCCCTGCAGGTACGCTTGCGGTCGTAATGTCGGCGCCGGCTTTCTTTAATTCCGCTTCGAGCGCGGGCGAGTGTGCCCCAAAGAGGTCGTGGTCGCCGGTGACGGCAAGAATTCTCGTGCCGCTCAGATCAGCTTCTGGCGCTTCTTCCAGAACTTTCGTTGCGCGGAGCAAAACCGCGTTGCGGACCAGGTGCGGATGCAACTGCATCATTGCTGCAAGCAGATTTGCGCCATTGGAATAGCCGAGAAATATCGTTTGGTCGAGATCGAGCCCATAAGACTCTACCGCGCCCCCGATGAAGGCAGCAAGTGCGCCGGCTTCGGAGCGAATATCCTTCTGGTCAAAGCTGAGTGGCCCAAAACGCCGAAACCAGCGGGCCGAGCCTTCTTCATTGCTGCGCCCGCGCAGACCGATCAGCGTTGCATCGGGCGCTACCTTTGCGGCGAGAGGCATGAGGCTGGCCTCATTGCCGCCAGTTCCATGCAG
The DNA here is from genome assembly GCF_025452215.1 of Phyllobacterium sp. A18/5-2. NCBI lineage: Bacteria > Pseudomonadati > Pseudomonadota > Alphaproteobacteria > Hyphomicrobiales > Phyllobacteriaceae > Phyllobacterium > Phyllobacterium sp. A18/5-2. The sequence goes on along the minus strand of NZ_CP104966.1, from coordinate 901,001 downwards.
AAGCACGATGGTTTGCCGATCTGGACGGTCTGGCTCGTAGACGCGGTGAATGAACGGAAGCTCGCGATAGATGAAGCGTTCTTCCTTGGGCATGCCGAATTGCGGCAGCATGACTTTCAGATTTTCCGCTTCCTCCGCGAAATGTGGCGGGATGAATAATCCGGAGCCGAGCGCCTCCGAGGTCTCGTCGATCAGCATGCCGGGTCCATCCGTTGCCATTTCGAACAGCGTACCGCCGGGCTCGCGCACATAGATTGAATGGAAATATTTGCGGTCATGCATCGCTGTCGCATCTGCACCATTCGATATCAGATGATCATAGGTCGCGGTTACTTCGGAAATATCCCCAGCGCGAAACGCGATGTGGTCAATAGTTCCGGTCCCGGGTGCGGAGCTCCAGAAGCCCGTTGCATCGCGAACGTCGACACAATCACCGGATGCCGAGACCATTCTTGTGACCGTCTCGCTTTGATCGCCGGCGGTATATGAGAAATAACTTTCGAGGAAAGCACGTGTTTCCTGGGGTTTTTCAGTGAGGACCGTTGCACCCCGGATGCGACGCACCGCATCGTTTGCAGGAATTCCGTCACTGCTCCATGCATGACCTGGTTGGACACTTTCTGAGCCCACGAGCTTCACAATGACACCGTCAGGATCGAAAAGGCGCAGGACGGGCTCGCCGAATTCCTGGACAGGGCCTGATGCCGCGATGTTGAATTGCAGGGCGCGGGTCAACCAGAACCCAATGCTCTCGGGGGCGATGGCCAACGATATCTCACTGGACTGCCCATAACCGACACGGCCCGGGGCGCCGTCTTCCCACACGAGAAAGGTAATGAGCGATCCAGGTGTGCCCGACGCATCGCCATATAGCAGGTGGAGCTGGGTCGCGTCCTCAAAACCACCCGTTTTCTTGACGAGACGCAGCCCAAGGAACCCGACGTAAAAGTCGACGTTTGCCTGCACCTTGCGCGTGATCAGGGTGATGTGGTGGATACCGCCCGCCATAAGTGTCTCCCGACTGTCCGTCTCCGACTGTTACGAGGAAAGGGCGAAGGGCGCAATGCTGCCGTGCGGCAAACGATGTTGCTCAAAAAACAACACCCACCGCGGGAGGAGGTGCGGTGGGTGCTATTTGTAAAGACCGGCTGGGAGGGAGGAGTGCCGGTCTTTATACGTCCGTGGCTTGGGAGGAGGAGAGCCCCGGACGTGAACCATATTTCGATTACTGAGCCGAAGCGGCCTTCTTGGCGACGAAGGAGATATCGCCGCGGGAGATGCCGAGGTCATTCAGTTCACGTGCAGACAGGCGGTTCAGTTCCGTGACGGTGTCACGATAGCGGCGCCAGTTGTTGTAAGAGCGGATCAGATTCATTTCACTCACCTATAAGTTCTTGTTTGTTGGATCATTTCTCGATCGGTGAGCTGGATATAGTGAACGGCTCGCGAAACTTGCAGTGACAGTTTTGCATAGCTGCTTTGCAACGAAATGATGGGTCAATCAGGCGAAATCTGGGCGTTCAAACTTATGCCGCAATCAGGCTCGCGCTTTCGCCCTCGACGTTCTCGATGGAGAGACGCGCTGCGTCTTTTTTGCAGCCCGTTGGGCAAGCTCCTTGTCCGCCTTCTTGGCCGCTGCTTCGCATTGCTTGCGAAACTTTTCCACTTCTTCCTCGGTCAGATGCTCGATGCCGATGAAGGTGTTTTTGGCTTCCGATACGCGTACGAGCTCATCGAGTTTTGCCTGAATCGCAATGCCGTCGCGATTTTGGGTGTTCTGAATGAGGAAGACCATCAGAAAGGTGATGATGGTGGTGCCGGTATTGATGATCAGTTGCCAGGTGTCGGAAAAACCGAAGATCGGACCGCTAATACCCCACACGACGACGATCAGGCAACATAGGATGAAGGCAATGGGTTTACCGGCTGCAAATGCGATTTCATTGGCAATGCGAGTGAATAATTTGCCTGACATCATCTGGCTCCGCGCGTGAACCGGCGTCGATGCCGGCCCTCGATAACTGCGGGACGGCTCGAATAGTTCCACAAGCTATCGGACGTGGATCATCGATAGCCGGTAGCGTCGGCATGCTTGCCGGCATCTTGCACCTCCGGAACATACCGCCACGCATCGGGACGGGAGCCGTCAAGGTCGGTAAAGCCATAGACCTGTGCCAATCCACCGCTCGAAAGTGATTGTCCGTTCCAGCGCGAGCGATCCGGGTCAGACGCGAGGGCGGCCACGGCACGCCCGACGAACCTCGGTGTCTCAGAAATCACAAAGTGCGGTATCCTCGCCGTCGCATCGCGCCAGTTTTCTTCTGTCACGCCAAATGCTTCCAGCATCATTTCCGAACGTAACCACCCTGGCGTTACGCAGACCGAGGTAGCGCCATGCGGTGCGAGATCTTTGGCGTGCGCCCAGGCCAAGCGATTTACTGACACTTTCGCCAGATCATAGAAGGGCGAAAGGCGGTAGTGATCCGCGTTGTATTCGGCCGTTCCATCCGTCACCTCCACCAGTAGGCCTCCCGGGCGCTCGATCAGCAGAGGGAGCGCATAATGCGCCGTGATCAGATGCGTATCAATTCCGAGTCTCAGCATACGCAGCCCGTTCTGAAGATTGTGTTCCCAGACCGGCTTGTTCCATTCGAACAGCTTCTCTCCGCCCCATATATCGTTGACGAGGACGTCAAGACGACCCTGTTCGTCCCGGATGCGCTCAACCAGCCTTTGGACCTCATCGGCAACGAGGTGGTCAACCCGAACGGCAATGCCCTTGCCGCCAGATGATGTTACCAGTTCTGCCGTTTCCTCAATGGTTTCGGGGCGTGCATATTCGGATTGGCGCTCGTGCGTCGTCCGGCCAGTCACATAGACCGTTGCGCCGGCGGCTCCCAATTCCACCGCGATACCTCGACCCGCACCGCGCGTTCCGCCGGCAACCAAAGCGACTTTTCCTTCAAGCGTCATCGAACTCTCCCAAAGTTGGAACTTTCCCGTTAACGGACTGGTATCGGCCTCGGAATGATATATAAATGATTATTCGGTTATAAATGGATGTCAAGATGACTCGACCTAAAACGCTATCTGACGAGAGCGTATTGAAGATCGCTCACCAGCTGATACACGAGCACGGACCGGAGGCACTCACCTTTGCGCGACTGGCAAAGGCGTGCGGTCTTTCTCCTGCAACGCTCGTTCAGCGCTTCGAGAACATCGCTGGACTCAAGCAAAAGACATTGCTTTATGCTTGGGATCGACTGGATGAAAAGACCGTGGCGCTCGCGGCTATCGTTCCAAAAACCGCCGAGGGTGCAATCGCACTCCTGGTAGCCCTTTCCAACGACTATGGGGGAATCGAGTCCTACGCGGAGGGCCTCCTCGTTTTGCGCGAAGATCTCCGCGATCCCGCCCTTCGATCGCGGGGAGCAGGCTGGAAGGTTGCATTGTCGAGTGCTCTTGAAGATTGTTTTGCCGGGGTGCCGAATACCCCTCCGGGCATAGGGCTGCTGATGGCTTCGCAATGGCAAGGCTCACTGCTTTGGTGGAGTTTCGATCCGCAGGAAAAGGTGGAACGCTGCGTCGAGGACAGCCTCATTCGTTTTGTTGACGCGATCATCCCGTCCAGACTAGCGGCTAAGGGTCGACCATATTGACAGGTCCTGACCCTAACGGTTGCTGTGCAAGTGCATGCGGAGGCGGCGACCGCAGCATTTCTTGAACTTCTTGCCGGAACCGCAAGGGCACGGATCATTGCCGCTGCGCTGTAGCCGGCCGATCAGGGGCAGCATCATCGCGGCAGGCAAAAAATTTGCGGCAAGAACTGCCAGCTTTGCCGAGATGCCTGGCACGACCAGGCGCCGGCCGGATTTGAACCCTCGCCATGCGTGCTCGGCCACGTCCTGTGGATCCAGCTTGGGCAAAAGGCTGAAGAGCGATGCATGTTTGGCGCCGGCGCGTTCGTAAAACTCTGTCGACACCGGTCCCGGCGCTACGCATGTAACCGTGACACCGGTGCGGCGCAGTTCCTGATGAAGCGCTTCCGAAAAAGATCGAACGAAACTCTTACTGGCGTAGTACAACGCCATGTAGGGCCCAGGAACGAGATCCAGCGACGGAACTGAGATTGAGCACTCCACCCCGCCCGCGTGTTACCATTGCCGGCAGGAAATGCAGCGTAAGTTCCGTAAGGGCGCGAATGTTGAGATCAATGATGCCAAGCTGATCATCCATAGGAAGCGCTGTCGCTGCGCCTCGCAGGCCGTAGCCGGCGCTGTTGACCAAGACATCGCAGATCAAGCCATGCGCGGATAGAAACTCTTCGAGAAGCGCCGGCGCATCGCGCGCCAGGAGATCCAGCTCGAGCGTGAATGCCTCGCCACCTGCCTCCCGCACCTCGACCGCCGCAGCGCTCAAGCCCCCCGGTGAGCGCGCGATAAGCACCACCGCCCCGCGTTCCCGGGCGGCGACTCTGGCAATTGCCCGTCCAATACCGCCCGATGCGCCAATCACGACGACAGCCGGACGGAGCTCACTTGACGAAATCATGACGTTTTCCCCGAGGCTGCCGTTTTCGATGGAGCGGGCCCTTCTTTCGCTTGGCCAACCCTGAGCGCATCCACTATCGCGCTTTCAAACATGTTCTCACCATAAAAATGCGTCTCGGCAACTCACCCTGTTTGGTCTTCCTGCTTTTCAATAACAGTAGCATTTTGAGCCCGCCCGCCCAGCTCGTCGGCGACAGGGCCGTTCAGAATTTTTTCGAACCTCTCCAGTGCCCGCGCGACGTTGGCTCCATCCATGACCCGGTGGTCATAGTGGATGCGGACCCTCACCGACCCTTCATCGCCGATCAGACCGTAATTGAGGAGCGTGGTCAAAGGCGTAAGCGGATTGAGCGACTCTGCCCCAAGGCCCGAATATACGGACAGCTGGAATGTGCCGAAACGGTTTGCTCTCTGCCGTCCAATGTTCAGTCCGAGCCACATCAGCGTCCGCCTGATTGGTGTCGGGAGGCGCGCAACGCCCAAGGCCCGACGAAACTCCTTCACCTCAAGGACGGGACGTGTCCGTGCAGCTTGGACCAGCGCCTCAAGTTCTGCGACAGATCGGTGTTCAGGGTCCTTGATAAGGCTTAAAAGTACGACCCGCTCACCGTCATGCTCCCGCTCATGGGCAATTGAGGCAACGCTGAGGGGATATTCGTAAAGCTGGGGCCAAGGAAACTTTACGTAGGCGCGCCGTAGCTCCGGGGTTTCCGCAGCGAGAAGCGCGTACCCTTTCAAAAAGAGTACCGTCCAGGAGGGCTTGGTATGCAGCGCCTTTCTGGCCTTTAAGAGAGAGCCAAGGTCCATTTGGCGCTGCACGGTGACTCGCGGCACACCGATCGAAAATCTCATCAGGTCGTTGACCAGGCGCCGGGGCGCTGAAAGCTTGAGAGCACGGCCTCGCATCGTATGACCTCTAATAGATATAAGGGATAATTCTTTTGGTCCTCTCCATATACGTACGGTACTGCGGGCCGAAATTCTCCAGCATCATACGTTCTTCCTTGCTTACCCGCAGAAAAAAAGGACTGCAAAGCCGATCAATCCTGCCAGACCGGCAACCCAATTGGCCAGCAGAAAGGCTTGACCGAGCCCCATGAGAAGGAAAGAAGTGTACATCGGGTGACGGACAAAGGCATACGGTCCGGAGGAAACCAGTCTATGCTGCTCGCGAATTTCCAGTGTGATCGACCAATTCCGGCCCAATTCCTTATGGGATCTGCGAAAAACCCAAAGCGCTAAGGCGAAAATGACCGTTCCCAGTGCAACGGCCCAAGCGCTGGCGGCATAGTCTGCTGATCCAGGTATGCCGGTAGCGACATAAAATCCGGGCAAGATCGCGAGGCCAAAGAGAGCCGAGACAAGCCCGATGATTTCGGAGCGCGAGCGAACGTCACTTACGACGCGCACGCGCTTGGCGCGACGGCTCGAACGGGTACCGGATGACATACCAAGCGACGATGCCGAGCACCCATACGATCTCGCCAACTGAACCCACTGATATGTTCACTCTATTTCACCAAAGCCTTTTCTGCGATCTGAATCGCCATGAGCCGTGCTCAAGATGCTTGAGGCTTTGTCGGCTGAGAGCCGCTTAGGAACAGCGATTCTCTCAAAATCTAACCTGCAGGCCCGGTGTACCCGATCGCATTCGGCCCTCCGTTCATCTCTCGAAGCTTGGTTACATATTGTTGCGGACGGAGCCAGATGCCGGGTGTTTCATACCCCATGGAGCGCGCGATTTCCCCTACGAAGGCATTACAGTTATATATCGTTGCCTGCCAAAATCGGGATTTGGCTTGCAGCTTGCGTATGTAAGCGACAACTTTATTGTACTCGGCTTCGCTCAGTGTGACGCGCCAGCTTGCCGATCTGTACCTGTCGTCCAGGTCGCCGTCACTCTCACCGGTTTCAGCGGGTACTGGTATGTAGTGGCCGAGAACATAAGGAACGGCACTATTTGAAGCCGGGTGGAGGCCGGCTACTTCGCGGTCGACCACTTTTCCCGATTTGTCCAGACGGCCAAAAATCACGTAGGTGTGCCCATAGCTAAGGGCGTAGCGGGAGCGGAACTCGATATAGTAGCGCGCGGCCCTTTGTTGAGGTGATTTCACCGTTGCCGAGGTAACTGCGACGGCTGCTCCACCATTGCTGACACTCGATTCGGTAGCTCCGCGCGACTGACACGCCGCCAGCGCCAGTGCCAGCGAAACTACGAGCAATAGACGACCACTCATGAGCGTCATCCTATTCACGAACTCCGAAAAAGCGCAGACCTAAAGCCAGTTCATGCCCGATACCAATAAACAGGCAGCCGCACCATAAGTTGTGAAGCAGACCAAAGTCCGGGTCTTGTCGTGGAAGGGCCATTCGGCCCTTCCACATCCTGACTAAAGCAAGTGCTTATTTGTATACTGGCGCCGCTGCGGGCTCTTCAGCGACTGGCGGCGGAGCTTTCCCCTTACCGATCGACCCACAGGCGCTTAGACTGGCAACAGCTAACGTGGCAACTACAACAAATAGAATCCGGCTCATCAGACAATCCTTTCCCTCAAAGGCGAGTAGGCTACCGATGGTAGAGTACTACCAATGGTAGAGTACCATAAATGGTAGTGATGGCTAGGGCCCGGTGCAGGAAAGGCAAAAATTGTGTCCGGTTTGCAACAGCCCGGCGATTCACCCCACGGACGGCGCGGCGCGGCGGCTCTCACCGCGCTGCGAGCAGATGATGGCGTGACGCGAAAATGTCAGATGATCACCACCGGCGTTCCCAAAGGGGTGCGGTTATAGAGATCAACGATGTCCTCGTTCGTCAAACGGATGCACCCGTTCGACACTGCTTGGCCAATCAACCAGGGCTCATTTGTACCATGTAGCCGGAACAAGGTGTCACGCCCGTCGCGGTAGAGGTAAAGTCCCCGCGCACCAAGCGGGTTGTCTGGACCGCCGGGAACACCGTTTGCGTACTGCAGAAGGCGCGGCTTGCGCTTCATCATACTTGCTGTGGGCCTCCACGAGGGCCATTCTTCTTTGCGGCCGATCGTTGCTCTCCCCTTGAGCGTTAGTCCCTCCTCGCCGACGGCAATGCCATAGCGTGTCGCCCATCCGTTTCCCTCAACCGAATAGAGGAAACGCTCTGATGTATTGACGACGAGGGTCCCAGGCGGCTCGCTTCCCTCATAGGGGACTTCCTGCCGCCTCAGACGAGGGTCCATGCCTGATGGCACAGCAAAGGCAGATGAAATAGGCGCGAAAGTCTGGCGGACGGCTGGCGTGCAACCGGACGTTATCAGTGCCAGGCCACCCAGCATGAGTCCCCGACGTGTGATCTTCTCATTATTCATATTTGCCCTGCCCAGGTGAACCGCATTGCGTTCTTCTTAACATTCCAGCGCCTGCTGGCCAAGCCTTGCTCGTGGCTTGGGTGCGGAGATGCAAAAAACGCCGGTTGGTCCGATGTTGTGGTATTGTAATGTGAGTGGATTGCCTTGCAGGAGCCCCAAGCACTATCCGGTGTTTCAGGCTTGGGCTGGGCGAAGTAAATGGCGCGCCCGAAAGGATTCTGAACCTCTGACCCCCAGATTCTGTAGTCTGGTGCTCTATCCAGCTGAGCTACGGGCGCGTGCCACAATTGCGCGTTAGTCTGCGCAGCGCGGTTCGTAATGGGTTGAGAACTGAATTGCAAGCTGCTTCGGTAAAAAAACCGCAACTATTTTCCACGCGATGATTGGCCTGTGGATTCTTCGGTGGCTTATCTGTTGGTACGGCCACTTTGCTGCGGCTGGTGTCATATGAAGCAAAGGCCCGGACTTTGCCGGGCCTAATGATCGGATCAAAGATTGCGGCCGATCGCCAGATATTTGTCGCGCCGGTCCTGTCGCAATGTGTCACCGTCCATGTTGCCCATGGATTTGAGGGCAACGTTTATAATGTTGCCGGTCGCCTCGATTGCAGCTTCCTTGCCCCGATGGGCGCCGCCTACGGGTTCGGGAATGATGCCATCGATGATTTTTAGCTCGTATAGATCCTGAGCGGTGATGCGCATCGATGTGGCGGCATCCTTGGCGCGGGTGGAATCGTGCCAAAGGATAGATGCAGCACCTTCCGGAGAGATTACAGAATAGATCGAATGCTCAAGCATATAAACGCGATTGGCGGTAGCGATGGCGATAGCGCCACCCGAGCCACCTTCACCGATGATGACAGATACGATCGGTACTTTCAGACTAAGGCACGCCGCCGTCGAACGAGCAATGGCTTCGGCCTGGCCGCGTTCCTCGGCAGCGATCCCGGGAAACGCGCCTGCCGTATCGACAAGGGTCAACACCGGCAGTTTGAAACGGTCTGCGAGTTCCATCACGCGCACGGCTTTGCGGTAGCCTTCGGGCATGGCCATTCCAAAATTGTGCTTGAGGCGGGTCTTCGTGTCGTTGCCTTTTTCCTGACCGATCACCGCAACAGCTTGGCCATTAAAGCGGGCAAGCCCTGCCTGGACTGCATCATCGTCGGCATAATTGCGATCGCCGGCAAGCGGGGTGAAGTCAGTAAAGAGCTTGGAGATGTAGTCCACGCAATGCGGGCGGTCTGGATGGCGGGCGATCTGGGCCTTCTGCCAGGGAGTGAGCTTGCGGTAAAGATCCCGCAGCGCTTCGGCAGACCTTTTTTCCAGCCGGACGATCTCTTCATTGGTATCGAGTGCGTCGCCTTCTTCCGCGAGCTTTTTCAGTTCGAGAATCTTGCCATCGAGATCGGCAACCGGCTTTTCAAAATCAAGGTAGTTGTACATGGACGAGGTGTCTGCCTGCAAAACGGTGGATTTTTCATGGTCTAACTGGCTGTTGCCGAAGCGCATGTCAAGGAAGCAAGCCGAGATGGCGCCTTGGCCGCGCAACTTATGCGGGGAATTCCGGCGAACGTGTGGTGGCTATTTGGCTCTGCTCGCGCGTTTTGCTGTTTTTGCAGGCGCTGGTATCTTGGCCACGCGCCGTCGCCTTTTCGGTTTCGTACGTTGCCAGCCGATCCATCTTCCTTCGCCTTCATAATTGTGGAAACCCACTGCCGCTGCATCAAGCCCGCGCCGCAATTCATCAAGATCAAGCCCTGGCATCTGCTGGAGGAAGGCGTCCGGCAGGCGATTGATATCAAGGCAGTCAATGTCGAAATAGATATGCTCCGGTCCGTTTTGGCCTGCTACCGTAATGAACCACTGACTTTCCATATAGTCTCCAAACCAAGGATCCGGGAACATTGACGGCGAAAAGGCAAAACCAAACGCGGTGATTTCCTCCCAGCGCCAGTGCTGCCGCCAGCCCATGGTCCGTATCAGGTGGCTGGAACGGGTAAATCCGGCGGCGTCAAAACGGATTACTTCGCCGTCGGGTTCAACAGGCGGTGGCTCAGGTCCGGAAAATATCTTTTTCAACAGTTGCCACATGGACATTCCGCCAGAAGCTTCAGGGTCCTGACCCTAGTCTGCCAGAGGGTGGTGCTCCGTTACAAGCCTATGTAGCCGTTCTTCCATGACGTGAGTGTAGATCTGTGTTGTCGATATATCGGAATGACCAAGCAATTGCTGTACGGCACGCAAGTCGGCACCGTTCTGCAGCAGGTGGCTGGCAAAGGCATGGCGAAGGACATGAGGAGAAATTGCAGATGTTTTCAATCCAGCCCGCGCAGCCAAACCCTTCAGTTCCCGTGCAAACACCTGTCGCGCCAGGAAGCCGCTTTCCGATAGGGCCGGGAACAGCCAGGGACTTTCCGACAGGTTGGGCTGCCTGTCCCGCACCGCCAGATATATCGCCATGCTATCCCGCGCCTTTCCCGAAAGCGGAACCATGCGATCTTTCGAACCCTTACCGCGCACAATCAGGAACCGATTATCTGATCTTGCTACCGTAACCGGCAAGCCCACGAGTTCGGAGACGCGAAGGCCCGTTGCATAGAGAATTTCAAGAAGCGCATGCAGTCGAAGGGCGTTAAAATGCATTGCACTGGACGAATTCGCATCCTTGGTCTCTAATTCGGCACGCGAGAGCAGTTTCTCCACATCGGCTTCACTGAGAATTTTGGGCAGAGAGCGATCTTTTTTAGGTGTGTCCAGAGTACTGGTGGGATCATCGGCACGGATATTCTCCGTATAAAGAAAACGAAAGAACTGACGCAATGCCGAAAGGCGCCGAGCCTGTGATGTCGCGGCAAAGCCACGGCCGGCGATATCGTCGAGATAGGAGCGGATGAGAGTGGGGTGCGCCTGGGTCAGTTGCAGACCCCTCGCGGCACTGAAGGCAGCGGCATCTTCGAGATCGCGGCGATAGGAATCCAACGTGTTCTGTGCCGCTCCCCGTTCTGCACTCATCATCTCAAGGAAAGTCTCAATAGCAGCGGCTGCGCGCATCGGCTTACTTCGGCTTATCGGGTTTGGGATTAAGCTTTTCTGCTGGAATACGAATGGTCATTTCCGTCTGTGTCGGATGCACGAATGTCACCAGCACAATCATTCCCGCATAGACAAGCCCGGCGAGAACCGCGAGCATTATGATCAATCGTGTAAGCGTCGGCATTTGCTATTCAGAATCGTTTGGCGGCCTTCATTGTAGGTTCCATAATCCTGCAATCAAAACCCTTATGATTTGATGAAGCTGGCGAGACCGTGTCTAACGCTATAGTTTGCTTGACGACAGCACGGTTTTCCTGTCGAAACGCAGTCATGAGCACACCTGAAGACATCGTTGTTGCAACACAGATACCGGAGTTGGCAAAATCCATTCGTGAGCGTCTTGGACATAGGTCGATCGTGCTCGTCGGATTGATGGGAGCGGGCAAATCCACGGTTGGCAAAAAGCTCGCGACGATGGTTGAATTGCCATTTTTCGATGCTGATCATGAGATCGAAAAAGTGTCGACCATGACCATTCCGGAACTCTTCGAAGCCTATGGCGAGGCAGAGTTTCGCGATCTGGAGCGCCGTGTCATCGCGCGCATGCTGGAGGATGGACCGATTGTGCTGGCCACCGGCGGGGGCGCCTACATGAACGATCAGACGCGCCAGGCCATTGCCTCGGAAGGTATCTCGCTTTGGCTAAAGGCAGAGCTTGATGTGCTGATGGGGCGCGTTGTCCGGAAACAAAACAGACCGCTGTTAAAAAATGACAATCCGCGGGGTGTGATGGAACGGCTTATGTCTGAGCGCTATCCTGTCTATGCCCTTGCCGATCTGACGATAAATTCTCGCGAAGAGAAGAAAGAAATCATTGCCTTGGAAGCAATGCAGGCTATTGCCAATCACCTGGATGGCATTGCCATGACCAATGAGGAAACCGGTTCATGACCGAGATGACTGCCCCGCGCGCAACCACCACCGTTCCGGTCAAGCTCGGCGACCGTTCCTATGACATCCTCATCGGATCAGGCCTGATCGAGCGGGCCGGGCACGAGATTGCCAGACGAGCCAACTCCGTGCGCGTCGCCATAGTCAGCGATGAGACGGTTGCCGGATTGCATCTTGATCGCCTCACCCAAAGCCTTGACGCTGCCGGCATCGACTCCACCCCGATCCTTGTCGCGCCCGGCGAGAAATCCAAAGGGTTTGCGACACTGGAAACCGTGACCAATGCAATCCTTGCTGCACGGCTTGAGCGTGGCGATATCGTGGTCGCATTCGGTGGCGGTGTCGTTGGTGACCTGGCCGGTTTTGCGGCGGGGATTGCCCGCCGTGGCATGGGGTTCATTCAGATGCCAACGTCACTATTGGCGCAGGTCGATTCTTCCGTTGGCGGCAAGACCGGGATTAACACCGGACATGGCAAGAATCTCGTTGGCGTATTCTATCAGCCACTCCTGGTTCTGGCCGATACGGATGTTCTGGATACGCTTTCCCCGCGTGAATTCCGGGCGGGTTATGCTGAAGTTGCCAAATATGGCCTGATCGACAGGCCGGATTTCTTTGCATGGCTGGAAAAAAACTGGCGCGGGATCTTTGCTGGCGGCCCGGAGCGGACCGAGGCAATCGCGATATCATGCCAGTCCAAGGCGGACGTAGTGGCAAGAGATGAGCGCGAGACGGGAGATCGCGCGCTGCTCAATCTTGGCCACACTTTCGGTCATGCCTTGGAAACCGCCACGAATTATGATTCCACGCGGCTCGTGCATGGCGAAGGCGTCTCGATAGGCATGGTTCTCGCTCACCAGTTTTCCGCCAAGATGAACCTGGCGAGTCCTGATGACGCACGCCGCGTCGAAACACATCTGCGTGGTGTGGGGCTTCCGGTATCAATTGCTGACATTCCCGGCGATTTGCCACCCGCAGAACAATTGATGGACTATATTGCACAGGACAAGAAGGTAGCGCGCGGGGCGCTAACTTTTATTCTCACGCGCGGCATCGGTCAGTCCTTTATTGCAAAAGACGTACCGCCATCAGCCGTATTGAGCTTCCTGCTGGAGAAACATCCAAAATGAACCTGGAAATCTGGATCTTTTGCGGAATTATATTCGTTTTGATCCTGATGTCTGCCCTGTTCTCGGGGTCTGAAACCGCTCTGACCGCTGTATCGCGGGCTCGAATGCACCGCCTGGCAAAGCGCGGCGACGAACGGGCCGCCGTGGTGGAGGCCCTGATCGAAAAGCGCGATCGACTGATCGGCGTCATGTTGATCGGCAACAACCTCATCAACATCCTGGCATCGTCGCTCACGACAAGCATGCTGCTTACCCTGTTCGGTCAGGCCGGTGTTGCCTACGCAACCGCGATCATGACTGTCCTTCTCGTTATTTTTGCAGAAGTCCTACCCAAATCCTGGGCCATCTCCGGCCCCGACCGCAATGCACTCGCACTTGTTAGGTTTGCTCAGATTGTCGTCATTCTGTTCGGTCCTCTTTCCGATTTCGTCAACTGGATTGTCCGGAAGATTCTGGGCTTGTTTGGTATCAACCTCGCTGCGGGCGCTTCCATGCTCTCGGCGCAAGAAGAGTTGCGCGGTGCAGTAGACCTGCTGCACAAGGAGGGCTCTGTGGTTAAGCGTGATCGCGACCAGATCGGCGGGCTGCTCGATCTGCGCGAGCTTGAGGTCTATGACGTCATGATCCATCGGACCAATATGGATTCGGTCAATGCCGATGATCCGATCGAAACCATCATCAACCAGATCCTGGCGAGCCATCACACCCGGATCCCGGTTTGGAAGGACGCCAATGACAATATTGTCGGGGTTGTGCATGCCAAGGATCTCGTGCGGGCGATCCGTGATGCGGACCGGGATTTCTCCAAGATCAACATCATGAAAGTGGCAACGAAGCCATGGTTCGTGCCTGACACGACAACGCTTCAGGATCAGCTCAATGCGTTTCTGCGGCGCAAGGCGCATATCGCAATCGTTGTTGATGAGTATGGCGATGTGCAGGGCCTGATCACACTCGAAGACATCCTGGAGGAGATCGTCGGTGAAATCGCCGATGAGCATGATATCGACGTGCAAGGCTGCCGCCCGCAGCCGGATGGCTCGGTTCTAGTGGATGGCTCCGTGCCGATCCGCGATCTTAACCGTGCCCTCGACTGGCATCTGCCTGACGCCGAGGCAACGACCATAGCCGGACTTGTCATCCACGAAACGCAGAGCATTCCCAAGGAGAAGCAGGCGTTTACCTTTCACGGTAAGCGCTTCACGATCCTGCGGCGGGAAAAAAATCGCATTACGCGTTTGCGCATTCGACCGATCGAGGACGAAGACAAGGCAAAGTTGACCTGAGTTCGGTCTCAGACCGGAACATTCTTCAGCGCCGTGTTTCCTCGCCCGGTGCAGCGGGTTCCAGCGCCAGCGCGTGCACGCTGCCCTTCAGTTCGTCCTGCAGAACTTCGTTGATGGCGCGGTGTCGCGCAACACGCGACATGCCGGCAAAAGCCGCCGCGACAATCCGCACGCGAAAATGCGTTTCGCCTGAACCATCAAATGTGCCATGATGATCGCTGTCAGAATGATGGTGACCAGCGTGGAGGTGGCTTTCATTGATGACTGCCAAAGAAACGGGATGAAAAGCCTGCGTCAGTTTGTTTTCGATCGCTGACTGAGTGGACATTTCGTTCTCCTGCGCCCATATGGTAGTTTCACTTGGCAAATCCGTACATGATCACAAATTTACCGCCATTTCAGGCGTTAGGTCGATCCATGGGTAAATGTCAATTCATGCTTAGATCAGATAACTTGACTCGATGACCTCAAATTCGAAATATTTTGACAGCATCCGCATCCGGCCCAAGAAGGCGGAAGAGGAAAAATCGCGCACTCCGGTGTGCCAGTGGGATGGGTGCGACAAGCCCGGCCCGCATCGTGCACCTGTGGGCCGCATGAAGGAAGGCGAGTTTTTTCACTTCTGCATCGATCATGTGCGTGAGTACAACAAGGGCTACAATTATTTCTCGGGCCTTTCCGACGCCGAGGTGGCACGCTATCAAAAAGAGGCGTTGACGGGCGACCGCCCGACCTGGACGATCGCCGGCTTGCCGGGAAGCGGTGCCGGCGCCAGTGCGCAAGCTGCAACCGCTGGCGGATCCAGGACATCGCCTGATTTTTCGAAACTGCGCTCGGGCCGCGCTGCCTACCAGAACCGGTTCCGAGATCCCAACAGCGTCTTCAACGAAGCGAGGGTGCATGTCCGCAAGCCCAAGCCCCTGGAAGCAAAAGCGCTGGATACGCTTGGACTTGGTGCAAAAGCCAGTGGCGAAGATATCAAGTCGCGCTATAAAGAACTGGTGAAGCGCCACCACCCCGACGCAAACGGCGGTGATCGGGCTTCCGAGGATCGTTTCCGTGACGTAATCCAGGCCTATCAATTGCTCAAACAGGCAGGTTTCTGCTAACCACGGTTGAGCCGAATTCGAGACCCTTCCGGGTTTCAAGACTGTGACTATCTTTATGCGTCTGCGCGTGCAGTCGCGCTGGAGGCATGATGAACAAGGTTGATCGCGATATTGCGAATTTGCCGGATACAACGGTTTCAGTTTCAAAGCTTTTCGGGTTTGAATCCGACATGATGGTTCCTGCCTATAAGGCAGGCGACGCCTACGTACCCGAAATCGATACTGACTATTTGTTCGACAAACAGACGACGCTCGCCATTCTTGCGGGCTTTGCCTACAACCGCCGCGTCATGGTTTCCGGTTATCACGGCACAGGCAAATCAACCCACATCGAACAAGTCGCGGCACGTCTCAATTGGCCCTGCGTTCGGGTCAATCTCGACAGTCATGTCAGCCGTATCGATCTGGTCGGCAAAGATGCGATCGTCGTCAAGGAAGGCATGCAGATCACGGAATTCCGCGATGGTATCCTGCCCTGGGCCTATCAGCACAACGTCGCCCTGGTTTTCGACGAATATGACGCGGGCCGTCCGGACGTAATGTTCGTGATCCAGCGCGTTCTCGAATCATCTGGTCGTCTGACGTTGCTCGACCAGAGCCGCGTTATTCGGCCGCACCCGGCCTTCCGCCTATTTGCAACGGCCAACACCGTGGGCCTCGGAGATACGACGGGTCTTTACCATGGGACACAACAGATTAACCAGGCGCAGATGGACCGCTGGTCCATCGTGACGACGCTCAACTACCTGCCGCACGACAATGAGGCGGCTATCGTTGCGGCAAAGGCCAAGCATTACCAGAACAAGGAAGGCAAGGAAATCATCTCCAAGATGGTCCGCGTTGCCGACATGACGCGCTCCGCTTTCATCAATGGTGATTTGTCGACAGTCATGAGCCCTCGTACGGTTATCACCTGGGCGGAAAATGCCGATATCTTCAAGGATGTCGGTTTTGCCTTCCGTTTGACCTTCCTCAACAAGTGCGATGAACTGGAACGCCCGATCGTTGCCGAATTTTATCAGCGCGCCTTTGGCAAGGAACTGCCTGAATCAACGGCCAACGTCGTCATAAGCTGAGCATCACCAAAAAATGGCTGGTCCGGGAGATAACTCACGTGCAAATCCGAAAGGTCCGGTTGATTCTGAGCCTTTCAAGCGTGCCGTTACTGCGTGCATGCGCGCGATCGCGGGCGACCATGAGATGGAAGTCAGTTTCGGCAACGATAAGCCTGCGCTGACCGGGCACCGTGCAAGGCTTCTCGATTTGCCGAAGCGCCCCTCGGCCAATGACATCGCGATTACCCGCGGCATGGGCGATTCAATGGCGCTGCGCAAGGCATGCCATAATGATCGCATTCATGCCACGTTGGCACCCGAAGGCAAACAGGCGCGGGCGATCTTCGATGCCGTAGAACAGGCACGTGTTGAGGCGATCGGGGCTCTGCGCATGGATGGCGTTGCCGAGAACCTGACCTCGATGCTGGCGGACAAATACGCCCGCGCGAATTTCCCGGCAATTACGGACAAGGCTGAAGCTCCGCTCGAAGAAGCGGTGGCGCTGCTGGTTCGCGAAAAACTGACCGGACGCAAAGCGCCCGAATCGGCTGGCAATGTGCTTGATCTCTGGCGCGACTGGATCGAGGAAAAAGCTGCGGCCGATCTCGATCATTTGACGTCAAAAATTAACGATCAGAATGCCTTTGCCCGGGTCGTACGCGAAATGCTGGCTTCGATGGAGATGGCAGAGGAGCTCTCCCAGGAGAGCGAACAGGACGAGAGCCAGGATAACGAGGACGCGCCGGAGCCCGAAGAGAACAACGAAGGCGGGTCGGAAGAGGATCAGGGCAGCGATCTCGTCGGAGAGCGATGATTCCGATACATCCAGCGATGACAGTCAGGCCGGCGAGACGGAAGCTGCAGATGCATCTTCCGATGATATGGATGAGGATTCGGACGCTGATGCGGAAATACCGGGTGAGGCGCGCCGCCCCAATCCGCCGTTCTCCAATCTTGGCAGTGAAAGCGGATACAAGATTTTCACCCAGGAGTTTGACGAGACGACCGATGCGGAAGAACTCTGCGACGCGGCCGAACTGGAACGCCTGCGCTCTTTCCTCGATAAACAGCTTGCCAATCTTTCCGGTGTCGTCGGCCGGCTGGCAAACAGGCTGCAGCGCCGCTTGATGGCGCAACAGAACCGCTCGTGGGATTTCGATCTTGAGGAGGGGTATCTCGATTCTGCCCGTCTGGTGCGCATCGTGATCGACCCGACGCAGCCGCTTTCCTACAAGCAGGAACGCGATACCGATTTCCGCGATACGGTCGTGACTCTTCTCATCGACAATTCCGGCTCGATGCGCGGTCGCCCGATTACGGTGGCGGCCACATGCGCCGACATTCTGGCACGCACGCTAGAGCGTTGCGGCGTGAAGGTGGAAATTCTTGGCTTCACCACGAAAGCGTGGAAGGGAGGGCAAGCGCGCGAGGCATGGCTGGAGCGCGGCAAGCAAGCCAATCCCGGGCGCCTCAACGATTTGCGCCATATCGTCTACAAGCGCGCCGATGCCCCTTGGCGGCGCGCCCGTCGCAATCTCGGCCTGATGATGCGCGAGGGCCTTCTGAAAGAGAATATCGACGGTGAGGCACTGATTTGGGCACACCAGCGCCTGCTTGGACGCCCAGAGCAGCGACGGATCTCTGATGATGATCTCCGATGGTGCGCCAGTTGACGACTCTACCCTGTCAGTCAATCCTGGCAATTATCTCGAACGGCATTTGCGTGCGGTGATCGAAGAGATTGAAACACGCTCGCCGGTAGAACTGATTGCTATCGGCATCGGGCACGACGTGACTCGCTACTATCGCCGTGCGGTGACGATTGTCGATGCCGAAGAGCTTGCGGGCGCCATGACCGAGCAGCTGGCCTCGTTGTTCGAAGAGCCGGAGCGACAGACTGCAAAAAAGTCGGCGCGGCGATAACATGAATCGTATCGCGCTGCTATCCAGGCGCGTTCTCGTACTATTTGCAGTTCAATTTTTCCTGGCCGCACCTGCCATGGCTGAGGATAGTGGGGTTGTGCCCGCAGTCATCACCTCCCGGCCTATCTCAAATTTCCGTATTGGATCATCAGAAACGCATTTCGGGTCCCTTGAGTTTGTGGGCGGCTTGGAAATGACCTCTACCAACCGCGAATTCGGCGGCCTTTCCGCATTTCGCTATCTGGATTCTGGGGAAAGAATTTCTCGGTATTACCGACACCGGTCTCTGGTATGCGGGCAAGATGTTGCGCGACGAAAAAGGCAGACCCGCGTCGATTGGTGATTTTCGACTGGCGCCGATCCAGAGCGAAGAGGGAATGCCGGTCGAGGGCAAGTGGAATTCGGACGCAGAGGGCATGAGTGTTTCGGGCAGGACCGTTACGGTGTCGTTCGAACGGATCCACCGCATCGCCGAGTTTGCGCTCGACCTCGAAAACTTTGCGTCAAAGCCACGCGACCTTCCGCTGCCGATGCCGAAGGACGAACTGCGCAACAATCGCGGCATTGAAACCATTGCCTATGCGCCAGCCGCTGGTTCGCTGTTGGGTGCTCGCGTTGCGGTAACCGAGAAGAGTATCAACGAGTCGGGCGATATGTTCGCGGCAGTGCTTGAGGGACCGCGGAAAGGAATTTTCTACGTCAGGCGGCTCGATGATTTTGATATCAGCGACGGTGACTTTCTTCCCAGCGGTGACTTGCTGCTGCTGGAGCGGCGGTTCAGCATCGCCAGCGGCGTGACATTGCGCATTCGCCGTATTGCGGCGGAGGATATCCGGCCCGGAGCTACGGTGGACGGGCCATTCATCCTGCAAGCGGATATGCGCGATCAGATCGACAATATGGAAGGGCTGGATGTGTGGCAGGCCGAAGATGGGAGCACCCGCCTCTCGATGGTGTCAGACGACAACCATTCGATCGTCCAGCGTAATCTTTATCTCGAATTCCGGTTGGCTGAGTAGATCGCCGGAGCGAAGATAGCGAGGATGGCGCCGTAGGGCACAAGCATCACGATTGCCATCACCATCTTGACCATCAGGTCGCCAAAGCCGAGCGACATCCACAACGGTATCTCCTTACCGAAGAACGGTACGAGCATGGCGAGCGATGAGTCCGCCTGACCAGTTGCCGCATCGATCCAGGCGAAGTTCGCGGCAAAGGCAATCGAGAAAAACAGCAGCGTATCGAGAAGCGATCCGAAAATGGCCGAGGCGAACGGCGCCTTCCACCACGTCAGCTGCCGCAATTTGTTGAAGACAGTGATATCGAGAAGCTGAGCTGTCAGAAATGCCGTCCCGGAGGCAATCGCAATGCGGGGTGTCGCCAGCCAGATCGACAGGATGACGGCGATTGTAAAACCGACATAGACGACCTTGCGCGCGAAGGCGGGTCCATAACTGCGATTGGCTAAGTCATTGACCAGAAACGCTATGGGATAAGTGAAGGCGCCATAGGTGAGTATATCTCCCAATCCGAAGTGATTGAAAGGGTACTGAACCAGGACATTCGACGCAGCGACGACCCCGCACATGGCGAGCACTGGAAGGACAAAATCCGACGGAGAATAAGCGCTTTTGAGCGGCATTTTTTTATCCTGGGTAATGGAACCAGCAGCGGCGATGACGACAGCAATAAGGCCAGCCGAAGCTGGCCTTAACCACAAATGAACCGCGTACCCGCTATTTAAGCAGCAACCGGTGCTTCGAGAAGCTTCTTGGCAATCTGCCGCTTCAGGAGGCGAGCGCGCTGTGACAGTTCCTTTTCGTCAGCCTTGACAAGGAACGCATCCAGACCACCGCGATGCTCCACGCTACGCAGGGCATGAGCCGATACGCGCAGACGGAAGCTCTGACCGAGGGCTTCGGAGATCAGCGTTACGTGGCAGAGGTTCGGCAAAAAGCGGCGGCGCGTTCTGTTGTTCGCGTGGCTCACATTGTTACCGTACTGTACCGATTTAGCGGTCAATTCACATGTGCGGGACATTGGGTCTCACCTTCAAATTTCATTACCTATAGCCCGAATGTTTCTCGTTACCATCACACGTCGCCGTGCAGCGGCGCGCTTATCGGACAGGCGGCCTATTGGGAAGTCGCGTTTCTATAGTGATATGAGCTGCGCGCGTCAAGTGCGCTTATATGAAGTTTGGCACGGCTTTTGCGTAATAGCGGCGGCTTTCCTATGTTTATCACAACTTTGCCTGCTTTATACAGTCGAAGCCTTAGGACAGGCGCAGCATTGGACGGGATTGACAGAAAATGAGAGCCAACCGGCATTATGCCAGTCGAACAGTTTGGACAGTTCCCTTGGCCATGGTCGCCATGATGACTGCCGCACCAGCTCAGGCTGCTCAATCCTATCAGACGGACTATCGTGTTTCGCTGTTTGGCCTGTCGATCGCCAGAGCGAATTTCTCGACCAATGTCTCGGATGATGGGGCCTACAAAGTCACCGGGGATCTTTCGAGTTCGGGGCTTGCCAGTCTGTTCGACGACACCAAAGGCAAGCTCGATGTGACAGGTCAGTTGGCCAAAAGCGGCCCGGTACCGATTTCCTATGTGGTCAAGTACAGGCATGGGAAGCGCGACAAGAGCACATCAATTACCTTTGCCAATGGGAATGTGACCAATACGACCAATGTTCCACCCATCAACAAGAAGAAGAACTGGGTGGAGCTATCGCCTGCCGATCTTCAATCGGTTGCCGATCCGATTTCTGGGGTGATGGTTTCGGCTACCAGTCCTGAGCAGGTTTGTGCGCAGACACTGCACCTCTACGACGGTCAGACTCGCGTCGATCTGAAACTTTCTCCCGCTGGGGGAGCGCGGCCCTTCTCTACCAAAGGTTTCAAGGGCAACGCCATCACCTGTACGGCCAAATTCGTGCCCATCGCCGGCTATCAGTCGGGTCGAAAAGCCATTGAATACCTTAAAAACTCCAGCAAGATCAGTCTCACCTTTGCATCGCTCGGCAAGTCCGCTATCTATTCGCCCGTGCAGGCGAAGATCGGCACGCAGATCGGGACGGTGACCGTCTACGCGACACGTTTCGAGAAGACTAGATAAGCGGCTGGGGCGGCCAAAGCGTTGGGGGCGGTGTGGCTACATTTATCGGGTTTCTTGCGATCATCATGTGGGCGATGCTCGCGCTTTTCACCGATGTGTCTGGCAAGGTTCCACCATTTCAGCTGACAGCCATGACCTTTGCCATTGGCGCGAGCCTCGGATTGGTTTCGTGGCTCTGGCGACCGGGTGCCGCGCGGCACCTGCGCCAGCCGGCCAGGGTCTGGCTGCTCGGTGTCGTCGGGCTCTTCGGGTATCATTTCCTCTATTTCACGGCGCTGCGCAACGCCCCCGCAGTTGACGCCAGCCTGATCGCCTACCTCTGGCCGCTGTTCATCGTGGTCGGATCGGCGCTGATGCCGGGCGAAAAGCTGCGCTGGTTCCACATTGTAGGCACGCTGCTGGGGCTGTCCGGCACGGTGTTGATCATCACCAAGGGCGGTGGTGTTGGCTTCGATCCCCAGTACAGTTTCGGTTACGCGATGGCAGGGCTGTGTGCGCTGACCTGGGCAGCCTATTCGCTACTGTCCCGACGCTTCGCCAACGTCCCAACCGACGCGGTTACGGGGTTCTGTGTGGCGACATCGGCACTATCGCTGATTTCGCATCTGCTGCTGGAGCAGACTGTCTGGCCTGAAGGGATCATCCAATGGCTCGCCGTGCTGGGCCTGGGTCTCTTTCCGGTCGGCGCCGCGTTCTATGTCTGGGACTACGGTGTCAAGCGCGGCAATATTCAGGTCTTGGGTGCTTCGAGCTATGCGGCACCGCTATTGTCGACGCTTGTACTGATCATCGCCGGCGTGACCGAACCGACGACACGCGTCTTGCTTGCCTGCCTGCTGATCACACTTGGCGCGGTTCTGGCCGCCAAGGATATGCTGCTCAAACGGCGTTAGGGTTCCCAACCGGGCTCTGCCAGCTCGAACTGAGCGAAATCAAAGCCGGGTGCAACAGTGCAACCGACAAGTGTCCAATCGCCAAGACTCGTCGCTGTCTGCCATTGCCCAGCTGGAACAATGGCTTGCGGGCGCTCTCCGGCTGCAAGATCGAGACCTAGCCTGTGCGTCACGTGCGGAGAGCCTTCGGACGCGATGGTCAGGAGCAGGGGTGCCCCGCCATACCAGTGCCAGACCTCCGCCGCATCCTTTACCCGGTGCCAGGCCGACACTTCGCCCTTTTCGAGAAGAAAATAGATCGCGGTGGAGTGGCCGCGCCCGCCGACCGGCCAGCCGCTTTCATTGTCCCGGAACGTCTGTACGTAGGAGCCGCCTTCGGGATGCGGCGCAAGCCCGAGATGCTGGCATATTTCGTCTGGTGTCAACGTCATCAGAAGTTGTCCTTGCGCTTGCGGATCTCGGCGAAGACGGCTTCATCACTGGCCTTCTCCATGTTCAAGTTCTTGCGGATCGAGGGGTCATACCAGCGAAGAAACGGATTGGTTGCCATTTCACGCAGCAGCGTCGTCGGCAAGGTCGGCAGGCCGGCTTCACGCAACGCCGTGATTTGTCTGGCGCGTTCCTTGAGCGCCGAGTTTTCCGGATCGATCGTCAGCGCAAACCTGGCATTGCTCTCGCTATATTCATGGCCGCAATAGATCTCCGTCTCACCCGGCAATGCGACCAGCCGCTGCAGCGACTTGAACATCATGGCCGGAGTTCCTTCGAACAAGCGGCCGCAACCAAGCGAAAACAGGGTGTCACCCGTAAAGGCGATCTTGGCTGCGGGTATATGAAACGAGATTTCACCAGCGGTATGGCCCGGCGTGGAGATGACATCCACATCGAAATTGCCGAATTTAAACCGCTCGCCGTGGCCGACAGCGCGATCGATGCCCGGTATTTGGGCTTTCTCGTCCTCAGGTCCGATAATCTCGACGCCGAATCGTTTCTTCAGCGCGGCATTTGCCTCGACATGATCCATATGGTGGTGCGTGGTAAAGATATGCGTCAGCGTCCAGCCGCGGCGACCCAGCGCATCGAGAATCGGTTTCTCTTCGGGTGCGTCGATAGAGGCCGTCAGATTGGCATCCGGATCGTGGATCAGCACGCCGAAATTGTCGGTCCGCGCGGTAAATTGTTCGATTTGCAGATTGGACATGGTCATTCTCTTCATGCTTGCTACGTGCAGGATAGTCCGCCCTCACACGGGCGCAACCCATGTTACAGGCATTTCTTGATGTTCTTGATTGCCGTGTTAGGTTGCCCGCCATGCATCTCGACATCATCGATCTTCGCGCTTTCTACGCTTCAACACTCGGCCACCTGACCGAACGCTCCATTACCATGGCACTGGCGTCCATCTGGCCCAAGTTGCCGGGCGAACGGCTGGTGGGTCTCGGCTATGCCGTTCCCTACCTCGATCGCTTTCGCGGCGATACGGAGCGAACCTTCGCCTTCATGCCCGCCGGGCAGGGCGCCGCAAGCTGGCCGCCGGCCGAGCCGTCCGCTACCGCGTTGATTTTCGAAGAAGATTTGCCCTTGCCGGATCTCGGCTGTCGACAGAGTGTTGATGGTCCATGCGCTGGAACATGCCGAGGATCCGCGCGAAACTTTGAAGGAAATGTGGCGCGTGCTGGCACCGAACGGGCGGCTGGTTATCGTCGTTCCCAACAGGCGTGGGCTTTGGGCGCGTTTCGAGCACACGCCATTCGGCAGTGGGCGGCCTTATAGCCGGGGGCAGCTAATCCGTATTTTGCGCGAGGCGAATTTCACCCCGGGTCCCTGGGCCGAGGCTTTGTTCTTCCCGCCGTCGTCGCGCCGCTGGATGATGCGCCCCTCAGGCCTGCTGGAGCGGATGGGCCGGCGCTTTTGGCCGATGTTTTCCGGTGTACTGATCGTCGAGGCTCAGAAGCGGATCTATCAGGGGCTGCCGGTGGCCAAGCGGTCGTCGCGACGTGTCTTTGTGCCGGTCCTCTCGCCGCAGGGTACGGCGAGCGCCAGTTCGCGTTGACACAACCAAATTGCCCGCGCTGGTTTCGTTTCGTGAGCCAGATCTCGAGGTTTCTTGAGCCAGAACCATCAGGTTCTGAGCGAGTTTTGAAAGTTCCTGTGCGTTCTTCTGTTCGGGGAAGCTGGTTCAGCGTTTGAGCAGGAACACCGCCTGCTGGCCGAAGAGGTTCCAGAAGCCCCAAGGCATGTTGAAGCCGAGGCGGCCGCCGAAGGCGTTGAGCGCGACCGCCGATTCCACATGCGCACCGACTTCCTTGGTCATGTCGACAAAGTCATTGATCGTGCAGAAGTGGATGTTGGGCGTGTCGTACCAGCTATAGGGCAGATCCTTGGTCACGGGCATACGCCCGTTGATGGCGAGCGACGCGCGTACCCGCCAATGACCGAAATTCGGAAACGAGACGATGGCCTTTTCGCCGATGCGCAGAAGCTCCGTCAGAACATTCTTCGGATTGCGGGTGGCCTGCAAGGTCTGCGACAGGATCACATAGTCGAAGCCGGCATCGGGGTAGTATTTCAGATCACTGTCAGCGTCGCCCTGAATGACCGACAGACCACGCGCGACCGAATCGTTGACGCCTTTTTGCGACAGCTCGACGCCGCGGCCGTCAACACCCTTGGTGGTTTGCAGAAGCTCCAGAAGTTCGCCGTCGCCGCAGCCAACGTCAAGCACTCGTGAGCCGGGCTCCACCAGCGAGGCGATGACATCAAAGTCGACGCGAGGATGGACGTTGACGCTCATGACGGTAGAAGACCCTTGGCACGGGCTGCTGACCGGATGAACCCGTTAATGGCGGAGAACATCTCCGGCTCATCCAGCAGGAAAGCATCGTGGCCGCGATCGGATCTCGATCTCGACAAAGGAAACGGAGGCTCCCGCCGCGTTCAGCGCATGGGCGACGGTGCGGCTCTCGCTGGTGGGGAACAGCCAGTCACTGGTGAAGGAGACGATGCAGAAGCGAGTCTTCGATCCGGCGAAGGCATCGGCCAGCCGGCCTTCATGCTCCGCCGCAAGATCGAAGTAGTCCATGGCGCGGGTCATGTAGAGATAGGAGTTGGGATCGAAACGCTCGACGAAACTCATGCCCTGATAGCGCAGATAGCTCTCGATCTGGAAATCCGCATCGAAGCCGAAGGTCACATTCTGCCGGTCCTGCAGATTGCGCCCGAACTTGCGGTGCAAGGCGGTCTCGGACAGATAGGTGATATGTGCCGCCATGCGGGCGACGGAGAGCCCTTTGCGCGGGACGGTGCCATGTTCGAGATAGCGGCCTTCCTTCCACTCCGGGTCAGCCATGACCGCCTGACGGCCCACTTCATGAAAGGCGATATTCTGCGAGGAGTGACGCGCACCGGTCGCGATGGCCACCGCGGCAAACACCTTGTCGGAATGGCTCGACGCCCATTCGAGGACCTGCATACCGCCCATTGAGCCGCCGATAACCGCAAAGAGCTGTTCGATGCCAAAATGGCTGACGAGCATTGCCTGGGCGCGAACCATGTCGGCGATGGTGATGACGGGAAGGTCAAGCGCATAGGCCTTGCCGGTCTCAGGATTGATCGAGGCGGGACCAGTCGAACCAAGGCATCCGCCAAGCACATTGGAACAAATGACAAAATAGCGGTCCGTATCGACGGGCTTGCCCGGGCCGACCAGCGTTTCCCACCAGCCGGGCTTGCCGGTCACGGGATGCAGATTGGCGACATGCTGGTCGCCGGTCAGGGCATGACAGATCAGGATGGCATTGGATTTGTCAGCATTGAGCTCGCCATAGGCCTGGTAGGCGATTCGGAACGGCGACAGCGAAACGCCGCTATCGAGATGCAGCGGCTTGTCCGCCCCAAACTCCACCACAGGACTATGGGGATTTGTTGCTTCCTGGCTTTTCTGATCATTCTTGGACGTTGATCGGCTGGTTCTGGTCATGGTTACGCAGTTTGGAGCGAGGTGCCGGGTAGGTATGGTTGCAGCGCATACAAAGTCAATGGTTTCTTTACATTCAAGGGCTCTCAAACCCAAGTGGATCAACTTGTTCTCGACATGAGGCTCTTTGGCGGCTATGTCCGCACGGTTGCTTGACAGCAAAGACCATCGACCGAACGATGTTACGGATCAATCATGACAACGACAGTGAAAGACATGCGCCCAACCCCGAAAGCCGGTGTGCTTGACATAGCCCCCTATGTCCCCGGCAAGGAACATGCTCCTGGTGTCGCAAAGGTCTACAAGCTGTCTTCCAATGAGACGCCGATCGGCGCCAGCAAACACGCGATCGAAGCCTATCGGGCGGCAGCGGAGCGCCTGGAAATCTATCCGGATGGACAGGCAACGGCGCTGAAAAAGGCTATTGCCGATGTGCATGGCCTGAATGCCGATAATATTCTGTGCGGCAATGGCTCTGACGAGTTGCTAGGCCTTTTGTGCCAGACCTATCTTTCTCCGGGAGACGAGGCCATCTACACCGAACACGGCTTCATGGTGTACAAAATCTACATCATGGCTGCCGGGGCGACTCCAGTCGTCGCCAAGGAAAATAATGAGCGCGCCGAAGTCGACTCCATCCTGGGGTCGATCACACCGCACACAAAGATTGTTTTCCTTGCCAATCCAAACAATCCGACCGGCACATATCTGCCTTTCGAAGAAGTGCGCCGCCTCCACGCCGCTCTGCCGAGAAACGTATTGCTGGTGCTGGATGCCGCCTATGCGGAATATGTGCGCCGCAATGACTATGAGGCCGGTGTCGAGCTGGTGTCGTCATGTGAAAACGTCGTCATGACGCGGACCTTTTCGAAGATCCATGGCCTTGCTGCGCTTCGCATCGGCTGGATGTTCGCTCCCGCCCACATCATCGATGCTGTCAATCGTATTCGCGGCCCGTTCAATCTGAACTCCGCAGCCATCGTTGCCGGAGCTGCGGCAATCCGCGATCGTGCGCATGTCGATCAGGCGATTGCCTTCAATGAGAAATGGCTGCCCTGGTTGACCGAACAGCTGACGGCTCTTGGTCTGCGTGTTACGCCGTCAGTCGGCAACTTCCTGCTGGTTCACTTCCCCGACAATGTGGCGAAGTCCGCCGAGAAAGCCGACAGCTACCTCACGAGCAAGGGCTATATTTTGCGCCGCGTCACGGGATACGGATTTCCGAACGCGTTGCGCCTTACCGTTGGATCCGAGGAAGCCAATCGCGGCGTAGTCGCTGCACTCTCCGAATTCCTGAAGTAGAACATGTCCAAGATCCATTTCGATACAATCGCACTGATCGGCATAGGCCTCATCGGTTCGTCGCTGGCGCGCGTCATCAAGCGCGAGGGCCTTGCCGGTCATACCGTCGTCTCCACCCGCAGCGAAAGTACGCTGGCTCGGGCTCAGCAGCTGGGCCTCGGTGACAGCTACACGCTCGACAGCGCCGAGGCGGTAAAGAGTGCGGATCTTGTTATCGTCTCGGTGCCGGTCGGTTCATCCGGGGCGATTGCCCGGCAGATTGCCGGTTCGCTGAAACCGGGCGCAATCGTAACCGATGTGGGCTCTACCAAAGGCTCGGTCATTGCGCAGATGCAGCCCGAACTTCCGGCAAACGTGCATTTTATTCCGGGCCACCCGCTCGCTGGAACAGAATATTCCGGCCCCGACGCGGGTTTTGCCGAACTCTTTGCCAATCGATGGTGCATCCTGACGCCATTGGAAGGAACCGATCCCGCTGCCTTGAGCCGGCTGACCAAGTTCTGGCAAGCCTGCGGTTCGCGGCTCGATACGATGGACCCGGTGCATCATGACCGGGTTCTCGCCATCGTCTCGCACCTGCCGCACCTCATAGCCTACAACATCGTCGGTACGGCCAGTGATCTCGAAGAAGTGACGAATTCCGAAGTCATCAAATATTCAGCTTCGGGTTTTCGCGATTTCACCCGCCTGGCCGCATCGGATCCGACCATGTGGCGCGATGTCTGCCTGCACAACAAGGAAGCGATCCTTGAAATGCTGGCGAGGTTTTCAGAAGACCTCGCGTCGCTCCAGCGCTCAGTCCGCTGGGGTGATGGCGATGCGCTGTTCGACCTGTTCACGCGCACGCGTGCGGTGCGCAGGGGCATCATCGATGCCGGTCAGGAAGTGGATGCTCCGGATTTCGGCCGCCAGCAAGCCAGCCATCCTTCCAAGTGATGTGACGCTGCCTGCCCCTCCCGCCAGGGGAGGTAACTGGCGGCGCCCTACAACGCCGGCAACCGGCCAATATTGATGAAGCCCACCGACATCTTTCCTTTCTTGACCGTGATGGGGAGTGTCGGCGCGCCTGTCTCGTCTTTCGGGACGAAGGCCATCGCCTGAAGCACCGAGGCAATCGTATTGCCGGCCTCAGGGAATATGCCCTGGAGTGCCTTGGCAACGCCTTCGGGGTTGCGCATCGTCACTTTGAAGTCGCCGCTGACGCGGCCGTCATCAGCGATTGAAAACGGGCCAGAGATTCCGATCCCGCTACCATCGTCAAACGCCACGTCGACTCTGCGCAATGTGCCCGACTGCCCGCGCAGCACCGTCAAATCCCGTTCCGGTTTGCCGAGCAATGCGAAGCCGTTGGCGAGTTGGACATCGGCGACGCCAGTCAATTCAGGCAGCGGCCTGTCGTAAATGACGTTGTCGGCGATTTTCAGCTTGTTGAAAGAGAGGACGACGTCCATTTGCGGGTCTTGAGTAGCGAAATGCAGCTCACCTTCCTGCACGACGGCCACCGGCGCATCGCCGGGTGCTGCGTTGCGTTGATTGACGATGACATTGCTGCCTTCGATCTCTATTTGTTTTGGAAGGGGTTTGTCGAGCCGAATGCTGGATGTGAGATTGTCCCATTTCGCATCGAGCGGCATGATGCCCGGCACATTGATAGCAGCGGGCCCGTCGATCCTGCTGACGATCTGCAATGGGTCATAGATCTGCGCCGCGGAGCGGAAAGTTCCGGCGGTAACCGACAGGTTCTTGGCCGGATCCGCCCAGCCTACCTTGGTGCAGTCGAGGCCGACCCGCAAGGGAAAGCCGCTTGCCGTGGCGTTCTCACAGGTGGCGTCTATGCCTTTTTCCTTGAAAGCCGCGATATTCGTCGCGACGCGGTTTTCCAGCTCGTTAGCCAGATAATACCAGCCGCCACTGTAGAGCACGCCGAGCAGTATAATACCGCCGCCGCCATATTTCAGAAGTCTTCCGCGTCTTGTTGTGTTTTTGGGGGTGCTTGACGGCATGGTCCGGCTCTCGCTATCCATCAGGGGAAGATGCTTCAGAGCCCTGTTGCAAACTCTACTGCGGCTGTCACCTGACGCGGTTTTCTGCGCTTCCGGTGCACACGTACTCAAAGTACGTTGCGCTCCGGTTCTCGAAAACCACGCCACATGCCTTGCCGCAGCGATCTTTCAAACGGGCTCTCACAGTTCTCTAACTGCTATCAGGACGGATATGGGCGATTTTTGGGTCTTTGGCTACGGCTCTTTGATGTGGAAGCCTGGCTTTGCACATGTCGAGACGATGCACGCCCGATTATTTGGTTATCGCCGCGCGCTTTGCGTTCGCTCCTATGTGCACCGGGGAACGCCGGAGCGGCCCGGCCTGGTGCTCGGCCTGGACCTTGGCGGATCCTGCCTTGGGATGGCGTTTCGCGTGCCTGGCGAACTTGCGGACGAGGTGGTCGACTATCTGCGGGCGCGCGAGCTGGTCACGCATGTCTATCTCGAACGGAGGTTGGGGATCCGGCTGGAGGACGGGCGCAAGGTCGAGGCGCTGACCTACATCGTCGACCGCAGCCATGTGCAATATGCGGGTGCGCTCTCGGTGAACGATGCCGCTACGGCCGTGCGCGGTTCGGTCGGTCAGTCAGGCCGCAACGAGGACTATGTGCACAACACGCTGGAACACCTGCGAAAGATGAATATTCGCGACCACTGGATGGAAGCAGTTGTCGCGGCAGTCGATGGTTCTAGATCTTGACGCCAAGTTCCTTCAACCGCTCGATAGCGGTCGGGGGCATGGGGGGTGGGTTATCCGATTTGGCAGCTTCGATCAGGAGCTCGTCGCACGCCGCTTCGGTCACTTCTTCGAGCTTTTTCAAGAACGCATCATTGTCCAGGCCGGGCTCTATCGGCGGCAGGATGCGGCAGCGAATGACACCGGGATAACGCATGAACTTGCGGCGGGGCCAATAGAGCCCGGCATTATGCGCGATCGGGACTACAGGAATGCCGAGTTCCCCGTAGATGTGAGCGACGCCATATTTGTAGCGGGGCGGGGCTCCCGGAGCCGTGCGCGTGCCCTCGGGATAGATCATCAGCTGCCTGTTCCCGGCAACGGCCTGACGCGCGCCCCTGACCGCGGTCTTCATGGCGGCCGAGCGCTTGCCGCGATCGATCGGCACCATCTTCATCTTCTGGATGTACCAGCCGAACAGCGGAATCCACGTCAACTCACGCTTGAGGATGTAGACCGGATCGGCAATGTGGGGAAGGAAAGCATAGGTATCCCAGAATGACTGGTGCTTCGCCGCGCAGATATAGGGCCCGTCGGGGATATTCTCGAGCCCATCAATGTGGTGGTCGGCACCGACAATGATTTTTTGCAGCCACAGGTTGGACTTTGCCCAGTTTTTCGGAACACTCCACGCCTGTTTGCGCGGGCTGAGAAAATAATAGGGCGTGAAGATGATCATCTGGATGATCAGGTTGAGATAGAACGCGGCATTGAAAACAAGTGATCGGATGATCGTCATTGGGATCCCGGATGGCATCGATTGGTCTGCGCCTTCGTTATACTAAATGGGAGGCGCGGTGAACTGGCGAAAGACACTAGCCCTTTATTCTGTGGAGCAGGGCGGCCGTCGCCTCCGACAGGCTGTCGGGTAGCTCCGAGCGGATCACGGCTCCGAGATATTTGACATATTCGACCAGAAGGACGCGGACGATAAGTCCGCGTGTGATCCAGTCGCCGTCCCGCAGATTGCTGTTGACGATGGGATAGGGGATGAATTCAATATCCCGCGATGCGCGTTTGAGTTCAACCATCGTGCGGGGAATATGATAATTGTTGGTAACGACAATGACCCGGGCATAGTGGTTCGCCTTGGCCCATTTGACGCTTTCGGCAGCATTGCCAATCGTGTCCATGGCGGATCGGTCTATATCAACACAGCATTCGAACAGAGTGGCGTCGCCGCCGGTGACCCGCTGCAACTCGCTGCGGTTGGTGGAGGAATGGACGCCGCTGATGAATAGCCGCTCGCCCCGCTTGTTCTTGAGAAGTTCGAGAGCCCCTTCGATACGCGAGTAGCCACCGGTCAGAACGACTATGCCGTCGGCGGGTTCGACCAGATCGGGTGTCTCCAATGTGCTGACATGGTCGCTGAACACAATGAAGCCGCCGATAAACAGGCCCAGTGCGAGAATGCAAAGCAGGAACAATGGCAGCACAATCCGCGTGCGGATCAACGAGGCCAATCGCTCGCCGCGGTTCTGATCACCGGTGCCCGGCTTCTGGTTGCTGTCGTTCACGCCGTCCATTTTGCGTCGCAAATGCCTTGTTTGGGTTTCGTTTTTAAAGAGGGGTTCAACAGCAGCTTTGCAGGAGCTTTTGTAAAATCCATATTATCAATAGATGGAATAAGCTTAGGTTTCGTGACCTGTCCCGGTCCGTCCGTCCACCTGCCTCAAATGCGCTATGACTGTCATTCTTGTTGTAATCATCGTCAAGACGCTGACCGCCAGAATGATGAGGACCACACCCGAATAACCGCCTGATCCAATGGAAAAATTGCCGAAAAGCGCTGTAGCCTGATCGGCCTCGGGGGTTGCCAGGTTGCGCGAGGACCACCAGGCAACGGCCAGGAAAATGACCATGGCGAGCGCCCCGCCGCAAAGTGCGCCTTTCAAGGCTGTCCAGAAGAAGTGCCGCTCGAATTGGCGGGCGACGAACTTCTGTTCCGCGCCAATAAAATGCAGCACCTCGATGATATGCTCATTGCCAGCCATGGCACCGCGGGTGGCAAAGATGACCGTCAGGACAGTTGCGGCAATGACCAGACCGAGAACGGCCATGCCGATGAGAACGGTCGAACGCGCCATCGAAACAAGCCGGTCGACCCAGGTGCGGTGATCATCGAAACTGGCGCCAGGAACGTCCTTGACCAGCGCGTTGCGTATGGCGGAAAAATCCGGTGGGGAGGCTTCGTCGAGGGTGACAATCACCAGACGGGGCACGGGTAGTTCATCGATGTCGAGACCGGTGCCAAGCCAAGGCTCCAACAGGCGTGCGGTCGCGGCACGATCGATGATACGGGTGGATTTCACCCCGGAAAAGCCCTGTGCGATCGCGCTGGCCTGCGCCAGCAGAGCTTCCATGTCCTGCCCCTCGACAGGCCGGACCTGGATCGTAGCCTCCGTCGAAATCTGGCTCTGCCATGTGGCGGCCGTCGATTGAACAAGGCTGACCGCGCCTATGGTAAGGCAAGCGAGGAAGGTCATGATGGCGATGACGATCATCAGTGCATGGCCAACAACATTGCCGGCCGGAACGATGGGCGCCTGGCCGCTTTTTCCGCGCGCCATTTGCACGGCCTTCGCAATCAGGACCAGCGCCTGCTCCTTGAGTTGGGCCGCTCTAATCATAGATGTCGAGCCTTCCCTGGTCGAGGATCATGCGCCTTGCATTGATCTGGTCCATCAGCGTCAGATCGTGGGTCGCGATGACCACGGCCGTGCCGGAACGGTTCAATTCGCCGAAAAGCCGCAGCAACCGCCTTGCCAGCGGCGGATCGACGTTGCCCGTCGGTTCGTCCGCCAGAAGGATTTCGGGCTGGTCGATCAAGGCGCGGGCGATAGCGGCACGCTGCTTCTCTCCGCCGGACAGGACGGGCGGCAGCACATGCATGCGCTCACCAAGCCCGACCCAATGCAACAGCTCTTCCACCTCGGCTCGATAAGTGGCCTCCTCCTTGCCGCGCACGCGGAGCGGAAGGGCAACGTTCTGATAGGTCGTCATGTGGTCCAGCAAGCGGAAATCCTGGAAAACGACACCGATCCGGCGGCGAAGCAGCGGCATTTCCTTGGAGGAGATGGTCGCGATATCCTTGCCGAACACGGTGATCAGGCCGCGCGTCGGTCTCAGCGTCATGAACAGCAGGCGCAACAGCGAAGTCTTGCCGGCCCCGGAAGGACCGGTCAGGAACTGAAACGACCTGGGTGCAATGTGGAGGCTGACATCACGCAGAACCTCCGGGCCCATCCCATAGCGCAAACCGACATTCTCAAAACGAGATCAAGCGTAATTTTCCAATCTCATGTCCACGTGTGTTTTATTCAGCGCCGACAGGTTTGGCCACACCAATCACGGCTGAAGATCAGCCGAAACGTTAATTTTTGTGCAGTAGCCTCACCCCATGATTCGGAGGAACATGACTGCAACATGGCGGGATGATCGGAAAACCGTGTAATGGCGCAAATCAGGCCAGTAATTGCCGAATGCGATCTGAATTTTCTTGGCGCAGGGCCGTTCGACAGAGGCGTTGCGGAGGACATTCATTTCGAAACCGTCATGCCGCCAGAGTATACGGCGGCCGGTGGTGTGCCAAACCATGCCCCCGGCCGGTCTTCTGAGCGTTCACTTTCTGACAATGACGGTATCTCGATTCTCCAACCCGCCGGAAATGGGCAAGGCAAGATGCCAGGGTTCGGCTACTGGCTGTTCGTTACGCTGGTTGCCGCTTCGGTGTTCTGGATTTGCGGCGGGCACACGCTGTTCGTGGCGCTGCGATAATCTCGATTAGGCTTTTGCTTTTGGAACCGGGTTTGGGCTATAGCAACCCCTTCAATCACTGCTGCCCAGTACAGGAAGACGTGCATGCCAAAAGTCGGCGGAAAAAACATCGACATCCTCTTCAGCGCTCAGACGATTGCTGACCGAAATCTCGAACTTGCCAAGGCTATCGTCGCACGCAATTTCGAGAATCTGCTGGTGATATCAATTCTCAAGGGGTCGTTCATTTTCGCGGCCGACCTGATCCGGGCCATGCATGACGCGGGAGCGGAGCCCGATGTCGAGTTCATCACCGTTTCGAGCTATGGCAAGGGAACAGAAAGTGGCGAGGTACGTCTGTTGCGCGATATCGACAGCGATGTCCATGGACGCGATGTTCTGCTGATCGACGATATTCTCGAATCGGGCAGGACGCTAAAGTTCACCCGCGAATTGATGCTGGAGCGCGGCGCCCGCAGCGTTTCCATTGCGGTGCTGCTCGACAAGAGCGTGAAGCGCAAGACCGACATCGAAGCCGATTTCAAGGGTTTTGAATGCCCCGACTATTTTGTGGTGGGATATGGCATGGATGTCGGGCACTCGTTCCGGCAACTGCCCTATGTCGGCGTTGTCACGGACTAGTCGAATTTCAACAGCCGCTCGAGATAATCCTTCTCTACCTGCGGGCTGAGTGCATTGCCAAGACGGCGACGGATTTCGTCAAGGATCTGGCGCGCGCGCTGGATGTCGATTTCACCGGGCAGCATATTGCCGGGCTCAGGCGCCAGTCCTTCCGGGCCCCGTTGCGGGCGCCCCAATGGATCGCGGCGGCCATTCTGTTGCTGACCGCCCGGGCCCGTCTGTCCGTCCTGGCCCATCGCTTGCTGCCACTGCTTCATCATGTCCTGACCGCCGCGGCGCAGCGCATCGAGTGCGTTGCCTTGCTGGTCAAGGGCTTGACCGCCATCGGCTTCGCCGAGCGATTTTCCTGCCTCACCCATGGACTTCCCTGCTTCGCCGAAATCCTTGCCGGGATTGATCCCCAATCCTCGCAGATCCTTCATCATTTGCTCGAGGTCTGACTGAAGCTTGTCCTGTCCTTCCTGCAGGCCACGCAGCGCCTTGGCGATGTCCTCTTCGGACATCTGGCCCTGGTTGCCTTGCTGACCCTGCTCGTTCTGCCCGTAATCCTGCTGCATGCCGTTCTGGCGCTGCTGCTCGAGCCGATGGGTCTCGTTCATCATTTGCTTCTGGCGCCGCATCAGATCACCAAGCTTGTCCATCTGCTGCCGCATCTGACCTTGCTGACCGTTCTGCCCCTGCTGGTTTTGACCCATCTGCAGATTATTCAGCATGTTTTCCAGTTCAGACAACAGCTGCTGTGCCTGATCCTTC
Organism: Phyllobacterium sp. A18/5-2; assembly: GCF_025452215.1. Taxonomy (NCBI): domain Bacteria; kingdom Pseudomonadati; phylum Pseudomonadota; class Alphaproteobacteria; order Hyphomicrobiales; family Phyllobacteriaceae; genus Phyllobacterium; species Phyllobacterium sp. A18/5-2. Next base: position 865,402 of record NZ_CP104966.1, on the reverse strand, counting down.
GAACCCTGCTTGGCCAGATCCTCGATCCGGTCCAGCATGCGATCGATATCTTCCTGCCGCAACTCCATCATGTTGGGGTTTGGCGCCTGTGCCATATTGGGGCTCTTCTGGGCCTTCTCGGCAAATTCACGCAAATACTCGTTCATGGCGCTGCGCAATTCGGCCATGCGCTTTTCGATTTCTTCCTGGCTCGCACCCCGTTCGATCGCTTGCTTCAGTGCTTCCTGTGCCTGGCGCAGGCGGCGCTCGGCGTCGGACAGTGCGCCATCCTCGATCCCGCGTGCAACCTGCCACATATAGGCGACCACATCACGCAATTGATCGTCGCTGCGAGCAAGGTTGAGGCGTGAACGAACGCTGCGCAGAGCGAGATAGTGCGAGGCATTCTTGATTGTTTCTTCCGGCCAGATGGTGATGGCATCAAGCGTATTCAGCACATCGGGCTTGGCATTGGCATTGAGCGCCAGCACACGGCGTTGTTCCACGACGGCCCGCGCCAGGGGGTTGGCAAAGGGACGTTCCGGCATCACCAGGGTTTTGGTTTCGCTTCGAGCCTCCTGCTTTGCGTCGTCAGTCGCGGCGAGGGTCATGCGGACTTCGGAACCCGCCCATGGATGCTCGGTGAGATCCTTTGTGGTCTTCATTTCCCTGGGTTGCTCACCGCGCCGGGGCAGCGAGAGGGGCAGATCCGGTGCGTTGTAAAGCGGCCGCGCGTCCTTGCCGGAGACCACGGCCTGCTCAATTTTCGCAAGGGCACTCACGGCACCGTAATCGTCCTTCAGCTCGTACGACACTTCCATCGTGCCGTTGGCGGCGCTCGAAGGGTCTTTGGTGAAGCGGATAGAGGGGGGCTGGTCCGGAATAACGGAGAACGACCACGCGGAGTTCGCAGTACCATCGCCTGAAAGCGCAACTGTGCTGTTGGCACCAAGCAGGATTTCGAAGTTGCGCGGTTTGCTCTTGGCGGCTGCGGCATCGTCCGCCTTGCCCTGGTCTTTTGCTTCTATATTGGCGGCTTTGCCATCAATCGATGTCAGTGTGACCTTCTCGGACCCGCTACCGCCGATGATCCGGATGATGAGGGTGCTATCCTGCGGGACAGTAAACTGTTTTTCTTCGGCATTGGCTGCCGATGTCAGGAAAAGCGGCGCCCGCCCGGTATAGCGGGGGGCGTTACCCACGCATCAATCCGCGGCGGCACAACGTTACTACCGCTATGGCTGCGGAAAGCATCGCTGATGCGACCGCCGAGCGGTCCGCCGGAAAAAGCAAAAGCGACCACGAAAAAGAAGTCCGACGACAGCCCTCAACGCCCAGGGATCACGTTCCGGGATACGCGTTTGCGGCAATCCGCTCTTCAAATCCCGGAGACGCTCAGCCATGCGTTTTCGGTGTTCGTTCCACAACGCCTGCGCAAATGGATCATTCGCGTTGGTGGCGAGTTCTTCCGACTGCACGGTAATCGGCTGATGATCGAGCGTATTGACGCTCTCCAGCCGCCGGCTGATTTCCGTATGACCTGGCAAGCGGAACTTCGACAGAAGGTAGAGGCAGGCTGGAAGCGAAAGAGCAAACAATCCGAGAACGGCGAACCGCACTAAATCCGGAATCATCCGGAAAATACCGAACCACGACAGGCAAAGGAATATTGCGATAACAAGCAGAAGCGGTAGCAAAAGCGGCCACAGGCGTTCCAGTACCACCGTCAGCCAAGTCGACAAACGGAGGCGATCGATACTCCTGAAAATATCGAACGTGAGCCTTGTCTCGTCCCGTTCATCGGGGTGTTGACCGGTCATCTTCACTCCATCTCGCTGGCATGAATGGTGTCAGCCTCGACAACAATACCATTCATCATGGCAAACGCGAGGCCTTAGGGGCAATTTTGCGATCATAGTTTTGTGTAAAGACGAAAGCCCCAGTTACCCAGTCCGACTGAAATCGCAATGGGTCTCCTAAGATCTACAGCCACTCCGGGACAGAATCGAGCGCGATCAGCTCTTCATAGGTCGTACGCGGGCGCACGACATGGAACCGGTCGCCATTGACCAGCACCTCCGGCACCAGCAAACGCGTATTGTAGGTGCCGGCCTGAACAGCGCCATAGGCGCCCGCCGTTCCAATGGCGATGAGATCGCCGGGAGCAGGGCGCGGCAGGTCACGGTCAAGTCCAAGATAGTCGCCGGTTTCACATACTGGACCAACAACGTCGCCGCGGATGCGTGGATGGGTGGCAGCAGGCTCGATGACCGGGCGGATCATGTGAAACGCATCATAGAGCGTTGGCCGGATGAGATCGTTCATTGCCGCATCGACAATGATGAAATTCCGGGCATCGCCTTCCTTGAGGTAAATGACCTCGGTGACGAGAATTCCGGCATTGCCAATAATGAGGCGGCCCGGCTCGAAGATGGTCTTCAGGCCAAGCGGTTTGATATGCTTGGCGACAATCTGCGCATAAGCGTCGGGCAATGGCGGCGGATTGTTGTCGAAGTGATAGGGAATGCCGAGCCCGCCACCAAGATCGACATGTTTGATGTCATGGCCGTCCGCTTTCAGCTGCGCTACAAATTCTGCGAGAAGCCGGAAGGCATTGTCGAAGGGTTCGAGGTCGGTGATCTGGCTGCCGATATGCATGTCGACGCCGACGATTCGGAGGCCGGGCAGCTTGGCAGCATGCGCATAGACCGTGCTGGCCTTGGCCAGAGGAATGCCGAACTTGTTCTCGGATTTTCCGGTCGAGATCTTCTTGTGGGTCTTGGCGTCAACATCCGGATTGATACGCAGGGACACCGGCGCAACCTTGCCCGCGGCCACAGCGCGGGCCGACAGAAGTTCAAGCTCGGGTTCAGAACTCGACATTGAAGCAATGGATGCCAGCTGCCAGGGCATAGTCCATTTCGGCGGGCTTCTTGCCGACGCCAGAAAAGACGATCTTGTTTGCAGGAATTCCCGCGGCAAGCGCCCGGCGCAGCTCGCCCTCGGACACCACATCGGCGCCGGATCCCAGCTGGGCCAGGGTCTTCAGGACCGCCTGATTGGAATTGGCTTTGAGCGCGTAGCAGACAAGCGCGTCCATTTCGGCAAAAGCGGCCGAGAAAACCTTGAAATGGCGTTCAATCGTCGCTGTCGAATAGCAATAGAACGGCGTTCCGACCGCCTTGGCGATATCGGGAATGCTGACGCCCTCGGCGTGAAGGACGCCGTCCTTGTAATCGAAATGGTTCACGTAAGATCAGCCTAGATCAATGGGTCGAGTATGAAACGCTTGTCGGGCGCAGCTGGCGTTGCGGTTTTCGGTTCGCCGGGCATCGAGGTAACCGAAGCCGGTGGCGGTTCAAGCGGGCCCTTGCGGCCACAGGCCGAAACAGCGCTTACAATCGCGATCGACATCAGAATTGTCGTCAGAATAGAACGGCTTGTCATCAATTTGATCCTGTCGTCCGAATAGGCGTTTGTCTTTGTCTAGAGCATGACGGGATCATATGGAAGGGTCTCGCTCTGACATCCGATGCCGATTATCTCTGCCCTAGATGGGGGAGATCAGTGAAGCCTTACAGCTTCCCGATGCGCTTTTGCCAGAATTTGATCTGCCGGCGAACCTGTTCGGGGGCCGTGCCGCCATAGGATTTGCGGCTGCGCACCGACTTGTCGACAGTCAGATAGCCGAACACTGCATCGGTGACGCCGGTATGGATCTGCTGCAGGTCCTCAAGCGACAATTTGCCGAGATCGACTTTTTTCTGCTCGGCCAGCGCGACGGCGCGTCCGGTCACGTGATGTGCCTCGCGGAAGGGCAGGCCGAGTTCGCGCACGAGCCAGTCGGCAAGGTCGGTCGCGGTGGAATAGCCGGAGCCGGCGGCCTTTTTCATCGCCGCCGTGTTGATCGTCATGTCACCGACCATGCCGGTCATCGCGGCAATTGCGAGTTCCAGGGTTTCCGCCGCGTCGAAGACCGCCTCCTTGTCTTCCTGCATGTCCTTGGAATAGGTGAGCGGCAAGCCCTTCATCACCGTGAGAAGCCCGACGAGTGACCCGGTAATGCGCCCGGTCTTGGCGCGGACCAGCTCGGCCGCGTCAGGATTTTTCTTCTGCGGCATGATGGAGGAGCCTGTCGAGAAGGAATCGGACAGGCGCACGAAGCCGAACTGCGGCGTCGACCAGATGACGATTTCTTCCGCCAGACGCGACAGATGCGTGGCGGTGATGGCCGCAGCCGAGAGGAATTCGAGCGCATAGTCGCGATCGGAAACGCTGTCGAGCGAATTACGCGTCGGTTCGCGAAAGCCAAGAGCCTTGGCCGTCATGTGCCTATCAATGGGGAATCCGGTGCCGGCAAGCGCCGCAGCGCCGAGCGGCGACTCATCCATGCGCTCGATGGCGTCCTTGACGCGGCCCAGATCGCGGCCGAACATTTCCACATAGGCCATGCAGTGGTGGCCGAACGTCACCGGCTGCGCCGTCTGGAGATGGGTAAAGCCGGGCATCAATGTCGCAGCATGTTCTTCGGCGCGCTTCAGAAACGCTGCGATCAGCTGCTTGAGCGCGACGGCGGTCTTTTCGAATTCCGCTTTCACCCAGAGGCGGAAATCGACGGCGACCTGGTCGTTGCGCGAACGGGCCGTGTGCAACCGGCCGGCGGAGGCGCCGATCAGTTCCGCAAGGCGGGATTCGACATTCATGTGAATGTCTTCAAGTTTGCGTGAGAACGTGAACTTTCCCTGTTCGATCTCTGACAATATCGTGTTCAGACCCTTTGCGATCTTGTCGTGATCCTCCGCCGCAATTATGCCGGTCTTCGCAAGCATGGCAGCATGGGCAAGCGAACCCTGAATGTCCTGGGCGTAGAGTTTCTGGTCAAAGCCGATGGAAGCATTGATTTCTTCCATGATCGCGGCGGGACCGGAGGCAAAACGGCCTCCCCACATTTCATTGCTGTTCTTCTTGTCGGACATGGAAAGCGCCTTGGGTGAGAAGCGAAAGAGTAGAAATGACTGACGACAACCGAACACAGAAATCGCCACGGAACGCGAGCAGAAAGATCATTCTTCTTGCAGGCCTGGCGGGCATCGTTGCCGGTGCGGTTGCGGTATACGTGATGGAGCGGCCTTCTGGCAATATTGTCGCCAGCACAAACCCGTCCGATCAGTGCGCAATGAAAACCGACGCCGCCAAGAAGCTCGATGCGGTCGCGACGGGCGCAGTTGCGGCCATGCGCGGTGCGGACGCGCCGCAGTCCATGTCGGAATTGGCGTTCACAGCGCCAGACGGCAAGCCGACGCGGCTTTCGGATTTCAAGGGCAAGACGCTGCTGGTCAATCTCTGGGCGACATGGTGCCTGCCGTGCCGCGAGGAAATGCCGGCGCTCGATGCGCTGGAGACGAAAAAGGGCGGGGATGACTTTCAGGTCGTGACGATCAATATCGATACGGGTGACGATGAAAAGCCTAAGGCGTTCCTGAGCGAGATCGGCGTCAAATCGCTGCAGCTCTACCGCGATGTCTCGATGGGCGTGTTCAACGACCTGAAGCGCAAGAACCTGGCATTTGGGCTGCCGGTAACAGTGCTTGTTGACAAGGATGGCTGCCAGATCGCCGCCATGAACGGGCCCGCGGACTGGTCGAGCGACGATGCCGCCCGGTTCATCGACGCGGCGATATCGGGGCAGTGATCAATAAAAAAAGCCTCACCCGAGGGCGAGGCCTTTTCAGCTTTTGCCGAACGCGCTGAATTACTCAGCTCCTCCCGCAGCGGCCTTTTTTGCCTTCTTGGCTTTGTACTTGTCAAAGCCATGCAGTTCGCCTGGTTTGCGTTCTTTAGGTGTTTTCTTCGGTTTTTCAGGCTTTTCTGTGGTCCAGCCTTCCGGCTTCGCCTTGGCCGGCTTGGCAGCCCAGTCGGATTTCGGCTTGTCATCACGGAAACGGGGCTTGCGGTCGTCAAAATCCCGCTTCTCGCCAAAGCTCTTCTTGCCCTTGTAATCGCCACCTTCACGACGCGGCGATGAGGGGCCAGCGCCTTCGCTGCGCGTGATGTTCACGCCCTTTTCGCCCGTGCCAAATTGCTTGATCCGCGCCATGAAATCGTCGGCCTTGCTGGCGGTGATTTCAAAACGGGTTTCCGTCTCGAGAATCTTGATCGAACCGACATCGGTCTTGGTGATATCACCGGCCTTGCAGATCAGCGGCAGGAGCCAGCGCGGTTCGGCTCGCTGCTTGCGGCCGACGCTCAAGGAGAACCAGGCACCGCTCTCGAACTGTTCGAAGCGTTCGGAACGTGGTGCGCGTTCACCGCGTCCAGGCCTGTCGTCGAAGCTGCCCTTGCGGCCAGAATCGCGCATCGGCTCAAGCACATGCGACGGTGTGCCTGACAATTCTTCGGGGGCAGGGCGTGCAGCCATCTGCTGGCGCAGATAGGCAGCGGCGATCTGCTCGGCTGAATGCATGCCCAGCAACTCACGAACATAATCGCCCTCTTCCTCGGTCATGACTTCGGTCAGCGAAGGATCATTGAGAATGCGATCATGGTTGCGCTTGTTGATTGCGTCCGCATCGGGGGGCGGCACCATCGTCGTTGCGAGCTTTGCGCCTTGAAGCAGGCGCTCGGCGGTGCGGCGGCGTGATGGCGGTACGATCAGAACGCAGATGCCCTTACGGCCTGCACGTCCTGTTCGGCCGCTGCGGTGCAGGAGCGTCTCGGAATTGTTCGGTAGGTCGGCGTGAATGACGAGATCAAGATTGGGCAGATCGATACCGCGCGCGGCAACGTCGGTCGCCACGCAAACCCGGGCACGGCCGTCGCGCATTGCCTGGAGTGCATTGGTGCGTTCGGCCTGGCTCAACTCACCAGAAAGCGAAACAACCGAGAAGCCGCGATTGGACAAGCGGCTGGTCAGGTGCTTCACCGCCTCGCGGGTCGAACCAAAGATGATTGTGTTCTGCGCGTCGTAGAAAAGCAGCGCATTGATGATTGCATTTTCGCGCTCGCGCGGCGCTACCGGCATGATGTGGTATTCGATGTCGCTATGCTGCTCGCGGTCGCTTGTGGCGGTAATGCGCAGCGCATCCTTCTGGAACTGCTTGGCAAGCATGGCGATCGGTTTAGGCACTGTCGCCGAGAACATCAGCGTGCGCCGGTCCGCCGGCGCTTCGCCGAGGATGAATTCGAGGTCCTCGCGGAAGCCGAGATCAAGCATTTCATCGGCTTCGTCGAGCACGACCGCGCGCAGTTCCTTCATGTCGAGAGAACCGCGGGTGATGTGGTCGCGCAAACGGCCAGGTGTGCCGACGACGATATGGGCGCCCTGGCTGAGCGAACGGCGCTCCTTTGTCATGTCCATGCCGCCGACGCAGGAGGCAATGCGCGCGCCAGTCTTCTCGTAGAGCCATTCCAGCTCGCGCCGCACCTGCAGGGCGAGCTCGCGGGTCGGAGCGATGACGAGCGCGTAGGGCGCGCCAATGGAAGTGAAGCGGTCGGCGCCATCGAGCAGGGTTGGCGCAATGGCAATACCGAACGCGACGGTCTTGCCGGAACCGGTCTGCGCGGAGACCAGAAGATCGGCGCCGCCGGCTTCGGGAGCAAGGACGGCGGTCTGCACCGGCGTCAGCGTCTCGTAGCCACGGGCAGCCAATGCACCGGACAGCGCCGGAGCGATAGAATCGAATATGGTCATTAATGAACTTTCAAGTACGTGTTTGGGCTGGTGTTTTGGGCTCGGCGTTTAGAGCGAATTGTAGTCATATTGAATAAGTTCTGTTTCTCGGATGGCGAGACAATCCACGAGGAAGGTGGCGAGGCCGATGTTCGCGCATCGGACGATGCCGCCTGACAAAGTGGTTGGCCGCCAGCCGGAAACCCGAAGGGCCGGATGAATTCGGGCCAAATCCTTCGGGCTTCGGCGTCGTCCGATGGAAAGGCATCGGCCTCGCCAAATCCCTTGACCTTGTCCGCGAATTCCCGCCGGCAGAACTATTCAATAAGACTACAACTCGCTCTTTGGAGCACGAGCGGCACGCAAATAGCTTTGTTGCGCTCTCGTAGAGCCTGCGACGCGTTCCGTCAATGCCAAGAAACGCATAGCTCCTATCCGCATTACCCTCAGGTGGTGAAGCCCGCACGTTTCAAACGCACAATAGCGAGGTCGAGAGCGGAAAGAAAGCTCGAACGATCTTTCGGGGAAAATGGGCGCGGACCGCCGGTGATTTGCCCTGCGGAACGCAATTCATCCATAAGGTTGCGTGTTGCGAGCGCATTGCCGATGGAGGCTTCCGTGAAGGCTCTTCCTGTTGGCGAAATGGCATCGGCTCCGGCTTTGACGCAGCGGCTGGCAAGCGGGATATCGGCTGTCACAACGACATCGCCGCGAGAAACGCGCTCGGCGATCCAGTCATCGGCGGCATCGAACCCGTCGCTGACGATCACCCTTTCGATCATCGGGTCGCGGGGAATTGCCATCATGGAATTGGAAACAACGAAGACTTTTACCCCATACCGTTCGGCAACGCGGTAGATTTCAGCTTTGACCGGGCAGGCGTCGGCGTCGACGTAGATGGTGATTGTCTTGGCGTTCATCGCGCTCAACCGAAAATATGCAGGGCCGCGAGACCAACCGATGCGCCGAGGCCAATGGCGATGCCCGCGGCAAGAGCGGCAACCAGAAGACCGGTACCAAGCCAGACACCATCCTGTTCGCCAAGACCAATGGAGAGCAGGATAATGCTGAGCGCCGGCATCTGGTTGATCAGCGGGATAGGCAGGATGACGATCAGGGACATCAGCAATGCGACGATACTGACGACGCGCTCGACCAGCATTTGCGGTACGAGCCAGTAGCGCGGACGCGCCAGTTTTTCAAAACGCGTGAGAACCGGTTCGAGTCTGGAGATGAAAGAGCGGTAGCTTTCAATGCGGATGGACTTTTGCCGGATAAACGCGGGAAACCAGGGCTTTTCGAAGCCCATCAGCAGCTGGATCGATAGCAGGACAAGGGGAATACCGAATATGGTCGATGTGCCTGGTGGCAGGGGCAAGAGATTGAGCGCTGAAAAGAGAATCATCAGCGCTCCAAAACCGCGTTCGGACAAGGCGGACAGGATGTCGTTGAACGAAATCCTGTCCGCCGGTGTTTCGCCGAGCTGGACAAGAACGCTGGACAGGCGCCGCGTATGTTGCGAACCCAGCGGGTCCCAATCAGGCGGTGTTCCATCCGCGTTCATTTTGTCCTCCCTTTTGATGGAATTATGCCTTTCCAGTGCTTTCGGCGCTAGAGGCCGGTTGGGCGTCAATCAATAATACCGGCGCTGTTTGCTCATGCCGCGTTTTCCAGAGCGAACTCAGAATTCCGGCAAGCAGGATGCCAAGCGTGATCGACAGTGACCACATTGGCGGTATCTTTGCCAGTCCCAAAGCATCTGCGACGAAAATCTTTCCGCCGATGAAAACCAGCACCAGGGACAATGCGTATTTCAGGTAGACGAAGCGATGAATAAGGCTTGCGAGCGCGAAATACAGCGCACGCAGGCCAAGAATGGCGAAGATATTCGATGTGAAGACAAGATAGGGGTCGGTGGTGATGGCGAAAATCGCCGGGATCGAATCCACCGCAAAGATCACGTCGGCCAGTTCGACCATGACGAGGGCGAGCAGCAGCGGGGTGATCCAGGTTTGCCGCTTCATTGTCAGGGGATCGGTCCGCCTGACGATGAATTTCTCGCCATGCAGTTCTTTCGTGACGCGGAATCGTTTGCTCATGAACTTGAAGACGGGATTGGCGGAAACGTCGAAGTCGCCCTCTCCGGCCATGAGCATGCGAATGCCGGTGAAAATCAGGAATGCCGCGAAGAGGTAGAGCACCCATTCATATTCTTCGACGATAGCGGCACCCGCCGCGATCATGATGCCGCGAAGGATGACGACACCAAGGATGCCGTAAACCAGCACCCGGTGCTGGAACTGCTTGGGGATGGCGAAGTAGCCGAAAATCATGGCAATGACGAAGATATTGTCCATCGCCAGGCTTTTCTCGACAACGAAGCCGGTCAGATACTGCATCCCGGCTTCAGACCCGAGTTCCCACCAGATGAAGCCGCCGAAGGCAACGCCAAGACTGATGTAGAACGCCGAGAGCAGGAGGCTCTGGCGCATGCCTATGTCATGATTTTTACGGTTGAGGACGCCCAGATCGAGGACGAGGAGAACAAGAACAAGGGCAAAAAAGCCAAGCCACATCCATAGGGGCTTGCCCATGGCATCAATAAACAGAAGCTCCATGTTGAAAAAGATCCGCCGGCATCGGTTCCAGATTACAGCTCCGACATCACGAGAGAGCCGGTAACAATCGCCAGAGGGGCCCGGTGCTGCAATTCTGCTTCAGTTGGGGAGAGGCACAGACCAATGCAAGGGTTTGATTAGAAATAAAATATTGACGATGCACGCCATAACGTGCCCGTCCCGTCACCGTGTCGGAACGGGATGTTCGCCGCGATAATCGTAGAAACCGCGGCCGGCCTTGCGTCCCAGCCAGCCGGCTTCGACATATTTGACAAGAAGCGGGCAGGGCCGGTACTTCGAATCCGCAAGACCGTCATAGAGCACCTGCATGATCGAAAGGCAGGTGTCTAGCCCGATGAAATCGGCAAGCTGCAGCGGCCCCATCGGGTGATTGGCGCCCAGTTTCATCGCCGTATCGATGGCTTCGACCGAACCCACGCCCTCATAAAGCACATAGATCGCTTCGTTGATCATTGGCAACAGAATGCGGTTGACGATGAAGGCCGGAAAATCTTCGGCAACGGTGATCGTCTTGTCGAGGCTGGCGACGAATTGGCGTGCGCTCTCGAAAGTCACATTTTCGGTGGCAATGCCGCGAATGAGCTCGACAAGCTTCATTACCGGAACCGGGTTCATGAAGTGGATGCCGATGAAACGTTCGGGCCGGTCAGTGGTCGCCGCAAGGCGCGTGATCGAAATGGACGAAGTGTTGGTGGCGAGGATCGCTTCGGGATTGAGATTGGGGCAAAGCTGCGCAAAAATCTTGCGCTTGACGGTCTCGTCTTCCGTTGCGGCCTCAATGGCAAGATCGACTCCGGACAGATCTTCCATCCGCAAAGCTGGGCGGATATGCGCCATTGCCTTGACGCGCTCCGGTTCCTCCAGTTTGCCGTGGGAAACCTGACGGGCCATGTTGCCGTTGACGGTGGCGATGGCCTTTTCCAGCTGTTCGGCAGATTGGTCGTGGATCAAAACATTATATCCGGCCACGGCGCAGACGTGGGCAATGCCCGAGCCCATTTGCCCTGCGCCAATAATGCCTACAGTCTTGATCGTACCAGCCATGTTTCCATCCGTTTTGCTTTATTTATATCACACAAACTAAATGGCCGGAGTAGCGTTCGTCTACCCCGGCCAGATAATTTCATTTCAAAACATGGATTAAATTCAAAGTGCCTTTTCAAGCTCCGGCAGGATGGTGAAGAGGTCACCGACGAGACCGTAATCGGCGACCTGGAAGATGGGGGCCTCTTCGTCCTTGTTGATGGCGACGATCACTTTCGAGATCCTTCATGCCGGCAAGATGCTGAATGGCACCGGAGATACCGACGGCGATGTAAAGGTCCGGCGCGACCACTTTGCCGGTCTGGCCAACCTGCCAATCGTTCGGGGCGTAACCAGCATCAACCGCAGCACGCGACGCACCGACGGCAGCGCCGAGCTTGTCTGCGACCGGAAGGATCACTTCCTTGAATTTTTCGCTCGAGCCGAGGGCACGCCCGCCGGAGATGATGATCTTCGCGGAAGTGAGTTCCGGACGATCGCCGCCGGAAAGCTTGGCTTCGACGAACTTCGACAGGCCCGGGTCGGTCGCGGCGGAGACAGTCTCTACCGAAGCCGAACCGCCTTCGGCGGCCGCGGCAAAGGTTGCGGTACGAACCGTGATGACTTTCTTGGCGTCGGTCGCCTGCACGGTCTGAAGCGCATTGCCGGCGTAGATCGGACGTTTGAACGTGTCGGGTGAGATCACCTCGATGATGTCCGAAACCTGCATGACGTCGAGCAAGGCGGCGACGCGCGGCAGGATATTCTTGCCGTTGGTCGTGGCCGCAGCAATGATCGTGTCATAATTTCCGGCAAGCGAAACGATGAGCGCTGCGCTGGCCTCGGCAAGACGGTTTTCGAGGTCAGGACTGTCGGCAAGCAGGACTTTCTTGACGCCCGCGAGCTTTGCGGCCTGATCGGCGACGCCCTTTGCGCCCTTGCCGGCCACCAGCACATGCACATCGGAACCGATGGCAAGCGCCGCCGTCAGCGCCTTGGCGGTCTGGTCGGAAAGGGTCTCGTTGTCATGTTCGGCAAAAAGAAGAATAGCCATGTTGTGTTCCTTTCCTGATCCTAGAGAACGCCGGCTTCGTTCTTCAGCCTGCTGACGAGTTCAGCAACATCCTTGACCTTGACGCCCGCCTTGCGGCCGCCTGGCTCTTCGGTTTTCAACACCTTGAGGCGCGGCTTGGTGTCGACGCCATAATCGGCAGCGGACTTTTCATCCAGCGGCTTCTTCTTGGCCTTCATGATGTTCGGCAGCGAGGCATAACGCGGCTGATTGAGGCGAAGATCGGTGGTGACGATCGCAGGCAGCTTGATTTCGATGGTCTGCAGGCCGCCGTCGACTTCGCGGGTGACCTTGGCAGTGTCGCCGCCGAGCTCCACTTTCGAAGCGAAGGTGCCCTGGCTCCAGCCAAGCAGAGCAGAGAGCATCTGGCCGGTCTGGTTGGCATCATCGTCGATCGCCTGCTTGCCGAGAATGACCAGCTGCGGCTGTTCTGCTTCGACAACGCCCTTGAGGATCTTGGCGACGGCCAGCGGCTCAACGATATCGTCGACCTTGACGAGAATGCCGCGATCGGCACCCATGGCCAGCGCGGTGCGGATGGTTTCCTGAGCCTGCGCCGGTCCGATCGATACGACGATCACTTCCTCGACCTTGCCGGCTTCCTTCAGACGAAGCGCTTCCTCGACCGCGATTTCGTCGAACGGGTTCATCGACATCTTCACATTGGCAAGTTCAACGCCGGAGCCGTCGCCCTTTACCCTGATCTTCACGTTGTAATCGACTACCCGCTTTACCGGTACGAGGACTTTCATGGGGACTCCCTCTTATAAAAACGAAAGGCAGATTTAACCGCCTCGATAACACACCCGCTTGCCGGATGCCGACATTGAGGTGAAAAAAACGACACTCTGGCTCTATGTTGCGCGGGACCGTAATTATGAGTGACGTAAAGGTCAATCACCGTCGCGTCTCATATGGAACTTCAACCGATTGAATGGCCGGGGGCTATCGTCCCCACTTGATCGGTTCTGTTTGAGAGGTTGCCGGTTCGGTAGGTTTGTCGGTCACCACGGCGCGCGGCGAGACGATGGCCCGGTCAAACAGCGGCACGCTTCGTCGCTTGAGGATGACGATGAGCAAGACACCGGCGATGATGCCGCCAACATGGGCAGGCCAAGAGACCTGCTCCCCGCCACCCCAAACGAGCATCAGGAACTGCGTCGCCACCCACAAGATGAGCGGATAGATGGCCGGGATACGCAAGGGTATGCGTCCAAAGGCGAGCACCCATACTTTCACACGCGGGTGCAGCAGCAGATAGGCAGAGACGATGCCCGCAATGGCACCCGATGCACCGATCAGCGGCGCCTCGGAATCAGGCAGGATCACCCCGTGCAGGAATGCTCCGGCGGCAGCGCAGAGAAGGTAGAAGATCAGGAACTTGATGTGCCCAAGCGCATCTTCGATATTGTCGCCGAAAACCCAGAGGAACAGCATGTTACCGCCGAGGTGGAAGATGTCGGCATGAAGAAACGCGTAGGTGACATAGGTGAAATCCCGCGGCACGAAATAATAGCTTGCGGGTAAAATCGCCAGATCGTGGATGACCGCAGGTATATAGCCGAGGCCGACGGCGGCGGCTTGCGCGTAATCACCCGAGACGCTCATCAGCAGGAAGACAAGCACATTGATCGCAATCAGCGACAGCGTGACATATTGCAGCTTGATGTATTTGAGGCTGTTGGCGTCATGCAATGGAATGAACATCGGCGCCGGGTTCCTGCCTCTGCGGGTTTTTGCGTCTCAGCGATTGTGACCCGGCACCCATAACACGTCCCTCGAGCCATTGTCATTGACCACGCGGGCGGCGACAAAGAGAAAATCCGAGACACGGTTGATGTATTTCAGTGCGGCGGGGGTGACCGCCTCGTGCGGCTTTTGCGCGAGTTCCACCATATACCGTTCGGCACGGCGGGCGACGGTGCGGGCAAGGTGCAGCGCGGCGGAGGCGGGGGAACCTCCTGGGAGGACGAAGGAGCGCAAGGGCGCGAGGTTTGCGTTCAATTGGTCAATGTCGGCCTCAAGCCGCGAAACCTGGCTGTCGATGATCCGCAGCGGCTCGTAAGGCAGCGTCTGGCCCGTGTCCGGGGTTGCGAGATCAGCCCCGAGATCGAAGAGATCGTTCTGGATGCGCATGAGCATGGCATCGAAGTTCCGGAAAGGCTTTTTCCGTATGCAGCCGGGCGAGGCCGATGCAGGAGTTGGCTTCGTCCACAGTGCCATAGGCTTCCACGCGGAGATCATGCTTGAGGCGCCGTTCGCCGTTGCCGAGGCCGGTGGTGCCGTCATCGCCCGTGCGGGTGTAGATCTTGTTCAGCTTGACCATGGGGGTTCTATCCTCGGGACTAGCCCGCCGAGCGGTGGAAATAGATAGCGCCGACGATAAGTATGATGGCGATAAGCTGCAGGAAGATGCGCAATTGCATCATCTTGTTGGAGAAGTTGGCATCGCCGCCCTTCATCATGTTGCGCAGGCCAATGAGAAGGACAATCGTGACTGCGGCAATGGCGACGACCGCCAGAAACTTGAAGATGATATCCATGGGTCTTTCCTTTCAGATCAGCCGCCGTTGCTGACTGATCCTATCATGATTGGCTCGCAAGCATGCGGTATAGCGCACGTTTTGACAGAAATCTGCGGGCAAAGACTGTAAATTTTGCCGGACGCGTTACCAGATAATGGGGCCGCGGACGAGGATTTTCCAATGCGTCCTTCAGCACCGCATAGACCGCATCTGGACCGAGTTTGAATTTCGACTTTGTCCCCCCACCCGATAATCGTGCGATCAATCGGCGATAGTCGTCGCGGTGCGCGGAGTTTTCCACGTCGATGTGGCTTTCGAACTGCTTGAGTGCGTTGTAGGTGAATTGCGTCGCGATAGGCCCAGGCTCGATCATCGACACATGAACGCCAGATCCTTCCAGCTCCATGCGCTGCACCAGCATCAGGCCTTCCAGCGCGAACTTGGATGCGACATAGGCACCGCGCCATTTCATCGGCACGAGGCCAAGGATCGATGAGCAGTGAACGATCCTGCCGTACCCCTGCTTGCGCATGACGGGAACAAGGTGCTGCGTCAGTTCATGCCAACCGAAGAAATTGGCGTCGAACTGTTCGCGCAGGCCGGCGATAGGCAAATCCTCTACCGCGCCGGGCAGGGCATAGGCGCCATTGTTGAAAAGTGCATCGAGCCTCCCGCCGGTTTCGTCCAGTACGGTGTTCACGAGCGCGGCAATGGAATCCGGTTCGCGATAGTCGAGATAGTGGGCGGACAGACCATCCGCTTTCAACGCATCGATATCCGATGCCTGCCGCGCTGTGGCGAAGACGGTCCATCCATCGGTTTTCAACACCCGCGCACAGTGGGCACCTATCCCGCTGGAACATCCTGTGATCAAAATCGTTCTGGAACGGGCCATGTTTACCGCATGTTTCAAATCAATCGATTGAGTAAGAAAAGACTTCACATATTCGCCAACGCCTTGCAATCTCACGGATCAAGGGGGCAAAACATCATTGATGCGTAAATTATATGGTTTTCTCCGGCGTGTGATCGCCGACGCGCTGGGGCATTTCCTTACGGATGATGGTTGGGCGCTGGCCAGCCACGTCGCACTTTCCGGCATCATGGCACTGTTCCCGTTCCTGATCTTCGCAACCGCGCTTGCCAGTTTTCTCGGTGCGAGCGCTTTCACGGATACGGCCGTCCATGTGATCTTCGATACCTGGCCCGACGTTATCGCAACGCCGATTGCGCGGGAAGTACGCAATGTCCTCAACGTGCAGCGCAGCGGCCTGTTGACGATCAGCGTGATCGCAGCGGCTTACTTCGCCTCCAATGGCATCGAAGCACTGCGCGTCGCCCTCAACCGGGCCTACCGGGTGATCGATACACGTTCGATCATCTATTGCCGCCTGCAAAGTCTGGGTTATGTCATCGTCGCGACAGTCGGCATCATGGCAATCAGCTTTCTGCTGGTCCTGGCGCCGCTTGCCGTCCGCATTGCCGAAAAATGGATCCCTGAGATTGCGCTCGTGTCCGGGACGATCGGCTTTTGGCGCTATGTCATCGCGACGACTGTGCTTGTCGTCGGACTTCTGGTTGTGCATTTGTGGCTGCCGGCGGGGCGCCGCAGGCTGATCGATATCCTTCCGGGTATTTTGCTGACGCTCATCGCCTGGACCGCGGGTGCCACGATCTTTGCCAACTATCTTGAAACGTTCGCCACTTACGTGTCGACCTATGCGGGTCTTGCCTCGATCATGGCAGCGATCGTTTTTCTCTATATCATCGCGGCAATTTTCATCATCGGCGCCGAGATCAATGCTGCAATCATCCGCTATTGGGAAGGCAAGGCGGCCGAACGTCTTTGACCGGTCGACAGGGCGACCCCAAGCCGCCGCGATAAACATCCCAACCAGTTGGAACAATGTCAGCGTTTCACCGAAAAGCGCGTAGGCCATCAGGGCGGTGACACCCGGTACCAGGTAAAACAGCGACGCGACCTTAGACACTGCGCCCTGATTGATGAGAATCATCAGGAGCAGCACTGCACCGATGGAAAGGACGAACACCAGCCAGAACATGGCAAATACCAATGGGCCTGACCAGATGATGATGTGCGTCTCGAACAGCAGCGAGAATATGCCGGTGAGTACCGCGGCACCGAGATATTGCAGTGCCGTCCCCGCCTTCAGGTCGATCGCACCGACATAGCGTTTCTGCCAGACCGTGCCGGCGCTGATGGCAAGCACGGACACGATCGATGCCGTGACGGTCGCGGGTGTGATGCCGTCAGCGGAAATCGACAGCTTTGGCCAAAGGACCATGGCGACGCCGCTGAACCCGACGGCCAGTCCGGCCCAATGACGCGGCTGAATTGTCTCGCCAAGAGCCAGGCCGGCAATCAACGCCGTGATCAATGGCTGCAACCCGACAACGAGAGCGGACATACCCGCCGGCAGTCCATTGTGGATGGCCCAGAAGACTGCGCCCAGATAGACGCCGTGTATGAGGCAACCGGCGACGATCGCATGCATGGCGCCGCGCTTGTTCGGCCAGTGGCTGCCGGCCAGGACTACCCAGATGCCGAGGATAGCGCCAGCAATGACAAACCGCGCCGTCAGGAACAGGAACGGCTCCATATAAGGCATGGCATAACGCGCGCCAATGAAGCCGGTGGCCCAGAGGATGACGAACAAGGCGGGGAAATAGCGGACAGACATGAGTGGGGAACCGGGCAGGAATGATTTGTCGAGATCATGTATACCGAATTGGTCACAACAACCAGACGTCGTTTGAAGGCCAGGCGGCGCACCACGCACGATAATTGTTGCGTTTGAACTCACAACCCAACCAAACCACGTATCTCCTGGGGCGTCTTACCCTGTTCGCGCAATTCGCGCAGGGCCGTATCCTTGCGGCTTTTCGAGAGTTTCTGGCCGTCGCGGTCGAGCACCAGCGCGTGATGGTGGTAGACAGGAGGATCGATATCGAACAGCCGCTGCAGGAGACGATGTACGCTGGTGGCGTGAAAGAGGTCCGTGCCGCGGACGACATGGGTGATGCCCTGCAGGGCATCGTCGATGACGACGGACAAGTGATAGCTCGTCGGCATGTCCTTGCGCGCGATGATGACGTCGCCCCAATCCTGCGGCCGCGCCTCGACCAGATGTCTGTCAGGTGCGGTTTCGCTCCACGAGAGTTTCTCGCCAACATGTTCAAGCGCGCGCTGCATATTCAAGCGCCAGGAGAAAGGTTGTCCTTCGCCGATCTCGCCGGTCGCGCTCGCTTTTTGAAAGCATCCGGTCGTTTGGCGGGTAGTGAAGCGCCCCATCGGGATCACGCGGCCAGTGATCCCTGTCTCCGGGCATCGCTTCAATTGCCCGCTTGATATCACTGCGGCTAAGGAATGCCGGATAGACAAGTTCCATGCCGATCAGCTTGCTCAATGCTTTGTGGTAGACGGCAAAGTGCTCGGACTGGCGGCGAACGGGTGTTTCCCAGTCGAGTCCTATCCACCGCAGGTCCTCAAGCATGGCCCGTTCCAAATCTGGGGTGCAGCGCTCGCGGTCGATGTCTTCCATGCGCAGGAGCAACCTTCCGCCCGTATTGCGTGCCATTTGCTGGTTTAGCAAAGCCGAATAGGCATGGCCAAGGTGCAGATGGCCATTGGGACTTGGAGCAAATCGGAATACCGGAACTGTCATGAGTGATGAGTGGCGTTCTTGCGTGGGTATCGCAGCAATTGATACGGTGTTTGCGAAACGATGCAAAGCGAACGGTTGAAGACATATGCGCAGGATAGATACACTCGACGATATCGCCGAAGGCCTGGAAGCCTTGCTGCAAACCCATCCGGAGCTTGGCGTCATCGCTGAGCGGGCAGGGCCGTTGCCGTTACGCCGCTCCGAGCCGGGTTTTGAAAGTCTTGCTTCGGTGATTGTATCGCAGCAGGTCTCCAAGGCGAGTGCTGCTTCGATTTGGGACCGCCTCGTCCGGCTTATCGATCCGCTCACCCCGGAAAACTATCTGGCGGGCGGTGAGGAGGCGTGGCGGCTCGCCGGTCTGTCGCGTGCCAAGCAGGCGACGCTTGCCCGCATCAGCGAGGCGATCATTGCCGGCGAGCTCGATCTTTTCGACCTGTGCGACCGGCCGATCGATGAGGCCATGCAGGTGATGACAAGCGTGAAGGGCATTGGCCCATGGACGGCGGAAGTCTATCTCCTGTTCTCGGCCGGACATGCGGATGTCTTCCCGTCGGGCGATGTCGCGCTCCAGCATGCCTATGCCCATGCCTACTGCGAATCAGTCCGGCCGGACTCAAAAGCGCTGCGGCTTTTTGCCGAGCGCTGGTCGCCCTGGCGCGGTGTTGCAGCCCGACTTTTCTGGGCTTACTACGCCGCAACCCGTGGCCGCGATGGCACACCAATCGCATGAAGTTGAAATAACGGGGTTTTTCCTCAACAATCACAGCAATTCGCTTCACATTCCTGTCACGTCCAGCTTACAATAATGGGGCCTGATGGTTGGATTGGGAGTTGATTCCTTGACAATAGCCGTCTCGCCGGACGGGTTACCGGCTTTGGTGCTCAATGCGGACTATCGTCCGCTCAGTTATTACCCCTTGTCGCTCTGGTCCTGGCAGGACGCGATCAAGGCGGTCTTTCTCGACCGTGTGAACATCGTCGCGGAATATGAGCACGAGGTATCTTCGCCCTCCTTCGCCATGCGGCTGCCCAGCGTGGTTTCGCTCAAGACCTACATCAAGCCATCGCGAAACCCCGCTTTTACCCGGTTCAATGTTTTCCTGCGCGACCGGTTCGAGTGCCAGTACTGCGGCTCCGAGGAAGACCTCACATTCGATCACGTTATTCCGCGTTGTGCCGGCGGCGAGACGATCTGGGAGAATGTCGTGGCCGCCTGTTCGCCCTGCAATCTTCGCAAGGGCGGCTTGATGCCCAACCGGGCGAAAATGTGGCCGCGGCAAAAGCCTTATCAGCCGACGGTGCACGACCTGCACAATAATGGCCGCCTGTTTCCCCCAAACCACCTGCACGAAAGCTGGATGGATTATCTCTACTGGGATGTCGAGCTGGAACCTTAGAGACCTTCAGCCAATCCACCCCGGTGGCCATCTGATGCGATTTTCTGTGCTTCCGGTGCTCACGTACTATACGTACGCTGCGCTCCGGTTCTCGAAAACCACACCAGCTGACTCACCGGGCTGAATTGTCAGAAGGTCTCAACTACGCTCTTGAGATTCAAGAAAGCGTATCTAGGCTTTTCTAGCCCCCCGGAAAGCGACTGTCATCAGAACAAGGCTCGCGATTGCGTTCCAGCCGGCAAAGGAAAGGCCGAGCACACGCAGCGCCGCGGTATCGCATGCGGGCGGATGAACGGCATTCATGTCATTGAGCAGATTGCCTGCGTCTGTCGTGATCGACATGGAAACCGCAGTACAATCCGTCGGGCCGGCCCAGAACTTCCACTCCACGCCAGCGTGGAAAATCGCCAGTCCCAGTCCGATGAGCATCAGGATTCCGCCGAGTGCCAGCAGAAGACGTGTGAGACCGGCAGGCCATTTCAAGCTTGACGAAGCCACCGCGAGCGCCATCAGCGGGATTCCGGCATAGTAGGGATAGCGCTGTTCCAGGCACAATTTGCAGGGAAGATAGCCGCCGATATATTGAAAACCGAGTGCAGATCCGACTGTGACGATCATGGCCAGCAAGAGGAAGATGGCGGTCTTGAGGTGGGCGGAGGTACTGGTGGTAGCCATGATGTATTTGACGTCCTCATTCATGATCTGAATCACAGGTGATAATAATGGAACAAGGCATAGAGCAAAATTAGGACGGCTGCGGCCGCGCTTGCGATCAGGCCCAGCCGCTTCTCGATGAAGTGACGAATTGGTTCGCCATAGCGGCGCAGCAGCCAGGCGAGGAAAAAGAAGCGTGCGCCGCGCGCGATGATCGCCGAGGCGATGAACAGCCAGATATTGATCGCGGCGGCTCCGGAAAGGATGGTCACGACCTTGATGGGCGGCAGATGGGCAAGCCCCGATGTAACCAGCAGAAGGAGGATCGCATCGGCGCTGGTAGAACCGCGCAACTGCTCGAAAGCGTCCAGCTTGCCGTACATTTCAAGAATGGGTTTTGCCAATGTCTCATAGGCGTAATAGCCGAGAAGCCAGCCGGCTATGCCACCGAGGACCGACGCGAGGGTTGCCACGAGTGCATAGCGATAGGCGCGATCGGGCCGTGCCAGCGCCATAGGAAGGTAAAGCACATCGGCCGGGACGAGAAACACCGAACTTTCGACGAAGGCGATGATTGCGAGCCAGACTTCCGCCGATTTGCGCGCGGCAAGAGACATCGTCCAATCGTAAAGTCTGCGCAGCATAAGTGGGTTCCTGTCGGGGGAGTTGTTTGGAAAAGGCCGGTGATCTTTAGAGCAAACTTCGCCCGAATGGAATCGTTTCGCTCAAATTTAGCGGCCCGGCGTTGCACTTTTGCCCGATCCCGCGTGTCGCCTTTAGTGGTCCGCTGCCAGTGCAGCAACACACGAGTGCGTTATCATCGAGAAAACGTCTTATTGGTGTTGACCGAAGGCCGCCTCTGCATGTATTTGGCTTTACGGATTTGGTTCGCCCAGATCGACGCCTGTCTGGCGGCCCCCTTGGCGGAATTGGTAGACGCGCCTGACTCAAAATCAGGTTCCGAAAGGAGTGCTGGTTCGATTCCGGCAGGGGGCACCACTAGCAGGGCAAAAGCCCGATTTCTGGTTGCTCGCGGAAATTCAGTAGTCGTTCACGCGGTAGGTGCAATTGGTGAACACCTTGGCACCAAAGTCGCTTGGCCGATCACAGAATACCAGTGGGCTAACGTTGCCGGACGAAGTGCAGCCGGGCAAAATCATCAACAAGGCTGCCAAAAGCATCGCAATACGTGTCATGTGTTCAACCCTTTCAGACCGGATACGCGGCAGGCGACGTCTTAGTATTTGTGGCCGAGCCGCGGCGTGCAGTGGGTAGTTGCCGTGGATTTAAAAGAACCGGGGGTGTCGCAGAACACCAGCGGACTGACATTTCCTGATGAAGCGCAGCCAGTTAATATCATCAAAACCGTTGCCGCTAACAGCGCGATACGCATGATGGATCAACCCTCCAGCAATGGTGGCCGGTTCCCGTGCGGGACAGCCATCAATGATGATGAAAGTCGGTTTCTAGCAGGATAGCCTACCACACTGCGGCGGCTCAGGTGTAATTTTCCGGAAAGCCCCTATTTCCGCCGCGTCAGATCGCGCAGACGTTCCCGGACGACACGCGCAAGATTTTGCGTGCGCCGGTAGAGGTGAAGCTGCGACGCTGCCTGCCGTGCAGCGCGATCCGCCGCCGGCGTCAATCCGATCACGAGCGTGCCGATGGGCTCCCGTTCCTGAAACAGCCGCGAGGCGACGGGGTGGTCGGGCACGGCGCAGGAATCGGTCCGGTCGATGTTCGGGTCATCAAGGTGGTTCTTGAGCATCTCGATCATCAGGAGAACGCCGGGTGAATAGGCCGCCAGACTCTCGTCATAAGCGGTCTTCCAGGTCCAGGCCTCGCCGGCTTCGACAAAGACGACGAGCACGGCGATGGTCTTGCCCTCAAGTTCGAGCGTGTGAATGCGGGCCAGATCGCGGGCGGCGAGGTTATTGACGGCTTCGCGGGCAAAGGCGGCGCGGAAACGATCGACGGCCATCGCCGAGCCGCGCTGGCCCTTCCAGCCGCTGGCTTCCAGCGCCAGAAACTCTTCCAGCTTGAGGCGGATATCCTCACCGCTGCGGCTCACTGTATAGGTCAGCTTGCCCTTTTCTGAAAGACGGCGCCAAAGCCTGCGATATTCCTTGGCGTGGCGCGGGCCGATCGCATCACGCAGGTATTCCTCGCCTTCCTTGGCGCTTTCGAGGAACGGGCGTTCGACCTGATTGACGGACACGAGCGGAAGATTGCGGTCCATGGCAACCGAGCGGATCAGCTGCGCCACCGGACGGTTCAGCAATACATCGGGAAGGACGAGAATATCGGGGAATTTGAGGTGCTTGCGCGCCAGCATATCGAACAGATCGTTGAGTACGCCGACAGGATCGTCCCTGTCGATCAGCGGTGTGCCCTGGGGGCCAAAGGGTGTGGCCCAGGCGCGCAGGATCGAGGCCGACACGGTGAAGCCGGGCCGTTCGATTGTATAGGGCATGAGGAAGCGCAGACGGCTTTTCACGTCATTTTCGTCGCGCATGACCATGAAACGGACTTGCCGGTCATCGAGACGCGGCATGGCCGGCGCCAGGAAGCGCGGATTGAAGAAGATATTGGGCTCGACGGTTCTGTAGGTCAGGTATTCGAGTTCATCGAGCAGTTCGAAGCCGGCAGAGGCCGAGTAGACGGAGAGCTTGCGCGGTACGCCGCGATTTCCCAGGGTCTCCTCTATCTGCTTTGCCGCATCGTGCGGGTGATCGAATCCCGAGAGCTGTGCAATGATCTGCGAGGAGGGACCCCCGGCCAATTCTTCGAGAAGCGGTATGGCTGCCATCAGATTTCTTCCTTGGCAGGACTTGCATTCGTCCTGCCGGCAAACACGAACATGGTGATGTTCAGACGATTGTAAACAGTCAGCGCGAGTGTCACCGCCTCAAATACCATCGAGAAGGCAGTGGCGAATGCGGCGCCAGCGAGGCCATAAACCGGTATCAATACAATGCTGAGACAGATGTTAACAATCAGTGTGACGGCATAGACCATGGCGCAGATTTTTTGCTTGCCGGCCATGTTGAGGAGGCTCTCCGCCGGGCCGACCGAAGCGCGGGCGACAACGCCGATCACCAGAACGAACAGCAATGGATAGCCATCGGTGAACTGGGCGCCGAAGAGGTAGAGCAGTGGTTTTCCAAGCAGCAGCAGGACGATTGCCATCCCGAGTGACGGCCAGAAGGTCCAGCGCGCAGTGTCCCGTGCGAATTGCGCCAATTGAACATTGTCATGGCTGTGCATCAGTTCCGAATAACGCTGCGCAGCGCCTGCCTTCACTGAAAAATAGACGAAATGCACCAATGCGAGCAGCTTCACCGTGGCGAAATAGGTCGCGACCTTGTCGGGGTCCATGAAGCGCCCGACCATCAGGACGTCGGCATTGGTGAGCAGGAAGAAAAATCCTTCGACCAGGAAGATGGGCAGCGAGACGGCAAACCACTCGCCAAAACGGATTTGCCTCGCGCCGGGCGCGACGACGGTGCGGAACCTGTGGTTGACGACAAGCAACTGAAACAGCGTTGTCGTATAGGTTGCGATGATCGCCGAGGATACGGCCGTTACCGCAGTTGGAGCGAAGCCGGTAATATGCAGGATGCTCATCACCAGCAAGGTGAGAACCGGCCGGATGATGTAGGTTGGCGTGAGGGCGACGAACGCCCACGACCGCGATCGCGCCGTTCCATCGAGCGTGTCGCCAAGCGCAATCATCGGCAGGCAGATGAAGCCGATCATGAATGGCACGACGTAGTAGGATTCTGATCGTTTCGCGGAAGAAGTAGACGCCAGCAGCGCCCGCCAGCGCAATGCACGTGGTCAGGCCCAGTGCAAAGGCCTTGCTGGTAAACAGCATGCCGCGCAAGTGATCCAGTTGCTGGCGCTCGAGATATTCCGGCACGAAGCGGATGATGCTGGTCTGGAATCCCAGGCACGACAGATTGCCGAGAATGACGACCGTTACCCACACCAGGACAAAGATGCCGTATTCGAACTGGCCCATCCAGCGTGCGAAAATCACCTGCGAGACGAGGGCAATGGCTGCGCTGACAATGCGCACGAAAAACGCGATCAGCGAAACACGCTGTGCAACGGCGTGCTCGGTTGATCCGTCAAGCATCTGATCCACGCGCAAGAGCCACGGATTAAGCTGCTGTGACAATTTTTCCGGCAAAAACCGGACCGCAGCTCCGACCGCAGAAATTCGCAAGGGCAGCTCCAATCGTTCCAATGCCAGACGCTATAACCCGTAAACCTTTAGAAACGGTTCGAAAAGTCAACGGGTTCTGCTTTGGAAACCATGCAAAAAGGCCGCATCATGAGTGCGGCCTTTTCGGTGATTGTCAGTGATTGTCAGACGAAGGCGCCGTGACAGTGCTTGTATTTCTTGCCGGAGCCGCAGGGGCAGGCCTCGTTGCGGCCAATCTTGCCCCAGGTCTGCGGATTGTCGGGGTCGCGGTCCGCCGGATCGACGACACGCAAATCTTCCTGCACCGCAAGAACACTGCCCTCGCCGAAATCATCCTCACCAGTAAAGCCATCGATGTGGTGACCTTCCATCACCGGCAGGGCCGGCTCCGGGGCACTTGCCGCTTCGCGCACGATTTCGACGCGCATCAGCTGCGTCGTCACGTTCTGGCGCAGATTGATCAGCATCGTCTGGAAGAGCTCGAAACCTTCCGTCTTGTACTCGTTCAGCGGGTCACGCTGGGCATAACCACGGAAGCCGACAACGGAACGGAGATGATCCAGATTGACGAGATGTTCGCGCCACAAGGCATCCAGGGTCTGAAGGATGACCGATTTCTCGACATAGGCCATGATCTCCGGGCCGAAACGTTCGGCACGATCCGCGGCTGCCTTCTCCACTGCATCCGTCAGGCGTTCACGAATATCATCCGGTGTAATGCCGTCTTCGAGTGCCCATTCGGTGATCGGCAGATCGAGGTTGAGAATATTGCGTACGTCCTCGTCGAGCTGCTTGATATTCCACTGCTCCGCGTAGGCACCTTCAGGCGTATGCCGCGAAATCAGGTCATCGACCACATCTTCGCGCATTTCCTTGGTCGTTTCGCTGAGGTTGGTGCTGTCCATCAGCTCGATGCGCTGCTCGAAGATCACCTTGCGCTGATCATTCATCACGTCGTCATATTTGAGAAGGTTCTTGCGGATGTCGAAATTTCGCGCTTCCACCTTCTTCTGCGCCTTTTCCAGCGCCTTGTTGATCCAGGGATGGACGATGGCTTCGTCTTCCTTCAGGCCGAGCTTCTGCAGCATGCCGTCCATGCGTTCTGAGCCGAAAATACGCATCAGATCATCCTGAAGCGACAGGAAGAATTTCGAACGCCCCGGATCACCCTGACGGCCCGAACGGCCGCGCAACTGGTTGTCAATGCGGCGGCTTTCGTGCCGCTCGGTCGCCAGGACGTAAAGACCGCCGGCGGCCAGCGCCTTCTCTTTCAGACGGGCAATATCATCGCGAATGGCAGCTTCCTTGGCCTTGCGCTCTTCACCATGCGGCATATCGTCGAGTTCCCGCGCGATACGCATTTCCACATTGCCGCCGAGCTGAATATCGGTGCCGCGGCCAGCCATGTTCGTGGCGATGGTGATTGCGCCGGGTACGCCGGCCTGGGCGACGATATAGGCTTCTTGCTCATGGTAACGGGCGTTGAGAACCTGGAAGTCCTTGAAGCCCTCCTTGCGCAGGCGCTCTGCAAGCTGTTCGGATTTTTCGATCGACGTGGTGCCAACGAGGATAGGCTGGCCCTTGGCGGTTGCCTCGCGGATATCGCGAACGATCGCCTTGTATTTCTCCTCGACAGTCCGGTAGACCTCATCGTCCTCGTCGGCCCGCTGAACAGGAAGATTGGTCGGGATTTCCGTGACCTCGAGGCCATAAATATTGCCGAACTCTTCCGCTTCGGTGGAGGCGGTGCCGGTCATGCCGGCAAGCTTCTTGTACATGCGGAAATAGTTCTGGAACGTGATCGAGGCCAGTGTCTGATTTTCCGGCTGGATCGTCACGTGTTCCTTGGCTTCGAGTGCCTGATGCAGGCCTTCAGAAAAGCGGCGGCCCGGCATCATGCGGCCGGTGAACTCATCGATAATGACGATCTCGTCATTGCGGACGATGTAGTCCTTGTCCTTCTGGAAAAGCTTGTGGGCGCGCAGCGCATTGTTGACGTGATGCACGACAGCAACATTCTCGATGTCGTATAGACCTTCGCCCTTGAGGTGCCCGGCTGCCTTGAGCAGGTTCTCAAGCTTCTCGGTACCTTCCTCGGTGAAGATGGCCGTCTTCTGCTTTTCGTCGATCTCGTAATCTTCCGGTCTCAGCGGCAGGATAAACGTATCGATGAGATTGTAGAAGTCGGAGCGGTCATCCAGCGGGCCGGAAATGATCAGCGGCGTGCGGGCTTCATCGACGAGGATCGAGTCAACTTCGTCGACGATCGCGTAATGATGCGGCCGCTGCACCATCTGGGCGCGCTCATATTTCATGTTATCGCGCAGGTAGTCAAAGCCGAGTTCATTATTTGTGGCGTACGTGATGTCCGCACGATAGGCGGTGGCACGTTCCTCGTCATCGAGTCCGTGGACAATAATGCCGTAGGTGAGGCCGAGGAAATTATAGACCTGGCCCATCCAGTGCGCATCGCGGGTCGCGAGGTAGTCGTTGACGGTCACGACATGCACGCCCTTGCCCTCAAGCGCGTTGAGGTAGACTGGCAAGGTCGCAACGAGCGTCTTGCCTTCGCCGGTACGCATTTCAGAAATGCCACCATTGTGCAGGACCATGCCGCCGATCAGCTGTACGTCAAAGGGACGCATGCCGAGGACACGCTTGGCCGCCTCGCGCACCACGGCAAAAGCCGGGACGAGCAGATCGTCAAGTTTTGTCCCTTCGGCAAGTTTCGCGCGGAATTCAGCGGTCTTTGCCTTCAACTGTTCATCGGTAAGTGATGAAATTTCCGCTTCAAGCGCATTGATTGCATCAACGCGGGGTTTGAAGCTCTTGACACGGCGCTCATTGGAAGAGCCGAAAATCTTGCGGGCAAGGCCGCCGAAACTGACCATCCCTGGTCCTCTCTAATTCGTTTTGTCAGAAAAATCTGACATTTAATTACCCGCCGCCCGGCTTTTGAAACAGCTGATACGGTGCAGGCATCATGCCCCATGTACCAAGCATATCCGTTGCCAAGCTATCTGGACGCAAAGCCGTTGGACAGATAAGAGGGGGCTTGAATGATGTCAATGTTGAAGCAGCACGCTGTTATTGCTGCATCGTGGCAAAATTCTGCCGTATTCATAGCCCGTACCGGTCCTCCCAAGGAGAAATTGACCCATGAACCAATTGCGCAAAACCCTTTCATTTATGACTGCTGCCGTATTTTTGACCGGTATTTCCTCTGTGGCAATAGCCCAGGACACCGGCAAGACGGACCCTGCCAAGCCGGACGCCGCTCAGGCGGATGCTGCGAAGGCGGATCCCAACAAGGTATTGGCAACAATCAACGGCACCAAGATCACGCAGAAGGATGTCGATCAGATTTCCACGGACCTCGATCCCCAATTTGCGCGTCTGCCCGACGATCAGCGGCGTTTGGCCGCTCTGGCCGCGATTATTGACATCAAGTCGCTTTCGGCCAAGGCCGAGACCGAGAAGCTGGATCAGACCCGGAATTCAAGGCTCGCATGGAATTCCTGAAAGACCGCGCTCTGCACAACGACTACTTCAAGCAGCAGGTCGTCGACAAGATCACTGACGCCGACGTGCGCGCCCGCTACGACAAGGAAATGGCAGCAATGCCAGCCCAGAACGAAGTTCGCGCCCGTCACATTCTGGTAAAGACGAAGGAAGAAGCGGAAGCAATCATCAAGCAGCTCGATGGCGGAGCCTCCTTCGAAGATGTTGCCAAGGAAAAGTCGACGGACGGTTCGGCCGCCCAGGGCGGCGATCTCGGTTATTTCGGTCCCGGCCAGATGGTGCCGGAATTCGACAAGGCAGCCAATGCCCTCGAAATCGGCAAGTACACCAAGGAACCGGTTCAGACACAGTTCGGATTCCACGTGATCAAACTGGAAGACAAGCGCCCGCAGCAGCCGCCGGCGTTCGATCAGGTGAAGGACCAGGTCAAGTCCATCCTCATTCGTGAGCGCTACATGGAATTGGTCAAGAAGGACCGTGCTGACCTGAAGATCGAATATACCGATCCGGAAACGGAAAAGGCGATCAAGGCCGCGACCGAGGCACAGCAGTAACATTGGAATGGGCCCGGTCTTCACCGGGCCTTTCTTTCAGCCCTAACCCAACCTTGCGAAACGCTCTTTTCGAGGTAACCAATGTCGACGACTGTCTCTCCACTGGCTCCGAAACATTATCCGGCCATGCCGGAAATCCATGGGGTGAGGATCGCAACCGCTGAAGCCGGTATCAAATACAAAGGCCGAACCGATGTTCTGCTTATCGTGTTTGACAAGCCGGCCGCGGTGGCGGGGGTATTCACCAGGTCAAAGTGTCCTTCGGCAGCCGTGGATTTCTGCCGTAGCAGCCTTGGTGGCGGTAAGGCACGGGCCGTCGTGGTCAATTCCGGCAATGCCAATGCGTTCACGGGCAAAAAAGGCAGGGAATCGACCAAATTGACTGCAGCGGCTGCGGCAAAGGCCGTCGACTGCCAGCCGGGCGAAGTTTTCCTCGCTTCAACGGGCGTTATTGGCGAGCCGCTTGACGCTGGAAAGTTCAGTCATCTCTTGGCCGACATGACCAGGAACGCCGTCACGAGCCGCTGGCAGGAAGCCGCCAGTGCCATCATGACGACGGACACCTTTCCGAAGGTTGCAACGGAAACGGTTCTGCTGGGCGGAGTGCCGGTTACAATAAACGGTATTGCCAAGGGCGCAGGCATGATCGCGCCGGACATGGCGACGATGCTTTCCTTTGTTGCCACGGACGCACCGATCGATCTCGGATGTCCTGCAAGCGCTGTTGTCGAAATCCGTCGGCAAGAGTTTCAATTCCGTGACCGTCGACAGTGATACTTCGACGTCAGACACACTGCTGCTCTTTGCAACGGGCTCCGCTGCCGAACGCGGTGCTGAGCGGGTAACCAAGGTCAAGGACAAGCGGCTGAAGGATTTCAGCAAGGCGCTTGACCGGGTGCTGAAAAGCCTCGCCTTGCAGGTGGTGCGCGATGGCGAGGGCGCGCGCAAGATGCTGGAGATCACGGTGACCGGAGCGACCTCGACACGGTCGGCCAAGCGCATCGCCCTTTCCATTGCCAATTCGCCGCTGGTCAAGACGGCCGCGGCGGGCGAAGACGCCAATTGGGGCCGTATCGTCATGGCCGTCGGCAAGGCAGGTGAACCGGCAGACCGGGATCGCCTGGCGATCTGGTTCGGCGATATCCGCGTTGCCCGAGAAGGCGAACGCGATCCGGACTACTCGGAAGAAGCAACTTCCGCTTACATGAAGAATGACGATATCAAAATCCGTGTCGATATCGGTCTCGGCAAAGGCAAGGCAACTGTCTGGACTTGCGACCTGACCAAGGAATATGTGGCGATCAACGGTGATTACCGTAGCTGACAAGGATTACGGATGCAGTTAGCCCAAATCAGGCAGATTGAGGCGGTTGGGTTTCGGGCCTGGCCCGCTTCCTCCGTCCACTACGACGGAAGTTGGGCCATTCGCATGACGGCAAGCCATCCTTCCAAGCGCTTGAACTCGGTCAATCCCCTCGACCCTGGCGATATCGCCAACATGGAGCAGCGGGTGACCCGCGCCGCTCAGCGGTTTCGCGCCTATGGCAGGCCGCCTGTTTTCCGCCTGTCGCCGCTCGCGCCAAAAGAACTGGACCAGTATCTGGACGATCTCGGTTGGGCGCGTTTCGATGAATCGATGGTCATGACCGTGGATCTGGCAAATGTCGATCTCTCCGGTGCGCTCGACCAGATACCGCTGAAGGATATCGGCCGGTTCATTGACGCGGCGTTGCAGGTGCAGGGTGAAAATTCTGCCCTGAAGCCGGGACTGTTCGAAGTCATCAATGCGATACGGCCCTCCAAGGGCCTGTTTGTCATCGAAGAGGGTGCGGTGCCGGTATCAACCGCGATTTGCGTCCATGATGGCACGCTGGCGGGGCTGTTCAATATTGGCACGGCAGCAAATCGCCGCCGTGCGGGGCTCGGCCGGGCCATCATCAAGTCTGCCCTGAAGTGGGCCGTGCAGCACGGTGCCAGGAGGGCCTGGCTGCAGGTGGAGGTGGCGAATACCGGTGCCATCAAATTGTACGAGCACATGGGCTTCAACGAAGCCTATCGCTATGCTTACCGTCAGGCTCCAGACACATGAGCGAACATCCGATCCTGCTGGTGACCGCTTGCGCGCTGGTTGATGCCGACGGCAGGGTACTGCTGACGCAACGTCCTGAAGGCAAGTCACTTGCCGGCCTGTGGGAATTCCCGGGCGGCAAGGTCGATCCGGGCGAAACGCCGGAAGAGAGCTTGATCCGCGAACTGCACGAAGAACTCGGCATTACCGTTAAACCCGCCTGCCTCGCACCGCTGACCTTTGCCAGCCATACCTATGAAACGTTTCATCTGCTGATGCCGCTTTTCATATGCAGGCGTTATGAGGGCATCCCGCGTTCGATGGAAGGGCAGGTTTTGAAATGGGTGAAACCGAAGGATATGCGCGATTATCCGATGCCGCCTGCCGACATCCCGCTCATTCCGTTTCTCATCGATCTGCTGTAATTCTTTGCCAATTGTTAATGACTCCTTCACCTGATTGAGCGACTTTTAGTCAATTCTGAAGGCGTATTTTCAGGTGGGGCATGGGGCGCAAGAACGACTATCGTGACGACGAGCTGTTGCTGTCGAGAACTCTCTCGGGCGCAGGGATGGGTCTGTTGCGGATCACGCTGTTGTTCGGTTCGGCGGCTATCGCATTGGCGCTGATTATTGCGCCGCTTGCCGACCGCGGATCGCAAGCGGTGGTCGACTACTCAACAGGGCGTTCCATTGACGAAATCGCGACGGGATCGATCAAAAAGGCCGATCCGGCTGCATCCACCTATACCGTTCGCCGCAGCGTGCTGCAAAGATCGCCGAATGCCGTCTGCATCCTCAACAGCGACGGGTCGAAAAGCGGCGACTGCTGAGAACCTATTTCTTTTCGAGCGATTCCACATCCTTGAGAAAATCGGCAAGCGACGCCTTGGCCGAGCCCGGCTTCAGCGGCTTCTGCTGCGATTCGTGCGCGGCCCAGCCGGACATCCAGATGAACGAGAATGTCGCTCTGATCCGGCCATCGGGGTCGCTGAAGCGGTCCGCATAGATCTCTGCGACCCGCGCAAAGAAGTGCCGTGTCAACGGCCGCCGCGACCGGCCGGTCAACGCGTTCTGCATGCCCATGGCGCGCAAGTCGCGCATCAATGCGAAGGCCGAATCATAGCGTACCGTATAGCTCTCGATATCTGTGACCGGCAAGGTGAACCCGGCACGCTGCAGCAGGCCTCCGGCATCGCGGACATCGGCAAAGGGTGCAACCCGTGGCGCGGCGCCACCAAATATCTCGCTCTCTGCCACGAGCAGGCATTCGCGCAATTCCGCCAGGGTGTTTTCACCCGCCATCGCCCCGAGAAACAGGCCGTCAGGTCTCAACGCGCGACGGATTTGCAAGAGCGTGCCAGGCGTATCGTTGGTCAGGTGCAGCGAAAGCAACGAGACGATCAGGTCTGCACCGGCGGGTTTGAGCGGCAGTGCTTCCTCATCGGCGACAACCGCCGGAAATGCTCCGGTGAAAAACCGCGCATCCTGCTCGACACGGACGATCGTCGCGGCCTTGCCGGACCGTTGCAGCGCCTGTGCCGCAAGATCCGTATGGCTTGCAAGATCGACTGCAATTTCGAACTTGCGCTCAACGGCGGAAAGACGCTCTTCCAGGTCGGCGGCAGCGCGCGCAAGCAGAAAATCCGCAGAATGCCCGTGTTGCTTCAGAGCGCGCAAGCGCCGGGCCAGAAGCAAATTTCGATCGAAGACCTGATGCATTCCGAATTTCTCTGATCTCTGTATAGTTCTCACGGTAGATGCGTCGCCTCGGGTGAAATTGCAATGAAAACCGTTGGAACAACAGCAGCTCTTTTGACACGCTCGGCGACAAATCAGCTGTTCAGGCTGTTGTTTCCACCGATTTGCGCTGGCTGCGACATACACGTGGCTGAGCCAGGAACCTTGTGTGGCGCCTGCTGGTCAAGGGTGCGCTTCATCGAAAAACCTTGCTGCCCGGTGCTTGGCATTCCGTTCAGCCACGACCTCGGCGCCGAGATTCTTTCCGCCGAGGCGATTGCTGATCCGCCGCCATTCCGGCGCGCGCGATCGGTTGCGGCGCATGAGGGCGTCATCCGCGATATGGTGCACCGGCTCAAATACAATGACCGCACCGACCTTGGCCCCTGGATGGCGCGCTGGATGCTGCGGGCCGGCAGGGAGTTGCTGAATGATTGCGATATCATAGTCCCTGTGCCGTTGCATGCGCGGCGCTTCTGGTTGCGAAGATTCAACCAGTCCGCAGAACTGGCCCGCCATCTGGCAAGCTTGAGCGGCAAGACATTCGACCCGGATGCGCTGAAACGCATCAAGCAGACAAGACAGCAGGTTGGCCTCGGGGCAAACGAGCGGACGGCCAATGTGCGTGGGGCCTTCAAGGTGCCGGAGACGCAGGCGATCAAGGTGCGCGGACGCAATGTCCTTCTGATCGACGATGTCTATACTACCGGCGCCACTGTGAAAGCGGCTTCGCGTGCCTTACTCAGAGGCGGTGCGTCAAGTGTAGATATTCTCACTTTTGGCCGGGTTCTGGGACAGGAATTATCGGTCTGAGGGCGTTCTCGCGCAAAGAACAGGTCTTTTCGGCAGAATATTTGATGCCTATATAGGAGGACAAAGCGGAGTATCTGAATGGTTGATGTAACAATCTATACGCGTAACGGTTGCGGTTATTGTACTGCCGCCAAGGGTCTTCTTTCAGACAAAGGCGTTGCGTTCGTCGAGCATAATGCGACGATCGAACCTACGGCGCGACAGGACATGGTGGCACGCGCTAATGGCCGCACGACATTTCCGCAAATATTCATTGGCGAAACTCATGTCGGCGGCTGCGACGATCTGTATGCGCTGGAAAATCAGGGCCGCCTCGACACATTGTTGAAAACCGGCGAACTCGCTTGAGGATAATGACATGAGTGCATTTCGTGCCGCCGCTATCCAGATGCGCTCGGGCGTAGACCCGCAACGCAATGCCGCCGATCTTGCTGGTTATGTTGCAGACGCGGTGGGGAAGGGCGCTGTTTACGTCCAGACGCCGGAAATGACCGGTGCCCTGCAGCGGGATCGCAAGGGGCTCCAGAGTGTCTTGAAGGCCGAGAACGATGATGTCATCGTCCGCACCGCTTCAGAACTTGCCGCCAAGCATGGAATTCACCTGCATATTGGCTCAACGGCGATCGCCCGTGACGATGGCAAGATTGCCAACCGGGCATTTTTATTTGGACCGGACGGTAATATCCTCACGCGCTACGACAAGATTCACATGTTCGATGTCGATCTCGACAATGGCGAGAGTTGGCGTGAGTCGGCCGTTTATGCGCCTGGTGCCGATACGGTGGTGATCGACCTGCCCTTCACGCGCCTCGGTTTCGCAATTTGTTACGACGTCCGCTTCCCGCAATTGTTCCGCGCGCAGGCTTTGGCTGGCGCAGCCGTCATCACGGCACCTGCCGCCTTCACCCGCCAGACGGGCGAGGCGCATTGGCACGTGCTCCAGCGCGCCCGTGCCATCGAAAACGGTGCCTTTATGATTTCAGCAGCTCAGGGCGGTGTTCATGAAGATGGCCGCGAGACCTATGGCCACTCGATGATAGTCGCGCCATGGGGTGAGGTCCTGGCGGAAGCTGATCATGCGGATCCTGGCGTTGTCGTCGCGGATATCGATCCTGCCTTAAGCGCCGCTGCCCGCGCAAAGGTGCCAAACCTCAAGAACGCACGTCCATTTGGACTGGTCGTTGAGAACGGCGGCCAGAGTGAAAGGCTTGTCGTGGCATCATGATCCGTTTTTCCCTTCATTGCGACAATGAGCACGACTTTGAAGGCTGGTTTCGAAGCAATGATGATTTTGATACGCAGGCCCAACAGCGGCTTGTGATGTGCCCTGTTTGCGGCTCGCACAAGATCGGGAAAGCATTGATGGCGCCTTCCGTGACCACCGGCCGGCAAAAAGAAAAAATTGCCGTTGCCATGAGCAAAATGGTCACGGAGTTGAAGGAGATTGCTCAGAAGGTCCGCGAGAATGCCGACTATGTCGGCAGCGACTTTGCCGAGGAGGCCCGCAAGATCCATTTCGGCGAAGTGGAGAAGCGCGGCATTTACGGGGAGGCCACTGGGGAGGAGGTCAAGTCCCTGCTGGAGGACGGCGTCGATGTCATGCCGCTACCAGTCTTTCCTGAGGATCACAATTGATCTTGCCCGGTTAAAGCGGATGTCTATGGTGGTCCAACTGAACCCCATCGGATGATTCCCCATGCCATTTCTGAATTCTGCCGCCGTGCTGCTTGTCTTGACAGGCACGTTTCTCGGATTGACGCTGCCGTTCGGCAAGCTGGCATTCGCTGCGGGCGTAGCGCCGTCGCTATGGGCATTCGTCATCTCCACGGGAGCAGGGACCGTGCTGCTTGTAGCGTTCCTCATCATGGGGAAACGGCCGCGCTTCGACGCTCACATGATGAGGTACTATCTTGTGGCTGCGCTTGTATCCTATGCCATTCCCAATCTCATGACGCTCTCAGCGATCCCACATCTGGGGTCCGGCTATACCGGGATCATGTACACGCTGTCGCCCGTGTTTACCCTGATGCTTTCGATATTGTTCAAAATGCGAAGGCCCAATCTTCTCGGCCTTCTCGGGATATTCGTGGGGTTTGCCGGGGCGGTCCTCGTCGGCTTTACCCGCGGTCAGGTCGGCCAGCCGGCCGAACCCCTGTGGGTGGGGATTGGGCTGCTTATTCCGGTGCTTCTGGCATTGGGCAATGTCTATCGCACGATCGACTGGCCGGAAGGCGCCGATCCGACCGAGCTTGCGGCCGGTAGTCATTTAACGACAGCCGTTGTCCTCATTCCGGTGATTTTCTACATGACTGGAGCATTCCCGGTCGAACCGCTTGGCACTGTGCCATGGCTGGTTTTCTTCCAGGTTCTGGCATCTGCCTGCATGTTTGCGTTGTATTTCCGGCTTCAGGCCGTCGGGGGTCCCGTGTATCTCAGCCAGATCGGATATGTGGGCGCGGCCGTTGCTCTTCTCGCCGGAACGCTGTTCCTGGGCGAAGTCTACCAGCTCGCGACCTGGGTAGGGGCTGTCATCATCACGATCGGCGTTCTGATGACCACGAAGGCCCAGCGTATGGCGGCAAAGGCCGCTTAGAGCGCTTCAAGGCTCTAGGGCCTTGTTGCCAGAACCATGTAGTTGACATTGGTATCGCGCGAGCGGCTCCAGCTGTCGGCAAGCGGGTTATAGGTAACGCCGACCTTTTCAACGACCTCAAGTCCGGCACGCGATAGCGCCGTTTCCAGTTCTTCGGGACGGACCAGCTTGTCATATTGATGCGTGCCGCGCGGCAGCCAGCGCAAGACATACTCGGCGCCAAAAATCGCGAGGCCGAGCGCCTTCAATGTCCGATTGATCGTGGCGACAAAGGTCATGCCGCCGGGTTTGACCATTTGCGAGCATGCCGACATGTAGAGATCGACATCGGCGACGTGTTCGACGACTTCCATGTTGAGAACGATGTCGAATTGTTCTCCGGCTTCGGCGAGGGCTTCCGCGGTGGTTGCACGGTAGTCGATGGAAAGGCCGCTTTGCGCGGCATGGATCTTGGCCACTTCGATATTGGTTTCGCCGGCGTCGGCGCCAACGACCGTTGCGCCAAGGCGGGCCATGGGTTCGCAAAGAAGGCCGCCACCGCAACCAATATCGAGTATACGCAGGCCGGCAAATGGCAACGGCCCGTTTGGATCGATGCCGTAGTGGGCGCACACCTTTTCCTTGATATAGGCAAGGCGCGTCGGGTTGAACTTGTGCAGGGGACGGAACTTGCCCTGCGGGTTCCACCACTCGGCCGCCATGCGCGAAAAGCGCTCGACTTCCGCCGCATCGATTGTACTGCGCTGTGTTGTCGCCATCGGCCTGTCCTCACTGTTGTTTCCGAGAGGCCCCGTCCGCCAAAAAATGTCAAGACGCAAATCGTTCCGCGTTCTTGCAGTCACGTCATAATTTCGTTATGGGAGGCCGCATTCATTTGGCGAAGGGTGGTTTCATTTCCAGCGGCTCTTTTCCGACCCAATTTCAGGCATTCCAGAACGGTACCTTTCCATGGCACGCATTGTGATGAAATTCGGTGGCACTTCGGTGGCCGATATCGACCGCATCCGTAATGTGGCCAGGCACGTCAAACGTGAAGTCGATGCCGGACACGAGGTTGCCGTCGTCGTCTCTGCCATGGCCGGAAAAACCAATGAGCTGGTGGCTTGGACCCGCCAGACCTCGCCGATGCACGATGCGCGCGAGTATGATGCCATTGTTGCCTCCGGCGAGCAGGTAACTGCCGGCCTGCTGGCGATCGCGTTGCAGGCTATGGGCGTGCATGCGCGTTCCTGGCAAGGCTGGCAGATCCCGATCAAGACCGACAACGCGCATGGCGCGGCCCGTATCCTCGAAATCGACGGTTCGTTCCTGATCGAGCGGTTCGAGGAAGGGCAGGTCGCTGTCATTTCCGGCTTTCAGGGCATTGGACCGGACAACCGCATCTCGACGCTCGGACGTGGCGGCTCGGATACCAGCGCGGTTGCCATCGCGGCAGCCGTCAAAGCCGATCGATGCGACATATATACGGATGTCGATGGTGTCTACACCACCGATCCGCGCGTGGAACCCAAGGCTCGCCGCCTGTCGCGGATATCATTTGAAGAAATGCTTGAAATGGCCTCGCTTGGCGCCAAAGTGCTACAGGTGCGGTCCGTCGAGCTTGCCATGGTGCACAAAGTGCGCACATTTGTCAGGTCCAGTTTCGAAGACCCCGATGCGCCGGGCATGGGTGATTTGATCAATCCGCCCGGAACACTTATTTGCGACGAGGAAGAAATCGTGGAACAGCAGGTTGTCACAGGAATTGCCTACGCCAAGGACGAAGCCCAGATTTCGCTGCGTCGCGTTGCTGATCGCCCCGGCATATCCGCCGCCATATTTGGCCCGCTCGCCGAGTCGCATATCAACGTTGATATGATCGTACAGAATGTCTCGGAAGATGGCACCAAGACCGATATGACCTTCACGGTACCGTCGGGTGATCTCGACAAGGCGCTGGTTGTCCTGGAAAAGGTCAAGGCGGAGATTGGCTGCGACATCATCCAGTCGGAAGCTGGTATGGTCAAGGTCTCGGTCATTGGAATCGGCATGCGCAGTCATGCGGGCGTTGCCGCGACGGCTTTCCGCGCGCTCGCCGACAAGGGCATCAATATCCGCGCCATCACCACTTCGGAAATCAAGATTTCCATTCTTATTGATGGTCCCTATGCGGAACTTGCAGTACGCACTTTGCATTCCGTCTACGGTCTGGATAAGCATTAGCAAGCCAGATTCTATTTGTCGGCATCTTCGACGGCTGACATGATGGATTGACTGATTTGGTGAGGCCATTCCGGCCTTGCCAATATTGTTATGGAGAAAGGCTCCAAGTGCCCACGCGCGAGCAGATAAGCGGCCCCCGTGTCATGCTGAAGCGCCTCCGCGAATTGATGGCGGAGGCTCTTGAGCCACAGGAGAGGCTTGACCGCATTGTTCGCGAAATCGCGCAGAACATGGTCGCGGAAGTGTGCTCATTCTATGTGCTGCGCTCCGATGGCGTCCTCGAACTCTATGCTACCGAGGGTTTGAATCCGTCCGCCGTCCATCTGGCGCAGCTGAGACTTGGACAGGGCCTTGTCGGTACCATTGCCGCCAGCGCCCGCCCGCTCAACTTGACCGATGCACAGACCCACCCGGCTTTCGCCTATCTGCCGGAAACGGGCGAGGAGATCTACAATTCCTTCCTCGGCGTCCCGATCCTGAGGGCGGGGCGAACGCTCGGCGTTCTTGTCGTCCAGAACAAGACCAAGCGCGTCTATCGCGAGGACGAGGTTGAGGCGCTGGAAACCACGGCGATGGTCTTGGCCGAAATGGTTGCGGCCGGCGAGATACCGAGGCTCGCCCGTCCGGGCGTCGAACTTGATCTCGGGAAGCCGATGAGCTTCAGCGGCAACGCCTTCAATGATGGCGTCGGGCTCGGCCATGTCGTGCTCCATGAGCCGCGCATTGTCGTCACCAATCTCTTCAACGAGAACATCGATACGGAAATCGACAGGCTCGAAAGTTCGCTTGGTTCCTTGCGTATCTCGATCGACGATATGCTGTCGCGCCGTGATGTGGCGTTCGAGGGCGAGCATCGCGAGGTGCTGGAAGCCTACCGGATGTTTGCGCATGATACCGGCTGGGTGCGGCGTCTCGAAGAGGCAATCCGCAACGGGCTGACTGCGGAAGCGGCGGTCGAGAAGGTGCAGAGCGACACACGCGCCCGCATGATGCATCTGACTGATCCCTACATGCGCGAGCGCCTCAGCGATTTCGATGATCTGGCAAACCGGCTGTTGCGTCAGCTGATGGGTCGCGACGTCAAGACCATGGCCGGGTCGCTTGCCAAGGATGCCATCATCATCGCCCGCTCCATGGGCGCGGCGGAACTGCTGGACTATCCGCGCGAACGCCTGCGTGGCCTGGTGCTGGAAGATGGCGCCGCGACCAGCCATGTGGTGATCGTTGCCAGAGCGATGGGCATTCCGGTTGCGGGTCAGGTCAAGGGCGTCGTGTCCATGGCGGAAAACAATGATGCGGTGATCGTCGATGGCGATGATGGCCGCGTTCACCTTCGTCCGCAGTCGGACGTGGAAGCGGCCTATTCGGAAAAGGTCAAGTTTCGCGCCAAGCGCCAGGCGCTCTACAGGGAATTGCGCGACAAGCCTTCGGTGACGAAAGACGGCCTGCAGATCTCGCTGCTGATGAATGCCGGCCTGTTGGTCGACCTGCCGCAATTGATGGAGGCGGGTGCTGCCGGCATTGGCCTGTTCAGGACCGAATTGCAATTCATGGTGGCTTCGACGTTCCCTCGTGCCGAACAACAGGAACGTCTCTATCGCTCCGTGCTCGAGGCTGCCGGTGACCGGCCGGTTACGTTCCGCACACTCGATATCGGCGGCGACAAGGTTCTTCCCTATTTCCGCAGCAATGTGAACGAGGAAAACCCGGCAATGGGCTGGCGGGCGATCCGGTTGACGCTCGATCGTCCGGGATTGCTGCGCACGCAGGTCCGCGCCTTGCTCAAGGCTGCAGGTGGCCGCGAGCTCCGGCTGATGCTGCCGATGGTCACGGAAGTCGCGGAAGTGCGCAAGGCGAGCGAACTGATCAATCGCGAGGTTCAACACCTGTCGCGCTTTGCCTATGATCTGCCAACGCGGGTCAAGATCGGCGCAATGGTCGAGGTTCCGTCGCTGCTCTGGCAGCTCGACGAGCTGATGTCGGTTGTGGATTTCGTCTCTGTCGGCTCAAATGACCTGTTCCAGTTCATCATGGCCGTTGATCGAGGCAATTCGATCATTACCAATCGCTTCGATAACCTGTCGGTGCCCTTCCTGCGCGTTTTGCGTCAGATCGCCGAGGCCGGTGAGCGCAACAATACCGATGTCACCCTCTGCGGTGAAATGGCTGGCAAGCCGCTTTCGGCCATGGCGTTGCTCGGCCTTGGATTCCGGTCCATATCCATGTCGCCGGCTTCAATCGGTCCGGTCAAAGCCATGCTTGGCACGCTCGACGTCAGCGAACTCAGCGCGCAGCTGAACGACGCAATCGACAATCACGGTGAAACGGGTTCGTTGCGCCATGTTCTCACCAAGTTTGCAGAGCGAGCAGGCGTTACACTGTGAGGTTTGCATGAATTCCATTCCGCAGGATCGTATGGATCAACTGCTGAAGCGCTTCTCCATGATGGAGACGCAGATGGCAAGCAACCCCGATTCCGACACTTACGTCAGGCTTGCGTCGGAGTATTCCGAGCTGGAGCCGGTCGTTGCTAAAATTCGCGACCTCGTCAGCGCCCGCAGTGAAGCGGCCGATCTGAAATCCATGCTCAATGACGCATCGACCGACAAGGACATGCGCGAGCTGGCGGAAGCCGAATTGCCGGAAATCGATGCGCGCATCGAGGAACTGGAGAAGGATATCCAGGTCCTGCTGTTGCCGAAGGACGTTGCCGACCAGCGCAACGCCATTCTCGAAATTCGCGCCGGTACCGGCGGTTCGGAAGCGGCGCTGTTCGGCGGCGATCTGTTCCGCATGTATGAGCGCTATGCGGCATCCAATGGCTGGCGCGTCGAGCTGATTTCAGCGAGCGATGGCGAAGCTGGCGGCTACAAGGAAGTCATCGCCATGGTTTCGGGCAAGGGTGTCTTTGCCAAGCTGAAATTCGAGATCGGGCGTGCACCGTGTGCAGCGCGTTCCCGACACGGAAGCGAGCGGCCGTATCCACACTTCGGCCGCAACCGTCGCAGTCCTCCCGGAGGCCGAAGAGATCGACATCGATATCCGGCCGGATGACATCCGCATTGATACGATGCGCGCATCGGGATCTGGCGGTCAGCACGTCAACACCACCGATTCCGCAGTGCGTATCACGCATATCCCCTCGGGCATCGTCGTTGTGCAGGCGGAAAAATCGCAGCACCAGAACCGCGCCCGCGCCATGCAGGTCCTGCGTTCACGCCTGTTCGACATGCAGCGGCAGAAAGCCGATAGCGAGCGTTCCGAGGCCCGGCGCAGCCAGGTCGGTTCAGGCGATCGTTCAGAGCGCATCCGCACCTATAATTTCCCGCAGGGGCGCGTCACGGATCACCGCATCAATTTGACGCTCTACAAGCTCGATCGCATCATGGAAGGCGATCTGGATGAGCTTATCAGTGCGCTGATTTCGGACTATCAGACAGCTTTGCTTGCCCAGATGAATGAAGGGTTTTGACAGCAATGGCTGAGGACGGGTCATTGACCCTCGCCGATGTGCACCGGGAAGCCCGGACTCGCCTGATCGCAGCTGGAATAGACACTCCGGATCTCGATGCACGTCTCCTGGTCGAGTGGGTCACCGGGTGCGACCGGCTTGAAATGGTCCGCAACCCGAATCGCCCCGTCGAAAATGCGGTTGTCGGCCAGCTGGAGGCGGTGCTTAACCGGCGTATCAATGGCGAATCAGTGCATCGCATCATCGGCAAGCGCGCTTTCTACGGCGTTGAGCTTGCCTTATCTGCTGATACGCTCGAGCCGCGTCCTGACACCGAGGCCCTTGTCGAACTGGTGGTGCCGTTCCTGCGTCAACGCATTGAAAAGCATGGTGTCGCCGACCTCATCGATCTTGGTACCGGCACCGGTGCAATCGCGCTGGCGCTGCTCGACCAGTTCAAGCAATTGCGGGCGGTGGGCGTTGATATTTCCCAGGGTGCCCTTGAAACGGCCCGTCACAACGCCCATATGGCAGGTGTATCGGAGCGTTTCGCAGCCCTCCATTCGGATTGGTTTTCCGGGGTAACTGGCTGCTATGACCTGATTATTTCCAATCCGCCCTATATACCGTCCATTGACATAGCCAGCTTGCAGCGCGAAGTCGTGCTGCACGATCCGCTCAGGGCTTTGGATGGCGGCCAGGATGGACTCACTGCGTACCGGATAATTGCCGGTCGGTCCCGGCAGCATCTGAGACAAGGCGGTGCGGTCGCATTGGAAATCGGGTATGGACAACGCGGTGATGTCACGGCGATTTTCTCCGGAGAAAATTTCGCCCTGACGGGTGTCCAGAAGGATATTGGCGGGCACGAAAGAGCAATATTGTTCTCGCCAATGTAAAAATCTTGAAAAAGGGCTTGGAATTTGCAGCGAAGACGGCTAGTTTCGCCTTACCGCTCTAAACCGAACAAATCTGGTTCTGCCTATCAAGAGATTGATACGGGAATTTCCGGGTGTTTGATTTCTCTTTGGAAATAGCTTTGGAGAAATGGTTTTTGCGGCAGCACAAAAGTTTTATGAACTTTGGATGCGATTGAAGCGCGGGGCGCGCTTCAGGTCGGCACTTGAGAAGCGAAGCTTTTTGACTCAAATGGTGAGCAAATTAGCGCCCCTGATTTTCTGAAAAGAGATAAGTATGAGGCCAGTACAGCAGAATAGGCGCATGCGCGGACGCGGTAACAACAATAACCGCAACAAAGGTCCCAACCCACTTTCCCGCAACTATGAGAGCAACGGCCCCGATGTTAAAATCCGGGGGAACGCTCAGCACATCGCCGAAAAATACACTACGCTTGCACGTGATGCACAGAGCGCCGGTGATCGCGTGATAGCTGAAAACTATCTCCAGCACGCCGAGCACTACAATCGAATCATTCTCGCTGCTCAGGCTCAGGCGCCTGTCCAGTATCAGCGCGACGATCGTGATGACCGCGACGAGCAGGATGAAGATATTGGCTATGACGATGAGGGCAATAACGGCAACGGCAACGATTCCGATCGTCAAGAGCTGCCGGAACGCCAGCAGGAGTTCTCCCAACGTCAAGAACGTCCCCAGCGCCAGGAGCCTCAGGAACGTCCAGAGCGCCAGGAGAGGCAAGAACGCTCCGAGCGTCATGAGCGTCCAGAACGTGTGATGCATCAGCCAATCAATGGCAGCGGCCCACAGCCCATCATTGAAGGTACTCCCGCAGAAGTCGCCTATGACGACGACACGGTAAGCCAGCGCCAGCCGCATGTTCAACCCGTCGAAAGCGCTCCCGAGGCATCCGAAGAGGCGGCCGAGGCCAAGCCGGCACGTCGCGCACCGCGCGGCCGTCGTCCTGCCCGTCCGCGTGAACCGCGGGTGACGGAAGAAAGCGCCGCTGAACCAGTTGCGCCTGATACCGCCAATGATCTTTCACCGGCAGGTATTGTCGCCCAAGTGAAGAAGCGCCGGGCGGCGGTAGAATCCGACGTTTGATCTGAGTGTGATTGAATTTTACGCCACCTGCGGGGAAACCTGCGGGTGGCGTAATGCGTTGAATGACCTTGACACGGGTGCATTGTCCCGAGGGACCGCGAGGAACTTTGCCGGAACCACGGCCTTTACATGGTGCGCGCAAGAGCGCTGTGTCCCCACGGCCCTTTAAAAAAATGCGCTGATATGTCGGCCAGACGCTCGCTCAACCGTCCTTCGGTAGTCCTGAGCCTCGCAGTTGCGGGTCAGGAAAAAAGAGGAGAAACGAAATGCGAAAAGTCATTGCTTCAACTTTCCTGAGTGTCGATGGGGTCATGCAAGCTCCTGGCGGGCCCGACGAGGACCCAACCGGCGGTTTCACCCATGGCGGCTGGACCGTCAATTATTGGGACGAGCCAATGGGCAAGGTCATGGACGGGATCATGACAGCGCCCTTCGATCTGCTGCTTGGCCGCAAGACCTATGAAATATTTGC
The DNA here is from genome assembly GCF_025452215.1 of Phyllobacterium sp. A18/5-2. Lineage (NCBI taxonomy): Bacteria > Pseudomonadati > Pseudomonadota > Alphaproteobacteria > Hyphomicrobiales > Phyllobacteriaceae > Phyllobacterium > Phyllobacterium sp. A18/5-2. Next base: position 821,115 of record NZ_CP104966.1, on the reverse strand, counting down.
CGCCTATTGGCCTTATGCGGAGAGCGGCCTTATTGCAGATAAGTTCAATGCGGTGACCAAATATGTGGCAACCTCATCGACAGAGCCGCTTACCTGGAATAATTCGGTGGCCATTCACGGTGACGTGGCGGCAGAAATCGCGCAATTGAAGCAGCGGGACGGATCGGATCTGCTCATTCAGGGCAGCAGCCAGCTTATCCAGACGCTGCTGGCAAACGACCTGATCGACCAATTCAATCTTTTTGTCTTTCCACTCTTGCTGGGTTCCGGCAAACGCATGTTTGGCCAAGGCGGCGTACCTGCCGGGTTGAAGCTCGTCGAGACGAAAGTTTCGACGACCGGTGTCACGATGAGCACCTATCTGCGCTCCGGATCTGTCAGCACTGGATCATTCGCCCTCGAGGAACCAAGCGAAGCCGAACTCGCACGCCGCGACAAGATGAAACGCGAGGGCTAGAGGCAAGATTGTCTATGGTGACGCTTCCTCAGCTTCCCCTTGCGAACCACGCACAGCAGGCACCATACGGCAGTCAGCGCCGTCCAGATCAGAAAATTATGCCGCCAATTTATCCAACACCTCCAAACCTCGTTTATTCTGACCCGGTCCTTTCCACGGGGAACTGCTTCCGGAGCCGTTCGAAGCGGGGAAAGGACCGGCGCCTCCGATGGCGGGGAACGGACCCGCTGTCCGGGGACGTTCTGTCCAAGGGTTCCCCCTGCCGGTACTAGGACCGGCGCGTGCTGGACGAGCACTCTAAGGGGCACGCAGGTGACGCATGGAATGCCGCAAATGGTATTCCCCGGTGCCGAAGCCTCCCAAGCGGAAGGGATGAAAAGTCGCCGGACGGGCGGTCTTCGGATCGCATTACTACTTCTACCAAGACGCGCTTCGGCGACCGCCCGTCTTCCCCAGCCACTCAATGGCCAGACTCAGAGAATGAGGGCGTGGCGGGGGGAGGGATGTGCTATACAAAAAACTCCGTGCATGTGGCGCAACAAAACGCCCAACTCCGATCTTGCGCGGCATTGATAATGTTCCCATATTTGGAGGCGAATGAATGGGTTTGCCTCATGAGGGGACCCGTCACCAACACGCCGCACGACGCCTCCAAGAGGGTCGTTCGGGAAAAGGAGACATACGATGAACATTGAAAAATATACGGAGCGCGTCCGCGGTTTCATCCAGTCGGCGCAGACCTTTGCCCTTTCCTCCAATCATCAGCAGTTTGCCCCCGAACATTTGCTCAAAGTCCTGGTTGACGATGAGGAAGGTCTTGCCGCGTCGCTGATCGAGCGGGCAGGCGGGCGCGTAGAAGATGTACGCCTCGGTTTGCAGGCTGCTCTCGATGCGCTGCCGAAAGTGACAGGTGGCAATGGCCAGCTTTATCTAGCCCAGCCATTGGCCAAGGTTTTTACGACTGCCGAGGAAGTAGCGAAGAAGGCCGGCGACAGTTTCGTAACTGTCGAACGCCTGCTGACGGCCATGGCGATCGAAAAGTCGGCCAAGACTTCCGAAATCCTGAGCCGCGCCGGCGTCACTGCGGCCGGTCTGAACGCGGTTATCAACGATATCCGCAAGGGCCGGACGGCTGACTCGGCATCTGCCGAGAACACGTATGATGCCCTGAAGAAATATGCACGCGACCTGACGGCCGATGCGCGGGCGGGCAAGCTCGACCCCGTCATTGGCCGCGACGACGAGATTCGCCGGACGATCCAGGTTCTGTCGCGGCGTACCAAGAACAATCCGGTGCTCATTGGCGAACCGGGCGTGGGCAAGACGGCAATTGCAGAAGGTCTCGCTCTGCGCATCGTCAATGGCGATGTGCCGGAATCGCTGAAAGACAAACAGCTGATGGCGCTCGACATGGGTGCACTGATCGCCGGTGCGAAATATCGCGGCGAGTTCGAAGAGCGATTGAAGGGCGTGCTTTCCGAAGTCACGTCGGCCAATGGCGACATCATCCTGTTCATTGACGAGATGCACACGCTTGTCGGCGCCGGCAAGAGCGAAGGCGCGATGGATGCTTCAGAATCTTTTGAAGCCCGCGCTGGCTCGCGGCGAGCTGCATTGCGTCGGCGCGACGACGCTTGATGAATATCGCAAGCATGTGGAAAAAGATCCTGCTCTTGCCCGCCGGTTCCAGCCGGTGTTCGTCGACGAGCCGACAGTCGAGGATACGATCTCGATTCTGCGCGGCCTGAAGGAAAAATACGAGCAGCATCACAAGGTCCGCATTTCCGACTCGGCGCTTGTGGCTGCGGCGACATTGTCGAGATCGTTATATCACCGACCGCTTCCTGCCGGACAAGGCGATCGACCTTGTCGACGAAGGCGCCGCGCGGCTTCGTATGCAGGTTGATTCCAAGCCGGAAGAGCTGGATGAAATCGACCGTCGCATCATGCAGCTGAAGATCGAGCGCGAGGCCCTGAAGGTCGAGAAGGATGACGCTTCCCGCGACCGTCTGGAGAGGCTGGAAAAGGAGCTTGCCGATCTTGAGGAACAGTCGACTTCATTGACGAATACCTGGCAGGCGGAAAAGCAGAAGCTCGGACATGCCGCCGATCTGAAGCGCCAGCTTGACGATGCTCGCAACGCTCTCGCTTCGGCTCAGCGAAATGGTGAATTCCAGAAGGCGGGCGAGCTTGCCTATGGAACGATCCCGCAGCTGGAGAAGGAACTGGCGCAGGCCGAGCAGCAGGACAATGCTACCTCGATGGTCGAGGAAACGGTCACGCCGGATCATGTTGCCCAGGTCGTTTCACGCTGGACCGGCATTCCCGTTGACCGGATGCTGGAAGGTGAGCGGGAAAAGCTGCTGCGGATGGAAGACGAACTCGCCAAGCGTGTCGTCGGACAGGGCGAAGCGGTTCAAGCCGTATCGAAAGCCGTTCGCCGTGCGCGCGCTGGGTTGCAGGATCCGAACCGGCCAATCGGCTCGTTCATTTTCCTGGGACCTACAGGCGTCGGCAAAACCGAGCTTACGAAAGCGCTGGCATCATTTCTGTTCTCGGACGAGACGGCGATGGTTCGCCTCGACATGTCCGAATATATGGAGAAACACTCGGTTGCACGTCTGATCGGTGCTCCCCCCGGCTATGTCGGCTATGAGGAAGGCGGCGCTCTGACCGAGGCCGTCCGGCGCAGGCCCTATCAGGTTATCCTCTTCGACGAGATCGAAAAGGCGCATCCCGATGTATTCAATGTGCTGCTGCAGGTTCTCGATGATGGGCGTCTGACCGACGGTCAGGGGCGTACCGTCGATTTCCGCAACACTCTGGTCATCATGACGTCCAATCTCGGCGCGGAATATCTTGTCGGCCTGGCCGAAGGTCAGGATGTCGAGGAAGTTCGGGAAGAGGTGATGAACGTCGTCAAGGCGTCGTTCCGGCCGGAATTCCTCAACCGCGTGGATGAGATCATTCTATTCCATCGCCTGCAGCGCAAGGAAATGGGCAAGATCGTTGCGATCCAGCTCGAGCACCTGCAGAAGCTTCTGGCCGATCGCAAGATCGTTCTCAAGGTCGACGAAGATGCGACGGACTGGCTTGCCGAAAAGGGCTATGACCCTGCCTACGGTGCGCGGCCGCTGAAGCGTGTCATCCAGAAGCAGGTCCAGGACCCGCTTGCGGAGAAGATTCTGCTCGGCGAGATTCTGGATGGCTCGACGGTAAGAATCACCGCGGGTTCGGACAGGCTGAATTTCAAATCGGTCAAGTCAGCTCCCGAACGGGAGAAGAGCGAAGCAGCTTGAGTGCTCACGACATGAAAATAAAGAGAATGGCCGCCATATGGCGGCCATTTTCACGTCCCGTTCATCCGATAGATGCAACGATAAAAGCGCGCAGTCATTAACCATAAAGACAGGAAAATCGGTCAATCATGCTTAATGTTGCGTTACTAGTGAAAACCGGAAGCGATCCGCATGGCGTCTTATCATAATTCAATGTTTGGAATGTTGCTCGTTGCTTCCGCAAGTGCCCTTCCCCCGCGAGCGGGCGTGCGGCTGAAATTGCAGCACCCGCGGCAAGCGATCAGGCTCCTTATGCGGTCGCGCAACTCTTCGAACCAGGTGAACGCCGTCCGCGCCGCGAAGCTTACCGAGCGTATTTTGACGAATATGGCAGGAAAATCACGGTCGACCGTCGCGGCCGCATTGTTTCGGTCGAAGAGCCGCAAAATGATCAATCAAGCGATTACTTTCCCGACGCTCCGCAGGATCCGTACGATACCGGTGCGATTCCGGAAGATCCGTACGCGCGTCCGAACGACCCATACGAACAGCAATCCGCGCTGCCTTCCGAACGCGACTATGGCAGTGTCGATCGTCAGCCCTTGCCGCCTGCTGATGGCGAGATCAAACTTGCAGTCACCCGACCCGAATTATGTTGACCCTGGATTGCCAGGCGATGGGCTGACCGACGCTCCGCAGCAAGAGCAAATACCGGTTCATCCCAATCCGGCACCTACTGTCGAATTGCCCAAGGGGCAGGGGGCGAAGGCCAAGATCGCCGCCATCCAGGTTCTGCTTGATCGGATCGGCGTGTCACCTGGCGTCATCGACGGGCACAAGGGCGGCAATGTCGACAAGGCCGTAGCCGCTTTTGAGGAGATGACCGGGCAGAAATTCGATCCGCTCAACGAGGAAGGTATCAACGCATCGCTGGAACAGACCGGTGGTCCGGCTTTCGTTTCCTACACGATCACGTCGGAAGATGCGGCTTATCCGTTTGTCGCGTCCATCCCCGAGGATTATAGCCACAAGGCACAACTTGAGCGCATGGCGTTCACATCCGTCACGGAAATGTTGGCCGAGCGCTTCCATATGGATGAAAACTATCTGAAGGAAATCAACCCGGGCGTGGATTTCAATACGCCGGGTGTTGCTATCCAGATTGCCAGCACGGGCCAGAATGCCGGCGGTGCTGTGACACAGAATCATTGCCGACAAGGGGCGCAAACAGGTGCGTGGCTACAATGCGGAAGGAAGGTTGATCGTTGCCTACCCCGCAACGATCGGCTCGACGGATACGCCATCGCCATCCGGTACGGTTCAAGTGGAGCGGATCGCGCTCAATCCCAACTATACATACAACCCGAAGATCAACTTCAAGCAGGGTGAAAACAATTCGGTCCTGACTATCCCGCCGGGTCCGAATGGGCCGGTCGGTACGGTCTGGATCGCACTGTCAAAGCCGACCTATGGGATCCACGGTACTCCCGAACCGTCAAAGATAGGCAAGACCAACAGCCATGGCTGTGTGCGATTGACCAACTGGGATGCAACAGAATTGTCGAAATTGGTTCAGAAGGGCGTGACGGTCGAATTTCAGGAGTAGGTCTTAGCCGCTCGCGGCGACTTTCGTTCCGTTCGCGTCTTCTTCCCTCAGCAGCTGATCGATGCGCTCGCGCTCACGCTTGAAAGCGACGAGGTCATCGCCATCGAGAGCGCCGCCGCTTGGCAAGCGAATGCGCATTGGATCGACCTTCGAGCCATTGACGATGACTTCATAATGAAGATGCGGCCCTGTCGAAAGCCCTGTCGAACCGAGATAGCCAATCACCTGACCTTGCCGGATACGGGCTCCCGGTGTAACGCCACTCGCAATTGCATTCTGGTGAGAATAGCTGCTCTCGTAACCATTTGAATGGCGAATAATGGTTTGATTGCCATAACCATTTGTCCAGCCCGCGCGCTCAACCACGCCATTTCCTGCGGCTATGATCGGTGTGCCGCGCGGCGCAGACCAGTCGACGCCGGTATGCATGCGGGAATAGCCGAGAATCGGATGCCTGCGCATGCCGAAGGGCGAACGAAAGACGCCGTTCGGAACGGGTTTGCGCAGCAGGAACTGTTTGGAGCTCTTGCCGTTCTCATCGTAATAGTCCGTCGTTCCGTCCTCACCATGGAATCGATAGAATTTCTTGAGGTCGCCGCCAAAATTCGCGGCTACATAAAGAATCTCCGATTCGTCGCCAGCCTTATCCAGAATCAGCCGGGAGCGAAAAGAGCGCTTCCAGATGATCGGTCGGGCTGAGTTGAGACTGGAAGTCGACGTCGGATGCCAGCATGCGGATGAGCTGCTGGATCATTGAATCCGTCATGCCATAGG
>NZ_CP104966.1:805000-810000 GCF_025452215.1 Phyllobacterium sp. A18/5-2 | reverse complement strand
GCTAAAGTGGGTGACAGCCCCGTACACGTAATGCGAATAAAAGTCCTTGAGTAGGGCGGGACACGTGAAATCCTGTCTGAACATGGGGAGACCACTCTCCAAGCCTAAGTACTCGTGCATGACCGATAGCGAACCAGTACCGTGAGGGAAAGGTGAAAAGCACCCCGACAAGGGGAGTGAAAGAGATCCTGAAACCGAATGCCTACAAACAGTTGGAGCCCAAGATTTGTTCTGGGTGACAGCGTACCTTTTGTATAATGGGTCAGCGACTTAGTCTGACGAGCAAGCTTAAACCGGTAGGTGTAGGCGCAGCGAAAGCGAGTCTGAACAGGGCGTTCAGTTCGTTGGATTAGACCCGAAACCAAGTGATCTAGCCATGAGCAGGTTGAAGGTAAGGTAACACTTACTGGAGGACCGAACCCGCATCTGTTGCAATAGATTGGGATGACTTGTGGCTAGGGGTGAAAGGCCAATCAAACTTGGAGATAGCTGGTTCTCCGCGAAATCTATTTAGGTAGAGCGTCGATCGAATACCTTCGGGGGTAGAGCACTGGATGGGCTAGGGGATCTCACCGATTTACCAAACCTAACCAAACTCCGAATACCGAAGAGTACTAATCGGCAGACACACGGCGGGTGCTAACGTCCGTCGTGAAGAGGGCAACAACCCTGACCACCATCTAAGGTCCCTAAGTTATGGCTAAGTGGGAAAGGATGTGAGGATCCCAAAACAACCAGGATGTTGGCTTAGAAGCAGCCATCATTTAAAGAAAGCGTAACAGCTCACTGGTCTAAATAAGGGTCTTTGCGCCGAAAATGTACCGGGGCTCAAGCCATACACCGAAGCTGTGGATTTGCAGTTTACTGCAAGTGGTAGCGGAGCGTTCTGTAAGCCGTTGAAGAGGGACCCGTGAGGGCCTTTGGAGGTATCAGAAGTGAGAATGCTGACATGAGTAACGATAAAGGGAGTGAGAGACTCCCTCGCCGAAAGTCCAAGGGTTCCTGCTTAAAGTTAATCTGAGCAGGGTTAGCCGGCCCCTAAGGCGAGGCCGAAAGGCGTAGTCGATGGGAACCACGTTAATATTCGTGGGCCTGCGGGTAGTGACGGATCGCGTGTGTTGTTCCTCCTTATTGGATTGGAGGGGCTTCGAAGCGGTCCCAGGAAATAGCTCCCGCGTATAGACCGTACCCTAAACCGACACTGGTGGACTGGTAGAGAATACCAAGGCGCTTGAGAGAACTGCGTTGAAGGAACTCGGCAAATTGCACGCGTAACTTCGGAAGAAGCGTGACCCTTTTTGACGCAAGTCAAGGAGGGTGGCACAGACCAGGGGGTAGCGACTGTTTACCAAAAACACAGGGCTCTGCGAAGTCGCAAGACGACGTATAGGGTCTGACGCCTGCCCGGTGCTGGAAGGTTAAGAGGAGAGGTGCAAGCTTTGAATCGAAGCCCCAGTAAACGGCGGCCGTAACTATAACGGTCCTAAGGTAGCGAAATTCCTTGTCGGGTAAGTTCCGACCTGCACGAATGGCGTAACGACTTCCCCGCTGTCTCCAACGCAGACTCAGTGAAATTGAATTCCCCGTGAAGATGCGGGGTTCCTGCGGTTAGACGGAAAGACCCCGTGCACCTTTACTATAGCTTTACACTGGCATTCGTGTCGGCATGTGTAGGATAGGTGGTAGACTTTGAAGCCGTGGCGCCAGCCATGGTGGAGTCATCCTTGAAATACCACCCTTACCTATATGGATGTCTAACCGCGGTCCGTTATCCGGATCCGGGACAGTGTATGGTGGGTAGTTTGACTGGGGCGGTCGCCTCCTAAAGAGTAACGGAGGCGCGCGATGGTGGGCTCAGACCGGTCGGAAATCGGTCGTCGAGTGCAATGGCATAAGCCCGCCTGACTGCGAGACTGACAAGTCGAGCAGAGACGAAAGTCGGTCATAGTGATCCGGTGGTCCCGCGTGGAAGGGCCATCGCTCAACGGATAAAAGGTACGCCGGGGATAACAGGCTGATGACCCCCAAGAGTCCATATCGACGGGGTTGTTTGGCACCTCGATGTCGACTCATCGCATCCTGGGGCTGGAGCAGGTCCCAAGGGTATGGCTGTTCGCCATTTAAAGCGGTACGTGAGTTGGGTTCAGAACGTCGTGAGACAGTTCGGTCCCTATCTGCCGTGGGTGTAGGAATATTGACAGGATCTGTCCCTAGTACGAGAGGACCGGGATGGACGTATCTCTGGTGGACCTGTTGTGGCGCCAGCCGCATAGCAGGGTAGCTATATACGGACGGGATAACCGCTGAAGGCATCTAAGCGGGAAACCCACCTGAAAACGAGTATTCCCTATCAGAGCCGTGGAAGACCACCACGTTGATAGGCCGGGTGTGGAAGTGCGGCAACGCATGAAGCTTACCGGTACTAATAGCTCGATTGGCTTGATCATTCTCATTACTCATATCCATCGCAACGCGATGCATATTCGATCTAAAAAGCGCTCACGCATGAGCGGGTCTTCGACCCTATGCTCCGCGAGGGCCTCGCAACGGCTCGGACGCACTAGCGTGCTGTATGGGCTCCTTCTGGAAACAGTCCAGAAAAATTACCCATACAGACCGATAGGTCGTCGTGGCTTGCCACGCGCCGTCGCAGCGCCCGTCCCGGCAGGGACGATACGGCGCGTGAGACAAAAAACTTCCAGCTTCTCACATAACGTTGCGCTTTGCTGACCTGGTGGTTACAGCGGGGTGGCCGCACCCGATCCCATTCCGAACTCGGCCGTGAAACGCCCCAGCGCCAATGGTACTTCGTCTCAAGACGCGGGAGAGTAGGTCGCTGCCAGGTCTGCTAAACGCAACGTTCACGCATGGATAAGCTGCATGCGATACAAAATCTTCTCACCAAACAGAACAATCCAACAGGCCGCCGCTTTCAATGCAGGGCGGCCTTTTTGCTTTTGCAGACCAAACAAAGTAAGATCAAACTTACGCAAAACACGCAAAAGCCACAGACAATTCCGGTCAACAGCCGGATGGTGGCGCGGGGTGGAGCAGCTCCCCGTCCGGCCATAAGCCTCCTTCAGGCAAAAGGCCGGACAAACGGAAAAATCCGGGCTGTTACGGCAACTTGGCCGTTCTTGGTGACGCGGGGTGGAGCAGCCCGGTAGCTCGTCAGGCTCATAACCTGAAGGTCACAGGTTCAAATCCTGTCCCCGCAACCAAACTCAAAAGCAACGCTGTTCATCATCATCACCACCGTTCAGGCGCAGAACCTGAAGGGTGAGCGGGCGTCCGGCAAAGCCGGTCAATCAGTCCAGTGCACCGATTGAAGCCCCGAACGGGCAAATCCTGTCCCCGCAACCAAACTCAAGAACAGCCCTGTTCATCATCATCACCACCGTTCAGGCGCAGAACCTGAAGGGTGAGCGGGCGTCCGGCAAAGCCGGTCAATCAGTCCAGTGGACTGATTGAAGCCCCGAACGGGCAAAGCCTGTCCCCGCAACCAAAATACAAAAAGCCCGGCTCGTCCGGGCTTTTGTATTTTGACCCGGTGGCCGGCCGAGCTGAACCGGCATCAGGGGCCCGCAAGGAGGCCCAGCCGACGCCGCGGGACAAAAACCAAATCCTGTCCCCGCAACCACATCAAGGCCATCAAAACCAGCCTTTCCAAGCAAAAACCCCGCACAAGCGGGGTTTTTGGCGTTTAGAGGCCAAGCTCAGTCAACCAAGACACGCATGTCGCCACAATCTCTGCAACCGGCTTCGCCACATCCTGACGCAGCACAAGCAATTGATTCGAGCCGTCGCCAACTGGCTATCGAGCATTGAAACCGGCATGAAGTGGCCGGTTCGTTTGCTCATGTGGTCACGCAGAACCGCAGGGCTGCCGTCGAGGAAAATGAAGGCAAGGGGACCGCCTGCGGCTTGGCGCAACCGGTCGCGGTATATGCGCTTCAAAGCCGAGCAGGAGACAACGACGCCGTGTTCAGTTTTCGCGAGCTCAGTGCCAATTCGGGCGAGCCAAGGCCAGCGATCTTTGTCCGTCAACGGAATGCCCGATGCCATTTTCTGAACGTTGCTTTCCGGATGCAAAACGTCGCCTTCGATAAATGGCAAGGCCAGCTCGGTGGCAATTCCACTTCCGACAGAGGATTTGCCCGAGCCGCTCACTCCCATGACAACAGCGCAAATCATAGCGAAGCGGTGATGCCGCCATCGATATGGATGACCTGGCCGTTGACGAAGGAAGAGGCATCGCTGGCCAGGAAGATTGCTGCGCCTACCAGTTCCTCGACATTCCCCCACCGGCCGGCCGGCGTGCGCTTTTCCAGCCACGAGGAGAAGTCGGGATTGTCGATCAACGCCTGATTGAGCGGCGTCTTGAAATAGCCGGGCGCGATCGCATTGATCTGTAAACCGTATTTTGCCCAGTCGGCGCACATGCCGCGGGTAAGGTTGCGAACAGCGCCTTTGGTCGCGGTATAGGGTGCGATCGAAGGACGGGCGAGTTCGCTTTGCACGGAAGCTATATTAATGATCTTGCCCCGCCTGCGTCTGATCATGTACTGGGCGACGCTCTGGCCAGTGTAGAAAACACTAGACACATTGGTCTGGAGTAATTGCAGCCATTTGTCTTCAGGGAAATCTTCCAAAGGAGCCCTGAACTGCATACCGGCATTGTTGATCAGAATGTCGATTGCACCGATATCAGACTCAATCCGCTCGATAGCCTGTTTGACTGCCGCAAGGTCAGTAACATCAAAATAAGACGCATGGGCACGGTAGCCGGACGACGTCAATTTTGCGGTTGCAATGTCGACCTTGGCCCTGTCGCGGCCGTTGATCACGACCGCCGCACCATGTGCCGCCAGACCTTCGGCGAGTGCAAGGCCAATACCTTGACTTGACCCTGTGATGAGGGCAAGCCGCCCATCGAGGCTGAATAACGGATAGGACATGATAGCGTTCCCTCATTATGTTCGTCTGGTAGTCACAAGTGC
>NZ_CP104966.1:0-800000 GCF_025452215.1 Phyllobacterium sp. A18/5-2 | reverse complement strand
CTTAGATATCTAGAAAGTTATTTTGGTTCTTCTGAACCAAAATAATTTCTAGATATCGTTATAAGGTATCTGACCTTCGAATACATAGGGGTTAGAAGCGAACCCGGGGAACTGAAACATCTAAGTACCCGGAGGAAAGGACATCAAACGAGACTCCGTAAGTAGTGGCGAGCGAACGCGGACCAGGCCAGTGGCTTTTATGAGACAAGTGGAACACTCTGGAAAGGGTGGCTAAAGTGGGTGACAGCCCCGTACACGTAATGCGAATAAAAGTCCTTGAGTAGGGCGGGACACGTGAAATCCTGTCTGAACATGGGGAGACCACTCTCCAAGCCTAAGTACTCGTGCATGACCGATAGCGAACCAGTACCGTGAGGGAAAGGTGAAAAGCACCCCGACAAGGGGAGTGAAAGAGATCCTGAAACCGAATGCCTACAAACAGTTGGAGCCCAAGATTTGTTCTGGGTGACAGCGTACCTTTTGTATAATGGGTCAGCGACTTAGTCTGACGAGCAAGCTTAAACCGGTAGGTGTAGGCGCAGCGAAAGCGAGTCTGAACAGGGCGTTCAGTTCGTTGGATTAGACCCGAAACCAAGTGATCTAGCCATGAGCAGGTTGAAGGTAAGGTAACACTTACTGGAGGACCGAACCCGCATCTGTTGCAATAGATTGGGATGACTTGTGGCTAGGGGTGAAAGGCCAATCAAACTTGGAGATAGCTGGTTCTCCGCGAAATCTATTTAGGTAGAGCGTCGATCGAATACCTTCGGGGGTAGAGCACTGGATGGGCTAGGGGATCTCACCGATTTACCAAACCTAACCAAACTCCGAATACCGAAGAGTACTAATCGGCAGACACACGGCGGGTGCTAACGTCCGTCGTGAAGAGGGCAACAACCCTGACCACCATCTAAGGTCCCTAAGTTATGGCTAAGTGGGAAAGGATGTGAGGATCCCAAAACAACCAGGATGTTGGCTTAGAAGCAGCCATCATTTAAAGAAAGCGTAACAGCTCACTGGTCTAAATAAGGGTCTTTGCGCCGAAAATGTACCGGGGCTCAAGCCATACACCGAAGCTGTGGATTTGCAGTTTACTGCAAGTGGTAGCGGAGCGTTCTGTAAGCCGTTGAAGAGGGACCCGTGAGGGCCTTTGGAGGTATCAGAAGTGAGAATGCTGACATGAGTAACGATAAAGGGAGTGAGAGACTCCCTCGCCGAAAGTCCAAGGGTTCCTGCTTAAAGTTAATCTGAGCAGGGTTAGCCGGCCCCTAAGGCGAGGCCGAAAGGCGTAGTCGATGGGAACCACGTTAATATTCGTGGGCCTGCGGGTAGTGACGGATCGCGTGTGTTGTTCCTCCTTATTGGATTGGAGGGGCTTCGAAGCGGTCCCAGGAAATAGCTCCCGCGTATAGACCGTACCCTAAACCGACACTGGTGGACTGGTAGAGAATACCAAGGCGCTTGAGAGAACTGCGTTGAAGGAACTCGGCAAATTGCACGCGTAACTTCGGAAGAAGCGTGACCCTTTTTGACGCAAGTCAAGGAGGGTGGCACAGACCAGGGGGGTAGCGACTGTTTACCAAAAACACAGGGCTCTGCGAAGTCGCAAGACGACGTATAGGGTCTGACGCCTGCCCGGTGCTGGAAGGTTAAGAGGAGAGGTGCAAGCTTTGAATCGAAGCCCCAGTAAACGGCGGCCGTAACTATAACGGTCCTAAGGTAGCGAAATTCCTTGTCGGGTAAGTTCCGACCTGCACGAATGGCGTAACGACTTCCCCGCTGTCTCCAACGCAGACTCAGTGAAATTGAATTCCCCGTGAAGATGCGGGGTTCCTGCGGTTAGACGGAAAGACCCCGTGCACCTTTACTATAGCTTTACACTGGCATTCGTGTCGGCATGTGTAGGATAGGTGGTAGACTTTGAAGCCGTGGCGCCAGCCATGGTGGAGTCATCCTTGAAATACCACCCTTACCTATATGGATGTCTAACCGCGGTCCGTTATCCGGATCCGGGACAGTGTATGGTGGGTAGTTTGACTGGGGCGGTCGCCTCCTAAAGAGTAACGGAGGCGCGCGATGGTGGGCTCAGACCGGTCGGAAATCGGTCGTCGAGTGCAATGGCATAAGCCCGCCTGACTGCGAGACTGACAAGTCGAGCAGAGACGAAAGTCGGTCATAGTGATCCGGTGGTCCCGCGTGGAAGGGCCATCGCTCAACGGATAAAAGGTACGCCGGGGATAACAGGCTGATGACCCCCAAGAGTCCATATCGACGGGGTTGTTTGGCACCTCGATGTCGACTCATCGCATCCTGGGGCTGGAGCAGGTCCCAAGGGTATGGCTGTTCGCCATTTAAAGCGGTACGTGAGTTGGGTTCAGAACGTCGTGAGACAGTTCGGTCCCTATCTGCCGTGGGTGTAGGAATATTGACAGGATCTGTCCCTAGTACGAGAGGACCGGGATGGACGTATCTCTGGTGGACCTGTTGTGGCGCCAGCCGCATAGCAGGGTAGCTATATACGGACGGGATAACCGCTGAAGGCATCTAAGCGGGAAACCCACCTGAAAACGAGTATTCCCTATCAGAGCCGTGGAAGACCACCACGTTGATAGGCCGGGTGTGGAAGTGCGGCAACGCATGAAGCTTACCGGTACTAATAGCTCGATTGGCTTGATCATTCTCATTACTCATATCCATCGCAACGCGATGCATATTCGATCTAAAAAGCGCTCACGCATGAGCGGGTCTTCGACCCTATGCTCCGCGAGGGCCTCGCAACGGCTCGGACGCACTAGCGTGCTGTATGGGCTCCTTCTGGAAACAGTCCAGAAAAATTACCCATACAGACCGATAGGTCGTCGTGGCTTGCCACGCGCCGTCGCAGCGCCCGTCCCGGCAGGGACGATACGGCGCGTGAGACAAAAAACTTCCAGCTTCTCACATAACGTTGCGCTTTGCTGACCTGGTGGTTACAGCGGGGTGGCCGCACCCGATCCCATTCCGAACTCGGCCGTGAAACGCCCCAGCGCCAATGGTACTTCGTCTCAAGACGCGGGAGAGTAGGTCGCTGCCAGGTCTGCTAAACGCAACGTTCACGCATGGATAAGCTGCATGCGATACAAAATCTTCTCACCAAACAGAACAATCCAACAGGCCGCCGCTTTCAATGCAGGGCGGCCTTTTGCTTTTGCAGACCAAACAAAGTAAGATCAAACTTACGCAAAACACGCAAAAGCCACAGACAATTCCGGTCAACAGCCGGATGGTGGCGCGGGGTGGAGCAGCTCCCCGTCCGGCCATAAGCCTCCTTCAGGCAAAAGGCCGGACAAACGGAAAAATCCGGGCTGTTACGGCAACTTGGCCGTTCTTGGTGACGCGGGGTGGAGCAGCCCGGTAGCTCGTCAGGCTCATAACCTGAAGGTCACAGGTTCAAATCCTGTCCCCGCAACCAAACTCAAAAGCAACGCTGTTCATCATCATCACCACCGTTCAGGCGCAGAACCTGAAGGGTGAGCGGGCGTCCGGCAAAGCCGGTCAATCAGTCCAGTGCACCGATTGAAGCCCCGAACGGGCAAATCCTGTCCCCGCAACCAAAATACAAAAAGCCCGGCTCGTCCGGGCTTTTGTATTTTGACCCGGTGGCCGGCCGAGCTGAACCGGCATCAGGGGCCCGCAAGGAGGCCCAGCCGACGCCGCGGGACAAAAACCAAATCCTGTCCCCGCAACCACATCAAGGCCATCAAAACCAGCCTTTCCAAGCAAAAACCCCGCACAAGCGGGGTTTTTGGCGTTTAGAGGCCAAGCTCAGTCAACCAAGACACGCATGTCGCCACAATCTCTGCAACCGGCTTCGCCACATCCTGACGCAGAACAAGCAATTCGCCAATCGGCGATCAGCCGGTGATATCGACCACGCCGCAGTCTCCGAACTCACTCCCGAAAACAAGACGATGTCCTGTCGTGTCCCAATTCATCGACGAAACAGCGCCTTTGCCAGGGCGGCGCAACAGCACTTCCTTCTGGTCGCCGAAACGTCCAACCATGATCATGCCATCCGAATAGCCGATCGCCACGATCTCTTCAACGGGATGGCAGGCAACCGCAGTTACAAGACTGTCGCCGCGTGTGCCTAGCTCGAGGGGGCTTTGCCCATGGGACCATCTTTCCCGGCAAAGGGCCAGATAATCGCTGCCGGCGCGCCTGATGTGGCGAGCCACTTACCCTTGACGCTCCAGGACCAACTCTTCACCTTGTTCGGATAACCGGTCATTCGCATGTGACGATTGTCCTCGAGCCGCCACCCATGCAGAGCATTTTCCTGCATCGACGTGACGAGGAAACGATTGTCTGGTGAAAATATCACCGAGACATGGGCGCCTTTCCACTCGAGTTCCGTTGGGGCGCCATTCGTTGCTGGCCAATGCAAGGTCACGCCATTATAGCGCGCAACCGCCAGACGCAATCCTTTGGGCGCAAAGGCGACACCTTCGACGCTGCGTTCATGCGGAAACTCCCGCAGCGAACCCTCGGGTGAGCGCACCCAGGCCGATCGCCCCGACGCGAAGGCGAGCGTCCCGTTTGGTGCCGCGGCCAGCGCAGTCATCCACTTGCGCGGAAGCATGTTCAATTCTTGCGCCTCGCCGTTCAATCCGGTCGCACAAATGCGGCCATCTTCACCGCCTGTAAGGATAGACTTACCGTCGAAGGACAGTACCGCGCAAAGCAGACCATCATGGGCCTGTGTTGTCTTATGGCCGTTGTCGAGGCGGTGGATCGTACCGTCGGCCAGCGCAAAGAACGGAACATCCTGGACAAAACGCGCGTCAACGCAATGGCCGGAAAGATCAAGCGGGGCAATTGTGGGCATCAGGCAAGGCAGCTTTCGAGACCGGATTTCAATGCAGCGTGGTCGAGTTCCCGGCCAATGAAAACAAGCCGGCTCTCATGCCTCTCACCCTCTTTCCAGGCACGCTGATGGTCGCCCTCGATGATCATGTGGACGCCTTGGATCACATAGCGCTCATGATCATGCTTGAAAGCAAGGATGCCCTTCAGACGGAGAATATTCGGACCCTGTTCCTGTGTGATTTTCTGGATCCACGCAAAGAACTTGTCGGGATTGAGCTCGCCCGTCCTGAGTGAAACAGACTGCACCGTTACATCATGGATCGGGGATGCGTTATCATGGTGTTCATGGCCATGATCGTGATCGTGATCATGGTGGTCATGGCCGTGGTCATGATCGTGATCACAATCCGGACCGCAGGCATGATCCGGATGATCATGGTCAAGGAAGTGCGGATCGCTCTCCAGCGCGCGCTTCAGATCAAAAGCTCCGCGATCAAGGACGCGCGACAGCTCGATGCCAGCGCGTTCGGTGCGGTGAATTACGGCATGGGGATTGATCGCACGCACAGTTGCCTCGACGGCGGCGAGCTCTTCAGCCGAGACGAGATCGGTCTTGTTGACTAGAACAACATCGGCAAAGGCGATCTGATCTTCGGCCTCGCGGCTGTCCTTCAAGCGCAGTGGCAAATGCTTGGCGTCGACCAGGGCCACGACGGCATCCAAGGCGGTTTTGCTGCGGACATCGTCATCCATGAAGAAGGTCTGTGCCACCGGAACCGGATCGGCAAGGCCCGTGGTCTCGACGATGATGGCATCGAAACGGCCGGGGCGGCGCATCAGGCCCTCCACGACGCAGAATCAGATCACCACGTACGGTGCAGCAAATGCAGCCATTGTTCATCTCGTAGATTTCTTCATCGGACTCGACAATCAGGTCATTGTCGATTCCGATTTCGCCGAACTCATTGACAATAACGGCATATCGTTTGCCATGATCTTCGCTGAGAATGCGGTTCAACAGGGTGGTTTTTCCGGAACCGAGATACCCAGTCAACACCGTCACAGGGATCTGAGGTGTTTGTGCAATCTCTGCCGCGGCAGTGGAAGTCGTCGGAGCTTCACTCATCGTGCGCCTCTTGGAATGGATTGACCCACGATATAGGTGATAAGATTACATATTGCCACACCTATGGCATTCAAATGCGTGAATGGCTGCTTCAATCCGGTTGAGCATTATTGTTTGAAGGTGGAGCAATCAAAGCGGTCGACATCCTCGAGCAGTTCGATAATACCTCTCAAACTGTGCGCCATAATCTTTTCACCGGCCTCTGCCGTGGCCCGGGACGCATTCCCAGCCACGCCGTGTCTGTTGAGGTCGGACATTTTCCAGCCGAAGGCGTGGGGTCCATAAGCACGCAGGTGCTTGTAGGTCTGCGCATAATAACGCTGTTTGGAATCGAAATTTCCAGCTTTTTTCATATCGACGAGCTCGGGACGCAATGCAAGCATCACAGAAGTTTCAATGAAGCCGCCATGGATATCCAATGCTTTCTCGTCCGGCGACATCAGATCATCCGGCAAACCAAATCGTGTCCAACTCGTTGCCACGGCAAGCATATTGAAACGAACGCGCAGCTCAGTGGCAACGATCGTCATGAGAGGTGCGTTGCCGCCATGGGCGTTCAGGATTACCAGTTTGGACAGGCCGCGTTGGACAAGGTTTTCGCCCACGCCGATCCAGCGGCGAACTGCTTCGTCAAAAGCAAGTGTCCGTGTGCCTGCCACATCCATATGTTCGATGGAATAGCCAATCGGCTCAACGGCAAGAAATTCGATGGAAAGAGCGCTGGGAAGCGAATTCCTCAGCCGATCAACCAGCCCAGCGGCGATGATCGTGTCAGTTTCGAACGGCAAATGCGGACCATGCTGTTCATGCGCGCCAAGGGGGAGAATGGCGATCGTTCTCGTACAAGATGTTGGCATGTCCGGCTCATCCGTCTGGGTCAGTTGTGCTATCATACCCGTATGCTCGACAGGAGGATATGTGCCTCGGATAGCATTATTACAGGCATATTTTTGCCTCCATACCAATTCGTCGGCAAATTTCATCAGAATGTCATATAAGCATTGTAACGCGGACTTGCCGGGCAAGGAGAGCCGACGGTTTGGCCGCTGTAGTGAATCCGCCGCGCCAATCCGTGAATACTAGTCTGCGTACAAGAAGTTTGTCTGTTAATTGCTATCCACCAAAGAGACCTAGCCGTCTCATCATCAACCGGACACGCTACAAAGCGAGCAGGAGTTTGAATGGTCAAGGATCGTAAAACCCTCATTCTTCATAGGCTACAATCGACGGCGCGTCTGACCAGAACAGCTTTGGCGATGCGCTTGCTGGGGCATGGGTTCTATGCCGGACAAGATGCGGTGATGCTGCAGTTGGCGCACGAGGACGGTCTTTCTCCAAGCATTCTGGCCAAACGGCTTGGCGTTCGTCCACCGACGATCACCAAGACGATTTCGCGCTTGCAGACGCAGGGGTTTGTCAAGAAGGAAGGTTCGACAACTGATCAGCGTCAGGCCCATATTTTCCTTACCGAAACCGGGAACGAGGCAATCAAGGCAATTGAAAAATCCATTCGGAAAACCGAAAAGGATGCGATGAAGGGTTTTGACAAAAAAGAACGCAAAGCGTTCGTAAAAATGCTGTCGCGTCTTGAAGTCAACCTTTCGGCTGCGGAACAGTTGCGTCAGACGAGCCCTGATGATGCCCATGATGATGACGACGACAGCGATGACGAGTGATCGAACGTCAAAAGATATTTGCAATCTGCGATTACAAACTGCCTGAACTTGATATCATGCGGACGAATCTCGCCCGCCTGATTGGTCATTCAATTGCCTCTAGCTTCCCGCTCTTCACAGGAACCTGCACCGCTCGCTGCGGTCCTTTATCTGCTGGCGGCGGGATTCTTGTTCTCCTGCCTCGATGCAAGCGCCAAATATCTTGTCGTTTCGGGAATTCCGACTGCCTTTATTTCCTGGATGCGGTTTATTGAACATACATTTCTGGTGTTGATCTTTTTTCGGCCGTGGTCCAATCCCGGAATTTTCAAAGTCCGCAGCATTCCCCTGCAGTTCCTTCGCGGGCTCTGCTTGTTTGGCTCGACCTATTTCAACTTCCATGCACTGCAGACAATGCAGCTGGGTGAAACGATCACGATTACCTTTGCAGCGCCCATGGTAATCGCCGCGCTCGCCGGGCCGCTCCTTGGTGAGTGGGCGGGCTGGCGGCGCTGGGCCGCGATCATCGTCGCATTCATCGGCGTTCTGATCATTGCTCGCCCGGGATTCGGTTCGTTCAACCCGGGGTTACCCTATTCCATTGCCGCGATGCTCAGCTACTCTTTCTATGTGCTTCTCACACGGCGCATGGCAGCGACGGAATCTCCGGAGAGCCTCATTTTCTTTTCGGCCCTCGCTCCGGCCATTTTAACGTCACCGGCAATAATGCAGGCCGTCATCCCTGAATCGCCGTTTCAAATCGCGCTGTTGCTCATGCTTGGATTTTTCGGCGGGCTCGGCCACTATCTGATCATTCTGGCTTACAGGCGAGCAACGACAGCGGCATTGGCGCCGTATCCGTTCCTGCAAATCATCTGGATGCTGGCCTTCGGATATTTCATCTTTGACCAGTTCCCGGATATCTACACGCTTTGCGGTGCGGCGATCGTCATTGGCAGCGGTCTTTATATCGTGCACCGCGAACGGCAGTTGCGCACACATAACTGAAGTTCGGGGTCCTGGCCAAACGTTTGACCGCACCCATAACGAAAGAACTTTGATTTATCCGGCTGCAATGGCATAACGCCGGGTAAAGATTACGTAGCTTGTTGGACGATACTGCGGGAGGCGGTTTTTGGCGCAGAAGATCAAACTATCGACGATTGCCGACGCGCTTAAAGTGTCCACTGCAACCGTATCACTGGCATTGCGCGACAGCCCGCTTGTGGCCGACCAGACGCGCGAGAAGATCAAAGAACATGCCCGGGCGATTGGTTACATTTACAATCGGCGGGCTGCAAGTTTGCGCACCTCACGGTCAGGGATCGTCGGCGTCGTGGTGCATGACATCATGAACCCGTTCTTTGCCGAAATATTGCGAGCGATTGAGGGCGAGCTCGACCGCTCCGGTCAGACCTTCATTCTCTCCAACCATTATGATCAGTTGGACAAGCAGCGGACATTTATCGACACTGTGCTGCAATTGGGTGGAGATGGCGTGATCATGTCTCCGGCTATCGGCACGCCGGCCGAAGATATACGCATGGCCGAAGACAATGGACTGCCCGTTGTTCTGATTGCCCGTAGCGTCAAGGATGCGAATGTTCCTGTATTCCGCGGTGATGACGCTTATGGCATTGGCCTCGCCACGAACCATCTGATTTCGCTGGGCCACACCCGCATTGCTATGGTGGGCGGTACGGATCAAACCTCGACCGGCCGGGACCGTTATGAAGGCTATCTTCACGCAATGCAGAAGGCAGGCCTTGAGGTAAAGCCGGAATGGCGCATTCCCGGTCCGAGAACCAAGCAGGCGGGCTTTGATGCCGCGCCACAGTTTCTCGCCTTGAAGGATCACCCGACGGCTGCAGTCTGCTGGAATGACCTTGCAGCAATCGGCATGATGAACGGTATTGCACGAGCTGGATTGGTCGCCGGAGTTGATATTTCAGTTACCGGTTACGACGACCTCGAGGAGGCAGCAATTGCTACGCCAGCTTTAACCACCGTGTGGAACGGCCAGAGGGAAGTCGGCCAGCGCGCGGCACGGGCTCTGCTCGACCAGCTGAACGGTGCTGATACCCATGCTCGTCAGGAGTTGATCAAACCGGAATTGCGAATACGGCAATCCACGTCAAGGCCCAAGGAACGCTAAGCCTCAGCTCGGTCGGCGGGCTGCCATCCGCGCGTTTCACCGTTCGTTAACGCTGCACTACTAGGCTCCCAGGGTGTTGATACCGGGGGTGCATCATGAAATTGGCTAATTCGGCCTGGCTTGGCCTCGTGAGCGCAGCGGCAATTGTTGCCATGTTTCTGGATTTCGCGACATACACGTCCGATGAAGATCCAAGTATTGATATCGCTACAACAGCGTCCATTGCAACTGACGATGGAAAGAGCCTGGATATCCCGACATTCGTCATTCGTGGTCCGGGGGAGGAGTGAAATGCATGGCATTCCCAAAGGAAAATGGCATGCCGGGGCATAACGCTCTCTCCGTCGACAGCAGCTGCGCCGGTCTCTATCCACCGTTGGCGAATGCCAGGACGTGGCACAATAACGAAGATGGAACGATCGATCTGTCCGACAATCTCGGCCGAACGATCGTGGAGTTCAGCCCTGGTGACGGGCTCGACTATATCAGCGTCGAGCCCCGCTCCGTAATCCTGTCGATGTCAACGGAAGGCGTGAGTCTCTTTTAAATCATTCGGCAGCGTGAAGCCGCGCGCGGCTTGCCTTGTGGGCGCGTGCCGCATCGCCGAAAGCTGCGAAAATCTTGCGCGAAGGACTGTCGTTCTTCACCCAATATTCCGGATGCCATTGGACCCCGACCGCGAAACTGCGCGCGTTCTTGACCGAAACTGCTTCGATCGTGCCATCATCGGCCACTGCCTCGATATCCAATTGCGGCGCTGGTCTGTCGATAGCTTGCCGATGAACGGAATTGACCTCTACGGAATCGCTTTGCATGACACTGGCGAGGCAAGAGCCCGGCTTGATTCGCACCGGATGGCGGATCGCGAATCGTTCGGCCTGCTGGTCAGACTGCGGAGCGCGATGGTCCATGCGCCCGTCCAGTTCTTGAATTTCGGTAGCCAATGTCCCACCCAAAGCAACGTTGAGTTCCTGAATTCCACGACAAATCGCCAAAAGAGGGATTCCGCGCTCAATGGCACGCCGGATAAGCGGCAGCGATGTAGCATCCCTGGCGGGATCATAGGGCTCGTGAGCCTCAGTTGGTGCGGCGCCATAAAGCGACGGATGAACGTTGGATTTGGAGCCAGTAACCAGTACACCATCGACACCGTCGAGGATGGCATCGATGTCCAGCCCGTCGCCGAATGAAGGGACGATCAAAGGGATTACGCCAGCCGCGTCGTAGGCCGCTGCCAAATATTGGTCAGGGGCTGCGTGCCATGTGTAATTCTCGAAGGTGCGAACATCGGATGTTATGGCGACGAGAGGTTGCCGCATTGGGTTACTCCAGAAAAATGTTGCCTCATATGTAGTGCAATTCTACAGCGTTTCCAATGGTGACCATAGTGCGGGAATTTTGGCCAGTGCGATGGATATTATTGAAGTATTTCCTAGTAATTTCAAATGACTCCATGGCCACACCCCCATTGTCACTCCACGTGCTGGACTTGGATAAACGAGTGTGTATGGTGATCCCCGAGATCGGGAGACCAGGACACAATTGTCCGGTGATCTGGGCTGAAGAGTTGAGTTCAATCGTTTTTGGAGGAGAATTAATGGATCGTCGTTCGTTCATCACGAAGGCAGGATTTGCCGGAGTTGGGGCTGCTGCTGCAGCAACCACTTTAGCGGCTCCAGCTATCGCGCAGTCGTTGCCAAAGGTCACATGGCGTTGTGCGTCGTCATTTCCCAAGTCGCTTGATACGATTTACGGCGGCGCCGAAGTCTTGTCGAAATATTTGAAGGAAGCGACGGACGGCAACTTTACCATTCAGCCATTTGCGGCTGGTGAAATTGTGCCTGGCCTCCAGGCGGCGGATGCGACCGCAGCCGGTACGGTCGAGCTTTGTCATACGGTTGCCTATTATTACTGGGGTAAAGACCCCACGTGGGCCTTGGGCGCAGCAGTCCCTTTGCGTTGAACGCACGTGGCATGAACGCCTGGCAGTACCATGGCGGCGGCATCGACCTCATGAACGAGTTCTTTAACAAGCAAGGCCTGCAAGCCTATCCAGGCGGTAACACGGGCGTGCAGATGGGTGGCTGGTTCCGCAAGGAAATCAAGACCGTCGATGATCTCAAGGGCCTCAAGATGCGAGTCGGCGGTTTTGCCGGCAAGGTCCTGGAAAAACTTGGCGTTGTCCCGCAGCAGATCGCTGGCGGCGACATCTATCCTTCGCTGGAAAAAGGCACGATCGATGCGGCGGAATGGGTAGGGCCTTACGACGACGAGAAGCTCGGTTTCCAGAAGGTTGCACCCTTTTACTACTATCCTGGCTGGTGGGAGGGTGGTCCGACGGTCAGCTTCATGGTCAATAAGGAGAAATGGGATCTCGTTGCCGCCCGCCTATCAGTCACTGTTCCGCACCGCCGCGCAGGCAACGGACGCAGACATGCTGCAGAAGTATGACTCGCTGAATCCAGCGGCAATCAAACGACTGGTCGCTGGTGGTGCTCAGTTGCGTCCGTTCAGCCCCGAGATATTGAACGCCTGCTTCGAGGCGGCCAATGGTGTCTATGCTGAAATGGAAGCCAATAATCCGGCGTTCAAGAAAATCTGGGAATCCATCAAGGCCTTCCGCAATGAGCATTTCCTCTATGCTCAGGTGGCTGAGTACTCCTTCGACACCTTCATGATGATTCAACAGCGCAACGGCAAGCTGTAAGCTTCACAAAACCAATCAAAATAAACCCCGGTACCGCAAGGACCGGGGTTTTTTCTTGCTGCTTCGACCTTACATTTTCGGCGGCTGGCTGAGGTCGGGTGCTGCCGGTTGGGCAGGAGCGGGCGGGTTGGCCGGTGTTCCACCCAATGGCGGTGAACTCAATTCTCCACCTGGTCCACCAAGATCTCCGCCCAATCCACCACCGAGGCCGCCGCCCAGGTCGCCCGGTATTTCAATCTTCATGGTTGCAGGGTCAACAGTTGGGCCGCTGCCCTTGTAGTGCATAACCATCTGCGGGAACATGATCGTCAATGCCACCATCAGGATCTGGATGCCGACAAAGGGCACGGCGCCCCAGTAGATCTGGCCGGTTGTGATCGGTTGGATCTTCTTTCCCGTTATCTTGTCGAGATAAGGCACCTTGGCGGCAACGGAACGCAGATAGAACAATGCGAAACCGAATGGCGGATGCATGAAGCTTGTCTGCATGTTGATGCCAAGAAGAACGCCGAACCAGATCAGATCGATGCCGAGTTTGTCCGCGGCCGGAGCGAGCAATGGCACGATGATGAAGGCAAGTTCGAAGAAGTCGAGGAAGAACGCCAGGAAGAAGACGAGGAGGTTGACGACAATCAGAAATCCAACCTCGCCGCCTGGCAGCGATACAAGCAGATGCTCAACCCATACGTGACCGTTGACGCCATAGAACGTCAAGGAGAACACGCGGGCTCCAAGCAGAATGAACATCACGAATGATGATAGCCGCGTCGTGGATGCCAAGGCTTGGCTTATGACGCTGAAATTGAGACGGCCTTTTGATGCCGCCATGATCAATGCCCCGACCGCACCCATGGCACCGCCTTCGGTTGGCGTTGCGATGCCAAGGAAGATTGTACCAAGAACGAGGAAGATCAGCGCGAGTGGTGGTATGAGAACGATAATCACCTGTTGTGCAAGGCGCGACATCGTATTCAGTCCGAATGTACGGTCTGCAAGGGCGAAGGCATAGATAATGATAATACCGATGGTCGCGCCCCAAATATCGGCATTTGCTCCGGCAACCGGTGCCAGCAGAATGTGAGCCCCATAGGCAACAGCACCAGCAATCAGGAGTGCTATGATCAAGGAACTGACGCCGGACCCCAGCGTCCGTGCTTCAACCGGAAGTGCAGGCATTGAGTCCCGCTTCCAGAACGTCATGATCAAAATGTAGAGCATATAGAGGCCGGTGAGAACAAGGCCGGGCACGATTGCTCCGTGATACATATCGCCGACGGAACGGCCAAGCTGATCGGCGAGAACGATCAGTACGAGCGAGGGCGGAATGATCTGCGCCAGGGTCCCTGAAGCCGCTATAACGCCTGATGCAACGCGCCGGTCATAGCCGTACCGCATCATGATCGGCAATGATATCAAGCCCATGGCGATTACAGATGCAGCCACAACACCTGTCGTCGCTGCCAGCAGAGCACCGACGAAGATGACCGCATAGGCAAGACCGCCCCGGATCGGGCCGAAGAGTTGCCCGATGGTGTCGAGCAGATCCTCGGCCATACCGGAGCGTTCGAGAATGATTCCCATGAATGTGAAGAAGGGAATGGCGAGAAGTGTTTCATTGGCCATTTGGCCCCAGAAGCGCTCAGGAAGGGCGTAAAGCAATGGCCATGAGAGCGTGATGCTGCCATTCGAATAGGGAGCCAATTCGACGCCCACAAAAAAGAAAAGCAGACCGTTGGCGGCAAGCGCGAAGGCGACAGGGTAGCCGATCAGCATGAAAATGATTAGCGAAGCGAACATGATCGGTGCCATGTTCTGCGCAATAAACTCAATCATTACGCGCCTCCGCGATGGCAGCCACTTCCTGATCCGCAAGCTCTTCGAGGGACATTGGTGGATTGGGATCGGGCATGTCCCCGCGCATCACAGCGATCTTCTTGATGATTTCTGAAACGCCCTGGATACCGAGAAGCAGAAAGCCCACGAGCAGGATCAACTTGGCGGGCCAGAGGATAAGACCGCCTGCGCTGGAGGAAACTTCGCCACTGTTGTAGGAGAGCCGGACATAAGGAATGAAATAGAAAATCATCAGGATGACGAACGGCATCAGGAAAAATATATGGCCTAGCAGATCAATCCAGTGCTGGACGCGCCGAGAGAACGCGCCATAGACAATATCGATGCGTATGTGTTCGTTCTGCAGCAAGGTATAGGCGGCGGCCAGCATGAAGGCCCCTCCGAACAGATACCATTGAAGTTCGAGCCAGGAGTTCGACGATACGTTGAACACCTTGCGAATGATTGCATTTCCAGCGCTGACGATGACCGCGAGAAAGATCAGCCACGCGACATGGCGTCCGATGAATTCGTTGATGCGATCGATTGTTTTTGACAGAGCGAGCAAAGCCGGCATTTAGTCCTCCCCATAGATTCTGACAGCCTGAGTATTGTGAGCGTCCCGCTTTTTTGATCGCGCGGTGTCAGCCTCTTTCAGCCTTGCCTATTAAAAACATGTCGAAGCACTGGTACCAGCCCAGCCTAAAACCATCAACAGAATTGATGGTGCCCATCCATCAAGCAAGAGACTCTTGGCCACGAAGGACCATAGGCAGTTGTCATGACCGCATGAGCAGTCTAACAGTGACAGAACATTCAGGCTTGATGCTCATCGGTATTCGACTAAATGACAGGTGATTCTTCTATTTCCGTTGCGGGAAAAACCATTGCGGTGACCGGAGGCTCGTCTGGTTTGGGCCTGAGAATGGTGCAGGTTCTCGCCGCACATGGCGCAAATGTCGTCTCGATTTCGCGTACACCTGCGCCTGCTCCCGAAACGGAGCTTCAGTCAAGCATCATGAATATCATTGCCGACATTACCATCGCTGCGGATATCGAGCGCGCATTCGACGAGGCAGAGCGACGGCTTCGGCACCGTTACGGTCGTATTTAACAATGCAGGAGTGGCCGCGGTAGAACGGGCGCTGACAATGACCCGAGAACAGTTGCGGCAAATACTCGAGGTAAACGTCGAAGGCGCTTTTTTTATTGCCCAAGAGGCGGCGAAACGAATGATCGCCAAGGGTGCCGGGGGATCAATCATTAATCTATCCAGCATCCTTGCAGACGCGCCGATCAAGGGATCAGCCGCCTATGCAATGTCAAAGGCAGCGGTCTCGCAGATGACCCGGTCGCTGGCGCTCGAATGGGCCTGTCACGGGATCCGGGTCAATGCGATCGCCCCGGGCTGGTTTCCAACGCGGCTCAACGAGACAATCATGGACGGGCCGGCCAAAGGGTTTCTGAAAGGAAAGAATCCGATGCGGCGGCTGGGAGAGCCGGAAGATATTGACGGTGCGGTGCTAATGCTTGCGTCGGATGCGAGCAGCTATATTACTGGCACTGTTATTACGATCGATGGCGGACACAGCCTACAGGGCTAGAACGGCTCCATATAGATAAAAACTTGCTCCAGGTCAGATCCTATACGCGCTCGGTCGCCTGCTGATTGATGCGTGTCGCGAGGACAAAGACCAGCAGCGAGAACACCGCCGCATCACGCCAGAGAACCGAGAAATAACCACCCCATAGTGATTCGACCATCCCGACAATGGCTGCACCGAAGGCTGCATGCAGTGGTCGGGAAAATCCGCCAGCGGCCGTGATAAAAAGGATTTTCAAACCGAAGATCATGCCGGTGTTGAAGCTAACATTGCCATAGTAAAGTGCCGCGAGAAATCCCGCTAATGCGCAAACACCGTAGGCAGCCAAGATCGCTTGTGTCCTCACTTTTCCTGGGTCGATGCCGCACATCGCCGTTGCTACGGGTTCATCACTGACAGCGCGCCAGATGCGGCCAGCGGAAGTTTGCAGCATGATTATCTCTCCAGAAGCAATCACGGCCAAGGCTACGACAATGTTGACCACCTGCATTTGTGTCAGGCTGATGTCTATCTCCGGCCCCAGTAATGGTACCGGTGAAGCGAGCATCGGCGGCAGCCAATAATCCCTTGTGTTGGCAGCAATCCGCGACAGTTCCATCAAGAAAATGCTAAGCCCAAGCGTAGCAACCAAAACGGTGTTGCGCGTTCCCGTGTCGAGCGGGGCGTAGATGAGTTTGGCTATGGCGTAGCCGCCAATAGAGACATAGACGATAGCAATCAGTGCCCCGAACGATAGCGCTGCAGGGAGCGTCATCCAGAGAACGGACCATCCGAACGCAGTCGCAAGGATGAAAGTCTGCCCGGAAAAAGCAAAGATGGCGCCTAGGGAAAGATCTGTACGATGCGTGAGGCCATGGATCAGCACATAACCGTAGGCGAGCAGCGCGTAGAGCGCGGCATTGTGGATGCCGTTAAAAACGAGTTGAAGAAAATACGACATTTTGCGGCTCTCAGATCTGCCCCATTCTAACTTGCAAAACGGATTTTACCAGTTAGAATTTGGGTATGACGTTTGACTGGAATGCTCATCGATTCAGTGGAGGCGTGCTGGCCCTCGATCTCGCCAACACCGTAATTTTTCGCGAGACGCGGGAGCGCTCGCAGGACCGTCTTGCTGATCCGGCCGAAATGCCACGGTTTGCGACGGCTGCTGCAAATTTCAGGCGGGGAGAATGGGGTAACGTACAATTTAGTTCTCCGACATCGAGCGGCGAAATAACGGTGCTGATCGACGTTCGGGAGGCGATCAATGAGCTGTTCCGGACGGCCGTTCGTGGTGGCGGGTTTAGGCCAAAACCGTTGTCGGTTTTCCTGCGCCTTGGTTCCGAGCTCTTCGGTGACGAGCCGAGCGGTCAAAACCTGGCACTGCCGCGGCCTTGCGAACAGAGGCGCGAATTGCCTTTGGCCTCCGCAGCCTTCCTTTCCGGCGTGCGCCTGTTCGAACCGGCGAGACTCGAACGAGATCAAGATATGTCCAAATTGTCATTGGCTGTATTTCGATGAAAGCCGTAATCGCAGCCGGCGTTGGTGTGACATGCGCGTGTGTGGCAATCGAGCGAAGGCGCAACGGCATTACAATCGAAATTCAAAACAGGCAGGAAACGATCATGTCTGAGGGAGTAGGGTCTTTTCGACGTATTGTCCTGTCGGCCGTTCTTGCCAGCACGCTCGGTTTGGGCGCTTGCCGCGACGCGGGCGAGGGTGACTATGTGAATGTTTCCGGCAAGATTTTCGTTTTCAACTACCGGATCGCGCAGGCGACCTATCTCCTCACACTCGCAAAAATCAGGCCCTTGCCTGACGGGAGCATGTTGGAGACGACTTTTGAAAACCCGTCAGGTGGGGATCCGTTTATCGTTAGGCAGAAAATATGGCCCATGATGGACAAGATCACCGTCGAGAGCCCGCCGATCAAATGCGTCAAGGCTAACCGGGAATATAAGGTCAGTATGCGCCTCGAAGACGCTAGCGGGAAATTACTGCAGACAATTGAGCGGAAAATGATTTCCGATGTCGATCAGTCTGTAATGCCCGGAAAACCACTTGTTGTCGGCCCGTTCTACGACACAAATCCCGATAAGAATTCCGAGGATGTCTTATCCACAGCCTGTCCATCGTCATAGAACCAGCGGCTTTTTCAGCGCTGTTGACGTAAAGCAAACTCCTTTTAGGAATTGGTAATTCTGTTTTTCGATTCCTGATGTCTGAATTTTCCCCCTCCCAAAATTAAACGATTTAGATGGATGTCCACCCTATAACCCAACGGTGTTCGCCTTCGAACGTTTTCGTCGGCGTATCCCGGCACGGGTAAAGTTATTTGCGGGCGGCATGGATGACTATTGAACGCAATGAGAGCAGCTCGCTCGAACTCACATCTCTTCACACGCTATATGCGAATAAAACCGCTGTTTGGCGGACGTCTGTTGTCCAGATCATCGCGACCTTGATGATCTATATCAAGACCGGTCACCCGATCTACTCGGCCTTTGCGCTTGCGTTCTTTTTGACCATCCTGGCGAGG
This sequence comes from Phyllobacterium sp. A18/5-2, assembly GCF_025452215.1. Lineage (NCBI taxonomy): Bacteria > Pseudomonadati > Pseudomonadota > Alphaproteobacteria > Hyphomicrobiales > Phyllobacteriaceae > Phyllobacterium > Phyllobacterium sp. A18/5-2. The sequence goes on along the minus strand of NZ_CP104966.1, from coordinate 781,551 downwards.
ACGGCCAATGCCATCGCTTTCGAACAGACGGATTTATCGACTGCCACTGATGCAACCTTGAAGAAGTGGGAGTGGCGCTATCTGTCCGGCGCGCTGACGACGTGCATCTTGCTCGGAATGCTATGCTTCGTGAGTATCTATGTTTTGGCTGATCCATCGGCAGCGATCACAAGTGTTGTTATCGCGGTCGCATCGATGGTTGCCTTGGTGACGCGAAATTATGTTTCGCCCATGGTCGTCGTTGGTATGTCGGTCGGAATTCTTGCGCCACTATTCGTCACGTTCATCTTGCTTGGCGGATTCTATAACTGGCTCCTCGCCTTGCTGATCGTGCCGTATTTCTGGAGCAATATCGCGATCGCTTCGAGATCTGCGCCGGGCACTCTTCGATGCACTGCTGGGCAAAAGGCAACTTGGTATTGTAGCCAATAATTTCGATGCGGCCCTCAACGGCATGCCTCAGGGCTTGTTGATGTTCGACAGCGGTCAGACCATTACGGTCGCAAATATGAGGGCGGCAAAGATGCTGGGGTTTGATCGTCCGGAAACGCTACAGGGGCGCTCCCTTGATGTGCTGCTGCGCTTGGCGCAATTGCGGGGGCACTTCAACGACGATACGCTGGCATCGCTGCGTGTAAAGATGCGGGATCTCCTGAACGGCTCAAAACAGCGCGACACGTTTGTTTCACCCGCGAACCGCCATTACGAATTTACTGCCACACCCGATCCGCAACACGGAACCGTTCTGGTTATTCAGGACGTCACGCGCCGCGCCGATGCGGAAGCCCAGATTAACAGGATGGCGCGGTATGACAGTTTGACGGGTCTTCCTAACCGCAGCCAATTCGCGGAGGTCGCCGGCGCCTACACGGGTACAGTTCAGCTTGGCGCACAGATTGCGCTGATGGTTGTCGACATCGATGGGTTAAAGCGAACGAATGACACGTTTGGACATCGTATCGGCGATGAGTTATTGCGCGCCGTCGCCGACCGCCTGGCTTCCGTGGACGCCAGCCAAGCTGTCATCTCGCGCTTTGGCAGCGACGAATTTGTGCTCCTGTTTGCTGCAACGTCACATGACGAAGCGCTGCTGCGCGTCGAGCGGGTGATGGCAACGATCTCAGGGCAGTACATTGTGTCTGGCCATGAGATACTGATCGGCGTCCATTCGGGTGTCGCGATCGCGGAGGCGACGAAACTAGATTTGGCAGCCATGCATATGAATGCCGATCTGGCGCTCGACGTTGCCAAAAAGGAAACTCAGAAGAAATGGGCGGTCTTTGTTGACACGATGGATCACTCGTTCCGGAGCAAGCAGCGGCTCAAGGGCGATTTGCGCAAAGCCATTGCCGATGGTGCCCTGTCGGTTGCCTACCAGCCAATCGTCAATGTTCGCACATTGCGCATGACTGCGTGTGAAGCGCTTTCCCGCTGGGACCATCCCGAATTCGGAGCAATATCGCCAGCGGAATTCATCCCCATGGCAGAAGAAATGGGACTAATTTCGGAGCTTACCCGAAGCGTCATTGAACGTGCCATCATGGACTGCAGCAAATGGGAATCCCGGATCGCTGTATCGGTAAATTTATCGTCGCATGATCTGCGGAACATGGACATGGTCAACATCATTCATTCCACATTGCGCCGGCATGATATCGAGCCGCATTTGCTTGAAGTGGAAGTAACGGAAGGTGCGATCATCACCGATCGCGAAACGACGGGCAGCGTTCTCGCAGAACTCAAAGACTACGGCATACAGGTCGCCATCGATGATTTCGGAACCGGTTACTCCAGTCTGAGCTATTTGAAGGACCTCCCGGTAACGAAGGTCAAGATCGACCGGTCCTTCATCGCAGACATCGTCAAGGAAGGTCGCTCGCTGAAACTTCTGCGCGGTATCGTCCAGATGTCCCATGAACTGGGCTTGTCTGTGACGATCGAAGGGCTTGAAACAAGCGAGCAATCCGAGCTTATCAACCAATGGATTGGTGCGGAATATGTCCAGGGATACCTTTATGGTGCGGCCATGTCTGCGGACGAGATCGCAAAGCTCCTTGACATTCCAATGGAGCAGAGATTGCTGGCCGCAAAAAACGATCTTGTTCCGCTACTGCATTGATCTTCTTTGACAGCTTGCAATAGTATCGGCGGCGGGTTGCTGTGGAAATTGCTGCTATTCCGGCTTCAGGAGGAAGGACGCCAACATGATTGCTCAAATCGCCATTGCTCCGCTCGTAGCGTTGATTGCGGGCATTGTTATCCTCATAGCTCCTCGACTGTTGAACTACGTGGTCGCGCTCTATCTGATCATCATCGGCGTCGTGGGGCTTTTTCCTAATCTGCTCAATTAGTTGGCCCAAATCTGCTCAATTCGTTGGTATTGAAGCAATCCTTGGTTTCGGAGAAACAGTCTATTTGATTTATATCGATTGAGTCTCCCATGAGCGACCATCTGCGCATTGCACTGATGCGGCGTTTTCGCTATTGCCATTACAACATCGACTATAAGAGGTTTTGAAGATGGCCGAACATCACGATACTTCGCCCGCGGAATTGGGCGCTCCCATGGATTACAAGGAACATGAGAGCACTTACAATCTGTTTCTTACGCTCTCAAAATGGGGCGTGATCTCTTGCTTGGCATTGGTGGCTGCAATGGCATTCGGCTTTTTCGCCGGCGGGTTCTTCTCGGCTACCGTTCTGTTTATTGTTATTTGTCTGGCTGCTTGGTTCCTTCTCTAGATCAGCCAAACCGGGTGGAATGCCCTATCAAAAGCCGTTCGTTCGAACCGGTCGCATCTCAGGGTTGCCAATCGTTATAAGCGGGAAAGGCGCGCTGGCTCCAGGGCCACTGTCTTTGTAGTGATAACTTGCTTGGGGGATGAAGAGCTTGGCTCAGACACTATTCATACCGAAAGAGATTGATGCCAACGAGCCGCGGGTTGGCGGTTCGGCGGAGACAGTCAAAAAACTTATCGGCCTTGGCTTTACCGTCATTGTGGAAACGGGTGCCGGTACGGCATCGCGTATTCCGGATCGTGAATTCGAAGCTGCCGGCGCAACTATTGGCAAAGCTGCGAATGTCAAGGACGCCGACGTTGTTCTGAAGGTGCGGCGTCCGAGTTCTGCCGAGCTGACTTCCTACAAGCGCGGGGCGATTATCATCGCCATGCTCGATCCCTATGGCAACGATGCTGCGGTCAAGGAACTGGCAGATGCCGGGGTGACCGCCTTCACGATGGAGTTCATGCCGCGCATCACTCGGGCGCAGGTCATGGACGTGCTTTCCAGCCAGGCCAATCTTGCAGGTTATCAGGCGGTCGTCGATGCGGCGGCAGAGTATGACCGGGCGCTGCCGATGATGATGACGGCGGCGGGCACGGTGCCCGCGGCCAAGGTGTTCATCATGGGTGTTGGCGTTGCCGGCCTGCAGGCTATCGCCACGGCACGCCGTCTCGGTGCCGTCGTTACCGCGACGGACGTGCGCCCCGCTGTTAAAGAGCAGGTCGCCTCGCTCGGTGCCAAGTTTCTTGCCGTTGAGGACGAGGAATTCAAGGCGGCGGAAACCGCTGGTGGTTATGCCAAGGAAATGTCGAAAGAATATCAGGCAAAGCAGGCAGCGCTGGTCAATGACCATATTGCCAAGCAGGATATCGTCATCACCACGGCGCTCATTCCGGGTCGTCCCGCGCCACGCTTGGTGACCCGCGAGATGGTTGCGCGCATGCGCCCGGGTTCGGTGCTCATCGATCTTGCGGTGGAGCGCGGCGGCAATGTCGAAGGCGCGGTCGCCGGCAAGGTCGTTGAGGTCGACGGCGTCAAGATCGTCGGGCACCTGAATGTTCCCGGCCGCATTGCCGCCACCGCATCGCAGCTTTATGCAAAGAATCTTGTGGCCTTCTTTGAGACGCTGGTCGACAAGGACAGCAAGAGCGTCAAAATCAACTTCGATGACGAGCTGGTCAAGGCAACCGTTTTGACCCATGGCGGCAAGGTGGTTCACCCGAATTTCGCCAGTGCGGCAAGTGCGGCAGCACCGGCTCTGGCCGCGAAGACGGCTACCAAGAAGGCCGCCCCTGCCAAAGCGCCGGCCGCAAAGGATGCGCCCGTAAAGGTAGAGGCCAGCAAAGCGGCTCCCAAAAAATCCCCGACGCCGAAACCGGCTAAGGCGGCTGCCCCCAAGGCTGCATCCAAGAAGACTGAAGGAGACGCGTGATGGCTGATGCTACACTCGAAAAGGCGCTTGAGACGCTGAACCAGGCCACCGAGATGGTGCGCCGGGCGGCCGAGTCGATGCCGGATGCGGCTGGGGCCGCGGCCCACGCGGTCACCGGCGGCGCGGTCGATCCCTTCGTCTTCCGCCTGGCGATTTTCGTGCTGGCGATCTTCGTCGGCTATTATGTAGTCTGGTCGGTGACACCGGCTCTCCATACACCGCTTATGGCCGTCACCAACGCCATTTCCTCGGTGATCGTTGTCGGCGCACTGCTGGCGGTCGGTCTCTCGGCCAGCGGCGCGGCCACAGGATTTGGCTTCATTGCGCTCATTCTTGTCAGCGTCAATATCTTTGGCGGCTTCCTCGTCACCCACCGCATGCTCGCCATGTACAAGAAAAAAGAAAAGTGAGATTTGAATGATGAGCGTGAATTTCGCAACTTTTCTTTATCTTGTCTCCGGCGTCCTGTTCATTCTGGCGCTGCGCGGCCTGTCGCATCCGACCACCAGCCGTCAGGGCAATTTCTACGGCATGGCCGGCATGGGCATCTCGATCCTGACCACGCTGGCTCTGGCCGAACCGAGCCTGAAGGGTCTTGGCCTGATCGTCATCGGCCTTGCCATCGGCGGCAGCGCGGGAGCCTATATCGCCAAACGCATCGCTATGACGGCCATGCCGCAGCTGGTTGCCGCCTTCCACTCACTCGTCGGTTTTGCCGCTGTGATGGTTGCGGCCGCGGCCATCTATGCGCCGGCCTCCTTCGGCATCGGCGAAGTGGGTAGCATTCATGGCCAGGCGCTTGTTGAAATGTCGCTTGGCGTTGCCATCGGTGCCATCACCTTTACCGGCTCGATCATCGCCTTTTTGAAGCTCGACGGGCGCATGTCGGGCAAGCCGATCATGCTGCCCGGCCGCCACATCCTCAATGCCGCCCTGCTGGTTGCCATTGTCGTGCTGGTCGTGGCGCTGGTCCTGACCGAAAGCCATGCGGTATTCTGGCTCATCGTCATCCTGTCGCTGGTCCTCGGCGGGCTGATCATCGTGCCGATCGGTGGTGCCGACATGCCGGTGGTCGTCTCCATGCTGAACTCCTATTCCGGCTGGGCGGCAGCCGCGCTTGGCTTTACACTAGGCAACCTGGCGCTGATCATCACCGGCGCCCTGGTGGGCTCATCCGGTGCAATCCTCTCCTATATCATGTGCAAGGGCATGAACCGCTCGTTCATCTCGGTCATTCTCGGCGGTTTTGGCGGTGAGACCGCCGCGGCCGGCAGCGGCGAGGTCGAGCAGCGTCCGGTCAAGCAGGGCTCGGCCGACGATGCCGCCTTCATCATGAAGAATGCCTCCAAGGTCATCATCGTGCCGGGCTACGGTATGGCCGTGGCGCAAGCGCAGCACGCGTTGCGCGAGATGGCCGACAAGCTGAAAGCGGAAGGCGTCGAGATCAAATACGCCATCCATCCGGTGGCCGGACGCATGCCCGGGCACATGAACGTGCTTCTCGCCGAGGCCAACGTCCCCTACGACGAAGTGTTCGAGCTTGAAGACATTAACTCGGAATTCGCTCAGGCGGACGTTGCATTCGTCATCGGCGCAAATGACGTGACCAACCCGGCCGCCAAGACCGATCCGAAATCGCCGATCTTCGGCATGCCCATTCTCGATGTCGACAAGGCTGGCACTGTCCTCTTCATCAAGCGTGGCATGGGCTCGGGTTACGCCGGGGTCGAGAACGAACTGTTCTTCCGCGACAACACCATGATGCTCTTTGCCGACGCCAAAAAAATGGTCGAAAATATTGTCAAGGCACTCGATCACTAAGCGTAAATTGATGGCGATACTGAAAAAGCCCGCCAGAAGTGGCGGGCTTTTTATTCAGATCAGTTCTTGCATTTTCTGCTTCAGCGCTTTCTCAAAAGCAGCCAATCTGCCCGCAGTAATCTTCTCGGTATCATAAAACGACAGCATGGAAAATCTTGCCCCTGGCGCACAGGGGCCAATAATGGCTCGCGACAGGACACGGCGAACAGGCCGAAACATAATGAACCAATCAATCCACCAGGGCGATCCGAGCGTTGTTATGGCAAGGCAGGCTTGCAGCTGTGTAAGCTTTGGGACCATGCGTCCGAAATCTGGCGCGTGATGGTAGGCTATGCCGGGTACGAAGACCCGGTCGATCCAGCCCTTCAATATGGCGGGCAGTCCGAACCACCACGTGGGGAATATAAGGACAAGCACATCCGCGATCTGAAGGCTTTCTGCGTCCTCGGCGACGGCACGGCAATCATACTCTGAAGCATAGTAGCTTTGCCGCTCGCTTGATGTAAGGCGCGGATCGAAATCCCGTTCGTAGAGGTCGACGATATGCAGATCGTGACCGGCCTCGGCGATCAAGGAAGCAGCGAGCTTTGTCAGATGTCCGCAAAGACTATTCTGAAGCGGATGGGCGAGCACAACGACAAAGCGCTTGCCCACGGTGCATCAAGAAGTTTTGCGTGTACGGGCGAGCCCATCGAGGGCCGGTTTGTATTTTGGATCAAGCTGTACGGCCTTGGCGTAGGATTTCGCCGCACGGGCTTTGTCGCCACGGTGCTCATAGATCAGCGCCTGGTTGGCCCAGCCTTCGGCAATCGTTCCGTCCAGCTTGATTGCTGTATTGAAGTCGTCGAAGGCATTGTCGTCATCGCCGAGAGCGACATAGGAGATGCCGCGGCCGTTATAGGGTTCAGCAGCATCCGGCTGCAGCGAGATGGCCGTCGAGAAATCCTCAATTGCCTGCTTGTGCTGATTACGCGCCTGATAGATCAGTCCGCGGTTGTGATAGGCGCGCGCATCAGTCGTGCTTAGCTGGATCGCCTGCTGGAAATCATTCAGGGCCTGATCCAATTGTCCAGACTGACGATAAAGGTTGCCGCGCCCGATATAGGCAGCATCGTACTGAGGATTGATCTGTATAGCCTTGCTGTAATCTGCCGCTGCCTGAGCTGTATTGCCCATATTGCGGTAAACAAGTGCCCGGTTGGCATAGGCCTGATAGAAATTGGGGTTCAACTGAAGCGCAGTGTTGAAATCCTTGATCGCATCATTGTTGCGGCCGGCACGGCCAAAAGCGGAACCGCGAACATTGTATGCTTCCGGGTCTTTCGGATTGTTGCGAATGACGTCGTTCAGCGAGCTTATGTTCTCGGTGGAGCCCTGTGCCTTGTCAATTCCAGTCATATCAGCTGTGGAGGTGCTCTGACATCCAGCGATTGCCAAGGTAAGGACCGAAGCAATTACCAAACCGGAAAAGCGCGCCGACTTGAAGGTTGATCGAGTTCCACGATACGAAATCATTTCAACTGAATTGGTCATGCTTTATGTGTCCCGTACTACCAAGAGCTTTGCAAGCTCTATTGTTCCGATGGCACCAAACGAAAAAAGGGCGGTGTGGCACGTGCCACTCCACCCCGTATTCGGGTCAAGGCGTCGATAAAATGCTGATCAACGAGCCGCAGAAGCGCGGACCGGAGCCTTGCGTGCCGGCATTGGCAGAAGGCCTTCGCGCTGTGCCTGCTTGCGGGCAAGCTTACGGGCACGGCTGATTGCTTCTGCCTTCTGGCGGGCGCGCTTGATCGAAGGCTTTTCGTAATGATCATGCATCTTCATTTCGCGGAACATGCCTTCGCGCTGCATCTTCTTCTTGAGAACGCGGAGAGCCTGATCAACATTGTTTTCGCGTACGAGTACCTGCACGTTTTATCCTGTATAGCTTAGAATTTCGTTGAGCCCGGCTCGCCGTACCCAATCCTTATTGATGGGACAACAAACCAGACTTCGCGACGGTCATCCATCGCAAACTGCCGTGGGCATTATCAGAAAGTTGGTGGGATGTCCATGCTTTCGATGGGCAAATCGCCGGATATTCTCGCGGTCTGCGGGCAGCTTGTCCGGAATCTTAAATTAAGCGGCGTGGAGCGCCAATCTCCGTCGCAAAATGGCAAAAGACCTTTGGACGGATGCGATACTGATGCGTTAAAGCAAGCTTCCACGCCATAAAATCGATGTCGATTTCTGGACAGGGTCTTGTGAAAATCTCTGAACAATCGCTCTGCGAAGGCCAACTGGTTCGCAAAGGAATAGTTAATGCGGAAATATTCGGTGTTTGCTCTGGCCCGCGAAGCCCTGCGTGCTCACAAAGGCTGGGAGCAGCAATGGACATCACCAGAACCCAAATCGGAATATGATGTCATCATTGTCGGTGCAGGCGGGCATGGCCTGGCGACCGCCTATTACCTTGCCAAGGAACACGGCATCACCAATGTCGCGGTGCTCGAAAAGGGCTGGCTCGGGGGCGGCAATACCGGCCGCAATACGACTATCATCCGCTCCAACTACCTCTATGACGAATCCGCTGGCATCTACGAACATGCGGTGAAGCTCTGGGAGGGCTTGAGCCAGGATCTCAACTACAACGTGATGTATTCGGCGCGCGGCGTGATGATGCTCGCGCATAATATTCATGACGTTCAGGTGTTCAAGCGCCACATCCACGCCAACCGGCTGAACGGCATCGACAATGAGTGGCTCACGCCGGAACAGGTGAAGGAATTCTGCCCGCCGATCAATCTCTCGGCCGACGCCCGCTATCCGATCATCGGTGCGGCCCTGCAACGGCGCGGCGGTACCGCCCGGCACGACGCCGTGGCCTGGGGCTATGCCCGCGCAGCAGCCGATCGTGGCGTGCACATTATCCAGAATTGCGAAGTTACCGGCATGCGCCGTGCTGCCAATGGCGCGGTCATCGGTGTCGATACCAATCGCGGTCCGATCAATGCGAAGAAAGTCGGTGTCGTCGCCGCCGGCCATACATCGGTGATTATGAACATGGCCGGCGTACGCATGCCGCTCGAAAGCTATCCCCTGCAGGCGCTCGTCTCAGAACCGGTCAAGCCGCTGATTCCCTGCGTGATCATGTCCAATACCGTTCACGCCTATATTTCCCAGTCCGACAAGGGCGAAATGGTCATCGGAGCCGGAACGGACCAGTACACGTCCTACTCGCAAACGGGTGGCCTTCACATCATCAATCACACGCTCGATGCGATCTGCGAGATGTTCCCCGTACTGACGCGGTTGAAGATGCTCCGCTCCTGGGGCGGTATCGTCGACGTGACACCGGATCGCTCGCCCATCCTCGCAAAGACGCCAGTGCCTGGTCTCTATGTCAATTGCGGCTGGGGAACAGGCGGTTTCAAGGCGACGCCGGGGTCAGGCAATGTGTTTGCCCACACGATCGCCCGTGATGAGCCGCACCGGATCAACGCGCCGTTTACGATCGAGCGCTTTACCACCGGCCGCCTGATCGACGAAGCGGCCGCCGCTGCTGTCGCGCACTGAATTCAAGAAACGAGACGAAGACGATGCTTCTCATCAAATGCCCTTACTGCGAAGAAGAGCGCCCGGAACTGGAATTCCGCAATGCGGGTGAAGCGCATCTCGTGCGTGCTGCCCCGATCGTCGAGCAGTCTGACGACGATTTTGCCGCCTATCTGTACTTCCGGCAGAACCCTAAAGGGCTGCAGTTCGAACGCTGGCGGCATATTCATGGCTGCGGGCGGTTCTTCAATGCCGTGCGCGATTCCGTTTCGGACAAGTTCCTGACCGTCTACAAGGCCGGTGAGCCGCGCCCGAACGTGGAGTTGCTCCTCTCCCGGCCAGCCGCATCGCCAGACCCGGTTGAGCAGCCAGCATCGACACGCGCGCCCCGCGCCAAGAAAGCAGAGGTGTAAGCCGTGAGCACGTCTATTCATTCAGGAAGCAACCGTATTGCCGGCGCGGGCCGATTGACCCCGGCGAAAACCGTACGCTTTACGTTCGACGGCCAGAACCTGACTGGCCTCGAAGGCGACACGCTGGCCTCCGCGCTGCTTGCCAACGGTATTCACCTGGTTGGCCGCTCGTTCAAATATCACCGTCCGCGCGGTATTCTCTCCGCAGGCAGCGAAGAGCCGAACGCATTGGTTGATATCGAGCGCGACAAGTCGCGCAAGCAGCCCAATGTGCGTGCGACCGTGCAGGAAATCTATGACGGGCTGAAGGTCAAGTCACAGAACCGCTGGCCATCGCTGACTTTCGATGTCGGCGCCGTCAATGATGTCTTCTCGCCGATGCTGCCCGCGGGCTTCTACTACAAGACTTTCATGTGGCCGAAATTTGCCTGGAAGACCATCTACGAGCCCAAGATCCGAGCCGCCGCAGGTCTCGGTGTCGTCCCTGGCGAGCCAGACACGGATCGCTATACCAACCGCTTCGCCCATTGCGATGTGCTCATTGTCGGCGCGGGCGCCGCTGGTCTTGCCGCAGCGCTGAGCGCGGCATCGACCGGTGCCAAGGTCATTCTTTGCGACGAGCAACCCGAAGCCGGCGGCGCATTGCGCTATGAAAGCGACGTCACCATCGACGGCGTTTCAGGCCATGAATGGGCAGCTGCGACGGTTGCGAAATTAAGGGCGATGGACAATGTCACCGTCCTCAGCCGAACCACGGCTTTTGGCTATTACGCGCAAAACTTCGTTGGTCTGGTCGAGCGTATCAGCGACCATCTCAGTAATCCCGGCTCAGATATGCCGCGCGAACGGCTTTGGCAGGTTCGGGCGAAAAAGGTGATCCTCGCCACTGGTGCTATCGAACGGCATATGGTGTTTGCCAATAATGATCGCCCGGGGGTCATGCTGGCTTCGGCTGCTCGAATGTTCCTCAACCAGTACGGGGTTGCGATTGGCCGGAAGGTTGGGGTCTACACTTCCAATGATTCGGCCTATGCCGCGGCGATCGATCTGAAGCGCGCCGGGGTCGATGTGCCTGTGATTGTCGATACGCGCGACGATCCATCATCTGCGGTTGTCAACGAAGCCCGCTCGCTTGGTATCGAGGTCTTGACTGGGCATGCCGTCTATAGTGCCGGCGGCAAACGCCGCGTATCGTCGATGTCGATCCAGCCAAACCGGGGAGGCAATGAGCGCAAGGTCGCCATTGACGCGCTGATCATGTCCGGTGGCTGGACACCGTCGGTGCATCTGTTTTCCCAATCACGCGGCAAGGTCGCGTGGGATGCTGAAAACGAGCGTTTCCTGCCTGGCACATATGCGCAGGACTGCGTTTCTGTCGGCGCCTGCAACGGGACAGACGGCCTGCAAGCTACACTGGATGAGGCTTTCGCAGTTGGCGGCGGCAACGCCAAATCTATTTCTGCGACCGGCGGTACGGACTGGGTCGGTGGTATGATCGGCTCGGCACCTGGCGCTGGTGCGGACACAACCGTCAAGGCCTTTGTCGATTTCCAGAACGATGTGACGGCGAAGGATGTGCGGCTCGCCGTGCGCGAAGGCATGCACTCGATCGAACACGTCAAGCGTTTCACCACCAACGGCATGGCGACCGACCAGGGCAAGACGTCCAATCTGCATGGCCTTGCGATTGCCGCCGAAGCGCTGAATCGGCCAATTCCGGCCGTCGGGTTGACGACATTTCGCGCGCCCTTCACGCCGGTCACATTCGGCGCGATCGTCAATCACGCGCGGCATGATCTTTTCGATCCGACGCGGTGTACCCCCATGCATGCCTGGCATGCGGCACATGGCGCGGCCTTCGAGGATGTCGGCCAGTGGAAGCGTGCCTGGTATTATCCCCAGGCTGGCGAAGACATGCATGCGGCGGTCAACCGCGAATGCGTTGCCGTGCGCAATCAGGCCGGCATCTTCGATGCGTCGACGCTTGGCAAAATTGAGGTGGTCGGGCCGGACGCCGCAAAATTTCTGGAACTCCTTTATACCAACCCTTGGGAAAAGCTCGGCGTCGGCCGCTGCCGTTACGGTATCATGCTGCGCGAAGACGGGTTCATCTATGATGACGGTGTCGTCGGCCGCCTCGCTGAGGATCGTTTCCATGTGACAACGACGACCGGCGGCGCGCCGCGCGTCATGCATCACATGGAAGACTATCTCCAGACTGAATTCCCGCATCTCAATGTCTGGCTGACCTCGACGACCGAGCAATGGGCGGTGATTGCCGTACAGGGTCCGAAGGCCCGCGAAATCATTGCGCCGCTGGTCGAAGGCATCGACATGTCCAACGAAGCCATGCCGCATATGAGTGTGCGGGAAGGCAAGATCTGCGGCGTGCCGACACGATTGTTCCGGATGTCGTTTACCGGGGAGGCCGGCTACGAAATCAACGTGCCTGCTGATTACGGTCAGGCGGTGTGGGAGGCCGTCTACGCGAGCGGTAGGCCGCTTGGCCTGACGCCCTATGGCACGGAAGCGATGCATATCCTGCGTGCGGAGAAGGGTTACATCATCGTGGGTCAGGACACGGATGGCACAGTAACACCGCAGGACGCCGGCCTCACCTGGGCCATCGGCAAGAACAAGACAGACTATGTCGGCATTCGTGGCCTTCTGCGCCGTGATCTGGTGGCGGATGGTCGCAAGCAGCTTGTCGGGCTGAAAACCGTGGATCCGAAGATCGTGCTGGAGGAGGGCGCACAGATCGTTGCCAACCCGAACCAGCCGGTGCCGATGACTATGATCGGTCATGTGACCTCGTCCTACTGGTCGGAAAATTGCGGCCGCTCCATCGCCATGGCGCTGGTGATCGATGGGACAAAACGGCTTGGAGAAACCCTCTACGTACCTATGCCGAACGGAGTGATCGAAGTGGAAGTAACCGGAACAGTGTTCTTCGACGAAAAAGGAGAGCGTTTGAATGGTTGAGATGATCCAGGCAACACGGTTGCATCCCCTGCAGGCGGGCTCAGTATCAGTAGCCCTGGCTGACAATGCGACGCGTGTCTCGCTTCGCGCGAGATCAGACGCGATCCCGGCGCTCTCCAAGGCATTGGGGCTGAATCTGCCGGTCAAGCCGAAATCAACTGTCGCGAACGGCAGCCGCACCGCCATGTGGATCGGTCCCGACGAATGGCTCATTATCGACGGCGCAGATAGCAGCCTTGTTGCTGACCTGGCAAAAGGACAAGTGCTGCACTCCGCAGTCGATATTTCACATCGCAATGTCGGTATTATCGTTTCCGGCAAAGGCGCGGACAGAGTCGTCAATGGCGGATGCCCGCAAGACCTGTCGCTCAAAGCGTTTCCAGTGGGAGCCGCGTCCCGGACTGTTTTCGGCAAGATCGAGATTGTCCTGCTGCGTACCAGCGAGAACAGCTTTCGTATCGAATGCTGGCGGTCGTTCTCGACCTACGCCTACGGTTTTCTGCAGGAATCAGCGCGCGACGCCGCTGTATAAGACAGACTCCGGCATAAGGTCAGGACCTGTTGATCTGGTCCAAATGGTGTGAAGCTTTTCGTGCGGATACGAGGAGAAGAGGCGACGGCAATGTTTATTCATTGTCGTGCCTTTGCGACACAGTATCCGGGCGAAAAGGCCATATCCGCGGATGCCGAGACGGCGGCCAACTGCGGTATGGAGCTGCTTGACCGGGGAAGACCCCGCCCTTCGCGTATCTCCTCGAATTTTCTATCTCTCCCAATGAAAAGGCAGCACAGCGGTCCACCCGCATCAATTTTATGTTAGACGTCCTGATAATTGAACTGCCGGTCGCAATTACGCCGCCGTCTGGCTTAAAGAGATGCCGGTGACCGCTGATCTCGCGTGGTCTCTTTGCTCAGAGAAACGAAATGGCTGTCAAAAAACGCCTGGTTGTCAATTTTACGGGCTATGAGGGATTACATCCTGACGCGGTTCGCGGGCGCTATCTGAACAGTTCCGCCGATTTCAACAATCTCTGGCACGCGAAGACCCGAGCAGGGTCAATGGTGCCACAGGGGCAGAACATTGCATCCATGCAGATCGCAACGAGCGGCGCCAACTGGCAAACACAAACCGAGTTTTGCCAATATGGCGCAGCGGATATTTTCGACGCCTATGCCGCGCGGAAAGTTGCCACGCGCTTTGCCACGGGATTGATGGCGTTTCTCGATATTCTGCTGACGGGTACGTTCTGGCGTTACCTGCGCACCAGCTGGCGCTTCTGCGTCTTTTTCATGTGGCCTTTTGCGCTTGCCTGCTTCATCACGCTGGTCACGGTAGCCATCGGACTGTTGCCATTATTCGCCGGTTACAGCGCCCTTCATCTGCTGTGGACGATCCCGCTCGCGCTGGCAACTGGCCGGCTTCTAATCATCTGGCCAGGCGAAAAATTATTCTTTTCCTATCTGCTCGATGACTGGGCGGCCGCCTCGGACCGCATCCACGGCCGCAATCCTAGCCTCCTGCAACGCCGGCACGCTTTTGCAGATCAGTTGGCGGAAAAGCTGCGGACAACCGACGCGGATGAGGTCCTTATCATTGGGCACAGCCTTGGCACCGTTCCTGCGGTGGAAGCTATCGCCGACGTCTGGCGCAGCGATCCGGAGCTGCTGAAGCGGAAGCCTGTGTCGTTGCTGGCGGCGGGCTCCTGCCTGTTGATGATCGCTTTTCATCCGCGAGCGGCTGGATTGCGTGAGGACGTGCGGATTGTCTGCCAGGACACACCGGTCCTATGGGCGGAGTTCCAGACGATCACCGATATCATCCATTTCTATAAATCCGATCCCGCGAAGGCGCTTGGCATCAAACCGCGAAGCGCGCTGACAATCCGGCGGATTCGTTTCAAACATATTCACAGTGCCAAGCGCTACGCGCGTGCCAGGAAGAATTTTTTCAAGATGCACTTGCTGTTTCTCAAAGGGGCACAAATTCGCAATCCCTACGACATAGGCATGTTCGTACAAGGTCCTTTTGCGTTTGGGGATCTGGTAATCAGATATCAGAACAGTGCAGCGCCGCTCGACGAGGCGGGCAGGGTCATGGAACCGGCCTGACGCCTCTGCTCAATCCATTTCGGGCGGATGTTCGAGCACGGCGATGGTAAGCCAGTTGGCAACGAGCGCCGGCTTGAGCGAACCTTCGATCTCAAGGGTCACTTCGTAATTATTGAGCACGCGGCCCGAGGGGCGGATATCAGCATCCACCAGCTTGAAGTGCGCCCGTACCTGCTTGCCGGACTTGACCGGTGCCATGAAGCGCACCTTGTCAAAACCGTAATTAATGCCCATCGTTGCGCCCTCGATCATCGGCAAGGCTTCGTAGGCAAGCGTCGACAGGAGCGAGATCGTCAGGAACCCGTGCGCGATGGTGCCGCCGAAGGGCGTTTCCTTCTCGGCGCGTTCCGGATCGGTGTGGATGAACTGATGGTCATCGGTGGCATCGGCAAACTGGTTGATCATCTCCTGGCTGACGACGCGCCATTCGGAACAGCCGATCTCGGTGCCAACCGCTTGCTTCAATTGCTTGAGCGTAATCGCTTCTTTCATGATGTTCAGCTTTCCACCGGCTTCTTCAAACTCTTGCGCAGTCGATAGCCGGTTATGCCCCGGTTGTCATCCCTTGCATGAGAGGTTGCGCCCTGGACGCCGGGAACCTGGCGATTTGTGCTTGGTTATGGGAAAGATCAGATGGTGGGCGTGACAGGGATTGAACCTGTGACCCCTACGATGTCAACGTAGTGCTCTCCCGCTGAGCTACACGCCCATCTGACCGGGCGCATACACCATATTGAATCCGCTCCGTCAATAGCATTGCGAAGAAGTTATCAGGCTTTCTTTGCCAGGACGAAAGAAACTCGCAGCTGTCTTACGCCGCGACCAGCATTTTTTCGATTTCGTTGACGAGATCCCGCAGATGGAATGGCTTGGAAAGCACCTTTGCGTCCTTCGGAGCCTTCGAGTCGGAGTTCAATGCCACTGCAGCAAAGCCGGTGATGAACATGATCTTGAGATCCGGATCGATTTCCGATGCACGGCGAGCAAGCTCGATGCCGTCCATTTCCGGCATGACGATGTCAGTCAGCAGCAGCGAAAACGGTTCTTCGCGCAAGCGGTCATAGGCGCTGGCGCCATTGTCGAAATGCGTGACATGATACCCCGCCTTCTCGAGCGCCTTGACCAGAAAGCGCCGCATATCATTGTCATCTTCTGCAAGAAGGATTCTCTTCATCAGTCCGTCCGAATTATCTAGCGCCGGATCATCCCCATGCCAGCGTCCCATCAATATTCAGAGAACGCTTTTTTGGTAAAGATCGCGTGAATGATTTGGTAGAAATAAGGGCGAACAGCGTAAAAGTCGAGGTGCTCCGCAGGTGATATGCTACCTGCGGTGGAAGTAGCTGACGTACATCAGAAAGATAGTTGCATATCACTCTTGATCAATTCCATCTGCGGTAAACTTGCACTAGAGTGAAGGATATATCGTCCGCCTGTCCCGCAGCAAACTTTGAAGTGAATAATGACCGTCGAGCGCGACTTTCCTGATGATCTGCCCTACGAATTGCGGCAACCGTCCGATCAGCGCATTCCATTTGTTTTCAATTCGCCCCACAGCGGACGATCTTATCCAGAGGCGTTCCTCCAGCAATCTCAACTCGATGCGCAAACGATACGCCGCTCGGAGGACTGTTTCGTCGACCAATTGTTTGCTTCGGCCGTCATGCTTGGTGCACCCTTGATGGCTGCGCATTTCCCGCGGGCCTATCTCGACGTGAACCGGGAACCTTACGAGCTTGACGCCAAGATGTTCCTTGAGCCGTTACCGTCGTACGCCAATGGCAGCTCGGCGCGTGTTGCCGGTGGACTTGGCACCGTCCCGCGTCTTGTCGGTGAGGGCCAGGAAATCTACGCGCATAAGCTGCCGCTCGCCGAGGCGCTGGAGCGAATCAACACGATCTACAAGCCATATCATGCGTTGCTCGGGGATGTGCTTGCAGCCACCCGTGCGCGCTTTGGCTACTGCGTACTTGTGGATTGCCATTCGATGCCTACGGGTATTCGTTTTCCTGAGAGCGGCATGCGGCCCGATTTCATCATTGGTGACCGGTTTGGGACAAGCTGCGCACCGGAACTTGCGAATGCAGCGATCCACCTGCTGCGGGAGATGGGATACCTTGTGGCGCATAACAAACCCTATGCCGGCGGCTATATCACCGAACATTACGGCCGGCCGCTAAAACGCGTTCACGCGCTGCAGATCGAGGTGAATCGCGGCCTTTACCTCAACGAACATAGCTATGAGCCGAAGCCGGGCTTTGATCAGCTGCAGCGCGATATCGGGCTGTTCCTGGCCGATCTCGTTTCGCTGCCGGATTTCTATTTCATCGATACACCGCTGGCCGCGGAATAACGCTTACAGGTGGGGCATTCGTCTTCGAACAAAAAAAGACCGCGCATAAGCGCGGCCCAAGTCTAGGGAGGAAACGCCCAAGGAGGGCATAGACAGGTCGCCCTGTCCATGTATCAATCTATGCTGCGTCGCACAAAAGTCAAGAGAGTTGTATGATTTTTTGTGCATACTTGTAAGATGCCTAAAAATAATGCAAAAAATTGACCGACAAGGCACCCAAATGAGAACGTTTTAATCGCAAGGAGCTATTTTGGTCGTAGAACTTTCCTTTTTGAGGCAGATTGCCGGTGTGGCCGCCGAGCAAACGTTGCCGCGATTCCGTAATATTTCCCTGGTCGACAACAAATACCAGACGGGGTTTGATCCTGTCACCGAAGCTGACAGGGAGGCTGAAAAAGCGATTCGCAGCCTGATTAACACTGCTTGTCCCGAGCATGGTATTCTCGGCGAAGAGTTTGGCGGCGAGAACCTCGATCATTCGCATGTGTGGGTGATCGATCCGATCGACGGGACACGGGCGTTCATTTCCGGCATTCCGGTCTGGGGCACGCTGGCCGGCCTGACCATCAATGGCGATGCGGCGGCGGGGCTGATGGCGCAGCCATTCACCAACGAGCTCTTCATGTGTGACGGCGAAGCTTCCTGGTATGAAGGTCCGGGTGGTGTGCGCCGTCTTGAAACGCGCAAGACCATCCAGCTTTCCGAGGCGACGCTGTTCACCACCACGCCGGCGATGTTCAAGGATGAAAAACGGGCGTCCTATGACCGTGTCGAGCAAAGTGTGCGCCTTGCCCGCTACGGCACCGATTGTTATGCCTATGCCATGCTGGCAGCCGGGTTTGTCGATCTGGTCATTGAAACCGGATTGCATCCCTACGACATCGTCGCGCTCATTCCCATTATAGAGAAGGCAGGCGGCATGATCACGACGTGGGATGGCGGGCCGGCCGAAAGGGCGGGCAGTATCCTTGCCGCTGCGACGCCCGAGCTGCATGCCAAAGCCCTTGATCTGCTCAATCGCTGAGCTCCATTTCCAGAGCTTCACCTCCAGTGCCCGGAATGAAAGCGTCGAAGGCGGCGAAGAATTGCTCGCGGTAGAAATTCTTTTCCTGCAGGATTTCGTGTTTGGCACCATCGACAGTGAGCAATGTGGCGTTCCGCAGTTGCAGCGCATAGCGCTCGATTGCCGGAGTGGACACCACGCTATCCATGCCTGCTGCGATAATGAGCATCGGGATTCGGATCGTTTCAATGAAGTCCGGCCGGCTGACTTTCTTGATGGCCGCTGCGGCCGCAACGATCCAGCTTGCTGTCGGTCCGCCAATGGCAAGTTCGGGAGCTTGTTGGAGAATTTCGCAATTTCGCGAATAGCGCGGAGCATCCGAGGTGACTTCATTGGCGGCAAAGGGCTTTATCGCGAAAGGCCCGCCGAGCATGTAGGTCTTGCCGAGACCGGTTGAGCGCAATGTGTTGGCGGCAAATCTCGCGGCCATCTTTCTGGCACGGCTGCCGGTGATGTCGAGCAGCGGCGCGAGCAATACCATGCGGCGGATGCGGTTGGAGAGGGCTGGCGCGGCCAGAAGAGCGGTCAACGCACCCGCCGAATGAGCAAGGATGTAATAGGGGGCGCGGCAATCGGGCAGGAGAACGGCTTCGAACAGTTGCTCAAGATCTGCTGCGTAATCATCGAAGCTCTTCACAAAGCCCTTGGCCGGATTGCGCAGGAGGCGGCTGGAGGCACCTTGGCCACGCCAGTCGAACGTCGCGACGGTAAAGCCGCGAGCCGCGATGTCACAAATTGTTTCGAAATACTTTTCGATGCACTCATTGCGGCCATGCAGGATGATAACCGTACCCCGGGCAGGATGGGTGCTCGCCGGTGTAATCGCAAAGCGCAGTTCATTGCCGTCCGTGAGAATCAACGAGATCGACGCGTATACCGGGAGGAATGGGGTTGGACGCCGTTTCGGCAAGCGGTCGGATCATTTGAGTTGACTGGTCCTCATCTTGCGCTTGCCGGAAATCAGTCCCTCTCTGATAAAATGCGCCGCTGCAAAGGTCAAACCAGCTCTTGACAAAAAGAATGACCGGAAACTCTGTCGGGAGCTTCCGGTCAGTACGTTCCGGGCGGAAGGGACGTTACACCCGGAACGATTTCGGCCTTTTAACGCAGTACTCAGTAAGCCGGGTTTATTTCGATGCTGAAACCGTTCTGACGCCTGTCACCGTAACGATCACCACCCATGCGGCGGGTTTCGAGGATTTCGCCGCGACGCGATACAACAACCAGTACCGGCGCACCGCGGCGCGAGGTTCTTACGAAATAGCGGCCGCGTTCGAAATTGACATCCCGGACGCGGTAGCCGCGGCGCTCGAGCATGCGGGCCACGTCGCGCGGGCCAAACCGGTCGCGGCGGTCATAACGGCGGTCCTCGCGGTAACCATCCTCATAGTAGCGACGGTCCTGGACCAGATAGCCGTCAGCACCAACGCCGTCCTCCATATAAATCGCAGGCGAACCTTCCCGGTAGTAGCGACCGTCAGCCATTGCCGAAGAGGCAAAGCCGGTGACGAGAAGCGCCGAGGCGGTAAGTGCGAGAACGATTTTCTTCATTTTATTTGGTCCTTTGTGATGTCGGATCGTTGCCAACCTTGAGTGCAGTTATAGATGCGCCGAGGTGAACGTATTCCGAAGATCATGTTCATTTTGCGTTCATCCACAGCGTTGAGACGCCCTCACCCCCCGCGAAATTTCTAGCGTCAAAACACCCTTGAAATACGTGTTCTGTCTAACCAAATAAATTCCGTGACCGCCATACCGGGGTCACTGGTTCACCAGGACTTGCCAGTTAAGGAGTCCTTCCAGAACCAAAACACGCAAACATTGTCGCTCTAAAGGAGGGCTTAACCATGCGTCACGTTGATTTTTCCCCGCTCTACCGTTCAACCGTCGGTTTTGATCGGCTTTTTACCATTCTTGATTCGCTGGCTCAGCCAGAAGGTGCGCAGACCTATCCGCCATACAACATCGAGCGGACCGGCGAGAACACCTACCGGATCACCATGGCTGTTGCCGGGTTCTCGGAGGATGAAATCCAGATCGAGGCCCATCGCAACCAGCTCAAGGTGACTGGTGAAAAGAGCAATGAGAAGACCGACGAAAATGCCGAAACGCTTTACCGCGGTATTGCTTCACGCGCTTTCGAACGCCGCTTCCATCTTGCCGATTTCGTCGAGGTCAGTGGTGCCAGCCTGAAAAACGGCTTGCTCCATATCGATCTCAAGCGCGAAATTCCGGAAGAAATGAAGCCGCGCAAGATTGCAGTCACTTCCCTGTCTGACAAGGAAGCCAAGCAGATCGAAGCGAAAGCTGCCAACTAAGCGATTGGCACGGTAGTCAGAAAAGGGCGGCGCGAAAGCGCCGCTTTTTTCATGCGATCAGTCTGCCAAAGCGATCGATTTCTTCAGCCGAGGTGGCATAGCTCGTGACAAGACGAATGAGCGTTTCATTTGTGCCGACGAGGTGCCGTTCCGAATGCGGTGGCTTCCAATCGTAGAAGATGGCGTTGTTCGCATGGAGTGCCGCGGCCGTTTCTTCTGCCAGAATGGCGAAAACCTCATTAGCGCGTGGCTGCCACGCCAGCCGTAACGAGCTTGATGCGGTGATATGGTTGGCAAGGCGCGCCGCCATTGCATTGGCATGCCTGGCCAGATCAAGCCACAATCCACCGGCAAAGTAAGCTTCGAACTGGGCGGCGATGAATCTGGATTTCGAAAAGAGCTGAGCAGAGCGTTTGCGAATGAACGGCATATCTTGTGCCTTGGCCGGATCCATGAACACCAGAGCCTCAGCACACCAGCAGCCATTCTTGGTTCCGCCAAAAGAGAGAATGTCGACACCCTGGCGCCATGTCATGTCCGCTGGTGAGCATCCAAGAGACACGAGAGCATTGGCAAAACGTGCGCCATCCATGTGAAGCGGCAGTCCGTTTTTTCGGCACAGCGCTGCAACAGCGGCGATTTCGCCGAGTTCGTAGAGCGTGCCTATTTCAGTCGATTGGGTTATCGAAACCCCCATCGGCCGTCCTGCATGCACATCGCCAGACCTGAAGCCTTTGACGGCGGCCTCGAGATTGTCGATGTTCATGCGGCCGATTGGGCCGTCGACCGCTTGGAGACGCGCGCCGGTGAGGAATTCGGGTGCACCGCCCTCGTCTTCAATGATATGGGCGCCGCGATGGGCGAGCGTTACACCACCGGGCCTGGCGATGCTTGCTTGCGCCAGTGAATTGGCGGCAGTGCCGGTCCCCACGAAGAAAACCGCGACTTCCCGTTCGAAAATCTCGTTAAACGTCTGCTCCAAAGCTTTATCGAGAGTGCTCGTGCCATAGGCGCTAGCAAAGCCACTCGCGTGTCTGCTCAGATTCTCTGCAATCTTCGGGTGGGCTCCGGCCCAATTATCGGACGCAAAATGCACGGAATGACCTCGAGGTTCGAATTGACGTCGAAAGCCATACGCCTTTAGCCTGGAGGTGAAAAGGGAACTCGAAAACCTTCTCATGTGGAACCGTCTGTTTTTCTTTGTATTTTTAGCGGAAACCTCCTGTTTCGAAACTTAAGGGATACTTTTGGTACGTTTTGCGCAATGATATTTCGCCTGATGCGGATATTTTTTGCTTTTCCATCTTGTTTGTTTGGAATTATTCTGGCATACGACAATAAGACAGCAATGCTGTCCTAATTTGCGCGAACTTAAAACAAGGATGGTGAGCAAAGCTGCTTCCGTCCTTATAATGGTGACCGCAATCTGCAATCGGAAGATATGCCGCACCAAAGCCGGACTGGAATTATGCTATTCCGTCCCATGAAACTGACCGCCCGCGACGGGCTCTACTGGAGGAATTGACGATGTCGGATTTGACGCCATCTGTAACGACTGAACTCGCTCAGGCCGTGCAGACTCGTGCGGTCAAAACCAATAAATCGTCTGGCATTCCAGTTCGACAAGGCCTGTATGACCCGCGCAACGAGCATGACGCCTGCGGTGTCGGTTTTGTCGCGCATATGAAGGGCGTCAAGTCGCACAAGATCATCGAAGACGGGCTGTTCATGCTCGAAAACCTGACGCATCGCGGTGCTGTCGGCGCCGATCCGCTGATGGGCGATGGTGCGGGTATGCTCGTGCAGATTCCCGACAGCTTTTTCCGTGCGGAATGGGCTGAAAAGGGTGTCGAGCTTCCCCCCGTCAACCATTATGCCGTTGGCTACCTTTTTCATGCCGCAGGACGCCGACGAACGGGCTCATATCGAAACGGTTATTTCCGAAGTGATCGCTTCGGAAGGTCAGTCGCTGATTGGTTTCCGGGATGTTCCCGTCGACAACTCATCACTGTCAAAGGCGCCGCATATCGCGGCAACGGAACCGGTGCACCGGCAGGTGTTCATCGGGCGCAATCCCAACATTGAAACAAACGAGGATTTCGAAGGCAGGCTCTTTGTCTTGCGCAAGGTGATCTCGAACCGCATCTACCAGGAGAACGGCGGCAAGGAGAGCGACTTCTACGTCGTTTCCATGTCTGCGCGGACAATTGTCTACAAGGGCATGTTTCTCGCCTACCAGGTCGGCGCCTATTACAAAGATCTGAAGGATCCGCGTTTCGAGAGCGCAGTCGCGCTCGTGCATCAGCGCTTCTCGACCAACACCTTCCCGTCATGGAAGCTCGCGCATCCTTATCGTATGGTCGCACATAACGGTGAAATCAACACGCTGCGGGGCAACGTCAACTGGATGGCCGCGCGTCAGGCTTCGGTCGATAGCGAATATTTCGGCAACGACATCTCGAAGCTCTGGCCGATTTCCTATGAAGGCCAATCGGATACCGCATGCTTCGACAATGCGTTGGAATTCCTGTTTCAGGGTGGATATTCGCTCGCCCATTCGATGATGATGCTTATCCCGGAAGCATGGTCCGGCAACAAGCTCATGGCCGATGATCGCAAGGCGTTCTATGAATATCACGCCGCGCTCATGGAGCCGTGGGATGGTCCGGCAGCGGTTGCATTTACTGACGGCCGCCAGATCGGCGCGACCCTTGACCGCAACGGTCTGCGCCCGGCACGTTACATTGTCACCGACGACGATTTCGTCATTATGGCATCGGAAGCTGGCGTGCTGCCCGTACCCGAAGCGAAGATCGTCAAGAAGTGGCGGCTCCAGCCCGGCCGAATGCTGTTGATCGACATGGAAAAGGGCGAGATTGTTTCTGATGACACGATCAAGTCCGAGATTGCCAACCGTCACCCCTACAAGCAGTGGCTGAAGAACACGCAGCTGATCCTGGAAGAATTGAATCCGGTGGAGCCGCGTGCTCTGCGTAAGGATGTGAGCCTTCTCGACCGCCAGCAGGCGTTTGGTTACACGCAGGAAGACACGCGCCTGCTGATGTCGCCGATGGCAACGACGGGTCAGGAAGCCATTGGTTCGATGGGCACCGATACGCCGATCTCGGCGATGTCGGACAAGTCGAAGCTGCTTTACACCTATTTCAAGCAGAACTTCGCGCAGGTCACCAACCCGCCGATCGATCCGATCCGCGAGGAACTGGTGATGAGCCTTGTGTCGTTCATCGGTCCGCGCCCGAACATTTTCGACCTGGTGGGCTCGTCCCGTCGCAAGCGGCTGGAAGTGCGCCAGCCGATCCTCACCAATGGCGATCTGGAAAAGATCAGGTCCATTGGCCACACGGAAGACCGGTTCGATACAAAGACGCTGGATACGGCCTATAACGTCGACGAAGGCGCGGCGGGCATGGCCGGTGCGGTCGAACGACTGTGCGACCGTGCGGAAGCGGCGGTGCACGGCGGCTACAACATTATCATCCTTTCCGACCGGCAGGTTGGTCCGGACCGGATTCCGATCCCGGCTCTTCTCGCGACGGCTGCGGTCCACCATCATTTGATCCGCAAGGGTCTGCGTACGTCGGTGGGACTCGTGGTCGAATCGGGTGAGCCGCGTGAAGTGCATCATTTCTGCTGCCTCGCCGGTTATGGCGCCGAAGCGATCAACCCCTATCTCGCCTTCGATACCCTGCTCGACATGCACAAGCGCGGTGAATTTCCACCGGAAGTAGACTCGAAAGAAGTCGTGTCGCGCTACATGAAGTCGATCGGCAAGGGAATCCTGAAGGTCATGTCCAAAATGGGCATTTCCACCTATCAGTCCTATTGCGGCGCGCAGATTTTCGATGCAGTCGGCTTGAAGTCGGCGTTCGTTGACCGGTTCTTCTTCGGTACTGCGACGACGATCGAAGGCGTTGGTCTTGAGGAAGTCGCGGAAGAGACGGTTCGCCGGCACCGGGACGCCTTCAGCAATGATCCGGTCCTTGCCACGACACTCGAAGTTGGCGGTGAATATGCTTACCGCATGCGCGGCGAAGCGCATCTCTGGTCGCCGGATGCCGTTGCGAAACTGCAGCATGCGGTGCGGACGGATTCTCCAAGCACGTTCAAGGAATATTCCGACATGGTGAATAGCCAGTCGGCCCGCGCCAAGACCATTCGAGGTCTGTTCAACATCAAGTTGGCCCCGGATATGGGGCGCAAGCCGGTTTCGATCGATGAGGTCGAGCCTGCCAAGGAAATCGTCAAGCGGTTCTCGACAGGCGCGATGTCGTTCGGCTCCATCAGCCGCGAGGCGCATACAACGCTGGCCGTCGCCATGAACCGGATCGGCGGCAAGTCGAACACAGGCGAAGGTGGCGAGGAGCCGGATCGCTTCTATCCGCTGCCGGATGGCAAGCCGAGATCCTGAGCGGTCGGCGATCAAGCAGGTAGCGTCCGGCCGTTTCGGCGTGACGACGGAATATCTTGTCAACTCCGACATGATGCAGATCAAGGTTGCGCAGGGTGCCAAGCCCGGCGAAGGCGGTCAGCTGCCCGGTCACAAGGTGGATGCAACGGTCGCCAAGACCCGTCACTCGACGCCCGGCGTCGGCCTCATCTCGCCGCCGCCGCACCACGATATCTACTCCATCGAGGACCTGGCGCAGCTCATCTACGATCTGAAGAACGTCAATCCTGAGGCCGATGTCTCGGTGAAGCTTGTCTCGGAAGTCGGTGTCGGCACCGTTGCCGCCGGCGTTGCCAAGGCGCGCGCCGATCACATCACTATCTCCGGATATGATGGCGGAACAGGCGCGTCGCCGCTGACGTCGCTCAAGCATGCCGGCAGCCCGTGGGAAATGGGCCTTGCGGAAACGCAGCAGACGCTTGTGCTCAACGGACTGCGTTCGCGCGTCGCGCTACAGGTCGATGGCGGCTTGCGGACTGGCCGCGATGTCATCATCGGCGCGCTGCTTGGGGCCGACGAGTTCGGTTTCTCCACCGCACCGCTGATTGCCGCCGGTTGCATCATGATGCGCAAGTGTCATCTCAACACCTGCCCCGTCGGCGTCGCAACACAGGATCCTGTCCTGCGCAAGCGCTTCAAGGGCACGCCGGAACACGTCATCAACTTCTTCTTCTATATGGCGGAAGAGGTGCGGCAATTCCTGGCCGAAATGGGCTACACCAAGCTCGAACAGATCGTCGGCAAGACGGAACTGCTCGAGAAGCGTGAGATGATCGACCATTGGAAGGCCAAGGGTCTCGACTTCACCCGCATCTTCCATAAGCCGGAAGCGCCCGAGGAAAAGACCCGGTGGACTGAACGGCAGAACCATCCGATCGTCGATATTCTCGACCGCAAGCTGATCGAGCAGGCCAAGACCGCGCTCGAAAGCAAGATTCCGGTCAAGATCGAGATGGATATCAAGAACGTCGACCGCTCCGCCGGTGCAATGCTATCGGGTGAAGTTGCCAAGCGCTATCGGCATAAGGGCCTGAAAGAGGATACGATCTCGGTCAAGTTCAATGGAACGGCCGGGCAGTCCTTCGGTGCCTTCCTGGCGCGCGGTATCTCGTTCGAACTGATCGGGGATGGTAACGACTATGTCGGCAAGGGCCTTTGTGGCGGTCGCATCGTGATTCGCCCGCCGGAAGAGACGAAGATCGTGCCGGAAGATTCGATCATCGTCGGCAATACGGTACTTTACGGGGCGATCGAGGGCGAAGCCTATTTCCGTGGTGTGGCCGGTGAACGTTTTGCCGTTCGCAACTCTGGTGCCATCGCGGTGGTTGAAGGCACGGGTGACCATGGTTGCGAGTACATGACCGGCGGTGTTGTTGTCGTCATCGGCCAGACCGGCCGCAATTTCGCGGCCGGCATGTCCGGTGGTGTCGCCTATGTGCTTGATGAGGCTGGCGATTTCGCCCAGCGTTGCAACATGGCGATGGTCGAGCTCGAACCAGTGCCCGAAGAGGACGACATCCTTGAAAAGCTGCACCATCACGGTGGCGACCTGGCGCACAAGGGACGTGTGGATGTGTCGGCCAATATGACGCGGCACGACGAAGAGCGTCTTGTGCAGCTCATTTCGAACCACATGCATTATACGGGTTCGGGCCGGGCCAAGGAAATTCTCGACAATTGGGAGAGTTTCCGGCCGAAATTCGTGAAAGTCATGCCGGTCGAATATCGCCGCGCGCTCGAGGATATGGAGCGTATGCGGATGGGAGTCGCAGCCGAATAAGGTCAACGCGCTCCATGCTTCGAGCGTCGTCATGATGCTCGGCATGGGGTCCAATGCTGCCCAAAGCCCCGTGCGGGAATGGGTGGTCCTCCGAGAGGCGAGGGAGCAGATTTATGGGTAAGGTTACAGGTTTTCTAGAGATCGACCGCCAGGTCGGCAAGTATCAGCCGGCTTCTGATCGCATCCGGCACTTCCGGGAATTCACCATTCCCATGTCGGATAGCGAGGTCAAGAAGCAGGCAGCGCGCTGCATGGATTGCGGGATTCCCTTCTGCCATGGGCCGACCGGATGTCCGGTCCACAACCAGATTCCGGACTGGAATGATCTCGTTTACAACGACAACTGGGATGAGGCGATCCGCAACCTGCATTCCACCAATAATTTCCCCGAATTCACTGGCCGCATCTGCCCGGCTCCCTGCGAGGAGGCCTGCACGCTGAACCTGGAGGATGTGCCGGTATCCATCAAGACAGTGGAGCAGGCGATTGCCGACAAGGCCTATGAAAAAGGCTTCATTATTCCGCAGCCTGCCGCATCCAAGACCGGCAAGAACGTGGCGGTGATTGGTTCCGGACCGGCTGGTTTGGCTGCAGCACAGCAACTTGGCCGTGCAGGGCATGAAGTCCACGTGTACGAACGCGAGAGCCGTCCGGGTGGGCTGCTTCGCTATGGGATCCCTGACTTCAAGATGGAGAAGCACTTCATCGATCGCCGCGTTACCCAGATGGAAGGCGAGGGCGTCACGTTCTTCTGCGGGGTCAATGTCGGAATTGACAAGCCGGTTCAAGAGCTTATCGACACCTATGACGCAGTGCTCTACTGCGGCGGGGCAGAGACACCCCGCCCGGCCGGTATCCCCGGCGGCGAGCTCGAGGGCGTGCATGATGCAATGCATTACCTCGTCCAGCAGAACCGGCGCATCGGCCGTGAGAACATCGACTCGGTCGCTTGGCCGAGCGATCCGATCATCGCCTCCGGCAAGCACGTAGTGGTTGTGGGTGGTGGTGATACGGCGTCGGACTGCGTCGGCACGGCGTTCCGTCAGGGCGCGGTGAAGGTCACCCAGCTCGATATTCGCCCACAGCCGCCGGAGAAGGAAGACAAGCTCAGTGTCTGGCCATACTGGGCGACAAAGATGCGCACCTCCTCCTCGCAAGCGGAGGGTGCGGACCGCGAATTCCAAGTGGCAACACTTGAATTCATTGGTGAAAATGGAACCCTGACCCATGTGAAGTGCTGTGAAGTCGATGAGGCACGCAAGCCCATTGCCGGCACCGACTTTTTCATCAAGGCCGATCTCGCCTTTATCGCCATCGGTTTTTCGGGCCCCTTCGAGAACAATATCGTCACGGAACTCTCCGGTTCGCTCGATATGCGGGCTGATCGCCGTGGTAACCGTTCGGTTGCAGCGGATGACAAGGATTATCGCACCAGTGTCGACAAGCTCTACACGGCCGGTGACGTCCGTCGCGGGCAATCTCTCGTTGTCTGGGCGATCCGCGAAGGCCGGCAGGCAGCCCATTCCATTGATGCGGCATTGATGGGTTCTTCGGTTCTGCCGCGGTAGCATTTCAACCAGGCACGTCCAAAATTCTCGTGCCGGTTGAGAATCTTGCGCCAGATTCGCCGATTCCTGGGCGGTTCTCGGGTGCTTTTCTGTGTAATTCGATGAGCTTTCCCAAAACGCATTCGTGCTTTCGCTTTTTCTTCGCAACAGGATTGTCGCACTGCCGCGATGGTTTGTGCGAAATCGCGGGATCGTAATTTGCTCGATGCAACCAAGGCGAGTTTCCCGGTGTAGAAACTGCTCAAAAAGAATCTTCAGCATTATTTGGTAGAATATTAGGCAATTTGCGACTTATGGCTAATTGACCTGAACTCTCACAGTTGCGCATAGGGCTCTCTTTTCGAATTTGAGAGCACCAATGATTTTCAGACTTTTGTTGCTAGTGGCCCTTTTGGGGCTCTCCGCCTGTAATGGCGCGGACACAAACTCTCCACAGACTGACGCCGACACATCGGACAGCACATTCGCCTTGGCCACGGCAAGGGACGATCTGGCCACGGTCAATGCCACGATTGCGGAGTCGGAACGGAATCGGGCGCAGCTGGAGGCCGAACGGGTGGCCGCGCAAACGGCGCTGGACGATCTGAAGGCGGCACACGCAAAGGAAATCGCCGCGGTTAAAACGGCGCTGGAAGACCTTGCTGTCGAGCTCGAGTCCAAGACCGAGGCATTGCAAACGGCGCGGCAGGAATTCGACGACCTGACCCGGGAAGATCCGGCCAATCCCGGCGCGCTCAAGCAGGCGCGGGATGCGCTCGCCATCCTCAAGGAGATGAAAACACGCCTGGCTCGATCAAGGAGGCGGTGAAGAAGCGTAACGACGCACAAGCCGAGCTTGCCACTCTTATGGCAGAGGCAAACACGCCAGGCTCGATCGCCGAGGCGAAGGCCAAACTTGATAAAGCTCAGGCCGATCTCGACGATCTGACCCGGGAAGACCCGGCCAATCCCGGCGCGCTCAAGAGGGCGCGGGATGCGCTCGCCATCCTCGATGGGGATGAGTTCATACCCGGTTCGATCAAGGCGGCACAGGTCAAACTCAAAAAAGCCCGGGACGAGCTTGCCATTCTCAACGGGGATGCTGACACGCCCGGTTTGATTGCAGCGGCGCAGAAAAGACTGGACGATCTAATCCGCACCGACAAGGACAACCCGGGCGAGATCGCCAAGGCGCAGAAACTGCTCGCAGATATCAATGCGAAACTCGCCGCGCTCGGCAAGGCAGCGAAACTGATGGCGGACGGCAAGCCGCAAGAGGCCGCCAAGGGGCTCGAGGATGCGGGATTCACCCAGGAAGCCATTGATGTGCTGAAGGGGGCGGGCCTCTTCAATGAAGCCGCGGATATGCTTAAAGCAGTTGGCAGGGCCCAAGAGGCATTGAAAATGCTGACGGATGCCGGCCTCTTCAAGGAAGCTGCCGCAATGCTCAAGGCAGACGGAAAGATGCCGGAAGCGGTCGAGCTGCTGAAAGGGGCCGGGCTGGACGCAGATGCATATGCGTTGTTCGCCCCGGAAGAATACAGGTTTATCGCAAACGACAATCCCGATCCTTCATCACCGCAGGTGAACGGGAGACCATCGGTCATGCGGCACAGTATAACCGTCCACAAGGGTGCCAGCGACGAAAAGACACTCTGGTACACGGCGTCCGCCGGGCACCTCATTGCCTATGGACCGAAGGATGTTACCGGCACAAAAAAACCCGAAGCGGCAATGTTCTATGTGTCCTATACGCGCGATGATCTGCCAAGAGACAAGCGTCCTGTGACATTCTTTGTTAATGGTGGTCCGGGAGCGGCCACAATCTATTTGCACATGGCGGCGTACGGGCCAAAACGGGTCAAGATCGACGCACCCAATTTGCCCATGCAAGCGAAAGATTTCAATTTTCCGGTCATCGACAATGACGAAACCTTGCTGGATCAAAGTGACCTTGTTTTCGTCGATATGGTCGGCACCGGGTATTCAACCGCGATCCAGCCGCTCAAGGACGAGGATTTCTTCGATGTCACCAGGGATGCTGAGATATTTCGTGATTTTGTGACCAGTTATTCCAACAAAAACAACCGGCAAAGCTCGCCCAAATATGTCTATGGCGAATCCTATGGAGGTGCACGCGTCGCAAAGGCTTCGGCGCTTCTGGAGCAAGCGGGAACAAGCAACTTCGATGCTGACCCATCGGGCAAGCCGCCGATCATATTATCCGGGATCATTCTCAATTCACCGCTTTTGTCGGGTGATAGCTGTTCGCGGTTTGGAGCCGTATTTACGACGCTGCCCTTGTGCACTTTGGGTTTCCCGACCCAGGCCTTGGTTACGGACTATTTTCAGGCCACATATTCCAAAGAGCCCGACGAGCGCTGGAGCAAAACGAAGGGCTTCGATACGCTCACGGACGACGGCCTTGATAGATATGTCGACTACATCCGAAATTTTCATGCCAATACATATATCCCCATGTTCAAGAAGCTGTTTCCGCTGTTCACTGAAACGGTTGACAGCAAGAAAGTACTCAAGGAAATACAGGGGATACTGGCAATTCCGGATTTGAGATGGTCTAGTGTAAGCTTGGCAATATCGAGACTATTTTTGCCAAAAAAAGACAGCAAATACGGCATTTTTGATGCACGCATGATCGGTACTGATTACGATCCTGACTATTTTGATAGCGAGGTGCTCGGTAACGCCCTCAAGGATCATCTGCCAAATTCTGTCAATTATGTTCCTCGCACAAGCCCGGACTATGCCGTCGTGTGCAACCGATGCAAATGGGACTATGAGATGAGCCAATTGGGCGGTGTTACCGATCTGGCCGCGGTGTTGAAAACCGATCCGAAACTGAAAATACTGGCGCTGCTTGGCTATTACGACAATGCGGTGTGGTTCTACCAAGTGGAATCACAGTTGAAGATCGCCAAACTGGACACAGACAAACGCGTTACGGTCAAGAGATCTCGCCAGCGGACATATGACTTATTATACAGAAGCCGCCAGAGGTCCCCTGAAAAAAGCACTCGATGAATTTTATGCACCAGCTACGGGGGTGGCGGCGACGCAGTGACCACCAGGGCTATACGCGTATCCCGGGTCATGAGTGGGACGAGTTCAGGTTTGGTTACGGCGCTTTTTGCACGGGCCAGGAGAAATCGTTGACGCGGCCCGGCTGACTGTCCGGGGCGACGCCGTCGATGACGAGACGATCGCGGGCCGATTTTTCAATGGCGGGTACAGGTCGCGGCGCGGCCCCGAGGAGATCGGTACCGCCATCAAGTTCAGGATCGCTGAGGCTGATCGGCGCCAGCCGGTCGACCTTCACGGGAGGTTGCGGCGTTCCGGGCAGGGCCTGCACCGGGGCACCCGGTTTGATTGCAGCAACATCCGGTGAAGTTGCATTACCGAGCATCTGGCGCAGCGGCTTTTCGACATAGAAGGCGAGCTTGCGTTTGCCTGCGATGGTCAGGCCGATCCCGTCATTGTTGCGCAGGCGTGCGGTCTGCCCCGAAATGTCAAATCCGGACAATGTGAAATTGCCGCTCTGATCGACAAAGCCATCCCAAACATCGACAAACGTGCCATCGGCTTTCTCCGCCGCATTGCGATAGAGTTCATTGAAGGCAAGCACGTCATTGGTGATGCTTTTCGACTTGAAAGCTGGCTGACCCACCCAAACCACCGGATGACCGGTCTTCTTGACCGCTTCCAGGAACGCGTTGATGCGCAGTTGATATTCCTTCGTCCATTCGTCGGTCAGCAGCGTCTGGCCGCTGGCGAATTGCTGGCGATCATTGGCCCCGACCATGATGACGACAACGGCTGGTTTTTCCGCTTCGATCATGCCACCGATCGTTGCAGGCCAGTCGCGGTGATCATTGCGTACAAAGCCAGAGGACCCATCTGCCCTGTCGACGACACGCACACCCGGTGAATCGATGAATGCGGCGTCCAGGCCCTCCGCCAGGTTGCCTGCCATGAAATCGCCGACAATGAGGACAGTCTTGGCATCGGGCAGTTTTGCCGGAATGGCTGGTTGTGGCGCGGTTGCAGAGGGCCCCTCTCTTGGCGAGGTGCGTAGGGGGGCAGGCGCACGGGGGCGGGCTCGCTTTGCCGGGCGGCTCCTGGGAGGACGTGCCCTCCTCCTGCCATCGTCAATGAGCCTGTCCGTCGGCTCCCGATAGATCTCGCGCGGCCCGAAAAGCATATCGAGGATCGTTCGTGCAGAGGCAGTTTCGACGAAGACAAGGGTGCCTGCGAGACCAAGAGCCAAGGACAGGAGCAGGGGTGAGAAAGGCGAGGAGTGTCTGCCCATATATTCCGCGCGATACAATCGATTGCAATCCATGCGTTTGTCCTGTGACCCCGATTTGCACCGACAACAGCGGAAGCATATCTCTCCCCTTGTGGGGGAGAAAGGATTTTCTTGGATTTAGCCTCTTTACCAAATCCTTGGAAAATCCAAGCGAGAGGATTTGCAAATCATCAATATCCCCTCTCTTGCGATTTCCAGCACTTAGCAAGGGCCAAGAAGCTGAAAATCGCTTTCTCTCCCGCAAGGGAGAGATAATCGGCATCAGCCGTGGACTATTTCTTCCGGATGACGGTCAGCACTTCCTTGCTTGGATGACCATCGGGATCCAGTCCCATCTGCTTCTGGAAAGCCTGAATGGCATCCCTTGAGCCCGTGCCGATTTTCCCGTCAACCTTGCCGTCATAATAGCCGAGTTCGCGCAAATGATGCTGCAATTCTTCGCGCTCCTTCATGGTAATCGGCGTGAACGGGCGATTCCAGTCCTGGCGAAGGCCAGTGGAACCGGCAATCTGATCGGCCAGAAGACCAACGCCAAGAGCGTATTTATCGGCATTGTTGTAGTTCTTCAGCACAAAGAAATTCCGTGTCATCAGGAAAGTCGGGCCGTTGCGGCCATCCGGCACCTTCAACGTCGCTTTTTCGCTGCCATGCGGGAACGCTTTGCCGTTGGCCCGGACGACGCCAAGGCTTTGCCATTCGGCAATGGTACGCGAACCGCCTGGAAATTTGCGACCGGCCGGCAGAACGACTTCATAGCCCCATGTGCGGCCGGACTGCCAGCCGTTCTTGCGCAGCAGATTGGCTGCGGTGGCGAGCGCGTCGGGCACTGAATTCCAGATATCGCGCTTGCCATTGCCATCCATATCCACGGCATAGGCCAGATAGCTTGTCGGAATGAACTGGGTGTGGCCAAGGGCGCCAGCCCAGGAGCCGGTCAGATGGCTGCGGTCGATATCGCCGGTCTGAAGGATCTTCATTGCAG
The DNA here is from genome assembly GCF_025452215.1 of Phyllobacterium sp. A18/5-2. Classification (NCBI taxonomy): domain Bacteria; kingdom Pseudomonadati; phylum Pseudomonadota; class Alphaproteobacteria; order Hyphomicrobiales; family Phyllobacteriaceae; genus Phyllobacterium; species Phyllobacterium sp. A18/5-2. The sequence goes on along the minus strand of NZ_CP104966.1, from coordinate 747,635 downwards.
CGATCAGCTGGGTGCGGGCATATTTCGCCCGGCGTTGATCGGCATAGGCGAGGGTGGCGAGCGAGCGCACAGCGTCGCGCATGACATCGTCACGCTTCATGATCTCGCCGAAATTGGTTTCCATCGACCAGATGGCGAGCAGGATATTGCGATCGACGCCGTAGGACTTTTCGATGGCACTGAGCCAGCGGCTATATTTGCGCGCCATTTCCCGGCCCGTGGCAATCGATTGCTCGTTGACGCGGTTGTCGAGGTAACCCCAGACAGGCTCCGTAAATTCCGGCTGGAACTGGGCTTTCTGCAGGACTTCCGGATCGATCTCGGTCACGCCGGCAAAAGCCCGGTTATAGGTGGACGCAGAAATGCCGCTCTTCATTGCTGTACCGCGGAACTCCGCGATCCAGTTCTGGAACTTTGCATCGGCAGCGGCATTGTTGATGGCGCCGGTCAATCCGATGCCCGCGACCGCAGCAACCATCAACATGCGCCTGGCGAAAGCCGATGAACAACTCACCATTGTGTTTTCTCCTCGAGCTGTGTTTCCATATTTTTGGGTCAAACGATAAATTACACACCTCAAAGTTAGGAATTGGTTTACCATGCGCCGTCAAACGAGATTCATTTGGCCACATTAACAGTGGCAAAGAATGTTTATTTTACAGTCGCATGCATTTTGGGTCTTTGAAACGAAATTGTCTAGCGCACGGCCCCAGGTCCTGAACCTAAGTTTCGAACCAATTTTGTAGAGGATTGTACGGAAATTTGAAGTGTTATTGTGCGCTTGTGCATCCAATAGAGCCTATGCCACAGTAATAAACAACAATAATTGCATGCAACACCATGAGGTAATGATGACGACGAGCAAGAAAATCCGTAAGGCCGTCTTTCCAGTTGCGGGTTTTGGCACCCGCGTTCTTCCCGCCACCAAGTCCATTCCGAAGGAAATGCTGACCGTCGTCGACAAGCCGGTCATCCAATATGTGGTGGACGAGGCGCGCGAAGCCGGTATCGAGCATTTCATTTTCGTGACCGGCCGCAACAAGGCGGTCATCGAGGATTATTTCGACGCTCAGTACGAGCTCTATGCCACGCTCGCCGAACGCGGCAAGACCGGCCTGCTTGACGAGTTGCAAAGCATTCAGCCGGGTCCGGGAACGACCAGCTTTACCCGCCAGCAGGTGCCAATGGGTCTCGGCCATGCGGTGTGGTGCGCGCGCGACATCGTCGGCGACGAACCCTTTGCGCTGCTATTGCCGGACATGATCATGCAGCCTGAAGGCAATGGCTGCCTTGCCGACATGGTCGAGCTCTACAACCAGTCGGGCGGCAATGTGATCGCAGTACAGGAATGCGATCCGGCCGAGACGCACAAATACGGTATCGTCGGTCAGGGCAAGCCTATCGGCAAGGGGTTCGAGCTGACCGAAATGGTGGAAAAGCCGGCCAAGGGCACGGCTCCCTCCAATCTCTACATCAATGGCCGCTATATCCTGCAGCCGGAGATTTTTGACATTCTCGAGCATCAGGAACGCGGTGCCGGCAACGAAATCCAGCTTACCGACGCGATGCTGAAGCTGACCAAAGAGCAGGATTTCTTCGGTTATCACTTCAAGGGCCGCACCTATGATACGGGCTCCAAGGAGGGCTTTGTCGAAGCCAATGTGGCCTTTGCCCTTTGGCGCAATGACATCCGCAATGGGGTCATCGACAATATCGGCAATATGCTGAAGACGATCCAGCCCAAGCAGGGGTGAAGTCGCACCATCGTTCAGCTCCCCCCTCGAGGGGGAGATAAACGATGCCCCCCGAGGTCAACGCTGTAGCGTCACACCCATGAAGATGCTGGTTTCTTCGGTCTGGCGGCTTTCTACTTCGCTGTGGGTGAATTCGTGGCGGGCGCTGACGTCGAGACCGACAAAACGGTTGAACCAGTAGGTGGCGCCGATCTCCGCACCGAACCCCTTGTCCCAGCCTGAGCCGTCCGTATTGTCGCGCAGCGAGCCGATCAATGTTGCGTTGACATCAAGGTTCGACCGGACCTGACGCTTTATACCGAGTGTACCTTCATAGAATACCGAGCCGCTGTCGTCAGGGGCAGTCGCTCCTTCGACGCGTGTCAGCAGGCCGAGACTGACATCGGTGCCCCGTTGCGGCGACCATGTGATCGCGCCATCGACACTCATGCCATCGACGGCTGCGAGCCTTGGGTCGTCGATGTCCTGGCGCAGATAACCAATCGCGAGCTCGCCCTTGAGTTTCTCGGCGATGTCGAGTTCGACACCGCCTCGCAGTCCGATGCGCGGTCCCGAACGGCGGAAGCCGTTGGCATCGAGAGATCTCGTCGTACATCAACTTGCCGAGTTCCACTTCGACAAACGGCTTTATGGCCGGGGACATTTCAAAACCGCCGCGCAGTGCAATGCTGGCAAAGGTATTGTCGCGGTCTTCCTGGCTGACGACACTGCCATCGGAGAATTCCGCATTGCCATAGGTCGTGTGGTCGACATTACCTCTTACATCGGCAAAAAACTTGCCGAACTCGTGGCGGACACCAAGGGTTGCGTCCAGTTCCTGCACGAGAGGGCGATTCGAGGTTCCCACGATGGTCGTTGGTGCGCTCGGATCTTCCTGGCGGATGCGATAACCTGCCTCGCCCTTCACGGTTGTGCGTTCGCCGAGATCGAGCTGGAAGCCGCCGCGCAAACCGGCATTGGGAGCAGAATATTCTTCTCCAGAGATCGATTTGTCATAGGTGCCATCGAAATCCAGAAAGGCGGAATGACGCGACCAGTCGGTTGTGGCGCGCGCGCGCAAGCGTGTTTCGGAAAGCACAGCACTGCTGCCGTCCGAGCTGCCATCGGCATTGGTCGTGGCGCGAAGGCCGGTGCTGATCGACGGGCGCAGCGTTACTGTTCCTGCCCTGATGCCGAGCGGGGCAAAGGGTTCAGGGTCGGGACGTATCGTGCGGCGCTCGATCGCCGGTTCGGGGAGATTGTCCCGGGCGGTGCGCTCAGCGGGGGGATTGGCTTCCCTGTTCTGTTCGATTGCTCCAGTGGCAAGCGAGATCAGTCTGTTCGTCGCCGCTTGCCGTTCCGGTGATATCGGCACGTGTCTCACCCGGCCGGGCAGGGACGGTACGCGCGGCGGGTCTTTCCGCTGGAACGGGAACACTTTCTCCGGGCGCAGCAGCCGGATCCGGATTAAGACCACCGCTATTGTCCACGGGTCCGGACGGGGGCGACCCAGTGCCGCCGGGTACGCCGAACAATCCGAGATTTCCGCTGTCGTCATCCGGCGGCAATGCGCCGGGACTGACCGGTTCGTACGGCCTGGAGGGGATGCCGTTATCCGCCTGCGGCGCTGACGGATTTGCAGGATTGCCGGACTGGCCCGGATTGGATGCGCCGGCATTGTTCTGCGTCTGGAGTATATTTTCCTGAACGGCGCCACGCAGAGGGGGGCGTCCTGGGCCCGGGCCCCGAATGCAAACACGGTACTGCTGAGCAACGCCGTCGTCAGACAGACATTGATCGCAGTCCGGAAGCTGCCGCGGTGCGGTGCTTCGAAACGTGGTTGCCAAAAATGCATCAACAGGTTTGCCGCCGGTCTCCAAGAGGCCGCTCGATAACTCTTCGAACGGGCCTTTATCGTTTATGGAGCGTAAACGGCCATGGTTAATGACTGGCTAACCGCCGCCTGCTGCGACGTCGTTGCCTGTTTTCCGTTGAACAAAAAATGGACAGATGACGAGCAAAGCGCTAACGGTTGCGGCCATGCAGGCTATAAACGACACCGAACTGGACAAGACCGCGGCGGTTGATTCCGCCAAGCGGACGATTTCAACCGAGAAAGACGGGCTGGCGGCACTGAGCAGCGCGCTCGAGGGCCCGTTGGCCGAAGCTTTCTGCAAGGCGATCGAAAAGATTGCCGCCGTGCGCGGACGCATCATCGTAACGGGCGTCGGCAAGAGCGGTCATATCGGTTCGAAAATAGCCGCGACGTTTGCCTCGACCGGCACGCCGGCCTTCTTCGTGCATCCCTCCGAAGCCAATCATGGCGACCTCGGCATGATCGCCGCAGATGATGCGATCCTTGCCATATCCTGGTCGGGCGATACGGCGGAGCTCAAGGGTATCGTCAGCTATTCGCGCCGCTTCCGCATTCCGCTGATCGCGGTGACGGCAGGCGAAAATTCGGCGTTGGCAACGGCTGCCGACGTGGTACTGCTGATGCCGCGTGTAACGGAAGCCTGTCCGCATGGCCTGGCACCGACGACCTCGACGCTGATACAGCTGGCGGTGGGCGATGCGATCGCCGTGGCGCTGCTCGAGGCACGCGGGTTCACGGCAGGCGATTTCAAGACATTCCACCCAGGCGGGTCGCTCGGCGCCAGCCTGACGCATGTGCGCGAGATCATGCACCGCGGCGACAGGATCCCGCTGGTGCCTTTGGGCACGCCGATTCCCGAGGCGATGAAGGTTTTGTCGGAGAAGCGTTTCGGTTGCATTGCGGTGCAGAATGACGACGAAACGCTGGCAGGGATCATCACGGACGGCGATCTTTCGCGCAACCTTCACCGCAATCTGGTGACGATGAGGGTGGAGGAGATCATGACGCGCAGTCCGAAGACGGTGCCGCCGACGATGCTCGCCAGTGCGGCGCTGGCGTTGCTCAACGAGCACAATATCGGCGCGCTGATCGTGACCGAAAACAACTTCCCGATCGGGATCGTGCATTTCCATGATCTGCTGCGGATAGGCGCCGCCTGAGACGTTGCGAATTCAACCTGACGGATATCTGATGCAGCTTCCTGTGCTCATGGACCTAATGTCCACTGCGCTCCGGTGCTCGAAAACCACACCAGCTGCCTCAAAAGGATGAATTCAAAATTCGTCTCAGCAACCTTTTGTGTCGAACGCCTTGGGCAGGCCTGCTTGTTTCAGAACGGCGTTGGCAGTGTGGCGTTTCTCGATATTTGAGGGAACGACGAAGAACGGAGACGAAGTTTGTGTGGATCGCTCACCCAGCCATTCAGAACGGCAATCTCCGGCGCGATCTCCCAAACCCTTTCAAGCAACTCACTATAGCTTGGCGCTTCTGTTGCTATGGGCAAATCATCGTTGACGGCGATCCAGGCACCATCTTCCTGAAAAACAGATACGACAAAGCTTGGCGTTTTGTTCTTCATTTTCAAATCATATCACAGGCGCGACAGGCACCGCAAACGAGACAATAGTCTTAACCGATGACCCTAAACCGGCTCCACCACCAGTGTGCCATGATCGATGCCGGTGATGCGCACCGGCGTGCCGGCAGCGAGGTCCGGCCCTGTCACGCGCCACAGGCTGTCGCCGATGCGGGCGCGGCCGCGACCGTTGACCGTTGCCTCTTCCAGCGTCACCACCTGACCGATCAGCTGTTCGCCGCGCATGTTGAGCAGTGGCTCGTCGGACACGACGTCCGTCGCGCCGATCAGCCGGCGGCCGATGAAGACGGAAATGACGGAGAGGATCAGGAACAGGATGACCTGCAGCTGCCAGCCCAGGCCGAGCGCTTCGCCAAACAGGATCGCTACCGTGCCGACGATCAGCGCGGCGATGCCGAACCAGAGGAAGAAGATGCCGGGTGCGGCGACCTCGAATATCATGAGGACAAGGCCAAGAACGACCCAGTTCCAGGGGCCGAGTTCAGCGAAGAGACGTTCCAGCATAGGTGTCACTCCCCCGCTTGCGGATTATGAATTCGAGCCGCCACCGGTGCCGGGAACCGTGCGGGCACGCGCGGGCGGGGTTGCGGGAGCGGGCGGGGTTGCGGATGCGCTGTCGCCGAATACTTCGCGGGCAATCGCGCCGATACCGCCAAGCGAGCCGATGAGCGAAGAGGCCTCCATCGGCATCAGGATGACCTTCTGGTTGGGGCTCGTTGCGAACTTGCCGAAGGCTTCGGTGTATTTCTGCGCCACGAAATAGTTGAGCGCCTGCACGTTGCCGGCGGTGATGGCGGCAGAGACCAGTTCCGTGGCCTTGGCCTCGGCTTGCGCCAGGCGTTCGCGCCCCTCGGCTTCACGATACGACGCCTCGCGCTTGCCCTCTGCTTCGAGGATCTGCGCCTGTTTCAACCCTTCGGCGCGCAGAATCTGCGCCGCCCTCGTACCTTCGGCTTCGAGCACCACCGCGCGTTTATCGCGTTCCGCCTTCATCTGGCGGCCCATGCTGTCGAGCAGGTCCTGCGGCGGGTTGATGTCCTTGATCTCGACGCGGGTCATCTTGATGCCCCAGGAATGCGCAGCCTCGTCAACGACGCGCAACAGGCGGTCATTGATCGTATCGCGGTTCGACAGAAGTTCGTCTAGTACCATGGAGCCCATGACGGTACGAATATTTGTCATGGTCAGGTTGAGGATGGCGTTCTGCAATCCGCTGACCTGATAGGCCGCCTGCGGCGCATTGAGGATCTGGTAGAAGGCAATGCCGTCCACAGCGATGTTGGCGTTGTCCTTGGTGATGACTTCCTGGGTCGGAACGTTCAGCACCTGTTCCATCATGTTCAGCTTGGCGCCGATCCGGTCGAAAAAGGGCACGATGAGGTTGAGCCCCGGTGCGAGGGTGCGGGTATATTTGCCGAAGCGTTCGATCGTGTAGTTGTAGCCCTGGGGGACCGTCTTGACGCCCGCAAACAGAACCACCAGTACCAGAATGACGAGAACTGGAATGGTAAAGTCGAAACCGCTGAACGGCATGGTGGTCTCCCCTGGCCGACACCGCTTGAGCAGCGTCACATATGATCATCGCCCCTTGGATGGGCGAGGGCAAGATAGACGATAGTTATGATTCTAGCGAGCCCGGGGAGAGCTCAAATCCAGCCTTGCAATTCACGCCGGACCAGCTCCTCGATGACCTTCATGCCCTCGCTGGAATCATTGAGGCAGGGGACGTGGGTGAAGTTGACGCCGCCATTGTGCCGGAAGATTTCCGCGCCTTCGCCGGCGATTTCCTCCAGCGTTTCAAGGCAATCGGAAACAAAACCCGGATTGAAGACGGCAACTGACTTCACGCCATCCCTCGCAAGTTTCTCGAGCGTCTTGTCCGTATAGGGCTGCATCCATTCTTCCGGGCCGAAGCGGGACTGGAAACAGGTGATCAGCTTGTCTTCGCTCCAGCCAAGGCGTTCGCGCAGGAGACGCGTGGTCTTCCAGCAATGGCAGGGATAGGGGTCGCCGCGTTTGAAATAGCTCTGCGGAATGCCGTGATAGGAGGCGATGAGGGCTTCAGGCTCGAAATCAAGCGTCGCGTAATGTTTTTCGATGGAGGTGGCGAGGGCATCAATATAGACAGCTTCGTCCTGATACGACGGAACCGTGCGTGTTGCAGGCATGTAGCGCATCTTGATCAGCGCCTCGAAGAACTTGTCGTTGACCGTCGCAGTCGTCGTTGCCGAATATTGCGGGTAGAGCGGAAACATCAGGATGCGCTTGCAACCGGCATTGTCGAGGCGCTCCAGCGCTTGCTCGATCGACGGCTGGCCATAGCGCATACCCCAATCGACGAGGATTTCAGGATGGGAAGCGAGGGCAGCACCGAGCTTTTCGCCCTGCGAACGGGTGTAGGTACGCAGGGGCGACTCGTTGCGTTCGCGGTTCCAGATCTTCGCATAGAGCGCGCCGGACTTCTTCGGGCGGGTGTTGAGGACGATGCCGTAGAGCACCGGGAGCCAGAGGGCGCGCGGCCATTCGATCACGCGCTTGTCGGACAGGAATTCCTTCAGGTAGCGCCGCATCGACACCTTGTCGGTGCCGTCCGGAGTGCCGAGATTGACGAGAAGGACACCGACCTTCGAGGTTTCGATGCGTGGATGGTCTTCGGGCTTTATTACCACCGCCAGATCCCCGCCAGAAATTGCCATGTCCATTACTCCACTTCTGCGCGTGGAACCTAGTGGGGGCGGGTATTATTGCAAGAGTGCGAATGGCCGCATGTTTTGGGCGGTCATGTTTGAAGCAGTGTGGCGTTCTCACCCCCCTGTCCCGCACGACAGAGGGGGCGAGAATCAACTCTTACAGCGCCGGGACTTTCATCGCCGCACCGATCGGCAACTTCATTACCCTCATGTCGGGATTGGCTTCAGCGAGTTTCTTCCACTCGCTGCCCTTGCCGTAGACCTCTTCAGCAATATCCCAGAAATTGTCTCCGCGCTTGATCGTATAGGTATCCGGATGATGGTTGGCCGCCGGCGCCGCCGCTGCCGATTCCGGCGCTGGCTTTGCGGCAGCTTCCGCCGCCGGTTCAGCCGGTTTTGTCTCCGCGGAAGTTCCTGGCGCGAGCACAGTGATACGCCCGTCGGTGTATGGCTTGTAAGGCGTGTTCTTGCCCATGTAGTCGGCAAGGACCAATTCAAGCCCGGGGCCGTAATCATAGGCATTCACCGCGTTGGTGGAGAAAATCTTGTAGCCGTCGCCACCCGCGCGCATGTAGTTGTTCGAAACGACACCATAGGTCGCCCCGGTATCGATCGGCCTCCAGCTGTCACCCTGCATGACCTGAACGTCAGAGACGCGGCTGCCAACCGGCTTCGACGCATCGAATGCATATTTGAGCCCGGCGACCTGCGGGAAACGGCCCGCTCCCTGGTCGATCTGACTGACGCCGTTTTCAAGCGCTGCGACCACATCGGACCCGCGCAACTGGAAAGTCGCCAGCGTGTTCTGGAAGGGCAGGACTGTCAGGACTTCACCCATGGTAACTTCGCCCGCATCGATTGATGCGCGCAGGCCGCCGCCATTGATGATGGCGATCGTCACGCCTTGGCCCTTGACGCGGTCGAGCAGGGCATCGGCAACCAGATCGCCCATGCTGCATTCCTTGACGCGGCAAACCTCGCGCGCAGCTTCGATCACACCGCTGGATTCACCGACGTTCTTCGCCTTCAATTCCTCGATCGGTTTGCCCAATTCCTTGATGCGGGCCACAAAGGCGGGATCCGGAGTGACAGACGCGTCGAGCAGGATCGGTGCGCCTTCGCTCTTGGTGACATTGCCGTCATCGTCGAAGGTGACCTTGAGCTCACCGAGATATTTCGAATAGGACTTTGCCTGAACGATCGGCACGTCCCGGCCGGAAGGATTCTTCACCAAGGTCGGATAGGGACCGAGCGCTTCCGCGTCGGTGTTCGACAGGAGCGTATGGCTGTGGCCGCCGACAATGACATCGATGCCGTCGACCTTTGCCGCAAGCTCCTTGTCCCTGAGATAGCCGTAATGGTTGACCGCGATGATCTTGTTGACACCTTCGGCCTTCAGTGTGTCGACCAGTTTCTTCAGCGTCTCGACTTCATCGGCGAATTTGACATCGGGACCGGGGCTCGAAATTTCCGCCGTATCCGTGGTCAGGGCGGAAATGATGCCGATCTTCTGGCCGCCGATTTCCTTGATGAGATAGGGTTTGAATTTACCGGCGATGGGCGAATTCGGCGCGACTTCGATGTTGCTGGAAATGACCGCGAACTTCACCTTGTCGAGAAATTTGCCGAGCGTGACGGGGGTGTCGTCGAATTCGTGGTTGCCGAGAGCCATGGCATCGAAGCCCATCTGGTTCATGAATTCGGCGGTGTCGTCGCCCTTGTAGGTCGTGTAGAACAGGGAACCCTGGAACTCGTCACCGGCATCGAGAACAATCACGTTGCCGCCGTCTTTCGAAAGCGCGGCCCGGCGCTCGTCGATCTTGGTTTTGACGCGGGCGATCCCGCCGAAACACTCTTTCTTGGCCTCTTCCTCGGCCGAGCAGGTGGAATCAAACTTGTTGATCGCCTCGATGCGCGAATGCTCATCGTTAATATGCAAAATATTGAGCGTGTAGTCGGCCATCGCCACGCCGGCCGTCATGCCGAGGGCGGAGGTGGCTAACAGGATTTTCGGCAGGATCTGGTTGAGGATTCTGGACATGACTGCTCCGCGGGCTCATTTCGATCGAATGGTTTAGTATCTTCATCCTATGTTTCGCGCGTCAAGAAGATATGACACGTGCCGCTGCCGAGGACGTAGATTTTGCCGAGTTTTCCAAGACAGGAACAATTTGGCGAAAATACCAATCTGAAATGCAAGAACGAATCCCATCATCCATTTGATCAGCATCAATTCGGACTTGATTGAGGTAATGTCGTCGTTTCGCCTGCTCAATGCAGTTGCCGCCCTCATCGCCCTATCTCTGGAACATCGATTGCTCGAACTGCCTCAAATACTTCTTTGCACGACGCTCATTATTGCCTCTTTCCGTTGACCACCGATGGCCTTCGAAGAAGGTAGCGTCATGCATTGCGGCGTTCAATTATACGATCGTTCAGCCATTCGCGCGAGGAATTGAGGAGCCTAGCCTACCTGCGGTGAGCGGCGCGTCAGTGAGAATTGCTGACCTGATGAGGAAGTGCAATTCAGCTGGCCAGCACTGACCAAGGCGCAATTAACCTTGGATTGGGTGCCGCGGGCAAGCGAGCGCAAATTGATCTCGATCAGATTGGCCGAAGCGAAGCGATAGCTGCCCTCCGCCAATTTTTCCTTGGTATCGTTGGCCCGCGTTTCGAACGCGCCACCATTGAAATTGGAGAAAGCGACGCCGGATGTGTCGAACCATTGACCCTGCACGGCGTCAGTGGGCCGGGTGACCGGACCGCCTTCCTGGACGCCGCCGCTCATGCAGCCGGCAAGGGTGATGGTCAGTGCGGTTGCGGCGATGGCCAGCGAAAAGCGTTTCATCCAGACTGTCTCCCAATGGATCTGCCTCATTCAATGCCGCGAAAATCAAGCCAAAACAAGACCTAAGTTTAATTGAAGATTTGAAGGATACGATATTTTCCGGCAGAGACTACTGACATGGCGGCCTTGTGACCTGGACCACAGTTGGCGATAGTAGCGACCACAAATTATGGAGCGAGGCGATGATCGGCTATACCATGGTTGGAACCAATGATCTTCAGCGGGCGATCAAATTCTACGATCCGCTCATGGCAGAAATGGGCCTCGATCAGTGCTACAGGGATCATCTTTCGAGCTCCTGGGGCCGGAAGGGCGATGACACTTTCCCCCTGTTTTTTGTGGGTCACCCTTTCGACGGCGGGCGCGCGACCGTCGGCAATGGCGTCATGACGGCATTCCGCTTCGACGATAATGCACCGCTGGTTGACCGGCTCTATGCACTTGCGATCAAGAACGGCGGACGGGACGAGGGCAAGCCCGGTTTCCGCCCGCAATATGGCGAGGGCTTTTATGCTGCCTATATCCGCGATCTTGACGGCAACAAGCTGGCGTTCGTCTGTTATGACGCCAAGCCAGTTGCGCCGGAATAGCCGGCAAAGAATGGCGGAAGCGAAAACGGCAGCCCGAAGGCTGCCGTTTTGATTTGAGCGCTGCTGTCAGCGCACCAGGATGTTGCGGAACTGCCAGGGATCGTCAAGGTCGAGATTTTCCTTGAACAGACCCGGGCGGTTTTCCAATGGGGTCCAGTCCGTATAGTGGCCCCTGAGCGGACCAAGATAGGGCTTCTGGACTTCAAGGCAGCGGCGGAAGTCCATTTCGTCAGTCTCGACGATGCCCGCGTCGGGATTTTCCAGCGCCCAGACCATGCCGGCCATGACCGCAGACGTAACCTGCAGGCCCGTCGCATTCTGATACGGAGCAAGCTTGCGGGCTTCCTCGATCGTCAGCTGCGAACCGTACCAATAGGCGTTTTTGTCGTGGCCATAGAGCAGGACGCCGAGTTCATCGGCACCATCGACGATTTCGGATCTCGTCAAGCACATGCTGGATCGCCTGCGGCTGACCGGCTGCACCGAACATCTCGTCGAGAGACAATGTCGCGACATTCGAGGGATGGTAGGCATAGTGGCATGTCGGCCGGTACGATGCCTTGCCTTTCTTGTCGTACACCGTGAAGAAGTCCGCAATCGAGATCGCTTCGTTGTGCGTGACCAGCAGGCCGAACTGGGCGCCTTCCGTGGGGCACCAGGTGCGGATACGTGTATCGGCGCCGGGCTGTTCCAGGAAGATCGCGGCCTTGTTGCCCTTTTTCTGCTTGCGGGCATTCTTTGGCATCCACTTTTCGTGGGTGCCCCAGCCAAGTTCGGCCGGTTGCAGGCCCTCGGAAATGAAACCGTCGACGGACCAGGTGTTCCAGAAAGCGCCGAAAGGTTTCGGCTCGGTGGCGCGCTGGGTGTCACGCTCGGCAATGTGAATGCCCTTGACGCCGACCTTGTTCATCAGACGGGCCCAGCCGTCACGATCATTGCGCGCCGGTTCGGTGTGATCAACGCGCAGGTCCCGCGCCAGGTCGAGCACGGCCTGCTTGACGAACCACGAAACCATGCCTGGATTGGCGCCGCAGCATGAAACCGCCGTCGGTCCGCCGGGACGCTTCTTGCGTTCGGTAAGAAGTGTCTGGCGCAGGGCATAATTGGTGCGGTCAGCGTTATCGAGGTCGTTGGCGTAGTAGAAGCCGGGCCAGGGTTCGATGACGGTATCGATATACAGCGCGCCGAGCTTGCGGCAAAGATGCAATATGTCGACGGACGAGGTATCGACGGAAAGGTTGACACAGAAACCCTGTCCACCGCCTTCGGTCAGAAGCGGCTTGAGCAGCGTCTTGTAATTTTCCTTGGTAACGGCTTGCTGGATGAAGCGGATGCCGCGCTCGTCGAGCAATTTCTTGTTGGCAGCGCTTGGATCGATAACGACCAGCCGGGATTTATCATATTTGAAGTGGCGTTCGATGAGGGGCAGGGTACCCCGTCCGATGGACCCGAAACCGATCATCACGATCGGACCGGTAATTTCTCCATGTACAGGCCAATCAGCCTTCGCCATTTTTTTGTTGCTCCTAATTTTGATCTCCATCAATGAGTGCAGCGGTTAATTCCCCGCTTCAAAGAAACCATAGAGCATAGACATGACAAAGAGCAAACAACCCATTGCCCTTTTAGGGTGAATTGCCTATAGCCGCTTGAGCGCTTCGATAAGCCGTTCGCGGATTGCCATAATACCTTTGTAATGCAATTGCGCAGGATTAAGCGCTTCGAGCTGGCGGGAAAAAGCTTCAGCCACGGCCCGGCACTCCGGGTGTTTCTTCAGCGCTTTTATCGGATCAAGATGAATGCGGATGGTGAAAAGAATATCGCCGGACCCAGGCAGTTTGCGCAATGTCTGGCGCTCGACCCGAACGTAGCTCTGTTCGGCGATGTCACCATCGGTGTAGAGCGCGCCCTTCTGGTGGCTGGCGAGCGGGTGATAGAGATTGCCATCGGGTTGGAGCGACCAGTTCATACGCCAGACCGGGCGGTCGAGGCGCAGATTGTCGAACATGCGGGTGATCAGCCCGGCATTGCGGGTTCCCGCGCCGAAATCAGGGACGGGCGCGTGGATTTCGTCCATCGAGCGGCCGAATTTCTCCAGCAGCGTCCAGGACGAGGGAAACGACAGGGAGGCAGCGCCAAGGTGCCAGCCGCGCTGCTCATCCTTGCGCATCAGGACCAGGTCTTCCTGAACGAGACTGGCGGCGCGGCGCAGGGAGGGCGTTTCCGCTTCGCCAAGCGGCACCGGTTCATCCCGGCCGGCAATGGCGATGGTTTCGCCGTCACGGGTGTAGATGGAGGGGTAGTGCCCGGTGAGATGGGCGGCGAGCAGCTCCAGCACTTCCTTTTGAGCCTCGTCCGTTCCCGTCTCCTCGACGAATATGCGCTCGCCATGCAGTGTGAACAGGCGCTGCTTTTCTGCCAGACAGGCGAGAAGATTCTCGTCGATCTCAATCCAGTCCTTCAGGTCGAGCTGCTGCAATCCTATGGTGAAGGGTTGCGCCGAACCATCATAAGGCGTGTGAGCCGGAGTAGTCGTGACCATTATGCGGCGTCCATCGCCTCCAGCTCGTCGATAATGCTTTCGATGACCGACAGGCCCTTCTGCCAGAAGGCAGGATCGGTCGCATCGAGGCCGAAAGGCGCCAGCAATTCGGAGTGGTGCTTGGTGCCGCCGGCCTTGAGCATGTCGAAATACTTTTGCTGAAAACCTGCATCGGCATTCTGGTAGGCCGCATAGAGCGAGTTGACCAGGCAATCGCCGAAGGCATAGGCATAGACGTAGAAGGGCGAGTGGATGAAATGCGGAATATAGGTCCAGAAGGTTTCGTAGCCGGGGCCGAAGCGGACCGCCGGTCCAAGGCTCTCCTTCTGCACATCCAGCCAGATTTCGCCGATGCGGTCGGAGGTCAATTCGCCGTTCGTGCGTTCAGTGTGGACACGGCGCTCGAACTGGTAGAAGGCAATCTGGCGCACGACCGTGTTGATCATGTCCTCGGCCTTTTGCGCCAGCATCGCCTTGCGCTCGCGTTTGTCCCTGGTCTTCTCCAGAAGCGAACGGAACGTCAGCATTTCGCCGAACACCGATGCGGTCTCGGCCAGGGTCAGCGGGGTCGAAGCCATCAACGCCCCCTGGTCGCCAGCAAGCACCTGATGCACGCCGTGACCAAGTTCGTGCGCGAGGGTCATCACATCGCGCGGCTTGCCCATATAGTTGAGCAGCACATAGGGGTGCACGGAGGGCACGGTGGGATGGGCGAAAGCGCCGGGGGATTTGCCAGGCCGGGTCGGTGCATCGATCCAGCTCCGGTCAAAGAACCGCCTGGCGATATCGGCCATTTCCGGGGCGAAGCCGTGATAGGCGGAAAGCACGGTTTCGCGGGCTTCAGTCCAGGATATGACGGCCTGCGGGGTCTCGGGCAGCGGCGCGTTGCGGTCCCAGTTGTTCAGATATTCCAGACCGAGCCACTTCGCCTTCAGCGCATAGTAGCGATGCGACAATCGGGGGCAAGCGGCCTGCACCGCCTCGGCAAGCGCGTCGACAACCTCGCGCTCGACGCGGTTGGCGAGATGGCGGCTATCGGCGATGTCCTGAAATCCGCGCCAGCGGTCGGAGATTTCCTTGTCCTTCGCCAACGTATTGGTGATGAGGGTGAAGGTGCGCAGGTTTTCCTTGAATGTCTTGGCAAGCGCTTCGGAAGCGGTCTTGCGTACGTTCGCGTCCGCATCCTGAAGCAGGTTGAGCGTGGGCTCGAGCGACAGCTCCTCGCCATTCACCTCAAAACGCAGGGCGGTCATGGTTTCATCGAACAGGCGGTTCCAGGCGCCACGGCCGGTAATCGATTTTTCGTGGAACAACTGCTCAAGCTTGTCCTCAAGCTGGTAGGGCCTGTCCTTGCGCAGGTCGACAAGCCACGGCCGGTAATGGCCGATGGCGGGATTGTTCGCCATTGCCTTTTTCGATCACCGCATCGTCGATGCGATTGAGCTCGAGGCTGTAGAAGATCAGATGCGTGCTGGCATCCGTCATCTTCTGCTGGATATCGCCATAAAGCTTGGAGCGCTTCGGGTCTGACGTGTCCCCTGCATAGACCAGGCCGGCGAAGGAGACGATCCTGCCAATGAGTTCCTCCAGCGCCTCAAACTCCCGGATGGAGACGGCAAATTCGCCGCCGTCCGGTTTGCCCGCTTCGGCCGTGAGATTGCCCTTCCAGCGCGCTTCGAAAGCTGCGGTGAGCTCATTGGCCCTTGCGATATCGGCTTTCAGCTCGCTACTTTCGGTTGACGGATACAGATCCGCCAAATTCCACTCGGGAAGGACGCCAAGCGCCGCCTGATCGTTTTTCATGGCTGCCGCGCCGCCGGTTTTTGCCGCAGCCATAAGTGCGTGATCGAGCGTGTATCCAGTTGTTTCAGAAGTCATTTTGGCACCATGTCATTGTAGCGAATGAAATTTCGAAGGTCCGAATCACAAGAGGAAGACCGGCGATCCAAACCTTAAGAGTCCGTTGGCGATTGATCCAGTTCTGTCTTGCTTGTTCAATACTTGAGCAAATTTTAGACTTTCGTGGGGTGGATTCATCAGCCAAAAGACGTTAACTGTGCTGTGAACAACCCGTTTACCATGCCACATAACGATGGATTCTGCGTGAGTTTTTGCCATGCTCTCAACGTATTTGTTCTTCAATAAAGCGACCATTAACCATTAAATCCGATAATCCAGCTGTTCGGGGGTTGGAATAGCGGTCAAGGTTGGGACGAATTGTCAGACATGAATCATGTTAAGAACGGCGGATCGACGGTGGGTATTCTTGTGCGTTCCGGCTGGTTTGCGTTCCTCGTGGTTCTTGCGTCGATGTTGTTTGCATCCACGCAGGCTAATGCCGAGACACGCACCCTGAAACTTTATTTCGTCCATACGAACGAACGTGCTGAAATCACATTCAAGAAAAACGGCCGCTTTCAGCAGGACGGCTTGAACAAGCTGAACAAGTTCCTGCGCGACTGGCGCCGCAACGAACCAACCAAGATGGATCCCCGCCTGTTCGATCTGGTGTGGCAAGTATACCAGGCGGCCGGTGGCAGGGACTACATTCACGTTATCTGCGGTTATCGCTCCCCCTCCACGAATTCAATGTTGCGTTCCCGTTCGCGCGGCGTCGCGGAGAAGAGCCAGCACATGCTTGGCAAGGCGATGGACTGGTACCTCCCGGGTGTGAAACTCGCGACGCTTCGCAACACGGCCCTGAAGTTCGAGGCTGGCGGCGTGGGTTACTATCCGACCTCCGGTTCCCCCTTCATACATACCGATGTCGGCAATGTTCGCCACTGGCCGCGCATGAGCCGCAAGGAGCTGCTCACAGTTTTCCCGAATGGCAAGACCTTGCACGTTCCCTCCGACGGCAAGCCGTTGCCCGGCTATGAGCAGGCCGTTGCCGCCTATGAATCGCGCAAGCGCAGTGGCAGTTCGATCCAGATTGCCAGCGCCTCCTCGAGCTCCGGCCGTAAGACACTTTTCGGTGTTCTCTTTGGCGGCGGCGCCGATGAAGCAGAGGATTCCAGTGAAGGTTCAGTTGCTGTAGCATCGGCGGCGAAACCCTCGAGGACCGTTGCTGCAAAAGCGGAAGTAGCCGATGGCGATGGAGCACCAGCACAGACCAAAGCGTCACAGGCCAATCCTGTAGTGCCGGAGCCTGAAACGCCGATGGCGGGAACGCCCGAGGACAATCAGGCTCTAGCACTCAACGTTCCGGTTCCCCTGCGCCGTCCGGACTATTCGCCGACGCCGGTGCCGGCTGAGCCGACACTGAATGCGCTGGCTGCATTGCCAGAACCCCGGCCGCAGAACGGCGTCGGTGCAATCAATGAGCTCATGGCGGCCAACACCCACGGTTCCAGTGCCGCTGCCCCCAAGACGTCCGCTGAAATGGTCAATGCTCTGGTGCCTGTACCTTTCGACAAACCCAAGCACAATGACATGATGGTAGCGGCGATTGTGCCCGACCAGCGCCCTGCGCCTGCCTCGGCTTTGCCGGAGACGGCGGCGAACGACCGGGATATCATTCAGGTACCGGACGTCGACCCGACACCGGAAACGCTTCTCAAACAAGCCCAGCAATTGCCCACACTGCCAGGAACGATCGGCGGGCGCCTTGCCCACCCGCAGCCAGCCGTGCAGCAGAATATACAAATGGCATCAGCTGAACCGCGTGAGCCCGCTGTCATACTTGACAGCGGTGTGAACACCACGGCGAAAGGATCGAAACCGCGTCGTCAGACCGCGCAGGATGAAAGCGCCAAGGCGATCCAGGTTTCCTCGGATGTTCCGGATCGCGCGCTCTCGACCGAGCAGGTCGCTGATGTAGCGCCACATGTGGAACCGGCCGTCCTGCGCAATGCATTGATGCGAACGGCACCAACGACCGTTTATGTGGGCGGCTTCCGCCATGACACGCCAGTGGCCGCCAACAAGTTCACAGGCAAGGCGGTTACCTTCCTGCAGATCGCCAAGTTCAATCCGACCAGCGGATCGTAACGCTCCTCCCTATCTCCCTCATTGGTGAGATAGGGATTTCAACATTCTAGAGCGGTTTGCACCAAAATTCCGGCGTCTACGCGGCCAGCTTGACTGCTTCGGCGGCGAGTCTGGTGATCTCGTTCCACTTGCCAGCCTTGACCAGTTCCTCCGGTGCAACCCATGAGCCGCCGACGCAGACGACATTGGGTAAGTTCAGATAAGTCTTGGCATTGGCGATACTGATACCGCCGGTCGGGCAGAAGAGCGTACCGGCCAGCGGCGAGGCCAGCGATTTCAGAAAGGTCGCGCCGCCAGCCTGTTCGGCCGGGAAGAACTTCAGCATCGTATAACCCTCTTCGCGCAGCGCCATGATTTCACCGGGCGTGATGGCGCCAGGGAGCAAAGGGACCTTGCTGTGGCGCGCAGCTTCGATGAGCTGCGGGGTCACACCGGGGCTGACGATGAATCGCGAACCGGCTTCGCTTGCTTCCTCATACTGGCGGGCGTTGAGGATGGTTCCCGCGCCGACAATGGCTTCCGGCACTTCATTGGCGACAGCGCGAATGGCGTCGAGGGCTGCGGCCGTGCGCAGTGTGATCTCGATTGCCGGCAGGCCCCCGGCGGCAAGGGCGCGCGCCAGCGGAACGGCGTCGGCAACGTTCTGGATGAGAATGACCGGAATAACCGGCTGGCCCTTGAGGACGGGTAGGAGCAAATCGGTCTTCTGGGTCATGTAGCTTCTCCGCAATCTTGAACTTCAATCGATTTAGTAGGGCTTGGCAGATTTGTCTACCTGGTTATCTCACAAGCTGCACAACTGGAACACAGTTCGAGGCCGGCAGCGTAAAACCCTTGAAATTGCAGGCATAGCACAGTAGTTGGATGCGATCATGACGGATCATTCTTCAAACCTGCCATTTACAGTGGCCGCACTCTATCGCTTTGCCCGGCTGGATCACTACCAGTCGTTGCAGGAGCCGCTGGCGAAGCTGTGCTGCGGTGAGGGGATCAAGGGCACGCTGCTCCTTGCCGCTGAAGGTATCAACGGCACTGTCGCCGGGTCGGCGGCCGCAATCAAAAACCTGGTCGAATTTCTCGAAGCCGAGCCAGCCATTGCCGGAATGGAGCTTAAATATTCCCATGCGAGCGAGATGCCTTTCAAGCGCATGAAAGTGCGGCTGAAAAAAGGAAATCGTCACCATGGGGGTGGAGGATATCGATCCGTTGCAGAGCGTTGGCACCTATGTGCCGGCGAAGGACTGGAATGCGTTGATCTCCGACCCGGCGACCATCCTGATCGATACACGCAATGATTACGAAACGGCGATCGGTACATTTGCCGGCGCGATCGACCCGCAGACGAAGACCTTCCGCGAGTTTCCGCAATGGGTGGAAAATCACCGCGAAGAGCTCGAAGGCAAGAAGATTGCCATGTTCTGCACCGGCGGCATTCGTTGCGAGAAGGCGACCGCCTTCGTCAAAGGTCTTGGCTTCGACGATGTGTTTCATCTGAAGGGCGGCATCCTGAAATATCTCGAAGATGTGCCGGCGGAGCAAAGCCGCTGGGAAGGCGAATGTTTCGTCTTCGACGAGCGGGTTTCGGTCGGTCATGGTCTTATCGAGGGTGAGGCCGAACTTTGCCACGCCTGCCGCAATCCGATTGCGCCGGAAGACAAGCTTTCGCCGCTGTTCGAGGCAGGCGTCTCCTGTCCGAACTGCTACCACGAGCGCACGGATGCAGACCGTGCCCGATTTGCCGAACGGCAGAAGCAGGTCAGATTAGCCAAAGAGCGCGGCGAGAAGGCGCATATAGGCAGCTAGGCGCCTGACAAATTCCTCTCCTGTCATTGCAATGCCATGAACCCGTTCTTAGTTATGCGGAGCGAATTCATGCAGCCAAGAGGAGATTTGCATGCTTGATCCGAAGAAGATTCTCGATGATTTCCTGGGAAGCAACATCCCCGGGGTCGGAACCTCGGTTCGTGATACGGCCGGCAAGGCAACGCAAATGGCCAAGGACAATCCGCTTGCTGCCGGTGCGCTGGCTGCAATCCTGCTTGGCACCGGCACGGGGCGCGAAGTGGCTGGTGGCGCGCTGAAGCTTGGCGGTCTCGCCGCCGTGGCAGGGCTCGCCTACAAGGCTTACCAGAACTACCAGTCCGGCAAGACCCCGGCAGAAACGCCTCAGGCAAGTGAACCCGAGCTGCTTTCGCCACCGGACGATCTCGAGCTTTCACCCGGCGACCGCACCGCAGGGCGAGCATGAGTTTGCCCTGGTGCTGGTCCGCGCGATGATCGCAGCCGCCCGCGCTGACGGCATGGTGGACGACGCAGAAAAGGCGCGCATCATCGAAAAACTCTCGCTATCCGGCATCAATAGCGACACGCAGGAGTTCCTGGCGAACGAGCTCAACGCGCCGGTCGATATCGACGCGCTGGTTGCCGCCGCCGTTACCGATGCGCAGAAGGTCGAGCTTTACACCGCTTCGCGCCTTGCCATCGATCCGAAGACGCGCGCCGAACGCGGCTATCTCGACCTGCTCGCCGGCCGGTTGAAGCTGCCGGACAATCTGATCGAGCATATCGAAGCGACGGTGGCCGAAGTCAAGGTCACTTCCCCGTCCTGAGGGCTGGTGGTTTTAGCTCTCCCCACAAAGGGGGAGGGCCGCCGGTCTACTTCGCCAGGAATTTCTCAATGCGCTCGATGGCTCGGACGATGTTCTCTTCCGAATTGGCGTAGGAAAGGCGGATATAGCCTTCACCAAGAATGCCGAAATCCGGGCCGCCGATCAGCGCTACGCCCGCTTCATCGAGCAGCGCCGCCGCCAGCTGCTTGGCCGGCCAGCCGGTTTCCTTGACATTGGGGAAGGCATAGAACGCGCCCTTTGGCGTCGTGCAGCTGATGCCTGGCAGACTGTTGAGACCATCGACGACGATCTTGCGCCGGTTGTCGAATGCCTTGCACATTTTCACAACATCGTCCTGCGGGCCGTCGATGGCGGCGATGCCGGCAAACTGGCTCGGCGCGTTGACGCAGGACCAGCAATTGACCGCGAGCTTGCGCACCTTGTCGTAGAGTTGACCACTCTCGTGCGAATTCGGCCAGATCGACCAGCCCATGCGCCAGCCGGTCATCGCCCAGGTCTTCGACCAGCCATTGAGCACGATCAGCCGGTCACGGATCTCGGGAAAGGTCAGGAGCGAACAATGTTCCTCGCCGTCATAGGTCATGACGTCGTAGATTTCGTCGGACATGATGGCAACGTGCGGATGGGCTTCGAGACCCTTCACCAGCTTCACGATCTCGGCTTTCGGGGTCACGCCGCCGGTCGGGTTGGCCGGTGAATTGAGGATCAAGAGCCGTGTCTTCGGCGTGATCAGCGCCAGCGTCTCTGCGGCGGAGAATGCGAAACCGTTTTCTTCACGGATCGGGACGGGGATAGGCTTGGCGCCGGTAAACTCAATCATCGAGCGGTAGATCGGGAAACCAGGGTCCGGATAGAGGATTTCTGCACCGGGCTCACCGAAGATGAGGATTGCGGCGAACATCGTTACCTTGCCGCCAGGAACGATCATGATGTTTTCCGGCGAAACCTCGACGCCGGTCGTGGTGAACGTGCGGCGGGCTACCGCTTCACGGGCAGCGAGCAGGCCGGTTGCCGGTGTGTAGCCGTGGTGCCCATCCTTCAGTGCCTTGATGGCGGCTTCGACGATGTGGGCGGGTGTCTTGAAGTCGGGCTGGCCGATGCCGAGATTGATGATGTCCTTGCCCTCGGCTGCGAGCGCCGTTGCCCGGGCAAGCACTGCAAAGGCATTTTCCTCACCGATACGGTCGAACCCCGCGATAGTGCGCAACATTTTCTTGTCCCACATACAATTTTCAACTTCTGCTTTGTGCTTGTAGCATCGTAAGGAGTCAAACAATCTTACGCAAAACAGGCCTGTAATATCATGACCGATCTGACAAACTGGACGCCGCGACCTTTGCCCGCCCGCGAACCGATTGAGGGCCGCTATGTGCGTCTGGAGCCGCTCGATGCCGCAATGCACGGCGACGGGCTCTATGAAGCCTCATCGGTTGCGGACGCTGGCGACCGGTTCCGCTTTCTGTTCGAAAACCCCGCCGAAGACCGCGAAGCCTTTGCGGCGTGGCTGGAAAAGGCCGAAGCGAGCAAGGACCCGCTGTTTTTCGCGGTCATTGACAAGGCCAGCGGCAAGGTCGCGGGGCGCCAGACACTGATGCGCATCGATCCGGCGTTTGGAGTGATCGAGATCGGCAACATCTACTGGGGGCCGCTGATTTCGCGCAAACCTGCAGCGACGGAAGCGCAGTTCCTGTTCATGAAATATGCCTTTGAGCTCGGATACCGGCGTTATGAGTGGAAATGCAACAATGCCAACGAGCCGTCGAAGCGGGCAGCAGAGCGGTTCGGCTTCACGTTTGAAGGTATCTTCCGCCAGCATATGGTGCAGAAGGGCAAGAACCGCGACACGGCTTGGTATTCGGTCATCGACAGCGAGTGGCCGGCGCTCAAAGCCGCCTATCAGGCATGGTTGTCACCGGATAATTTCGATGCGAACGGGATGCAGATCAAAAGGCTGGAGGAGTTTCGGGCTCCTTGAGCTCGCATGTGGTGGCGCCGGTTATCTCTCCCTGGTGGGAGAGAAAGGATTTTCTTGGATTTAGCCTCTTTGCTAAATCCTTAGAAAATCCAAGTGAGGGGATTTGCCTAAGTGCGCAGCGGGATTTCCCCTCTCTTGTGATCTCTAGCACTCAGCTGACGCTAAGATACTGAAATCACTTTCTCCCCCACAAAGGGGGGAGATAATCGGCATCGACCTTTCGTGCACTTGCATTACCGCACAGCAAGGTTACAACCACTTCAAACCGGCGTTGAAGAAGGGCTTGTGAAGCGCGATGGATCCGAAAACCCGTAATGCGGCGATAGCGGCTGCTTGCATCATGCTTGGCTTCGGCATTGTGGCCTATTGGATGCCGACGCTGATGCTGGCGCTCGGCGAACGCTCGACGCTTGCGGCCGGTATCTTCGCGATGGTTTTTGTCGCCGGGTTCTTCTTCGTTTTCTGGCTGCGCGCCAGAAAACAGCACGAGGATGACAGGCGCTAAAACCGTATCGATGCGGTCAGGAGCAACGCGCCGAACAGCACGATGAACAGCGCGCCGGCAACCTCGATGATGTTTTGAACCCGGCCCGAAAGCGCCGAGGCGCCGGAAACCTTGAGCGCCACATTCTTGGCCGTGACGGCCAGCGTTGCCAGTATGGCAACTGTGATGAATGTGCCAAGTGCCATGGCGAAGACGGATAGGATACCGCCAAGAATGAGGCCGTTGAGCAGCGAGAAGGTCAGGACGATCAAAGCGCCCGAGCAGGGACGCAAGCCTACCGCGACTATTGCCGCCCAGGCGGTCTTCCAGTTGAATTCGCCGGCAAGCATCGCCGGGTCCGGCGCGTGCGAATGGCCGCAGGTGGCGCAGACTTCTCCCTCGGCATGATCATGATGGTGGTGGCCGTGGTCATGATGATGATCGTGGCTATGGGCGGCGTGGGAATGGCCGTGATGATCATGATGGTGGTGATCATGATGATGATCCGCCAGCACCGAGCCGTGCTTTTCAGGCATGAGATGGGCGACGCGCGGGCGGAACAGCAGCGGCACCTTGCGCCATAGCAACGACAGACCAAAGGCGATGATCAGCACGAAGCTTGCCATTTCCATGTAATGCGCCGCATCGTCCATTGAAACCGTTGTGCCGCGCAGCACCAGAAAGGTCAGGCCGATGATGAATAGCGCCGTCAGCGCTTGCAGCATCGACGATGCGAAGGAGAGGAGGACGCCGCGCCTCAACGTCGTCTCATTGGCCAGCATGTAGGAGGAAATAACAGCCTTGCCATGGCCGGGGCCAACAGCGTGGAGAATGCCGTAAAGAAAGGACAGGCCAACGAGAACCGATGCCTGCCACGGATCTTCGCGCATGGCCTTGAGCGCGTGGGTCATGGCCAGATAGAAATTGCGCTGCTGGACATTGATCCAGAGGATGATTTCGCTGAATGGTCCTGTGGGCTGCATGGCAACTTCGTTCGACCCGATGCCAAGCGAAGATTGTGCCAGCGCATGACCACCGAGAACCACGACGAGAGCCAGGGCGCCGAACAGGGTTCTTTTCTGCATATTCTATTCCTCTGTCACCCGTTCTGGGCGCATTCGATTTCGAGCCGCGTTGCGAATATTTTCGACATATTCGTGCCGGTGGGATCGTTGAAGAAAGCTTCGGTCAATGTGCCTTGATTTTGGGCGATGGCTTCGTCCGGGTCAGGGCGCACTACCTTTTGCGTGCAGCCGGCAGGCAGCCCGGTAACGTGGATATCCGTGTCGTTCACGTAGTCGATGGCCGTGTAGAAGGTGGGGTCGTAAACGCCAAAGCTCGTCTTTTTGCCGAGCTTGAGCGGCTGTTTGGGTGTGCTCTCGAAGATAATCAGCAATTGATTGTTCTGGAAATCGGCCATCAGATGCGCCGGCGCGGCCATGGCGATATTCTTGCCATCATGCATGACGGCCTGAAAATAATCGTACTCGGATATGGATTGGCTGATCGTGGTGGCGAGATCCGCCAGCTCCTTTTCGTCGAGCTTCATGTCAGCGTTCTTGTCGAACTCGACGAGCACCGTCGAGGAGAACAGATCGTCGAAACGCCAGACATGGCCGAGTTTTTCGACGGTTCCATCGGGTTTGATGGTAATATCTAGGCGGGCTTCAGCAAAGACGTGCGGATGCACATGGGCCGGTGTGGCGAAGGTCAGTCCCGCCGCGAGCGCGCCGATGAAAACCGCGAATCTTTGGTGCATGGATGACCCTTTTTGAGTTGCTGCACAGGACATCCCGAACTTGGCGAAATTGGGACGATATAACATAATCATGCGTTGCGGTTGTCCTTGAACCACTTGGCCAGATAATCGACAAGGACGCGGACTTTTGCCGGGAGGTACCGGCGATGCGGGTAAACGGCATAAATGCCGGCATCGCGCGGCACGAATTGCTCGAGAACGCCGACCAGCCTGCCACTCGCAATATCCGCCCGCGCGGTGAAATCGGGCAGCATTGCAAACCCAAGCCCGGCAAGTGCCGCTCGACGCGCCGAAAGCGGGCTGTTGATTTCGATGGGTCCCGAGACCTGCACGGACACAGCTGCGCCATCATCATTGTGAAACTGCCAGGCGTTGCGTGTGCGATTGTTGGTGTCGATGATGCAGGGGAGGCCCGCAAGCTGTTCTGGCCGTGCTGGCTTGCCGACGCGCTCGATCAGTGCGGGCGATCCGCAAGCGATGACGTGAAATGGCGCGATGCGCTTGGCGATAAGTGAGGAATCCTGCATGCGGGTGATGCGGATGGCGAGATCGAAGCCTTCCTCGACAAGATCGACAAAGCGGTCGTCCAGCCGCACATCGAGAACGATATCCGGCTGTTCTGCGCAGAAATCGACAAGACACTGACCGACTTCCGCATCGGCAAACGTACGGGGCGCCGAAATCTTGATGCGGCCCTTGATGTCGCTGCTGGATCTGCGCACAGCTTCCTGCAGGCTTTCAACCTCACGCAGGATCTCGCTGGCGCGCTGGTAATAGGTGTGCCCCGCTTCCGTCAGCGAGAATTGTCTGGTGGTGCGGTTGAGCAGCAGCGCACCAAGCTCGTCTTCCAGTTCGCGAACATATTTGGACAGGAGCGCCTTGGACCGCCCGATTTTGCGCGCCGCTGCCGAGAACCCTTCGGCTTCGACCACGTCGATAAAGGCGCGCATGCGGGTGAGCGTGTCCATCAGGCTGCCTTTTCCAAAATGTCGCGCCCGAGGCGGATCAAGGCGCGGTCGCTGCCCTTCGGTCCGAGCAGGGAAATGCCGAATGGCGCGCCATGCACCTGCCCGAGCGGCAAAGTGATCTGGGGAAAGCCGGACAGGCCGGAAAGGCAGAACAATCGGACGCAGCGCTCGCGGTAGGCTTGCGAATCGTCAAAGGACGTGGAGACGAGCGGAGCGGCGCTTGGAACGGTCGGCATGACCATGACGCCGTCGTCCTTCAAAAGGTCCGCCAGTTCGCTGCGGAACAGGTCGCGCCGCTTCATCTGTGCCTTATAGGTTGCAAGATTAATGGTCGAACCATACTCGAACCGCTCTTTGACGGCGGGGCCAAGGTTTCGCTCTTTTGCCGAGATCCAGGCGCCATGTGCCGCCCAGGCTTCAAAACCCTGAATCTGCCTCAGGCAAAGATAGAGGTCGTCCATGGATGCCGTAGGCTGGCGGGCCGAACGCGCCTGACCGAGATGCGCGCAGACGGCTCCGTACATAGCCCTGTAGGCGGCGTCTTCGGCCTCGCCGGTGAGCAGATGTTCCAGCAGGGGTATGAAGAGCGGGCGATCGAGCCTGAAGTCGTAAGCGTCGGCGCCGAGCAGGACCGATCCAACCTGTTCATAGAGGGCCATGTCCCTGGCGAACCAGCCGAAGGTGTCGAGCGAAGGGGCAAGCGGCATTGTCCCTTCAAGGGATATGCGCCCGTGGGTTGTGCGAAGGCCGATCAGGCCGCAGAAGCTTGCCGGTGCGCGGATGGATCCGCCGGTATCGGAGCCAACGGCGATGGAGGCGAGACCACCTGCAACAGCGGCGGCTGAACCTGAGGAGGAGCCGCCGGTAACCCGGTCCGGCGCAGCCGGATTGACCGGGTATGGAAAATGCGCGTTCTGGCCCATCATGGAGAAGGCAAGTTCGTCGGTCTGGGTCTTGCCGATGAAATGGGCACCGGCGCCGAGCAGGCTCTGCACCGCGGGGGCGGTCTTGATTGCTGGAGATGATCTCGCTCGCTCGTTGCGGATTACCGCCCCCGGTGACCAGACCAGCGATGTCAAATATGTCCTTGACCGCCAAGGTTTCACCGGTCAGCGGGCTGCTGCCCGCGACAAGGTTAACAGAGGGTAAATCCAACAGGGCGTTCAGCGGGGGAATTGTGCTCATCGTTCAACGATTCTAGGGCATTTACCCCTTGTTGTTCAATGAATAAAAAATTTTGCCCAGACCCACATTTGTCATTGATTGGACACAAGTTTCGACTTATATCGCGCTTGCCCAAAGTCGCACGTGCCCATGGGTGTCCGCCGATCTTCATTATGGTGAGGAAACGGTATGGTACCTGGAACTAACCCCTCCAGTCAGTTTGACGGCCTACTGCCAAGCTGAGGACATCTGAAGCAACGACGGTGCGGGCCTTTCTGGTGTCTTCCGGCTGTCCATAAGCCGGGATTACTGAAGAGGCACACCTTCATTGCCGGTAGTGCGGATGGGTTCATCCAAACCAAGGCAGACAAAGCGGATCTACGCTGGCTTTAGCGTTGATCCATCGCCGCATGAATCTTTCCCGTGGTTCCAGCATCTCCAAAGGCTGGCCTCGCGCTGGACCGACTCATGCACTTTGTCCCTGCGGTCCATCGGGTGCGTCCCGTGACCTCAGACTTGCATCAAGGCGGCCGCAAGTGCCGCTACGGATTGGAGACCCAAGATGGCTACACAGCGCATCCTCGACTTCATCAATACACGACGCCCGAATGGCCCCTGCATGGTGCTTGATCTCGAGGTGGTTCGGGAAAATTTTCATAATTTCGAGATGGCGCTGCCGGAATCGAAGATCTTCTATGCGGTGAAGGCCAATCCTGCGCCGGAAATCCTGCGTCTGCTCGCCTCTCTCGGTTCGAACTTCGACACGGCATCGGTTGCCGAAGTCGAAATGGCACTCGATGCCGGTGCGACGGCTGACCGCATCTCCTTCGGCAACACGATCAAGAAGGAACGCGATATCGCGCGTGCCTTCGAACTCGGCATTCGTCTCTATGCCGTCGATTGCGTCGAGGAAGTCGAGAAGGTCGCCCGCGCAGCTCCCGGCTCGCGCGTGTTCTGCCGCGTCCTGACCGACGGGGCCGGCGCCGAATGGCCGCTGTCGCGCAAGTTCGGCTGCGTGCCGGCAATGGCGGTCGACGTGCTGCGGGCCGCGCAGAAGCTCGGCCTCGACAGCTATGGCGTATCGTTCCATGTCGGTTCGCAGCAGACGGATCTGGCCGCCTGGGATCGTGCGCTCGGCGATGCGAAGCAGGTCTTCGATACGCTCGCCAAGGAAGGCATCACGCTGAAGATGGTCAATATGGGCGGCGGTTTCCCGACCCGTTACCTCAAGGACGTGCCGACCGCCCAGGCTTATGGTCAGGCGATCTTCCAGGCATTGAGCAAGCATTTCGGCAACCGCCTGCCCGAGACCATCATCGAGCCAGGCCGCGGCATGGTTGGCAATGCCGGCGTGATCAAGGCAGAAGTCGTACTCGTGTCGAAGAAAGCCGACAATGACAATGTCCGCTGGGTCTATCTCGACATCGGCAAGTTCGGCGGTCTCGCCGAGACGATGGATGAGGCAATCCGTTACCAGATCACCACGCCGCGCGATGGCGACCGCAGCGAGCCTTGCGTCCTTGCAGGCCCGACCTGTGACTCGGCCGACGTGATGTACGAAAAGAACCCCTATCCGCTCCCCATTTCGCTGACCATTGGCGATGAGGTGCTGATCGAGGGAACTGGCGCCTACACCACGACCTACTCGGCAGTCGCCTTCAACGGGTTTGAACCACTCCGATCATACGTCATTTAAGGGGTTTTTGCCCCGTTGCAAAAGCTGTCCCGGCCTCTCGTGCCGGGCGGCGTTGACGCACCTTTATGATTGATTGGTCAAGACAATGAGCGCAGTAGACTTCATCGAACACAATCTGCATCCGGATGGATCGCAGGCTTGCATTATCCTCAACGAAACCGTGCAGGACGAACGGGCACGCGAAGCTTTGCTGGATCGCGCCATGGGCGAGGGCCGCCGCCGCAAGTCGTCGGAAAAGCTGCGGCGCGGCCGGCTGCCTTCCGCGGGCCTTGCCTTTGTCGCGCGCGGCGAAGACGGCGCATTGCTGGGCACGGTGCGCCTTTGGGACATCCAGGCCGGACACGACGCGGCAGGCAAACCGGTGCGTGCGCTCCTGCTCGGACCTTTGGCCGTCGATCCTTCGGTCAAGGGGCAGGGCATCGGCGCGGCACTGATGCATCATGCGACAGCCGAGGCCGCACGCCTTGGCCACGGCGCGATCATCCTGGTGGGTGATCCGGAATATTACGAGCGTTTTGGTTTCAGCGGTGCGAACACGTCAGGCCTTGCCATGCCTGGTCCGGTCGAGCGCCGCCGTTTTCTGGCGCTGGAACTAAAGCAGGGCCACCTTGACGGTGCGCACGGATTGCTCACGCCACGAGGCCGCCGTTCATCGCGGGCGACGAGAGTACTGCCTGTGTCGCTGCGGTTTTCAATGTAAAGAGACCTTTTGATCTCTTCACCCTGATGGACATCTGATGCGATTTTCTCTGCTTCCGGTGCTCATGGACCCAAAAGTCCACTGCGCTCCGGTTCTCGAAAATCAGCCCAGCTGCCTCATCGGCGTGAATTCTCAAAAGGCCTTTAGAATAGAGGACCGGCCTCATTTGGGCCGGTTTTTGTTTAACGGGCATTTTTGCGGACGAAATTTTCAATCGCCGTCACTTCACCCTGCTGGATTTCGTGCCCGCCTGGATGCCAGAAAAGGTCGGTCTCAACCTCCTGCGAGATCAGATAATCGGCAAAGGATTGGGTCAGTTCCGGCGGACAGATCGGGTCCCTTTGCCCGGCGGTGATCAATACGTGTTTGCCGGCAAGCCCGGTTTGCGCGGCCGGTTTCCACGGTACCAATGGGTGCATCAATATCGCTGCGTCGAACAGTTCGGGTTGCGACAGCATCACTGAAGCCAGGATATTCGCACCATTGGAATAGCCAAGGCCGATCACAGTCGCGGGCTTCGCACTGTCCTTGTGAGCCCGGATGTATTGCGCCATGGTGCTCGTGCGCGCGGCGAGGTCGTCCATATCGTAGACGCCTTCGCCCGTGCGGCGGAAAAAAGCGCGATGCGCCATGTTCCGATACATCGCCGCGCGGCGATACGATCGTGGCGTCCGGCAGCAAGCGCCGGCCGAAATCGAAGAACTGGTTTTCATCGCCGCCCGTGCCGTGAAAAACGAACAGCAGCGGGCCGCCCGGCTGTTCGGCCTTGTGGATGCGATGCCGATAGCTATTGATTGACATGTCTAACCTCTCCAGTGCGGCGTCATCCGCACCACTTGGTTGCTTTTCCATGTCCTGCATATGTCGCGGGAGCCGGGATAGTTAAACCCGTCTCCCGCTTGATACATTGTCTCCGTCCTGTAGACAGTCACCACTCAGAGTACCCGGTCTGTTGACGCAGTTAACCGATATCCGACCATGGGCCGTGGAAGTCGCCTTCCTCGCCCAGACGCTTGAAACCATGTGCGCCGAAGAAATCGCGCTGTGCCTGGATGAGGTTGGCGGTGCCGCGCGCCTGGCGGTAACCGTCGAAATAATTCAGCGCGGCAGAGAGCGCCGGAGTCGGCAGACCCGCAAGAGCCGCCTGCGCAACGATCTGGCGCAGTGACTTCGAACCGGCCTTCATCCGTTCGACGAAGGCTGGCGCGAGCAGAAGGTTCTTGCCTTCGCTGCCTTCGAAAGCCGCGGCGATCTGGTCGAGGAACTGCGAGCGGATGATGCAGCCAGCGCGCCAGATGCGCGCCGTCGTGGCAAGCGGGATATTCCAGCCGTGCTCCTTCGATGCACCTGCCATCACGTCGAAGCCCTGCGCATAGGCAGCGATCTTGCCGGCGAGAAGGCCTCGTTCCAGCGTGTCGATGAAATCGGCGCCGCTGTTCGCAAGCCTGGCGCCATCGAGATTGCCATAGGCTATCGAAGCCTCGCTACGCTCTTTGATGAGCGATGAGATTGAACGGGCGGCGACGGCTGCCTCGATGGCGGTCGCGGGTATGCCGAGCATTTGCGCCTCGATCGCGGCCCAGCGGCCAGTGCCCTTCTGGCCGGCGCTGTCGAGGATGACGTCGACGGCAGGCTTGCCCGTCTTCTTGTCTGTCGCCAGCAAAACCTTGGCGGTGATCTCAATCAGATAGGAATTCAGGGGACCGGCATTCCATTTTTCGAATATCCTGCCGATGTCCGGGGGAGTAAGGCCGAGACCATCGCGCAGCACGCCATAGACTTCGGCGATCATCTGCATGTCGGCATATTCGATGCCGTTGTGGATGGTCTTGACGAAATGGCCGGCGCCATCGGGACCGAGGAGAGCCGAACAGGATCTGCCTTCATATTTCGCCGAGATCGCCGTCAGGACGGGCTCGATACGCGCATAGGATCCCGGCGTGCCGCCAACCATGATGGACGGGCCATGACGCGCGCCTTCTTCACCGCCGGAAACGCCCATGCCGACAAATGTCGGATCATTGGGTCCGAGTTCGGCCAGGCGGCGGACCGTGTCATGGAAGTTCGCATTGCCCGCGTCGATGATGATGTCGTCCTTGGCGAGGAACGGCTTCAATGCGGCGATCTGCTCGTCGACGGCTTCGCCCGCCTTGACCATCAGGATGATGGGGCGCGGCGCGCGGATGTTCTTGGCCAATTCTTCCAGCGTTTCGCACGGTATGATCTTGTCCTGCAGGGAACCTGCTTCTTCGTAGAACTCGCGGGTCTTTGCCACAGTTCTGTTGAAAACCGCGACGCGATAACCGTTTTCAGCGATATTGAGCGCCAGATTGGCGCCCATGACGCCAAGGCCGATCAATCCGATGTCAGCTTGCTGCATGATTTGGGTCCTTGATAATTTCGATATGGGCCGCAGGCCTTGAGCGACCTCTGAGTCCGGAAGAGCATTTGTATATCAATGGGCACTGACGGCAACGATTAGATGCGCATATAGTCTAATTATCACGCAGCTGTTCCATGTCGCGGATCCGATTAGCGCTGCTTTTCTCGAGTTTGCGGGTGACTTCGGCGATCAGTGTTTCGGCAACGAGGAATAGCGTTGCCGACGAATCCCATGGCGAAGGAACGGCGGTGCGACCGGCAATGACATGACGGGCAAATCGGGCAATGGGGGATAGCCACTGATCCGTGATCAGGACAATCTCCACACCGCGCGCCTGGGCCTTTTCAGCAAAGCGGATCAGGCTGTCCTGGTAGCGGCGGATGTCGAAGATGATCAGCACATCCTTCTTGCCCATGTCGATCAACTGATCGCGCCAGTGACTTTCCTGTCCGACCAGATGCGTCACGCCAGGGCGGGTAATCTTGAGGTGCGCAGCCATGTATCTGGCGATGGGATCGGTGAAGCGCCCGCCGAGGAGATAGATACGGGCACGGTTGCGGCTGATGGCATCTGTTACGTCGTCAAGCTGTTGCAGGGACAGGTGCTGGAAAGTTTCGCGGATGTTTTCGATGGCAGCTTCCATGAGGGGAAATGCTGCACCACCCTTTGCAGGTACGATTGCGGCCGCCCGGTTCCACGGCGATTGTACCTGTGCAGCGAGTTCCTCCTGGAGCGCACCCTGGAAATCCGGGTAACTCTGGAAACCCAAGCGCGAAACAAAACGCAGGATCGTCGGAGAACTAACCCCGGCCTGAGTCGAGAATTCGGCAACAGTGCGCAGACCGATCAATGGATAGTTGGCAATGAGCGTCTGCGCGGCCTTGCGTTCCGATGCGGACATGGCGCCGATCTTCTCGGCGATCAGCTCGGAAATGCTGGTGCTCATCGGTGTTTCCCCACGTCTGCCGTGACCGTTTTTTGCAAAGTGCAATTTTCGGATTTGACAATTTTAGTTGATATGTATCAAATCATACGAGAGTGGAAATAAAAATACAAAATGTAACGTAAAGTACAATTGCCAAAGAGGGCAATATGGGATTGTCGCAGGCAGTGGAGCATGGCTGGAGTCCTGTCCGGGTGTCGAACCCCGATGGGCTCGGACCCTTCGTCATTCTGTGTGATCACGCCTCCAATTACATTCCCGAAGGCTTTGGCACCCTGGGCCTGCAGCCGGATGATCTGCAAAAGCACATTGCCTGGGATCCTGGTGCTCTGGGTGTCAGCCAGGTGATGAGCCAAATGCTGGATGCGCCGCTGGTCGAATCCTGCGTGTCGCGCCTTATCATAGATTGCAATCGTCCGCTTGATGCGCCCGATCTCGTTCCCTCCCTGAGCGAGGTCACGACGATTCCGGCCAATGTTGATCTGGAGTTAGCAGCCAAACAGCAGCGAATTGCACTTTCACACATACCGTACCATGCCGCCATTGAAACGCTTGTGCAGGAGCGGGCCAGCGAGGGTCTGCCGGAGCCGATTTATGTGGCGGTGCATTCCTACACGCCGGTCTATCGCGGTGTGGAACGCCCATGGCATATCGGCATCATCCATGATGATGACGACAGGGTCGCCGCGCCCTTGATCGCGGGCCTGCAGGCGTTGAATCAGTTCAACGTCGGCATCAACGAACCCTATTCACCGGCAGACCGTGTTTACTACACGCTGGAGCGGCACGCTTCTGCCCTTGGATTACCGGCCGTGATGATCGAGATCCGCAATGATCTTATCACAACGCCGCAAGAAGAAGAGGCCTGGGGCACGATGCTGTCCGGCCTGCTCAGGGAGATTCTGGAACAACCGCTTTCCAAAAAGCGGGCACACCAAAGAGGGGAACGGCGTAGGCAAATTACGGAGTAGCGCTCTAGCGGGTATCTGACGTTGCAACTTACCAGAATAATAGGGGAACGTGATGACACAGCAAGATTATACCGAGACAGACAAATCGGAGGATATAAAGGTCCTCCACAGCATGGGCTACGCCCAGGAACTGGAGCGGCGATTGAGCCGCTTTTCGAATTTCGCCGTCTCTTTTTCGATCATCTGCATCCTGTCCGGCGGTATCAATTCACTGGCACAGGCGACATCGGGCGCCGGCGGTGCCGGAATTGGCATTGGCTGGCTGGTGGGCTGCTTCGTCTCGCTGACGTTTGCCGTCGCCATGTCGCAGATCAGTTCCGCCTATCCGACGGCAGGCGGGCTTTATCACTGGGGTTCGATCCTCGGTAATCGCGGAACCGGCTGGGTGACGGCCTGGCTCAACCTGCTGGGCCTGATCACCGTGCTTGGCGCCATCAATGTCGGGACGTGGACGTTCTTCGTCGGCGCCTTCGGCGCGACGCGCTCGGCATCGAGAACACGATCACAACGCAGACCATCTTCCTGATCATCATCACCGGTGGTCAGGCTCTGATCAATCATCTCGGGATCAAGCTGACCGCGAAGCTTACCGATTTTTCCGGTTACCTGATATTCTTCGGCTCGATCCTCATCGCGGTCGTTTGCCTGTTCGCAGCCGACACCTGGGATTTCGGCAGGCTCTTCACCTTCCAGAACTATTCCGGCGAGGCCGGCGGCAATGTATGGCCAGCAGTCTCGAACTGGTGGGTGTTCGCCTTGGGCCTTCTGCTGCCGATCTATACGATCACCGGCTATGATGCCTCGGCCCATACGTCCGAAGAAACAATCAAGGCGGCCCATTCCGTACCGCGCGCCATGGTCATGTCGGTGGTTTGGTCAGCGATCTTCGGCTACCTGTTCCTTGCCGCATTCGTGCTCATGATCCCGAACATGGACGAAGCAGCCAAGCAGGGCTGGAACGTGTTCTTCTGGGCTTTCGACCAGCGGGTCGGCACTGGCCTGAAGGAGTTCGTCTATATCGTGGTGTTCCTGGCACAGCTGCTTTGCGGCCTCGCCACGGTGACATCAGCATCACGCATGATCTTCGCCTTCTCGCGTGACGGCGGACTGCCGGCGTCCGGGGCGCTTTCAAAGGTCAGCCCGACCTACCGCACACCGGTGGCCGCCATCTGGACATCGGCTGTCCTGTCGGTGCTCTTCGTCTGGGGATCGTCTTTGGTTTCGGTTGCAGGCACTTCGGCCTATACCATCGTCGTATCCTGCACCGTTATCTTCCTGTTCCTTTCCTTCACCGTACCGATCGTGCTCGGCCTCCTCGCCTGGGGCACGCCGAAATGGGACAAGATGGGCCCATGGAACATGGGGCGCGGTATCTTCACCCTGTTTGCGATCCTGTCGATCCTGTCGATGATCCTGATCTTCGTCATCGGCATCCAGCCGCCGAATGACTGGGCGCTCTACATCACCGTCGGTTTCTTCATCCTGACGGCGATCATCTGGTTCGCCTTCGAGAAGCGCCGGTTCCAAGGCCCCCCGCTCGGCGAAATCATTGCCGCGCGCCAGGCGGCTATCAAGGCTGCGGAAAAGGCAGTGGGCGAAACATCCTGATTTTGAAACAAGGGGCGACCGGCTTTGGCGGGTCGCCCCTTTTATTTTGCCCTGGATCGACATTTTTTGCTTGAGGAAAAAATATGCCCGGACATTGGAGTTTCGACGAACTAAAGCGCCACGTGACCAATGGCGAGATTGATACGGTTCTGGCTTGTTTCGTCGACATGCAGGGCCGCCTGATCGGCAAGCGGTTCCACGCGAGTTTCTTCGTTGAATCCGCGCATGACGAGACGCATGGCTGCAATTATCTGCTGGCCAACGATATCGATATGGAGCCGGTGCCGGGCTACAAGGCGGCGAGCTGGAAGCAAGGCTATGGCGATTTCGTCATCAAGCCCGACCTCGCCACGATCCGCCACATTCCATGGCTCGAGAAATGCGCGCTCGTTCTTTGCGACATTCTCGACCACCACCACCATGAAGACCTTGCTCACTCTCCCCGTGCTATCCTGAAACGTCAGCTTGCCCGGCTGAAGGAGCGTGGCTATCTTGCCTATTTCGCCTCGGAGCTGGAGTTCTATCTCTTCGACGAAACCTACGAGACCGCCCGCGCCAAGCACTGGAAGGGCATGGCGACCGCATCGCCCTATATCCAGGACTATGTGATCCAGATGACGACCAAGGAAGACGCGGTCATGCGCGCGATCCGCAATGGCCTGTTCGATGCGGGTATTCCAGTCGAGAATTCCAAGGGCGAGTGGGGTCCGGGCCAGGAAGAGATCAATGTGCGCTATGCCGAGGCGCTGGAAATGGCTGACCGGCATGTAATCATGAAGAACGGCTGCAAGGAAATCGCCACCCAGATGGGCAAGGCGATCACGTTCATGGCGAAGTACGATTATTCGCTCGCCGGAAGCTCCAGCCATGTCCACAACTCCCTGTGGAGCGCGGACGGCAAGACGCCGCTGTTCTTCGACAAGAAGGCCGAGCACACCATGTCGCCGCTGATGCGCCAGTGGGTGGCGGGGCAGCTGAAATATGCCGATGACTTCACCTATTTCCTCGCACCCTACATCAACTCCTACAAGCGCTTCCAGGCGGGCACGTTTGCACCGACAAAGAATGTCTGGAGCCTTGATAACCGTACGGCCGGGTTCCGGCTGTGCGGTGAGGGGACGAAAGGCATACGCATCGAGTGCCGCATCGGCGGCGCCGATCTCAATCCATACCTCGCTTTTGCCGGGCTTATCGCCTCGGGTCTTGCCGGGATCGATGAGAAGCTGGAACTTGGCGCGCCATTCCAGGGCGATGCCTATGGTGGCGCCCGCCTGCGGGAAATCCCCAAGACCTTGCGGGATGCGACGGAGACGCTCGCGCGCTCGAAGATGCTGAAAGCGGCGCTGGGTGAGGATGTGGTCGAGCACTACGTGCATACCGCCAAATGGGAACAGTTCGAATATGACCGCCGCGTGACCGACTGGGAGTTGCATCGCGGCTTCGAACGGTATTGAAGAACGAAACTGACATAAATAGCCTAGAGGTTTTGCCATGACCGAGACGGTCAAACTGATTACCCCGATCGACGGTTCCGTCTATGCGGAACGCCCCATTGCAACCGACAAGGCCGTCGACGCCGCTGTAGAAACGGCGAAACAGGCACAAGCGGACTGGGCACAGACGAGCATTGCCGAGCGTGGCCGGTTTTGCCTCGCCGCGCTTGATGCACTGCTCGCCATGAATGACGAAATCGTTCCCGAGATCGCCTGGCAGATGGGGCGGCCGGTGCGCTATGGCGGCGAAAAGGGCGGTGTCGAAGAGCGTACGCGCTACATGGTCAGGATCGCCGAGCAGGCACTCGCACCGGTCGTCGAGAACGACAGGCCGGGATTCCGCCGCTACATCAAACATGTACCACTCGGCGTCGTCATGGTCATCGCGCCTTGGAACTATCCATACCTGACGGCTGTCAACACCATCATCCCGGCGCTGATGGCGGGTAACAGCGTGATCCTGAAACATGCGGCACAGACGCTCATCGTTGGCGAGCGCTTCGTGCAGGCATTCGAGAAGGCCGGACTGCCGAAGGGCGTCTTCCAGAACATCGTGCTGAGCCACGGCCAGACAGAAAAACTGCTGGGTTCGGGGCGTATCGATCATGTCAATTTTACCGGTTCCGTCGGCGGTGGCCGCGCCATCGAGAAGGCTGCTGCCGGAACGTTCATGACGCTTGGCCTCGAGCTTGGCGGCAAGGATCCGGCCTATGTGCTGCCGGACGTCAATCTCGACCACGCGGTGGCCAACCTTGTCGACGGCGCCTTCTTCAATTCCGGCCAATGCTGCTGCGGTATCGAGCGCATCTATGTGCACGAAAACGTCTATGACCGCTTCGTCGATGGCTTTATCGACCTCACCAAGCAATATGTCGTCGGCAACCCGCTGGATGCTTCAACGACGATGGGACCCATGGCGCAGACGCGCTTTGCCGATCTCGTGCGTGAGCAGAAGGCCGAAGCCCTGCGCAAGGGCGCCAAGGCGCACGTCAACATGAGTGCTGCCAATGACAAGGCGGGTTCGCCCTATCTCGCGCCAGAGGTGCTGACGGGCGTCGATCACCAGATGAGCGTCATGCGCGAGGAGAGTTTCGGCCCGATCGTCGGCATCATGAAGGTGCGCAACGACGAGGAAGCCGTGGCACTGATGAATGACAGCCAGTACGGCCTGACGGCGTCGCTGTGGACCACCGATACGGATCACGCGGCAGATATCGGCGACCGGATCGAGACCGGCACGGTGTTCATGAACCGCTGCGACTATATCGACCCGGCGCTGGTATGGACCGGCGTCAAGGAGACCGGCAAGGGCGCGGCAATGTCCGCCATCGGCTATGGCAATCTGACGAGACCCAAGTCCTATCATTTGCGCGAACAGATCTAATTCCCTGAGAGAGACATGACATGAGCAAACTCATTTCCAAATGGAACTATCCGACCACCGTCCGTTTTGGCGCGGGGCGCATCGCGGAATTGCCGGAGGTTCTGGAAGCGACGGGGATCAAGAAACCGCTATTCGTCACCGATCCGGGCCTTGCCAAGCTGCCTGTCGTGGCAAGCACTTTGAAAATCCTCGACGACGCGAAGGTGCCATACGGGGTGTTTTCGGATGTGAAGCCCAATCCGGTGGAATCGAACCTGACGGCCGGTATCGCTGTATTCAAAAAGGGCAAGCACGACGGCGTCATCGCCTTCGGCGGTGGCTCGGCACTCGATCTTGGCAAGCTGATCGCCTTCCAGGCTGGACAGACGCGGCCGGTCTGGGACTTCGAGGACGTCGGTGACTGGTGGACACGCGCCAACAGCGACGCGATCGCGCCGATTATCGCAGTCCCGACAACGGCCGGAACGGGTTCGGAGGTCGGACGCGCCGGTGTCATCACCAATGAGGAAACCCACACCAAGAAGGTGATCTTCCACCCGAAGCTTCTGCCGGCGGTGGTTATCGCCGATCCCGAACTTTCGGTTGGTATGCCGGCGTTCATAACTGCCGGCACGGGCATGGATGCGCTGGCGCATTGCCTCGAAGCCTATTGCGCGCCGGGCTATCATCCGATGGCCGATGGCATTGCGGTCGAAGGTATCCGGCTGGTGTTCGAAAACCTGCCGAAGGCCTACGCGAATGGCAAGGATCTGACAGCGCGGGCGCATATGATGAGCGCCGCTGCGATGGGTGCCGCCGCGTTCCAGAAGGGTCTCGGCGCCATCCATTCGCTCTCGCATCCCATCGGCGCGCTTTACGACACACATCACGGCATGACCAATGCGGTGTTCATGCCCTATGTGCTGGCCTTCAACCGTGATGCGGTGGAAGAGCGAATTGCGCGTCTTGCCAGCTATACCGGCATCAAGGGCGGTTTCGACGGCTTTGCCAAGGCGGTGATCAAGCTGCGCAAGGAGCTAAAGGTGCCGCACGCGCTGCCGGGTCTGATCAAGGACCTCAACATGACGAAGAAGCAGAAAGAGCTGATTGCCGACATGGCCATTGTCGATCCGACGGCCGGTGGCAATCCGGTCAAGTTGACGAAGAAAGCAGCATTGAAGCTGCTGGACGAGGCGATTGCGGGATAACTGCGAAGGTTTACCTGTTGAATGAGGCGCTGGAAACAGCGCCTTTTTTGATGCTGCGGGAACGATTTGATCTGTTAATGCCCCAGGACCAGCAAGTCCTTTGCGCAAAGGCTGACCTTGACGTTCTCGCCGGGTTCCGGCGGCGGGGCGCTCGGATTGTTGAAGGTATCGAAGGATACAGTGTTTTCGCCGAGCGATGCGCGGATGCGGATGACCGAACCCAGGAAATGCACACTGTTGATCGTGCCGTCGAGCGTCGTCTCGCGCTTGTCAGTCGCATCGCCGAGGCTGACAGCTTCCGGACGGACGGCGAGTGATATCTTGTCGCCGGTCTTGTGACCATTGAGGCGTGTCCGGTCGATCGAAATATCCTTGCCATCAATGCTGATGAGTCCAGCCGCTGCATCGCGCACCGTGGCATCCAGCGTATTGAGCGTGCCTACGAAGGAAGCGACGAACCGGGATGCTGGCTGGTTGTAAATTTCGAAAGGAGCACCGACCTGTTCGGCGTTCCCTTCATACATCACCACAATACGGTCAGAGATCGACAAGGCCTCTTCCTGATCGTGGGTGACGAAAATGGTGGTGATACCGAGCTTGCGCTGGATCGCCCGGATTTCCTCACGCAGCGAAACGCGGATCTTCGCGTCGAGAGCGGAGAGGGGTTCATCCAGGAGTAGCACCTGTGGCTTCGTGGCCAGTGCGCGGGCCAGTGCCACACGCTGCTGCTGACCGCCGGAGAGCTGATAGGGGAAGCGTTCGGCGAGATGGTCGAGTTTGATCAGCGACAGCATTTCGTGCACCGTCGCGTTGATTTCCGCCTGCGGCTTCTTGGCGACTTTCAGACCGAAGGCGACATTCTGCGCCACGGTCATATTGGGGAACAGCGCATAGGCCTGGAACACCATCCCGATATTGCGCTGGTTTGGCTTCAGATTGACGACATCCTTGCCGCCGATGCTGATCTTGCCGGAGGTCGGGGTTTCAAACCCGGCTACCATGCGCAGGACCGTGGTCTTGCCGCAACCGCTCGGTCCAAGGAAGGAAACAAACTCCCCTTTCTCGACCTCGAGATTGAAATCATGAACGACGGTGGTAGCTCCGAAACTCTTTTTCAAATGACTGATGCTGAGAAATGACATGAGTGAGTATCCGGATTATCGCTTGGTCGCAGCGAGGGATTTAT
Organism: Phyllobacterium sp. A18/5-2; assembly: GCF_025452215.1. NCBI lineage: Bacteria > Pseudomonadati > Pseudomonadota > Alphaproteobacteria > Hyphomicrobiales > Phyllobacteriaceae > Phyllobacterium > Phyllobacterium sp. A18/5-2. Next base: position 707,238 of record NZ_CP104966.1, on the reverse strand, counting down.
TGAGACGGGTGACGACCTGGATCAGCCCCATGCAGATCCAGGTGATGGCAAAGGCGATCACCGAGAGCGCTGCCGGTTCGTAGGCGCGATTTGCACCGAGCAACTGCAGGAACGGTCCGAACGCCGGGCGATTGAGAAGCGCCGCCATGGTGAATTCGCCGATGACGATGGCGAAGGTCAGGAAGGCACCGGACAGAACCGCGACGAGCACGTTGGGAAGAATGATACGCGACATGATGGTGATACGGCTGGCACCGAGGCTTTCGGCGGCTTCGGTTAGGGTGCGGATATCAATGGCGCCAAGACCCGTGTCGACGGCGCGATACATATAGGGCAGGGCAAGAGTCGTATATCCCAGGCAGAGCAAGATATTCGTTCCCATCGCCGATCCGGTCAGAGGCAGGATCGAAGACGTGTTGTAGAGCCGGATGTAGCCGAACACGATGACGATTGCAGGAATTACAAGCGGTAGAAGCGTGATGAATTCGATGAACGGGCGCCAGGCCGGCAACCTTAACCGCACCCAGTAGGCTGTCGGAACCACCAGCACGACGCCGACGATGATTGTCGCGATTGCCATGAAGACGGAATAGGTGAACGTCGCCTGAAAGCCGGGATCACTCAGCACGACCCAATAGGCATCGAGCGAATAGGTGCCGCGACGCATGCGCAATGAAAACTCGAGCAGACCCAGCAGCGGCAGCACAAAGTAGAGAATACCGAAGGCGAGAGCGATCCACGACCAGAAACGATTTGACTTCATTTGAGCCACCGCTCGCTGCGGGCACGCATCCAGATGTAGATTCCATTGGAAACGCCGGTGATGACAATCATGCCGAAGGCCAGCGCATAACCCAGTTGCGGGTCCTGCAATACATCGCCGCGGATCTGGGCGTAGAGGACGATCGGCACGATGCTGAGCGAGGAGCCGGTCAACGCATAGGCTGTGGCGATAGCACCGAAGGAATTGGCGAAAAGCAGAAGCATCGTTCCCAGCAGTGCAGGCCAGAGGATCGGAAATGCCACCATGCGCCAGTATTGCGGGCCGGTGGCGCCAAGAATTAGCGCCGCTTCCTTCCACTCCCGCTTCAAGCCATCGAGGGCTGGGGTGATGATGAGAACCATCAACGGAATCTGAAAGTACAGATAGGTGATGGTCAGGCCCCAGAAGCTGAGCAGATTAAAGCCATGGGCATAGAGGTTGAAGCCGAAAATATTGACCAGCAGATAGGTGACGAGACCTGTGCGTCCAAGTGTGAAGAGGAAAGCATAAGCCAGGGGAACACCAGCGAAATTCGAGGCGACGCCGGAAAAGGTCATCAGTGGCGAGCGGATCCAGCCTGGCAGGCCACCCAGAACGACTGCAGCAGCAATACAGAAGCCTATCACTGCGCCCAAAAGCGCCGAAGCCAGGGAGATCTTGATCGATATCCAGTAGGCGTCCCGAATTGAAGGCTGGAAAAGATTAGCCATATTCACGAGGGTCAGATTGCCCTGGGCATCCTGAAAAGCGCCCGCGACAAGGTAAATCGTGGGCAGAACCAGGAACATCACCGCAAAAATCATGAATGGCATGACGCCCAGCCAATCGAGAGAAAGGCGTTTGCGCTCGTTGACCGGCAAGGGAACCGGGGGTGAGGAACTATGTTCTGAAATCGCACTCATAAGTGTGTTGGGACCGCATTCATGGGTTCAATATAACTGTTGCCCCGCTCATTGCGAAGCAGGCAAAGCCCATAGTCTGACAGAACAGGAATCCCCGCGGATGGTTCCGCGGGGATCTGATAGCCAGAACTTACTTGACGTTGGCGCCGACGACCTTGTCCCAGCCTTTGGTGATGGCATCCTTGGCGGCTGCCTGTTCATCAAGGGTTGGGAAGAATGCCTTTTCATAGGCTGCCGCAGGCGGAAGCTTGTCGAGGACTTCTTTTGGCACCTTGTTGTTCTTAACCAGGTCCTGGAAACGTGTCGGGTGGCAATAGCCCTTCAGGTAGCCAATTTGCCCCTCGTCGGAATAGAGATACTCCATCCAGAGCTTGGCTGCATTGGGATGTGGTGCATAGGCGCTGATGGCCTGCACATACACGCCGGCAAGAACGCCGGAGGCAGGTACAACAACTTCAACCGGCGGGTTGCCCTTGAGTGTATCGCGACCGGCCAAAGCATTATAATCCCAGGTGATGATGATGGGTGTAGCACCCTGTGCGAGCGTGCCGGACTTGCCGATAACCGGGACGAAATTGCCAGCCTTGTTCAGATCGCCAAAGTACTTCAGACCAGCTTCGCCGGCTTCCGCGCCAGGCTTGGCACCAGTCGAAGCGCCTGCGGCCTGCACGGCAAGGATAGCCTGGTTGGAGGCGCGCGGGTCACCTGCAAGTGCGACGGTATTTGCATATTCGGGCTTGAGCAGGTCCGACCAGTCCTTCGGTACGTTTTTGACGATATCGGTGTTCACCTCAAGCGCCATAACGCCGTAGTAGTCGCCATACCAATGGCCGTCAGCATCCTTCAGTTCCGCCGGGATCGAATCCCAGGTGGAAACCTTGTAAGGCATTGTCAGGCCGTCTTTCTTGGCATCCGGGCCAAACGAAAGACCGACATCGATAACGTCAGGTGCCTGTGGGCCCTTGTTGTCCTTGTTTGCCTTGATCGCCTCGACTTCGTCCTTCGAGCCGGCATCCGGGTTCAATTCGTTGACTTCAATGCCATACTTGGCCTTGAAGCCAGCGATGATGTCGCCGTAACCGCACCAGTCGTGTGGCAAGGCAATCGTCGTGAGTGAGCCTTCCTTCTTCGCGGCATCGACGAGCTCGGCCGGCGCCTCGGCGAATGAAATTGATGTGCTCGCGAACAGCAGAGCTGTTGACAGTGCGAGCGCGCGTTTTTTGTAACCAACCATTTTAACACCCCTTTTTAAGCGATACGTCATTGGCTCTGTTTCGACGTCCAGCTCCGATATAGGTGTCTCGTGTCAGTTGGATGACAGAGCGATGAAGAGGCCGTGAACGTCGTTTTCCTGAGCAGTGAAAGGGAGTGAACCACTTTTTTCGTGGCTTAGCAATTCAGCCAAAAGCTAAATTTATGGCGTAACCCGTTGATGTCTAAATTGCTTCAATAACGACAGAAATGTTGGAACGCGCGGCAATTAGCCGGGTAAATGATGTCGCGTTCGTTCGAGTGCGACATTCACCCTTCTGCGCGAAAATGCCAACGACTTCAATTTATCTTAGTAGGCTAAACTTATTTTGCCGAATCCCGCCGTCTGACCGGCGGCTGGCTCATCGAATCCATCAGTGTCCGCCACCGCCGCCGGGAGCCGGCGCACCGGGCTTGCGCATCATGATGGCGAAGACCGCAAGCGAGGCAAACAGCACGGTCAGTATGTAGAAAACGTCCATGAACGACAGCAGAGACGCTTGCTGATGGACCATGCCGGAGACTTTGCTAAGTGCGGTCGTCGGCCCATCAAGACCATGGGAGGCAAAATTCTTGCTCATGCTTGCAAGGAGATCCTCTGCTTCCGGGTTGCCCCAGCGGACGTTCTCGGAGAGCTGCGCATAGTGGATCGCGCCGCGATCCGTGAGAATCTGGTTGATGACAGCAAGCCCGACTGCGCCCCCAAGATTACGCATGAGGTTGAAAAGACCGGAAGCGTTCTTCAGCCGCGACGGTGGCAGCGTGCCAAGGGCGAGATTGTTGATCGGTACCATGCACAGCATCAGCGAACAGCCACGCAGTATTTGCGGGATCAGCAATTCATGGAAATCCCAGTCTGCCGTGAGGTGCGTCATGGTCCAGGTGCCGGCACCAAAGCCCAGGAAACCGATCATGATCATGATGCGCGGATCCATGCGGCCCGAGAGGAACCCTGCAACTGGGGCAGTCATGAACATTGCAAGGCCGCTGACAAAGAGTGCTTCACCGATCATGAGCGCGTCATAGCCCCTGATCTGGCCGAGATAGACCGGATAGATGTAGGTCAAGCCGTACAGGCCGATGCCGAGGACGAAAGAGAAAGCCGAGCCGAAGGCAAAGTTGAGATTCTTGAATGCAAACAGATCGACGATCGGCTGTTCCGCTGTGAAAGCACGATAGAAGAACACCACTGCACCGATGACCATGACAATGCTGCAGTAATAGACGGCATGATCCTGCAGCCAATCATTGCGCGGGCCCTCTTCCAGCACATATTCAAGCGAGCCCAGAAAGGCCGCCATGCCGGCGAGGCCCCACCAGTCGAACTTGCTGAGCAACGAGCGGTCGCCCTTGTCGAAATCGATCAGGTTCCATGCGGCGATTGCGACGGCTATGCCGGGAATGACATTGACGAGGAAAAGCCAGTGCCAGGAAAAGGCATTGCTGAGATAGCCGCCGACGGTTGGCCCGATGGTTGGTGCCAGCGTTGCAACCAAGCCGATCATCGGGGAAACGATGGAACGCTTCGAAGGGGGAAAGATGGTGAAAGCCGCCGCAAAGACGCTGGGGATCATGCCGCCGCCGATGAAGCCCTGGATGGCGCGGTAAACGATCATCTGGTCGATATTGGTCGCCGTGGCACACAGGACGCTGGCGGCGGTGAAGCCTGCGGCGGAGACCGAGAAGAGGATGCGGGTCGATACGAGCCGTCCGAGAAAGCCCGAAAGCGGGATCATGATGACTTCGGCGATCAGATAGGAGGTCTGGACCCACGAAATCTCATCGGAGCTAGCGCTCAGACCAGCCTGGATCTCAGCGAGGGACGCCGAGACGATCTGGATATCCAGAATGGCCATGAACATGCCGAACACCATCGCCAGGAAGGCGATGGCTTTCTTCGGATCGATGCGATCTTCCGGAACGGCGGGTACTCCGGCATTACCGATTGTGGTGGCGTTCGACATGTTCTCGGGCCTATCCGGAGTGGTCCTACGAGGCAGGCGTCGTGCGTGTATCGACGTCGACGATGACGCTCAGGCCTGCCTGTAGTTTCCCGCTTGCCAGTGCATCGGCGGGCAGGGCGATGCGGACCGGTACACGCTGGACGACTTTGGTGAAGTTGCCCGTGGCGTTTTCCGGCGGAAGCAGCGAAAAGACCGCGCCGGACGCTGGGGCTACCGAGGCAACCGTGCCTTCAAACGTATCGCCTGACAGGGCATCGACGCGTACTTTGACTTTCTGACCCACGACGATATCGCGCAGCTGCGTTTCCTTGTAGTTCGCGTCGATATAGAGCGCGTTCACAGGGACGAGCGCAGCGAGACGCTGGCCGGGGCTGACGAGATCGCCTTTCTTGGCGGCAAGATTGCCGATCACACCATCGACCGGGGCGCGAATAATGGTAAACCCAAGGTCGCGGGCCGCCTTGTCCTTGGCGAGCTGCAGCGATGCGATCGAGCTTTCGGCTTCCTTGTACTGGGCTTCGAGCACGCTGATATTGGCGACAGCCGTGGCGATCTGCGCGTCAGCCGAAGCGATATTGGCTTTGGCCTGATCGAGTGCGGCAGTAGCATCGTCAAGCTGGGATTGCGAAGCGAAGCGTGTGGCGTGGAGCTGGTTCGCGCGCACTGACGCGGCCTGGGCATTGGTCAGAACCGCCTGTGCAGCCAGTTTGCCGGCCTGCGCCTGTTGCAGCGAAGCCCTGGCAGCTTGGGTCTGCGCCTCGATGCGGTCGAGCGACAGCTTCTGGGTTGCAATCTGCGCCTCGGCCTGCTCTTCGGCAATCGTGTAGTCGCCATTGTCGAGCGTGACCAGCGGATCGCCGGCCTTTACGCGCTGGTTGGCAACTACATTGATCGTGTCGATATAGCCGGTGACTTTCGGGGCAATCGCGGTGATATCGCCCTGAATATAGGCGTCGTCGGTCGAGACCATGAAACGCCCCGTCGTCCACCATTCGTGGCCGTACCAGGAACCGGCGCCAACCGCCGCCAAAATCAGGACTGGCAGAATAAAGCGTTTTGCAGAGCGCTTCGGCGGAGCGGGCGTCTGGGTTGTAACATCGGGTTGAGGCGCTTCGGTTTTTGCTGGTGCTTCAGCCTTTGAAGCAGGAGCCGGGGCTGGAAACTGACGGATCTCAGCTTCATTCGTTGCTTTCGACGCGGACATCTGATGGCTCTTTCTGATGACATTCAGCGTATAATCCCAAAAATCCCTCCGATTTTTGGAAAGGATCATACGCCACTCAACTTGTTACTGCGCCTGTGCGTCCCAAGCGACGTTCGGCCCAGTAAGGGAAAAGTGATTAAACCAATCGGTTCGATCGTTGACATAGCGCAATCGGGAGCGCATATCAAGAGGATCGAACCGATTGGTTCGAAAAAGAATCGAAAAATGAGGAAACTGCGCTAAAATGTCGTCTACGAAGCCAGCCTTTATGTCATCAGCGACGGCAGCAGATTCTGAATGTCATGTCCGATGCGGAGCGCCCGAGCCGATTGGCAGCCGGGCAGGACCCCGCCAAGCGCCAGCAAATACTCGAGGGTGCAAACCGGGTCTTTTCGCAGATGGGGTTTGACGCTGCGAGCATGAACGACATAACGCGTGAAGCCGGCGTCTCCAAGGGCACGATCTACGTCTATTTCGACAGCAAGGAGGAGCTCTTCATGGAGCTCTGCAACCATTACCGCGAGATATTGTTCGCCGATATCTACCACGCGCTGGAAAGCGACGGGGATCTTCGCGAGGCGCTGATCGAGTTCGGCACGGCCCTGGCGACCGTCGTTACTTCCGATGTCGTCATCCGTGCGCAGCGGGTGGTTATCGGTGTTGCCGAACGCATGCCGTCGATGAGCCGCGATTTCTACGAGAGGGGGCCGAGACGCGGGCAGGCCATGATGAGGGCGCTCATCGAGAAACACGTTGCCGCGGGCACACTCGATATCGATGACACCGAACTTGCCACTTATCAGTTGGCGGATCTGTTCATGTCGGGAATGTTCAAGAAGCGGCTGTTTGGCTGCATGGCGACTGCTCCCTCGCAAGAACTTATCAGAAAGACCGTGACCTCCGGTGTCGATGTATTCCTGAAGGCATACCGGCGCTGAAATCGAGGTTCTGCCCCTGGGTTCAAGCAGCTCCGCAGGTGGCGCAGAGCCCGCGAATCTCGATCGTGGTCTTCGACTGTTTGAAGCCGTTGCTGTTGGTCCATTCACGGACACGCCCGGTGATAACATCGTCTGAAAACTCTGAAACCTGACCGCATTTCTCGCAAATGGCAAAGGCAATCATGCCGTGGCTGTGATTATGGCTGTGCGGATGCGAGCAGGCAACGAATGCATTGATGCTTTCGAGCCGGTGAATCATTCCGTAGTCGAGCAGTTTGTCGAGGGCGCGGTAGACCTGAAGCGGCGCGCGGAAACCGTCGCCGCGCAGTTGGTCGAGGATAGTGTAGGCGCTGAGCGGGCCATCGGCGCGAGCCAATGCATTGAAAACCAGGGATTGGTTTTTGGTCAGCTCCTGCGTCGATGTCATTGCCGTATGCGCTCCTTGGTGGTGGACAAGAGATAGGAAAGATTTGCCTCTCCCGCCAGTGGATACATTAATTTTCACAGTTCTCAAATTTGCCATTGTTGACTAATGTAATAACATCACATATCGAAATGGCAAGCTGCGACCTGGCCGACTGCCAATTGCATTCCGGATACGGATATTCGAATGACCGAACCATGCCTGACATTTGACGACCTGACGCTGGGCTATCATCGCCATCCGGCCGTTCATCATTTGAGCGGGAGCATCAGGCGCGGGTCGCTGACGGCGGTCGTCGGTTCCAACGGCTCGGGCAAGTCCACGCTCATGAAAGGTATTGTCGGCGTCCTGAAGCCGATGTCAGGTTCGTGCACAGTCGAGAAAGACGTCCGCATCGCCTATCTGCCGCAGCAATCCGAACTGGACCGGTCGTTTCCGGCACGCGTGATCGACCTTGTCTCGCTCGGCCTCTGGCCAAAGCGCGGCCTGCTTGGCCGCTTTACGTCCGACGATCGCGAACGAGTGTCAAAGGCACTGATGAGCGTCGGGCTTGCGGGCTTCGAAAAGCGGCCGATCGACACATTGTCGGGCGGGCAATTGCAACGCGCCCTGTTTGCCAGGGTGCTGGTGCAGGATGCCGATCTCATTTTGCTCGACGAGCCCTTCAACGCGATCGATGCCAAGACCGTCAGCGACCTGATTGAACTGATCAAGCGCTGGCACGGTGAAAAGCGCACGATCATGGTTGTTGTCCATGATCTGCATCTGGTTCGTGAACATTTCCCCGAAACGCTGCTTCTCGCCCGCAAGCCGATTGCCTGGGGTGAATCGCGCGAAACGCTGGCGCCGGAAAATCTGCTGCATGCACGGCAGTTCCATGAAGCATGGGAAGAGGGCGCGCCGTGGTGCGAGGACGACGCCGCCCACGCGGCGCCGCACGCACATGACCATTTGCATGACCACCAGCATCATGAACATCACCATGGTGGCGATCATGATCACAGCGCTCAGCGAAACGGCTCCAAGGGGGCGGCTTGATCCATGTATGACTATCTGATCGCGCCCTTTGTCGACTACAGTTTCATGCAGCGTGCGCTCATCGGCTCGCTTGCGCTTGCCCTTGGCTCTTGCCCGGTGGGAGTTTTCCTGATGCTGCGCCGCATGAGCCTTACCGGCGACGCCATGGCCCATGCGATCCTGCCCGGTGCCGCCGTCGGGTTCCTGCTCTATGGTCTGCAGATCGTGCCGATGACTATTGGCGGCCTGGTCGCGGGTGTCATCGTGGCACTCGGCGCGGGTGCGGTGTCACGCTTCACGATCCAGAAGGAAGATGCCTCAATGGCGGCTTTCTATCTGATATCGCTGGCGCTCGGGGTATTGATTGTGTCGTTGCGCGGCTCGAATGTCGATCTGATGCATGTGCTCTTTGGAACGGTTCTTGCGCTCAACAACGAAGCGCTGAGCCTGATCGGCATGATCTCGGCGATCAGCGTCGTGACGCTGGCGATCTTCTGGCGCGGGCTCGTTGCCGAATGTCTCGACCCTCTGTTCCTGCGCTCGGTCAGCCGGATCGGCACGCCGGTTCATTTCATCTTCCTGGCGCTGGTCGTCATCAATCTCGTCGGTGGTTTCCAGGCGCTGGGCACGCTACTTGCGGTCGGGTTGATGATGCTTCCGGCCGCTGCCGCGCGCTTCTGGACATCGAGGGTGGGACCCATGTGCGCGCTCGCCATTGTCATCGGCTGCGTGTCGTGCACGGTGGGCCTGCTGGTTTCCTATCATTTCGCCGTACCGTCGGGGCCGGCCATCATCCTCTCCGCGGGCGCAATATATCTCGGTTCAATCCTCGCCGGCTCGCGCGGCATTCTCAATACCCGCTTGCGCCCGCATCGCCACAGAACAGCTTAGGATTTAAACCATGATGGCCCGCAAATGGCACTTTTCTCCGCTCCCGGTGCGCATGGACCCAAAAGTCCACTGCGCTCCGGGTCTCGAAAAGCAACATTTTGATCTCGTCCTGATTTAAATCCAGACATATACCTCGCAACTCAAGGAAATTGACCATGATCAAGGCTCTTAAACTCGCCACGGCATTAAATGTTATACTATTACTTGGCGCCGGATTTTCCACGGCTTCGGCGAAAGATCTGAAGGTCGTATCGAGCTTCACCGTCATTTCCGACTTTGCCAAGAACGTCGGCGGCGACAAGATTTCGCTCACCACGCTGGTCGGTCCGAACGGGGACGCGCATGTTTACGAGCCAAAACCTGCCGATGCCGCAGCGGTCGCTGCAGCCGATGTGGTTCTGGTCAATGGCCTGCATTTCGAAGGCTTCGTGCCACGGCTTGTCGAGGCAAGTGCCACCAAGGCGCCAATCGTCGAACTGTCCAAGGGTGTCGAGCCGATCAAGAGCGCTGAAGAGGAACATGTCCATGGAGCCGCCGGGACGGAAAAGGAAGAACATGGCGCCTATGATCCGCATGCCTTCCAGTCGATCCACAATGCAAAAATCTATGTCAAAAATATCGTCGAAGCGTTTTGCACGGCGGATACGGCGAATTGCGATACCTACAAGACCAATGCTGCGGCTTATACGGCGAAACTCGATACGACTGAAGCTGAGGTGAAGGCTGCCATCGCCTCCATTCCTGAATCGAAGCGTCTGATCATCACATCGCATGATGCATTCGGCTATTTCCAGCATGAGTATGGGCTAAAATTCCTGGCACCTGAAGGGATCTCGACGGATTCCGAAGCATCGGCCGCCGATATCGTTGCCCTGATCAAGCAGATCAGGGAAGACAAGGCTTCGGCGATCTTTGTCGAGAACATCACCAATCCGCGCCTGATCGAGCAGATCGCCAGCGAGACCAAGTTGAATGTCGGCGGCACACTGTTCTCGGATGCTCTTTCTACGCCGGAAGAGGGGGCAAGCACCTATATCGATATGATGCATCACAATATCGATACATTTAAAAAGGCTATTCTCAGGAGCTGATCTACAGAACTTCAGAAAAGCGGGGTGATTATTCCGCTTTTTTCATTCTCATAGTTGTTATGTTATTACATTATGAAGGGTTCGCGTCATGCTAAATAAAGCAGTAGCCGATCGTCTGCCGGTCACCGTTCTTTCTGGCTTTTTGGGGGCGGGCAAGACCACGCTACTCAATCATATTCTCAACAATCGCGAAGACCGCCGCGTCGCTGTCATCGTCAATGACATGAGCGAGGTGAATATCGACGCGGCGCTTGTCAGGGACGGTGGAGCCAATCTCTCGCGTACCGACGAACAACTTGTCGAAATGACCAATGGCTGCATTTGCTGTACGTTGCGCGACGATCTCCTGAAGGAGGTGCGTTCACTTGCGGAGCAGGGCAGGTTCGATCATCTGCTCATTGAATCGACAGGCATTTCCGAGCCCTTGCCGGTCGCTTCCACCTTCGATTTTCGCGACGAGAACGGATCCAGCCTTTCCGATGTATCACGGCTCGATACGATGGTGACAGTTGTCGATGCGGCCAACCTCCTGAACGATTATGCGTCGAGCGATTTCCTGAAGGACCGGGGCGAGTCGATGGGCAGTGCGGACAATCGCACGCTCATCGATCTTCTGGTCGATCAGATTGAGTTTGCGAATGTGATCATCCTCAACAAGATATCGGCCACATCGCTGTATGATCGCGATTTGGCACGCAAGATCATCCGCGCGCTCAACCCCGATGCAAGGGTGATCGAAACAGATTTCGCCGAGGTTGCGCTGGATGAGGTTCTGGATACCGGCCTGTTCGATTTCAACAAGGCGCAGCAACATCCGCTTTGGTACAAGGAGCTCAACGGTTTTGCCGACCATGTGCCGGAGACCGAAGAATACGGCGTGCGTTCCTTCGTCTACCGCGAGCGGCGGCCATTCGTTCCGCAGAAATTCCAGGACTTCATCAACGGAAACTGGCCTGGCGTCGTGCGGGCCAAGGGGTTCTTCTGGCTGGCGACGCGGCCGGATCATGTGGGCGAGCTGAGCCAGGCCGGGGCTTTGGTCAGGACAGAAAAGCGTGGCCTATGGTGGGCGGCTGTTTCGGAAAGCCGCTGGCCAGACCATCCGGACTGGCGCGAAGCGATGCAGCCTTACCTCGACCCGGTCTGGGGCGACCGGCGGCAGGAGCTTGTCTTCATCGGCATGGATCCAATGAACGAAGCCGACCTCAGGGCCAAGCTTGATGCGTGCCTGGTCGATGCCGAGGAATTCACGCCGCACAAATGGCAGGAATTGCCGGATCCATTCCCGAGCTGGACGTGGCAGGCGGCTTGAGGGCCAATCCCACAATGGGCGGATGGCCGTTTAAATAAACGCAGCCGTTTGCACCGGTGTCAGGCGCACTTTGCCGATATTGCGGCCGTCCATCTCGACGATCTCATATTCGAGATCATCGACGGTCACTTTCTCCCCAACCGAGGGGATGTGGCCCAGATTCCACAGGATGTAACCGGCGAGTGTCGTATACCGATCGCCCTCGTCGGTCAGATCACGCCCGATCAGGCCGCCAAGCCGGCGAATGTCGATATAGGCATCGACGACCATGCTGCCGTCTTCGGAACGTTCGAGGACGGGGCTTTCCTCACCCTCCTCGGGGAAGTCGCCGGCAATGGCCTCGAGAACATCCGTCGGTGTGACGACGCCTTCGAACGAACCATGCTCGTCGAGAACCACGCCCATCTGTACCGATGATCCACGGAGCTGTTCCATGACCCGCAGCACATTGGCATTTTCGTGCAGGATCAGCGGCTGGCGGGTGACTTTGTCCCAATCGATCTTGCCGCCATCGAGGATAGCGAAGAGCAGGTCCTTGGTCAGCGCAACACCGACGAATTCATCGACGCGACCGCGTGCCAGCACGACGCGGCTATGGCTGAGCGTTCGAATCTCGGCGAGCAGTTCCTCATTCGTCTCGTCCAGATCAAGCCATTCCACCTCGTTGCGCGGCGACATGATCGAACGCACGGGGCGTTCGACCAGATCCAGCACCCCGCGGATCATCTCCTTCTCCTCAGGATGGAACACTTCTCCCGCTGCGCTCTGTTCGGCGATGACATCAAGCGTATCAGAATGGGGTGCGTCGCCGCGCCCGCCGCCGAGAAGGCGCAGAACCGCACCGGCCGTGCGGTCACGCAGGTCCATCGTGGTGACGCGCTTCTCGCGATTGTGCCGCCCGACCTGGTTGGCCGCTTCGACGAGCACCGAGAAGCCGATCGCCGCGTAGAGGTAACCCTTGGGAATATGGAAGCCAAAACCTTCGACGATCAGGCTGAAACCAATCATCATCAGGAAGCCAAGGCAGAGAATGACGACCGTCGGATGCTTGTTGACGAAGGTCATCAAGGGTTTGGATGCCAGCATCATGACGCCAACCGCGATCACCACCGCGATCATCATGACCTCGAGATATTTCACCATGCCCACGGCCGTAATGACGCTATCGAGCGAGAATACCGCATCAAGGACAACGATCTGCGCAATGACTTGCCAGAACACCGCATGAGCCACATTGCTTTCCTTGGCGGACATATGGCCTTCCAGCCGCTCATGCAGCTCCATCGTGCCTTTGAACAGCAGGAAGATGCCGCCGAGTATGAGGATAATGTCGCGTCCGGCGAAATCGAGGCCGGCGACGTTGAAGAGCGGCGTCGTCAGTCTCACAACCCACGAAATGGAGGCAAGCAACAGGAGGCGCATGATCAGCGCCAGCGACAGTCCCACAAGCCGTGCGCGGTTGCGCTCTTGCGGAGGCAGCTTGTCGGCAAGGATCGCGATGAAAACGAGATTGTCGATACCCAGCACGATTTCAAGCACGACAAGCGTGGCAAGACCAATCCAGGCATTGGGGTCGGCAATCCAGTCCAGTGTCCAGTCCATTGGGGAGTCAGATCCTTTAATTATGAAATCAGCGCGCGGCTTCACAGGCGGATGCGCTTGCAAATGGCAGCGCAAATCCGCCTGTGGCGCAGGCAAAGGAGAAAACGGAAGATAAGGGGATCCGTTGCTGACGCTGCATATGCAGGGTCAGCATGCTTCGCAAGTCCGGACTTGGAGGCTCTTCAGATTGATCGTCCGGCATCGATGCGCCGTCAGTCCCTGTTTGACTGGCTGTCATTGTGAAATTTCGTGCTGCCAGATGGGCATATAATGGCAGTCAGACGAAAGCTGTTCAAGAGGCGGGCGCAAGAAAGGGGTGCGACAATAAATTGCCCTACCCGGAAAATCCGCCGCCCTCGAGGAATGCCTGCTCCTCCTCGGTCGTAGCGCGCCCGAGAATAGCATTCCGGTGCGGAAAACGGCCGAAGCGGCGGACAATGTCATAATGGTGATCGGCATATTCGAGATCTCGCCGGAGCTCCTTCCCGGCAAAGCTCGACGGATCGCCGCTGGTCGTCGACATTCTCCGAATGCATGAACGGCAGGTAGAAGATGGCGCGCAGTTGCGGCTCGAACGACAGGTCGTGGCCTTTTTCCAGCGCCAGGCTGGCATAATAGCGGGCAAGGCTATCGGTCGCATACATGTGGCCGGTGTCACGGAAGAGATTGCGCGGAAACTGGTCGAGCAGGATCATCAGCGCGAGCGCACCATCGGGACTATCGAGCCAACCGCTGCACTCACGGCGCGCGGCGGCGTAGTGATCGGCGAGGAAGCGCTGGCGGCAGGTCTCGTCGAATGTTTCGTCTTTGGCGAACCATTTGTCGGGACCGGCTTGGCGCCAGAAGTCGACAATACGGGCAATGTTCTCGCTGTCAGCCATGTGCTTGCTCCCGTGTGTTCAGTTTGCGTCCGCGCCTTGTGGCGAAGGCAGGACACTTGCGGTCTCCTCGTTGAGGGCGCGGCCGGCTTGGCGCGGCTTTATCAATGGCCCCGGAACCGGCGCGTTGCCCTTCATCAGATCATTGCCGGCGTAAATGTCACCGGCCAACTGGAGATCGAGCCGTTCGGCGTCACGCTGGCGCACGTCGGCAGCGATGTCAGCTGCTACCTGCGGATCCACGCCCAGGCCGATCAAGGTGTTTTGACCGAAGACCACCGCCGATCTCGAATGTTTCGCGCATCTGGTAGTCCACACCGATCTTGATGAGCTCGATCGTTGTGCCGCGATCGTAGGCGCGCGCATAAATCTGCACGAGCGGAAATTCCGCCTTGATCAAATGGGCAATCGTCAGGATGGTTTCGGCCTTGTCAACGCAGATGAGGACGGCCTGCGCCCGTCCCGCGCCTGCCGCATGGAGGATGTCGAGCCGGGTGCCATCGCCATAATAGACCTTGAAACCGAACTGCGCCGCGGCCTGGATCATCTCGATGTCGTTGTCGATAATGGAAATATCGACGCCGCGCAGCAAAAGCGGCTGGCTGGAGATCTGACCGAAGCGTCCGAAGCCGATAATCAGGACGTTACCGGATAAACCTTCGGCAACATCGACCCCCTCCATCGCCTGCTCTTCCTTTGGCAGCAGCAGACGCAGGGCAACAATGAAAAGCGGTGTCAGCACCATTGAGAAGATGATGATTGCGGTCAGGATGGCATTGGCCTCGCCATCGAGAATACCGACCGCCGTAGCGGTCGAATAAAGCACGAAAGCAAACTCACCGCCTTGTGCCATGATGACCGCGCGCCTCGAGGGCTTCGCGATTGGATGATTTGAGCAGCCGCGCGACAATATAGATCCCGGCGCCTTTGACGAGTTTGAATGCCAGGACGTAGAAGATCACTGTCTGCCAGTTCGCGGCGACGACACTGAGGTCGAGCGACATTCCGACGGCAAGAAAGAAGAGGCCAAGAAGGATGCCGCGAAACGGCTCGACATCGGCCTCGAGCTGATGGCGGAAGGTCGATTCCGAGAGGAGCACACCAGCGAGGAATGCGCCCATGGCCATGGAGAGGCCGCTGACCTGCATGATAAGTGCGGCACCCAGCACGACGAGGAGGGCGGCGGCCGTCATGACTTCGCGGGCGCGGGACTGGGCGAGAAATCCGAAGAGTGGATTGAGAAGATACTTTCCTGCCAGGACGAGACCGACGATAGCTCCGATGCCGATACCGATATCCATCCAGAGCAGGCCGCCGGTTGTGGTCGTGCTTATTGGTGCGAGGAACGCAACGAGTGCCAGCAGCGGTACGATGGCAAGATCTTCAAACAGCAGGATCGACACCATGCGCTGGCCCTGCGGCGACGCGATTTCGCCGCGCTCCTCGAGCAATTGCATGACGATAGCAGTGGAAGTCAGGACAAAACCGGCGCCCGCGACGAAAGATTGGGCAATGGGGAAGCCGGTAGCGATGCCGACACCAGTCAGGAGCACGGCGCACAACCCGACCTGCAATGCGCCGAGGCCAAAAATGTCCTTGCGCAGACCCCAGAGCCTGGAGGGCTGCATTTCAAGGCCGATAAGGAAGAGAAACATCACAACGCCGAGTTCTGCAACGTGCAGGATCGTTTGCGGGTCGGTGAAGAATTTGAGGCCGAACGGGCCGATCACGAGGCCTGCCGCGAGGTACCCAAGAACGGAGCCAAGGCCCAGCCGTTTGAACAGCGGCACGGCGACGACGCCAGCGCCGAGAAGCACGACAACACTCAACAGGTCAGGTCCGCTTACTTCCGCCGCCATTGTGGCTCCTCTGCATTCGCTTGATGTCGAATGTCAGACGTAAAGCGAGAGGGTGCAGCAGGCAAGTCTATTCACGCCCGTCGAGGATTTTGGCCCGATCACCCCAAATTCCAGATGCGCTTTGCATTTTCTGAGAACAGCTTGGCTTTTTCACTGTCGCTGCAGCCGGACAACAATGCATGAGTTGCGGCAACCCAAGTGGCAAGACCGCCGCCGAGCGTGCAGACTGGCCAGTCACTGCCCCAGACTAGGCGGTCCCAGCCAAAACTGTCGATGACATGGTGCACATATGGCTCAAGGGTCTCAACGCGCCATGTCCGTGCGTCAGCATAGGCGACGACACCCGAGATCTTGGCGGTCACGTTGGGGCGTCCGGCAATATCGCTGATCTTGCCGCGCCACGCGTTCAGCCCGTCGCCCTCGATATCGGGAACGCCGCAATGGTCGAGGATGAACTGGATATTGGGTGCAAGGTCAACGAGCGCGATGGCCTTGTCGATCTGCCGTGGCAGCACGCATAGGTCGAAGGTGTAGCCTGTACCGCCAAGTCGGCTGATATTCTCCCGGAAGAGTGCGCTTTCCGCCAGATCGTCCGGCATGACATGGAGCACGCGGCGGAAGCCCTTGACCAGAGGATTGGCCCGTTGCCGATCGAGGAAGGCGGCAAAGCCGTGTTCTTCCGGCCGGCATGAGGAGATGGCGCCAGCGATGAGGCTGCCTTCGCGTTTCGCAAGGCCCGCGATGTAATCCGATCTCGGATCTCGATATCGGAAGGCGAGACGTCCACTTCCATGTGCAAGGCCTGGGTTATCCCGGCGCGATGGGCTTGAAGCGCATATTCCTCGTAGGGAAAGTCCCGGTTCAGCGCGTCAACGCCGGACAACCATGGATAAGACAAGGCCGACCGGTCGATCAGATGCAGATGTGTGTCGATCATTGATGTAAGTGACATGGTCAATCTTCCTGCCATCAGGCTTGGCGGAGAACGCTCGAATGAATCACGTCGGCACCGGCGAGTTCCGAGAGTTTCTGTGCCGTGGCCACAAGCATCTTGCGGGCATCGTCGACACCTGGCGCATCCGGAATGTTGAGCAACTCAATATAGGGGCATGTCAGCGCAGCGATCGCCCTTCCGTCGGGCCCGAGGACGGGCGCTGAGACGTTGAAGACGCCTGCCGTCTGGGCGCTGGGCATGACCTCGTAACCCCGCTCGCGAATTTGATTCAGCCGCTCGTCAAAGTCCGATGGCTGCACAATGTCGTCGGCGTGCTTTTCATATTCTGCGATCATCAGGGCGCGCTCGTCGTTGGAACGGAATGCCAGCAAGACGTGCCCGGAGCCGGTGTTGAAGAGGCTGATATGTGATCCTACCCTGATGGAAATGCCCCAGTAATCCGGCGCTTCCTGCTGGGCGATCACGACCGCCGCACCACGATCAAAAACGCTCAACTGATTAGCCTGTTTCGACACGACCGCAAGGTCGCGCATCAGCGGCGCCGCATAGGATGCGAGGCGCCGGACAGGTGCGTGCAACTGGGCCAGGCCGAAGAGCTTCAACGTTAACGAGTAGCGGTCACCTTCGAGACGCGTGACATAGCCGCGGCGCACCAGGCGATCGAGCATGCGGTAGAATTCATTGGGGCTGCGGCCGAGATATTTGGCGATTTCCGCCTGGGTAAGGCCGCCGTCGATCCCGGATAGAAGCTCCAGAATGTCGAGCCCCTTATCAAGCGCCGGTGCGCGGTACCGGTCGCTATCGTCGTCTTCTGTCATATGAAGTCTCCCCTTGGATCGTATGCATATACGAAGACCATATTCGTAGGAAAGCAGTTTCCTTGCTTGACGGTCAAGCGTATTAATGTTTGTATATGAATGAAGCGCCCATATATGGGTATTCATAAATTGCGAGAGCCGGGGAGCGGCCACTCGCTCTGGGGAGGGAACCGATGAAGAACCTGTTGGCCAGTGTTTCAGCTGGTGTGATTGCACTTTTCAGCGTGCAAGCTGCCTTTTCTGCAGAGTTGCCGGGAAAATTCGAAGGCGTGACGATCGACGCCAAGCTCATCGGCGGTCAGCAATATGAGCCGCTGTATGAGCGCATCGGCGAATGGGAAAAGCTTACCGGCGCCAAGGTGAACATCCTGTCGAAGAAGAATCATTTCGAGCTCGACAAGGAGATCAAGTCGGATATCGCCTCAGGCAGCCTGAACTGGTGCGTCGGTTCAAATCATTCATCATTCGCCCCGCAATATCCGGGAATCTATACGGACCTGAACAAACTCATACCGGCCGAAGAAGTTGCTGCATTCGTACCTTCGAACATCAAGTCATCGACGCTGGATGGCAAGCTGGTCATGCTGCCGCGCGCACAGTTCGACGTGTCGGCGCTATATTACCAGAAGAGCCTCTACGAAGATGAAGGCAACAAGAAAGCTTTCAAGGAGAAGTACGGCTATGACCTGACCCCGCCGGACACCTGGCAGCAGGTCTCCGACCAGGCGCTCTTCTTTACCAAGGCACCGGATTTCTACGGCACGCAGTTTGCCGGCAAGGAAGAGGCGATCAACGGCCGCTTCTATGAAATGGTGATTGCGGAGGGCGGCGAATATATCGACGCCGAAGGCAAGCCCGCATTCAATTCGGAAGCGGGCATCAAGGCGCTCGACTGGTTCGTCAATCTCTACAAGGCAAAGGCCGTTCCGGCTGGCACAACCAATTACCTCTGGGATGATCTGGGCCAGGGCTTTGCGTCAGGCTCCATCGCCATCAATCTCGACTGGCCGGGCTGGGCAAGTTTCTTCAACGATCCGAAGTCGTCCAAAGTTGCCGGCAATGTAGGCGTCAAGGTTGCGCCCGCCGGTTCCTCCGGCAAGCGGACGGGCTGGTCCGGCCATCATGGCTTCTCGGTAACCGAATCCTGCGCCAACAAGGAAGCGGCGGCCTCGCTCGTCTGGTGGCTGACCAATGAAGACAGCCAGAAGCTTGAAGCCAAGGCCGGTCCCTTGCCGACACGCACGGCAGTCTGGGCCTGGGACATCGAGCAGGCGAAGGGCGATCCCTACAAGACCGAAGTCCTGAATGCTTTCCAGGAAGAAGCCAAGAACGCCTTTCCGGTTCCGCCGCTAGCCGAGTGGATCGAAATTTCCAATGCGGTCTATCCGGAACTGCAGGCTGCTATCCTTGGCGACAAGACGTCGAAGGAAGCGCTCGACACCGCTGCCAAAAAGGCAACCGAAATCCTTCAGGATGCAGGCAAGCTTTGAGGGATACATGCCGCTCTCGACTCTCCCCTCGTGGGGAGGGACGGACGCAAGTCCTGGGAGGGTATTTCTGCAGCCAGCACGGCTGATCAGTAAGAAATAAACAAGTCCCTCCCTGCTGCTTCGCAGCCTCCCTCCCCAAAAGGGGGAGGGTGGGAGGTGGCAAAGCAGAGACCGAAGGCCAATATTTCAGATGAAATTTCCCAAACTATCAGCGCCGACGCTACTGCTGCTGCCTGCAATTGTCGTTCTTGCCGCTGTTATCGTGCTGCCGCTGCTGTTCTCGCTCTATTCGAGCTTCACGCCGTTCCGGCTGACCAAGCCCGAGTCGATCTGGATATTCATCGGCTTTCGCAATTATGTCGGCGTGCTGACCAATCTTGAATTCTGGACCGCGTTCGGCCGGACCGTATTGCTCTTGACCATCGCGCTCAATGCCGAAATGTTCCTCGGTCTCGGGCTTGCCATGCTGGTCAACAAGGCGACGCGCGGCCAGCGTATTCTGCGCACGCTGATGATGTTTCCGATGATGTTCTCGCCGGTGCTCGTCGGCTTCCAGTTCAAGTTCCTGTTCAATGACAATATTGGCTTCGTCAACAACGCGCTGCAATCGCTCGGGCTGACCACGAATGCCATTCCCTGGCTGATCGATGGCAACCTGGCATTGTTCTCGATCATCGTTGCCGAGGTCTGGTCGTCGACGGCTGTCTTCGCCATTCTCATCCTCGCAGGGCTGCTTGCCATGCCGCAGGAGCCGGTCGAAGCGGCGCGTGTCGATGGCTGCACGCCGTGGCAGACTTTCCGCTACGTCACATGGCCATATCTGATGCCGTTCGCCTTCATCGCCATGACGATCCGCTCGCTCGACGTGGCACGCGCCTATGACATTGTGAAGATCATGACCGACGGCGGACCCGCCAAGCGCACGGAGCTACTGTGGACGCTGGTCGGACGCACGGCCTATAGCGACGCACGGATGGGTCTTGCCAATGCGATGGCCTATATCTCGATCCTGCTGTCGATCCTGTTCACCGTATATTTCTTCAGAAAGCTTGCGGCCGCCCGCCAGCAAATCGGAGCGGAGTGGTAGGGCCTTTCATGATTACACGAAATCATTCTGTTTCTCGTTTGGGGCGGCGATCCACCAGGAAGGGCGCGAAGCCCGATGTGGTGCATCGGGCGAGCGGCCTGACACCGTGGGCGCCCGCCAAACGGAAACCCGATGGGCCGGGCTGGTTTGGGCCAAATCCTTCGGCCTCCGGCTCGTCCGGGCAGCCAGCCCGGCCTTCGCTGCAGACCTTGACGCCCGGGTCCAGCCTTTGGCTGGCCCGAGGACAGGCCAAGTCCCAAGCCGTCACCGGCAGAATGGTTCCGTGCAACCATGAAAGGCTCTAGATGGACCAGAACAGCTCTCATCGTCTCAAACGCCGCGGCCTGAAAGTCCTGCATCTTGCCGGGCTATTCCTGGCGATGCTGGTCATCTGCCTGCCGGGCCTGTGGATTGTCCTTAGTTCGCTCCGGCCGACAGTCGAGATCATGGCGAAGCCGCCGGTTTGGATACCGCAGGATGTCTCGCTCGATGCCTACCGTGCCATGTTTGGCGGCGCCGGGCAGGGCGGCATTCCGGTCTGGGAATATTTCCGCAATTCGCTGATCATTTCGATTACCTCGACGGCCATCGCCCTCATAATCGGCATGGCGGGCGGCTATGCGTTCGCACGCTACAAGTTCAAGGGCAAGTCGGGCATCTTCCTCGGCTTCATGCTGACGCGCGCCGTCCCCGGCATCGCACTGTCGCTGCCGCTGTTCATGATCTTCGCCCGGGTCGGCATTATCGACACGCATTTCGCGATGATCCTGATTTATGTAGCGCTGAACGTGCCATTCACGATCTGGCTCATCGACGGCTTCTTCCGGCAAGTGCCCAAGGACCTGGCGGAAGCCGCGCAGATCGATGGCTGTACGCGCTGGCAGGCATTCTGGCAGGTGGAGTTTCCGCTGGCCGGACCCGGCATCGCGTCGGCGGGCATCTTTGCCTTCCTCACCTCGTGGAACGAATATGCGCTGGCATCGCAGATCACCCGTTCGGTGAATTCGAAGACATTGCCTGTCGGCCTCCTCGATTATACGTCGGAGTTCACCATCGACTGGCGCGGCATGTGCGCACTCGCGGTGGTCATGATCATTCCGGCACTCACACTCACTTTTATCATCCAGAAGCATCTCGTGTCCGGACTGACGTTCGGCGCGGTGAAAGGTTAAGCTCGTCATGGCCCCTGTTACACTCAAAAAACTGGTCAAGAGTTATGGCAATGTCGACGTCGTCCATGGCATCGACCTGGAGGTCAAGGATCGCGAGTTTATCGCGCTGGTCGGCCCGTCCGGCTGCGGAAAATCGACGACGCTGCGCATGATTGCCGGGCTCGAGGACATCAGTGGCGGTGTGGTTGAAATCGGCGGCAAGCCGGTGAATGACCTGCCGCCGCGCGCCCGCAATATCTCGATGGTGTTCCAGTCCTACGCGCTCTACCCGCACATGACCGTGCGCGAGAACATGGGCTTTTCGTTGAAGATCGGCAAAGTCGCGCAGAGCGAAATCGACACACGCGTGAACGAAGCCGCAGCAATCCTCGGTCTGGACAAATATATGGACCGGCGCCCCTCACAGCTCTCCGGTGGCCAGCGCCAGCGTGTTGCAATGGGCCGCGCGATCGTGCGCAAGCCGGACGTGTTCCTCTTCGACGAACCCCTCTCCAACCTCGACGCCAAATTGCGTACGCAGGTTCGCACCGAGATCAAGCGCCTGCACGCCAAGGTGCAGTCGACGATGATCTATGTGACGCACGATCAGGTGGAAGCGATGACCCTCTCCGACCGCATCGTCATCATGCGCGATGGTCATATCGAGCAGGTCGGTACACCGGAGGAAGTGTTCAAGCGGCCGGCCACGCGCTTCGTCGCAGGGTTCATCGGTTCGCCGCCGATGAACCTCAACGAAGCGACGGTTGCCGATGGCAAACTCGTCTTTGCCGGCGGGCAGAGTCTGCCGCTGCCGATTGAATTCCGCGGTAAGGTTGCAGCGGGTGACAAGGTGATCTTCGGCCTGCGGCCCGACGATATTTACCCGACGGGTCACGGCTTGAACTCCGGGGAAGCCACCGATGTGCATGAAATGGAGCTGCCGGTCTCGATCACCGAGCCACTGGGCAACGAGACCTTGCTCTTTATTACCATGGCGCAGCGCGAGTGGGTGTCGCGCATGCTCAATCCGCGTCCCATGGGTGCCGGAGAGATGGTAAAATTCAGTTTCGACCTGTCTCAGGCGCATCTGTTCTCGCCGGAAACCGGTAAAACCTTGCGGAGGTGAGAGCCTTTCCCGGCCATATTGACCTATTCTGACGGAGGCGTGTTGTGACAAGATCAAGCAAAGACACGAAGACCCGCACTTCGCGTGCGGGCGAGTGGATTTGCGCCGGGATTGGCGCAACGGGCCCCGTCCCTTCGGGTTTCCGGCTGACGGACACCCACTTTGTCAGGCGGCTTCGGATGCACCACATCGACCTCGCCACCTTCCGCGCGGATTGCCTCGCCAGCCGAGAAACAGAATACGGCCAATATGGCCGGGAAAGGCTCTACTATGGCCAAAATCGAACGAGTTGAGTTGCGCATGGTGGATCTGCCGCCGAAAGTGCTGCGGACCGATGCGATCCAGAGCTTTGTCAGCCAGGAGACGCCGATCGTCACGATCACTGACAGTGATGGCGCTGCGGGCACCGGATACAGCTATACGATCGGTACGGGCGGATCATCGGTGATGCGCCTGCTCTCTGACCACCTCGCTCCCCGTTTGCTCGGCAAGGATGCCGATCAGATCGAGGCGATCTGGCGTGACCTTGAATTTGCCACCCACGCGACAACAATCGGCGCGATTACTGCAATTGCGCTTGCCGCTGTCGACACTGCGCTATGGGATTTGCGTGCCAGGAAGCAGAACCTGCCACTATGGAAACTGGCGGGCGGGGCGAAGGATCGCTGCCCGCTGTACACGACCGAAGGCGGCTGGCTGCACATTGAAAAGCAGGCGCTGGTCGATGATGCCCTGCAGGCAAAGGCCAAGGGTTTCAAGGGCGCAAAGGTCAAAATCGGCCGTCCGCATGGTTCCGAGGATCTGGAGCGGTTGTCGGCGGTGCGCGACGCTGTCGGGGCTGGTTTCGAGATCATGACCGATGCCAATCAGGGTTTTGCACTGGACGAGGCCATCCGCCGCTCTCAGGTACTTCGCGATATCGATCTGGCCTGGCTGGAGGAGCCGCTGCCGGCCGACGATATTGATGGGCATGTGCGCCTGTCGGCGGCAACACCAACGCCCGTGGCCATTGGCGAGTCGCTCTATTCGATCCGGCATTTCCGCGAATATATGCAGAAGCGTGCCTGCTCTATCGTGCAGGTGGATGTGGGCCGCATTGGCGGTATCACGCCATGGCTGAAGGTGGCACACACCGCCGAGACCTTCGATATTCCTGTCTGCCCGCATTTCCTGATGGAACTGCATGTGAGTCTCACTTGCGCGGTGCAGAACGGCAAATATGTCGAATTTATTCCGCAGCTCGATGACCTGACCCACACGCAGATGCGTATCGAGAACGGCTTTGCCATTGCGCCGAACGAGCCGGGCATTGGTATCGACTGGGATTGGGATGCCGTGAAGGCGCGCAGCATCGACGAATTTACCACCGAGATCCGGAGCTGATGCGATGCAACGTATGGGAATGATGATCGGGCTCAACGGGGATAAAGTCGCGGAATATAAGCGGCTGCACGCCGCCGTCTGGCCGGAAATTCTGGAACTGATATCAAGCTGCAATATCCGCAACTACACGATCTTCCTGCGCGAGCCGGAAAACATCCTGTTCGGTACATGGGAATATCACGGGACCGACTTCGAGGCCGACATGGCGAAGATGGCCGCCAATGCGAAGAACAAGGAATGGTGGGACGTGTGCATGCCGTGCCAGGTGCCGCTGGAAACGCGCGCCAAAGGCGAGTGGTGGGCGATGATGGAAGAAGTCTTCCATCTGGATTGATGAGGAATATTCGATGAGTTTTGAACCCGCATCCCTGCAACAGAGCTGGCCCTTGCCGGCGAAGCCACGACCGGTCGTGACCTTCGGCGCGGGCAGCATTGTCGGCGATGCGCATTATCCGGCCTACAACAAGGGCGGCTTTCCGATTGCCGGACTGTTCGATCCGGATGAGGCCAAGGCGCGGAAACTGGCGGATGAATGGGGTGTCACAGTCTATGCTTCCATCGCCGAGGGTGCGGCGGTTGAGAACGCGATCTTCGATCTCGCTACGCCGCCATCGCGTCACGCTGAAATCCTGAAGGTCCTGCCCGAGGGTTCCTTTGCGCTGATCCAGAAGCCGATGGGCAGCGATCTTGGACAAGCGTCCGAGATCCTGCGCATTTGCCGGGAGCGCAATATCACTGCGGCGGTCAATTTCCAGTTGCGCTTCGCGCCGATGATGCTGGCGCTGAAGGATGCGATGGCACAAGGCTGGCTTGGCGAGGTTGTCGATTTCGATGCCTGGCTGGCGCTGGATACGCCATGGTCGCTCTGGCCGTTCTTGAACGGCCTGCCGCGCGTCGAGATTGCCATGCACTCGATCCATTATATTGACCTTATACGGCAGATCCTCGGCAACCCGCTCGGCGTGCACGCCAAGACGCTCGGCCATCCCAATCATGAAGTGGCGCAGACGAGGACCAGCGCCATCCTCGACTATGGGAATAGGGTACGCTGTTCGCTGTCGATCAATCACGATCACAAATTCGGCCGCAAATTCCAGGCTTGCGAGTTCCGCGTCAGCGGCACGGAAGGCGCGGCCTATGTGAAGCTCGGCGTCAACCTCGACTATCCGCGCGGAGAGCCGGACGAATTGATGATCTATCCGAAGGGTGGCTCCGGCTGGGTCAGCGTTCCGCTGAAGGGCGCGTGGTTTCCGGATGCTTTTGTCGGGCGTATGGCCAACCTGCAGCGCTTTGCAAGCGGCGAGGACAAGGAACTGGTCAGTTCGGTCGAGGATGGCTGGTACACCATGGCGCTGGTCGAGGCTGCCTATCAATCGAGCGCGACGCCGGCAACTCCGCTCGCGCAGAAACCGGAGGCTTAGAACCTTTCATGTCTGGATGGAATCATTCTGCCGGAGGGAATTTGGTTCAAGGTCAAGGGGTTTGGCGAGGCCGATGTTTACCCATCGGACGAAGCCGAAGCCCGAAGGCTTTGGAGCAAATTCACCCGGCCCTTCGGGTTTCCGGCTGGCGGCCACCCACTTTGTCAGGCGGCTTCGTCCGATGCACGTACATCGGCCTCGCCACCTTCCGCGTGGATTGTCTCGCCATCCAGGAAACAGAAATGTTTCCATCCAAACATGAAAGGTTCTAGATGTCCGAACAAGCCATCTATTTCGAGGACTATGAACTCGGCCATATGCGTGTCACGACGGGACGCACCATTACTGAGACTGATTTCGTGGTGCACGCCGGCCATACGGGCGATTTCTTCCCGCACCACATGGACGCGGAATTTGCCAAGACAACGCAATTCGGACAGCGCGTTGCCCATGGCACCATGATTTTCTCCATTGGGGTCGGACTGGCGGCGAGCCTTATCAATCCCGTTGCGTTTTCCTATGGCTACGACCGCCTGCGCTTCGTGCGCCCGGTGTTCATCGGCGATACGATCCGCACGCGGGTAACGATCAGCGCAAAGGAAGACGATCCGAAACGGCCGGACAGCGGACGCGTGGTCGAGCACTGTGAGGTGATCAATCAACGCGACGAAGTGGTATTGGTGGCTGACCATATTTTGATTGCGGAGCGCAAGTCCAAGGGTGCATGACAGGCGCAACAGAGTGCCGAACGGAGAATTAAGATGACAGGTAAGCTTGAAGGTAAACGCGTTCTAATTACAGCTGCAGGGCAAGGCATCGGCCGGGCTTCGGTGCTGGCTTTTGCGCGCGAAGGCGCGATTGTGCATGCGACGGACATCAATGAGCAGCTACTTGATGCGCTGCCAAAGGATGCAGATATCCACCCCCGCAAGCTCGACGTGCTGAAGACGGACGAAGTCAATCAGGTGACCGGCGAGATTGGCGCCATCGACGTGCTGTTCAACTGCGCCGGTTTCGTCCATGGCGGTTCGATTCTCGAAATGCCGGATGCTGATCTGGAGTTTGCGCTGGACTTGAATGTCCGCGCGATGATCCGCACGATCAGGGCGGTTCTTCCGGGTATGATCGAGCGCAAGGATGGCGCGATTGTCAACATGTCTTCGGTTGCCAGCAGCGTGAAGGGCGTACCGAACCGTTTTGCCTATGGCGTGACCAAGGCGGCAGTTCTGGGCCTCACCAAGGCGGTCGCAGCCGATTACATCACCCAGGGTATCCGCTGCAATGCGATCTGCCCCGGCACGGTTGAGAGCCCATCGCTGGAACAGCGCATGCGTGCGGGAGGTGATTATGAGGCAACGCGCGCGGCCTTCATTGCGCGCCAGCCCATGGGCCGTCTCGGACTGCCGGAAGAAATCGCCGACCTCGCCGTTTATCTCGCCGGCGCGACTTATACGACAGGTCAGGCTTACAACATCGATGGCGGCTGGACCGTCTAGGAGACTTTGGGAAATCCACCGCGATGGCCATCTGATGCGATTTTCTACGCTTCCGGTGCTCATGGACGAAAAAGTCCACTGCGCTCCGGTTCTCGAAAACCACACCAGCTGCCTCATCAGGATGAATTCTCAAGCATCTCCAACAAGAAAAAGGAGCAGACGATGAAATTTCTACGATATGGCGAGCCAGGACAGGAAAAGCCTGGCGTTCTCGATGGCAAAGGGCAAATCCGCGATCTTTCTGGCAAGGTGAACGATATTTCCGGGGCGGTGCTTGACCCGGACGCGCTGGCCAAGCTTGGCGATCTGGATGTCGAGAGCCTACCGATAGTCGGCGGCAATCCGCGTCTCGGACCCTGCGTCGCCGGTACCGGCAAGTTCATCTGTATCGGTCTCAACTATGCTGATCACGCCGCGGAATCCGGCATGGCCGTTCCACCCGAGCCAGTAATTTTCATGAAGGCGACATCGGCAATCGCAGGTCCAAATGACGATCTGGTCATTCCGCGCGGTTCGGAAAAGAACGACTGGGAAGTAGAGCTCGGTGTCGTCATCGGACGCACCGCAAAATATGTCACGCAAGGCGAGGCGCTGGATTATGTCGCCGGCTATTGCACGGTGCATGATGTCAGCGAGCGCGCTTTCCAGACGGAGCGTTCGGGTCAATGGACCAAGGGCAAGAGCTGCGACACGTTCGGCCCGACCGGTCCGTGGCTCGTGACCAAGGATGAGGTCGCAGACCCGCAGGACCTTCCCATGTGGCTGACCGTAAATGGCGAGACCATGCAGAACGGCTCGACCAAGACGATGGTCTATGGCGTTGCCTTCCTCGTTTCTTATCTCAGCCAGTTCATGAGCCTGCAGCCCGGCGACATCATCTCGACCGGCACGCCTCCCGGCGTCGGCATGGGTATGAAACCGCCGCGCTATCTCAAGGCCGGCGATGTCGTGGAACTCGGCATCGAAGGCCTGGGCACCCAGAAACAGGTGACGCGCGCCGACGCGTAGGCGCGCTGCACCCTTAGCAACAGATACATGAGGCATATCGTGACCCGCATTACCGATCTTCGCGTTTTTGATGTCCGCTTTCCCACTTCGCAAAGCCTTGACGGGTCGGATGCGATGAATCCGGATCCGGACTATTCGGCGGCCTATGTCGTGCTCGACACCAATGCCGACGGGCTTTCCGGCCACGGTCTCACCTTCACCATCGGGCGCGGCAACGAAATCTGCTGCCTTGCCATCGAGGCGATGAAGCATCTCGTCATTGGTCTGGAGCTCGACTGGGTGAAGGAAAATCCTGGTCGTTTCTGGCACTTCATTACCGGCGACAGCCAGCTGCGCTGGATCGGCCCGGACAAGGGTGCGATGCATCTGGCGACCGGCGCCGTCGTCAATGCGGTCTGGGACCTGCTCGCCAAGGAAGCGAAGAAGCCCGTCTGGCAGCTGGTCGGTGAAATGACACCGGAGGAGATCGTCAACATCGTCGATTTCCGCTACCTGACCGACGTTTTGACTCGTGAAGAGGCTTTGGCAATCCTGCGTAAGGCCCAAAGCGGCAAGAAGGAACGGATCGCGACGCTGAAGGCGGAAGGCTATCCCTGCTATACGACCTCGGCTGGCTGGCTCGGCTATTCGGATGAAAAGTTGCGCCGCCTTTGCCAGGAAGCTATCGATGCCGGGTTCAATCATATCAAGATGAAGGTCGGCCGCGATCTCGACGACGATATCCGCCGCCTGACCATCGCCCGCGAGGTGATCGGACCGGATCGTATTCTGATGATCGATGCGAACCAGGTCTGGGAGGTCAATGAGGCGATCGACTGGGTGAAGAAGCTTGCCTTCGTCAAGCCGTTTTTCATCGAGGAGCCCACTAGCCCCGACGATGTCGCGGGCCACCGCAAGATCTCGCCAGGCGATCAGTCCGGTCAAGGTGGCGACCGGCGAAATGTGCCAGAACCGCATCGTGTTCAAGCAGTTCATCGCCGAAGGCGCCATCGACGTGGTTCAGATCGATTCCTGCCGTATGGGCGGACTGAACGAAGTGCTCGCCGTGCTGCTCATGGCGGCGAAGTACGATCTGCCTGTCTGGCCGCATGCGGGCGGCGTTGGCCTGTGCGAATATGTGCAGCATTTGTCGATGATCGACTACGTCGCCGTCTCTGGTACCAAAGAGGGCAGGGTGATCGAATATGTCGATCATTTGCATGAACACTTCGTCGATCCCTGCAGTATCCAGAATGCGGCCTATATGCCGCCATCGCTGCCGGGCTTCTCGATCGAGATGAAGCCGGAATCGATCAAGCAATATCTGCACAGACCGATGGCCTGAACCGGCAAGGGTCCATGAAACGCGGCGGCAGAGATGCCGCCGTTTTCGTTTACGGATATGTGTCGTCTTGCGTAAATGCGATGTCGTTTCCGCACCTATTCTTTTTCTGTGCCGGATGCTTTTATCGGGACACTTGAGGTGCCGCTTTCTAGGGGAAGCGGAGAATTGGGAAGCCGGTCGAAAACCCGGCGCTGCCCCCGCAACGGTAGTGGAGTAAAACGCGGCAAAATAGCCACTGGGAGTGCACCCCGGGAAGGCGCCGTGAAGCCCGGCAAGGCAACTCCAGAGCCCGGAAACCAGCCCCGAGTGACAACACCGACTGATCGCGGTGGGCGATCAAGGAGCATGATTTTGCGCAGGCAACGCTTGTTGACTGTGCGGACGTTCTTCTCCGTCACCACCAGTCAGTTCTTTGCAGCTGTAAGGGCGAGGACACGACATGGATATTCGTAATGAACTGCTCCGGAATCTTCAAAACCGGAAACCGGGCTACGGACTTGAACAGGCCTTCTATTCCGATCCGGACTATTACCGTCTCGATATGGAAAACATCTTCTATCGCGACTGGCTGTTCATCGGTCATGATTGCGAAGTGGCGAAGCCGGGGAATTATTTCACGGTGCAGGTCGGCGACTATCCGGTTGTCATCGTTCGTGACCGGCAGGGAAAGATCAGAGCCTTCCACAATTCCTGCCGCCATCGCGGTTCACGCGTCTGCTCGGCCGAAAAGGGTACTGCGGCGAAGCTCGTCTGCCCCTATCACCAGTGGACCTATGAGCTCGATGGCCGCCTGCTGTTTGCCCGCCAGATGGGCGATGATTTCGACGCCAGCCAGCACAGCCTGAAGACCGTTCATTGCGAAAGCGTCGGCGGGTATATCTTCATCTGCCTCGCACCCGTTGCGCCGGATTTCGCAGCGACGCGCGCGCTGCTCGAACCCTACCTCGCGCCGCATCGCCTCACCGAGACGAAGGTCGCGTTCCAAAGCTCGATCGTTGAAAAGGGCAACTGGAAGCTTGTCTGGGAAAACAATCGCGAGTGCTATCACTGCGTCGCCAACCACCCTGAACTGTGCAAGACCTTCCCGGAGGCGCCGAGTGTCACGGGTATTCAGGGTTCCAAGGACGATCCGGAAATCGTCGCGCATTGGGACAAGTGTGAAGCCGTTGGCCTGCCGAGTGTCTTCCGTATTGCCGAGGACGGCCAGTACCGCGCGACGCGCGTGCCACTGTTGCGCGATGCCGAGAGCTATACCTTGAGCGGCAAGCGTGCCGTCGGCAGGCAGCTTAGCGATGACGTCAATGCCAAACAGATCGGTTCGCTGCTGCTCTATCATTACCCGACAACATGGAATCACATTCTTGGCGATCATGCGATCTCGTTCCGCGTGCTGCCGCTCGGTCCCAATGAAACGCAGGTCACCACCAAATGGCTGGTGCACAAGGATGCGGTGGAAGGCGTCGACTACAATATCGAAGAACTGACGCATGTCTGGCTGGAGACCAACGACCAGGATCGCCGTATCGTTGAAGAAAACGCCTTCGGTATCCGTTCGCCCGCCTACGAGCCTGGCCCTTACTCGGTTGAGCATGAAGGCGGTGTGCTGCAGTTCCTCGAATGGTACAGCAATGCGATGGAGACGCGTCTCTCCGGCGACAAGAAACTCAGCAGGGTAGCTTAATGACGAGAGCGAGAGTGGGCCATATTGCGCCAGTTCTGTTTCTCGGATGGCGAGACAGCCCACGAGAAAGGTGGCGAGGCCGATGTCTTTCCATCGAACGATGCCGCCTGACAAAGTGGATGGCCGCCAGCCAGAAACCCGAAGGGCCGAGCGAATTCGGGCCAAATCCTTCGGGGCTCGGCTTTGGCCGCACAACCAGTGCGACCGCGCCAATCCCCTCGACCTTGTCCGCGAATTCTCTCCGGCAGAACGGTGCAATATGACCTACTCTCGCTCTGGGGGTGTTCCTCAGAACTATCCACACCTCGACCAGATGCAGCCGTGGAATGACCGGCTGCATCTGCTTGAGTGCCTGTCAATTGTTGAGGAAGCGCCCAATGTGAAGACCTTCACCTTCAGGTCGGACAATCAGAACTGGTTCCGCTATGAGCCGGGCCAGTTCATGACTTTCGAACTGCCGGTGCAGCCCGAAGCGGTGCTGCGCACCTATACGCTCTCCTCCACCCCGTCGCGGCCCTTCACCATCGCTGTGACGGTCAAGGCGCAGGAGGATAGCATCGGCACGCGCTGGATGCTGGATCATTTGACACCCGGCGTGCGGCTCAAGGCATTCGGCCCGCTTGGCGATTTCTCCATGCGCAAACATCCGGGCGGAAAATATCTGTTTATCTCGGCCGGATCCGGCATTACCCCGATGATGTCAATGACCCGCTGGATGCATGATTGCGCGCCGCAGAGCGACATCAGTTTCGTCACCTGTGCGCGCCGCCCCAGCGATATCATTTTCCGCAAGGAACTCGAATATCTCATGAGTTGCATGCCCAACCTGAAGCTCGCCTTCCTCATCAAGGAACACGAGATGGGCCAGGTGTGGACCGGCATTCGCGGCAGGCTCGAAGCACCAAAACTGCCGCTGCTCGCCCCGGATTTCAAGGACAGGACAATATTCTGCTGCGGACCGGAAGGGTTCATGCGCGATGTCCGCACCATGCTGGAAGCATCGGGTTTCGACATGAACCACTATCATCAGGAAAGCTTTGGTCCCGCCGCCGAGCCGGTTTTGCCGATGATGGATGACATCTCGACAGAAGCTGTCGAGGCGGCATCGACCGTCACATTCTCCATGTCGGGAATGGATGTGCCATGCGTTGCAGGCGACACGATTCTGAAAGCGGCGCGCGGCGCCGGTATCCGAATCGCAGCGGCCTGCGGATCCGGTCTCTGTGGCACCTGCAAGGTGATGAAGATTTCCGGTGAAGTCGACATGGACCATAATGGCGGCATTCTCGACGAGGAAATCGACGAGGGTTATGTCCTCGCCTGCTGCTCCAAGCCACTCGGCAATGTCGAAATCGAGGCTTGAGAAATCTCTAAACTCAGCCTGATGGGCATCTACCCATCAGGCCAAGCCGCTCGTCTTAAAACACCACGGTCTTGTGGCCGTTGAGCATGACGCGGGATTCGAGGTGCTTCTTCACCGCCCGTGCCAGCACCCGGCTTTCGATATCGCGGCCGGTGGCCACAAAATCCTCGGCGCTCATCGCGTGGCTGACCCGTTCGGTCTCCTGCTCGATGATCGGACCTTCGTCGAGGTCCGGGGTGACATAATGCGCGGTGGCACCGATCAGCTTGACACCGCGCTCATGCGCCTGGTGATAGGGCTTGGCGCCCTTGAAGCTGGGCAGGAACGAATGGTGGATGTTGATCACCTTGCCGAACAGCCGCTTCGACAGATTGTCGGACAGCACCTGCATGTAGCGGGCGAGGATGACGAGGTCGGCACCGGTGTCCTTGACGATCTGCAGCAGCGCCTCTTCCTGTTCCTTCTTGTTGTCCCTGGATACCGGCAGCACGTGATAGGGGATGCCCTCATGCTCGGCAAAGCGGCGGCTGTCCTCGTGGTTGGAGACGATGGCGGCGACATCGGCATCGAGCCAGCCAACCTTGATCTGGTAGAACAGATGCAACAGGGCATGGTCGAACTTCGACACCATGATGATGATCTTCGGCTTCTTCGCCTGATCGACCAAAGTGGTCTTCATGTCGAAGCGGTCGACACATGATTTCAGGCTGCGTTCGATGTCATCCTTGACGATCGCTTCCGGCGTGGTGAAGGCGATGCGCATGAAGAAGCGATTGGTCTGCCGGTCCCAGAACTGGTTGCTCTCCGCAATATTAGCGCCGGTACCGGCAAGTTCCGTCGTCACCGAGGCAACGATGCCGGGCTTGTCTTCGCAGGAGAGGGTGAGCACGAAGCGATGTGCATGCTCGGCCGCTTTCGATGCGGCCAGGTGATTTTGGGGCTGATGATCCATAAGTTAAACTCCAGGAAGCTCTTTCAGGAAACGGTCCAGTTCGTCACGCGGAATTCCAACCACATGTTCGGGCCCCGGATAGTTTTGTGCGTGCACGTCTGCGACAAACTCGGAAAAGGCTGCGACTCTCTCCTGCTGCAGGCGGTCATATTCAGCCGAAAAGTTGCGGTAGACCTTGGCATGACGCGGATAATGGCCGCGATTTGAACCGAGAACGTCCTGTGCGAACAGATATTGCGCGTCGCAACCCGTGCCCGCACCCATCGAGATCATGAACATCGACGTCCGCTCGGAAATGGCACGTGCTACGTCGACGGGAACCACCTCGATTTCCGCCGCAAAGGCACCGGCGTCCTCCAGCGCTTTGGTCTGCCGCCAGATTTCCAGTGCACTCAAGGCTGTCTTGCCGACGGCTCTGAATCCCCCGGTCCAGGTTGCTCTGGAAGGAATGAGCCCGACATGGCCGCAAACCGGGATACCTTCGTCACGCATCCGCCGCACCGTGGCGAGACTTGCGGCGCAATAGACCGCATCCCCGCCCGCACGCAGCGCCTTGAATGCGGCGCGCAGATAGTCCTCGGCCGTAATGAAATCCCCATATTCGAGGCCAGGGAAGGTGAAGGCTGAGGGTGCGGCGTCGCGAAACTCCGGCGTGAGCAATGCGGGCGGCACCGACAGCATATCGACGCGCGCCCGTTCAGCGGCTTCCGCTTCTTCAAGCGTCTCCACGCGCAGCATCGTCAATTGGCGGCGGCCCTTCAATGCGAGGATGTCCGCTACCGTAGGTCGTCCGTTGGCCATTTCCTGTCCTGTCTATGCTGCGAGGAGCGATTTCAGTCTGACGCCGGGTGCCGCAAGCTGGATGGGGTCGGGTCTGGCGCCGCGGGCAATGAGCATTTCGGCAAGCCTTATGTCCTTTGCGACCGCATTGCCGGGGCCGATACCGCTTGCGGCGGCAAGGCGGCCGTCGTCAGTGAGGTGAAAGAGGATGAAGGCACCATCGCCTAGCTGACGGCATATGGTCTGCGTGCCTTCGTCCGGCAGTCCGGCAACCTGCAGACCAAGCTCATATTGATCCGACCAGAACCACGGAACGGCCTGATGCGGCTCAAGCGATCCGAGCATGTTGCGGGCCGCAAGAGATCCTTGCTCCTGGGCATTGCGCCAGGCCTCGAGCCGCACACGCCTCCCGCCATAAATGGCCAGCGGGAACGTGCAGCAATCGCCGGCCGCGAAAATATCGGGGTCACTGGTCTGCAGCCATTCATTGACGACAATGCCGTTGCCGGTCTCAAGACCGGCCGCCTCTGCCAGCCCTGTGACCGGCGATGCGCCGATGCCGATCACGGCAAGATCGGCCGCGACGATATCGCCGGTCGAAAGGGTGATCGCTACGTTGTTCGCATTGTCGGCAATGGAGACAATCCCGGTATCGCAGCGGATGGTCACGCCTTCCTCGCGGTGACGCCGGTCGATGACTTGAGCGATTTCCTGCGGCACGCCTCGCATCATGATGCGGGCTTGTGCCTCGATCACGGTCACTCTCGCTCCGCGCCTGCGGGCGCTTGCCGCAAGCTCGAGTCCGATGAAGCCACCGCCTACGATCACGATGCGCGCGTCCGGCCGGAACTTGGCGCGGATGGCAAGAGCATCGTCAAAACTGCGTAACGTCACGCAATGTCTGCTGCCTGCTGCCTGGGGCAGGGTCCGGGGATCGCCCCGGTCGCGAGCAGGAGGCGATCGTACTCCATGGTTCGACCGTCTTCGAGAACCACGTTCTTCTCGGTACGGTTTATCGCCGATGCGGTCGTATCGCCGATGAAATCGATACGCTTCTCGTCGAACTGAGTTCCCTCCGCGATCATTCTCGGCAGGGGGTGATGCTCCGAGACCATGGCGTCTTTTGACAGAGGCGGGCGCTCGTAGGGCAGGTGCTTTTCGGTGCCGATCAGGGTGACCGGTCCGTCATAGCCGGTTTCCCTCAAGGCGAAGGCGGCGCGCGCGCCGCATTCCCCTGCGCCGATGATGACCATTCCTTTTTCCATAGCCATTATCCTAATTGGATCAATACTTTGCCGGCCTCGACTTTCACCGGATAAGTCTTCAGATTGACGCAAACTGGCGCGCCCTTGGCTTCACCGGTCTTGTAATTGAAGCGTCCATTGTGCTTGGGACATTCGATGATTTCATCCATCACCAACCCATCGGCCAAGTGGATATGTTCATGGGTGCACAGGCCATCCGTGGCGAAGAACTCGTCGTCGGGACTGCGATAGATCGCAAAAGTGCGCCCCGCGTGGTCAAATCGCATGACATCTTCTTCATCGATGTCGTCAAAGGTGCAGGCCTCGATCCAGTTGCTCACGGTTATTCCTCCCTCGTATTGGTGATTGCTATTCAGCTGCTGCGGCTACCGGTTCGTTGTGAAATTCCTCACGATAGGGCTTTGCCGTTGGCGGCAGTTCACGCTTGATGAAATAATCCTCGTTGCGCAGCTGGCGCAGGAACGCCGGTAGCATCTCGCGATACCCGTGCAGAATGGACGGGTTGGCGGCGGGCAGGTCGTGTTTGATCATTGCATGGAGCTGGGCCAGCGCGTGGTATGGCACCATCGGGAACATGTGATGCTCGACGTGATAGTTCATGTTCCAGTAGATGAACCGGCTGACCGGATTCATGAGAACAGTACGGCTATTGAGCCGGTGATCGGTGACATTGTCGGCAAGCCCGCCATGCTGCAGCAGGCCGGTAAGCACATGATGCCAGGCCCCATACAGACGCGGCAGCCCGATCAGCACCAGTGGCATGATCGATCCCGTATGGATCGACAGGGCAATCGTGACCGCGTAGATCCCGGCCCAGATGCGGGCGATCTGCACCACCCGCGGCTGTTCCTGCTCGGGAATGAAGGTCTTTTCTTCCGCGCTGACGTTGCCCAGCGTATTGCGGACGAGATCGCCTGAGGCATGCCAGACATCGAGAATGCCGAAGAAATTCAAGACGACGCGCAGAAGATCCGGCGGGCGCATCACGGCAATTTCCGGATCGCGGCCAACAATGACAGTGTCGGTGTGATGGCGCGTGTGGCTCCAGCGCCAGGTCACGGGATTGCGCATGATCATGAAGCAGGCGATCTGGTAGACCACATCATTCATCCAGCGGGTCTTGAACGCTGTGCCATGACCGCATTCGTGCCAGCGGCTGTCCGATGCGGAACCATAGAGAACGCCATAGGCGAGGAAGAACGGCACGCACAGCCATGTGCCCCAGAAATAAACGCCGAGACCGGCAAGGATAACCATACTGCCGAGCCAGATGGCCGTGTCGCGCATCGCCGGGCCATCGGAACGTTTCATCAGCTCCTTCATCTGCTTGCGCGGGATGTCGGTATGGTACCACTGCGCTGCGGCAAGGCCCGACTCAACTGCCAGCCGCGAGTCACGGCCGATAAGGCTGTAATCGCGTTTGGTTGGCGCGGCGAGTGCGGCAGTATTCATGCGAGACCTCCCAGTCGTGCAGCGGAAACGGTTTCTTCTTTCCGGCTGGATGGCGGAGATACTACGCTTGCGTACAACCCTCCTCAATCAAAGATGACAAAATTCTATCATTTTCAATCAGGGATTGGTAGAATTGAATGATAGATTCTATCATGGAGTGCGCAAGGTGGCGAACAGGCCGACAATTGCCGATCTGGCGCGGGAGTCCGGGGTCAGTGTTGCGACCGTGGACCGTGTCCTGAACAACCGGTTGCCGGTTCGCGAGGAGACGGCACGGCGCGTGTACGAAGCTGCCAATCGAATAGGCTATCACGCGGCCGGGCTGATCCGTCAGCGCATGCGGCAGGAATTGCCTGAGTACAGATTGGGCTTCGTATTGCAAAAGCCCGGCCATCATTTCTATCAGGAGTTTGCGCGGGAGATCGAAAACGCCGTGACCCAGGCGCCGCATTTTCGCGGCGTTCCGGTCATTGATTTTTCCGCGTCGCAAGCGCCGGACGAGATTATCGCCAAAGTAAAATCGCTGGCGGGGCGCTGCCGGTCCATCGGCCTGGTCGCTCCCGATCACCCGTCGATCAGTGCGGTGGTGGAGGATCTGAAGGCGAAGGACATCCCGGTTTTCTCGCTGCTTTCGGATTTCGCCGCCGGAGTTCGCGAAGGATATGTCGGCGTGAACAACCGCAAGGTCGGGCGCACAGCGGCCTGGATGATCACAAAAGCAGCCAAAAAACCAGGAAAAGTCGCGATTTTCGTCGGCAGTCATCGCTTTCACGGCCATGAATTGCGCGAGATCGGCTTCCGGGCCTTCTTTCGCGAACAAGCGCCGGAGTTCACCGTGCTCGATACGATGGTCAATCTGGAGACACGCCAGATCACGCATGAGGCGATGCTGGAACTTCTCCGCCGCCATCCGGATCTGGCCGGCTGCTATGTGGCGGGCGGGGGCATGGAAGGCGCGATCGCAGCCTTGCGTGAGCAGGCAGTGGAGCCGCCGCCAGTGATGATCGTCAACGAGATCACGCCGGAATCGCGGGCGGCTCTGGCCGAAGACATCGTCACCATGGCCATCGCCACGCCGCTGCCGCGGCTCTGCCGCGAACTCGTGGAACTGATGGGCCATGCCATCGAACGTGGCGCCGCCAATGCCCCGGGTCAGACCTTCCTGCCGTTCGATATCTATCTGCCGGAGAACATCTGACCGGCATTTGCACCCAATCACACCCAAAACTCTCGCTACAATTGAAATTCTTTGGTCAGAATCGATGGTTCTCAGGCCATTTTCCCATGCCCTTGCGCCAAATCCGTGCATTTCCGGGCGCGAGCCTCGCGGATGGCACACAAGCTCAGAATCTATCAGAAATGATAGTTTTCCGGTCAGATCACCGATTGACGGGAGGGCAGCCTCAACAGATGGTTGCGCGCGACATTTGCGGGTCGTTGCAACCACCGGCAGCAGACCTTTTAAGTACCATCGGGAGGCATTCGGATGACCGACACAATTTCTCACCCTGTTTTTGCAATCAACCATATGGTCGCGCCGAGCCTTGGCATCCGCGGGTTCTTTCAGCTCGCAAAATCGCTGGGCCTCAGCGATGTCGAGATACGCAACGACCTCGAAGGCAATGCGATCATCGATGGTACGCCGGCAGCGGAAGTCCGGTCGCTGGCCGCGGAGGCCGGCGTTCACATTGCCACGATCAATGCGCTGCAACGGGTCAACGAGTGGACGCCGGAGCGCGAGCAGCAAGCGATCGAGCTTGCCGACTATGCGAAGGAGGCCGGAGCGGCGGCACTGGTGCTGGTTCCGGTCAATGATGGCTCCGGCCGCCAGGATGGCGAGCGGCAGGAGAACCTGCGCACCGCGCTGAAGGCGCTGAAGCCCATCCTCGAGGCCCGCGGGCTCATCGGCTTCGTCGAGCCGCTGGGGTTCGAGATCTGTTCGCTGCGTTCCAAGCGCGAGGCGGCCGAGGCAATCGGAGCCATTGGTGGGCAGGGCCGCTTCAAACTCGTGCATGACACGTTCCACCACCACCTTGCCGGCGAACCGGAACTGTTTCCGGCGTTGACGGGCCTCGTCCATATTTCCGGCGTGACCGATCCGGAGGTGACTGTCAGCGACATGCGCGACCCGCACCGGGTCCTGGTCGATGCGGATGACCGCCTCGGTAATGTCGACCAGATCCAGGCCTTGCTCGATCAGGGTTACACGGGTCTGTTCTCGTTCGAACCTTTTGCGGCCGAAGTCCAGCGGCTTGAAAATCCGTCCGCAGCGATTTCGGCGAGCATGGACACGATCAAAGCCGGACTGATTTGAACACTCAAGGATATTTCCTGGCCGCCCGTTGCGGCCGGGAAATCGAATGGCGAAACGTCTTTCTCATTTTTGCCCCTAGTTTGGTGCGCATTCCTTTTCCGGCTTCAGTCTTGGTGTCTGGGTTCCGTCGGCGGCAAAGGAAGGCGGCAGGGTGTCCGCCGCAGGATTTGTTCCCCAGCAGCTCACCGTGCCGGCGAGCGAGAAATCAAGTCGCGCCCCAGCTGACAATTTGTCGAGGCCGATCCAGGGGCTGTCATGGGGAGACCCATTGACTGTCAGCTTCTGAATATATTTCGCCGGCGACTTGTCAGCGCTGATGGTTATCACTTTGCCGTTGCCAAGCAGGATGCTCGACTTGGGAAAAAGCGGACTGTTCAGCGCAAAACCGGGTACAGCCGGAATTTCCGGATAGAGGCCGAGCGCACCCCAGACGAATATTCCCGACATTGCGCCCTCGTCATCATTGCCCGGAAGACCGGATGGCGCCGTTGTGAACTGCTCGTCGAGAATGCGGCGAACCAGCGCCTGCGTCTTGTGCGGCTGGCTGGT
Source organism: Phyllobacterium sp. A18/5-2 (assembly GCF_025452215.1). Lineage (NCBI taxonomy): Bacteria > Pseudomonadati > Pseudomonadota > Alphaproteobacteria > Hyphomicrobiales > Phyllobacteriaceae > Phyllobacterium > Phyllobacterium sp. A18/5-2. The sequence goes on along the minus strand of NZ_CP104966.1, from coordinate 667,530 downwards.
CCAATTATACATCCAGGGTGTGAGGAATCCGGGCTCATTGCCGATCCAAAGCCGCGCCGGCTGATAGCTCCAGCCGCCATTCAGGTTCATGGTGAATTCATCGAGCCGGGCGACGGCATCATTTTCCGCGTTCGCATCTTTGGTCGGGTCGATCACCAGCTTGCGGAAAAGCCCGCGAATGTCATGGGGCACCATGAATGTATATTGTTCCGCATTGCCTTCCCGGTAATCATTGTCCCATGTCGAGACGGGGAGGTATGGCCTCCACGTACCGTCACTGTTGCGCGGCTGCAATTGCGGATAGGGTTGGCCTTTCACCTTACGCCAGTCCGGGTTGAACAGATTTGCCCAGTTGCCCGAACGCGTCAGCAAGGATGCGGGTTCGGCGGCCGTGTCACCCGCGACAATCTGGGCATCTGACGCCGGGACGGCGCTCGTAAAGCGCGAAACGGCGAAGTCGGTGCTTGCATATTCCATATTGGTGGAGGTGGGCTGCCCTTCGCCCGCACCTCTGGCAAGGTAACCGCGGCTTATATAGCCGCTCAGACCTGGCAAGGTCCTGACGCCCCGGCAGGTGGTTTTTCGCCCGAAGGCGGTATCGAGCATGATTGTGCGGGCTTTCTGCGTGTCGAAATCCTTGACGCCGAAGGCATGGGCTTGCGCCACGATGATCGATGCCCCGTCGCCCGGCATGATATTGCTGTTGTTGTTGCCTTCGGCCCACATCGGGAATGTGCCGCCGCAATCGTCGGCGTCAAAGATCAGCGATTGCATCATGTCACCGACTTCCTGCGGCGCGAGCAGGGCCTGAAGCGGGATCAGCGAGCGGTAAGTGTCCCAGCTGGAGAAGGTCGTGTATTGCACATGGCCGGCCGGCGCTTTCCGGGTCGTGGCGGCACTGTTGAAACTGATAAAGTCGCCATTCACATCGCTGAATATCGATGGTGCCAGGAAGGCGTGGTACAGGGCTGTGTAGAATTTCTTCTTGTCGTCCGTACTTCCACCGGTAATTTGAATCGTGTTCAGACGCTTGTTCCAGGCATCGTCGGCGTTTTGCCGTGTCTGATCGAAACTCATCGCGCCGGTCTCCGCTTCGAGATTGGCCTTGGCATTGCTCGCGCTCACATAGGAAAGGCCAACTTTCATGCCGGCCTTTATGCCCACTCCGGAAACCGGTGCGGGCGGCGGTGTAAATGTCAGCGTGGCAGCGGCGCCGGACGTCGTGGCCGTAAAGGGCTGATCGAACGCCGCATGGAAATAAAGCTTGTAGCTCTGACCAGCACCGCAAAAGCCGCCACCCGTCGCATCGCCCGAGACGGTTCGATTCTGGCTGATCCACCGATATGGTGCCGGTGCCATTGTTCGTTTTGGAGGTTATTTTCAGCATCGCGGGACTTGCGGCCGGATAGGTGAACTGCCCCGATCCGCTTCGTTCCGCTGCCGCCAATTGCACCTGAACCGCGTTGGACATCTTGACTGAATAATAGCCGGCCTGCGCAATTTCATCGCCGTGGCTGAAAACGATGCTGGATTGTTTCGCATCGGTAACCGGCAGAACCGGAAAGGCGCCGCCTGCATCACAACCGACACCGCTCAGATGGGTCATGCTGAAGCCGGTGATCGAGGCCTGGGTATAATGATAGCCGGGCGGGCTCCAGGTATTCGGTACCGGCGGCGTATCGGGACCCCATGCGATCATGCCGAATGGCACACTCGCTGAAGGTGTGGTGAAACCGCCAAGAAGATCTTCCTTTGTCCCCGTATCGGTCGCCGGTACCTGTCCCGTGCCGATCAGCGGATCGACGAACTGGGTCAGCGCCATGTCGGTACGCGGCGCGGGCAATGGATCAAGCCTGTTGATCGCCAAAGGGTCGTCCTGTTTCTGTTCGTCAGGATTGTCCTGATTCTGGCCGACCGGGCCGGGTTGGTTCTCCTTGCCGGCATCGTCCTGTGGCGCGCCATTGCGCACGGTCATTTCGTCGTAGGTGCCCTGGCCGGTAGCGGCTTTATCGCCGTCCGAGCCATTGCAGCCGGCCAGCATGGTGCAGCCGAGCAATCCCGCAATAAGCGTGCTTTTGAATCTCATCATTTCCTCCAAATGAATTTTCTGATTATGATTTTCGTTTGAAATCAGCGGCCTGGATAAAATGCGATCTTGCGGCCATGAGCGCCGGCAAAGGGGCGAGCTGCGCCTTTGCCGTTTCTCATGCCAGGAATTACTGGACGATCTGGACGCCCGTTGCCTCCTTGGCGGTTGCCTTGCTGTAATCGGCACCCGGACCCGATGGCGGGGCAAGGTTATCGCCCGTGCCCCATTCGGTCGGTGTGGCCGAAAGCGTGAAGCTCAGCGTGCCGCCATTCCTGATCTTGTCCAAAGGCAGCCACGAGCCTTGATAGGTCGCGCCGTTGAGCTTCATCTCGTTGATGTAGCGTACATCGCCGAGCAGCGCTTCCTTGTCGGTCTCGATGCGCAGCTTCTTGCCATTGCCGAGCCAGACGGTTGCTCCGGCAAATTGCGGTGTTGACACCGCCAGACCGGGGGCGGAAGGAACGACAGGATAGAGCCCGAGTGCCGCCCAGACATACCAGGCCGAAGTCGCGCCCATATCGTCATTGCCGGGGAGGCCGCCGGGTATCATCAGGAAGTTCTTCCGCATGATGACCGGGATGATGTATTGCGCATATTTCGGCGCGCCCGCCCAGTTGTAGGCCCAGGGCGTCTGGAAAGCGGGTTCGTTACCAATGTAATAGTTGTTGGAATTTTCGCCACCATTGAGATTCCGCCCTGTCGGTTCGGCGCCGGCGCCGGTAAACGGTGTCGATGCCGGAATGGAAAACAGTGTATTCAGGCGCGTGATGGCTGCGGCCTTGCCTTTTGCTGTATCGACTTTTCCAGTTCCTGCGTCGAAACCAAGGCGGTCGATCAATGCGGTCCAATCCTGCGCAAACGACCAGAAGTAGTTTGGTTCCGTTGATTCATGGAAGAAGTTGCCGTTCTGCCAGGCTCCCGCCGCGTTCCTAGCGCCCAGCGTTTTCGTACTGTCGTTGAAAATGTTCTTCCAGTTTGCCGCGCGTTCGAACAGGGTCTGAATTTCGGCCTGATCGACCTCCGCCGTTTCGGGCAGAGCTTGGAGGAATGCGCCAATCGAACCGTCCGTCGTGATCATTTCAAGCGTGTTGGACGACGCGCGATCCAGAATCTGCCGTGTTCACATAGCCATTCTTTATGTAGTTTCCCAGCTGCCCGAGCGAGCTTGATTTATTATTGCATGCGCTTTTTGTGTTGGAGGCGGATTGCCGCATGAATTTGCGCGCATTGTCGAGATCAAATCCCCTCGCTCCGAACATATAAGAACCGGCAACGACATTCGGCGCGTGATCGCCTTGCATCGGCGTCGTGTCTTCGCTGCCATCCACCCAATGCGGGAAAGCCCCGCATTGCTGCGCATCGGCAACGAGCGACTGCATCATGTCGCTGGCCTCATCGGGGGCGATGAAGGCTACAAGTTGTGCTGCCGACCGGTAGGTATCCCACATGGAAAAGCCGGAATAGTGCGTCTTGTAGCTCGCATCCTTGCCATCGGCCGTGAATTTGTAATTGGCGACGTTTTCGGTGACGCGCTGTGGCACCGATCCGGCAGCGCTACCCAGGTTGACCTGCTTCATGCTGCGATAGTCGCCATTCACATCGCTAAAGACAGTTGGTCCGCTATAGACCCGGTAAAAGGCCGAGTAGAACTGCTTCAGATAGTTGGCTGCTGCCGCTGTCAATTTGCTGGCATTTTCAGGTTTCGCCAGATCGATCTGAATCGTATTGAGACGTTGATTCCAGATTGTACTGCTCTTTGTCTTGGTCCCGTTGGGCCCGTCAAACATCCAGCCGGGGTTTTCTGCTTCCAGATTGGCCTTGGCGTTAGCGGCGCTGACCGAGGAAATACCCACTTTGAGTTGCACTGTCTTGTCAGCATCCGTCAGATCGAATTGCAGTGTTGCTACCGCGTTTGCGACCGGAGAGGTATTTTTGAGCTTCTTGTCGAAGGTCGCATAAAAATAGACAGGCTGGCTCCAGGTTGCCTCGCAGAAGGGGCTGGCTATGGCCTTGCCCGACAGGGATTGCTTATCGGCACCGAACGTGAGATCGACCATGCTGGAAGCAACGCCAGACTTGTTCGAGTTGTTGCGGGTGGCGTCGATTGTGAGAAATGCCTTGGTTGCATCCGGCCAGGTGAAGCGCGCCATGCCGGTTCTTGTCGTCGCCGTCAATTCGCTGACGATGTTGTTGTTGAACTTGACTTTGTAGTAGCCGGGTTCCGCGGACTCGTTCGCATGGCTATACCCAACCCCGCCGGTCGATATCGCGCTGCCCGATTCTTGCGGCAATATGGCAACTGCACCCTGGCCACGGCACCCAGGGCCGTTCAGGTGAGTCATGCTGAAATACTGGATCGTGCTGTCCTTATAATAATAGCCGCCCGAGCCATAGCCCCAACCGCTACCGCTGCCCATTGTATCGGGGCCGAAACTGACCATGCCGAAGGGGGTCTGCGCGCCGGGATTGAGATTGCCGGAATGCCCGCCGCCGGTGGTGGTGTCGGTCGTGCCGACGAACAAATCGACGAACTGGGTCAGCACCATGTCGGTGCGCGGATTGAGCAGCTTGTAGAGGGCGTCTTCGAGCGCCGTTACGCGATTGGTAAAGTCGTTGACCGAAGTTGCGCCGAGCTTTTGTGATGCCGCCAAGTCTTCCTGCAGTTTTTGTACTGCATCCCGAAGCTTCGCGATCGTGCCCTGATCAGCTTTATCTGTCTTCAACGTCTCGACGGCGGCGAGCAGATCGGCAATGTCGGCGGCTTCCAATTTCAGCTTGATCGCTGCATCATAATCCTTTTTCAGCGTGGCAAAGTCCCCATGCAGCGTGGTGAGCCTGGCGAGATCGTCCACGGAGAGCGTTCTTTCACCCGTATCCTCCAGTGCATTTTCAAGCGTGCTGATACGGGGACCAAGCGCCTTCAATGCGGCAAGGTCAATCTCAACCGCCGTCATTCTGCTTTGCAGTTCCGCAACGTCGTTCTTCACGTCCGTTTCCGAAAGCGTCAACCGCTCCTGTATTTCAGCCAAAGCTTTTAGCATATCCGCAAACCGTGTTTGATCTGCCTCGCTTTCAGCCTTGAGCTGATCGAATTCGTTCTTCAACGTGTCGAAGGTGCTTTGGCTTGTATCAGGCGTCGTCGGTTTTTTATCATCCGAGCCGTTGCAGCCGGCCAGCATGGTGCAGCCGAGCAATCCCGCAATAAGCGTGTTTTTGAATCTCATCATTTTCCTCCAAATGAATTTTTTGATTATGATTTTGGTTTGAAATCAGGCCTCTGGGCCAAGGCCGTCGCGACGTAATGCCGTCGGCCGGTCGCCGCCAAAACCAGCTTCCTCCCAAGCCGGCTTAAAACGATTAAAAAGGGTATTGTGACTATTTCCCCTGCTGATCCCTGTCAATTATCAATAAGTCTTAGAAATATCGGGCGCGATAGGGGAACCGTCGCACCTTGGCCGGGCGGCTAGCCGTCTTCCTCGTCATAGACGGTGATGCCGGCAATGGCCGGCACCCACGGAAGCGCCGACCGCTGCCAGACGGCATGGGTTGGCGGCAATTGGGAACGCTGATCGAGCGTGCCGACCCGCACACCGTAGACCGATGGATTGTTGCTATCGGAGGTTGCATAGATCGGCGTACCACATTCACCGCAAAAGGCCTGTACCCGGCGCGCGCCGCTTGCGGCGATCTTGATATAGGTTTTTGGGGACCCTGATAGAATATGAAAGTTGTCCGCCGCCACGGGAACCGATGTGCGAAAGGCCGTCCCGGTCAGGATCTGGCAGTCGGTGCAATGGCAGATGCTCACTTCATCCGGATCGGCATCGCAAGTGAACGTTATGCGGCGGCAATGGCACGCTCCGTCAACTTTCATGGGTCCATCCCTTCAAACAGCAAGCATATCAATTTTCTTCTATGGAGATGCCACCCTCGCCGATCTTCAGTTCGACGCCGGCGGGCTTGGTTTCTTCATGGTAGACATAGATGCCCAAGCCGACGACGACGACCAGAAGAGCACCGACAATTAAGTACAGACCGTTGCGGTTCAATGTTTAATCCTTTGATGAGCGGAAGAATTGCGACCAAGGGATAACGCTGCGGCAAACAACTGGTTCCCTTTAACCGACGTGGCCGGTTAATTGGACTGATCCAGTGCATGCGGCGAAGGTTGGCCGGGCGTCTGATCGCTTGCCGGGTAAAGCCAAAGGAACGCCACGAGTGCAAGGATGATGATGACAGCCGTCGATATCCATGTTTGCATGCGCATGTGATCGCCTCCGGTTGCTGTGTTAACCGCGTTAAGGCCAAGATGGTTCCGCCACACCCAGGGGGCAGGGCTTATTCGATCAGCAGCAGGCCGCGCTTCTTGTCTCCGTCGAACGTATCCATGGCTGCGAACAGCCGTTCGCGTTCGATGAGCCAGGGCCTGTAGTTTTCATTGACATCGAGAACAAAGACCAGGTCTTCGGCCTCCATATACCCTCCGATCGGCGAATGATGGCCGCCGCCGCCGCCAAACACCTTTTCTCTGGTGAAATTCACGATGTAACGGCGGTCTGGATCGTTGGCGCGCCGCATATGTTCGCGAAATTCTTCGGCGTTCAGATCCCGGACGACAGTCACCTTCCTGCCGGTATGGTGTTGCGCGACTTCGGCGAGTTCATCGAGTGTGAGTCCGATGATGCAAAAGCCGGTCCAGCACTTTCCGGTCCCGTCGAGAACCGCGGCTTCGGTCGTCTCTTCTTCACCGATGGAGCGGAAAGCATTTGCAAGGCTTGCAGGGCCGCAGCGGGAGCCATTGGATTGCCAGGTCAATTCTGAATTGAAGCTCGCGGCCACCGGCAGATGCCATGCGCGATCGATCAGTTCCGGTGCGCGGACAACCGAGGATTGAATTGCCTCGGACGAAACCCCGGACTGTCCCGCAACGAGGAACGCTGCCCCGCTGATGAGGGCGATGCAGGCAACCACACTGAAAACAAAACGACGCCTCATCGCAGAAACCTCGACAGCCGGTCGTATGAATCTTATCGGTCAGGCGGAAAAACCGCAAATCAACATGCGCTCAAGGACCGTGCGCGCGGGATTGCAAAAAGCCGGGAGATGCGGCATCCCCACACCGCATCTCCGCCTAGTCCCCGCGCAATATCGTTGAAAATGTATCATTCAGTATAAACAGAATCTGCTGAACTTTATTTTCTTTGCGGTAGTGGCGCGCGCTGGCCCAACCGTCCCCACACTGGTTGCCGGATCCCGCTTGGATACCGGGAAAACATGAACGACATCGATAATGCCAGCAGCATCAAAACAGCCAGGCTGTCGATTGATAGAGATAGCATCTTGTCCTCCCTTTATGCTTACGCAACTCCCGCTCTGTCACGGCTCAAATACGCTTGCCGTCATTGAAGAATAGGAGGGCAATTTACAAAGTTCTTCACCCTTGCGGGTGAGGCGCCAAAAAAACCGTTCACTGTTGCTTTTTTGGCCCTCCGATGACCAGCGCGATCTCGTGAACGTCGCCATTCCAGGCAAGCCGGCGCGACGAGGCCATCCCGTAACCCAATTGCAACGTGGTCCTTGCGGCGGCCTTGGTCATTGCGTGCCCCTGCGGGTCGATTGCCGTTCAAGACGCGGACGAGGGCGCTTCGACTGCCGAGGGGGGTGTCCTGTTGGGCAAAGGATCGTCTTTAGAGAACAATGCCAGTGCCCCGAGCAAGGCGAACAGGATCAAAAATACGGCAATCACAACGCATTGGTGGATCATGGGCTCCTCCGTTCGTATCATCCCGGCATAGGCGCCAATGGTTACCCATCCCTTAATTTAGAATAGATCGCCGCCGATGCAAAATTGCACAGCCGTGCAAAGATTTGATGTCCATTTATTGAATTGGACGGCTGAATCCGGCTTGACGCTGCGAACAGAAAATGGAATAAATATTTCAGAAACTGAGTGTGACGGTCTGTATGTTCCGTAATTGAGCTCAGAATCAAGTTTGCGCGAAACTTCGCGCACTCTCCATGCCAGATCTTTCGCAAGCCAAGGGTAGGTTGGCCGCGCATTGGGACGGCATGAGGAGCTTCCGGATTAAACCGGTGTGCCAATAACGGTGCAATCGGGCACCATTTGTGGAGGAGAAGAAATGAAAAAGCTTTTGTTGGGCGTGGCTGTTTCAGCCTTGATGATGGGGTCGGCGTCTGCCGCCAATATTGGCGTGTCGATGGCTCTGTTCGACGACAACTTCCTGACGGTTCTGCGCAATGGCATGCAGGATTATGCCAAGACGCTGGATGGCGTGACGCTGCAGGTTGAAGACGCGCAGAATGACGTTGCCAAGCAGCAGAGCCAGATCCAGAACTTCATTGCATCCAAGGTCGACGCCATCATCGTCAACCCGGTCGATACGGACGCTACCGCTGCCATGTCGAAGATCGCCGCCGAGGCAGGCATTCCACTGGTTTACGTCAACCGCGAGCCGGTGAACGTCAATGAACTTCCCGAGAAGCAGGCCTTCGTGGCTTCGAACGAAGTCGAATCCGGAACGCTCGAGACCAAGGAAGTCTGCCGCCTGCTCAAGGGCAAGGGCGATATCGTTGTCATGATGGGCGAATTGTCCAATCAGGCAGCGCGTCAGCGCACCAAGGACATTCACGACGTGATCGCGACCGATGAGTGCAAAGGTCTCAAGATCGTTGAAGAACAGACCGCCAACTGGTCCCGTACGCAGGGCGCGGACCTGATGACGAACTGGCTCTCCGCCGGTCTCAAATTCGATGCGGTCGTCTCCAACAATGACGAAATGGCCATTGGCGCGATCCAGGCGCTCAAGGCTGCCGGACGCGCGATGGACACGGTCGTTATCGGCGGTGTCGATGCCACGCAGGACGCGCTTGCCGCCATGGCTGCCGGCGACCTCGACGTGACGGTGTTCCAGAACGCCGCCGGCCAGGGCCAGGGTGCCGTTGACGCGGCGCTGAAGCTTGCCAAGGGCGAGAAGGTCGAGACCAAGGTCTATGTGCCTTTCGAACTGGTGACCCCGGAGAACCTGTCGAAGTACCAGAAGTCGAATTAAGAGACCTTTGCCAATCCACCCTGACGGGCATCTGATGCGATTTTCTGCGCTTCCGGTGCTCATGGACCGAAAAAGTCCACTGCGCGCCGGTTCTCGAAAAGCGCACCACCTGCCTCGTCAGGCTGAATTCTCAAACGGTCTCCCCCGCCGGTAATCCGGGACGCATCAATCGGGTGCGTTCCGGTATATAATAAAGCCTCTCTGGGAGGAGATGATCATGTCAGTCAGTCCCTCGACCATGGCCGCGGTGCGCGCGAGTGGCGCCGTACCGCAGGCGGAATATCTTCTGAACGTTGAGAACATCCGCAAGGAATTCCCCGGCGTGCTGGCGCTGGACAATGTGCAGTTCCGGCTGAAGCGCGGCACGGTGCATGCGCTGATGGGCGAGAACGGTGCCGGTAAATCCACACTGATGAAGATTCTCGCTGGAATATATATTCCAGATCAGGGTGAGGTTTATCTCAAGGGCCTGCCGATCCGCCTCAAATCACCCCTGGATGCTCTGGAGAATGGCATCGCCATGATCCATCAGGAGCTGAACCTGATGCCGTTCATGACGGTGGCGGAAAATATCTGGATACGCCGCGAGCCGAAGAACAGATTCGGCTTCGTCGACCACGGCAAGATGTATGACATGACGGCCGAGCTTTTCCAGCGGCTGAACATCACGCTCGACCCGGAAAGCCAGGTTCGGGACCTCAGTGTTGCCAACCGGCAGATGGTAGAGATTGCCAAGGCGGTTTCCTACGAATCCGATGTGCTGATCATGGATGAGCCGACTTCGGCCCTGACCGAGCGCGAAGTGGAGCATCTGTTCGCGATTATCCGCGACTTGCGCGCACAAGGCATCGGCATCGTCTACATTACCCACAAGATGAGCGAGCTGTTCGAGATTGCCGACGAGTTTTCGGTATTCCGCGACGGCCGCTACATCGGCACGCATCTTTCGACCGAAGTAACACGCGACGACATCATCAAGATGATGGTCGGGCGCGAGATCACCCAGATGTTCCCGAAAGAAACCGTGCCGATTGGCGGCGTGGTGCTTTCGGTTAAGGACCTTTCGCTGAAGAACGTGTTCCACAACGTTTCGTTCGAAGTCCGGGCAGGAGAGATTCTCGGTGTTGCCGGCCTGGTCGGTTCCGGACGGTCGAATGTGGCCGAGACGATTTTTGGTGTGACGCCGGCAACGGAGGGGACCATCGAAATCAATGGCAAGCCGATCAAGATGAATTCGCCAAACCAGGCGATCAGCCATGGCATGGCTTTTATCACGGAAGACCGCAAGGAGACCGGTTGTCTGCTCATCCTCGACGTGCTCGAGAACATGCAGATCGCCGTGCTGCAGGATCGCTTCGTGAAGTACGGTTTTGTCGCCGAGAAGGAAATTACCAAGGCGTGCAAGACCATGAGCGATACGCTGCGGGTCAAGACGCCGAACATGGAGGAGAGAGTCGAAAACCTTTCCGGCGGCAATCAGCAAAAGGTGCTGATCGGCCGCTGGCTTTTGACCAATCCGAAAATCCTCATTCTCGACGAGCCGACCCGCGGCATCGATGTCGGCGCCAAGGCGGAGATCCATCGCCTCGTGTCCCAGCTCGCAGGCCAGGGCGTGGCGGTAATCATGATCTCGTCGGAAATGCCGGAAGTGCTCGGGATGAGCGACCGGATCATGGTGATGCACGAGGGCCGGGTGACCGGTTTTCTCGATCGTGCGGAAGCAACCCAGGTAAAAGTTATGGAGCTCGCCTCAAAATGAGCGCCCCGGGGAGGAAACAACAATGACTAGCGAACAAGTAACCGCCAAGGCGACAACACCAGCACTCGCGCGCAGGAGCCGCCGCCGGCTGCCGCCGGAGGTCAATATCCTTCTGGTGCTGATTGGCATCGCGCTGATTTTCGAGCTTCTCGGCTGGATTTTTGCCGGTCAAAGTTTCCTGATGAATGTGCAGCGCCTGCGGATCATCATCCTGCAGGTCTCCGTCATAGGCATCATCGCCGTCGGCGTGACGCAGGTCATCATTACCGGCGGCATCGATCTTTCCTCCGGCTCCGTCGTCGGCATGACGGCGATGATCGCCGCAAGTTTCGCCCAGTCCTCCACTTGGGCCCGGCCGGTCTATCCAGCTTTGACGGACCTGCCGTTTTTCATCCCCATCGGCATTGGTCTCGGCATCGGGCTACTTGCCGGCATCGTCAATGGCTGGCTCATCGCGTTCACCAAGATACCGCCGTTCATCGCTACGCTCGGCATGATGGTCTCTGCCCGCGGCGTGGCGAAATGGTACACCAAGGGCTCGCCGGTTTCCGGCCTTACCGACCAATTCAATTTCATCGGCACCAGTATATGGCCGGTGGTCGTTTTCCTGGTGGTGGCGCTGATCTTCCATATTGCCCTGCGCTACACACGCTACGGCAAGTTCACCTACGCCATTGGCGCCAATCTCCAGGCGGCACGCGTTTCCGGTATCAATATCGAGCGGCACCTGATCAAGGTTTATGCCATTGCCGGTTTGCTGGCGGGTCTTGCGGGTATCGTCAGTGCCGCCCGTGCGCAAACGGCACAGGCGGGCATGGGCGTCACCTACGAACTTGACGCCATTGCCGCTGCCGTCATTGGCGGAACGTCGCTGACGGGCGGTATCGGCCGCATCACCGGCACCGTCATCGGCGCCATCATTCTCGGTGTCATGATCTCCGGCTTCACCTTCCTGCGGGTGGACGCCTATTACCAGGAGATCATCAAGGGCGTGATCATCGTTGCGGCCGTGATCGTGGACGTATATCGCCAGAAGAAGCGCAAGGTCTAGTGAGACGCCGGCTATCTCTCCCCTTGTGGGAGAGAAAGCGATTTCAGCATCTTAGCTCTTGCTAAGCGCTAGAAATCGCAAGTGAGGGGATTTGCTGGGTCAAATACCCCCTCTCTTGGATTTTCTAAGGATTTAGCAAAGAGACTAAATCCAAGAAAATCCTTTCTCCCCCTCAAGGGGGAGATAAACGCGGCACTGACGGCAAGGAATCAATCTGCAACGCCCGGGATCCTTCCGGGCTTCTTTTAAGAGGGTATGAAATGACTGTACGTTTTGGTCTGCTCGGTGCAGGCCGTATCGGCAAGGTCCACGCGAAGGCGGTGACGTCCAACCGCCAAGCGAAACTGGTCGCTGTCGCCGATGCTTTCGAACAGGCCGCCAAGGATCTTTCCGCCGCGCATGGCTGCGAAATCCGCACCATCGACGAAATCGAGAAGGCTTCGGACATCGATGCCGTCATCATCTGCACGCCGACCGATACGCATGCGGATCTGATCGAGCGCTTTTCCCGGGCCGGAAAGGCGATCTTCTGCGAGAAGCCGATCGATCTCGACGTGGCGCGCGTGAGGCAGTGCCTCGCGGTGGTCAAGGAAACCGGCGCCACGCTGATGGTCGGCTTCAATCGCCGCTTCGATCCGCATTTCGCCGCCGTGCGCAAAGCGATCGACGACGGCGCCATAGGCGATGTAGAGATGGTTACGATCACTTCGCGCGATCCGGGCGCACCGCCGGCCGAATATATCAGCCGTTCGGGCGGTATCTTCCGCGACATGACAATCCATGATTTCGATATGGCCCGTTTTCTGCTCGGAGAGGAACCCGTTGCGGTGACCGCCCATGCCTCGGTGCTGGTGGACAAGAAGATCGGCGAACTGGGCGACTATGACAGCGTCAGCGTCATTCTCTCGACCGCGTCGGGCAAGCAGTGCGTGATCTCAAACTCACGGCGTGCGACCTATGGTTATGACCAGCGTATCGAAGTGCACGGCTCGAAGGGCATGGCGGCCGCGGAGAACCAGCGGCCGGTGTCGATCGAGATCGCCAATGGCAGGGGCTATACCCGCCCGCCGCTGCACGACTTTTTCATGACCCGCTATACGGAAGCCTATGCCAACGAGATCGCCGCATTCATCAATGCAATCGCGACGGGCACGAAGGCAGCACCGAGCGGCAAGGATGGGCTGATCGCACTGGCGCTTGCCGATGCGGCGCTAAGGTCGGTCAATGAAGGCAAGACGATCACGGTTTGAGTTGTCCGTTATAGCTCCCCGAAGGCGGACGAGACCCGTGGCTCGCCCTGGTAGCGATTTCAGCATCTTAGCTCTTGCTAAGCGCTAGAAATCGCCAGAGAGGGGATTTGCTCTATTGAACTACCCCCTCTCTTGGATTTTCTAAGGATTTAGCGAAGAGGCTAAATCCAAGAAAATCCTTTCTCCCCCACAAAGGGGGAGATAATCGGCATCGGCTGTTCGGGATACCATCACCGCACATCAACCCAGCGTTGTTCGTTGAACGAGCGTGCCATCGCGTGCACGGTGCGCTCGATCTCGAGACCGTCGGCGAATTCGATCAGGTGGGCGGGCTGGCCGTTGATGCGTTTGATCAGCTCATGGCATTCGATGATCTTCAGATCGTTGAAGCCGAGGCCATGGCCGGGCGCCGGGATAAACTGACCATAGGGCTCATGCTGCGGCGCGGTCAGGATCGTGCGGTAGCCCTGTTCGGCAGGGCGGTCGGCTGTGACATAGAGCTGAAACTCGTTGGCGCGCTCCTGATCGAACAGGATCGACCCCTTGGAGCCGAAGATCTGCAGCGCGATACGGCCCTTGCGGCCCCAAGCGGAACGGTTGACCTGCAGCGTTCCCGCGACGCCGTTTTCCATATGCATGAGGACGCCGGCGCTGTCATAGGTTTCGACCGGGCGATCGCTGCCATCGTGCGTCTTGCGGGCAGGGTAGGGTTTCGACATGTCGCACATGACGCGGGAAACGCGGCCGAAAAGCGTGAATAGCAGCGAGAGCGGATGGACGGCGAAATCGTCGAGGGCGCCATAGCCGGATGCCGCTTCGTGTTTCCAGTAGAACAGCGCGTCGGGATCGGCCATGAAGTCCTCATCCATCTCGATGCGCAGATGATTGACCTCGCCGATGATCCTCTCGGCGAGGAGCTTGCGGATGTGGCGGATGGCAGGGCCCTGGATATAGTTGTAGCCAAGAGCCGCGACCTTGCCGGACTGTCTTGCCGCGGCGAGCATGGCTTGCGCATCGTTGAAGGCGGGCGCCATTGGCTTCTCGCACCAGACATGCTTGCCGGCCTTCAATGCCGCAATCGCCATTTCGGGATGAAACTGGTTTGGCGTCGTCACCGAGATGACGTTGACCTCGGGGTCGTCGATCACAGCCCGCCAGTCGCCGGACCCTTTCTGAAAGCCGAACTCATTGGCGCGGCGCACGGCAAGTTCGGCATTGGCTTCGCCAAGATGAACAAGCCGCACAGGTGGTACATCGCCAAAGACCGCCCGAACCGAATTCCATGCCAGCGCGTGGCATTTGCCCATGAAGCCCGTTCCGATCAGTCCAACGTTCAGCATTGTTCTCTCCATCGCTTGCAGTTGCCGATTGAAATAATCTATAACAAGGCAAAATGGAATAACTGATCCGCTTTGATATAATTATTTTGCGGCGTATGGCCCCAGGATTTTTCTTCGAATTTCGGAAAGGATCATAGGCCATTTAAACGTGCCGCTGCGTTCTTTTCGCGTCCTGGCGGACGCACGGCGCAGCAGTATCATCGGAAGATCAACAGGGAACGATTCGGGTGGCAAGCATGGATGATGGAGCGTCGTTACCGCGGGACTTTGAGGCCCTTCGCACCCTTATTCTCGATCGCCGCGAGGTATTGCCGAAGCGCCTGGCGCAGATCGCCGCCTATGCTTTGAGCAATCCCGACGAGATAGCGTTCGGTACGGCGGCCAGCATTGCCCAGACGGCAGGGGTACAACCTTCCACGCTGATCCGTTTTGCCCAGCATCTCGGTTTCGACGGGTTTACCAGCCTGCAGTCGGTCTTCCGCGAGCGGCTGCGGGAGCGGCAGATCTCCTATGAGGAGCGACTGTCGGCATTGCGCGGCGACACGCACGGGCTCTCCAAGAATCGCGTCATCCTCAACGGCTTCCTGACCGCAGCCAGCCATTCCATCGAGACGATCTCACACAATGTCGAAGAGGATGTGCTTGAGCGCGCGGTTGATATCCTGGCGGGGGCCGAGACGATCTACCTGCTGGCGCGCCGCCGCTCCTATCCGATCACCGCCTATATGGCCTATGCCTTCGGCAAGCTGAAAATCCGCAACCAGCTGATCGAATCGACCGCAGGGATCGATCCGGAAATCCTGTCTTTTGCGCAGCCGAGCGATGCCGCGATCGCCATCAGCTTCTCACCCTACGCTTCCGCGACGATCGAGCATGCGGCGGCACTCGCGGCGCGCAACGTGCCGGTCGTTGCAATCACCGACAGTGCCTTCTCGCCGCTGGCTCAGTCGGCCAAGGTGTGGTTCGAGGCGGCGGAGGGCGACTTTTCCGGGTTCCGCTCCCTGTCCGGGACGATGGCGCTTGCCATGGCGCTGACGGTCAGCGTGGCGGAGAAGCGGCGGAGCCACTAAGCCGCGTCACGAACGGATACGACGATCGTCTTTCCAAGTTCGGCCAGGGCAGCCTGCATAATGGCAAATTTGCTGGGATGATCAGGATCGAGCAGCCGTCTTGCCTCGGTTTCATTTTTGCCGAGCCGGCGCGCCAACTCTGACTTTGACAAGCCCGACACATTGAAGGCCTCGATCAGCGCTAGTTTCATTGCATCGTCGGCATGAACGGCAACGTCGTCGAGTCCCTCTGCTTTTGCAACAGGAAGAGGAAGCCCATCAGCAAGATAGCCGCGCAGGGCGAGGCCAAGGGCTTCGGCGGCGCTGGCAAGTGCCTCTTTGCGATCCTTGCCATGCGTGATGGCTTCGGGCACATCCGGAAATGTTACTAGAAAGCCATCGTCCGGATCAGGTTCGAGCTTTGCTTTGTAAACATAGTCCATGCAAGTGCTCCCAATGCGTGAGATGCGCGACAATATCACTCGATCCCCAATTGCTTTCGAATCAACCTCACATAGCCGGGGTTCATTTCGCCATCCTTGATGGTGGTTTTGTTGTCACCCAGCTTTATCCGCATGTGAGAGCCCTTGCCCTTATCCGTGAAAATTTCGAACGTCTTGCCTTGTTCTTTGGCAATTCTCCGAAGCTCTCGAAGGAACTGGTCGCGTTTCATTCACAAGCCTTTACGCACAAATACATTCACACAGGCGTGTACGAACCGCAACAGAATTCGTACAAATATGTACGAATGAAGAGTTTAGTCACATTCCCACCCGGCGCAATTCAACTTTGAGCTAAGAGGCATCAAACAGATAGAAGGTGCGGTGAAGCATAGAAATATAAAAAGAACAGACATTCCATATTGACGATTTGGTAGAATTATTATTTCATATAGGAAAATTCCCCGGCCGTTTGACGCCGGGCTTATCAGCCTATCGGGAGGACTATCATGGACAGAGCTGATGCAAGCACGCCCCTTGGCATGCCGCTTGATGTCATTACCATTGGCCGTTCGTCCGTGGATCTTTATGGCCAGCAGATCGGCTCCCGGCTGGAGGATATCACCTCGTTTGCCAAGTCGGTCGGCGGGTGTCCGGCCAATATCGCCGTCGGTACCGCGCGGCTCGGACTGCGGTCTGCACTTTTGTCGCGTGTCGGCGACGAGCAGATGGGCCGGTTCATCCGCGAGCAGATGGTGCGCGAAGGCGTGGCCACGGATGGTGTGATCACCGATCCGCAACGGCTTTCGGCGCTGGTCATCCTGTCGGTCGAGAACGACAAGAGCTTTCCGCTGATCTTCTATCGCGAAAATTGTGCCGATATGGCGCTCGACGAAGGCGATATCGACCCGGCTTTCATCCAGTCGGCGCGCGCAGTGGTGGTAACCGGGACGCATTTTTCCAAGCCGAACACCGATGCGGCGCAGCGCAAGGCGATCCGCCTGATGAAAGAGGCGGGCGGCAAGGTGGTGTTCGACATCGATTACCGGCCCAATCTCTGGGGCCTTGCCGGACACGCAGCCGGCGACAGCCGCTACATCGCCTCCGATGCTGTGTCGAACCATTTGAAGACGGTGCTTGCCGATTGCGACCTGATCGTCGGCACGGAAGAGGAAGTGCTGATTGCCTCCGGCGAAGCCGACCTCTTGAGCGCCTTGAAGACCATCCGCGCCTTGTCGAGCGGCACGATTGTGCTCAAGCGCGGTCCGATGGGCTGCATCGTCTATGAAGGGGCGATTTCGGACAATCTCGAAGATGGAATTGTCGGCAAGGGTTTCCCGATCGAGGTGTTCAATGTTCTCGGCGCGGGGGATGCCTTCATGTCGGGGCTGCTGCGCGGTTGGCTCGGCGGGGAGTCGCTGGCGACCGCCGCGACTTGGGCCAATGCCTGCGGCGCCTTTGCCGTATCGCGCCTGCTGTGCGCGCCGGAAATCCCGACGTTTGAGGAGCTGCAATATTTCCTCAAGCATGGCAGCCCGTATCACGCCTTGCGCAAGGATGAGGCGATCAATCACGTGCACTGGGCAACGACGCGCCGGCACGAAATCCCCTCGATGATGGCCTTTGCCATCGACCATCGCGTCCAGCTGGAAGATCTTGCCGCCAAGCTTGGTGCCGATGCCGGCAAGGTCCACGCCTTCAAGGAACTGGCGGTGAAGGCAGCGGCAAAGGTTGCGGATGGCCGCGGCGGGTATGGCATGCTGCTGGATGAAAAGTTCGGCCGCGAGGCGATGTTCGAATTCGCCCGGCATAATTTCGATTGGCTGGGCCGGCCGGTGGAATTGCCGGGATCGCGTCCGTTGCGCTTCGAGTTTTCACAGGATATCGGCTCGCAACTGGCGGAGTGGCCGGTAGACCATTGCATCAAGTGCCTGTGCTTCTATCATCCGGACGATCCTGCGGAGCTGAAGAAAGAGCAGCAGGCGAAACTGCGCATGCTGTTCGAGGCGGCGCGCAAGGTCGGGCGCGAATTGCTTATCGAGATCATTGCAGGCAAGCATGGCAAGCTCGACGACAACACGATTCCCACGGCGCTCGAAGAGCTCTACGCGCTTGGCATCAAGCCGGATTGGTGGAAACTGGAGCCGCAGGCTTCGGCTGCCGCCTGGAAACAGATCGAGGCGGTGATCGAGAAGAACGATCCCTGGTGCCGCGGTGTCGTGCTGCTCGGACTGGAAGCACCGCAGGACGAGCTGGAGGCCGCATTCGCCGCGACCGCGAATGCGCCGGTGGTCAAAGGCTTCGCTGTCGGCCGGACCCTGTTCATGGATGCGGCGGAAAACTGGCTGTCGGGCCGCATCTCGGATGAGGCGGCGATTGATGACATGGCAGATCGTTTCGAAAAATTGACCAAGGCCTGGCTTGCCAGCCGCAACAAACAAGCGGCATAGAAAGAGCAATTCCAGGAAACGTGGAAACCGGTGTTCCGTCGGCAAATGCGGAAGGATGAGACCGGGAGGAGACTGACATGACCAAGACGATACGCCTGACCATGGCGCAGGCACTGACGCGCTTCCTAGCCAACCAGATGACGGTGATCGACGGCAAGAAGATGCCGGTCTTCGCCGGTGTCTGGGCCATTTTCGGCCATGGCAACGTTGCCGGCATCGGTGAGGCGCTTTATCAGGTCCGCGAAGAACTGCCGACCTACCGTGCCCATAATGAGCAGGCCATGGCCCATGCTGCCATCGCTTTTGCCAAGGCAAGCTTCCGCCGCCGCATGATGGCGGTAACGAGCTCCGTCGGTCCGGGCGCGACCAATATGGTGACCGCCGCTGCACTGGCGCATGTCAACCGGCTGCCGCTGCTGCTTTTGCCCGGCGACGTCTTTGCGAACCGCCTGCCGGATCCGGTCCTGCAGCAGGTGGAATCGTTCGGTGATGGCACCGTTTCCGCCAATGACTGTTTCCGCCCGGTGTCCCGCTATTTTGACCGCATCACCCGGCCGGAACAGATTATCCCGGCGCTGACGCGGACGATGACGGTGCTGACCGATCCTGCCGAATGCGGGCCGGTGACGCTGGCGTTGTGCCAGGATGTGCAGGCCGAGGCCTATGACTACCCGGAAAGCTTTTTCGAGGAACGGCTTTGGGCGCCGAGGCGCCCCCGGCCGGATATCGGCGAGCTTGCTGCGGCAATCGGGGCGCTGCGTTCGGCCGAAAAGCCGCTGGTGATCGCCGGTGGCGGTGTCATCTATTCCGAAGCCTCCCGGGAACTCGCCGATTTCGTCGAGGCGACGGGCATTCCGGTCTGCGAGACCCAGGGTGGAAAATCGTCGCTGCCCGACAGGCACCCGCTCAACATGGCGGCCGTCGGCGTGACCGGCACCTCCGCGGCCAACCGGCTGGCGCAGGAGGCCGATGTCATACTCGCGGTCGGAACACGGCTCCAGGACTTCACCACCGGCTCCTGGGCATTGTTCCAGAATACCGAGAAGACCTTCATCGGCCTTAACATCCAGCCGTTCGATGCAGCCAAGCATCGCGCGTTGCCGCTGGTCGCTGACGCGCGGGAGGGCTTGGTCGAACTTGCCGCCGGGCTCAAGGACTATCGCGCCCCGAAAGGCTGGACCGAGAAAGCCGGGAGTGGCAAGGCGGAATGGCAGCGTGCTGCCGCCAAGGTTACCGGGCCCACGAATGTGGCACTGCCTTCCGATGCCCAAGTCATCGGCGCCGTGCAGCGGGCGATGGGCAGTGAAGCGACCGTGCTGCATGCGGCTGGTGGTCTGCCGGGCGAAATGCACAAGCTCTGGCAGGCGGGCGCGCCCGGCTCCTATCATGCCGAATATGGGTTCTCCTGCATGGGCTATGAGATCGCTGGCGGGCTCGGGGCGAAGATGGCAAAGCCCGAGACGGAAGTTGTCGTCATGATCGGCGATGGCTCCTATCTGATGCTGAATTCGGAAATCGCCACGTCGGTAATGCTCGGGCACAAGATCAATATCGTGCTGCTCGACAATCGCGGTTATGGCTGTATCAACCGGCTGCAGATGGGCACCGGCGGCGCGAACTTCAACAACCTCCTGAAGGACTCGAAACACGAAGTTCTACCGGATATCGATTTTGCCGCACATGCAAGGAGCCTGGGGGCAATTGCCGAAAAAGTGGCATCGATCGCCGAAATTGAAAACGCCCTGGAGCGTGCCAAGCGGAATGACCGCACGACGGTGATCGTCATCGATACCGACCCCCTGATCTCCACCGAAGAGGGTGGATTCTGGTGGGATGTCGCCGTGCCGGAGGTGAGCCAGCGGCCGCAGGTCAATGAAGCGCGCAAGGCCTATGACGAAGCGCTCAAGCTGAGGTCGGCCAGGAACTAGGTGCTGCGCGCCCATCCGAAAACATACGAGTATCACATAGACTGGAGAATGACGTGAAGGCAAAATTGGGTATGTCCCCGATCGCATGGTGGAACGATGATCTCGCTGAGCTCAGCGACGACGTCTCGCTGGAGGAGTGCCTGCGCCAGTCGCGTTCCGCGGGCTTCACCGGGATGGAAATGGGCCGGCGATTTCCCAATGATCCGGACGTGATGCTGCCGATCCTTCGAGCGGCGGACGTTACGCTGTGCGGCGGCTGGTTCTCCGGTACGCTGGTTGAAGAGGATCTGGCGAAGAACAAGGACCGCATCCAGCCGATGATCGACCTTTTCAAGGCCGTGAATGCGCCCTGCATCGTCTACGGCGAGGTCGGCCGCTCTATCCAGGGCGATCGGTCCAAACCCCTCATGACCAAGCCGAAGCTTACGGACGAGGAGATGAGGGCCTATGCCCGCAAGGTAACGGAGTTCGGTGAATGGTGCGCACAGCAGGGCATGCCGCTCTCCTACCACCATCACATGGCAGCGGTCGTCGAAACCGAACCGGAGCTCGACGCCTTCATGAAATATTCCGGCGAGGGTATTCCGCTCCTGCTGGATGCCGGCCATCTGGCCTTCGCCGGCGGCGACGTACTGCGTGCAATCGACAATCATCACCGGCGGATCAACCATGTCCATGTCAAGGACGTCCGCTTGCCCGTGATCCACGGTTTGGACCGCTCGAAGCAGTCTTTCCTTGACGCCGTTGCCCTCGGCGCCTTCACCGTGCCGGGTGACGGCTCGCTGGATTTCGGTGCGATCGTCCAAAAGTTTGCCGATTACGGTTACGAAGGCTGGTTCGTTGTCGAGGCCGAGCAGGATCCGAAGAAAAATCCGCCGCTCAAGATGGCGCAAGTCGGATATAAGGAACTTATACGGGTCATGACTGCCGCCGGCTATGCGGTCGAGACCCAGGGTTTCCCCAAGGTTTGAAAGTGGGTCCGACATGAACAAAGACAGCAATCACCCCTGGTTTCGGCCGCTCTGGCGGCGCGTTGCGGTGGTGGCCGTGTGTTTTGCATGGGCCATCGTCGAGTTTGCAACCGGGACGCCTTTCTGGGGCGTGATCGCTCTCGGCTTTGCCGGATATGGCATCTGGCAATTCTTCATTGCCTATGACGCTTCGGAGCCTGCCCAACCGGCGGAAACGGAAATCGAAAAGGAGTGAAACCATGTCGAAACTGTTGCTGAAAGCCAAGCGGGGGCCCGGGCATGTGGCGCATGTCACTCCGGAAAGCGCCGGATGGACCTATGTCGGTTTCGACCTGCATCGTGCGGTGGCGGGACAGACGGTCTCGGGCCGAAGCGAAAACAAGGAAGTCTGCCTGGTTTTTGTCACAGGCAAGGGCGTTGCAACGGTCAATGGCCGCGATCTCGGGCTGCTCGGCGAACGCATGTCGCCGTTCGAGGGCAAGCCCTGGTCGGTCTATGTGCCCGAAGGCTGTGACTGGTCGGTGACGGCGGATACGCCGCTGGAGCTTGCCGTGTGCTCGGCACCGGGCCTTGGCGGCGGCCTGCCGGTGCGCGTGATTTCGCCCGACGATCTCGGCCAGGAGACGCGCGGCAAGGGCACCAACACCCGCTACGTCACCAATATCCTTCCTGAGAACGAGCCAGCGGATTCGCTGCTAGTCGTTGAGGTCATCACGCCGGGCGGTCATACATCGAGCTATCCGCCACACAAGCACGACCAGGACAACCTGCCGGCGGAATCCTACCTCGAAGAAACCTACTATCACCGTTTCAACCCGCCGCAGGGCTTTGGCTTCCAGCGCGTCTATACGGATGACCGGACGCTGGACGAAGCCATGGCGATCGAGGATGGCGACGTGGTCATGGTGCCCAAGGGCTACCACCCCTGCGCTGCCTGCCACGGCTACGATCTCTACTATCTGAATGTCATGGCCGGGCCGAAGCGCACTTGGAAATTCCACAACGCAGTGGAGCATGAGTGGCTGATGGGTCGATGAGTGAAACTGCGGCTGCGGAGTAGGCGTGCGTGGTTCGATGTTCGCAAGCGCATGGGGCTTGTCATCATCGTCGAGCACTTCCCCTTCCGTCATCCTCGGGTTTGACCCGAGGATGACGGAGAAGGGGTGCTTTACGATGAGACGTGAACTGTAGCCTCGGTTGCTTGTTTAAGAGCAAGCACTACCACCGCAGGATAAACCGCCCGGTGATTGCGCCGATGAGGCCGGCAACGAGCACGCCGAGCGTGTACCACACCGCGATGAACGGCATGGCGCTTTCAAAGCAGTGGAACGAATAGACAAGCGCGGCGATTGCACCGGCGGCAAGGCCCGCCGCCGCGCCCGCGACGGTCAGGCGCGTCGGCGCCAGACCGCGCAGCACCCAGAAGGCGCCGATCAGCAGCGGCAATGACAATATGACGATGTTGAAGGTGCAGACGGCAATCGTCCGGCCTTTGAGCATGGCCATATATTCGTCGGGCGGTGTCATCGCCAGCTGGGCAAAGGCAAGGATGATCATCACCACGATTGCGCCGGCCATCAGGCCGAGATTGACGCGGATCGAACCGAGCGGATGCGCGATGCGCTTGACCGCCCAGGCACCGGCGACGGCGAGGATCAGCGTATAGCCAAACTTGGTCCAGAACATCATCGTCGTGCTGGCTTCAGCCAGGTCTGGCCGCATTCCGAGCCACAGCAACATCAGGATCGCGGATGCGGCGAGGCTGATGCCGAGCCCTGTCGCGACCCGCATGATGACAGCAGTTCTCGGCACGGGCTTCAATTCGCCAGTCAGACGCGTAATCAGGTCATTTGTCATCATTGGCTGCATGTCCCTTTAACCTTGCGGTTATTGCCCTTATTCCCCTGTGTATGCTGACCTTTACGGACGTCTCCGAAAGGCCCGTACTTTGCGCGACCTCGGCGATGGACTGGCCTTCGATCCTGGTGCGATAGATCAGATCGCGGCTTTTTGCCGGCGCCGATTGCAGGAGCCGCTGCACATCCATGCGATCCGCCGCCGCATCGGACTGGTCCTGCGCGAACAGGTCTTCCACATCGTCGAGCGGAACCGTCGCCCGGATGCGGTTGCGCCTGAAATGGTCGATCAGCTTGTAGCGCGCAATCGCATGCAGCCAGGCGGTGAAAGGCCTGTCGACCTCATAGGTTGCGCGTCTGGTGTGCAATGCCATCAGCGTCTCCTGCACGAGGTCGTCGGCGTCGCCCTTGTGCGCATCGGCCAGCCGGCGCAGGAAATAGAAGCGCAAGTGTTTGGCAACATCGCTCAAGAGGACGCCATAGCTCCGCGCATCACCCGCCAGGCTTGCGAGCATCAGTTCCTTCAATCGCGTTTCGATCGAATGCACGCCGATTCATTCCTTATTCGTGCGGAGCGGCGAAAGGTTACAGATGAGATGGAAGTCAGTGGCAGGTCAATGCTTCAAGCAGGAATCCACTAAAGAATGATCACCAATGCGTGATGGCTGTAACCGGATCGCGGGGCTTCGCGAATTGCCTCATGTGAGCTGATCAGACGCATCTGAAACTTGTGGGCACGTTTCATCGTGTCTTGTTCAACCAAGGAGACAACCCATGAACATTTTTGCACGCGGTATCGCCCTGCCGGCCTTCGTTCTCGCTACCGGTCTTGCCGGTGCCGGCTTGGCCTTTGCGGAAGATGCCATGAAGGCCGATCCAATGAAGCAGGCCGACTGCGTGAAGAAGGCCGAAATGGAAAAGGACGCCGTGAAGAAGGATTCCATGATGAAGGAATGCGACACGATGGCGATGAAAAAGGATACAATGCAGCCAATGAAGAAGGACGCCATGGCGCCTGACGCGATGGCTCCCAAGAAGAAGTAAAAAACTGAAAGAGTGGTTGTGCGTGGTTCGACAAGCTCACCATGAGGATACCGGGTTCTTGTCGAGATTGCCAAGCTGCGGACGTTGCAGTCTGGTGTGGAGCGAATCAGCTTCCCTCATGGTGAGCTTGTCGAACCACGCACAACCCGCGGCCCATGGAGGCTCAAAATGACAAGTGTCACGACCGGCACAAGCGATACGGAAATGTCGAAACCCAAAAAGGTGCTGTTTTACCGCCATTCCGTCGCGGTGCGCATCACCCATTGGCTGAACGTTCTGTGCCTGAGCTTCCTCCTGATGAGCGGCCTGCAAATCTTCAATGCGCATCCCCACCTCTACTGGGGACAGTATGGGGCCGATGCTCTTCCTGATCCCTCCTTCATATCCATCGGCGCGTTCAGGGATGGCGATACCATCAAGGGCGTGACGCGGATTGGCGCCCTGGCGATAAATACCACCGGCGTCCTCGGCGCATCGAAAGAAGACGGGGAACTCAGCCCGCGCGCCTTTCCTTCCTGGATCACCATCCCAAGCTACCAAGATCTTGCCACGGGCCGCCGCTGGCACTTCTTCTTTGCCTGGTTCTTTGTCATCAATGGACTGGTCTATCTGCTCTACGGGTCGATCGCCGGCCATTTCCGCCGCGATCTCGTTCCGACCAGAGACCAGTTGACGCCCACGCATCTGGCGCATGAGATTTCCGAACATGCGCGGCTGCGCTTTCCCAAGGGCGAAGAGGCAAGGCACTACAATTCCTTGCAAAAGCTTGCCTATGTGGGCGTCATTTTCATCCTCCTGCCGTTGATGGTGCTGACCGGGCTCACCATGTCGCCCGGCTTCAATTCAATATTTCCGTGGCTGCTGGATGTCTTCGGCGGGCGGCAATCGGCACGCACGATCCACTTTATCGCTGCGTCGCTGCTCGTCGCCTTTGTCATCGTCCACATCGCGATGGTGCTGGTTTCCGGCGTCTGGAACAATCTGCGCTCGATGATCACCGGCTATTACGTGCTGAAGATCGGACAGGAAAAGGAGATGCCGAAATGAAATTCGATCTCACACGCCGCCGATTTCTGATCGGCTCCGGCGTCGCGGCGACCGGGCTGCTGACCGGCTGCGATGCCCTGGTGGAAAATGCCAGCGTCAACGATGTCCTGCAGAAAGCGGAATCCCTGAGCATGGGTGCTCAGCGCCTGCTCATGTCGCAACCAGCCGCTGGCACGCGAATATACCGAGGCGGATCTGTCGCCGGTTTTCAAGGCAAATGGCACGACGCAGCCGGATAGCGAAGACTATGCACGGCTGATGGAGAGCAATTTTGCTGATTGGAAGCTGGTGGTGAATGGCATGGTGCAAACGCCGCTGGAGCTGTCGCTGGCCGATCTGAAGGCCATGCCGTCACGCACCCAGATCACCCGGCATGATTGCGTCGAAGGCTGGAGCGCCATCGGCAAGTGGAAAGGTGTGCCTCTCGGTCTCGTGCTGCAGAAAGCCGGCATCGCGCCCGGCGCCCGGTATGCGGTTTTCCATTGCGCCGACGATTATGAGCCGTCGCTCGACGGCAGCGGCCGTTATTATGAGAGCATCGATCTTGTCGATGCATGGCATCCGCAAACGATCCTTTCCTACAACATGAACGGTAAGGATCTCGAAGTTACCCATGGGGCGCCGCTGCGCCTGCGGGTCGAACGCCAGCTCGGCTACAAGCATGCCAAATATGTCATGCGCATCGAACTGGTGGACAGCTTCAAGAACCTTGCTGGCGGCAAGGGCGGCTTCTGGGAAGACCGCGGCTATGAATGGTATGCGGGGATATAACGCGAAAATCCCTGCGGCATACCGAAATGTACCATCACTGTGGCAGCCCCGCTTTTTCCAGACCACTGGCCCATCGCGCGGCATCTTCCGGCCGCCGGATCGGGAAGCAATCGTTGAGACCCGACAGGCGGAGGTCGGGGTAAAGCTGGCGCAAACGCGCCATGGCCTCCGCAGCCTCAGGAGCTTGTCCGGCTAGCGCGTGGCTTGCCGCAGCGACACAGGTTGCGATGAAGTGGACCGGCTGTTCGCGAATGGCCGCATGAGCCCATGAGGATGCATCCTCGTATCGGCCAGCAAAGAAGTATGCCGCGGCCATTGCCGCATGTGCATTGGACATCTGGGGGTCCTGTGGGTTCAGGCGCATGGCCCGCGCGAGATGATCCATCGCCACCTCCGGTTCGCCAAGCCAAATCCTGGCCCAACCGCTGAACAGCCAAGCCGAGGCCCAATTGGGATTGAGCACAAGAGCGCGCTCCAACAAGTCAACACCGTAGTCATGTGCGCCCAGAACATATGTGAAGGCGATTCCGGCCGTGCAGAGCGCCACCGCATCATCCTTGCCCAAGGCTGCGGCGTGCCGGGCGAGTCGCTCGGTTTCGGCGGTCTCCTCCACGCGATCGACCATCCAGCCGCTTGCCTTCCGCTGGGAATAACAGCGTGCCGCCATGCCGTAAGCGGCAGCATATTCAGGATCGAGTTCGATCGCGCGGTAAAATAGCCGGAGAGCCTCGTTGTTCGCTTCCCGGTTCCAGCGATGCAACGCCGCCGAACCGCGCAGGAAATAATCGTAGGCATCGAGGTTCTCGGTAGGCTTGCGCTTGGCCCGCTCGATCTCGGCCTGTTCGAGCTTCGATCCGATGGCGCCGACCACATTCGCGGTTATCTGGTCCTGAAGCTCGAAAATGTCTTCCAGCCCTCCCTCGAAGCGATCCGCCCAAATATGTATGCCCGTGGCCGCTTCAACGAGTTCGGCCGAAATGCGCACCCGGTTCGCCGCCCTGCGCACGCTGCCTTCCAGCACGTAGCGCACGCCCAATTCGCGCCCGACTTGCTTCACGTCGACGGGGCGCCCCTTGTAGGTAAAGCTCGAATTGCGCGCGATGACAAACAACCAGCGAATGCGCGACAGCCCGATGGTTATCTCTTCCACGATGCCGTCGCCGAAATAATCCTCTGCCGCATCGCTCATGTTTCCAAATGGCAGTACGGCGATCGACGGCCGGTCCGGAAGTGCGGGTCTGGGCGCCCGCAAAGGCATGATCTGCTCAAGGTGCGCCCGGTAAGTCCGAAGGGGGCGCGCGATATTCTTGAGGTGGTGCATCCCCATATCGGCAAAATTGACATCGACCTTGCCGTCGATCTGCCGGTACACGTCTTCGGAGATGCAGATTCCACCGGCCTCGGAAATCTCCTCAAGCCGGGCTGCGACGTTGACACCGTCACCCAGGATGTCATCGCCTTCGATCAGGACGTCTCCGAGATTGATACCGATCCGGAACAGCATCCGCTGGTCGGCGGGTGCCGCCGCATTTCGCTCTGACATCAGCCTCTGGATGGCTGCGCCACACGCAACGGCAGCAACGACGGACGGAAACTCCAGCAATACGCCATCGCCGATTGTCTTTACGATCCGCCCGCCCTGTTTCGTAATGATCGGCGAAATGGCCTCGCGGTGGCCCCTCAGGGCGCGCGCCGTTCCGGCTTCATCGGCTGCCATCAGCCGGCTATAGCCCACGACGTCGGCAGCCAGAATAGCCGCCAGCCTGCGCTCTACCTGGGGTTGACCCACGGACCCTCTTCCTCCGCTGTAGCTCCAAGGACAATACTATACACGAGCCTCCTTTGGAACGCTCGGAAAAGCTCCTATTGTATGAGGGCCCCGGCATATCCTGCCAGTGAACGGTTGTACCGTGGCAGGTGACGGGCAAGCGCAGTTAACGCCAGGGCAACGGCTTCCCGTTCCCTGCCGGTGTCGACGAGCGACAAGGCGAGGAACGCCGTGACCGCATCATCAAGCTCGTCGGAGCCTGCCTGCTGTTCGGCGGTGAGAAGCGCTATGCTTTCGTCCGCCTGGCCAAGATTGCGCAGGGTACTGGCCAGCTGGATGGTGGCGCGGCGCCGCAGTTGACCCGCAAGACCGGCGGCAAGCGCCTGCCGGTAAAGCGGAGCAGCTTGCTGTTCGCGCCCCACGGAGTCATTTTGCCGAGGCACGCTCGAATAGCGCGACGGCATCGCCGGGCGGGAGCCCGGCCGTAAGGCTCTCGATCTTCCCGACAAAATCATCGGGTTCGTGCTGGTCAAATTCAGCCCACAGAGCGTCCAGACGCTGCTGCCAATCCTTATCCGTCATCGACGCATATCCTTCCAACGAAGGCCGCAGGGTGACCGCGCCGGTGAAACTTTGTCAATATTTGCCGGCGATCCTTAAAATTGTCTGTCCCTTTCCCCATATGCGCGAGACGAGGTTATGTGCCTTACGTAGAGGAGACTGACTGCATGCCATTTGTTCTTTCCCACCTTGGCCGGATTGCGGCGATATTCGTCATCGGATTGGCGGTGTCGTTCAGCGCTGTGTATGAGGCTGACGCCCGGCGGGCAGGTGGCGGTGGTTTCGGCAGCCGCGGGACCCGTACATTCCAGGCGCCAGCGCCAACGCGCACCGCACCTGCTCCGGCTGCGCCGATCGAACGCTTCGATGACACCGCGGCCACAGAACCAGCCAACGGCGGCGCAGCCGCAGGCTGGACAGCAGCGTCCCGGTTTGTTTGGTGGCATGGGACGTTCGCTGATCGGCGGCCTGCTTTTGGGCGGCCTGATCGGTGCTTTCCTCGGTTACGGTTTCGGCGGCGCTGCCGGCATGCTCGGCATGCTGCTGCAGATCGCGCTGGTCATCGGCGCAATCATGCTCGCCATGCGGTTCTTCCGGTCGCGTCAGCCTTCCACGGCGATAGCCGGTGCAAGCCCGTCCTTTGGCCGCAGTTCTTATGGCGGACAGCCTTCAGCGTCTCAGTCGTTCCGCGTTCCGACGATTGGCTCCGGTGCTGGCCAGAGTGCCTCGGGCCAGGACACTGCAGGCCGTACTGTGGACCAGAGCACTGCCGGACGGAGCACAGCAGGATCCGGCCAGGGCTATGCGGCAAAGGGACTGACGGCGGCATCGGACGAAATCGGCCTGAAACAGGACGATCTCGACAGGTTCGAGCAGCTCCTGACTGAAGTCCAGACCGCCTATGGCAAGGAAGATTACGCCGCGCTGCGCAGCCTGACCACACCCGAGGCCATGTCCTATCTGGCTGAAGAACTCGGTCAGAATGCCACGGACGGGCTGCGGAAC
The DNA here is from genome assembly GCF_025452215.1 of Phyllobacterium sp. A18/5-2. Classification (NCBI taxonomy): domain Bacteria; kingdom Pseudomonadati; phylum Pseudomonadota; class Alphaproteobacteria; order Hyphomicrobiales; family Phyllobacteriaceae; genus Phyllobacterium; species Phyllobacterium sp. A18/5-2. The sequence goes on along the minus strand of NZ_CP104966.1, from coordinate 638,081 downwards.
AGCGTGTCCAATGTCAAGCTGCTCCAGAGCGACATTGCTGAGGCCTGGGCCGAAGGCGATGCGGAATATGCCACCGCAGCCATGCGCTATTCGAGCGTCGATGCGATGCTCGACCGTAACACCGGCCGGGTCGTCAACGGCGATGACGGCGAACCTTCGCAGACCAGGGAAGTCTGGACTTTCGTGCGCAAGCCCAATTCCGATTGGAAGCTGGCGGCCATTCAGGACGCGGCCTAACAACCCTTATTGCGCTCCGCCCAGGCGGAGCGGCCGTCAAACAAGAACCTGTAGTACGGCCGATGGAACGCATCGGCCGTACTACATTTGTCATTGGATGTCAGCCGCATTGTCCCGGTTGCCATGCAGGATCTCACGCTTTCCCACATGATTGGCCGGTCCGACGAGGCCTTCTTTTTCCATGCGCTCAACGAGCGAGGCGGCGCGATTATAGCCGATCTGCAGTCGGCGCTGGATATAGGAGGTTGAGCATTTCTTGTCGCGGAGGATGATCTTGACTGCCTGATCATAAAGCTCGTTGCCATCCTCGGCAGCCATACCGCTCTTGTCGAAGACCGCGCTGTCGTCGGCCTCGGGCTCGTCCTCTTCGCTTTCGTCGGCGGTGACCGTGTCGAGATAGTCCGGCTGGCCCTGAGCCTTCAGGTGCGCCACGACCTTCTCGACTTCCTCGTCGGAAACAAAGGGGCCATGAACACGGGAAATACGCCCGCCGCCGATCATGTGCAGCATGTCGCCCTGGCCGAGCAGCTGCTCGGCGCCCTGTTCTCCGAGAATGGTACGGCTGTCGATCTTGGACGTTACCTGGAACGAGATACGTGTAGGGAAGTTGGCCTTGATGGTCCCGGTGATGACATCGACCGATGGCCGCTGCGTTGCCATGATCAGATGGATGCCGGCAGCGCGGGCCATCTGGGCGAGCCGCTGGATCGCGCCTTCAATATCCTTGCCCGCGACCATCATAAGGTCGGCCATTTCGTCAACGATAATGACGATGTAGGGCATCGGCGTAAGGTCCATCGCCTCCTGCTCGTATTGCGGCTCGCCGGTTCCCTTGTCGAGATCCGGTCTGTACCGTGCACATGACCGTTTCACCCTTTTCCAGAGCGCCGGTGACGCGGGCGTTAAAGCCATCGATGTTGCGTACACCGAGCTTGGACATTTTCCGGTAGCGGTCTTCCATCTCTCGCACCGCCCATTTGAGGGCCATGACAGCCTTTTTCGGATCGGTGACGACCGGTGTCAGGAGATGCGGGATGCCATCATAGATCGACAATTCGAGCATCTTCGGATCGACCATGATCAGGCGGCACTCGTCGGGAGTGAGCCGGTAAAGCAAGGAGAGAATCATGGTGTTGATCGCGACCGACTTGCCGGAGCCGGTGGTGCCGGCAACAAGCAAATGCGGCATCTTGGCGAGTTCCGCGATGACCGGTTCGCCGCCGATGGTCTTGCCGAGGCAAAGCGCCAGCTTGAACTTGGTCTTGTCGAAATTGTCAGATGCAACCATTTCGCGCAGATAGACGGTTTCGCGTGTCGCATTCGGCAACTCGATGCCGATGACGTTCCGGCCGGGTACCACCGCAACGCGTGCTGACAGTGCAGACATGGAGCGGGCGATATCGTCGGCCAGGCCGATGACGCGCGAGGATTTGACGCCCGGCGCCGGCTCGAATTCATAGAGCGTGACGACAGGTCCGGGGCGTACATGGATGATTTCGCCGCGAATACCGAAATCTTCCAGCACGCTTTCCAGAAGGCCGGCGTTCTGTTCCAGCGTTTCCTGCGAAATGGTGACGGTATCCTGCGTGACTGCCTCCTGCAGCAGTGTCACCGGAGGCTTTTCGTAACCTCCGTGCTGCGACCATGCGTCCACGGGGCTGGGGATGGCGAATTGTCTTGGCGGCAAAGGCGGCTGGACGGGAGCAATGTCGCGGCGCCGTGCGAGTGCAGGCACTGGCGCGGCGGGAACCTGGTCGGCAACGGCAACCGGGGCCGTTTCGATGGTACCGGTCACCTGCAATTCCGGCCCGGACGCTTCTGCTTCAACAGGGGGCTCAGCAATTGGCTCCGGATCGGGCGGCTGCACGGCAAGTTGCCGTTTCGGCGCGTCCTCCACAGGCCGATGCGGTTTGCACTCGACGATACGGAAGCGTGCGGTGATTTCATCCGGGCTGAACCGGGGCTTCGGCTTTGAACGGGCGACGGCGGCAACCGGTGCGGCGTCCACGGGGATATCCATCGATTCAAAAAAGGCGAAATCCGAGACATACGCGAACGGCGAATTGTCCGGCGACGGGGTTTTTGGATCGGGCATGACGGGGCCGGTGCGAACCGCGTGCGGCGTTTTTGGCGGCACCGCAGGCGATACAGGTGATTTTGGCAGCTCCGTCGGCGCGCGCCGAACGGGCAGCGGGGCGGGGACCACCAGCTCTTGGGGCGCCGCTGCGGTCTTGATTGGTGCTTCAAGTGCCGGCGCTTCCTTGCCCTTCAGAAGCTCGCTGTCGGGCGTGCGCGTGAAGCGCACGTTTTCGGACAGCGAGAACATGCGTTTCGAGATGGGCAGCGAAGATGGGTCGACGTTTAACGACGCTGATTGCTGAGGGCGCGTGGCCATGGGCGAAGCCGGCCTGTTCGTGACCGGCGCCACGGCCGGACGTCTAACGACAACCGGCTCATATTGCGGGCTGGTGTAAGCCGCCGGTGCGGACCGGCCGAGCAAGGATGGGGCCTGCGCCGTGGCTGCGGGAATCACCGGCCGTGTTTCGGCACGGACCGGCTGCTCCCCGAAATCGTCTTCAAACCCGTATTCATCTGTTTTAATTGGAAAATTTGTTCTGGGGATACGCATGATGCCTGCAAACGGAATGGTGTGAAAGTTACCCGATGGGCTCCCCATTTGAATAGGAAACCAAGGTTAACAACTTCCTACTTTTGCCGCTCCCGGCCATCGATTTCAGCGCCGTGGCAGGATGGCCACAGGACCGCGGTATCGCATGGCGGAATTCGTGCGGGATATTCGCCATTTCATGCTAGGCATTTGCTCAGGATGATTTATTGCGAGCGGTAATTCATATCCATTTTTGAAAAGGCACTGTGGCATGGCGATCAAATTCGCGTTGAAAGACAATGAGCCGAAATCCGCTTCGGCAAATACGGGCAAGCTCAAGACCGAGGCAAAGGCCGATCCGGCACCCGGTGCCGATGAGATCGATTGCCGATCCTTCCGGCAGCGATCTTTTTGATGGCAAGCCAGCCGAGCCAAAGCGCAAACGCAAGAAGTGATTGCGCACTAGCCGCTGTCACCAGCTCCAATATTGCGCAGGCGGGTCAGCTCGGCCTCGAGCGTTTTGATACGTTCATCGCGCTCAGCGACGATCGCCTCGACCTCGGCTGCTTCAGATCGCAGCGGGATATGTTGCGGGCAATTCATGTCCCAGGCCGCGACCTCGAACAGGATCACCTGCTCCGGCCGCGCGCGGTAATTTTCCGGCATCAGCTTCGCCATGAGGCCGGCGTCACCCTCGACCACGCGCGCTTTGCCCCAAAGTTTTACCCGCTGGCGTGTGCGGTAATCGATGAGGAAGAGATAGGCTTTCGCATTGTCGGCGAGATTGCCTTGCGTGATGTATTGGCGGTTGCCGGCGAAATCCGCGAAGGCGATGGTCCGCTCATCGAGGACATGCAGGAAACCCGCAGGCCCGCCGCGATGCTGGATATAGGGCTGGCCTTCGCTGTTGGCGGTGGCAAGGAACACGCTGATCTGGCTTTGGATGAATTGCGCAAGGTCCGGCGTAATGCCCGTGCGCCACGCGCCGCGCTGCTCCATGCCGGCATAGCCGTCGCGCGAGCCCTTGCGGGTCTGGATCGATTTGACCGTCGGCGTGAAGGCGACATCGCTGGAAAAGACGGGTGCGGATGACATGGCCGGATCCTTGGGATTCGTGATTGGCCCATGAGAATAGCTTCTTCCATCAAATCGCTGTAGAAGGGATTATCGGAAGTATTCCTCCCGAAAAATGGAAGATGCCATGGATCGCCTCGATGCAATGACCGTTCTCATCGCAGCCGTCGAAACCGGCAGCCTTTCGGCCGCATCGCGGCGCCTCGCCATGCCGCTCGCCACCGTGAGCCGGAAAGTTGCCGATCTCGAGGCGCATCTGAACACGCGTTTGCTCATCCGTTCGAGCCGCCACCTGTTGCTGACGGATGCCGGACGCGCCTATGTCGAAGCCAGCAGGGCCATACTTGAACAGGTGGACGAAGCCGAGCGTGCCGCCACGGGCGAATACACAACGCCGAAGGGTGATCTCACAGTCACCGCGCCGGTCGTGTTCGGACGCCTGCATGTGCTGCCGGTCGTGGTAGAGTTTCTCAAAGCCTTTCCCGAGATCAATATCAAGCTGAGCCTTAGCGATCGTCTGGTCAATCTGGTGGAGGATCATGTCGACCTTGCGATCCGCATCGGCAATTTGCCGGACAGCAACATGGTTGCAACCAAAGTGGGTTCGATCCGGCGTGCGGCCTATGCGAGCCCGGCCTATCTGGCACGGCGCGGCATCCCGCAGCGGCCGGAAGACCTTGCCTTGCATGACTGCATCACATTCGAGGGGTTCACCTCACCAAGCGTCTGGACGTTCATGCGCGGCAGGAAAGAGGTCGCCGTGCCGGTTCATTCCCGGCTCAGCATGACCACAGCGGAAGCGGCGGTTGATGCGGCAGTAGCGCAACTTGGGGTGACGCGGCTGCTCTCATATCAGGCCGCGCGCGCCATCGCCGCAGGCGAACTGCAGATGCTGCTGGAGCCATTCGAGCCGCCGCCGTGGCCGGTCAGCGCCATCTACCTTGCACAGGGGCTGGTCCCGCTGAAGCTGCGGGCCTTTCTGGATTTCGCCGTCCCGAGATTGAGGGCCGGCGACCGCATAGCGGGTTCGGATCAGCTTTTCTGAAAGGCGAGATGGGCGCCGAGCCCAACAAGCATCGCGCCACCGGCACGCTGCATGAGGCGCTGCGCGTGGCTTGAGCGCCGCAGCCTGGAAATTACCGCACCCGCGAGTATCACGCACACGATATCGGCGGACGAGAACATCAGATTGACGATGGTTCCCAGAATGACGAACTGGACCCAGACCGGAAACGCAGCGGATGCGTCGATGAATTGCGGCAGGAAAGCCATGAAGAAAATCGCGGTCTTCGGATTGAGAACCTCGACGCTGATGCTTTCGAAAAAGGCGCGCCGCCCGGATTTCACTTCGATGCCGGGCAGGGCAACTTCGCCTTGCGCCTTGGCGCGGAACAGCGAGATGCCGAGCCAGATCAGATAAGCCGCACCGGCAAATTTGACCGCCATGTAGAGCATGGGCACGGCGTGAAAAAGCACCGATAGCCCGGCGGCGGCGGCAATGACATGCACGTAACAACCAAGATGAATACCAAGCGATGCCATGAGGCCCGCGCCGCGGCCGCGCGCTATCGTCTGTGCTGCAGCATAGAGCATGGCCGGACCGGGGATATAGGCGAAGATCGCCGTGGTGGCGAGAAAGGCAATGAACAGCTCGGTCGACGGCATGCTTTGGCTCCTGTCGCAATTCCAGATCGTCGGGTCCGACTAGACAATGCCTTGGCCGCAGATTCAAGGAGAAGTGACAGGCCACGCACTACCATCGATAGTTGTTGAACAGCTTATCCTGCAGTTTCCTCGTAAAGCTGCCGTTGACGTTACGCTTGGTCGAATATTCTTCCATATCCGATCCGTCGAACTCCTGTACGGTCGTCATATCGGACCTGATCTCCGCCGACACGGCGAAACCGTCAGCGCCGGGAGTAAGCGTCCGGTTCGGAAGGCGCTTGCCGTTGACTTCAAGCGCATAGGATACTTTTTGCCCGCGAACATTGGGTGGCAGCTGGAATGCAAAGGTGACATCAGAGCCAGGATTTGCAATGTATTTCTGGTAGTAGTCGCGCGAACCGACAAAGATTGACGCTGCAATGACCGCCTCGTCGCTGGTCGCGTTCGAGACGGTGAACGCAAGCTGGCCTTCGGTCAGACCGTTCTTCCCCGGCCGCTTTGATCCGCTGAGAAATCCGCCTTTGTCGCTGACGCGATGAACCATCGCCGGCGCGTAATAGCTTTCCGCTGGGTCGGTCACGGCTGGCGGGTCGATCGGCGCCCCCGTAAGCGGTCCCTTGTACGGCGTGAGTGTCATGATGGCTGCAATGATGCCAACGCCAACGCCAAATGACTGTTTGCGGTCCTTTGGCTGAAAGACAAAGCAAAGCGCCGCTGCGAGGATGACCAGAAGCGACAAGGTCCAAAGGGGCTGGACGGTCAGTTCAAGATGGCGCGCCGACACCTTGGTGATCTTTTCGACCGCGGATGCTTCTTCCTTCTGGACCAGATCAGCAACCGCGGCGATAAAACCGCCAATCGCGGCACAAATGTAGATCGTTCCTGTATTGATGGTGCTGTTCAGCGTAAAACGCTGGCTGATTGGCCCGGGTGTATCTTGAGTAGACATGTCTTACTCCCCCCAAAACAATTCCTTTTCCCAAACGGATATTATAGCACCCGCGCTGTTTAGATTAAATGGATTAGGGGGCGGGGAACCTACTTACTTCGGGTCAGGAATAGCGGGGAAAAATTGTCTCCGGGCGGTCTTCAAATGGGCATAACCGAACAAACGGGTGGCGTCCCGCGATGCGGAGATCCCGAAATATTGGCAAACCCGTTCTCTGCCTTGATCTGGAATCATATCCTGGAATTGGAAGAGGCAATGGTAGCGAAGGCTCGTTTCGAGCGTTCCCCCCAAAGAAGGCAGTTCGATCCTCCGCCGCACTCGATGCCGTCGGTATTGGGAAGTTTACAGCATAAATCCTGTGCTGCTACTTTGAGGCACCGTGCAACAAGGGATTGAAAAAATGAGACCAAAACGCCTGTCACAGACAGGAGTGTTTGCAGCCCTTGGTGCAGCCGCACTCTTCGGTGCTGGAACTCCGCTGGCCAAGTTGTTGCTCACATCTGTCAATCCGTGGATGCTTGCCGCACTTTTGTACTTGGGTTCGGGTGTCGGCCTCAAGATTTATCGTTGGGTCAATCAGTCGCCCGCCGCAGGTCTAACGCGTGCAGAATTACCGTGGTTTGTCGGCGCCGTAATATCGGGGGGCGTGATTGGTCCGGTTCTCCTGATGTTTGGGTTAACCGGCATGCCTGCCTCCGGCGCTTCGCTGCTTTTGAACGCCGAAGGCGTATTTACTGCACTGCTTGCGTGGTTCGTTTTCAAAGAAAATTTTGACGGGCGTATCGCGGTTGGGATGGTTGCAATTGTCGCAGGAGCAATGGTCCTCAGTTGGCCTGGCGATGCGAAGTTCGCCGGACTGTGGCCTGCTCTGGCGGTCCTTGGGGCGTGCCTAGCATGGGGCATCGATAACAATCTAACGCGTAAAGTCGCGTTATCGGATGCCACATGGATCGCATCCGTTAAGGGGCTTGTGGCAGGAGGCGTTAATCTCGCACTCGCAATATTGGTTGGTGCGTCAGTTCCCCCGACGTTGAACATAGCCGGTGCAATGGTAGTAGGGCTTTTGGCCTACGGGGTAAGTCTTGTGCTATTCGTAATAGGGCTGAGGCATCTTGGGACCGCTCGCACCGGCGCGTACTTTTCGATTGCCCCATTTATCGGGGCGATGCTTGCCGTTGCCATGGGTGAGCCTGTTACCTTGCCACTTTTATGTGCGGGAGGGCTGATGGCGGCCGGAATATGGCTTCATCTGATAGAACACCACGAACATTTGCACACTCACAAGCCGATCGAGCACGATCATGAACACATTCACGACGAGCACCATCAGCACCGGCATAATTTTGCTGTCATGCCCGGCGTCAAACATAGCCATAGACACAAGCACGAGCCTATAAGCCATACGCACGCCCATTTTCCCGACCCACATCATCAACATGATCATTAGGAGAAGCTCACGGGTAAGCGTACGAGCTTTGGACCAGTGCGCTTGAATGGTAGCGAAGGAGGGATTCGAACCCCCGACACAAGGATTATGATTCCTCTGCTCTAACCTACTGAGCTACTTCGCCCCACATTTCATCGCGACCCGTCAATGGTTTGCCTGCAAAGGAGACCGGAGGTGCGCGCTGTCATTCACTTCAAGCGGGTGACAGGGACGTGGGCGGATATATGTGGGGAGCAACAGCCTGTCAAGCGATCTTCTGGAGCAATCGCAGATGAATGACCAAACGGCCATATCGCGCTGCGGGCCTGTTGTGCTACCAACCACGCATCATGATTTTGCCAGCCTGCTGCGCAATTGCTCACATCCAACACTTGTCATCGTTTCCGGCTCCAGATAATGGATGCCGTCATGAACAAGGCTGAAAAGATGGCTCCACGGATTGCAGTGCTGGGTTGTGGTTATTGGGGCAGCAACCATATCCGTACATTAAAGAGCCTCGGTGCTCTTTATGCCGTCTCCGATCAGAACAGCGATCGCGCTGCGGGCTTTGCCGCCGAGCAGGGCGTTTTACACATCGAAGCCGACGATCTCTTCACTCACCCGGACGTAGACGCCATTGTCATGGCATTGCCGCCGCAATTTCACGCGGAAGCTGCAATCAGGGCCGTGACCAATGGCAAGGACGTGCTGGTTGAAAAGCCGATCGCCCTGACGGTGCCCGATGCGGAACGCGCCGTAAAGGCTGCGCACGACAATGGCCGCATCTTCATGGTCGGGCATGTGCTGCGCTTTCACCCCGCCTTCGAGAAATTGCTGGACCTCGTCAAGGCCGGCGACCTCGGGAAAGTGCGCTACATCCACTCGCACCGCCTTGGCCTCGGCAAATTCCATACGGAGAACGATGCGCTCTGGGATCTTGCCCCGCACGACCTTTCCATGATCCTTGCGATAACCGGCACGGAGCCGCTGGAAGTGCGCGGCGAGGGCGCTGCCGTGCTCGATCACCTCAGTGATTTCGCCCATCTGCATTTGAGCTTCCCCAACAATGTGCGCGGCCATCTCTTCGCCTCGCGGCTCAACCCCTACCGCGAGCGCCGCCTGGCCGTCGTCGGAACCAAGGCCATGGCCGTGTTTGACGATATGGAGCAATGGGACAAGAAACTCGCGGTCTACAAGCATTCGATTTGGCAGGACAACGGCCAGTGGGCTTCGACCACCGAAGAGCCGACCTATATCAAGGTCGCGCAGGGCATGCCGCTGACGCGGGAATGCCAGAATTTCATCGAAAGTATCCAGACGCGCGTTCAGCCAAAGACGGATGGCGAAGAGGCAATCCGGGTCTTGCGGATTTTGACGGCGGGAACTGTCGCGCACAATAAGAGCTGATAGCAACAAGCGCTTGTCGAGGGGCGAACCACGCATTGTGGACATGCAATCGCATTGCCCTGCGTTTCAAGCGTTGTTACAAGGCCCACGCCTTGTTAAAGGATGAGGCAAACTTTGAATGGCGGCCTCTGGCAGACCTCGAGCTGCCATTTTAAAGAGCTGGCTTGACCGTTGTCCGCGGCAGATTCGCGGCGACATTTGATATTGGAGCAATGATGCAGTTCATCGATCTCGGCGCACAGCGTGAACGGATTAGCGGCAAACTCGATGCGGCGATCGCTAAAGTCGTGCGCGAAGGCAAGTATATTCTCGGACCGGAAGTAGCCGAGTTCGAAAAACGCCTGGCCGACTATGTCGGCGTCGAGCATGTGATTGCCTGCGCCAATGGCACCGATGCACTGCTGATGCCTTTGATGGCAAAGGGATCGGTCCGGGCGATGCGGTGTTCTGCCCGAGCTTCACCTTTGCGGCGACAGCGGAAGTGGTGGCGCTTGCCGGCGCGGAACCGGTTTTCATCGATGTCGACGCCGACACCTACAATATCAATGTGGAGCAGCTCGAGGCAGCGATTGCCGCTGTACGCGCCGAGGGCCGGCTGCAGCCGAAGGCGATTATTCCGGTCGATCTGTTCGGACTTGCGGCCAATTACACGTCGCTTTCCGCCATTGCGGCGCGGGAAGGCCTGTTCGTGATCGAGGATGCGGCGCAGTCGATCGGCGGCAAGCGCGACAATGCCATGTGCGGCGCCTTCGGCGATGTGGCGGCGACGAGCTTTTATCCGGCCAAGCCGCTCGGCTGCTACGGCGATGGCGGCGCGATGTTCACCAATGATGGCGCGCTGGCGGAGGTGCTGCGTTCGGTGCTGTTTCACGGCAAGGGCGAGACGCAGTATGACAATGTGCGCATCGGGCTGAATTCTCGCCTCGACACAATCCAGGCGGCGATCCTGATCGAAAAGCTCGCCATTCTCGAAGATGAGATGGAAGCGCGGCAGGCTGTGGCGAAGCGCTATGCCAATGGGCTGAAGGATGTGGTCAAGGTGGCGCATATGCCGGAAGGCTCGCGTTCGGCCTGGGCGCAGTATGCGATCGAAACGAAGAACCGTGACGCGCTGAAAGCGCACCTGCAGGCCAACGGCATTCCGTCGGTGATCTATTATGTAAAGCCGCTGCATCTGCAGGTGGCCTACGAGCACTATATGCGCGCGCCAGGCGGTCTGCCGGTTTCGGAGACCCTGCCGAAGAACATTCTCTGCCTGCCAATGCATCCTTATCTTGGCACGGCCGACCAGGATCGCATCATCGGCACGATCCGCGATTTTCTTGGCGAGTAGGCGGACGCTGGTGCTGGCTTTCTCTCCCGCAAGGGAGAGAAAAAGGCGCTAGGCCGCCGCGTGCCCCTGCTGCGCCAGGCGCTTGAGCATGGCCTCCGCCTGCGGTGCGCGTTCAGAACGGCCAATGAAGCCGCCGCCGAAGACGCGGGCGGTATTGCTGTCGTCCGAATAGAGAACGCAGGCCTGCCCCGGTGCGATGCCGCTTTCGCCATCGACCAGTTCGACCCATGTTTCACCGTTGTGGTTGTGCAGGACGGCCGGGCGCGGCGGGCGCGTGGAACGGACCTTCGCATAAACCTCGACCCCGCCTTCCGGAATATCCGCCAACGGGCCATCGCCGAGCCAGTTGACGTTGCGCAAGAATACTTTGCGGGTTTCGAGCGCTTCGCGCGGGCCGACGACCACCCGTGCATTGGCTGCGTCGAGATGGATGACATAGAGGGGATCGCCAGTGGCGACACCGATGCCGCGGCGCTGGCCGATCGTGTAATGGACGATGCCTTCATGACGGCCGAGCACGCGCCCATCGATGTGAACGATATCGCCGGGGTTGGCCGCTTCCGGCTTGAGCTTGGAAATGATGTCCGAATACTTGCCCTGCGGCACGAAGCAGATGTCCTGGCTGTCCTGCTTGTTGGCGACGGTCAGACCAAGCTCCTCGGCAATGGCGCGGGTTTCCGGCTTGGTCAGTCCGCCGAGCGGGAAGCGCAGATAGTCGATCTGCTCCTGCGTCGTGGCAAAGAGAAAATAGCTCTGGTCCTTGTCGGTATCGACCGGGCGGAAGAGGGCGCGATGCGCACCATTGGCATGACTGCGGATATAGTGGCCGGTTGCCAGTGCATCAGCGCCAAGATCGCGCGCAGTCTGCAGAAGATCCGCAAACTTGACGGTCTGGTTGCAGGAAACGCAAGGGATCGGCGTCTCGCCGCTGACATAGCTCGCAGCGAACGGATCGATCACGGCTTCGCGGAAACGGGCCTCATAATCGAGCACATAATGCGGAATGCCAAGACGCTCTGAAACACGGCGCGCATCTTCGATATCCTGACCGGCGCAGCAGGAGCCGGCGCGGTGGGTCGATGCGCCATGATCATAGAGCTGCAAGGTGACGCCGACCACATCATAGCCCTGGCGTTTCAAGATGCCCGCCACGACGGAAGAATCCACGCCGCCAGACATGGCAACGACGATACGGGTGTCTTCCGGCTTTCCCGGCAGATCGAGATTATTCAGTGTCATAAGCGGATCCGGTTCTTTGCAGCGGCATAAAGGCGCAGCGCACTTGTCGGCTCTATATAGGTTATTGACCTTCGCTTGCCAACAGGAAGTCGCAACCGGGGCGCTTTTCTTGATCCGTGGGAAAGGCAGACTTTCGCTATCAAAACGCGGATAGTCCGGACGATGCGCCAAAGCTCAATGAAAATACTGCCGGTCCGTTAACTGAGGTTACCAGAGAGTGACCAGGCGTTTAGGCAATTGTTAAAGCCCTCACTGTAATGTCGGCTGCGATAGGTCTTGAAGTTTAGTGTAGAGAGTACAATGACCGATCTTGTTCGACCGAGAGTAAAATACGTAATCGGCCCGGATGGCAGCCCGCTGACCATCGCCGATCTTCCACCCGCGAACACGCGGCGTTGGGTTATTCGCCGCAAGGCTGAGGTGGTTGCCGCTGTGCGCGGTGGTCTTCTTAGTCTTGAGGAGGCTTGCCAACGCTACACTTTAACGGTGGAAGAGTTCCTGTCCTGGCAGTCCTCGATCTCCGATCACGGGCTGGCTGGTCTTAGAACGACCCGGATACAGCAATATCGTCATTAGATGATGGTGCAATGAGTGAGGAAAAGGCTGGTCGCGAGACCGGCCTTTTTCGTTTGCAGATCTATGCGGCAGTTTTTTCTTCCCGCGCGATGAAATGTGTTGCTACCGCCGACAATATTGCGGAGGCGGTGAAAAACCACAGGCCCGGCTGGGCGATCGCAGTTGCGAGCCCGCTGGTCTTGGCCCCGAAAATGACGAGGGCGACGAGCAGTACATCCAGCATCGACCATTTCGACAGGATAGTGATCCAGCGATGCAGAATATGTGTGGCGGCGGTCACTTGCGCTGCCGCCAGCTGCGCGACTGCCAGCTTGGCGATCGGCAGGATCACGGAAAACAGCGTCACGATAACGGCCAAAAGCCAGTCGCCGTCCCTCCAGAGGGTCGTGACAATAGCGAGGAGCGAAGGGTTCTCGTCGAAGAAATACAGCTTGCTGACATTCATCAGCGGCATGGTCAACCCGAGCGCAAGGGAGAAAGTGGCGATGAAGAGAAAGATGGGAATAAGAAATCTTGCCGGCATGCTGATCCCGAACCAAAGCTGATCGAGGATATGCATGGAGGAAACAATTGGTGCACGTCAAGGACGAACGATGGTAAGGACCGCCTTATCACATTCGCTTGTACCCGATTGACGCTTCCCATGGATGAAATCCATACTAGGGTTCTTGGGTGTGTCGATATTCACGCCATGGCGGCTGCAAATGGCGCTTTTCTGCGATCCGGGGCTCATGTATGGGAATGTACACTGCGCCCGATCGTCAAAAACCGCCATTTCCGCCTTGCTTGACATGAAACTCGACGCGTCCTTGAGCGCCGCCCCATTGCCGCCAGTTATTGAGAATATCTGAATTCTTGATGAATTGATCGACACAGAACATTGGATTGAAGCCCTTTATGCGTACCAAATTCGCCTTGCTGTTTGTTTTGCTGGCCTTTGTTTCCTCCGCCCAGGCGCTGGAGACCGGTTCGCCGCCAGTGCTGGCGCCGGTAGAGGACCAGGCGAAGGCTGCGCATCTGAGCGCGCAGATTCTGTCACATTACCACTATAAGAAGGTGCCTTTGGACGACGCCTTGTCTGCCAAGATCATCAGTCGTTACATAGAATCACTCGACCCGGAGCGCTTTTTTTCCTGCAGTCCGATATCGATCAGTTCATGGCCAGTAGGGATAAGATCGATGATGCCATTTACAGCGACGATCTGAGCATCCCGTTTGCCATCTTTAATGTGTATGAGCAGCGCGTCGTAGAGCGCCTGAGTTTCGCCCGCGAATTGCTCAATAACGGCTTCGATTTCAGTCAGAACGAAGACTATGTGGTCATGCGCGAAAAGGAGCCCTGGCCGAAATCCGAAGCGGAGAGCCGGGAATTATGGCGCAAGCGCGTGAAGAACGACTGGCTGCGCCTGAAATTGGCTGGCACGGCCGACGCAAAAATACGCGAGACCCTTGGCAAGCGGTATGGAAACTTGCAGGCACGGGCCTACAAATACCAGAGCAATGATGTCTTCCAGACGTTCATGACTGCCTACACGACCTCGATCGAGCCTCATACGGACTATCTTGGCGTAGCAGCGGCATCGGATTTCGACATTTCGATGAAGCTTTCACTGGTGGGTATCGGTGCCGTGCTCCAGGAGCGTGACGAATACACGACGATACGGGAGCTGGTGCCGGGTGGTCCGGCACAGCTATCGGGCCAGCTCGCGGTCGGCGACAGGATCGTTGGCGTGGCGCAAGGCAAAGACGGCACATTGGTGGACGTCGTCGGGACGCGCGTGAACGAAGTTGTAAAATTGATACGGGGCGAGAAAGATACGGTGGTCCGGCTGGATATATTACCCACGGACGCCGGGCTCGACGGCAAACATCGCCTGGTCACGCTGGTGCGAGACAAGATAAATCTGGAGAAACAGGCCGCCAATAAAAGCGTCAAGATCGTAAAGGACGGCGATATCGCGCGCAAAATCGGCGTGATTTCGCTACCCACATTCTACGAAGACTTCGATGCGCGGCGGCGTGGTGACAAGAACTATCGAAGCGCAAGCCGCGATGTCGCCAAGCTGTTGGATGAACTGGAGGAAGATAAGGTCGATGGCGTGGTTATCGATCTGCGCGACAATGGCGGTGGTTCGTTGCCGCAGGCCATCGAGCTGACCGGCTTGTTCGTGGGCAAGGGCCCGGTTCTGCAGCAGCGCAACGGCGACGGCGAGATCAAAGTAAATGGAAACACCCGTGGCAAGGCGCGCTGGACGGGTCCGCTTGCCGTTCTCATCAATCGCGGATCGGCCTCTGCTTCCGAGATTTTTGCCGCAGCCATACAGGATTACGGCCGGGGCGTCATTATTGGCGAACCGAGTTTTGGCAAAGGCACGGTTCAAACAGTGGTCGATCTGGATGAGGAGGCGCGCAATGCGAAGCCGGCGTTCGGTGAGTTGAAGATGACGGTAGCTCAGTTTTTCCGCATCAATGGCGGTACCACGCAGCTTCGCGGTGTGACGCCGGATATCAGCCTGCCTGGATTCGCGGACGAGGAAAAGCTGGGAGAGTCGAGCTATGACAATGCCTTGCCGTGGCTGCAAATCAAGCCAGCGGATTATTCGCCTCTCGGTGATATCAAGCAGGCGCTGCCAGAACTTCAAAGGCGCCACGATGCCCGATCCAAAAATGACAAGGATTTTAGCGATCTGGTGGAAGACGTGAACGAATTGAACGAGTTGCGCCGGAAGCGCGTAATCTCACTCAATGAGACCGAGAGGCGTGTTGAACGAGACCGTCAGGTAAACCGTTTGAAGGCGCGCGAGGCAGCTGAGGGCAAGGGTTCCGTGTCACCGGCCGATCTTGTATTCCAGGAAGATGGAATGCAGGCCAACGAGCGCAGCTTGAGCGCCGATATCGCGAGCGAGAAGGCACTGAAGGATGCTAAAGACGTCCTCCTGGACGAGACCGTGCATATTCTCAATGACGCATCAGAACTCCTGAAAATCCAGTCGGCAAAGAACAATTGAAACAACACGTCAGGCAGCGCGCCAAAGTTGAGCGCTGTGCCGCAATATGAAAGATAGTGCAACGATGGCAGGTCAGATCAAGATCGACAAGCAGGAGACGGAAAAGGGCGGGCGGTACGTCACGGTCGTGTCAGGCCACGAAGCCGAAATGACATTCTCGCGGGCGAGCCCGCATCTGATCATCGTCGATCATACCGCCGTGCCGGATGCGCTGCGCGGTCAGGGTGTTGGCCAGGCTCTCGCGCTGCATGCGGTGGAAGATGCACGGGCTGGGGGATGGAAGATCATCCCGCTCTGTCCGTTCATGCGCGCGCAATCGCTTCGGCATGCGGAATGGGCGGATGTGATTCAGCAACGATGAGGGCTTTTGATAATTTCGATCTGACGAGGATTCTGGGTTTCCCCGTGCTCGGAGAGAAACAAATCCGTTGCGTTCCGGTCCTCGCAATCTACACCAGCTGATTCTTCAGGCTCAAAAGCGCTCGGGCTAACCGATCATCGCGCGCCTGTCGGCAACGGGCATTTCTTCATCGCGCGGCTTGCCGTCCCGCTGTTCGAGCGCTTCAGCCTTGGCAAGTTCCGCTTCCGATTCGGCAAGCGCCGCTTCGGCGTCATCTTTCTGCGTTTTCAGATCGCGGATCAGAATCAAACAGATTGTCGCGGCGCTGGCGGGCAGCCTTGGCGAATGTCGGATAAGCGAAATGCGAAATGTCGGTGATGCCGGCCTTTTTTTCCTCGGACAGGATCTGCGCGTCCAATTCAGCAGCCATACGTTCGAACTCACCCATCATCAGATCGAGCTGACCGAGCTGGCGGCGCTTTTCCTTGACCTGAAAGAGCTTCAGCCGAACCAAACCTTCATGCGACTTCATACTCACTACCCCCTAAACGCTCATCCTGAGGCCGGTATTGTGATGTCACCAAAAGCATTGGCGAGGGTCACCCGGCTGGCGTTTTACCCGAATCACTTCGGGAAAATGAAACAAAAACTTAAAGGCTGCCCCGTCTGGTAACCTTTCCTTTACGTTCAGCATTAATCATACGCCTTAAGACTTAAAGCTCGGTAAACCGAAACCTGAAGTTTTTAGGAAGAGATTTTATCGAGTCGAATGAGTCGCTTAGACCCTGAACCTCAAGCTGTGCCTGATGGTTTTTGACTGGCGACTTGACCTTATGAATCAATGCTGTGCCCGCGATCTTTAATTTAAGAGTCAAAGGCACTTGCAAAGCGGAATTAGATTTTGTTAACCATTCGGTGGCAATCTTAACGTTATGGAAACGGCTTGTTTCGCGACCTGGCTTCGGGATTGCCCTGACTGAGGTTTATTGGGCAACCCATTTCAGCGGCGGGAAAAGGGGAATGATATGCGGGTTCTTTTAATCGAAGACGATAGTGCAACGGCCCAGAGCATCGAGTTGATGCTCAAGTCGGAAAGCTTCAATGTTTATACGACGGATCTGGGCGAAGAGGGCGTCGATCTCGGCAAGCTCTACGACTACGATATCATCCTCCTCGACCTCAACCTGCCGGACATGTCCGGTTATGAAGTCCTGAGGACCTTGCGCCTGTCGAAGGTGAAGACACCGATCCTCATCCTCTCGGGCATGGCCGGGATCGAGGACAAGGTTCGTGGCCTCGGCTTCGGCGCTGACGACTACATGACCAAGCCTTTCCATAAGGACGAACTGGTCGCCCGTATCCACGCGATCGTGCGCCGTTCGAAGGGCCATGCCCAGTCAGTCATCACTACGGGCGACCTGATCGTCAATCTCGATGCCAAGACGGTCGAAGTCGCAGGCCAGCGCGTTCACCTGACCGGCAAGGAATACCAGATGCTGGAGCTGCTCTCGCTCCGCAAGGGCACGACGCTCACCAAGGAAATGTTCCTGAACCACCTTTACGGGGGCATGGACGAGCCGGAACTCAAGATCATCGACGTCTTCATCTGCAAGTTGCGCAAGAAGCTCGATTCGGCATCGGACGGCATCAATTACATCGAGACCGTCTGGGGCCGCGGCTATGTGCTGCGCGAACCTGACGCGACAGAAATGCGCGAAATCGCCTGATCCATTCGTCGGGAACAATCAAAAGGCTCCGTATTGCGGAGCCTTTCGTGTTAGATCCAGATGTCGTTCCGGGCTGTACGCTCACCACCTTCGTGGCCGGTATTCAGGACTCCGCGCGGCTCGATCAGCATCAGCTTGACCTCCCTTTCGGCGAACGGCTTGTGCTCGACGCCCTTGGGAACCACGAACATTTCTCCGGCTTTCAAGCAGACGAAGCCGTCACGGAAATCAATGCGCAGCTCGCCGTCGAGGACGATGAAGGCCTCGTCTGTCTCCGGATGGTCATGCCAGATGAAATCTCCTTCAAGCCGCGCAATCTTGAATTGGTAATCATTGAGTTCAGCCACAACTTTCGGTAGCCATTGCTCTGAGAAGAGTCCGAACTTTTCGGAAAGGTTGATAGCACTGTAGGTCCTTGTGGCTCTGTTCGTCTGCATGATGCCTCCAGTTGGTTGAGTACCTGGAATTCTTAATCCGGCCTTGAAACCCGGGTCTTGTACGATTGTGCAAATCAGGAGCGAGGCATTCATCCGGAATTTTTGGCGCGCCGGAGCGTTCAGCCTGCAAATGCAATGAGATTTCCGCCGGGGTCCCTGACAATGAAGGTGCGCGCACCCCAAGGTTCGGCTTTCAACGTCTGGTGAAACAGAGCGCCCCGTTCCTGATATTCCAAGTAGAGAGACTTGACGTCGTCGAGCACGATTGTCGCCGAGAGCAAGTGTTGTTCGGATCTCAAGCGGGTATCAAAAACAGGACCTTCCACCTGCCGGAGATTGAGCCTGACGGCGTCTCGAGCCAATTGGCAATAATAAGGCGGTTCGCCATGGATGAAGCGGGTCTCGAAGCCGAGCACGATACGATAGAAGTCACAGGATGCCTCGATATCAGAGACAAAAAGCTGTGGCTCAACGATGGCGAGAAAGGGGCGTGATGCGTCTGGAACGGCTAAATCGGGCATGGTCTGGGTTCCTTTGTTCAGCGCCTCCCAATTTTCGAAATCGGCTTTCCTGGCAACAAGCTCCTGGGCCTCGCCGAGCCGGAAGGTCTGTTCCAGAATCTGATCATCGCTCAGGCTTCGAAATCGGGTCAAGAACATCCTGATCTCGGTTGCCACCGGATGATATCCATCGCGATGCCATCGCAGATAGAGCTTTGCTTGCTTTTTCAGGTTTTCCAAATTCCGCATGGGCGCGCACTACGTTCGACGTTGTCGTAGGCGGGCGTTGCCCCTCCGGCCGAAAGCCGATGCGCCCTACAGCAGCGGATCTACGCTACTGTGACGCAGACTGGTATGTCAAGATTCTGGAAGAGTGACCGTTCAACCCGTCATGGGTACCTGAGGGAGGATTTCGGCAATCGATGCGCGGTTGAATGGCTTCAGAAGATATCCGGCAGCGCCGGCGCGCTTTGCCCGCATGATCTTGGTAACGTCGATTTCGGGCAGGCAGAGATAGATCTTGCTGTTCTCGCCACCAGGCAAGGCACGTATCTGCGCGATGATATCTGTGGCAGGCATATCGGCCAGGGCGCTGTCCAGAATGATCAAATCGGGCATCTCGACGCTGCAGGCGGCAACCGTCTGAAAGCCGGTATCGGCCGTGGTCACGACGGTCGTGTCGCCGGCGATGAGACGACGCGCAACCTTCCTGACGACCGGCGATCCGTCAACGATCATGCAACGTAGCAATGGAAATTTCTCCTGCGCCATGAGGCCCATTTTTGCTGTTTCGGGCGGAAGACTAGCAGGCCCTGGGTGAACAAATACCCAAGGTTGATGGTAAATTTTGGCGCAACTTTTAAGAAAGTATCACGCGGCGGTGAAAACGATCTCTTCCGGCGAGGCATGGATCGAGATGGTCATTCCGGCTTCCTGCGCGAGGAGGAGCGTATAATACGGCTGCACGGCATGGGCATCAATCGGTTCTTCAGGGACCTTGCCGCTGTGAAGCTCGAGAAATTTCGGCGGCACGCGCAGCGTGGGTCCCCGTGACGTCAGGACGAAACGCGGTTGCGTTTCCGGAGTCTCCAGGACCACTGACAATGTGCCACCGCGCGGCAGCGCTGCGTTGGCGATCAGCACCAGATTGAGCAGGAGCTTCACCTTGTTCTTCGGCAGAAGCACGCGAGTGCCTTCCCAGGAAAATTCCGCCTTTTTCGCCCTTCATGTATTCGTTGGCAACGTTCTGGGCATCGCCTGTGTCGATCTGGACGCCGGCGGAACCCGCAGCGCCGAAGGCAATGCGCGCGAACTGCAGCCGTGCAGAAGCGCTCCGTGCGCTGGATTTGATCAGGTTCATTGCGTCTTCGTCGGCACCACCTTCCTCAAGGAGTTCAAGGCCGTTATTGATCGCGCCAACCGGCGAAATGATGTCGTGGCAGATGCGGCTGCTGAGGAGCGCTCCTAGGTCCGTTGCCGAGAGAATAACGGGCAATGTCATTGGGGAATCTCCTGAAATTTGTCTGGTTGGTTCAGGCGTTGCCGCAGAATCAGTACCTAACGCAGATCACTCTGATTTCTGATCCATTTGGATACATAGCCTGATCCCGATCGGCAAGAACGTCGTGGTAAAAGCGCCGAAAATGCTGAAATTCGTGCGTTTTTGCCAATCTTTGCAAGTCATTGAAATGCCAAGATCGATTCATAAACTTTTATACAAGGTTTAGCGCCTTAAATAGCGTTCAATTAGAAAGCAGGCGCAAGATCTGCACACATCCGTATCAGGCGTCAGGCAAAGAAGCGAACAGCCAAAAGGAATTATGATGGCGTCTCTACTCTTGTCTTTGAACCGTGGCTTTCTTCTCTTTCTGACCATCGTGTCGCTCGTTGTCGCGCAAGCGCAGACGGCGCGGGCGCAGGAAACCTATACGATGGAGGAGATCGTCAACTCCGGCCAAAGATTCTTCGGATCAACATCGGGCGGGCTCGCCACGGCTGTCGAAAAGGTGTTCCAGAGTTACGGCTTGCCCAACGGCTATGTCCTTGGCGAAGAAGGCTCCGGCGCGCTTATCGGCGGCCTGACCTATGGCGAAGGCTCGCTGTATACAAAGAATGCCGGTGACCACAAAACTTTCTGGCAAGGGCCGTCCATCGGATGGGATTTCGGCGGGCAGGGCTCGCGCGTCATGATGCTCGTCTACAATCTCGACGATATACAAAATCTGTATGGCCGTTTCGTCGGCGTCGCCGGTTCCGCCTATCTCTTTGCAGGTGTCGGTTTCAACGTGCTCAAGCGCAACCAAGTCTTGCTCGTGCCAATCAGGACGGGTGTGGGCGCTCGTCTTGGTGTCAATGTCGGCTATCTGAAGTTGACCCAGACGCCAACATGGAATCCATTTTGATCCATTAAGCCGATATTTGCCAACCAGGACGCGGGCTTATCGCCCGCGTCTTTGTGTTGGCCGGCTGGTCTGCTAATACACGCTGTACCAAAAAGGACGTTCTCCGCTCTAACAGGACCTCGATCGTGATCCAGTCTGCACTATATTTCGCTCTTGGATTTCTGAGCGCCGTCTTGCTGGCGCTGCTCGTTGCACCGCCAATCTGGCGCCGGGCGATGCTGATTACCCGCAGAAATGTCGAGGCAGAGACGCCGCTTACCCTCAACGAGATACAGGCACAGATGGATGGCATGCGTGCCGGACATGCAGTCGCCGAGCGCAAGCTGGAATTGACCCTTCAAGATGAAAAGGAAAAGGCAGCATTGCAGCTGGTGGAGCTCGGTGCAAGGGAACGCCTGGCACGCAATCTGAAGGCTGACCTCGCGGCGCGCGATGAAACCATTGCCGCGCTATGCGCCAGGCTTGCGGATCACGAACAGAATCTCGAGAAATCCACCAAGAACCTGTCCGGCACGGAAAAATCGCTCGAGCAGCGTTCGTCAGAACTTGAGCTCCTCAATCGCCGTATGTCAGAATCTTGCGATCAATTCCGACAGTCTGCAAATCGAATTGGCTGCGCAATCGACCCGGATCGAAAACCTGTCGGACGAATTGAAACAGGCGCGTCAGGGCAAACGCGACAGTGATGAGCAGCGGCGGAAGGTCGAAGCCGATCTGCAAGCCCTGCAGCATTCATCGGCGCAGGAAGCCAAACGCTGTGCTGAATTTGAGAAACAGGCGCACGGGCTAATGGCCAAACTGTCCGATACGGAAGCAAGGCTCTCCCGCCGCGAGAAGGAAATAGAGCGCATCAACGAGCGACTGCGCAAGGTGCTTGCCGAAGGACGCAAGCAAGGCTCGTCCGTCCTCGACGTGCCGCGTGGCAAGCAGGCGGTGGTCGAGGCCCAGGAGGCAAAACTCCTGCGAGAGGAGATGAACGCCCTGGCATCGCAAGTCGTTGCCATGGTCGCAAGACTGGAAGGACCGGCATCCCCGATCAATGAACTGTTGGCCAAGGCCGGCAATGATTTGCCTCGCGTCCATGACGAAAACGGCGAGTTGATCGTGAGCCTTGCCGATCGTATTCGCGCGCTACAAGCCGCGGCGTCCGAGGCTGGAAAAACGGCTGAATCGCGATAGGGCGATGCCTGAGGCAGTCGCGACATTCAGACTGTCGAAGCTGCCGGACATCGGAATTTTCACTGTTCGCAGCTGTTGCAAAAGCGCTTTGGGCAAGCCTTCGCCCTCGGTGCCAAGCAGCAGTGCCGTACGCGGTGAAGGCTCGGCGTCGTAGATGCTTGTTTTGCCCGACGGGCTGAGAGCAAAGAGTTCGAAACCGGCATGCCGCAATCCGTCTACGATCGTTTCGATCGATCCTTGCCGGGCAAAGGGAACCTTGAGAGCAGCTCCGACTGAAACACGGATCGCCTTGCGGTAGAGTGGATCACAACTGGTCTCGTCCATCAGGATGCAATCCGCCTCGAAAGCGGCGGCGTTGCGAAAGATCGAACCCATATTGTCATGGTTGGAAATGCCGCAAAGAACGACGACCAGAGCCTTTTCAGGCAGGGTTTCCACGAGCATTTGCAGCGAATGGGGCGCGCTGCGCCTGCCTACGGCCAGGATGCCGCGGTGCATCGGGAAGCCGGCAATCGCATCCATAGTTTCGCGCGATACGCAGAAGACGGGCACATCGGCCGGACAGCGCTGCAATTGCTCCGTGAGCCCTACGAGCCTGTTCTCCAGTATGAGGAGCGACTCTACTGCAAATGCCGGATTGGACAGCAGCACATTGAGGACGACCTTGCCTTCGGCGATGAAGCGGCCCGCGCGACCTACCAGATCGCGCTCGCGCACGTTGCGGTAAGGCGCAAGACGCTCATCGCCTGCTTCGGAGACCCGGGTTACCCTGCGCTCCAGCCACTGACAATCCGGAGACCCGGAAGATGTCATGTGGAGGGGTGCGAGGCGCCCAGCCCGGCCCGCGCTTCCCCGGCCATGCGTACCAGCGTCATATGCATATCCTTTGCCGAGGTCAGCGGCTCGGGGAAGAATATGCGCAGCACGTCATCTCCATCGGCCAAATCGAAACCGTCGGCATCGATGCCGGTCAGCCGCCAGTTACTGTCCGCCGCCCTGGCAAAAAAACGGGCGTAGAGCGCGATGGCATCCGCATGATCCCGGTTCATGTGTTCGACCGCACTTTTTTCGGCCGCCGCAAGCTCATCGTTTGCCGGGCTGAGGCTCAACCATTCACTTGCAGCCAGCTGATAGGCCCGGCCAAACCCGCCATTCAGTCTCACGTGATCCGGTTCGAGCCGGAAGAAGCGAAAATCGCCAAGGCTGACGTAAAGCTTTGATTTGGGCAGGTGAGACAAATAACGCCATTCAATGCGCGCATGCTCGGGCGCATCGCGCGATATCTCCCGGGCTCGCGCGGATATGGTCATGCGTGGGGAAGCGAGCGGATCGCCCTTGCCAGGTTCGCCAACCAGGAGCGAGCAGCGCGGATCGGCAAGAAGCGCCGGCGTGTGGGCGGCGAGGGCGGAAACAAGAATAATGGGCGCGCCGTCATGGTCGGTGGAGAGGCCAACGCGGGTGGCAATTGGATCTCCGGTCTGGGGATCCAGCGTGGCGATGACCGCGTGGCGGGCGGTACGCAGCAATGTGCGGGCCAGACGGATTGCGCCATCGTCAATCTCGCGCAAAACATCCTTATTTTCGGTCACGGCTGCTCCTTCATCCTGGCGTGCATCAGATTGATAGTTCGTCAGGGGAAAGCGAACAAGTTATTTGAAGGCGGCGCCGGAAGATCAGGCAGCGATGGAGCGATTGTCGCTGAGGCCGATATCATTCATGCAATCGGCGAGCAGATCCAGATCGACCGGGCCGATCGTGCAGAGAACCGGCGCGACTTCTTCGGCAGGAACCTGAAGCACCATCAACTCTCGCAGTGCCTCCATCAGTGATTCGCGGGTATCATACCGGGCAGCAGGCGTGCGCATCAGATTGCCTTTTGAGCGTGATCAGTTGCATCAAGCTTAAGGCAAATACGGTAAACAAATTCTTAATTTTGCCATTATTGAAAATTTTTGCTCGTGAACTGAATAAAATAACCTCATAATTTCAAACGGATGCTATCGTCATGTTGCACAATAATCATACTTGCCATTGTTTGGCCCCAAATGGGTTCATTCTGTGGGCACCTTCACCAGCAGGAACAACAGCGATGAGAATTGCTTCGTGATCGGCTTCGCTAAGTGGAAAATCCATTCTATTGCGGGCATTGTCGCAGCCGCCGGGCTTGTCAGTGGTTGTACACAGACCGGTCAACATTCCAGTAAGCTTACCGCCAATCTGACGTCGCGCACCAGCGGCAGCAAGACATATGCCTATACACCCAAGGACAAGGAATGCCTTGAACGGGCAATGTTCTTCGAATCAAACCGCTCCAGCCAGGACGGATTGCTTGCAGTCGGCACAGTGGTGATGAACCGGCTCGATTCCGGCAAATGGGGCAACACCATTTGCGGCGTTGTCGGCCAGAAGGGGCAGTTCGCTCCCGGCGTGCTTTCCCGTCCAATGAAATCTGCCGCCCTGCCGGATGTACAGGCAGCTGCAGACGCCGTCCTCAAGGGTGAACGCAATCCCAAGGTGAAAAACGCAATGTTTTTCCACACGGCGGGTCTCCGCTTCCCTTACAAGAACATGCACTACACGGTGGTGGCCGGCGGCAATGCCTTTTATGAGAAGCGCGACCGTTATCATACGGCCGAGATTGCTTCCAAGGACGCGAGCATTGCGATTGCCAATGCCTATGTAGCCAGCACAAGAATGGCCGGTGCAAAGTCCGCCAATACTGTTCTGGTTGCAACCGCATCGCAACCGGCACTTGCGACAACGTCAACACCGACTGGCGGACGTGTGACCAGCCGGCCCGTTCTCGTTGCGCAGGCGGACATTGCTCCGATGGCATTCGACACCACGAAGGTCGCCGTACCGATGGATCCGCCGCCTCAGGCGATGGATTACAGGTCGTCGACTGTGCAGACTGTGCAGGTTGCTCAGCCGGTACAGTCTTCGCAGACGACGACGCAGCCCGGCCTGATGGCTTATGAGGCGCCAAATGGCAAGGCTGTCGATGCGATCGGCCAGATGCTGCTGGCGCAGGATCGTCCAAACTCTCTCTGAAGATCGGGTATGATTGAGGGGGTTCGGGCGCCTAGCCCGAACCATTCACGGTACCAGGTAATGGTGGGCCCACTCGTTGTGGGGAACCATCTGGCCGATGGCATATTGAAACGTCAGGATCGTCATGTGGTCAGGCAAGGTCGAGCAGGTATAGGACAGATGATACCATTCGCCCTTGCTGCGGAACGCAGCGCCCGCTGAACGGATCTTATCGCCCTTGATCCTGGGCTCCTCAAAAGCATAGGCGACGAGTTCGTCCGGAACGAGCCGTGCCGGATCCTTGTGGATGCGTTCCATCGCCTCAAGATCGCAGCGCTGCTCCAGCCGCGTTTGCGGGTCGAGCCGTTCCAGCTCCTCGGCAGCGCCAGAATCCATGGCTCGGGCTGGGCTGGCCAAGGCGGCCGACAGCAAGAGGATCACGCTGATTATTCTCATTCCTGACCGGCTTTCAAATTACAAGGGATGCATCGGCATTGCTACCAACTTGCCGCGCTGGTTGAATCACACGCTGGCGCGCCCGCTAGATACCAATCGGATTGGGTCCAAATTATGAAAGGGCGGTTGTATTCAAGCAATGGCCTCTAGCCGGCAACTTTCCGTTCTTTATCGCCGTTGGCTTCAATAAAGGAATAGATGTACGAGAAGGATGGTTGCGACCGATTGGCGGGTTCGACCATGCCTGCGACACTGCCAAGGGTGGCGGCAAAATTGTTGCAATTGAAGCCGAACATCCTCCACTTCGGGGGATTGGCGAGGTTGGCCCGGACCTTTTCCAGCAACTGCTGGTATTGCGGTTCGGTCAGCGAAACGCGATAAGCGGCGTTTGGCGTAAAGCGGCAATCCTCAAAACTCGGGGCCAGGTCTGCTGGCACAGGCACTATTGCACCGCCATAAAGTCCAATCAGGCTACCTCTTGGAAACAGACCGATGTATTGGCGTGTGACCGGCTCGCCCTTGGCGTCCAGCCTGCCGAAGACCACATAGACATGACCACTCGGGATGCTGGACGAGAAACGCTGGCGAAATTCAATATAGGCCGGATCACCGGTTTTCTCGCGATTGGCGGTGAGCTTTGCGTCCGTACCATTGGGTTTTCCGTGGGCCGCGCAGGTAAGCTGTGGGATCTCCGGAACAGAGGTTGGTATGATTTTCGAATTGGTTGCCGCCATTGCCGGCTGAAAGACGGCCAAAGCGATTACCGTGAGGCCCGCCAATAATTGGTTGAACGGGGACGATGCGGCTTTTCGCACGATCAAAGTTCTTTCGATCCGGAATCAGTAGAGATAGGGCAGGACGCGCCAGGTGCGAGCGCGATATCGATGATATTCTTCTCCGAAAGCCTCTTCCATCATCGCCTCCTCCGGTCCTATGCGGGAGAAAAACAAAAAGCCAAAGCCAACGACACCGGCGAGACCTGCGACATAATTGGGCAAGAGCAGGGCCTGGGTCAATGCCATCAACCAGAAGGCTGTATACATCGGATGGCGAAGGTACTTGTAAATGCCGGTTGTGATGAGTTTGTGATCCTGCTTCAGTTGCAACGAAACGGACCACATCTGACCGAGCGCCTTGTGTGTCAGCCGAAAGAGCACGAGTGCGGTGACAGCGGCGCATATTCCCGCGACAAAAAGCAAAGGGCTCGCCGGGTACGACGCTGAACGCGGCTGGCCTGTAGCAACATAGATCAACGGGATGACGCCAAGGCCCGTGGCAGAGATGGCAAGACGAATGGTATCGGCGCCCTTCCTCCGGTCGATTGTCAGACTTGCCCGGCGTGCGCGCCGATCGAATGGACGGCGCAACAGATACCAGCCGGCCACAAAGGCCACCCAAACGACTTTTCCGGCGGTCACAAGTGAAATCATGATGCGGCAGGTTCAGATAATTTGAGTGGAAGAGGAGCAGAACGCTCGCAAGGGAGCCCCCCCTTCATCGCGATGTCGGCAAAATGCTCCGGCCCGCACAGGATGGCGTGCCAGGAATAGTGCGTGCGCCTTTCGACCCCAAAGACAAACTGGCGGTGCACCCTGAAAAAATCATGGCGAATAGCCTTGTATGCTTCATCGCAAAGCTGGCTGCGAAATCGAACCCTGACAGGAACAGGCGATGTGCCATTGGCAATCCCGAGATCGCGCACAGGGTCGGATTTGTAGAAATTCATCGGATCGGTTAGCGCCTGAACATCGACCCAGATAGTATTGCTACGCGCGACCGTCCCGACCTTTTGGCGTAGTGCCCGGGCGGCAGGGTGCAGCGCCACTTTCAGAAGGCTCGAACCAACGGTGAGAAGGCCGTAGTTTCTGGAAGCATCCTGACTGAGGGCAGCGTCAAGTATCTGGAGCGCGCAAATCGCGCCGAGGCTGTGTGCGGCTACAAGGATTTCGGTGTTTGGCGGTGTATTACCGATACGAGCCGCAGCATCGGCGACGACTTTTTCCACTCTGGCCAAGACTTCGGGCCGCCGTCGACGCGCCATATCGTGAGCGAATGCCCAATCATCCATAATGAGCAAGAAGTGCATTTTGCTGGCCGCAAACCAGAACAGCGCGACCACGGAGAGGAACGAAAGGATAAGCGGGATGATCGGTCCGTCCGGGCCAATAGCGGTAGCGGCGCTGCCAATACCGTATGATAATGCGAGGATGATTGCGATCAGAACGATCGGGTACAGGAAAAACAGAGCATAGCGCCAGCTGGTCGCGACAAAGCGGAAGAATGTTCCCGTCACAATGAAGTCGAGGAGTGCCACGATCCCGCTCAACAGCCGCACAAGCGGATTGCGCGACGCATAGAACATGGTGATGTCGCCGAGGCCATAGAGAATGAAATCCGTTCTCGTCGTCCAGTTTTCACCGGAGGACGTAAGACTGAATTGACCCGTAGCTACTGCATCACCGGCTGAAGAAACATCGAGTGGAGCAGTCTCGGCCATTTGAATATCATAGACCGGCGCCGTTTTTTGCGCCTCGCGCATGAAGCGCCGGTGATGTGCCTCGACCGGCATGTGTTCAAAGCCTGGCAGTAAAATTACGAGACGCTCGGCAACGGACATTTGCCACCTTTCAGGAACCGGTGAATTCGGATCAGTGATCAGCGCAATAGCTCAGCAAGAACGAGTTTAGATGGCCGATGTTAACAGAAAATAGCCGGCAACGCATTCCGGTCACTTCATACATCCGGGGTTCTATTTCGGCGCCATGCGAATTGCGCCGTCGAGCCTGATGGTCTCGCCATTCAGCATCGGGTTTTCAATAATATGCAGCGCCAGTGCCGCATATTCCTCGGGCTTTCCGAGCCGGGAAGGGAAGGGGATGGAGGCTGCAAGCGAGATCCTGTACCTCCTGCGGCATGGCAAGCAGCATTGGCGTGCCGAAAATTCCCGGTGCGATCGCCATGACGCGAATGCCGAAACGCGCAAGTTCGCGGGCGGCGGGCAGGGTGAGGCCGGCGATGCCTGCCTTCGAAGAAGCGTAGGCGGCCTGACCGATCTGGCCGTCAAAAGCAGCTACAGAGGCGGTCGAGATGATGACGCCGCGTTCGCCTGTTTCCAAAGGTTCAAGCTTTGCGGCCACATCGCTGACGAGGCGCAGCATGTTAAACGAACCGATGAGATTGACTTCGATCACGCGGCGATAAAGTTCAAGATCATGCGGACCGTCGCGGCCAACGATGCGGCCGGCATTGGCAATACCTGCACAATTGACAAGGACGCGCGGTGAGCCGAGTTCATCGACGACCCGTGATACGGCTTGCTCGGCATCGCCAGCGCTCGAGACATTGCAGGCGAGGGCAAGGCCGCCGATCTCGTCAGCAAGTTTCTGTGCCGCTTCGAGATTGATATCGAAAAGCGCAACCTTGGCGCCTTTTTCGGCCAATGCCCGTGCGGTGGCAGCCCCGAGACCCGATCCGCCTCCTGTTACAATGGCCGTCTGGCCCTGAATGTTCAAAATGCCACTCCTTGTGCTCTTTCATGTCTTCTTGCATGAGTTTTGGCGCATATCCAGACAGAGAACCGTTTTTGGGCACCAGAATTCGTCTTATTCGCGGCAATTTGAAGACTGATCGATACCGCATACCGGAAGTCAGTGGACGAATTTTTAGTGGATTTCACCATTTTTTCTTTCTGGTGGGAGATTTTCCCCAGAATCGACAATTATGCGGCCTTTGACGGGTTGACTGCGAATAAATCTGCTTGCATTGCGACATTGCAAAGGCTTCCATGCAATCTTCGTTGCAGGCATGGGGGCCTGCAACACAAAAAAACCTCTGAAGGTGGAAAAAATGAATACCTACAAGAAACTCCTTGCGGCCAGCGCGCTCGCATTGATGACCAGTGGGCTGATGGCAGGTGGAGCCTCGGCCAAAACCTTTGTTTTTTGCTCGGAAGCTGTCGCCGGAAGGGTTTGACCCCGGCCTTTACACGGGCGGCAATACTTTCGACGCAGCAGCGCATACAGTTTACAATCGCCTGCTTGAATTCAAGCCCGGCACGACGGAGCCGGAAGCTGGTTTGGCCGAGAGCTGGACGATTTCCGACGATGGCCTGCAGTACACGTTCAAGCTGCGTCCGGGCGTCAAGTTCCAGACGACCGAATACTTCACGCCGACTCGTGAACTCAACGCCGATGACGTGATCTTCTCATTTGAACGTCAATGGAAGACGGACAATCCGTGGCACAGCTATGTTACGGGCACCTCCTGGGAATATTTTGCCGGCATGGGTTTCCCCGAACTGCTCCAGTCGATCGAGAAGGTCGACGACATGACGGTCAAGTTCACGCTCAAGCGCAAAGAAGCGCCGTTCCTGGCCAATGTGGCGATGCCATTCATCTCGATCCTTTCCAAGGAATATGCCGACAAGCTTCAAGCCGATGGCAAGATGAACCAGATGAACCAGATGCCGGTAGGCACGGGTCCATTCATCTTTGTCGCCTATCAGCAGGACGCGGTCATCCGCTACAAGGCCAATCCGGACTATTGGAATGGCAAGCAGAAGATCGATGATCTGGTATTCGCGATCACAACCGACGCATCGGTTCGCTACCAGAAGCTCAAGGCCGGCGAATGCCACTTGATGCCTTATCCGAACCCCAGCGACGTGGCGTCAATGAAAGCCGATCCACAGCTGAAGGTGATGGAGCAGGAAGGCCTCAATGTAGCCTATCTGGCCTACAACACACTCGTCCCGCCGTTCGACAAGGTTGAGGTACGTAAGGCACTCAACATGGCGATCAACAAGCAGGCCATCGTCGATGGCGTGTTCCAGGGGCTGGCGACTCCAGCCACAAATCCGATCCCGCCAACGATGTGGTCCTACAACAAGTCGATTGAGGACGACAAATACGATCCGGAAGCAGCCAAGAAGATGCTTGCCGATGCGGGCGTGAAGGATCTTTCGATGAAGATCTGGGCGATGCCGGTTGCGCGGCCATACATGGTCAATGCACGCCGCGCTGCCGAGTTGATGCAGTCCGATCTTGCGAAGGTTGGCGTCAAGGCCGAGATCGTTTCCTATGAATGGGCCGAATATCTCGACAAGTCCAAGGCCAAGGACCGCGACGGCGCTGCCATTCTCGGCTGGACCGGCGACAATGGTGATCCGGATAACTTCCTTGATACCTTGCTTGGTTGCGACGCTGTCGGCGGCAACAACCGCGCGCAGTGGTGCAACAAGGAGTTTGACGACCTGGTGACCAAGGCCAAGGAGACGACTGACCTGGCGGAACGCACCAAGCTCTACGAGCAGGCGCAGGTCGTCTTCAAGAAGGATGCACCCTGGGCAACGCTTGATCACTCGCTCTCGCTCGTGCCAATGCGCAAGGGTGTTGAGGGCTTCCATCAGAGCCCGCTCGGTGACTTCGCCTTCGACGGCGTCGACATTGTCGAGTAACAAGCGATAAGTGGTATGAAAGGCGCCCGTCTGGCGGGCGCCTTTTTTTGCTTCCGTGCGAAAACAGTAATAAGAGCCGGAAAGCAGGGCCGCGTTGCGGCAAGAGGGTACGACATGTTCAAATTTTTTGTAGGGCGCGCATCGGTCATGATCCTGACCTTTATCGGGGTTTCGATCATCGCCTTTTCGTTCATTCGCATGCTGCCGGGCGATCCGGTGGCGCTGCTTTCCGGCGAACGCGTTATGTCACCGGAGCGGCATGCCGCGATTTCGCATGAACTCGGCTTCGACCGGCCGATAGTCATCCAGTATCTCGACTATCTGTGGGGTGTCATGCGCGGTGATTTTGGCACGTCGATCGTAACCAAGCAGCCGGTTCTCGACCAGTTCTTCCAGCTATTCCCCGCAGCGCTGGAGCTTTCGCTCTGCGCAATCACCTTTGCGGTTCTGCTGGGGATACCCGCCGGTGTGTTTGCGGCAATCAAGCGCGGCTCGTTCTTTGATCAGGCAATCATGGGGACTGCGCTGATCGGCTTTTCCATGCCCATTTTCTGGTGGGGCCTGCTCTTGATCATGCTTGTCTCCAATACGCTGCATTGGACGCCGGTGTCGGGACGCATATCTCTAATGTTTTTCTTTCCGTCGGTCACGGGCTTCATGCTGATCGACTCGCTGATTTCCGGACAAGCGGGCGCCTTCAAATCGGCGATCAGCCATTTGATCCTGCCAACAATCGTGCTCGGCACGATCCCGCTCGCTGTCATCGCGCGTCAGACCCGCTCGGCCATGCTCGAAGTATTGTCAGAAGACTATGTTCGCACCGCTCGCGCAAAAGGCCTGTCGCCACTGCGTGTCATCGGCATTCATGCGCTGAGAAACGCCATGATCCCGGTCGTAACGACCATCGGTCTGCAGGTCGGCGTTATGCTGGCTGGAGCGATTCTGACCGAGACGATTTTCTCCTGGCCGGGCATTGGCAAATGGCTGGTCGATTCCGTCAGCCGCCGTGACTACGCAGTTATCCAGGGTGCCCTGCTTATCATTGCCGCCACCATTATGTTGGTTAACCTTGCGGTCGACCTGCTTTATGGCCTGATCAACCCGCGCATTCGCCACTAAAGGATTTAGGGTATGGCCGAAACAACCGTTCATGGTGGCTCTTCCACCGATTCGTCGCTCCGGCGGCGCCTGTTTGAGTTCTGGTACTATTTTTCCGAGAACCGCGGCGCTGTCATGGGGCTGAGCTTTTTCGTTCTGCTGGTCTTCGTCGCTCTGCTGGCCCCATGGATTGCGCCGCACGGACCGGCCGATCAGTACCGCGATGCCGTGCTTCTGCCGCCATTCGGCCAGGAGGGCGGGAGACTGACCTACCTGCTCGGCACAGATGCCGTTGGCCGGGACATCTTCTCGCGTCTGATCTATGGTGCCCGCTATTCATTGTTCATCGGCGTCATCGTTACCACCATCGCGCTCGTTGGCGGCATTTTTCTTGGCGTCATCGCCGGTTACTTCCGCGGATGGGTCGATACCCTAATCATGCGGCTGATGGATATTATCCTCGCCTTCCCGTCATTGCTCCTGGCGCTGGTTCTGGTTGCGGTCCTTGGACCGGGTCTGGTCAATGCGATGATTGCGATTGCACTGGTGTTCCAGCCGCATTTCGTGCGGCTCACCCGTGCCGCTGTCATGGCCGAGAAGACCCGTGACTATGTCGTCGCGGCCAAGGTGGCCGGTGCCGGTCCGCTCCGGTTGATGTTCAAGACGATCCTGCCCAACTGCATGGCGCCGCTGATCGTGCAGGCAACACTGTCCTTCTCCAATGCGATTCTCGATGCTGCGGCGCTCGGGTTCCTGGGCTATGGTGCGCAGCCGCCAACGCCGGAATGGGGCACCATGCTTGCCGATGCCCGTGAGTTCATTTCCAGTGGTCATTGGTGGGTGGTAACCTTCCCCGGCCTTGCAATTCTCATTACGGTGCTCGCTATCAATCTCATCGGTGACGGGTTGCGCGATGCCCTCGATCCCAAACTGAAGAGGAGCTGAGATGGCGCTTCTTGAAATCAAAAACCTCTCGGTTGGCTTCGATACGAGCACGGGCCAGTTCATGGCCGTGCAGGGTATCGATCTTTCGGTCGATGCCCGCGAAGTGCTGGCAATCGTTGGCGAATCCGGCTCGGGCAAATCCGTGGCCATGCTTGCCGTGATGGGCCTGTTGCCGAAGTCAGCGACGGTGACGGCCGACAGCATGACCTTTGACGGGCACGACATGCTGAAAATGACCACGAAGCGGAAGCGCGAAATCGTTGGCCGTGATGTCGCCATGATCTTCCAGGAGCCGATGGCAAGCCTCAATCCTTGCTTCACCGTCGGTTTCCAGCTGGAGGAGGTCCTGCGCTTCCATATGAAGATGGATGCAAAGACACGGCGCAAGCGTGCAATCGAATTGCTGCAACAGGTGGGCATCCCAACGCCGGAAGAGCGATTGAGCTCCTACCCACACCAGATGTCCGGCGGCCAATGCCAGCGGGTCATGATCGCCATCGCCATCGCATGCAATCCGAAATTGCTTATCGCAGACGAGCCGACCACGGCGCTGGATGTGACCATCCAGAAGCAGATCCTCGACCTTCTCGTCAGCTTGCAAGCCAAATACGGCATGGGCCTGATCATGATCACCCATGATATGGGCGTGGTCGCGGAAACCGCCGATCGCGTCATTGTTCAATACAAGGGCCGCAAGATGGAGGAGGCTGATGTGCTTTCCCTGTTTGAATCGCCCAAGAGCCCCTATACGCGCGCTCTTCTCTCCGCCCTGCCAGAAAACGCGACAGGCGACCGCCTTTCGACAGTTGCGGACTTCATGAAAAACGAAGCGGCGATTTCAGGAGCTCCGTCATGACAGAGATCGTGCTCGAAGGGCGCAATATCGTTCGGGATTACCATGTCGGTGGCAGCTTCTTCGGGAAAGCCAAGACCGTTCGCGCCGTCAAGGGCGTGAGCTTCACGCTTGAGAAGGGCAAGACGCTTGCCATCGTCGGGGAAAGCGGATGCGGCAAATCCACTCTCGGACGTATATTGACGCTGATCGACCCGCAGACATCTGGCGAATTGCTGATCGACGGCAAGGCCATAAACATAGCAAAAGACCGCGTTACATCCGAAATGCGCCGCAAGGTGCAGATCATTTTCCAGAACCCCTATGGCTCGCTCAACCCGCGCCAGAAGATTGGCGAAGTGCTCGGCGAACCGCTGTTGCTCAATACCAAGAAGACTGCAGCCCAGCGGCGCGACCTTGCCATGGAAATGCTGGTGAAGGTTGGTCTCGGACCGGAACACTACAATCGCTATCCGCACATGTTCTCCGGCGGGCAGCGCCAGCGTATCGCTATTGCGCGCGCACTGATGCTGAGCCCGAGCCTGCTGGTGCTCGACGAGCCCGTTTCGGCGCTGGATCTTTCGGTTCAGGCGCAGGTCCTCAATCTGCTGGCCGACCTGCAGGACGAGTTTAACCTCACCTACGTCTTCATCAGCCATGACCTGTCGGTGGTGCGTTATATCGCCGATGAGGTGATGGTGATGTATTATGGCGAAGTGGTCGAATATGGAACGCGCGACGAGGTGTTCTCCAATCCGCAGCACAGCTACACAAAGACGCTGTTTGCCGCGACACCGAAATCCGACGTCGAGAGCATCAAGGCGCGCCTCGCCAAGAAGAAGGTAGCTGCCTGAGGAGGATCACCGTAAGGGTCTGCTGCGGCGGTGATTTGACGCGATTTTCGGCGTTTCCGGTGCTCACGTGGTTTATGTACGCTGCGCTCCGGTTCTCGAAAACCACGCCAGCTCTCACCGCAGCGACTTCCGAAACGGACTCTTGGATAATTGAAAGAATATCATGAGCAAAAAGCAGGCGATTTCGACAGCGCCGAAGGACGGCAGCAAGGTTCAGATTTTCTGGACCGATGAGGATGGGCAGGAGAACAGAATCCATCGGGCAGTATCGCTCTCTGGACCGGCTGAAAGCCACCGGTGGACAGTGGGACGAAACCGATGCCGGCTGGTGGATCTTCACGGATTCCAATACGCAGAAGAAGGTCGCACCGCACTCATGGCAGCCGGCCGGCAAGGCCGGCGAAGATGAGGGCGATGGCAGCGACGAATAGAGCGCAATTTTCTTTAGTGTCTCTGGTGCTTTAGCAGGCCTCGCACAATGTCGTCGGCAGAAATCATGCCAAGGATCGTGCCCTTGTCGACAACGCCAACATCTCCATTGTTCTTCGCCACCGCCTGCATGACTTCGCGGACCGGTGTCTCCGGTCGTGCGGTCGCAGCAAAGGGCCGGTCGGCAGAACGCGAACGGTCAAGCGGCACCATGATATCGCCGGCGGTCAAAACCCCGAGCGGGTTCATGTTGGCGACAAAATCCGCCACATAGTCATTGGCGGGATTGAGCAGGATGTCCTGTGCCGTACCACACTGGATAATCCGACCGCCCTCCATGATGGCAATACGGTTGCCGATCTTCATCGCCTCATCGAGATCATGGCTGACGAATACGATCGTTTTCTTCAAACGCTCTTGCAGGCTGAGAAGCTCATCCTGAAGGCGGGTGCGGATCAGCGGATCGAGCGCAGAAAATGGTTCGTCCATGAGAAGGATCGGCGCGCCAGTTGCGAAGGCGCGGGCGAGTCCGACGCGCTGCTGCATGCCGCCGGAAAGTTCGCCAACCTTGCGCTTGGCCCAGTCCTTCAGATTGACCAGTTCCAGCTGCTGTTGCACTGCCTTGGCGCGTTCCTCCTTTGGAATGCCCGAGAGCTCAAGGCCGAAACCGACATTCTCTTCCACCGTGCGCCACGGCAGCAAACCGAATTGCTGAAACACCATCGATACGAGATGCTTGCGCAGGTCGCGCAGCGTTGTCTTGTCGGCTTTCCCGACATCGATCGATCGCCCGCTATTGTGGACCACGACGGAGCCGCGCGATATCGGATTAAGGCGATTGATGGCGCGCAGCAGGGTCGACTTTCCCGAACCGGACAGTCCCATGAGAACGACTATCTCGCCTTCGGCAATGGTGATCGAGCAATTGTGCACGCCCAAAACATGGCCGGTTTCGGCCTGGATGTCGGAGCGGCTCTTGCCCTGATCGGCAAGCGAGAGAGAGTCGTCGGTTTTCTTGCCGAAAATGATACAGACGTTTTCCAGTGTGATCGCGGTCATTCACCTGGCTCCTTGCCGGGACGGAAGATACGGTCGAGCACGATGGCAACGACCACGATGACAAGTCCTGCCTCGAAGCCCAAGGCGGTGTTGACCGAGTTGAGCGCACGAACAACGGGAACGCCAAGTCCGTCCGCGCCGACCAGCGCGGCAATTACGACCATGGAGAGCGACAGCATGATGGTCTGCGTGAGGCCGGCCAGAATTTGCGGCATGGCGTAGGGAAGTTCGATTTTCCACAGGAGCTGACGCGACGACGCGCCAAAGGCCTCGCCTGCTTCAACCAGATGCAGCGGTGTCGATGAAACACCAAGATGGGTCAGGCGGATGGGGGCGGGGAGTACGAAGATTGCAGTTGCCAGCAGGCCCGGGACCATGCCGATGCCGAAGAAGACGATCGCGGGAATCAGGTAGACAAAGGTCGGCAGTGTCTGCATCAGGTCGAGAACCGGCCGGATGGCCGCGTAGAATTTTGGCCGGTGCGCGGCAATGATGCCGATCGGAACGCCGATGCCCATGCATAGAATGCAAGACGACAAGACGAGTGTCAGCGTCTCCATTGTCTCCTGCCAATAACCCTGGTTGAGGATGAAAAGGAAGCCAAGAACCGTCAGGACGGTGACACCGATGGAACGCCGGAGCGCATAGGCGATGGCGGCGAAAATCGCGACCATGATCAGCGGATGCGGGTACTTCAGAAGGAACATGAGTCCATCGATGAAACCCTGCATGAGCGTCGCCAGACCATCAAAGAACCAGGCGAAGTTGTTCGTGAGCCAATCGACGATACCCTTCGCCGTCCTGCCAACCGGAATCTTGTCTTGCGTTAACCAGTCCAAGCGGAACTACCCCTCTGTCGGAATGAGCGGAGAAAGCCGTCCGGCCGGTAAACCGGGCGGCTTATGTTCTTATGTCTTTCAGCCGGCGTAGCTGCGTATCGTGCTTTAGAGCCCCAGCGCCGACTTGACCGCGGGAAGGCCTTCCTTGCCGTCAAAAGTTGTTACACCGGCAAGCCAGGTATCCAGGATTGCCGGATTGGCCTTCAGCCATTCAGATGCTGCCTTTGCGCCGTCCTCGCCGTCGTCGAGGATCTTGCCCATGATCTCGTTTTCCATCTGCAGGTTGAACTTGAGATTGGTCAGGAACTTGCCGACGTTCGGGCACTCAGCCGTGTATCCGGCGCGAACATTGGTATGGATAATTGCGCCGCCAAAATCCTTCCCGAACACGTCATCGCCGCCGGAAAGGTAGGCGAGCTTGAAGTTCGTATTCATGGGGTGCGGTTCCCAACCAAGGAAGACGATCGGCTTTTCGCTCTTCGTCTGTTTGGCCACCTGCGCCAGCATGCCTTGCTCGGACGATTCGGCCAGTTCAAAACCCTTGAGCCCGAACTGATCTTTCGAGATCATGTCGAGGATCAGCCGGTTGCCGTCGTTACCGGGCTCGATGCCATAAATCTTGCCGTCGAGATCGTCCTTGAACTTGGCGATATCCTTGAAGTCCT
This sequence comes from Phyllobacterium sp. A18/5-2, assembly GCF_025452215.1. Classification (NCBI taxonomy): domain Bacteria; kingdom Pseudomonadati; phylum Pseudomonadota; class Alphaproteobacteria; order Hyphomicrobiales; family Phyllobacteriaceae; genus Phyllobacterium; species Phyllobacterium sp. A18/5-2. The sequence goes on along the minus strand of NZ_CP104966.1, from coordinate 600,312 downwards.
TAAGGCCCTTGTCGTAGAGATATTGCGGTACGGCGAGGGTATATTTCGCACCGGTCAGATTGGGGCCGAGATCGTCGACGGTCTTGTTCTCCAGATAGGGCTTGATGTCCGCAGCCATGGTCGGCATCCAGTTGCCCAGAAATACATCAATGTCCTTTTTGCCGAGCGAGGCATAAGTCACCGGCACGGAAAGTACCTTCGTGTCGGTCGAATAACCGAGACCTTTCAACACCTCGCTCGTCGCGGCCGTAGTCGCCGTGATATCCGTCCAGCCCACATCGGCGAGATCGGACTGTCTTGCAGCTCTCCGGCTCGGCGGCAAAAGCGGTGCCTGCCGAAAGCACCAGGGCGAGCGATATGGTGAGTTTGGATAGTGCGTTCATCGTTAGTTCTCCCTCTCCGGGTTTTCCCGGTCGATACTTGCAAGAACCAAGCACCAAATCGGCAGGCATTCAAGCATAGGCGCGCATAAATCCAGTCAAATAGCGACAGTTGTTGAAATTCCGACAAAAGTTACGGACAAGGACTACGAGAGGCTTCATGTGCCGGCTCAATTCTGGTTAAAGCACGCTATGGCAAAACTCTACTTCAGCTATTCGGCGATGAATGCCGGAAAATCCACGCTTCTGCTGCAGGCTTCCTACAATTATCAGGAGCGAGGCATGCGGACGATGCTGTTTACCGCCGCACATTATGCCGAGAACGGGGCTGGAAGAATCACCTCGCGCCTCGGCGTCAGCGCGGAGGCAGAGCTTTATCACGAAAGCGACATGCTGTTCGAGCGAGATCGCTGCAACGCATAGTGAGAGCGAACTAAGCTGCGTGTTCGTCGACGAGGCACAGTTTTTGACCAAGGATCAGGTCTGGCAGCTGGCGCGTGTTGCTGACCGGCTCAATGTTCCGGTCATGTGCTTTGGACTTCGCACCGATTTTCAGGGCAAGCTTTTCCCGGGATCATCCGAGCTCCTCGCTATTGCCGATACGCTGCGTGAAATCCGGACAATATGCCATTGCGGTGCCAAGGCCACCATGGTCGTGCGGCGTGACCCGGAAGGCAAGGCGCTGATCGAGGGTGATCAGGTGGCGATTGAGAAATCAGTTTATGTCTCGCTTTGCCGCAAGCACTGGGAAGAAGAAACCGGACGGATTTCAAAAACCTCCAATTGATCCACTGACACGCGCCGGATGCAATAATCTGCGCTCCGGTGTCCATGATCCCAAACGCTCGGGCTGACCGTCAGACTGAATTCTCAGCGGGGCGCCCAGGTCTGTTTCAATATATTCTGACAAATATAACACTGGATATCTGTCGCGTCGCGTTATATTCAGAAAAATATCTCGAACTAACCGGAGGCTGGGTATGGGCATTCATCGTCGTCAATGGATCAAAATGGCTTTTGCTGGACTCGCGGCGGCATGGTTCGGCCTGTCGCCGACAGCAGCACCAGCACAGGCAGCTGAAAAGGTCACCGTGTTCGCGGCGGCCAGCCTCAAGAATGCTCTCGATGACATCACTGCGGCGTGGGGGCAAGAAACCGGCAAGGAGGTAACAATTTCCTATGCCGCGAGTTCGGCTTTGGCGAAGCAGATCGAGTCGGGTGCGCCAGCGGATATCTTCATCTCGGCCGATCTGGACTGGATGGACTATTTGGCGAAGAAGCATCTCGTCAAAGAGGACACGCGCAAGAATCTTCTCGGCAATCGCATCGTTCTGGTTGCATCGAAGGACAAAACCGAACCGGTTGATATTAAAAATGGTTTCGAACTTGCAAAGCTGCTTGGCGATGGTCGCCTTGCCATGGGTGCAGTTGACTCTGTTCCTGCAGGCAAATACGGCAAGGCTGCCCTGGAATCCCTCGGTGTATGGTCGTCAGTTGAGACCAAAGTTGCCGGAGCCGAGAGTGTACGTGCCGCACTGCTGCTCGTGTCACGCGGGGAAGCGCCGTATGGCATCGTCTACCAAACCGATGCGGCCGCGGACAAAGAGGTTACAATCGTCGGTACTTTCCCTGAAGACAGCCACAAACCGATCATTTATCCGATTGCCATTCTGGCCGAGAGCAGGAATGCCGATGCGGTGTCGCTGTTTGACTACATCAAATCGGAGAAGGCTGTGCCATTCTTCGAGAAGCAGGGATTCACTGTGCTCGAATAGGGCAATGGACGCGCGGGGCGCTGTGTTTTGAACTGGTTGTCACTGAGCAATGAAGAATGGACCGCCGTTCATCTCACACTGCGCATTGCCTCTGTCGCGATGCTCGTCAGTCTGCCTTTTGGCATTCTCGTCGGCTGGTTGCTGGCGCGGGGGCAATTCTGGGGCAAATCGATCCTCAACGGGCTCATTCACCTGCCGCTGATCCTGCCGCCTGTCGTCACCGGGTTCATCCTGCTGATCCTGTTTGGCAGGCGGGGGCCGATCGGCGCTTTCCTGGCGGAGCACTTTGGTATCGTCCTCTCCTTCCGCTGGACGGGTGCGGCGCTCGCCTGTGGGGTCATGGGCTTTCCGTTGATGGTGCGCAGCATCCGGCTTTCGATCGAGGCGGTGGACCGCAAGCTCGAAGACGCGGCGGGAACCCTCGGCGCGAGCCCCCTGTGGGTTTTCACGACAGTGACGCTGCCGCTGATCCTGCCGGGCATCATCGCCGGGATGATCCTTTCTTTCGCCAAAGCCATGGGCGAGTTTGGCGCGACCATCACATTTGTCTCCAATATCCCGGGGGAAACGCAGACCTTATCTGCTGCCATCTATACCTTCACCCAGGTGCCCGGCGGTGACGCCGGCGCGTTTCGCCTGACCATCATATCCGTCGTCATTTCCATGGCGGCGCTGATGGCCTCGGAATTCATGGCTTATCTCGTTGGGCGCAGGGTGGATATCGAATGACCCTCGTTTTTGAATCACGTCATGCGCTCGGCAGGTTTGTCATCGATGCTGCCTTTACCTCCAATCGCGGCGTCACGGCACTGTTCGGGCAGTCCGGTTCCGGCAAGACGTCGGTCATCCGAGATCATCGCCGGTCTGACGCGGCCTGATCAGGGAAAAGTCGAATTCGACGGCACCGTACTCGTGGATACGCGGAAGGGCATATTTGTGCCCAAGCACCAACGCCGTTTCGCGACTGTGTTTCAGGAAGGGCGGCTGTTCCCACACCTGACAGTCCAGCAGAATCTGAATTATGGCCGCTGGTTCGCCCCAAAACCCGAACGTGCGGAAAGCTTGGCAAAGATCGTAGATCTGCTCGGTATCGGGGGATCCTGCACCGGCGTCCGGAGAAACTGTCCGGAGGGGAAAAACAGCGTGTTGCCATTGGCCGCGCATTGTTGTCGTCACCGCGCCTGCTGCTGATGGATGAACCGCTCGCCGCGCTGGATGAAGCGCGGAAGATGGAGATACTTCCCTATCTCGAAACCCTCCGCGACGAGCTCGACATTCCCATTGTCTATGTCAGCCATTCAGTCGCGGAAGTCGCCCGGCTTGCTGATCACGTCATCGTCATGAGCGATGGCAAAGTGGCTATGGCCGGGACAGCTTCAGTCGTTTTGAGCCAGCCTTCCATTTCAATCGCCGCCGGTCGCAGGGAAGCCGGTTCGCTCATGGAAGGCAGGGTCGAGCATTACGATATGCGGCACCGTCTTGCGACCATCGCATTCAAGACGTCGAGAATTTATGTTTCGGGTGCCGAAATTGCCGAAGGAAAGTCAGTTCGCGTCCACATCCTGGCCAAAGACGTGATGCTCTCGACTGTCCGGCCGGAACAGTTGAGCGCGCTCAACATCCTCGAGGGGAAAATCAGCGCGATCAACTCTGACGAGGCGTGCACGGTTGACGTTCAGGTTGATTGCGACGGGACGCTGGTTTTGGCGCGGATTACCGAATTATCTTGCAAGAGGCTTGGCCTCCTGGAGGGAATGCATGTCTTCGCGATCATCAAGACGGTTGCGCTGGAACCTTATTGATCGCCCGTTGCTTGTTTCGCGCGATTGGCATCGAGCCAGCCGAGATCATCTGCCACCGCTGTTTCGATTTTCTCTTCCATCGCCCGAAAGCGGCTGAGCAATTCCTCGCCGAAGCCTGTAACGACCGCACCGCCGCCCTGCTTGCCGCCACGCTGCAGATCTACGACCGGAAGCGAGAACATGCCGTTCATCGCGCTGACCAGCAACCAGGCCCGACGATAGGACATGTTCATCGCACGGCCTGCAGCTGAAATGGAACCGGTCGAACGAATGTGTTCCAGCAGCTGCATCTTTCCGCGACCGATTCTTTCCCCGTTTGGAAAATCGATGCGAAGGACCGTTTTCAGGTCACTTTGTGAGGATGTGCCCATTGTCATGACCGCGTTGTTATATTGCCGAAATCATCTATAGCAAGGCCCCCGATGATGTACATCGGCATGGACTACACTGGTCTATTGAAAACGCCAAAGCTCGAATTCTCCGCATGCAAGTTTACCCTCGGACCTTTCATTTGCCAGAAGGCTTTTTTTCGCACAGTGGCGTGTCTATATTCGCACAGCGCGGCAGGAACTAATTTTTGGGAAATAGGGGTAGAGGGTGATGGCGAGTTTGCAGAGTTTTGATTCCGAGATCGAAAAGACCAGGACGATGGTCAATGAGATGCGGACGAAAATAGATCAGTCCAGCGTTGTTCTCGACAAATTCGCCAAGGCCGATGAAAAAATCGGCGCCTCTGATTTCGACATCGAAAACGCGCGCATCGCCGATGTACTACGCCAGCAAAAAGTGATGGAAGGCAATATTGCCGAACTGATCATCGGGCTTGAGGATGCCACCAATGTTTTCGGCTCGGAGTTCGAAAGCATGAAGGGCTTTTCCGGCTGGGAAAAATTCGTCGGCGTCTTTTCGAAGCAAAAGGCGCAGCGCCTGCGGTCAGACCGCGTCCGCAATATGTCCCTTGCAGGGAACCTGCAGGAGCTTCTTTCCAAATCGGATCGCATCGTCGGAATCCTGAAAGAACAGAAGGCCGTTCTGGATGAGCGCTACAAAACCTCCGAGACGAGCCTTGCCACGGTGATCGAACGCCGCAAGACGACTATTGCGAGATCTCGAAGCGGCCCAGAAGCGCATAGAAGAACTCAACCCGCTGCTGCTCGACATCGAAAACCGCATTGCGGCTTCCACCGATCAGGGCACACGCACCGAGCTCGAAGGCCAGCGGTCGAAGCTTGCGACCGAATATAATGAGCGCCAGGCCAAGGAACAGGAGCTTCTGGCGGAAAGCCAGACACTGGAACGCTACACCTCAATGTTCCAGACCTTTGTCGATTCGCTCAACAACCAGATCGCGGCACAGAGCACCCTGATCAACAAGCTCGCCATCGACACCGAACAGCGCATCGTGCTGTACAAGGCGCTGGAAGATTCGTTGAAGACAGCAGCGCAGCAGGATGTGGCGCACAAGATCAACACGCTTGGCAGCAAGGTGGATACCGCGGCGGAAGAAACCATGGCGGGTGTCGGCGCGGCAGCTCAGAAACATATCGGCGATCTTCTTGAAATGCACGAGAAGAACATGGTCAGCTCGCAGGACATCCAGCGCCGCAAGAAGCTGGCCGATGATGCCTTCTCGCGCCGGTTCTCCGAAGTCCTCAAGAAGCACAATTCTGCCGATTACGCTAAAAGCTAATCGATGACCGACAACACAGATATGGCAGCAGCAGAACGCTATTTTGGCGCCATCCGCGCTGCGCTGGATGGGCTGGGCGTCTTCCTGAACAATCAGGACTCGCCATTCTACAAGCATGATCTGGTTGCGCAGACTGTATCGGAGTACTTGCAGCGGCTCGATGCTTCTTTCGAATGCTGGCGAAACCGGCTCGGTTTTGCCGAGCGCTTTCGCATTTCGAAAGCGGAAAGCGGATTTCCGGTTTTCCAGAACGTTCTCGAGCTCGAGAATGACAAGAAGGACGCCAAGGAGAGGCTCGCCGCCATTCCGCCAGCAGAAGCGCTGCGCGGCGAGATGGCGGATTTCATTCTGCGCAACCGCGAATTCCCGCGCGATCTGCAAAAGACAATGGCAGAGCGGATCTATCTGGAAGCCGTCAATCAGGGTGAAGTCTTCTCGCCTTTCCTCCTGCCCGTGACCATACGGGTTTCGGTCAATCCAAAGACGCTGCGGCCATTCTACGTGGTGCATTGGGGAGCATTTGACGGGGCGTCCAATTTACCGTTGATCTACATGGCCATCATAGAGGATTCTTCGGAAAACATGGTGGAGACGCTGGTCGACAAGGACGGCAAGCTCAATAACAAAGTGAGGATTCCTCTCCCTGTTGGCGGCCTGCTCAATCCAGACCTTGCCCGCCGCTTCGATGATTTTGCCGCGAAGAACTCCGCCTATTCGTTGTCGCCTGTAACCATTGCGACGAGCCTTGATCAGGATTTTCCGGAACTGCATCCGAAGCAATTGCGCCGGGTCGTGCTCGGACCATTCTATACGGCCGGGATCACCGAGCATAACCAGAAGGTCGCCGATGTGCTTGAACAGGTGCGCGAGCCGGAGGATGCCTGGCTCTTGACCTGGACATTGCAGGAGGTTTTTTCCAAGGCCGAAAAGCCTGGCAAACGCGGGCTATGGTCGTCGGAACCGGCGCGCGAGGAATTCCATATCAATACCGATGATCTCGAAGCGGCGCGGCAAGGTGTCAGCCATTATGAGAAACACGCACTTGTACCGCATGAAGCCTATCAGGCGCTCTATGCCTCAGGTGAGGCGGCAGAAATTTTCAAAGGCTTTGAGACGCATATCCTGTCCAACGGCCAGGTGATCAGCGGCATTTGAGACCGATTTGAGGAGGAAAGAATCATGGATATCGGTCTGACCACGATTGAGGAAAAGGACATCGTCAAGCATCTTGCCGTTGCGCAGGCAATGGTGACGCGTTTCATTTCCCTGGATGCCGGCGACGCGAAATCGGGAACCGGGATTGCCGGGACCGGCCGGCGGTTTGTCCCGACTGTTTCCTCCGGCGGCTTGCGCAAGACGCGCGAAGTCGAGCTGACCAAGACGATCCAGACCGTGCGGCCAGACGATCAGATGCTCTCCATTGCCCAGCATACACTGCTGTTTCGGGCACGGCGCGGTGTAGCGATCGCGTTGGCGATCGGCGACGTTTTTGGGCGCCATAGCGATCTTGAAGCTTTGATGGCACGCAATGCTTCGGCTCCATTGCAGGGTGAAGATGCGAGCCATTTCAAACGGCTTCTTTCCGCCGCGTCCTATGTGGGCGCCTTTGCGCTTGCAGCCTATCTCGCGCAATTGATCGAGTCGGACTCCGAGCCAGCGAACGATATTGCGGCGCCGGAATTCCTCTTCGACACGACGCAGGATGCGCTGAAATCCGTGATCGCCGGACTCGACCGGGCAATTTCCGGCGCGAGCGATGAGCAGGCGATGCTGTCGCGTGCCAAGGCCTACTCGGCGCTGGCGATAGACGGGCTCTTGCAGCGCAAGGGCCGTTTCGACGGGCTCGGCAGCTTCGAGGATATGCATCTGCGGCTCGACAGCGATGATTTCACACTCGACGGATTTGACGTCGCGCCGTCGAAGAAGCGTACGCCGCTGGTGATGACATTCAAAAAGCCGAATGAGGTCGTCGGCAACCACATTGCCAAATATCAGGCGTTGAAGCTTTCGAAGATGCTGATGGCCTATGATTTCGACCGGCAGCTCAATCCCTTTGTTGAGCTCGGCGGGTTCCTCTTCACCTTTATCGGCGATGGTGCACCGGGTACGGGCAAGACCACACTGATCCAGATGATCGCCGGGCTGGTCAATGATTATTGTCAGGTCGCAGGATACGCCTTCCATTACGAGAATTTTGGTGTCGACCAGATTTCGTCCTATCAGGGTAAATCCGGACAGAATTGCAAGCAGTTCGTTACCAATGTACTCAATCCGCGGGTGATTGGTTTCGGCACGATCGACGATATCGATCAGGTGGCGGCAAAACGTTCCGACGACCGTGCGTCTTCTGGACAGCACGAAATCACCGGTGTGCTTATGGAAGCCTTTTCCGGCGCATCGACTGTCGTGCGCGGCAATTGCTCGTTCGGCATGTTTTCCAACTATCCGGAAAACGTCGATGACGCATTGCGGCAGCGTGCTGGCGCGCGCTGGCTCGTGAACGGCCCGCAGACGCGCGACGACTATATCGACATTTTCACGCTGCTGGCGGGCAAGAACCACAAGATCCCGCTTGGCGATCACAAGCTCTACGAGGCTCAGCAGATCGAAAGGGCGGTGGAGACGGCCTATGGCGAACTGTCGAAGCCGCAAGAGGAGGGACTGAAGGCCGTATACGACCGCTTCATCAAGGAGAATGGCGAGCCGGAGACGCTGGCCGATGTCGGCACCTATCTGCATATGATCAAGGAGCGAGAGCCGCGCTTCACCGGCCGGGCCATCAAGAATGTCACGGATGCGATCAAGATGCGGGCTATGGATGTGGAATTGCCGGATGAGTGGTTTGAGAAGCCCGAAATGTTCATGCACAAAAGCTATGATGACAAGAAGGCGATGATCGAGGAACTGCGCAAGCCATTTACGATGGAGATGGTGCTGCAGGAAACCAACCGCTACGCGGATTCGGAATTCCGCTATGCGGACAAATCCGATGATGCCGCCGTGGACAAGATGGTCCGCGATGCGAGACTGCGCGAACGGGCGGTGCGGGAAGTAGAGGGGCTCAAGGCCAAGGGACAGTGGGACGCCTGATGGACCTTCTTTACGAAAACGATCTGATCTACGGGCGCTTGCTGACGGTCGACCAGCCGCACCTGATCGAGCGCTATAACCGGGCGCTGAAATCCTTCGGGTTTCCTGCGACAAAGCTCAAGAAATTCGACATTGACCGGACCGGCTTTTCGCCGGAAATCGCCAAGGAACTGAAAGACCGGTCCTACCTGGATCCAAATGGCGTCAACCGGCGCTTCATCATTCTAACACCGGCGCAGGCTGACCTGCCGGTCGTGCACACACAATTCTCCAATACATCGCAGCTGATGTATGAGTTTTTCTCCAGCAATTCCCGGGCGATCAATGCGTTGACGATCAAGGATGTGCTCTACGGCGAGATCGAGGATTCGGTTTCGGTTGTCAGCGACATCGAGGATTTGCTGTCGATAAACCAGGTCGAATTCCGGGTCCTTTCGGCTGAGAACGTCATGGGGCAGGCCGCGGAACTGCGGCTGCTGGTCGACCGGCTGGAGAACGAGCCGGACGCCTGGCGCAACAATGAACTTCTCAACCGCATGGTGGAACTCGCCAAGATCACCGGCGACATACGCGAGAATTCGCTGGTGCCGGACAAGGTCATGTTCCGGCACCGCGCCTTCTGGACCAGCCATTTCGGCGGTACGTATATATTCGTCGACGATAATACCACCACGGTTATCGGCGACCCGTCGGCACCGGGGTTCAGGCGTTCACGCCCCTGGCAAGTCAATTACATTTCCATCAAGGATGCCGAGCAGGTCTTTCAATTTCTTGCCTCCACCTCGCGCATCGAATTGCCGCGCGCCTCATGGATCGAGCAATCCGGCTATCTGGAAAATCGCGGCGAGATGATCATCCGCCACCTGATCCAGGCACTGGAACCCGAACGGGACCTGACCAATATCGACCGTATCTGGCTGCAGACATGGATCCACGCCAATGCCGCCCTGATCAATCATGACGGCACCTGGCCGTTCCTCAATGCGGTCAAGCGGGAGATCGGCCAGACCGGCCAGCTCAACATGGCCGAGATCGATCCCAAGCGCCGGTTCCTTGTCGTCCGCGCGCTGCCCCGCCATCCGGATGCCTGGCTGGTCAACCATCTGATCAGCGATTTCGTGCCGTGGGATTTCCTGTCACGCTATGTCTTCAACAAGCCGGGATTTTTTGCGGACTATGAAAGCTGGAACCCGCCCTATCAGCAACATGTCGTCGAGACTCTGAAGACGATGTATTTGAACGACAAGGAAGGGCTAAGGAAGCGGTTGTATGGATTTAATGAGTGAACAATCAATAGCGGGCACGTTGTCGATATTCCCGAAACAACCTATGTGAATGACCAAGAGGGCTGCTGAGGCGGCCTTATGGACTTGAACAGCGAAGGAAACAGAATGCTCGAGCCCGTGATCAATTTCTTCAGCCGGATTTTTTATTACATTGGACGCGGTATCGGCTTTCTGGTCGGCATCATTCTGTGGCCGTTCCTTTGGCTCGGCAGCTGGTACGGGCAGCGCGGCATTGTCCTCAAGGCTGTTCTCGGCGTAGTGGCGCTCGTGTGGCTCGGCCTCTACGGCTATTTTTTCTACAACACGCAGGCTTGGACCAATTTCAACCCCGACTACATTTCGGTCTATGATTTCAAGAACCGCAATGTGCCTGCGGGCGAGCCTGTCGCCGCGCAGGCGGCCGGAACGCCCGCGAAAAGCTGCGCCCGGTCGGCCATTGTCGAGGTGACGGCGGATCTGACGGATTTCAACGTCAACCAGAATGCGTGGATTTCATCCATGCTGCTCTATAAACTCGGTTTCTTCGGTGTCGACTGGGACAATACGCCATTTCTCGATAACAAGGCGTCGTTCCAGCGCGGCATCAATTCCGCGGTGCGGCGCACGGCGGTTGAGCTGGTCGATACGCTCGGCCGCGTTCGCGGCACGTCGCAGATCGATGCCGATCTGCAGAAGGCACGCGGCAATCTGCAGTTCACCGAGGATGCCTGGTACTTCGGCGTCAACCCGTTCGGACCAAAAACGCCGACGCCGAGCTATTACCGTTCGGCCGTCAGGGATTTGCGGACTTTCAATTCCAAACTCGAGAACTGCAACGCCATATTCGATGCCCGTGCCGATAATCTCATCCAGTTCATTGACCGTATTGCCAATGATATCGGCGCGACCTCGGCCATTCTGAAGGATCGCTCGGAGAACAATAATTATGGCTGGTTCGATACCCGCGCCGATGACCGGTTCTGGTTCGCCTATGGCCAGCTTTATGCGTATTACGGCCTCATGAATGCGGCCCAGGTCGATTTCAATCAGGTCTTGCAGGAAAAACATCTGACACCGCTTTGGGACGGTATGGATGGCCAGCTGCGCGCCGCATTGAATATCAAGCCGTGGATCATCGCCAATGGCAAGGAGAGCGGCTGGCTGTTGCCGAACCATTTGACGACGATGGGTTTTTACATTCTGCGCGTTCGCTCGAACCTGATCGACATCAAGCAGGTGTTGCAGCAGTAGGCGGCGTCAATGCAGCCTGCCGGTCACACCGGCAGGCTCGACGTTTCCTTGACCTCTTCCATGACTGCGTAGGTATGGGATCTCGCGTACGCCTGGCAGGGAGAGCAGTGCGTCCGAGAGAAAACGCCGGTAATGTTCCATATCGGCGACACGCGCCTTGATAAGATAATCGAAACCGCCAGCAACCATATGGCACTCCATGACATCCGGATTTCGGCGCGTTGCCGCCGCGAAGGTCGCAAAGACGTCTGGCGTCGTCCGGTCGAGCTTGATCTCGACGAACACAAGCATTGCACGATCAAGCTTTTTAGGCGACAATTTTGCCGTGTAACCAAGGATATAACCATCACGGGTGAGACGCTTGACGCGCTCGGTCGTTGCGGTTTGTGACAGGCTGATACGTTCGGAAAGTTCCGTGTTGGTAAGGCGCCCGTCCTTTTGCAGCTCGCGCAAAATCCTGCGATCGAGGCTGTCCAGATTCTTCATCACTAAATTATTCCCCATTCTTAGTTTTTTGCGCCAATTCCCTCACATTCATTGGTGAGAAGAACCATATGGAATAGATTATATGGGAAAAATCAATAAGGGGAAGCCTGATGACCGTTCAATTGCCAGCGACTAATGATTTTTCTGCACCCTATGCAGTCGATGACCAGCAACTGGTCGCATCGCTGCTGAAGACGATTGCCCTTCCGGAGGATGTGAATCGCCGCATCGATGCGCGCGCCAGCAAGTATATCGCGACCATCCGCAAGGAAGCGAGCGGCATCGGCGGCGTTGAAGACTTCCTGCGCGAATACGGGCTGTCGACGCGCGAAGGCTTGGCGCTCATGGTTTTGGCAGAGGCCCTGCTGCGCGTGCCGGATGCCGCAACGCAGGACAAGCTGATCGAGGACAAGCTGAAGCAAGGCCACTGGTCCGAGCACGAGCCGAGCGGCGATACCTGGTTCGTATCGGCCTCCGCCTGGGCGCTTGGTCTATCGGCAAAGGTCATCAAGCCGGGCGAAACGCCGGAAGGCGTCATTTCCTCGCTGGTCAAGCGAATTGGTCTACCGACCGTACGCACCGCGACCAAGCAGGCCATGCGCTATCTTGGTCATCACTTCGTCCTTGGTGAAACGATCAAGGATGCGCTCAAGCGGGCCAGCACCAACGAGGCCAAGGGTTACCGCCACTCCTTCGATATGCTCGGCGAGGGTGCCCGCACCCGCAAGGACGCGCGCGGCTACTTCAAATCCTATTCCGACGCCATTGACGCCATTGGTCGTGCGACTGGCAACAAGAAGCTGCCGGATCGCATGGGCATTTCAGTCAAACTCTCGGCGCTGCATCCGCGCTACCTCGCCACGCATCACGACGAGGTCATGGCGGAACTGGTACCCGATCTGCTGGCGTTAGCGCAGAAGGCAAAATCCTATGATCTCAACTTCACTGTAGACGCTGAGGAAGCTGACCGGCTGGAACTGTCGCTGGACGTGATCGACCGCGTTTTCGCTGACGCCTCGCTTGATGGCTGGGACGGGTTCGGTCTTGCCATTCAAGCCTATCAGAAGCGTGCCCTCGATGTGATCGATCATATCGACCGGCTCGCCGCACGCCACAACCGCAAGATGATGGTCAGGCTGGTGAAGGGCGCTTATTGGGATACTGAGGTGAAGCGGGCGCAGGAACGCGGCCTTGCCGATTACCCGGTATTTACCCGCAAACCCGCGACCGATGCTTCCTATCTTGCCTGCGCCAAGCGCATGCTCGATGCACGTCCGCGAATATTCCCGCAATTTGCCACGCATAATGCGCTGACAGTCGCGATGATTCTGGAAATGGCAGGCGCCGACAAGACTGGCTTCGAGTTCCAGCGCCTGCACGGCATGGGCGAAAGCCTTTACAAGCAGATCACCGAAAAAAATGACAAGATCGCCTGCCGCATCTACGCGCCGGTTGGCGGCTACCGCGATCTTCTGGCCTACCTCGTGCGGCGCCTTCTCGAAAACGGCGCAAACTCCTCGTTCGTTTCAGTCGTGGGCGATAACGATATACCGATTGCCGACCTGCTGATCCGTCCGGCCGACAAACTCAATGACGGCAAGGGGTACAGGCATCCGCATATTCCGCTCCCATCGAAGCTCTATGGCAAGCGCACCAATTCTTCAGGCATCGAACTGGGTGATCGCAAGGAACTGGCCGCACTTCTCGGTGGTATCGCCAAGGCGCCGCGCAGCGTCAATGCGATCCCGTTGATCGACGGCGTAAAGGTTCACGGCAAACCCCAGAATGTCGTCTCGCCGGTGAATGGTTCAACTGTTGGTACCGTCGTATTTGCCACGGCTGACGAAGCTGCAAAGGCTGTCGGTATTGCTCGCAAGGGTTTTGCGTCATGGTCGCGCCTGCCGGTGGATACACGGGCGAGGGCGCTGGAAAAGGCGGCTGATCTGCTGGAAGAAAATCGCAATCAGCTTCTGGATCTTCTATCGCGCGAAGCCGGTAAGACCATCGATGACGGTATCGCCGAAATCCGTGAGGCCGTTGATTTTTGCCGCTATTACGCCGCCGAAGCACGCCGGCAGTTTGGGGTCGACAAGGTCATGCCCGGGCCAACGGGCGAGGACAACAAGCTGCGGCATCGCGGCCGGGGTGCCTTCGTTTGCATCAGTCCGTGGAATTTCCCTCTGGCGATTTTCCTCGGGCAAGTGACAGCAGCATTGGCGGCGGGTAATACCGTTGTGGCCAAGCCCGCGGAGCAGACACCGCTCATCGCTTACGAGGCCATTCGCATCCTGCATCAAGCCGGGGTGCCGAAGGACGCCGTGCTCTATGTCCCGGGCGATGGCCCGGTTGGCGCGGCCTTGACGTCACATGCGGAGATTGCCGGCGTTGCCTTTACCGGTTCGACCGATACGGCTTGGGCTATCAACCGGACATTGGCTGCGAAGAAAGGACCGATCGTCCCGCTGATCGCCGAGACCGGCGGTTTAAATGCGATGATCGTCGATGCAACGGCATTGTCCGAGCAGGTCGCGGATGACGTGGTCATGTCGGCGTTCCGTTCGGCGGGGCAACGCTGTTCGGCACTGCGCATTCTCTATCTGCAGGAAGATATCGCGGACAACATGCTCGAAATGATCGAGGGAGCAGCAAAGGAACTTACCCTTGGCGATCCGGCACTGCCTTCGACCGATGTCGGACCGATCATCGACGAGGCACAGCGCGATATGCTCTCGAACCACATCGCGGCGATGCGCAAGAGCCAGAAGGTGCGCTATGCAGGCGAAGCGCCCAGGGAGGGCCTGTTCTTCGCGCCGCATATCGTGGAGCTTAACCGGCCGGATGCATTGGAACGCGAGGTATTCGGTCCCGTGTTGCATGTGGTTCGCTGGAAGGCCAAGGACCTCGACAAGGTGCTCGACCAGATTGCCTCGACGGGTTACGGCCTGACCTTCGGCCTGCATACGCGCATCGAAGCCACGGTGACCAAGGTGATCGACCGGCTCGATATCGGCAATGTCTATGTCAACCGCAACACGATCGGCGCGGTTGTCGGCACGCAACCCTTCGGCGGATCGGGCCTTTCCGGCACCGGGCCAAAGGCCGGGGGGCCGGCCTATCTGGCGCGCTTTGCGCTGGAGCAGGTGGTTTCCGTCAACACGGCCGCTGCAGGTGGAAACGCGAGCCTTATCGCCATGGGCGAATAGGCGTTGCCGGATTACGCTGCAGCTGGGGATAGTCAGTTCGGGCTATCCCCATTTGGCTTGTAGAATGCTATTTGACGTACTTCCGATACGGGGGAACGTCGATGGCTATCGTCAAATCCGATATTGAGATTGCGCGCTCGGCGGCGAAAAAGCCGGTGCTTGAGATCGGCGCAAAAATCGGCATACCGCCTGAACACCTTGCGCCCTATGGTTATGACAAGGCCAAGCTTTCGGCAGAATTTATTCGCTCGAAGCAGGGCGGCAAGGATGGCAAGCTTATCCTGGTGACGGCCGTCAGTCCGACTCCGGCTGGCGAGGGCAAGACCACTACGACCGTTGGACTTGGCGACGGGCTCAACCGCATCGGCAAAAAGGCAATCGTCTGCATTCGAGAAGCATCGCTCGGTCCCTGTTTCGGCACCAAGGGTGGCGCCGCAGGTGGCGGCTATGCGCAGGTGATCCCGATGGAAGATATCAACCTGCATTTCACCGGCGACTTCCATGCGGTCACCGCTGCGCACAATCTGCTCGCGGCGATGATCGACAACCATGTCTACTGGGGCAATGAGCTCAATCTCGACACGCGCCGCATCACCTGGCGCCGTGTCATGGACATGAACGATCGGGCCCTGCGCGACATTGCCTCATCCCTTGGCGGCGTCGCCAACGGGTTCCCGCGGGAATCGGGATTCGACATCACGGTGGCTTCCGAAGTGATGGCAATCCTTTGCCTGGCTACGGATCTGAGCGATCTGGAACGACGGCTGGGCGAAATCATCATCGGCTACCGCTTCAACAAGACGCCGGTTTATGCCCGCGATCTGAAGGCAGACAGGGCCATGGCCGTTCTGCTCAAGGATGCGATGCAGCCCAATCTTGTGCAGACGCTGGAAAACAATCCGGCATTTGTGCATGGAGGGCCCTTTGCCAATATTGCTCATGGCTGCAATTCAGTCGTCGCGACCACCACGGCCCTGAAGCTTGCCGATTATGTGGTGACAGAAGCGGGTTTCGGAGCTGATCTTGGTGCAGAGAAATTCTTTGATATCAAATGCCGCAAGGCGGGGCTGAAGCCGGCCGCAGCGGTTATTGTTGCCACGGTGCGCGCCATGAAGATGCATGGTGGCGTTGCAAAGGATGATCTGGGCCAGGAGAACATTGCCGCAGTCAAAGCCGGCTGTGCCAATCTCGGCCGCCATATGGAAAATGTCCGGCAATTCGGCGTGCCAGTGGTCGTTGCCATTAATCATTTCACCGCCGACACCGAAGCCGAGATTGCAGCCGTGAAGGGGTTTGTCACGGCGCATGGCGCGGAAGCAATTCTGTGCAAGCACTGGGCGCAAGGCTCAGCTGGCATTGAAGATCTGGCGCACAAGGTTGTCGCCTTAGCTGAAAGTGGTTCAGCGCAGTTTTCACCGCTTTATGAAGATGAGCTGTCGCTGTTCGACAAGATCGAGACCATCGTCAAGCGCATCTACCGCGGTGCCGAAGCGGATGCCGATGCAAGCGTGCGCGAACAGTTGCGCCAGTGGGAAGATGCCGGATATGGCAACCTTCCCGTGTGCATGGCCAAGACCCAATATTCATTCTCGACGAACCCAAGCCTGCGCGGCGCGCCGGTCAATCATGTGGTGCATGTGCGGGAGGTGCGTTTGTCTGCCGGCGCCGGATTCATTGTGGCAATCTGCGGTGAGATCATGACTATGCCGGGCTTGCCGAAGTCGCCTTCCGCCGAGCGAGATCCACCTGAACGGCGACGGGGTAATCGAGGGCCTTTTCTGAAAGCTGAGCCAAAGCTGCATTTTTGCTGTTGCAAGCGGCGGCGCATGCCGCTAACAATCACCGCCATGAACACACGCATTCTTTCAAATGGCTGGTGGTGGGCTCGCTGATAGCGGCCACGCAGCTTTTTGCATGTTTGTGAAAAGGAACAGGGCCGCAACGGGTTTTCCGGGCGGCCTTTTTGTTTGACCGTCCGATGCCCAACGCATAACCCCAAAATCATCTTCGATTTTTGGAAAGGGTTATGCGCAGATTCACGGTGCTACTGCGTCCCTTCAGCGTCCACTGGACGCACGGCGCAGTAGAGCCAGATGCAACGAATTGGAGATGAAGATGCATAGAATTGAGGGCGACGTGGAAATATTCGATACCGCAGGCGGTGTCACGATTTCCCGGTCACGCATTGCGACGGCCTATGCCAGCGCGATCGACAGTTACGTGGATGCTCTCGACGAGCGGCGCGGCGCAGTTTTCTCGTCCAATTATGAGTATCCGGGCCGCTATACACGCTGGGATACGGCCATTGTCGATCCCCCTGCCGTTATCACCTCCAATGGCCGCCACATGACCATCGAGGCGTTGAACAAGCGCGGCGAGGTTCTGCTTGCGCCTATCAAGAGAGCAATTGCCACACTCGGGGAAGTGTCCATTACAGCCGCAAGCGCGAGCAAAATCGAGCTTGAAATTGCGTTGCCGAACCGCCCGTTCACGGAAGAAGAACGTTCCCGTGTCCCTTCCGTCTTCACGGTGCTGCGAGCCGTCGTGGCGCTGTTCTTCACGGAGGATGACGCCAACCTCGGTCTTTACGGCGCATTCGGCTACGACCTGGCCTTCCAATTCGATCCAATCCAGTACAAGCTTAAGCGGCCGGACGATCAGCGGGATATTGTGCTTTATCTGCCAGACGAAATTCTGGTTGTCGATCATCATGCCGCCAAGGCATGGCTCGACCGCTACGAATATGCCTTTGAGGGTTCCTCGACGGAAGGTTTGCCGCGCGATACCGCTGTGGAACCCTTCAAGCCGACAGACGCAATTCCTGGCCGTGGCGACCACAATCCCGGTGACTACGCGGAGCTCGTGAAGAAGGCGAAAGACAGCTTCAAGCGCGGTGACCTTTTTGAAGTCGTGCCTGGACAGACCTTTTACGAGCGCTGTGAAACCAAACCGTCGGTGATTTCACGGAGGCTGAAGGCCATCAATCCGTCGCCCTATTCGTTCTACATCAATCTTGGAGATAACGAATATCTGGTCGGCGCGCTGCCGGAGATGTTCGTGCGCGTGGTAGGGCGCCGCATCGAGACCTGCCCGATTTCGGGAACGATCAAGCGCGGCGAGGACGCGATTGCCGATAGTGAGCAGATCATCAAGCTCTTGAACTCGAAGAAAGATGAGTCCGAGCTCACCATGTGCTCGGATGTGGACCGCAACGACAAGAGCCGCGTTTGCGAGCCGGGTTCCGTCCGGGTGATCGGCCGCCGCCAGATCGAGATGTACTCGCGGCTGATCCACACGGTCGACCACATCGAAGGGCGGTTGCGCGAAGATATGGACGCCTTTGACGGCTTCCTGTCGCATGCCTGGGCGGTGACTGTAACCGGTGCGCCAAAACTATGGGCCATGCGATTCATCGAAGAAAATGAGCGGAGCCCGCGTGCATGGTACGGCGGTGCAATCGGCATGGTCAACTTCAATGGCGACATGAACACCGGCCTGACGTTGCGCACCATCCGCATCAAAGAGGGCATTGCGCAAGTCCGTGCCGGTGCCACCCTGCTTTTTGATTCAGTGCCTGAAGAGGAAGAAGCCGAGACAGAGCTCAAAGCCTCGGCAATGATCGCTGCCGTGCGCGATGCGCACAAAAGCAATGTCCTGCCGGAGGAGCGTGCAGTGGCCCGCGTCGGGGAGGGCTTGTCGATTCTTCTCGTCGATCACGAAGATTCCTTTGTCCATACGCTGGCGAATTATTTCCGCCAGACTGGCGCAACGGTCACCACGGTGCGTACACCGGTGCCGGAGGAGGTCTTTGACCGCATCAAGCCGGATCTCGTCGTGCTTTCACCCGGACCGGGCACGCCGCAGGATTTCGACTGCAAGGCAACGATAAAGAAGGCGCGCAAACGCGAGCTGCCGATCTTCGGCGTTTGTCTCGGTTTGCAGGCACTGGCTGAAGCCTATGGCGGAACGTTGCGCCAGCTGCATGTGCCGATGCATGGCAAGCCTTCGCGCATCCGGATCACCAAGCAAGGCAAAATCTTCTCTGGCCTGCCCAAGGAAGTGACCGTCGGCCGCTATCATTCGATTTTCGCTGATCCCGTTCGCCTGCCGGACGAGTTCATTGTAACCGCGGAGACCGAAGATGGTGTCATCATGGCGTTCGAACACAAGAGCGAACCGATCGCCGCCGTGCAATTCCATCCGGAATCGATCATGACACTCGGTCACAATGCTGGTATGCGCATGATCGAAAATGTCGTGGCGCATCTGCCACGCCGCGCCAAGGAACGAGCAGCCTAGCATGAGTGAAGACACCACAGTTCAGCGGCTGGCTTTCTGGTCGATCTTCATTGGAATGACCGTACTTGCGCTGAAATACGGTGCCTATTACGTCACCGGCTCTGTCGCGCTTTATTCCGATGCGCTGGAGTCGATCGTCAATGTGGTGGCTGCGATGGCTGCGTGGTGGGCAATCCGTGTCAGTTACAAGCCCGCTGACCAAAATCATCCTTTTGGGCACCACAAGGCCGAGTATTTCTCGGCGGTGCTCGAAGGTGTGCTGATTGTTGTGGCCGCACTGTTGATTCTGCGCGAAGTCTGGCTTGCCTGGGAGACGCCGAGGACACTGGATCAGCCCTGGCTTGGTCTTGCGATCAATGGCGGGGCAACGGTCATCAATGCATTCTGGGCATCGTTGCTCATCAACCGCGGGCGAAAGCACCGATCTCCGGCCATGCAAGCCGACGGCAAGCATATTATGACCGATGTCGTAACATCCGTCGGCGTGTTTGCCGGCCTGGCCGGCGCAGTCATGACCGGCTGGACCATCCTCGATCCGCTGCTTGCGGTCATCGTGGCGCTGAACATCCTATGGCAAGGCTGGAGCGTGATCGGCAATTCGGTGCAAGGCCTGATGGATGTGGGTGTGGCGACCGAGGAAACCATGCGTATTCGTGACGTTATTTCCGCCAATGCGGGGGGCGCGCTGGAAGTGCATGACCTCAAGACACGCATTGCCGGTAGAATGACCTTTATCGAGTTTCATCTTGTAGTCGAAGCAAACATGAGCGTCGGCGATGCACACGTTATTTGCGATCGCATCGAAAACGCCCTGATGGCGCAGATCCCGGATGCCAGCGTGGTGATCCATGTAGAACCGGAAGACGAAGCGAAACTGCCGCTTGGCACGGCCGCCGTTCCATTCGCCTGAGTTTCCATTGTTTGCCGGAAGCGGAATGGGATTGTATCGTCTCATCGTCAAAATCGATGCAAGCCAGCAACAAATTGTAACGGATTATTTCAGCCGGTCATGATTTCGTTACAATTTTGTTGACATAGATGCAGGGCTGGGTCACATGTGCCTCAGCAATGCAATTCTCCACTATTGATGCGACGCCGGGGGCGTACGTCAGGGGACAGTAAATTTGGCGAGACGCATCAAGTCCCGAAATTGAGGATCGAGCGCCAATAGGCATGGCAGCGCCGAGCGGACAACCGCGGCTGTTTACAAGCTTAGTTAACCTTAAAGCAAACGATATCCGGATAGTATCCTTTGCTCAAAAACTGCCAGGATTAACTTATGGGTAAACCGTACTTATATGCACTGATTGCAGGCCTTTCTCTCTTCACTGCGGCGCATCCTGCAAGCGCGCGCAGCACAGCCGATTGCGACAAGCCGCAGTCCGCAAAAACGCAAGTTTTATCAGACACGGTTGATCCGCTGCCGGATGTCGATAAAAATGACAGCGTCGACGCTTGCACGCAGAAGAGCAAAGTGGTCTCGCAGGTGCCAGCAAAGGTCGCGCCCATCAATATCGTTGCAACAGGCGGTGCCAGTATTTTGAAGAAAGCGATCAAAGGCGATATTCTTCCCCAGAGCGAAGGATCGCTCTACGAAGATCTAGCATTCAAGTACCGTATCTACCGTCCCGAAACACCAAATGGCGATACGATGGTCCTGTTGCATGGCTCCGGCCAGGACGAGACCAGCCTTGTTTCCTTTGGTTCAAAAATAGCCCCGAACGCTGTGCTGTTCGCCGTGCGCGGACGCGTTATACAGGATGGATCGAGCCGCTGGTATCGCCGCCTGACGCCCGTCAGCTTTGACCAGAAAGACATTCGCTCCGAAGCAAAGGCTTTTGCCGAATTCCTGAAACAGGTGACCCAGCAATACAAGATTGACCCGAACCGCACGACCTTCCTCGGCTATTCCAACGGTGCCAACCTGGTCAACGCAGTGATGATGCTTTACCCGGATTTGGTAAAACAGGCCGTCCTGTTGCGTTCCATGCCGGTGTTGACCGAAACATCCGAGGCAAATCTTGCCAATGCACGGGTCCTGACAGTATCGGGCGCATCGGACCGACTCTATGCACCATATGCGCCTGCGCTCGAGGATATGTTGAGATCGCATGGCGCTCGCGTAGAAGCCCGTTCGATAAAGTCCGATCACGGGCTCGGGAAGGACGATGTGAAGGTCGTCAGCGAATGGCTGTCGGGAGCAACGGCTCAACTCAATAAGAATTGAACCTGCGATCAGATAGAGATCGTATTCGGCACCAATCCACTTGCATCCGGTCAGACAGTCGTTTATTTGTCTGACCCATGAAAACGCGCCCGACACATAAGTCCTTCGGCCAGTCTGCTTTTGCAGGCCTGACGAATCGCGCACTTCTCCTTCCGCTTCTCCTCGACCTTATCGGCGACCGCCGGGCTCGTTAAGAGGAGCGTCCGGCGGTCGAAATTGCCGCCTGGCTGTCGCTCCTTATCCCTTTACAAGACAAATGTAACGCCTAAGAAGAGTGCCGGGATCGCGAGGGAACCTATTCGCATCCGGCCGGAAACGAGAAGCAAATGACTGACATGATCGTCCCCGCAAAGACTATGGGCAAACAGAACGCGGGCATGCCCGATGCTGCCAAGAAGTACGAGCCCTATCCAATTGTCGACTTGAAAGACCGGCAATGGCCTTCCAAGCGTATCGAAAAAGCGCCTATCTGGTGCTCGGTCGATCTGCGCGATGGCAATCAGGCGCTGATAGACCCCATGGGGCATGACCGCAAGGTGCGCATGTTTGCGCTGTTGCTCGATATGGGTTTCAAGGAAATCGAAATCGGCTTTCCGTCAGCCTCGCAGACGGATTTCGATTTCGCCCGCTGGTGCGTAGAAGAAGGCAATTGCGGCCCGGACGTTTCTCTGCAGGTATTGGTACAATGCCGGCCGGAGCTGATTACAAGAACCTTCGAGTCGCTGGAAGGCGCACACAAGCCGATTGTGCATTTCTACAATTCCACCAGTGAATTGCAGCGCCGCGTGGTGTTCAACAAAGACGTCAATGGCATCAAGACTATCGCTACCGACGCTGCCAAGATGATCACCGACATGGCGGCAAAGGCAGGCGGCGGCTACCGCTTCGAATATTCGCCGGAAAGCTTCACCGGCACTGAACTGGACGTTGCGCTGGAAATTTGCAACGCGGTGACGGAGATCGTCAAACCAACGCCTGACAACAAATTGATCATCAACCTGCCATCGACCGTCGAGATGTCGACCCCGAATATCTATGCGGATCGCATCGAATGGATGTGCCGCCAGCTTGACAATCGCGAAAACCTGATCATTTCGCTGCATCCGCACAACGATCGCGGCACGGGCGTTGCGACGACGGAACTCGGACTGATGGCTGGCGCAGATCGTGTGGAAGGCACCTTGTTCGGCAATGGCGAGCGGACCGGCAATGTCGATATCGTTACGCTGGCGCTGAACATGTTTACACAAGGCGTAGATCCCGAACTCGACTGCTCCGATATTAACCGGATGAAAGAGGTCTATGAGTATTCCAATCAGCTGGTGATTCCGGAACGTCATCCCTACGTGGGCGAACTGGTCTACACGGCGTTCTCCGGCTCGCATCAGGATGCGATCAACAAGGGCATGAAAGCGATCAAGCGGGCCAACAAGACCCTGTGGGAAGTGCCTTATCTGCCGATCGATCCACAGGATGTCGGCCGCAGCTATGAAGCGATCATTCGCATCAATTCGCAATCAGGCAAGGGTGGCATCGCCTATATTCTCCAAGCCGACTATGGCTTGAACCTGCCGCGCGGCATGCAGGTGGAATTCCGTGAGGATATCCAGCAAATTACCGATGTGGAAGGCAAGGAGATGCCATCCAGGCGGATCTACGAGCGTTTTCAGGAGCTCTATGTCGAACAGCCCGATGCGCGCCTGAAATTCGTTGATCACCACACCTATCCCGACACTGAGCACAAGGGAATACGCATACTTTCTGCAGAGATCACCGATCGTGGTGAGACCAAGCGCATCGAGGGCAGGGGCACGGGACCGGTCGATGGTTTCATCGACGCACTTTCGCACTATCTCGGCATCAGGCTGTCGGTTGTGAATTATTCGGAGCATTCGCTTCAACACGGATCCGACGCCGCTGCCATCAGCTACATGGAAATTGAACACCCGGGCGGTAAAATCTTTGGTGCGGGCATAAACAAGAATATCGTGACTGCCTCGCTGGAGGGAATTATCTCGGCGGCAAACAGGATTATCGGAAAGTGAAGAAAGGCCCTTCGGGGTCTTTCTTTTTCTGCGGACGATTTCATTCCGGACAAGTTTCTGATGCAATGCCTGGCGCATATGGTTAATGATGTCGCTACAATTGCTACCCCTGTTCCGGAAACGCTCATGAGCGAGATGCGAGAAAAGATTAAAACTGCCGACAATCGTCACAAGCTCGCCGACGCCATTCGTGGTGCTCAGGTCGCCACGGCGGATCGCGGCGACGTTGTCATCGACATGAAGGAAGCCGATCTCGCCCGGATCGAAATTCTCGCTCAGGATCTCAAGGCCGTTTTTGACGAAGTGCCTGCCGATGATCTGCAGTGGGACTTCGCGGTCTCGAGTGGACTGCAGCCGCGATTATGGATTGACGCTACGTCACATGTGATGATGGCCCGGGATCGACGGACATATCGTTTTGTCCGCGATACCCGGCTCGGACGGATTGTGCTGGCGGAATCAACGGACGTCGGGCCGATTTCCGATGCCGTAACCAACTACATCGCGGAGCGCATCGTCGAGCGTCAGAAGTTGATGGAAGGTGAACGGATTAGCCTTCGTCCCGCAAATGTTTCGATGGAATCAACTGAGAGGAGGCATTCCGGTACGTCGTCAGCATCGATGGCTCCGCGCCCCTCTGTTTTCAGTAACGCTGTTACGATCATGACGTGGTTTCTGATCGGCGCGCTGGCAGGTGCCGGTGCGCTCCTCGCCTTTTTCTGGGATCGGCTGGCGCAGTTCTTTTGAACGCTACACAGACGTAAGGACTGCTCCGACCGTCAGGTCATGCTCTCGAATTGTGCGTATGGTCATATGCTCGTCGACAATTCCGCGCTCCACCATCTGGCAGGACCAGCCCGCATTCGTTTTTGCAATCGCAAACAAATTGAACGCGGCTGGCGGGCGGTGATTTTGATTTCCTCCGAAACCCTGGCTTGCCGACGGAACGCAGATCACGGGGATTTTCCAGCTTGGTCCCTCAATCTCGTAGCGGGTCGCGAGGTGCGTGTGGCCGTGAAGGATCAGTTCGCCGCCATGCTTGCGGACCGTGCGCTGAAAAAGACCAATGCCAAGCAACCTCTTATGCGAGGGCGCAGCGCCGCGTACCGGCGGGTGGTGGATCATGATCACTCGAAACAGACCACGTTCACCGGTTTCGTCGAGAATTTCCCCCAGTTTTCGCGCCTGCCGTTCACGTATATCGCCAGTTGCCATAAAGGGTGCCGTTGCGCGTGCCGATGAGACACCAATCAGCGCAACAGCTCCGCGAACCCGCAAATAGGGAAATTCGACGGGACTGTTTGCGGACGCCTCGCGATCCCCACGCATCCATGGCGCCCAGAACCGGCGCGTTTTCTTCAGCGCGCCTGGCACATAGGCGTCGTGATTGCCGGGAACAACCGAAACATCAGCAGGATCGCCGAGCGTTTTCAGCCAGCGCTGTGCCGTTTCGAGTTCCTCATCCAAAGCGAGATTAACCAAGTCGCCTGTCACGGCGATATGATCAGGCGCCTGTGTCTTCATATCGGCGACAAGCGTATCCAAGGTACCGCCGGTCATCGAGTCTTTGCGGTTGGAACGCCAGTTGATGTAGCCGGTTATACGCTTGGAAATCAGCTCGCGCAGGGTTAGCGCCGGAAGCGGCGACAGGTGAATATCGGAGATATGGGCGAGACGGAACATTATTTCAGCTTTATGGGAGTACGCAGGCGAAATCCAGTGATAGAACCGTCGCACAAAGCCGAGGTTCCGCTCAAGGTTATACGGAATGGTTGAAAAACGATCAAAATGGCGTCACCGCCTGTTTCATACCTATTTTTTGCTTCGCCGTCCGATGACGCTGGGTGCACGGGGTGTTGTCATCGATGAGGGCGAGAAGTCGGTGTTTCTCATTCGCCATACCTACGTGCCTGGCTGGCAATTTCCCGGCGGGGGTGTTGAGCCTGGTCACACTGTCGAGCAAACCCTGGCCAAGGAATTGATGGAAGAAGGCAATATCGAGCTGACGGGCCGGCCTCAGCTCTTTGCCATCTACCACAATGCCCATGCATCGAGGCGTGATCATGTCGCTCTTTATGTCTGCCGCTCCTTCCGGCAAACCGCCCCCTTCTTATCCAATCGTGAAATTGCCGAGGCAAGATTTTTCAGATTGGATGCTCTGCCGGACGACATAACACCTTCAACCCGGCGCCGATTGGCTGAAATCCTGAACGGTGCCGAAGTGCCGCTCGCCTGGTAGCAATCAGAAGCGGTCCCGGTCGTGCGGCAGGGTCAAGTCAAGTTCGGGTCCAATCGGGATTATCCCAGTTGGATTGATTGTCTTGTGGCTACCATAGTAGTGCGCCTTGATATGCTTCAGGTTGACCGTTGGCGCGACTCCCGGCACCTGATAGAGGTCGCGTGTGTAGTTGGACAGGTTCGGATAATCGGCTATGCGCTGGCGGTTGCATTTGAAGTGTCCGACATAGACCGGGTCGAAGCGCAAGAGGGTGGTGAACAGCCGCCAATCGGCTTCTGTTATCTGGTTGCCTACCAGATAACGTTGTTTCGAAAGCCGCTCTTCGACCTGATCGAGCGTGTCGAAAAGCTGGCTGAAAGCTTCCTCGTAAGCTTCCTGTGTCGTGGCAAAACCGGCACGATACACGCCATTGTTGATGTTAGGGTAAATGAGTGCGTTGATCGCTTCGATCTGTCTGCGCTGGTCTTCGGGATAGAAATCAATTGAAGCATCGCCGAAGTCATCGAATGCCGAATTGAACATGCGGATAATCTCGGATGATTCGTTCGAAACGATAAGATTTTGCTGCTTGTCCCAAAGGACCGGCACGGTTACCCGCCCAGAATAGTTCCGGTCTCCGCGTGAATAGACCTCGTGCAGGCGCTTGTAACCGAAGAGATGATCAGGCGTGGAACCGTCTTTCTCATAGAAAGTCCAGCCTTCAGCTCCCATATAGTGATCGACCACGGACACCGAAATGACGTCCTGCAGTTGTTTCAGCGTACGGAAGATCAACGTGCGATGGGCCCAGGGGCAGGCATAGGAAACGTAGAGGTGGTAACGGCCAGACTCAGCCTTGAAGCCCGCTTTGCCGGTCGGTCCGGCGCTGCCATCGGCGGTAACCCAATTGCGAAACTGTGACTCGACTCGGATAAAGCGCCCGCCACTATCCTTGGTATCGTACCATTGGTTGTGCCAGACGCCATCGATCAATAGGCCCATATCATTGCTCCTTGCCCTCACATGAGGCTGCCATCAGGGGGAATTTATTATCCTGTCTTTTACCTAGACTTTAATCTTCGCCCATCCAGTACGAGCGGAGTGAACAGAGCGTCACTTTTTGCTCATAAGATTCTGAATTTCGGTTTACGTGGTGCTGGTTTGATGTTAGGCGAACGAAAAAGGAGACTTTTGTGGCAGGAATTCTGTTCATCCGACGATGAAACCCGAACCGGCGCTGATTGCGCGGCGGAAGTTCCTGTGTTGGCCAACGGTCCCATCATGGTCCAAGGCGATTGTCCACTCCTTTAAAAAGATACCCAGCATGCTGACCCATGTCGTGACGTACACGCCGGAAGAACCGGTGCATGATTCTGCCATCGAAGACATCAATAAAGAGGCCTTCGGACCTGGAAGGTTCACCCGTGCCGCCTACAGGATCCGCGAGGGCGGGCCGCATGACCGCAGGCTTTCCTTTGTCGCGCTGAATGGCGAGCATGTGATCGCGTCGGTCCGGTTTACGCCAATCATGATCGGCATAACACCAGCACTGCTGCTTGGTCCTCTGGCGGTGCGGCCAGCCTGGAAAAACAAGGGAATTGGCCGGGCATTGATGCGCACCGGCATGGAATCTGCGCGAATTGCGGGACACAAGCTCGTCATCCTCGTTGGAGACGAACCCTACTACGCGCCATTTGGATTTCGTGCTATTCCGGGTCATCAGATCGAGATGCCTGCTCCCGTCGATCCCGCTCGGTTTCTTGCTTGTGAACTCACACCTCGTTCGTTGCTGAATGTTGAGGGAAAAGTGCGTCATGCGTCCGTGGCGGACGGTTGAGTTATTTTCCCTCGCGATACCACATGCCGCCAAGGACGAGGATCATTGCGGCAAGACCAAGAAAACCTGAAAACAATGGCAGCCGCGTAACACTCTTGAGCACTGTTTCATTTGTCGGACGCAAGCCGATCCAGTTGTCTCCGCTGGCGTTAGCCATACCGCGGGAGGCGACAACGTTGGGTACTTCGATCGAGTTCTGGTCCGTAGTGGGGCGCAGACGGCGCGTGCCGCCGCCGGTCTGGCGCGCGAGCGGATCGAGTTTGGCGGTGGTCGAAACATTGTCAGTAAATTCCGGCGCATCCACTGGTCCGACATGGGCGAGTGTCGTCAACTCGCCGTTGGCCACCTGATAGAGACCAATTTCATCGGTCGGGACAGAAGCGGTGAACACACCCGGCTCGGTTTCGGTAAGTGGGATGGATTTCGTCTTTCCCGACGGTGTAATTATACTCGCTGGGTCGGCGACCTTCTTCATGGTCTGGCGATGGATTTCAAGATTGCGGCCACTGCCCTTCGCGGTAAGAGCTTCTTCTTCGAGTTCCGGTTCTTTCATCAGCCAATGGGCAATACGGCGGTAGAGTGCTGCATGGGGCCCGCCACCCTCAAACCCGCGCGCCCAGAGCCAGCCCTGATCGGAGAGAAACATTCCGACGCGGCCTTCGCCCATACGATTGAGCACCAGAAGCGGCCTCTCACCGGCATTCATGATGACCGAACCTTCCGGCGGATTTACATCGATGACACGGAACCAGCGGCTCCAGTTCGGCGGTTCCTGTTCGCTGCCTTCGAGCCCGCGCGTGACCGGATGGCGTTTGCCCTGGTCGCTCAAGCGTGGATAGAAAGCCCGTTCTTCAATATTCCCCGTTGGTGTTGCCGGAAGCACCGACAGCAGGGGTGTATTGGCGATAGACATATTGCCCGCATATTCGGGGCCAGCGGCAATAAGCAAGGCTCCGCCCTTTTGGACATAATCATTGATGTAGTCGTAGTAGAGCAGCGACATCACATCGCGGTGCTGATAACGATCGAAAATGATCAGATCAAATTCACCTATCTTGTCAACGAAGAGCTCTCGCGTCGGGAAGGCGATCAGCGCGAGTTCGGGTAGCGGGGTCGAGTCCTGTTTTTCGGGCGGGCGCAAAATAGTGAAATGCACCAGATCAACCGATGCATCAGATTTCAGAAGGTTGCGCCACGTGCGTTCGCCATTATGGGGCTCGCCCGAGATGAGAAGTACCCGCAGGTTTTCACGAATCCCGTCCACCATCGCAACAGCACGATTATTGACCTCAGTGAGTTCGCCTGGAACGGAATCCACCGTTATCTCAACGATATTGATACCGGCGCGTGAAAGCGTCACTTCCATCGGCATTTCCTCGCCGACGATGGCATCTGTGTTGGCTGTTTCTGTGCCATTGACCCGCACACGCACCCGAACGCGACTACCCGGGGGGCTCGTTCGATGCCGTAACCTTATACGCCATTTGCTGTGGCTTGCCGGTCAAGCCAAAGCGCGGTGCGCGAACGAACTGAATACGCCGATCGATTTCGCCGGGCGTGCCGGTTATAAGACCGTGGACTGGCGCATTGAAACCAAGGCCAGCCGGATCTCGGCGGGATGTCATGAACCTGGCCGTCCGTGATCATGATCGCACCGCCTATGCGTGAAGGCGGCACATCACGAAAAGCACTATTCAGGGCCTGGAACAGCCGTGTCGATACCGCGTCGTCATTTTCGCTGGCACGGCCCGTCTCGACGGTTCGAACGTCGAACTGCGGCAGACGGGAAAGGGCTGTCTGCACCTGTTTGAGTGCCACATCCGTATCGGCCCTGCGGTTGCCAATGTCCTGGCTTTGACTGCGGTCGGCGATCACAGCAACGACACTTTTCAATGGTTCGCGTTCTTCATTCACGACGATCGGGTTGAACAGAGCCATCGAAAATGCCGCGACGGCCAGCAGTCGGAGCAAACTGCCACGTTGACGAAAGTAGATGCCAACCAATGTCAGGACGAACATCGGGACCAGCAACAAGACCAGTAGTGCGGTTGACACCAGGGGCTGGAAATCCAAGGACAGATACATGGCGCTCAGTTCCCCAACCGTTCCAGGAGATCGGGCACGTGCACTTGATCAGATTTGTAATTTCCGGTCAGCATGTACATCACGATATTGATGCCAGTACGATAGGCATAGGTGCGCTGTATGAGATCATTGGGTACGGTCGGCAATAATGGCGAGCCATTGGCATCGATCGCCCAGGCTCCGGCAAAATCATTGCCCGTGATCATGATCGGGGTGACACCATCGCCCGCGCGAACGGGCCGGTCGGCGCGAGCTTCTGTTGACAATGAGGCCTGCACCCACAGCGGGCTGCCGCGGTAACGACCCGGAAAATCCTGCAGGATATAGAAAGACTTGGTCAGAACATGATCGCTGGGCACCGGTTCGAGCGGCGGGATGTTCAGCCCGGCTAGGATTTCGCGCAATCTCTGGTTGGACGGTGTCGTCGCATTCTCAAAGCCGATCGCTGCCGCATCCTGGTCCCGCGTGTCGAAGAGAACTGTCCCACCCTGCTGCATATAGGCATCGATTTTGGCAATGGCCTCGGGCGAAGGCATCCTCGCGGAGGAATCGACCGGCCAGTAAATGAGCGGAAAGAATGCAAGTTCATCCGTTGCGGGATTGACGCCGATTGGCTCTCCCGGCTCTAGCGCCGTGCTTTCGGAGAGTGCCTTTGACAGGCCTGACAAGCCTGCCTTGCTGATATCATCGATCGCGCTGTCGCCCGTAATCACATAGGCGAGGTGGGTGACATTGATCGCCTCGAGGATGGTTTGATCTCCGGGTTTGCTGTCATTTTGCTGGGCATGCGCGGGGGATGGTCCAAATGCGATAACGGCAGGGAGCAGCAAGACTGCCAAAGACGCAGCGGCTGTGGTGCGGAAACGCCTGCGCAGGTGGCCACCGAGCCAAAGGAACGCGATCGCATCGAAGTGCCAACATTGATGCAGCCAGTGCGAACAGGGGCCCCCGCAGCTGTACGGATTCATCGACCGCGTAACGCGCTGTCGTCACCGGAATTGTCAATTCAGGTCTCGCCAACGGTTTGATCTCGCCGTCGGGCTTGAAGAGGTTGAGTGCCGACATCGCGTCCTCTACGCCGTAAAAGCCGGGTGGATTGTCGAAACTCACCTGTGGGTTTTGACCAGCTCTGGCTATGAGAGGTCGCGTGTCGCCGCCTGGAGGTGTGAGCGAACCTTCTGCATTCAGAGTAAGATAGGGCGGAAGTGCGCGCGAAACATCGGCGCCGTTTGAACCTGCGATGGGCCCAGCATTGCGAGAGAGCGTAACGATGCGATGCAGCATATCGACAAAGCTGCCGCTGATTGGCAGGTTCGACCAGGTGGCCTCAGGCGTGACATGGAAGAGGACCAACTGTCCGCGTTTGCGAAGTCTCGCCAGTCACGAGCGGAGTACCGTCGGCGAGATTGGCCCAGCTTTTGTCGTAGAGGTCTGAAGACGGCTCTGCCAGCACCTGCCGCGTCACGGTAACGTCCTGCGGTGTCGGTAGGCCGGCGAAGGGACCGTTCTCCGGGAAGGCGGCTACCGGCTGTGATTCCTTCCACGATAGGGCGCCGCCCAAGGACCGTTCGCCCTTGCGCAGGATTACAGGCAACAAAGGATCTTCTTCGCTGCCCCCCGCCAGACGTGGCCCAGCGAACCGGATCAGAGTGCCACCATTGTTTACCCAGTCGGACAGGACCTGTTCGGTTTCAGGCGGCAACTTGCCGATATCCGCCATAATGACAACCGATGGTTTCTGCTCAAGAAGTTCCGGCACAGCCCGCACGAGCTCTGCATTGCGCGGTCGCAGGAGGTCGGCGAAAGGTTCAAGGGCGCGCGATATATAGTAGAGCGGCGAAAGAAGGGGTTGTGACAGATCGGCTTCCGACCCGGACAGCAAGGCCACACGCCTGCGCTTGTTGTTGTCATCGATCAGGTAGGTTGCACCGGCCTGAGCAGTACCGTCGATACGCAGGGTGTGGAAATCATTGCGCAGCTCGTATGGGGCGTTGATGACGGCCTGGCCGGTAGCCTCGCCAGCAGAAAAGATCAGACCGGTTTCGGCGATGCGCCGCCCTTTTTCATCAAATGCGCCAATCGTCACTGCGCCCTGTCCGCGCTCATTGCTTGGACGTACCGCATGCACGGTCAAGCCGTTGGCGTTGTTCTCGGCCTGGCGAATAGCTGCGAGCGAGGTTATCGAAGGTTGATACCAGATCAAGGATGCTATTCCTGCGTCTTCGAGTGATTTCAACGCTTCAGCCGCCTGAGGCGTATCGATACCATCGTTGAGGTACGCAACGCGCGTGCCAGATACGTTTGCGAGTGTTGTTCTCAGCCGAGCGAATGCACCGGCGCGATCAACCGGGATTGGCCGGACGGCCAATGCGCGCACCCGTTCCAACGCCGTGCTGGCATTAAACGGACCAATATCCGTATTTGCTCTCTCAGCAGTCCCGAGAATGTAGATCAGCGCCCCGGATTGCTCCGCATCGCCAATCAATCGCTCAGCGGTTTCCTTGCGCGCATCCCATTCCTCATTTGAAGACCAACCGTTGTCGAGAACGATCGCAACGGGTTCCTTGCCCGTCAATGTTTCGGGGCGCGGGTTCCAGACAGGCTCCGACAAAGCGAGAATGACAAGCGCGGCAAGCAGCAGGCGCAGGAGGGTCAGCCACCAGGGGCTCTTGTTCGGAGTCTCTTCCTTCTTCAGGAGTTGCGCCAGGATCCTAAGTGGAGGAAACACTTCCCTGACCGGCCGTGGTGGGGTTATCCGCAGCAACCACCAGATAACAGGAAGGACAACCAGAGCTGCAAGAATGGCGGGAGCGCCGAAGGCCAGCGGAAGGGCATTCATGAGCCTCCTCCCTGATAGCCTATGCTGGCGGTCATGTTCATATGCACTGTTACGAGCGCTTCGGAAGCAAGGTGATCGGTACGGTTGATGGTGTAACTCCAGCCAATCCGCTTGCAGAAGGAACTCAACGTTTCACGGCGCGCGTAGAACAGACGCCGATAGTCTTCCGCGTAGTCCTGGGCGCGGCCGAAGGTCAGTGACGCCCCGGTCTCCGGATCAACGAATTCCGTCCGTCGCTTATAGGGGAAATCTTCCTCAGCCGGGTCGTAAACTTCGATCAGATGAGCGCGCGCACCATCGTGAGCCAGTTTCTGCAAAATGCCCAGCGTCTCTTCGACCGGCTCAAGAAAATCACTGACAAGCACCACGTCGGAAAACCGGCGTACTTTGCTGAGGTCAGGTTTGGCGGGCAGGCTTGTTGCGTGGGAGAGCAAGGTTGCCAGGCGTTCCGCGCCGTTTCGGGCAGAGGATGGATCTGTTATATCGGGAAAGCCGATGCGCTCTCCGCTGCGCG
Source organism: Phyllobacterium sp. A18/5-2 (assembly GCF_025452215.1). Lineage (NCBI taxonomy): Bacteria > Pseudomonadati > Pseudomonadota > Alphaproteobacteria > Hyphomicrobiales > Phyllobacteriaceae > Phyllobacterium > Phyllobacterium sp. A18/5-2. The sequence goes on along the minus strand of NZ_CP104966.1, from coordinate 567,306 downwards.
ACAGAAGTTCTGCCAATGCAAGAACCATGACGAGCGCACGCGACTCTTTCGACACATGTGCCTGTTCTGATTTGTAGAGCATTGAAGGAGAGGGATCAGCCCATAGCCAGACGGTGTGGGCCGCTTCCCATTCCTGGTCGCGGATGTAGGTACGGTCATCGCGGGCCGACCGGCGCCAGTCGATGCGCGATACTGCTTCACCCTCTGTGTAGGGTCGAAACTGCCAGAAACTTTCGCCGACTCCCCTCTTGCGGCGACCATGCCAGCCGGTATTGACGGTATTGAGGATGCGGCGCGCTTCGACCAGAAGATCAGGCAGCAAGGCGGCACGCTGGCGGGCTCGCGCAAGGGCGTCGCCCGTCTCGGTCCGCTGAACTTGCGTGCCGATTGCTGGCATCAGAGAGCAACCTTGGTGATGTTGCCGATGACGTCACGTACGTTCATTCCGTCGGCTCGCGCGGCAAAAGTAAGCGCCATACGATGCTGCAATACCGGCTCGGCAAGCGCTTTGACATCGTCGACCGATGGGGCCAGGCGCCCATCATAGAGGGCACGGGCGCGGGCGCAGAGCATCAATGCCTGGCTGGCCCGTGGACCGGGACCCCAAGAGATGAATTTCTTCGCAATCTCATTATCGGCGCCCGGACGGGCAGAGCGGACAAGCTTGAGAATGGCATCGACGACGCCTTCAGGTACCGGCATACGCCGGATAAGCTGTTGCATCTCGCGGAGGCGTTCCGCATCAATCGTTCTTTCCGCCACGGCCTCGGATGTACCGGTCGTTTCAAGAAGGACGCGTCGCTCCGCTTCGATTTCCGGATAGAGAATATCGATCTGCATCAGGAACCGGTCAAGTTGCGCTTCCGGCAGCGGGTAAGTGCCTTCTTGCTCGAGCGGGTTCTGCGTTGCCAGCACATGGAAAGGCTGCGGCAAATCATGGCGCTCGCCTGCGATCGTCACATGGTACTCCTGCATGGCCTGCAGCAGCGCCGATTGTGTGCGTGGTGATGCGCGGTTTATTTCGTCGGCCATGAGCAATTGAGCGAAAACCGGACCTTTGACATAACGGAAATAACGTTTGCCGTTATCGTCCTGCTCCATGATCTCAGAACCGAGAATATCTGATGGCATGAGGTCGGGAGTAAACTGAATGCGGCGATCGTCAAGGCCAAGCACCGTTCCCAGCGTTTCCACCAGCTTTGTCTTTGCCAGGCCCGGGACGCCGACCAAAAGAGCATGCCCACCTGCCAGAAGTGCCACGAGTGTTCGTTCGATGACACTTTCCTGACCGAAGATGACCGTGCCTATGCCTTGTCTTATCTTCGCAATATCGGCCAGCGCTTTCTCTGCCTCGGCGATCATGGCCTTGGGGTCGGACGGTACCTCAGGTTTAATCATGGTCATGGATTCACCTCACCGCTGGTATCTGATCAGAGTCTGTCTTAAATGACTCTAAATCACTATGACATGCTGACAAGCGGTCCAACGGTGACTATTTCGTGACGTATACAGAAAAAAGGTCGGGCCATGGCCGAGAGAGAAAGCACTTTGCGCGATGCTGCGGGACTTGAAGCGTTGATTTCCCGCGCCGCGGCATCGGGCAAGGGCCTGCCGCCGGTCGACAAATGGAACCCGGATTTTTGCGGCGATCTCGACATGGAGATCAAGGCGGATGGGACCTGGTTTTATATGGGAACGCCGATCGGACGACAGCCTCTGGTACGCCTGTTCTCGACCGTTCTGCGCAAGGATGCCGACGATAAGACCTATCTCGTAACGCCGGTCGAGAAGGTGGGCATTCGGGTCGAGGATGCGCATTTTCTTGCCGTCGAAGTAAATGTATCCGGCGAAGGGGATGATCAGACCATGACGTTCCGGACCAATGTGGGTGATATCGTCGAGGCAAGCGCGGAAAACCCACTGCGTTTTGTCGTCGACGAGACCAATGGCGGTCTGAAACCGTACCTTCTCGTCAGAGGGCGCCTTGAAGCTCTTCTTGCTCGCCCGGTGATGTATGAACTGGTCGGTCACGGAGAGGATGTTACTATCGACGGTGAAGTCATGTTTGCCGTCCGATCGAAAGGCAAGGTTTTTCCGATCATGCCCGCGGTCGATCTGGAAAAGCAAAGCCTATGAGCCAGTCAAAAATACTGGAAGAGGGCTTTTCTGCCAGGGCTTTCGCGCAGCGCGTGGCACTCAAGGGCAATGAAACATTGGATGAGGACCACGGTGACCATCTGCTCAATCCCGGGCTCGATGCCGTGATCGCGGCAAATCCATTGCGTGATGCGGCTGTGCTGGTACCGATTGTTGATCGCGGCGACGAGGCGAGTGTGATCCTTACCTTACGCACCGCCAACATGCGCAAGCACTCCGGCCAGGTGGCTTTTCCGGGCGGTGCGATCGATCCAGAGGACGACTACGAGCCGGAGAAAGCAGCGCTGCGCGAGACTCATGAGGAAATCGGGCTTGAAGGCCGGCATGTGGAACTTATCGGTCGTCTGCCGCGCTACCTGACGACGACCGGCTATTCGATCACGCCGGTGCTTGGTCTTGTGCATCCGCCATTTGAATTGACGCCGAACCCGGATGAGGTTGCAGACGTATTCGAGGTGCCGCTGTCATTTCTGATGAATCCGGCTAACCATCGTCGCGAAAGCCGGATATGGCAGGACAAGGAACGCTTTTACTACACAATGCCATTTGGCGATCGCTTCATCTGGGGCGTTACCGCCGGGATTATCCGCACGCTTTATGAAAGGCTCTATTCGTGAGCACAATCTCGATCGCGAACACGGCCCCCTGGATCAGGGACAAGTCCTTGCAGAAACTGCTCGGGGTTCTGTCTGCCGGAGGCGAGGGGGCACGCGTTGTCGGTGGCGCAGTGCGCAATACGTTACTCGGCCAGCCCGTTAGCGATCTGGACATTGCAACCACCTGCCTTCCGGAAGAGACATTGCGGCGTGCGAAAGAGGCCGGCTTCAAGGTTGTTCCGACTGGCATCGGTCATGGAACGATTACGGTTATCGCCCAAGGGCGCCCCTACGAAGTCACAACTTTGCGCGCCGACGTCGAGACCGATGGCCGGCATGCAGAAGTGGCATTTGGCCGCGATTGGCAGGTGGATGCGGAACGGCGTGATTTCACCATCAATGCGCTTTATGTCGAGGCTGACGGCACGGTCATCGACCTTGTGGGTGGAATTGCCGACATCGAAAACGGGACGTTGCGCTTTATCGGCGATCCGGAGCAGCGAATCCGGGAAGACTATCTGCGCATCTTGAGGTTTTTCCGGTTTTTCGCCTGGTATGGAAAGGGCAGGCCCGAAAGCGAGGGCCTGAAGGCATGCGCCCGGCTGAAGGATGGTCTGGCCAGACTTTCGGCTGAACGAGATCTGGTCTGAGCTGAAAAAACTGCTGGCGGCACCGGATCCCTCGCGTGCACTCCTGTGGATGCGGCAGGCGGGTGTGCTTACCGCGGTTCTGCCGGAAAGCGAAAAGTGGGGGATCGACTCGATCCACGGTCTGGTGAAAACAGAGCGGGATCTTGATTGGGACGTCGATCCCATGCTGCGGCTGGCGAGCATTATCCCGCCAAATGCCGAACGCACGACCGAACTGGCATCGCGGCTGAAACTCTCCAACAGCGAGCGTGAGCGGCTTGAAAACTGGGCCAACACGATGCCGCCGCAACCGGAGATTTCCCAATCTGGATTTGCGAAGAAACTCTATCGCAGTGATAGGCAAGGCATGAGCGATCAGCTGCGTCTCGCTTTGGCTTCCGCGCGTGCAGGCGCTTTGGAGGATAACGCAGCAATGATGCGCGCCGGGCATCTATCAAAACTGCTGGAATTTCTTGAACGCTATGAGAAGCCGAAATTCCCATTATCCGGCGGCGATCTCGTTGCCGCCGGCTTCGACAAAGGTCCAGAGATCGGCAAAGTACAACGCGCACTGGAGAATGAATGGATCGAGTCCGGATTCAGTCTCGGCCGCGACGCATTGCTTGCAAAGATTCCCGATTATACGGGGAAGGCTTAAGGTTCCTGGCTCAGATCAGGCTGCGCGGCCCTTTTCAGGCTGAATGTTCGCCTTGATCGTATCGAGCATGTGCTCGCGAATGACGGTTTCGCCGTGAGTCTCGCGAAGATGCTCTGTGGCGCGGCGGATAATCTCAGCTTCGGTGTCGTGACGTGTGTGCCACTGGCAACCGGGAACAATGCAATGAAGTTCTTTCATGGCTTCTCTCCCTGTTGTGAGCCCGCAAAACGTGTGCCTGACGCGCTCGATTCATCGGGCGCGATTTCGCCGCGCCAACACGGATCATAACGCATGACGTCGAAGATTGATCCCCAAAAATATCCTACTAGGGCCACTTAACGGTTGGCGGCATGGACGAAAGAATGGATTCGACATTGCCGCCGGTCTTCAAACCGAAGATCGTGCCGCGATCGTAGAGCAGGTTGAACTCGACATAACGGCCCCGGCGAACGAGTTGCTCCTGCCGATCGGTATCGGTCCAATCTTTGTTGAAGTTTTGTCGTACGAGGTAGGGATAGACAACGGAAAAAGCCCGTCCAACATCGCGTGTAAAGTTGAAATCGGCATCCCAGCCCCCAGCCTCTTCGGAAGAGTGCAACCAATCGTAGAAGATGCCGCCCGTACCGCGGGGCTCCTTGCGATGGGGAAGATAAAAGTATTCGTCGCACCAGCTCTTGAATTTATCATAGCTGGCTACCGCAGAATGCTTGTCGCACACGAACTTCATCGCCTTATGAAACGCCATCGTATCAGGGTCTTCCTGGGTGCGCTTGCGTTCAAGTACAGGTGTCAGATCCGCACCACCGCCAAACCACTGCCGTGTCGTCACGACCATGCGCGTGTTCATGTGCACCGCCGGCACAAACGGACTTTGCGGGTGCGCGATGAGCGAAATGCCTGAAGCCCAGAACCGGGGATCCTCGTCGGCGCCAGGTATCTGCTTGCGGAATTCCTGGCTGAACTCGCCGTGCACGGTCGAAATATGCACCCCGACCTTCTCGAATACACGGCCATGCATGACGGACATGATGCCACCACCGCCCTTTCCCTCGTCACGTTGCCAGGGTGTCTGCTTGAAGCGTCCGGGCGTACGGTCGGAGAACGGTCCATCCAGTTCATCTTCCAGCTGTTCAAAGGCCGCGCAAATCTTGTCGCGCAGTTCCGAAAACCAAGCAGTAGCCGTGTTTTTCTTGTCTTCAAGCGCTTCTGGGAGAATGGCGGGAATATCTGGACGGTCCATGGCAAAGAATCCTTTTTGTAGCGGACAGTATCACACCAACCGAAAGCCAAAAGGAAGGGAAGTTTACTCAAATACTGAATGCACAAAAAATGACTCGTTTTCCGTCCGAACACTCCCTAATCTCTATTGGTGTAGGGTTCAGTGAGGGATACGAGATGGTCTCCAAAGCACCCCGATCGCAATTTCCAAAGCCGCCACTTGATGGCTTGCGCAAGAGATTGCAGGAGAGCCGCGACGGCACCAGCCAGCAGCGTGGTGCTTTCGTTCGCGAGAGTTTCAGACTGCCACGCCTCGCGGCGCGGGAGAAGGCGCGTGAATGGTTCGAGCAGTACCCGAAGGCCGCCTACTGGACTGAAATAGAAAGTTGGTATGAACGCCCGGGGGACATCATCGAGTTTACGATGCGCCGATTGCCGAACGCAGACTGAAATTTGAAAAATCAGAGATTCAACAATAAAATTGATGATCTTCTTCAGAAAATTGATCAGTTTGATGAGAAATCGTCGTCCTTTTTAAAAATCTATGAGATTTTCTATCGTTAAAGCGGAATTTCAAGCAATCGTTGCTGACAGCCTTTTGCAAAGCCAGTAGAACTCTGCCAGCACCGGAGAATCGTCCGGACGCACAAGAAAAATCAAGGAGGATACTATGCGCTTATCGTTGATATCTGGCGTGGCGTTTGCCGCTGTTATGGCGATGACGTCGTTTGCCAAGGCCGACATCGTGGTTGGCATTATCGCACCTGTCACCGGACCGGTCGCAGCGTATGGCTTGCAGGTAAAGAACGGCGTCGAAAGTGCTGCGGAAGCCATCAATGCCGCAGGCGGCATCAAGGGCGAAAAAAATCGTAACGAAGATTTTTGACGATGCGGGCGAGCCCAAGCAGGGCGTATCGGTGGCCAACCAGGTCGTTGGCGAAGGTATCAAGTTCGTGGTCGGTCCGGTGACGTCGGGCGTCGCCATGCCGGTTTCGGATGTTCTGGCTGAAAACGGCATCGTGATGGTCACGCCAACCGCGACCACCCCGGACCTGACGACGCGCGGCCTTGAAACCGTGTTCCGCACATGCGGACGTGACGATCAGCAAGCGGACGTTGCGGGCAAGTACATTCTCGACAATTTCAAGGACAAGCGTATTGCCATCGTCTATGACAAGACCCCTTACGGTACCGGCATCGGTAACGGCCTCAAGGCCGTGCTTAACAAGGGCGGTGTCACCGAAGTTGTCTTCGAAGGCATCAATGCTGGTGAAAAAGACTACAGCGCGCTTGTTACGCGTCTGAAGTCTGAAAAAGCCGACGTGATCTATTTTGGTGGTTATCACGCTGAAGGCGGTCTGATTGCCCGCCAGTTGAACGACCAAGGTATCAAGGCGCAGCTGATTGGCCCTGATGGTCTGTCAAATACCGAGTACTGGGCAATCGGCGGAGAGGCTGCTGCAGGTACGCTGTTTACCAATAGTGCAGATCCGACAAAAAATCCTGCGGCTTCGAAAGTCGTAGAAGCACTTCAAGCCAAGAATATCCCGGCGGAAGCTTTCACACTCAACGCTTATGCAGCGTTGCAGGTGATCGCAGGCGGCATCGAAAAGGCCGGTTCCGCTGAACCAACGGAAGTTGCGGCAAAGATCAAGTCGGGTGAGGCGCTGCCAACGGTCGTGGGTGACCTGACCTATTCGAGCACAGGCGACCTGACCACACCGGCCTTCGTCTTCTACAAGTGGGAAGGCGGCAAGGCTGTTCAGATCGACTAAAACGCAGCCATACATGGAGAAGTCCGCCGGTCAGAAATGCCCGGCGGACTTGCTTTTCAGAGTTGGAACTGCCGGAGCGCTTCTCCAGCAGCAATGGCCGCCGAAAGGGCGATATTCAAGGAACGCGCGCCTGGGACCATCGGGATGATCAGCCTTGCATCCGCAGTCTGATGCACCTCATCCGGCACGCCCGCCGATTCGCGACCTAGCAGCAGAATGTCTCCGGGATGAAATCTGAATTGCGTGTAGGGCTCGGCCGCTTTCGTCGAAAACAGGAGCAGACGGCGTTTTTCAGTCAGCCTCCATTGCTGGAAATGGGTCCAGTCGGCATGGCGCGTGAGAGCGGCCTGTTCGAGATAGTCCATCCCGGCCCGCTTCAATGAGCGGTCCGAAAGGTCGAATCCTGCAGGCTCAATGATGTCGACCGCGATACCAAAACATGCAGCCATGCGCAGGATAGTGCCTGTATTGCCGGGAATATCGGGCTGGTAGAGCGCAATGCGCAAGTCAGGTGGTGCTTCGGTCAATATCGCGTGCTCCGTTCGCAACACCTTCGCTGCGGAAGGTTGAACGTATGAGATTGGGGTCTCGCCTTTTGCGTTCATAATAGGTATAGGGGACGTACCGCAACGCTAACTTTGGAGGTGTCGATGCCAGAATATTCCCGACTTCTTCCAAACCGGATGGTCTCCGGTGCCGTTGGTGGTTCTGTGTCTACTATTCTCGCGTAGTTTCTCTCATCTCCTGACACAAGCCGCAATCGTTTGTTCTCACGTTTGCAGGTTCTGTTCCATGTTCGTCTTGACCAAACTTCAGCAAGCCGATTTTGCGGTCTGCAACCATGATCACGATATGCCCCACATGAGGTTCGATGATGTTTCGCTGGTTTGAAGAGAGGCTTGAGCCATTCCCGTCTGCTGAGCCTGGCGAGCCACCCAAGAGCTTGGTGGCCTTTTGCCTGCACTATACCAAGGGTGTCTGGCCGTGGATTGCTGTTATGGCTGTCTGCACATCTCTCATCGCTGTTCTCGAAGTGTCGATGTACGGGTTCCTGGGCGGTATTGTCGATTGGCTCTCGAACCACTCACGCGAAACATTTCTTGCTGATGAAGGGTGGAAGCTCGCATTGATTGCGGGTGTCGTACTTGTCGTAATGCCGGGGGGTCGTTCTCGTCGATTCGCTGGTCATCCATCAGACTTTGCTCGGCAATTATCCGATGCGTATCCGCTGGATGGTGCATCGCTATCTTGTTCGCCAGTCGATGACTTTTTTCCAGGATGAATTTGCGGGCCGCATTTCCACCAAATTGATGCAGACGTCCCTCGCGGTGCGCGAGACGGTGATGAAGCTGCTCGACGTTCTCAACTACGTTATCGTCTATTTCAGCGGAACCCTGATCATTGCCGCCGCGGCTGATTGGCGGCTCATGATGCCCTTTCTGGTATGGCTGGCGGCCTATGTCAGCCTGATGTGGTATTTCATCCCAAAACTACAGGTGGTCTCCAAAAAGCAGGCGGATGCGCGATCGACAATGACCGGGCGGATTGTCGACAGCTATACCAATATCGCCACCGTCAAACTCTTTTCCCATTCCAAGCGCGAGGAAGGCTATGCCCGCGAGGGCATGCAGGATTTCTTGAGTACCGCCTATACCCAGATGCGTATGGTGACAGCATTCCATGTGGGCCTCTATGCGATAAACTGCCTGTTGCTGTTCTCGGTTAGCGGCATTGCCATCTGGTTGTGGCTCGGCTCGGCGATCTCCGTTGGTGCGGTGGCTGTCGGAATTGGACTGGTGCTTCGTCTCAATGGTATGTCGCAATGGATTATGTGGGAAATGTCGGCATTGTTCGAGAATATCGGCACAGTTGAGGACGGCATAACCTCGATCTCACTGCCCCGTCTTGTGACGGACGTTCCCGATGCTCCAGAACTGATCGTGAGCGCTGGCGCCATCACTTTCGATGCGATCGGCTTTCATTACGGCAAGGGCGCAGGTGTCATTGACCGCCTGTCGCTAGACATTCGGCCCGGCGAAAAGATTGGGCTCGTGGGCAAATCGGGCGCCGGCAAATCGACACTGGTCAATCTGTTGTTGCGGTTCTACGACCTCGAAAGCGGACATATACGTATCGATGGCCAGGATATTTCGCAGGTCAAACAGGACTCACTGCGGGAACACATCGGTATGATCACACAGGACACCTCGCTGCTGCATCGTTCGATCCGGGATAACATTCTCTACGGCCGGCCCGATGCATCCGACGAACTGATGTATCAGGCCGTAAGGAATGCGCAGGCCGACGGATTTATCGAAGCGGCGAACGATCCGAAGGGCAGGCGTGGTTTCGATGCCCATGTCGGTGAACGAGGTGTCAAACTTTCCGGTGGTCAGCGCCAGCGTATCGCCATAGCGCGGGTCATGCTGAAAGATGCACCGATCCTGATCATGGACGAAGCAACCTCCGCGCTCGACTCCGAAGTGGAAGCAGCGATCCAGGACAACCTCTATCGGCTCATGCAGGGGAAAACCGTGATCGCGATCGCACATCGCCTGTCGACCATTGCGGCGCTCGACCGGCTGGTGGTGATGGACAAGGGCAGGATTGTCGAAAGCGGCAGTCACGAGGAGCTTATTGCAGCTAATGGCATCTACGCCGGCCTGTGGGCAAGGCAGTCGGGGGGCTTCCTTGGTCTCGACGATCAGGAAGCAGCCGAGTAATCAGAGTTCAATACTGCAAACTTACTCAAGTTTAATTTGACGGCCAGCGGGACTCGCTCAAAGGTGTTTCGCTGGCCGTCGATGCGTTTCAAAGCGGTGCATACTTCATCAAAGCCACAGGAGATTCCAACATTGATGTGGGTTGAATGACACGTCTTTTCCGCCTGTTCGAGAGCTGGATCGATCCTTACGCAAACCCGCCGGCCGATCGAGTGCCAAACCAGTCACTGGCTTTCATGTGGTTTTACGTCAGGCAGGAAAAATACGTATTTCTCGCCATGCTTGTCTGCGGCGGCCTGATCGCGCTCTTCGAGGCCGGTCTGTTCTGGTTTGTCGGAAAAGTGATCGACATTCTGTCATCAGCTGATCGTGCGCAAGGCTGGCAGGGTCTGATCGACGGGCATGGTGTCGCGCTTCTCCTCATGCTTCTGGCGGTATTTATCGGGCGGACGCTTGTTCTTTCGCTTGCAGCGCTCGTCGAGGAGCAGGCCATTGTACCGGGCTTCAACAATCTCGTGCGCTGGCAGGCGCACAGTGTTGTCTACCGCCAGAGCCTTTCGTTCTTCCAGAATGATTTTTCCGGCCGCATAGTGACTAAGGTCTGGGCGGCTGGTCAGGCGCTTGGCGATTTCATGGTTACGCTGCTGCAGGCTGTATGGTTCAGTCTGGTCTACTGCGCGACAACGCTGTTTTTGATTGGCAGACTTGACTGGCGCCTGGCTTCGGTCGTTGGACTATGGCTGGTCGTCTTTGGATTCACCGCACGCTACTTCCTGCCGCGGGTGCGCCGGGCCGCGAGGGAAACTGCCGAAACGAGTTCTCTCGTCATGGGGCGTCTCGTCGATGGCTACAGCAATATCCAGACGCTGAAGCTGTTCGGAACAACGCAGCGCGACGATGCCTACATGCGGCGGGGGATGGACCGCTGGCTCGCTGCGATCATGGCGCTGACGCGCGGTTTGAGCGGCATTCGGATTTCGCTCGCTGCAACGAGCGGTGTGATGATCTGTGCCGTTGCATCTCTTTCCATTGATCTTTGGCTGGCCGGGGAAATTTCCTCGGGTGAGGTGGCCTTTACGCTCGGCCTTGTCCTGCGTCTGAGCATGCTTTTGACTCGCATGATGGCCAATCTGAATGGGCTTCTGCGAAACTTCGGTACGATCCAGAATTCCATGGAGCTCTTGGCAAAGCCCGTTAGCGTCTTAGACAGCCCCGATGCTTCAGAACTTGTCGTCACGCATGGGGCAATCAGGTTTGAGAGCGTGCGTTTTCACTATGACAGTTCCAGGAACGTTATCGAGGATCTTTCTCTGAATATCCGTCCTGGCGAGAAGATCGGCCTTGTGGGGCGTTCGGGTGCCGGCAAGTCAACGCTCGTTAATCTGCTGCTCAGGTTCTACGATCTCGAAGGCGGCCGTATCCTTGTCGATGGCCAGGATATCTCAATCGTCACCCAGGATTCGCTCCGCGCCCATATCGGTATGGTAACGCAGGACACGTCACTGCTGCATCGCTCGGTGCGGGACAACATACTCTATGGGCGACCGGACGCCTCGGACGAAATGATGCGGCAGGCCGTCGTCAATGCGCAGGCCGATGCGTTCATTGATGGTCTGAGTGATCCAAAGGGACGAACAGGCTTTGACGCGCATGTCGGTGAACGCGGCGTCAAACTTTCGGGTGGCCAGCGTCAGCGCATCGCCATCGCTCGAGTGATGCTGAAGGATGCGCCGATCCTGATTCTGGACGAAGCGACATCGGCGCTCGATCTCGGAAGTGGAGGCTGCAATTCAGGATAGCCTCTACCGTCTGATGCACGGCAAGACAGTCATCGCCATTGCACACCGCCTATCGACCATTGCGGCACTCGACCGGCTGGTAGTAATGGATCAGGGCCGGATTGTCGAAAGCGGGACGCATGATCAGCTTATTGCTGCCAATGGCATCTATGCGGGTCTTTGGGCGCGGCAATCCGGTGGATTTATTGGTCATGAGTGATACGGCTGCCTATCCCTGCGACATCCTGCCCTTGTGGCCCTGTCAGGCTGGACAAGCCGAAGGGACATGCTTAGAAACCACGCAATATGCTGGGGATTCCACGGGGCTCATTTTCTTGGGCCTGTCTTCTATTATGCTGACATAGTGGATTCTCCCGCTGCGTTGTTATTCGGAAAGGAACAGGCCCCGTGAGCGCACACGATACGACCGAGCCGACACGGCGTGACTTCCTCTATATTGCGACAGGTATGGCCGGTGTGGTCGGTGCAGGTGCCTTTGCTTGGCCCTTCATTGATCAAATGAGACCGGACGCATCTACGCTGGCAGTCTCGTCTATCGAAGTTGATGTTTCGGCTGTTCAGCCGGGTATGTCCCTGACGGTCAAGTGGCGCGGCAAGCCGATTTTCATTCGCAATCGCACGCCCAAGGAAGTCGAGGAAGCCAAGGCTGTCGAGCTGAGCCAGCTGAAAGATCCGATTGCGCGCAATGCCAATCTGCCAACGGATGCCCAGGCCACAGATGCTGATCGTACCGCTTCCAAGGACAAGGAAAACTGGTTGGTGATGGTGGGTGTCTGCACCCATCTTGGCTGTATCCCCCTTGGTCAGCAGGGTGATTTTGGTGGCTGGTTCTGCCCTTGTCATGGTTCGCACTACGATACGGCCGGTCGCGTTCGCAAAGGGCCAGCGCCCGAGAATCTGCCTATCCCGCCACTTTCATTCATTTCCGATACCGTCATCAAGATCGGCTAAGGTTCCACGGGGAGACACGACATGAGCGGTGGACATTCATCCTATACGCCGAACACTGGTATCGAAAAGTGGATTGACGCGCGGCTGCCGTTGCCACGTCTGATGTACGATTCATTCGTTGCGTATCCAGTTCCGCGCAATCTGAACTATGCCTATGCATTCGGTGGCATTCTGGCACTTATGCTGGTTTCGCAGATTCTCACCGGTGTCGTCCTGGCGATGCATTATGCTGCCGATACGGGCCTTGCATTTACATCCGTTGAAAAGATCATGCGCGACGTGAACTCCGGATGGCTGCTGCGCTATCTGCATTCCAACGGCGCTTCGATGTTCTTCCTCGCCGTTTATGTGCATATCTTCCGCGGCCTTTATTACGGTTCGTACAAGGCGCCCCGCGAACTGCTCTGGATTCTCGGTGTGATCATCCTGCTCCTGATGATGGCGACCGCCTTCATGGGCTATGTTCTGCCATGGGGGCAGATGTCCTTCTGGGGCGCCACCGTTATTACTGGTTTCTTCACGGCATTTCCGATCATTGGAGATCCGATCCAGCAACTGCTGCTTGGTGGCTTTGCCGTGGATAATCCGACGCTCAACCGTTTCTTCTCGCTTCATTACCTGCTGCCCTTCATGATCGCAGGCGTCGTTGTCCTGCACGTCTGGGCATTGCACGTGACCGGCCAGACCAATCCGACAGGTATCGAAGTGAAATCGAAGACCGATACAGTCGCCTTCACCCCTTATGCGACCGTGAAGGATGCGTTTGGACTGGTGCTGTTCTTCATCCTCTTCGCCTATTTCGTATTCTATCTACCGAACTACATGGGGCATCCGGACAACTACATTCAGGCTGACTCTTTGAAGACTCCAGCGCACATCGTTCCAGAATGGTACTTCCTGCCGTTCTACGCCATGCTGCGCGCCATCACCTTCAACATCGGGCCGATCAACTCCAAGCTCGGCGGCGTCCTGATCATGTTCGGTTCGATCGCTATCCTGTTCATCGTGCCCTGGCTCGATACATCAAAGGTCCGGTCAGCGGTTTACCGCCCGTGGTACAAGCTGTTCTTCTGGGTATTCGTAGCCAACGCCATCATGCTTGGCTGGCTCGGATCGCGTCCGGCCGAAGGCCTCTACACGCTCTTCTCGCAGGTAGGGACGGCATATTACTTCGGGTTCTTCGTCGTCCTCATGCCGTTGCTCGGTCTGATCGAGACACCACGTCGATTGCCGAATTCGATCACCGAGGCGGTGCTTGCGAAAAACAAGAGCGGTGGTCAGCCGGCAGGTATTGCCGCTGCTCCGGAAACCAAAGGCTGAGAATCGTGAAGGGCTCAAAGGACTTCCCCATGAAAAAAATCCTCCTCGGTCTCGCAGCTGCCGGTCTTGGTACAATGTTGGCTTTCGGTGGTGCTTACGCCGCCGAAGAAGCTCACAATGCGGCCGAACCGACGCATTTTCCGATCAAGAAGCCAGCCGAACTGGACTGGACCTTCGCCGGTCCATTCGGTCACTACGACAAGCAGCAACTGCAGCGCGGTCTGAAGATCTACAAGGAAGTGTGCTCCGCCTGTCATTCGATGAATTTGGTGCCATTCCGTTCTCTCGAAGAGCTTGGTTACACCGAAGCACAGGTAAAGGCATTTGCCGCGGAATATGAAGTGCCGGATGCGCCCAATGCGGATGGCGAAATCGTCAATCGCAAAGCCATCCCGGCCGACCATTTTCCGTCGCCCTATCCTAATGCGCAGGCCGCCGCAGCAGCCAATGGCGGTGCTGTTCCGCCAGACTTTTCACTCATCGCCAAGGCGCGCGCAGTCGAGCGTGGCTTCCCACTTTTCCTCGCCGACATCTTCACGCAGTACCAGGAAGGTGGTCCGGATTATATCCATGCGCTGCTGACCGGTTTCGGCGAAACGCCGCCGGAGGGTATGCAGATACCCGAAGGTACGCACTACAACCCATACTTCATTGCCGCCAAGTCGCTTGCGATGGCTCAGCCTTTGCAGGACGGCCAGGTAACCTATGATGATGGTTCTCCCCAGACGCTGGCTCAGTATTCCCAGGATATCTCGGCGTTTTTGATGTGGGCGGCCGAGCCTCATCTGGAAGAACGCAAGAAGACCGGTTTCCGCGTCATGATCTTCCTCGTTCTGTTTGCGGGATTGGTTTACGTGGCCAAGCGCCGGATCTGGGCTGACGTTGAGCATTGAGCTCTGATCAAACTCGGAATTTGGAAGGGGCGCTCGGCGCCCTTTTCTTTTGAGAGACAGGAACGCTAGATAGCGAGAATCTGTCATTGGCACGAAGGAGCGATCAGATGGATTCCACATTGAAGCAAACGCTGGTCGATGCCATCCGCAACATACCCGATTATCCCAAGCCCGGGGTGATGTTCCGAGACATCACAACGCTGCTCGGCAATGCGCGCGCCTTTCGCCGCGCGGTAGATGAACTTGTGCATCCCTACGCCGGCGGCAAAGTGGCCAAGGTGGCCGGCATCGAGGCCCGGGGTTTCATTATTGGTGGAGCAATGGCACACCAGCTCTCGTCGGGGTTCGTTCCCATACGCAAGAAGGGGAAGCTACCGCACGATACGGTTAGCATCGCCTACAGTCTTGAATACGGCGTGGATGAGATGGAGATGCACCGGGATGCAATCGTACCTGGAGACAAGGTTATTCTGGTCGATGATCTCATCGCGACGGGCGGGACTGCTGAGGGCGCTGTGAAGCTTCTGCAGCAGATGGGCGCCGATATTGTCAGCGCCTGCTTCATCATTGATCTACCGGACCTGGGCGGTCGCAAAAAGCTTGAAGCACTTGGCGTGAATGTGCGTACGCTGATCGCTTTCGAGGGCCATTGACTTATGGCAGGGCAATCAGCGCAGCACTGTCGAATTCCAGAACCTTGTCGCCCTTCTGATTATAGGCTGCGGAGGACATCTGCATCATCCACCAGCCAGGGCGCGACTGGAGCGCTCGCATACCATTCAATGTTCGAGTGAATCGGATTGTGTCGCCGGCGTAAACCGGCTTCAGCCATTTGAGGTTTTCGAATCCTGGGGATGGGCCAAATTGCGGCGGTTGCTCGCCGCGCTGAATTGCTGATTGAACCTGGGTCTTCATGTCTTCGACATTCAAACGCATCCAGACAGCTGTGGTGTGCCAGCCCGAGGCGCAGAGGGACCCAAAGTTGCTGTTTTTTGCCGCATCAGCGTCGACGTGAAAGCGCTGTGGATCATATTTCTTGGCGAAGGCGACGATCTCCTCGGCCGAGAATGTGTATGTACCGAGATCCCGCTCAACGCCGATGAATTTGTCGATCTCGCGACTCATGATGCGATCGGCTCCCGCAGTGAAAACATGGCGGTGTGCTCCAGTTCGCAGACGAGTATATCGTTCTGATTGAAGACTGCATGGTACAGCTTGACGAACCCGAGCGACGGCTTCGACTTTGACAGGCGCCGGTCGAGAACGGTCGTCTTTCCGGTCAGCGTATCACCAGCTAGAACCGGCTGCTTCCATTTGACGTAGTCGATCCCCGGTGCGCCTTGCGATGTAGAATCCAACAGATATGCGCGCGCACAGCATGCGCATGAACATCGAAGCCGTGTGCCAGCCGGATGCAGCAAGCCCACCGAGAATGCTCGCCTTACCAGCGGCCTCATCGAGATGGAACGGCTGCGGGTCGAACTGGCTGGCGAAATCAATGATTTCCTCTGCCGTTACGATTTTGGAACCCAGCGGCCATTCGCTGCCGACGATGAAATCCTCATAGGCATATTTGGGGGAATGCTCGCTCATATCGTGCCGAGACCCTATGTATTGAACCTGAACAGCATGATGTCGCCATCCTGGACGATATACTCCTTGCCTTCATCGCGCGCCTTGCCAGCTTCCTTTGCGGCCACTTCGCCGCCGAGCTTGACATAATCATGGTAGGCGATCGTTTGCGCGCGAATGAATCCGCGCTCGAAATCCGTGTGGATGACCCCGGCAGCCTGCGGTGCTTTGGATCCACGCTCGACAGTCCATGCGCGTGCTTCCTTCGGTCCCACAGTGAAATAGGTGATCAGGTGCAACAGCTTGTAGCCGGCGCGGATCAACCGGTCGAGACCCGGCTCATCAAGATTCATCGCCTCCAGATATTCCTTGGCTTCCTCATCCGGCAGTTGAGCTACTTCCGCTTCGATCGCTGCTGATATCGTTACGGTTTCAGCGCCCTGGCCAGTCGCCATTTCGTCCACTGCTTCGGTATATTGATTGCCGGTCGCTGCATCGCCCTCCGCGACATTGCAGACATAGAGCACTGGCTTGGATGTCAGAAGATTAAGCGATTGCAGGATGGCAAGGTCTTCGGCGGCAATGCCGTTCAGCATGAACCGGACTGGCTGCCCGTCCTGAAGCAGCCCAAGTGCCTGTTCCATGACGGGCAGCACGGTCAGCGCTTCCTTGTCCTTGCTGCTGGCGCGCTTGCGGAACTGGACGATGCGGCGTTCGAGGCTTTCGAGGTCAGATAGCATCAATTCGGTTTCGACTGTCTCGGCATCCGACACAGGATCAATTCGACCTTCCACATGGGTGATATCATCGTCCTCGAAGCAGCGCAGGACATGGACGATCGCGTCGACTTCGCGGATATTTGCGAGGAACTGATTGCCGAGGCCTTCGCCCTTCGAGGCGCCGCGTACCAGGCCGGCGATATCGACGAAGCTGATGCGGGTAGGAACGATGTTGGCAGACTTGCCGATCTTTGCGATCGCCTGCAGGCGCGGATCGGGCACGGCGACTTCGCCCGTATTCGGCTCGATCGTGCAGAACGGATAGTTCGCAGCTTGGGCGGCGGCGGTTCTGGTCAGGGCGTTAAAAAGCGTCGATTTACCAACATTTGGCAAGCCAACGATGCCGCATTTGAAACCCATAATGTGCGATCCTTATTCTTTCTTACCGAAGAGTTTGTTCAGCATGTCGGCCATCGGGCCGGATTTTGGAATGTTGACGGCAGGCTTTTGGCTGCGCGCTTGCCGGATATGGCTTTGACCGGCGGATTTTGCAACAGGCTTTTCGACCGTTTCAGTCGTCGTCTTGGCGCTATTGCCCACAGCCAGGGCCATGCGATTCATGAAACTGGAATCGTCCTTCTTGACGAGAAGCCCGGCATTGACAGCAATCGCGTCGAGCAGCGGGTCCAGCCACTCGCGGTCGGCTTTGGCAAAATTACCGAGGACATGATCTCGAAACCATTTCCTTGACACCAGGGTGGCCAATACCGAGCCGTACGCGGCGATATTCCTTACCGCAGTGCGCATCGATCGACTTGATACCGTTGTGACCACCTGCACCCCCGCCTGTTTTCACGCGTACCTTGCCTGAGGGCAAGTCGAGTTCGTCATAGATGACAACCAGGTCGCCAAGATCCAGTTTGTAGAAGCGCAAGGCTTCGCCGACGGCTTGGCCTGACAGGTTCATGAAGGTCTGGGGCTTGATCAGGATGGTCTTTTCGCCGTCGATCATACCGTCGGCGACAAGTGCCTGGAACTTATTGGTCCAAGGCGAAAAATTATGGCGGCGGTGTATCTCATCCGCCGCCATGAAACCGATATTGTGCCGGTTTGCAGCATATTGGGAGCCCGGATTGCCAAGACCTGCGATAAGCAGCACGCGCCTAGCTCCCAATAGTCAGAGAGACGATTACTCGCCTTCTTTTTCTTCGGTTTCGGTGGTTTCCGCAGCAGCTTCAGTGACTTCTTCTACTTCAGCGGCGTGGCCAACGATGGTGGCGATGGTGAAATCGCGATCCTGAATGACCGTCGTGACACCCTTTGGCAGGGTCACAGCGGAAATGTGAATCGAGTCACCGATCTGCAAGCCGGTCAGATCGATATCGATCGCGTCCGGAATGGCGTTTGCTGGAGCATGAAGCTCAACATCGTGACGAACGATATTGAGAACACCGCCGCGCTTGATGCCGGGTGCTGCGTCTTCATTGTGGAAGTGGATCGGTACATGCACGTTGACGACCGACTTGGCCGATACGCGCAGGAAATCAACGTGTACTGGCTTGTCACTGACAGGATCAAGCTGGAAGTCCTTCGGAAGGACCTGAATCGACTTGCCATCGAGAAGGATGTTGGCAATCGTCGTCTTGAAACCGCCGCCGTGAATCTTGTAGTACAGCGTCTTGTAATCGAGGGTAATCGAGATTGGCGCCTGCTTGTCACCATAGATGACTGCTGGCACTTTACCGTTGCGGCGAATTTCCCGGGCGGACCCCTTACCGACCCGTTCGCGCGCCTCGGCCTTGAGCTCGTATGCTTCGCTCATGGCATTTCCTTTCGAGGTTCAAATCTGGAGTGTTCTTTGAGGCCGATGGTCGGCTGTCCAAAAAACATGAAGCGGCCCATTATGACCGCCCCATCCCGCGTTGCCTCCAAGGGTGTCTACGCGGATGGCGGCTCTATAACGGAAAGACGGCCATTGCGCAAGTTGCTTCACCCGAAGCCAGCGCGCCATTGTCTGCAATATTGCTGCAGATTGTTTAGTCGAACAGACTGGAGACGGATTCTTCCGATGCCGTGCGCGAGACCGCTTCGCCGATCAGATCGGAAATCGACAGCACGCGGATATTGTGCGCGGCTTCGATCGCTGGGGTTGGCTGTATGGAGTCGGTGATAACCAGTTCCTTGAGCTTGGAGCCGCCGATACGGGCGACGGCGCCTCCAGACAGGACGCCATGTGTGATATAGGCAGTCACACTTGTGGCGCCTTTCGCCAGCAGGGCCTCGGCGGCGTTGCACAGAGTGCCGCCGGAATCGACGATGTCGTCGAACAGCAGGCAGTCCTTGCCGCGAACATCGCCGATGACATTCATGACTTCCGACTCGCCCGGGCGATCGCGGCGCTTGTCGACAATGGCGAGTTGGGCGTCGATGCGCTTTGCCAGCGAGCGGGCACGAACGACACCGCCAACATCGGGCGAAACGACCATGACGTTTGAAGTGCCGTAATGAGCGCGGACATCACGCGCGATGACCGGAACGGCATAGAGATTGTCGGTCGGAATATCGAAAAAGCCCTGGATCTGGCCAGCGTGCAGGTCGAGGGTGAGGACGCGGTTCGCGCCGGCTTCAGTGATCAGATTTGCAACCAGCTTGGCAGAAATAGGTGTGCGCGGACCAGGTTTGCGGTCTTGGCGCGCATAGCCAAAATAGGGAAGCACGGCTGTGATGCGTTTTGCCGATGACCTGCGGAACGCATCGATCATGATGAGCAATTCCATCAAATGATCATTCGCTGGGAATGATGTCGATTGCATCACGAAGACGTCTTCGCCGCGGACATTCTCTTGAATTTCGACAAAAATCTCCTGGTCAGCGAAGCGCCGAACGCTGGCCTTTCCGAGTGGAATGTTGAGATATTTGGCGACAGATTCGGCGAGAACACGATTGGAATTGCCCGCGAAGAGTTTCATGCCGTATTTTCCTCACGTCTTTTTCAGAGCGTCAGCCAAGTAAAGGATATGGCGGGCCTTTTACTGTGCTTGACGCACATTGCAAGCGCGCAAGCAAGATTCATGCACAATTCAACGGGAATATCGCGCAAAACGCGTAAATATGTCACGTCTTGGCGCCGGATACCCATGACAGATAGCCTTGTATTGCCTTGTCAGCAATCCCTTCCATGGTCTTGGGCGGGACTGAGCTCCACGGATCAGCACCGCCTCCTGGAACCTTTTCCTGGCCCTGGATGCGGTGAAGGCGCGTCCCCGCGGGATCAAGCACATCCCATACATAGATGATCGTCGTCTGATTGCCGTCGGGGAGGGCAGAGAAGTAGCCTTTCATAATATGGGTATTATCTGTATCGGCAGCCGTGCCAAGCGTGATGCCCTTTTCCTTTGCGAGCGCTGACAGCCGCTGCGACAGTGGTGTAGCAGCTGCAATCGGCGCACCCACGATAGGTGCAAATCGCAATTTTGCCGTGCGAAGCGTGCCAGGCGCGGTTGGTGTAGCGGCCTGAGTCGTTCCAGATGCAGTGACTGTGCCACTGGCGGGTGCGTTTGGTGTAGCCCCTGCTGGTGCGCCCGGTGGTGCTGGTGTTCCTGGTGCAGGCGCTGTCTGGCTACCTTGGGCCGTTGTCAGATCAGATTTGGTAACGCCAATCGGGGATTCTGAGCTATTGCACGCGGTGAGTGCAAGCCCTGCCAGAATGGCGACTGCGCATGTCATTGAGTTACGCGATATCATCTTCACTCAAACCCCGTCATGAGCCACCTGTTAGTCCACTTAAGAAAATAGAAGCAGACAAAAGTTTTATTTTACGATCAAGTCAAGAGGCTGGCGAGAAAGCGGCTCCGCATCACCATTCGTCGTGAGATATGTCCGGCCAAGGGTCATGGCCGTGCTGGTATCTGAATCCATGATGATCATGTGGGCAAATAGTGTCATATCGGGCTGAATCCGTTCCGGATTGCTGGAATAAAACATCGGCATATCCATCCATGACGGCGTAAAGCGCGCGCCGACAGAATAGCCGCAAGCGTTGAGGCGGTGGCGGGTCAGCTCGTGGCTCTCCATAACCTTGGCATGTGCGTCGAAGACATCGCCGAACGTGGAGGCAGGTGTCATGGCAGCTTCGACGGCAAGCAGCGCTTCATGGGCCGCTTCATAGAGTTCCTGATGGCGTTTCGAAGCCTTGCCTGTGAGTACAGTACGCATCATGGGGGCGTGATAGTGGCGATAGACGCCGGCCCATTCCAATGTCAGCTGATCATTCTTGGTCAACTTGCGCCGGCCGGCCTTATAGCGGCACAGAAGCGCATCTTCACCGGAGCCGATGATGAACTCATTGGCCGGATAGTCGCCACCGCCGATGAATATCGCCGATTGCATGGCGGCGAGAATAGCACCTTCGTCGGCACCCGCCTTCGTCAGCTTTACCGCGGCATCGAGGGCTTCATCACCCAGTTCAGCAGCCTTGCGGCTATATACGATTTCTGCAGGGCTCTTCAGAACACGCAGCTTGTCGACAATACCCGAAATATCGACGAGCTGTCCGAATGCGGTGAGCTGTTCGTCCAGCTTCCGTCCGTTGGCCGCGGTCAGCCCATGGGTCTGATATTCAATGCCGATGCGGCACCCAAGCAGATCGAGATCATTCAGGATTTCGCGCAAATCTGCTGCGGGATTGGCATTGTCGCGGTCGGCCCAAACAATGATGTTCTCGATGTTGGAAGTCTGGCGCGCTTGCCGCAGATCGGCGGAGCGGGTCATCAAGACATTGCTGCCATCGGCCTTCACGACGAGACACTGGAAGAAGCAAAAGCCGAAGGTGTCGTAGCCGGTAAGCCAATACATGCTTTCCTGCGCAAACAGCAGGACCGCATCCAGCTTCTGCTCGGCCATCACTATCATAAGCCGGTCGCGGCGCGCGGCAAATTCTTCCGGTTCGAAATGAAGGGCCATATTGTTACTCCGTGATAGTGATCGCCGAGATCTGGCGGCCGTAGTCCGGTTCCTTGCGATGGGTCGTCCGGCGGTAGGAGAAGAACTGATCCTCATCTGCATAAGTACATGCCTGTAGCGATGAGGCGTTCACCCCGGCACGATCGAGTCTCGTCATGATAAAAGCCCACAGATCGAACATCTTGTGGCCATCCTTGATCGAGTCGCGAAAGTAACCCTTGTATGCGGGATCGGTTCGAATAAATTGGTCATAGAATTCGCTGCCAACTTCGTAATTGTCGGGGCCGATCGTTGGGCCGAGAACAGCATGTATTCTATCACGTTGCGCGCCAAGGGCGATCATTGCGTCAATTGTGTTTTCAAGCACGCCGCCGATGGCGCCCCGCCATCCGGCGTGGGCGGCACCGACGACTTTGGCTTCAGTGTCGGCAAAGAGAATCGGTCCGCAATCGGCTGACAATGCGCCAATGACGATGCCGGGAGTGGCTGTGACCATCGCATCTGCGTCCGGTCTGTCGCCGGCAAATGGAGCCGTCACGGTGACGACGTCAGGGGAATGAACCTGATGCACTGTCACGAGGCGCGACAGTGGCGCACCGAGCGATTCCGCGACCCGCCGGCGGTTCTCCTTGACATGATCCTGATTGTCGTTCGAACCGCTACCGACATTCAATCCACGATAGATTCCGCCTGAAACGCCACCTTTGCGGGTGAAGAATCCGTGAGCGATTCGATCTTTTTCGGGTGATCCCAGCAAGGTAGAACGCAGTGGAGCTGGTTTGTCGGATGTGGTCATGCCGGATGCCTTTCAAGGCTGCGGATGGTGGTTGAGCAATCGATTGAAGTCAATTGCCTGAATGTCATTTCGCTTCGAACGGGAAAGTATGGGTGGCGGGATCGGTCACGCACAATACCTTGAACAGTGTCCCCATTTGTTCAGGTCCGGCGAGCCGTTCAACGTCGCCACGGATTTGGTCTTGAAAAGCGGCTGGTTTGCCCCGTCCCAGCGCACCGGCTCGATCAAGCAATCCCATTGCAAGCAAAAATTCGCCTTGGCTCATGGCGCTCGTCTTGCAGCCTTCTGCACGAGCGGCCTGAGCCAGGCTGTGGAAATCCACGTGGGTCGTAAGGTCTGCCGCTCCTGGGATATGCAATACGTCAACAGACGAATGTCGGCTCAGAGCTTGCAATGTATCGCCAAAACCTGGTTGCAAATGGCCATAGTCAAACAGGAGAGCTGCTCCGCGTTCGGCGTGGATCCGCTCGGAAATCTCCTGCATCATGGCGCTGCGGGCCGGGGCTATTTCGAAGATACTGCCCTCTGGCGCGATATTAGCAGCTGGCGGAAGCAGAGCCTGGTCGATCGCGCCAGATCCCGCAGCAAAGACAAGATTCTTTCTGGCATCGAAAGTGCAAGCGTGCGTTCGACAAAACGGCCCTTTATCTTGACATATTGGCGCGAAGGAATGGCATCGAATAGCTCGTTTGCGATGAGAACAAGGGGCCCAGGCCCAATCTGGCGGAGCTGCTTGGTCCAAACAATCGCATTCGAGTGTTTGCCGAGTGCCGATTGTTGGATCTGGGTCAACCGATCACTGATCTCCACCATGTGGATCTTCGCAGCAGTCATGAAATCCGGTGCCAGCTTTATGGCTGTACGAATCAGGTCTTTCATCAGCGTGCCGCGTCCGGGGCCCATTTCACAAAGGACGAATTCGCTTGGGGCGCCGAGCGCCTGCCATGCGCTGACACACCATACGCCAATTAATTCCCCGAAAATCTGGCTGACTTCTGGCGCTGTGATGAAATCCCCGTCTTTCCCGAACGGTTCGCGCGTGGTGTAGTAACCGGCATCGCGGTCGAAGAGGCACATCGCCATGTAGTCCGCAACGCTGATCGGTCCGGTGGCTTCTATCTGGCGGATGATGCGTTGCTTCAGATTCATCGTCCGGTGGCAACCTCGGGATTACGAGCCGATAATATGAAGGCGAAGCCGATCATCACCATGGGAATGGAAAGCACCATACCCATGGTCAGCCACCCGCCAAAAAGATAGCCGATTTGTGCATCCGGCTCGCGGAAAAACTCAACGAAGATGCGGGAGAGACCATATAGAGTGATGAAGGCGCCGCTGATGAAGCGCGGGCTTTTCAGCTTCCGCCCATAAAAGATCAAGAGTGCGAGGGTTGTAAAAAGAACAATGCCCTCCAGGGCTGCCTCGTAGAGCTGGCTCGGATGGCGGACGAAAGGTCCGCCAGTTGGAAAGATCATGCCCCATGCAACGTCGGTTGGGCGTCCCCAGAGCTCGCTGTTGATGAAGTTTGCCACCCGGACAAGACCAAGGCCAACCGGCACGCCGGCGGCGACGGTGTCAAACATACTGTAGACATTGATCCTACGCGACCGGGCAAAGAGTATCATCGCCAGAATGGTGCCAAGCAGACCACCATGGAACGACATGCCACCTTCCCAGACTTTGAATATGTCCAGCGGGTTGGAGACATAACGAGCAAGGTCGTAAAAGAGGATGTAGCCCATGCGACCGCCAAGGACGACGCCAAGTGCCGCCCACAGGACAAAATCGTCAAGGTCCGCAGGTTTCATCGGTGGCGTGTTATTCGCCCAAAGGCGAGGCTTGCCGATCAGTTTCTTGCCATACCACCAAGCAAAGAGAATCCCGGCCACATAGCCTAAACCGTACCAATGGACTGACAGTGGGCCGATAGAGAAAAGCACAGGATCAATATCCGGAAATGCGATCGCGGCAAATGTCGGAAGAAGGATTTCGCTCACAAAGGCACTCCAGTCGTGATTGATGATCGGCGGGACCATGCGCGAGGGCATGAAGAGCGTCAAGTTGCCTCTCCGGTAACATTTGCATGCGGACGATCCAATGCCCAACTTGCTTGCAATCACACCGGACGGCGATTATCTGATTGGGAACCGGCGCATATCCTTGAAACTGGAAGAGGTTTCGACAAGGATGTGCGCAATTCAAGGTGCTACTGCGTCCTTTATGCACAAAGGGAGCACGGCGCAGCAGAGGAGGTACCGCCATGACCAATGGATCAAATCGCGTTCTTGATGAACTGGCAAAGCTTGTAACAGACGCCGCGGGAGCGGCACAGGGCGTGCGCCGCGAGGTCGAAACAGCGTTCCGTGGCCAGGCAGAACGCTTGCTCAACACGATGGATGTGGTGCAGCGCGAGGATTTCGAGGCTGTGCGCGAAATGGCAATCCGCGCCAGGGCGGAAAACACGGCGCTCCTGGCCCGTATCGAGGCGCTGGAAGCTCTTGTAGGCGCAAAAGAGAAAGCTCCGGGCGATACTTTGGAAAAGCCTGCTGCGTCTGGTGGCGGCCGTACAAAGAAGACGTAATTTCCGAATTGTTACCGGCGGGTTTGGTGGACTTCGGTCCGGCGCATCAACGCGTTTCGGACCGAAGATCACGGAATGTCAAAGGGTCACGACAATCTTCCCTAGTTGTTCATTTGACTCCAGAAAGCGATGCGCCTCTACGATCTGGTCGAACGGAAAAATTCTGGCAATTACTGGCTGTAGCGAACCGGATATCAACCCATCGACAATGAACGTCTTGGCGGCCTCCAACCGTGCCGGATCCCGGACGATCTCATGGATGAGGTAACCGCGCAGCGTCAGACTCTTGCTCAGCACGGTGAACAGCGGGAAGGGGGTAGGATCTGAGCCCAAGCCGCCGTATTCGATGAGAATGCCACCCCGTGACATTGCAGCCGTCAGCGGCTCGATTAATGGGCCGCCAACTGCGTCGAACACAACCCGTACGCCCTCAGTGCCGGTGATTTCCCTTAGCCGGGCCTCCAGATCATCCTCCGCTGAAGCGATGACATGCGCTGCACCTAACTCGATCAAGGCCTGCTTCTTAACACACGTCCGTGTGACCGCGATCGGGGTCGCGCCAACCAGGTTGGCAATCTGGATCGCGGCAAGGCCGACACTGCTGGATGCGGCGGTAATGACGACAAAATCCTCCCTGCGGAGTTGGGCAATATCGATCAGCGCCCCGTAGGCCGTGACATACTGCATCCAGACGGCTGCCGCGCGTTCCCAGCTCAGTGACGGCGGATGCCTAACAACGATCTCGACAGGAAATGTCGCAAGCTCACCATAGGCTGGCCAGCGGACCATCGACAGTGGCGGAACAACGCTAACGGCGTCGCCCAGTGCGAAACCGTGCACGTCTGCGCCCACCGCCTCGACGATGCCGGCCGCCTCAAGGCCAAGACCGGATGGCAATGGCGGCGGCTCGATATACGAGCCCGAGCGCATCAAGGCCTCGGCGCGGTTGAGGCCAAGCGCCTTGACGCGGATTTGAATCTCGCCGCGGCTGGGCGGGGAAACATCGACGTTTTCAATGCGCAGGACCTCGGGACCACCATGCTTATGAAAGCGAATAACGCGCGTCATTGCCATAACTCCAAAAGATTTTGACATAATAAGCTATAGCTGCTGGCATTATTGCAATAAATTGGCTTGTATGAAGAACAGTCGAAACCAAGAGTTTTGAATATGGATCGCCTTACAAGTATGGCCGTATTCGTTAAAGCTGTGGACCTGGGCTCGTTCGCGGGGGCCGCGGCCGCACTCAATCTGTCCGGACCAATGGTTGGCAAGCACGTCCAGTTTCTGGAACAGCGTCTCGGCGTGCGACTTATCAACAGGACCACCCGCCGCCAAAGCCTGACAGAGTTCGGACGCGCTTATTATGAACGCTGCCGGGTGGTGCTCGCGGAAGCCGAAGCAGCGGATGCGCTGGCGTCCGACCACCTTTCCGATCCCTGTGGAAGGCTGCGTGTCACCATGCCGGCATTATTCGGCAGGCGCTGCGTTGCGCCCATCCTGCTGAAACTTGCACAGCAATATCCCATGCTGGAACTTGATCTGTCGTTCAATGACCGCATCGCTGACCTGGCTGAGAATGGCTATGATCTTGCCATCCGCACCGGCAGTCTGGAGGGCAAGGCCGGTATGATCGCGCGCCGCGTCGCACGCCAGCGCATGATCGTTTGCGCGTCGCCATCCTATGTGGAGATGTACGGCCGGCCACTGGAGATCGCGGCGCTCAGCACACATCATGCGATCATCTACAGCCGCTCAGGCCGTGTACGCCCATGGCTGTTTCCCCGCAATGATGCGCCTCCAATGGAGGTCTTGCCAATCAGCCGGATACGGCTCGACGACATGGACGCTATCGCCGATGCTGCAACCGCCGGCATGGGGCTCGCCTGGCTGCCGCGCTGGCTCATCAGGGAGCGCATTGAGGCGGGCACACTAATCCCAATGTTACCGGATCAGCCCGAATTTCTTTACGACTGCTACGCCCTATGGCTGCAGACACCTCATTTGCCGCTGAAGGTTCGCCTTGCTGTCGATGCGTTGGCGGCCGCATTGCCCGAGTTCATGACATGAACAGACGCGATCGGTCCCGCTGCTCCACGGATTTCGTGATATTTTCACGCCACATGATTTACTGGGTTTTCGAACCCAATTTTCAGTCAGGCGTTGCTGCTTTTCGCCAGCTGTTGTTCGCCTGCTGCGATCGCCTCTTCTTCTGTTTCGTACGGTCCTACCTTTGGGCCCTGTTCGCCACCAGTGGTGATCACATAATACCATTGTCCGTCATCATTCTTTTGGCTTGCGGACACAGTCGTACTTGTTTCGCTGGACATCGCCGGTCTCCTTTGAGTTGGCAAGAACATCAGTCTAGATGGTGTGGATATCGGATATATGACGGACATTTCAGGATCGCCACCGCGCGATTGTCACCGAGCAAGAACGCTATTTTTTGGGGCAATCAAAATCGCCGCTTCCCGAGCTTGGACCTCCGCGCGAAGGATGCTGCGGTCCTTGCGGGTATTTTCTTGATATTTCCACCGCCCAATCCGCAATCCCCAAAATTAATCTTAAGAATTTATCAACAGGTGGAAATCGCCGAAAATCGTTTTCTTAGAGTCAGTTAAAGGCAGGTTGTGAATCCTTTTGGGAGCGTCTGTCCACACCCATTCTCGCCATTCGATCAAAAGGGGACTGGCGCTCGGACTCAGCATCAATACACTGAAATTACAGCATGATTCGTTTCTAGGATCATGTAGCGGTTATTCTGGTTCTTAACCGTGGTCCGGTTGGTGCGTTCTTCCTGCCGGTGAGTTTTCAAGCGTTTGTGTCATTCGGGTGGGTGCGCTGTGCTCCCGCAGCGTCATATGAGATTCGATTTAGCAGGTAGTGGCGATGAGCCTTCTGGAAATAGAAATTGCGCGCGATTTGCATCCGGTTGATGTGATTGAGCATGTAGCCCACGCCAACGAATGGGCGTTCGAGCGCACTGGGGAAGATGAAATTGCCATCACTGTCGAGGGGAGCTGGACCGACTACCAGATTTCCTTTTCGTGGATGGAGGATTTCGAAGCGCTGCATCTGGCTTGCGCCTTTGATATTGCCGTGAGCGAGCCGCGCGTCAATGAAGTGATGCGTTTGCTGTCACTCATCAACGAACAGCTACTTATGGGCCATTTTGATCTTTGGCGGCAGGAAGGAGCGGTCATGTATCGCCAGTCGCTGCTGCTCTCGGGTGGAGCCGAGCCGACGAGCAAACAGGTCGAAGTGCTGCTCTCCAGCGCTTTGGACGCCTGCGAGACCTATTTTCAGGCTTTCCAGTTCGTTGTCTGGTCAGGTTCGACAGCCCGGGAATCGCTCGACAGTATACTGTTCGAGACGGTAGGTTCAGCCTGAGCGAAACCAGATCAATTCAACGGTTGAGTTTATGACCATCAGTTTTAACGATTTTGAGAAAGTGGATATTCGCGTCGGCACTATCGTCGAGGTGGAAACCTTCCCCGAAGCACGTAAGCCTGCGTTCAAACTGAAAATCGATTTTGGAGACGAAATCGGCATCAAGAAATCCTCGGCGCAGATTACGAAGCATTATACGATGGACCAGCTGCAGGGCCGCCAGGTCATGGCAGTGGTGAATTTCCCACCGCGCCAGATCGGGCCATTCATGTCGGAAGTTCTGACCCTCGGATTTCCGGATGAGGAAGGAGCTGTTGTCCTCGCTGCCATAAGCAAGCCCGTGCCGAATGGCGGCAAGCTGTTCTAGAATCTCCTGCGAATAGCTACACCACTGAATCAATTCCCCTTGGAATTGTGCCAATGGCGTAGCTTTGTCAGCGCTCGGGTGGAGCTGACCTGACGCTAAATTGTCTTCGCTACCATCTCCTTGGCGATATAGTCCGCCTGCCGGATCGCGAGACTGACAATCGTCAGCGTCGGATTTTCTGCACCGCCGGTTGTGAACTGGCCGCCATCCGAAACAAACAGAAATTGCACCGCCCAATCGTCCAGCACTGGTTGGTGAGCGAGCCGCGTAAGGCCTGATTGACCCTGATTGCGACTATGCCGGTATTCGGACGACCGCCCGCAAACCACCTTTCGGGCTCTCATCGAGTGAGATGTCGCCGCCATGGCTGCGGGCAATGTCGAGTGCGATGGCGAGGCCCAACCCGGTTCCGCCTGCATCCTGGTTGCGTGCTTCATCCAGCCGGAAGAAGGGTTTGAATACTTCATCGCGCATTTCCTTTGGGATGCCGGGGCCATCGTCGTCAATGGTGATTGTCAGCCAGCCCTCGCGATGATCGGCGGTGACGGATGCGTTGGTCGCATAACGGAACGAATTCGAGACAAGATTGGAAATAAGGCGTGAGAATGCGTTCGGGCGGACCTGAATTTCTGGCTCGCCCCGGATGCTTGACTCAAATCCGCGCTCCAGCAACGCACCTTCTTCCTTCAGTTTGGCAAAGAAGCGCTCCAGATTGAAGGTTCCCGTCTCTTCTTCGGCCTCACTGCGGGCGAATGCCAGATAGCCTTCCAACATGGACTGCATATCCGCGATATCCTGCTCCATGGCATCGGTATCGACTTTGTTACCCACCAGGGCGAGTTGAAGTTTAAATCGGGTCAGGATAGTGCGTAAATCGTGGCTGACACCGCTGAGCATAGTCGTGCGCTGCTCAATCTGCCGTTCAATGCGTTCGCGCATGACGATGAATGCCGCACCAGCACGGCGTACCTCTTCAGCACCACGCGGCTTGAAGTCGGGTGGCGGTGCGCGCCCCTTGCCAAAGCTGTCGGCCGCCGTCGCGAGTTGCTGTATCGGTTTGATCTGGTTACGAAGAAACAGGATTGCAATGGCAAGCAGGACAAGCGCAGAACCCGCCATCCAGACAAGAAAAATCAGGGTGTTTGATGCGTAAGCCTGACTTCGGCGGGCAAATACGCGCAAGACCTTATCCTCCAGCTGGATACGGATCTCTACCAGGTCGGAATCACCAATCGTATCGATCCAGAAGGGACGGTTGATCTGCCTGGTAATCTCCTCACCCAAGATGCTGTCAAGAATCGAAAAGAACGGCTTGGGACCAGGTGCGGGCAGCGGATCAGCCGGGAGAATCGAGATATTGAGCGCCAGTCTCTCACGCGAGATCCGGATCAGATTCTCGTAGCCCGGGTCTTGGGGATAGGTGTCCATGAGATCGATGATACCGGCAATGTCACGAACCACCGCTGTGGACAGGCGTTGCGTAACAGTTTGCCAATGGCGCTCCATGAAGACAAAAGCGATAACGGACTGGAGTAGTACCATTGGTGCGATAATGATGATCAGCGAGCGCGCATAGAGCCGTTTTGGCATCCAATGCGCGAGCCATCGCGTCAGCTTCCGCCATGGGGCAAGGAGGGTGCTTCGCTTGCGCCGCCAGTGGCGCTTTCTGACTGCCAATGCGCGTTTTGCGGAGTCGGTCGTTGCCATCTTGTCGGTATCCGCTTGCGCACTCGGTTCATAGCGTGGTGTAGATCTTGTCTTGCTACTCCACGCTCAGTTTATAGCCGACGCCGCGCACCGTCTGCAACCAAACAGGATTGGCAGGATCGTTCTCGATCTTGCGGCGCAGGCGGTTGATCTGCACATCGATCGTACGCTCGCCGACATCGCCTTCCTGCCCAGTCAACTCATGGCGTGGTACCGTTTCCCCGGCCCGTGCCGCGAAAATAGCCATGATATCCTGTTCCCGATCCGTCAGGCGGATCAACTCCCCTGAGCGCTTGAGTTCACGTTTGGCGATTATAAACGTATACGGGCCAAATACGATCTGCTCGATCTTCGCCTGCGTAGCGGGGGCACCTCGCCGCAGGATATTATTGATCCGGAGAATTAGTTCACGCGGATCAAAAAGGCTTTGGCAAGTAGTCATCCGCTCCTGCTTCCAGTCCGGTGATGCGGCTGTCGGTTTCCGATAGAGCGGTCAGCATGAGGATCGGGACAGTCTTTTCCTTGCGCAACGACTGGGTCAGGGCGACGCCGCTCTCCCCCGGCATCATCACGTCAAGAATGAGAAGATCAAAATCGATTCCCGCAAGCTTACGGCGAGCGTCGTCTGCGTTGGCAGCCACCGTAATGCGAAAGCCGCTGCCGGTGAGATATTGCGACAGAAGATTTCGAATTCGGGTGTCGTCATCAACAATGAGCAGATGTGGCGCATCGTCTGAAAGTGGAAGTTCGTCACTCACCAATGTCGGTCCTCTTTTTTCGGGCATTCGCTTTCGTGCCCCTGTTCATCGAAACGAGTGGCAGGGTCCGCATGGTTCTACCCTGCCTTCGGTAAACTGTCGATCTGTTGCCATTGGGCGGGGTTCACCATGGCCTTAAGGAAATGCTCAATGATGATCCGATCAGAATGACCGATTTGATCCAATGCACTGGTAATGCGGCGTGATTGCGGTGCCGCAAGCTCCAGTGCGAGGTCGCGGCCCTTTGGTGTCGGGTAAAGTTCGCGCTGGCGCCGGTCCCGTGGACCGGGAATCTGGACGACATGGTCTGTGTCAATAAGTTGCTTGAGTACACGGGCAAGGCTTTGCTTGGTAATCTGAAGGACATCCAGCAATTCCGCCACCGTCATCCCGGGTTTACGGTTTATGAAGTACAGAACGCGATGATGCGCCCGGCCAAATGAAAGCTTCTCCAGGATCATGTCCGGATCGGCGGTAAAGTCACGGTATGCAAAGAAAAACAGCTCAATGATGTCGAGTTCTCTCGCATCTTTCTTGGTCAGGGCTGTCTCGATATGTCTATCTGGTGTATAAGATTTCATGCAGGGTTCCCGCTCTTGTCCGAAAATTATGTCAGTCTTATTGACTTAATTTTAGACTGCTGATAATTTTTGGCAAGCTGTTGGCTACATTTTGAATTAAACGAAAAGCCAATAAGTGTTTCTGGGACATTTTCCTTATTGAAACGCCTATTGGTGCCGTGGGCAATGTACACCAATTGGTAATCGGGACCAGTTAGTGCAGGCTCAAACCCGCAAAATTATCAGGAATCAAACGCCTGGAGGAAAACATGGCATCCGTTCCATTTGATCAGCTTGAAGGTTACATCTGGATGAATGGCGAATTCGTTCGCTGGGCGGATGCAAAGATTCATGTGCTGACCCATGGCTTGCACTATGCTAGCTCAGTCTTCGAAGGGGAGCGCGCCTATGGCGGCGAGATCTTCAAGCTTAACGAGCACACCGAACGCTTGCACGAATCGGCAAAGATTCTTGGATTCAAAATACCTTTCACCGTTGAAGAGTTGAATGAAGCAAGCCGCAAACTTCTGGCCAAACAGGGATTCAAGGATGCCTATGTCCGTCCGATCGCGTGGCGGGGCAGTGAATCGATGGGCGTCGCGGCCCAAGCGAACAAAATCAATGTCGCGATAGCCATCTGGCAATGGCCAAGCTATTTCGATCCAGCACAGAAACTTAAAGGCATCCGCCTTGACCTTGCGGAATATCGCCGTCCAGACCCTAAAACAGCCCCATCCAAGTCCAAGGCCGCTGGCCTTTACATGATCTGCACGATCTCCAAACACGCCGCCGAAGCCAAGGGCTATGCTGACGCCCTGATGCTCGATTGGCGTGGCCAAGTTGCCGAAGCAACCGGTGCCAACGTGTTCTTCGTCAAGGATGGCGTCATTCACACGCCGACGCCCGATTGTTTCCTCGACGGTATTACGCGCCGCACAGTTATCGATCTGGCAAAGCGCCGTGGATATGAAGTTGTCGAACGGGCCATAATGCCGGAGGAACTGGAGAGTTTCGAGCAGTGCTTCCTTACAGGCACTGCCGCTGAAGTTACTCCAGTTTCGGAAGTCGGCTCGTATCGTTTCACGGTGGGCGAAATTGCTGTCAATCTGATGAATGATTATGCTGCTGAAGTAATGCCAAAGAAAGCAGCTGCGGAGTGATCGAAAGTAGAATGCAAAATAGTCTTGGATACCTTCGAATAGAGGTATCAAGCTGTTTGACATTGCTTAAAACTTAGTCAACATGAGACAGGTCAGGCATGAGTCTGGCTTGAAACGTTGACGGGGTGTCAATCATGGAAGCGCTTCTTCCTATTATTATCCAGCTTATCTCGGGTGGTGTCGGCGGAAATATTGTCGGCGGCCTTCTAAAAAACCTGAGCCTCGGCACAACAGGCAATACTGTTGCCGGCGGTATTGGCGGACTTATCGGTGGTTATTTGACGCAATTCCTCGGTTCCGGTGGTGCTGAAGTCGTGGCAAATGCAGCAGCATCGTCGGGTCTGGATCTTGGCTCGATCATCGGACAAGTCGCCGGCGGCGGTGTGGGCGGCCTTATTCTGACTGCGATTGTTGGGGCAATCAAGAACTCTATGGCCAAGACCTGATCCTATCGGAAAGCAAACGATTTCGAGGGCGGTCCATGACCGCCCTTTTCATTTGAGTGCACTTTGCAGTAGATACTAAATAAGATTGATCTAGCATGGGACTATCGTGAAATGGGACAATTGCAGGCCGGTATTATTCCCGTTACGGCGTTCCAGCAGAATTGCACGATCCTTTTTGACAGTGACGACAAGCATGGTGTTCTCATCGATCCAGGCGGGGACAATGATCAAGTCCTGAATGCAATCCAGTCAAATGGCATCGTGGTTGAAGCCATCTGGATTACGCATGGCCATATCGATCATGCGGGCGGGGCTATGGACATGAAGGATGCGCTTGGCGTCGACATCATCGGGCCGCACGCAGCGGACCGTTTTTTGTTGGATAGTCTGGAAGCAAAGGCCTTGCAGTATGGCATTGCGGACAAGGTTCGTAACTGCACCCCGGACCGGTGGTTGAACGACGGTGATACGGTGTCGTTTGGTTCGCATGCCTTCGAAGTCCTGCATTGTCCGGGCCATGCGCCGGGCCATGTCGTTTATTTCAACCGGGTGGCCAAGTTTGCCCATGTGGGCGATGTCCTGTTCAACGGATCGGTGGGGCGTACGGATTTGCCGGGTGGCGACCACGCCGCCTTGATCAACTCCATCAAGACAAAGCTGTTGCCGCTCGGAGACGATATCGGATTCATCTGCGGACACGGGCCTGGCGGGCGTTTTGGCGAAGAGCGCCGCACTAATCCGTTCCTGCAACCATAAAAAAACCGCCGGTCTCCCGGCGGCTCGTCGAAGCTATCCAAGCAACATCAGTTGGCATTGCAGAAGTAGTCGCCTCCATCATACCCTCGGAATGTGCCGGTTTCCGGGTTGAACGAGCGATATCGATCTGAGCAATAACGGTACCATTCACGGGACCATGGCTCCAGAGAACCGTAGTAGCGTGGTGCCTCACGATATACGCGAACAGGCGCGGCACGGTAAGCCGGGCGATAGCCATCGTCATAATCGCGGTAAATAACTTCCGGTTCACGCGGTTGGGCAAGGACACTGCCGAGTACGGCGCCGGCCGCAAGGCCGATTGCGCCGGCCGCCAATGCGTCGCCGCCGTTGTCGTGGTGGTGATGGCGGCGCCAGCGCCAATCGTCTGCCGATGCTGAGCTGAGGGGTACCATGACCGTTGCAAGAGCGGCGGCTGCAAGGACGGCAATTTTCGTGCCTTTGTTCATTTGTGCCTCCTTTGAAGCATCCTTGGCGAAGCGATTATATGCTTGCCTGATAGTGTTGGGCTGGACTTAGGTGAGGGCGCCAGCCGTGGTGTCTGTTTTATCCGCATGAGCATGAATGCAAGCTGAACGGACATCGCAGGAATTCATTCCACGTCACTCCTGACGGGAAGAGAAAGCACACACAAATTCAGCAAATCCAAGGCAGCGAAGCGCAAAAGCTTCAACTCGGCGACTGGCCACTCGGGCGCGCCACAAAATTTAAGGAACGGAAATCCCCGATTCCTGACCGGGGATCTTTCTGACGGTGTTAGCCGCCCAGTATTATTCAGTGACCGAGATATTGACGGCCTTTGGTCCCTTGCCGCGACGATCAGGCTCGGTATCAAAGGACACCTTCTGATTGTCTGCGAGACCTGTGAGTCCGGAAGCTTGAACGGCGGAAATATGAACGAAAATATCCGCTGCGCCGTCATCCGGCTTGATAAAGCCAAAGCCTTTTTCACTGTTGAAGAATTTGACCGTACCGGTCTGTGCCATGCTTCGTTCCTTTTCCTTACTTACCGCGTTCCCCTCCGGGTTTGCGGGATTGGTAGAGCCGTCTTCTGTGAGATACATCCAACGGAAATCATGCAGGCAGTTCTCGAATTCAGGAAAGGAGCCGATCATTGCCGAGATTTCTCCCGACCCGGTATTCTTGCGGTTCCGGCGCGCCGTTCTTCCAGTCTTCCAGTGTTCGCAAATGCCCGAACACATTGAGACTGCTAGAATAAGTGTTTTTTGGCAAGCAAAAGTTTTTCTATCATTTAGACGACTATAACGAACGACATTGCAGCCTACATACTTAGGAGTAGGAAATTTCTTTAGGCATTCCCGATGGGGTACCTTTCGACATCATGGAAATTGCGTGAGCCTGGCCCCATCCTTGACTGCTATCGATTGCGCAGCACGATGCAGGCGCCCCCGGCATTATGCAGCTGGGCACAGATTTGATTGGCTTCGTTTCGGCTGTCTGCACCGATGCGTACCGCATAGATACCACGCCGTCCCAAGGCGGAACGGTAGCGGCTGATCACTGGTTCATGCTGGTTCAAAATGGCTGGAAAGCTTCGGCGCAAGCGCTGAAGCTGACCGACAGCGGCCGAACGGCGGAAGTTTCCGGCAATCTGGATACCCCACGGCTTGGGCTTGATCTGAGCCATGGCAATCGTGGAAAAGCGGACAATGGGCAACTGGCGGCACGCCGCATCGAAACTGAGCTTGGCGTTGAGGGGGCGTGCGTTTATTTCGGTTCCAGCAGCAAAATCGTCTGCCGAATGCCCCGTAATGTCGAGGACATATTCTTCCGTTTCGAGTGGGAGAAAGCCGCCGCTGGAAAGCCAATTTGCCACGCGCGTCGGGCCAGCATTATAAGCCGCAGCTGCCAGACCCCAATTACCGAATGATCTGCGGAGGTCCTTCAAAAGCGCAGCGGAGGCTGGTAGTGCCTTGGCAAAATCGAAGGGATCGTCCAGATTTCGCTCCTTGGCGGTCTCGGGCATGAACTGCGCGATACCTTGAGCACCAACAGGGCTTGTCGCCGACACGTCGAAACGGCTCTCTTTCCAAATCAACCTTGCAAAAAAATCACGTGGGACCCCATGGCCATCGGCCTGAGTCGCGATGGCTGCGCAGATTTGGCCAACGGTTGGCACCGGTGGCTGCACTGGCGTTGAAACGGACGGATTGTCCGCAGACCACGCATTGAGCGGGGGCATGAGGACGAATGCTGCCATCAAGCTGAGCCGTCTGAGCCTGTTCACTCCGTAGTCATCCCCTACGTGCACCTGCGCACAGGCATAAAGCACAGCGATATTTCTGATAAGAGGTATAGCGCAATGATTCCATTGTTTTGATCTGATTGCGCAAGGTTTGAATGAAGGGAGATGTGATGCAAGCGAAGCCGAGGAATTTCCTGAGAATTGGTGCGATAATGGCTGTGGCGGTCATAGCCGCCAATTGTACCGTTTCGGCAGAGGATAGCGGGCCGCACCATCCGCGGCCAGAGCGGCCGCAGATTTGTACACGCGAATATGCGCCGGTTTGCGGCGTTCGTAATTCCGAGCGCCAGACATTCGGCAATGCTTGCGAAGCACGTTCCAAAGGTTATCGTATTATCGGTTCTGGGAAATGCAGTTTTCAGGACAGACCGGACAGCGGCTGGGACGGACGGCCCCATAGACCCGAGCAGCCCCGCATGTGCACACAGCAATACGCGCCCGTATGTGCCCGCCGCGGCAATTCCGTCCAAACTTTTGGCAATACCTGCGAGGCTGGCAACGCGGGTTACCAGGTGATTGGCGAAGGACGCTGTTGATATGCCTAATTCCATTACAACAATCGGCTTCGACGCAGATGACACACTCTGGCAGAACGAACAGTTCTTCCGGAGCTCGGAAATGCACTTTACGGATCTATTGTCTGCTCATGTCGAGGTTGCCGGCCTGTCCGAGCGATTACTTGCCATCGAGAAGCGTAATCTCGATGTTTATGGATCTGGAATCAAGGGATTCACACTCTCATTGATCGAAACGGCAGTCGAAGTAACGGAAGGTCAGGTTCCAGCTTCGGTCATCGCCGAGATTCTGGCCGCCGGTCGGGAAATGCTGCGTCATCCGGTTGAAACTTTACCGCATGTGCAGGAAACGCTGGAGCAACTGGCCGATCAATATCGACTCGTGCTGATCACGAAGGGCGATCTGTTTGATCAGGAACGCAAGCTGGCGCAATCGGGGCTCGGTGATTTCTTCGATGCGGTGGAAATCGTCAGCAATAAGCACAGAGAAACGTACGAACGGATTTTCAGTCGTCATGGCGATGGTGCGGAACGAGCCATGATGATCGGCAACTCGCTGAAATCCGATGTGGTTCCGGCGATAGAGGCTGGTAGTTGGGGCGTGTTCGTACCGCACGAATTGACATGGGTACTCGAACATGTCGATGCGCCAGTTGCCGAGCCGCGTTTCCGGGAGATCAGGCATCTGGGAGAATTGGTACCGCTTCTGGTAGAGATCGATTGATTATTCAGCGGCGTGCTGTTCTGGTGTGACTTCGTCGGGACCATTCGGATCACCGGCTGCTGTCTCACGGCCGAGATCCGGAAAGGCGACGACGCGGTTGCCGGTGAAATCGGTGCGAACGACAATCAAGCCCTGTTCTTCGAAATAGGTGAGAAGCCGTCGGGCTCGCCTGGCCGAATGCGTGCCATAGGCGCGGGCCAATGTCGCATCCGACGGGCAGGGACTATTTGTGACCGCAGCTTGCGCCACAATGAAGAATACGCCCTGAACATCGTCGGGCAGGGCCTTTGACAGCTCCAGCGCCTGCTGCCATGGCTCGCTTTGCGCCGTTTCTCCGTCAATACCAGCCCGAGCGACCGCTAGTCTGCGACGAAACTCGGGAAGTGCCAGTGCTTCGCCCGGTACACGGCGAATACGGCAACGGACGAGAAAGTCCTGGTAGAGGACGGCATCAGTGCGGAAGGAAGCGTCGGGATCATTCAGCATTTCATGCATCACTGAATCGATCCGATCATTGCGCTCCGCTTGATCAATCTCCGGAAAAAGCGTCAGCGCAGGAGCTTCGGCTTGTACGAGGGCTTTGGCTTGCGTGAGCTGATTCAAAATGTCGGCAGTGGGGGTCGGTATTGGCGGAGGAGGCGTGCGGCGGACAATGGCACGCCGCTCTTCCGGTGCCGGCGTGAAGATCAAATCGTGGGCGTCTTCACCCGGCTGAGGCAGTGGCGTCAATTTTGGGCTCGATGACCGGGCAGAGGTCTCCACCGGTCCGATTGTGACGGCCAGTGGCTTGCGTGAAAGCGCTGGTCCCAACGCAACGAAATGACCGCGCGCCAGATCACGAAATTGTTCTGCTTGGCGCCGTTCCATCCCAAGAAGGTCGGAAGCACGGGCCATGTCGATGTCGAGAAAAGTGCGTCCCATCAGGAAGTTGGATGCTTCGGCGGCCACGTTCTTGGCCAGCTTGGCCAGACGCTGGGTGGCGATGACACCGGCGAGGCCCCGCTTTCGGCCGCGGCACATCAGATTGGTCATGGCGCCGAGGGAGAGCTTACGCGCCTCGTCGGAGACTTCTCCGGCAACGGCTGGCGCAAAAAGCTGCGCCTCGTCTACAACGACGAGCATCGGATACCAGTAGTCCCGCTCAGCATCGAACAAGCCGCCGAGAAAGGCCGCAGCACAGCGCATCTGTTGTTCGACATCCAGCCCTTCGAGGTCAAGTACGACGGAAACCCGGTGCTGACGAATACGCGCGGCAATACGGGTCAGCTCATTCTCCGTACGAGCGCCATCGACAACCACATGGCCGTACTTGTCGGCCAGCGTGACGAAATCGCCCTCCGGATCGATAACACATTGCTGCACCCACTGGGCGCTTTGTTCAAGCAGGCGGCGCAACAGGTGCGATTTGCCTGATCCAGAGTTGCCTTGGACGAGCAGGCGGGTAGCCAGAAGCTCTTCCAGATCGAGCATGGCTTTCGCGCCGGCTGGCGCCGCTCCCATGTCGATATCGACCTTCATCGTTTCTCCAAGCGTTCGAGTGATTCCACGCGCGAGGTGGCGCGCGCGGAATCCTTAGCATCCCTTTGCTGTTCAGGAGAAGGCCATGCGGCACTTCCAGACGGAAACCCACAGCTGGTTTGGCATCAGCTTTGCCGAAACAATGCGCCGAATTCCTTCATGCGCCGCACGACATATTCCGGATCCATCAGCAAGTCGGGGAGATAGAGGCCGGGTTTGACCGGTTCACCGCCATGCAGACCAAGAAGACGTTCGATACCTAGTGCGACATGCAGCGCCGTAAGCGGAGCCTGACCCTCTGGATGGACGATATCAAGACGCTGGTGCACCTTTTCGCCAGTCAACAGATCGCCACTGGTCTCGACAGCTATCTCCGTGGAAAAAGCGTTGCCCCGTCGTCTGCTCGCAGACACGCCATAGACAAGATCGAAACGTACGGACTTTGCGTCAGTTGCGGTGGCGAGGCTGAGTACGTCAAGCGGCGAGTACGCGTTGGCTTCGACGTCCGTGCCGTCTATATCGGTATATCGCCGTGTGGCTGCTTCCCCTTTGATCCAACGCCAATGTCCGTCTTTGAGTTGCAGGGGATTGGGTGCGGATTGCGTGAGCCGCTGATAATCCGCAAAAGCTGCGGGGCCGCCCATGTCCTCTTCGTCAAGCACGACAGTGATCGTGATATTGTCGATGGTACGAAAATCACGCGCGACCTGAAGTGCCGGGAAGGTTGCGGCACCCGCCAACCAGTTGCTCGCCATGAGGATTGGGGCACGTCCGGGGTTGCGTATGGCCAGTGCCATTTCCGGTCCGACCTCGAATACCCCGCTGGAAACACTTAGATATGGCAAGCCATGGGCCTGTGCATATTTCATGCTGTTAAGCGTTTCATCCTTCACGAAGACGGCAACCGCGCTATAGCCAGTCCCTTCTCCCTGGCCGAGATCGTTGCGCTCGAGATCAACCTTGACAGCGAAGGCATTGCCGACGACTTCGGCAATGTTTTGCGCCCTGTTGGTATCGCGGCCGCCGATAGCAATCGGTAGATCCGGGTGAAGCTGGCGCAGGATCTGCGCGGCTTTTGCTCCAACGATACCCGAACCGCCGATGATCAGAACAGGTTTTGTTTCGAGTAATGACATGACCTCGACTCCTTCTTGAAACTGGACAATGGTGAATGCGAGGGGCGATTCCACTCGCTCCTTGTATTATTACTAATAGTAGGTTACTAATAGTAATAATACAAGGGCCTCAATCCGGAATTCTGACGTTCATGAAGGGTCGAGCCGTATGGCGACAGTTTCAGCTAAGAAAATGCCGAAGGCTCAGAGACGTAATCAGCTTTTGAGTACGGCGCTTTATATAATTCGGGAGCAGGGTACGGATGCTCTGACGCTCGGCTATCTGGCCGAGCGGGCTGGCGTGAGCAAGCCCATTGCTTACGAGCATTTCGGGACCAGAGCTGGCCTGCTGATTGCCCTTTATGAGCAATTGGATCAGCGGCAGGTTGACGAACTTGTTGCTGCGATCGAGGAAACGCCAAAACAGCTTGACGACATTGCACGCGTCATGAGCGATGCGTATATGGCGTGCTACCGTTCTATTGGCCCTGAATGGTCCGCGATATCGGCAGCACTCAAGGGCGATGAGGCGATGGAGAGATTTCAGGCAAGCCTGATCGACGGCTACGTCGACCTGTATTGCAAAACCCTGTCGCCCTATGCTGCTTTGCCTGCGATCGAACTTCGTTTGCGTTGTGTAGGAATTGTCGGCGCAGCAGAAGCGATTTCGAAGGAGATGATGCGCGGCAATCTCGACGAAGCGTCGGCTGCACGTGTGTTGCAATCGCTAATTGTCAAATGGCTTTCCATCTGAACTCCACCATCGGCGTCAGTCTGCCTACTGCTGCACTGGGCTACTCTCGTTGCGCGTCGGCACCAATAGTGCCGTGATCAGACACCAAACACCCGCATCAAATCAATGGCGCGGATGAGAGGTCGAGAAGCTCGAGTTTGCCACCTGCAAGTCTTTGCTTCGTCCGGGCATTTGTCAGCAATTCATGTGGCGCACCAAGGGGGATGGCGCTCACTTTGTCGAGCCGGTCGATATGTTCCGCGGTGAGGACAAGCGACGCGGCAGCGAGATTGTCGCGCAGCTGCTCGACGGTTTTGGGACCTATAATCGGCATCACACCTTTGGCGGCAACCCAGGCAATGCCGACATGGCTGGGGGCTGCGCCGATCTCATCGGAAATCGCCAGCAATTCGTCGATAATCGCGGTTCGCTGCGGGCTGTCTTCGTGCTGGATAACGACCCCGAGGCCCGTAGCACGACCTTCTTCGCCCCTACGGTACTTGCCCGTGAGCAATCCTCCTCCAAGCGGCGACCAACCAACCGTACCCAGCCCGAAGCCCTTCGCCATCGGTAGCAATTCACGTTCTGCGCTGCGTTCCACGAGACTATATTCCGTCTGGAGACCGGCCACCGGTGTCCAGCCGCGCAGGGATGCGATGGTCGCGCCACTGGCAATGCGCCAAGCCGCGAAGTTGGAGAAACCGGTGTATATGATCTTGCCAGCCCGGACGAGGTCGTCGAGACCGCGAACGATTTCTTCAATCGGCGTCATTTCATCGGACATGTGCACCCAGAGCAGGTCGATGCGGTCTGTCTTCAGCCGTTTCAGACTGGCTTCAACTGCCTGGATCATGGATTTACGGCTGTTACCGACGGCGGAAAGACTGGGATCCGCCGATGCGCCATGCGAGTATTTAGTAGCGAGCACGAAGCTATCACGCTCCGGGGCGATGAATTCTCCTATCATGCTCTCCGACTGACCAAACTGGTAACTGTCCGAAGTATCGATGAAATTTCCCCCGGCTTCGGCATAGCCGTCGAAGATTGGCCGCGCGATGTCGGGTGTGGAACCATAACCCCAACCGGTACCGAAATTTCCAGTGCCCAATGCAAATTCCGAAACGCGGAGACCAGTGTGATTGCCAAATAGCTTGTAGCGCATGACGTATTCTCCCTTTCGCTGCTGCCTGCCGCAGTCGAACTTAAATGATGATCATAATGATTGACTATAGATGACGGTCATCATATAAAAAGTCAACAATGTTTTTGAGAGGGTCGTTGCATGCGTGTCAGTCGAGAACAGGCAGCCAAGAACCGGGAGCGGATCATTGATATTGCCAGCCGGGAATTTCGCGAGAAGGGTTTCGATGGGATCGGCGTGGCAGACGTTATGAAAAGTGCAGGTCTGACACATGGCGGCTTCTATGGCCATTTCGCATCCAAGGATGACCTTATCGCGGAGGCCTGCGCCGCTTCAATGGATCGGTCGGCCGAAAAATGGTCGCAGCTTGCTGAAACATCGCCGGACGAAGCCTTTGCGGCGATTGCAAATTCCTATTTGTCGAAGGCCCACCGGCACTGGCCCCTGATATCGCCCGACAAAGCGGGCCTGTGCGCAAGCGTTTCAGCGAGGGGATAGGTACCTTGCTTGACATCCTTGCCAAGGCAATTCCGGGACAATCCGACGCGGCCAAGCGTGAGAAAGCCCTGACCACCATGGCGGGTCTTGTAGGCACGCTGGTCCTGTCGCGTGCCGTTGACGATCCTAAATTTGCCGATGAAATTCTGAACGCAGGGCAGGCGGCCTTCGGATCCGGCGAAACCGCCCAATAGATCCAAAAACTACCGCCCAGGACGTCCTGTCTTGCCTGGACGGCGCTTTTTACGTGCGTCGCTCGCATCTTCAT
Organism: Phyllobacterium sp. A18/5-2; assembly: GCF_025452215.1. Taxonomy (NCBI): domain Bacteria; kingdom Pseudomonadati; phylum Pseudomonadota; class Alphaproteobacteria; order Hyphomicrobiales; family Phyllobacteriaceae; genus Phyllobacterium; species Phyllobacterium sp. A18/5-2. The sequence continues at coordinate 524,017 of NZ_CP104966.1, read as the reverse complement.
AGGAACCCGCGCCAGTTCGTTCACGACGGATGATCGTTTGATCGTTCCGGTTCGTGCCTGTAAATGCCGGCTTTTCGGGCACATTGCCGATAACGGGCTTTTCCGTGCGTCCAACCGTCATTTCATCGAGCGAGTTCTTGCGGAACACACCCGGTCCAAGCGGACGGGTGGTGTCGCCGCCCATCTCGTCGAGATGCGGTTTGCGGAAAAGCGCGGAATCCTTGTCATTCTCGTCCGTCACCACGCGGTGCATGGCGCGGCCGGCATTGTGCCTGCCCTTGGTGCGGCCCGTGACCGGACTTTCCATCTCGACTTCGCGCGCCATCGGATCATCCGAGATAGCCAACTCCATCTCGCGCAAACGCTTGATTTCATCGCGTAACCGGGCCGCGACCTCGAAATCGAGATCATCTGCGGCGTCGCGCATCTGCTTCATCAGATGTTCGAGATGGGCTTTCAGATTGTTGCCCATCATCGCGCCGGATTCAGCAAAATCAGAAATATCGGCGCGAACGTGGTCGCGTTCATAGACGCTGTTAAGAATATCGCCGATGTTCTTCTTGATGCTGGCGGGCGTGATGCCATGTTCGGTGTTGTAGGCCTCCTGCTTCTCGCGGCGGCGATTGGTTTCCGCCATCGCACGCTCCATCGAACCCGTGACATGATCAGCATAAAGGATGACCTTGCCGTCCACGTTCCGCGCCGCCCGGCCAATGGTCTGGATCAATGAGGTTTCAGAACGCAGGAAGCCTTCCTTGTCCGCATCGAGAATAGCGACAAAGCCGCATTCCGGAATGTCCAGACCCTCGCGCAGCAGGTTGATACCGACAAGCACATCGAATGCACCAAGGCGCAGATCGCGCAGAATCTCAATACGTTCGAGAGTGTCGATGTCCGAGTGCATGTAGCGAACCCGGATACCCTGTTCGTGCAGGTATTCGGTCAGGTCTTCAGCCATGCGCTTGGTGAGAACCGTGACAAGTGTGCGATAGCCCTTTGCCGAGGTTTCACGGATTTCACCAAGAACGTCGTCAACTTGAGATTTGGCTGGGCGTACTTCCACTGGCGGATCGATCAGGCCAGTCGGGCGGATGACCTGTTCGGCGAAAACACCGCCGGACTCTTCCATTTCCCAAGTGCTCGGCGTAGCAGATACCGCGACAGTTTGCGGGCGCATGGCATCCCATTCCTCAAACCGCAAAGGTCGGTTGTCCATGCAAGAGGGCAGGCGAAACCCGTACTCAGCCAGCGTTGCCTTGCGGCGGAAGTCGCCTTTATACATGGCGCCGATCTGCGGAACTGTCACATGGCTCTCGTCGATGAATACAAGGGCGTTGTCGGGAATGTATTCGAACAACGTTGGTGGTGGTTCGCCCGGTTTGCGGCCGGTGAGATAGCGCGAGTAGTTTTCGATGCCGGCGCAAGACCCTGTTGCCTCCAGCATCTCCAGGTCGAACGTGCAGCGCTGCTCCAGCCGTTGCGCTTCGAGCAAGCGTCCGGCTGCATTCAGTTCGACAAGGCGATGTTTCAGTTCCTCCTTGATCGACTTGATGGCCTGGTTGAGCGTCGGGCGAGGGGTCACGTAGTGCGAGTTGGCATAGATTTTCACCGAGCGCAGGTCGCCGGTCTTCTGGCCAGTGAGCGGGTCAAATTCGGTGATTGCCTCGATCTCGTCACCGAACATGGAAATGCGCCATGCCCGATCTTCCAGGTGGGCAGGAAAGAGTTCGATCGTGTCGCCGCGAACCCGGAACGAGCCACGGGTGAAATCCATCTCACGCCGCTTGTATTGCTGCGCCACCAGATCGGCGAGAAGGGCGCGCTGGTCCAGACGGTCGCCGATCTTCATTTCGAAGGTCATGGCCGTATAGGTTTCGACTGAACCGATACCATAAATGCACGAAACCGAGGCGACGATGATGACATCGTCGCGCTCTAACAGGGATCGGGTGGCTGAGTGGCGCATCCGGTCGATCTGTTCATTGACCGACGATTCCTTCTCGATATAGGTGTCAGAACGCGGCACATAGGCTTCCGGCTGGTAATAATCGTAATAGGATACGAAATATTCCACTGCATTATTCGGGAAGAAAGATTTGAATTCGCCGTAAAGCTGGGCCGCCAATGTCTTGTTCGGCGCCAGGATCAAGGCGGGCCTTTGCGTTTCCTCAATCACCTTGGCCATGGTGAAGGTCTTGCCCGACCCGGTGACGCCAAGCAGAACCTGTGTCTTGTCATTCTCTTTGATCCCATCAACGAGATCATGGATAGCGGTCGGCTGGTCGCCGGACGGTGTGAACTCCGTTTCCATCCGTATCTGGATACCGCCTTCGGATTTTTCCGGACGGGCAGGCCGATGCGGAGCCCAAGCGGTTCCATTCTTGAACAGCGGATTTCCGCTTTCGATCAGGGCGGAAAGGGCTGCAACGGTGGCGGTGGCCCCGCCGGGCATGATGCTGCCTGCGTCTTCCAATCCGATATCGAGCCCAGCCACGGGATTAAGACCTGCAGCGGCGCGTGTCTTCGGGTCGGTCGAGCCGCCAATAGAGGTGCCGCGTGAAGTGCGCGACGCGCTGGATTGGGTGCTTCCGGCCCTGGCTGGCCTTGGGGCTTTCGGCTTGGCTTTGACCGTCTCTTCAGTGATCTGCTTTGCCCAGTCACTGATTGAACCGGATAGCGGTGAGCCTTCCAGTTCGGGTTGAGGCGCTTCGCCGAAACCGTCAGCGTTATATTTGTCAGGAGATTTAACCATAGGTTGAATATGGGAGGAGTCCGGTGAAATGGAAAGAGTGGAGTTTTGAAAAGTGCCGGACCTTGACATGCTCCTGACACAAGGTTGTCAGGAGCATGTCCGATGCACCGATTCATCACCAGCGCTCAAATATATGTTCGCGATGGTAGCGGAGAAAATCGGGGTGAGGGTGGTGGATGTCATTCTTGGGCAGATCGATTTTCCCGGATTCATTTATGAGCCTATCGATCGCCGAATAATTATAGCGAGATGATCTGATGATCTGGTGGTCGCTACCGATTGAGATCAGACCCTTGTCGAACATCCAGTGTATAGTCCGCAAAAGCGCGATGCCGTTAATGACAGAATCCGGACCGGAATCCTTGACGGGTTTGATGTGGGCGCATTCAATCTCATGACTGCCATCGGGCGCAGGCAGGGAAATCCCTGTCATCGCGCATTTCCATTCGTATGCTTCCCCCACGAGCTTGCTGAAGACCCGGTCTCGAAGAATGCGCGAGGTCAGGAATCGGTCCCGTTCCAACGGTTCAGGAGGATCCTCAGCAAAGCCGGAATAGGTAACTGGGGGAATGGCGCATTCTTCTAACGCCGAGAATCCATCGAATCCCGCTTCCACAATGCGGTTATATTCCTGACCTGACAAGGCACGAACTCGCTGTTGGTTCGCATGCTTGTTCAAACTGCCATCCGACTCCAACATGCTTTTTTCATAATAGAATTTGCGATCGAGCTGAGGGTCAAATACGCTGAAGGGTACGCTTGGGAACTCGGAATAATATTCGAGGGTTGCATCGGAATAACCCGGGGCATCAAGTGTTGGATGCACTGAGACAACGCGTGCTCTGGCAAAGTATCCTGCCGGTCTGCCTCCCCGTTCGCCAGCGCGCCGGGCAGGCTGGTAGTAGATAATCCAATCGTTCAGGGCGCTGTAGACAATGTTTAAGTGTTTATTCTCAAAACAAAACCGCTCGTGGATGGGGCGATGGTACTCTTCTTTCGATCTGATCTGGAATATTGCAGGCATTCAGCCGGTGTTCACCTGTTGAAACTTGGATCTGTTTCAACATGGAGATACCCGGTGGGAAGGGAAACTCACCCGGAATTGCATTTTACATCCTCATTCAATCTGCAATAGCAATCGAATTGTTTCAGCCGTAGCGAAGCTTCAGACCAAGGATGGTGAGAATAAGCAGCAGCGTCGTTCCGTTCGCGGCTACGACCGGCCAGGAACTGATCATCATCCCATACACCAACCACAGGAAAACACCCAAAACGAGCGAGACATTGGTGACGAGCGAAATGCTCGCTGTATCTCGATGCCGGACGATCCTGATGATCTGCGGGATCCAGCACAGGGTGGTAATCACGGCAGCAAGGCTGCCGATAAGCTCGATATGGAGAGGCACGGATCGATCTTTCAAAAGGGGAGGAATGCAATTGATATATGAGCGGATTCTTCTGAAAAATATAGCGGAATCATGACGCAAAGTTCGTGCGCGAACAATTTATTTTTTGCGCGCTATCATGTTCTATCGCCGCGCGCCCAGCAGCCGCGCCGGAAGGTAAATTACCAGCGAAGCTGCGCCGGTAATGGCTGAGGTGCCGTCGGCCAGGATGGCTTGTCCGGTCGGGGTCTCATCTCCTTGGAGGATCTCGCCGCGACAGCTGCCCGCTGCGGGACATTGCCATGAGCGTTGGAGAGCTGGCGAAGACGCCGTGCGACCCGCCATCGAGGGACGAAGCGTCCAAAACCAGAATGCCGAGTTTCTGCAGCATGGGGATGCTGGAGCCATCGCCGACGCGCGCATGGCCGCCAGTGATGCGGCCCGATACGTTCAATGCGCGGTCCGCACGCGAAACAAGGACGACAAACGGTCTTGGTAATTTGCCGATGTCCGCCACTTGCGACTGAAATACGTCGACGTCGATATCGGGTGCTGCAAGCATCACGCCGGACAAACGACGGAGCACATCGTGATGACCTGTCTCTGCAAGCTTGGTGAGCGCTTCCATGACGACAAACGAGCCCATCGAATGGCCAACGAGCAAGACTCTACTAGCCTTCGCCTTGGTGAGAAGCTGCAGGAGCTCGGCCAAACCCTCGCGGCCGTAAGTTGCACTGTCACGGTCATAAACATACAGACCCAGCGCCGCAGCCGACGGCCAGGAATAGTGGACTGCGACGGCGGGAAGGGCGTAGTCATAAGCGATCTGGGCCTGGCGAAAGACGCTGTCGGCGAAATTATTGTTATAGCCGTGGACAAAAATGAAGATTTCGCGCTTTTCGGCAGGCCGTCTTGCAAGCTCCGCGTTGATCCTGTCGATGAAGATCTGTCGGTTGTCCAAAGGCTGGAAAGTGGTTGCCGCAAAATGCCGGGCCGGATTTGGCTTGCTGTTCGATTTTTCCACCTCTCCGTTCTTATGATTGGGGGGAATGCCGATATCGACGCGCGCAAAGTTCAAGGACGGCGAACGTTTCGATGTGTAGGGCAGGGACAAGTCGCCCGAACGCTCACGGCTGGTCGCAACGAAAACGGGTATAATCGCTTTCGGGCCGGTCTTGTCGTTGACAAGCGGTGCTGGAACCGCGGCACTTGATTTGACGACGTTTTCGGGTTCGAGGCCAAGAACAGCGCGCCCGCCACAACCGGCGAGCATAAGCATGACAAGAAATAACGCTGACAAGCGCGAAACAGTCATGACTTCAACTCCGAACCGCAGTCGCCACGATTTAGAAACAGCATTTAGCTGATGCTGCAACCCAAAAGCGATCACGGTGGCCCGGTAGCCTACTCGCGTGACAATTTTTCAACATCTGTCATCTTGCACACTCTCAGACAACCAGGGGGTCGCGCGCCATATTGAGATGAAGCTCATGCCCCAAATACGCGTTGGCTTCGGCCACGGGTTCATTCAGTTCCACACCAAGGCCCGGCGCCAAGGATGGGATGACATAGCCATTTTCCCAGTGGATGGGCTTCTTCAGGATCTCGGCGTGGAAGCCACTGAAAGCCTGGATACATTCGAGAATAAGGAAGTTCGGGCTGCACGTAGAAATTTGGATGTTGGCCGCTCCAATGATCGGCCCGCAATAGAGATGCGGCGCAATCTGTGCGTGAAATGTCTCGGCCATGCCCGCAATCTTCTTGGCCTCAAGAATACCGCCGACACGGCCAAGATTCATCTGCAAGATGTTGGCTGCCCTGTTCACCAGCAAGCGCTGAAACTCATACTTCGTCGTTAGCCGCTCTCCGGCAGCGACGGGAATGGACGTGTGCTGCTGCACATAGCCCATATTCTCCGGCATATCCGGCGGTACCGGTTCCTCCAGCCAAAGTGGATCATAGGGTTCGAGCCGCTTTGCCAGCCGTACCGCGCTGGTCGGCGTCATTTGACCATGGGTGCCAAACAACAGATCGGCCTTGGAGCCGACGGCCTCGCGCACGAGACGAACGAATTTTTCGCCAAGATCGAGCTGTTCAAGCGACAGTTGACGGGGATCGAAAGACGTATAGCGAGCAACCGGGTCGAATTTCACCGCGGTATAGCCTTGCGCGACATATTCGGCCGCGCGCTCTGCCGAGGCTTCAGCGTTCCAGTAAATTGCTGAGGTCTCTCCCAATTCCGGCTTCGGATAGAGATAGGTGTAGCTGCGCAACCGCTCATGAACCCTGCCGCCCAGCAGTTCGTAGACAGGTTTGTCGGCTTCCTTGCCGATAATGTCCCAGCAAGCCATTTCGAGCGCGGAAACCGCACCCATGATCGTCACATCAGGGCGCTGAGTGAAGCCACCAGAATAGGCGCGGCGGAAAAAACGTTCAATGTGGTGGGGGTCTTCGCCGATGAGCCAACGTTCTGCCAGATCCTCAATGACCTTGCGCATTACTTGCGGACTGATGGTCGAATTGTAGGCTTCACCGTAGCCGACAACGCCGGAATCGGTCGTGAGTTTGACAAAGAGGAACCAAGTGCCGCCAAAGGACGGCGGTGGATTGCTGACCACGAAGGTTCTTACGTCGGTAACTTTCATGGCATCCTCCTGAAGTTTGTCGCAAGGGTAGACTAGGCCAAGCCTGGGGGAATGCCGAAACCGCGCAACGACCCGCGATGTCGGGATTTCGACAGTTCTTGCGTGAGCCCCTTTTCAATCCCGTTGCCGCATCGCATCATAGGCTCGACTGCAACCACCAATGGAGACCGCAATTGACCGAAGAGACGAAGCCTACTGGCGAATTGACGCTACGTACACTCGCCATGCCGGCCGATGCCAATGCTGCCGGAGATATATTCGGCGGCTGGGTTATGGCGCAGATGGATCTGTCCTGCGGCATGCGGGCGGCGGAACGGGCGAGGGGGCGTGTGGTTACGGCAGCAGTCAAGGAAATGGCCTTCGCCAAACCGGTCAAGATTGGCGATACGCTGTGTGTCTATACGCATATCGCTCATGTCGGGCGGACGTCGATCACGCTCAAGGTCGAGGCCTGGGCACAGCGCTATCTCTCGGATCTGATGGAACTCGTTACCCACGCCGATTTTGTCATGGTCGCGCTTGATAAGAGTGGCAAGCCGACGCCAGTGCCGACCGAGATCTGACCTAGCCTTGGCTGCCAATCATATATTTATCCCAGAATCCGGCTGCGGCTTCAGTCTGTTCGACAATATCGATCCAAAGGCCCGAAGGGTCATGAAAACCAAAACGGCGCTGACCGAAGGGCTCATCCGTAAGGGGATACTCTATCTCGAGGCCGGTGGCACTGATCGTTTCAAATGCAGCCTTGGCGTCATCAACCTGTAGTTCAAAACATATGCCCTTGCCGTTGAAATTTTCCGGACCGGGCGGTGCGGATGGGTGATCCGGACTCATAAAAGCGATCGAAGCGGACTGGTCTTCCGTCGTGAGCCAGGAGATCCACGTGCTGTCAAAGCCGCTGATGAAACCCATATGACGAATCCAGAAATCACGGCATGCTTCCTTGCGATGGGTGACGATGATCGGATAGCGGTCGGTAAAATGCATGGTGTCCTCCCGGGATTACGAATCATCGCATTAAACAAGCCTCGAAAAGCCGGTGGCAAGTAGTGTTTGTCAGGAGACTGACATTGGGGCACGTTCCCATTTTAGTTGTGAAATTGCGACTACAGCAATCAAGACCTGACCGGCTTTTGGTCTTCAAGGGCCTGACATGGTTCGTTGAATGCCGCGAATATGGCTGCAAGCCTGGCGCCGCGCGGCATTAACGGCAGGCTCGGTGGCCGCTTCGGCGTTGCATCAGGTCGAAATGGAAATGATCACGGTGGAACCTGTCATAGCCAGGGCCGAGCACGGTGGTGAAATAATCGCATGCGTCGGAGCGAACAGTATTCAGGAGGCCCCGTTGCCGAAAGGCAAAGAGGCCCGGTTTCTGCACCTTGATGTCGCGACCACTATTGAGCGTAATCCTGGCAATATCGAGCGCGTTGCCCTTAGAGTGTTCCGACATGGCCCTTCCACGTTGATTGCTCATGGTGCGGCAGGAATAACTCGATGCCTGATGAATCGTATTGATCCCCGAGAGGTAGCGCAGCCGCGTCGAAGGCGAGAGATCGCCCTTGACCCAGCGAGCGAAGGCAAGTGTCATCTGGCAGTTTAGTGTCGCGCTCGGCTTCAGTTTAATCCGCCCACTCGAGAATCCACTGACCGTGAGCGGATGGTCTATACGGCATACGCCCCCGTCGTTGATCGGTTCGCGTTCCTGAAAGACAACGCCAAGCCGTTTCAGCTGCGTGCGACAGGCGACCTCGCTTCCTGGCAGGGCCAGGGCACTCTCACCGCGGGCAATGGGGTCGCGAATACCCCCGGGATAACCATAGCTTTCGGCATCATCGGAAGCCGGTTCTGATTCCGGCAAGGAATAGGGTTTCGGCTCGGCGGCCGGCGGGGTGTCTGGTACGACTAGCGTATCCGGCTGCTGTCCGGCGTCCGGCACGGATAGGACTTCGGGCTCTTGTGCGGTGAATTCTCCTGATTGCGGGGTGGATAGTTGTTCGGTTTCCTCACTCGCCACTTGCTGGCTCTCCTCGCTCGCCAGCGATTGATCAGCCACGGATGTGTGCGTGCCATTGCCCACATCGACCAGTGGACGCCTGACATCACCCATGCCACAGGCGCTGAGCGCCGCGCAGATACACAGAACCAGAATGGTTGAAAGGCGCTTCAAGTGCAAAGCGGACGACAACGCAAAACTCATGTCACCACATCCCATTTGCCCGATACGCAGGCGGATGCAGTTAAAAATAGTGGCAAATTGTAAAGGAAAGGTCAGCGCGCGAATTAACGTCTGCGTCGGGAATGCGGCGTCATTTTACATTGAATTGGCTTGATTTTGCTGTATTCAGCACTGCGTTAGTGCACTGCACAATGCCCGATCCTTCCTCCCGAAAGAACCATCATGCCAACCTTCCTTTCGCCTTCCATCCTGCCCATAATATTTCTTATCGCTTCAAATGTATTCATGACCTTCGCCTGGTACGGGCATCTGAAATATCCGGCGGCAGCGCTCACTCCAGTTGTTTTCATCAGCTGGGGCATCGCGTTGGTAGAATACTGGTTCGCCGTTCCGGCAAATCGAATCGGACATGCGGTTTATTCGACAGCCGAACTCAAGACGATGCAGGAAGTGATCACGCTGGTCGTCTTCAGCCTGTTCTCAGTGTTTTACCTGAAGGAGTCGTTCACTTGGCAGCATGTGGCCGGTTTCGTTCTGATCGCCGGAGGGGCAACGCTGATCTTCAAGGCCTGACTTCGGTTCTGCTTCGCAGGGCCGGGATCAATTCAACCGTAATCATTGCCATGAAGATGAGCGCGCAACCGATCGCACCCTGAAGTGACATGCGCTCTCCCATAATAAGTGCGCCGAAAAGAGCGGCGAACAATGCTTCGGACGATAGCATGATCGCAGCCTGCGGTGCAGTTGTGAAGCGCTGACCAACAGCCTGCAGCGTGAAGGCGATGCCCGACGAGATGACCCCCGCAAAGAGAATTTCCGGTGCAGCGGCAATAATGGAGAAGAGTTCAGTGCGTTCCGTTCCAAGCGTTACGATGAAGCCAAGCACGGCGCATACGGCGAACTGCACAAGCGAAAGCATGATCGGCCGGCCATTATTTGCGGCAAGGCGATTGATGAAGATGATCTGCAGCGCCCAAAAGACAGCGCATGCAACGATCAGCCAATCACCAGCCGTCAGACCTTCGAGGCGTCCCCCGGATAAGAGATAGATGCCGGCAACCGCGGTCAGCGCGCAAGGCCACACGACGGGATGTGGCCACTGCCAGAAAAGCACGACAGCGAGGAACGGCACCATGATCACATAGAGCCCGGTCAGGAAGCCGGCATTTGTGACAGACGTTGTCTGCATGCCGATCTGCTGAAGGGCCGCCCCTGCAAAAAGCAGCAATCCGATGAAGGTAAAGCCAAAATAGTCGAAACGCGATAGTTTCTTCGGGGCTGCCTTTGCTTCGCGGATCGCAAGTGGCATTACCGTAAGCGCTGCGAGCAAGAAGCGCAGGGCAATGAACATAAATGGTTCGACACTGTCCATGGCGCTGGATTGCGCCACAAAACCCAGGCCCCAGATGGCTCCCGCAGCAAGCAGCAGTATATTGGCCCGGCCATGCGTCATGATGATCCCACAGTGCTCTGCGGTTATACCCGCGAGGGATATCTACAGATTGCAATTTAATGCCGCAAGGCCAGAAATGCTGCGGTGTCAGGTTCCTGATGCGCGTGACAGCCGGATGATTTTTCCATCACTTTCATCGGTCAGAAGGTAAATCGAGCCGTCGGGTGCCACGCGGACATCCCGGATGCGTCCAAACTCGCCCTTCAAAAGGCGCTCCTCGCCTTTGATAGTCCCTTCCTCATCGCGATCAAGGCGCGACAGCAACTCAAATTTCAGCGCTCCGACGAGAAGATCACCTTTCCATTCGGGAAACATTGCCCCCTCGTACACGGCCAGGCCCGACGGTGCGATAGACGGATCCCAGTAGTAGAGTGGCTGCTCATAACCTTCGGCACTTGTGCCTTTGCCGATTTTCGCACCCGAGTAATCCTTGCCATAGGTAATGACAGGCCAACCATAGTTCTTGCCGGGCTCCGGCCGGTTGATTTCATCGCCACCCATGGCGCCATGCTCGACAGTCAGCAGGGATTGTGTGACGGGGTCCCAAGCCGCGCCTTGCGGATTGCGATGGCCCTTGGACCAAAGCTCCGGCAGTCCTTTTTTGCCATCAGCGAACGGATTGTCCGCTGGAACGGTGCCGTCCGCGTTGATCCGAAGCACGGAACCCGCGTGATCCTTGAAATTTTGCGCGCGCAGTTTGTCGCCGCGCTCGCCCATCGTTACGAATAGCTTGCCGTCGGGGGCCACAACGATACGTGAGCCAAAATGATGCGCTGTTCCGGTTTTCTTGTTCATCGAAACGAGTATCGAGACATTTTCAAGTGCCGCACTTTCCTCACTCCGAACAAGTTTGGCGCTTGCCAATGCCGTTCCTGCTCCACCCTTGCCCGGTTGCGAAAATGTAAAATAGATCCGGCTGCTTGTGGCGAAGTCGGGTGCCAAGGCGACATCGAGCAAGCCGCCCTGACCCTTGGCAACCACTTTGGGAACGTTGGCAACTGGTTTCGACACTTTGCCGCTTTTGATGATGCGCATGCTTCCTGTGCGCTCCGTCGCAAGAAGTGCCCCGTCGGCAAGAAATGCAAGACTCCACGGATGGTTGAGCCCGCCTGCTACCGTTTGAGCCGAGAGAGTGACCGTCTCGGTTTTGAAATCCTCAGCAAAAGCAGTCGAAGAAAGGGCCAACAGCGTGGCAAGGAGCGGAGCTGATTTAAAGCTCGGTGTTCGTTTCATTGGCGATCCTCCTGTCCCAACCGAGATTGCACCATTTTGTGCATATTCCTTCGACGCGGTCGTCTCACAGTGGCGTGAGGTGCCGCTCCGTTGTCAATTTGCCGAGGCGTAAAGCCCGTTGATGCGACATTTTCCACTTTCTTCGTGAAATCGCCAGAAACAGTGCTATATTAAGGGACGACTGACTGAACGGTTCCGAAGTCTTGAGCTTCGGTGGCCGTTTTCTTTTTGTGCCGCGTGGCCTCGATGGAGCGCTATTCGACACTGACTACGAAAGGAGAGGGCATGGAAAAGGTCCCGATGACTCAGGCTGGATCTCGACAAGCTCAAGGAAGAGTTGCGCTGGCGCCAACAGGAAGAGCGGCCGCGTATCATCCAGGCAATTTCGGAAGCGCGCGCCCATGGCGACCTTTCGGAGAACGCCGAGTATCACGCTGCCAAAGAAGCGCAGAGTCATAATGAAGGTCGTGTGGGTGAGCTCGAAGACTATACCGCTCGCGCGGAAATTATCGATATCTCGAAACTGTCCGGCGACAAGATCAAATTTGGCGCGACGATCCATCTGATCGACGAGGACACGGACGAAAAAAGGATCTATCAGATTGTCGGCGATCAGGAAGCTGATCCCAAAGCTGGCCGCATTTCCATTTCTTCGCCCATTGCGCGTGCACTGATCGGGAAGACTGAAGGCGAGACAATTGAAGTCAATGCACCCGGTGGTGCCCGTTCTTACGAAATCATCGGTTTCAGTTTCGTCTAGCCTTCGTGCATGATCCCCTAAGCAGCGTCGAGGTGATAGCTCCGAATTTCAAGCGCAAGCTTTCCGGAGTCACCTCGACCATCATTCAACTTATCCCCCTGCAACGCGCGAACGGCCTCAAGATCGTCACGATAGGGCCGGGGCTGCCCGCCAACCTGCCCAATATCGGCTGGATGTCGCTTCCTGGTCTCTGGTTCAACCCCAAGACAAGACCGTTCCGCATTTGGCATGCGCGCCGGAACAATGAAATGATTGCAGGCATTTTCATGCGCTCGGTCTTGCGCATGAAGCTGAAGCTACTGTTTACGTCTGCCGCGCAGCGTGATCACAAGCCCTTCACCAAATGGCTGATCCGGCAGATGAATGGCGTGATCGCGACGAGCGGCAAGTCTGGCAGTTTCCTGAAAGTGCCGCACACGGTGATCATGCACGGTGTCGACACCCATCTGTTTCACCCGCCGCAGGACGATCAGGACACATTTGAAGCATCGGGGCTTCCAGGACAGTATCTCGTTGGCTGTTCCGGCCGTATCCGGCCGTCGAAAGGCACGGACCTGTTTGTCGACGCCATGATCAATCTTCTGCCGCGCTATCCGGATTGGACGGCAGTGATGACCGGCCGGACGACTGCGGAACATAAGGGTTTCGAACAGGCACTGCGCGACAGGATTACTCGGGCCGGGCTCGCCGATCGTATCCTGTTCCTGGGGGAGGTGCCGGATGTGCGTGTCTGGTATCGCAGGATGACGCTCTACGTCGCGCCTTCACGCAACGAAGGATTTGGCCTGACACCGCTTGAGGCTATGGCATCGCAGACGGCTGTGGTCACGAGCGATGCGGGGGCCTATGCCGAGATGATCGAGCCGGGCACCGGAACTGTTGTGCCGGCCGGCGACAGTATTGCGCTTGAACAGGCGATTGCTCCCTACCTTGCGGATCCGGCAATGTGTAAAAGAGCGGGCAAGGCGGGTCTTCGCCATGTCAGGGAGAAATTCCCACTGGAAAAGGAAGCCGCCAAAGTCCTCGAAGTATATGAATACCTTTTCGACGGTGGAGCGAAACCGTGACCATCACGGCATTTATCATTCATCTCAAGCGTGCCACAAAGCGCGGCGAACATATTCGCCAGCTGATCGAGCGCTTGCCGGTAAAAGCGGAAATCATTGACGCAGTGGACGCGCTGGATCTCAGCGATGACGATATGGGCGCAGTGTACAAGCGTTCGCTGCACAGACCCTACTATCCATTCGAATTGCGTATTTCGGAAGTCGCCTGCTTCCTGTCGCACCGCAAGGCCTGGCAAACAATCGTTGACCGCAATCTCGGCGCCGGACTCGTCATCGAGGATGATGTCGATTTGGACGATGCTGCCTTTGCCGCACAATTGAAGCTGGCATTGCAAGGCATGAAATCGACCGACTATATCCGCTTTCCTCGCTGGCCAAGAGGCGAGTATGGGCAGGAAGTCGCTAAAGAAGGCGCCAACAGTGTTATCGAACCGGACCTGCCTGGGCTCGGCATGCAGATGCAGCTGGTCGGGCAGGATGCGGCGTTGGCGCTTCTCGCCGCGACAAAGCAATTCGACCGTCCGGTCGACACAACGATCCAGATGCGGTGGCTGCATCCAATACGCGTCCTGTCAGCGCGGCCGATCACAATTCGCGAGATCGATTTCAATCTCGGTGGAACAGTGGTTCAGGGCAAGAACAAGACATTGTCCGGCCGCCTGAGCCGGGAGATACTGAGACCATACTACCGCGTGAAGCTGTATCTTTATAATCGTTTTCGCCGCTAGAGAACCATCAGCGGTTCGTTCTTGACCGAACGGATCGTCAGCGACGTGCGAACCGAATCGACATTCGGTGTCGAGGTCAGCTCTTCGATGACAAAGTTTTGGAACGTGCTGAGATCGCTGGCGACGCAATGGAGCAGGAAATCAGATCTCGCCTGATACCATCCATGCCCGGCGTACAAGGATCCAGTTCTTGGTTTTTTCTGCAAAATTCTTCAGATCCGCGTCGGATTGGCGATGCAGCCGGATCATGCAGAACGCCACGATGTCCTGGCCCAAAATCGAACCATTGAGGATAGCGCGGTAGCCTTGGATGACGCCGCTTTCCTCCAGTTTGCGGACACGGCGCAAGCAGGGTGGCGCCGAAATACCTACGCGCTCGGCCAGTTCCACATTGGTGATACGGCCATTATCCTGCAACTGTTTCAGGATTTTCCAGTCAATCGCGTCGAGGTCCGCCTTCAAAGGCATATTCCATCCTGTTCCAAGAGAATTGTCGTCACCATAAGCGATTCCCCACGCTGTGTAATGTATCCCTCACAGGTTGCAAACACCTTCGGCGCTACCGGCTCCAGAAACGACGGGTGAAGAGGATGACAACGGGAATAATCTCTAGCCGCCCGGCGAGCATGAGATAACTGAGAACGATCAGGGAGGGGTCTCCCAAAGTCGAAAAATTTCCCGCAGGGCCAATTGTTTCGCCAAAGCCTGGCCCGACATTGGAGAGTGCCGTCAAGGCGCCTGTGAACGCCGTTCCCAGGTCATTTCCAAGTATTGTGAGGATAGTCGCTCCAATCACCAAGGATGACATATAGAGGAAAATGAACAGCAAGGTCGATTGAGCGACGTCTTGGGTAATTTCAGAACGGCCATAACGCATCTTTATGACGGCGTTGGGCATTATCAGGCGCGTCAGGCTTGCAGATGCCAGTTGCCACAGAATGATAAGGCGGTTGAGCTTGATCCCACCCGAGGTGGAGCCAGAGCAACTGCCGATAAAGGTAACCAGGAAGAAGATGCCGAGCGCTTCGGAGCCCCACAGTGTGTAGTCCTCCGTCGCGAAACCAGTCGTTGTTATGACGGAGACAAGGTTGAAGAACGCTGCAATCAGAGCATCGCCTGTACCGATACCGGACTCCAGTTTCAACCCGACGGCGAGGACAGCGCTGAGACCGACGATGATGACAAAGAACAGCGTTACCTGCGGATCGACGAGAGACATCAAGCGCTGCGGCATGACCGCCTTGATATAGAGCACGAAGGGCAGAGCGCCAAGGATCATGAAAATCGTGGCGATTATCAGGATCGCGCGGTTGTGGGCATAAAAGCCAAGCGACGTATCGTGCGTTGAAAAACCGGCTGTCGCCACGGTTGTCATTGCGTGATTGACGGCGTCAAACATGCCCATGCCAGCAGCAAAATAAAGCAGCGTGCAGGCCAGCGTCAGGCTGATATAGGCAAGGATAATTCCGGTGGCGATCTGATGAATACGTGGCAGGATTTTTTCGGACTTGTCGGAGGATTCCATATGCAGAAGCTGGATGCCGCCGATACGAAGCGATGGCAACAGCAAAAGACCCAATCCAACGAAGCCGAGACCCCCGAACCAGCAAAGAAGAGAACGCCACATCAATATGCCGCGGGGCATGGAATCGAGCCCGGTAAGCACTGTCGCTCCCGTCGCCGTGATGCCAGACATGGATCTGAAGAAAGCTTTGGCAAAGCTGATTGGCAATGTCGAAAAAAAGAACGGCAAGGAACCGAGCAGGGCGGCTGTCAGCCAGATGGCGACAATCAGCAAAAAGCCCAGGCGCGGGGTGAAGCGGATCTCGGGGTTACTCGTGGCCAGGCTTACCAGCCCACAGAGGACACTCGTAAAAACCGCCGACTTAACAAAAACGGCCCAATCACGATTACCGATATGAATATCGACCAGTGCCGGGACAAGCATGGTCGCAGCCATGACCAAGCCAAACCGCGCGCAAATGTTGATGATGGTGCGAAAAATGGAGTGAACCTCAGGATCGCATTTTTGACATTTCAAGCTTCATAACTGGTTCTGGCAAACCGCACAACGTGTTGGAAACCGTGCAATGCAGCATCAACCTGTGGCTAACCCGCCTATGTTATGCACAGACCTTGCAACAAAGGGGGCTCAACCACTACTTTATAGCGATTGAAGCGGACCCCGGTTCGTGCCACCTATCGTATGTAGAGAAGATATCACTTCAAGGTCTTGTTATGTCACAGCGCCATGTGCCCGTTCTTATCATCGGTTCCGGTCCCGCCGGCTATACGGCGGCGATCTATGCTGCCCGCGCAAACCTCAAGCCGCTCATCGTGGCCGGCCTGCAGCAGGGTGGCCAGCTGATGATCACGACTGATGTGGAAAACTATCCGGGCTATGCCGATACGGTGCAGGGTCCGTGGATGATGGACCAGATGCGCATCCAGGCCGAGCATGTCGGGGCCGAGATCGTTCACGACATCATCACCGAGGTCGATCTATCCGTTCGCCCGTTCCGGCTCATCGGCGACGGCGGCACACAATATACTTGCGATGCGCTGATCATCGCCACGGGCGCACAGGCGAAATGGCTCGGCATTCCTACTGAACAGGCCTTCATGGGCTTTGGCGTTTCGGCCTGTGCCACATGCGATGGCTTCTTCTATCGCAATAAGGATGTGGTGGTCGTCGGTGGCGGCAATACGGCAGTCGAAGAGGCGCTTTATCTCGCCAATCTGGCAAAGTCCGTCACGATCGTGCATCGCCGCGATCAGTTCCGCGCGGAAAAAATCCTGCAGGATCGGCTTTTCCGCAAAGAAAACATCAAAGTTATTTGGGACAATGCCATTGACGAGATCACCGGCACGGTAGCCAAGGCACCGCTTCCGGCATCGGTATCTGGCGTTCGCCTGAAGAACGTCAAGACCGGTGAAACAACGGAACTGGCCACGGACGGCGTTTTCGTCGCCATTGGCCATGCGCCAGCTGTCGAGCTTTTCAAGGGGAAACTCAAACATAAGCCGAATGGCTATCTCTGGACCGCAGCGGATTCAACCGCAACCGATGTACCGGGCGTCTTTGCCGCCGGGGATGTCACGGATGATATCTATCGTCAGGCGGTCACCGCGGCCGGAATGGGCTGCATGGCAGCCCTTGAAGCCGAGCGTTGGCTGACCGCTCAGGAACCAGTGCGTCAAGCTGCTGAATAGCAGCCGCTAGAATGGAGCTGGCCGCGATATGCGTGGCCGGAACGGGGAGAGACTGCGCGATGTCGCTTGATTGGGACAAGTTGCGAATATTTCATGCTGCTGCCGAGGCAGGGTCGTTCACCCATGCCGCCGAGACACTGCATCTGTCGCAATCGGCCATCTCCCGTCAGGTTAGTGCGCTTGAGCAGGATGTCGGTGTTCCGCTGTTTCACCGCCATGCCCGCGGTCTTATCCTGACCGAGCAGGGCGAGGTGCTCTACCGCACCGCTCATGAAGTTCTGATGAAGCTGGAAAATGTCCGCTCCCGCCTGACCGACAGCAAGGACAGACCATCTGGAAAATTGCGCGTAACGACCACGGTTGGCCTTGGTTCGGGCTGGCTGATCGAGCGCGTGCAGGAATTCATCGAGCTCTATCCTGAAGTCCAACTGCAGTTGCTCCTCGATAATGAAGAGCTCGACCTGACCATGCGTCATGCGGATTGCGCTATTCGCCTGCGTCAGCCGCAGCAGCCAGACTTGATCCAGCGCCGGCTATTTACCGTACATATGCATGTCTACGCGTCACCAGCCTATATTGCCAAGTACGGCAAGATTGAAAGTATCGAAGAGATCGATACCCATCGTATCGTCAGCTTTGGCGAACCCGCGCCGTCTTATCTTACCAATCTCAACTGGCTGGAGGTGATTGGCCGGTCGGATGGCAATTTGCGTCCGGCGGTGCTGCAGATCAACAACCTGCTGTCGATCAAGCGGGCGATCCAGAAGGGCGTCGGCCTCGGTGTCCTGCCGGACTATATGGTGGAGAAGGATTCTGACGCTGGTCCGGCTGTTGCCCGAGATGGAATTACCTTCCTTCGATACGTTTTTCTGCTATCCGGAAGGAATCAAAAACGCTGCCAAATTGCACGTGTTTCGAGATTTTCTTTTCTCGAAAGCGCGCACCTGGTCGTATTAGGATCCCTGTTTGGCTTGATTGTGAAAAGTTTTTCTTCCTAAATGTGCGATTGCCAGCAGCATGGATTTACTCATTCTGTTGATATTCGTGACTAATTTTCCAATAGTGCTCGCAAATTCACCGCTATGCGCTGTGTGCATGGGTGCGTTGCACAAATGGGTGTTGCGATCATGAGGCAAAACCTTCATATCCACGTGACTTGCCGGTGCGTCTCCTCCTCCCATTGCGCGCCCGCAAGTGTTCCCCTCTGGAGGTTTCGCCGGAAACGGCATCCTTCAAAATTTAAGGCCGGGCAATTGTCCGGCCTCTTTTCTTTTCAGGGGGTATGCCTTCACGGCTCAGCGATAGAGTGGTTCGCCCTCGAGCCCCTTATAGAGCGAAGCGACGTGTTCGCCATAGCCGTTGAACAGCAGGGTTGGCACCGTTTCTCCCGTATGCAATATGCGTTCCTGCGCTTGGCTCCAGCGTGGATGCGCGACCTCCGGGTTAACATTGGCCCAGAAGCCATATTCATTCGATGCAAGGCCTTCCCAGAAACTTACAGGGCGTTGGTCGGTAAAAGTGATCTTGCGGATCGACTTCACTGATTTGAACCCATATTTCCATGGAAGAGCTAGCCGGATAGGTGCGCCGAACTGATTGAGCAGAGGCTTGCCATAGGCGCCCGTCACGACGAATGCCAAATCATTGGCTGCTTCCGCCATAGTCACGCCCTCGACGTAGGGCCAGGTGTAGAGAAAGCCGTTCTGGCCGCTCGCCATGGACGGATCGTTGAATGTCTCGAATCGGATATATTTTGCTGAAGCCGTGGGTTTGGCAAACTCGACCAGCTTTGCGAGGGAAAAACCCGTCCATGGCACGGTCATCGACCAGGCTTCGACGCAACGATGCCGGTAAAGTCTTTCTTCCAGCGGAACTTTTGCTTCCAGATCGGCAAACGCTATCGTGAATGGTTTTTCCACCATTCCGTCAATTTCGATATCCCATGGATTGGTGATTAAGGTCTGTGCTTCCGTCCAAATGTCTTTGTCGCCGCCGAACTCATAGAAATTATTGTATTTCGAATTGATCTCTTCCGGCGTGAGGCTGCGGCCCAACTCGTAAGCCTCGTTACGCTTTGCGGGATAGAGAGCAGGGTTGCCTGCGGGTTTGCGTTCGATCTCGGCTCGCGCCGATCTAGGCAGGACTGCGCAGGTCGTGGCTGCCAGTCCGCCCAAGCCCCAGGCTTTGAGGATCGTCCGCCGATCAAGGAAGGCCTGCTCCGGTGTTGCCAGGGCCTCGGAGATTGCCCAGTGGGGCTTTCGGTGAATAGCGACCATGATTATTCCTTGCGAAGAGTTCTCGCTCCGAAAATACGCAGTTTTCCATCACTGGTTTCACACAATGCTGTGAAGTTCTGCCGCAAAGAAAAAAGGGGCTCGCGAAGCCCCTTAATTTGATGCGATGTGCCCGATCTCAGCGAAGGCTGGCGCAGAAGCGCTGGATGCGCTTGCCGGCCTCTTCGAGGTTGGCATCGGAAGTGGCGTAGGAGATGCGGAAGTTCGGTCCAAGGCCGAAAGCCGATCCGTGCACGGCGGCGACAGCCTCGGTCGCCAGCAGTTCGCTGACGAAATCCTCATCCGTTACGATCAGCTTGCCGGATGGAGCTGTCTTGCCGATTGCAGCGGCGCATGACGGATAGACGTAGAAGGCGCCTTCGGGCTTCGGACACTCCAGGAAGTTGGTCTGGTTGAGCATCGAGACAATCAGATCGCGGCGCGCTTCAAATGCCTTCTTGAACACTGGAAGGTGGGCTTGCGTGCCATCGAGTGCCTCAACGGCCGCCCATTGCGAGATCGAGCTGGTACCTGAGGTTTGTTGACCCTGAACCATGTCCATCGCCTTGATGAGTTCAAGCGGACCCGCCGCATAGCCTATGCGCCAGCCGGTCATGGCATAGGCTTTCGACACGCCGTTCATGGTCAGGGTACGGTTGTAGAGGTTCGGCTCGACCTGCGCGGGCGTGACGAACTTGAAGTCGCCATAGGTGAGGTGCTCATACATATCGTCGGTCAGCACCCAGACATGCGGATGGCGCATGAGAACGTCAGTGAGCTTCTTCATCTCATCCCATGTATAGGCGGCGCCCGACGGGTTCGAGGGCGAGTTCATGATGATCCACTTGGTCTTCGGCGTAATGACCCGCTCCAGATCTTCCGGCTGCAGCTTGAAATCGTTCTTCTGCACGGCCGAAACGATGACCGGGGTGCCACCGCACAGCGCGACCATTTCCGGATAGCTGACCCAGTAGGGCGCGACGCAGATGACCTCATCGCCAGGGTTCAGTGTCGAGAGCAGAGCATTGTAGATGACGTGCTTGCCACCAGTGCCGACGATCACCTGGTTCGCCTTGTACTCAAGCTCATTCTCGCGCTTGAACTTGCGAACGATGGCTTCACGTAGCTGCGGGATTCCGGCGACAGGCGTGTACTTGGTCTCGCCGCGCCGAATAGCAGCGATGGCAGCTTCCTTGACATTGTCGGGCGTATCGAAATCCGGCTCGCCGACGGAGAGCGATATGACATCCCGGCCCTCGGCTTTCAGATCGCGCGCTTTCTGGGTGATCGCAATCGTTGCGGAAGTCTTCACACGGGAAAGGGCGTCTGCGAGGAATGCCATGTTATCGTTCTCCAGTAACGAGGGTTTGATGACCAGTAGACGGTTTGCGGGCCTGCTATGTCGCAACAGCGTGCGAATCGCAAGCGAAAGCATGCCCGCACGGGTTCACATCGTTCACTTTCTGTGCAGTGTGTGACATGGAACGCCTCAATCATCAGTGATGTTTGAACAACGCTTCAATCAAAATGATTGGACACGCCGGGAAGTAGCGGGAATATTCGCCCGCCACAGGAGACCAAAGCCATGCCGAAACTCTATTCGCAAATCGATCCTGAAACTGCTATAAGCCGCGGCTTTTGATGGCGAAACTGGCTCTGCCCTTTGAACACATTGCTATTTCATCAACGGATGGTTCAACGCGTAAACCGGAATTTCTGGCGAAGAATCCCAATGGCAAGGTACCGTTGCTTGAGTTTGACGATGGCCGGCTGCTGGCAGAATCAAATGCCATACTTCTGCATCTCGCTGAAGGCAGCCGGTTCATTCCGGAGGACGCCTACGAGCGAGCATTGATGTACCAATGGCTGTTTTTCGAACAGTATACCCATGAGCCAAATATAGCCGTTCGGCGCGCACTCCTGGTCTATCCGGAGAGAGCCAAGGATGCGACGCCGGAACGGCTGGCGGCAACGCTTGAGGGTGGCAACAAGGCCCTGCTCGTCATGGAGAGCCAGCTTCAAAAGACGCCCTATTTTACCGGCGGCACAATCAGCATCGCGGACATCGCGCTCTATGCGTATACGCATGAGGCTAATCGCGGCGGCTATGATCTTTCAGCGTATCCTTCGGTGTCGAAATGGCTGAACCGCGTTGCTGGCGATGAGGGTCATGTTCCCATCAGTTGGCTACCGGACTGATCAACCGCTCGACTTGATCTCCCCGTTGGTCCCGGTCAGGCCGGGCAGGCGAGCAACCAACGCATCGATCAGAATGCGCAACCGCGCCGGCATGAAGGGTGCCTTCGGCCAAATGGCATAGGTGTCGAAAACCAGCGGCTCGATATCAGGCAATACTCCGACGAGGCTGCCGTCCATGACCCGGTCGCGAATAAGCCAGCAAGGGAGCCAGGCTAGCGCCAGCCCGCTGGCGGCGGCATCGGCAGCCGCCTCGAGATCATCGAGAACAATACGGTTTCGTGTCGGAGCAGCGTAGGAGCCACCCTTACTGTCTGGAAACAGCCAGGGTCGTGTGCTGCCTTCGCGGCCATAGACGATCGCGTCGTGGCTGGCGATATCTTCCATGTAGGCTGGCGTTCCATGAGAGGCGAGATAGGACGGCGAAGCGCATATGGCCATGCGTTGCCGCGCAATTCGGCGGGCCGTGAGAACAGCGCTGTCGGGCAATGCGGCATTGCGCACAGCCAGGTCGTAGCCCTCTTCTATCAGATCAACGGGACGGTCTGTGAACGACATATCGAACCGCAGCTTCGGATATTGGCGCGCGAGATCGTACACCACCGGAGCTACGCAACGCCGGCCAAAGAGGACCGGCACGCTGATGCGCATGCGGCCCGCCGGTTCGCCCTTGTCAGGCGTCACCGAGTCTTCCGCAGCATCGACTGCCGCAAGGACGCGAACGCAATGCTCGTAGAAGGCGTGGCCGTCGCTCGTCAGTTTGAAATTGCGGGTCGTTCGGTGGCACAGCCGCACGCCCAGCCGCGCTTCCAGCCGCGCAACTGTCTTCCCGATGGCTGAGCGAGACAGGTGCAGCTTATCGGCGGCAGCAGAAAATCCTCCGGCATCCACCACCGTCACAAATTCCTGGATACCCGCAAGTCGATCCATTGTCCGCCTCCTATTGTAGACATATGAGATACAATAATGCAGCCAACAAGCGCAACTGTATTGCCCGCCGGTCCTATAAGTTGATGCCCTCAGGCCCCGTAGTCGGGCATAAAAAAGGACAGAGAGCATGGCGACGACAATGAAACGCTGGCAATTGACGGCAGCGGGCAGGGCGAATTTGAAACTTGTCGAGACGGCAATCCCGACACCAGGCCCTGGCGAGGTATTGATCAAGGTCGCGGCGGTTTCGCTGAACTATCGTGACAAGTTGCTGGTCGATGCCGGGTTTGGAATGCCGGATCCTCTAACGGAGCCGTTAATACCGCTCTCGGATATCTCAGGGGTTGTCGCCGCATGCGGCGAAGGTGTCACACGTTTTGCCGTTGGCGAGCGCATTGTTTCGACGTTCCTGCCGGACTGGATCGATGGCGACGGTCCAGGGACGGCGCGCCATCCAAACGGCCGCAATCTTGGCGGGCCGCTACAGGGCGTGCTGGCGGAATATATCGTCCTCAATCAGGATTGGGCGGTGTGCGGCCCCCGGAAGCTGAGCCATACCGAGGCGAGCACATTGCCTTGCGCGGGTCTCACCGCTTGGACCGCACTTGTCGAGCGTGGCAGATTGCGGGCAGGGCAGAAGGTGGTGGTACTCGGGACGGGTGGGGTATCGCTTTTCGGCCTGCAGATCGCATTGCTGCATGGGGCGGAAGTGATCGTCGTTTCCGGGGATGACAAGAAGCTGGCGCGGGCAAGGGACTTTGGGGCCCATCATGCTATCAACCGCAAACGAGAGGACTGGGTTGAGGCGGTTTATCGCCTGACCAGCGATCATGGTGCCGATCATATATTGGAGACGGTCGGAGGCGCTCATCTCGGCAAGTCACTCGATGCAGCAGCCGTCGCCGGGCGAATCTCGTTGATAGGCATTCTTGAGGGTCTTGATGTATCAGGCGGTTTTGGCGCCTTCGCTCGCAAACGCGTCGTTGTGGAAGGAATACAGGTGGGACACAGACGTGCGCTAGAGGACCTGGTCAGGGCTTTCGATCTATCAGGGACGAACCCTGTTATCGATGCGATATATGGTATGAATGACTTTGAGGCGGCCCTCGATCATCTCGACCGAGGGCCCTTCGGTAAGATTGTGGTTGAAGTCGGTTAGAATTGAGGGGCCGCAACGGTCTAATTTCATTGATAGAAATAAAAGAGGCGGGATAAATCCCGCCTCTTTTATTTCTATGTGCGTTCAGAAATCCGACGATTCCCGTATTCGGCTATCAGCCGGCAACGCTCAGGTTGTCTGCGGACGACTTGCCCGAACGACGGTCCTGTACGATCTCGTAGTTGACCTTCTGGCCGTCATTGAGACCGCGCAAACCTGCGCGTTCAACAGCGGAGATATGGACAAAAACGTCTGCACCACCAGTATCAGGCTGGATAAAACCGTAGCCCTTAGTGCTGTTGAACCATTTCACTGTTCCCGTAGCCATGGGAAATTCCTTTCAGATATATAAGACAGGCAGCATGCACATATGCGGCCCAGGGAATCGAACCTATGCAATGGAGTTCATCAGGAAGCGCAACGGGTTACGCAGGTCGCAAAGTCACTCGACCGATAAAATCGATGCCGGATACATATGACAGAATTTGCGCCAAAACAAGCCGTATTCAAATGGGTTTCTTGCCGGGGCTAGCTGCTGCGGGTTGCATAGGCAAATTTTGCCCCCACATTCCTTTTCGAATTTCAGTCCGTTCAGTCCTTGAGGATCTGTATTTCGTTTGGTTGCGAGGCTTTAGGAAATGATACGGGTTGGGAAAGTTCTTCCAAATCCGGTTGCTTGATATCAATCGAGTTCGTGACATGGCTGGTCTCCAGAGAGATATCCGGATAGCCGGTATCAGCATGATAGAGTTCAAGGCGAACGGGATTGCTTCTGAAGTCCAGATTGAAGGAGAAATAACGGAGCTGCTTGTCGTTAAGTATGTTGGGCTGGGGAATGAGAATATAACGCGCGCTGTCATCGCTGTTGGTTACTTTCACAAAATAACGAGCGTCATTGTAGAGATGAGGCAATCCCTTCGAAAATGGGTCTGGCAAATCGAACAGATTGCCACTTTTTGCGAATATTGCCGGATAAATTTGCGACGTGCCATTCGTATCGCTGGATGTCAGGGTTCCCATCACAGTCGTTACGGGAAGGTCGATACCGGTTGGTTCCAAGGCACCAGCAGCAGGAGCTGTTTTACTATAGGTTCTGGTGGTATTGTTCCACTTGTAGACCCCTGGAACACCGTTCAAGGAGAGCAGCGTCGGTGTAGTGTTCAGCCAACCCTGCATTTTCATGGCCTGGTAGGCCGTGTATTGAGGAAAGCAGGTTATCTTGTTGGCAGACTCGCCGCCGTTCATCGGGTCGTGCTTTCCTGCCAGCGCACCGGAATGATCATGAACCGGGCCATTTTCGTTCACTTCGTACCAGGTTCTGAACAGATTGCGCGTCGAATCGAATCCCGAGGGATTGGCTGGTCCATTCACCCCATCATGTGGGTATTCACTATCGATTTTCCATGCTTTTGCCGTGCCTTCGACAAAATGGTAGAGCGTAAACGAATGGCCAACTTCATGGATGAAAGCATTGCTGCATTGGTAGGCAAGCGTATTCCACATTTCGGCCCACCCCGTCCAGCCCCCGGACGCACCACCCGTGTTCGTATCATAGAATTTTTTCGTGGAGGGTTGATACCGCCAACCAAGGCCAACGTAAGTACCGAAACTATAAGGCGAGTTATCACCAAGTACATCGAGCAGTCCACGACCTGTATTGGCAAGGCTGACGCGCATGGTTAATTCCCGCGCGGGGCCATAGAGATCTGACATCCCATCTGCCTGCAGGTCTTGGTCCGTGTTGTATTTTTTAACGGGTTTCGCATTCGCATGAGTTATCAGGTAGTCAAATTTCATTGGAGTGTAATCAACGAGTTTGAGTTGTCGAAGCGGAGCAGATGCGAAATAGTCCTGCGCGAGTTTTGCAGCTGGAAGCAGGTTTACCGGGGAGGCCGTATTTGCCGGAGACCACAACACCATAGGGATTCTGGCGATCGTGAAGTCTGCGGGCCGTGACCAGTGGAGCGGGCTCACGTCCAAGGGGTTCAGGTCAATCGGACCGTCATACCGGATACTGAATTTGTACTCAGGACTCATGTAATCGGACGAGATTAGCGCACTCCACGCAGTTGTGCTATATCGCGGCAATTGGACATCGGAAAGTTTGTCTTCGAGATTTCCCGGCAGGCCGTCAGGCTCGGCGAGGGGGATGCTTTGTACCGATTCTCCATTCAAAGTGATATCCAAATAAGCGGTGTAGTCCTCAGGGATAGCGGAGGTTGGTGTAAACAGCAGCAATGTCTGGCGATCAGGAATTTGAACAGGGGCATTGAGGGTCCCGCCGGTGCGTTGAAGTACATGTGTTTGCGCAAATTCCACTTTTCCTGCGGGTTCGGGCGCTGGGGCCGCCGTTTGGGCAAAGGCTGGCGGTCCAAAGCCAAGTAAAACGGGAATACTGAGGATCGCAATGGTGTTGCATTCGATAAAATTTCTCACCGGATATCCTTCCACCTGGAGTGCACGACCAATCCGCGAATCCGCGTATCGGTATGTTATCGTTCCATATTTTCAAGAATTGGAATATTCGACATTAGTGCGATACCTTGCCGGATCCTTCACAGCCACCGGCCCCTCTGTAAGCTCGAATGGAGATTCCATTTGGAAGGGAAGGGCCTAACAGTAGATGGTAGAGTGAACAGGAACAGGCCGAATCGCGGTCGTCCACGGGGGAAACTCATGGCGGAGCAGAAAAAGAACCGATCCACAGCTACCTCGGTTGCAGGCGAAGTGGAAGCAGGGCTCCTCTCCCAACTGCGCGTCATCGGGGATATCTATTGGATATCGCCCGTGCGCAACCGCCTCATTCTGATGGTTCTCGGTGTTTTCAGTATCATCATCGTGACTTCGGCCGGACAGGTATTGCTGAACCGATGGAACGTCCCATTTTATGATTCCTTGTCCAGGCGGGATTTTCCTGCCTTCGTTGACCAGTTGATGGTGTTCTTTGGAATAGCTTCGGTGCTTCTCGTTCTCAACGTGGCCCAAACCTGGCTCAATCAGATGACTCGCCTGAAGTTGCGCGAAGGCCTCACCCGGGATCTGGTGGGGGAATGGCTGCAGCCACGCCGGGCATTCAAGCTGTCCAATTCCGGGCCGATCGGTGTCAACCCCGATCAGCGGCTGCATGAAGATGCCCGGCACCTCTCGGAAATGTCGACCGATCTCGGATTCGGGCTGTTGCAGGCTTCGATATTGCTGATCAGCTTTGTTGGTGTGTTGTGGGCGTTGTCCAGCGGCTTCGTTTTTAATATCTATGGCTACAGTTTTTCCATACCGGGATATATGGTTTGGGCAGCCTTTCTTTACGCCGCTTCCGCTTCCTGGCTCAGCTGGCTCGTTGGTCGCAAACTTATCAAATACAATGCTGACCGCTATCAAAAAGAGTCCGAGCTGCGCTTCTCGCTCATGCGGGTCAATGAGCACATCGATGCGATCTCGCTCTATCGTGGAGAAGCCGACGAGAATCGCAGAATTGGCTTTGATATCGACAGTCTTCTCGCTGCAATCCGTCTTTTGGTGACAGCGCTTACACAGCTGACATGGGTGACTTCGGGTTATGGGTGGATCACCATCGTTGCGCCGATTCTCGTGGCGGCGCCGGTTTACTTTGCCGGTAATCTGACCTTTGGCGGCTTAATGATGGCGATCGGGGCGTTCAATCAGGTCCACGACGCCCTGAAATGGTTCGTCAACAATTTCGGCGCCATCGCCGACTGGCGCGCGACACTTTTGCGCGTGACTTCTTTTCGACAGGCTGTCCAGGCGACTGATATCAAGAACGGGGTCCAGCAGCGCATCAAATTC
Source organism: Phyllobacterium sp. A18/5-2 (assembly GCF_025452215.1). Lineage (NCBI taxonomy): Bacteria > Pseudomonadati > Pseudomonadota > Alphaproteobacteria > Hyphomicrobiales > Phyllobacteriaceae > Phyllobacterium > Phyllobacterium sp. A18/5-2. The sequence continues at coordinate 496,243 of NZ_CP104966.1, read as the reverse complement.
GCGGAATCGGACTCAAATCAAATTGTCCTCGATTCTCTAAAGATCACGGCTCCCCGGGCCACAGTCCGCCTTAAGGAGAAGAAAGCCATCGTCAAGGAAGGCGAGCGCGTGCTGATCACCAGCGAGCCGGGGATCGACAGAACCCTGCTTTTCCGCGCAATCGCGGGCCTTTGGCCGTGGGGCGCCGGCACGGTGAGCTTGCCTCCAAATGCCACCGTTCTCTACATGCCGCGCCTGCCTTATTTTCCGCCAGGGAGCTTACGCGAAGCAATGTCCTATCCGCTTGGAAAGGAGGGATTTTCCGACGAAGAGCTAATTTCGGCACTGCATGAGCTTGGCTTGACCAGGCTTGAGACCTTGCTTGATTTCCGGGCTAGATGGGACAGGGAGCTAAGCGACGACGAACAGCAATCACTGGCTTTCGCGCGGCTCAAGCTGCACAAGCCCGATTGGGTTGTGATCGACGAAGCGTTAGATGCCATGGAACCAGCCGCGCATGACCGTGTTATGGCTGTCCTCCGCAATCATCTCGGCACGTCCACAGTGGTGCATATCGGCCGCGAAGACAAGGGCGACCATGTCTTCGCCAAGGTTCTGCATTTTGTCAGCGATCCCTCTGGACATGGTATGGAAGACGAAGGGCTCGAAGGCGTCTGACGTCGTTCCACCAGATCGTTCTGGAGTGATACTGGGTGCGCAAATTTCTCGTCTGCCTAGATCAGCGCGCCAGCGACTGTGGCCTCGTTCATGCGATCCGCTGGCTCCCTGTAGAACGCGCCGTGACCGCGATCCACAATTCCGGCCTTCGATAGGGACATACGGGGTGGCTCCATGGGGCATTCTGATTCCAACCAATTCAGACTCAGACGAAATAGTCCTGCAGTGGCCTGACCTCCAGCGACCCAGCCTTCAGCGCGGCAATTGCTTCCGCCACTGCGTCGGCACCGGAGAGGGTGGTATAGTAGGGCACCTTCTGCATCAGCGTCGCGCGGCGCAGCGATTTCGAGATCGGAGATCGCCTTGGCGCTGTCCGTGGTGTTGAAGACCAGCTGAACTTGCCGGTTACGGATCGCATCCTCGACGTGCGGACGGCCCTCCTGGACCTTGTTGATCTTTTGAGCCTCGACACCATTCTCTTTGAGGAAGCGGGCCGTGCCGCCGGTCGCAAGAATCTTGAAACCCTGTCCTGCAAGCCGCTTTACCGACGGGAGAATTCCCGGCTTGTCTTCATCGCGCACCGAGACGAAGAGCGTGCCGTCGCGCGGCAGATCGACACCGGCACCGAGCTGCGACTTGGCGAACGCCAGCGCGTAATCGTAATCGAGACCCATGACCTCGCCAGTCGAGCGCATTTCCGGTCCAAGCAGGGTGTCAACGCCTGGGAAGCGCGCGAACGGGAAGACTGCCTCTTTCACCGCAATGTGCTTGCGACCGGTCGTCGAGGGCTTGCCGCCATAGTTTGCCAGTGCGTCATCGAGTGTTTCGCCAGCCATGATACGTGCGGCAATCTTGGCAATCGGCTTGCCAATGGTCTTGGCAACGAACGGTACAGTACGTGAGGCGCGGGGATTGACTTCGAGGACGTAGATTGTGTTGTCCTTGATCGCGTACTGCACGTTCATCAGGCCGACCACATTCAGCGATTTGGCTAGAGCCGCAGTTTCCTTTTCCAGTTCTGCAACCGTCTCTGCGGAAAGCGAATGAACCGGCAGCGAGCAGGCGCTGTCACCGGAATGGATACCAGCCTCTTCGATGTGCTCCATGATACCAGAGATCCAGGTATCCTTGCCGTCGCAGAGGCAATCGACATCGACCTCGATCGCTTCGGTCAGATAACGGTCGAACAGCAAGGGATTCTTGCCGAGCAGCGTGTTGATCTGGCCGGTTTTGTCGTTCGGATATTTCTGCTTGATGTCTTCCGGTACGAGTTCCGGTACGGTGTCGAGCAAGTAGCTTTGCAGGCCGCGCTCATCGTGGATGATCTGCATCGCCCGGCCACCGAGAACATAGGATGGGCGAACCACGAGCGGGAAGCCGAGTTCACCGGCGATCGTGCGCGCCTGTTCGACCGAGTAAGCGATGCCGTTCTTCGGCTGCGTCAGGTCGAGCTTGATCAAGAGCTTCTGGAACCTGTCACGGTCTTCGGCAAGGTCGATTGCATCCGGTGATGTGCCGAGGATGGGAATTCCCGCCTTTTCCAGCGCATCGGCGAGCTTCAACGGTGTCTGACCGCCGAACTGAACGATGACACCGTGCAAGGTTCCGGCGGTCTGCTCAATCGCCAGGATTTCCAGCACGTCTTCTGCGGTCAGTGGCTCGAAATAGAGCCGGTCCGACGTGTCGTAATCTGTCGAGACCGTTTCGGGGTTGCAATTGATCATGATGGCTTCATAGCCCGCCTCTCGCAGGGCGAACGCGGCATGGCAGCAGCAATAATCGAATTCGATGCCCTGGCCGATACGGTTGGGGCCGCCGCCGAGAATGACGACCTTCTTGCGGTCGGAAACCTGCGCCTCAGAGGCGAGAGTCCCGGCAAACGGCACTTCATAGGTCGAATACATGTAGGCAGTCGGCGAGGCGAATTCGGCAGCGCAGGTATCAATGCGCTTGAAGACGGGGTGGACGTCGAGCTTGTTGCGCAGCTTTGTCACGTCGCTGGCTTCGACCTTGGCGAGGCTGGCGAGGCGCGCATCGGAAAAGCCCATGCCTTTCAGCACGCGCAGATTTTGCCCATCCTGAGGCAGGCCATGTTCGCGCACACGCTCTTCCGTGGCGATGATCTCGGCCATCTGCTCCAGGAACCACGGATCGATCTTGCAGCCTTCGTGAACTTCCTCGACGGAGAGGCCGATACGCAGCGCCTGGCCTACCATGCGCAGGCGATCCGGGGTCGGCACACCAATGGCGGCGCGGATCGCATTGTTGTCATTGCCTTCACCGAGCCCGGGAATGGCGATTTCATCGAGGCCGGTGAGGCCGGTTTCGAGGCCGCGCAGGGCTTTCTGCAGCGACTCCTTGAATGTGCGCCCGATGGCCATCACTTCGCCGACCGACTTCATGGCGGTGGTCAGGGTAGGCTCGGCGCCTGGGAACTTCTCGAAGGCGAAGCGCGGGATCTTGGTGACGACATAGTCAATCGAGGGTTCGAACGAAGCAGGTGTCGCGCCGCCTGTAATGTCGTTGTCGAGTTCATCCAGCGTGTAACCGACGGCGAGCTTCGCTGCGATCTTGGCGATGGGGAAGCCTGTGGCCTTTGATGCCAGTGCCGAAGAACGCGACACGCGCGGATTCATCTCGATGACGATCAGACGGCCATTGTCCGGATTGACCGCGAACTGCACGTTTGATCCGCCGGTTTCGACGCCGATCTCGCGCAGCACCGCGATCGAGGCGTTGCGCATGATCTGATATTCCTTGTCTGTCAGGGTCAAGGCCGGTGCAACGGTGATCGAGTCGCCCGTGTGGACGCCCATTGGATCAACATTCTCGATGGAACAGATGATGATGCAATTGTCCGCCTTGTCGCGGACGACCTCCATCTCATATTCCTTCCAGCCAAGAACAGATTCCTCGATCAGTACTTCCGTCGTCGGTGATGCGTCGAGACCGCTGCCGATGATGTCGTAGAATTCGTTCCGGTTATAGGCGATGCCGCCGCCGGTTCCGCCCATGGTGAAGGAAGGGCGAATGATAGCAGGGAGGCCGACATGGTCGAGCGCCGCACCTGCCATGCCGAGCGCATGGGAGACATAGCGCTGCTTGCGGTCGCCCTCGCCGAGTTGCCATTCGGTTTCGAGTTTGTCCAAAGCAGCGTCGAGCTCGGCGCCCGAATATTTGGCCTTCACGGCTTCGCGCTGTTCCTGATGCAACCTGCGGTCGAGGTCCTTGACCTCGGTGGCGTTGGCCAACATGGATTTGGGTGTCTCCAGGCCGATTTTGGCCATGGCTTCGCGGAACAATGCGCGGTCCTCAGCCTTGTCGATCGCTTCGGCGTTGGCGCCGATCATCTCGACATTGTAACGGTCGAGCACACCCATACGGCGCAGTGACAATGCGGTGTTGAGCGCGGTCTGCCCGCCCATGGTCGGCAACAACGCGTCGGGCCGTTCTTTGGCAATGATCTTGGCGACCACTTCCGGCGTAATCGGCTCGATGTAGGTTGCGTCGGCCAGTTCCGGATCGGTCATGATCGTTGCCGGATTGGAGTTAACGAGGATGACGCGGTAGCCTTCTTCCTTGAGGGCTTTGCAGGCCTGCGTGCCAGAATAGTCGAACTCGCATGCCTGACCGATGATGATCGGCCCGGCGCCGATGATCAGAATAGATTTGATGTCGGTGCGTTTTGGCATGGGTGCGTTCCTATCAACAGCGTGCTGCACAAAAAACCGCACGGTTTTGACCGTACGGGCAGGCACATAATTCCAAATGCGAGGCTAAGGCTGCCTTATAGGCAATGACTCTCTTCTGCGTAACCCCAAAAACGCGTCTTTTTACGCTTTTTCGCAACAGTTTTTGTCCCGCCGGCAGGTTTGGCACCGCTCTGCATTTATCGGTCACGAAAACCCGCACGTTGAAAAATAGCATCGTGCGTGAAACAAATATCGCACTATACTGTTGATAGTGCAGAATATCGGCGGTTAGGCCGGCAATCAGGAGACGGGGAAATGCGTTGGCAGGGCCGCAGACAGAGTGACAATGTTGAAGATCAACGCGGCGAAGGCGGCGGATTTCCCGGCGGTATCGGCCGCGGTGGCGGGTTCCGGCTTCCGGGGGGCTCCGGCCTGCGCACGGCGCGCGGCGGCGGTTTTTCCGGGATCATCATCCTGGCGGCAATCTTCCTGTTTCTCAAGTTCTGCACCAATATCGACCCAATGCAGATTCTCGTCGATTCCGGTGGCGATGGCGGTCAGCTGGTACCAGGCCAGAGCCAGACGGCTCCCGGCGAAACGTCGGTCACGAGCAATGACGAGATGACGCAATTCGTGCGCACCGTCCTGGCTGAAACCGAGGACGTCTGGAGTGGCATTTTCCAGGCAGAGGGCCAGACCTATCCAGCGCCGACGATGGTTCTGTTCAACGGGCAGGTGCGATCAGCCTGCGGTTTCGCCAGCGCCGCATCGGGCCCGTTCTACTGCCCCGGCGACAAGAAGCTTTATATCGATCTGAGTTTCTATGACGAACTCGACAAGAAGTTCGGCGCTTCCGGCGATTTTGCCCAAGCCTATGTACTTGCACATGAAGTCGGCCATCATATCCAAAACCTGATCGGTGTTCTGCCCAAATTCAACGCGATGCGCCAGAACATGGGCGAAGCGGAAGCGAATGCCATGTCGGTTCGGGTCGAGCTTCAGGCCGATTGCTTTGCCGGAATCTGGGGTCATTTCACCAAGCAGAAGGGGATTCTGGATGCGGGTGATCTGGAAGAAGCGCTGAACGCGGCGCAACAGATCGGCGACGATAATCTGCAGCGAAAGATGCAGGGCTATGTCGTGCCGGAAAGCTTCAACCACGGAACATCAGCGCAGCGCGCCACGTGGTTCAAGCGCGGCTTTGACAGCGGCAAACTGGAGAGCTGCGATACGTTTAGCGGGAATATTTGAGCCCAGTTATCCCCCCCCACAACGGGAGATAAGGGCGGGGCGGGCTATTTCCTTCGATCAACCCGCGTCTTGCTCGCTCGTGAAATCCATGCCCAGCGCATGGGCGACAGCCGCACGCGAATGGATTGTTGTCGAGTCGAAGACTGGCAAGGCGACGTTGTCGTCCGTGAGGGACAGGCAGATTTCCGTGCAGCCGAGAATGACGCAATCGGCGCCGGCATCCCTGCCGCGCTGAATGATCTTTTGCAGCGCATGGCGGGACTCTTCCTTGACGATGCCGCAGCAGAGTTCATCGAAAATCACCGAATGAATCTTGGCGCGATCGATCTCGCTCGGAACAACGACTTCGATGCCAAACTCAGCGCACATGTAATCGGCGTAAAAGCCATGTTCCATCGTGTAGCGCGTCGCGAGAAGGAGCGGGCGTCTCTTGCCTGCCGCGGCGAGGGTAAGGCCAGTTTCCTGGCGGATATCGATGAGCGGAACACTGACTGAGGCGGCCACGGCGTCAGCGACGAGATGCATCGTATTCGTGCAAATCAGGATGCAATCCGCACCGGCGCCTTCGAGGCGGCGAGCCGCGTCGGACAAGAGGGCGGCTGCATCATCCCAACGGTCGCTTTTCTGCAAGGCAACGACTTCGGCAAAATCCAGCGACTGCATGGCAATCCTGGCTGAGGCAAGGCCGCCAAGACGTGTCCGGACGATTTCATTGATCTGGCGATAGTAGACCGCAGTGCTTTCCCAGCTCATGCCGCCGATCAGTCCAATAGTGCGCATTGCAAATTCCCTTTTTGGTTCACGATCGGGATAATAAGTTGGATTGGACGCGAAAGGTTCGCAAAGTTTGTGAGAAATACTTGTTTGCGTGCAAAAAATAAGCGAACGATTTATACAGTGCGCGGGAAATTTGCTGGGAAGATAATATGCTCGACGATCGTGACCGCAAGATTCTGGATCTGTTGCAGGAGAATGCAGCGCTTGCCGTCTCCGATCTGGCTGATCGCGTCAGCCTCTCCGTCTCCGCCTGTTCACGCCGCATCCAGCGGCTTGAGGAAGACGGCTATATCGCCCGGCGCGTCGTTCTTCTCAATCGTCCGCTCATGGGGCTGCCGACGACAATGTTCGTGATCGTGCGCACGGCGCGCCATTCCGCCGACTGGCTCGAGCAATTTCGCAAGGCGATCAGCGACATTCCGGAAATCGTAGAGGTCCATCGCATGACTGGCACAATTGACTACATTCTGAAACTGGTTCTGCCGCGCGTCGAGGCCTATGATGAAATCTACAAGGCGCTGGTCGAAAAGGTCGAGTTCTTCGACATATCGGCGTCCGTTTCCATGGAAACATTGAAGGCAACGACTGCATTGCCGACCCATTACGTGCGCTAGGTTCAAGTGATGCCGGCCAGCAAATCGAGTCTTTCTACGCTTCCAGGTTCGGTACAGTTTGGCAGGATTTGTCAGGAGGATTTTGCCCAAGAGTCACTTTTCGGTGGCGCATTTGCGCATTTCCTGATCATGTTCACGTATTGTTTCGCCAGCGCGAAGCGATTTTAACGATTTTCCGCGTCAATCGCGGACGTGAACGCCATTGCGAGTTTTCCGATGATTGACCCGATCCTGGCCAAACGCGGCCTGACACTCGTCTTCATGATCCTGCTGCTTGATATTATCGGCATCGGAATCATCGTGCCGGTTCTGCCCGCATATCTTGAAGAATTGACCGGTTCGGATGTGGGGCAGGCGGCGATCTACGGCGGCTGGCTGCTCCTTGCCTATGCGGGAATGCAGTTCATTTTCGCGCCGCTCATCGGCAATCTCAGCGATCGTTTTGGCCGCCGCCCGGTGCTGCTTGTATCGGTCGTGACGTTTGCCCTCGACAATCTGATTTGTGCGCTTGCACCGAACTTCGCCATCCTGCTGGTTGGCCGGATACTTGCCGGCATCAGCGGCGGCAGTTACTCGACCGCCTCAGCCTATATTGCCGATGTCAGCACAGACGAAAACCGGGCGAAGAATTTCGGCTTGCTTGGCATTGCGTTCGGCGTCGGTTTCATCGTTGGACCGATCATTGGCGGTCTCCTTGGCGAATTTGGCCCACGTGTGCCGTTTTTCGGGGCTGCACTGATTTCATTTTTGAACTTTGTCGCAGCCTATTTCCTTCTGCCTGAAACGCTCAGCGCGAAGGACCGCCGTACGTTCGAGTGGAAGCGCTCCAACCCGCTCGGCGCGTTGAAACAGATGCGCAATCACAAGGGAATCCTGTGGATCGGACTGGTGTTCTTCATGCTGACGCTCGGCCATATGTCCTATCCGGCGGTATGGGCCTACGTCGGTAGTTATCGCTATGGTTGGAGCGAAAGCGATATCGGCATGTCGCTCGGCATCTATGGTCTGTGCAGCGCCATCGTGATGGGATTGGTCTTGCCTCGTATCGTGTCGAGATTTGGCGAATGGCGCACGGCCGTCATTGGCCTTACTTTCGCGGCGCTCGGTTTCTTCGGCTATGCCAGCGCGTGGCAGGGATGGCTGGTTTACGTCGTGATCATTGCCACTTGCCTGGAAGGTGTGGCAGATCCGGCCATGCGCAGTATTGCCTCCGCCAAGGTGCCCGCCTCGGAGCAAGGCGAGTTGCAGGGAGCCATGACCAGCCTCTTCAGCATCACCAATATTATCGGGCCGCTGATCTTTACCCAGATTTTTGCGATCTTCACGGCACCCAATGCGTCCATAGTATTTAGCGGGGCGCCCTATGTGCTGGGTGGCATTTTCGTGCTGATTGGTTTGATCGTGTTCATCCTTCGTGTTGAAAAGCCGGTGCTGGCGAAAGATGAGGTTCTCGCTCCGGGTGCATTGGCTCAAAACGAGGCAGGATAAAAGCAAGCTCGGCGCTCGACCTTTCAGGTCAAGAGCCGTTCCTCGGCCTTCTTCATGGCACGCTCAAACAATGTTGGCTCGCCAAGCGCGCGGGATAGTATGAGCCCACCCTGAATGCTGATTACGGCCTCTTCGGCGAGCTCGGAAGCCTTGGCTTCATCGTGACCGGCGCGTTGCAACGCTGCGGCGAGGGCCGTTTTCCAATCGGAAAAATAGTCCTTGATCTGATCGGTAAATCGATCCCGGACATTGTCGAGGGCGAAGGCGCCTACCAGGCAGATTCGCCGTCCAGAATGAAAATAGTCGATAACTGCGCCACACATCCCACTGATCGCCGCGCGCGGGTTTTGGGCCTCGCGCAACGGCCGATACACGTTGTTCTCGAACCATGTGTCGATCTCGTGCAGGACCGCCGCCGCCATCTCTTCCTTCCCGCCGGGAAAGAAGTGATAGAGACTGCCTTTGCCAAGCCCGGTCTTTTCGCCGATGATCGACAGGCTCGCGCCCTCGAAACCGTGTTCACGAAAGATCTCGGCAAGGACTGGAATGATATCCGTACGTTCGGCAACGGTTCTTGCCATCAACTATAACCCTAGATCTGATAGGCCGGGATGATCGGCCGGACGCGGGCCGGAGCGGTCCCAAAAGAATTTGCGTTCCGATTCCTTGATGGGCAAGTCATTGATAGAGGCGAAGCGCATTTGCATCAGTCCGTTCTCGTCAAATTCCCAGTTTTCATTGCCATAGGCCCGGAACCAGTTACCGGAATCGTCGTGATATTCGTAGGCGAAACGGACGGCGATCCGGTTGCCGCTGAACGCCCAAAGCTCCTTTATCAGGCGATAATCGAGCTCCCGGTCCCACTTGCCAGCCAGGAAGGCGACAATGGCCTCGCGTCCCTGCACGAATGTCGAGCGATTGCGCCAATAGCTGTCAACCGTATAGGCAAGAGACACGCGTTGTGGGTCGCGGCTGTTCCAGCCGTCTTCTGCACCGCGGACCTTCTGGATGGCTGTCTCAAGGGTGAACGGCGGCAATGGCGGGCGTTGGTCTGACATTTCAATCTCTCTATATTGTACTAATCGGTAAAGTGTTTACTAATTGGTAAACGAAGATCTCGAACACGTCAACAGACGCGAGGATGAATCTTTTACCTCCTGTGGTCTGCGCGCTATTTTCTCGGCTGGCCAGTTGGTTTAAGCAGGCGGGATCGCTGTTCCAGCTGAGGTTAAATCCAGATGTCCAATGAAAAACGCGTCGCGCTCAATGCCGAAGGTCTGACCCTGTCTCGCCTGGTGCTTGGAGCATGGCGATTGTTGAGCGGTCCGGAAAGGCCCGGCGCAACCAGCGTGGCGCGGCTGATCAGCGAGGCGATTGATCTGGGAATGACCAGCTTCGACCACGCCGACATTTATGGAGACTACGGGGTTGAAGAAGTCTTCGGTGCCGGTTTCAAGTACTGGGGTGGCCAGCGCGAGGCGATCGAACTGATTACGAAATGCGATATCATGCTGACGTCGGCCGCGCGCCCGGACAATCGCATCAAGCACTACGACACCAGCGCCGCGCACATCAAAACCTCGGTGGATCGCTCGCTCAAGAATCTGCACACGGATTACATCGACGTGCTGCTGATCCATCGTCCTGATCCGCTGATGGACGCTGACGAAACAGCGGCAGGACTGGAAAGTGTCGTGACGGCCGGCAAGGTCCGGGCTGTTGGCGTTTCCAATTTTTCGCCCTCACAATTCGATCTGCTGGCCTCGCGACTGCCTTTCCCGCTGGTCACCAACCAGATCGAGATGTCTGTCGTCCATACGGCTTCGCTATTCGATGGCAGCCTCGATCACGCTCAGCGCCTGGGGTATGCGCCGATGATCTGGTCACCGCTCGGCGGCGGCAGTCTCTTCACTGGCGATGGAGCGCAGGAGAAGCGTGTGCGCGAAACGTTGAAGATGATTGCAGATGAAGCAGGTGGCGTCGACATCTCGGCAATTGCCATTGCTTGGCTGCTGCGGCATCCAGCGCGGCCGATTCCCGTACTCGGCAGTCTCAAGCGCGAACGCCTGGCCGCGATGGCTGCGGCGCTCGATATCAAGCTCGAGCGCCAGCAGTGGTTCGGGATTCTAAAGGCAAGTACCGGCCAGGATGTCCCGTGACGATCAGGCAGCGTGATCACGTTCGGGCAGGGGCTCCAGCCCCTTTCTTTCACGGATCAGATTGAAGAACCGGCGGAACAGATAGTGCGAGTCCTGCGGGCCGGGTGACGCTTCCGGGTGATGCTGGACCGAAAACACCGGGCGTCCGGTAACGCGCAGGCCGCAATTGCTGCCATCGAACAGCGAGACGTGGGTTTCCTCAACGCCGTTCGGGAAGGATTCGGCGTCAACAGCAAAGCCATGATTCATCGAAACGATCTCGACCTTGCCAGTTGTATCGTCGCGAACCGGATGATTGGCGCCGTGATGACCCTGGTGCATCTTCTTGGTTTCGCCGCCAAGTGCCAGAGCCAGCATCTGGTGGCCAAGGCAGATGCCAAAAACCGGGATGTCGGTTTTGATCAATTCCTTAATGGCTGGAACCGCATATTTGCCGGTCGCGGCCGGATCGCCGGGACCGTTGGAGAGGAAGATACCATCCGGCTCGTAGGCCAGAACGTCCTCGGCCGTTGCGGACGCAGGGAGAATGGTCACCTTGGCGCCGAGACCGGCAATGAGACGCAGGATATTGCGCTTGATGCCGTAATCGATGGCGACGACGTGGAATTCCGGCGCCGATTGCTCGGCGAAGCCTTCGTTCCAAACCCAGGGCTTTTCCGTCCAGACGGAACTTTGCCCCGATGTGACGTCCTTGGCGAGATCGAGATCAAGGAGACCATGCCAGGCTGCGGCGCGTGCCTTGAGGGCCGGTATGTCGAACTTGCCATGCGGTTCGTGAGCGATCACCGCATTCGGCATGCCCTTCTCGCGGATGAGAACCGTCAGGGCACGTGTATCGACGCCAGCGAGCGCGATGACGCCGCGCGCCTTCAGCCAATCATCCAGATGATCGGCGGCACGGTAGCTCGAAGGCGCCGTGATGTCCGCCTTGAAGATCGCGCCGACGGCGCCGGCGCGATTGGCCGGGGTCAGGTCCTCGATGTCTTCCTTGTTGGTGCCGACATTGCCGACATGCGGAAAGGTGAAGGTGACGATCTGGCCGGCATAGGAGGGATCCGTGAGGATTTCCTCATACCCGGTGAGGGCGGTGTTAAAGCAGACCTCCGCTTCGCAGATACCCGTAGCGCCAAGGCCTTTACCTTCGATGACCGTTCCGTCAGCGAGCACCAGCAGGGCCGTTGGCTTGAATTCGGTCCAGCCTGCGGTCTTCGGCCCTGCTGCCTGGGCACCTGCGTCTGTAGTTGTCGTGGCGGTCATGCGGTTTCCTTAAGCGTGGGCTCGCGTCGTTGCTTGTTGTCTGTGCTGGGCATTGAAAAATGCCGTCCAGATTTCCATATGGCATGGCTGGACGCAGTGGTCGAACAATCCCCCACGGCAGCAACAACAAAAATGTCTGGCTAAGACCCAGTCCATAAACAAAGCCGCACCTCCGGTCAATTGCGACACAAGAACTCTTCGTCGAATCATGTCACAAGCGGCAAGCCCCGACGTTTGATTTCGCATGGGGTCGCCGTTAGTGTGCGGGCATAGCAGGAGAGTATGATCATGCGCGATACAATCGCCGGGGCACTAACCATAGCCATCAAGGCACAGGATAAGCGCCGAATTCCCACGCTGCGGCTGATCATGGCCGCCATTAAGGATCGTGATATCCTTAACCGTGGTACGGGCAAGGAGCCCGCAACGAGTGATGAAATCAGCGCCATTCTTGCCAAGATGATCAAGCAACGCGAAGAATCGGCCAAGCTCTATGAGGAAGGTAATCGCCTCGAACTGGCTGAACAGGAACGTGCCGAGATCGGAATTATTCGCGACTTCATGCCGAAACAGTTGAGCGATGCGGAGATCCGCCGGGCGGCCATGCAGATTATAGAGGAAATCGGTGCAAGCGGCCTGCGCGACATGGGAAAAAGCATGAATGTGCTGAGGGAAAGATATGCCGGCCAGATGGATTTCAGCAAGGCGAGCAGCATTGTGAAAGAGATTCTGCAATAGACGAATCTTGCGGGACGTGCAGGGGCCAGCAGCAGTCTGACTTGTTTGCGGGGTGAGTCTGACTCGATCCGGCGAGAAAGCTGACTCAACCCTCATTTTCCACAAACTTCAGACTGCGAATGGCGAGACTGGACGTTCTTTCCGACCGACCAGGATTCCCCCGGCCAATGCTTCTTGCTCGGCATTCGTCATCCCCTTCGTGATCCAAACCGTCATAGTCGATGCACCACTCAGACAGGGGCAGGTCCCGAGAGGTGCGGAGCAGGTTCGCAATACTCAATCAGCAATTCGGTGAGGACCCGTATTTTCCGTGCGGGATGCTGGCCTGGCGGGCGAATGACATATGCACCTGCCGGGGGTGGTGGATGACGCGTCATGACCGGTACAAGCGCGCCGGAGACTATATAGTCATGGGTAAGGCAATCGGGCAGGTAAGCGATCCCGAGTCCTGCAGCTGCGGCGGCGACCAGAGCAGTGCCGTTGTCGGCCTTAAAGCGCCCCTGCGGACGAACCGTGATGATCTTGCCGCCATCCATGAGTTGCCAGGCTTCGGTACCCTGCATGAGGGCCTCATGAGCGACCAGCTCCTCCGGCGTTTCGGGCGACCCATGCGCCTTGATATAGTCCGGGCTCGCGACGAACTTCCCATAGATCGGTCCGACGCGTCTTGCGATCAAGTTGGAGTCCTGAAGATAGCCAACTCGTATCGCGCAATCGTAACCCTCTGTGATGAGATCGACGAAGCGATCACTGTAGCAGGTGTGGATGTGGAGCTGGGGGTGGCGTCGCGCCATTTCCGCGAGGATGGGAGCGAAGTGAGTCGATCCGAAAGAAAGCGGCACAGCAACTCGCAAGCGGCCGCGAAGGTCACCGGCGGGTAGGATCGTTTCCTTGGCCACGTCGATCTCGGCGCAAACTCTTGCTGCATAGTCTCGGAACGTGGCCCCGGCTTCTGTGAGAGCAGCGCCGCGGGTGGTTCGTGCAAGAAGCTGGACGCCAAGTTCCGCTTCAAGCCGGAAGAGCCGGCGACTGACGATCGACTTGGAGACGCCGAGCCGGAGCGCGGCGGCCGAAACGCCCCCGGCATCAGCAACTTCTACGAATGTCCGTAGCTCTTCGATATCCAATTCAGTGTTCCCCATTTCGCGACACAGCTTACCACTTAAAGGTACTACCGCATCACGCATGGGAACGGCAATACTGCTTTCAGGCAACGTCGCCGCTGGCGCATGTCTTCCCGCAAACCGACCTAACTAACAATGACAGCATAGGAAGTAATAATGACCTTTCGCAACGGCCTTGATTCTCTTCTACGTCCCGAAGACTCGGTACTCGTTCTGATCGACCACCAGCCCTATCAGCTCGCGAACTTGAACAGCCACGATCCGCAAGCTGTGGTCAATTACACGACCGCTCTGGCGAAGCTGGCGAAAGCCTTCAATGTTCCGACGATTCTCACCAGCGTGATCGCGGCGCGCGGTGGGCTCCTCTTCAAGCAGATCACCGACGTGTTTCCGGGCCAGGAGGTCATCGACCGGACCTGGGTCAACACCTGGCAGGACGAGAAGGTCGTGGACGCGGTCAAGGCTACCGGCCGCAAGCAGCTGATCATCGCCGGCCTGTGGACCGAGGTCTGCGTGGCAATGCCTGTCATCCAGGCCGCCGGCGAAGGCTGGGACGTGACCGTGATCACCGACGCGTCGGGCGGGATTTCGAAGGAGTCTCACGAAGTTGCCATCCAGCGAATGATCGCGGCCGGCGCGAACGTGATGACCGTGATGGCGCTCGCTGGTGAATGGCAGCGTGATTGGGCGCGCACCGAGCATGTCGAGGAGCTGACCGAGATTCTCATCCAGCACTTCGGCGGCAGCGGCATCGCGTATCTTTGGGAGCAGCAGTTGCTCAACACGCCGGTGCCGAGCACCGCAGTGGCCGGTTGAGTCTGCTTTCCCACCAAATCGAGTCAGATTCTATGGCGGGGTCAATGCGAAAATTTGCATAGCTATTATGCAATTCTGAAAGTTGCCATACATTTGAACTCAGCTAATCTGAACTTGTCGGGTTCTTTTTCCTCCCAGATACCCCGACATTCAAATGTGCTGCACCTCCTCCCGCGGCATATTTACAATCAGGACCGCTGCACCTCCTCCCGCAGCGGTCCTTTTTATTTCATCGCATCAATCAGCCTTTTCGGGCGGGCGTTTCGGATCTGCCAGTTCCTGGACTGTCTCAGCAAGCGACGCGACTTCCTTCTCGCGAAGCTGATCGAACTTATGATGCAGAAGCTCTATCTTCTCGTGTAGAAGTTCAATCTCCAGCTCCGCCTTGATATTGATGCGGTAGTCGTTCTCAGCTTCCTTGCGGTCAATGTCTTGCTGACGGTTCTGGCTCATCATGATGAACGGCGCAGCATAGGCGGCTTGGAACGACAAAGCGAGATTGAGAAGAATAAACGGGTAGGGGTCCCATTCTCGCACATAGGCGGTGACGTTCAGTACGATCCAGATAAACAAGATCGTGGTCTGGATAATGATGAACGACCATGACCCCATTGTTGCAGCAACCTGATCTGCGATTCTCTGGCCCGGCGTCAGTTGTTCGCGATCGGCGGGCCTCTTGTGGCGCTCCTGGCGGCGAACTTCCCGCAAATGATGCAGCAGCTTGCGTTCGGCATCCCACAAGCCCTTCTTCACTTCCTCGACATTTGGCATGAACCTGTTTCCCGTTGCTATTGTGTGATTGTCTTGCTCATATTGATGCCAGTGACGCGGAACCCCGAGCGATCATAGACGTGTCTGGCGCGGTCGTTGTCTGCCGCCACGCGTAGTCTGATCTGGGTGTAGCCGCTGTCTGCCAATTGGCGCTCCAGGAGGGCCAATGCCTGTTTGCCGTAGCCATTTCCTTGCTTACCGGTAAATATGTGAAAATCGCTGATGAATGCGGAGCGAGCTGCGAGATCTTGCCGGTACCAGAGATAGCCGATCACGGTGCTGGCCCCAGCGATGATGCAAAGAAGTACTTGCCCCGCTGTTTTGGTGCCCTGTGGGAGGTCTTCATCTATTTCGCGTATCGCCTGTGCCCGGGCATCGACGTCGGAGAGACCGTAGTTAGTAGAAATCTCGGCTCCATAGTCGCGGATGAAATAATCGAGATAGGCAGTTAATTCGTCGGGACGCATGGGTCTAAGCGATATCATCGGCTGGTTCCTGTTTTGGATTGGGCGAGATCGCCGGATCGGAACATGCATCTTTAGCCCTTCGTGGCGCCATTTTGATCATACTAAAAGTTCCTGAACTCAAGCACCTATGGCGAGTTATGACCGCATTCCAGTCTGGCCATATGTTCAAAGGATAGCCTAGATAAGCAGACTTCATCCATGCCATCATGAACGGTCGAGTGGGAGTGCTGGCAGTGTCCGTGTTTGAAAGAAATTATTCCGCATTCATGTTTGACATGGATGGTACGCTTATCAACTCCACCGCAGCGGCCGAGCGCGTATGGGCCAAGTGGGCAGAGCAACACGGCCTGGATGTTAAAACCTTTCTGCCGACTATGCATGGTGCCCGCGCCGTTGATACAGTGCGCAGACTTGGGTTGCCGGGGGTTGTCCCTGAGGAGGAAGCGGCAAACATCACTCAAGCTGAATTAGACGACGTTGAAGGAATTGTCGCCCTTCCAGGCGCAATTGCGTTTTTGGCCCGGCTACCGCGCTCCAAATGGGCGATCGTCACTTCGTCGCCACTTGATCTGGCCAAACGGCGTCTTGCCACCGCCGGGATTCCGGTTCCGGATTGCCTGATCACAGCTGAAGATGTGATTGCCGGCAAACCCAGTCCAGATTGCTATCTTCTTGCGGCTAGAAAACTTGATGTGAGCGCTGTGAATTGCCTCGTATTCGAGGATGCCGTCCCGGGAATTATTGCGGGTGACGCAGCGGGTGCGGAAGTGCTGGTGATTACGGCGACGCATACACGTCCGATAGAGACTGCACACACGACAATGCCAAATTACGAGAACCTCAACACCGGTATTGATGACGACCGGATATTCTTGTTCCGGCCGGGCACTGAATAGCATTCATCCATGTAACCTGCGGATCGCGTGTCATCTCGACACTGCTCGCGAATTAGCGGGTGGGATGTAGTCCGTATGCGAGCTTTTGGTGCCAGGGACGCGATGCTTGGAACTGGCATGACATTTGCGCGTTTACCGTTCAAAAGCAACGGAGGCGAAAATGAAAGAACAACGCTGGTCTACCCTTATTGGAATATTGGCCGGTTTATCGGTTGGCGCGGGTATCGGCGGTGCGGTGATGGGAAATATGCTCCTCGGACTTCTAATTGGTACAGCCATGGGCGCATTCATAGGATCGAACACCCACATCCATCGCGATTATTGAACAGCTCCTTCGCTTACGAGGCTGCTGGTGCAGAAAACTTCCAGATGGTCAGCTGTGCAACGCACGTAAACGAGTGGTGTTCAGAAGACCCTGTTCTTCAAGCACAGGATAAGCCATCGCTGCGAGCAATGAATTGATCTGCTTCAGGTCGCGGATCGTATCGAGATGAATGGAACTTGTTTCCAGGCTGCGCGTCGTGCCTTCGCGCAGACGGCTGAAATGCCGGGAACTGCTTTGTTTTTCCAAATCCCGCAAATGATCCTTCTCCAGAACCAGCTGATGCGCGGTTTCCCGATCGCGGGAGACGAGGACGTTGAAGGCCATGCGTGCATTAGTCAGCACCTTAGCGTGGAAATTACTGAGTTCGAGCCATCCCTCATCCGTGAATTTGAGCTTACGGTCCATTTTCTTTTGCACCAGCGCCAGCATGTTACGTACGATGATATCGCCGACCTGTTCCAGCTTGACGCAGGCGCCGAGCAATTCCTGAGCGCGCGCGACTTCAAAGTCGCTGAGTGATTTGGTTGTCAGCTTGGCGAGATACAATTTGATCGCGGCATGCTTGCGGTCGACCTTGTCGTCTAGTGCTGACAATTCGTCGATGCGCTCTTGTTCTGGATTCTCATAGAGGTCGATGATCCGCCGCAGCATGATCTCGATAGTCTCACATACGCCCACGGTCTCGCGTGTCGCGTTGGCAAGCGCAAGGCTGGGGGTGTCGAGCACGCTCTCATCCAGAGCGCTGAGTTCTTCATGATCCAAGGGGCGTGGCTGTTCTGCAGGCACATTGAGCGCAACGAAGGCTTTGGTAACCTTCAGGACAAGGGCGGAGAGCGGCACGCCGGCAAGCAGGATGATGATATTGAACAGGATGTGCCCGTTGATCACCTGATCGGCGGGCGTGGAGCCGAGGAAGGCCATCGATGGTTTGAAAGTCAGGTACAGGACGAGGATTACCACCGAGCCCGCGCCGCGCATCAGCAGATTGCCCATCGGCACGATACGCGTCTGCGGCGCGGCATTGCGGGTAAGAAGTGGTGCGATGAAGGACGAGCCCAGATTGACGCCGAAGATCATCACGATCCCGAGTTCGGGCTGGATGAGTCCCCGGGCAGCAAAGGTGACCAAAAGCAACACAGCCGCGATGCTGGAGTGGAACAGCCAAGTCATTACAGCGGCAAGCAGGAAGGCGGTAACTGGGTCAGTATCAAGATAGCCGACAATCACCGGCAGCAATTCGCTTTCGCGCAACGGTTCGGTCGCCTGACCGGTCATCTCAAGCGAGAGGATCAGAAGGCCGATGCCGACGAGAATGCGGCCCATCTGGCGCCAGTTGCTGCGCTCCGTCGACATGAAAATTACCGTGCCGGCAACAAGGCATAGAGGGACGAGCAATGTGAGATCGAAGCTCAGAATCTTGACCACCAGCGCGGAGCCAACCTCAGCGCCGCGCACAGCCATCAGGCCGGCAATGCCACTGACTATGCCTGAGCCGACAAAGGACCCGACGAGAAGGCTGACCGCGGTCGAGCTTTGCAGGGCGATGGAAAGCATCAACCCCCAGAGTACCGCGAGAATGGGATTGTGCAGGACACCGCGCAGGCTTTGGCGCATACGCTCGCCGTAAGCGCGCTCCACTCCGGTTCGCACCATGCGGGTGGCCCAAAGCAGAAGTGCTACTGCTCCTGCGAGATGCAACAAAATTGCGGAACCGTTCACTTGAGGGCAATCCTGACACGTTGGAAAATACGGTAATGCAACCGCTTGATTTTAGTTTCAATTTGTTAAGATAACATATCGTGCAAACGGGGGAAAAAATATGTTCCGGCTAAGAAAAATTGTGTCGTATTTGACAAAGTGCAGCGGTTTTGTGACGGTTCCAGCTTGATGTTTTTTCGTTCGTTGGCTTTTGAAAGTCGGGCAGGCATGAGGGGCGTATGAGCAGGGGATGACGGTCTTGCAGCCCTTCCGTCGCGCCTTTATTTGTTGCATCATGTGATTGGCTTGAGCGATAGAGGCTCGAACCATCAATTCGGCCTCCAGAACCGTCAAATTTAACGAACGAAGAGCAGCATGCGATTTCCGCCGTCCTTTCTCGATGAGATCAGGGAACGTGTACCGATCTCCAGCGTGATCGGTACACGTGTTTCATTCGACCGGAAAAAGACGAATGCGCCCAAGGGCGACTTCTGGGCTTGCTGCCCGTTTCATGGCGAGAAATCACCGAGCTTTCACTGCGAGGATCGCAAAGGCCGCTACCACTGCTTCGGCTGCGGTGTCACTGGCGATCATTTCCGCTTCCTGACGGAATTGGAGGGGCTCAGCTTCCCTGAAGCAGTGCAGCGTGTTGCCGACATGGCGGGCGTTCCCATGCCCGCGCGCGACGCTGAAATGGAAATACGCGAAGCGAAACGCGCCACGCTCTACGACGTCATGGAGATGGCGACCAAGTTCTTCGAGGAGCAGTTGCAGACGGCTGGCGGTGCAAAGGCGCGTGCGTATCTGCGTGATCGGGGCCTGACTGCCGCCACACAGCATTCATACCGTTTGGGCTATGCTCCCGAGAGTCGCAATGCCCTGAAAGAACATCTGGCATTGAAGGGCGCCACCAAGGAGCAGATCGAGGCTTGCGGCCTTGTGGTCTATGGCGACGACAAGCCAGTATCCTTTGACCGGTTTCGCGACCGCATCATGTTTCCGATCGAGGATTTGCGTGGCCGCATCATCGCTTTTGGTGGCCGGGCGCTAGCGCCTAACGCCATAGCAAAATACATGAACTCCAACGAGACCGAGCTTTTCCACAAAGGCAAGATACTCTTCAACGCCCTCCGTGCCAGGAAAGCGGCACAGCCCCAGGCCGGGCAGCCGGCAAAAGCAGTGATTGCCGTGGAGGGTTACATGGATGTCATTGCCTTGGCCCAGGCCGGCTTCGCGCAGGCGGTTGCGCCACTGGGCACCGCATTGACGGAAGATCAACTCGATCTGCTTTGGCGGATGTCGCCGGAACCTTTGCTTTGTTTCGACGGGGACAATGCCGGTATCAAGGCTGCGCACAGGGCGATCGATCTGGCATTGCCTGCATTGAAGCCGGGAAGGTCGCTGCGGTTTGCGGTGTTGCCGGAAGGCAAGGATCCTGACGATCTTGTAAAGTCCTCCGGACCACAGGCCTTCCAGGCGGTACTCGATGATGCGCGGCCGTTAGCTGACATGCTCTGGGCACGCGAGACCAGCGGCGGCGTCTTCAATACGCCCGAACGGCGAGCAGAACTAGAAGCGCGGCTCAAGCAGATGACGGCGCTGATCGGTGACGAGAATGTACGCCGGCATTATGCGCAGGATGTTCGCGATCGCATCCAGCAATTCTTCAACTCGGGCCAGCGTGGAAATGATCGGCGCAACAATGGTCAGCGCGGCAACAGCCAGAACGGCTTTGGCCAACAGAACGGCTACGGGCAGCGGGGCAGAGGGGCGGCAGGCGGCCGCCTTGCCGTTTCGGACAGTCTGGCGCGTTCGGTTCTAGTGAAGACGACGTCTGCTGCGCCGCCGCTCCGCGAGACCGCTATCCTGATGACCCTGTTCAATCATCCGCGCCTGATCGAGGAAGATTTCGAAACGGTTGTCCGGCTTGAATTCAGTCACCCTGACCTCAAGCGCTTTCATGCGGCCATGCTCAATGCCATGGCGGAACACCATGTCGCGAATGGCGCCGAGATGCGCAAGGCGATGGTGGAAACCAGCCATGGAGCGCTTATCGAAGCACTTGAAGCACTGGCGCGGCGTGCTCGCATGTGGACCGCGACAGCGGAAGCCGCGGAAGAGGACGCTTTGGAAGCGTTAAGACAGGCAGTTCACTTGCATCAGCGCGCAAGTACACTACATAAGGAGCTGAAAGTCGCTGAAACCGCCTTGGCCACAGAAGCCACCGACGAAAACCTCAACCGGCTGCTCGATATTCAGAACGATATTCGCAATGCGCAAGCCACTGAAGCGCTGATCGAAGGGTTCGGAATACCTTCGGGACGGGCGGGTAAGGGTTTTTGACCGAATTGATCTCGCTTTTTTATCGCGAATCAGTTGAGTCGGGGTTGACGTGGGTCAATAATGACGGAATCAGATTGCGCGGAATTGAAGATATTTGCAGGTCTAGCACAAAAACCGGCAAATTCAGCAGATATGTAGCGTGCTCGCCACCGGGATAACAAGGTTAATCCGCCATTAACGGGATTTCGGCTAGTCGATCATTTATTACCTTGATGATGCGGGGGAACCGGTGTGCGGCCGCACTCGTTTTCCCTTATGCATGAACAAAGCGAACGTCGCTTGGAGATATAGAATATGGCAACGAAGGCAAAGGAAAACGAGGAAGTAGAAGTCGAGCGCGAAGGCGCGCCAGACGGTCCGCTTCTCGACCTTTCCGATGACGCTGTCAAGAAGATGATCAAGCTCGCGAAGAAGCGCGGCTATGTCACGATGGATGAACTCAACGCAGTTCTTCCGTCTGAAGAGGTCACTTCCGAGCAGATCGAAGACACCATGGCCATGCTCAGTGATATGGGCATCAATGTTGTCGAAGATGATGAGCAGGATGCAGACGCTGAAGAGACTGACAACAGCGCTGACGAGGAAAGCGACGCACGGGAGCTCGCGGAGTCAACAGGCACCGCTGTAGCTCCAACGACGACCAAGAAAGAACCTACCGACCGTACCGACGATCCCGTCCGCATGTATCTGCGTGAAATGGGCACGGTTGAGCTGTTGTCGCGCGAAGGCGAAATTGCCATTGCCAAGCGCATAGAGGCTGGCCGCGAGACCATGATCTCTGGTCTGTGCGAAAGTCCGCTGACTTTCCAGGCGATCATCATCTGGCGCGAAGATCTGAACGAGTCGAAGATCCTGTTGCGCGAGATCATCGATCTCGAAACCACCTATGCGGGCCCTGAAGCCAAGCAGGCTCCGGTGATCGAACGCGTCGAGGAAGAACGGCCTGCCGCTGCCAATGACCGGTCGCGCAGCCGTCGCGATGATGACGACATTACGAACGTCGGCGGCGATACACCGGTCGAGGAAGATGACGATGAGGATGATGAGGCCAATCTGTCGCTCGCCGCGATGGAAGCCGAACTGCGTCCGCAGGTCATGGAAACACTCGACGTTATCGCTGACACCTACAAGAAGCTGCGCAAGTTGCAGGACCAGCAGGTAGAAAATCGTCTCGCTGCCTCAGGCTCGCTGTCGCCAAGCCAAGAGCGCCGCTACAAGGAACTAAAGGATCAGCTGATCAAGGCGGTCAAGTCGCTGTCGCTGAACCAGAACCGCATCGAAGCGCTGGTTGCACAGCTCTATGACATCAACAAGCGCCTCGTTCAGAACGAAGGCCGCCTGCTGCGTCTTGCCGAATCCTATGGCGTGCGCCGCGAGGACTTCCTAAAGGAATATCAGGGCAACGAGCTTGACCCGAACTGGCTCAAAGCCGTTTCGAACCTGACGACACGTGGCTGGAAAGAGTTCACAAAGAACGAAAAAGACACGATCAAGAACCTGCGCACGGAAATCCAGAACATGGCGCAGGAAACCGCCATTTCGATCTCGGAATTCCGCCGCATCGTCAATCAGGTCCAGAAGGGCGAACGCGAAGCGGCGCTTGCCAAGAAGGAAATGGTCGAGGCTAATCTGCGTCTTGTTATTTCCATTGCCAAAAAATACACCAATCGCGGCCTTCAATTCCTCGACCTCATTCAGGAAGGCAATATCGGCCTGATGAAGGCGGTTGATAAGTTCGAGTACCGCCGTGGTTACAAGTTCTCGACCTATGCGACTTGGTGGATACGCCAGGCCATTACCCGCTCGATTGCCGATCAGGCCCGAACTATCCGTATTCCGGTACATATGATCGAAACGATCAACAAGATCGTCCGGACTTCGCGCCAGATGCTGCATGAGATCGGCCGTGAGCCGACACCGGAAGAACTGGCAGAAAAACTGGCCATGCCGCTGGAAAAGGTGCGTAAGGTCCTGAAGATTGCCAAGGAGCCGATTTCGCTTGAAACGCCAGTGGGTGACGAGGAAGATCTCGCATCTCGGCGATTTTATCGAGGACAAGAATGCGCTTCTGCCAATCGATGCTGCCATCCAGGCCAACCTGCGCGATACGACGACGCGGGTTCTTGCTTCGCTGACACCGCGTGAAGAGCGTGTGCTCCGCATGCGCTTCGGTATCGGCATGAACACCGACCATACGCTGGAAGAAGTCGGCCAGCAATTCTCTGTAACGCGCGAACGCATTCGTCAGATCGAGGCGAAGGCACTTCGCAAGCTCAAGCATCCGAGCCGGTCGCGGAAACTGCGTTCATTCCTCGACAGCTGATTTTGCGGCTTGCACAGCCGCAAATATGAAAACGGGATGGGTGTGAACCCATCCCGTTTTTGTTTGTGTAGAGAACAATGTGCCCCGTTTCACACCTGGGACATCTTCCCTGCAATGGGAATTGGCTTAAAGCCGGTTCAGAGCGAGGGTTCGCTTGATTTCTTTCCGGCCTTTTCCTTGACCATCAGCTTGTCAATATAGGCCAGGAACAGCGCCGAGAAGACGAAGGCAAGGTGGATCACTGTGAACCAGGTCAATTGTTCCGTGCTGAACTGGGTCAGATTTAAAAACACCTGCAGCAGGTGGATCGAGGAAATGGCGACGATGGTCGATGCAACCTTGATCTTGAGCGATCCCGCATCGATTGTCCCCAACCAGTGCACTTCCTCGGCTTCATCAAATCGGCTGACGAAGTTTTCATAGCCGGAAATGATCACCATGACGACGAGGCTGGCGACCAGCGCCGCATCAATCAGGCTGAGCATTTTAAGGATCGTGTCGGTCTCGTTCAGAATCGTAACCTTGGAGACGAAATCCACGAGCTTGCCTGCGAAGGAAAAGGCGTAGATGGCGAGCGCGAGCGCGAGGCCAAGATAGAAAACGACCAGAAGCCAGCGCGAGGCAAGGATGATGTTTTCGATGAAGATTTCGATGCGTTTCATAAGGTGGGGTCCGGTCCGGTTGCAGGAAACTGGCTCATGCCATCACATAACAACGCAGAGCGTGAACTCAAGTCAAAATCACAAAAAACCCGGACCGAGGCCCGGGTTTCTGGCTGCCAGCGTATTTGCAGCCGTTAGTTGTTACTAGCCATAGGAGCGACGAGAGGTGTGATGCGGCGAATGGCTACACGGCGGTTCTGCTGTTCCGGACCATCGGCTTTAATTTTCAGATAGCGCTCACCATAGCCCTGAGTTGCCATGTTTTCCGGCGGGATATCGAACACGTTCGTCAGCGCCTGCGCTACGGACTCGGCACGCTTATCCGACAGGACAAGGTTGGCCTGATCCGAGCCGACAGCATCGGTATGGCCCTCAATCAGGAACGTCTCCGCCGGGTTCTTTTTCAGGACTTGTGACATGGCGTTGGCAACGCTTTCGATACGCTCGATCTGGTCCTCGCCGATTTCGGCCGACCCGAACTGGAAGGTGATCGTGTCGAGATCGACCCGGCGCACCTTGTCGCGGATACGGGCGGAGCGCTTGACTTCATCCACCGAATAGATGCGTTCCACCCGTTCGACCGGCGGCTGCGCAAAGAACTCGTAGACATCTTCTTCAGGCGCTTCTTCAGCATCCATAATGTAATCGCGGACCGGAATGTTCAGGCGAAGCGGTGGCAAATCATCGCCCGGGTCGCGCCATTCAAGACGATCCTCGCGGTCGTAGTCAGGCGTATAGGTGAGTAACACCTCGCGTCCATCCGGCATGACACGCGACCGCTGGATCACATCACCATAGCGGTTGCGGATGGTAATGATCTGGACGCCATTGTCGCGGACGATTGTTTCGCGAGTGCGGCGGCGCGGCAAGTCCTCGTAGTAAACCTCTTGCGCATTGCGCGACATGCGAGGGCGATCAGAGCTCTCGACAAAGACATTGTTGTTGACTTCGACGATGGTGCGGTCGTCGAACTGCTTGATTACCTGAACATCAGCTGGACGCTCGTCACGCCGGCGGTCCTTGGTCCGCGTACCCTTTTCGGTAAGGACCGGCTCGATTTTGACGGGAGTTAGTTGCTGCTGGACCTCAGCATCGGTCGTGGGTGCCGGCGCGGGTGGGGTGGCGGGCTCCTGAGCAACCGGCCTTGCTGCGGCGGGTGCTTCGGCTGCCTGTCCGCCCTTGCTGCCCTTACTACGATTCTTTCCTTCACGAACGGGTGCTGGCTTGTCGCTGTCGAGAACCGGCGCCGCGTTTTCCGGCAGGGGTGATGCCTCTTGTTGTGCAGGCTGGGTGGCCTCGGCTGGCGCTGTTGCCGGAGCAGTCGCCGTCCCTTCAGGAGTCGGCTGTCCAGTGGCAGGATTTGCAGGTTTTACTGGCTTGGTTTCGTCGACGGTTACAGCCGGCTTTTGGCCGGTTGTCTGGTCGGGCGCAGGTTTTTCTGCGGTCGCCGGGGTCTCCGGCGTAACCTTGGCAGGTGCTTCCTGGGCGGCTTCCGTCGCCTTCTTCGCGTCGTCAGCAGCTTTTTCGGTTTGCTTGTCCGCCGCCTTCTGGGCGCCGTCAGCCTTCTTGCGCGCTTCTTCTTCGGTCGCCTTTTGAGTTTTTGCGGCCTTTGCCGCTTCCTGTTCCGCAGCCTTCTTGGCTTTCGCCGCTTCCTTTGCAGTATCCTGTTCAGCGGCCTTTGCTGCTTCAGCCTCTGATGCCGCCTTCTTGCGCGCTTCTTCCTCAATAGCCTTCTGCTGTTCCGCCGCCTTGTTGGATTCGGCCTCGGTAGCTCGCTTGGCTTTCTCGGCTTCCTGAGCAGCCTCCTTTTCGGCGGCCTTTGCAGCCTTCGATCCCGAAGCAGCTTTCCGTTTTACTTTTTCTTCTACGGCCTTCTGCTGTTCCGCTGCCTTGTCGGCTTCGGCCTGCGCGGCGCGTTGCGCTTCGTCAGCCTTCTGAGCAGATTCCGCTTCGGCGGCTTTCGCAGCCTGATCAGCCTGTTGCTTCGCCTGCTTCTCGGCCTGTTGCTGCGCTTTGGCTGCGGCATCTGCTTCTTCCGCGGCGCGCTCTTGGGCTTTCTCAGCCCGCTTGCCCGCCTTCCTCTTTATTTCTTCGGTTGCAGAATCTTCCTGCGGTAAGGCTTCTTCGGCCTGCGCGAGCATAAGCGACGGCACGTTTGAGTTGGAGGATATAAAGGGCCGATTGAGCGGGGGCTGTTGAGCCATCGCCAATGGCGAGGAGAAGAGAATTGCTGTTGAAGCAAAAAAGAGCGCTGTACGTTTCATTTTCATCCCTGTCTCGCGTTCCTTCTTGTTGAAACACGTCAAATGTTCGTGATCGCAACTTGGTTCCGCTTTGTGGCAACGAATTGTCCGTTGCGATCGTCTTTGCAGTTTCATTGCCGGTGGCAATGCTGTCCGGCCGCGAAGTTTGGCCGAATCCGATGAGGTGAGGATTGCAATACCAGCCTGTATGTCGGGTGAAGAAGCTGTTCATCTTGCGTTCATGTTAAAAATATGGACGCGGAACTGCTTGCGCTGTATTGGAACGCATGCCTATGGAGCCATTCTGGAAAACAAAGACTCTCGACGAGATGAACCGCTCGGAGTGGGAAAGCCTGTGCGATGGCTGTGGCCGCTGCTGTCTGCACAAGCTTGAAGACGAGGACACCGAAGAAATCTACTTTACGACAGTGGCTTGTACTTTGCTTGACGCAGGGACATGTCAGTGTTCGGACTACGTCGACAGAAAGAAGAAGGTGCCCGACTGCGTATTCCTGACGCCTGAGATCGTGCGCACCGTCGACTGGCTGCCGGAGACATGCGGATATAGGCTCATCGATGAGGGCAAAGATCTTTACTGGTGGCACCCTCTCGTATCGGGCAGTGCAGAAACTGTGCACGAGGCGGGCATTTCGGTCCGAGGCAAGGTCACTGCATATGACCACGATCTTTCCAGTGATGAAGATTACTTCAAACACATGATGCAGGCCGAATTGCCATCCTGAGCCTGTTTCGAAATGAACCGTGCGTGAATGGCACGTTGAGGATTTGTTCAGCTCATTTATGGAAGAACGGGCGCCTGTCCGGATATCAGATTTTCTGAATCCCCTAATCCCGGACAATCAGACAGGAGAACGCCCCATGGCTAGTCTTTCATTGAAGTTGCTGGCGGTCGGTGCTGCGATCAGCATCGGTGCAATTCTCGGCGCGAACACATCTAATGCCGCGCCGGTCGCTGCGGTGCCGATTGTTGTTGACTATGGCACAACGTCGGTACCGGTAGTGCAAATCGATCACCGATACGGGCATTATCGCCCGCCCTATCGTCCCGCATTTTGTACGCCCCGCCAAGCCGCCAACAAGGCGAACCGCATGGGCATTTACCGGGCGCGCGTGGCCGTAAACCGCAACGTCATCCGTGTTGCCGGCTGGAAGCGCGGCCTGCGCACAGTTGTTGTTTTCGCCCGTGCGCCTGGTTGTCCGTTCATTCGATAATGTCTGCAGACGCAAACAAAAAGGGTGCCGCAAGGCACCCTTTTCCCTGATGTGCAGGATCAATTTTTCAGTTCGAACGTCACGTTTACGTTTACGTTATAGGTGTTTTCGCCCGCCGCAACCGGAACGGAGTCGGAAGCCTCCATTGACATCATCTTGGGCCGAGCGGCCATCGGCATGGGGCGAGGGTTGAACGACTGCTCGCTAATGTCGATAACTTTGCCAAGGCCGACGCCTGCAGCTTCCGTCAAGGTCTTTGCCTTGGCCATGGCACTTGCAACCGCCTTCTTTCGTGCCTCTTCAAGGATCGCATCGGGCTTGTCATTGGTGAAAACAAGATTGCCGCCTTGATTGACACCGAGTGTTACGGACTGATCGAGGATCTCGCCTACCTTCTTCAGATCGCGCACGCGGACCGAAAGTGAATTGGAAACCGCGTAGCCAACGATTTTCGGTGCCTGTGGTGGTTGTGTACCATCTTTGTTTTCCGGATAGACATAGCGTGGGTCGATGCTGAAACCGGAGGTCTGTAGATCCCGTTCGGCAATGCCGGCTTTCTTCATAGCATCCAGAACCTTGGCCATGGCCTCATTGTTGGCTGTCAACGCTTCGCGTGCCGTCGGCTTTTCCTGCAGGACAACCAGTGAGATGATTGCGGTGTCCGGCGCGGCAGCAGCTTCGCCTTCTCCGGTAACCGTAATACGTGGTCGTGGAGTTTCGTCCGCCAGGGCGGCGAAAGGTACAGCCATCATTGTGGTGGCTGCGAAGGCCAGCGTCAGGAATTTCGGTGTCATGGATATCTCCCCAGATGAAGTGACGTTGCTGCGTCGCAGGTCATTATGGGTGGATTAGGGCAAAAGGCAAAACTTTTGGCGGCTCCACGCTTCGTGCATCCAATTGGCTGCATGCGCGTTTCTCTTTCAGGAAGAAGGAAGAGAATCATGACTATCGAAAAAAACAAGAACAGCCCTGGAAAGATCAAGGGGCGCGAAGGTCCGGCAGAAACACCGATGAAGAAGCGGGATTGGAGTGAGGTCAATTCGGAGGAAATGCCTATCGACGACGAGTTGGCAATTCGCGGCGAGCGGCACGTAGCGTCGGAGGATGCGGGTGACCTGTCAGAAGACGACGATGACAACCCCTATCAGAACAGCGATGACGCCTTGCCCGACGATGAAGAGGAGGAGGAAATTACCCGCGATCCGGAGCGGGAAGGGCACCGATTTGGCGACTAGCTTAGTCATTGGACGCCCGCATCCAGTAGGCGATGTCCGTCCAGTCGGCGAACACCGCTACTGCGCCTTTGTCGAGGAGGGCTTGCGCGTGGGTACCATAGGTATGCGCGCCGCCGGTGTAGCCTATAGCGGTCATGCCAGCGGCGACAGCCCCTTCGATGCCGAATGGCGAGATCTTCCATGACGACGCAGTCTTTTGGATCGGCCTTCATCTCGCTGGCGGCATGCAAAAAGAGGTCAGGTGCGGGCTTGCCGCGTTTGACCATGGAGGAACTGTAGATCGCATTGCCGAAACAGGCAGATAGCCCTGTCGTCTCCAGGCTAAAATGAATGCGTTCCAGCGACGAGGATGAGGCGACGCAGCGGGGTGTTTCCAACGTCTCAAGCAGTGCCCGGATTCCGGGTGTCGGCCGTAGTGACTGGCTGAACACACGTCTGGTTTCCGGCCAAAGACCGGTTTCCGCTTTATCCGAAAGCTGGTGGCCGGTGAGTTCGGCAATTCGCTTGATGATGTCGGACTGCTTCATGCCAATGCATTGCGCGATCGTACCTTCCGGTAGCGGCATTCCCTGATTGGCATAGACATTGTGATAGGCAACAGCTGCTAGGGGTTCGCTATCAACAAGCACGCCGTCGCAATCAAATATCACCAGATCAAATCGGTTCTGCAGCATTTTCGTCCCTCTTTATCATGCGCTTCACGGGCCTTTGCCCGCTCGTCCTTACCTTTCATATAGTGCACATAGGTCTTGACTAAAATACAAATGTTCAATATTCGGTGGTTGTGATTTGAACGGCTTCGAACACCGAATAGAGGCCGCGGAGGAGGGCATTATGGCTACGAATGTTGCATTGACGGGATTGGCACGGGACATGCAGGCGCGGGCGGAGACGGGCCGTCCGATCCGCATCGGCCTGATCGGTTCGGGCGAGATGGGCACCGACATCGTCACCCGGGTAGCGCACATGCCCGGCATCGAGATCGGGGCGATTTGCGAACTGAACCTGCAGGGTGCGCTGAAGGCGGTCGACATCGCCTACAGGCAAGAAGGCCATTCGCGCGAAGTCGCCACTGCCGCGGCGCTGTCCGCGGCGATGGAGGCGGGCAAGATCGCGGTCACCAATGATGCCAATCTCATCCTCGAGAACGGACTGATCGACGTGGTCATCGATGCGACCGGCGTGCCGGCGGTCGGGGCGGAGATCGGCCTTCGGGCCATGGAGCACGGCAAGCATCTGGTGATGATGAATGTCGAGGCGGACGTGACCATCGGCGCCTATTTGAAGAGCGAGGCCGACCGGCTCGGCGTCACCTATTCGCTGGGAGCGGGTGATGAACCCTCGTCCTGCATGGAGCTGATCGAGTTCGTCTCGGCCATGGGCCATCCGATCGTCGCCGCCGGCAAGGGCAAGAACAACCCGCTCAACATCGATGCCATTCCCGACGATTACGAGGAGGAGGCCGCCCGCCGTCACATGAATGTGCGCATGCTGGTCGAGTTCGTCGACGGCTCGAAGACCATGGTGGAGATGGCGGCGATCGCCAATGCCACCGGGCTGGTGCCGGACCGGCCGGGCATGCATGGCCCGGCGGCAACGCTGGAGCAACTGTCGAAGGTGCTGGTGCCGGAAAAGGATGGCGGCGTGCTGTCGAAGGCCGGCGTTGTCGACTATTCGATCGGCAAGGGCGTGGCGCCTGGCGTCTTCGTCATTGCCGACATGTCGCATCCGCGCATTTCGGAGCGCATGGAAGATCTGAAGATGGGCAAGGGCCCGTATTTCACCTTCCACCGCCCCTATCATCTGACCTCGCTGGAAGTACCGCTGACCTGCGCCCGCGTCGTGCTCTACGGCAAGGCCGACATGGTGCCGCTGGCGAGGCCGGTTGCCGAGGTCTGCGCGGTGGCCAAGAAGGATCTGAAGCCCGGCGATACCCTCGATGCGATCGGCGAATATTGCTACCGCGCCTTTATCATGACGGCGGGGGAAGCCCGCAGCGCCGGCGCCATCCCCTGCGGCCTGTTGCAGGGCGGCAGCGTCACCGCGCCGATCGCCAAGGGTGCGCTCATCACCAGCGCCAATGCCGTCCCGGCCGCGGGCTCGAAGATCGTCGAACTCAGGGCCCGCCAGGACAAGCTCGTCTACGGCGCGTGAGCGGCGTCGACGCATCGGCGCAGATACAAGATCAAGGCAACCAGACAAGGAGTGCCGACATGGCATCCGCCAGAAGTTCAAATGCCAAGCGACAAGATGATGGGAGCAATCTTCCCTTCGCGTTCCGGCATTATCCCCCGGAACAGCTGAAGGAAGCCCTGCGCAAGATGTACCTCATCCGCCGCTTCGAAGAGGGTGCGGAGGAATCCTATACGCGTGGCCTCATTCACGGCACAATGCATCTTTCGATCGGTCAGGAAGCCAGTGCGGTCGGCATTTCCCTGCCGCTCAGCGAGGATGACATGATCACCTCGACCCATCGCGGTCATGGTCATTGTATCGCCAAGGGCGCGGAAGTCTCGAAAATGTTCGCAGAGTTCTTCGGCAAGGAGACCGGATATTGCAAGGGCCGAGGCGGCTCGATGCATATTGCCGATGTCTCCAAGGGCAATCTCGGCGCCAACGGTATTGTCGGCGGCGGCATTCCGATTGCCGTCGGTGCGGCGCTTTCCGCCAAGAAACAGAAGAACGGCAAGGTTGTCATCTCCTATTTCGGCGACGGTGCCAACAATGAGGGTGCCTTTCACGAGGCGCTCAACATGGCTTCGGTCTGGAAGCTTCCGGTCGTTTTCGTCTGCGAAAACAATGGATATGGCATGTCGACTTCAACCAAGCGTTCGACTGCGGTCGCCAATGTCGCTGACCGGGCTGTCGCCTATAACATGCCGGGCGTGATCGTTGACGGTAACAATCTGTCGGATGTGGCCGAGGCCTCGCACGGAGCGGTCGAACGGGCGCGCCGGGGTGAGGGGCCGACGCTGATCGAATGCAAGACCTATCGTCACCGCGGCCATTCCAAGAGCGATCGCAATCGCTATCGCACCAAGGAAGAAATCGAGGACTGGATCACAAATCGCGATCCTATCCATCTTTTCGAAGATCAGCTGAAGGAATTCGGTTTCGTCAATAACGCCGATATCGAAGCGATCCGTGCGGATGCCGAGAAGGAAATCGCCGAGGCGATCGAGTTCGCCAAGAACAGCCCATCGCCAACCCTCGATAATCTGACACGCGACGTTTACACGGACTGAAATTAGATGAATGAGATAATCCGCGAACTGAGCTACTCGCAAGCGATCCAGGAAGCCATGGCGATTGCCATGGAGGCCGATGACCGCGTATTTCTGATGGGTGAGGATATCGGCGTCTATGGAGGTGCCTTTCAGGTCACCGGTGATCTGGTGCAGCGTTTCGGCGAAGACCGGGTGATGGATACGCCGATCTCAGAACTTGGCGGTGCAGGTGTTGCCGTCGGTGCGGCGCTGACGGGCATGCGGCCGATCTTCGAATTCCAGTTCTCGGATTTTGCCGCGCTGGCGATGGAACAGATCGTTAACCAAGCGGCCAAGATCCGCTACATGCTTGGCGGCGCAGTCTCGGTACCGCTGGTGATGCGGTTCCCGGCGGGCTCCGGCACGGGCGCGGCTGCGCAGCACAGCCAGAGCCTTGAAGCGTGGTTCGGCCATGTGCCGGGCCTCAAGGTGATCCAGCCTTCGACGCCTTATGACGCCAAGGGTATGCTGCTGGCAGCCATCGAGGACCCAGATCCCGTGATGATCTTCGAGCATAAGCTGCTCTATAAGATGAAGGGCCCTGTCCCAGAGGGTCATTACACCGTACCCATCGGAAGGGCTGCCATCGTACGTGAAGGCACCGACCTCACCATCGTTGCCTCTGCCATCATGGTGCATAAGGCGCTGGAAGCGGCGCGAGAGCTCGCAAAGGAAGGCATTAATGTCGAGGTAGTTGACCTGCGTACCGTGCGCCCGATGGACAAGGAGACGATCATCGCCAGTGTCAAGAAAACGTCGAAGCTGATGTGTGTTTACGAGGGCGTCAAGACGCTGGGCGTCGGCGCGGAAGTCAGCGCGATGATCGCCGAGAGCGAGGCCTTCGATTACCTCGATGCGCCAATCGTGCGGCTTGGGGGCGCCGAAACACCAATTCCCTACAATCCGGAATTGGAGAAGGCGACCGTGCCGCAGGTACCAGGCATTCTGAAGAGCGCCCGCGATCTGGTCAAAGGGGTTCGTTAGGCCATGCCAGTCGAAGTGATCCTGCCCAAGGTCGATATGGATATGGAGAGCGGCCAGATCTCGCGCTGGTACGCCAATGACGGTGACAGCGTGTCCAAGGGCCAACTGCTGTTCGAAATCGAAACGGACAAGGCGGCCATGGAAGTTGATGCGCCGTCCTCGGGGATATTGCGCGATGTGAAGCCGCAGGGCGCCGTTGTACCGGTGGGACAGGCGGTGGCGTGGATCTACGCCGAGGGCGAAGTCTATAGCACGGCGGCACCAGCCAAGGAGCCGGCCGAGAAACCTGTCATGGCCGAAGAAGCAAAGCCTGCTGTTCAACCGGCCGAAACTGCGCCGGTGAAACCTGATCCAGTCGCTACTGAGACCAATGGGGTTCGAGCTACGCCTCTGGCCCGGCGGATCGCCAGGGAAGCCGGGATCGATCTAAACTTCCTCAAGGGCTCCGGGCCGAAAGGCCGTATCCAGAAAAAAGACGTCGAGGGTGGTCTTGCCGTAACAGCGCCGGTTGTGGCCAAGCCATCAGCGCCTGCACGATCGCCTGTCGTTCAAAACGGCGATGCGCCGCTGCATGCGGTCTGGTTGCGCGAGGGCAATGGTTCGGGCCGGGCGCCGCTGGTCCTTATCCATGGCTTCGGATCCGATCTCAACAGCTGGCGTCCGATGCTGGGCGGCGGAACACTGGACAATCCCATCCTTGCTATCGATCTGCCCGGTCACGGCGGTTCGACGCACACTATTCCGGATGATCTCGACGGGATCGCCGCTCAGGTCGAGCAGACCATTGCTGCCCATCATTCGGGCGGGACCATCCTGGCCGGACACTCCTTTGGCGGCGCGATAGCCACGGAGATTGCTGCGCGCAGCAATCTCGACATCCGCGCCTTGACGTTGATCGCGCCGGCGGGACTGGGTCCGGAAATCAACGGGGCATTCCTTTCAGGATTTGTCCGCGCCCGCACCGAGCCAAGTCTCGTCGCCTGGATGAAACAGCTGGTGCAGGATGAGAGCCTGCTGACCAAGCCATTCATCAACGCGACGCTGGCGCAATCACAGGATGTGGCGTTGCGCGATGCGCAGCAGCTCGTTGCCGACCGGTTCTTTGCCGACGGCACTCAGGTTTTCGACATACGGCAAAGGCTCAGCAACCTCGCAATTCCTGTCCGCGTCATCTTCGGTGCTGCAGACCGTGTCATTCCTGCAGCGCATGCAACCGGCCTGCCAGGCGAGATTGCGGTCCATGTCTTTGCCGGGACGGGGCATATGCCCCAGCTTGAGCAACGGGAGAAAATCATGCGGATCCTGCGCGAGGTCTGCCAGTCGGCAGGGTAGGGCCGCCGGATTTTGGCGGGACCATCGCCCGTTGAATGGCGCTGCGGGCGGAAGCAAGGTTGGGCATCACCCAATTGGGTTCCGTACCAAGAAACTTGTCAAGAAAAGCAATGGCATAGCCCGGCATTTCCTGAACGTTTTCGCGGTAGGACCACCAGGTGCGCAGATCGTCGGCGCATTTATCGATCTGCGGCGCCGTACCGAATTCCTGCTCGCATATGGCGGCAATCGCCCCAACGCAGTAGTTGGTATAAAGGAAGCCTTCGGGCCAGAATGCAATGATATCCTGCATTTGGGAGGCTTGAGAATCGTTGCGCTTGGGTTGGCTGCGTACCTTTGCCGGTGCTTCTGTGATCAGTTCCTTGAGTACAAGGCCGGCAGCGAAGATAATGAAATCCTTGCGATCGATCTTGGAATAAGATTTCTGCTTCTCGACCGTCTCGATCCAATTGAGAAAGGCTCGTGTCAGCTTGGTTTCGTCGATGACGAAATGATAACCATAATGATCCGCTATAACCGCCGCATTCTTGCGAAAAGCCATGCGAAACCAACGCAGCCGGCGCAGGCGATGCCGTAAATCCGGCATGTGGACCAATTCGTCTCTAAAAAGAAAATCCATGCCTTCTCACTTTCGACTTTAGTGTCGTACGTCATACGCTTTTGCGCAGCATAAGCCAAGTTTTCAACGGTTCCAGAAATCATACATATTGACATTACAAAAAACAAATGTTCTATATTTTTTCGTTCGATCATAGCATATGTTGGCGGTCGGGCGTTGGGAGGTTGAAGACATGGCGATGTGGCAATGGGGATTGCTTGCCCTTGGTATTTTGTGGGCGCTGCAGTCACTGGGCGTCTGGTACCAGATGCGCCACTACAGCGACGTGATGAAAGGCATCACTTCCAAATATAATGATGGATTTGTCGGCGCGGGCAATGTTCGCGGGCGATTTGGCAAGGGGGTGATTGTTCTCATTCTCGTCACGCCAGATCTCACCATCCAGCGTTTTTTGGTTATGAGCGGCCGGTCGGTTTTTGCGAAATTCAAGCGGCGCACGGAGTTCGAGGGTATTTCGCTCGATGCAATGCGGAGGGATCCGGTCATGGCCGGTGTGGAGGAGCCCGCTCTGGCCAAGGCGGCAGAACGGGCGATTGAACAAATAGACAAGGCGAGGGGCAGAACCGGCGCGGCCGGGTCTAGTTGGGATCAAGGCAGTCAACGCATAGGGACGGCCGTTTCGGAAGGACGGTCGATTAGGAGGAGGGAACATGTCAATTCTAACAATGTTGGCGCAACATGCTGACATCGCCGCGCACCATATTTCGGTGGCGGGAGCGATGGTTTCGGATGCTGCGCTTCATGGCAAACAGGCCATTGACCATGCAGGCAATGACCTTGTGGTGCTGGCGCAGTCGACTGGCGACATTACTGTCGAAGAATTCAAGGATAAGCTGAAGAACGTCCAGCAGGAAGAGCAGCTTGGCTGGCTCACCAGCGCGGGTAAATATTTCATCGGTATTTTCCAGAAGGGTGGCGAGGTCTTTGCCGGCTTCGTTACGGGCATCATCCCAACCCTCGTTGTGCTGATGACGGCATTCTACGCACTGACAGAACTTGTCGGTGAAGAGCGAGTGCATGGTATCGCCCGCGGCGCAGGCCGTATAGCCCTGACGCGCTACACGGTCCTGCCAGTGCTTTCCGTTTTCTTCCTGACCAATCCAATGGCCTATACGTTCGGATCGTTTCTTGAAGAAAAGCACAAGCCAGCCTTCTACGATGCGGCCGTTTCCTACGTACATCCGCCGCTTGGCCTGTTCCCGCACATCAATCCCGGCGAATATTTCGTCTGGGGCGGTATCCTCGTCGCACTTCTCGAACTGGAGAAGAAGGGCGCTGTTCCCACCGGCTACCATATCAATGTCGCTATCTGGTATGCGCTCGTTGGCCTGGTGGTAATCCTGCTCAAAGGCATGCTGACCGAACGCATTACTGCGATCATGGCGCGCCGTCAGGGCATCGAGCTTTAATTCGGGGCGGGGAACAGTAAAATGTCAAAGACCTATACAGCAGTCAAAATCTCGAAGGGCTCCAATGGTTGGGGCGGGCCGCTTGTTATCCAGCTGACGCCTCAGCGTAACAAGGTTGTGTCCGTCACCGGTGGTGGCATCCATCCGGTCGCGCGCCGTATTGCTGAACTCACTGGCGGTGAAGCCGTCGACGGCTTCAAGGCGCCGCCGGTTGAGGGTGAAATGGGCGTGGTGGTTGTCGATTGTGGCGGCACCGCACGTTGCGGCGTCTATCCGCGCAAGCGTATTCCGACAGTCAATCTGACGCCGGTTGGCCAGGCAGGTCCTCTCGCCCAGTTCATCACCGAGGATATCTATGTGTCCGGGGTGAAGGAAGGCAATATTGAGCTCGCCGACGGATCGCAGCCTGCAGCCGTTGCCGGGGCAAGGTCAGATCCGACACCGGCTGAACTGGCAGCTTCGATGTCCAGCCGTACTCAGGCTGAATCGGACGCCGGTGAAGGCGGACTGATTGGTTTCATCAGTACCATTGGCCGTGTCATGGGTCGCGTGGTGGGCATTTTCTTCAATGCCGGACGGCGTACCATCGACCAGGTAGTGCGTAACGTTCTGCCGTTCATGGCGTTCGTCACCATGCTCATCGGCTTCATCCTCTATACCGGGATTGGCGATGTTCTGGCGCAACCTCTGGGACCACTTGCCAACAATATTGTCGGCTTGCTGGTCATCTCCGCCATTTGCGGCCTGCCCTTCCTGTCGCCCATATTGGGACCGGGCGCGGTCATTGCGCAGGTCATCGGCGTTGCGATCATCGGTCCGCAGATTGCCAATGGCACGATCTCGCCGGCAATGGCTCTGCCGGCGCTGTTTGCCTATAATACGCAGGTTGGCTGCGACTTCGTCCCGGTCGGTCTGGCACTGGGTGAAGCCAAGCCCAAGACCATCGAGATCGGTGTTCCGGCGGTGCTGATCAGCCGCCAGATCATGGGGCCAGTCTCGGTGCTGATTGCCTGGATTGTCAGCCTGATCGTATTCTGATCTTCAACGACCAAGAAAAAGAGGTTCGCCATCATGTCAGTCCTATTGAAAACACGGGTAACAGCCGTCGGACCTGAGGTGGCGGATCTCGCGGAGGGAGGCGTTGTCATCCTGTTTGCAGATGGCGCGCCGCCTGAACTTGCCGAAGTTTCGATCCTGCACAGCGTGGAAGGCAAGCCTTCCGACACGACGCCGCCCGTGGGATCGACAATTCAGATCGGCGATGTCTCTGCAAGAATCACCGGCATTGGCGAATACGCCTGGCAGAAGGTAAGAGACATTGGCCACGTGGTCATCACGTTCAACGGTTCAGACGAGGTTGAACGGCCGGGTGAGATCTGCGCCACGGAAATCGATACCGAACAACTGGTGTCAGCGCTGAAGGTTGGAACGACAATTACCATCGGGTAGTTATCTGAACCAGTAACAGAATGAACTGCCGAAGAGAGAACTGAATGGAACGCTCGACGATTGTGCGGGTGCATGACGGATTGCATGCGCGGCCAGCTACCCGGTTCGTCAAACTCGCCAAGAGTTTCGAATCGGATATCGAGTTGATCAAGGCGGACAAATCGGTCAGTGCCAAGAGCTCGGTCAAATTGATGCTGCTCGGCGTCAAGGAGAATGAGGAAATCACTGTTCGCGCAACGGGGGCAGATGCGATAGAAGCCATTGAGGCGCTGATTGGCTATCTCGAGAATCCGCGTTCCGGTACAGAAGAAGAGGGAGCTCCCTCGGTCGAGACAAAGTCGGCGGAACCTACCTCCAAGCCGCAAACGGCGCTCTACTCGGACGAGGCGAAAGCTGCGGGCAATATGCGGGGGGTCGCGGCAAGCGAAGGCTTCGCAATCGGACCCGCATTCGGCTTTTTTCCTGCAGAGATCAAACATGAAAACCGGCTGCTCGGTGCAGGAGAGATCTCGAATGAGATCGCACGGCTGAAGCAAGCGTTCGCCACGGTACAACAGCGTATGGATAAATCGCTGGCGACGAACAATCTGGCCGAGAGCGATCGCGGTATCATCGCGGCACTAAAAGACATTGCCTGCGACGACGAACTGACTGGTTCCGCCAGGGAACTTGTCCATGGCGGTATCGATGCGGTATCGGCGGTCATCGGCGCCACATCAAAAATCGCCGCCGATTTCGCGTCGATGGATGATCCTTACCTCGTTGCCCGCGCCGATGATGTGAATGCTGTTGGACGGCAGATATGCCTAGCGCTTCTGGGCCAGGACGATGCCAATCTCGATGCTGTTCCGGCCGGTGCCATCCTGATCGCCGAGGATATCGGTGCCTGGGATCTGGCTCGCGCGCCACTGAAACGCATTGCCGGTGTTATCTGCGGGCATGGCGGTGCCACCTCGCATGTGGCGATCATTGCACGTGCGCACGGCATTCCCGCTGTCCTTGGGCTTGGCCGCTCCGTGCACGAACTGCAAAATATCAAGACTGTGGCGCTGGATGGCAACAATGGCGATGTATTTGCCGATCCCGATCAGGCGACAGCCGATCGCTTCCACGAACAGATCGGCAAGGCGAAAACCGAAAAGCAGGCACTGCGGGCCTATAAGGATATAATACCCAAGCGGGCCGATGGCACCATCATCGAGATTGCCGCCAATCTGGGGTCGCTGGAAGAGATCGAAGCGGCCCAGGAAGCCGGCGCCATGGGTGTCGGGTTGTTTCGTACCGAGCTTCTGTTCATGCGGCACATCCATTTGCCTTCGGAAGATCTGCAGGCAGAGACCTATGCAACGCTGGCCAAGGCATTTGCACCCTATCCGGTGATTGTCCGCACGCTGGATATTGGCGGTGACAAGCCGATTTCCGGCATCGATTTCCCCGACGAAGAAAATCCCTTTCTCGGCTGGCGAGGTATCCGCATGTGCCTGGACCGGCCGGATGTGTTCAAACCGCAGCTCAGAGCGCTTCTGCGGGCAGCAGTGCACGGGAACATCAAGGTGATGCTGCCGATGGTTTCCGGCCTCGATGAAGTCCGTGCAACGCGCGCGCTGATCGAAGAATGCGCAAAAGAGCTGGAAGCCGAGAACAAGGCTTACGCCACGTTCGATCTTGGCGTCATGGTCGAAACGCCGGCGGCGGTGATGATCGCGCCAATGCTTGCCAAGGAAGTCGCGTTCTTCTCCATCGGCACCAATGACCTGACGCAATATATTATGGCGGCCGACCGGCTTAACCCAACCGTCGCCAAGCTCAACGATGTGACACACCCGGCGGTCATGGCGGCCATCGAGCTGACGGCGAAGGCTGGCGTTGAAGCTGGCATCATGGTCGGCATGTGCGGTGAGGCGGCCGGCCGTC
This sequence comes from Phyllobacterium sp. A18/5-2, assembly GCF_025452215.1. Taxonomy (NCBI): domain Bacteria; kingdom Pseudomonadati; phylum Pseudomonadota; class Alphaproteobacteria; order Hyphomicrobiales; family Phyllobacteriaceae; genus Phyllobacterium; species Phyllobacterium sp. A18/5-2. Next base: position 456,501 of record NZ_CP104966.1, on the reverse strand, counting down.
CGGATCTGATCCCGGCATTTGTTGGGATGGGCCTGACAGAGCTAAGCATGAGCCCTTCATCGATCCAGCGCGCCAAGAAATGCGTTCTTGCGCTAGGGCAAGTGGGGGATCAGGAAGGCAAATAGACCGGAGAACGCCTCGGCCCGATCAGTCGCATGGATAGCTTGATCGAACTTGTCCTGTCTGGCCTGCAAGGCGAGGAGCGCGCTTTCGACAAGTCGCTCTTCACCCGGTTCATGGTCCGCATAGGTTGCAAGGCCAATGGCCAGAGCGATAGATGCAAAGCACAGATATTCAGCCTCAGTGTCCGGCTGCGCTTCGTAGTGTGCTGGCAATGTCAAAGGTTCAGTATGGTAGTGCGACTGCAGTTCGATCGCCATGGCAGCGCAGGCCGTCGATATATCGTCCAGCCCGCCATCTACCTTCGCGGCCCGCAAGAGTGCACCGTGTCGGCGAATCATTGCGCCATGGACACCGGAGAAGGTTGCTTCGTGAATCAGGGCATTGTTCGATCCGAGAACGCTGAACATGCGTTTGGTCAGATAGTAGATATCGCGGCGGAAAGGCGCTTCGCCCGTGCAGGTATCCGCCGGGAAGTAAACGTCGAGCCCGCGCGCTTCGATCGTCGTCGAATGCGCAGCTGGATCTTGTGATACGAGGGAAATTGAAACCGTTTCGGCAGCAGTTAGTGCCTTGTCAACTGCACGTGCGGCCTTGTCGAACAGGATGTCCGGCAAGGTCTGCGTCACTGGCTCGACCCCGTGACGGCTCGCCCGGATAAGGTGACGAACATCGCGCAGCCGGTCTTTCAGACTGACGACGATCTCGTTCGAAATATCCCGGATCATGTGGCAAACCTCTGCTCGCAAGTGGATAAGACTTTGTATCTGTTTTTCATGGCTTGCTAAACAACATTCTGGTGGAGTGTACTGGGAATAATGTGCTGGCATCGGCACAGCACTTGCTGCCGGTGGAACCGCAATCAATCAAAGGGGGAGACGATTGACCGATCGACGCAAGCGAACGAATGGTTCGACGAATAGTCTGCAAAAGACTCCTCTGGACGTGGGGCAGCCCGATACCAAGATCAGCCGCATGCGTATGCGCGCCGCCTGGATGTACTATATCGAGCAAATGACGCAGAACGAGATTGCGGAGATCCTCGGCGTCGGCCGCGTGACGATAGTACGTATGCTCGCCGAGGCGCGGGCTCGCAATGAGGTCAAGATCGGAATTCAGGGCTATCTTTCTGATCTGGTCGCGCTGGAAAGAAAGGTTGAAAAGCAATTCGGCCTCGACAAGGTGGTCATCGCGCCATTATCCCATCCGGACAACGACCCGATCCCGGCAATAGCTGCCGCAACTGGCGACTATCTATCCGGTGTCGTCAACAACGGCATGCGCGTCGGTGTCGGTTGGGGGCGGACGCTCCTCAACACTTTGTCCTATCTCGAAGCGCGGGCGCTTGAAAATTTTACGGTCATATCCTTGCTCGGCGGTATCAGCCAACCTCGCCGGTTCAACCCCGCGGAATTTGCCTGGCAATTTGCCCAACTGTTCCAGGGTGATGGTTATCTCATTCCTGCGCCTGCCATGGTCGACAGTATCGAGACGAAGACGGCGTTAATCGAGCGTTGCGGCCTGAAAAGCGTGTTCGAGATGGCCGAGGACCTTGATCTTGTGCTCCTCAGTGTAGGCGCAATAGAAACGGCATCGAGCACGCCTTATCACATCGGCTTTCTCAATGAGGGGCACCAGGCCTCTCTGGCGGAACGCGGTGCCGTGGGCGATCTGCTGTTCCATTTCTATGACAAACAGGGCCGTCTGGTCGACCATCCTATCCATGATCTCGTCATGTCCGTCGGCATAGATACGGTGCAGCGCGTGCCGGCGCGGGTCCTGACTTCGGGTGGCAAGGAAAAGATCAGGGCGCTATATGGCGCGATGACGCTCGTGCGCCCGACGGTGTTTATAACGGATGAGGAAAGCGCCCGGCGCCTGCTTGTGCTGGCCGAACAGGAAGAAGGTTGAAACTCCTGGCTGCTTTTCCGTTGGAAATCAGAGCATGAGGACAGGATAGACGAAGTCAGGGATTGCATTCGCGGTTTTTCCCGTTATTGATCGCGGCAGATGTGCAGGGCAGTACCCGGTACGTCGAATTTCAGGTGGGGCCTGTAGCTCAATTGGTTAGAGCCGGCGGCTCATAACCGCTTGGTTGGGGGTTCGAGTCCCTCCGGGCCCACCATTTCTCTAGCACGCGCCACGGACTGCCACACCATGATGTTGAGCAGGAGGTTCTACATCTGAAGAGCGGTCCCGTATCGGATCGGACTCTCGGCATTGACCGCCGCCCAGCTCAATTGTTGGAGGCTAGGACGAATACACTTGGTCCCGCAGCCATATCGGCTTCCAATTTGTCATAGAAGCCATCGCGGTCGTGCGGTTGCGAGATCGGCGGCCCCAATCACGCCGGCGTGACGCTCGAGACGGGCGCTCACCAGCGTTGGACGAAGCGAAATTTTGGGAATGTAAACGCACTGCGAATTTGATCGAGATATCCTTCAGCGGCGCATCCTCCGGACGAGGAAGCCGCTGATTCACTGTCTGAAGCTCAAAGAAGCCAGCTCAAGCCGAAAGCGATTGCGACACCGGCGGCGAAGATGCAGCTGTAAAGAAAATATGATCGATGGTGCGGCCACGCATCGTCATCATCTTCGTCAAGATCATCCGTTATATAAATGTCCTCGCGCCGCATGCCGGACTCCCGATAACAACCCACTCAACACTAAACCCTTTGAACGCCTTCAAGTTCCAACACCTGTGAGCAATGATGTTCCGTCACAGGCGATATATTTCTCCATTATGAACCATTCACTTCAAGGCCCTTTAAGCGTTGACGGTATTATAAAAGCTCTCCCCCAGCCGTAATCTCAAACATCTGCCTGTTGCGCCAGTCCATCCACGTCACCAGCAATAGCAAGGATACATCCAGGAGTAGGGCAAGAAATCGACCGGTCGTTTGGTGTCTCGTGTCGTGTGCCCAATCCTCATCATTCCGCCCCAGCCACCCTCGAGGAAGCCATGGCCCATACCATCAAGATCAATGGAACTGCTCATAGCGTCGACGTCGATGATGACACCCCCTTGCTGTGGGTGCTGCGAGATGTGCTCGGCATGAACGGCACCAAATTCGGCTGCGGAGCCGCATTGTGTGGCGCTTGTACCGTTCATATTGACGGCGTGGCGACGCGTTCCTGCGTCACCACGATCGACAGTATCGGTGACAGTGCGGTCACCACGATCGAGGCTATCGGCGAAACGCCGCAGGGAAAGGCTCTGCAGAGGGCCTGGCTCGATCTGGAAGTGGTGCAATGCGGCTATTGCCAGTCGGGACAGCTCATGTCGGCCGCAGCACTCTTGACCGATACGCCGAAGCCGACCGATGCCGATATTGACGGTGCAATGGCTGGAAATGTCTGCCGTTGCGGCACCTATCAGCGCATTCGCGCTGCCATCAAGCAAGCAGCGGAGGCCTGAGGTCATGAACACAATCGATTTGAACGTTCCCATTCTCGGGCAGAACAAGACCTCGCGCCGTGCCTTCCTGCAAGGCGGCGGCTTGCTATTGGGCTTCGCCATGACCGGCATGGGCAGCAAAACAGTGTTTGCCGCAACTGCGGCGCAAGTGACCGAAGCTGAAGTGATAGCGCCATTCGAACCTAATGCCTTCATCCGCATCGATCCCAAGGAGGTCGTGACGCTGGTCATGCCGATGGCTGAAATGGGCCAGGGTGTCTATACGTCCATGGCCATGCTCCTTGCAGAAGAGTTGGAAGTCGACCTTGACCAGGTGTTGCTGCAGCATGCCCCTGCCAATGATGCCCTCTACGCCAATCCGATACTCCAAAGCCAGACGACGGGTGCCTCAACGACGATCCGCGCGTTTTGGACGCCATTGCGTCAGGCAGGTGCGGTCGCTCGCAACCTTCTGATTACGGCTGCGGCCAAGAAATGGAACGTCGATCCTGCGACCTGTCAGGCCAGAAAGGGCGTTGTTTCCGATGCGTCTGGCTCGCTACACCTTGGCTATGGGGAATTGGCGGAGGAGGCGGCCAAGCTGCCAGTACCGGCCGCCGACAGCGTGGCGCTGAAGGATCCGAAGGATTTCACCCTAATCAGCACCAGGGCCAAGCGGCTGGACACAGCCATAAAAGTGGACGGCCGTGCTGAGTTCGGCATCGACATCAAGGTGCCGGGAATGAAGGTCGCGGCGATCGCCATCTCGCCCGTTTTTGGCGGCAAGCCCAAAACAGTGGATGACGCGGCAGCGCTTGCCGTCAAGGGCGTACATCAGGTGGTCAGGACGGACGAGGCGGTCGCCGTCATTGCCGATCATACGGGAGCGGCCAAGAAAGGATTGGCGGCGGCGGCCATCCAATGGGACGATGGTCCAAATGCCACGGTCAGCAGCGCTGACCTCATCAAGCAGCTTGACGAAGCGTCAAGGCAGCCTGGTGCAGTTGCACGCAATGAAGGTGACGTCGAAAAGGCGCTCGCCGGTGCGGCACAACGAATAGATGCCATCTATCAATTGCCTTTCCTTGCTCATGCGACGATGGAGCCGATGAATTGTACCGTACATGTGCAGAAGGACAGCTGTGACATCTGGGTTGGCACCCAGGTACCGACACTTGCCCAGGCAGCGGCTTCCAAGCTCACCAACTTACCTGTCGAGAAGGTGAAGGTACATAATCGCTTGCTCGGCGGCGGTTTTGGGCGGCGCCTGGAAACTGACGGTATTGTCCATGCCGTCAAGGTTGCCAAGCAGGTGGATGGCCCGGTCAAGGTCGTCTGGAGCCGTGAGGAAGATATCCAGCACGATATGTATCGCCCCTATTACTACGATCGGCTCTCCGCAGGGCTGGATGCAGATGGCAAACCCGTAGCCTGGACGCACCGCGTCTCAGGTTCTTCGATCATTGCACGCTATATCCCGCCGCTGTTCAAGGATGGACTCGACTTCGATGCTGTTGAGGGTGCTGCCGAGCCACCCTATGCCCTGCCAAACATCCATGTCGACTATGTGCGGGTCGAACCTGCCGGCATTCCGACTGCCTTCTGGCGCGGCGTTGGCCCAACTCACAATATATTCGTCGTCGAAAGCTTTATGGACGAACTTGCACATGCGGCAAAGCAGGATCCCGTCGCCTACCGAAAGGCGCTGCTCGGGCACAATCCGCGCGCGCTCGGTGTCCTGAACCTCGCCGCTGAGAAGTCGGGCTGGGGAACAAAGATGCCTGAAGGTCATGGCCGTGGCGTCTCGGTGCAGTTTGCCTTTGGTACCTATATCGCGCAGGTGGCGGAGGTGGAGGTCGCTGCTGATGGATCGGTCAAGGTCAATCGGGTCGTTTGTGCTGTCGATTGCGGCTTGGTCGTCAATCCGGACACGATCGAAGCGCAGATGCAGGGCGGAACGATTTTCGGTCTGACGGCGGTCTTGCACGGTGCGATCACGCTCAAGGACGGGCGGGTCGAGCAAGGCAATTTCGATACCTATTTGCCGATGCGGATCGATGAGGTGCCGGTGGTCGAAACGCACATGATCAAGAGCGCCGATGCACCCGGCGGCATAGGCGAAGTAGCAACGGCGGCTGTCAGCGCGGCGGTGGCGAATGCGATCTTCGCGGCCACCGGTAAACGCGTCAGGACCCTCCCGATTGATCCCGGCGTTTTGAAGAAGGAAGCCTGACCGGTTCCAAATCAAGTGGCGCTGGGGCCCTATGTCACGGACATGGGCTCCAGTTTTTCATGCTCGGCAGCTTGGAGAATTCATGCCTGTCTGGCTTCTCGAACCCCCACGACTTCCTTGGAAAATATTACGGCTGCGAACACAAGTGCGCCCGCGAAGGTGATAAGCGAGCCTATGCCGACAAGTGGCTCTAACTGGGTGTTGCCGAGTTCCATGAAGTATAGGGCGGGCAGCATGACCACCAAGCCAAATGTGTACATTGCGTAATGGACCATTGCCAGGCGCTTGTTTGCCTTGGAAGGATTGAGAGCATAGTACCCTCCAAAAATGGCACTCGATACCCAGCCGAGAAGGTTGACATGGGCATGGGCTGCTATCGTGGTGTGGTTTCCCGACATTCCCATCTGCAGGCCCACAATCAGGCCTATGATCAGCCATATGATTGCTGTTTTGAAAAACAGCTGAGAAATCTGTGGCATTTGCGGTTCCCCTCCGAACTGCGATTTAGTGATGTGGCGGAGAATACACGCGTGTCCAATGTCTTTCTAGCAGGCACATCTAAGCAAAAATAATCAGATTCAATACGTATTTGATGGATATCAGGTATTGGGTGTTTCAATATTTTCCATCGGTGCGCGTACGGTCCAAACAATGCGATTGGCACTTTGCTCCAGCGTGCCTTCGCCGCCAAGTGACAGCGGTGTTACGCGTTCGAGAACAACTTTGCCAAATCCATTGTTGCGTCCCAATTTGACGGCAGGTCCGCCAGACTCGGTCCAGGCTAAATAGAAACTCCTGCCTCCATCGCCAACGAACCAGTCGACGGTAATGTGTCCGGATTCTGCCGAAAAAACGCCGTACTTGGCCGAATTTATCGCCAGTTCATGGAAAGCGATCCCCAGGTATTGGACTGCATTGGGTTGAAGCGTGATTGATGGACCTGACATCGTGATATTCGCTTCGTCACCGAATGGCCTGATCTGTGCCAAAAGCAGATCTGAAATCGTCGCCCCGCGCCATGCGACATGCACCAGCAAGTCGTGTGACCGTGCGAGCGCCATAATCCTTTCACGAACTTGCTGCTCAAATTCAGGAGCATCACCGGTGCGGTTGCCTGTCTCGCGGATCATGGACAGGATCACGGCGTATTGGTTCTTCACGCGGTGGTTCACCTCCCGCATGAGCATCAAAATCCGTTCTTCGTTCTCTTTCTTTTCGGTAATGTCGCGCGCAATTTTTGAGGCGCCAATGACGCGGCCAGACGAGTTTTTTACCGGCGACACTGTCAACGAAATGTGGATACGATCGCCGTCCTTGCGTTGGCGTATTGTTTCATAATGGTCGATTCTTTCTCCCCTGCGGATGCGCTCGACAATACTTGGTTCTTCATTCAAGCGCTCAGGCGGGATTAGCAGGGTGATGGAACGGCCAATCATTTCGTCCGCCGTGTAGCCGAATATCCGTTCGGCACCCTTGTTCCAGCTGCGAACAATTCCGGTGAGGTCCTTGCTGATGATCGCATCGTCCGATGATTCAACGATTGCAGCAAGTCGTTGCGTGGCAATTTCGTCTCGCTGCCGGTCGCTTACATCGAGCAGCATATTCAATGCACCGACGATTTCGCCCCGCTTGTTGCGCAGCAAGACCGGACAGGGCAGAAAGGTAATGCGGCTGCCGTCGGGTCTTTCAGCGATTGCCTCTGTCCCGCGAACCTCCCGTTGTTCACGAAGGGTTACGGCCATTGGGCATTCATCGTGCCGCATGGGTGTTCCGTCGGGCCAGTACAATTTCCACGACCCGCACCACTCATCCTCACCTATTTGAGGTTTTCGCCCCCAAAGTTCAGCTGCAGCTTTGTTGTAAAAAGTAATAATTCCAGATTTATTGGTGGTATAGACCGCAGCGGGGAGATCCATGATGATCGTGTCACGGCTATGGTTGTCCATGCCATGCAAAGCTGCTAGCGAAGATGCAAATGAACTTTGCGGAACGTCCACAATTTCCCCAATCCAACGGCAATTCTCTTCTCTTGTTGTCGGTCAAAACCAGGAGCCGCAGGTTACAACAAGATTCCGAGTATTGCCGTTAAACTGTTTGCGACGTACTTGGTTCCATTCCTTGCGCGTCAACCGGCTTGCGCATGCACATTGTCGAGGCGGCGCTTTCGTGGGGTCTGGAGGTTGAAGGGGTGGCGCTTTTCGATGAAAGCACTTGAAATGCAATTGCAGACCGGTTTCGCAAGGAATCCGGCCTGCAATATATTCAGCGTATCGCTTGAGCGCCAGTATGCTTGAGTTCTATAGACCCGGCGTGCGAACCAATCAAATTGCGAAGACGACAGCTGCAACTGCAAGCGCGCCAAACAAAATCATCGAGCATGTCATCCAGTTGGAGATATCGCCGTTTTCTTTCGTATGCCGCATCATCGCCTGACTCCTCCTGAGCATAGCCGGTTGCACCGGCCCGTTCTCAAAAATCACGAACATCCGTCGCTGATTTTAGTTTCCAGCTGTTTTCATAAGTTGTCGTGATTCATAAACTGTCGCTGGAAGGTCAGAAGATCTAATCCTGTCACTCCAGTTTCAGTGTAAGGACTATAGCGCTTTCAATTTAGTCGTTCAATTTGAACCGAGCGGATGGTCATCACATTTTGATAGCAATTGAAAGGAATGTGATACTGTCGGTTCAGCTCGTGGCGGCGTCCAACAGCCTTGGAAAAACCATCCGCACCAAGGCACCACGACCGCCGTGGAAACTTTCCGGTGCATCGAGCATTTCAAGTTGCCCGCCATGATCCTCGACGATTTTCTTGACGATCGCGAGGCCGAGACCCGTTCCCTTTTCGCGTGTCGTTACATAGGGCTCAAGTAACTGGTGACGGTTTTCGGACGGCAATCCTTTGCCATTATCAAGAACTTCGACAATGATCGATTGGCCAGCGGCAGTGGCGCGGATGAGAATAAAGCCTGCCGTGATCTGACCGGTCTCTAATACCGCATCAATGGATTCCGAAGCATTCTTTATGATATTGCCGAAGGCCTGACCAAGCAGGCGGCTATCGAAATTTCCTAGAAGCGGTTCATTGGCAATATCGTGTTCAAACTTGATCCGGTTTTTGCTTATTTCGACGAGGAAGGACGCATCGCGCAATACGTCGCGGATGTCCGTCGCTGCCAGCTGGGGCTTTGGCATGCGAGCAAATTCGGAGAACTCGTCCACCATGCGACCGATATCGCCGACCTGCCGGATGATGGTCTCGGTGCACTGGTCGAAAACCTCTCGATCTTCGACAATGACCTTGCCATAGCGGCGCCGGATGCGTTCGGCGGACAGCTGTATCGGCGTCAATGGGTTTTTGATCTCATGGGCAATCCTGCGGGCCACATCGGCCCATGCAGATGAGCGATGGGCGGCTACCAGGTCGGTAATGTCGTCGACTGTGACCACATAGGACGTGTTCTTGGTGTCAGCGTCTTCCCGGGTGATCTGGACATTGAAAGATCGTGCGATGCCACCGCGTGTGATGCTGATCTGTTTGCGGCTGGAAGACCGGCCGTTCTCGCGTGCAGCCACGAATACCGCACCGATCTCAGGTAAAATCTGGACAAGGTTCTTGCTGGCTGCCTGCAGGCCGTCAATTGACAACATCTGTTCGGCCGGACGATTGAGCCCGGCGATATTGCCTTGCGAATTGACGCTGATGACCCCAGCCGTCACGCCGGACAAGACTGCTTCTGTAAACCGCCTGCGCTCATCGATCTCATCCTTGGCCGAGATGAGGTCGCTGTGCTGAGTTTTCAGCTGCTCTACCATGTTGTTGAACGTTTGCGAGAGCGAACCAATGTCACCATCCGATCCGCGCACGGGGACGGAGACGTCGAAATTGCCGGTGGCTACGTCCTCTGCTGCGCCGATCAGCATCCGGATCGGTTGAACGACGCGATTGGCGACCGCAATACCCGTCCACACTGCGGTGAGCAGCAACAGCAATGTGAGCTCGATGTAAAGCAGCGCGTAGGCGATCTGCGTATTGGAACGGTTGTTTGCCAGCGATTGATACTCAGTGTTGTTGTCCGTCATGACGCGCATATTGTCGAGCGCAGAGGAATCCACCGCACGGATTGTATAAAGATACAGGTCTGGCAGGGCCTGTGTCTTGACTACGGCGCCGACAAGATTTGTGTCCCCGGGCGGTATCAGCACAGGCTTGTCTCCGGCCGCACCTTTCAGCGCTTCCAAGGGCACTGCGGGCAATGAATGATCTACGAAGAGTTCTGCTCTGACGACAACCTCGCCGGTCGACTTGACCAACGATGCGCCCAGCAAATTATTGCGGCCGGCATCGTATGTCAGCCAATCCGAGAATGCGCCCCGGTCGAGACTGTAGAGAAGTCGCCTCTGATCCAGGTCTATCGCCATGGAAAGTGTTGTCGTCAACAGGCTCTGTACGTTGTCCTCCATGTAGGATTGCGCTGCCTTGATCGACATGTCGATGATCTGGTTATTCTCCGGTTTGATCCATGAGTTCAGCCGGTTGTCCAGGACAATGAGCGAAAAACACGCAACAATAATCGACGGGATCGATGCAATCAGAGCAAAGATGATCGCGATGTTGGTGTGCAGGTCGTTGTGCTTTTCCTTGCTCTTGAACAGGAGCAGTTTTTTCAGCGTCGCGTAGGACAAATAGACCAGCACCAGAATGGAAATGGCATTGGCAGCGATGATGAGCTGGGTCGTTTGCTTTGTCGGTGATACGTTGGTGATGCCCATCATGACGATGAACGAGACGATCGTTGTCGCCAAAACCAGGAGCGTCATCACCAACGCGCCTTTCGGCAGAACCTGCGGTTTCACTACAGTCTTGCTGGCGGGCATCCATTCGCCTCGTTGGATCCCCCCGATCGTTCGGAGCGGATCAAATAGTTCTGTTGTCGATTATCGGTCGTGGCGCCGCTTGTAAAGCAAGCTTGCATAACCAGCACACTTTGAGGCAACAGGAAGAATGGGCGCGTTGCCGATGTGCCACGGCTGCCTACGGAGAACCTTATGACAATCCGCACCATACTTAAGTTTCCCCATCCAGGTCTGCGATCGCATGCCAAGCCTGTCACCGAGTTCGACGGTGGCCTGCAAATGCTGGCACAAGATCTCCTTGAGACAATGCGTGCTGCTCCCGGAATTGGTATTACCGCTCCGCACATTGGCGTCCTGAAACGGCTTGTCATCATTGAACTGGACCCGAATGCCGGCGCCCGGTTCTATGCCAATCCCGAAATCGAATGGGCCTCCGATGAATTTATCCGGCACGAGGAGGGGAAGCATTTCTATGCCGGGCGTCTCGAATGAACTGGAGCGACCCATATCAATACGCGTCCGCTACCAGGATCTTTCAGGTGTTTTACACACCGAGGAGGCGAGCGGCCTTTTGTCAGCTTGCCTGCAACATGAAATCGATCAGCTGGATGGCCTGTTCTGGATACATCGCCTGTCGAAATTGAAGCGTGATCGCGTGATCAAGCGCTTCGAAAAGTTGCAGCGCAACCAGAAAGGGTAGGGCTGTTCAGCGGTGAATCGGGTCTTTCCAGGGGACGCCTTCCGGCTTTTCCACAGGTTCGATATCCAGATTGACGACAACCGGTTCCTGGCCGGAGCGGACAAGGACACATTCCAGTGCTTCGTCCGGGCTGGCGTTGATCTCTTGGTGCGGTACGTAGGGCGGTACGAAAATGAAGTCGCCGGGGCCAGCTTCCGCGACAAATTCCAGCCTCTCGCCCCAGCGCATGCGAGCGCGGCCCTTCACCACATAGATAATGCTTTCCAGGTCGCCATGGTGATGCGCACCGGTCTTGGCATTGGCATGGATCACCACGGTGCCGGCCCAGATTTTCTCGGCGCCTGCCCGGGCACGGTTGATCGCAGTTGCGCGATTCATGCCCGGTGTCTGTGCCGTGTTCGGATCAAGTGAATCGCCCGGAATTACCTTCACACCGTGCTTACGCCAGTCGATAGGTTGCTGACGATCTTGGCCACCATCGTGGGGATGATTGTTGGACAAGGTTATCTCCTGTTTCTTTCCAAGTATCGACGTCAATCTAATCAAGATTGCGACGCTCGACCAGACTGGCTTTTAATGACGATTAATTAACCTCACCTCGGAGTATTTACCTTGACGATCTAACTCTTCGCTCGCCAATGTGTGTCAGCTGCGGGTGTTTCCGCAGTTGTCTGGAACGCTGGGTGATGCCAATCAGTAAATCGCGAAAATCACCGTTCAATGCCGGGAATGAGCGCGGTGGTGATCGCCTGCTTCAGATCGAGGCGGTCTATGACAAGGTTCCCGTGGGCCTTTGCTACATCAATCGCCACGGAGTCTTCGTGACAATCAACGATCAGTTGTCACGCATGCTTGGAATTGCAAGTGAGTTGGCGCTGTGTCAGCGCATCGAAGACATTGTACCTGACCATGCGCCTCTTCTGCGCAAGGGATTGGAAGCGGCTCTCGCTGGACTTGCCATTCCCGATCAACAGATCGAACATTGCGAAGATACATTCATGGTTTCTGCGGCACCAGTGATGAATGATCTGGGCGAGTTCGCTGGTATTTCCGTCGCCTACACCAACATCACTAATATGAGAAAAATGGCCGAGAAGCTGTGGGAAACCGAGCAGCGTACGGCCTATGCGCTCGAAAGTGCTGGCCAGTGGATATGGGACTTGAATATTGCGACGATGCGCGTGTGGCGTTCGCCGCAATACCGCATACTGCTCGGCCTTGACCCGAACGGCGCAGATTCAGAAAGCGTTGCCTGGGATATCGTGCACCCTGATGACAAGGCCCACGCGATTCAAGCGTTTGAGGATGCCGTCAGTGGTCGCACGTCACATTTTGAAGCGATATACCGTGTGCCGCGCGGCGCCGGCGGCAACGCATGGATACTAAGCCGTGGTAAGGTCGTTGAATATGGCCCCGACGGTTCACCGTTGCGGCTCCTGGCGACAAGTGTCGATATCAGCGCGCAGAAGCGTGTCGAGGAACAGCTCTCAACGACGGTACAGTTGCGGCTGGAACTCGAGCAGAAATTGCTGGAAGCCAACCGCAAGCTAAAGAACCAGTCGGAACGGGATCATCTGACCAATCTGCCCAATCGCCGGAAGTTCAGCCATCTGCTGAAACGGGAGTTCGTGCGTGCCATCGAAAATGCAGATACCCTGGCGGTACTGATGGTCGATATCGACCATTTCAAGGCTTATAATGATTTCTACGGGCATCTGGCTGGGGACAAATGTCTCGTGCAGGTGGGACGCGCCTTGAACAAGGTAGTCAAGGATAGCGGGGGATCTGTTGCACGGTTTGGCGGTGAAGAATTTGCGGCACTCCTGCCCAGCATTACAACAGAACGGGCCGCCGATATTGGTGGTCGAATGCTTGAAGCAATTTCCGCCATGCAGCTTGAGCACGGCGCCAGTCCAAGCGGGAAGGTTTCCGTCAGCATCGGCATGGCGGTCCTTGACGAAGCTCACCGTGTGGCCGTTCCCGGCCCCGACGACCTTCTGAATCTGGCTGACAGTGCGCTTTACGAATCGAAACGCAATGGACGTGGCAGGCTGAGTGTTTGGGGTGCCTTCACGAGATAGGCCGTTGCATGCCGCGTATCGACTTCCTCCAAATCATGGGTGCATGCAGGTTGATCGACCGGACTTCTGGTTGCGATTCTCCTCCATGGTTTGCGAGCCATGCAATACTGTTTTTCACGATTTCGTCGACCGGCTGGGAAAACGTCGTGAGCGCATACGATGCCCATGCTGCCTGCTCGATATCATCAAAACCGACCACGCAGACGTCTTCCGGAATCCGCAGCCCGAAATCATGACGTGCTCCGTCCATCAGTCCAAACGCCATGAGGTCATTGACGCAGAATACCGCATCTGGTTGCTTTGGTTCAGCAAACAAGGTTTGGGCAATCTTGCGGCCGCTCTCATAGACTGTGTTGCCATGTCGAACGACCGTCACATCAAGGCCGAATTCCGCCGCGGCAGCAACGAAGCCTCGTTCGCGAGCCATCAGGCTCGGGGTGCCAACCGCTGAGTTGGCGAGAGCAAGGTGGCGGCAACCGGCGCGTAAAAATGCACTTACTGTCACTCTCGCGGCATGGCCGTCATCAAGATTGATGCGGAAAGGCCCGTCGATCTCGTCATCCCTGTTGATCAGAACAATGCGCTGTCCACTGTCGAGACAGAGTTTTGTGATTGCTTTGTCCGGTAGCCCAGACAAGAGAATTGAGGCGTCGGCGCGGTAATGCAGGGTCTGTCGCAACGCCGCATCGACGCTGCCATCCGATCGGTCCGTGTTGATCAGCATCGAAATCTTGCCGGCCCGCTGCAATTCGTGGGTGAGGGCGCGTACCAACCGGGCGCGGTAGGGCGTATCCATCTCCGATACGACGAGGCAGACAATACCGCTTTCGCTGCGCATCAAACCGCGCGCCAACTGATTGACATGATAGCCAAGCGCTTGCGCGGCCGCCATGACGCGCTGACGCGTTTCATCCGATACGCTGGCGCCGGGCGTAAACGTGCGCGACACTGCCGACCGGGAAACGCCGGCCCGCTTCGCAACATCATCGGCGCTGACGAATGATTTGTTCAATTGCCTGATCCCACCGGTTAGCGCTCTCCCTTCTATCATCTTGCACGCGATTGCGTGGGCTTGCAATCCCGCATTAGGCCTCAAATATTCGCGCATCGAGCAGTCATTCAGCTTGACAGCCTGTCTCAGCATGTGAAATCTTTGCACACGCTTGCAAAAGGCGTGCGGCATGGAGGTGCCGCTTTTTCAGGGAGGAAAATCATGCGTTCTGTATTCGCAATCGCTGCCGCTTTTGCCGTTGGTCTTCAGATGATGCCAACCGAAGTGCGCGCTGCGGACAATCTCAATTTGATCTGCTCGGCCGATGTCGTCATCTGTGAGTTGATGAAGGGCATGTTCGAGAAAGAAACCGGCATTCAGGTTAATATGGTGCGTCTGTCATCGGGCGAAACCTACGCCAAGATCCGAGCTGAGGCACGCAACCCGAAAACCGATATCTGGTGGGCTGGTACGGGTGATCCGCATTTGCAGGCCGCATCCGAAGGACTGACACAGGAATACAAGTCGCCCATGCTCGACCAGTTGCAGGATTGGGCGAAGAAGCAGGCAGAGAGTGCTGGATACAAGACGGTTGGCGTTTATGCCGGTGCGCTTGGCTGGGGCTACAACACAGAGATCGTCAAGACTAAGGGCCTGAAGGAAGCAAAATGCTGGGCGGACTTGATCGATCCATCCTTCAAGGGTGAAATCCAGATCGCCAACCCGAATTCATCTGGCACGGCCTACACGGCGTTGGCGTCCCTTGTGCAGATAATGGGCGAAGACAAGGCCTTTGACTACCTGAAGCAGCTCAATGCCAACGTCTCGCAATATACCAAGTCCGGATCGGCGCCGGTGAAGGCTGCTGCACGCGGTGAAACGGCGCTCGGTATTGTCTTTATGCATGACGCCGTCGCGCAGATTGCCGAAGGCTTCCCTGTAAAGGCTGTCGCTCCTTGCGAAGGCACGGGATATGAAATCGGTTCTATGTCGATCATTAAAGGCGCTCGCAATCTTGATGCCGCGAAGAAATGGTACGACTGGGCGCTGACTGCCGAAGTGCAATCGCACATGAAGGAAGCAAAATCCTTCCAGCTACCTTCGAACAAGTCTGCGACGGTTCCGCCGGAAGCGCCGAGGTTCGAAGACATAAAGTTGATCGACTACGACTTCAAGACCTATGGCGACCCGGCCAAGCGCAAGCAGTTGCTAGATCGCTGGGACAAGGAAATTGGCGCAAGCGCCAACTGATCCCTCCGCGCTTCTGACGCTTATATGTCCGGACCGACCGTCCGGACATATAGTCAGCGCAGGCAACTATCTTTCATGAATCAAGGCGGCGAGTGGCGTGATGGAACGTAGCGACCGGAGACTGAACATTGCTCTTGGTATAGGGCTTGCCGGGTTCACTCTCGTGCCCTGGTACAGAATCGAAAGTGGCTTTTTTAATCTCGGTTGGCTGGGCAATTTCCCGACAGGGCCGGAAGAAGCGCCTGGCTTGGCGCAAATCTTCGAATATGGCCGCTGGACCTTGGCGGTCTTGGCGCTGCTCTTCATTGTCGGCCTATGCGCTCGAGCCTTCAAGGTCTCGCCATTGCGTTCAAATATGCTGATCACTGCAGGTGGGGCCGGTCTCATCTTCCTTGTTTTGCAAGGTCTCGCGGTCGGTTTCAGCGGCTGGACGTGGACGATCAGCGAAAGTCTTTTCGGACCGCTTGCGGATGGACAATCATCCATGGGGGCGGGGGCAGGGCTGGTTGCGTTGTCCTTTGTCCTGTTGTTTTCCTTTGGCCTCGCCGAGCGCGGCGCGCTCAGGGGCGATGCCTTCGTGGTTGCCTCGATCGCTCTGCTTGTTGTCCTCGTCAGCATTTTTGTGTTCTATCCGGTCGGTAGCATGTTTGTCGGGGCCTTCCAGACCTTCGACGGTTCGTTCGATCCCTCCGGATTTGTCCGCAACATTCAGGATCCATCGATCTGGAGCCTGGATTGTGTCATCGGTGGCAATCGTTGCGGGATTGCCTGGCGGACCCTGCTTCTGGCGATACTTGCGGCCTTTAGCTCTACCTTACTTGGTCTATGTTTCGCACTGGTCGCGACACGTACACGCTTTCCATTCAAGAAGGGTTTGCGACTTCTGACGATCCTGCCGATCATCACGCCGCCTTTCGTCATCGGCCTCGCGCTCATCCTGCTCTTTGGCCGCGCCGGTGTGGTGACACAGCAGCTTTCCAACCTCTTCGGCATCGAGCCCGGCCGCTGGCTCTATGGCCTCACGGGCATCTGGATTGCACAGGTTCTCTCGTTCACGCCCATCTCATTCCTGGTGCTGATCGGTGTCGTCGAGGGTGTCAGTCCATCCATGGAAGAAGCTGCCGCAGACGCTGCGCGCAGACCGCTGGCGCACATTCTGGAAGATTTCACTGCCCTTGATGAAACCCGGGCTGGCCAATGCTTTTTTGATCGGATTCATCGAGAGCATGGCAGACTTCGGCAATCCGCTGGTGCTCGGCGGCAGCCACGGGGTGCTTTCGACAGAAATCTTCTTCGCTGTTGTGGGCTCGCAAAATGATCCGTCGCGTGCCGCCGTGCTGGCGATTATCCTGCTGTTCTTCACGCTTTCCGCATTCCTTGCGCAGCGTTTGTGGCTCGGCGGCAAGAGCTTTGCGACCGTAACCGGCAAGGGCGATTCGGGGGCACATATCGCCTTACCCCGATCGCTTTCAATAGGTGTGCATGCCATCGTCATTCCATGGATCCTGTTCACGCTGGTCATCTACGGCATGATCTTCGTCGGCGGCTTTGTCCGGACATGGGGTCTCGATAACACGCTCACGTTCGAGCATTATCAGCGCGCATTCTCGTTCAGCTTTGATAATGGCGTGGTTGCCTGGACAGGGGTTGCGTGGAATTCCTTCTGGACAACCATCAAAATCGCGCTGATTTCGGCACCGCTCACAGCAGCAGTCGGACTACTCACAGCCTATTTGATCGTTCGTCAGCGCTTCGTCGGACGCAATGTGTTCGAGTTCGCACTGATGATGAGCTTTGCGATACCCGGCACAGTTATTGGCATCAGCTACATCATGGCGTTCAATTTGCCGCCGCTGGAGATGACCGGTACCGCGCTGATCTTGATTGCCTGTTTTGTCTTTCGCAACATGCCGGTTGGCGTGCGCGGCGGTGTGGCGGCGATGAGCCAGCTCGACAAGAGTCTGGACGAGGCGTCATTGACTTTGCGGGCGACCAGTTTCCGCACGATCCGCAAAGTCATTTTGCCCTTGCTTCGCCCCGCGATCGTGGCTGCGCTGGTCTATTCATTCGTCCGTGCCATCACCTCGATCAGCGCTGTCATATTTCTGGTCAGCGCGGAGTACAATATGGCGACTTCCTACATCGTCGGCCTTGTCGAGAACGGCGAATACGGCGTTGCCGTGGCCTACTCGTCAATGCTGATTGTCGTCATGATCGTCATCATCACCTGCTTCCAGCTACTGGTGGGCGAGAGGAAGTTGCGCCGCGAGAACCGCGTTGCGACCGCCTTCGTTCCGTCTGCCGCACCTCAAGAGAAGGCCGTATCATGACAACCCATCGCACTGGTTCTGTTGTTTTCGCCAATGTCAAAAAGCAGTTCGGAACCTTCACGGCCATTCACGATCTGACCCTGGATATCGAACCTGGTACGCTTGTGACCTTGCTCGGTCCATCAGGCTGCGGCAAAACAACGACCCTTCGCATGCTGGCCGGTCTTGAGCATCCGAGTTCGGGACGCATTCTCATTGGCGGCAAGGACGTTACCATGCTTCCCGCGAACGAACGTGATGTCTCGATGGTATTTCAGTCCTACGCCTTGTTCCCCCATATGTCGGTGCTTGAGAACGTTGCCTATGGGCTCGAATCATCGAAGATGAAAAAGAATGAGGCGCGTGAACGGGCAGAGGAGGGGCTGAAGCAGGTTGGTCTTGCCGGTTATGGCCAAAGGCTGCCCGCCGAGCTCTCCGGTGGCCAGCAGCAGCGTGTCGCCGTTGCCCGCGCACTGGTGCTCGAACCGCAGGTGCTCTTGCTTGACGAACCCCTCTCCAATCTTGATGCTCGCCTGCGGCGCCGCGTGCGAACGGAAATCCGTGAGCTGCAGCAGCGCCTCGGTTTCACGGCCGTCTATGTCACCCATGACCAGGAAGAGGCGCTTGCGGTGTCGGACAGGATCATAGTCATGCAGGACGGTGTTGTTGCCCAGCAGGGCTCACCGCGCGAACTCTACGAAGCACCCGCGTCATCCTTCATCGCCGACTTTATCGGTGAGGCCAATGTGGTTCCCTGTGAAGTGCTGCGAAGTGATGGCGGGCAGGCGATCATCCGCGTTGGCAGGCTCGAACATTCGGTTCCCGGGCGAAGCGCGCGGCCGGGACCGGCCAAGCTCGCCGTCAGGCCCAACGCGATTACGCTCGAGGCGGCTGAAGCCGGCGCTTTTCCCGGAAGCATCCGGCATGCCGCCTATCTCGGCGATCACGTGGAATATGAAGTCGAAACGGAGGCGGGCACACTCTTTGTCGTGGATCCAGCCGTCGACAGGAACCTTGCGCCTGCCACGAATGTCAGCATCGGCTTTCATCATCGTGGCATCGCCATCATCAACAATTGACGCCTGTATCCATACCGAAGGAACGAACATGACATCGCATGCCGCTGCTGATCTTCAGGATCGCTTCGCCCTGGCTCAGAAAATGGCAACCGAGGCCGGGGCCGTGGCTCTTGCCCATTTCAATGCACGTGAACGGCTGGTCATCGAGACCAAGGCCGATCCGCACGATGTTGTCTCAATCGCCGATCGCGAAGTGGAGGATCTCATCCGGACGCGAATCGCCGTGGCATTTCCGGGCGATGCCATTCTTGGCGAAGAATATGGCGTCAGCTCAGGTACGTCCGATTATACGTGGGTTATCGATCCGATTGACGGCACTAGCCCCTTTGTCAACGGCATGCCGACGTGGTGTGTTTCCATCGCAGCCTTGCATGGAGAGGAAATAGCCATCGGCGTCATCTATGTGCCGTGCAACGATGAACTCTACGCGGCAGCCAAGGGCATGGGTGCCGCATTGAACGGCAAGGCCCTGAAGCTTGATGCGAGCCGTAACATCCGCAACGCCGTGACCGGCATTGGCGCCAACAATCATGTGACACCGGCAACAGTGGCAGCGATTGTTGAAAAACTGCTCGATGCCGGCGGCAATTTCATTCGCAATGGTTCCGGCGCGTTAATGCTGGCTTATGTCGCGGCCGGGCGGCTGGTCGGCTACTACGAACCATATATGCATGCCTGGGATTGCATGGCGGGCTACTGCCTGGTCAAGGAAGCCGGCGGCTGGCATCATCCATTTCCTGTCAAGGGTGATGGCCTTACGCGAGGATCGCCGGTGCTCGCTGCTGCGGAAGGTGCTGTAAGCGATCTGCGCGCAATAGCAGGCCTTTAGGGTCGAACCAATTAGACTGCTGGCGCAGGCGGCTATTCGACAGCTGTTGCGCCGTCGACCGTCGCGTGCCTGGCCGACAATAGTTTCGTATCGCTCGGCTGAAACCGTCCCTCGATATCGAGATAGGTTGAATAGAGAACGCCGGCCACGAAAAGAACCGCAACGCCGTAATCGCACACTTTGATCAAGAATAACCGCGTGTGCCTCCCTTCATAATCATAGTAGCCTCGAGTTCTTTTCATGGCCCCCACCACATTTTTACCCGTTAGGCTATTTTACGACTGACGCCGGTACCTCGCAATCAATCGGAGGCTAATCAGTTGGAGTGGCACGAGTGATGAGTGAGGCGGCCAACTAGATCCCTTGTGACTAAGCTGACGAAAACCGCACGTTGAAGCGAGGCGGGCCCTGTCGGCCAGTGAACACTATCGCTCTATTAGGGCGTGGGAAAATACCTGAGCTGACGAACTGGTAAAATGGAGGGATCGCCCGCCAGCGGGTCAGGTATTGCGCGAGAGCTTGTCACGCAAAAAAATGTCAATTTCCCGCTCTCGCGGCAAATGCAAATCATTGACTTATTTCAGCGAATAACATCGACTAAAGTATGATGCTGTAGAGCAGAGTTTCTTTAAAGCTGGATAGTCATGACGGTCGTGCGGAATCTTTTTGTGGGCGCCAACAATAGGCTTATCTTGGCTGTGGGGGTTGGGGTTCTTCTATTCTATCCATGTCACGTTGACTTATGGGTGGCTCGGCTTTTTCGGCTTTGCCATCGCCAATGTCGCGGGTCTATGGCTGTTCGGCTATATTCTTGGCCGCACCAAGCGCCCTCCGGATCAGATCATCAAGGAAATTGAAGGCCGTTACGCGGGTGTATTCCTGCTCTTCCAGATGGCCGCGCTAGTTGTCACCATCTTCGGCTTTGTAGCTTATCTTTGGCAGCCGATTGTCGGTGAGGGCTCTCCGGTCGGTGTTGCCCTGTTGCTCTTGTTTGCCTGCGCCATCGGGCATGCGCTGTCATTGCAACAAATAAAATTATTGCACATCGCCTATACCGTAGTTGGTGTCGCCGCTGGCATCGTCTTGCTCATTGGGTTGCGCCAGACGTCGGATTATCCGGGGGTGCCGCTTCAGCAATTCGATAGTCGCTTCTATGGCCTGGTCATGCCCACGCTTATCGGCTTTCTGCTTGGACCCTGGCTCGACATTCAGCATTGGCAACGGGCCGTCACCATCAAGCGCGAAGGCGGTAACGTGGGCCTTGCGTATGGGGTTGGTGCATTGCTGTTCTTCGGGTTTCTATTTCTGAACGCCTTGACAGCCTCGGCCGTCGGCCCGATCGGCAGCATTCTTTCGATCGATGGGCTGCCCAGCGCCCAGGGTGCCGTTTCTGCAGCCACTGTGCTCGCTGCAGAAAACGGGCAGCCATATCTCGCAGTTGCCTTTGTGGTCTGGACGGTCATTGCCCTCGCTTCAACCGTGGACAGCTTTTATTGCGCAACGTCGTGGTTCCTCAAGGGTAAGAATCTACGCAGTAACAGTCCGCTTCTCGCCCTGATCCCTGACGGTGTGGCCTCATCGCCCCTATGGCTTCTATTTGGCGCTGTCTGGGTTGCCTTCACTGCGGTTCCAGCGAACTTTTCATTGATGTATTTCATGATGCCTTTTGCGACATTGTTTGTCAGCGCTTCAGCCAATCTGGTCTGTGAAGCGCTGGGCGCCAGGCCGAAATTCGATCCTGTGCTGAGCTTCATGATCGGCTGCGGTTCCGCGCTGATATTCGTAATCGGATATATCCAGCCAATACCCGGTTTCCTGTTCATCTCGCCGTTCATAGGATTGATTGGCGCATTGCCGGCTATCATTGAGTTGGTTGGCCCAGCCTCGAAAGCGATACCAGTCGAGATCGTCGACCAGCCTTTCCGAATGATGACGCCATCACCATTGACAGGC
This sequence comes from Phyllobacterium sp. A18/5-2, assembly GCF_025452215.1. NCBI lineage: Bacteria > Pseudomonadati > Pseudomonadota > Alphaproteobacteria > Hyphomicrobiales > Phyllobacteriaceae > Phyllobacterium > Phyllobacterium sp. A18/5-2. The sequence goes on along the minus strand of NZ_CP104966.1, from coordinate 434,705 downwards.
GTGTCTGGCGGCGAGGATATGTCGCCGTCACATGGCTTCGACGGAGAGTGGTTCGTCATGCAGTTGGTACCGACCTACGACGACACCAATTCGGTCGGCAACGTTTATTTCGCCAATTATGTCCGCTGGGTGGGCAAGGCGCGCGAACTGTTCTTCAATGTCTGCATGCCGGATTTCGACCTCGCCACAACGCGGTTCTATATCCTTACCCGGTCGTTCTCTCACGACTATCGACGCGAGTCGAAAGAATTTGAACAGATCAGCGTGCGGATCAAGATCGCACGGCACAACCGCAAATTCGTCACGTTGCAGCACGAAATTCATAGCTCGGCGCAAGGCCTGCTTGGGCACGGCGAGCAGTCGTTGATGTTCGTGGATCGGGAAAATTACACTCCGCTCGACATTCCGGGCGAGGTAATCAAGGGCTTTCTTCCCTATTGGCCCAAAGATTCCCGCCTGTCTCCGAGCTACCGGCCACCTATCCAGGATGCTGCGAAACGTCAGGCTTGAGGTATTCCACCGGCCATTTCAGCTGATTGACGAGTCGTCCGGGATCCAGACCTGGCTTCATATGGACAAACTTTTGCTCTAGCTGGCGACCTGATAGCGCTCGCTGTCAAATGCCAGGAGTTCGAAGGTCTTTTCAACAGGCTCGGCAGGGCTGAACAGGAAGCCCTGCACCTGATCGCAACCTTCCTTCTGCAGGCAGGCGAGCTGTTCGCGGGTCTCTACACCCTCTGCGGTAATCTTCATGCCCATGCTGGCGCCGAGGCCCATAACAGCGCGGATGATCGCGAGGCTCCCCCGATTGTGGGGCAGATCACGGACGAAAGACTGGTCGATCTTGATCTTGTCGAACGGCATCTTGCGCAAATAACTCAAGCTCGAATAACCCGTCCCAAAATCGTCCAGTGCGATGCTGACGCCCATGGCGCGGAACTGGCGGAGCAGAGAGATTGCCGCAACATTGGCCTCGAGGAACACCGATTCCGTGATCTCGAGTTCCAGCCGGTTCGGTTTCAATTTGTTTTTCGTCAGGGCATCGCGGACAATCGATGCAAGATCGGAGTGCCGGAATTGGATTGCAGATATGTTGATCGCAACATGGATGTCCTGCGGCCACGAGACGGCGGTACGGCACGCTTCTTGAATGATCCATTCGCCAAGAGGAATGATATTGCCGGTTTCTTCAGCGATCGGAATAAAGATGGTCGGTGAAATGAAACCGTGTACCGGATGTTTCCAGCGAAGCAGGGTTTCAAAGCCGACGGTTTTCAGCGTCTGCGCGGAAACGATGGGCTGGAAGTGCAGGATAAATTCCTGCCGGGCCAGCGCTCCCCGCAAATCCATTGCCAATGCACGCTTTGCCTCGATGCGCGCATCCATTTCGACCTCATAGAAGCGGAAGCTGTTGCGGCCCTCGTTCTTGGTACGATAGAGCGCGAGGTCCGCGCAGCGCATAATGTCGTTGACGCTGTCGGTCGGAGCGATTGCAATGCCGACGCTGATGTGGATGTTGATCTGGATACCATCGATCCAGAACGGCTGTGAAATGCTCTGGACCAATTGCTCGGCAAGCTCGGTCGCCGCCGCTTGATCGGCACCGCGCGCCAGAATGGCAAATTCGTCGCCGGACAAGCGTGCGACTGTGTAGGTTGCGGGTGAGCTGCCGCGCAGCCGATCGGCAACCTGCTTGAGCAGTTGGTCGCCGATACCGTGGCCGAAGCTATCATTGACCGTCTTGAATTCATCGAGATCTATACAGAAAACAGCAAAGCTGCGCAGGCCCTTCTCCAGGTCCTTGGTGGCCTGGCCGAGCTGGTCGGTGAATAGTGTACGGTTCGGCAGGTCCGTAAGCACGTCGTAGCGGGCAAGATAGGATAATTGGTCATCGGATTGCTTCGCCGAGGTTACATCCGAACCGACGCCGCGATAACCGACGAACTGCCCCGCATTGTCAAAGATCGCCTTGCCGGTCAGGGACCACCAGCGTGTCTCTCCCTTGATGTTGATAGGGAGGATGTGATTGCGGAACGTTGTGCGGTTTTCGATAGCCTGCCAGATGGAACCAACCTTGACCGCTTCCTCCGCGTGGGACTGATCGACCTTGAACAGTTGGGCAAAGGGCATACCCTGTAGCTCTTTCGTCGTCTTCGCGGCAATCTGCGCCAAACGCGGCGATGTATGTTGGAGTTTCAGGTCAGCGTCGGTTTCCCATATCCAATCGCTGGCGTTTTCTTCGAAGTCGTATAGCAGCAGGCTGATGACCTCCTTTTGCTGTTCCACCTTGATCTGGTCCAGCGTACGCATGACAATGAGATTGCTCATATGTACGATGGTGAACAGTATGAAGAGGGCATAGAAGGCAAGTAGAATTGCTATGAAAAGAAAGAAATCCTCACCGGTCGAGGCAAGAGCGAAAAATGAACCGGTGATGATTGTGCCCGAATAGGCGATGGCCGCGAGCGGAACAACCGCAACGCCTATCCCGGTCGCCATCAAACCCGCTGCTGTACAAGCGATCAGAAGCCTGTGATAAGCGTCGGCATCGAGAAACAGCATCAAGGGAATGCTGGCAAGGCAAATGCCATAGAGCGATGATACGATAATCAAATACTTGATTGCATCAAAGCCGAGTTCCTTGATCTTGGGGACCTTGTACCATTGCCAGCAGGCAAAAAGCGAGCCGGCAGTCATCAGTGTGACCACCGTCGTAACGCCGGCAAGATAGGGGCGCGGGCCGAGATCCCAAAAAACGAAAGCGACGACGAACATGACACACATCGCCACGAGGACAGTAAACGGCGCCAGTCTGAGCGCAACATCCATCTGCTCGGCATAGACACGGCGTTTGACCGCCGGGTTTATCGCCCCGCGCATTCCGAACATCGATCGGATCGCGTCAAATGTATGAAAATTGGACAACGGCACGCAAAGCCCTCAGAATCGTGAGTTCATCTTTCCCCATGTTAGTTTTTTTACGTTCGGCATTGGTTAATATACTTAGCATTTTTTTTAATAGTTACCAATGTCTTTATGGTGCGTTGTCGCTTTTTGGTTAAGATGATTTTTCTACATTTAAGCCAGTTGAAATCAACGCTGATTATATTTGATATATATAAAATGGCTTTCGTGAATTGAAGGCACCTGTTTGTAGTAATTTTTCAAGAAATCGCATTCTTTTATTCAAATATATTTATGTATATTTGTTTAATTGCTTTCTGCAACCTGCTCCGCACAAATTACGACCTTTGATAGTATATTTGGTGTATCTCGTCGATCAAAAGAGCGATCGGTAAAAAACGGCTCGGAAGCCTGCCCTGTGCTATGCGCTGCAGTCCGGTATCAGCAGGCCGTTGCGCCAGACGTTCAATTTGGTACGGCGAGTACAGCTGTCAGCAGGCCGGGGAATGCCTCTTCCAGATCGCTCCTGCGTAACTCGTTCATATGGGAAGTACCGTCGTTGCGGGTTTTTACAATGCCTGACTCTGCGCAGCACGCGGAAATGATGGGACATACTTGACTTTGGCCGCCCGCCATCGAGTGCAGCACAGGTCGCTTCTCCTTCGAGTGCCAATTTACGGACAATCGAAAGGCGCACCGGGTCGCTCAAGGCGTACAGCACCGATTCAAGTTGGATTTCGGAGGTCGGGGGATGGCGGAACTGTCTCATCCCCAAATCATAGCACAAGTTTTCGTGTATTGCTATTGTTCGAATAATATCGAACTATCAAAATATTGAAGTTGAATTCCCCTACGGATCCAACATTGGAGTGATCATATATGGCTTCTCTTTTCGAACCCTTCACCTTGAAGGATGTGACATTGCGCAACAGAATCGCGGTGTCGACCATGTGCCAGTACTCGGCTCACGATGGGATGATTAATGACTGGCACCGTGTCCATCTTGGCGCATTGGCGCGTGGCGGTGCAGGCCTCTTGGTCGTGGAAGCCACGGCCGTGTCACCGGAAGGCCGTATTACACCGGGGTGCCTTGGTTTGTGGAATGACGAACAGGCCGCTGCGTTGGCGCCATCGGTGCAGCTTATCAAGGATGCCGGTGCAGTGCCTGGAATACAGATCGGCCATGCGGGGCGTAAGGCGAGTGCCAATAAGCCATGGGAAGGCGATGACCATATCGTAGAGGGTGATCCACGCGGGTGGGAGACGATCGCGCCATCGGCCATTGCCTATGGCGGTGGCCTTTCGAAGGTACCGCACGAAATGACAAAGGCTGATATCGAGCGGGTTAAGCTGGCGTTTGTCGACAGTGCGAGACGCGCCCTGGCGAGCGGGTTTCAGTGGCTGGAATTGCATTTCGCACATGGCTACCTGGCGCAGAGTTTCCTGTCGCAACATTCCAACCATCGAACCGATGAGTATGGCGGCAGCCTTGAAAACCGCAGCAGGTTCATTATCGAGACTTTGCAAGCGGTGCGCGCAGTCTGGCCCGAAAATCTGCCCCTGGCGATGCGCCTTGGTGTCATTGAATTTGACGGCAATGACGAGGAGACGCTGCAGGAGGCGATTGAACTCGTCAAGCGGCTGAAAGCCAACGGGCTCGATTTCATCGACGTGAGCATGGGCTTTTCGCTCGGCAAGGCGAGTATCCCCTGGGGGCCAGCTTTCCTCGGGCCGGTTGCAGCCCGTGTGCGCCGCGAAGCTGGCATTCCAGCTTCCACATCATGGTACATCAGCACACCACAGCAGGCGGATGGGCTGGTGCGTGACGGCGCTGTTGATCTGGTCATGCTGGCGCGACCGCTTCTCAACGATCCGCACTGGCCCTATAAGGCGGCAAAGGAACTTGGTGTGGAGAATCCAGCTTGGGTTCTCCCTGCGCCTTATGCCCATTGGCTCGACCGGTACCGCGCGGCGTAGATCTATATTTCTGGAGTGAGGAGTGGGCTTTCACCCACCCCTGCCAGTCCGGTTCTTTTCATTTCTGGTGTGATGCAAAACGGCCGGTGACAGCATTGTTCGCCTCCGCTTCGACGGCAAGGCCTTGCCTCGGTCGGGACCAATCTTCCGGTCACACCGGCTGGCACGGCGCTATCTGCTTCTGCCGTCGTTGCAATTGTGTGCTCGCCAAACTCATTGCGTGGTTCGAGGGGCTGCGCAACGAACGCAACATTGGCGTTGCAAGCGGTTGTTTTGGAATAGCGTTTTCACAATCCACCGAAATATGGAATGCCTTGCGTGGTCGTTTGCGAAGGCATTGCCTAAGTTGGCTCACAGGTGGAAACGCTTCTCTCACCTCAAAAAGTCGCCCCAAACTGCGTTGAAATGTTCATGCCTGTCGTCAAGGTCTATCGAAAATCTCGGATGGTCTGTATAGACGGTCGCAAAAAGACAACAGGGCGGATGTGCGAGCACCGCAAATGAATATGGCGATTGTGACAAACAGGGCAAAGAGCCCAATTAATGTAGCTGCGAATGACGAGCCGGCTGTCCAGAAGACGGCTAATCCCATGGTTGCATTCGAAGGCGTCTCCAAACGCTTCGCGGCTGGCCGGACCAGCGCGGAAGTGGTGGCGCTGGCCAATATCGACCTTGTCGTTCCGCGCGGTTCGGTGACCGGAATTATCGGTCGTTCGGGTGCTGGCAAGTCGACTCTGATCCGTCTCGTTAACGGGCTGGAGAAGCCAAGCTCCGGCCACGTCCTTGTCGACGGTGTGGATGTCGCCGGACTTGATGAGAAAAGCCTGCGTGCCGTGCGCCGCTCCATCGGCATGATCTTCCAACACTTCAATCTGCTGTCTTCGCGTACTGCCTTCGACAATATCGCATTGCCGCTGGAGATCGCGGGCGTCGACAAACAGTCGATCGAAAAGCGCGTCACCCCCTTGCTTGAACTCGTTGGCCTATCTGATAAGCGCGATCGCTATCCGGCCGAGCTGTCGGGCGGGCAGAAACAGCGTATCGGTATTGCCCGCGCTTTGGCGACGGAACCAAAACTTCTGCTTTCCGACGAGGCAACCTCGGCGCTCGACCCGGAAACGACGCGCTCAATCCTGGCCTTGCTGAAGCAGATCAACAGGGAATTGGGGCTGACTGTTCTTTTGATCACGCATGAGATGGAGGTGGTGAAGACCATAGCCGATCATGTTGCAGTCATCGATGGCGGACGCATTGTCGAGCAAGGGCCGACATTCGACGTTTTCACCGGACACATACATGAGACCACGCGGGCGCTGCTCGGGGGCCTCGCCGGCATGCGTCTGCCTGAGTTTTTGACCAGCCGGATTTCAGAACGGCCCGAAGCCGGTTCCCGCACCATTCTCCGCGTGGTTTTCAAGGGAGAGAATGCAACGGAACCGATGCTGGCGCGGCTCGGCAGCGACCTCGGTATCGAGGTCAACATTCTGGCCGGCGCCGTGGATGAGATTGCTGGGCGGCCCTTCGGCATGCTCGTCGTTTCGCTGCGCGCAGATGAGGTGAAGATCGTTGAGGCCCGGCAGTTCCTTGCCGACCACGGCCTGTCATCCGAGGTGGTTGGTTATGTCCGCTGATATTCTCGCACTTCTTCTCAAAGCAACCGGCCAGACTCTGTATATGGTTGCCGTGGCCGGGCTGATCGGCTCGCTTTTCGGTATTCCGCTCGGTGTATTCCTTGCAACCAGTGGTCGCGGTGAGCTCTTTCCTGCGCCTTGGGTGAACAAGGTGCTTGGTGCCGTCGTGAATGCGACGCGCTCGACCCCGTTCATCATCCTGGTTGTCGCCATCATTCCGTTCACACGCCTTGTCGCCGGAACGTCGATCGGCACGACAGCTGCCATTGTGCCGTTGACGATTGCCACCATTCCCTTCGTGGCGCGATTGGTAGAGACGGCAATCCGCGAGGTGGATCCCGGTCTGACGGAAGCGGCCCGGGCTATGGGTGCAAGCCCGATCCAGATCGTGTTCAAGGTGTTGCTGGCCGAGGCACGGCCCGGCATCGCTTCAGCTTTGACCCTGACGATTGTGAGCCTGATTGGCTACGCGGCTATGGTCGGCGCGATTGGTGGTGGCGGTCTGGGTGATCTTGGTATCCGCTATGGCTACCAGAGATTCATGCCCGATGTCATGGCAATCGTGGTTCTGGTGCTGATCGTGCTTGTGCAACTCGTGCAGAGCGCCGGTGACCGGCTTGCTCGCAAATTTGACAAGCGCATCCGTCCACGCTGAGTTCTTCATAAAACAGGAGTTTGAAATGTTGAAGAGAATCCTCGCCACCGCCGCTTTGGCCGCAATCCTGAGCGCGACCGGCGCAATGGCCGAAACGATCAAGGTCGGCGTGACCCCGGGTGAGCACGCGCAGATCCTTGAGAAGGTCAAGGAAGTTGCCAAGCCCAAGGGTCTTGATATCGAGATTTTCGAGTTCTCGGACTACGTCGTGCCCAACCAGGCGCTGAATGATGATGAACTCGATGCCAATTCCTTCCAGCACAAGCCTTATCTGGACAACCAGATTGCCGACCGCAAGTTCGATTTGGTCGATGTCGCCTATACGGTCAATTTCCCGATGGGCGTCTATTCGAAAAAAGTGAAGAGTTTCGATGAGTTGGCCGACGGAGCTACCATCGCGATTCCGAATGATCCGACCAATGGCGGCCGCGCTCTGCTTATCCTGGCAGACAAGGGCGCTATCAAGTTAAAGGACGGAGTCGGCCTCAAGGTGACGACTGCCGATATCACCGAGAACAAAAAGAACTTCAAGTTCGTCGAACTCGATGCTGCCCAGCTGCCGCGTTCGATCGACGACGTGGATGCTGCGGCGATCAACACGAATTATGCGCTCGAGGCCGGCCTTGACCCGATGAATGGTACAATCCTCAAGGAAGGCGAGAAGGCACCGTACATCAACCTGATTGCTGTTCGTACCGCGGACAAGGACAAGCCCTGGGTAAAAACCTTGATCGAGATCCTATCACTCGGATCCGGTGAAGCAGTTCATCCTCGACAAGTACAAGGGTGCCGCTGTTCCAAGCTGGTAATCACAGACTTCGGGAAGAATCTCACCCTGCGGGTGGGATTCTTTTTCCGTCTGCGCCAAACAGATGCAGCTTTTCCTTCGGGATTATCACCCGCAAATTGTCGCCGGTCTCTGAAATCGAACGGCCCGCCACCCGAACGACGACGCGCTCGCCGCCGACAATGCCGTAGACATAACTCTCCGCGCCGACTGGCTCGACGCCCAGCACTTTAAGCTCGAGAAGCAATCCGCCAATGTGCGTTTCGCTTCCGGCGGCGACCTCCAGATCTTCCGGCCGAAAGCCAATCACAGCGCCTGCAGCCGGCACAGCCAGGCCCTCCGCACCGATGCGTGTTCCATCTTTCAGCACGAGCCCAGTGCTGTCTGCCGTGACATGCACGAGATTCATTGGCGGGGCGCCGATGAAACTGGCAACGAAAGTGCTTGCGGGCTTCTCGTAGATATCGAGAGGAGCGCCGATCTGTTCGACCGAACCGGCATTCATCACGACAAGTGTATCTGCCAGTGTCATGGCCTCAAGCTGGTCATGGGTCACATAGACGCTGGTCACGCCCAGCTGACGTTGAAGGTTCTTGATCTCAACGCGCATTTGTCCGCGCAATTTGGCATCGAGATTGGACAGAGGCTCATCGAAAAGAAACACCTTCGGGCTTCGGACAATGGCGCGCCCCATGGCGACACGCTGGCGCTGCCCGCCAGAAAGTTCTTTCGGGCGCCGCTCCAGAAGATGAGTCAGTTCAAGTATTTGCGCGGCATCTTTCACGCGCTTGTCGATCTGGTCTTTCGGCATGCCGCGATTGCGCAGCCCATAGGCCATGTTGTCATAGACTTTCATATGCGGATAGAGCGCATAATTCTGGAAGACCATGGCAATGTCGCGCTCGGCCGGTCCAAGATTATTAACCACAGAGTTCCCAATCTTGACCGTACCATCCGTGATGGATTCCAGCCCGGCGATCATGCGTAGCAGGGTCGATTTTCCGCAGCCGGATGGGCCAACCAGAACGCAGAGTGCGCCATCCTCAATGGCGATGTCGACGCCTTTGACCGCTTCGACTGAAGTTCCATAGACCTTGCGGACATTGGTGAGTTCTACGCTAGCCATATCAATATCATTTCTCCGTTTCGACCAGTCCGCGCACGAACCAGCGTTGCATCAAAACGACAACGAGGATCGGAGGAACAATGGCGAGAATGCAGGTGACCATCACCAGATGCCACTCCGTATCGGCATCGGCGAAGGAAATCATTTTGCGCAAACCGATGACGATGGTCGTCATGTCGTTGCGGTTGGTCATGAGCAGCGGCCAGAGGTATTGCGTCCAGCCATAGATGAAGAGGATCACGAACAGCGCAGCTATGTTGGTTTTCGACAGGGGCAGGAGGATGTCCTTGAAGAAACGCCATGGTCCAGCACCATCGACGCGCGCCGCTTCTACCAGTTCTCCCGGAATGGTCATGAAAAACTGCCGGAACAGCAGCGTCGCCGTTGCTGATGCCATCAGCGGCAGTGTCAATCCCGTATACGTGTCGATCAGTCCGAGATCGACCATGACCTTGTAGGTAGGCAGAATGCGCACCTCGACTGGCAGCATTAGTGTGATGAAAATCAGCCAGAAGAAGACCATACGGCCGGGAAAACGGAAGAATACGATCGCATAGGCCGACAGGATCGAGATGACAATCTTGCCGACGGCAATTGCAAGCGCCATGATCACTGTGTTGAGGAGCAGGCGGTCGACGCCGACGCCGCCGATACGGCCGACACCACCGAAGAGCGCCGCCGAATAGTTCTCCCAGAAATGGCTGCCGGGCAGTAGCGACAGCGGGGGATGCATGATCTCCTGCAGCGACTGTGTGGAGGCAACGAACGTGTAATAGATCGGGAATGCCACGATCAGAATGCCGATGATCAGGATGATATGGGCAATGAGCCGGCCAATGGGATTGTTCTGAATCATCGTCTTCCCTCAGCCGTAGTGGACTTTGCGCTCGACACAGCGGAACTGTATCGCCGTCAAGCCGATGACAATGATCATCAGGATCACCGATTGCGCTGCTGAATCCCCGAGGATCAAATTGACAAAGCCGTCGTTATAAACCTTGTAAACCAGGGTTTCCGTCGCCTTGCCGGGTCCACCCCCTGTGACCGCATGGATGATGCCGAACGTGTCGAAAAAGGCATAGACCGTATTGACGACCAGCAGGAAGAACGTCGTCGGCGCCAGCAGCGGAAAGACGATGGTCCAGAACCGTTTTGTCTCGCCCGCGCCATCGATGGCGGCGGCTTCGATCAGTGACTTTGGAATTGATTGCAGGCCGGCAACAAAAAACAGGAAATTGTAGCTGATCTGTTTCCAGGCCGCCGCGGAAACCACAAGCACCATCGCTTGATCGCCGTTGAGCAGCGGGTCCCAATTATATCCAGCCGAGCGGACCAGATAGGCGAGTGTACCCATCGACGGATTGAACAGGAAGAGCCAGAGCATGCCCGCGATGGCCGGTGCAACCGCATAGGGCCAGATCATCAATGTGCGGTAGATGCCTTTGCCACGAATGACCTTGTCGGCCATAACGGCAAGCAGCAGGGCCAGAGCCATTGCAATCAGCGCGGTGGCCATGGAGAAAATTACAGTCACCTGAAGCGAGTTCACATAGTTGGCATCGCTGATAACACGCTTGAAATTGCCAAGACCGACAAACTGCGTTGAAAGACCAAACGGATCCTCGCGCAAAACGGATTGATAAATGGCCTGCGATGCGGGCCAGTAAAAGAATATCGCGGTAATGGCGAGCTGCGGTGCCAGCAGCAGATAGGGTAAAAACTTGTTTGGAAAAGTGACGCGTGTTGACGATGCCATGAATGCCTCGTGTGAAAATAGCCCTGTCCGTAACCGATACGGACAGGGCTGTCATGAGGGGATATTATTGACCGAGTGCTTGCTTAATCGCAGCGTTGCCGCGCTTGACGGCGTTATCGAGAGCCTGTTGGGCAGTCTGTTTGCCAGCCAACATGTTCTCGTACTCCTCGTTCTCGATGTCGCGAACCTGCGGCAGGTTAACGAGCCGGACACCCTTGGAGTTTTCCGTTGGAGCCTTGCCCAACATCTGCTTGATCGGAATCTCACGAGCAGGGTTCTTGTCGTAGAAACCGGATTTCTTGGTTTCTTCATAGGCGGCCAGCGTTACCGGCAAGTAGCCAGACACCTGATGCAGGCGCGCCTGGATGTCGGTCTTGGAGAGGAAATTGAAGAAGGCAGCAACGCCCTTGTATTGCTCGTCACTCTTGCCGGCAAAGACCCAGAGGCTCGCGCCGCCGGGTATAGTGTTCTGCGGGGCGCCCTGGGCTCCCGGTTCGTACGGCAGTTCGCCCGTGCCGTAGTTCATGCCCGACTTGACGACATCGCCGAGACCACCGGATGACTCGGTAAAGATTCCGCATTCGCCAGAGATAAAGAGCTGTTTGGCTTCAGAGGTACGTCCGCCATAACGGAAAGTGCCATCTTTAGCCAGGTCCGCAAGTTCCTGGAAGTGCTTGACGAAGATTGGCGCGTTTATCTTCAGCTCGACATCATTGCCGGCGATGCCGTTTTCATTGGTGCCGAAGGAAAGATTGTTCCAGGCAGCAAAGTTTTCAGTATGAATCCAGGTTAGCCAGGTTGAGGTAAAACCGCACTTTGCCGCGCCGCTGGTCTTGATCTTCTTGGCAGCTTCCCAGACCTCGGGCCAGGTCTTTGGCGGGTTGTTCTCGTCGAGACCGGCTTTCTTGAAGATATCCTTGTTGTAATAAAGGATCGGCGAGGAGCTGTTATAGGGGAAGGACAGCATCGTGCCGTCCGGCTTCGAATAGTAGGAGACGATGCCGGGCAGATAAAGGCTCTTGTCGAACTTCGCGCCCCCCATCGACAGGATGTCGGCAACTGGCTTGATGGCGCCTTCGGCGCCCATCATGACGCCAGTACCTGCATCGAATACCTGCATGATATCGGGTGCCTGCTTGGCACGGAAAGCGGCGATGCCGGCATTGAGCGTTTCCGGATAGGTGCCCTTGAATACCGGAACGACCTTGTAGTCGCTCTGGCTCGCGTTGAATTCCTTCGACAGCGTCTCCACAACTTCGTTATTGGCGCCTGTCATTGCATGCCACCAGCTGATCTCGGTGACGGCGAAGGATGATGTGGATGAAGCGAGAATAATGCCTAGTGCAAGGCCCAGGCGTGTACCACGATAAGTCATTTTAATCTCCCATGATAAGGCGTCATCTGAAGTGCGCTTGGGTGCAGTATCTCCATTATGTGACAGATAAACAACAGGTTTATGACTTTGAACTCATACCTTGGTTCAAGCCTGTGGAAAAAATGCGCAGCTGTTCAATTTTGCGCCATGCAATTAAGGGGCTTCAGACCAATGTGACGCCAGCCTTCCGCATTTTTGTAATCATTGCCGCAAGCGAACCCCCGAGATTTATGCCCCGGCATGCATCGAGAAGCACATCAGCGGCAGAATCCATGCTCGACTGCATCCAGTGCCGAATAGGCAACGCAATAGTCAGTCGCGAGGCCAACGAAAGTCACATTGGTGATTTCGCGTTCCCGCAGGTAACCGGCGAGGCCGGTGGGTGTCCTGTGGTCATTTTCGAAGAAAGCCGAATAACTGTCGACATGCGGCCGGAAGCCTTTGCGGATCACCAGTTCAGCCTTTGTCCATTGCAGATCTGGGTGGAAGTCAGCGCCACCCGTTCCCTGAATACAGTGATCCGGCCAGAGCGTCTGCTTGCCATAGGGCATCTCAATCGTTTCGAACGGCGCCTTGCCCGGATGCGTTGACGCGAAACTTGAATGCCCAGCCGGGTGCCAGTCCTGGGTTAGGACGACATGATCGAAGCGCACGATGAGCTTATTGATGACCGGAACGATCTCGTCGCCGCTATCCACAGCGAGCGCGCCAGCCGGACAGAAATCATTCTGTACATCGATGACGATCAGCGCATCCTTGGCCATTCCAATTCTCCGACTATCGCGAACTAAGGAATATGGCCAATGCGTTCCTGGCGTCAACGTGCGAAGTGCAGATCCCCGTCGATCCAGACGTGATTGACATCGAGCTTGTCATCAAGGTGGACCACATTGGCAACGAAGCCGGCATCCAGGCGCCCATAGTGATGATGGATGCGGATGCTCTCTGCCGGATAGAGTGAGGCCATGCGAAAGGCCCCGTCGAGCGGCAATCCAAGTTCGCGATGGACGAACCGCACGGCCGAGATCATGTCGAGGTCGGCGCCCGCGAGTGTGCCATCCTCCAGCGTCAGGCGGCCGCCGGCACGTGTGATCTTGCGGCCATTCAGTGTGAACGATGTAATGTCCGTACCGATCGTGGACATGGCGTCGGTGACAAGGAATATCTTTGACGGTCCCTGTTTGGCACGCAGCGCAATCGACATCGAAGCCTTGTCGACATGAAAGCCATCGGCGATCAATCCGGCAGACAACGTGCCCGATTGCAAAGCCGCTCCCACCACGCCGGGACTGCGGTGACCAAGCTGGCTCATGGCGTTGAACAAGTGTGTGACCATCGTGGCGCCCGCGTCCTTGGCTGCCAGGGCGATCTCATAGGAAGCGCCGCTGTGACCAAGGCTGACGATTATCCCGGCGTCCGCCATTGCCCTTATCTTGTCTACTGGCACGGTTTCCGGCGCGACCGTGGTCAGGAGAACCGGAATTTCCTGCGCCGCCTCGATGAGGGCAAGGAGATCGGCATCGTCCATTGGACGGATCAGCTTGGGATCGTGCGTCCCCTTGTGCGTAATCGAGAGATGTGGTCCCTCGATATGCAAGCCGATAAATCCCGCAACCTTTTCCTGCGCCGCAGCTTTGCCCGCGGCGAGCGCCGCTGCCGTGATCTCTGGTGTGTCGGTGATCAGCGTCGGGAGCAAGGCCGTGGTGCCAAAAGCGACATGCGCATCGCATATGGTGCGGATCGTGTCGACACTCGGGCCGTCATTGAGAAGCGCGCCGCCGCCGCCATTGACCTGAATATCGATGAAGCCGGGCACGAGCATGCCGCCCTGCAGTTCGACCTTTCGGATATCGCCATGCAATGTTGAGGCCGCCGTAATGTTCTTCACGACGCCGCCATCAACGACCAAGGCTGATCTCGGCATGCCAGTTCTCACCGTCGAATATCGCGGCGCCAGTGAGTGCGTATACGGTGCTCATAAGGTTTCAGTCACTTTTCTCAAATGCGGCGGCTCATCCGGGTTCAGCCCGCGGCTGCGGGCAAAGCTTTCCACGAACGCATAGAAAGACACAAGCAGGGCAAGCGGATCGGTCAGCGGATGCGATGTTGCAACGAAGGGCAAGGCGGTCGCCTTGGATGGCTTTGTCGATGTCAGGAAGACTGCGGCACCCTGTTCCGCCAGACGGTCCGCCGCTTCGACGATGGAGTCTTCGGCTGCGTCGCGCGCCGCCAGAACCAGGACGGGGAAGCCTTTGCCGACGATGGCTTTCGGTCCGTGCATGACTTCGGCGCTGCTATAGGACTCAGCGTGAACCGCGCTGGTTTCCTTGAATTTCAGTGCGACTTCGTTGGAAATTGCAAGGGACGGCCCGCGTCCGAGGACAAAAAGTGAATTTTCATCCTTCAGCGCACGGGCAAAGGGCGACCAGTCGCAATCGATGGCCTTGGCCAAGGCCGCCGGAAGCGCGTCAATGGCGGCTAACAGTTTCTTGTCCTCGGTCCAATGGCCGATCAGCGCAAGACCGGCAACGGCCGAGCTGACAAACGACTTTGTAGCGGCAACACTGCGTTCAGGCCCAGCCAGGATATCAATGGGAAAGTCGCTGGCATTGGCGAGATCGGAATTGATCACATTGGTAATGGCGATGGTAAGTGCACCGCTGTCGCTTGCTGCCTTGGTCATGCTGACGATGTCGGGGCTCTTGCCCGACTGCGAGATGGATAATGTGGCGGCGCTCCCAAGCTTGAGCGTCACACCATAAATCGACGCCACGGAGGGACCGAGTGAGGCGACCGGGACGCCGGCGGTGAGTTCGCTCGAATATTTCAGGAACGCGCAGACATGATCGGATGATCCACGGGCGATCGACGCCAGGAAGGGCGGGTTCTTCTCGCGCAATTTCGCGCCGGCTGACGCAAGTGCATCGCGGGAAGCGTCCAAAAACCGCGCCGTGACCGCGGGAATGGACAGGATCTCTTCCCGCATCAATGTTGTCTTGGTCGTCAAAGCACTGCTCCTGATATTTCCGAAGAATCGCCAAGCTTCAGTTCGGCGACAAATTCATAGGCGTCGGCCCGGTAGATCGATCGTGTGAATTCGATCACCTTTCCTGATTCCAGATATGATATGCGCTCGATGTTCAGGCTGGCTGAACCGGCCGGAACCTGGAGCAATTTAGCATCATTTTCCTTCAGTATGGCTGCCGAAATACGCTGTATCGCACGGACCGGCCGGTTGCCGCCTTCCGCCAGAACCGCATAAAGCGAAAGCGTTACCAATTCCGGGTTGGGCAGGACGTGAACCGAAAGTGCCGCCCGTTCGATTGCCATCGGGGTATCATTGGCAACGCGCAGGCGGCTGATGCGAGCGACCTTTTCGCCGGACGACAAGCCAAGCGTGACCATTTCCTCGGGCGAGGGGGCATAGATACCGCGGTCGAGCCAGGTCGAACGGACGATCATGCCGCGTCTGGCCATGTCCTCGGTGAAAGATGTGAGATGCGAAAGTGACTGTTCGACGCGCTCCGAACGCGGCGCAACGAATGTGCCGGACCCGTGCCGCTGCACAAGCAGACCGCTATTGACCAGGCCCTGGACTGCCTTGCGAACCGTGACGCGCGATATGTCTGCCATGGCTGCGAGTTCGCGCTCGGGTGGCAGTGCATCGCCCGGATGGAGCATGCCATCGCGCACGGCATTTTCGATAAGTCGTTGCAATTTGACGTAAAGCGGTCCGCCGCTGACGGAATCGTTGAGTGTTGGAAGGATGTCAATCAAACCGTCAGCCATAGATCACCCCCACCGTGACTTCGGCGAAATTCTTTACAGCAAGTTGTACCGCTCCGGTCAGGGCATCATTCAAGGGTTTTTGAAGTCTAGCGCGATAGCGTGGTGACAGGAGCGGCTCGTAAAGCGGGCCAAGGCCACCCAATAACGAAAGGCGCATCGGCGTTCCTGCCATGATTGCGTCTAGGCCCTCTTCGATTTGCCCGACCGTTTTTCGCAAAATGGCAAGAGCGACCTTGTCCTCTTGTGCGGCATAGTCGAAAACCATGGGCGCAAAAGAACCATAATCGCTTGGGCGCGCCGAATGAGCGAACTGAACGATGCGATGTGGATTGCCGCCAAATCTCTCCATGACCGCGCCGGTCATGGGGGAGGAAGGATGGAACCCGTCATGGGCGAGCAAAGTCTCTTCGAGCAGATCCCGGCCCAGCCGTGCGCCACCCCCGAGATCGCTGACGTTGAAGCCCCAGCCCCCCGCGAAGCGGATATCGGCACCGGATCGGCTAACAAAGGCAGAACCAGTGCCAAGAATAACCACTGTGCCGTCATGGTCCCCAAGCGCTCCCTGAAGCGCAATCACGCCATCGGAGTACACAAGTGAGTTCTTGAACGGCAACATTGCTTGCAGTTGGGCGCTGTTGCCGCCGACATTGGCGCCGGCAAGGCCAAGGACTGCTGAGATAGAGCTGATCGCGGAGGGATCAATCTGGGCCGCTATGAGTGCTGCTTCCGTTGCATCAAGAATGTTGAGACGTGCCGTATTCATGTCTGTCATGATATTGGCCGAACCGCTTTTGCCGACGCCCAGCACATGGCCGTCCATATCAGCCAATGCGGCCCTGCAGCCGGTGCCACCACCATCAATTCCCAGGAGATAAGTCACGTTCATTCGCCCTCCAAAAAACAGAATACCAATAAAATACCAATAGCCAAGCAATAATTTATGCTTTTCCAATTTTTTCCAAAACTCATTGAAATGTAAAGATAAAAAATGCAAGCCAGACTTTTGTATCATATTTTTTTAAGATTTGCTGGACAAGTGGTATTTTTTTGGCATTAATTATCGGAACGAGGAGAGAGGCAGTGGGAACAGCACGTACCGAGCAGCGTAACGACAAGGCATCCGGACTGGACGAGCGATCGCCAGAAGATGTCCTTCGTTTGCTGCACGATGCCCAGATTGAGGCTGCGGCTTCCGTGGCGCGGGCAACGAATTCCATCACCAAGGCTGCTCTCCTGGCCGCCGATACACTTCGCGCTGGCGGGCGTCTCGCCTATGCGGCGGCAGGTAGTTCTGGCCTTATGGCGTTGGCCGATGCGCTCGAGTTGCCGGGGACGTATGGTATTGCTCCGGATCGTATCGTCATCTTGCTTGCAGGCGGGGTCGCCAGCCTCGACCGCCTTGCTGGCGTCTATGAAGATGACAAGAGCCAGGCGGCCAAGGACATTACGCAGGCGGACCTTCAAAAGGGCGATTGCCTGATCGCGATTTCCGCCAGCGGTACGACACCCTATGCGCTTGCTGCCATCGATGAAGCAATCAAGCGCGGGCTGAAAATCATCTCGATCGCCAATAATCCCGATGTTCCGCTGTTTGAAGGGGCAGATGTCACCATCACACTGGAGACGCCGCCAGAAATGGTTGCAGGGTCAACACGCATGGGTGCCGGCACTGCTCAGAAGATCGCGCTTAATCTCTTGTCGACTTTGATGGCCGTGCATCTCGGCCATGTCCATGACGGTTACATGGTCAATCTCACCGCGGACAATATCAAGCTGCGCGAGCGGGCAGCGCGAATTGTATCGGCCATTAGCACCTGCGATATCAGCGACGCTGCAAAGCTGCTTGAGGCGAGCGGCGGTTCGGTCAAGGCGGCGATTCTGCTCGCGGCAGGCGCGGCAAATGCAGAAAAAGCATCAGAAATTCTCGAAAGCAATCAACAGAGGCTTCGCCCGGCGCTTTCGGAACTGAAAGGGAGTCTTGGTTCTCGTTAAGAATCCGGGCTCTCATTAACGGCACTGCTCATAAGGGTGCAACAGGAGACTAAAATGGGAAGCACGACACTAAAAACACTGCTTATGGCGACCAGCATCCTGGCTACGGCCGGTTTTGCTCACGCCGCAGATACCACGCTGACGATTGAAAGCTGGCGTACCGACGATCTCGCCATCTGGCAGGAAAAGCTCATTCCGGCGTTCGAAGCCAAGAACCCGGGCATCAAGGTCAAGTTCGCTCCGACACCGCCAACCGAATATGACGCGGCTCTCGGTGCCCGCTTCGATGCGGGCAGTGCCGGTGACATCATCACTTGCCGCCCCTTCGATAAATCCCTGGAGCAGTTCAAGCGCGGCAATCTGACGAGCCTGAACGATCTCCCGGGCATGAAGAACTTCTCGGATGTAGCCAAGGCTGCCTGGACGACCGACGATGGCAAGGACACGTTCTGCGTGCCGATGGCTTCGGTTATCCATGGCTTCATCTACAACAAGGATGCCTTCGAGAAGCTCGGCATCGCCATTCCGACCACGGAAGCCGAATTCTTTGCTGCTCTCGACAAGATCAAGGCAGACGGCACCTATATTCCGATGGCGATGGGTACGAAAGATCTCTGGGAAGCCGCAACGATGGGCTACCAGAACATCGGACCGACGTACTGGAAGGGTGAAGAGGGCCGTGCCAAGCTCATCAAGGGCGAAGCAAAACTGACCGATCCGGAATGGGTTGAGCCTTACAAGGTTCTTCTCAAGTGGAAGGATTACCTTGGCGACGGTTTCGAAGCCCAGACCTATCCGGACAGCCAGAACCTGTTCACGCTTGGCCGGGCTGCAATCTACCCTGCGGGTTCGTGGGAAATCGGCCTGTTCAATACGCAGGCGCAGTTCAAGATGGGTGCATTCCCGCCGCCGGTCAAAAATGCCGGTGACGCTTGCTACATCTCCGACCACAACGATATCGGTGCCGGCCTCAATGCCAAGAGTGCCCATCCGGAAGAAGCCAAGAAGTTCCTCGAGTGGGTTGCTTCGCCAGAATTCGCCGACATCTATGCCAATGCGCTTCCAGGCTTCTTCAGCCTGAATTCGACACCGGTGAAGATGGCTGATCCGCTGGCACAGGAATTCGTCTCGTGGCGTGAAAAGTGCAAGCCAACGATCCGCTCGACCTATCAGATCCTGGCGCGCGGCACACCGAATCTCGAGAACGAAACCTGGGTTGAATCGGCCAACGTGATCAACGGCACGGACACGCCGGAAGCTGCCGCCAAGAAGCTGCAGGACGGTCTCGACAGCTGGTACAAGCCTGCCAAGTAAGCAAATCGCTAGCCGGGGCGTCCGCGACAGGGCGTTCCGGCTATTTCTTTAGCTGAAGCGCGACGTGCACCGTCACGCTATCATCTTGCACAAGGTAGTCGTGTGCCGTGTTAAGCACGACCAAAAATCAAAAGCAGGGGTCTCGGATTCAATGGCCACAGTCGCAGAAGTATCGATCGATCGAGGTGAGGACAAACGCCAGCGTCGCTGGCACATTCTGGTGTTTTTGCTGCCGGCCCTGCTTGTCTATACTGCGGTGATGATCCTGCCGCTCATCGAAACGCTGCGGCTATCCCTGTTCAACGTCAAGGACGGCCAGAGCGCTTTTGTCGGCTTCGGTAATTTTCAGGTGCTCTTCGGCGATCCGCGGTGGGCTGCCAGTTTCTGGAATGCCCTGGGCAATAACTTCATCTTCTTCCTCATCCACATGCTGGTGCAGAATCCGATTGGCGTTGCACTGGCCGCCCTGCTGTCGGTGCCGAAGCTGCGTTTTGGCGCGTTCTACCGCACCGCGATGTTCCTGCCGACCTTGCTGTCCTTCGTGATCGTCGGGTTCATCTGGAAGCTGATCCTGTCGCCGATCTGGGGCGTTTCCCCTTATCTCCTTGATCTGGTCGGGTTGAAGTCGCTGTTCTCGCCGTGGCTCGGCAAGCCGGACACTGCGCTGATCGCTGTGTCGCTTATTTCGGTCTGGCAATATGTCGGTATCCCGATGATGCTGATCTATGCCGCCATGCTGAACATTCCCGATGAGGTGCTTGAAGCCGCCGAGTGCGATGGGGTAACCGGCTGGAGCCAGTTCTGGAAAATCAAGCTGCCGTTGATCCTGCCCTCCATCGGCATCATCTCCATCCTGACGTTTGTCGGCAATTTCAATGCGTTCGACCTGATCTATACGGTACAGGGCGCGTTGGCCGGGCCAGATGGATCGACTGACATTCTGGGTACCTTGCTCTACCGCACCTTCTTCGGCTTCCAGCTGCAGATCGGCGATAAATCGATGGGCGCGACGATCGCGACGGTGATGTTCCTCATCATCCTGTCGGGTGTCTGCCTCTACCTCTTTGCCATCCAGCGGCGCATGCGCCGGTACCAGTTCTAGGATCAAGCACATGGCAAAACCAACCGCTTCACCCATCCGTACCGGCTTCGTTCATTTGGCTCTCGGCGCCTACACGCTTGTCGCGCTGTTTCCGGTGTTCCTGACCGTCATCAACTCGTTCAAGGACCGGGCATCGATCTTCCGTGATCCGCTCGGACTGCCGACGCCATCAACATTCAGCCTCGTGGGCTATGAAACGGTTCTGAAACAGGGCGATTTCGTCCTGTATTTCCAGAACAGTTTCATCGTCACCGCCGTGTCGATCTTCTTCGTCCTGCTGTTCGGAGCGATGGCGGCCTTCGCGCTTTCGGAATATCGTTTCCGCGGCAACACGATGATGGGCCTCTATCTGGCGCTCGGCATCATGATCCCGATCCGTCTCGGGACGGTGGCTATTCTGCAAGGCATGGTTGCGGCAGGACTGGTCAATACGCTGACCGCGCTCATCCTCGTCTATACGGCGCAAGGGCTGCCGCTTGCTGTCTTCATCCTGACCGAATTCATGCGAACGGTTTCCGACGACCTGAAGAACGCCGGGCGCATCGACGGTCTTTCCGAGTACTCGATCTTCTTCCGGCTGGTCCTGCCGCTGGTCCGGCCTGCGATGGCGACGGTCGCGGTCTTCACCATGATCCCGATCTGGAATGATCTGTGGTTCCCGCTGATCCTCGCTCCGAGTGACGCCACCAAGACGGTAACACTCGGCAGCCAGGTGTTCATCGGCCAGTTCGTGACCAACTGGAATGCGGTTCTTGCAGCCCTGACGCTGGCGATTGTGCCGGTGCTGGTTCTCTACCTTGTCTTCTCGCGGCAGCTGATCCGCGGCATAACATCGGGAGCGGTCAAATGACGGCACAGAAACCGATCCGGGTTCTTGTGGCGGGGCTCGGGAATATGGGCCGGAGCCATGCGCTCGCATATCACAACAATCCGGGTTTCGAGATTGTCGGACTGGTCAACCGCTCGGTGGTTCCGCTGCCCGAAGAGTTGTCCTCCTACGCGATCCATCCGTCGTTCGGTCAGGCTCTGGCCGAGCTCAAGCCCGAGCTAGTCTCGATCAACACCTATTCCGACAGTCACGCCGATTATGCCGTGGCGGCGATGGAAGCGGGTGCGGATGTCTTTGTCGAAAAGCCGCTTGCGACCACAGTCGCGGACGCTGAACGCGTCGTTGCTGCCGCCAGAAAACATGGCCGCAAGCTGGTGATCGGATATATTCTCCGCCACCACCCGTCCTGGGTGCGGCTGATCGAAGAAGCGCGCAAGCTAGGCGGTCCCTACGTGTTCCGCATGAACCTCAACCAGCAGTCGAGCGGCGCGACATGGGAGACTCACAAGTCACTGATGAAGACGACATCGCCGATCGTCGATTGCGGCGTGCATTATCTCGACGTCATGCTCCAGATCACCGATGCCAAGCCGGTTCAGGTGCGCGGCATGGGCGTGCGTCTGACCGATGAGATCGACCCGAACATGTATAATTACGGCCATCTGCAGGTGCTGTTCGATGACAAAACGGTCGGCTGGTACGAAGCAGGCTGGGGTCCGATGATGTCGGAAACCGCCTTCTTCGTGAAGGATGTAATCTCGCCCAATGGTTGTGTGTCCATCGTCATGGACCAGAACGCCAAGTCGGACGATATCGACTCGCATACCAAGACGTCGACCATCCGGCTGCACGCGGCAAAGACGGGACCGGACGGCCGCTTTGCCAAACCGGACGAACTTTTGAACATGGCGGGCGAGCCGGGGCACCAGGACCTCTGTGATCTTGAACAGGCCTTTGTCCTCAAGGCAATTCGCGAGGATCTCGACCTTGGCCGCCACATGCAGGACGCCGTCCGCTCGCTCAGCGTCTGCCTCGCGGCGGATGAAAGTGTGCGTACCGGCAAGCCAGTAGACCTATGAATTTGAATCAAGAAACGGGAACAAGACATTGGGTTCTTTGAAGATTGAAAATATCCGCAAGTCCTTCGGCCATGTGGATGTGCTGAAAGGCATCGACCTCGAGGTCAAGGATGGAGAGTTCGTGATTTTTGTCGGACCGTCAGGTTGCGGCAAATCCACCTTGCTGCGGGTCATCGCGGGACTCGAGGATGCGACTTCAGGCGACATCCTGATCGATGGCAAGAAGGTGAACAACACGCCGCCTGCCAAGCGCGGCATTGCCATGGTGTTCCAGACCTACGCGCTTTACCCGCATCTCTCGGTTCGCGACAATATGGGTCTCGGTCTGAAACAGGCAGGCAAGCCGGCGCAAGAAATCAAGGAGCGCACCAGGATCGCCTCGTCCATGCTTTCGCTCGACGATTATCTTGAGCGCCGTCCGGCAGAACTGTCCGGTGGACAGCGCCAGCGTGTGGCCATCGGGCGCGCCATCGTTCGCGAACCGCAGCTGTTCCTGTTTGATGAACCGCTTTCGAACCTTGATGCCGCGTTGCGCGTCAATACGCGTCTGGAAATCGCCCGTCTGCACCGGCAGCTGAAGGCAACCATGATCTATGTCACGCATGATCAGGTTGAGGCGATGACCCTCGCCGACAAGATCGTCGTGCTGAACCAGGGACGGATCGAGCAGGTCGGCTCGCCGATGGAGCTTTACAATTCGCCGCAGACGATCTTCGTTGCGGGGTTTATCGGCTCGCCGCAGATGAACCTGATCGACGCGGCCAAACTCGGTCAGACCGGTGCCAGGACCATTGGCATCCGCCCGGAACATATCCAGGTGAGCAAGACATCGGGTGAATGGAAGGGCTCGGTGATCCATGTCGAACATCTTGGAGCCGATACGATCATCTATCTCCAGACCGATTTCGGCCCGCTGACGGTCCGTCTTTTCGGCGAACACAATTATGATGTCGACGGCACGCTCTATGCAACTCCCGACTCCGGGCGGACTTACCGGTTCGACGATGACGGGCAGGTCATCAAGGCCTGACGATTCATGTCATGACATCATAAAGCGTTTGGGCCATAGTCCGGCGCGTCGCGGAATCAGTTCCGCGCCACCGGTATGGATAGGAACAGGACGACGACCATGAGCTGGACACCCAATTCCAAGCGCTACGACACGATGAAATACAATCGCTGCGGCAGGAGTGGCCTCCATCTCCCCGCCATATCCCTCGGGTTATGGCATAATTTCGGCCATGACACGCCGCATCGGGTCAAGCAGGCGATCTGCCGCCAGGCCTTCGATCTCGGAATCACTCACTTCGACCTTGCCAACAATTACGGTCCGCCACCCGGCTCCGCCGAAGAGGCGTTCGGTGAGATTTTGCGGAACGATTTCAAAGGTTATCGTGATGAGCTGATCATCTCTTCGAAGGCCGGATACAATATGTGGCCCGGGCCTTATGGTGAATGGGGCAGCCGCAAATATATGATCGCCAGCTGCGATCAGAGCCTGAAGCGGCTGGGTCTCGACTATGTCGACATTTTCTATTCGCACCGGTTTGATCCGGATACGCCGCTTGAAGAGACGATGATGGCGCTGGATCACATCGTCAGATCCGGCCGCGCGCAATATATCGGCCTTTCCTCTTATAATTCAAAGCGTACGCGCGAAGCTGAGGCCATACTCGAAGAGCTTGGTACGCCTTGCCTCATCCATCAGCCGAGCTATTCGATGATCAATCGCTGGATCGAGGAAGATGGGTTGGTCGATACGCTTGAGGAACTCGGCATCGGTTCGATCGTATTCTCGCCGCTGGCGCAGGGAATGCTGACCGACAAGTATTTGAAAGGTGTGCCGGAAGAGAGCCGGGCGGCGCAGGGCAAGTCGCTCAATCCCGATTTTCTGAATGAGCGCAACGTCGCCAATATTCGCTCGCTCAACGAGATTGCTGCCAGACGCGGACAGACGCTTGCCCAGATGGCGCTCGCCTGGGTGCTGCGCAAAGGCCGCATCACCACCGCGCTGATCGGAGCGAGCAAGCCGCAGCAGGTGGTTGATTGTGTCAAAGCGCTCGACAATCTCGCATTCACCGATGCCGAGCTGGCCGAGATCGATACCTATGCGAACGATGCGGACATCAACCTGTGGGCCGCTTCGGCGGAACGCAAGGGACCGGAGCGCAATCCGCCCAAGCGCGATTGATACAGACATCGGCAACGCCTGCGGCATTATTGCCGCGGGTGGTCTCGTGCCAAAGCCAAGATTGGCAGCGCTCCGCTAATGTGCGAAATGTCTGCACCCAGAAATTGATACGGATTGGAATGCTTCGATGAAAATTGCGATGATCGGGACCGGGTATGTCGGTCTGGTGTCGGGCGTTTGCTTTGCGGAATTTGGCTTTCAAGTCTCGTGTGTAGACAAGAACCCCGCCATTATCGAACGCCTGCAGGCGGGCGAAGTCACAATTTACGAGCCTGGCCTGGATGAACTTCTAGTGCGCAATGCGCGCGACGGCCGCCTGGTCTTCACAACCGATCTGGCAACAACTGTCGCTGATGCAGAAGTCATCTTCATCGCCGTCGGCACACCGTCGCGTCGCGGGGATGGCGAGGCCGATCTGCAGTATATCCACGCGGCCGCTGATGAAATCGCCGCTGCGATGAAGCCAGGCGCCGTCATTGTTATCAAATCAACCGTGGTTGTCGGCACCAATGCGGAAGTGCGTGCACGCATTGCCAAAGCACGTCCGGGCGTGCCGTTCTCCATGGTCTCCAATCCGGAGTTCCTGCGCGAAGGCTCGGCCGTCGAGGATTTCTTGCGGCCTGACCGCGTTGTCGTCGGTGTTCACGACGACGCTGGCGCTGCGGCGATGAGGCGGGTTTACCGCCCGCTTTACCTGCGCGAGACGCCGATGATCGTGACGACGCTCGAAAATGCCGAGATCATCAAATACGCCGCCAACGCCTTCCTGGCGATGAAGGTGACTTTCATCAACGAAGTGGCCGATCTGTGCGAGAAGGCCGGTGGCAACGTGCAGGACGTCGCGCGGGCGATCGGCATGGATAATCGCATCGGCTCGAAGTTCCTGCATGCGGGACCGGGTTTTGGCGGGTCATGTTTTCCGAAGGACACACGCGCCTATGCCGCAACCGGCCGCAAGAAAAATGCGCCGCAGACCCTGATCGAGCAGGTCGTTACCGTCAATGAAAAGCGCAAGCGTTCCATGGCCGAACGGGTCATCGAAGCCGCCGAAACAAATGGCACGAAGGCTGTTGCCGTCCTCGGCATTGCCTTCAAACCCAATACCGATGACATTCGCGAGTCTCCCGCGCTTGATATCATTCCCCTGTTGCAAAAGGCCGGTCTGACTGTGCGCGCGCACGATCCTGAAGCCCGTAGCGCGGCCGAACCGGTTTTGCCGGGCGTGGTGTGGTGCAAGTCGGCATACGAGGCTGTTGACGGGGCAGGGATTACCGTCCTGCTCACCGAGTGGAATGCCTATCGGGCGCTCGATCTGAAACGGGTGGCCGATCTGATGAGCGGCAACACCCTGTTTGACCTGCGCAACGTCTATAGTGCACAGGACCTCGAAGGCACCGGCCTCGAATATCATTCGGTGGGAAGGCCGCTGGTGGGGAAGGGCAGCTAGTCGAGTGTGACTAGCCGCCCAGCAATTCCAATGGAAATGGCGTTCGTTTCCAGATTTTTTCAATCTTGTAGGTTTTGACGGAGGTTGCCTCCCATTCGTGGAGGATTCGGGTAATTCGTACGCGATCTTCTGCCAGGAGCGCCGGGTAGAACTCTGGTGAGAGATAGTTGAAATATTCCAGCACCGTCCTGTTCTCTTGCAGGAGCCGCACTGCAATATCGAATTCCCCTTTTATCACCGGGATCAGAGCTTCGAAGCGCTCGATCGTGGATGAACTGACCCATGGCATCGGAAGGCCGGAGAGATAGGCAAAATAGTCATCCAGACTTTCAATAGCATAGAGTTGCGGCAGCGCTTCCTCGATCATATCCAGCATCTGTGCGATCGTTTCCGGCTTCGTGATGTTCCACCCCGCTTCTCTTATGTACTCGCAATAATTGGCTTGCCTGAAGCGGGGACACCAGCCGGGAGAACTTATTTCGTGTCTTGGCGCGAGCAATCGCACTGAAAGTTTTGGGACAAAAACGTCCGGATCAGAGCAACGGTCTATATGGACGCCGCGCAGCAGGTGCTGCACGGGCTTAATGAAGACGAATCGTCCTGTCGAGATCAGATCGTTCCGCCGCTGAATGAGCGGCCGCACCGCATCGCGTACATCCTTGATGGTGGTCATTATTTCATCTTCGCGGTGCGCCAAGACCTTTTGCCCGGTTTTGAAATCATATATGCAGGTTAGATCGCTTCTAACGGCCTCATGGACATCGAGCCCCAGGGAGTCCTTTTCCCTTGTCCTCACTTTCTCTCGATAATACCCGCTTGGAGCCCCTTCAAACGGTGCCATAAGAGATAGTTCTGGTGAGAGAGTGCTGTCGCCGACTGCCAGCTCAGCGAGCCGCCCTGCAGCTCCAATGCAAATGGCGTTCGCTCCCAGATTTTTTCAATCTTGTACAGCTTTACCGAGTTGGCCTCCCATTCGTGCAGTATGCGAGCGAGCTCGAGACGATCTCCGGTCAAAAGCGCCGGATAAAGCGTGGGTGAGATTTTCGCCAGATATTCTTGCAGCTTGCGCTCTTTGTTCAAGATAATTCGAGCTTCCGCCAGGTCGCCTCGGCATAGTGCAAAGGTCAGCATTGTCTGCGGAAAATATTTCGGATGTGCAATACGGGAGCGTTCGATTGAGGCGAACTCAAAAAGATCGTCAAAGGTTTGGATTGAGCGGATCTGCGGCAGGATGATTTCCTCGATCATCTCCAGCATATAGGTGACGGTTTCAGGTCTGGTGACATCCCAATTGGGACCATAGGGATTACCGGGTCCGTAGACATGCCCATAATATTGGTCACCCCAGCCCAGTCCAACCCTGTCCCGTTCGAGAGCAAGCATCCCCGTTGTTGATGTTGGCTCGAAGGCGCGCGGATCTCCGGCACGTTCGATATAGACGCCGCGCAGGATATGGTGGACCGGCTTGATGAAAATGAATCTTCCGGCCAATGCGAGATCGCTATGGCGCTGGAGGAGCGGCTGTACTGCCTGTTTGACTTGCTTTGTCGTGGTCATAAGACGAGTCACCTTTCGCCGGCGGGGCCGGTGCGCACTTCCATGATGAATATGTAGCGAACGCCTGGTTTCGTCTTGGCCATGCCGCGCGAGAATAATTCCATGCGGCTGTGTGACAGCTCGGTTGGGCCTGTCTTGGCATCGTATAGACATAGCGTATCAGTGCTCACTTCCTCGTAGATATCAGGTAAAATTGTTCCCGAGGCGCCGCGGCGGGCTGGCTCATCGTATAGCGAGATCGGGAACATTCGCCCCAGGTTTCCAGATAGGATACTCCGCATGGAGATTTGGGTTGTTCAAGAGCCTGATAGCCACCGCAAGTCTTGCATGAAACTGATTGCCGTAGTTTTGTGGTGTTCCATAGAGCCGCATTGGACCCATCGTGTTCGCAACCATTTCAGCTTGTGTTTGCACGGTGAAGTAGTTTGGACAAAATTTGCTGAACGTCTCACGATCCACTTCCCGCACACTTGCCCAAATTTTTGTATCAGTCTCACCCTTGGTGAATTGCTTCGCGCGCAGCGAAAGCAGCGGGACGACATAAGGGTCATCCGCAGCTGCGATCGCGTTATATTGCTGCACGGCATCGGCAAGAGGATATTCAAGTTCCGGCGTTTTAAGAAACGAGAGGAGGCTCGTGACGGAGCGTATGACCGGATGACTTCTGACGATTGCCTCAGCGGAATATTACGGTCGATCTCCCGCGCGATTTGCTCGGCTCGTCCTATCCATGAACCGGTTGCTGGCTTCGAGGCACTTTGAGCAAGAGTGGCTCCGGTCACAACCGGATCTATGCCACCACCTGCATCAGTCCATTGGCCTCCACCGGAATTGCCGGCTGGCACGCGTGGCTGGTTGGGATCATATTTGTAACAAAGGTCCAGTTCATCCCAGACCTCGAGTTGCATGTACAGGAGATCCTGCTTGTGCTTGAGCAACTGATACCATTCATCGTAACGGGGGCTCGGACCGTGGCGCGTTGGCGTTCTTAGCCGAGTATCATTTGCCTTTATCTGGCGGATCAGGTCGTTATATGCGGGATGTTCTTTGATCGATCGATGCATGAATAAGGTCCTTTAAAAGGACTATAATCCTATTCATCCTCGCGGCCGTCAATTCGACAATAGTCGCAAACGGTCCACTACCGGCTCAGCCGAAGACCAGAGACTGGTGGACGCCAAACCCCGCCATCGCGCCTGCGGCGGAGGCCAGAGTAGCATTGGCCATGGGGCTGGCCGCATCGCCTGCCGCAAAGACCCCTGCAACCGTCGTTTCTTTCCGGGCGTCAACGCGAATGTAAGGTCCGAGCGGTCCATCATCGAAGATGCAGCCGAGTTGCTCCGCCAGCGCGCTCGCCATTTGGGTCTTCGGTGCGGTGAAAAGGGCTGCAACGGGTACGATCCTGTCATCGCTGAGCCTGACAGCTTCAAGCGCGGGCGCTTTGCCGAGGAGCTCCACAATGGGCGTCCGCTCGATCCGGGCGCCGCGGGCCGTCAGGCTTGCAACTTGCTCGCCGTCCGGCTCGAATGCCCCTTGCGTGAAGTAGGTAGTCGGACCCCAGTCAGGTAAAAGCATGCCCTGGTGCGGCGAGGAAGGATGATTGGCAAGGACGCCGACAGCCTGGTTGCCGACCTCGTAGCCATGGCAATAGGGACAATGCAAAATTGTCACCCCCCAGCGTTCCTGCAGGCCCGGAATTCGTGGCAATTCATCCCGCACGCCCGTGGCCAGAACGAGTCGTAAGGCAGACTCTTCCCCTCCGCCGGCGAGTGAAACTGAAAAGCCACCTTCACCTGCGCTGGCGGCCAGGGCTTCTTGGCTGGTGAAAGCTACAGTAGGATAGAGGGCGAGTTGCCGCTTGCCCTCATCGATGATCTCACGCGGCGGCTTGCCATCCTGGCCAAGAAAGCCGTGCGACGTTCTTGCGAAGCGATTACGCGGATGGCCCGCGTCGATAACAAGCACTTTGCGGCGAGCGCGAGCAAGTTGCATGGCTGCTGACAAACCGGCAAAGCTGCCACCGACAACGATCAGATCATACGGCATAGTTCTTCCTTTTTCCTGCAGGCGGGTGGATAACGTCAGATGGAGAACAACATAAGTTACATGAAACTTGAGAGTCAATAGCATGTAACTAATCTTGTTACGGAATAGGAATTGGTGTGCTATAGCGCCCTATCAGGAGCGGAAAAACATGAGACACGACAGCCGACTATCGCGCATGCTGCATGTCCTGATCCATATGGATCGGCACAACGGGTCAGCGACTTCGGAAAAGATCGCGCAAATGCTGAACACGAATCCGGTTGTTGTGCGCCGAACAATGGCGGGGCTGCGGGAAGATGGCTACGTTCGTTCCGAGAAGGGACATGGCGGGGGCTGGACACTTGCCCGGCCGCTCGAAGAGATATCGCTGCTCGACATCCACCGGGCCCTTGGAAGCCCGGAGGTGTTCGCAATCGGGCTGGCGATCGACCATCCCGATTGCCTCGTGGAGCAATCGGTCAATGCTGCCTTGCGGGAGGCCTTCACGGAAGCCGAGGCATTCCTCGTCTCGCGTTTCGCCAGCGTGACGATTGCCGACATTGCCCGCGACTTCGACGACCGTTACAGCAGGTGCGATCAACCTCAAGGCCCCGCCGCCTGCAATTAGGCCGGCGGCCACGGCCAGGCCGTAACCTTAATAGTCGATCACACCATCGAGTGCGTAGTGCTTTACCGTCTTGCGGTTGGCAATCAATTCCTCGACCGTCGGCGATCCTGTCATGGCGCGAGAAATGGCCAGTTTCGTTGCTTCATAGTTAGTGCGGTAAAGATCCTTGTGGTCGAGATTTTCGTCGTCGGCACAACGCGGATCGAGCCAGACCGTGATGATCATGCAAATTTCGTCAGCCTGATCCCTGGGGAGAATATCCTCGATAAGACAGTCGACGATCGCATCGCCCATGGCCGCCTGTACGACACCGCCGAGCAATTCAGCATAGGCCATGTTCTTGATGGTGACTTTGGTAGTCATCATTGTCGCCGGCCGTACCGCCTGGTTGAGGTCGCGCACCACGAACATGCGTGTATGACCCTTGACCTGACCCATCATCGACGCGAACGCTTGTCCTACCGGGCCCCTGACCGACCCGATCACTACCTCCGGCATGGCGTCTGTGACCTGACCTTCTGCTGCCAAAACAGTCGCTTCACCCGTACGAAACCAAATGTCAGTCATTTCTTCTCCCTTTCGATTGCGGTTCGAACCTATTGGCAAGGATCACACCAGTCCAGTTGACGAAAAGCCGCTCATCCCGGCATCTGGAGGGCATAAAGCTTGCCATCTGAATCGACCATTTGGTCCGGCTTATTTCACTGCCTTGTATAGTGTAATGGTCATTCTGCGGCCTTTGCTGTAGTTGACGCCAGATACTGTTGCGACCGCCGCAACCGATCTCTCGCCCTGGGGCAAATTGCTGATAAACGCGTCGTGTTCGCGATCGTCGACAGCTGAAATCGCGCATGCCGGGTCGCGCAAGAGGTGCTGTGCCGCGCCCTGACCATCGGTGAGGAGGGTTTTGGTTCCAGCCAGGAAGACCAGGCTTGGCTCGGTATACCTCGCCGAAGCCAGCACGCTGTTGCTGCACGGTTTCGCAGCATTGAAGGCATTGGCGATGGCTGGGCTGAGCCATATCGGGGTCAAGGCCGGAATGACCCCCCAAGTGAGCAGTCCAAGGGTAATTATCGCAAAAGTTGCAGCAGCTTGCAGCGCACCCTTGAGGTTCTGATTCAGGATGAGCCCGCTGGCGAAGATGCCTGCCGCAAGCGCGGTGAAGAAAACAATGACGCCCGGGAACGAGAACGAACCGGTCATGACATAGGGGAGGACAAGGCCCGCTCCCATAAGCGCGAGCGTCGCGGCGGCGAGCCCCAGCAGCGTCAGGCGTTCCAGCCAGATTTGCCAGCGGCCGCGATAGGGCTGCATGGCAATACCGGTGTCGACGGCCCATGCCATCATCAGCAGAACGGCTGGATAAGCCGGCAGGATGTAGTGCGGCAGCTTGGTGGGTACGAGTTCCGTCACCAGCCAGAATGGGATATACCAGGCCATCAGGAAGGCAAGGCGCGGATCTTCGCGCAACCGGCTCAATGCCTGCAATCCGCCGCGAATGGCAAGCACGCCAAACGGCCAGATGAAGAAGACGAAGATCAATGCGAAATAGCCTGGCGGAGCGCCATGGCTTTCCTGTGCATCGCCGACTTTCGACAGGAAGTCCTTGTTGACGGATTCGTTGAAGAATGCGCCGCCGCTCTTGAGAGTTATCAGGATGAGCCACGGCAGCACGATTGCCAGCAGGATGAGAACGCCGCTTAACGGCTTCAGCCGTTTCAGCCAGCGCCACTCACGATAAAAAAGGCTGAGAGTGCCCATCGTGAGGAGGCTTATGAACGGTGTGATGGGGCCTTTGATCAGCACGCCGATTGCGGTCGCTACCCAGAAAATGAGGGCTGGGGTCCACCGCTCCGCCGCCTGCACACGGCTTGCCATCCAGATCCAGGCCAGTGCTCCCTGTGCGAATACGACGGTCGCCAGCACCGTGGCATCGGTCTTTGCCACCCGCGCTTCAAAGCCGAGCATGACGATGGCGGCCAGCGCAATCCCAGCGAGCAAACCTGCGCTTTGGCCGAAGAAGAATGCGCCGAGCGCCGCGGTTCCAATCACTGCGAGTGTCGCTCCGGCCACCGAGACCAGCCGGTACGTCCAGACCGGTGTGTTGTCACCGTACCCCGTCAACTTGAGAGCGGCGCTCTGCAGCCAATAGATGCCGATCGGCTTCTTGTAGCGCGAGGAGTCCTGAAAGCGGATATCGACGTAATCGCCGCTCTCGGCCATCTGATGGGTGGCCTGGATATAGCGGGATTCATCACGGTCCAGCGGCGGTATCGAAGCGATACCGGGAACGAAGGACACGAGGCAGATAAAGATCAATAGCAGGTAATGGCTGGCGCGCAGCCGCCTGGCACTGCCCGGAGCAGGATCGGCGTGGGTCATGGCAGTCCCCTTGCTCACGTGTCCTGTGTCATCGCCTTCTTCTCATTGGCGATGAGCCAGAGATTGCGGATGTAGACGATGAGGCCAAGACCCTGCCCGGCGATGAACACCGGATCCTTGCGGACAATGGCATAGATGAACAGCAGCGCACCGCCGAACAGCGAAAAGAACCAGAATGTCACCGGCACTACACTGCGCTTGGCTCGTTCCGAGGCAAGCCACTGCAGCACAAAGCGCATGGTGAAACAGGCCTGCGCGAAAAAGCCGAGCACGACCCAGGCGTCAAACTGCGCGATGAATACCGAATGCAGCCAATTGGTGATAGCGTCAGCCATGGCTGATCTCCGTAATCGTTGGAACGGTCTTGCGGCGCTTTCTCAGCCACCAGACACCGTATAGATCGAGAATGCCGCGCAGCCCGCGGTCAAGAATGCCGTAGTTGGACTTACCATGGCGGCGCTCGCGATCGACAACATCCACATGCACCACGCCGTAACCCTCGCGAATGACGAGAGCCGGCAGATAGCGATGCCAGCCATCGAAAAACGGCAGTTCGCGGAACAGGTGGGTGTGCAATGCCTTGAGGCCGCAGCCGCTATCGCGGGTATTATCCTTGAGGATTGCAGCGCGCAGCTTGTTGGCATATTTCGACGAAATCTGCTTCAGTTTGGTGTCGGTCCGCTTCAGGCGCTGACCCGCGGCGATGCCGATTGCCGGTCCGGCCTGGAGCAAGGCATCAGCAAGTTGCGGCAGGTAAGCGGGATTGTTCTGGCCGTCGCCATCCATGGTGACCACAACCTTGCCCTTGGCGGCAAACACGCCGGAACGCACGGCCGCGCTCTGGCCAGCGGATTTGTCGTGGCGAACATGGCGCAACGGCTTGCCTGATTTGATCCTCTCACCGAGTGCCTCGCCAGTCGCGTCGGTCGAGCCATCATCCACCACAATAACTTCGTAGCTGCGGCCATCCATGGCTGCATCCACTTCATCGAGGAGAAAGGCTAGGTTGGCGGCCTCGTTGCGGCACGGAATGACGATTGTGATTGCCGGATTGCTCAAGTCAGACGCTTTCGTATTGTCTCATCAGGCGCGCTCCATAACATTGAAACTGCCGCCTTGCTATCCTCATTTGTGTTACGAAGCCGTAATGCCCGCCCTGCCGATCAACGCTTGTTACGGATTTCGGTGAGTGTCTTGGCCGGTGTGATCGCCTCGGGGTCAAGACGGATCTCGATGATCGCGGGTCTGCCGCTTTGCACCGCCCGCTGCCACGCTCCCGCGAACTCCTCAGTGGCCTCTACCGTCTCGCCGTGCCCGCCATAGGCGCGGGCCAGCATGGCGAAATCCGGGTTGGTGAGATCCGTTGCCGAAACCCGGCCCGGATATTCCCGCTCCTGGTGCATGCGGATCGTGCCATATATATTGTTGTTGATCACAAGGACGATGATCGGCAGGCTATATTTGACTGCCGTGGCAAAGTCCTGACCGTTCATAAGGAAACAGCCGTCGCCGGCAAAGCAGACGACGGTGCGTTCCGGATAGAGCTGTTTCGCAGCGACGGCAGCGGGAAGCCCGTATCCCATAGAGCCGGACGTGGGAGCGGCCTGCGTCGCGAAGCGGCGGAAGCGATGGAAACGGTGCAGCCAGGTGGCATAATTGCCCGCGCCATTTGTCATGATTGCATCTTCGGGCAGCACACTCTCGAGATAGGACATGATCGGTCCCATTGCCACTTTGCCGGGACCTGTCTGCGGCGGCGTCGACCAGGTGAGATAGGATTTGTGCGCAGTCTCCGCTTCGCCGGGCCAGTTGATGTGGGATGGCGGCGCAAGATGCTCGACCGCTTCGGCAAAGGCATCGGGTGCCGCGTTGATGGCCAGGCCCGCACGATAGACCCGTCCGAGCTCATCCGCGTCGGGATGGACATGGATAAGGGTTTGCCGGGGGTAGGGAATGTCCATCAGCGTATAGCCGGAGGAGGGCATTTCGCCGAAACGCCCGCCAACCAGCAACAGCACATCCGCCTCCTTCACGCGGGTGGCGAGGGCCGGATTGATGCCGATGCCGACATCGCCGGCATAATTCGCGTGCAGATGGTCGAACAGCATCTGGCGACGAAAGGAACAGCCGACGGGCAGATGCCATTTCTCGGAAAAGCGTGTGATCGAATGGACCGCGCGTTCATTCCAGCGCGAGCCGCCGAGGATCATGAAGGGCTTTTTCGCGCCCTGCAGCAGATCGGCAAGCTTTTCAATGCTGGCGGGTGAGGGGCCAGTCTCGACCGGTTGCCAGCCTTGCGCGTCGACCGCGTTGACGGCGTCGGTGAGCATATCCTCTGGCAAGGCCAGCACAACGGGTCCCGGGCGGCCCGAGGTCGCGACTGAGAATGCGCGCGTTACGAACTCCGGTATGCGCCGCGCATCGTCGATCTCCGCCACCCATTTGGCGGTGTCCGCGAAGAAACGGCGGTACTCCACCTCCTGAAATGCCTCGCGTTCACGCGCCTCGCGCTGCACTTGTCCAATGAACAGGATCAGCGGCGTAGAATCCTGTTTGGCGATGTGGATGCCGGGCGACGCATTGGTCGCGCCGGGACCGCGTGTAACGAAACAAATGCCCGGTTTGCCCGTCAGCTTGCCCCAGGCTTCTGCCATCATCGTGGCGCCACCCTCTGCGCGGCAGACCGTTACGCCGATGTTTGCATCATAGAGCGCGTCCAGTACGGCCAGATAGCTTTCCCCGGGGACGCAGAACAATCGTTCCGCGCCATTGGCCGCCAAGGCTTCAACGATCAGTTCACCGCCCGTTTTCATTGTCTGCATCCTTCAATTCGTTCAATATTTCGGCGCTGTGCTCGCCAAGGCGCGGCGACGGCCTGTCATAACTAAGGGGGTCTTCGACATGACGATCGGCGTGCGCACGGAAGGTATGGTATTGCCATGGGCGTCGTCGAGATCAAGCCGCAATTGACGGGAAGCGATTTGAGGATCGTCGAACATTTCGCCGATCTGGTTGATCGGGCCGGCCGGAACGGCATTTTTGGCGCACGCTTCCAGCAGCTGGGCGCGGGTGTGCTTTCTTGTTTCGACTCTGATCAGAGCGGTCAGTTCGGAACGGTTTTCCAGCCGTGCCCGATTGGTCAGGAAACGCGGATCGCTGGCAAGACTGTCGAGGCCGGCTATGGCGCAGAACCGCGCGAACTGGCCGTCATTGCCAACGGCAAGGATCATGTGGCCGTCGAATGTGGGCACGACCTCATAAGGTGAGATATTGGGATGCGCATTGCCCATGCGGTGCGGACTCTTGCCCGTGGCCAAATAGTTCATCGCCTGGTTGGCCATCACCGCGGACTGCACGTCGAACAGCGCCATGTCGATCATCTGGCCCTCACCGGTACTGGCCACGTGCGCCAGCGCCGCCTGAATGGCAATGACGGAGTAAAGCCCCGTGAAGACGTCGGCGACGGCAAGGCCAACCTTCTGCGGTTCACGGTCGGGTTCTCCGGTCACCGACATCAGTCCCGACATGCCTTGGATGATGAAGTCATAGCCTGCCTGCGCAGCGTAGGGACCGGTCTGCCCGAAGCCGGTGATGGAGCAATAGACGAGACGGGGATTGTCAGCGCTCAACGAGGCATAGTCGAGGCCGTATTTCTTCAGGCCCCCGACCTTGAAATTCTCCAAAACCACATCCGCCGTCCGGCAAAGCGCCTTGACGGTTTCCTGGCCCTCTGGTGACGTAAAGTCGATTATGATGGAACGCTTGCCGCGATTGCACGAGTGGAAATAGGCGGCCGAGAGGTTTTCACCCTCGCTGCTGGTAATGAAGGGAGGCCCCCAGCCGCGCGTTTCATCGCCGCCCGAGGGATTTTCCACCTTGATAACATCGGCACCGAGATCGGCGAGGATTTGTCCCGCCCACGGACCAGCAAGAACGCGGGCGAGTTCGATCACACGAATACCTTTAAGGGGGGGCATTGGACATTTTGGTCAGGCACTCTTTAGACTGATTGTTCGCTGCGCAAGCGTGTGAGCAGCCCATTCGGCGAAATCCTGCATGATCACTTCCCTGTTGATTTCATTGAGGCCTTCATGCCGCGTATCCTCGTAGATCGTGGTGGTGACATGAGTGAAGCCAAGCTTGCGCATCCTGGTTTCAAGGTCCCTGACCGCCTTGCCCTTCGCCGTTGCCGGATCTTCCGCACCACCAACGAGATTAAAGGGCAGGTCGCGCGGAACCTTCGCCAGTAACGAGATCGTCGGCACCGTTAAATATGAAGTCGAAAATATCGCGCCACATGCTCACGGTGGGGTTCCAGCCCGAAAGGGGATCGGCAAGATAAGCGTCCACTTCATCAGGGTCGCGT
This sequence comes from Phyllobacterium sp. A18/5-2, assembly GCF_025452215.1. Classification (NCBI taxonomy): domain Bacteria; kingdom Pseudomonadati; phylum Pseudomonadota; class Alphaproteobacteria; order Hyphomicrobiales; family Phyllobacteriaceae; genus Phyllobacterium; species Phyllobacterium sp. A18/5-2. The sequence goes on along the minus strand of NZ_CP104966.1, from coordinate 397,793 downwards.
GACAGCCAGTCGGATGCAGTACGCGCATTCTTGATACCGCGTCCCCAGTCCTGAAACGTGAGTTTCGGAAGAATCATGCTTGGAACGTCTGAGCCGAGGAACATGCGTTCCGCGCGCAGGATCCCTGTGCTAAACGACCGAGAAAGCCTGCGGAGAAATTGGCGTTCCAGATGGCCGCTGCGTCCACCTTGTCCGGGTGCCCCAAAACGGAATTCAGCGCGATAAGCCCGCCCATCGAATGGCCGAACACGATAAGCGGCAGTCCAGGATGACGGCTGCGGGCAAGATTGTTGATCGTATCCACATCGTCCAGCACATGATTGATTCCATCAGCCGGAGCAAAGCGCCCGGCTGGAGCGCCCGCGGCCCTGGTCAATCCATGACCGCGATGATCATGGGCATAAACGTGGAAACCCTGTCCATTCAGGAACTGCGCAAAACGCTTGTAGCGCAGCGAATGCTCGCTGACGCCGTGATTGATGTGGACGATTGCGCGGGCTGGCCCAGCCGCTGGTGAAAAACGCAAAGCGAGCGCTGCGCCTGCGGCTGTCTTTACCAGTTCTACGTCGTCAAATGGCATCCGGTGCCTCCCGTTGCAATTGAAAGGGTGACGCACGATTAGTCAATGCGGAAAAAATTCGGGTTGAATCCGCCTAAATTGTTCTGGCTCTGCACAATAAATAATCATGTAGTCATCAATGCAATTTTATTTTGCAAAACCTCTTGCAAACGGCAAAAACATGCCGCAGAACTTCATTCCGAAAGAGTTTGGATGCTGGTCCTCCTACCCCAATTGCCACAACTGTGTACGCGTGACGCGAGCGTGTGATGCAGAGAATGTAGCAAGGGAACTGACCGCGCGTATCCAGACCTTGCCAGTTACATGGCCGTTCAAGGGAGAAGAGGACGCTCCCCCAATGCGGCACCAGAGGGGAAACCGGGTGACGGAAATATCCGCGCCCGGTTTCGCTCGTTTTGGGGCCAAGTGCCAGAAATCGCAAGAGAGGGATCGTTTCGCGATGATCTCGCCGTGGTTGAAAAGCACCTTCCTCTTCGTCATCCTCGGGCTTGACCCGAGGACCCACGGCCGAGAAGGACTGAGATATCACGGCACGCAACGCATTCCAGCAAAGTGAAATTCCCAATGGCCGTTTGCGTTGACGGTTTCGTTCCCTGAATCGCGTCGGGATGGTGGATAAATTCTCGCCCTTTGCCTTGGGTCCTCGGGTCAAGCCGGAGAGGGAGACACCCTGCGATTATTGGAGAAGAAGGTGCCTGTCGACCCTTGCACGATCTCACCGCACGCAAAATAATGCTGCTAACTTATCCAACACCTGCAAACCTCGTTTATCCTAACCCCGTCCTTTCCATGGGGAGCTGCTTCCGGAGCCGTTCGAAAGTGGGGGAGGACGGCGTGTCGATGTGCGGGCAACGGACCCGGGCAGCGGCCGACCTGTTCGTCTTCGGAGGTCAATCTGCCTGACACACAGATATTGCCTGCGTTGTTGATGCCGACGCCAATTGTGCGGACACTGCACCGACGGCGACGATGGGCCCGGACTCCAGGCGCTCATCCACTCGCCCCGCGGAACAGGCAGAAGCCGGCCGGCAGGGGGAAACGTCAGCGGGCGGTCTTCGGATCGCATTACTACTTCTACCAAGACGCGCTTCGGCGACCGCCCGTCTTCCCTAACCACTCAATGGCCAGACTCAGAGAATGAGGGCGTGGCGGGGGGAGCGCTCACCGTGCGGAATGTCCGAAATAACCAGCTATGCATTGCCACCCGCGCCCCTTTCGCCTACATACGGCGCAAATTTATGTCCCTAAAATCCCGAACATCGGAGTGACGCGCGTTATGGCACGCCAATTCATTTATCATATGGCCGGCCTGAACAAGGCATACGGAACCAAGAAGGTTCTTGAAAATATTCACCTTTCCTTCTACCCCGACGCCAAGATCGGTATCCTCGGACCGAACGGTGCCGGTAAGTCGACGATCCTCAAGATCATGGCTGGCATGGACAAGGAATATACCGGCGAAGCCTGGCTCGCCGATGGTGCGACCGTTGGTTACCTCGCGCAGGAGCCTGTTCTCGATCCGACCAAGGACGTGATGGGCAACGTCATGGATGGAGTTGCCGACAAGAAGGCAATCCTCGACCGCTACAATGAACTGATGATGAATTATTCCGACGAAACCGCCGATGAAGGCGCCAAGTTGCAGGATATCATCGACCACAAGAACCTGTGGGATCTGGAATCCCAGGTCGAAATGGCGATGGAAGCGCTGCGCTGTCCTCCAGGTGACAGCGAAGTGACCAATCTCTCCGGTGGTGAGCGCCGCCGTGTGGCGCTGTGCCGTCTGTTGCTGTCGCAGCCCGATCTTTTGCTTCTCGATGAGCCGACCAACCACCTTGATGCGGAAACCACAGCGTGGCTGGAAAAGCACCTGCGCGAATATCCGGGCTCTGTCCTCCTGATCACGCACGATCGATACTTCCTCGACAATGTGACGGGCTGGATTCTCGAGCTCGATCGCGGCCGCGGCATTCCATATGAAGGCAACTATTCAGCCTATCTCGGCGCCAAGGCCAAGCGCATGCTGCAGGAGGGCCGCGAGGATGACTCGCGTCAGAAGGCACTCGAGCGTGAGCGCGAGTGGATTTCCGCCAGCCCCAAGGCCCGCCAGGCAAAGTCGAAGGCGCGCATCAGGGCCTATGACGCGCTGGTCGATGCCGCTAACGATCAGCGTCCGGGCGATGCTCAGATACTCATTCCGGCGGGCGAGCGCCTTGGTCAGGTCGTGATCGAGGCAGAGAACCTTACCAAATCCTTTGGCGATCGCGTTCTTATCGAAAACCTCACCTTCAAACTGCCCCCCGGCGGCATTGTCGGCATTATCGGCCCTAACGGTGCCGGTAAGACTACCCTGTTCAAGATGATCACCGGTCAGGAAAAGCCTGATTCCGGCTCCATTCGCGTCGGTGACACGGTGCATCTCGGCTATGTCGACCAGAGCCGGGATCATCTGAAGGCTGACAAGAACGTCTGGGAAGAAATTTCCGGCGGCAATGAAATCATCAAGCTCGGCAAGCACGAAATGAATTCGCGTGCCTATGTCTCGGCGTTCAACTTCAAGGGCGGCGACCAGCAGCAGAAGGTCGGCAACCTCTCGGGCGGTCAGCGCAATCGCGTACATCTCGCCAAAATGTTGCAGGCCGGCGGCAATGTTCTGCTGCTCGACGAACCGACCAACGATCTCGACACCGAAACATTGGCGGCTCTTGAAGATGCCTTGGAAAAATATGCGGGCTGCGCCGTGATCATCAGCCACGATCGCATGTTCCTCGACCGTCTGGCGACGCACATCCTCGCATTCGAAGGCGACAGTCACGTCGAGTGGTTCGAAGGCAATTTCGAAGACTACGAGAATGACAAGATCCGCCGCCTCGGACCGGACAGCGTCAATCCAAAGCGTCCGACATACAAGCCTTTGACGCGCTGATCTTCCTGGGAGGGTGGAAACGCCCTCCCATCATCATTTTTGACGGATCCATCAGTCACATTTGCTGGTTTTCGCGGTCGATTTTTTTAAAGTACGGCGAGTTTCACGGAGCGCGCAATGACCGACCTGTTTGCAACAAAGACCGGGATTCTGCCCTCCCGCAAGATCGGTGGACGGGTTAGCGGCCTGTTCGAGGCGCTTGCAGGAGATTTCGTCACGACGCCGGCAAGCTCGCTCGAACTGACTTTTGACGGGATTGTAGGCGATTACCACGCCGGTGCCACCCGTAAGTCCGGCGGGCGTGAACCCTGGTATCCGCGCGGCACGGAGATGCGTAATGAACGCCAGCTTTCCATTCTCGCATCGGATGAGTTGAGGGAAGTCGCCAACGGCATGGGGTTGGCGGAACTCAGGCCGGAATGGATCGGTGGCAATATGGTTGTCGACGGTGTTCCATCGCTGTCGATGCTGCCACCACGCACCCTGCTGTTCTTCGAAGGCGGCGTGACCCTGAGGGTTGACGGTCAAAATGCGCCTTGCAAGGTGGCTGGGCGCTCCATCGGCGAGCATGCCGCTACGGCGGACCATACCACCACGGCGCTGGACTTTGTCCGTGTGTCGCGGCGTTTGCGAGGTATCGTGGCCTGGGTGGAGAAGCCCGGCACCGTTCGCGCTGGCGAAAAGGTCGATGTGCGTGTGCCCGAGCAATGGATTTATCAGCCCTGAGGCTTGCGCCAGAGATTTTTCTGTGGCGAATGGTTTGAAGGTCCGGTGCCTGCCGATTGAACAGATCGCGGGAGAATCGGGAAGCCGGTGAAAGTCCGGCACGTGCCCAACGCTGTAAAGGGGATGGGCCGCGCAAATGCCATGGATGTGTCCGGAAGGCGCGCGGTTCAGATGAACCTCAGTCAGAAGACCGGCCGGACCTTATAGCCCAAACCGCGCGGACGGCGGGAAGGGTTTTCAAGCGTTGTTGGGAGCAAACAATGCACGACATATCCTGTGGTCCAGTCACCGCGGCCGGCTTTTCCGATGAGGAGCGCGCCGCGGTCTACAAAGCCATCTATACCCGCCGCGATGTGCGCGACCAATTTCTGTCGCGGCCGATCCATGACGAAGTGCTGACGCGGCTCTTGGATGCCGCTCACCATGCGCCGTCGGTCGGCTTCATGCAGCCGTGGAACTTCATCGTCATTCGAGACGAAGCGCGAAAAGCGGAGGTGCACCGTGCCTTCACCCGCGCCAATGAGGAAGCGAAAGCGCTGTTCGCCGATGAACGGCAGGCGCTCTACGCGTCGTTGAAGCTCGAAGGCATCCTGAAAGCGCCGATCAATCTTTGCATCACCTGCGACCGGACGCGCGGTGGCAAGGTAGTGCTTGGCCGCACGCATAACCGGCAGATGGACATTTACAGCACCGTCTGCGCCGTACAGAACCTCTGGCTTGCGGCTCGTGCTGAAGGCATCGGTATCGGCTGGGTCAGTATCTATCACGATCGGGACCTGCGTAACATTCTAGGCATTCCAGACCATGTTGAGATCGTTGCCTATCTGTGTATGGGCTACGCCGATGAGCTTTATGATGCGCCGGAACTGGAAAAACGCGGGTGGCGGCTAAGGGTGCCGCTGGAAGACCTGATTTTCGACGAAGAATGGCAGGGGGAACCCACTATCAACTCGGATCTTCTTCGTCCGGATCCAGCAAGCGGGTCGCGCGCCACTCGGTCAGCTTCCGATTGATCGCATCAAGTACGAAGTAGCGGGCAGAATCCTTGTCATAGCCCTCGTCACGCAAGGCGTCATAATCCGTGTGCTGGTGGCGGACATGGGCCACCGCCGCTAGCCATACAGCGATTGGCGGTGGCAGCGTCCTCATATGCGGCGCGCCTGCCGCAGCGCGTATCGGCTCTGAATCCGAATAGGGAACAGCCGGGAGAAGCAGCGTCAGCGCCTTGTTGATGGCGCGCTGGCGATTTGTTCCTGTGCTCATGCGTCTTCCTTTGCGGCGATTCTCGCGGCTATTTCAGACGCGGCAAATTTTGTCGTCAATGGCAAAAACTAACTTGCCAAAACCTTATTTCTCACATAAACATATCTTTATGTCTTTTGAGGTGAATGATGGACAAGCGTGATCTCAATCTTGATCTGATGGTCGATACGCTGAAAGCAGCGGCGGAGCCAAGCCGGCTGCGGATCCTGGCGCTGTTGTCGCGGGGCGATCTGACCGTTTCGGACCTCACTTCCATTCTCGGCCAATCGCAGCCGCGCGTTTCGCGCCACCTCAAGCTGCTGTTTGAAGCAAGCCTGATCAATCGGTATCAGGAAGGTTCGTGGGCCTATTTCCGTCTGGCAGATTCCCTCATCGTCGGCGATATAGCCCGTTCGCTGCTGGATCGCCTTGATTACGCTGATCCTCTGCTGGAACGCGACCTTGAGCGCCTCTCCTCGGTGAAATTGCAGCTGTCGCGAGCGGGCCGCCGCTTACTTCAGCGCCAATGCGACAAGCTGGGATGTGATCCGCTCTTTGCATGTACCAGATGGCGCCGTGGAAGATGCTCTTTTGAAGATTGTCGGCCGCAAGCCATTCCAGGCCATGCTCGATGTCGGCACGGGCACAGGACGCCTGCTCGAGCTGTTCTCGCCGCTTTATGTGCGCGGCGTCGGTATCGACATCAATCGCGACATGCTGACCATTGCCCGCTCCAATCTGGACAAGGATGGCATTACCAATGCGCAAGTGCGCCATGGCGACGTTTATTCACTGCCGGTTGATCGTGAATCCTTCGATTTAGTGACCATTCACCAGGTCCTGCATTTCCTTGATAATCCGGCCGAAGCAATTCGCGAGGCGGCACGTGCACTGCGCGCAGGAGGGCGAATGTTGATTGTCGATTTCGCCCCGCACGAACTTGAGTTTCTGCGCGACAGCCATGCGCATGTGCGTCTGGGCTTCAGCGATACGCATATGCGTGACTGGCTTACTGAGGCCGGTCTGATGCTCGAGGAAAGTCTGGAACTTGAGCCGAAAGACAAAGACAAACTGACTGTCAAATTGTGGCTGGCACGCGACCCGCGCTTGCTGATTGCCGATCCCGCTTTAACCTCCCGCGTCACGGAGAGCGTATAATGAGTTTTTTCCGCCAGTCCCGCCGTCCCGATCTCGGAACCAATATCCGGGTTTCCTTTGAATTTTTTCCGCCCAAGACCGAGGTCATGGAAGAGCGGCTTTGGGAAACAGTGACGCGCCTTGCGCCACTCACCCCGGAATTCGTCTCGGTAACTTACGGCGCGGGTGGCTCAACGCGTGAACGCACTGCTCGCACGATCAAACGCATATTGACGGAAACCGACGTCAATGCCGCAGCACACCTCACTTGTGTCGATGCGACGAAGGAAGAAGTGGATACGGTCGTGCGCGAGTTTGCCGCCATGGGCGTGAAACGTTTTGTCGCGCTGCGCGGGGATCCCGCAAGCGGTGTCGGTGCCAATTACAAGCCAACGCCCGGTGGGTATGAAAATGGTGCCGATCTGGTCGCTGGTCTGAAGGCTTTCGCCGATTTTGACATCTCCGTTTCCGCCTATCCGGAAAAGCACCCTGAGAGCCCGGACTTTGCCACTGACATCGATATGTTGAAGCGAAAAGTAGATAATGGCGCCACGCGGGCGATTACGCAGTTCTTCTTCGAGAACGATCTCTATGAGCGGTACGTCGAGAAAGTACGTCGCGCCGGCATCTATATTCCCGTTCTCCCGGGAATCCTTCCGATCCACAATTTTACGCAAGTGACGAATTTCTGCTCGCGGGCGGGCACGCATATTCCAGGCTGGCTTACGGAACGATTTGACGGGCTGGAAAACGATCCGCAGACCCACCAGCTGGTTGCTTCGGCCGTTGCCGCCGAACAGGTGCTCGACCTGGTTGAGCGGGGCGTGCAGGATTTCCATTTCTACACGATGAACCGCGCCGATCTTGCTTTCGCGATCTGCCATCTGATCGGCATACGTCCAGGGAGCGGCGCGTTAGAGGGCGCCTTGGCTGGGGCCGCCGCTTGAGGTGAGGGATAGAACGGGAAGCGGCCCGGTTGCTATAACCGGGCCGTTCCATTTTGTTTCACTTTACTAACGGTCAGAGACCATCTCCGTCGCGCTCTTGTTTGACCTTAGGGTATCAGTCCTACGACCATTGCACCAATAAATGCGAACGCTGCACAGATCATAAGGACATTCATCGATCGAGTTAGTCCCATCGTTTGTCTCCTGCAGTTAACCGATTTAACATAGCGCAAATTTGCCACAGAAAAAGCCTAATTATTGCGAACTCGTGACAATGCGTGTAGAATTTTTTTGCCTAGGAACCATAAGTTTTTGAAATAAAACAGATTTATAGTAGCAAAAAAATTCTAAATTCACGATAAAATGTTCCAGAAACGGGTATATTTTTGCACTGCACAAGAATCTGCCATGGCTGCGGAATTTACCATATTTTGCCGCAATCCTGCCAGGATTAAGCCACGCATTTTGAGCTGTGCGATAAGAGGATTATTGAAAACTTTAGGCTTTTTGCTGTTTTTGCCAAGCAGTCTGAAGCCGTCCATCGATAATCAGCAGACCTAATGCGATCAGCGCCATGCCAAGGAAATCGTGAACCGCGAGACGCTCTCCGAGAAAAATTGTTCCAAGCAATATCGCGCTGACCGGGACGATCAATGTCACGAGCGACGCATTTGTGGCACCTGCCGTCCGCACAATAGAGAAATACAGAATGTAGGCGAAGGCGGTTGAGAGAAGGCCGAGGCCGAGAATGGCCAGCCAGACGCCGGTGTCTATTCTTGCCACATCGGGAACGCCATCATACGCAAGCACGACGGGGATCATGATTAGCGTTGAAGCGGTCATTTGCCCGGTCGATGTGATTGTTGGTGGCACCCCTTTGAAGCGCTTGGCGAGAATGCCAGCAAATGCATAGGAGAGGGTTGCACCGATTACAGCTATCTCCGCCCAAAGTGGTCCGCCCAAGCCGGTCAGAACGCCGGGTCCTATCATGACAACAAGTCCGAATATGCCCAGAAGAATCCCCGCCAGTTTGTTCACCGTGACCTTTTCGTCCACCGTCAAGACCGCAGCGACGACGACCGTCCAGATTGGTGTGGTGGCATTGAGGATGGATTCGACACCGGCGCCGAGCACCGTCTGGCCAATGAAGAGCAGCGAGAAGGGGATGACGTTCATGAGCAGTCCCAACCCGGCAAATTCAAGCGCATGCTGTTTGTAGTCCCAAAATCGGACGCCGCGGCTGAGCAGGTAGAGGTGCAGCGCCAATGCCGCTACCAATACGCGAAACAGAACGAGGGTCAGCGGCGGAACGACCTGGACCGCGACACGCGCAAAGAAGAAGGATCCACCCCAGATGGCGCCAAGCAAAAGCAATTGCAGCCAGGCAAAACCGGTCATGGCGAGGGGATTTGATGTCGTCGTTTCGGCCGTAGACACAATTACAATCCTTTAGGAAAAAATGCGGCTCAACAACCTACTTACCGTCTGAAAGATATAAAGCCACCCGATTCCTGCCGAAAGAAACCGACTTTCGTCTGTCATCCGTCCTTGATAAGAGTTTTCCATGACGCAGAACAAAACGATGCAACGATTCGCCTCGGCCCGTGAAGCAGCGCTCACCCTGCGGCCGGATCAGCCCGTTTATTGCTTTCGACCGCAAGTCCTGGTTGAGGACGCGCACCAGTTCAGACAAATGTTTCCGGGCGAGACGGCCTATGCGGTCAAGACCAACGGTGAACACCTCGTACTCGATACGCTGGCGCGCAATGGCATCAACATATTCGATGTTGCATCACCAGGGGAATTCGAAGCGGTGCGCAAGGTCGCTCCGAAAGCGCAGATGCTCTATATGCATCCGATCAAGGCGCAGTCCGATATACGCCTCGCTCTAGAAACCTATGGCATTCGCGTGATGGCCGTCGACCATGAGGACGAGATCGCCAAGGTGACACGCATCGTGCGGGCGCTGGACATCGATCCTGCCAGTGTTACCCTCTATGTACGGTTGCAAACCAAGGGGCATGCAGCCTACGAATTGTCCAAGAAGTTTGGTGCAGCTCCCGCTCACGCGGTCGAGCTTCTGCAGCGGGCGCATAAGATTGGCTACAACGTTGGCCTGTGTTTTCATGTGGGCAGCCAGATCGAGGACCCCGACACCTATGAGCGTGCGCTGAGTTCGGCAGACTGGGTGCGCAATCGTGCGGGTGTACCGCTGGCCGGCCTTGATGTCGGTGGTGGTTTTCCCGCCGAGTATGGGCATGACCCCAAGCGCAAGCATGTGGAAATGCCTTCGCTGGGTCAGCTGATGTCGCGGTTGCGCGGCGACATCAAGGAGTACGGCTTTGGCGATTTGCCGCTGGTGGCGGAGCCAGGACGCGTCATCGTCGCCAGAGCCTTCTCGCTTATCGTGCGCGTCCTGTTGCGCAAGGGCAGGCGGCTTTACATCAATGACGGTATCTGGGCATCGCTCTCGGATTCATGGACCGGCAAGATAACGCTGCCTGCACGCTTCATCCCCGATCCTGCCAAGAAGCACCGCAATGGCGATCCAAAGGCGATTGTGCCGTTCAAGGTTTGCGGGGCGACGTGCGACTCCGTCGATATCCTGTCGCGCCCGTTCTGGCTGCCGGAAACGGTCGACACGGGGGACTGGATCGAGATCGGTCATATCGGTGCCTATTCGCTATCGTTGCGCACCCGCTTCAACGGTTTCTATCCCGACACTTTTGTCGAGGTAGAGACACCATTCGACGCGGGCGATCGGCCCGAGGGTTTTGCCTCGCTCGAGACGATGGCCTACACAGAGCTTTAGAGCCTTTCATCAAAACGCGCCGTCGTGAATAGTGGCGAAATATATCTGTCACAAAAGGATTGTATCGACATCAATATTCTGAATTGAGAGATATATTGATGAGAATTGTTATTAATACTTTAGTCTTACTTATCTTTGCGGCAATGATTTCCGCATGTAACGGCAGTGATCCAGCCGCGCCAAAGAATGATGGATCCGACAGTACGTTTTCCGGCAAGAGCGAATTGCCGAACGTGACAGTCCTTCCACCAGCGGTTGCACCGTCAAACGAGACAGTCGTATTGCCACCGCAGACCACCACTGCACTGAAAGACCTCGGGCCGATCGTGTGGCCCTTGCCCTTGCCCGAAGCGCAGCCCACCGCCGCGCCACAGGCCGTACAGGTCGGTACCAGGCCTTACTATCTGGTCGATAGCATGAGCGATGGGCCATTGAAGACCAAGCTCAAATCCTGCGCTAACGGGCCTTTCAAACGGACGGATTTCGCCATCGCCCACCGCGGCGCGCCTTTGGAATTTCCCGTACACACAAAGGAAGGCTATGAGGCGGCCATCCGCATGGGTGCGGGCATCCTTGAGTGCGATGTGACCCTTACCAAGGACAAGCAGCTCGTTTGCCGTCATAGTCAATGTGATCTTGCTCAAACGACAGATGTCCTGTCCAACAAGGAGCTGGCGGCAAAATGCTCTGTGCCTTTCAAGCCTGCGGATGGCGCGAAAACGGCTTCTGTTTCCTGCTGCACATATGATTTTACCTTGGCTGAGTTCGAGACACTGAAGGGAAAACTGGCAGGGTCCAACCCCGATGCGACGAAACCAGGCGAATATCTGAAGAACGTAGCTGATTGGCGCACTGGTCTCTACACACGCGGCACCGTGATGAGCCACGCCCAATCGATTGCCTTGTTCGACGCGGCTGGTGTCAAGATGACCCCCGAGCTTAAGAAAATCACCCTGCCCCCAGGTTACACCCGCGACAATTTCAGGCAGCAGCTCGTCGACGAGTACAAGGCCGCCAAGATCGACCCGTCGAAGGTGAGCATACAATCCGACAATCTTGACGATGTGCTGTATCTGATCGCGCATGAACCGGAGTTCGGCAAGGGCGCGTCTTATCTCTGGTCACCATCGTCTACAGTTTCCGACGACAGGCTGGCAACCCTATACAGTCAAGGTATCAGGACCATATCGTCAGCCGTGGGAAATCTTTACGATACCGAGAAAACCACCAATAAGCTTATCCCATCAGCGGCAGCTACCAAGGCAAAGAAAGCCGGATTTGAGCTTGTCGGCTGGACGATGGAGCATGACGACGATGTCCCCGGTGAAAATGGTGATGATGTCTACGGTTTGATGGATGTGCTTGCCAACGACGTTGGCGTGAAGGGCGTGTTTTCAGATTGGGTGGGGACCACGAGCTATTATGCGAGCTGCATGGGTTTGAAGTAGGCCAGAAATGATTGTCGGCGGGGCGGTCGAGCCGAGGGGGTTTTTCCTCGTTCAAAATCAAAGCCCCTTGGAGCATTGCCGACGAAATATATCTGTCACAAAAGGATTGTATCGACATCAATATTCTGAATTGAGAGATATATTGATGAGAATTATTATTAATACTTTAGTTTTACTTATCTTTGCGGCAGTGATTTCCGCCTGCAACGGCAGTGATCCAGCCGCGCCAAAGAATAATGGATCCGACAGTACGTTTTCCGGCAAGAACGAATTGCCGAAGGTGACAGTCCTCCCACCAGCGGTTGCACCGTCAAACGAGACAGTCGTATTGCCGTCGTCAATCGTCGTTCAACTGCCCGATCTAAAGGGTGAGCAGTTGAAGGTGACAACCCTCCCTCAAGCGGTTTCGCCGTCAAACGAGACAGTCATAGCGCCTCCGGTGGCAGTTGATGGCCTAAAAGACCTCAGAAGTGATCTGGCGAAGCTGAACAAGACTCCACCAGCGGTTGCACCGTCAAACGAGACAGTCGTATTGCCGCCGCAGGCAACTACTGCACCAAAAGACCTTGGACCGATCGTGTGGCCTCTGCCATTGCCCGAAGCTCAGTCGGCCGCTACGCCTCAGGCCGTGCAGGTGGGCGTCAGGCCCTACTTTCTGGTCGATGACATGAGCGAGGGGGAGTTGAAGACCAAGCTCAAATCCTGTGCCGATGGTCCGTTCAAACGGACGGATTTTGCCATCGCCCATCGCGGCGCGCCTTTGCAGTTTCCCGAACATACCAAGGAGGGTTACCTGGCTGCAATCCGCATGGGTGCCGGCATTCTCGAATGCGATGTTACTTTCACCAAGGACAAACAACTCGTCTGCCGCCACGCGCAATGCGATCTTACTGATACAACGAATATTCAGGCCACAGCGCTCAAAGGCAAATGCACAGGCGGTAGATGCTGCACATCGGACATTACCCTTGCCGAATTCAAGACGCTTCGGGGAATGATGGAGGCACCTACAAAGGATTGGCGCACCGATCTTTATGCCAACCGGAGCGGCACCTTGATGTCCCATGCGGAGTCGATTGCGCTGTTCGATGCGGCGGGCGTCAAAATGACGCCGGAGCTGAAGAATATGGACAGGTCAATAGCAGGCTATAGTCTCGATGATTACAGACAGCAGGTTGTCGATGAGTACAAAGCGGCCAAGATCGATCCGTCCAGCGTGAGCATACAATCCTTCAATCTTCCTGACATACTCTATTGGATCAAGAATGAGCCGGAATTCGGCAAGGGCGCGTCTTATCTTATCAAGTTTCTTCCAGATCCGACCAGTCTTGCCGGCCTTTATGCACAAGGCGTCAGGACGATATCGTCCAGCCTGGATGGTCTTGCGCCATTAGTGGGTGAAAAATATGTCCCGACGGCAGCTGCTCTTGCCGCAAAGAAAGCCGGATTTGAGCTTGTCGGCTATACCATGGAGCGCGATGGAATGCCCGGCAATACGGGTGATATGACTTATGGAAGGATGGATGTGCTTGCCAAGGACGTTGGCGTGAAAGGCGTGTTTTCCGATTGGGTGGGGACGACAAGCTATTATGCCAGCTGCATGGGTTTGAAATAATATTCGTCAATAACTTCGCGGTGACGGAGGATCGTTGATCCTCCGTCATCACAAGACCGGGATCAAAGCTTGCCAAGGAGTTCCGGCGTTGGCCATGAATCGGCAGGCAGCCCAAGCCGAATCTGCTCCTCACGGACCGCATCACGCGTGAGAATGCCGAAAACGCCATCGATCTTGGGGCCCATATCGTGGCCGCGCGCCACAAGCTTGTTCTGCAATTCCTTCATCTGTTCCGGATTGAGACCAGGTTCAGGATTGGTCGGCTCCAGCGGACCGGCACCTGCCAGCCGCGTGGCGAAATAGGCTGCGGTGGTCGCGTAAATGATGGATTTGTTCCACTCGACGAAGATGTCGAAGTTCGCGTAAGACAGGAATGCCGGCCCCTTGCGGCCCATCGGCAGCAGCAGCGATGCATCGCCATCGTCGGGACCGAGCGGTCCCTTCATGCCGGTCACGCCCCATTCGGCCCATTTGGAGTGGGGCAGGCGATTGGTGCGGATGGCGTTTTCCCAAGGCAGTTCCTGTGTGAGCTTTACTTCCTCAAGCCATGGCTGGCCTTTGCGCCAGCCAAGATCGCGCATGACGCGTGCAGCGGTCATGATCGCGTCGGGGGCGCTGTGTTTCAGGTCGACCTTTTCATCGCCATCGCCATCGATACCGCGCTCCAGATAGTCCGAGGGCAGCATCTGCATCTGGCCGATCTCGCCGGCCCAGGCACCGGTCGTCTTGGCGTCCACGACACCGCTGTCGAAAAGCTTCAAGAGAGCAATCAACTGCGGCCGGAAGAGCTCGGGCCTGCGGCAATCGAAAGACAGGGTGAGGAGAGCATTGAGCGTGTCAAAATCGCCCTGGACAGCGCCGAAATCGGTTTCCAGCCCCCAGAATGCGGCGATAACTGGGCCGGGAATGCCATATTCGGCTTCGGCCCGGGCAAAGGTGTCGGCATATTTCTTGAGGTTTGCGGCGCCCTGCTTCAAGCGGTAGTCGGATACCATGCGCGATGAGAACGTCAGGAAGGTCTGGTTGAAAACGCCTTGGGCGCGGTCTCGCTCAAGCACCTTGTCGTCCATCGACGCTTTGAACAGTTCGCTAATGCCCTTGTCGGTGACCCCAGCGGCCTTTGCCTCATTGATCAGACCGTTGAACCATGGTTCAAGTTCCCCACCGCAAGCAGGCTTTGCGACTATCGGCTGCGGAGGTGCCACCTGATCAAGCGCATTGGCGGCGCTGGATATGACGAAAAGGCTGGCGGCAAGGGCAATCGATACTTTGTTCATCAGGGAATCTCGTTAATACGAGCGTACTTCAAGGTACGCGAAACTTTCCCTGCTAATGCACGAATATGCGAGGGAGGTGAAGTCAAAGAATTGAGAGAAAGGCAGGACGCCAACCTTTATCGCACTTTGTTGCGGACCAGCCACTGTTTCCAGGCGCTTTCGTTGCCCGCAAAAACATTGATATCCGCATCGCCGCGAATTCCGGGGACTGCCCCGGTTCCGGTATATTGCCAGAACGTCCAGGGATGGGGGCCATACCTCTCGTCGGGATGACCGGCGACGGAGCGCAGCCAGAACGGATAACCGTCAAGTTGCCGCAGATCATTGTCATCGAAGAAATCGATGGTGGTATAGATGATCGGGCGTTTGCCGTAGTGGCGCTCCAGAATATCCATGAAGGTGCGCATCTCACTGCGGACAATCGCGGCATTGGGCCTGAGCTTGCATGTAGGAGATGCCGCGTTCCACTCCATGTCGAGAACCGGCGGCAGCGCCCCCGGGTCGTTCGGCACGTGACTTATAAACCAGCGGGCCTGATCCTTTGCGCTCCGGCAGAAATAGTAAAAATGATATGCACCGCGCGGTATGCCAGCGGCCCGGGCAGCTGACCAGTTTTCGGCGAAGCGGTCATCAAAGCGGTCGCCGCCCTCCGTCGCCTTGATGAAGACGAAGGAAATTCGGTTTTGGCGAAGTGTCTGCCAATCGATCGTCGATTGATACTTGGAAACGTCGGTTCCATGGATCGGATAACGCCAGGGCGTCCTGCCATTCCATTCGTGCGGGTCACGGTCGCCAAAGCGCGGCGCGCTAACGTTGCCAGATGGCGCTGCTATCTGCTGGAGGGAAGAGGGCCGTTTCGCTTCCGAAAAGTCGTAATCAACTGTCGTGCAGCCGCAAAGTAGAAGAGTGAGCAAACCTGCTGCAAGACGTTTCATGAATTGTGGTCCGTATTTTTAGTCGTGGCGGGACATTGGGTGCATGCATACTGATGCGTCATTATGCTTAATAAATTGCGTGTGCCAGCTCATGGCTACAAACTTTTGTCCCAGATTTGTATCCATATGTATGTGCTACCAACATCGGTTATTCTTCACCAGCTTTACCAGACAGGGAGGAATGACGATGAAGACGATCATCCTAGCGGCGTTGTCCCTGGCAGGCTTGCCGTTCATGACGCCGTTGCATGCGCTCGACCTGAATGCGCCGATTGATCCTGCGCGCTGCCAGCACGCATTGGACCGCTTCGAACGAGCTCGGCATAACTTTGCTGCAGCGAAGTTCGCCCTGGACAGGGCGATTCAGCTGCTCGGTTCGGCGCGCTTTGCCAGCCGAGTCGGGATGAACATCGATCTGGCAAGCAGGCAAACCGATGTCGACGCCGCGCTTTCCCCATATATCGAATCGATTGGCCCGGCATATGGCGCCATTGAGCTTCTGAACGCCAATTGCAATGCCGATGCGGTCAAGCAGATGGTGCGAGTTCCGTCCAGTGCAAAATTCAAGGACAAAGTGGACGAGAATATCTCGAACCTCTTTGGTGCCGGCGCCGACAAACTCGCCGACGATCAAATGACCGACATCAAGCGATTGTTCGACTCCATGAAGGCGGAACGGAAATGAGTAGTCTCAACGTTTGCTGACCGACGGCTCCTTGGCTCGCTGCGATTTTTTGTTAGCTGCACGAATTCGTGACCCGTGTTAAGCGTGCGGATGTGATCGATCGGGGGAAACGGAATGATCCGAAGACTTGGCCTGCTGGTTCTGTTCGTTGGCTTGATCGGTCTGGCAAATGCTTTTCTCGCTTCCTGGGTGACAATCAATCGGGACGACCTCGGCATATCAGTCAGCCAATCGGGAAATTGCGTGCGGCCGGCAATTCCGAGCTTCTGGCGGAACTATCGCGGCTTTCCGGATTATGACAATGAGCTGATTGCCGATTATTTTGGCGTTTATGCAGCTTACGCGTCGAATGCTTACCGCCCCATTCCGCGCGAGCGATTCAATCTCAAGCCGGATTATTTCGGCTGGGTGCCGCAAGGCGAACCAATCGTAAAGCCAGGCGGTTTCTATGCCGAACTCTACTACCGGAAAAACTCCGATCGCCTGTCGGTGATGATGGTCTTCAGGGGGAAGGATAAATTCACGAGCATCACCGATCTCATGAGTGAAAGCACCTATTTCACACAAATGATCAATCCCTGGGATCAATACCGGACGGCGCGCAAGGAATTTGCAAAGGTGCGAAAGGAAACTCAGGCTAACGCGGGAGGGTTACCGATCGAATATATCATGGTCGGCCATGGACTGGGCGGCGGACTTGCCCGCCACATGGCAGCGTCGTTTCCATGCACGGCCGCAATCACCTTCAACTCGACCTTTGTGTCCAATAACCGGCGTCTCGCGGAACCCTATGACGGACAGGTGGTGGATCTCTTCGCCGACAACGATCTGACTTCAAGAATTGCGATCTTGCCCAATCCGCGCGCTTTTTTCCGCATTTCGCGCCAGCATCAGTGGTATCGCGTTCGCAATGCCGGTAATTTTGCCGGTCAACAAGGCATGCTCCGGGCGGCTGTTGCTATGGCCCGTATACCTGTCATGTGCCTGCTTCGCGCCGATTGCGAATTGAATAAGAGTGTCAGCGGCGACACGGCCGAGCCCAATCCGCAACGCATGCGATCGGCGGCGGACATGTCAACGCTCTATTGCCTCGCAGGTCCAAACTCTGAGGGTTCCAAGAACGATCTGTGTAAATAGTGGTTCCGGTCAAGCCTTGCGGCGAATGACAGAAATCCATGCGAACCCACGATAAAGACGATGAGCCTCAGTTTCGGTTTTAGTCTCGACCGCAATCGCATCGGCCACGTCGAACAGATCATTGCGCGGCGCCACGTGGTACCACGCCAGCCATTTGTAGAGCGCGGTTCTCGTGAAGCCCGGCAGGTCTTTCAAGTCGCCGAAATCGACTACGTGCAGGGCTCCGCCGGGCGTGAGATGGCTCACGGCTTCACGCATCACTGCTTGCCATTGCGGGATCATCGACACTGCATAGGAGATGAAAATCCGGTCGAACTGGCGTCGTCCGAAAAGTGCTGCGGGACTAAAGTCAGCGGCATCGGCATAGGCAAGGTTCGTCCGCTGACCAAGGCCCGCCGCGCCGATCTTCTTGCGCGCGGTGGCGAGCATTTCATTCGATATGTCAATGCCGTAAAGCGAAGTCTTGGGATAAGCCTCTCCGGCTAGAACAAGATTGCGGCCGGTGCCACAGCCGATCTCCAGAATGCTGCCTCTTTCCGGCGGATTGAGGCCCGCGATCATCGGATCGCGGCCGAGGAGATAATACTTGCGGGTGGCATCGTAGAAGTGCCGTTGATGCCGGTAGACCCGATCCATCAATGGTCCGTGTTCAATCTTGGCAAACATTAGATCAGTCCTTAAGCGAATACAGATGAAACCCGCCATAGATCGACGACCGGTCGCGCGCGTGCAGTGCCAGCGATTGTTCTTCGTCGTAGGACCAGCGATCCAGTACCGCATCGTCGATGCGGCCCGGAAGTATGGTTGGTTCGGCCGCGGTACGGAATATGACACGGGCGCCTGGGGCGGCGGTACGGCTGATTTCGCTCCAGAGTTCATTGAGCTGGGTATCGTTCATCCAGTCCTGCGCATCCAGAAGAACGTAGCGGTCGACCGATGCGTCGGGCTTGGCGGCAAGAAACTCCGTCAGGGAGGCATTAACGACGCTCATTCGCCCGGCGCGTGCACGCACGGTAGCAAAATTGCTGCGTGACAGGTAAGGGGGCAAGGGGCCAGTTTCGGCATTGTCGCTGTAGCCCCGGCCGAACGCTTGCCAGGCGAAATAGTTTTCCGAGAGCGGAAACCCGCAGGCAAGCTTCTCGAGCCGGCCGCGCAGAACTTGCGCCATGTTTCCATTTCCGGCGGTTGCCAAAGCATCATATTGCTGCGGCGGGATACCAAGGCCAAACAACGAGGATTTGCGCTTCGTTGCCCAACGGATCATTCGTTTGTCGAACAGCGGGGCAAGCGCGCGATCGAAATAGGCGCGCTGCTCTTCCATGGTCGATGCTTTTAGGATGTCGCGCGGATCGATGCCATAAAGTTTTGCCACGCGGTGCCCCATGCCTATAAAAACGCCGAGCAGGCCGTGACGATAAAGGTCGCGCGAGAAAATCGTGATGCGGCGCCGACCGGACAGCATGCGCTTTTCCCAATAGGCGCGGCTGCTCGCATCCAGATGTGGCTGGATGAAGCGCTCATACGCCGCAAGATTGGTGTTGTCGTCGGCCGTGCCATAGAAGCGATAGAAGGCATCGTAATTGGGCAGGTTGGCAATCGCCGCCAGTTTGAGCCGGTTGAAGGCGACATGGGCCGTATTGAGGTCGACGGCCTCGACGCTGGCCGGATCCGCAGTCAGATAAGACATGGCGTTGCAGCCGCCGGATGCTATGGTGACGACGCGGTGACCGGCCCGAATCTGCAGCGCTTCCATGTCCACTTCCGGGTCTTCCCAGATTTGGGGATAGACCAGTCCCTTGAAGACATGAGCGAAAAGCCGCTCGGACAACCCGGCCCGCGACAGAAGCCGGTTTTGACGAACCGCCCTGTTGAGCTTCTCGTTGCGCGGAAGAGGGGCACTTCTGGATTGTCTAGCAAGCGGCATCTAATCGAATCCCCTTCGTTGGAAATTCCTACCCGCCTAGCATTCTGATGTAACAAACCAGTGACGCTTTCACGACGCCCCGCCGAGTTCAGTTCTGACCACGACGGACATCCCAGGCGCCAGTGACTTTGCAAGTTGCTGATCCGGGTCCACTGCTATGCGTACTGAAATGCGTTGAGCTACCTTGGTGAAATTGCCGGTGGCGTTGTCCGGTTTCAGGACGCTGAATTCCGAACCTGCGGCAGGTGAAAAGCGTTCGACGTGACCCCGCAAGCTCTGGCGGTTCAACGCATCGACCGTGAAGGTCACCGGCTGACCGGGCGCGATGTTGCTGAGCTGGGTTTCCTTGAAATTGGCGATGACCCATACGTCCTGCGGTACGATGGCCATCAACTGCGTGCCAGCACTGACATACTGCCCAAGCTTCACACCAACTTCGCCAACAGTCCCATCGCGCGGCGCGACAATGCTGGTATTGGCCAGATCGATTTCCGCAAGCTTCACTGCAGCCTGCGCACCGGCAACGGCGGCTTCGAGCGACCCTCGGCTCACCTTTATCGTTTCCAGGTCCTGCCGGGATACTTCCAGTGCCGCCTTCGCCTGTGTGACTGAGGACTGCGCCTGTTGCAGCGTTGTCTCGCTTTGTTCTGCATCGCTTTTTGTCATCACACCCTGATGGGCGAGGGGCTCAATCCTGGACCAATTGGCCTGGGATCGTTTGAGGCCGGCGGCGGCGCTATCGAGCTGTGCCTGGCTCGAACCGATCCGTGCTTCCGCTACACGCTGCTGTTGCGTGGAATTGTCGAGCGCGGCCTGTGACGCCGCCAGCGTAGCCTTCGCCTGGTCGAGCTTCTGTGCAAAAATCCTGTCGTCAATCTTCGCCAGAAGCTGACCCGCCTTGACGTGGTTGTAGTCCTGAACCGGCACATCCACGATATAGCCGCTGAGTTGCGGGCTGATCAGAGTCACATAGCCTTTTACATAGGCGTTCTCGGTTGTCTCGATCTTGCTGTGAAAAGGCGGCAGCCTCCATGCGTAGAGTACCAGCACGAGGCCGGCAATACCGGCGAGGACTGCAACAAGGGTTGCGGAATGGCGAAGATATCTGGACATGATTTCAATCAACTTGCTTGGATAGCTGCAGGTATCGCGCGGGAGCGCAAATGCCCTCCGATGGCGACGTGCATGAGAAGGGCAATAAGTGCACAGAGAGAGATGGCGGCGATTAGCAGGAAGGCATCATTATAGGCGAGGATATTGGCCTCGCGTGTTGCCTGCGATGAGAGCAAGGCGACCCCTTCAGCATTGAGCAGCACTTTGTCACCGATCACTCGGCCATAGGTATCCGCCAGTTGTGCCGTACGCTGGGCGACAAGCGGGTCGGACATGATGATGTGCTCGGCGAGAATATTGGAGTGGTATTTTTCGCGGATCGTGATGAACGAGCCGAATGCCGCCTGGCCGAGAAGGCCACCCAGACTCTGCGTCGACAGGAACACGATAATGAAACTCAATAAATAGTTCGGACCGCGCTTCAAGGCTGACGTCAGGCCGACAGCCATCGCCGGCGGCAGGAACAGTGCAGTTGCCCCGGCAATGAACGCTTGGCTGATATACATGTTCGAAGGACGGGTGAGGTTGGTCGACTGACTGTCCATATATGAGCCGATGATCAGGAAAATCAAAGCAGTGGCGTGAATGGCGGGAACGCGTTCGGGTGACATGACAGCGGCGCAGCACAGACCCGCGACGATCATCGACAGCATAACGATGATATACAGCAGCGATATCTGGTCGTTCTGAAGTCCGAGATTCTGAAAGAAGTTGTTGGCAACGGAAGATTGCTCAGAAACGGCAAGCCGGAAGAGGAGAATGGTCCCGGCGAAATGCACGATCTCTTTGCTGGCAATCCATCGTATATCAAGGAGGGGTTTTTCGCGATTGAGCTCGATCACCACAGCTGTTGTCACGGTAACAATCGCAACGATCAGCAGAACGCCAAGCCAGGACGCTTCCCGCCACCAGTAGAGCCGGCCGGTCACCAGGACGATAGCTGTGCAGCCGAAACCAATGGCGATCAACAGGTAGCTTACAACGTCGAGTTTCTCGATCACCTTGACCCGCGGCATGGGTGTTAACGGCAGAACGTAGATGACACCAAAGGCAATCAGTGCGAGCGCCACTTCAAACATGTAAAGGCCCGGCCACTGGCCGATGTCGAGCAAAGCCGGCGAGAGCAATCGCGCCAGCGGGGAGGCAAGAGAGATATTGGTGAGGACGAGGCAGATGCCGATCGTCATCTTCCGCGCCGGGGTGAAGGCCTCCAGCATATATAGGAAGGCGAGGCTCGATAGCGGCGCTGCCGCCACGCCGGCGACGAAGCGTATCATGATGGCCGACTGCAGATCCGAGACAAACAAATGCAGGAGCGAGACCAATACGAATACGGCGATGCTCAGCTCGGCGAAATTGCGGAGGCCATATTGGTTGCGGATCTTTATCAGCGCGATCGAAAGGCTGACATTTGGCGCCATATAGGCGGCTAACAGCCACGTGGCTTCCGTGTTCGTGGCACCAAGATAGCCTTGAATTTGTGGGATGTTCGTCGCGATGAGGTTCATCCCGAGACCCTGCGTCATCGATAACAGCGTCGAGGCAGCAATATAGGCGGCCGACCGGAGCGGGTGCATAGGTGAGGGCGCTGCCGCAGGAGCAGTGACCTGCTCTGGCACCGGCGCCTTTCCAGTGGGATCGTGGCCGACAAATTCTGCCTCGGGGATCATTGATCTATCCCCGCTCGATCAAGTCGCCGAGTTTGATATTGACTGCGCGCAAGACATCAATGGTCTTCGCCAGGTCCTTGTCGTCAATGTTGCTTAGGAATTCTGCACGCAGCTCTTGAGCCAGGTGATTGACGTCCGTGGCGAGATCGGCACCGTGCTTCGTCATGACGATCTGCTTCACACGCCGGTCGCCTTCCAGTGCGCGACGTTCGATAAAGCCTTGCTTTTCGAGGCCATCGAGCAATCGTACCATGGTTGGCGTTTCGATCTCGAGTTCTTCCGCCAGTTCTTTCTGGTTGAGAACGCCCCGCCGGTCGAGCAGCATGAGCGTTCTTGCTCGCGCAAGGGTCAGGCCGAGCTTCTTGACGCGGGCATCGAACAGCGTGCGAAGTTTGCGGCTGGCTTTGCTCAATTCATCGACAAACTGAAAATGTGGAGTTTGATGGGGCATCTCGTAGCCATATAATTGATAGTATGCTAACTATTATCATGCGATATAACTTCAAACGGTGTGTCTTTCAAGATGCCGCCGATCATTTTTCGCTATCGATTGTCAGCGCAGAACGAGCCGCAACAACTCATCGTCGTAGGATTGGCCATCAACGCGCAATGAGTCTTTTTCGAAGCCGTAGACAGCAAAACCAAGGCCGAGATAGAGCGTTCGAGCCGACACGTTCGCGGCAGTAACTATTGCGTTCAGCGTGTCGACGTGAAGGCAGGCATAATCGATGACACCCTGTGTCAGCCGTTTTCCGAGGTCGTGGCCACGCCACTCAGGATCAACAAAAACGCCCCAGAGCGATCCTTTATGTCTTTCCTTGAGTGTAGTGTTAACCGCGAAACCAGCCACGCCAACGAGCTTGCCATCCACAAAAGCACCGAAGACGGCGTTCGGCCGAGCCTCCAGCCGCTGCCGGACCTCCTCTACGCTGCGATCCACTTCTTCCTCATAGCTTGAACCGAATGCTTCGGGGACCGTGCGCAGGCCGTACAGACGCAACGCCTGGAAGGATTCGGCGTCGCTGGCCCGCAGCATTCGGATAGGAATGGTGGTTTTCATCTGATCGAGCTCTGGTGATATGCGATCCCGACCGTTGGGAAACTCCCAATCATATCGGTAAAGGTGCCGCGATCGATCCAGAAATCCCATTTGCCGTTCATATCCGTTTCCATTCTAAGCGATCGGGTGATTCGCAAACTTTGGCGCATAATTTCCTGTCGAGATTAAGCAGGACGCAAGACGAGGGCAATCAACGGAAGAATTCACGCCAGGTTATCCGCGAAGTTGTTGATATCCACCTGAAAATTAACCCAAAACAAAAACAAAACCCATCTCCGCCCCATATTGGGTAATGTGGATATTGAGGGGCCACTTTAATATTATGGAGAGGAAAACCATGAAAAATAAATTCGCTGTTTCCCTGGCAGCAGTCTCGCTTCTGGCGCTCGCTGCCTGTGGCGAAAGTGAGCAGAAATCGGAACAGGCTCCAGCAACCACGGAACAACCAGCTCCAGCAGCAACCCCTGCGCCAGCTCCGGCTCCGGCTGAACCAGCAAAAACAGAAGCGCCCGCAGCCCCGGCTGCACCCATGAATGCGCAGGACACGCTGAACAAGCTGAAAGAGCAGGCCGCAACAATGACGGCTGAACAGAAGCAGGCGGCTGTCGCAACTGCGCGCAAAGCCGCGGAGGATGCTGCAAAGGCTGCAGGCCAGACCGAAGACCAGATTAAGACCGCTGCTGATGCGGCGGAAAAGGCCATCAAGGACGCACTGGGCGTCCAGTAATGCTTTGATGTTTCGAAGAAACGGCCAGCCATCCGGCTGGCCGTTTCCTTTGAACAACGGTGCGTCAACCGGTCCTTCCCGGCAGCTGCTTCCGCTCATTATCGCTCTCGCAATTGCGAAAGAATTTGAATAAAACGAATTCATGTCGATTTGGCGCCGCATCAGCGATTTCATCACCAGCACAGCGATCGATGCTTTTTCCAGCATCATCGAAGCGGTGCGTACCGCTTTCGAAGGAGATCCGGAAACGCGGCGTCGCGTTGCATTTTCGATCGCGATGATTGCGCTGTCGGCAAAGATGGCCAAGGCTGATGGCATCGTAACGCAAGCTGAGGTCAATGCCTTCCACGAGATTTTCCACGTGCCACCGCAATATCAGGATCAGGTGTCCCGTCTTTATAATCTCGCCAAGCAGGACGTGGCGGGCTACGAGGCCTACGCAACGCAACTGGCTTCGCTGTGCGGCACTGGAAAACCCAATTGCAAGATGCTGGAAGACATTCTCGACGGGCTGTTTCATATTGCCAAAGCGGATGGTGCCCTTCATGACCAGGAATTGATTTTCCTCGGCACTGTTGCGGAAATCTTTGCACTCGATGAGGATAAGTTTGATCGTATTCTGGCGCGGCACGTCAATCGCGGTCAAGCCGATCCTTTCCTCGTATTGGGGATTTCTCGAGACGCCAGCTTTGAAGAAGCGCGCAAGCAATATCGGGCGCTTGTTCGCGAGAATCATCCGGATATGCTGATTGCACGAGGTGTCCCGGAAGAATTCATCGCTATCGCCAATCAGCGTATCGCTGCAATCAACGCGGCCTGGGAAAAAGTCGAAAAAGACCTGAAGGCATATGAGAGCGTTTGAACCTGATCATTTGCGCGCCGATGTTCATTCCTCGCCGAATTCGGGACCACGCAAGGATGGCAAACGTGTGTCTTTCCTGGTCCTGCACTACACCGGCATGGAAACCGGTGAAGCGGCGGAAAGCTGGCTTACCAATCCGCAAAGTGAAGTCTCGGCACACTATATCGTTCATGAAGATGGCCGCATCGTTCAGATGGTACCTGAGAGCGAGCGAGCCTGGCATGCCGGCCAGAGCTCCTGGAAGGGTGAGACGGACATCAATTCAAGTTCGGTTGGCATTGAGATTGTCAATGGCGGACCACTGTTCGATTTTCCTGGGTTTGCTGAACCGCAAATCGATGCGCTGATCGACCTGTGCAAGGGCATTGTCTCACGCCATGGCATCCGGCCCGAAGCCGTCCTGGCGCATTCGGATATCGCGCCTGCGCGCAAGATCGATCCAGGTGAGAAATTTCCTTGGCGGATACTCTATGATGCGGGCGTTGGCCATTGGGTCAGCCCCTCGCCGATACGGGGCGGGCGTTTTTTCTCCTTGGGCGATCAGGGCCAGCCAGTTGAAGCTCTCCAGTCCATGTTGGCGCTCTATGGCTATTGTGTCCCTATTGATGGTGTGTTTGGAACTACGACCGAATTGGGCATTTTGGCGTTCCAGCGCCACTTTCGTCCCGCAAAGGTCGATGGAGTCGCGGACATGTCAACTATCGAAACCCTGCATAGACTACTTTCTGCATTACCAGCGCTGACTGTGTAAGTTGTTGAGCCAGAAGGCCTTTTTCAGTCCTATTTGTGCGTCGCAGCATATATATTTCAATGGGTTACACAAAGTTATTTGGCCGATCAATATTCGGCTGCATTGGATCGTCACATCCTTGGCCAGTGTTCTGGCTCTGCTCCTTTGATTTTTGGGCGACGGAACGATCCCGGCGCGTACGCTCGTGCGGCCCAAGCATCTAGACGGAAAACGATGACAAAAAAATTTGGTATGATTTTCGCCCTTCTTGGGGCGATGGCCTTCTATGGCTCGAATTCAGCGCTCAGCAGCCCAGCGGAGACTACAAACCTCGCCGATTTCATCAAGGCGAAACGAGTCGAGGAAGCCAAAGAAAAGGTCAGCGGCAAATCCACGAAGGCTGTCCCATCAAAGGACAAGGGCAAACTGAGCGCTGCCAAGGCGCCCGTTGCTAAGAAAAGTGCAGCAAAGGCAACTGTTGTTAAGAAAAGTGCAGCAAGCGCAACTGTTGTTAAGAAAAGTGCAGCAAGAGCAGCTGCAGTCAAAAAAAGCGCTGGCACGCCGGAGCAGGTTACCAAGAAACCTGCTGCCTACAAGCGCCCTGCCGTACATGCCAGGGCTCGCATGAAGACGGTCGTGCGCAACGAAACGATCGACTCCGTGACGACCGGGAGCATCGCCACTACCCCCTCGACGGGTTCGACGAAATATTCGACGATCATCAATTCCTATGCGGCTTCGTACGGCGTGCCGGTGGCTTTGGCGAATGCGGTCATCCGCGTCGAAAGCAATTATCAACCCAATACGACGGGAAGTGCCGGGGAAATCGGTTTGATGCAGATCAAGTTCGAGACGGCCCGTGGTCTCGGCTATACCGGTTCGCGCCAGGCGCTTTACGATCCCGATACGAATATCCGCTGGGGTATGAAGTATCTCGCCGGTGCCCACAAGCTCGGCAACGGCACGACTTGCGGCACGATCCTTCGCTACAATGCCGGCCACGGTGCAACTCGCATGAATCCTGTCTCGGCCAATTACTGCGCCAAGGTGAAAGTGCAGATGGCTTCCATGTAAGCTTTTGCATGATCCTGGTTCGCATCAAGAAGCCGGTGGATCGCTCCACCGGCTTTTTCATTTGCGTTTTTCTTCCAGAACGCATTTATACGGATCGCCAGCTGGCCGGGCAGCCGCGCATGTCATAAGCCGAAAGGCGGCATGTGAGGAAAGTCCGGGCTCCAGGGAAACACGGTGCCGGATAACGTCCGGCGGGGGCGACCCCAGGGAAAGTGCCACAGAAAGGAAACCGCCCCGTCTTTCGTTGCGCCGGATCCGGATTGGATCAGACGCAAGGAATGACGGGGTAAGGGTGAAAGGGTGGGGTAAGAGCCCACCGCGCAACTGGTAACAGGGGCGGCATGGCAAACCCCACCGGGAGCAAAACCGAATAGGGACGGCGTGCCGGACGAAAGTCCGGCGATCAGTTTCCGGGTCAGTCGTCCGGGTAGGTTGCAGGAGGCGGGTGGTAACATCCGTCCAAGATGAATGGCTGCCGCGCCGGACGAAAGTCCGGCCATACAGAACCCGGCTTACAGGCCAGCTGGCATTTCAGTTTCTATCGCGGGAAGCGCGGGATTGTCGCTTCCTGAACGCGCGGTACCTCGCATGCCTTGCGTTCCTGCGAGAGTCCTAACCCTTCATTAAGCTTAATGAGCGATAAATTCAGAATCGCCGGAAGTGTGCCGGAATCACGGTTGATTCCCATCACGTGTCCTCTAGTCCCATTGACGCCCATAGTGCCCCATGATATCGATCGATCTCATCAGTAGCGTTCAGTCGACACGGTGTTTCCCGACAGATTTGGCATGCCGAGCATGGCATCCGGCCCACCTTGCCGGTGCCTGGACGACTGTTGATGGGGCTTACGCATCGAAGCGATCGATGGGTGTAGCAGGGGTTGAAATGATCGAGGCCCTCAGGGCGGAAACGGCGGAGTTGCGTTTTGAACCGGTTCCTCGGACATGTGACGAACAGGATCGATGCGAAGGGGCGGGTCTCCGTGCCGGCGCAGTTTCGTTCGATCATCCAGAAGGCCGGGCACATCGAACTCTATGCGCTGCGATCTCTGCATCTTCCTGCGCTCGATGTGGGTGGACCGGAACTGCTGATGCGGTTCGACCAGCGTCTGGGGCAGGAGGATCCCTTTGCGGAAACGGCGGACGATATGTCGTTCTATCTGCACGCGGACGGCGGTTTCCTGAAGCTGGATGGGGATGGGCGGATCACAGTTACGGACTTCATTCGCGAACATACGGGCATATCGGCAGATGTGACCTTTGCGGGCGCGAACACCCATTTTCAGATGTGGCATCCAGACAGGTTCGAAGCGCATCGGACAAGGGTGCGGGAGCGGCTGGCGGAAAAGCGCCGCCAGGAAAACCTGCGCATTCCCGTGGGGACCAGCTGATGCCCGGTTCCCGCAGCAATGCCACGGAGGCAGGCGAAGATGGCCGTCACGTCCCGGTTTTGCTTGACGAAGTGATTGCGGCGCTGCAGCCGGCAAAAAATCAGCTGATCATCGATGGCACGTTTGGAGCAGGTGGCTACACCAAACGCATTCTTGAAACCGGCGCTTCCGTTACCGCGGTCGATCGTGATCCGTCGGCCATCGAGGCTGGCCGCGCCATGGAAAAGGAATATGCTGGCCGTTTAACGCTCGTTCAAGGCACATTCTCCACACTCGATCAGGTGGCTATTCTCGGTGCTCCGGACGGAATCGTCCTCGACATTGGCGTTTCGTCGATGCAGATCGATGAGGCGGAGCGTGGGTTTTCCTTCCAGAAAGACGGACCGCTCGACATGCGAATGTCAAGTTCGGGTCCCAGTGCCGCTGATGTCGTCAATCGTTTGAAAACCGGTGACCTTGCCCGTATCTTCAACTTTCTCGGCGAGGAGCGCCATGCGGGCCGTATTGCCCGCATGATTGACAAGCGCCGTTCGACTGAACCCTTCACACGCACTCGAGACCTGGCCAATGCGATCGAGGCGCTCGTCGGCAGAAATCCAAAAGTGCCGATCCACCCGGCAACACGTGTGTTCCAGGCTCTGCGCATATTCGTCAATGACGAATTGGGTGAATTGGTGCGCGCACTTCACGCCGCCGAGCGTGTCCTGAAACCTGGCGGTCGCCTTGTCGTCGTAACATTCCATTCGTTGGAAGACCGCATCGTCAAACGCTTCTTTTCCGACCGCTCGGGCGCCGGCGGCGGTTCGCGTCATCTGCCCCAACTGGAACAGCGTCTCGCCAGTTTCACACCGGTCGGCAAAGGTATTGTTACACCGTCTGTGGACGAAGCCGCACGCAACCCGAGGGCGCGTTCGGCCAAGCTGCGCGCCGGCATCCGCACAGAAAACCCGCCACTTGCCGAGGATCATTCGATCTATGGCTTGCCGAACCTGCCCACATTCCATGAAACAGCGAGGAGCTGATCCGTGCTGCGTACCTTCGACATCATTTTGATTGGACTGATGATCGCGGCGGCGTCCGTGACGTACAAGATCAAACACGACGCTGAAAAACAGATGGCGCAAGTGAACAAGCTGGAACGGATGATTACGGATGAGAAGGATACGATTGACCTGCTCAAGGCCGATTGGAGTCTGTTGACGCAGCCAAATCGGCTGCAGAAGCTGGTGGAATCTTTCCAGGGGCAACTCGATCTGCAGCAAGTCGAAGCGCAACAGATCGTCAATATCAATGAGCTGCCCCAACCTAAGCCTGTTTCTGAAGGCTTCGATGATGTTGCCAATATCATCACGGAAGCAAATGCAGGGAAGACCGCAAAACCCGACACGACTATGACCGGCAGCATCGCCAGACCAAAGGCAGCTCCGAAGCCCGTCAAACGAATTGTTCAGAATGCAACGCCAAAGCCAGTGGGGCTCTATTAATGGCTGTGATGTGGATCAAACGGAAGAAGGCTGAGCTGGCGGCGGGTATTGCGCCCGCGTTCGAACTGGATTCCAAGAAAAAGAAGTCGGGTAACCGCGCACGTAATCGCATTGTCATGGCCATAGCCTGCTTCATGGGTATTTACGGGATTATCGGCGGCCGGCTCGTCTATTACGGCATGCAGGAAGACACCACGGGCTATAATGGCCCGACCGGAGCGGTACTTGCGGCACGTCCAGATATCCTGGACCGCAATGGGGAAGTGCTGGCAACCGATATCAAGACCGCTTCGCTTTATGCGGAGCCTCGCAAGATCATCGATCCAGACGAAGCGATCGAACTGCTTTCCACAGTGTTACCCGATCTCAATTTCGAACAAACGTATAGCCGCCTGAAGAGCGGCTCAGGCTTTGCATGGCTTAAGCGCGGACTGACGCCCCAGCAGAAAAGTCAAATCATGGCCCTTGGAATTCCGGGCATTGGCTTTCGAACGGAGAAATCCCGCTTCTATCCCGGTGGACCCACCGCATCGCACATCCTTGGCCTCGTCAATATCGACAACCAGGGAATTGCTGGCATGGAAAAATACATCGACGAACAAGGGTTGTCGGACCTGCGCGATGTCGGTCTTGCCGATAGCCGCTCTCTTGAGCCGGTGCGATTGTCAATCGACTTGCGTGTCCAGCACGTCGTGCGCGATGTGGTCGTAACCGCGATGCAACGTTATCGCGCTATTGCGGCAGGGGCGGTTGTGCTCAATGTTCGAACGGGTGAAGTGCTTGCCATGGCATCGGCACCCGATTTCGATCCGAACAATCCGTTCAATGCCCTGGATAAAGATCGCCTCAACCGCATGTCTGCGGGCACCTTTGAGATGGGCTCGACCATCAAGAGCTTTACGACCGCGATGGCGCTCGATTCCGGCAAGGTCAGTCTGAGCAGCACGTTCGACGCCAGCCGCCCGATCACCATCGGGCACCAGACGATCCGCGATTTTCACGGCAAGCACCGCGTATTGAGCTTGCCGGAGGTGTTTATCTACTCCTCCAATATCGGTTCGGCGAAGGAAGCTGATGTTGTCGGTATTGAGGGCCACCGCGAATTCCTGCATCGCCTGGGGCTTCTGGATCGAATGACCACGGAACTGCCGGAAGTCGCACGTCCGATGGAGCCAAAAGTGTGGAAGAAGGTTCACTCCATCACCATCGCCTTCGGTCACGGAATGGCGACGACGCCGCTGCAAACCGCCGTTGGTGCTGCTGCACTGATGAATGGCGGCAAACTCATAGAGCCGACCTTCCTGCCACGCACGATCGAAGAGGCCGACAAGGTGGCAAAGCAGGTGGTAAGTGAAAAGACCAGCGAGGACATGCGTTATCTTTATCGCCTGAACGCTGAGAAAGGCTCCGGTGGTTCTGGCAATAGGGCAACAGTTCCTGGCTATCGCGTCGGTGGCAAGACAGGTACCGCGGAAAAGGTCATCAATGGCCGTTATTCAAGCGATGTCCGGTTCAACGCCTTCGTTGCGGCCTTTCCTATCGACAACCCTGAATATGTTGTCTTGACCATCATCGACGAACCGAAGGCCGAGGAAGGTAAGGTTGGTGCCACGGCTGGCTTCAATGCAGCTCCGATGGTAGCCGATATTATCCGTCGTTCCGCCTCTTTTTCTCGGCGTGAAACCAGACTTCGGGGAAGAACAAGAATCTGCTCCAATGATGGTTACGTTTGAGTAGTGCCGCAGATTCGACTCAAAACGGTGCGCATTGCGAGCAGACTCGATGAGTTGATGAAGAATAACGTTTGAAAAATGGGTTCCAGTCCGGCCATGAAACTGAAAGATCTGAATGGCATTCCTGCCTTGGCTATCTCCGAACTCGGAGAGAAGACGATCAATGGCTTGACGTCAGACTCCAGGCAGGTGGAGCGCGGTTTTTTGTTCGCAGCACTCAAGGGCTCCAAGGCTGACGGCGTCGCTTATGCGACCGATGCCGTCGCACGAGGCGCGACCGTTATTATTACCTCCAAGGGGGCGAAACTCGGCAAGATCCCGGTTCCAATCATTTACGTCGATGATCCTCGCCGCACATTGGCATTGGTCGCCGCGAGCTTCTACAAGCTCCAGCCGGATGTCATGGTGGCCATCACCGGCACCAGTGGCAAGACATCGGTTGCTTCGTTTACACGCCAGATCTGGGCGCAGGCCGGTTTCGCTTCGGCGAGCATTGGTACCACCGGCGTCGTTTCGCCCAAGCGTGAGGATTACGGTTCACTGACCACGCCGGACCCGGTCGAGCTGCATAAATTGCTTGGCGAGCTCGTTGATGAAGGCGTGACTCATGCTGCTATGGAAGCCTCGTCCCATGGTCTCGACCAGCGCCGCCTCGACGGCGTCAGATTGTCTGCCGGTGCCTTCACCAATCTCGGCCGC
Source organism: Phyllobacterium sp. A18/5-2 (assembly GCF_025452215.1). Taxonomy (NCBI): domain Bacteria; kingdom Pseudomonadati; phylum Pseudomonadota; class Alphaproteobacteria; order Hyphomicrobiales; family Phyllobacteriaceae; genus Phyllobacterium; species Phyllobacterium sp. A18/5-2. Next base: position 365,860 of record NZ_CP104966.1, on the reverse strand, counting down.
GATCACATGGATTACCATGCAACCGTCGAAGAATATCACGCCGCCAAGCTGCGGCTCTTTACTGAATTGCTGCCGAAGGGCGCACCGGCGGTCATTTTCGCGGATGATCCATTCTCCAAGCCCACGATTGCTGCTGCCACCGAGGCCGGTTGCACGGTTCTGACTGTTGGCCGCAAGGGAGATTTCATTACACTGAAACGCGTTGAACACGAGCGGTTCCGCCAGCATGTGGAAGTGCATATTGCCGGTGAAATCTACGAAATTACCCTGCCACTGGCCGGTGATTTTCAGGTAGCGAACGGGCTCGTCGCCGCTGGCCTCGCCATTGCGACGGGCGTTCCGGCCGCTGCCGCGATGCGGGGTCTGGAGCGTTTGAAGGGTGCGCCCGGTCGGCTTGACCTTGTCGGCGCGACAGAGGACGGCGCACCCGCCTATGTCGACTACGCCCACAAACCCGATGCCCTGGAAAATGTCCTCGCCTCGGTTCGGCCATTCACAACGGGTCGGGTTATCGTGGTTTTCGGTTGCGGTGGTGATCGTGACAAGGGCAAACGCCCGATGATGGGCGAAATCGCTACCCGACTTGCTGACGTCGTCATAGTGACCGACGACAATCCCCGTTCAGAAGTTGCTGCGACGATTCGGTCCGAGATTCTCGCCGCGGCGCCAGGTGCCCGCGAGATCCCGGACCGGCGGGAGGCGATCCGCGAAGCTGTCGCGATGATGAAATCGGGTGATACGCTGATCGTCGCTGGTAAAGGTCATGAAGAAGGCCAGACCGTGGGCGACGTGGTATTGCCGTTCTCCGACCACGTCGAGGTCGGACAAGCGCTCAAGGACCGGCTCGCGCGCCAGGGCACTCGGGAGACCGGTGCATGAGCCTGCTTTGGACTTCTGATGCGATGATCGAAGCCATGAACGGCCGGCCCGTCGGCAAACTGCCGGATGGAATTACCGGCATTTCGATCGACACGCGCACCTTGCGCAAGGGGGAGGCGTTCTTTGCCATCAAGGGCGATGCGCTGGACGGCCACGATTATGCGACAGCAGCTGTTGCAGCTGGCGCAGCGCTTCTTGTTGTGGCGGAAGCAAAATTGCCCGCGCTCGGTAAGTTGAAAGCACCGATGATTGTCGTTGATGACGTGCTGGCGGCGATGACACGGCTGGGCCTCGCATCGCGACAACGTTCACACGCCCAAATCATCGCAGTTACCGGCTCAGTCGGCAAGACAACGACCAAGGAAGCGTTGCGGCACGTACTTGCCGAAGCGGGTAAGGTTCATGCATCGGTTGCGTCGTTCAACAATCATTGGGGTGTGCCGCTGACCCTTGCCCGCATGCCTGCGGACACCGACTACGGTGTGTTTGAAATCGGCATGAACCACGTCGATGAAATTCGCCCTCTGGTCAAGATGGTCAGGCCGCATGTTGCGCTGGTTACCCTGATTGCGCCGGCGCATCTCGGCCACTTCAAGAATCTCCAGGAAATAGCTGCCGCCAAGGCAGAAATTTTCGAAGGGTTGCTGCCAGGCGGGTATGCCCTGCTCAACCGTGACGACAAGCATTTCAAATTGCTCGAAAAGCTGGCACGAGAGGCCGGCGTCGAGCACATCAAGACCTTTGGCGAAAATGCGCGAGCGGATTACCGTTTGATCAAGCTCAAGCTGCACGGTGAATGCTCCTGCATGACAGCGCGTCTCGCCGGCGAAGAAGTCGTTGCCAAGATCGGTGCACCAGGCAGGCATATCGTTCAGAATGTTCTCGCAGTCCTCGGCGCCGCGCATCTGACGGGTGCGGACATGGCCAAGGTGACTTTGGCGCTTGCCTCATTGCGGCCGGAAAGTGGCCGCGGTGCCCGCCATATTCTCGAAGTAGCCAACGGTACAATCACGCTGATTGATGAGAGTTATAATGCCAACCCGGCATCGATGCGCGCTGCGATAGAACTCCTGGCTGCAGCCACACCTTCCGGTAAGGGGCGCAGGATCGCGGTTCTCGGCGACATGCTGGAACTCGGAAAGCAGGCTCCGAAGCTGCATGCAGACCTGTCGTCAGTGATTGTCGCCAATCATATCAACATGGTTTTTCTCGGCGGACCGGAGATGGCAGCGCTCAAAGCGGCCATGCCGGTTGAATTTCACGCCGAATACAGGCAGAGCGTAGACGAATTGCAACCGCAATTGCTGAACACGATCAGGGCCGGTGACGTGATTATGATCAAGTCATCCAAGGGGACTGGGTTCTCTCAGATCGTGAAAACGCTCTTGCAAAAATACAACACCGTGGAACCTCTCGGCCCTGCCGAGTAATCCTGCGGTTATGGGGAAATAGCTGATGCTTTACTATCTCGCCGGTCTGGCGGAACATATCCAGTTTCTAAACGTGTTCCGCTACATCACGTTCCGGACCGGCGGTGCGCTGATCACATCTGCGTTGATTGTCTTCCTTTTTGGTCCGCGCATCATAGACTCGCTGCGCATTCGCCAAGGCCGCGGCCAGCCCATCCGGGCTGACGGCCCCCAGACCCACTTCAAGAAAGCCGGTACACCGACGATGGGCGGCCTGATGATCATGACGGGAATCCTGCTCTCGTCTCTGCTCTGGGCAAATTGGTCGAATGTCTATGTCTGGATCGTACTGCTGGTGGCCCTGTTCTTTGGTGCCATCGGTTTTTATGATGACTATCTGAAAGTGAGCAAGCAGACGTTCAAGGGCTTTTCTGCCCGAGCGCGCCTTGGTATTGAATTTCTGGTCGCTGCCATAGCGGGCATTGCCATTATGTGGGCAGGGCAGGAACCCTTTTCCTCGTCACTGACTTTCCCGTTCGCCAAGCAACTCATTCTCAATCTGGGCATATTTTTCATTCCGTTTGCCGCCTTCGTCATGGTTGGCGCCGGCAATGCTGTGAATTTCACCGATGGCCTGGATGGCCTGGCGACGGTTCCAGTCATGATTGCGGCGGCTTCGTTTGGTGTCATTGCCTACCTTTCGGGTAATGCGATCTTCGCCGATTACCTGCAGATCCACTTTACACCGGGCACGGGTGAACTCGCTGTCGTGCTCGGTTCGGTTATCGGTGCCGGACTGGGCTTTCTCTGGTTCAATGCACCGCCTGCGGCCATTTTCATGGGCGATACGGGATCACTCGCGCTCGGCGGGCTCATAGGCGCTGTAGCTGTTGCCACGAAACACGAAATCGTCCTCGCCATCATCGGCGGCGTCTTCGTCATGGAAGCCATGTCTGTCATTATCCAGGTGGCATCGTTCAAGATGACCGGCAAACGCGTGTTCCTCATGGCGCCGATCCATCATCATTTCGAAAAGAAGGGCTGGACGGAGAGCCAGGTCGTGATCCGCTTCTGGATCATCGCCGTGATCCTCGCACTGATCGGCCTTTCTACACTCAAGCTCAGATAAGGCTTCTTGCATGATTGCTGCCCGCTCCATGAAGGACATGACCGTCGCGCTCTTTGGCCTCGGCGGTTCGGGCATTGCAACGGCGCAAGCTATTCTTGCGGGTGGCGCCACGATCATCGCCTGGGACGACAATCCCGATAGCGTTGCGCGGGCGCAACGCGCGGGGATCGAGACTGGTGATTTACGGCGAGCAGACTGGAAACGGTTTTCTTCTTTCGTACTGTCGCCGGGCGTGCCCCTGACGCATCCGCGACCACACTGGACGGTGGATCTCGCGAGAGCCGCCGGAGTGGAGATCGTCGGCGATGTTGAGCTGTTCGTGCGCGAGCGCAATCTTGCATGCAAGAACGCCCCCTTCATCGCAATCACCGGCACCAACGGTAAATCGACGACGACGGCACTGATCGCGCACATGATCAACGCTTCCGGTCGCGACATGCAGCTTGGCGGCAACATCGGAACCGCCGTAATGACCCTGCAGCCGCCGGCTGACGAACGCTACTATGTCGTCGAGTGTTCTTCCTACCAGATTGACCTGGCGCCTTCGCTCAACCCCACGGCGGGCATCCTCTTGAACCTGACGCCCGATCACCTCGACCGGCATGGAACGATGCAACACTACGCCGAAATCAAGGAACGCCTTGTTGCTGGCAGTGATACGGCGATTGTCGGTGTCGATGACAGCTATTGCGCTGCGATTGCCGATCGGCTGGAACGCACCGGCAAAGCCGTAATTCGCATTTCCAAGCGCATGCCCATCCGTGATGGATATTTCGCGGAAGACGCAAATCTCATTCATGCCAAGGACGGTGAGCGAAATGTCGTCGCGTCACTCGCAGGCATCGGCTCTTTGCGAGGCGAACACAACGCGCAGAATGCGTTGGCTGCATTCGCCGCCTGCCGCGCCGTTGGTCTTTCAGTGGAGGAGATCAACACCGGATTGAAGACCTTTCCCGGTCTCGCCCATCGCATGGAACAGGTCGCACGGCTCGGAAGGACGCTTTTCGTCAATGATTCCAAGGCAACAAATGCGGAAGCCGCGGCACCTGCACTGTCCTCGTTCCCTCGCATTTACTGGATTGCCGGAGGGCTGCCCAAAGAGGGCGGCATCGCTTCGCTATCCGGGTTTTTCTCGCGCATCGCCAAAGCTTACCTGATTGGGGAAGCCGCGCCGCAATTTGCAGCAACGCTCGGCGAGGCCGCCCCTTACGAGATATCCGGCACGATAGAAGCTGCAGTGGAACACGCTGCACGCGACGCGGCCAAGGATGGTTCTACGGAACCCGTGGTCCTGCTGTCGCCTGCCTGTGCCAGTTTCGATCAGTTCCAGAATTTCGAGAAACGCGGCGAGGCATTCCGCTCTGCCGTCCTTGCGCTTGAAGGCGCAGCACCAATCATGGGAGCTAGAAGCTAATGGTTAGTCGTGTTGACCGTGGTCCCGTAGCCGACTGGTGGTGGACAATCGATCGTTTTCTCCTGGCAGCCTGTCTTGCCCTGATGGGCCTTGGAATTCTGCTGTCCTTCGCGGCTAGCCCCGCCGTTGCCGAGCGCATCGGGCTCGACAGTTTTCATTTTGTCAAACGGCAGGCGTTGTTCATGGTGCCTGCGGTCATCGTCATGTTTGCTGTATCTTTCATGGCGCCTCGGACTATTCGCCGTTTCGCCATGATCATGCTCGGTATATCGCTCGTAGCGATGGTCGGTGCCTTGTTCTTCGGTATCGAAGTCAAGGGCGCGCGGCGCTGGGTTTCGCTTGCGGGTGTTTCGATTCAGCCGTCGGAATTCATGAAGCCGGCCTTCGTCATTGTGTGCGCCTGGCTGTTTGCGGAGAATGAGCGGCGCAAGGATATTCCGGGAAACTTCTTCTCGATGGTGCTGTTCTGTGTGGTTGCAGCGCTGCTCGTCGCCCAGCCCGATCTCGGCCAGACCATACTGACGGCGGTCACCTGGGGCGCAATGTTCTTTATGGCTGGGGTGCCGTGGCTTTGGATCATCGGGCTCGGCATTCTGGCGGTGGGCGGCTTCTTTGGTGCCTATACGGTGTTTCCGCACGTGGCGGGCCGTATCGACCGGTTTCTTACGGGCGAGGGCGACACATTCCAGGTGGACACCGGGCGTGAAGCGATTATCCGCGGCGGCTGGTTGGGCCAGGGACCGGGAGAGGGCACGATCAAGCGAATTATTCCTGATAGTCACACCGACTTCATCTTTTCGGTAACGGCGGAAGAATACGGCATTGCGCTTTGCCTGCTAATTGTCCTGATATTCGCTTTTATCGTTATTCGCGGCTTGTCGATCGCGCTGAAGGAACGTGACGATTTCACCCGGCTTTCAGTCTCGGGGCTGGTGATCCTTTTCGGGTTCCAGTCCATCATCAATATGTCGGTCAATCTGCATTTGATGCCTGCCAAGGGTATGACTCTTCCGTTCATTTCCTACGGCGGTTCGTCGCTCATTGCGGTTGCAATCTCAACCGGGCTCCTGCTCGCGCTGACGCGGCGCCGGCCCGAAGCGCGCCGTTCGGCGACGCTGGCCGATCTCGAAGACGCGTTCCATGGTAGGCGCAGTCTGAGTGGCCATGTCGAAAGGTGTCATATTTCTGGCCGCCGGCGGTACTGGCGGTCACCTTTTTCCGGCCGAGGCGCTGGCACACGAATTGATGGCGCGCGATTGGGAAATCCACCTCGCCACCGACGATCGCGCCCAGCGCTTCACGGGTGCATTTCCTGCCCGTCAGATACATATAGTCCGATCCGCCACGATCGCCGGACGCAATCCATTTTCCTTGGCGAAAACCTTCTGGACGCTTTGGCAGGGAAATCTCGATTCTCGCAAACTCTTCCGACAGACGAAACCAAAACTCGTCGCTGGATTTGGCGGCTACCCCACGCTGCCGCCGCTCTACGCCGCGAGCGGCATGAAAATTCCAACGCTTGTCCATGAGCAGAATGCCGTTATGGGCCGTGCCAACAAGGCTTTAGCGACCCGTGTCAACGCGATCGCCGGCGGATTTTTGCCGAACATTGGCGGACCCTTTACGGACAAGACCATCGTCACTGGCAATCCGGTTCGCCCAGCAGTTCTCGCTGAAGTCGGCAAGCCCTACCACCCGTCGCAACCACATCAACCCTTCTATTTCCTCGTGTTTGGCGGCAGTCAGGGCGCGCAATATTTTTCATCCGCCATTCCCGCTGCGATCAAGCTGCTTGCCCAGGAAGATCAGGATCGGCTCATCTTGACGCAGCAGGCACGTGCCGAGGACGAGGCCCAAGTGCGTTCCGCCTACCAATCGCTCGGGATCAAGGCAGAGGTCGCGCCGTTCTTCAAGGATATGCCACGGCGTATCGCCGACGCACATTTCATTTTTTCGCGATCCGGAGCGTCGACCGTTTCAGAGATCGCCGCCATCGGGCGGCCCGCCATCCTCGTGCCGTTTCCGCATGCGCTCGACCATGACCAGGCAGCGAATGCTGCGGCATTGCAAGCGGCTGGCGGTGCAGATGTTATCAAACAGCCCGAGCTTTCGCCCGAACGTATAGCAAAGATCTTGACGAGCGCGATGAATGAGCCCTCCCGGCTGGCATTTGTTGCGGAAAAAGCCCGCAGCACTGGCAAGCCTGACGCTGCAAGGTTGCTTGCGGACCTCGCAGAGGCTATTGCGTCCGGTCAAACCATCACGGAATTCAAAAAAGGAGTGCGTCCATGAAGATGCCGCTCAACATTGGCCTTGTTCATTTTATCGGTATCGGCGGTATTGGCATGAGCGGCATTGCCGAAGTCCTGCACAACCTCGGCTACAAGGTACAGGGCTCCGACCAGGCAGACAGCGCCAATGTGCAGCGACTGCGGGAAAAGGGCATTGAGATATTTGTTGGCCACAAGGCCGAAAACGTCGGTGATGCCGAAGTCGTTGTTGTTTCGACCGCCATCAAGAAGTCCAATCCGGAACTGATTGCCGCGCGGGAAAAGTTACTGCCGGTCGTCCGCCGTGCGGAAATGCTGGCCGAACTGATGCGCTTCCGCAAAGCTGTCGCCATTGGCGGGACGCATGGGAAGACGACAACGACATCGATGGTCGCCACATTGCTCGACGCCGGCAATCTCGATCCTACTGTGATCAATGGCGGGATCATTAACGCTTATGGCACCAACGCACGCATGGGTGAGGGCGACTGGATGGTCGTGGAAGCGGATGAGAGCGACGGTACGTTTCTCAAGCTCCCTGCCGATGTGGCGGTGATTACCAATATCGATCCGGAGCATCTCGATCACTACGGCACATTCGACCGTGTTCGCGAAGCATTCCGGCAATTCGTTGAGAACGTTCCGTTCTATGGCTTTGGCGTCATGTGCCTGGACCATCCCGAGGTGCAGTCGCTGGTATCGCGCATAGAGGATCGCCGGGTTATCACCTACGGCGAGAACCCCCAGGCGGATGTGCGCTTCATCAATCTTGTGGTCGATGGCGCGAGTTCCCGCTTTGATGTGCAGATTGCAAAACGCAAGACTGGCGAAATAACCGAGATCACTGGCCTTCGCCTGCCGATGCCCGGCCGCCATAATGTCTCCAATGCCACAGCGGCAATTGCGGTTGCACTTGAGCTCGGCATTTCCGCTGAAGACATCAAGAAGGGGCTATCCTCCTTCGGTGGGGTCAAGCGACGGTTCACACACACCGGAACGTGGAACGGCGTCGAGATTTTCGACGATTACGGCCACCATCCTGTTGAGATCAAGGCTGTGTTGAAGGCGGCGCGCGATTCCGCCAAGGGCCGCGTCATCGCCATCGTCCAGCCGCATCGTTTCACGCGCCTTGCCAGCCTGTTCGACGAATTTGCTGCCTGCTTCAACGATGCCGACACGGTTATTATCGCTCCGGTTTATACGGCGGGCGAGGATCCGATTGAGGGTGTCACGTCGGAGGCTCTGGTTTCACGCATCCGGACTGCCGCGCACCGCGATGCCCGCTATATTGGCGGGCCGCAAGAGGTTGCGCCTCTGGTCGCTGAAATCGCCAAGCCGGAAGATTTCGTGATTTTTCTGGGCGCAGGCAGCATTACCGGGTGGGCCTACGCCTTGCCAAAGGAACTCGCGGCGCTCTAGATTTGGCGGTTGCCCCGACAATTGCCGACGGGGGCGAAACTGCTGGAAGGATAATATGTCTTCACTGATTGATGGCGAAGCCCTGCTGAAAAAGCTGGGGAACCGATTTTCGGGGTTGCGAGGGCGTTTGACGCCCAATATGGGAATGGAAAAAGTTACGTGGTTTCGTGCGGGTGGCCCTGCCGAGGTCATGTTTCAGCCGGCTGATGAGGAAGATCTGTCAGCCTTCCTGAAGGCTGTTCCAGACGAATATCCGATTCTCCCGGTCGGCATCGGTTCCAACCTTCTGGTGCGCGACGGCGGCATTCCAGGGTTTGTCGTGCGCTTGTCCGCCAAGGGATTTGGCGAGGTAGAGCGCGTCGGGGATTCGCAGCTTCGGGCAGGTGCCGCGACGCCCGACAAGCGCGTAGCAGCGGTGGCGCTGGAGGCAGGCATAGCCGGCTTTCATTTCTATCATGGTATCCCCGGTGGCATCGGTGGCGCTTTGCGCATGAACGCCGGCGCCAATGGTGTCGAAACCCGGGAGCGGGTGGTCGAAGTGCGAGCCCTCGATCGCAAGGGAAAGCTGCATGTGCTCTCCAATGCCGATATGGGCTATGCCTATCGCCATTCTGGGGCCGCGCATGACCTGATCTTCACCTCGGCGCTGTTCGAAGGAACGCACGGTGACAAACGCGACATCCAGGCGGCGATGGACGCGGTGCAGCAGCATCGCGAGACTGTGCAGCCCATTCGCGAGAAAACCGGCGGTTCAACCTTCAAGAACCCGGAAGGCTCATCTGCATGGAAGGAAATCGACAAGGCTGGCGGGCGAGGCCTGATGATCGGCGGCGCTCAAATGTCGCCCATGCATTGTAACTTCATGATCAACACGGGCACTGCCTCCGGATACGACCTTGAAACGCTGGGCGAGACCATTAGGTCCCGCGTGCTGGAAAAATCCGGCATCAGGCTGCATTGGGAAATAAAGCGCCTCGGGTTGTTCCGAGCCAATCATGAAGTGCACGAGTTCATGGGGCAGTTGCTCTAGCACGTCGAAAGCTGTGATCCTGCGCGACGCCGCTTTCGAGCCGGAAGTACATTTTTTTACACGAAATTTCATTGTTGAATCATTGGGGACTTGTCAGCGAGATCAACTCTCTGATTCTTTAGGGGTAAGCGTTAACTGATTTGAGTCGGCTGGTTTTCACCAGTCTCGGGTGTCTGCGGTCCCTGGCCGCCGGATGTGCGCCGACTCATGCCTTTTTTCGCTTCTGATGGGGAAGTGTTCGAGGGGTTGCCTTGATGGCGAAAAAGCATGTTGCGGTGCTAATGGGTGGCTTTTCATCGGAGCGTCCGGTGAGTTTGTCCTCCGGCAATTCTTGCGCCGATGCTTTGGAGGCGGAGGGTTACCCGGTCACCCGGGTTGACGTCACCCGCGACATTGCCAGTGTGCTTCGTGAGTTGAAGCCCGATGTGGCGTTCAATGCGTTGCATGGTCCGTTCGGCGAGGACGGGACCATCCAGGGCATCCTCGAATATCTTGAAATTCCCTATACCCATTCCGGCGTTCTCGCCTCCGCTCTGGCCATGAACAAGGAGCAGGCGAAGATCGTTGCCAAGGCGGCCGGCATTCCGGTGGCCGAGGCGAAAGTCATGAACCGGATGAGCTTTTCTTCGAAGCATCCGATGAAGCCGCCCTATGTCGTCAAGCCGGTGAATGAGGGGTCCAGTTTCGGCGTCGTGATCGTCAAGGAGGATCAGTCGCATCCGCCGCAGGTCATCACCTCGGGTGATTGGAAATATGGTGATATCGTCATGGTCGAGCGCTACATTCACGGGCGCGAATTGACCTGCGCAGTGATGGGGGATGTCGCCATCGGCGTGTGCGAAATCATCCCCGTGGGCCATCAGTTCTACGATTATGATTCAAAATATGTTGCAGGTGGATCAAATCATGTGGTTCCCGCTAAAATTTCACTAAAAATTTACCAAAAAATACAAACACTGTCACTCAAGGCGCATCAGGCAATTGGATGTAAAGGGATTACCCGGTCGGACTTCCGTTACGATGACCGTTTTTCCGAGGATGGCGAGCTTATCTGGCTGGAAGTTAACACTCAGCCGGGCATGACTCCCACCTCTCTCGTGCCTGATATCGCCAAAGCTGCGGGGCATACCTTCGGTGAATTGTTGAGTTGGATGGTGGAGGACGCATCGTGTTTGCGTTGAAGGGCAAAAATGCGCACCCGCGGGGTGTCAAGCCGGTGTCTTCGGGCAGCGCGGCTGTTTTGCGCCGTTTCCGCATCGTCCTGCCGAAATTCCTGCGTAAACCGGTGCGCGTGTTTTCGCGTATGGTCGAGGGTGAAGTTTCGATCCCCAACCATGTGGGCACAATCGGTGCCGTTGCCTTTCTGGCTTTAACCGGTGCGTATGGCGCAATTCTGGGTGGTCACGCGCCGGAAGTGGTTAAGGTCACGACCTCAACTTTCGGTTTCGCCATTGAAGACGTGAAGGTCGTCGGTAACAAGGAAACCTCTGAGATCGATGTGCTGGGTGCGCTCGGTCTTGATGGTGAAACCTCTTTGGTTGGTTTGAGTGCTGCCGATGCGCAGAAGGCTGTCGCAGGGCTGCCCTGGGTCGAAACCGTTGATGTGTTCAAGGTCTATCCGAACACGATCCAGATTTCGATTCATGAGCGGACAGCCGTCGCCGTTTGGCAAAATGGCAGCGAACTTTCGGTAATCGACGCAGATGGTCGCGTCATCGTTCCGTTCTCTGGCGGTCGCAGTGCTGCGTTGCCGCTGATCATCGGTGCAGGGGCTGACAAGCAGGCGAAACTGCTTTTGGCGCAAATGGCAGCCTTTCCGCAAATAGCAGGTGAGGTGAAGGCGTATGCGCGGGTCGGTGACCGGCGCTGGGACCTCCTTCTGAAAAATGGCGTGACCCTGATGCTGCCGGAATACCGGATCGACGAGGCGCTTGCTGACATTGCCGGCATGGACCGCAAGGCGGGGCTTCTGTCGCGCGATATCGCATCGGTCGATATGCGTCTGACAGATCGCGTGGTCGTCAAGCTGACACCAGATGCGATGGTACAGCGCGTTGAGTATTTGAAGGCGCGGGATAAAGCGCCAAAGCGTTCGGAGAAGCGTATATGAGTATTCTGAACGGAAAGGGCACGTCGAATGGAGCGCCATCCGCAAAACGGACGCGCTCCTTGACAGTTCTTGACATTGGTTCGAGCAAGGTATGCTGCATCATTGCGCGGCTGCGTCCGCGCGAGGAAAGTGCGCACCTGCCGGGCCGCACCCATCGCATCGAGGTGCTTGGTATCGGGCATCAGAAGTCGCGTGGCATCAAGTCCGGCGTGATCGTCAATCTGGACGCTGCCGAGCAGGCGATCCGCCTGGCAGTCGATGCGGCCGAGCGGATGGCTGGGCTGACCGTCGACTCGATGATCGTCAATATTTCCGCGGGTCGCCTCAAGAGCGAGAGCTTCTCGGCCAGCATCAATCTTGGCGGGCATGAGGTCGATCAGGCGGATATTCGCCGTGTGCTTGCAGCCGGAGCCAAGCAGGCACTGGCAACGGAGCGCCATCTCGTTCATTCGCTGCCCATCGCCTATGGTCTCGACGGCGAGCGCGGCATTCGCGATCCGCTGAGCATGATCGGCGATACGCTCGGCGTTGAAATGCATGTGCTGACAGCCGATGCCGCGCCGCTGCGCAACCTCGAGCTTTGCGTCAACCGTTGCCACCTGTCGGTCGAAGCGATGATTGCCACACCCTATGCCAGCGGTCTGTCTGCGCTTGTCGACGACGAGGCCGAGATGGGCGCTGCCTGCATCGACATGGGTGGCGGTACGACGACGATTTCGGTTTTCTCCGAAGGAAAGTTCATTCATGCGGATGCGATCGCCATTGGCGGCAATCACGTGACGATGGATGTTGCGCGCGGCCTCTCTGCCCACATGGACGATGCGGAGCGGCTCAAGGTCATGCATGGCTCGGCACTGCCCAGCGCTGCCGATGATCGCGACCTGATCAGTGTCTCACCTCTTGGCAATGACGGGCGTGATGTCCCCAACCAATATCCGCGTGCCGTCCTGACGCGCATTATTCGTGCTCGCGTCGAGGAGACGCTGGAACTGGCGCGCGATCGGCTCAATCAGTCCGGCTATGGCCAGATTGTTGGCAAGCGGGTCGTCCTGACAGGCGGAGCCAGTCAGTTGGCAGGGCTGCCCGAAGTGGCCCGCCGCATCCTGGCGCGCAATGTGCAGAATCGGCCGTCCCCTTGGTGTTACGGGGCTTCCCGAAGCAGCCAAGGGACCGGCTTTCTCTGCAGCGGTTGGTCTTCTGATCTATCCGCAAGTCGCAGGAATTGAGGAGCGTTCTGTAAAGGCCGGTTCATCATCGCTGATGACAGGTACGGGTGGGCGTTTTCAGCGTATCGGCCAGTGGCTGAGAGAGAGTTTTTGATCAATCGGGGAAACCCAAAAAAATACCGCAGCGGCGAGGCGGTAAAGACGAAAAGGAACGGAACACATGAGCATCAATCTGCAAAAGCCGGATATTACCGAGCTTAAGCCCCGGATCACCGTTTTCGGTGTTGGCGGTGGCGGTGGCAATGCGGTCAATAACATGATCAATGCCGGTTTGCGCGGTGTTGAATTTGTTGTGGCCAATACCGACGCGCAAGCGCTGTCGCAATCCAAGGCTGAACGTCTGATTCAGCTCGGTGCCGCAGTGACGGAGGGCCTCGGTGCAGGTTCGCAGCCGGAAGTTGGCCGCGCAGCTGCTGAGGAATGCATCGACGAGATCAACGATCACCTGTCGGGCACGCACATGTGCTTCGTCACCGCTGGCATGGGCGGCGGCACCGGCACTGGCGCCGCTCCTGTTGTCGCCCGCGCGGCGCGCGAAAAGGGCATCCTCACCGTTGGCGTCGTGACCAAGCCTTTCCATTTCGAGGGTCAGCGCCGCATGCGCACCGCCGATATGGGAATTACCGATCTGCAGAAGAACGTCGATACTCTTATCGTCATTCCGAACCAGAACCTCTTCCGCATTGCCAATGACAAGACGACCTTTGCCGATGCATTCGCAATGGCCGATCAGGTCCTCTACTCGGGTGTTGCCTGCATCACCGACTTGATGGTGAAGGAAGGTCTGATCAATCTCGATTTCGCTGACGTTCGTTCGGTCATGCGCGAGATGGGCAAGGCGATGATGGGCACCGGCGAAGCGTCCGGTGATGGCCGCGCAATGGCTGCCGCCGAGGCCGCGATTGCCAATCCTCTGCTCGATGAAACCTCCATGCGTGGCGCCAAGGGCCTGCTGATCTCGATCACTGGCGGCCGCGACATGACGCTGTTTGAAGTTGACGAGGCTGCGACGCGTATTCGTGAAGAAGTAGACCAGGATGCCAATATCATCCTCGGCGCAACCTTCGACGAAAGCCTCGAAGGCATCATCCGCGTTTCCGTCGTTGCAACTGGCATTGACAAGCAGATTGGGGAGTCGGCGCCTGCGCCGATCGAATTTCGCCAGCCTCTGAAGCCAATTGCCAAACCTGCTCCGCAGGTCGCGGCAAGGGTTGAGACAGTTGCCCGTCCGGTTGTCCAACAGCCGGCCGCTCGCGTGGCAGATCCGGTAGCGGACGCTATTCGCGCTGCCGAGCAGGACATGCCGCAGCGTGCGCCGCAGCCTGCTGAACAGGAATTCCGTCCACAGAGCCGCATTTTCCAGGCTCCGGCACCGGAAGTCTTCGACGCGCCCGTTGGCGCCGCTCCGCAACAGCCTGTTCAGCCAGCACCTCAGCCGCAAATGCAGGCAGCACCTGCACCGCAGCCGGCTGCCCCGCGCATGCCGAACGTGGCTGATTTCCCACCGGTCGTGCAGGCGGAGCTCAATGCCCGCGACATGGGAACGCGTGACAACGGTCGTGATCAGGCTGCCTATGAAAGCCACGAGGATCGTGGCCCTATGGGACTACTGAAGCGTCTCACCGCTGGCCTGACCCGCCGCGAAGATGAGACGGCCCGGCTGGAACCGGCGCAGCCGCGGGAACCCGCCATGCGTCCGGCCGAACCGCGCCGCCCGCTTTCACAGGATGCGTCAATCTATGCGCCGCGTCGCGGACAGCTTGACGAACAGGGCCGGGTCCAGCCGCAGACACGCCAGCCTTCCGAGGATGATCAGCTCGAAATCCCGGCGTTCCTTCGCCGGCAGGCAAACTGATCCGGTCACGGAATATTAACGAACATGAATTCCGCCATTGTATCAGTGGCGGAATTTTTCTTTCAAACTATTGAAATGACATGGGAACGACTTAGCTGGTGGTATAGCGCTTTCGTTACAAACGTCTCGAAAGCGTGATTTTGCATCATGCAGTGCCGACTGTATCTTGCGCTGCAACATGAGCGCGATGTTGATTCTGACGCATACGTCGTTGCGAGGTTAAGTATCAGATGCCGGATAAAGCTGTCTGGCTCGCGGTTCACGGGCACGAGGTTTCAATTGCACGATTTCCAGACAACGATTGCAGAGCGTATCTCGCTTTCCGGCGCAGGCGTGCACAGTGGTGCGCCAGTGACGATATCGTTTGTGCCCGCCGACCCGGATACCGGTATTGTTTTCCACAGGCTCGATGGAACTGGCGATAGCCACGAAATTCGAGCGCTCGTGTCCGAAGTCGGTACGACAGATCTGTCAACGACGCTTGCCAGCCGGGCGGGTATTAGCATCAGCACTGTCGAGCATGTCATGGCGGCGATTGCCGGTTCGGGTATCGACAACATGATTATCGAGATCGATGGTCCGGAAGTGCCTATCCTTGATGGGACATCGTCCGCGTTTTTGGATGCCTTCGAACAAGCCGGTTTTGTGCACCAGGCGGCGAAGCGCCGGTTTATCCGAGTGCTCAAGACGTCGCGTATCGAGGCGGGAGCTTCATGGGCGGAATTTTGTCCCTATGAAGGCACGCGCTATGAGGTGGAGATTGATTTCGAGACGCCGGTCATTGGCCGGCAGAAATTCGCCAGCGATATGAACGCGGCAATCTTCCGTAAGGAAATTTCGCGGGCGCGTACCTTCGGCTTCATGCGTGACGTGGAAAAACTCTGGGCCGCCGGCTTGGCGCTCGGCTCATCGCTCGACAATTCGCTGGTCATCGGCGACGACAATTCCGTCATCAATCCTGGCGGCCTGCGCTACGAGGATGAGTTCGTGCGCCACAAGACTCTTGATGCCATTGGCGACCTGGCGCTAGCCGGAGCTCCATTCATTGGCTGTTTCCGCTCCTATCGTGGCGGCCACCGTCTCAACGCTGCCGCCCTGCGTGCACTTCTTTCAGATCATACCGCATTCGAGATTGTGGAAATGGCGGGCAAACGCGGACAGTCGCGAGGCGCGTCGCTCGTTGCTGTAAACGCTCCTGTCTTTGCGCCTTGGGCCATCTGACAACGGTCAGAAGCCTGGTATCTCCTTGTGCACCGCCTGCAGCATGATTGCTGCCAGGCGCGCCGTCGCGGGTTCGGATTGCGCTTCCGCGCGATGAAGGACCAATCCGAGAGACGGCAGGGCGGGTAATCCACCATCCGCTGGAACCAGAGGTTGTACGCTAGCAGGAAGTCCAATCGGGGTACGGATCGTGACTCCCAGCCCTGCTGCGGTTGCCGCCCACAAGCCCGCCAGACTTGGGCTGGTAAATGCCAGCCGCCATGGAATTCCCGCGCGGTCGAGCGCGTTCGTTGCCGCGGCTCGCAGGAGGCACGGCGCTTCCAATGCGGCCAGCGGCAGCGGTTCGTCTGCCGACGCCATCCAATCCTTTGGCTCCCTGGCCGGGCCAACCCAGCACATCGGTACATCCATGACGCGTTGGCAGTGGGGGGTAACCGCTCCAGCGCTCCAGGCGAGAGCCAGATCGAGACGCCCGGATGTAACGCGATCGATCAGTTCCGCATTGCGAGCCACGCGCGCCTCAATCCTCACCTTTGGATGAGCACGCGCAAATTGCCCAAGCACTTCCGGAAGAATGGTCTCGCCAAAATCCTCCTGCAGGCCGAGCCTTACCCAGCCCTCAAGCCCGGTTCCGTGGATCGCCGTGGCAGCTTCATCGTTGAGATCGAGTAGACGGCGTGCGTAGGCAAGCATGGTTTCCCCTGCATCGGTGAGTGCCAAGCCGCGTCCTGCTTTTATAAAAATCGGAGTTTCCGCCTGCTGTTCCAGTTTCTTTAATTGTGCGCTTACCGCCGAGGTGGAGCGCCCTAGCCTGTCAGCTGCCTTGGCAAAGCTGCCAAGCTCCATGCCGGTGGCAAAGGTTCTCAACACATCGAGATCGAAAGTGATCCGTCGCATTTTAATTATCCTGTTTTTCAGGATCATAAGTCCTGTATTTTCTGATTTTCAGGATGAATATGCCCGTCTATGAATCCAGCGTCAAGTTTATCGAGTTGCTACTCAGGCTGTATAGAAAGGATCAATTCCATGCCTTTTACCCGAATCTCGCTTCTTGAGGGTAAATCACCCGAATACCTGAAAGCGCTCTCAGACAGCCTTCATCAGGCTATGGTGGAGACTTTCAACGTACCCGCGGATGACCGTTTCCAGGCCATCCATCAGCATCGCCCCGGAGAACTGATCTTCGATCGCAATTATTTCGGCGGACCGCGCTCGGATGAATTTGTTGTTTTCTCCATTACCACGGGCAAACCGCGCGACACGGCGACAAAAAAGGCGTTCTACAAGCGGTTGGTCGCGTTGCTGGAAGATGCGCCCGGTATCAGGCCGGAGGATGTCATGATCATTATCAGCACATCGAGCCGGGATGAGTGGTCCTTCAGTAATGGCGAAGCACAGATGCTGGACGCCGTATGACCTGATTGCATGGAAAGGAATCGTGGCCATGATTGCCATGCAGTACAGTTTTTCTTTGCCGGCCGACTACGACATGTCGGTCATCGACCGGCGTATCGTGGAAAAAGGGCATCTGCTCGACAATTTTCCCAACCTGAAATTGAAGGCCTATCTGACGGCGCGCCGGGACGATGAAACCCGAAGCCAGGAGAATCTCTATGCGCCGTTTTACCTCTGGAACCACGAGGAGGGTCTGAATGATTTTCTTTGCGGGGAAGGTTTTGTCGGGCTCACGCGGTCGTTCGGCTGGCCGCAGGTCAAGACCTGGTTCGTCTGGCAGGCGCACATGTCACCGGCGATCCGCGAGGCAACGTTTGCTACGCGCGAAATCCTGGTAACGCCAGGTCATGTTTCGCTCGCTGAATTGCGCAAGCGTGAAAGCGAGGAAGCCTTCCATGACGTCGAGAAAGGTGGTGCACTTGCCGCTATTTCTGCATTCGAACCCACAAACTGGACGCGGATTCGCATTCAACTATGGGGCGAGCCGCGGTATATAGTTCCGCAAGATGGCATCCAGGCGTATAAAATCGGGCATCTTTCGCTGCCAAAATCGGATTAACGGGGGTCTTTGCCACTCATTTTCCGGTCCGCCACAAAATTGGACGATTACATGGCAATAAGATTGCTGATTCTCGTCGCTTGTGGTTTATGAACGCCCAACCGACGGTAAGATTGACTATGCCTAGAGCATGAGCCGCAAACGTGATATCGGGTTTGCGATCAATGCTCTTAAATTATTATGTGGGGCCGGAGACAGCATGGCGAATTGCAGAATGTCGATGAAAACAGGGTTTGGCAACAAGGCCCGGATGGCCCTTCTGCTCGTTCCAATTGCCAGCGCTATAGCCATTTCCGGTTGCGCCTCGAAAGACGACGATCTGGATCTGAATGCCTATGTCGACACGATCGAACCTGCTGACGTTCTCTACAACCAGGCGCTTGCCAACCTGAATTCCGGTCGTCTCGACGAGGCTGCCAAGAAGTTCGACGCTGTTGACCGGCAGCATCCCTATTCGGAATTTGCCCGCAAGTCACTGGTGATGGGCGCATTTGCCAACTATCGTGCCGGCAAGTATGACGATGCGCTTGCCATGACCAAGCGTTACGTTGCCCTCTATCCGACGCAGCCGGAAGCTGCCTACGCTTATTACATCACTGGCCTTTGCTACTACCGCCAGATTCCGGATGTCACGCGTGAACAGAGCATGACACGACGCTCTATTGCCGCCTTCAGTGAAGTGGTCGAACGCTATCCCGATTCCGAATATGTTGAAGATTCCAAGGCGAAGATCCGTTTCGGCCGCGACCAGCTCGCCGGCAAGGAAATGCAGGTCGGCCGTTATTATCTTGAGCGCAAGGACTATGTCGCAGCGATCAAACGCTTCCGCGGCGTTGTCGAACAGTATTCGAACACGCGTCATGTCGAAGAGGCCTTGGCCCGGCTCACGGAAGCCTATTACGCCATGGGCATCACCAATGAGGCACAGGCTGCGGCGGCAGTTCTTGGTCAGAACTATCCGGACAGCGAATGGTACAAGGATAGCTACAAACTTCTGCAGAGCGGTGGCCTGGAGCCGCGTGAAAGCACGGGTTCATGGCTGTCCAAGGCCGCATCTGCTATCACTGGTGGCAAAGACGGCGTCTAGTTTAAACACCCTAACCTGAGCGATCATGCTTTCGCATCTGTCGATCCGCGATATTGTTCTGATTGAACGGCTCGACATCGAGTTTCGCGAAGGCTTGTCGGTACTGACCGGCGAGACCGGTGCCGGTAAATCCATCCTGCTTGACGCGTTGTCGCTTGCCCTCGGAGCACGCGGCGGCGCCTCCCTCGTGCGCCATGGCGCGGAGCAGGGGCAGGTTACGGCAGTCTTTGATGTGGTGGGCAGCCACCCGGCCCGCACGCTGTTGCGTGAAAACGATATCGACGACGACGGCGATATCATCCTGCGCCGGGTGCAAACCGCCGATGGCCGCAGCCGTGTCTTCATCAACGATCAGGCGGCTAGCGTCACGCTGCTCAAGGAGCTTGGCCGCAGGCTCGTCGAAATCCACGGCCAGCATGATGACCGCGCACTGATAGACATCGATATCCACCGCACACTGCTGGACGCTTTCGGCGCTTTGGAAACCAAGGCTGCACTGGTCCGGGCACTGCACAAGACGTGGCGCGATACGGAGCACGCGCTGGTTCGCCACCGCGCCAAGGTGGAAGCGGCAACACGCGAAGCCGATTACCTGCGCGCCTCGGTCGAGGAGCTTGCCAAGCTCGATCCCGAACCGCAGGAAGAAGAGACGCTGGCAATCAAGCGCACGGACATGATGCGCTCCGAAAAGATCGCAGGCGATGTCAACGATGCCAACGAGGTCCTGTCCGGCAATGCGTCGCCCGTGCCCTCGCTCGCCAGCCTGGTTCGGAGGCTTGAGCGCAAGGTGCCGGAAGCGCCGCAATTGCTGGAGCCGGTCGTCAAGGCGATCGACGAAGCCCTGAACGCACTGGCCGAGGCGCAAAATGGTATCGGACAGGCCATTCGCGCCATCGACTTCGACCCGCGTGTGCTCGAACAGACGGAAGAACGGCTGTTCGCACTTCGCGCTGCGGCACGCAAATATTCGGTACCGGTGGATGACCTCGCTGCCCTACGCGACAGGATGGATGCCGACCTTGCCGATATCGACGCCGGTGCAGAACGCCTTGCTGCATTGGAAAAGGAAGCCGTGGCGGCGCGCGAGGCCTATGATCAGGCAGCCCTGGCACTTTCGGTGGACCGCCGCGAAACCGCCGGCCATCTGAAACAGGCCGTCATGGCCGAGCTTCCCGCGCTGAAACTCGAACGGGCTGAATTCATTGTCGAGATGGCAACCGATCCGCAGAACCGCACATCCGATGGTATCGATACGGTCGAGTACTGGGTGCGGACCAATCCCGGCACCCGCGCTGGACCGATGATGAAAGTCGCGTCCGGCGGCGAGCTTTCACGTTTCCTGCTGGCGCTGAAAGTGGCGCTTGCCGATCGCGGCTCGGCGCCGACGCTGGTGTTCGACGAAATCGATACGGGGGTAGGCGGCGCCGTTGCCGATGCCATTGGCCAGCGGCTCCGGCGCCTCGCCGGACAGGTCCAGGTGCTGTCGGTAACCCATGCGCCGCAGGTTGCCGCACGGGCGCAGACGCATTTCCTCATTGCGAAGGCTGCCGCCGGGAATGACCGTGTGGCGACGTCGATCCGCGCTATGGAAACGGGCGACCGGCAGGAGGAAATCGCCCGCATGCTCGCCGGTGCCAGTGTCACTGACGAAGCGCGCGCCGCGGCTGTGCGCCTTTTACGCGAAAACGCTGCCGCCGTTTCCTGAGCGACCGGGTCCCGTGAACGCGCGGTATTGACGGTATTCCCGGCGTCTCTATCAGCTAACTTATCCACGCTCTCTTTCACCGCCGTATCCTTGTCTCAACGCAACGGGACGAGACACGATGAACGTTCTCAATTCACTGGAATACCGCAAGGCCTTTGGTAACTATCTGCGCCGGGGAACTCCCATACACCCGTCGCTCAAGGCGGAAGATCTCGGTCATCCAACGACGCATTATATCTGGCGCACACGCGGCGACCCACAGGTCCGCCCTTCTCACATTGAAAATAACGGCAAGGTATTTGCCTGGGATAATCCGCCGGAAACCGGCCATCCGGGAGAAGACTATAATTGCCGCTGCACAGCCGAACCCTATGAACGAGGGGACAGCGAATATGCCTATCAGACTGTTATCTGCGACATCAAGGACAATCCTAAACAGTGGAATACGTGGAACTTTATCGATCATTTCAGAAATGGTGGTGGTAGGCCCGTTACACTGTCTGAGACAGGCAATTTGGCGGGCCCGATTTTCCAATATTTTTATCCCGCTTTGGTGATCGATCGCATTAACGCGCAGATCATCGACGCTGCCAGGAGGGTGAAATCTGGTCCGGTCTCCTACGATTTCGACGGATCGTATCAATTTATCAACTATGTTATTGCGTTCGGGGGCGGTGTCGTCGGCGGGCAATTTACAGGATCGGTCAAAACCGAAAACGGCATGATGTATATAGAAGGTGAAATCGTCTACCAATACTCGGACACATTTACGGATACTGCAGACTTGCGGGAAATCGCGACTGGTTCCTCTGCCTTGACACCGGATTCGTGGCAATGGACAGAATTCGGAGGAACAGCGTACTCGATTACAGCTACATGGACCACACGTTTCACAAGCGAAGCGAAAATCAATGCGGAAGATAGCATGTACCGATGGCCGGAATGAGTGTCTATTTCCCATAAACGACGCGATGCGTCAAAAGTATGTAGTCCCCAAACGCATAGAAAAAAAACATAAGCGATAGAACGAGCAATGCGGCAACAAGTGGAGAAGTTAAGAGGATAAACATATTGCTTATCAAGTTCTTCCTGCAAAATATCGGCCTTTTGGGATGAAGCCAGATGCGCCGGATAATTTCGAAGGCCGCAGCATATCCGACACTTGTTGTCCAGAAAAAATAAAAATACAGGTCGCGGACTTCCACCGCACGGTACTTTTGCGTGGTGCAATCGAAACGCATGGCTTCAAGTTCACCGGAGGGGATGCGGGCGAGGCATTCGGCATAGACTTCGGTTGCAACCCGTTCATCGAATGCGGCCACCAGTTTGCCAAGCAAGACGGCCAGGGCAACAGCGCCGACCAATCGCGCCATCGTGAGCCAGTCATTTTCCTGTGGTCTTGCGCTAAGTACCAAGGCTGGAGGTACAACAAAAAGCCAGAACCAAAAATTCATGAGGGCGCTTGAGCCACTTTCTCTTTCACAACGGGCTCGCTAACGTTACACACATGACGAAGCACAACAATTAGACGATAGTTATGGCAGACATTCCCGTAGAACACTTGAGCGAGGCGGAAGCCGCCGAGGAACTTGGCCGCCTCGCAGCCGAGATTGCCCAGCACGACTACCGCTACAATACCGAAGATGCACCGATCATCTCAGACGCGGCATATGACGCGCTGCGGCGGCGGAACCTCGCCATCGAGCAGCGTTTCCCGCATTTGAGGCGCGAGGATTCGCCCTCGAACAAGGTGGGCGCCAGCGTCTCGGAAAAGTTCGGCAAGGTCACTCACGTCGTGCCGATGCTCTCACTGGACAATGCATTCCACGATAGTGACGTCGAGGACTTCGTCGGCCGTATCCGCCGATTTCTCAAACTTGCTTCGGATGCGAAAATCAGAATCACGGCGGAACCCAAGATCGATGGCCTGTCGCTCTCACTGCGCTATGAACTGGGGCGGCTGGTAACGGCCGCGACGCGCGGCGATGGCACGACCGGCGAGAACGTCACGCTTAACGCCCGCACGGTGGCGAGCATCCCCAATGTGCTGGGTGACAATCCGCCCGATGTGCTCGAGGTACGCGGCGAGGTCTATATGAGCCATGCGGATTTTGCCGCGCTCAATGAGCGGCAGGCCAAAGACGGCAAACAAATATTCGCCAATCCGCGCAACGCGGCGGCGGGCTCGCTGCGCCAGCTCGATGCAACGATCACCGCCTCGCGGCCGCTGCAATTCTTCGCCTACGCCTGGGGTGAGGTCAGCGAGATGCCTGCCAAGACGCAGATGGGCATGGTCAAAGCATTCCGATCCTATGGCTTCCGCGTCAATCCGCTGATGCAGCGTTTCGAAACAGTGGAAGCTCTGGTGAAGCATTATCACCAGATTGAAGAACAGCGTGCCTTGCTCGGCTACGACATCGATGGTGTGGTCTATAAGGTCGATGATCTGGCACTGCAGCAGCGGCTCGGTTTTGTCTCGCGCAGTCCGCGCTGGGCGATTGCGCACAAGTTCCCGGCCGAACAGGCGATGACGATCCTCAGGGGCATCGATATTCAGGTTGGCCGCACCGGCGCGCTGACACCGGTGGCGCGGCTTGAGCCGGTCACGGTCGGGGGCGTCGTCGTCACCAACGTGACGCTGCACAATGAGGACTACATCAAGGGCATCGGCCAAAATGGCCAGCCGATCCGCGAGGGCCGGGACCTCCGCGTTGGCGATACGGTCGTGGTGCAGCGCGCCGGCGATGTCATTCCGCAGATCGTCGACATCGTTGCGGACAAGCCGCGCGGGCCGTCGGCCTATGTCTTCCCGGACACGTGCCCGGCCTGCGGTTCGCACGCGGTGCGCGAGGAAGGCGAGGCGGTGCGCCGCTGCACCGGCGGGCTGATCTGCCCGGCGCAGGCGGTGGAGCGCATCCGCCATTTTGTTTCGCGCAATGCCTTCGACATCGAGGGCCTTGGCGAGAAACAGGTCGAATTCTTCTTCAAGTCCGATGATCCGGCGCTGCATATAGGCACGCCCGCCGATATATTCACGTTGAAGAAACGCCAAGCCGACTCCCTCACCAAGCTTGAAAACATTGACGGTTTCGGTGCGACTTCGGTGAAGAAGCTTTATGACGCGATCGACGACCGGCGCGAAATCACGCTCAGCCGCTTCATTTATGCTCTCGGCATCCGCCACGTTGGCGAGGTCAATGCCAAGCGGCTGGCAAAGGCCTATCGCTCCTATGAAGCACTTGCCAATGCTGCCATGGCGGCGGTGCCGCCCAAGGACAGGGCCGACAAGGGCAATGATGCATGGCGCGAGCTGAACGAGGTTGAAGGCATCGGCAGCATTGTCGCCGAAGCATTGGTCGACTTCTATGCGGAAGAACACAATCGCGAGGCACTTGCAGCGCTTCTGGCCGAGGTGACGCCTCTCGATGAGGAAGTGAAAACGGTGGGTAACTCGCCGGTTGCCGGCAAGACCATTGTCTTCACCGGTTCGCTTGAACGCATGTCGCGCGACGAGGCCAAGGCCATGGCCGAGCGTTACGGCGCCAAGACGGCTGGTTCCGTTTCCAAGAAAACCGACCTTGTCGTGGCCGGTCCTGGCGCTGGATCAAAGCTGACGCAGGCGCAAAATCTTGGCATCGAAGTCATCGATGAGGATGCCTGGTTCACACTGGTGGGCGCATGAGCGAGATTGTCTTTAAAGGCTTTGGTGACAAGGCGCTGCCGTTTCTGAAGGCACTGGATTTCCATCAGAACCGCGAATGGTTTCTGGAAAACAAGGATTTGTTCGAAGCGCATCTTTATGAACCGCTCGGCGATCTGGTTGAGGATCTGCTGGTGCGTTTCGAGAAGGCAGGCCTGCCTTTCCGGGGCGACAGGAAGAAATCGCAATTCCGCATTAAACGCGATACGCGCTTTTCCAAGGATAAGAGCCCCTATAACCGGCATCTGTCCGCGCTGTTGTCGCCCGACGGCAATAAATGGGCGGAGAGCGGCTGCTTCTATGTCTGTATCGGCCTTGAGGATTATCGTGGGTGCTATGCCGCCATCGCCTGGTGGCAACCGAAGCCGGAACTTCTGCTGGCCATGCGCAAGGCTATCGTCGAGAAGCCGGAAAAGTACCGTGCAATGGTCAAGGCGCTTGCCAAGAACGGGCTCGAACTGAACGACACCAATCGCTTGAAGCGAACGCCGCGCGGGTTTGAAACTGTCACTGATCCAGATCTCATTGAAGCGCTGCGCAACCGGAACTTCGTCGTCCGCTTCCCGATTGACCCCTCCGGCATCACCTCGCCAGGGCTTGCCGACGATCTTCTCGACTTTGCCGTGCGGGCAAAGCCGTTAATTGACTGGGGCAGGGCGATTGAAGGGACGCTGGTCGTCTGAGCGCAGCTACTCGAGCCACTCCGTCACGAAAACATCGTTGGCGTGAATATCGATCGTCTCGAGCGTGCCGGGGCCCAGATTCTCGAATTTATGCGGTGTATCGGCGGGTGAGACGACGATCTGACCCTCATGGGCGTCGATGATTTCGCCACCGACCGTAAAGCGGGCATGGCCTTTACGGATGATGAATGTCTCGGTGTAGGGATGTTTGTGCAAGCGCGGACCGGCGCCGATGCATTCCTGGCAATTAAAGATGATCGATACATTGGTGCCATAGGGCTTGCCGGTGACTTCTCCCCGCCAAAGTTCCGGATGATGCGCCCAGACGTCGCGATCGATGACATGCGCCATGGTTTTTCTCCTTTGAACGCTCTCGAGCCGAACCTACCTACAGGGCAATGCGGTGACAAGAAGGGGCGGCAGTCCCTTATTGCAGCAACATTGATGGTATCGATCAACAAATCTCACGTGACAGCCTGACCATCCTGGCCTAGAGCAGACCCATGGACGAGCAAATATATCAACGGGACACCGCCACGGCCGAACCCACGAGTTCCCGGTCGCAATTCTGGGAGGGCTTCGCCAAGGGCTTGCCCATCATGATCGCCTCGGCCCCGTTCGGCCTGTTGTTTGGCGCACTTGCTGTCGATAACGGCTTTAGCGTGTCCGAAGCGGTGCTGATGAGCGCCGCGATCTACGGCGGTGCCAGCCAGATGGTTGGTATCGAGCTCTTCGGCCACAACATACCTGCTTGGCTGATCGTCTTTTCGATTTTCGCGGTCAATTTCCGCCACGTCCTCTATTCGGCCGCCGTGGGCCGGCGCATCGGCCATTTCAAGGCGCTGCAGAGCGCGCTCAGCTATTTCCTGTTGACCGACCCGCAATATGCGGAAACTGAGAAGCGAGCGGAATCCGGGAAACCGGTGACATTTGTCTGGTATCTCGGCGTGGCCACACCGATCTATGTGATGTGGGTATTCGAAGCGTGGATCGGCGGTCTGTTCGGCAACCTCATTTCCGATCCGCATGCACTCGGTATCGACATGCTGTTGCCGATCTATTTCCTCGGACTGGTCATGGGCTTTCGCAAGCGCGACAACTGGGCTCCGATTGTCATTGCCAGCGCCATAGCCTCGATCATTGCATACAAGACGGTCGGTTCGCCATGGCATGTCAGTATCGGTGCCTTGGCCGGTATTCTGGTGGCCGTGATCGTTGCCAAGCCGGAAAAAGCACAAGGGAAACGCTGATGTCTTCGATATTCTGGATCATTGTCGCCGGCGCAATCCTGACATTCCTGACGCGTATTGGCGGTCACCTGGTATTGTCACGCTTTGAGCGCATTCATCCGCGTGTCGAAGTGGCGTTGAATGCGGTGCCGGCTGCCGTCCTGACGACGCTGGTCGCGCCCGCGGCTGCTACTGCCGATTGGCGCGGTCTGGTGGCGCTGGCCTTTGCCGGGCTGATTTCACTGCGCTTCAATGCCCTGACAATGTTTCTTGCCGGCGCAGCAATGATTATCCTGCTGCGCCAGCTCTCCTGATCAACCTTTCAGTTCGTGGCCGAACGGCTCGGTCGCCGCGATAAGCCATTCGCGTGCCGGGCCGGTCGTGTGCGGGAGCAGAGCCTCGCGAACGCGCGCATGATAGGCATCAAGCCAGATCAGTTCTTCCCGCACCAGCAGGCTGGTGTCGATCAAACGCTTGTCGATGGGGCAGAGTGTGATCGTCTCAAAGCCCATCATCGGAATGTCTCCGCCTTCCGGCACTTCCGGTTCGGTGACGATCAGCAGGTTCTCCGTGCGGATACCATAGCCACCAGGACCGGGTTTGTAGTAGCCGGGCTCGTTGGAAAGGATCATGCCCGGCAGCAGTTCCTGCACGCCCCGCTTCGAGATGCTTTGCGGCCCTTCGTGCACCGAGAGAAAAGAGCCGACGCCGTGGCCAGTTCCATGCCCGTAATCATAACCCTGCTTCCACAGCGCAATGCGGGCGAGAGCGTCAATATCCATGCCACGCGTGCCCTTGGGGAAACGTGCGGTCGTGATGGCGATCATACCTTTCAGCACCAGTGTGAACTTGCGCTTCATATCGTCGGTCGGCTTACCCACCGGCAGCGTGCGGGTGATGTCGGTCGTGCCGTCGCGGTACTGGCCGCCGCTGTCGATCAGGTAGAGTTCGCCGTCTTCCAACGTACGGTTCGACGCGGTACTGACCCGGTAGTGCGCGAAGGCGCCATTTGGCCCCGCACCGGAGATGCTGTCGAAGGAAAGGTTTTCGAGCGGCATCTGGAAACCCTCTGCTACCGTACGGCGCGTTTCTTCCAGTTTCGTCGCGGCGATGATCTCGTCGATGGTCCCGGGCGCTTGTTCATCGATCCACGATAGGAAAGACACCATGGCGACGCCATCGCGCTCGTGTGATTTGCGCGCGCCTTGAAGCTCGGCGGCGTTTTTGACGGCGCGTGGCAAGCGGGCCGGATCAAGGCCGTCGGCGACCTTTCCGCCAGCCTGTTCAATGATCAGTCGAAGCTTCTCGGCTGCCAGCGCTGGATCGAGCATCACCGTCTTGCCTTCGGCGGCGAAAGCCGAGATGTCACTCTCCAGAGCTGAGGGCGGACGCAATGTCGACAGTTGCGTGAGATAAGCCTCCGATCTCGATCGGCAGTTTGCGCTTGTCTATAAAGAGTAGCGGCTCTCCCGATGCGGGAAGGAGCGCGAAAGCCAACGGCAGAGGTGTGTTGCTGACGTCATTGCCGCGAATATTGAACGCCCAGGCAATTGACGAAGGATCCGTCAGGATCGTCGCATCGGCTTTTGCCTTGGCAACTGTCTCGGCCAGTTCGTGCAACTTCTCGCTGGCAAGCTTGCCCGCATATTTTTCCGGCTGGATGGTGACGGCTTCGAGCGGCGGGGCTGGCTGATCGTCCCATATCATGTCAACCAGATTGTCTTTGACTGCAACGAGACTGCCACCGTTCTTTTCGAGTGCCTCCCGCAGGGCCTTGGTTTCGCTGATCGTGTGCAGCCAGGGATCAAAGCCGATGGTGAATTTCTTTTCGGCATTGCGCAGCCATACCGGTGGCGGAGTATCGACCAGACTTTCAATCGTGAAGATTTCTGGATCCGTCTGTTCGGCGGCCTGCAACGTATAGCGACCGTCAACGAACAGATAGGCTTTGCTTTTCAGGATCAAGGCAACGCCGGCCGAGCCGGTAAACCCGGTCAACCAGGCCAGACGGCGGGCGCGGGCGGGTACATATTCGCCCTGGTGCTCATCGGCGCGCGGGACGAGAAAACCGTCAAGGCCAAGGGTCTCGAGTTCGGCACGCAGCCTGGCGACGCGCGGCGCGGCGGTGGCTGGATTGCTTGCGACCTCAAACGACTGAAACATGATGATTGGAACCTCTGCTTTGTTAGAGGTCGAAACCTATCTCCCTGCCTTCACGCGTGCAATGGAGGAGTGGACTTAGCAACGGGATTCTGCCGTTAAAGCCTCAGTCAAGCACAGTTGCATTGCACAATTATATCCTCGCAGTGCACAATATACATGGCTGCCATGCGCACACGGCGCTGGTTCGGAGCCACCCAAATCAACTACCCTTTGCAATGGGAGGATCGGTTGCCACCATATGATCATGGAGATGAGAGATGGCATACAAGATCCGTGGATTTTTCAAGACAGCGCTCGAAAATCTGATCGCCTGTCGTACAGCCCAGATGCAAAGGTATGTGGTGCGGTCAATCGACGGGACACGCGAAAGAACAAGACACCGCAACTATTACGTCTAAGCCGCTTTGCGTGCCGCGTTGGCCTTGAGGTGCAAGGTCACCCAGCCCTCCCGGCGCAGTGTTTTTTGATGGAATAATCCCTGCACGCGGTAAGCGGCGAGGACTTTGTCGCGCTGTGTTTCCAGAATGCCTGAAAGGATGAGCGAACCGCCCCAGGCGAGGTGTCTGCGCATCTCGGGTGCCAGCTGCATGAGCGGCCGTGCCAGAATATTGGCAACGATCAGATCGAACGGCGCGGCGAAGCGCATTGCCGGATGGTGAAACCCTGTCGCGGTTTCAGTCCGCACCCGTGCGGCAACGCCGTTCTTCACGACGTTTTCCTGCGCCACCGCAACGGCGACCGGATCGATGTCCGTCGCCAGGACGGGGATGGGGGCGAGCTTGGCAATGCCGATGGCGAGCACTGCACTGCCGGTGCCGAGATCGAGCGCATTGCGCGGATGTTCTCGCCGGATGACCTCGCCGATCATGTCGAGGCAGCCGGATGTAGTTCCGTGATGACCGGTGCCGAAAGCTTGTCCTGCATCGATCTCGATGCCGAGGTCATTGACTCGCCGCTTGTCACGGTCATGCGAGCCGTGCACGAAGAACCGCCCGGCGCGCACAGGCGTCAGCCCTTCCAGCGAATGCGCGACCCAATCGATATCTGGTACCTCTTCGCGCTTGAGTTCCAGGCCAAAGGCATCGCTGCCGAGAACATCCCTGATACGAGGCTCGATCTCGTCCGGCTCGAATGTATAAACGGAAACCTCGAATATCTCGCGATCCTCATCGACTTCGCAGGTCGAGATCGGCAAGCCATCCTCCTCGAATGCGCGTTCAAGCATGGAGAAGACGCGGTCGGCTTCGATCTTGCCGGCAGTGAGGAAAAGTCGGGTCTGGGTGGTCATCAGGAAACAGGCTTTCGGATATTCGGTCAGCTCTTGGCAAGACGTTTCAATTTCTCGACAGCCGTATCAGGATTTTCGCCATAGGCAATGGTGCCGAAAAAACCGCCCTTGCTGTCCAGAAGAAAGATCGAGGCGGTATGGTCCATGCTGTAGTCATTGCCTTCCCCGGGAACCTTGCGCGCGTAAACACTGTAACCCTTCAGCATCGCCGCCATCTTGTCTGGCTCGCCGGTGACGCCAACGATCCGGGTGGATACATTGCTGACATAGGCCTTCAGCGTCTCAGCGTTATCGCGCTCAGGGTCCACTGTGACGAAATAGGCGTTAATGTCCTTTCCTTCCGGTCCGAGCTTCTTGAGCCAGCCGTCGAGCTCGAACAGGGTGGTCGGGCAAACGTCCGGGCAATGGGTAAAGCCGAAAAATATGGCTGAAGGCTTCTGACGGAAAGCAGCTTCCGTGATGGGCTCACCATTCATCGTTGTAAGCTGGAACGCCGTGCCGAACGGTCCTTGATTGCCGCTGGCCGACTGGCGCGAGGTCTGGAACGTGATCCATCCGGCCGCGGCAGCAAGAAGCGTGATCGCTACGATCAAAAGTGGCAACAGGCGTTTGTTCATGGATAATGACTCTGGAACTGCGACGCGATTACATGCACCACGCCAGTCCCGCATTGATGAGGGAAAGGAAAATGGAATCGCCCTGATTGAACCATGCGGCGAAAATCAGCCCGGATGCTGCTGCGGCGCCGAGTGCGAGCACTGCATAAAGCACAATTCTCGGTGCGCTGATGGAGGATGACGTTCTCATGGTGCGAATATAGGATTTCGGCGCCATTTATGCAAAGCAAAGATGGAGACCGATACTCCATACAACAACCCCTGTCCTGACCTGGAGATTTGGAGCTGGCTGCAGATCCGGCTCCCGCATATTTCCTGAAAGCACAAGCGCGGATAAACATTTTAAATCTGGCATGATATACTTGTTCCGACTTCAATCGGGGGGAAGCGGAAATGAGAAACATTACCTTGGCGGCTGTTATCGCCACGATTGCACTTGGCGGCTGTGTATTACCCAAAGTATCCGGAACGCCGTTGGTTGCGCCGGACACGATCTACGAGGCACCACCTGTTCGACTAACTGAAAAAGGTGCGTTCTTGCGGAAAGACAACAGGTCGGCCTATTGCCGTTCCGAGGCCGCCGGACTGTATGGGACGCGTTCGCAATACGTCAAAACCATGCCTCTGGTCGTTGGGACTGATGGCTCGATGACGATCGACGGAAGCGTTGATAAAGGCAGCGAGGGGACCAAGAAGTTCCAGTGCCGGTACAATTCCAAGGGCGCATTAATTGGTGCCAAAGCGCTGTAGATTGTGGTGCCCATCCGATGGCGTTTCTAATCGTCCGCGCCGGCAGGCGTGACGTGTCGCATGATCGATATCATTTTAATTGGACCTTGTTTTCATTAGGGCAAATTGCCATTCCATTAGTTTCTATGCAAAGGAATTGCCCAAACATCATTTGAGAAAATTCATGGCCGGCACAGACGATCCACGCTTCCAGAACGACCAGCCGCGCATTCATCCAAGCGCGCAGCTAAAGGGTGTAAAGCTCGGCAAATATACCGAGGTCGGCGAGCGAGTCGTTTTGCGTGATGTGACGGCTGGTGATTTTACCTACTTCGAGCGCCATAGCGAGGGCATCTATGCCGATATCGGGCGCTTCTGTTCGATTGCAGCGAATGTCCGCATCAATGCGCTCGAACATCCGATGGAACGGCTGACGACGCATAAAATCAGTTACCGGCCAAATGAATTCTTCCGCTATCAGGGAATTGACGGCGCATTCCGTGCCCGCCGTCAGGCCAAGCGAGTAGCCATCGGCCATGACGTGTGGATAGGCCACGGCGCGGTGATCATGCCCGCTGTTAAGATAGGCCACGGTGCGGTCATTGGCGCGAATGCTGTGGTCGCCAAGGACGTGGCGTCCTATACGATTGTTGCGGGCAACCCCGCGCGGCTGATCCGCCCTCGTTTTCAGGAAGAAATTGCCAACCGCTTGCTGCAGCTTGCGTGGTGGGATTGGCCCTCAGGGACAATCTTCGAAGCCATTCCCGATATACAATCGCTCAGCATTGAGGATTTTCTGGCCAAATGGGAACGTTAGTTGCCACTGCCATTCCGCTTGCAATCTTCCAGCCCAGTATCCAACTGTGTCTGGAACCTGTTCGCAACTTCAGGAGATTTTCGATGAGACGCACACTCGCTGCACTGGCCATTCTCGGCGCCGCAATCCTGCCTGCCCAGGCTGAAGAAGTCGGCAAGGTCGGCGTCGATTGGTTCGGCAATGACATTGTCATCGATGCGGTCAGTGATCCGAAAGTCCAGGGGGTTACCTGTCATCTTGCCTCATTTTCGCGGGGCATGATCGACCGGCTGCAGAAGGGGAACTGGTTCGAGGACCCTTCCAACGCCTCGATCTCCTGTCAGCAAACCGGCCCGATCACTATTGACGATATCAAGCTGGGCGAGGGGGGCGAGCGCGTGTTTTCCGAACGCACCAGTCTCATCTGGAAGAAACTCATTATCACGCGGATCTATGACAGCGCGAATAACTCGCTCATTTATCTGGCCCACGCCAGTCAGGTCCAGGATGGTTCCGCCAAGACATCGATCTCGACAATCCCGCTCTTCGCAGGGAACGTGACCTGGACAAAGGGCAAACCGGAATAATTTCGACGGACACGATGCCGCCGGTTTATCCGGCGGTATTTCATACTATTTGCCAATATCATTTCGATTTTTCATGATGCAGAATAATCAAGCTTTTTCAAAGGTTTGATGATGAATTTTCGCATAAAGAATCATAGGCTCGGCGCCGCTTCCACGTCCAATGTGAGTTTTGTCCGCTCGCCCAATACCGGCGGCGAGCTGAAACCCAAATTCCTGATCATTCACTACACGGCAAGCGGACCTGACGCCGATATTGCCAGATACTTCTCGCAGAAATCCACCCTTGTCTCGGCCCACCTTGTCATCCGCCGTGATGGGTCCATCACCCAGTGCGTCCCATTCAACCTGGTTGCCTGGCACGCAGGTAAGAGCCAGTGGATCGGCAAGGATGGCGCGTATTCGGGCCTGAACAGCAATGCCATCGGCATCGAGATCGAAAATTGGGGACCGCTCGCCAAGAGTTCGGCGGGCTGGGTGTCATGGACCGGCGCCCCGGTGGATGGTTTGAAGGTCATCGAAGCCCGCCATAAATTCGGCGTGCCCGATTGCGGATGGGAAGTGTTTGCGGCAGCTCAGATCGAGACCGCGATCGCCGCCGCACGGGCCATCTGCGGCGAATATCCGATCGAGGACATCATGGGCCACGACGATATTGCGCCTGGCCGAAAATCCGATCCCGGTCCTGCCTGGGACATGGCGGCGTTCAAGGCAAAGGTCAGGGGCGAGGCAGAAAATGGCGGCGCCGTCATGGTAGTTCGCTCCAGCAGCGGGCTGAATATCCGTGCAGGCGCTGGAGCTTCCTACCCCACGGTCAAGCCAGCAGCCTTGCCTGACGGGACGAGAGTGCTGGTGCACGAAGCCAGTGGAAAATGGCGTTATGTCTCGGTGTTGACGCGGGCGGGCCAGCCGGATTTTTCCGGCTGGGTGCATGGCGATTGGTTGTTCGAGGGGTAGGCAGAACGATAGTATAATTAATTCGAAATGAATTCATAATATCATTCTGGTGAATTTCTTGAATTTTGATCTTCATTTGGAGTTAGAATATTATGGCTCAGAAATCATTTGGTGGGGCAGGTACAGTAAGAAAGCTTCAGACCGTAGCCGATTATGCGAGTTTTTATACAAAAGTTTTGTCCGGTCGATTTAATCTACACTATCTTGATGCTTTTGCTGGTACGGGAGAAATACCGTATAGTTCTGAATTGCCACTGATTCCTGAGACTGAGGATCTCGACAAAGTAATTCGAGGATCAGCTCGGAGAGCGCTACAGATCGATAAGCCGTTTGATCGTTACGTCTTCGCTGATCTTAAGCACAAAAACACTGTTTCGTTGCTTGAGCTGCCTAACGAATTTCCTTTGCTTCGGGATCGTATCATTGTGCAACAGGGAGATGCTAACGACATAACCTTAGAATTTTGCCGCTCTTTGAAACACAACGACAGAGCCTTGGTTTTTCTCGATCCTTTCGGTAATCAGGTTAATTGGATGACGTTGGAGGCCATTGCAGCCACCAAGAAGGTTGATCTTTGGTATCTATTTCCCGCGGGCCTAGGGGTGGCCCGTCAAATCACAAATTCTGGTGAAGTGCTTGCGTTTTCCGAGGCCTCTCTCGATCGGTTATTTGGTGGCGGTGAGTGGCGTGAAGAATGCATTACGCTTGAAACAAAGCCCGACCTTTTTACAGGTGACTTGCAGGTGGCCCAGAAGATCGCAACGGCTGAAGGAATAACTCGCTACATGATACAGAAAATGGGGGATATTTTTGGAGGAGGGGTATCTCAGAGTTGGTTGCCCCTTGGAAAAAATGGAGTCCACAAATTCTCATTACTATTCGCGTGTTCCAACCCAGGCGACAATGCTAAGAAACTAGCGCAACGAGTGGCCCAAGAAATTATGACGAGGAAATAATGGCCGGCTTATCAGACATCGAATGGACCGATGCAACTTGGAACCCAGTTTCAGGCTGCACAATCATTTCGCCTGGCTGCACAAATTGTTACGCAATGCGAATGGCAGCTCGGCTAGAATCCATGGGTCACGGGCACTATCGGGGTACGACGCGAAAAAGCGGAAAACGCTCCATCTGGACAGGCAAAGTCATATTAAATGAACGTATGCTTGCCGCCCCACGATCATGGAGCAAGCCGCGCATGATTTTCGTTAACTCCATGTCGGATCTCTTTCAAGAGGGAGTCCCTGCCGATTTCATCGTACGTGTGTGGGATGTGATGGCCGAGGCACACTGGCATATCTTCCAAATACTTACCAAACGACCTGACAATATGGCGCGTATTCTTCAAGAGCGGCAGTTGCCCATTCTTGAAAATGTCTGGTTAGGCACGTCCGTAGAGAATGGAAAGTACCTTAATCGGATCGATAGGTTGCGCGAAGCACCGGCAGCCGTTCGTTTCATTTCCTTTGAGCCCCTAATAGGAAGTGTTAAGGGCGCAGATTTGTCAGAAATAGATTGGGCAATTGTTGGCGGAGAGTCAGGACCAGGGGCTAGGCCAATGGATATTGGTTGGGTCGACGAGATTAAATTATCTTGTGACAACTCCGACACCGCATTTTTCTTTAAACAGTGGGGCGGCGTTAACAAGAAAAAAGCAGGGCGAATTTATCAGGGGCAAACTTGGGACGAGATGCCGGTAATGCTGCGAGCAGTATAATTCGCTCAAATCCCCTTGACGAAACTGTCCAGCACCCGCTTTTGCCCGGCCTTGTCGAAATCGATCGTCAGTTTGTTGCCTTCGATTGACGAGACGTTGCCATTGCCGAACTTGATGTGGAACACGCGATCGCCGACATCGAAATTCGAAGGCGTCTCGCTGACGGATTTCGCCACCAGTTCGCCATCGATGGTGCGGCCCTTGACAGAGCCGCGACCGGCGCCATGGCCGGAATCCGTCTCGCCATAGCCGATGCGCTCGACCCGCGCGCCGGAACGTGAGCCCCAATTGTTGCGTGTCGCGTCGGAGCGGTTCGCTTGCGCCCTTTGCCAGCCCGGCGTTGAATAGGTGTTCTCGAACGGATC
Organism: Phyllobacterium sp. A18/5-2; assembly: GCF_025452215.1. NCBI lineage: Bacteria > Pseudomonadati > Pseudomonadota > Alphaproteobacteria > Hyphomicrobiales > Phyllobacteriaceae > Phyllobacterium > Phyllobacterium sp. A18/5-2. The sequence goes on along the minus strand of NZ_CP104966.1, from coordinate 330,264 downwards.
GGCACGATCGAAACGCGATTGGCCGTAGCCACCCCCGCCACCATAACCGCCGTAGGAATTGCCGGTCGCTACCACTTCCACATGCGCTTCCGGCAATTCTTCCAGGAAGCGGGAAGGAATCGTCGATTGCCATAAGCCATGGATACGCCGGTTGGAAACGAACCAGATGTGCAGGTTTTTCTTGGCGCGCGTCAGGCCGACATAAGCGAGGCGGCGTTCTTCTTCGAGGCCGGAACGGCCGCCTTCGTCGAGCGCACGCTGGTGCGGGAAGAGCCCTTCCTCCCAGCCGGGCAGGAACACCGTCTCGAATTCGAGGCCCTTTGCCGAGTGCAGCGTCATGATGTTGACGGCATCGAGATTTTCGTTCTGCTCGGCGTCCATAACCAGCGCGACATGTTCGAGGAAAGAGCGCAATGACTCATATTCCTCCATGGAACGGATCAACTCTTTCAGGTTTTCCAGCCGGCCCGGCGCTTCGGCTGAGCGATCCGCCTGCCACATCGCCGTATATCCGGATTCGTCGAGGATTTTCTCGGCGAGCTCCGTATGCGGTGTGGAATCGATCGATGATTGCCAGCGTTTGACGTTCTCCACCACCTCGCGCATGGCCGAGCGTGGCTTGGGCTTCAACTCTTCCGTCTCGATGAGGTCTATTGCCGCGTCGAGCATGCTGATATCGCGTGCCCGCGCATAATCATGCACCTGGCGGATCGCTGCCTCGCCGAGGCCGCGCTTCGGCGTGTTGATGATCCGTTCCAGCGCCAGATCGTCCGAGCCTTGCGCGACAACGCGGAAATAGGCGAGCGCATCGCGGATTTCGAGGCGCTCATAGAACCGCGGACCACCAAATACCCGATAGTTCAGGCCGAGCATTGCAAAGCGGTCTTCGAATTCACGCATCTGGAACGAGGCGCGCACCATTATCGCCATATCATTGAGATTATGGCCCTTGCGCTGTGCCTGCTCGATTTCCTCGCCGACGGCGCGCGCTTCCTCTTCGGAATCCCAGGCGGCGTGCACATTGACCTTGGCGTCTTCCGGGGTCGCGGCATCGGTGAACAGCGTTTTGCCGAGGCGGCCTTCATTGTGCGAGATGAGGAAGGAGGCGGTGCCGAGAATATGCGCTGTCGAGCGATAATTGCGCTTCGAGGCAGATCACGACCGCGCCGGGAAAATCCTTCTCGAAGCGCAGGATGTTGTCCACTTCCGCGCCGCGCCAGCCATAGATCGACTGGTCGTCATCACCAACGCAGCAAACATTCTTCGAGCCCTGCGCGATCAGGCGCAGCCACATGTATTGGGCGGTATTGGTGTCCTGATACTCGTCAACCAGGATATAGCGGAACTTGGCGTGATACTCCTTCAGCACATCCGGATAGGCGCGGAACATGCGGATTGGATGGCAGAGAAGATCACCAAAATCGCAGGCATTGAGCGTCTTCAGCCGGTTCTGGTAGGCGGTGTAGAGCTCGCGCCCCTTGCCATTGGCGAAGGAACGCGCATCGCCCTCAGCGATCTCCGACGGGCCGAGTCCCTTGTTTTTCCAGCCGTCTATCATCAGCGCGAACTGCTTCGCCGGCCAGCGCTTGTCGTCCAAACCTTCGGCCTGGATGATCTGCTTGATCAGGCGGATGACGTCATCCGTATCGAGGATGGTGAAATCGGACTTGAGACCGACCAGTTCCGCATGACGGCGCAAGAGCTTGACGCCGATGGAGTGGAACGTCCCGAGCCAGGGCATGCCTTCCACGGCGCCGCCAACCAGAACGCCAATGCGCTCCTTCATTTCGCGGGCCGCTTTATTGGTGAAGGTCACAGCCAGGATCTGGCTCGGATAGGCCCTGCCGAGCGACAGGATATGGGCGATGCGGGAGGTCAGGACGCGGGTCTTGCCAGTACCGGCACCTGCAAGAACCAGAACCGGGCCTTCCGTCGTTTCAACTGCAAGGCGTTGCTCGGGATTGAGGCCATTAAGATAGGGCGGTGCACCACGCGATTGCATGGCACGCGCGGCGATACCCGAAGGCTGCCGAGGCAGATCAGGTTCGTCGAAAAATGGAATATCGTCAGGCAATCCGGACATTTGACCCCAATGTAGTGATTCGGCACCGAAAAACCAGATAAATGCGATACAAAAAGAGAACGGCCAATCTTGGGCGGGCGCCTTTCCCCCGAAACCTGGAGTTGAAATATTCAAGCGCCGATATTGCGTCGTCCTGTTTTAAGGCTTACCCATTTTGATCAGAGAAGATTGTGGCAACCGCCGGCGCGTTCGCAGCCGCATGCCAGCGCATTCGATCCTGATTGAGCTTGGAAAAGGACTCCTACCCCATGGCAATCACTCTGACGGCTCTCATATTTTTCCTTGTCGGTGCGGCGCTTGGTGTTGGTGGTGTCTGGTTGGCCGTACTTGGCGGCAGTTGGTACTACATCTTCGCCGCACTCGCTTTCCTGATTACCGCCGCTCTTCTCTTTCGGAAGCGGCCTTCTTCCTTGCTCGTCTATGCGCTCCTGGTAATTGGCACGCTTGGCTGGGCAATCTGGGAAATTGGCTTCGACTGGTGGCAGCTCGCGCCACGTGGCGGCGTCATCATGCTGCTCGGGCTCTGGCTGCTCACACCATGGATACGAGGTAGGCTTAACGACGAAGAAGTGCTCTCGCGTTCAGCGTGGGGCCCGGCAATTCCGCTGGCGATCACGGTTCTCGCGGCCCTCGGCATTGCCGGCTATTCGATGACGCAGGATCCGCAGCAGATCGCCGGAGAACTCAGCAAGGAAGTTATTATCCCGACGCCCGATCTTGGCGGTAACATGCCGGAAGGCGACTGGCATCAGTATGGCCGGACGCCCTATGGCCAGCGCTATTCGCCGCTGAAACAGATCACGCCGGAAAATGTGGGAACGCTGCAGCTTGCCTGGCAGTACCAGACCGGCGACGTGAAGCTGCCAGAAGATATCGGGGAAACCACTTATCAGGTGACCCCGCTGAAGGTGGGTGACACGCTCTATCTTTGCACGCCGCACAATTGGGCGATCGCGCTTCGATGCGGCAACCGGCAAGGAAAAGTGGAAGTACGATCCGAATGTCGGCCTCAATCCGGATCGCCAGCATCAGACCTGCCGCGGCGTCTCCTACTACGCCGACCCAACATTGACTGCAGGGCAACCATGCGCGGAGCGGGTCTACCTGCCGACTTCTGACGCGCGCCTGATCGCGCTCGACGCAGCCAACGGTCAGATTTGTCCATCCTTTGCCGACAAGGGCACGCTTCATCTCGAAAAAGGCATGCCCTATAACCCGGCGGGCTATTATTATTCGACATCGCCGCCCGTTATTGCCGCGGGCAAGATCATTGTCGGCGGCGCGGTCAATGACAACTACTCAATCCATGAACAGTCGGGTGTCATCCGCGCCTTCGATATCAACACCGGTGCGCTGGTGTGGAACTGGGATTCGGGCAACCCCGATGTAACGACGCCGCTGCCGGAAGGGCAGACTTACACGCATAATTCACCCAACAGCTGGTCTGTCTCCAGTGCCGACGAAAAGCTTGGCCTGCTCTACGTGCCGCTTGGCAACCAGACACCGGACCAGCTCGGGGCAGGGCGCAGCGCCAATGTCGAAAAATTCTCGTCGTCGATCGTCGCGCTTGATCTGAACTCCGGCCAGGTGCGCTGGGTTCGCCAGACCGTCCATCACGACCTTTGGGACATGGATGTGCCTGCACAACCGACCCTTGTGGATATCAACACTGCCACCGGCGCGGTTCCAGCACTCGTCGGACCAACCAAGCAAGGCGATATCTATGTCCTCAACCGGCTTACCGGCGAGCCGATCCTTCCAATCGAGGAAGTGCCGGCGCCGGCGGGCGCTATCGAAGGTGATTTCACCTCACCGACCCAGCCGGTTTCGGGTCTGACCTTCATGCCAAAGCCGTTGACCGGCAAGGACATGTGGGGCGTTTCTATGTTCGATCAGCTGGCTTGCCGCATCGAGTTCCTCAAGTTGCGTTATGAGGGACGCTACACGCCGCCGTCCCTCCAGGGATCGTTGATCTTTCCGGGTAATTTTGGCGTATTCAATTGGGGCAGCTGTCGCAGTGGACCCGGCGCGTCAGATCATGTTCGGTATGCCGACCTATCTGGCGTTCACGTCAAGGCTTGTTCCTCGAGCTGACGTTCCCCCGCCTGGCGCTGGCACAAAGGGCAGCGAACAGGGCCTCAATCGCAATGAGGGGGCACCCTATGCAGTCATCTTGGCACCGTTCGTATCGCCGCTTGGCCTGCCCTGCCAGGCGCCGCCATGGGGCTATGTGGCGGGCGCTGACCTGCGCACCGGCAAGATTACATGGATGCATCGAAACGGCACCGTCCGCGATTCCTCGCCCTTGCCCTTACCATTCAAAGTTGGCGTTCCCGGCATTGGCGGTCCGATCATCACCGCCGGTGGTGTGGCATTTCTGGGTGCTGCGGTAGACGATTATCTTCGCGCGTATGACGTGACCAGCGGTAAGCAGCTGTGGGAAACACGGCTCCCTGCTGGCGGTCAATCGACGCCGATGTCTTTCGCCTTGGCTGATGGCAAGCAATATGTGGTCATCGTCGCCGGTGGTCACGGGTCAGTCGGGACGAAACCCGGCGACTACGTCATCGCCTATACCTTGCCGAAATAGGAATGGAAGAAAATCATTTTCCCGGTCTCGCCCCCCGGGAGGTTTTCTTGAGTGCTTTTCTCCAGTTGACGATCGCTTGAACTGCGAATATCCATGGCAGCGGCAGATACAGCCGGCCGCTCGCGGGCCTTTGGCCGAGGTGAATGTATCGATTGAAGCTTCGTTTCATCCTTTGAATGATGAACGGGTCGGCAATGCGGGCACTGACCTTCCTCGTTCATCAGACGCGAAGGATTGACCATGCGCACATTCAATGACGCCAAGGCGATTGCCAAATCGCTGCGCCAGGCGCTCAAGCAAAAGAACATCGAAATCTCCCACAGCGAGGGTCTGGAACTCGTTGCTGCCGGTTTCGGTTTCGACGATTGGAACGTGCTTTCAGCGAAAATCGAAACCGTAGAGCATGCAAGGCAAGGAGCAGTTTCATTTGGACCGGCCAACCCGATCCTGCGAATTTTCGACGTTGCGAAGGCGAAGGAATTCTATCTCGATTATCTCGGTTTCACGCTCGACTGGGAACATCGTTTCGGCGATAATTTCCCGCTTTATTGCCAGGTATCCCGCTCTGGCCTGACGCTGCATCTCAGCGAGCATTCCGGCGATGCCAGCCCGGGCGCTCGGGTTTTCGTGCATATCCAGGGCATCGACGCGCTACACAAAGAACTCCACGCCAAAGACTATCGCTTCATGAAACCGGGGATCGAGGTGCAGCCTTGGGGTCGAGAGGTGATGGTCATTGATCCGTTCAGCAATCGCATCTCATTCTGCGAGTAATGATGGAGCGCCGGGTCAATCCGCTTAACGTTGCGGCAATTTCAGCGGAGCCCCCGTTTTCACGGCCCGGATAGCAAAATTGGAGCGTATATCCGCGACTCCGGGTAGCATGAGAAGCTTTTCTGTCAGAAACCGCTCATAGGCGCTGAGATCCTCGACGACCACCTCCGCAAGGAAATCCGCTGTCCCCGAGATCATGAAACAAGCCGTTATTTCCGGAAGGGCAAGCAGCGCCGTGTGCTGCGCCTCGGCATTCTCGCGGCTGTGCTGTCCAACTTTGATTTCCACGAACACGGTCAGACCGAGGCCAACCTCCTTGCGGTCGATATCCACCCTATAGCCACGAATGACTCCGGATTTTTCCAGATTTCGGATACGGCGCAGACAGGGTGAGGGAGACAGGTTGACCCGCTCGGCAATCTCCACATTGGTTGCCCTTGCATCCTCTTGGAGCGCTTCGAGGATGCCGATATCGAACTTATCGAGATTTGGCATAAATCACCTATTTAAAGATATAATCTTCTCGGAAATTGCTGAAAAGATATCTGGAGTGGCATTAACTTGCAAGGACATGCTCATGCCATCGGAGATATGATTGTCTCAACCGAAATCATTCGGGCAGATTTGAGAGGAAACTCCGATGGTTGCTCTTGCTCAGGACTACAAGAAGTCAAATTCGCTCGGTGCAGGATATGCCGGCGCGCTGGTTACCGTCTTCATCTGGGCCACATGGATCATAGCCACCCGTCACAGCAGCGGCACGCATCTCGGCACAATCGATCTCGGGCTTATTCGCTATGGCGTTCCAGCGCTGGTGCTGGCTCCGGTCTGGCTCAGGACCGGCCTGTTCCCACGGGATGTTCCGCTCGCCTTGCTGGCAATCATGGTCTGTGGTGCCGGTGCGGTGTTTTTCCAGTTCACGACCTTCGCCATTCATTCGACGCCCGCCTCGGCCGTCGGCGTACTCCTCGGTGGCTCCATGCCGCTTGCCGCCACGCTGATCGGTGTCTCGGTATTTGGCGAGCGCCCCGATCTTGCCCGCTGCCTTGGTCTTGCAGCGATCGTCGCGGGTCTTGCCATTCTGCTGGTGCTGGCGCTGGGCAATCATGCGATCTCCTGGATCAGCTTCGTCTTCCTGCCGTTCGGTGCACTGCTTTGGGCTGGCTATACCCATGCCTTCAAGCGTTCCGGTCTGACTGCACTGCAGGGCGGCGCGCTCATTGCCATCTGGTCATTCCTCATCCATGTTGGCCTTGCACTCACCTTTGGTACGACGATCTTCGAGGTTTCGCTGCCCGAGATCGGCTTGCAATTCCTCAGCCAGGGCATTCTTTCCGGATTGGCTGCCATGTTGGCCTATGGCATCGCCGTCCGTTCACTTGGTGGCAGCCAGGCCGCAGCATTCAGTGCGCTTACTCCGGTACTTGCTGCCTTTGGCGGCGCCTTCTTCCTTGACGAGCCGGTCGGCGTCTGGGAAATTGCAGCAGCAGTGATCACCGGACTTGGCGTTGCCCTTTCCACCGGTATCCTTTCCCATCGCCTCAAAGGGTGATGCGAACGGTCCAGCGCCTCGTCAATCCACGGGATCAAAGGAGGCAATGATGAACGAGCAGAAAATTACTCCGAGAATCACTCAGGCAATGGTCGAAGCCTATGATGAATATACCCATCTGACACTTGACCGCCGCTCATTCATGGACAAGTTGACCAAATTGGCGGGCTCTGGTGCTGCCGCTGCAATGATCGCACCGATGCTCGCGGCAAATTCGGCACAGGCCGCGATTGTTGCAGCGGACGACAAGAGGCTTCGCACCAAGGATGTCGTCTACCCGGGAGCGACGGGTGAGATCAAAGGCTACAGGGCAAGTCCCGCTGAAGCATCCGGCAGGCTTCCAGCGGTTATCGTCATTCATGAAAATCGCGGTTTGAACGACCATATTCGCGATGTTGCGCGGCGCATGGCCCTTGAAGGCTTTGTCGCCCTTGCGCCCGATCTGCTGTCTGTGGCCGGCGGTACCCCGTCCGATGAGGAAAAGGCGCGTGAAATGATCGGCGCACTTGACTCAAAAACGGCGATTGCCGAGGGGGTGGCAACGATAGAATACCTCCGGAACGACAAGGCAACCAATGGCAAGGTTGGGGTCGTAGGCTTTTGCTGGGGCGGTGGCCTCGTTAATGATCTGGCAGTCAACGCGCCTGATCTTGGTGCAGGGGTCGCCTATTACGGGCGCCAGGCCAAGGCTGAAGACGTGGCGAAGATCAAGGCGCCATTGTTGTTGCAATATGCCGGATTGGATACGCGCATAAATGCAGGCATCGACGCCTACAAGAAGGCGCTGGAGGAGAATGGGAAAACGTTCGAGATCCATGTCTATGAGGGCGCGAACCACGCTTTCAATAACGATACGTCGGAGGCCCGCTACGACAAGAAGGCCGCGGACCTTGCCTGGAGCCGGACAGTAGAGTTTTTCAAGAAGAACCTGAGCTAAGGCCCGCGTCGCAAAAACGAAATACAAAACCAATCGCTTGCCGGATCGTGCTGCGGCTACTACCTCTTGTGCTTCAGAATGCGACAAGGAAAGCACCAATGCGATTTGTCACCCTCTACCTGAGTGTTTTGCTGTTCATGCTCGTTGGCATCCAGTCGGGTTCTGCTCAAGAAAAAGTCTTCCCCGGCGGGTCAGGGGTGGGCCTTGTGCCTCCTTCCGGATTGGTTCTTTCCACCAGTTTCAGCGGATTTGAGGATGCCGCCAAGGGTACCTCCATCGTCGTGACGGAATTGCCCGTCGAGGCCTATGCGCCGATCGCGGCGAAATTCAACCCTGAAGGATTGCGCGAAACCGGTATCGAGGCTGCCGGACCTCCCCAAGACTGGCCCGTCGAAGGTGCTGTCGTGTCTAAGCTTATTCGCGGCAGTCAGACAGCCGCGGGCATCAAGTACCGCAAATGGATCGTTCTGGTCGGTGCAAAAGCCACCACTGCTATGGTGACGGTACAAATTCCGGATGGCGTGGCGGGGGGCTTGTCGGACGCAGATGTGGAGAACGCTTTGCGCACTATCGCGGTCCGTACGCCGCCCAGTCTGGAGGAGCAGATCGCGGCGCTGCCGTTCAAGCTCGCAGATACGGCCGGCTTCCGGCCCGTTCGTGTAATTGCGGGCGCAACGTATCTCCTGACCGAGGGACCGAATGATGTTGCGGCCAATTCATCCCAGCCCATGGTCATCATCGCCTCAAACCTCAACACTGCCCCGGAACCCGCGGCGCGGATGGATTTTGCCAAGCAGGCCTTCGCTTCGTTGACGGGGATCAAGGACGTGCGATCCGATAATGAGACGAGCTCGCAGGCCGATGGGGCGGAATGGGTGGAGATTGATGGCAGTGCGAAGGATTCTGCAAGCGATGATCCGCTCTACGTCGCACAGATTGCGCGTTTCGAAACCAGCCGGTATGTCCGGGCGATCCTGATTGTGCGGCACAGCGAGAAGGACAAATTTTCGGACCGTTTCCGAAAACTAGCCAAATCCATGACGATCAATTAAAATTGGCTATGGAGAAAAGCTACCGACTCACCGAGAGCGAGATACGGCCACTGATCCGCAACTATGGTGGCTGCATTGCAACGGATACGATCACGATCGATGGTTATCCGGTACGCTTCATGTACCGTGAGGATCCTGACAACGAGTTTGACAGTGGCTGGCGCTTTCTTTCCGGCTTCGAAAGCGACGATTATATGGAAGATCCGGAAAACAGCGGCATATTTGAAGTCAACACCATAGCCAACTACGATCCCAGCATCATTCCGCTTCTCGATTCTCCCGTCGGCAGCGTTTTTGAAAAGACCGGCGAACAGGAACGCTTCGTTGCCGTCACTGATTGGCAGCCCGGCGAGGACGATGACGAAGACGAAGATTGAGCCTGCGCTTTCTTCGCCTTGAGCCTGTCAAACTTCACACAGAGTTACAACTGGACAAGTCGCGTGCATTCTCCGAAAATGCATTCGTAAAAGACGATCTTGAGTAGAAGGTGGATACGGGAATGGCATTGGCAGACGCAGGAGCATTGCTGCGCAACGAGAATGGAATCGCGACCGTTGTTTCCATTCTTAAAAAACGCTTCGGTGATAACGCGCAGACCGGCAAATCTATCCGCGAGCAGCATGCTCATACAACCAGTTATGTGCCGAACCAGGCGCCGGATCTGGTCGTCTTCGCTGAATCGGCAGAAGACGTTCAGGAAGTTGTGCGGCTTTGCGGTGAATGGCAGGTGCCGGTTATTCCATTCGGAACGGGTACGTCCCTGGAAGGACAGGTGAATGCACCTGCAGGTGGTGTGTCCATTGACCTTTCACGCATGAACCGCATTCTCAAGGTCTATAGCGAAGATCTGAATGTTGTCATCGAACCAGGTGTTACCCGCAAGGAGCTCAACGAATATCTGCGTGATACCGGGCTGTTTTTCCCCATCGATCCAGGCGCCAATGCGAGCTTGGGTGGAATGGCGGCCACGCGCGCTTCAGGCACGAATGCCGTGCGCTATGGCACGATGCGTGAAAACGTGCTGGCGTTGAAATCCGTCATGCCGGATGGCCGCCTGATCACCACCTCGAAGCGGGTGAAGAAAACCTCCGCCGGTTATGACCTGACGCGCCTGCTGATCGGTTCAGAAGGGACGCTCGGCATCATTACGGAATTGACGCTGAAACTCTATGGCATACCGCAGGCGATTTCTGGCGGTATCTGCGCGTTCCCTGATCTTGAGAGCGCCTGCAATGCGGTGATCGAAACGATCCAGATGGGTATTCCCGTCGCGCGTATCGAACTGGTCAATCAGCTGGAAATGCAGGCGATGATCGCCTATTCGAAACTTGATTACGAACCGGCACCCTATCTCTTCCTGGAGTTCCACGGCAGCGAGACCAGCGTTGCGGAACAGGCGGAGCTTTTTGGCGAAATCGCAGCCGCCAATGGCGGTGGCGAATTCAAGTGGACGGCCAATGCCGAAGAGCGGGAAAAGCTCTGGTCGGCGCGGCACAATTCCTATTTTGCCTGCATGACGCTGGCACCTGGAAAGCAGTCGCTATCAACGGATGTATGCGTGCCGATTTCGCGGCTTGCCGAATGCATCGTCGCAACCGAGAAGGACATCGAGAAGAGCGGCCTCATCGCGCCCATCGTGGGCCATGCCGGTGACGGGAATTTTCACGTGCTGGTGCTGTTCGATGAGAAGGACGCAAACGAAATCGAGAAGGTGGAGGCTTTTGTTGAGCGCCTCAATCTCCGGGCGATCGCGATGGACGGAACCTGCACCGGCGAACATGGCATAGGCCAGGGCAAGATAAAGTTTCTGCGGGCCGAGCTCGGCGGTGCTGTTGATGTGATGGAAGCGATCAAACGTGCCATTGATCCGGGAAATATCATGAATCCCGGCAAGATCTTACGGCTATAGGTTCGCAGAATGATTCCAGGCGCTAAACCATTGTCTAAGCGTTGCAAATCAATGAGAAAGACTATCATGTCATTTCGCCGCCCAAAACCGGTCGTTGTGGTACCCGGCGCGAATTGATTGGAGCAAGATACTGGCACGCCTGTTTGTTTTCATCGGTGGATTACTGGTACTGGTGCTGACGGCGGCGCTGGTTGTGCCGTATTTTGTCGATTGGGCAGGCTATCGATCCTCTTTCGAGCGCGAAGCCTCGGCTCTGCTCGGCCGTCCCGTCACAGTCGCTGGCAGTGCCAGTGCGCGGCTCCTCCCATTCCCATCGGTGACATTTTCCGATGTGAAGGTTGGCGATCCTGGTTCCGAACCGGTAATGACGATCGAAAAGTTTTCGATGGATGCGGAACTTGCGCCGTTCATACGTGGTGAGATCCTGATCTTCGACATGCGGCTCGAAAAGCCGAGGGCGACAGTCCGGATCGACAGAGATGGTGTCGTCGATTGGGCCATCCGCCCGCGTACGCCGTTTCATTCGGCGCAAGTCAGACTTGAGAACATGCTGATCACCGATGGTGCTGTGATCATCCGCGACGCATCAACATCGACCACGCGTAACATCTCGAACCTTGATGCCAAACTCTCGGCGACGGACCTTTCCGGGCCGTGGAGCTTTGATGGCACGCTGTTCTTCAATGGCCAGAAAACGGCACTGTCGGCCTCGACCGGCGCACTGAAGCCGGATGGCACGCTGAATTTGCGTGCGCGCATTATCCCGGATGGCGTTCCGGCCGCGTTCGAGACCGACGGCCAGTTGACCTTGAGCGAGGGGGCCCTGAAATACGCTGGCGGGATTGCCATCCGTTCGGCAGACGAGGTTGCGGCCGCTGGCGGTACCATGGTTACCGCAAAATCCGAGAAGCCGCTGCTTTCAAGTGTACGCATGACAGGACGCTTCGAAGCCGACCATGCAAAGATCACCATTCCCGAATTTCGTATGGAGCAGGGTACCGCCGACGACCCCTATATCGTCAACGGCAATGCGCTGTTCGATTACGGCAGCAATCCACATTTTGTAATCAAGGCGGACGGGCAGCAAGTCACTTTCGACAGTCAGAGTGAGCCTGCCAAGGGGGTGACCCCCAAGCCGGTGACCGCGGCCGAGCGGATGGGTGTGTTTCGCCGCCTCATGGATCAGTTGCCGATACCGACCGTTCCGGGCACGATTGATCTGAAGCTGCCTGCAATTGTCGCCGGCGATACGACGATCCGTTCCGTGACGATTGATGCTGCACCTTCCGGCAATGGCTGGGCCATAAACCAGCTTAAGGCGGAGCTGCCCGGCCGTACCCAATTTGAAGCCAAGGGCATATTGCAAGTTGGCGAGAGTTTCGGTTTCGACGGCAAGCTGCTTGTGGCATCGCGGCAACCATCAGGTCTGGCTGCATGGCTGACCGATTCGGTCGACGAAGCAATCCGGCGCTTACCCGGCGCAGGCTTCTCAGGTGATGTAAGCCTGCATGATGACCTGCAGAAGGTCGACAATCTCGAAGTGGCCTTGGGCGGTGCCTCACTGAAGGGTTCCTTGGTGCGGAGCGCCAAGGGTGAATCCCTGCCGCTGACACAGTTGGTGCTGGAGGGTGGGGCGCTCGATGCCGATGCGCTGGAAGCTTTCATGGCGGTCCTTGGCAACAATGAGAAGCCTTCAGTGGACGGTGCATCGCAACTGCGCGGGCAGGATCTCGACGTGCATTTGAAGGCGGGGCCCGTTACGCATGACGGGCTCGTGGCCGAAACGCTGGATACTGCCTTCCGCTTGCGCGGTGGTGTTTTCGATATCGACCGGCTGACGATCGGCAATGTGGCGGGTGCGACCATCACTGCGACCGGCAAACTCGAGCCTTTCAAGACAGAACCCGCCGGCTCGATCGATTCGACTGTTCTCTCGGATAATCTTGGACCCTTTGTTGCGGCCATCGCCGAACGATTTCCTGATTTTCCCTTCATCAAGGCATTGAGTGAACGTGCTGCAAGATATCCAGGGCTCTTTGAAGAAACCCAGCTCAGCATCCTTGCCAACACACTGCACGGCAAGAGCGGGGCCGAGGAGTTTTCATTGAGTGCTGCCGGAAAAACCGGCGGAATGGATGTGACGCTTTCTGGAACAACAACAGAAAATTCTGAAAAGCGGCGCACGCTCGAATTAACTTTGGATGCACGCAGCGGTCAGGCCGAAACGCTCATGGCACTGATAGGATTGCCGGCCTTACCGCTCGGTTTGGCAGGCGAACTGGAAGCCGATCTCGCGATGAAAGGCAACGAGCAAGACGGTCTTCAGACACAGTTGTCGCTGAAGTCGTCAAACGGACAGGCACTTCTCGACGGCAGTTTCCGCAATGCCGCAGGCGAGCTCAGCGGCGAGGGCCGGGCATCCATCAAGGCGACGGATATTGAAGCTTATATCGCCACCGCCGGCTATTCCTTGCCCGGATTTGGCAATGGCATGCCGACCGATGTGGCAAGCAGTTTCCAGCTCGCCAAGGGCAAGCTAACTCTGCCGGACCTGAGCGGCCAGGTAAGCAATACGAAAATCAGCGGACGGCTCGGGCTCGATCTTGTGGACAGTATACCTGGAGTTCAAGGGGATCTGTCGCTTGCACGGCTCGATCTGCCGGCGGTGACGCAATTCATGCTCGGAACTGATGCTATCGATGGCGACGGCAGAGGCGTCTGGCCGAAATCGACATTTGCGGGCGCACCGCTGTTTCCAATCAATTTCAATCTGAAGATCAAGGCAGACGAAGCGGATGCCGGCATTCTCGGGCCTATCGGGAAACTCGAGGCAAATGCAGCACTAAAAGATGGGTCGCTCCGCTTTGACGACGCGAAGGGTGAACTCCTTGGCGGCCGTTTCGACGGTATGTTCGAGTTGCGAAACACCAGCGGCACAGGTCTTGCAACGGGACAATTCACGCTGGACCAGACGGATCTGGATGCGCTTTACAAGCCTGTCGAAGACGACGGGCCGCTAAAGGGGAAGACAAGAATCTCCGCGTCGGTCAATGCAACTGGCACGTCCGTAGCCGAGATGATGCAGTCTGTCGCCGGTTCGGGTGTCGTTTCAGTCAATGATCTCGTAATCGATGCCTTCAACCCGGCGGCACTGAAACCTATCCTGGCGGACGCCGACGCGGCGGATGGACCGGTTACTTCGGCCTCGATCAATGCCACGATCGGTAAATACTTCAACACCGGTGAGTTCAAGGCAGGGGATGCGGAAGTTGCCTTCACCATTGCTGGTGGCATGGCGCGGACATCGACATTCCAGTTGCAAAACGAAGGTGCCACCCTCGCTGCCGACCTGCGGCTGAATTTCCCGGATCTGAGTATCGCGTCGCAAGGCCGGTTTGCCTTCGATCCAGGCACAGCCATCGTTGCAGGCGCGGATCCTGTCGTCGAGTTTACTCTGTACGGCCCATGGGCCAATCCAAAATTGACGTTAAACCGCCAGCCGTTGGAACAATTCCTTACCCAACGAGCGCTCGAACGCGAGCAGCAACGCGTCGAGACGTTGCAGGCAGCTCTTGTCGAAAAGCAGCGCCTGCGCCGTGAAGTGCAACTCTATCAGGCGCGTGCGGACGAACGCGCTCGTCTTGCCGAGGAGGCCCGGCTCAAGGCCGAGCGGGAAGCACGCGAAGCCGCGGAACGAGCGGCCGCGGAGAAGCGGGCAGCAGAAGAGCGAGCCGCAGAAGAAGCGGCGCAAAAGGCGCTCCAATCTCTACCTGCGCCACCATCCGATAGAGGGGAGACTTCCGCCCCACCCCAAGGCGCCGGTGCGCTCGACAAACAGTCAGTCGATGAATTCCTGAAAACGCTCGAGCCCAAATCCCTGGAGCCGAAGATTCAGTAACGCTGGTAGTGACTGCATCGACATCGCTATTGCTGGTTGTACGCGTCCTTGAGCTTCTGGATATCGATTTTATACATCTGCATCATTGCGGCCATGACGCGGTCAGCTTTTTTCTGATCCTTGTCGCGCAGCATTTCGGGAAGAATGGAAGGAACGATTTGCCATGACAGGCCAAATTTGTCCTTTACCCAACTGCAGGGGCGAATTTCCCCGCCACCGGCCGTCAGCTTTTCGGTCAGGCTATCCACTTCTTCCTGGGTACTGCAATCGATGGAGAGCGATATTGCCTCGGTAAATTTGAACTGCGGCCCGCCATTCAGGGCGATATATTCCTGGCCTGCAAGCTGGAAAGTGGCGACGAGCAGCGAGCCTTCCCTGGTTCCCCCCTCTTTGCCCCAGTTGGTCTTATTGAGAATTTTGCTGTCCTTGAAGATGGACATGTAAAAATCCATTGCTTCTTCGGCGTTTCCATCGAACCAAAGGCATGGGGTGATCTTTTGCTTGGCTGGCATCGGGTTTCCCTTTTTCATCGTGATTTGCACTAGGGTCAGGACCCTGATTAACAGTCCTGACCTACACTAAGACGAATGAGGCGTTGTTGATCCGACACGGTGCGGTGAAATATTTCAAGTGCTTTCGAACCCATTGAATCCCGGATCACGCGATGCCGCATCAGCAGGCGGGGGGATGCATGAATTAATGAGTCAAAACCAACGTTTACTGGTGACTGCTGCAGTTCTTTCTCACCCAATCGAGCGCGTAGATCCGCAGTGCGGAAGATAGATTGGAATCGCGATCGCGACTCTCGTCAATCTCGGCGATGAGGCTTGCCAACGTGACCTCGCGCCCCGCGGCTATCGACAAGATGATGTCGTAAAAGGCATTTTCGAGTGAGAAACTCGTGCGATGTCCACGAATGCTGACAGAGCGTTTGCGGACGAGGCTCACTTGCCGTCCGGGTCCGATACTTCGGCCTCCGGAACGGCGCGCTTCTCTAGCCGGTGATCGTCAAGAAATCGCGTTATCTTGCAGTTTGCTTCGCGCTCATATTGCTTCTCGACCTTCGTGCGACCGTACAGAATCCGATTTTCGGCCGCAGCCTTGTCCTTGGCTTCTTTGGCCTTGCGCTTTTTTACCAGCCGAAGGTTGACGATCTCAGCCACAGCAACAGCTATTTTTTCTTGCGGAATGAATCCAGCGACACGACAGAAGCGGATGATTTTTCACCGTTTTCATCAGACCCGGCTTCCGTCTTCTCGCCACCCGCTTTTGCTGGTTTCTTGGCCGTCTTTACCGGCGGTTTGGGCTTGGCGGTTGTCGCAGCCACTTTGGGCTTCTCCACTGGCTGGGGCGGAGCAATGCTGGTGATACCCTGGTCGTTATCGCCAACGGTTTCTTCGACCTCGACGTCGAACTCCAGCTCGAAGTTCACCGAGGGGTCATAAAAGCCGCGAATAGCGGAGAAAGGAACAACCAGACGTTCAGGCACATCACCAAAGGAGAGTCCGACTTCGAACAGTACATCGGTAACCTGAAGATCCCAGAACTGGTGCTGAAGGACGATGGTCATCTGTTCGGGATATTTCTCATGCAGACGCGTCGAAATGCGCACGCCCGGGGCACCCGTGAGAAAAGTGACAAAGAAATGATGGTTGCCGGGCAATCCTGCCTTGGCAACTTCGCCTAGCACTTTACGGATAACGCCACGTAGCGCTTCCTGGGCAAGTATATCGTAGCGGATCATATCTTGTGGCATTCATTCTTATCCCATGGATTCACCCCTCTCTGTCAAGCGGAGATGGCGACCGTATTTCGACCATTATGGCGCATGGCTAACGGAATTGCGACCGCTTGTCAGCCGCACAAATAAATTTAACCCATCATGCCAAAATTGGCGGATGCAAAACACGCCATGGAACTTCGTTTGCTGCAAATTTCATGATAGTGGAACAGGGCATGTTTAGCCAACGACAGCAATCATTGGAGACGCGGAGGGATTCTCGCGCGGGGGTTTCGCATAGGCGCGCAGAAAGGTACTTACGGCGTTGCGCGCCGCACTTTCGAGTTGTTCGCTCGAAGGCGTTTCGCCAAACAGCGTGAGCATTTGCAGGTCTGCGTTGACCAGCGCGAGGAACTGGCGAGCCGCTAGATCGAAGTCGTCAATCTGCAGGGCGCCCTTGTGGCATAGCCGCGAGAACAGTGCGCCCAATGCCGTGCTGATCTTGCCCGGCCCGCGCTGACGCCATGCTTCAAAAAGATGCGGATAGCGCTCGCCCTCCGATTGCACCAGCTTGCGCAGGAACTTTCCATCCTGATTGCATAAGCAATTCTTGGTGAGGCGAATGGCGAATGCGGTCAGGTCGTCTTCGAGATTGTCGGACTTGTCCGGAAAAGTGGCCAATATGGAAAAGAGCATGGCATTGGCACGATCCATGACGTCCTCGACCACGGCAGTGAAGAGTGTTTCCTTTTCACGATAATGATTGTATATGGTCTGACGCGACACGCAGGCCTCCACGGCAATTTCATCGATACTCGCTCCGGAAAATCCCTCACGGCAAAATACGTGCGCTGCTGCGTCGAGTATGGAGATACGTTTTGAGCATTGACCACGCTGGGTGTGGCCGGTTGTCTTAAGCGGGTGATCGTCGCGACTTTTCATGAAGTGAAGATAATGCGTGTTGACGTTTTAGACAATGGTGTCTAAATTTACAGGTGTGTCCAAAATATTTGACACCCGTTGTAAGCCTCTGAGAGCACCGTCCTCCCAAGCCCGTGCCCTCCCACTGAAGACCCGAACCAATTCGAACTCTCCTGAGAGCGATGCGGTCGCTGAAGCAACCCGGTTTCGCGCCGCAGTTATCTGAAAGACAATCATCATGACGAGCTCCTTCTTTCGTACGGCACTCATCCTTGGTCTCTTGACCGCC
Organism: Phyllobacterium sp. A18/5-2; assembly: GCF_025452215.1. Classification (NCBI taxonomy): domain Bacteria; kingdom Pseudomonadati; phylum Pseudomonadota; class Alphaproteobacteria; order Hyphomicrobiales; family Phyllobacteriaceae; genus Phyllobacterium; species Phyllobacterium sp. A18/5-2. The sequence goes on along the minus strand of NZ_CP104966.1, from coordinate 312,539 downwards.
ATCGGCCCCTTTGCAATTGACATGTACCTGCCGGCCATGCCCTCCATTGGCAAAGAACTCGGCGCGGATAATAGCGCGGTGCAGATGAGTCTTCTGGCTTTCTTCATCTCGTTCGCCATCTTTCAGCTTTTCTATGGTCCCCTATCCGACATGTGGGGCCGCAAGGCACCGCTTTATATTGGTATAGGCCTGTTCGCAGTGGCCAGTATCGGCTGCGCGCTCGCAAGCGATGTCGAGACTTTGATCGCTTTCCGCTTTCTCCAGGGTATCGGCGGTGCCGCGGGCATGGTTATTCCGCGTGCTATTGTTCGCGACATGCATACCGGCGTGCAGGCGGCGCGGTTGATGTCGCTTCTGATGCTCGTTTTCAGCATCTCGCCAATTCTTGCACCGCTGACGGGTAGTGCCGTCATTGAATTCTATGGTTGGCGGGGTGTATTCTGGGCGGTGATGATCGCTGCGTTTATCGGATTGATCCTGCTCTCTACCCAGCTGAAGGAAACCCGGCCGAAAGCGGCACGCGCCGAAAGCGGCCTTGGAAGCGCCATGGCAGCCTATCGCCTGCTGCTGGGTGATCGCAACTTTCTGACGCTCACCTTCATTGGTGGCCTCGGTATTTCCAGCTTCCTGGTTTATCTGGCGAACTCACCCTTCGTGTTGATCGATCATTATGGGCTGACACCGACCCAGTACAGCATGGCTTTCTCAATCAATGCGGTCTCATTCTTCGCCGTATCGCAGTTTACCGGCTGGCTCGGCGATCGGTTCGGGCTGGTTCGGGTGATGCGCTTGGCTGTAACGGCTTTCTCGTTGACGATGGCGGCAATGGTCGTTGTCATGAGCTTGGGCTTCAATCAGCTGCCGGTGCTGGCTATCTTCCTCTTCGTTGGCTACGGTTTCCTGGGGCTGGTCATTCCGACGTCATCCGTGCTCGCCCTTGAGGACCATGGCGAGATTGCCGGTACCGCTTCCGCATTGATGGGTACGCTGCATTTCGTGACCTCGGCCTTAGCCATGGTTATCGCCGGCCTGTTCTTCGACGGAACCGCTTTGCCAATGGCCGCCGGCATCGCCCTGTGTGCGGTCGGTGCGTTCTTCCTCACACAGGCAACAATCGGCCGCCGCCGCGTGGTCGAGGCGGAAGCGGCCGCCGAATAGCGTTCTGATCCTCCATCAGATATGAAAAGAAGAGCCCGGGACATCGTCCCGGGTTTTTTGTTTTTGCCGGTTACCGCCGCAGATCGGCTGCGCCAGTATCTCGGCGAGTACACCTCTTTCGTTTGCCTGGGCGCGGGCGACGTAGTGTGAGAAATGCTGCGCTGCCAGTGCCCAACCCGCGATCAACGCGATAGCAGTTGTGGCAAAGGTCACTGCCAACCGGGCGCGCGGCCACCAGCCAAGCATGGCTCCGAACCTGGTTCTCCATGCTGTGACCAAGGCGATAAGCAAGGCTCCGAGTGCGCAGCACATCGTGCCGGCTCACTCGTGCAGGGAACAAGCGCAATCGGGCCCGTGGTACCGGCCATTGTTACCAACCATGCCACCCTTGCCATACATGTTCTTCGGCCGTGCCCAATCAACCAGATTGTAGTGTGGCCCGGTCTCGTTGCGTCCCTTCGGCATGACGTCGAGATAGCCGTAAATACCGAGAAACTGCTCGCCGCCGCGGCTGAAAGCTGAATAGGTGTGGAAGATCTGACCGTCATCGTCCTTGTAGAAGACGCTCTCGCCCGAGAGGTCTTCCAGCCCGGGATCGGTCTGCCTGTAATTGTAGTAAGCGTTCTTTTCCGCAACTTCCCTGGGGGCAAAGGACACGTTGAAGTCGTAGTTGAAATCGCTGTGAAACGATGAAACCCATGGGAAGTGCCAGCCCATGGCCTTGCGCAAAGTCTCGATCTCGGAGATCGGTGCGCGCGCCACGGCCACGTAGGAGACATCGTGGTTCTCGAGATGCGCCATGAGGCCTTCGATGTGATCGACTTCCAGCGAGCAGCCGACGCATTGCTGTCCCTGGCCGGGTCCTTTCATGAAATGCTTGAGGAAAAGCTGGCTGCGCCCGCCGAAAAGGTCGGCGAGTGTCACTTTCCCCGAGCGGCTGTCGAAGACATATTCCTTGTCAATCTTCACCCAGGGCAATGCCCGGCGCTGCGCGCTCATTTCCTCCTGCGCCCTGGTGAAGGCTTTCTCCTTGGCGAGAAGCGCCACACGCGCTTTCAGCCATTCGTCCCGGGATGCGATCTCATGTTGCATTGCTTCCTCCTGTTGCTGATTGCCTCAATGGGAATGCTGCAGATATCTCGGCTACTCTTGTGAAAGCAGCTCCTCGAGGCGATCGAAGGCGCTGTTCCAGCCATGCTCATGGCCACGGCAATTTTCGGGTGTATCGAAGACGCTTTGACGGAATGTCATCATTGTCTTCTCATCTTGCGGTTCGAAGGTAATGTTGACGAGCGTCTCCAGTCCGGGTCTGCCGTCCTCCTGATCCCAGGCGAAGGTGAATACAAGTCGTTTACCCGGCACGATGTCCCGGTAGACACCGCCGTGCCAGAGCTTTTCGCCGCTCGCGGCGGAGTCGAGGCAGGCGCGCCATTTACCGCCGATCCGCAGGTCTGCTTCGACATAAGTTGCCGGATAGTCACGCGGCCCCATCCACTGCAGCATGCGCTTCGGATCGGCGAATGCATCGAAGACGAGGGCAGGCGGGGCATTGAATACGCGCTTGATGGTCAGGACGCGGCCAGCCGTTTCATTTGTCACGTGAGCTGTAGTTGTGTCAGACATCTTCCTCTCCATTTTTCTGAACATCCTGCAGATATTCCTCCAGTCGATCGAAGCTGCCTTCCCAGAAGCGCCGGTAATGCTCCAGCCAGTCCGTTGCCTCCTTGAGCGGTGCCGCATCAAGGCTGCACGGGCGCCACTGGGCTTCGCGGCCGCGGATGACGAGGCCGGCCCGTTCCAGCACCTTGAGGTGTTTCGTGACCGCGGGGCCGGACATCGCGAAAGGCTCAGCCAGTTCAGTCACCGAAGTGGTGCCGAGCGCCAGACGCGCCAGGATTGCCCTGCGCGTCGGGTCAGCAAGCGCCGAGAAGATATGGTCAAGTCGATCGGGTGTCATTTGTTTATTAAACCATAAGGTTATTTAACTATATGGTTTGATACGCGATGTGATCGGTCACGTCAAGCCGTGATTTTGAATCGGACGAAGCCCGGTTCAAAACCGCTGACATTGTGCTGAAATGAGGAGAGGGAGTAGTGGAGGTTTCTGTTGCCAGGTACCTCCGAACCCCGCCTAGAAGTGCGAACCCCTAGGACTTAATTTGAAGCGATCACACCGCAATTAAGCAGCGAGACGTGCTTCCGCATAGTTGTCGTTTGCAACTACTGAGTTAGCCCGATAACGGTGGTACAATGCCGGGCAAAAGTTCGATCTTTACACCCTTGTCGATCCTATTTCGCCCCCGCCACAAGGCAGCGAAATCAGCTGCATTGTGGTGGAGGCGCCGGGTACCGCCCCCGGGTCCAATGGGCTTATTGCATCGTCCGTTTATCGCCATAGCTGGCCAAAGCCAGCAGGGCTTATATAGGGCCTGTTTTATTGAATTGAAAGAGTGGATTGACTTGGAAACGATGCTGGGGAATGTTTCAAGGCGTCTAAACAGTCATCGCCTCATGCATCTGCCAGTTTGTGCGGTGTCTTCATTCTCAGGGGAGGTTGCAATGCCGGGCATTGAACCTAGCAATCAGGGGATTTTTCCATGAGTGATTATCTAAAGGATGTACGTCACTACGATGCGGCTGCTGATGAGGCGACAGTTGCAAAAATCGTCAAACATCTCGGAATTGCCCTGCGCAATAGGGATTCATCACTGGTTTCCTGCACAGATCCGGAAGAATTGAAGCGGGTTCGCACCAATTGGGTCGAAAAGAAGCTCGGAATTACCGACGCTGCCAAAGCCGATGCTGTGATTGAATCGGTCTGCACAGCCATGAAGGCGGACAACAGCAAGAGCCGTGTGACCTTTTACTACCTGACCGCAAAGGGGCTCGGCGCGCTCGGCAGTCTCTGATCAAATCCTGCCCGTCAAACGAGATCATCCCTGGCGGTACGCCGGGGATTTTTTCATTTGATGCGCGGGTTTCACCGGCGCAGCGCTGTGGATCACAGACAAGTTTTAGTGCTTCGTTGGCCGAATCTGCTAAAGATAGCACATGCGTACTTATCTCGATCTCCTTCAACACGTTCTCGATACGGGCATTGACCGCGGTGACCGGACCGGCACCGGTACGCGCTCTGTTTTCGGCTATCAGATGCGTTTCGATCTCGCGGCAGGCTTTCCTGTGCTGACGACGAAAAAGCTGCATCTGAAATCCATCATCCATGAGCTGCTATGGTTCCTGCAGGGTGATACGAATATCGCCTATCTGAAGGAAAATGGGGTTACGATATGGGATGAATGGGCTGACGAGAATGGCGATCTCGGACCGGTCTACGGCTATCAGTGGCGGTCCTGGCCAGCCCCTGACGGCCGGCATATCGACCAGATTGCCGGGCTTTTGAGCGCTATACGCAAAAACCCCAATTCAAGACGTTTGATCGTTTCGGCGTGGAATCCCGCGCTTGTCGACGAGATGGCGCTGCCGCCCTGCCACTGCCTGTTCCAGTTCTATGTCGCCGATGGCAAACTGTCGTGCCAGCTTTATCAGCGTTCAGCCGATATCTTCCTCGGCGTCCCATTCAATATCGCCTCTTACGCATTGCTGACAATGATGGTGGCGCAGGTCACGGGGTTGCAACCTGGCGAATTCGTTCATACCCTTGGCGATGCGCACCTCTATGCCAATCATTTCGAGCAGGCGAGGCTGCAGCTGAGCAGAACGCCAGGACCGCTGCCACAGATGCTCATCAATCCGGAAGTCACCGATCTCTTCGCCTTCAAATATGACGATTTCCGTCTTGTCGATTATGTCGCCGAATCCAGCATCAAGGCACCGATCGCGGTCTGAAGCCGCCGTTCTGACCTTGAAGACGAATGTTCATTTGAAACGGATGTTGCCTGCATGATCAGTTTTGTTGTTGCAATAGCCGAGAATGGCGTGATCGGGCGGGAAAATGGCCTGCCTTGGCGGTTGTCGTCCGATCTCAAGCGCTTCAAGGCCACCACGATGGGCAAGCCGATCATCATGGGCCGGAAGACCTGGGATTCGCTCGGGCGCCCGCTACCTGGCCGGACCAACATTGTCATCACGCGCGATCCTGCATTTGCCGTCGATGGAGTTATCGCGGCGCGTTCGGTCGATGAGGCACTGATGATCGCCGGAAGCCATGCCAGTGCGGACAAGGTCAATGAGATATGCATCATTGGTGGTGGAGATATCTTTCGCCAGACATTGAACCGGGTCGACCGGCTCTATGTAACTTGGGTACTTGCCGAGGTAGAAGGCGACGTCCATTTCCCTCCGATCGATCCGAAAATCTGGGTAGAAATCTCCAGTGAAGATTTCTCCGCCGGCGAAAAAGACAATTACGCAACACGCTTTGTCGTTTATGAGCGCCGCTGATACGCTGAGGCAATCGCATGCGGTATGAAAATTTCGTGATAAACAGTCATAATCGTTCGACTTTTTACCAAATCCGCTTGAAAAGCGACCGCGTGCGTTGAAAGCGCGCCCCGCCATCCCTATAAACGGGATGTTGCGTTAGCGGGAGGACGCCACGGGGTGGTACTTTCCGTTCAAATTAAGAGGTAGGAATGCCCTGGAGTAATCAGAACGGCGGCGGCGGCCCATGGGGTGGCGGCGGTAACAATAGTGGCGGCGGTGGCCCTTGGGGTCAAAAGCCGCAAGGGGGCGGGGGTGGAAACCCACCGGACCTCGAAGACATACTTCGCCGCGGTCAGGATCGTTTGCGTCAAGCTCTTCCGGGTGGTTCCGGCGGCAGCCCCGCGATCTGGGGGCTGATTGCTCTTGCGCTGGTCGCCTTCTGGCTTTTCCAGTCGATTTATACGGTCCAGCCGGACGAACGAGCCGTCGAATTGCGCTTCGGCAAGCCCAAGCCGGATATTGCCGAGCCGGGACTGCATTTTCACTTCTGGCCAATTGAATCCTATGAGAAGGTCGAGATCGTCGAGAAGCAGAAGAACATTGGCGGCCAGGGCGCTCGCGGCGCCAAGGAAGGCTTGATGCTTTCCGGAGACCAGAACATCGTCGATGTGCAGTTCTCTGTGCTTTACCGCGTGGCCGATCCCGTCTCCTATCTCTTCCACGTCGAAAATCCGGAAAATCTGGTCCAGCAGGTGTCGGAGAGCGCCATGCGCGAGATCGTCGGACGCAGCCCGGCCCAGGATATTTTCCGTGACAACCGTGCTGGCATTGCCAACGACGTTCGCGGGATTATCCAGAAGACACTCGATGAATATGGCGCTGGCGTTGCGATCAATGCCGTGTCGATCGAGGATGCGGCGCCACCGCGTGAAGTGGCCGATGCGTTTGACGAAGTCCAGCGTGCCGAGCAGGACGAGGATCGTTTCGTCGAGGAATCCAACCAGTATTCCAACCAGAAGCTCGGTCAGGCGCGCGGTGAAGGCGCGCAGATCCGGGAAGACGCTGCTGCCTACAAGAATCGTATCGTTCAGGAAGCTGCCGGTGAGGCGCAGCGCTTTACTTCCGTCTATGACGAATATGTCAAAGCCCCGGAAGTCACGCGGAAGCGTCTTTTCCTCGAAACAATGGAGCGTGTGCTGAAGGACTCAAACAAGGTGATTGTTGATCAGAGCGGACAGGGCGTCGTGCCTTATCTGCCACTGCAGGAACTGACCAGGCAACGCCCCGCGGCCGAGGGAGCAAAGCAATGAACCAGAACCGTTTTCCTCTTCTCGCGGGTCTGATCGCATTCATTGCCCTGTTGGCTTATTCGTCAATCTTTGTCGTCCGGGCCGGCCAGCAGGCCATCGTCCTGCGTTTCGGTGAGATCGTCGAGGTCAAATCCGATCCTGGTATCTATTTCAAACTGCCGTTCGGCTTTCTGGAAGCAGACAACGTACAGATGATCGAAGATCGTCTGCTAAGCTTCGAGCTGGACAATATCCGTGTTCAGGTTTCGGGCGGTAAGTTCTACGAAGTGGATGCGTTCCTCGTCTACCGGATCACCGACCCGCGCAAGTTCCGGCAAACTGTTTCCGGTGACGTGACGCTGGCTGAAGCGCGTCTGCGGACACGTCTCGATGCGTCGTTGCGCGGCGTTTACGGTTTGCGTGGCTTTGAGGCCGCTCTCTCTGACGAGCGCACCGGCATGATGCAGGAAGTGCGCGAGCAACTGCGTCCGGATTCTGAAACGCTCGGGCTCCAGATTACTGACGTGCGTATTCGCCGGACCGATCTGACGCAGGAAGTCTCGCAGCAGACCTTCGACCGCATGAAAGCCGAACGTCTGGCGGAAGCCGAACGTCTGCGTGCGCGTGGCCGCGAAGCAGCGCAGCGGATCAAGGCTATTGCCGACCGCCAAGTGGTCGAAATCATCGCAGAAGCCCGCAAGGAATCGGAAATTGCCCGAGGTCAGGGCGAAGGCGAGCGCAGCCGTATCTTTGCTGAAGTCTTCTCCAAAGATCCGGACTTCTTCGCGTTCTACCGGTCTATGACAGCTTATGGCACGGCTTTGGATAATACGGGAACAACGATGGTGCTTTCACCCAATTCCGAGTTTTTCCGTTATTTCCAGGACTCCCAGGGTACGTTGCCTCCGGTAAGCGGTGCAACGCCTCCGGTCGCTCCAAAACCTGCCCCACAATAGGGGCAGGTGTAGACGATGGTCGATTTTCTGGATGCGGTAGGGCTGTTCCTCGTCTTCGAGGGGCTGCTCTACGGCTGTTTTCCGTTGATTGCAAAACGCGTCGCGCGTGATGTCAGCGAACAGCCTGACGGGTTCCTGCGCATTGCCGGCGTCGCTTCGATTGCGATCGGCGTGGCGGTCGTGTGGCTGGCTCGCGGATAACGACAAAAGGACCGTCGCAATCAAACCTTTGTGTCGGCGGTCATATTTTTGTCTACTCTCGCCGTTCTGTTGTATTCTATTGTCCTGACCTTACCGATGAAGGCCTGAACGCATGTTTTTAAACACTGGTCGCCCTGTTTTACGTCCTGCTACCGCGGTGCTGGCGCTGCTTGCGATGACGGCAACAAGCATCACACCGGCCTTCGTGCCCATAGCGTCGGCACAGACGCAAGCGCCTGCAGTGCCCAACAGCATGCAGCCCAGGGCGCAGGGCCCGGCTTCCGTGGCTGATCTCGCCGACGGGCTGATCGACGCTGTCGTCAACATCTCCACGTCCCAGACCGTCAAGGGACAAGACGGGGAATCGGGCCCGGTGCCCATGCCGAAAGTTCCCGAAGGTTCACCGTTCCAGGAATTTTTCGATGAGTATTTCGGAAAGCAGGAACCGGGGAGGAACAACCCGTCACACCAGGTCCAGTCCCTTGGTTCTGGCTTCGTGGTAGATGCCGAGCAGGGTATAGTCGTCACAAATAATCACGTGATCGCCGACGCGGATGAGATCGAGGTCAATTTCAACGATGGTTCGAAATTGAAGGCGGAACTCATCGGCAAAGATACTAAAACCGATCTCGCGGTGCTCAAGGTCGATCCGAAGAAGCACAAGCTGGTCGCCGTCAAGTTTGGAGATCTCGTCCAAAACCCGCATCGGTGACTGGGTCATGGCGATCGGCAATCCATTCGGACTTGGCGGCACTGTGACCGTGGGCATCGTCTCGGCGCGCAACCGGGATATCAATTCGGGTCCCTACGACAATTTCATCCAGACCGACGCTGCAATCAATCGCGGCAATTCGGGCGGACCGCTCTTCGACATGTATGGACAGGTCATTGGCATCAACACGGCCATCATCTCGCCGACGGGCGGATCGATCGGAATCGGGTTCGCCATCCCGGCGGAACTGGCCTCCGGAGTGATCGCGCAGTTGCGCCAATTTGGCGAAACACGCCGCGGCTGGCTTGGCGTGCGCATTCAGCCTGTCACGGATGACATCGCCGAAAGCCTCGGCATGACATCGAGCAGGGGGGCACTGGTTGCGGGGATAATCGACGGCGGCCCTGTCGCCAATGGCTCGATTCTTGCGGGCGACGTCATTACGCGCTTTGACGGCAAGGACGTCAACAACGTCAAGGATCTGCCACGTGTTGTCGCCGAGAGCCCGGTCGGCAAGGAAGTCGATGTCGTCGTGATTCGCAAGGGCAAGGAGCAGACCGTAAAGGTTACGCTCGGCCGGCTTGAAGATAGTGACCAGCAGGCCAAGAAGGACGATCAGACCGGGCAAGGCGAGGATGGCGCGGTCCAGGGCGTCGACGTGCTCGGGATGACGCTGGGTGCACTTGATGATGATGGCCGCAAAACCTTTGGCATCTCGAAGGAAGTTCAAGGTGTCCTGGTTACCGAGGTCCAGAAAGATTCGGTTGCAGCCAACAAACGCATCGAAGCCGGCGACGTGATCGTCGACATCGCGCAGGAGACCGTTTCGACGCCGGAAGATGTGGCCGCGCGGATCGAAAAATTGCGTGATGAGGGCCGCAAGAATGCCTTGCTTATGCTCGCGTCCAAAACCGGCGAGTTGCGGTTCGTGACACTCCAGATGGATTGATGGAGACGATAATCGTCAACGGGCGGTACCTGCAGGGTATGGCCCGTGCAATATTGATTCATGACAGGCGGGATCGCCAAACGATTTGCGCAGAACTGTCGATTCTTGCCCCGGCCCCACCGAATCTCGCTCAAGATATGGTAGTTCTGGCTCAGTTTTTTCAACTATGGCGTGAATAACTGGTGTAGCGACGCGAAACAGAGTCAGACAACGAAATCGGTCTTCCGGTAGCCCTGAATGTAAAGGAGCGCCGTGAGGTCGCCGTGATCGATCCGCATCCTGGCTTGTGCTGCAACTGAAGGTTTTGCATGCAGTGCCACGCCGGCACCGGCCAGTTGCAACATGCCAAGGTCGTTTGCTCCATCGCCGACGGCAATTGCTTCTTGGGGAGAGAGGTTGAAGCGGTCGCAGATCGAGCGCAGCGCCGCGACCTTGGCCTCGCGGCCAAGTATGGGCTCCTTGACCAGACCGGTCAGGGTTTCTCCATTATCTATCAACGTGTTAGCGCTATTCTCGTGAAAGCCGATCATGTCGGCGATGCGCTGCGTGAACGCTGTGAACCCACCAGAAACGAGCGCGGTATATGCTCCATGTTTCTTCATCGTGCGCACCAGTTCCGGTCCGCCGGGCATCAATGTGATACGGCTGGCAATGACCTTGTCGATGACCGCGAAGGGAAGGCCCTTCAGAAGCGCCACGCGTTCGCGCAGCGCGGGTTCAAAGGCGACTTCGCCATTCATCGCTCGCGCCGTGATCGCCGCGACCTTGTCTCGAAATCCAGCTTCGTCAGCCAGTTCATCAATGCATTCCTGCTGAATCATGGTCGAGATCCATATCCGCGATCAGGATTTTTTTACGTCTACTATCTTGATTTTGCACAATAATATCAATGGGTGCGCCATCGAGTGCGTCGTCCAGTTCAGCATGGACGCGGGCAGCATCCGTGCCATCCTTGAGGGCAATGTCGCAGGCAATTCCATCCGCCAGCCAATAAAGACCTGTTGCATTGATGGCCGCCGAGGCTTTAATCCCAAGCGAAGGTGTCAGGCTTGATGTGACGGGATTGGCGATGAGCGTGGCCATCAAGGGCATTGGATAATTTCCGATTGGATGGTTGATGTGACAACAAGACAGACAATCCTGATAGCCGGACCGACGGCCAGCGGCAAGTCGGCACTTGCGCTTCGTCTGTCCGGTGAAACCGGTGGTGTGATTATCAACACCGATTCCATGCAGGTCTACGATGTGTTGAGCCTCTTGACAGCGCGCCCAGGACCCGACGATCTGAACGCGGCACCGCACTATCTTTACGGCCACGTGGCACCTTCGGTTGCCTATTCGACGGGCAGGTGGTTCGCCGATGTCGAGAGTGTGCTCGGCATGCCAGAACTATCTGATAGGCCAGTAATTTTTGTCGGCGGAACAGGGTTGTATTTTCGGGCGCTGCTCGGCGGACTATCAGTAATGCCTGATATTCCGGCCGATATCCGCGTGCACTGGCGCCAGCAGGAGGCGGTTCATGGCGCCGAGAAACTGCACGCTATCCTCACCGAAAAAGACCCTGTTGCTGCCTCGACCTTGCGACCGACTGACAGCCAGAGGGTCGTTCGGGCACTCGAAGTGTTCGACGCGTCGGGCCGTTCAATCATCGAATGGCAAAGGGAGAGCGGCAGGCCGCTGATCGACGGTGAAGCAGCGCGGAAGATTGTCATCGAACCTGATCGGAAATGGCTCGGTGAGCGTATCGCACGGCGGTTCAAAATGATGATGGGGGCCGGTGCAATCGAGGAAGTCAAGACCTTGTTATCATTAGGTCTTCCCAATGCACTTCCTGCCATGCGAGCGATCGGTGTAAGCGACATAGCGGAGATGCTGGCGGGACGATTGAGCGTGGAAGAAGCAGCTGAGCTAGCAACAATTGCCACGCGACAATACGCAAAGCGGCAGATGACGTGGTTTCGCAACCAGCTTACCGGCGACTGGGAGAGATTGTCTTATCCCTGAGACATTAACTCTTATCGCTGCGAAAGCTACGAATGAGATCGCTGGCGCGGAATCGCTCGGTGCTCTCCTGTTGCGGCTTCGGCACTTCTTCTTCCTTTCGAGTTCCGGTATCGAAATTACGCCAATGCGACCTTGCCGGCTCTTGAGACGGGAGGGCAGATGTCCGCTGGCTCGCTACCGGTGTGCTGACGATGTTTTCGAAACTATCGATAATATCGTCATTGTTGATACTCTCCGCAGCATTGAGTTGGCGCATCCGCATTAATATTGTGTCGAGAGATATATGGGTATCGCCAAGACGAACCGATTCCTGCGTCTTCGTTATGTGCGCTGCAGGAAGCTGTTCGGGAGCGATCGTCTCGAACATCATTCGCATAGGTGTTGGGACCGCTTCACCAAAGGCGATGGCTTCGCGGTTGGCTATCGAGGACAGAAAGCCGATTGTGCTTTGCGATGCTCCGGTAATCGCGCCGCGAATTATCTCCTGGTCCCGCTCATTGCCAAGTCGCATGGCAAAAACCGTGCTGCATTGGGAGAGAATCGTTGGGTCGAGTTCGCCGGGACGCTGCGTAATAACCGCGAGATAGACACCGTATTTCCGGCCCTCCTTGGCGATACGCGCGATAGCTTGGCGTGTTGGCCAGAAGCCGGCAGTGGCGTCGGCAGGAATGTAGCGATGAGCTTCCTCACAAACAACGAGCGTCTGCACGCGCCCATCGCTTGATACGGCAAGATCGAAAGCCATACGGCAAAGCACGGAGGCAACCGAATTCACCACCTCCGAGGGTAGTCCCGCCAATTGGAAGACACAAATGGGGCGATCATTCTTCGGAACGCGAAAGATATGACCGATGGTCTGGCGCATCGTGTCGAGTGTCGTCGGTGCTGAAAACATAAAGCGATAACGCGGATCAGCAACCAGCGCTTGCAATCGCTGCTTGAGAGCCTTCATGGTCGGGCGGTCCGGTTTGCCATCCAACTGGCCAATGCGCTCCTCAATCAACTTGATCAGATCGGCAATTCGGTAGGGCGCCGGTGTATCAGCGGTCATCGACGAGTAGTCACGGTCTTTTTTCAGAAGTGATGAGGTCGCCGCTGCTTCGGCACTGGCAAAACGTTCTTTGGCGATCGGAATCATGTCACGCAGGGCATCGACTTCCGCGGGTACTGTTGGCCTTCCACGAAAAACCGCCTCGGCAAATTCATCCAATCTGAACAACCAGTAAGGCAGATCGAACGTCGTGTAGTCGATTGAAATTGAATGTTCGGGAAAGGCGCTGGCAAATTCATTGTGCGGGTCGAGGATCAGCACCCGCAAATCCGGGCGCTGTCTGATAATCTTGCGCAAGAGCAAGGATACGGCGCTGGATTTGCCGACACCTGTGCTGCCCAGGACTGCAAAGTGCCGAGAAATAAGACTGTCGATTGAAATAAGAGCAGGGATATCGGCATTCTGTGACAGATGGCCAACCGAGACGGTGTTCTTGAGCGTCGTCGTGTAGATCGCCGCCAGGTCCGCTGCGCGGATGCGGTGAGCAATCGCGCCCATATGCGGGTAAGTCGCGATACCCGACGAAAATCGCAACGTGCCGTCGGTTTGCGTGTCAACCTGGCCGACAAGCTCAACATGGATATGAATGCTTTGATCGATACCCTGTTCCCATTGCGCACCCGGAAGATCAACTTTGTAAACGAGGCCAACGACGCGACTTTCGGCGACTTGAATGGAGATAAGCTGGCCGACTGCCCAATAATCTTCCGAAGCAGATACCGATGGCCCGGTTTTCGCATGGATGATGGCCTTTTCGCCATTGCACTCGATGACATGCCCATCGGTCCGATTGCGGACGAAGGGTCTGGCTTGTCCAGCAGGCAATGCTTCAGTGTTCATGTTGGTGACTGTTCTCGAACCGGTATTGCACGTTGAGGCATCCTAAGGTTGAGGCGTTGAGATTATCTTAGCAACGCAGCGGTAATTGTCTTTATCGTTCTGGCGAACAAAGCTTTTGAATTGATCGCATTTAGCCGTTGACGGATAGAATTTGCTAAATTATCGTCCGCGACCATGAAAACAGTTCTTATCGTCGTGGGATCGCGCATGGGCAGGGTGTTGTAAGCACCCGGCGAAAGCTCCCATGCGCGAAACACAGGCTCCTTCGGGGGCCTTTTTTATTTCCAACATCTCAGCTAAACGAAAACACCCTCTGAAGGGCCGAGTGCCGCAGAATTTACGGGAAGAGATCGATGACCGCAGAAAAACAGGATAGTGACAGCCATACATCGCAACGCCGCGAGATGACCGGTGCCGAAATGGTCGTGCAGGCCCTCATTGATCAGGGCGTAACGGATATTTTCGGTTACCCGGGCGGTGCTGTCCTTCCGATTTATGATGAACTGTTCCAGCAGGACAAGATCAATCACATTCTGGTTCGCCACGAACAGGGCGCTGGTCATGCCGCCGAAGGTTATGCCCGTTCCACAGGCAAGGTTGGCGTTATGCTGGTTACGTCGGGGCCCGGTGCCACCAATGCGGTGACGCCGCTTCAGGATGCGTTGATGGATTCCATCCCGCTGGTTTGCATCAGTGGTCAGGTTCCGACCAGCCTGATTGGCTCGGATGCTTTCCAGGAATGCGATACCGTCGGCATCACGCGCCCTTGTACCAAGCACAATTGGCTGGTTAAGGACGTCAATGATTTGGCGCGTGTTCTGCACGAGGCTTTCCACGTTGCGAAGACCGGACGCCCGGGTCCGGTTCTGGTTGATGTTCCGAAAGATGTTCAGTTTGCAACTGGCATGTACACGCCGCCAGAAACCGCACCGCGTACGAGCTACAATCCCAAAGTGCAGGGCGACATCGAAGCAATCAAGCAAGCTGTTGCGCTGCTCGTATCGGCAAAACGTCCCGTTATCTATTCCGGTGGCGGTGTCATCAATTCCGGCAATGAAGCCAGCAAGCTTTTGCGGGAACTGGTTGAACTCACAAATTTCCCAATCACTTCGACATTGATGGGGCTGGGTGCTTACCCGGCGTCGGGCAAGAACTGGCTCGGCATGCTTGGCATGCACGGGACCTATGAGGCCAATATGACAATGCATGACTGCGATGTCATGCTGAACATCGGCGCTCGCTTTGATGACCGCATCACTGGCCGCATCAGCGGTTTTTCTCCGAATTCGAAGAAAATTCATGTCGATATCGATCCTTCCTCTATAAACAAGGCGGTGCGGGTCGACGTTCCGGTCATTGGCGATGTTGCGAATGTACTTGAAGACATGGTGCGCCTGCTGCGCGCGTCGTCTATACAACCCGACAAAAAAGCGCTCGGCGAATGGTGGTCGCAGATTGACCGGTGGCGGTCGCGCAAGTCCCTGTCCTATACGCGCAACAAGGACGTGATCATGCCGCAATATGCGCTGGAACGTCTCTATGCGCTGACCAAAGATCGCGATACCTACATCACGACCGAAGTCGGTCAGCATCAGATGTGGGCGGCCCAGTTCTACGGTTTTGAAAAACCCAACCGCTGGATGACATCAGGTGGTCTCGGCACCATGGGTTACGGACTGCCTGCGGCGTTGGGCGTGCAGATTGCCCACCCGAATTCGCTCGTCATCGACATTGCCGGCGATGCGTCAGTTCAGATGACGATGCAGGAGATGAGCGCTGCGGTCCAATATGAGGCTCCGATCAAGATTTTCATCCTGAACAACCAGTATATGGGCATGGTTCGTCAATGGCAGCAATTACTGCACGGCAACCGTCTGTCGCATTCCTATACGGAAGCCTTGCCGGACTTCGTCAAGCTGGCCGAAGCCTATGGTGGGCATGGTATTCGCTGCGAGAAGCCCGGCGATCTCGATGACGCCATTCAGGAAATGATCGATGTCAAGAAGCCGGTCCTGTTCGATTGCCGTGTGGCCAATTTGGCAAACTGCTTCCCGATGATCCCTTCCGGCAAGGCACACAATGAAATGCTTTTGCCCGATGAGGCGACCGATGAGGCAGTAGCCAATGCCATCGACGCCAAGGGCAGGCAGCTCGTTTAAGTAACCGGAGAGGACTAACAACATGAACGCTCAAAACCCGGCCTCCGGCTCGGCATATTTTATCGCAAAGGAAACGGAGCTACCGGTCACCACGGTTCTTTCGGTCCTTGTCGACAACGAACCGGGCGTACTGGCCCGGGTCATCGGCCTGTTTTCCGGGCGAGGCTACAACATTGAAAGCCTTACTGTTTCTGAAACCGAACATGAACAACATCTGTCACGCATCACCATAGTAACGCGTGGCACGCCGCATGTCCTCGATCAGATCCGCCATCAGCTGGAGCGCATTGTGCCCGTTCACCGGGTGGTCGATCTCTCCGTTCGGGCAGATGAACTGGGCCATGAAAAACCAATCCAGCGCGAACTTGCCTTGGTGAAGGTGGCGGGTCTTGGCGAGCACCGCAACGAGGCTCTGCGCCTTGCCGATGCCTTTCATGCCAAGGTGACAGACGCAACGACGGAGCATTTCATCTTTGAGATTACCGGCAAGGGATCGAAGATTGATCAGTTCATCGCCATCATGAAGCCACTCGGTCTTGTCGAGATCTGCCGGACGGGCGTTGCTGCGATGAATCGTGGCCCGCTCGGCATGTAGTCGAGCCTTCAACTGAATCTTGTCAGGGATCCGATTGTATCCCTGACAAGATTGTCATTGAGCCAAATCGCGTTCGATTCTAGCTTGCACCCGCTTCATAGGATTGGATTTGAAGGATGACGCTTGAGATTTTTTTGACGCTGCTCGTTTTCGCCTTTGTAACCTCCATCACCCCGGGACCGAACAATTTCATGCTCTTGGCATCGGGTGTCAATTTCGGTTTCAAACGCACTATCCCCCATATGTTCGGGATTGGCAGTGGCTTCTTCACATTGCTACTCGGCGTCGGTCTGGGGCTGGGCGCATTGATCGAAACGTTTCCGCTCGTCTATACCATCCTCAAGTTTGCGGGCGGCGCGTACCTCATTTACCTCGCCTACCAGATTGCCATGTCCCGTTCGCTCAATGCCGTTGATGGCAAGGCACGGCCCATGACGTTTATGGAAGCCGCAGCATTCCAATGGATCAACCCGAAAGCCTGGGTCATGGCCATTACTGCGATGGCCACTTACACTTCGCCCGAAGCCTATCTTGCCACTGTTTTGATCGTCGGTGTTGCCTTTGCCCTCGTCAACATACCGTCGGTGTCAAGCTGGGCCGCCTTTGGTCAAATGATGCGTGGC
Organism: Phyllobacterium sp. A18/5-2; assembly: GCF_025452215.1. Lineage (NCBI taxonomy): Bacteria > Pseudomonadati > Pseudomonadota > Alphaproteobacteria > Hyphomicrobiales > Phyllobacteriaceae > Phyllobacterium > Phyllobacterium sp. A18/5-2. Next base: position 295,619 of record NZ_CP104966.1, on the reverse strand, counting down.
TGGCTCGCTGATCCGGTTCGCCTCAAATGGTTCAACATCGCCATGGCGATTCTGCTTGTCGTCAGCTTATGGCCAATGCTGAAGTAAGCTTGCACCAGCGATAAGAGGCGAATAAGATTTTCCCATGCCAAACGATCACGATCATCATCACGACAATGAACTCGATCCTATGGCCGCGCGAGTGCGGGCGCTGGAGACCATTCTAACTGAAAAGGGTCTTGTCGATCCATTGGCCATCGATGCCATCGTTGAAACCTATGAGACGAAGGTAGGGCCACGAAATGGAGCCAGGGTCGTGGCAAAAGCCTGGTCTGATCCCGAATATGCTGATTGGTTACAACGCGATGCAACGTCCGCTATCGCTTCGCTGAGCATCACCGGGCGGCAGGGTGAGCACATGCAGGCAGTGTTTAACACAGCCGACACGCACAATCTTGTCGTTTGCACACTCTGCTCCTGTTATCCGTGGTCGGTGCTCGGCCTGCCTCCTGTCTGGTATAAATCACCGCCATACCGGTCAAGAGCCGTCATTGATCCGCGGGGAGTGCTGGCTGAGTTCGGCGTTGTCCTTCCGGAAACGACCAAAATTCGTGTGTGGGATTCTGACCGCTGAGTTGCGCTATCTTGTGATACCACTCCGGCCGGAAGGTACGGACGGTTTGGATGAAGCACAGCTTGCGGAATTCGTGACGCGCGACTCGATGATTGGCACCGGACTGGCCAGCGCACCGGAGGCCGCATGAACGGCCCGCAGGATCTTGGCGGGCAGATGGGCTTCGGCCCCATTGTGCCGGAATTGGACGAGCCGCTGTTCCATGCGAACTGGGAAAAACGCGCACTTGGGCTGACAATTGCTGCCGGTGCCATGGGGCACTGGAATATTGATGAGAGCCGCCACGCGCGCGAATGTCTTCATCCGGCGGATTATTACTCCTCCACCTACTACGAAATCTGGATCAAGGCGCTGGAGGTGCTGCTCAAGCGGCACGGATTTGTCTCGCCGCAAGAGCTGGCGACAGGTCAGTCCCTGGGCAAAGGTACAGAGCTCAAGCGCATTCTGAAAGCTGACAACGTGGCCGCAGCACTCGCAAAAGGTGGTCCCTGTGATCGACCTGTTGCACAAGAGCCCCGCTTCGAGGCAGGGGATCGCGTGCGGACGCATAATTTCAACCCGGAGACGCACACGCGATTGCCGCGTTATGCGCGTGGCAAGTTCGGGCGGATTGACGCTGTCCGCGATGGGTTTGTTTTCCCCGATAGCAATGCCCATGGCAAAGGCGAAAACCCGCAATATGTCTATACGGTTGTCTTTACCGGGCCTGAGATATGGGGTGATGCAGCAGATCCTACTTTGACGATTAGCATCGATGCCTGGGAGAGCTACCTTGAGCCTGCGTGAGCTGGTTACGCATTCGCGGGGAATAAAGCCAAACGGCGACACACCCGTCTTTGCCGAACCTTGGCAAGCGGAAGCCTTCGCGATGGTAATCGCGCTGCATCAAAAGGGGTTGTTCACTTGGAACGAATGGGCGAACGCCCTCTCGGGACAGTTGAAGCGTCCCGGTGCACTGGATGATGCCAGCGACTACTATCAATGCTGGCTGCTGGCGTTGGAGTCTCTCATTACGTTGAAGAATATCGCGGGCAAAGATGATATTGACAAACTGACTGCCGCCTGGCAGCGCGCCGCCCATGCGACACCGCACGGGCAACCCATCAAACTCGAAAATGATCCGGACCGGCATTAAGATGCAAATATCGTCGAGAATTCGCCGGATGGCGTTGTGCGTCGTGATTTTCTGGCCGGCGCTCGTTGCGAGCCATGCCATAGCACAAGATACTTCCTGGCCGGCAACGACGGAAGAGGATCTGCGCAAGATCATTACCGGGGCCACGCTCACGGGAGAGGTTAAAGCTGAACCGCCGTTCAATTTCACCGAATTCCTCGGCCCTGACGGAAAGTCTCGGGGTAAGATGATCGAATGTTGCAAGCTGGATCAAGTCCTGACGAATGGGATGTCTTACTCGGGCGACTGGACGCTGGAGAAGGACAGTCTTTGCCTGACCTATGAGGGCGAAGAGCAGAAGATTTGCTGGAGGCTGCAGGTCAAGGGTGATCGTTTTCGTATGGTTGACCACCAATTCGGCCGAGTAGGCGAGGGCCAGATACGTCCCGGGAACCCGGATAACTTATAGTATTAGAACCGGCACGCCCATTTTCCTTGCCCTTTGACAGCGAATCCTGTCACTCAGGACCATGCAATTATCACCGCAACAGGATGAAGCGCTTCGAGCCGTTTCAAAATGGCTGAAAGACGGACGCAGTCCGATCTTCCGGCTTTTTGGTTATGCCGGTACCGGCAAGACGACACTTGCCCGCTATTTCGCCGAGCATATCGAGGGAGATGTCCAGTTCGCGGCCTTCACTGGCAAGGCCGCCCAAGTGCTTCGGTCCAAGGGCGCCGCGACTGCTCGTACACTGCACTCTCTCATCTACCGGCCGCGCGGTGAAGAGGCTGTCGAGAATGAAACCACGGGCAAGACCAGCATAGCCCCGACATTTTCTCTGAACCGCCAAAGCCCAGTGTCCAAAGCCAAGCTCATCGTCGTTGATGAATGCTCCATGGTGGATGAACAACTGGGGCGCGACCTCATGAGTTTCGGTACGCCCATACTCGTATTGGGTGACCCTGGTCAGTTGCCGCCAATTTCGGGCGGCGGCTTCTTTACGGAGCATGACCCTGATTTCCTCTTGAGCGAAATTCATCGGCAGGCGCGCGACAACCCCATTATCCGCCTCGCGCTCGACGTCCGGGAGGGACGCGAATTCAATTACGGCGATTTCGGTGCGGCAAAAGTGATCGCCAAAACTGACGTGACACAGGATCTTGTGCTTGGTGCCGACCAGGTGCTGGTCGGCACCAACCGGACACGCCGGCGCTACAATCAGCGTCTGCGTGAACTGAAAGGTTATTCGGCGTCATTTCCTCAGGCTGGTGACAAACTGGTCTGCTTGCGCAACGACCCGGCCAAGGGCTTGCTCAACGGTTCATTGTGGAAAGTCATGACCTCGTCACGGGAAACGGTAAAACCCGGTATCAACCTTCTGGTCGCTCCAGAGGATGAAGAGCCAGGCAGAGGCGTTGCCAAGATCAAGCTCCTGAAAGCGCAGTTCGATGATCCCGACGCGGAAATTCCGTGGCAAACCAAGAAGCGCTTCGACGATTTCGATTATGGCTATGCACTGACAACGCATAAGGCGCAGGGTTCGCAATGGGATGAGGTCGTGCTCTTCGACGAAAGCTATGCATTCCGCGATACGCGCGAACGGTGGCTCTATACGGCCATAACACGGGCCGCGGAACGTTTGACGGTTGTGCGTTAAGCTGGCTTTCAAGAAAATTTAATGTTCCGTCAAAAGTCTTTGCTCGTGTCAGCTCGCCTTATGGGTTTCAATCGGCAAGCCGAGGAGTGACGCTTTGAGATGATTGGCAACGCGAACAAGATTGTCTGGGACCTGCCCCATGTATTCCGTTTCAGGGGCCAATCCGTTCGCTTCGGGACGTTTGGTAGCGGACAGGCGCTGGTGTTTGTGCATGGAACACCATTCTCGTCTGCGGTGTGGCGTAGGATCGCTCCACACTTTGCCTCGAACCGCAGTGTTTATCTCTTTGACCTGCTCGGTTACGGCCAGTCCGAGATGCGAGATGGACAAGACGTTTCGCTTGGCGTCCAGAATGATCTGTTCGCTGCGCTGCTCATGCATTGGCAAATCGAAGCCCCGGACGTGGTTGCCCATGATATTGGCGGTGCGACCGCTCTTCGTACCCATCTTCTCAACGGAGCGGATTTCACTTCGCTGACACTGATTGATCCGGTCGCGATTGCGCCTTGGGGTTCGCCCTTCGTCCAGCATGTGCGCAGGTTTGAAGAAGCCTTTGGCAGCCTTCCTGCATACATTCATGAAGCCATTCTTGCTGCCTATGTCGGCGGTGCCACCTTTCAACCATTGTCACGGGAAAGCCTTGAGCCTTATTGCGCCCCTTGGCAAAGCGAAATAGGGAAAGCTGCGTTCTATCGGCAAATTGCACAGATGGATCAATGCTTTACCGACGAAATTGCAGACAGGATCCCAGCCATTCGTTGCCCAGTCTCGCTTCTCTGGGGGCAGGAGGATCAATGGATACCGATTGAGCGCGGACGTAAGCTTGCGTCACTGGTTCCGCATGCAAGGTTTCACACGGTTCCAAGAGCGGGCCACCTTGTTCAAGATGATGCCCCCGAGGCGATCGTTGCAGAGCTGAAGAATTTTTTGAGCTGAATGCCTGGACTGTTCGCTGGTTCACAAAATGATGGTTCAGAACCGGTTTCTTGGGAGTATCGATATTTCGATTTGGCGAAATAACGATGTTTAATGTCGCGCATCTCCTGTAAAAGACAGGGCAGTAATCCCCCTGCCGGACATTAATCATGACAGCCACACTCTCCGTTAATCTTAATGCAGTTGCGATGCTGCGAAATCGGCGTGATCTGCCCTGGCCGAATGTTATTAGCCTCGGACGCGTCGCTCTGGCGGCGGGAGCGTCCGGACTGACCGTCCATCCGCGTCCGGATGAGAGGCATATCCGGTTTTCAGATTTGCCCGCGATCCGCGCTTTGATCGATGATGAGTTTCCCCAAGCTGAGTTCAATATCGAAGGCTATCCAACAGCGCAATTCCTCGACCTCATTGCAGGGAATGAACCAGAGCAGGTGACGTTGGTTCCCGATGATCCAGCACAGTCCACATCGGATCATGGCTGGAACATGAGGCAGGACGGTGAATTTTTGCACCCTATCATTGCGGACCTGAAACATCGGGGCATTAGGGTTTCATTGTTCGTTGATCCGGATCCGGAGGCTCCGGCGGTGGCCAAGGCGCTGGGCGCTGATCGTGTCGAGCTTTATACCGGGCCCTATGGCGGTGCTTACGACGATCCGCGCCGCGAAACCGAGGAACTGGCAAAGCTTGGCGCCACTGGTGTCGCGGCGGCCGAAGCTGGGATTGCGGTTAATGCCGGGCACGATCTGACTGTCGCCAATCTTCCGGCACTGGTCAAAAGAGTGCCAAATCTTGTCGAAGTTTCGATTGGTCATGGCCTCACGGCGGAGGCTTTGATGCACGGAATGTCTGGGGCTGTAGAAAGATTTCTCAATGCGCTTAAGGCCTAGCCCCTTGATTTGGGCGCAGGATTTGATTTGTCATGCGTTTTTGCATACCGTGAGCAAAGAGCTATGAGAAAATGGCGATTGATATTGCGTTGCAACACGACTAACTCGTCCGCCCACGCTGTCAGAGCGAGGAAAAATCTATATGAGTGACGAGCAATTGGCTGACGAGGGCTATTATAAAGATCCCGTCGCCCATGAACCGGAAATGCATCATAAAGAAGCCTTTCCGGTGCTTGTGCTAGGTGCACTTGGCGTCGTCTATGGCGATATTGGCACGAGTCCGATTTATGCATTCCGCGAAGCCCTTCACGCTGCGCTCGCTCGACGGCTCGTTGAGCCGCACCGACGTGCTTGGCGTCGTTTCGATGATCTTCTGGGCGCTGACAGTCATCGTGACAATCAAATACGTTCTATTTGTTCTGCGTGCCGACAATGACGGCGAAGGTGGGATCCTTTCCCTGATGGCGTTGGCACGCGCGAGTTTCAAGACTCGCCCGCAACTTATTCTGGCTCTGGGGATTGTCGGTGCATCGCTATTCTACGGTGATGCGGTAATTACTCCCGCGATCTCAGTGCTTTCGGCTGTCGAGGGCCTGGAAATAGTGACTCCAGCCCTTGAACCATTCATCGTTCCGATTACCTTGGTCATTCTACTGACTTTGTTCTCGGTGCAGCGGTTTGGTACAGCCCGAGTTGCAACGATCTTCGGGCCGATTACCTTGCTTTGGTTTCTGGCCATCGGTTTCTTTGGTCTCTGGCATCTCGCGGATGATCTCAGCGTTTTTGCAGCGGTCAACCCGGTGTATGCATTCGAGTATATCATCGACAATCCCGCCACTGCTTTCCCTACGATCGGGACGGTGTTTCTGGCTGTCACGGGGGCAGAGGCGCTCTATGCCGATTTAGGCCATTTCGGGCGCAAACCCATCGCTACCGCATGGATGTGGATCGTTTTTCCTTGCCTCTTGCTCAATTATTTCGGGCAGGGCGCATTCATTCTGGCCCATGGCGAAGCCGCCAAGAATCCGTTTTTTGAAATGTTTCCGCACTGGGCGCTTTTGCCAATGGTCTTGCTTGCCACCATGGCGACGGTTATTGCCAGCCAGGCTGTCATCTCTGGTGCCTATTCGCTATCGCGACAAGCGGTCCAGCTCAATCTTCTGCCTCGCCTTAACATTGAACATACATCGGAAAAGCAGTCGGGACAGGTCTATCTGCCCCGGGTGAACGTGCTTCTCGGTCTTGTCGTCATACTGCTGGTGCTGGGCTTCGAACGCTCATCCAACCTTGCGTCGGCTTATGGTATTGCTGTTACCGGCAACATGCTTGTCACCACGACGCTACTTTTCATCGTCATGAGCCGGATCTGGAAGTGGCGCCTGTGGGTTGCGGTATCGTTGACGCTTTGCTTCCTGATCATCGATTTGACGTTCGTTTCCGCAAATCTGATCAAGGTAGTCGACGGTGGCTGGGCATCCCTGGTGGTGGCATTCCTGATCGTCCTGGTAATGGCTACCTGGGTTCGTGGTAGCCGTCAGCTCTTCGAGAAAACACGCAAGGGCGAAGTCCCGCTTGATTTGATCTCCAAGAAAATGGCTGAAAATCCGCCGACTCTTGTGCCCGGCACTGCCGTGTTCCTGACTGGCGATCCCAAAAGCACACCAACCGCGCTCATGCACAGTCTCAAGCATTACAAGGTCTTGCATCAGAGCAATGTGATATTGACCGTGGTTACCGCTCCAACGCCGCTAGTGAAAAAGAGCGACCGTGTGCGGATCGAGCCAATCAACGACCTGTTTATGCGGGTCACGCTAACGTTCGGCTATATGGAGCGTCCCAACATCCCCCGGACATTGGCAATTTGCCGCAAGCAAGGCTGGAAGTTCGACATCATGACGACTTCCTTCTTCCTGTCGCGCCGGTCGTTGAAGGCATCTGCGCGGTCCGAAATGCCTCGCTGGCAGGACCGCCTGTTCATTGCCCTGGCACGGACAGCGAGTGATGCCACGGAATATTTCCAGATACCCACAGGCCGTGTGGTCGAGATCGGGACGCAGGTCAACATCTAGGCAAGCGGGAACGCAACTCAACACATCAAAAATTTAACTCGCGGTTGAGAATCTTGAGCCAGATCTCGGGCTTTCCTGGTCCATATTCGGGTAAAGACGGGCGGATTTGCCGCGAGACGCGTATAAGAATTGGCGGACGCCTCAAAAGTTTTTCATTGCGCTTGTCAAAACACCTCCAGCATACTAAAACGCTGCCGTAACGTACGGTACGGTACGCAAGGAGATGAGGCGTGCAGTCAACAGTGGAAGTCAGCGAGACCGCATTGACGGAACGTCAGAAAGACGTTCTCGATGCAGCGCTGACTCTGCTGGTCGAGGCGGGGGATACCCTGACCATGACGAGCGTCGCACGCCGCGCGAGCTGCTCCAAGGAAAGCCTGTACAAGTGGTTCGGCGATCGCGACGGGCTGCTGACGGCGACCGTACAGTGGCAGGCCTCAAAGGTGAGGGGCGTGCCAGTTGATCCGGAGGCGTTCGGCTTGACTTCCCTGACCACAGGTCTCGAGCGCTTTGCGTCTGACTGGCTGCGCGTCCTGTCCGGTACGATATCAGTTGCGCTCAACCGGGTTGCCGTTGGCCATGCCGGCAGCGACAAGCACGATCTCGGGGCCATTGTTCTCGAGAATGGGCCATTCGCCATGGCACGCCGCCTGAGGCCGCTGCTCCGGCTTGGGCGTGACACGGGCCTGCTGCATTTTCAGGATACGGATGAAGCATTCCGCACCTTCTTCGGACTGGTCGTCCGCGACGTACAAATCCGGTTGCTTCTCGGCGACCGGTTCGAATTGACTGAGGCGGCGATCGACCGGGATGCCCGGCGGGCGACACAACAGTTTCTGGCTCTTTACGGGGCTGACACGAAAGCGGCCGGGGACGGCCACTAAATCCTAACACGGGAAGGAATAGAACAATGCGCGTATATTATGACCGCGATGCGGACATCAACCTGATCAAGTCGAAGAAGGTCGCCATCATCGGCTACGGTTCACAGGGCCGCGCCCATGCGCTCAACCTCAAGGATTCCGGTGCCAAGGACGTGCGCATCGCGCTTCGTCAAGGCTCCGCGACTGCCAAGAAGGCAGAAACCGACGGCTTCCAGGTCGTCAGCGTTGCCGAGGCCGCAAAGTGGGCCGACCTGATGATGATGGCAACGCCGGACGAACTCCAGGCCGACATCTACAAGGATCACATTGCCGACAATATCCGCGACGGCGCCGCAATCGCTTTCGCCCATGGCCTCAACGTGCATTTCGGCCTGATCGAGCCGAAGAAGTCCGTTGACGTCGTCATGATCGCGCCGAAGGGCCCGGGCCATACGGTTCGCGGCGAATACCAGAAGGGCGGCGGTGTTCCTTGCCTCATTGCCATTCATCAGGACGCTTCAGGCAATGCCCATGACCTCGCGCTGTCCTATGCCTGCGGCGTTGGTGGCGGCCGTTCGGGCGTCATCGAAACCAACTTCAGAGAAGAGTGCGAAACCGATCTCTTCGGCGAGCAGGTTGTTCTGTGCGGCGGTCTGGTCGAACTGATCCGCGCCGGTTTCGAAACCCTGGTCGAAGCTGGCTATGCGCCAGAGATGGCCTATTTCGAATGCCTGCACGAAGTGAAGTTGATCGTTGATCTGATCTACGAAGGCGGTATCGCCAACATGAACTACTCGATCTCCAACACGGCCGAGTGGGGCGAATATGTCACCGGGCCACGTATCATCACCGCCGAGACCAAGGCCGAGATGAAGCGTGTCCTGAACGACATCCAGACTGGCAAATTCACCTCCGACTGGATGCAGGAATACAAGGCCGGGGCATCGCGCTTCAAGGCTATCCGCCGCAACAACGACAAGCACCAGATCGAAGAAGTCGGTGAAAAGCTGCGCGGCATGATGCCGTGGATCGGCAGCAACAAGCTGGTCGACAAGGCAAAGAATTAAGCTTCGCTTTATGGGAACAACAAAGGCCGGTGGAACACTCCACCGGCCTTTTGTCTGGTTCAGAAACTGTCCGTCAAGTCTGCCCGCGTTGCCGCGAGCTCGCAACCATGCACGCGCCGGATCATTCCATAAACTGGATGGTCTCGACCAGCGTCGTATTTACTCCCGGATTGCTGGCGACGAGCGCAGCGCCTGGCTTATCTGAATTGTCGATGTCCAATGACCAGATGCGCACATTAACATCATTCATCTTGTCCTTGATCTCCGGGATGCCAGCCAGGGGCGAGGCTATCGGGAGTTTCAGTTTTTGGTCAAAGACAGAGACCACGCCATTTTTTGTATCGATTTCCTTCTTGGCATCGAAAGTGGCACCAGAGTTGTGAAAGTAGGCGAGCCCGTGGGTTGATGGTTCAATTTCCAGATTGTGCTGAAGAGTGGGCTACTCTCACTGGTACTCACAATACCGTCATTGTGGATCGCATATTGTACATGTTTGGTATTCAGGTAAGTCGCGGTGTTCAACCTCATCCCGGCAGCAATAACGAAATCCAGTTTGAACGTCTCATCTTCGAGTTGGGCCATGCGAAAGGTGTCCTTTTGCACGCTGGCCATAGCGTAATCCAGGCAAATATCAATGCCGAAGGGCAGGCCATCGATGATGTCGTTGTGAAATTTTTTTGCCGGTGCATTGCCTTCCGGTGATTTGGGAAAAGGCTGGTCGTGTGCATCGAAGGATTGTCCGACTGTCGAGGTTACGAACTTGATATAGATCGTCAGGTCGCCCTTATCGCTCAGGAGGCATTCCTCTACGCTGTCAGTCAAATGCGTATTGACCGGATTTTTAGGCAGTGCGGCAACCGAATATGTACAGTTGCGTCCGTCAATGAAGTCGATTGATGACACGACCCGTTTGGGCCAGATCATATAGGCGGGGCGGGGATAATCCGGATCGTCCAATGGCAGATTGTGCGTGCAGGTAAGATAATTGAACGCCTCATACACGACCTTGATCTTGCTCGCTCCGCTGCCGGTCGGCTTGATGTTGGGGTTTGGTTTCAGTGCTGCGACCGTGCCCGGCAACAGGACGATGTGACCGTACAGGCTCGCCGGAAACTTGGATATCAGTGTTCTTACATTTGCCTTGACCGTATCCAGAAACAAATCCGCTGAATTGTTCAATTCGTCTTCGGTCAGGAAATCCCCCCAGGGAACGTTCCAGTAAAATTCCGGAGCGGTGAAAAAGCTGACCTCGAACTCCTTGGGCGGATGTTTCTCAAAAGCTTTCACCATGGCCCGGTAGAAAAGCGCAAACCTGTTATCCAGCGAGCGCTTCAGATAGGTCCCCATATCTTCCTTCGCACCACGCGCGGAAACCTGCGAGAACGAATTATATTCAAGATTGTAGATACCGACCTTTTTCGGCCATGATGGCGCGGGTGGGCGCCAGGTCTTCCCTTCCATTGACCCCGGGTTTGCTAGCCCGGACGGCGCCATGCCAATTGGCCCGGGCGTAAAGTCCGTTTGTTGGAAAGCTGCGTCCATTCCTCCCAGCGCGGCGTCGTTTTCCCCCTGGCGGCGTGGCTGTTGACCCGGTCGGCACGGCTGTTGACCCGGGCAGCGGGTCAGATGTCTTGTATGGCGGCAGCGGTATCGACAGCCCTTGTGTCGCGGGCACGTCCGACGGTGGCGGCGGCGGAATGTCGAATGTCGTTGAAGTGGTTACCGCTTCCTGGGTCCCGTTGCCGCCCTCGTTGCATCCACCCAACATTGTCAGGAGCGGTACGGCAGGCAAATAGGCACAGCCCATCAGAAGCGCGCGCCGCAGCTGCGAGACCTGATTGGCTTTCGAAGAAGACTGCTTCTTATGGTTGATTCCAAAATTTATTTTCACTTCATACCCCACAAAAATTGCTGAAAATATCTTTATATCCCGCTGCGAATACGGGCTTTTCAATCAATAAAGCGGCTAAATATCGAACCGCTGCATTCGTAAAGCAGGTTTCGTGCCAAATACTTCACCAAGACGGAAAAGTGCGCGCGTGGGACGATTTGCAGCCCTGGAGCGATACATTGGACAGGCGGGACGCATCAATTATTCTCGCCCGAGGCTCTCTTATGTTCGTTTGCAAGCTCTTTAGTCACGACTCTTTCCTTTCCGGCTTTGACGACGAAAGCACATGCGCGAAGCTGTTGAACAAAGGAGGAGGCAGGGCGTTTAGACGACGGCTGGCATACTCTTATGCGCGGGTTGGGTACCGCATTTCCGTGTGTTCGTCTGGGGCTGCCTCTGTCTAATCTCGGACTTGGAATTTATCCGCCACATAGAGCCTGCGAGGGTTCCCCACCGGAGCCCTGCCTCCATCTTTGTCCAACAGCAGATGATTTTAAATTTTGGGTTAAGCGTCTCTCTTCAAGCTGACCATCGGCATTTAGCCTTTAGCTGTGGGAGCGACCTCCTGTCCAATCGCCCACAGGAATGCTGCCATTTCTCGGGCAATGGCGGTGACAGCGACGACCTTCGGCTTGCCTGCCGCCATCAGTTTTCGATAGCGCGCGCAAAGCCGCACCTGGGCTTTCCAGGCAATCTCGCGAACCGTTCTTGGCAGGTCATCCAGCCGCGCCTGGATCTTCGGGCTCACGCGAGCCGGGAAGCGATATGTCCAGGCCGCTTCAACGAGTACCCTTCGAGCCCTTGTGTTGCCGGCCTTGGTGATCCCAGCGCGCTTGACCCTTTCGCCCGTTGAGCGTTCCGACGGCACAAGACCCAGATAGGCCATCAACTGACGGGGATTATCGAAACGCCTGACATCGCCGATCTCGACCACAAAGGTGACCGCAGTCATGAACGCGACGCCGCGCATCGCTTGATAGGCTGCCACAACCGGTGCCATCGACCAGGATGCTGCGGTCTCCACCACCAGCTTGGTCAGCCGATCCAGACGCACGCCGGCATCCTCGATGGCCTGGCAATATTCTGCCAACAGAATTTGGTGGGCGGGATGATCGAAGGCCTGGCATGCCAGCCATCTTGTATGGGCGCGCGTCCAAGGCGTGCGGCCAGTATAGATCCGGCCGTGGCGCAGGAGAAAAGATTGGAGTTGTTGGCGTGCCTGCTTCAGCGCATCGTTGGCAGCCTCGCGAGCCCGCACCAGGTCGCGGATCGCCTCATGGCCTTCGTCCGGAACCCAGACAGAGGTCAGTTCGCCCGCCCGGTGCAGGCGCGCCAGACTTACGGCATCCCGGCGGTTTGTCTTCACCCGGTCGCCCGCACGCTTGGGCACCAGGGACGGCGCCACGACCACACAATCGTGCCCCAATTCAACAATCTGCCGGTAAAGACCGTAACCGGTCGGGCCGGCCTCGTAGCAAAAGTGAAGCTTGGCCCCGCGTCGGGAAAGCTTGTCGACCATCGACGCCACCGACGCCGGCTCCGAAGAGATGTCGCCGAAAAACCGCACCTCGCCGTTGCGCACCCCGTCCGCAACCGCAACTGAAATCTTCAGCTTCGACGTATCCAAGCCGATGAAAATTACGCTATTCTCTTTCATGGTTCGCCCTCGCTAAGCGTGGAGCTCGGCTCCGGCCTATCCAGAGCAACCCCCGAATTCAGCTTACTGCGGGGGCGGGCCACCTTCACCCCGAGAACATACGGTCTAATCGCCGAGTTGATTGAAACTGTGCATCGGCTCTCCGGCGGGCTGCCTAATATTTGGAGAGGTGTAGGCTCATATCGAAGCAGTCTGCCGGAGGGAATGTGTGGGCAATGTCGAGGGTTTGGCGGGGCCGATAGCGGCGTCCCTGAGCGGTCATCCTCGCGGATTGCCCCAAGTGGACTTCGCAACGTGTTTTTGGAGGATCCTACAAATCGCAGCGGCGGCGCGGGCCAACGAACGGCTGGTAGGTGTTGTCGAAAGCCCGATAGGATTGGTATTGGGCCCGGCAGCGCTCCGTTTGCGTCGGTCCGGATGGGCCAACCGGGCGGCGCACGCGGAAGTCAACGCAACGGGATGATCCGGTGCAATCGCGTGACGCCGGATTGATCGGAGAACCGTTGCGAAGAATAAGCGGCTTGATCGGTACCACGTCGAGACCGCGCGGTGCCGGCCGATAAGTCTCGACTCCCTGAGCGGAAGCGCTGACAAGTTGCGTTGCCAACAGGAGGCCGAGCGCCGCGGGCAGGATTTTCAAAGCTGTCATTATCGTTCCGCCATGATCCGTCATTCATCTCATATAGGCGCATCTTGCGATGATCGCTACTGGTGGCAATCCGTCAATAAGGATAGGTTCAATCTGGAGGAACGCAGTTGCTCCACAGATTGTTTCAAACGCTCGAGTCTTGCATGGTTGTCCGCATCGCTACGTTCAATGTCGAAAATCTCATGAACCGTTTCGACTTCTCGGGTTTCAAAAACAATCTCAACAAGGACCGGACATTGCAACTCTTCCAGATTCAGGATGAGGAACAATACCGGCAGTTGGAGCAGGCACGGACCATCGCCCATGCCGACGATACCCGCCAACTGACTGCACTGGCCATTGCCGAGACCCACGCGGACATTCTCTGCCTGCAGGAGGTGGACAATATCGGCGCGCTGAATGCATTCGAATTCGGCTATCTTTTCAAGATGGTGGGAGAGGGCTACCGGCACAAGTACATGATCGAGGGCAATGACAGCCGCGGCATCGACGTGGCGGTGCTGATGCGGGAGACCACCCGCTATGGGGAACCGATCGAATTCGTCAAAATGACCAGTCACGCCCATAACACCTATAATGATCTGGGCATCCATGGCCCGGAGCTGGCGCTGCTCGGCATCGAACCGCATGAGCGCATCTTCAAGCGCGATTGTCTCGAGATCGATTTGTTCATCGGTGGCATGCCCCTGACGCTATTTGTCAGCCACTTCAAATCAATGGGTTCGCCGCGCAACGGGCTGGACGGGCGTGCATCGACCATGCCGGTGCGGATTGCGGAAGCGCAGGCGGTGCGCCGGATCATTGAAGACAAATATGCGTCAAGTGGCGGTTCGGCAGACAAGCGCTGGGTGATTTGCGGCGATTTCAATGACTATCGCGAAAGGATCATCATCGGCGGCGATCTCGCTTGCCGGATATACGTTCGAGCCCGTCAGCGAACCTTCAAGCAGCGTTGACATCCTGCTGGAAGGCGGTTTTTGCGAAAATCTGGTGGAACGCCGCCCCGTCATGGATCGATGGACGCTCTACCATACGCGTGGGCCGCAAGAGCGCCACCTGTGTCAGCTTGACTATATCCTGGCGTCGCCGGCCCTGGCACGCAGCAATACCAGTGCGGTCCCCGATATTATCCGGCGCGGTCAACCATACCGGACCATATTTCCACCGAATCAGGAGGTAGAACGGTTTCCCCGCGTCGGCTGGGACCGACCGAAAGCCAGCGACCATTGCCCGGTCGCAGTCTCTCTCAACATGGTTTGATTTATGATAGGTATTCCCGAAAAGACTGTCATCCCGATCAAGAGCGCAATTGTGCGCATAGACAGTGCACCGCTGCGCTATGAGTTGCAGCACAACGCGGCAATCGCCTCCAACTGGCAAAGGGCCACAACCGCCAATCCTGCCCTGTTCAATGGCTCGTTCTTCATGGCCGAGGAGGCACATCTGTCAGTCGAAGCATTCGAGGCGAGGTATCATCGCACTCGCTTTGCCACGATGATGCATTGGAAGGCAAATACATCGAATGACAAGCCCTGGCACATCTATGGCGTCGGGGTCATTGTTTCCAACGACAACAAATTGATCGCGGGCCGGATGGCTCCTTCGACTTCAGCAGCTGGCCGGATCTATTTCCCTGCCGGTTCCTTTGATGACGATGATGTGGTGGGTGAATACATCGATATCGAAGGCAACATGCACCGGGAAGTCGAGGAAGAAACCGGCATCGTCCTCCCGGAAGCCGGGAAGCGCGACGGAAACATTCATCTGGTCACCGCCAACCGGAATATAGCGCTGTTCCTGCGTCATTATTTTGATCTCAGCGCAGATGATTTGCTCGAACGTATCCGGGCACATATCTCGTCCCAGGTTGATCCCGAACTCGACGATATTACGGCTATTTCAGCTGCGGGTGAAATGGGTGAAGCGACGCCGCTGACGTTTCGAACCTTTGCCGATTGGCATTTCGGGCATCGCTGAATGTTACCGTCACAAGGTTTGACTTGAACAGCCCACGCCTTGGTCTATTTTCTCCGGACAATGCCCGGGAGAAATTCAAATGAGCGGTCGCAATTATGAGGTTTTTGACGTTTTCACCGACAAGGTGCTGACCGGAAATCCGTTAGCCATCGTGCATGACGCGGAAGGTCTGGATGACCTCACCATGCAGCGCATCGCGAGAGAGTTCAACCTTTCAGAGACTGTCTTTATCCTGCCCGCGAAAAACCCGGCCCATACCGCATGGGCCCGCATTTTCACACCCGACTACGAAATGCCGTTTGCGGGGCATCCGACAGTTGGAACTGCTGTGGCGCTGGCTCAGCGCCGTTTTGGCGATGGCAAGGAGGGGCAGCAGGATGCATTGATCATTCTGGAAGAACAGGTTGGACCTGTACGCTGCGGGGTGAAGCTGAGTGCAGGCGGTGCGTTTGCCGAGTTCGACCTTCCACGCTTGCCCCAAGCGATACCCTATAAATATGACAAGATCGCCATCGCCAATGCGATGCGGCTCGAGCCGCGGGAGATTGGTTTCGAGAACCATGTTCCGAGCATATGGGACGCTGGCGTGCCATTTCTGCTGGTGCCGATCCATGGCCTCGAAGCGGCGGGACGCATCAGAATCAACCAGACCGCCATGAAGGATGTCGCGCCCACGATTGGCCATCGCCAGCTGCCGGTCTATGCCTATTGCCGCGAGACGATCCTGCATGGCAGCCATTTTCATTCGCGCATGTTTGTCAGTGATGACGGCACCTATGAAGATCCGGCGACAGGGTCAGCGACCGCTGCCTTCGCAGGAGCCATCCATGCCTTTGATGAGCCGCTCGATGGTGTGTTGCGGCTGTCGATAGAGCAGGGGCACGAAATGGGGCGGCCGTCTCACCTGCGTCTTGAACTCGACATCGTCGACCAGAAGCTGACAGGCGGGCGTATCGGCGGCTCCGCGATCAAGATTGCGGAGGGGCAGCTTTTTGTGTGAGGTCCGACTTTGCGCTGTTACTGTCCGCCGCCGTCATAAAGTTTTCAAGAAGGGCTGGACAGGCAGAATTTGCGCCGTTATAGAGCCCTCACCTTCGGTCGTCAAAGCGGCTGACGGGCACATAGCTCAGTTGGTAGAGCAGCTGACTCTTAATCAGCGGGTCGTAGGTTCGATCCCTACTGTGCCCACCATTCTTTCGAAAAAAGGGCCGCACGGCCCTTTTTTCATGCATGCAAGGCAGGCGCCTGCCTGCTCGCAAATCGCTAGAGGAGAGTTTCCATGAGCATTCGTCGCATTGAAGTTGGTCCGCGCATGAGCCAGGCCGTTATCCATGGCAACACTGTCTATCTCGCCGGTCAGGTTGGCGGGCCAGGCAAGAGCGTCACCGAGCAGACCAAGGACGTTCTGGCGGCAGTCGATCGCCTCCTCAAGGAAGCGGGTACCGACAAGTCCAAGCTGCTGCAGGCCATTATCTGGCTCGATGACATGAAAGACTTCGGCGAGATGAATGCAGTTTGGGATTCGTGGGTCGATCCGGCCAATACACCGGCACGCGCAACCGGCGAAGCCAAGCTCGCGACTCCGGAATACAAGGTCGAGATCATCATCACCGCAGCCATTTGATCTCGTCCGCGGGGCCCAAATCGGGCTGCCGCGTCCCGGAATACAAAAGGTACCCGCCGGGCTGATCGGAATAACTGGCGGGAAATAAAGGAAAGCCCGAGTAAATTGCTCGGGCGCACTGGATTTTTGGCGCGGAAATGCATAAAGTCCGCGCTTCTCCGGATTGCCGTAGTGGCAATTCTTCAAACGCTTGTCTGATTGCGGTCAATTGTGGTTCTGCAAGACGAGGCAAGCATGGGTAAGGAAAACGATTGCAAGTTCTCGTCCGTGACAACAATGTTGAACAGGCCCTGAGGGTCCTGAAGAAGAAGATGCAACGGGAGGGTCTCTTCCGTGAAATGAAGGCGCGTCAGGCATTCGAAAAGCCGTCCGAGCGCCGTGTCCGCGAAAAGGCAGAAGCCGTGAGCCGTGCCCGCAAGGCTGCACGCAAACAGGCACAGCGCGAGGGCCTGTTGCCCGGTCCGAAGAAAAAGGAACGCGTCGCCCGTCCGGCTGCCAACAATGGCAGCGATTTCAACAGATAATCCTTGACCGGCCCGACCGGTCATTTGCTGAGACGACAGAACCCGCACAGCCTTTGCTGTAGCGGGTTTCGTTTTTCATGAAGGCTTTTGACAGAATTATCCGGTTTCCAAAAAGTGCCTTCTTGTGAAGCGAGACGTGGCATTCCTATTCATAGGCGACATGATTCAACCGTCCTATGGAGTTACAATGGCGCTCAGGCTCAACATCATCATCGCCAGCACACGGCCCGGCCGTGGCGGGCCGGCAGTTGCAAAATGGTTCAATGAATTTGCCAGGCAAGATGGCCGGTTTGAACCTGTTCTGATCGATCTTGCCGAAATCAATCTGCCGATCTTTGACGAACCCAATCACCCCCGCCTGAAAAAATACGAACATGCCCACACCCGCAAATGGAGCGAGATCATCGATCTCGGGTGATGCCTATGTTTTCGTTACCCCGGAATATGATTACTTCACGCCGCCGTCTCTGACCAATGCGATGATCTATCTCTGGCAGGAGTGGAACTACAAGCCCGCGGGTTTTGTCAGCTATGGCGGCGTCTCGGGAGGCTTGCGCTCGGTCGAGATCAGTCAAGGGACTGATGGCCGGATTGCGCATGGTTCCCATCCCGGAAGGCGTTCCGGTGTCTTCGTATCAGCAGTACATCAACGATGAAGGCGTATTCCAGCCGAGTGAAATCATCGTGACAAGCACAACGACCATGCTCGGCGAGCTAACCAAATGGGCTGGCGCGTTGAAACAGCTTCGCGCATAGCAAGACATTCACCCGCTTGACAACGAAGTCGCGAGCGGGTCAGTTAGGGTTATTCACCAGGGGAGTCCCGACAAGGGGCTGAGATACTGCTGGCTTTTGCAGCGCAGTGACCCGTTGAACCTGATCCAGTTCATACTGGCGTAGGGACGGTGCAAAAGTCTTCGCGTTTGGTGCTTCGGCTCGACTTGTATTTCGGACTCGCGAACTCCTTTCATCCTTCCGGCACAGAACTGGGTTTCCACGCAAATAAACTGCAAAGGAACCTGATGATGACCGCTATAGCAAAAATCACCGAGGCCCCGAAGGTTTCGACCGGGCCGCTGCCTGCCTCCACCAAAATCTATAAACCGGGTCGCATTCACACCGGGATCTCGCGTGCCCATGCGCGAGATCGCTGTTCATCCAACTGCCGGTGAACCCAACCTCACGGTTTACGATCTCGTCGGGCCGATACACAGATCCATCCGTTGAGATTGACATCGCCAAGGGTCTGCCGCGTATCCGCGAGCCGTGGCTCGCCGCCCAAGGTGACACCCATTCCTATGAGGGCCGGCACATCATTCCCGCCGACAATGGTTTTGCCACCGGCGAGCGCCTGACGCCGGAATTTCCGATCCGCAATCAGCCGCAGAAGGCAGCGGGCAGCAAGGCCGTTACCCAGCTCGCCTATGCACGAGCCGGCATTATCACGCCGGAAATGGAATATGTCGCGATCCGTGAAAATCTTGGCCGTGAGGCGGCGAGAACGGCCGCTGTGCGCGACGGCGAGTCATTTGGCGCTTCCGTGCCGGACTATGTGACCCCGGAATTCGTTCGCGAGGAAATAGCCCGCGGCAGGGCCATCATTCCGGCCAATATCAACCATCCAGAACTTGAGCCGATGATCATCGGCCGCAACTTCCTGGTCAAAATTAACGCCAATATCGGCAATTCCGCCGTCACGTCCTCCATGGCGGAGGAAGTGGAGAAGATGGTCTGGGCGATCCGCTGGGGTGCGGATACGGTGATGGATCTCTCCACCGGGCGCAACATCCACAATATTCGCGAATGGATCATCAGGAATTCTCCGGTGCCGATCGGGACCGTGCCGCTGTATCAGGCGCTGGAGAAGGTTGGCGGCATCGCCGAGGACCTCACCTGGGAGATCTACCGCGATACGCTGATCGAGCAAGCAGAGCAGGGGGTGGACTATTTCACCATCCATGCCGGCGTGCGCCTGCATTACATCCCCCTGACGGTGAACCGCGTGACAGGCATCGTATCGCGCGGCGGTTCGATCATGGCCAAGTGGTGCCTCCATCACCACCGCGAGAGCTTCCTTTACGAGCATTTCGAGGAGATCTGCGATATCTGCCGTGCCTATGATGTGAGCTTTTCTCTGGGTGACGGCCTTCGCCCGGGTTCGATCGCCGATGCCAATGATGCGGCGCAATTTGCCGAACTTGAAACGCTCGGCGAACTCACGCAGATCGCCTGGGCCAAGGACTGCCAGGTGATGATCGAGGGGCCGGGTCACGTCCCGATGCACAAGATCAAGGAAAACATGGACAAGCAGCTTGCCGTTTGCGGCGAGGCGCCATTCTATACGCTTGGACCGCTCACCACAGATATCGCCCCGGGCTACGACCACATCACGTCGGGTATTGGTGCCGCGATGATCGGCTGGTTCGGCACGGCGATGTTGTGCTATGTGACGCCGAAAGAGCATCTTGGCCTGCCCAACCGCGACGACGTAAAAGTCGGCGTGATCACTTACAAGATCGCCGCCCACGCGGCGGATCTCGCCAAGGGGCATCCGGCGGCGAAGCTGCGTGATGACGCCCTGTCGCGGGCGCGCTTCGAGTTCCGTTGGGAAGACCAGTTCAACCTTTCGCTCGATCCCGAAACGGCACGGCTCTATCACGATGAAACCTTGCCCAAGGAAGCGCACAAGGTGGCGCATTTCTGTTCAATGTGCGGACCGAAGTTCTGCTCCATGCGCATTTCCCACGACATCCGCGCCGAAGCGCAGAAGGAGGGCATGGCAGCCATGGCGGA
Organism: Phyllobacterium sp. A18/5-2; assembly: GCF_025452215.1. Taxonomy (NCBI): domain Bacteria; kingdom Pseudomonadati; phylum Pseudomonadota; class Alphaproteobacteria; order Hyphomicrobiales; family Phyllobacteriaceae; genus Phyllobacterium; species Phyllobacterium sp. A18/5-2. Next base: position 275,294 of record NZ_CP104966.1, on the reverse strand, counting down.
GAAATTCCGCGAGGGCGGCGATCTCTACATGCCGCTCAACAGCGAGGCCTGACATCGTGGACGTTCTGGTCAGAGGCGCCGGCGTCGCGGGGCTCGCCGCTGCCCACGAACTCGCGTCGCGCGGGGCGCATGTAACGGTCTTGGATCCTCTCACCAGCGGGCGAGCCTCCTGGTATGCAGGGGGCATGCTTGCCCCCTATTGCGAGCGGGAAAGCGCCGACCAGGTGGTTGTGGATCTCGGTTTGCGAGCAGCGGACTGGTGGGACGCCGCGCTGCCCGGCTCCGTCATTCGCAACGGTACGCTGGTCCTTGCCCCGGCGCGCGACGTCAGGGAAGTTGACCGGTTCGGGTCGCGGACATCCGGCTATGAAGTGGTCAAGGAAGAGGCCATTGCAGCGCTTGAGCCTGATCTGGCCGGGCGCTTTCGCAGAGGTTTGTTCTTTGAAGGGGAAGCACATCTCGACCCGAGACACGTACTGATAAGTCTGGCCGCAAGGCTTGCCACCGCGGGCGTTTCGTTTGAAACGGATCTATCGCATTCTGCTGCGGGCAGCTTTGATTGGATCATTGATTGCACCGGGTACCCTGCGGCCGATGAGGACATACGCGGTGTGCGCGGGGAAATGCTGATCTTGCGCACACCTGATATCTCGCTATCGCGTCCGGTCCGGCTCGTTCACCCGCGCTTCCCGGCCTATGTCGTGCCGCGTGAGGACAACACCTTCATGGTGGGCGCGACGATGATTGAAAGCGACTCGCATGGACCGATCACGGCGCGTTCGATGATGGAATTGCTCAACGCGGTCTATAGTCTGCATCCGGCGTTTGGGGAGGCCGAAGTCATCGAGACGGGGGCTGGGGTACGCCCGGCCTACCCGGACAATCTGCCGCGTGTGGCACGCGAAGGACACACGATCAGCATCAATGGACTTTATCGGCACGGATTTCTGCTTGCACCGGCGATGGCTATGCGGGCCGCTGACATGATTTTTCAAACCAGGAGCGAAAGCCCATGAAACTTGTCGTCAATGGTGAACCGCAGGACGTTGCCGCGCAATCTCTTGACGCTTTGCTCAGGGAGCTGGAGTTCGAGGGCGAGTGGCTGGCGACAGCAGTGAACGGCGAATTGGTACGGTCACCCGATCGTTGGGCTTGCCGCTTGAATGACGGCGATCGGGTTGAAGTTCTCACTCCGCGGCAGGGGGGCTAACCCCATGCTGAGACTCTACAAGACCGAACTTTCCTCCCGGCTTTTGTTGGGGACGGCGCAATATCCTTCGCCTGCCATCCTGGCGGATCTCGATCAAAGCTTCCGGCACGGAAATCATCACCGTATCGCTCCGCCGTGAAATGGCCGGTCGTAAATCCGGTGACAGGTTCTGGTCACTTGTCCGGTCACTGGGAACGCACATTCTGCCGAATACGGCTGGATGCCATACGGTCAAGGAGGCTGTCCTCACAGCGCAGATGGCGCGGGATGTGTTTACGACCGACTGGATCAAGCTCGAGGTTATCGGCAATCATGATACGCTGCAGCCTGACGTATTTGCGCTGGTCGAGGCTGCCCGTGTCTTGTCCGATGACGGGTTCAAGGTCTTTCCCTATACGACAGATGATCTTGTAGTCGCCGAGCGCCTGCTGGACGTTGGATGCGAAGTGTTGATGCCATGGTGCGCGCCAATAGGTTCGGCGCTCGGTCCGCTCAATTTGTATGCATTACGGTCATTGCGGGGACATTTTCCTGAAGTTCCAATGATCATCGATGCCGGTCTGGGACGTCCTTCGCATGCGGCGACGGTTATGGAGCTTGGGTTTGACGCGGTCCTGCTCAACACTGCGGTGGCAAAGGCGGCTGATCCGGTAGCGATGGCGGGCGCATTCGCATTAGCAACGCAGGCAGGGCGGGCTGCTTATCACGCCGGCATGCTGGAGCCGCGCGATGTGGCTGTGCCGTCAACGCCGGTGATTGGCAAGGCGGTGTTTGCGCAATAGCTGGGTCTGCAAGCTCAAGGCCCGAGGCCCTAGCTGTCGAGCATCTCGGCAATCTTACCGTCCTCGCCATAGACGAGACAATCGGCGATGGTCGTCCTGTCGAGAACGCCGCGCGTGACATTGGCAACCTCGTTGAAAACATGACGGATTTCGCATGTCTCCTCGCTCTGGCAATCCTCGCAGCGGCGATAGGCGATCTTGCTCAGGCAAGGCAGAGGTGCGATCGGGCCATCAATGAGGCGGAGCACTTCGCCGAAGGTGATGTCTTCGGCTGGCTTGAGCAGCAGATAGCCGCCCATCTTGCCACGACGGCTCATGACAATGCCCTGATGCTTCAGATCAAGCAGAATCTGTTCAAGAAACTTCTTTGGAATGTTCTGTTCTTCCGCGATATCCGAGATGAAGAGAGCCTTCTCGGCATCTGCCCTGGCCAGAACGACGAGCGCCCGCAGAGCATATTTGGCTTTTTGCGATATCATTTTTCTTGCCTGACTACCGTTGTGGTGCAGTCATAGTCCCTCGCACCGCATTTTCTAGTGTAAAAATGTTAAAAAAATGAGTTTTTCTGCGGCCGATAAATGTCTCAAAAATAATGTGTAAGACCCTGAAAAATAATAATTCATTAAGATTTCAACGAAGATCGCTTCAAAATCCATACACGATTAACCCGGTAGAGATTGTTGACAAATGATTTCAAGCAGTCATCATCGGCTATCGGTTGACCGCAAAAGGCAACTGCACTCTGCAACCGAATTGTTTATGGAGGTCGCAATGTACAGTGAAGTATCAGGCATTTTTAATCGGGCGGAACGCTTGTGGCGGGGCGTTTTTGCTGCTGAAACTCTTGATCGGAATGCAGGCGATCTGAAGCAACGCGACAGCGAGGAAGCTTCGGCCAAGAAGCACCGCAACTGGACCGAGGAAGATTTCCTCTGGTGCTGGCAGCATCGCGGTTTTTGGTGAGTCTTTTCCAATATTCAGGCAAGAATTCCCTCCGGCAGAACGATTCTAAATAGACAAAACTTGCTCTAGAGCAGGCAGCGCCGCGGATTGCAGGCTGCTTGCTCTGTTTTGTTTCATTCGCAGTATTTGATTTCAGTTCAGTCCAGGACATTGGAACATAAATTCTTCCGCAGCGCTGGTTTTACCGGCATCCTCGCAAAAATTGTCCGCGTTTCAATCAGGTCGCGCGGATCGGGTGGCGAATGCAATGCGGCGGTGCAAGTGCGCCGGCGAGCTTGGGAGAATTCAATGAAAAGACTGTTCGTATATGCCGCGGTGGCGCTGAGCCTGAGCCTCACTCCGGTCAAGGCCGCCGACGAGCCGAGCGAAATCCTCAATGTTTCCTACGATATTTCTCGTGAGCTTTATGAGCAGATCGACAAGGCCTTCACCGCCGCTTACAAACAAGAAGCTGGCAAGGATATAACCGTCAACCAGTCGCATGCCGGTTCTTCGAAGCAAGCGCGCTCCATCCTTGAGGGGCTCGAAGCCGATGTCGTTACCTTCAATCAGGTGACCGATGTTCAGGTTCTGCACGACAAGGGTGACTTCATTCCTGCCGATTGGCAGTCGCGTCTCCCGAACAATTCATCGCCCTATTATTCACTGCCTGCCTTTCTCGTCCGGGCAGGGAATCCAAAACAAATCAAGAACTGGGATGATCTGGTTCGTGACGACGTCAAGGTAATCTTCCCCAACCCCAAGACATCTGGCAATGCGCGCTATACTTATCTTGCGGCCTATGCCTACGCGCTCGAGGCGAACAACAAGGACGAAGCCAAGGCACAGGAATTCGTGAAGAAGCTGTTCGCCAATGTGCCGGTATTCGATACGGGCGGCCGTGCGGCCACGACCACATTTGCAGAACGCGGCATCGGCGATGTGCTGATCACGTTCGAGGCGGAAGTATTGGGGACGCGCAAGCAGCTTGGCGAAGACAAATACGAAGCGGTCGTCCCGCCGGTAAGTCTCCTGGCCGAATTTCCGGTAACCGTCGTTGATAAGGTTGTCGACAAACGGGGATCGCGTGCCATTGCTGAAAGCTATCTGAAGTTCCTCTATTCGCCGGAAGGGCAGGACATTCTCGCGCAGAATTTCAACCGGGTGAACGACGAAACGGTGAAGGAAAAATACGCCGCGCAATTTCCCGAGACGCGCCTGATCACGGTCGATGACGCCTTTGGCGGATGGAACAAGCTAACGAAGGACCATTTCTCCGAAGGGGGTATCCTCGACAAGGTTTTCACCAAGCGGTGATTTTCTTTGGCTAAAATCCAGTTCACGGCGCGGTTTGTTGACCGCGCCGCTTCATTTTCAACCTTCGCTTGCGTTAACTACAACTTCCTCTAGAAAACTGCTCATGTCGTTGCTTTCAAAATCGAGTACGCGTGGAATATTGCCGGGTTTTGGTCTCACTATGGGTGTGACCCTGCTATACTTTGCCGTCATCGTTGCCCTGCCGCTTCTGGCCATGCTGTATAAATCAGTCAATTTGGGCTGGGCGGATTTCTGGACCATCATTTCGTCGGAGCGAGCGCTCGCGACCTATCGCATTACGGTTGGCGCGGCAGCATTGGCGACAGTTTTCAACGCCGTGTTTGGCGTGCTTCTGGCCTGGGTGCTGGTACGCTACGAATTTCCCGGCCGGCGCCTTCTCGATGCAGTGATCGACCTGCCGTTTGCGCTGCCGACAGCCGTGGCCGGTCTCGCACTCGTCACTGTCTTTTCTACAAATGGCTGGTTCGGCCAATATCTTGAGCCACTTGGCATCAAGGTCGCCTATGCGCCGCTCGGCATTGCGCTGGCCATGATGTTCACCAGTATTCCTTTTGTCATCCGGACGGTGCAGCCGGTGCTGGAAGACGTCGCGACCGATGCCGAGGAGGCCGCGCGGTCTTTAGGCGCTACCAATTGGCAGATATTCGCGCGGGTTATCTGGCCGGCCATTTTCCCTGCATTCATAGCGGGTTGCAGCCTTTCCTTCGCACGCAGCCTGGGTGAGTTCGGCGCCATTGTCTTCATATCAGGCAATTTGCCATTCGAGACGGAAGTCATGTCGCTGCTCGTGTTCATCCGGCTGGATGAGTATGACTATCCGGCGGCGGCCGCCCTGGCGACCGTCATGCTTTTCACGGCCTTCGTCATGCTTTTCGTCACCAATTCCATTCAGGCCTGGCAGCTTCGATATGCAGAACACAGCTGATCTCGTTGTACCGGCCATTGCGGTCCAACCGTCGCGGCGGCATGGCGCCAGGCCTTCACGGCCGTCGCACTGGCTGCTGATCATTTCGGCGATCCTGCTGTCGGTCCTGTTCATCGGCGTGCCCATGCTGGTGATTTTTACCTATGCCTTCCGCGAGGGGATCGCCGTCTATTTCTCGCAGATCGCGCAACCCGCGACCCTCCATGCAGTGTGGCTAACGGTTTTGACCGCGATCGTCGTTGTGCCGATCAATATGGTGTTAGGCATTTGCGTGGCCTGGCTCGTCACGCGCTTCCGTTTTCCCGGGCGGCGGCTGCTGATTACATTCGTCGAGATTCCGTTCTCTGTCTCACCCATCGTTGCAGGCGTGACCTATCTGTTTCTCTATGGCAGTCAGGGTCTGCTCGGACCGCTACTCGACAGCTATGACATCAAGATCATGTTCACCGTGCCGGCCATCATTCTCGTCAGCCTGTTCGTGACAAGCCCATTCGTAGCGCACGAACTTATTCCCCTGATGCAGGCGCAGGGCAGCGAGGACGAAGAGGCGGCGATCACCCTCGGGGCGACGGGTCTGCAGACATTTTTCTACATAACACTGCCCAATATTCGCTGGGCGTTGCTCTACGGAGCGGTGCTTTGCAACGCCCGTGTGATGGGGGAGTTTGGTGCTGTTTCGGTCGTTTCCGGCGCTATTCGGGGCCAGACGAACACGTTGCCGTTGCAGATCGAACTGTTGTTCAATGATTACAACGTCACCGGCGCCTTTGCTGCTTCGTCTACGCTGGCACTGATCGCGGTGGTGACGCTGGTACTGAAATATCTGCTTGAGCGGAACCAGACCAGTTAGGCCCTTGATTCTGGCCGCATGGCGCTTCAGGCGGCGCGCTGTGTGCGAAACCTCTCCTGAGGCCGCCGCATGGAATCGGCGAGAATGTATGCCTCGGGCCATGATCCGAAACCGCTCTCGATGTTGATATGCCCGGCATATTGCATATCGACAAAGCCAGCGCCCCAGATATCGGCAAGTGCCCGCGCTTTGTTGAAGGATATATAAGGATCGTCCCGGCTAGCGACGACGATCGAGGGGAAACCAAGATTGTGACGCGGCAGCGGTGCAAAGCTGCGAAACTTCGAATCGTGTACGGCCATGCGTTCGGCATCAGCCGGCGCAACCAACAAAGCACCCGCTACATGGGCCGCCGATGGGCGGCTGGCCAGGTGTGAGACGAGAACGCACCCGAGGCTATGAGCCACCAGAATCGCGCCGGGCGTCTCCGCAAGTGCTGCCTCCAGCACATGCAGCCATTGTGACAGCACCGGGTTCTCCCAGTCATCCTGCTCAACGAGACGTGCGGTCTCATCCTCAGCCAGCCATTGACGTTGCCAATGCCCCTTTTCGGAACCGCGATATCCTGGAATGATCAATGTCGTCATCGGTGCTACCTTCAAACAAATTTTCTTAAGGGGAAAATCTGACGTGGCTTCAGAATAGGCCGGCGACACATATCCTTGAAGGAACAGCACACTAAACTCTGCGAAATCTTGAAAATATTCCTGCATAAATATCGATGATCGTAAAATGGCCCCGACGTTCACGGTCAGGCTTCACCATCCTTCTTGTACCAGCGCAGCAGCAGTTGCGAGCGCTCGAAAAAGAGCACCACAAGCAGCGAGAGCGCAAAGGGGATCAGAAGATAGAACAACCGGAAAATGATGAGCGCTGCCAGCACATCTGCCTGATCCATGTCAGGCAAACCAGTGAGGAAGACCAGCTCCAATACGCCGAGGCCACCTGGCGCATGAGAGATCAACGCGGCAGAAAATGAAACCAGAAATATGCCGAGAATGATGAGGAAGCCGGGATTCCCAGCAGCTGGGAGAGTGAAATAAATGATGGCGGCGGCACCGATGAGCTCCAAAGGCCCGACGACGAGTTGTTGAGCCACAACCGATAGACGCGGATACTCGAGTGTAAAGCGGCGAATACGCAACGGCTTGAAATGCAGCCAGCTGCCAAAAACATACAACGATACGACTGCCAGCGAGCCAAAACCAAGGACGTAGCTCAAGGAGAGCGGCAGATCGGTGTTGAAACGCTGCAAAAGTTCCGGTTCGACCAGCAGCACAACGGCGCTGAGCGTCAATACTCCCAGCAAGAAGGTAAACGAACAGAATGCAATCAGCAGTGCAATTTCGGGTCCGCTCATACCTTGTGAGGAATAGGCACGGTAGCGGACGACCGCGCCGGACAGTACCGACGCGCCGATATTGTGCGAGAGCGCATAGGTTGTGAATGAGCAAAGGGCAATGAACACCCAGGAAATCTTGCGGCGAAGATGCAAAAGCGCAATGCGGTCGTAGCCGGCAAGTGCTGCATAGGCGACGAGGGATGAAAGGCCCGCCAGAATCCAGCGATGCACGGGAATGGCGTAGAGGCTGTGGATCACGTCGTCGAGCGAGATGCTCCGCAGTTCCCGGTAAAGGAGCCATACGGAAATGCCGACGGCAGCCAGTCCGATGACCGGCCATACATAATCCTTCAACTTCATGCTTTTTCCTGCCGAGCTGTCATTATAGGCTTCTTTTTATCATTGTCCGGTCAATGGCCCCTCCGGCTTCGGCTCGTCAAGGTTGAGAATATGGGCAACGATGCCGCGTGCGATCTCGCGTTCGCCCATAATGACTGCATCGGCACCAAGGTCCTGTAAATGTTGTACTTCGGCATCCGAATGGGCACGAGCCAGAATGTTGATGACCGGATTTGCAGCACGTGCCTTGACGACGACTTGCCCCGCCTCGAATGCGTTCGGAATGGCAAGTATCAACTGGCGCGCGCCGGCCAGGTTGGCAGCCGCCAGAATATCTCCATTGGCAGCATTGCCGACGATCGTTTCGATGTCGTCGTCACGCAGCTTAGCCACCGTTTTGTCTGCGTCTTCAATAACCAGAAAAGGCTTGCCGGCTTCCTTCAAGGCATCGCCAACGAGACTGCCCACACGGCCATAGCCAATCAGAACTGCATGATCGGTAAGCGTGGTGGGGCGGATTTCTTCAACGTCGGACTCCTTCACGGGGGTCGCCTCAGGATCAGCAACAGGCTCAGCTGTGGCGGGGAGGCGCTTCTCGAGCTTCGGTTTCAGATAGCTGACCCCGGCAAACACGAGTGGGTTGAGGAGAATGGAGAGGATAGCTCCGCCAAGGATCAGATCACGGCCTTCTTCTGGCAGCATGCCCAGCCCCACGCCAAGCTCGGCAAGAATGAAGGAAAATTCGCCAATTTGCGCGAGACTGGCAGAAATAATGAGGGCTGTTCCCATCGGATAGCCGAAGGCAAGGACTATGAAAAATGCCGCCAGCGACTTGCCAATGACAATGATCGCAAGGGTCGCGAGAAGCGGCAGCGGGTCGTTGACGATCGTCATCGGGTCGAACAGCATGCCGACAGATACGAAGAACAGCACCGCGAAAGCGCTCGCGCAAAGGCAGGGATTCTTCTGCTGCCCGGTGGCTGAGTTCGGATCTCGCTCATGATCATGCCGGCGAAAAAGGCACCGAGCGCCAAGGATACTCCAAAGAGCTTCGATGCGCCGAAGGCAACGCCAAGCGCAATTGCGAGAACCGCGAGACGAAAGAGTTCGCGTGAGCCGGTATGCGCGATCGCGTGCAAGGTCCATGGAATGACCCGGCGGCCGACGATGAGCATGACCGCAACAAATGCTGCAACCTTGCCGAACGTCAGTGTGATGACGCCGCCTATGCCGAGATTAAAATAGGATGCGATCGGGTCGCTTGCGGCGTGGATTGCCCCGTCCGCTGTGCCGCCGCCATTGATGGCGCCGGCGATGGCGGGCAGCAATACCAATGCAAGGACCATCGCAAGATCTTCGACGATCAGCCAGCCAACCGCGATGCGGCCGCGTTCAGTCTCGATGAGACGGCGTTCCTGCATGGCGCGCAGGAGAACGACCGTACTTGCTACCGACAGAGCCAGACCAAAAACCAACCCGGCTTGCATGTTCCAGCCAAGGATCCAGGCGAGACCTGCACCAAGCAGGGTTGCCGCCACGATTTGCACGATGGCCCCGGGGATAGCGATCGCGCGGACCGACAGAAGGTCTTTCAGGGAGAAATGCAGCCCGACGCCAAACATGAGCAGGATGACGCCGATTTCCGCGAGTTCGGCCGCCAGGTCCTGATCGGCAACAAATCCGGGAGTGTGGGAGCCGGCCAAGACGCCGGCGACAAGATAACCGACAAGGGGTGGAATACGCAGGCGGTTGGCAATCGCACCGAAAATGAAGGCCAGTACAAGACCTATGACGATTGTCGCAATCAGCGGCGTTTCATGAGGCATATGTCGGCGTCTCCCCCTTGTGAGCTATTGAAAGAATGAAAAATCACGGTCCTGCAGCAGGGACCCGTCCAGCAGTATTGCGTACCGGGGAGGGCTTGCAAACCGATTTCGTCGATATGCGGTGCAGGAAGGTGATTTTTTCCCTGCACCGCAAATAGTTAGCGTCGATCGCTAACAGGGATTTCCGGTCAGCCCTGAGCTACCGGTTTTTCACTGGAACCAATGCGGTGAGCGTGGTTCTTTTCCCACCAGGTTCCCAGCAGCAGCAAGATAGGCGCTGCAATGAAGAGCGAGGAACTCGTTGCAATGACAACGCCGAAGAGCATCGGCAGAGCAAAGTTTTCCACTGCCTTGCCGCCCCAGATCGCCATTGGAAGCATGGCAAGGAAGACGGTCAGTGAGGTGTAGATACAGCGCGCCAACGTCTGATTGATACTCAGATCGATGATCTGACGCAGGGGCATTTTCTTGTGGATGCGCAAATTCTCACGCATGCGATCGTAAACCACAACCTTGTCATTGACGGAGTAGCCAATGATTGTCAGCAGGGCCGCAATCGCCGTCAGATTGAAGTCGAGTCCCATCAGCGCGAAGAAGCCAACCGTTTTGGTGGTGTCGAGGATCAATGTAGCGATCGCACCAAGCGCGAAATGCCATTCGAATCGCCACCAGATGTAAAGCAGCATGGCCAAGCTGGCGAGAACGACCGCGAGGATACCCGACCGAGCCAGTTCTTGACTGACCTTTGGTCCGACGACCTCCGAACTTTCAATCTTCACACCCGGATCAAGCTGCTCAACCGCCGCCTTGACTTTGGTGACAGCTTCAGTCTGCGCGATCTCGCCACCCTCTTGCCGCTGCACGCGGATAAGAACCCTGTTGTCACCACCAGCTTGTTGCAGGGCGACTTCTCCGAGACCAAGACCCTCCAGTGTTGAACGCATGGAGGCGAGATCAGCAGGCTTTGAGGTTGTGACGTCGACCTGGATACCACCCTTGAAATCGATGCCATAGTTCAGGCCAGGGTGGATGAACAGAACGATCGATGCGATCGACAGGAAGATGGAAACGCCGATACCGAAGAAGCGCGCGTTCATGAACGATATGTTCGTGTTTTCCGGAACGAGCTTGAACAGGTGTTCGATACGGATTGTCTTCATTTTCCGGCGGCGGACAATGGCGGTCATCATGACGCGGACGACGGTGACAGCAGTGAACATCGAAACGAGCGCGCCGATGATCATGGTGATGGCAAAGCCGCGGATCGGTCCGGTACCGAAAAGGAATAGCAGGAGCGTCGCGATAAGGTGTGTGGCCTGCGAGTCTATGATCGTCGAATAGGCCAGCTTAAAGCCGCGATCGACCGCAGCCATGGCGCCGATGCCCTTGCGCGCTTCTTCGCGAATACGTTCATTGATTAGAATGTTCGCGTCCACGGCAAAGCCAATACCCAAAATGATAGCCGCTATGCCGGGCAGTGTCAGTGTCGCGCCAAGCAGGCTCAATATGCCGAACGTCAGCACGACATTCAGTGCGAGAGCAAGATTGGCGATCAGACCCCAGCCGCTATAAAGGACGAAGATAAAGCCGACGACGAGTGCAAAGCCGATCAGACCTGTCAGCAGGCCCATCTTGATGACGTCGCCGCCAAGGTCGGGACCTACCGTGCGTTCTTCAATCACGGTAAGGGGCGCGGGTAGCGCACCAGCGCGCAGAAGCGCCGCAGTCGTGACCGTGTCCTGGACTGTAAAATTGCCGGTGATCTGGCCAGAGCCGCCAGTGATCGGTACCTGGATTACAGGCGCCGTCAGAACCTTGCCGTCGAGAACGATGGCGAAAGGCCGGCCGACATTCTGGCTGGTAATGTCCGCAAATTGACGCGCGCCGACATTGTCAAAGCGGAAGGTTATGATCGGCTGGTTGGTCTGCTGATCGAATGCTGCACGAGCATCGGTCAGGCGCTCACCGCTAATGGCCACCCGGTCTTCGACCGGATAGGTTATGGCGGGATCCTTCACATCCGGCAGGGTCGTGACGCCTGGTTGCGGCGTTTCACCCGCATTGCGGTCTGCGACCATGTGGAAAGTCATCTTGGCGGTGCTACCAAGCAAAGCGCGGAGCTGGCTTGGATCTTGCAGGCCCGGAAGCTGGACAACGATGCGATCCGAGCCCACGCGCTGGATGGAGGGTTCCGCTACGCCGACCTGGTCGACACGGCGACGGACGATTTCAAGGCTCTGCTGCAGTGCATTGTCGAGCTTGTCCTTCATCCCCGCTTCGGTCAGCGTCAGGCGGATCTGATTGTCGTTGGTAGTAATGTCAATGTCACTGACAGGTGCCGCAAAACCAACCTGCGCAACCTGGGTGGTCAACTCACGCAAGGCAGTGACCGCAGCGTCGCGTTGGGCAGCATCGGCGAGGGTAACGACAACGCCGTCGCCAGCAACGCGAATGGATTGCGGCTGGATTTTGGCTGTACGCAAATGGCCGCGTGCGTCATCCAGCATGGACCTGATGCGGTCTTTCTTGAGGGCCGCCGCATCGACTTCGAGAACCAGATAGGACCCGCCCCGAAGGTCAAGACCCAATGCTACCTGTTTCTTGGGGAACCAGCTGGGCATGGCATCGAGCTGCGCCTTGGTAAACATGTTGGGGAGCGCGAGGACGATGCCTGCAAGAATGATAATAATATAGGTCCATAGAACCCATCTCGAAGTACGCATATCTGTGTTCCGTTGTGAGGTGCGGGCATGCTGCCGAGAACTGGATTACGAGTCTGCTTGGCGGCAGGCGGAGTTTGTTTTCGTCGTATCCTAAGCGGAAACGGTGATGTCAGGCCGCGGCCAAAGGAGGCGCGCGGGCGCTGAAAACTGAATTGTGGCCCAGTGTAAAACTTGAACTGACCTGAACGGAAAGTACATTCTTCCGGTTTGCGATAACCAGTCTTGAACCCGTGGGCAGCAATGTGTCCTGGGGACCGCTATCGGATTGCAGGCCACTCTTGATCTTCAAATGTAGCGCTTCCAGCGCCACGACGCGCATTGGCCGCTGCACCGGAGTCGATTGATCGCCGGCCTCGTGGGCGAGGCGCGTTTCGTTCTTGTTCGGTGTGCCGAATTCGCTGCTCGCGATACCGGCGTCGAGGCCTGTCAAGTAGACAGTCCCCAAGGCGGCCCCGATTGTCGAAACGAGCCAGAAAATAGAAATCAGGAGCGGCGCAGCGCTGCGCTTTCCTGTTTTGCTATTTCCATGAGTGCCCATTCTCTTATCCAATATTCAATTATCGCGGTGCTGAGCACCTCGCTGCGACTCTATTTATGAAGTCTGGCAGGCTGAGTCACCTAAAATCGTCGTGTTATGGCCAGCATGGCCCGAAAATATGTCGTTTTGCAGGAAACGGGTGGAACGAAACAGCCAGGATGGCACTCTTGTTCAACAACGGAGAAGTCATGATGGCAGATACAATCAGAAATGCAGCAGCAATCCCGTGGCGCACGATCGAGACGGAGCTGGACAATTTCGGCTGCGCCATTTTGAAGAATGTGCTGTCCAGGGCGGATTGCGAAAAGCTTGCGACGGGTTATCCCGACGACAGTCAGTTTCGCAAACGCATCGTCATGGCGCGGCATGGATTTGGGCGCGGCGAATACAAATACTTCAACTATCCGCTTCCCGGCCTTGTGAGCGATCTGCGCCAATCGCTTTATCCGCCGCTGGCCGGCATCGCCAACCGCTGGAATGAGTTGATGGGCATTGATGTCCGTTATCCGGACCAGCATGAAGCTTTTATCGAGCGATGCCACGAAGCAGGGCAGGACCGGCCAACGCCGTTGCTGCTGGAATATGGCGAAGGCGATTACAACTGCCTGCACCAGGATATATACGGCGTCCACGTCTTTCCGCTCCAGGTCGCGTTTCTGCTGTCCAGACCCCAGGAGGATTTCACGGGTGGCGAGTTTGTCCTGACAGAGCAGCGACCGCGCATGCAGTCACGTGCCGAGATCGTGCCGTTACAGCAGGGCGAGCGCAGTGATCTTTCCGGTAAGCCAGCGTCCGGTTAAAGGAACGCGTGGCCACTACCGGGTGAATATGCGCCACGGTGTCAGCCGCCTGCGCAGTGGCAAGCGCCATACGCTCGGCATTATCTTCCACGATTCGAAGTAGGGTCTGTTGGCCGCCTGCAAATGGCACGTTTCGGCGCCTCCGGTGCTCATGTACGACGATGTACACTGCGCTCCGGTGCTCGAAAGCACCATTTTCGGCACACGCTGACCTGAATCTCAACGGCCCTCGTTGCATCGACCCGCGAAGAACCGCATTGTGACGCGGTAAACCGCGTGCATGGGGCCTCGATGGATTATCTGATTTTCTGGGACTGGCTGAATTTTGCGGCGCGCTGGCTGCATGTGATCACGGCAATCGCCTGGATCGGATCATCTTTCTATTTCATTGCGCTCGACCTCGGATTGCGCCGCCATGCGGACCTTCCGCAAGGTGTGAATGGCGAGGAATGGCAGGTCCATGGTGGCGGCTTCTACCACATTCAAAAATATATGGTCGCGCCGGCGCATATGCCTGAACATCTCATCTGGTTCAAATGGGAGTCCTACTTCACATGGTTGTCCGGTTTCGTACTCCTGTGCATCGTCTACTATGCGGGTGCTGATCTCTATCTGATCGACCGCAATGTTCTGGATGTTTCGACGCCGGTCGCGATTCTGATCTCGCTCGCATCGATTTCAATCGGATGGCTGATCTACGACCTCTTGTGCAAATCGCCGCTTGCCGCAAACGATACTGCGCTGATGATCATTCTTTACGCCGTGATCGTCTTCATGGCTTGGGGTTACACGCACCTTTTCACTGGGCGAGCCGCGTTCCTGCATCTTGGCGCATTCACCGCGACGATCATGTCGGGGAACGTATTCCTGCTGATCATTCCAAACCAGAAGAAGGTTGTTGCCGACCTCATTGCCGGAAAGGTACCGGATCCCAAGCTTGGGAAGCAGGCCAAACAGCGTTCGACACACAACAACTACCTGACCCTTCCGGTTATCTTCCTGATGCTGTCGAACCACTATCCGCTCGCTACTTCCACGCAATTCAACTGGGTCATCGCAGCGCTGATATTCATCATCGGCGTACTCATCCGCCATTACTTCAACTCGCGGCATGCGGGGACGGGCAATCCGCACTGGACCTGGCTGGCCAGCACCATTCTGTTCATTATCATTATCTGGCTTTCGACTGTTCCCCAGGCCTTGACGGGCGAGCGAAAAGCTTCGCGCGCCGCTGAACCCTTCCTGGACGCAGCGAATTTCGAGCAGGTGCGGGATACGGTTATGGGACGTTGCTCCATGTGCCATGCGGCGGACCCTTCGTGGGAAGGGATCATGATGCCGCCAAAAGGTATTCGCCTCGATACGGACGAATTGATTGCGACCCATGCGAGCGAGATCTACATTCAGGCGGGCGCCAGTCATGCCATGCCCCCTGGTAATCTCACACAAATGACTGACGGCGAGCGTGCGCAGATTGTCTCGTGGTATCGTGGGGCAGTAGCGGGAAAATCAATGCAATGACGGAACTATTATTGCGTGGCCGTATCCTGACCTTTCATGACGAACCGCTGGCCGGCGAGACAAGCCCGGAAGCGTTCATTTATCTCGAAGATGGCGCCTTGCTCGTACGCGATGGAAAGGTCGTCGCACTCGATGACTATGCGCGGCTGCGGGGAGGGGAAGGCCGCAATGTCGAGGTCATCGACCATCACCCGCATCTGATCATGCCGGGCTTCATTGACACCCATATCCATTATCCGCAGATGCAGGTCGTCGGTTCCTATGCCGGCGCGCTGATGGAGTGGCTCAATAAGTATACGTTTGTCGAGGAGCAGAAGTTTTCAAATCAGGGACATCCGGAGCGTATCGCCTCGGCTCTGTTCGATGAACTGATCCGGCATGGCACTACAACAGCCGCGGCTTACTGTTCGGTACACAAGGCATCGGTCCAGGCGTTCTTTACCGAGGCGCACCGGCGTAACATGCGCATGATTGCCGGCAAGGTCATGATGGACCGCAACGCCCCGCCGGGCCTGCTCGATACGGCGCAATCCGGCTACGACGACAGCAAGGCACTGATCGACGAATGGCATGGCAAAGGCCGCCAGCTCTATGCGATCACGCCGCGCTTTGCGCCGACATCGACACCGGAACAACTTGAGATGAGCGGTACTCTGGTTCGCGAACATCCGGAACTGCATGTGCAGACGCATCTATGCGAAAACAATGCGGAAATCGCCTTTGTTGCGGAGCTGTTTCCGTGGAGCCGGGACTATACGCACGTCTATGAACATTACGGACTGCTCGGGCCGAAGACGCTGCTGGGGCACTGCATTCATTTGACGGACGCGGAAATCGGGGCAATCGCAAACAGTGCTTCAGTGGCAGTGTTCTGTCCGACCTCCAATCTGTTCATCGGCAGCGGACTGTTTGATCTTGCACGGCTGCGCGCGTCGGATCCACAGGTTCGGACGGCAATTGCAACGGACATCGGCGGTGGCACTTCCTATTCCATGCTGCGCACGCTGGATGAGGGTTACAAAATCCTCAATATTCAAGGCCAGAGATATCATCCCCTGCGCTCGTTCTATCAGGTGACACTTGGCAACGCACGGGCACTGTCATTGGAGGGCAATATCGGCTCGTTCGTCCCTGGCGCCGAGGCTGACTGTGTCGTGCTAAATGCGCGTGCAACGCCTGCCATGCGCATTCGTATGGAGACCGTGGAAACGCTTGTGGAAGAGCTCTTCCTGATGCAGACAATGGGCGATGACAGGACGATCGCCGAGGTTTACGTGGCGGGCAGGGCGGCCAAAAGCACTTTGACAAGCTGAGGATGTAAGGAACCAAAGGACAGGCTTGGCCGTTCGACAATGTCAACTGCCTCCGACTTCGGGACCTTTCATGATAACACAGCATCGGGACTTAAGGAGCGGCCGACCTGTTTGGCTCGGTCGACCGGCCTCCCGTGTCAAGATTGACCTGCTCTCTGATGATATCGAAACCGATATCGCAATTGTTGGCGCCGGGATAAGCGGCGCGCTGATGGCTGAAAGCTTGAGCGAGGCCGGATTCAGGGTTTCGATCTTCGATCGCCGCGAGCCAGTCACAGGATCGACACCGGCCAGCACCGCCCTCCTGCAGTTCGAAATCGACACACCTTTACATCAGCTTGCACGACAAATTGGTCTCAAGGATGCTGAGCGAGCGTGGCGCCGCTCGAAGCTTGCTGTGGATGCACTGCGCGAGCGGACGCGTGAGCTGAAGATCGCCTGCGAGATGAGAAACAGGAATTCGCTTTACCTTGCCGGCGACCTTCTCGACGAGAAAGGCTTGCAGAAAGAATTTCTGGCGCGCCGCCGGGCGGGCTTCGAAACGAAGTTTCTAGATCAAGACGAACTGAAGACCAGATTCCGCATCGATCGCGAGGCGGCTCTGATGAGCTTCGGCAATATCGAGGCAAACCCGCGTAAACTGGCCCTTGGATATCTGCGCGCGGCGATAGAACGCGACGCGAAAATTTATTCGCCTGTCGATGTCATATCGATCGAGCCAAGGTCTCGCGACGTGCTCGCCACGACCCGGGAAGGGCGGAAAATCCGCTGCAAGTATCTCGTGTCTGCAACGGGGTATGAAATTCCCAAGCAGGTGCCGCAAGAAGGACACGAGATCATCTCCACGTGGGCTCTTGCAACACCACCGCAGAAAGAATGGCTTTGGCCGGAAGGCTGTCTGATCTGGGAAGCGTCCGATCCATATCTCTATATGCGCACTACAGGCGACGGGCGCATTATTGCTGGCGGTGAAGATGAGGAATTCGAGGACGAAGGCGAGCGCGACGCGAAACTCCCCGCAAAGACCAGGGCCATTCTGGAAAAGCTTAAAAAGCTGTTTCCCAAAGTGACTGCGGAAGCGGACTACGCGTGGACAGGTAGTTTCGGTTCCGGTTCCACCGGTCTGCCGACGATAGGATCGATCCCCGGCATGGACCGCTGCTATGCTGTGCTTGGTTATGGCGGAAATGGCATTACATTTTCGATGGTCGCGGCACAGCTCATCCGTGGCCTGATCAACGGAACAGGCGATCCGGACGAGGACTTGTTTGCTTTCAAATAGGTCTATTCGACGCGGTAGCCTACCTCGGCGGCCGCGTGACCCAAGGTCTGCCAGAACGAGCGAGCGAAGGTGCGGAATACATAGATATCGAATGTTTCGTCGTCGATCCGCTGGATGTTGGCGTGAATATCGTGGTGCAGCGTTGCGCGCCCATATGCGATGGGAAATGCATGTTCGGAAAAGTCGATCGCAAAGAGCTTCGACAAAACCCACTCCGAACCTGGTCCGCCGATGCGGATGACGGTGCGGCCATGGGTGAGATCGATCATCGTTCCCAAATCAGATGAAATGGCGGACCGTAGCCGCAATTCAAGATCGGGCGTTGCTCCAACCACAAAATATCGGCCGGGAGCAAATCCGAAGACCGACTTTTCGCCCGCGACGCGGCCAAGACCAGGTTTATTCTGAAGTACAAGACCGGTGGCGCTGCCTATTGCCGTGAGCACTGCAGGTATCGTATCGATCCACGCAGTGACCTGAACGATCGACAGGTTCTTGCGCTCTCGCAAGGTCACGCCAACGCCTGCAGCGGCATTGCCGTGATCGCCGGGGACGAAGAATGCTCCGAGCGGGGATTGTCGTTCAGCCATGCATCCGGCTCCCTTCTGGATCGAACATGTGGTGGCTGACGATCTCCACCGCGCAATGTTTGTCCCGGAGCAAATCCGTGGCGAAGGCGCGGTTGCCGATCATGGATGTTCCGTGTTTGACCAGCGCCAATGCAATATATTTGCCGAGGGCAGGCGAATAGCAAGCTGCCGTGACATGGCCGAAGCTATCGGCTGGTTCGCGGGGAACTGGATCGGTTACGATGTGACTGCCGCCAGTAATCGATTGATTATCCATCGAAATCAAACCGACAAGGGTAAGCCGGTTTTCGTCCTTGAGCCCCTCGCGGTTAATCATGGCGGAACCGATATAGGGCTTCTTTTTTGACAGCATCCAATCGAGATGCAGATCATGGGCGGTCGTTCTGCCGTCGATTTCAGCACCCGTTACGTGGCCTTTCTCGATGCGCAACGTGCCAAGTGCCTCAAGTCCGTATGGCATTATGTCAAAAGGCTTGCCGGCGGCGAGCAACGCTTCCCACACCCGGGTACCAAATCCGGCACCGCAATAGACTTCGTAGGCAAGTTCGCCAGAAAAGGAGAGGCGGCAAATCATGATGGGAATGCCCTCGATTTTTCCATGGACGATGCCCATGAAGGGCAAGGTCATGTTGTCGACCTTGGTGCCCGTTACACAAGCCTCTAGCACGGCGCGCGCATTCGGACCGGAAACGGCCGATCCGGCCCAGACATCCGTGACTGAAGTCAGATGGACCCGCAAATCCGGCCATATGCAATCGAGGTAGTATTCCAGATGCTGCATGACCGTTCCGGCGTTGGCCGTGGTCGTGGTCATCAGAAACTGTGTCTCGCCAAGGCGCCAAGTCGTGCCGTCGTCAAAGGCGATGCCATCCTCCCGCAGCATCAGTCCATAGCGAGCCTTTCCGACGGGCAGGGTAGAAAACATGTTGGTATAGACCCGGTCGAGAAGTTCGGCAGCATCCGGGCCCTGGATATCGATCTTGCCAAGCGTGGAAACGTCGACAATGCCAACGCTCTGCCGAACGGCCCGCGCTTCGCGGATATAGGCCTGCTCGACAGTTTCTCCATGACTGCCGTAGATCATCGGGCGATGCCAAAGCCCCGCCTCATAAGTTTTTGCGCCATTTGCCAGATGCCAGTCGTGCATGGGTGTCAATCGGTGCGGACGCAGATCGCCGTAACGCTCGCCCGCAAGGACGCCGAGGGAGACCGGGGTGAAAGGAGGACGAAATCGCGTCGTGCCCGCCTCTGGGATCGATATACCACGAACGTCCGCCATGATGGCGAGGCCGGGAACATTCGAGGTCTTGCCCTGATCAGTAGCCATGCCGAGCGTGGTGTAACGTTTCAGATGCTCCACTGAATGGAAACCCTCGCGATAGGCGAGGCGGATATCGTCAGCGGTGACATCATGCTGAAAATCGACAAACGCTTTTTGCGATTTGACGGAAGGTTCGATCTCGAAGACCGGGGCGGGTGAGGCATCCAGCATCGGCGCTTCGACCTGAGGAAGGACAAGCCGGCTTTTGGCGGAACCCTTGGTCGCAGCATCGGACAGCACGCTGATCGTGTCCATATATCCGGCAGCCGAGCCTGTGGTTACCCAGTTCTGGTTTGGCTCCGGCGGCAGAAAGGCTTGCAAATCCTCATCCCATTCGGGTTTGCCGCCTGCCTGGCTCGCCAAATGGATGGCAGGAGACCAGCCACCCGAGACACCAAGGCAGTCAGTCCTGATCTCGCGGGGGGCGCCCGAAACCCGGCCAGTCCCGGCGTTGAAATGCTGAACCGTGATTGAGCTGAGTGCCTTGCCCGCATGCGTACCCGTGACGGCATGCCCAAGGAGCAGTTCGGCCCCGGCGACGCTGGCGATATCACGGCACGCACCAGACACATCGGCGCGCACGTCTACGATCGCCGCAATTTTGACGCCAGCAAGCGACAGCGCGCGCGCAGCATCGTAAGCGCTATCGTTATTGGTAAAGAGCGTGACATTGTTGCCAGCGGCAACGCCGTATTCGGTTGCATAGCGACGCACCGCATCGGCAAGCATTACACCCGGACAATCATTGCCGGGGAAGACGATCGGGCGCTCGAACGCGCCGGTTGCCAGAATGGTCTTGCCGGCGCGAATGATCCAATGGCGCTGACGCGGTTGGCCTTTCGTCCGGTTCGGCTTGAAATCGGATACACGTTCGACGGCGGTGAGGACGTTGCCGTCATAATAGCCCCAGACTGAGGTACGCGTCAGAAACCTGACGTTCGGCAGGTCCGCAAGGCCCGCAGCCTTTTCACGTGCCCAAACGGCAGGGTTGCGCCCATCGATCAATTCGCCGGATGCGAGCAGGGACCCTCCGGCGATGGGCCTTTCTTCCGCGATGATGACCCTTGCCCCTGTTGTGGCAGCCGCTTCAGCCGCGATCAGACCCGCAGGACCGCTGCCGACGACAAGAACGTCGCAGAAAGCATTCATTCGTTCATAACGATCCGGATCAGGCGCGGTGCCAGCCTTACCCAGACCGGCCGCTCTGCGAATGAATTTTTCGCAGAACATCCAGAATGCGGTGTTCTTAAAGGGACCGATCGCCGGCCCCATGAAGGTCTTGTAGTAGAACCCCGCCGAGAAAAGCGGCCCCGCGAGCTGGTTTGCTGCCATGAAGTCATGTTCCAGCGACGGAAAGCGATTTTGGCTCAGCGCTACCAGACCGTCGTAAATCTCCAGTTCTGTTGCGCGCATATTGGGCTCGCGCACATCGCCTGACATCACGGTAACGAGTGCATTCGGTTCATCGCTACCCGCGGCGAACACACCTCGAGGCCGATGATATTTGAATGAACGTCCGAAAAGAGTAATGCCATTGGCCAGCAGTGCCGACGCAAGCGTATCTCCCTGATGGCCGCCGTAAGCCTTGCCATCGAATGAAAACCTGACCGATTTGGAACGATCGATGCGTCCGCCCCTGGATAGCCGCGAGCCCGTCATGCCCGCCCACCGTCGTTGATAGAGGCGGCTACGTCCCGTGCCAAAGCAACCGACGAAATCGCATGGGAAGACATGTCGCGCGTGACGACGAGATGCTGACGGCAGCCGCCCCCGTGCAGCCAGAACTCGCGGTGGGAGCCGCCCGTGTTGGTCCGGTCATAGACGTAAGCGTTCCAGGCAGCCTGGTCGGTCGATGCCGGTTCGGGCCGTTTTCGTGTTGCATCGCCCTGATAGATGAATTCTATGACGTCGCGTGGTCCGCAATAGGGGCATTTGATGATCATGGTCTCATTATCTCAAGGCGAATCGGTTCACTGGCTATACGGTATATTCGACGTTCTGTTTTCTGGAGAGCCAGTGAACAGATTGTGCTGGAATTGGTCAAGACAGGTGCAGATCGACGGCGGGCAGTCTGTTCTTTCAAAAGCTGTCCATCCCCATGAATCATGATAACCCTTCTACCATGCTATTGTCAGAACACTGGCGCGATCACCAGGAAAGCGGCGATCAGTATCATTGGGCCGACTTGTACCGGCACCGAAAGTAAAAAGTGCCTTGATTGTGCCGACATGAACGGGCAAGTCGAGAGATGAAAACTATTCGTACATGGATTTGAACCTGTGATTTCTCCTTTCCTCCGGCAGATATTGCTTACGATTGCAGCCGTGTTGATTCTGGCTGCCCCCGTTCGCATGGCGGCCGCGCAAACTCCGGCACCCGGGCAAGTGCAGGCTCCGGTATCGGGTATTGTCGCTGAACAGCGCCCCGCGATCGATGCCTTGAAAAAGCAGATCGCCGATTATGAACAGAAGAAGGACCAGGCCGATACCGACGCAGCGTTGGCTGATCTGCGCCTCAATCTGGAAGGCACTGCAAAGAAACTGCTGGAGATCGGCGTCTCGTTCAGGCCGCGTATCACCGAAATCAATTCGCGCCTCGAGCAACTGGGACCTCCACCGGCGCAGGGACAGCCGCCCGAAGCGCAGGTCGTAACCGATGAGCGGATGCGGCTGACAACTGAAAAAGCCGAAATCAATGCCGTCCTTGGCGAGACGGAAGATCAGTTGATCGAAGTCAACAAGATGATCGATTCCATTGTCGATGCGCGGCGCGAACTTTTTGCCGACACGCTTTCACAGCGAGTGGACATCAACTACTCGCTCGGAACTGAAATCATCACCGCCTATGGTCAAGAACTGCAGTCGATGAATCAGCTGATTTCGTCGTGGTGGCGTTTCGTTGTGTCGTTCAAATGGCAATCAATGCTGGCAGCAACTTTCTTCGCGGTCATTGCCGCGCTTGTCCTGCTGATCGGCGGGCAACGGACGCTGGGCCACCTCTATCTGCGAGACGCGAAGATTGAATCGCCGTCCTATTTGAGCCGTTTGGCGGTGGCCTTCTGGTCGACGCTTATGCGGTCGCTGACCGTCGTTGTCTTTCTCGCGACAACCTATCTGTTTCTCGGCTATTTTAACGTGTTGCGTCCGGATATCGCTTCCCTGTTCTACATGCTCTTTTGCGTGATCGGCATAGTCTATTTCGTTCACGCGCTGGCCCAGGCGGTAATCTGTCCCGGAGCGCCCAACTGGCGCCTGGTGCGCGTCGCGCCAAGGCCCGGACGTATCCTGATGGTTTTGATTACGGCCACGGCAACCATGACCGGGCTGGATTACATCGCGGATACGATCAACCAGATTGCCGCGTCGCCATTGTCGTTGACCGTGGCCAAGAGCCTCGTCGCTACTGTCCTGGTCGGGCTGCTCATTATCGCGATGGCTTTCCTGAAACCGCTGGAAGATGAGGAGACAGGAAAGACCAAGCCGTGGCCAAGGGCGATGCGGATATTCCTCTTCACCATTGGGTTTGTTCCCATCATTGCAGCGCTGTTCGGTTACATTGGCTTTGCGCGTTTTGTATCTCAGCAAATCGTCATCAATGGCGCCGTCGTTGTCACGATGTATCTGGGTTTTCTCACTGCCCGGGCCGTATCTGATGAGAATGCACTTGCAGGGACCAAACTCGGACGGGCCGTGCAGACGCGCTTCGGCATGGATGAAACAACGCTGGACCAACTCGGGCTGGTGGCCAGCATTGTCATCAATGTATTTGTCGTTCTCTTTGGTATTCCGATCATACTGCTTCTCTGGGGATTCCAGTGGAGCGAGATGTCGGCATGGTTCCTGACGATCGCTACAGGCTTTCAGATCGGCTCCGTCAATATTTCGCTGGTCGCCATCGCGATCGGTATTTTGCTGTTCGCCCTGTTCTATTTCTTTACCCGTTGGTTCCAGGGATGGCTCGACAACAGAGTCATGGCCCGGGGCAAGCTTGATTCAGGCGTGCGCAATTCTATTCGCACAGCCGTTGGATATCTGGGTTTAGGCATCGCCGGCGTCATAGGTGTTTCGGCTGCGGGGATTAATCTTTCCAGTCTGGCGCTCGTTGCCGGTGGTCTTTCGCTCGGTATCGGCTTTGGCATGCAAGCGATTGTATCGAACTTTGTTTCCGGTCTTATCTTGCTTGCGGAGCGTCCTTTCAAGGTAGGGGACTGGATAGAGACAGGTGGCGTCGGCGGTATCGTCAAGAAAATCAGTGTCCGCGCCACCGAAGTGGAAACATTTCAGCGGCAGTCCCTTATCATTCCGAATTCGTCATTCATCAATGGCAGCGTCGGGAACTGGACTCATCGCAACAAGCTGGGACGTGTCGACATTCCGATCGGCGTGTCGCACAAAGTGGACCCACGCCGTGTTCACGCGATCCTGATGGATATCGCCCGAGGTCACCCGCTCGTATTGAAGAATCCAGAACCTTTTGTGGCTTTTAAATCCATAGTCAATGCAGCAATGGAATTCGAAATACGCGTCCATCTCGCAGATCTTTCCAACTCCGGTACCGTTCAAAATGAAATCCGCTTCACCCTGATTGACCGCTTTGCCGAAGAAGGGATCGAAATGCCCCATCCGCAACAGGACGTGAATCTTCAAATTGACGATGCAGAGGCAGTTATCGAACTGCTGACCAACCGGGTGAAGTCCGAACTGGCCGCGGAAACGAAGAAGTTGAGATCCTGATATAGACTGAGGGAAAACAACGAGGCGTTCAGTTGCTGTTCAGTTTGATGCCGCTATAACTGTTATTGAAAAGGGCGGTTGGGCTCTTGTTAACAGGGGCGGTGGAGACACCGGGTAAGAAATGAACAAGTTTGCTGTTGCTGTTCTTCTGAGCGTCATCTTTGCTGGACCGGCATTTGCTGCCAGCGTCAAGAACGATGAAGCGAGTGCCCAGACCCTTGTTGTCACCGAGGGTTCGAGCAAGACTGAATTGCAGGTTGGCGCCGGTGAAACGGTTGAGTTCTGCAATAGCGGTTGCTTTGTTACATTTCCCAATGGGGACCGCGAAGCGTTGACGGGCGGTGAAACTGTTGAAATCAAGGGCGGGAAAGTCTCGATCAAATAATCTACCTGTTTGCCCCGGCGAAAAGTTCACGGGCCGGCTGAATTCATTTCAGCCGGTTTTTAATTATTCATTCACTGTCGATACTCTTTTCCAAACTATTAATCGCGGCACGCATTGAGGTTCACCCTTCATTTTTACTTTCCCGGTAAGTCATCCGCTGATAGGCAATTAATATTGCTGGCGTCGAGTGGGAAAATGACTTCAGGGACGTGTTGTGGTGGATGCTCAGTCAGAAAATAAGGCAATCGATCTCGTAGTAGATCTTGATGGCACACTGATTGCCACTGATCTTCTATGGGAAAGTACCTTCCAGCTGCTCAAACAGAATATGCTGTATCTTTTCCTTTTGCCGATATGGGCTCTGACAGGAAAAGGATATCTCAAGCATCAGATATCGCTTCGTGTGGCAATCGATCCGACCGTGCTTCCATATAGGGGAGATTTCATTGCCTACCTGCGCGAGGAACACAGAAAGGGGCGCCGCCTGGTGCTCGCGACGGGAGCGGCCCGCAGGTTTGCCGAAAGCATAGCTGCGCATCTTGGTTTTTTTGATGCAGTCTATGCAACCGATGGAACCCGCAATCTGACATCCGCCCACAAGACCAAATTTCTACTTGAAACCTTTGGCAACGTTAAGTTCGCCTATGCGGGAAACAGCAAGGCAGACGTCCCCGTGTTCAACGCGGCGAGCGAAGCTGTCGTTGTTGCGCCGGACCGAGCCGCGGCAAAGTGGCAGCGTGCGCATTCGGCCCGGCTGTTCGAGGCGCCGAAAACCAATTGGAAGACTTTTTTCAAGATGCTGCGTGCGCATCAATGGATGAAGAATACCCTGATCTTCGTTCCGGTCATACTCGATCATGAGATCATGAACTGGAGCATTTTGCGCGATGCAGTCGTTGCATTCCTTGCATTTTCTGCAGCTGCGTCGGCAATCTATATCGTCAACGATCTGTTTGACCTCCCGCTGGATCGCCAGCATGCCCGCAAGAGAAACCGGGCGTTTGCCAGCGGAGCATTTTCCATTGCCTTTGGTCTGAAAGTGTCCGTCTGGCTGCTCATCCTGGCCGGACTGCTTGCTGCTCAACTGCATTGGATATTTGCTGCGGTGCTGGGGGCATATCTCATTACCACCACGGCCTATTCATTGTCATTGAAGCGAATGTTGCTCATCGACGTTTTGACGCTCGCGGGCCTTTATACACTGCGCATCCTGGCTGGAGCCGCCGCCACCCAGATTGAAGGATCATTCTGGCTATTGGCCTTCTCCTCGTTCTTCTTTCTATCGCTGGCTCTCGTCAAGCGTTACGTCGAACTGCAAAATACGGCTCTGGTTGAAAAGAGCCGCATCGCAGGCAGAGGATACCGCCAAGCCGATCGGGAAGTGGTCGCCCAATGTGGCGTCGCATCAGCTTTTGCCGCTGCGACAGTTCTCGCGCTCTATGTCAACAGCGATGCGGTGGTCAGTCTTTATTCCTACCCATGGATGATCTGGCCACTGTGTCCTATCGTGCTCTATCTGAATATCCGCATCTGGATCCTGGCACATCGGAACGAGATGCATGACGATCCCGTCGTCTTCATCATTTCCGACTGGCGCAGCCAAATGGTGATCGCTATTGGCGCCGCATTGCTGCTCTATGGCGGCATGCGTTCGTGATCAGTACTTACGACAGTTTCGGGCTGATCGACCGGCGCTCGCGTGCCTCGATTTCGCTTGACGCCGCGCGACAGGTCTTCGAGCATGGAAATCCACAGCCGGGCAGCTTCTTGCCATTCGGCAATGGCAAGTCTTATGGCGACAGCTGCCATAATGATCATGGTACGCTGGTTGACATGCGGCGCAGCGATGGACTCGTTTCGTTCGATCCGCAGACCGGTCTGCTGGTGGCGGAAGCCGGTATCCTGCTTTCAGAAATCCTCACGATAGCCGCGCCGCTTGGGTACTTCCTGCCGGTAACGCCCGGTACGCGTTTCGTTACGCTCGGTGGTGCCATTGCCAATGACGTTCATGGCAAGAACCACCATCGCCGTGGCACATTCGGCCATCATGTCGAGCGGTTCGATTTATTGAAATCCGATGGTTCGGTCGTGCCGTGCTCCGCAGCGATGAATTCCGGATTATTTGCCGCGACCATCGGCGGCCTTGGCCTTACCGGTATTATCCTGTCCGCCAGTATCCGGTTGATGAAAGTCACGTCGCTGGATGTGATGGAACGGATACAAGCCTTCGCCTCACTTGATGAGTATTTCGATCTCGCGCCCCAGGCCGACATTGATAATGAATATGCTGTCGCCTGGGTAGATCAGCTTCAGGCAGGAGCCAGCGCAGGACGCGGTGTCCTGATTACGGGAAACCACGCGGATAACGGAAATTTCAAGGTCGGGACAAAGGCATCGAGGCTTGGTGTGCCGTTCGATCTTCCTGTCTCGGCGTTGAACCGTCCGAGCCTGAGGCTTTTCAATGGCGCCTACTATCACTTGAAGGGCCGAAAACACGAGCCGCATCTTTGCGACTATCAGACGTTTTTTTACCCGCTTGATCAGATTTCCAATTGGAACAGACTTTATGGACGCAGGGGCCTCTACCAGCATCAGAGCGTGATCCCTGAAGCACAGGCTCGACTCGTCATACCGCAAATGCTTGCTGCAACACGCGAGGCTGGGCAAAATTCGTTCCTGACCGTGCTCAAACGCTTCGGCGCGATCACCTCACCGGGTTTCATGTCGTTTCCGCGGCCCGGCTATACTTTGACCGTGGACTTCCCCAACCGCGGCACCCGCACCCTGGCATTGCTGCAACGTCTCGATCAGATGACGGTCCAAGCCGGAGGGCGGGTGAACCCCTACAAGGATCAGCGGATGGGTGCTGCAGTTTTCAAGGCTGGCTTCCCGGCATGGAGAAGGCTGGAAAAGGAGCGTGATCCGGCATTCATTTCCAATTTCTGGGCGCGAACTGCGTTATCGCAGGAGAATTAGGCGAATGCGTCAGGTGCTTCAAATTTTAGCAATGTGCTTGGTGTCTTTTCAACGCTGGGTTGTTATTGGGTCAATGAGCTAAAGGACCGATCTGACATGACAAAGTATATTCCATTCATCCTGTTTACGGTCATGACCAATGCGGCGGCGCAAGTCATGCTCAAGTACGGCATGATCACACTGGGACCGGTCAGTTTCAGTATGGACACCATCATCCAGCGGATATTCCAGATTATTTTCAATCCGTGGGTTTTTGCTGGATTGGTCATGTTCGTGATCTCCATGGCGTCGCACCTATACGTGCTCTCCAAGGTCGATCTCTCCTTCGCCTATCCTTTCCTGAGCCTAGCTTATGTTGCAGTCGCTCTGTTTGCATGGCTGGTCTTCAAGGAAGAACTGGGGGCGTACAAAATTGCGGGTATTGCCTTCATCATGGTTGGAACAGTCCTGATCGCTCAAAGTGGCCGCCATGCAACGGCAGGGCCGAGTGAACAGACACCGCCAGCAACCACAACATCGTCATGAGTGAGTCCTAATCGATGAGACATATTATATTTGGTGGCGATGGTTTTGTGGGGCGGCATCTAGCGCCAAAACTCGTCGCGGATGGTGAAGAGGTTATCGTCGCCGATATCGTGAAAAGCGATCTGGCTCACTATGGCGACGTGAATTTCGTCAGATGCGATGTCACGGAGCCAGCGTCCATCGCTGCTGTCGGCATCACGGCCGATGACGTGGTATACAACCTGTCAGCCAAGATGCTCTCGCCTCTGCAAGTGCGGTCGAAGCGGCATGATTTCTTCTTTCCAGTCAACTACTTCGGTACCGAAAACATCATCAAGGCAATGGATGGGGCCGGTGCCAGGAAGCTGGTCCATTACACGACCGACATGATCTACGGCCACACCTTTGTCTGGCCACAAACCGAAGAACACCCTGCTGCACCGCTTGGTGAGTACGGTTTGTCGAAACTCAAGACCGAGGAATTGGCGGCAGAGTGGCGCGAACGCGGGATGAATATTTCACTGTTCCGTCCCCGGTTGATCATAGGACCCGGTCGCCTCGGAATTCTCGAAAAGCTCTTCAAGCTCATTGATTTCAACCTGCCGGTGCCAATGATCGGCTCGGGCAAGAATCCCTATCAGTTTATTTCCGTCTTCGACTGTGCCGAGGCCGCGCGTGCCGCCTGGAAAGCCGGTGTGCCGAATGAGGCATACAACCTGGGTTCGCTCAACCCTCCGCCTGTCCGTAAACTGCTCGGCGATCTGGTGAAGTTTGCTGGATCAAAATCGATCCTGCTGCCGACGCCGGCATGGGCGGTGAAGCGGACACTGGACTTCTTCGATTGGGCGAACATGCCGATCATGGATCCGGAGCAATACCTGATTGCGGACGAGATGTGCGTGCTGGATGTGTCGAAAGCGGAACGTCAGCTTGGCTGGAGACCGCAATATCGCGACGAAGACATGCTGATCGCGGCATACAAGGAATATCGCAACAAGAAAGACGGCAATACCGTACAGCAACCATCGTCCATAGCGGCGGAATAACGGGGAATGGCGATGAACAAGGTGACAACGGCGGCGATGCAGCACCAGACGGTGCAGGGACTGATCAGCAAGCCGGATCTGCTTACGGTCGAAGATGCAAAGGTGATGTCGCTGCCGCGCATGACCGAGATTTTCACCAAGCATCTCAATCCGGGCCAGCTGCATTTCATGAAGCTGCTTGGTTTTCACAAGGTGAAGATCGAGCGCGCCGATGGCATGTATTATTATGACCAGAACGGCCGCGCCATCCTTGATTTCTTCGGCGGTTTTGGTTCGCTCGCTTTTGGCCACAATCATCCGCGGATCGTTGAAGCACGCAAGAAATTCCAGGATGAGAAGCGTCAGGAGATCGCCATCGCCTTCATGTCGCAATATGCGAGCGCCCTTGCGTACAATCTGGCAGCCTGTTCACCGGGCGATCTCGACATGGTGTTCCTGGGCTCTTCCGGCTCGGAAGCGATGGAAGCGGCGATCAAGGTTGCGGAGCGCGCCGCGGGACCGAAGAAGCCGAAGATCGTGTATGCGGAGAATTCCTTTCACGGCAAAACCAAGGGTGTGTTGTCGATCACCGACGGCCAGCTCTATCGCGGCGATTTCAAGCTCGTCGACAATACCGTTCGTGTTCCATTCGGCGATATTGACGCTATTGAAAATGCCTTCCGCTCCGATCCTGAAATCGGTGTGATCGTGCTGGAAACCATCCAGGGCGGCGGCGGCATTATCCAGGCGCCGAACGAATTTTGGCAGAAGTTGCGGGCGCTGTGCGATCAGTACGGCGTGTTGTGGGTAGCTGACGAGGTCCAATGCGGTTTTGGCCGGTCTGGCAGATTCTATGCCTTCGAACATGCCGGCGTTGTCCCCGATGTGACCGCTTTGGCTAAATCGCTTGGTGGCGGCAAGGCTGCTGTCGGTGCGATGATCGCCCGGCGTGAGGTTTATATGAAGGCCTATGGCACGCCGAAGACGGCGATGATCCATGCCATGGCCACTTTCGGCGGTATTGGCGAAGCCTGTGCAACGTCGATAGAAGCGATCAATATCCTTTACGACGATCATCTGATCGACAACGCCGCTACGACAGGTGACTACCTGTTGCAAAGGCTGGAAGAGCTTAAAGCCAAGTATCCGGCCATGATCAAGGATGTACGCGGCAAAGGTCTGATGGTTGGCCTGGAATTCCATGACTTTTCCAAGACCGTGCCGGTCGTGCTGCGTCCGGTTCTGGCTGTGCTCGACGACAAGCTGAAAGGCTCGCTGCCTGGCTTTATCGGCAGCCATCTCCTGCGCGACCATGGTGTGCTAGTCGCCTTCACCGAGTATAATCGCAATGTGGTGCGCCTTGAACCACCGCTCATTTGCGGACGGGACCATGTCGACGACTTCATCAAGGCGCTGGACGAGGTGCTTTCGCGTGGGATCGTGCGCATTGTCAAGGACTTCGTCAAGGCGCAGGTGAAGTAGGCCGGGACACTTGCGTTTTATTGTCCGGCAAGCTTGATGTCTGACCGGATTAGCAGATCCCAACAATCGTCGAGCTTGACCACCTTCCGGTCGGAAAGCGCTTTCTCGTAGATGCGCTGCAGAGAAAGACGCGCGCTTGTCGTCGGGCAGGAGGGGCGCAAAACGCCATCGGTAGCGCGAAAAGATGCTTCCTCTTCAGCTGTCAGACTACCGACCGTGCGAAAAGGATCAGCACCGATCTGGATGTTCCTTGGTGCATCCCGATCCAGAATCCAGGGAAACGGGTTGACGAAGTCCAGCGTCATCAGTGTGTTCAGCCGGACGCCGTTATCGCTTTCGAACTGCTTGATGGCTTTCACTACACGGTCTGCCGAGATGACCCAGTACATTTGATAGTCGAGTTCGGAATAAAGCTGCCAGCTCGGCAATTGATCCTGTTGCGCAAGTTGGCGGTAGGCGCCCGGGTTCTGCGCATAGTGTAATTCCAGCAGCTCGGCACGATCCATTAGGTCCCTGCGGGTTGAAACGAGGGCCATGGTTTTGACGTCGGTCACCGGCGCGGCCACATAGGTTGGCGCGACGGCAATAAAGCGCAGCGTACCGTGCAGAACTTTGGTGACCGTCGGGATCGCCGTGAAGGCGACGAGACAATAGATTATCAACCGGTGCTTTTCGGTCAGCACGGAAGTCTTGAGCAACATTGCCAGCAGCACGGGCCAAAGGAAGATGAACTCCTGACTGCCGGTATTCTGGGTTTCGAGGAAAATGCCCGCGACGAGTACAACGCCGATCCAAAGCCAATCCCGATCGAAACCCGATGCGAAGCCCTTTGATGTTTCGCTCTGACGTGAGCTGTTCAGGTTTTTCAGAAGAGTGCCTCGATCCAACCAGAACAGGAGCAGGATGAGGGCCCCGGCAGCCAGGATAACGTCGAGCTTGATTGAGAACACCGTCAAAAAGCGGGAAAGAAGAAGGCCTTCATTCATGCCGATCAGCGCCGCGATGCTTTTGAGATAGGCCGATATCATCCCGTGGTTCAGTTCGAGTCCCAAAAGCACCAGGGCAAAAAAGCAGGCCGCAAGCAAGACATGGCGCCACATGAACCGGCCCGCGAGGATTGCGAAAAAGGCCGATAAGCCCGCCCGCGAGAAAACCGGTAATCTTGGTCAGGAAAAGCGCCAGCATTGCCAGCGCGGCGATAACGGCAAGCTTGCGACCGCTTGGCAGAAAGACGAGGGCGCTTGTCAGCACGTAGAGCAGCACCGAGGTGTGCCGATTATAAATGCCAAAACCGTTCACGCCGGGGTAGGAGTGAAAGCTCTGGGTGTTGATCGGACAGAGGGCAAAGATAAGAAAAGGCACGAGGATCGCAAATGCAATCTTGCGGCTCCGCCTGTCGATGTCGGCAATGATCACCGCCATCAACGGGGCTGCAGAGATCAGTCCTGACCACTGTGCGAGAAGGGTGGGCTGACCGCCCGGAAACAGCCTCTGCAGCCAATAGAACTGATAGTATTCCAGTGCGCCAACCGGGGCGAGGAAATCCACTGCGGGGATTTGCCCAAGCTTTATGCGCTGGGCCGCATCAAGATAGATGTAAGTGTCCCAATACATCGGGCCGATTGGCAGGATCAGCGGCAGCGATAACAGCACGCATATCGTGACCAGAACGAGAGCGAGCAAAGCCAGCGGCGAACAAATCAGGGCGTAAGGTCTGGTGATGCCGCTGGAAGGAACTGACATGCTTCTTCGTTTCGATTTCTACGACGTATGAAGACTATCTTTAAGGCCTCAATCCTCCACATTGCGTTAAACTGCCGCTGGAATTTGCTGCGGCTTTCCAGCAAAACACTGTCGTTTTGCCGCGCGTCGCGGCGTGTTTTGGCCATGTCGCAAACAGGCCTTAGCGATAGACACGAGGAACGGCATAGTGCACAAAATCGGCAAGGGCCGTTCCGACCATCGATCGATACCAGAGGATAGAGTGAAATGAAGACTGAGGCGCGTGTTGTCGTTATCGGCGGTGGTGTGGTGGGTGTCTCGACACTCTATCATTTAGCCAAGAAGGGCTGGAGCGATGTTGTTCTGATCGAGCGCAAGGAACTGACATCCGGATCGACCTGGCATGCAGCCGGCCTTTTGCCATTGTTCAACATGAGCTATTCGGTCGGCCAGATACACAAGTATTCGGTCAAATTCTATCAGGAGCTGCAACAGGAAACTGGCATGAATGTCGGCTTCACCAATTGCAGCAATATCCGCCTCGCCCGTACCAAGGACCGCTGGGACGAATATATGTATTATGCCGGTGTTGCGGAGACCATCGGCGTGCCGGTCAAGTTGTTGACACCGGAACAGGTCAAGGAAATCTGGCCGCTGGCGGAAATGGACGGCATTCTCGGGGCAATCCAGCATCCCGAGGATGGCTACATCCAGCCTGCGGACTTGACGCAGGCCCTGGCAAAGGGTGCGCGCGACCGCGGCGCAACGATCTATCGCTACACGGCCGTCCTTGGCATCGAGCAGTTGCCTTCGGGCCAGTGGCTGGTGAAGACCGACAAGGGCGACATCACTGCCGAACACGTCGTGTCGGCAACGGGTAACTTTGCCCGCAAGACCGGCAGGATGGTTGGTCTGGATGTACCCGTCATTCCGGTTGAGCACCAGTATATCGTGACTGAACCGCATCCGGCTATTCTTGAGCGCAAGGCCAAGGGTCTACCGGAAATGGGCGTCCTGCGCGAAAGCGACTCGTCATGGTATATGCGTGAGGAGAACGGTGGCTTGCTGCTCGGACCTTACGAAAAGGGCGCGCCGGTCTGCTATGTCGACGGACCCTCGGATGAGAGCGAGTACGAACTTTTCCAGGAAGATCTCGATCGCCTTGAAATTCATATCGAAACTGCGATAGCTCGTGTTCCGGCATTCGGCGAAGTCGGTATCAAGAAAGTCTACAATGGCGCCATCGCGTACACGCCTGACGGTTCGCCGATCATCGGACCTGCTCCGCGCCTGAAGAATTTCTGGCTGAACGAAGGTCATTCCTTTGGCGTCACCGCAGCCGGCGGTGCCGGCTGGCAGCTGGCGGAATGGATCGTCGAGGGCGAACCGTCCATCGACATGATGGGCGTCGACCCACGCCGGTTCGGCCCCTACGCGACCGAAGGTTATCTGAAGGAAAAGAATGAGGAAGCTTACGCCGAGGTTTTCTCCGTGCATTATCCCGACGAGGAACGCGGCGCGGCGCGCCCGTTGAAGCGTTCCCCATCCTATGATCGTCAGAAGGCACTCGGCGCCGTCTTTGGCACGGTCTATGGCTGGGAACGGGCCAACTGGTTTGCACCTCAGGGCTATGGCCTCGATGTCGCCAAGCTCGACAAGCCAGACGTGATCATGAACCACAATCATCCCAAGCCCGATGCCGATGGCAAGGTCAAGGAACTGTGGTCATTCCGCCGGTCCAACTATTTCGAACATGTTGGCCATGAGATAAAAAACGTGACGAACAACGTCGGTCTTCTCGACATGTCGGCCTTTGCCAAAATGGAAGTTTCCGGTCCGGGTGCTCGCGGCTGGCTGGATTCTGATCCTCGCGAATCGCATCCCGAAGAAACAGGGTCGCATCGCCCTGTGCCACCTTCTGACGCCGCTGGGTGGCGTCCGTTCGGAGTTCACTGTCTACGAATGGGCTCCGGGCAAATTCTACCTCGTGTCTGCGGGT
Source organism: Phyllobacterium sp. A18/5-2 (assembly GCF_025452215.1). Classification (NCBI taxonomy): domain Bacteria; kingdom Pseudomonadati; phylum Pseudomonadota; class Alphaproteobacteria; order Hyphomicrobiales; family Phyllobacteriaceae; genus Phyllobacterium; species Phyllobacterium sp. A18/5-2. The sequence goes on along the minus strand of NZ_CP104966.1, from coordinate 240,826 downwards.
GCCTACGAGAACCACGACCACGACTATCTGCACAAGTTTTTGCCAGCGGATGGTTCGGTAACACTGCGTCCGATCACACAGATGTATGGCGTTCTGGTCCTGGCAGGACCCAAGAGCCGTCAGGTCCTCGAGAAGCTTACCCGCGCGGATCTTTCCAACGAGGCATTCCCTTGGCTCTCTGGCAAGGAAATCAGCGTGGGCACAGCAACTGCACATGCGCTGCGTGTCAACTTCGTTGGCGAGTTGGGCTGGGAGCTGCATCATCCGATCGAACAGCAGAATACCCTCTATGACCTGCTGCTCGAGGCCGGCGCAGAATTCGGCATCAAGCCATTCGGCATCCGCGCGATGACAGCGATGGCCGTTGAAAAATCCTATCGTCTGATCCCTCGCGAATTGTCGATTGAATACAATGCGTTCGAAAGCGGTCTTGATCGTTTCGTTCATCCGAACAAGGGCGAGTTCATCGGCCGGGATGCGGTGGTCAAGGCGCGCGAAGAGGGCTTGAAGTGGAATTTCGTGACCTTGGAGGTGCATGTTCCTGGCGTCTCCGATGTCGATGCGCGCGGAAGTGAGCCGATCTACTTCAAGGGAGAACTGATTGGCCGCGCTACCCATGGCGGCTATGGCTGGCGCCTTGGCAAGAGCCTCGCCCTGGCCATGGTAAAGCCCGACTATTCCGCACTCGGTACTGAACTTGAGATTAAAATCCTCGGCAAGACACACAAGGCAACCGTTATTCCTGAGTCGCCGTTCGATACCGAAAACGAGCGCTTGAAAGCTTAAAGCGCCGCGCTCATTCAAACTTGATGAAAATGGCGCGCCGAAAGGGGCGCCATTTTCTTTGAGCGGGCTCGTTCAACTGAATGTGAACGAGTCCAAAGTCGCTTTGCGTTCTCACGTTTTGCGGTACACTTCAGTCATGTCATCGCGAAAGAGAGCTCTGTGCAGTTTTCTGTCACTGGCGGCTTTGTTGGCCAGTTTTTCTGCGCGTGCCCAAACAGCCGAGACCGATGTTGATGTTGAACTGGTACTCGCGGTAGACGCATCGCGGTCCATGGAACCTTTCGAACAGAAAATTCAGCGCGATGGTTATATTGCCGCCTTCCGCCGCAAGGAGGTAATCGATGCCATTCGCGAGGGCGTTCATGGACGCGTCGCGATCACCTATGTGGAGTGGGCAGGGTCGACAGTACAACGGACGATTGTCCCTTGGACATTGATTGATAGCACTGAGTCTGCCGAACGGCTCGCGGCCGCGCTTGGTCAGCCTATCCCGTCGACACAGAGCAGGACTTCAATTTCCGGTGCGATCGATTACAGCAGCACGCTGTTCGACAATAACGGTTTCAAAGGGATGCGAAAGGTCATCGATATATCAGGTGATGGCGCCAATAATAATGGCCGGCCGGTCGCGGAGGCACGAGAGGAGGCAGTGGCCAAAGGGATCACTGTCAATGGCTTGCCCCTAATGACGCGTGGTGATTTCTATTCCGACTGGGCGGTTGCTGATCTTGATATCTATTATAGTAACTGCGTCATCGGCGGGCCTGGTGCATTCATGATCCCGGTCAATTCGTGGGACCAATTTCCCGAGGCCGTTCGCCGTAAGCTCGTGCTGGAACTTGCCGGGAAGGAGACGCTTCCCACAATCCTTATTGCCCAAAACAGACCAGAATATGATTGCCTGTCCGGCGAGCGCATATGGCAACGGCGCATGCAGGACTGGGAATCGCGATAGAGACTTCTGTTTCTTCGCTCTAGGCGGCCATCAATTGCTTGCGGTCAGCGCGTTCCTGCTGTGGCGAGCGGCCGTAAAGTTCGCGATAGCACTTCGAAAAATGCGATGCTGAAACAAACCCGCACGCCACTGCCACTTCGACGATCGGCATGGATGACTGAATCAGCAGGTGCCGCGCGCGATCAAGTCGAATCTCGAGATAGTAGCGGGCAGGGGAGCGCCCCATTTCCTGGCGGAACAGCCGCTCGATTTGACGGCGTGACAGCCCGACGTGATCGGCGATCTCGATCAACGAAAGCGGTTCGGAGAGACGTGCCTCCATCAACTCGATGATAGTCAGCACCTTGGAGTTCTGTACCCCAAGCCGGGCCCGCAGCGGCAAACGCTGCCGGTCGTGGGGGCTGCGGACACGGTCGGTCAGAGCTTGTTCGCAAACGCGGTTGACGATGTTGTCGCCAAAGTCGTCCCCGATAAGTTTTAACATCATGTCCAGCGCTGCCGTGCCACCGGCACAGGTGTAAATATTGCCATCCACCTCGAAGAGGTCGGCATAGACATCAGCCTTTGGAAAAGATTCAGCGAAGCCCGGCAAATTCTCCCAGTGAATGGCGCAGCGCTTGCCCGAAAGCAGGCCAGCTGCGGCGAGAATATGGGCGCCGGTGCACAGACCGCCGACGGCAACGCCGCGGTTGAATTCTTCACGGAGCCAGGCAAAGACCGACTTGTTCTGGAATTTTTCGACATGCACACCGGAACAAACGAAAACCATGGAGGGACGCTCTTCACCGGTCAGATACCGGCGCTCGTCCTCGAGTGATGAAGTGGTGGCGCATTCAACGCCATTGGATGCCGTGACCGGTTTCGCGTCCACGGACGCAAGTCGCCAGCGATAGGCTTCGTAACCGAGCATGCGATTTGCAATGCGCAGCGGTTCAATCGCCGTCGCAAAGGCGATCATCGAAAAGCTCGGTACCAGGAAAAAAACGAAAGATCGTTTCGTGAGGCCAACTTGATCCATGATGATTCTATGTTCCCGTATCTGGCTTTCGAGCCATGTCGCAGCTGAAGTAGCAACTTCAATTCCTGGACGGGGTCTCTAGAGCTTTTTTACAGATAGAACCATAGAATTATTCTAAATGGAAGGGATCTAACCTGTGTCGCAAAAGCGCAGGTATCACATATGATAAAGGGAGCAGACAGGCTGTTATCTGCTCCCTTTGTTTGTCTGTTTCATGGCTAGCGCCGGAACTTCAACTTGTTGAATTCGCTGACCTGCCGTTCGTATAGATCTGGCCAGCCGATGTCGCATCGAATGTCGTCCGGCAATCCATCAAGCGCCATTTCGGTTGCCCGCAACCGGCGCTCGCGAATGAAGACCTCGTGGGCGCGCGTAATGGCCCGGGTAAGACGATTCTGCTTGATCAACAACAGAGGTAGTTGCGCGTTCTGCAAGACTACGTGTGTGGCTGTGATAGAGTTCATCGCAAGTGGTCATTTTCATACTCCTCTTGATTATCGGCATTTTCCGATGCCGTCCGCTTCCTGATCTTGACTATCGTCTCGAGTTGATGTTCAATCAAACGAAATCATAGAACAGTATGTTTCAGAAAAATTGATGGAGGATACGACGTCATGTCAGCACCCATGCATCATCCCATCCCGATCCTGGATCTCGATGTATTGCGTACGTTCGCAATGATTGCCGAGACCGGGAGTTTCTCGAGCGCCGCCAACGCGGTATTTCGCACGCCGTCGGCGGTTTCCATGCAGATCAAGAAGCTTGAAGAAACATTGGGCCACGTGCTGCTCGAGCGTGATGCGCGCTCCGTGAAATTGACGCCGAGCGGCGAGATTCTTCTGGGCTATGCCCGGCGCATGCTGGCGCTCAACCGCGAGACGGTGGCCAAATTCATAGCGCCGACAGTCTCGGGCATTGTGAGGCTCGGTGCTCCAGATGATATCGGCGAGCGCGTATTGCCGTTCGTACTCAAGCGGTTCTCGGAATCACATCCCGACGTAACGGTCGATGTGGTGATCGATCAGAGCAATAGCCTGCGCAAACGACTGGACGAGCAACGACTTGATGTCACGCTCGTCAATGTGAACGAGACGCTGGCCAAGGTCGATGAGATCGAAATTCTGATGACCGAGGACATTATCTGGGCAGGCGCCAAATGTGGCACGGCCCATGAGCGCAATCCCCTGCCACTTTCCATGTGGGAAGAGGGATGCATCTGGCGTGCCGATGCGATCAACGCGCTGGAAAGTGCCGGCAGGGAATATCGCGTTGCCTATATGAGTGCCCATACAATGGGACAGCGCGCCGCTATCATAGCCGACCTTGCCGTTGCGCCGTTTTCGAAGTTCCTGCTGGACGACCACATGGTTCAGCTTGGCCCTGAGCATGGTCTGCCGCCGCTAGGCGAATCCAAACTCGGTATGCTTGTCGCCAAGAATGCGGGCGCGCACGTCAAAGCGGTTGCCCAGCATTTGCGGGTTTATTTTGAAGGTTATGAGAGGACGGGGAAACTGTAAGTTTACCTGCTCCGGCAATATGCCTTCAACGCCCTGACGGCATCCACGCTCGTCTGCTTGCGCGAGGCGGTTTCGAAACCAAGCCGCCTTGCCGCTTCGCTGACCGGGGCTGTCAGGACTGCGCAAGATGAGTGTATCTCGTCAAACGGCACGCGATCCATCAAGAGGTATGCATTGCCGATATTGATCCCGGAGCCGGGCATGATCTTGATCCTGCCCATGGCGAGCTCATACGTCGCTTCCAGATCGCTGATGCCGGCAAGGGCGTCCAATGACCGGCCCGACGTCAATATGCGTTCAAATCCGAGTTCGACGGCCACGGTGACGGCTTCGTCGAGGTCCGGGACGAGGTCGAATGCACGGTGCAGTGTGACGCCGAGCCCCTGGCACTGGCGCATCAGCCGCTCCAGGGTTGAATAGTCGAGCTCACCGTTGGCGAGATTTGCGCCAAACACCACACCGGCCAATCCCACAGAGCGAACGGCATCAATCTCGCGCAGCATTGCATCGATATCAGCCTCGGCGAAAACAAAATTGCCTGGCCGGGGCCGAATCATTGCATAGATCGGGATCGGCGAGACCGCAGCCTGCCCAATCAGGCCAGGGGTGGGTGTCAGCCCGCCAAGTTCGAGCGCTGAACAAAGTTCCACACGGTCCGCACCGCCATTGATGGCCGCCGCCAGCCCTTCGGAGCTGTCGACACAGACTTCCAGCAAGACGCTCATTTCGTGACTTCCATCAATCCGAGCACGCCGGCGCCGATCAGGCCGGGCTCGATCTTGAGCTCGCCGGGGATGACCAATGGTTTGTCGGTCCTGCGCAAGATGCGTGCGCGAACGGCCTCATCCAAGCGTTGGATAAGAGGGACTGAATTGGCAAGCCCGCCGCCAACAGGCACGATGGATGCGCCGATAACATTGATTGTCATCGCGAGCGGACCGCTGACTATGTCGATGTAGCAATCGATTGTTTGCTCTGCCGCAGGGTGGCCAGCATTCCATGCGGCAATAATCTCGGTGCTTGGCAAATTCACGCCGTGCAGGTGGGCGTGCAGCCTCTCCATGCCACGTGCAGCACCAACCGCATCGACACAGCCGACCTGTCCGCAGCCACAGGCATAGCGCGGAATGGCCACTGGCGGATTGCCGGCGAGCGCCGCTGAAACGGGTCCGTGACCCCATTCGCCGGCGAAACCGCCGGCGCCTTCGTGAATCTTGCCGTTGATGACAATACCACCGCCTACACCTGTACCGAGAATAATGCCGAAGACGATGCGATGACCGCGTCCCGCACCAACCACGGCTTCAGAAAGCGCAAAGCAGTCGGCATCATTGGCGACGAGAACAGGTCTTTGCAGCTTTTCGCTGAGATCGGCGACAAGCGTTCTGCCATGAATGCACGGAATATTGGCGCACGTAATCTTGCCGGTATCGGAATCGACGACGCCGGCAATCGAGATGGAGATTGGGCTTGCCGGATCAACGCCGCCATCCGCAGCGATCTTTTTCAATGGCCGCCGCAAATGCGTCGAAGTCATGCAGCGGCGTCGTTACTTTCGGCAGCGGCCTTATATCTTCGGGCGAATAGGCAATCGCGCCCTTGATGGCAGAACCGCCAATGTCAAAGCAGGCTATCATGGCAAGCTAATTCCGGAATCAAATGATCGTGGATGCTTGATAGCGGAAATTGACTGCTGGACAAAGCTATTCGCGGTTGCGCCGTGCTGCACGATCCTCTCGCGAGCGGCGTCGCGGCGTTGCATCGCCAGCAATACCATCCTCGCTGACATTCTTGCGTGGCGGCAGGGTCACAGCCAAGGATAGCTTCGGGAATGGATCGATCTTGTTCGGCATGGCCATGGCATAAACGAAATGTTGCTGGAATTTTGGTTCCAGCGCCGTCTCGATCTTCTCGATGCGGGTAACTGTGTCTTCAATCTCGCGGCGATAGTTGCGATTAAGCAGGGCCATACGCGCGCCCGTACCGGCGGCGTTGCCCACGGCCAGGACCTTATCCAGATCGCAATCCGGGATCAGACCCAGGACCATGGCGTATTTGGGGTCGATGAAGGAACCAAACGCACCTGCAAACCGGATCTGGTCGACATGATCGATACCGAGCTTGTCCATCAAAAGCTTCACACCGGCATAAAGTGCCGCCTTGGCAAGCTGGATTGCGCGAACGTCGTTCTGCGTGATGATGATTGTCGGCGAACCTTCATGCAGAAGGTACGAAAAGGTCCGTCCGGTGGCTCTGACACGGGGGGATTTTGCAGCCAGGACGCCGTCGACAACGCCATCTTCGGAGATGATTCCGGAAAGGTACATCTCGGCAATGACTTCAATGATGGCCGATCCACAAATACCCGTGATACCGCTGGCCTGCACGGCTTCGGCAAAGCCTGGCTCGCCGGACCATTGTTCCGTGCCAATGACGCGGAAGCGCGGCTCCAGCGTCACGGGGTCAATGCGCACGCGTTCAATTGCGCCAGGCGCGGCGCGCTGGCCGCCGGAGATCTCCGCGCCTTCGAAGGCGGGACCAGTCGGAGATGAGGCAGCGACAGTGCGGTGCCTGTTGCCCAGGACGATTTCGGCGTTGGTCCCGACATCCACGAGCAGCATCATTTCGTCCTGGCGATGCGGGCCTTCGGCCAACGTCGCAGCGGCGGCATCGGCGCCGACGTGCCCCGCAATACAGGGCAGCATATAGACCCGTGTTCCGGCGTTCATTGCCAAGCCGATGTCCGTCGCCTTCAGATGAACCGCGCCAGAAACAGCAAGCGCAAAAGGCGCCCCGCCGAGCTCTGTCGGATCAATGCCAAGGAACAAGTGATGCATAATCGGATTGCCGACGAAGACGGCATCAAGAATGTCTTCGCGCGCAACGCCGCCCTCGGCGCAAACCTTGTCGATCAGTCCATTTATGGCCTCGCGCACAGCCTGCGTCATGCATTCCCGGCCGTCCGGGTTCATCATGACGTAGGAGACGCGGCTCATCAGATCTTCGCCGAAGCGGATTTGCGGATTGGACGTGCCAGCGGATGCGATGGTGCGGACTGAGAGCAGCGACGACAGATGCATGGCGATGGTCGTCGAGCCGATATCGCAGGCGATGCCATAGGCTTCGTTCTTCAGGCCGGGCCATAGGCCAATCATGGTCGGCCGCGATGTCTCCTCGTCCTGGTATATGGCGGCTGTAACGCCCCACTCACCCTTGCGCAAAATCTTCTGGACGTTCGGCAGGATGTGGGCATCGACTTCAAGATTGCGGACGCCCCATTCCTTTTCGAGGGCAGCTTTCAGGCGATCGAGATCACCGAGCGGCTTGTGCATATCGGGCTCTTCCACCTCGACGTAGCACATATGAACCGCGGGGTTGCGCTCGATGATGCGCGTATCGGCGTCCTTGCGCACTACCTGCGCGTTGACCTGAACATCGTGAGGAACGTCAACGACCAAATCGCCGAGAATTGTCGCCGAGCATGACAGACGCCGGCCTTCCTTCAGGTCGCGCTTTTCCGCATAGCGCTGTTCCTTCGGCCCGAACTCTGAAATGTGTTCATTGGAGGAAGTAATGCCGTGTTTGGCAAACTGCCCTTCCTGCACTTCGACCTGGCAGCGTCCACAAATACCGCGACCACCGCAGACACTTTCGACATACACCCCGAGGGTGCGCGCAGCGTCCAGTACAGGAGTGCCTACAGGAAAGCGTCCACGCTTACCCGACGGCATGAAGAGAACAAGCGCTTCCTTTGCCGATGCCTCTGGTGCTTTGACGGGTGCGTTCACAATCGATGCTCCAAACTTTCAAGGCGAGGGGCAGTTTAACCGCCCGCCGCCTTTGTATGCTGGTCAGTTTGCGTAACGCAAACCGTCAGCCTGCGGCGCCGCGCCGCGCCTCGCGACCGCCACGACGGCGACCGCCACCGGCGGAATCGGCCGGCACGGATACAGAAGGCGCTGCTCCTGCCGCTGCTGGCTGGTGATCGCGATATTTCTTGATCCAATAGGTGCAATTGGCGTCCGTTCCGTTGAGAACGTTGGCGGCATGAACGGCTTCCATTTCCTGCGGACGGCAGGGGTTCATGATCGCCGACGTCATGCCGGCGCCGATTACCATCGGAATGAAGCCGGCATTGATGCCATGGCGATGCGGCAGGCCGAAGGATATGTTGGAAAGACCGCAGGTCGTGTTAACCTTCAGCTCCTCGCGCAAGCGGCGCAGCAGCGCGAAGACCTGGCGGCCAGCGTCGCCAAGCGCGCCAATAGGCATAACCAGCGGATCGACCACGATATCATGCGCTGGAATGCCGAAATCGGCGGCACGCTGCACGATTTTCTTGGCCACGGCGAAACGAACGTCGGGGTCCATAGAAATGCCGGTCTCGTCGTTGGAGATCGCAACGACGGGCACATTGTATTTCTTGATCAGCGGCAGGATGGCTTCCAGCTTCTCCTCTTCGCCGGTCACGGAGTTGACGAGGGGACGGCCCTTGGCAACCTTCAGTGCAGCTTCGATGGCAGCGGTAACCGAACTGTCGATAGACAGCGGCACATCGACCAGGTTCTGGACGATTTCCAAGGTCTGAACCAATAGACCCGGCTCTGTTGCATTTGGATCAACCGCCGTAACACCCGCATTGACATCCAGCATGGTTGCGCCGGCAGCCACCTGCTCCAGCGCATCCTTGATGACGGTGTCGAAATTGCCGGATATCATTTCCGCCGCGAGTTTTTTGCGGCCTGTCGGATTGATCCTCTCGCCGATCACGCAGAAGGGCTGATCAAATCCAATGATGATTTCTTTGGTCGCCGAGGCAACGATCGTGCGGGTCATAAGTGCCTTTCCTGGCCGTGCTGGCCGTTCCTCAGCTGGCTGCTGCGTTTGCGGATGTGTGGGAAGCGTTGTGTACTTTCCACGAGCCACGATCGACGAGCCATTCGGACGATTTTTTCAGGCCGCCGAAGGGGAAGATGTGGATCTGTTTGATCGCGGAAGCCGGATTTGCAATGGCATGCTGCTCGATCGGGCCAACAACACCCTCGGGTGAGTGGCTCGTGGCGAGCGCCGTCAGGGAGAGGGCATTCTTCTTCAGGAAGCTGATGGAATTGCCAACACCGCACATGGCGGCATATTTGATCAAAGTGGTGATCTTGGCAGGACCGGCAACGCCAAGGTGCACAGGCAGATCAACGCCGTGTTCGCGCAGTGATCCTGAATATCGGATGAAGCGATCGGCGTCGAAGCCGAACTGGGTAACAACGCGCAGCTTGGCGCCAGTGCGCTCGCCGAAATTCTTCTTCAGGCGCAATGCCTCGATTGCGACAGCTTCAGAGAACTCAGGGCTGCCTTCAGGATGACCGGCCACACCCATCTCGGTGATGCCGTATTTGTCGAAGAAGCCTGTCTCCAGCACTTCCATCGTCGATGAGAATTCCCCGGCCTGACGCTCAAGGCCGCCGCCGATAACGAGAACGTCGGTAACGCCAGCCTCCTGAGCGGCGCGGCGGATACGGGTTTCGAGGGCTGCCTTGGTCGACAGCCGCCGTGACGCAAAGTGCGGCACCGGCTTGTAACCAAGATCATGAATGCGCTTGGCCGCAGACGTCAGCGTATCCACGCTGTCGGTGCCCATGTCGGTAATATAGACGCGGGTACCCGCTGGAAACAGACCAGGCAGGTCCTGCGATTCAATGGCCTGGCGTGCTGCCACTTCGATGGATGCTGCGATCTTTGTCATTGGCTTCGCTCTCAATTCATGAATTGTCATGTCCACCTGCCTTTACAAGCGCCACAAGGCGTTCCCGATCATATTCGTTTTCAATTCGCGCCAAGGCTGCATCAGCCTCAGTATCCAGATCATCACTTACAGGCACTGGAGTGCCGCGACGCCATTCCGCCAGATAGGCGTCCGAATCTTTGGCGCCAATCCGCATGGCACACATGTCGATGGCTTCGGTAAAACGAAGGGGAAGCTCGCGCTTTGCTGCCTGACGGCCCTTCTTGACGGTCACTTGAGCAGGAATGTCCCGCCAATAAACGACAATGAGATCAGCCATGCAATCAATCCTCCGATGAGGACCCTTTTGCCGGAATATCAGGGGTTAAGCTTGCTATCTCACGACGCGCGCGCACTCAAATGCGACGTGCTTCATTAGTGTTTTTGCGACAGGCGATTCAGAAAGGCCAAAAGCTTGCGGCGTAAGCAACCACACTCGCGGCAATGAAGGCAAAGCCGAAGACAATACTGATAGAGACGACGCCGAGAATGAGTCCTGCGAGCATCAGTCTGCCGTCCCGCTCGCAGAGCGCAATGCCTATGATTGCGGTAGCCAAGGCAGGAAGCCAATTGGAAAGGGGCATAGGAAGCACGACGGACATGCCAAGAATAGTGGTGAACACACCCAACCAGCGATCACCTTGTTTGCGTCCGAATGGCCAGTTGCGCGGCCGGATGAACCGCTCCAGCCATTGCAACCAGGGAACGACCTTGTCCGATATTTGCCGAAAGCGCTCGGGAGAGATCGTTTTGTCGCGCATAAAGGCAGGAAGCCAGACTGACTCGCGGCCCATAACCATCTGCACGGAAACAAGAACGAGGGGAATTCCCGTGACGACACCGGTCCCTGGTGGCAGTGGCAAGAGATTCAAAATGGCAAAAAATGTGAGGAGTGCCGCAAAACTTCGATCGGTAAAGGCGTCTTCAAGCTCGGTGAACGATACCGGCACGACGGCGGTAAGCGACAGATCCTCGAAGACCTGCGAAAGAGAGCGCGGGTCATTGTCCGCTGTCGAATGTATGGTCGCCTCATCGGGCTTTATTTCATGATCTGCGTCGATAGCGGCCATCGTCTCGTCTTTGTTCGTATTTTGACGCATATGGAGCGATAATGGTGACATTGCAATGACGAAAGCAATTCAGCGCTTCAATTCAAGAATATCCATGAGCGATTCGAGGGCAGGGGCGGGAAACTCGATCCGGAATTCATTGCTGCCGGTACGATAGGCATAACCCACCTGGTCATTGTCCGGTCCCGCGCTATACGCCTTCGGCTTCTGGCCGGCAATATAACCGACTCCGAGATAGGTGAGGCGGTTATCGCTGTCGGTGTAAAAACGTCCCTTCGTCCGCTGTGAACCGCTTGTCTTTTCCAGCACCCAGCCTGACCCATCGTCGATGACACGGCAATCGAACCAGTCATAGACGGTCAACGGTGGTTCGTTGCCAAGTTTTGTCGTCCGGCATTTCCAGTCGCCGGTCATATTGAAGTCTTCACTGAAAGTGAGGTTGGCTTTGGCAAGCGTGGCGTTCAACACCTGCACATCCGCTGCAGCGCCGCCCTTTCGCGCCTCATCGAGCGCCTTGTTCCTGGTTTCCTCGTATTTGTCGAGCCGGGCCTGATCGGACTTGGTAATCAGCCGAGTGATCGCCCCGTCGGCGTGAGCATAATTTGCACAAGAAAGGCACAAAATGGTTGCGATAGCGGCGCGAAACATCGTGGGATTACTCCTGTTTTGGTCCGGTTTTGTGCAAATGAACAAAGAAACGGTTCATTTGATGGCGCCCGACGCGAGCTAATGACCTGTCACAGATATCAGGGCGGGCACCAGATCGCCATAACCGGTGAGGCGGCGCTCATAGGTCAGACCAAGAAAAGCGGCAGCCTCTTCGGCTTTGGCAGTCAACTCAGCATCATCTGTTTGCGCCAGATAGATCATTTTCGTGTAGTTGCCGAAGTACATATCACGTAATTCGGGATGACGATCCAACCCAAGGGGCTTCACCAGAAATGCGTCGAAATGGCGGGCGAGAAAATCCGTCATGAAAAACGAGGTCATGTCGTCGTCCCACTGCGTGGCGAACGTTTCATTCCCGACATAGAATGAAAAGCAATGCGGTCCGGCGATGCGTTCGACGCCATGTTTTTCACAGACGCGATCGAGCATTCCGCCTGTGCCGCAATCGGCATAACCGACAAAAATGCGTTTGATACCCTCAGCTTTTGCCTTGATAATCGCGCGATCCACGGATGGTGCAATCTTGTCGGGGTAGTGATGATAGATCGCAGGCAGGCATTTCAGGTCTATATGATCGAGGCCAAATTGTTCGCGTATCGCCAAGATTTCACGGGCGATCATCCCGCAGGCAATAACCCTCACGGTCTCTGCGGATCTCGTTGACTTTCGGCTTACATTCATGGAACTGATTTTGCTCCATCGCGTTATGCGAGCGTTGGATTTATTTTACCAAAACGGGAGATATCGTCCATGAGACTATCACACATCGCTCCGATTGCCGCCATTCTTGCCGTTGTCGCTCTTGCAGGCTGCGCAAATACCATTCGCGGCATGGGTGCGGACGCGGCCAATACGGTCAACGCGACCCAGAGCGCTGGTCAAAGGGTGGCAAGATCTGCCAATTAACTAACGATGTCGAGCCCGCGAGGTGTTTCTCATTGGCTCCAGCCAGCATTTCAAGAGCGGCCGCATTTGCGGCCGCTTTTGTAATGTTCAGGCACCCGAGAGTTGGTTGTGCTTGCGCTTCATGAACGCCTTGGCCGTCTCCACCGCTACCGCCGCATCGCGGCAGTAAGCGTCGGCGCCGACAGCCTTGCCGAACTCTTCATTCAGCGGCGCACCACCAACCAGCACGACATAGTCGTCACGAATGCCCTTTTCCTTCATCGTGTCGATCACGACTTTCATATAGGGCATCGTTGTCGTGAGTAGTGCCGACATGCCCAGAATGTCAGGCTGATGCTCTTCGATGGCGGCGAGATAGTTTTCGACGGGGTTGTTGATGCCAAGGTCGATCACGTCAAAGCCGGCACCTTCCATCATCATCCCGACGAGGTTTTTGCCAATGTCGTGAATATCGCCTTTGACCGTTCCAATTACGAGCTTGCCCTGTTTGGGGGCGCCGGTGGCGGCGAGAAGGGGACGCAGAATAAACATGCCGGCTTTCATCGCATTGGCTGAAAGCAGAACTTCCGGCACGAAAAGAATGCCGTCGCGGAAATCCTCGCCGACGATGCGCATTCCCTCGACCAGAGCTTCGGTAAGGACCTTGTAGGGTGCCCAGCCGCGCTCAAGAAGAATTTGAGTGCCTTCCTCGATTTCTTCCTTCAATCCGTCATACAGATCATCGTGCATTTGCTCGACGAGTTCATCGTCCGAAAGCTCCGAAAGAATGATTTCATCATCGGCCATGGGTATGCGTCCTTTCAAGCGTTATGCACAGGTCAGTATCATAACTGGCGTTCTATTAACATATCGGGCAAGTTGCTGAAAACGCATCGCTTAAATGCGACCTAGTAAATGACGAAAACGACTGGGTGTTTGTCTTCGATGCGCCATTGCGTGCCGCACACGGAAACGCCATTACAAGCGTCGGCGTTAGGATTTGGTCTGGTTAAGAAGCAGTCCGCGCTTCGAGCGCTTGGAGAAAGATAATGATTGAGGAAACGCCAATCGATGCACCCGCTGAAGCGGAGACAAGCAGTGGACGGCGCGGCCGCGGCGCTGGTGCAGGTGCTGCCGCGCGTCGAGCAGCCCGTTCCGGTGGTGGTCCCGGTAAGTCGCTCACCTATATCACGCGCAAGATCTGCACCTATGAAGTGCTGGACGAAGAGGGCCTGGCGCTGATCGAGGCGAATGCGGATACCATTCTCGAAGAGATTGGCATCGAATTTCGCGATGATGCCGAAGCTCTTGCTTTGTGGAAGGAAGCTGGTGCTGACGTTAAAGGCGAACGCGTGCATTTCCCCAAGGGGCTTCCACGGTCCCTGCTAAAGACAGCCCCTTCAATTTATACGCAACATGCCCGCAATCCCGAGCGCGCTGTGCAAATCGGCGGCAATGCTACCGTTTTTGCGCCGGTGTACGGCCCGCCCTTTGTGCGTGACCTTGATGGCAATCGCCGCTATGCAACGATTGAAGACTTCAACAATTTCGTCAAACTTGCCTATATGGCGCCATCCATACATCACTCCGGTGGTACCGTATGCGAACCGGTCGATGTACCGGTCAACAAGCGCCACCTTGATATGGTCTATGCTCATATCAAATATTCTGACAAGCCCTTCATGGGGTCTGTAACGGCACCGGAGCGTGCGGAAGATACTATTTCAATGTGCAAGCTGGTATTTGGCGAAGATTATCTCGATCAAAACACCGTTTTGACCAGTCTTATCAATGCAAATTCGCCGATGGTATTCGATGAAACCATGGTCGGTGCGTTGAAGGTCTATGCACGCAACAACCAGGCATGCATCGTCACGCCGTTCATTCTCGCAGGTGCGATGAGTCCAGTGACGGTGGCAGGTACGCTGACGCAGGTTCTGGCGGAAGTTCTCGCGGGTGCATCGTTCACACAGCTGATACGACCAGGCGCACCGGTTATCTTCGGCACGTTCGCTTCATCGATCTCAATGCAATCGGGCGCGCCGACCTTCGGTACACCGGAACCGTCGCTGGTTTCCTATGGCGCGGCGCAATTGGCGCGCCGTCTCGGATTGCCTTTCCGTACGGGCGGTTCGCTGTGCGCTTCGAAAGTATCCGATGCGCAGGCTGCTTACGAGAGTGCCAATACGCTCAATTCCACGCTGCTTGCCGGCACGAACTTCGTTCTGCATTCGGCGGGTTGGCTCGAAGGCGGTCTGGTCTCGTCCTATGAGAAGTTCATGATGGATATCGACCAGCTCGGCATGGCGCAGAAGATCGCCGAAGGCGTGGACCTTTCCGAGAATGGTCAGGCAATGGACGCCATTCGGCAGGTTGGGCCAGGAAGCCACTATCTTGGTTGCGACCACACCCAGGCGAATTTCCAGACGGCTTTCTATCGCTCGAATATCGCAGACAACAATTCCTACGAGCAGTGGCTGGCCGAGGGCGAGAAGCGTGCGGACCAGCGTGCCAACGAACTCGCGCGCCGCTGGCTTGAGACTTACGAAGCGCCTTATCTCGATCCGGCAATCGACGAATCCCTGAAAGAGTTCATTGCCAAGAAGAAGGCTTCGATGCCCGACGCCTTCACTTGAAAGAAGCCCGAGGACGGCCGGGCTAAAGTGGCCAATTTGATCCACAAGGAAGTCTGGGCCTCTGCTGTAAAGGGCTCAGATGCCGGATGACCGTTACTCATCCGATCCTCGATCAAATCGCCGCCGCGCTGGAGCCATATGGTTTGGTCCAGCGCGGCGGTATTGTTTTTGATGAAGTTAACGTTCCTTCGCCCTTGATCCGGGGATCGCATTTTCGAAGTGTCGTCCTGGTGGGGCACTTCGGCTCATCGATTTGGCCGCATTTCGTACGATGGCGAGAAGATCATCCGGGCGCGCAAGATCCGCTCGATACCTGGTCCAGGGAAGTGTTGACTGCGGTGGCCGCAAGATTTGGCGCAACGGCGGTGTTTCCGTCCGACCAGCCCTATCTGCCGTTTCAGCAATGGGCGATGTGCGCCGAAGGACTGAATACTTCTCCGCTCGGAATATTGATTCATCCGCAATATGGGTTATGGCACGCATTTCGTGGGGCACTTCTGTTTGATCATGTGCTCGACTTGTCCAGCGGTGGTCCGCAACGTCATCCCTGTGACGATTGCCGGGACAGGCCGTGCCTTTCAGCCTGCCCAGTGAATGCTTTCTCCATTGACGGATATGATGTCGTTCGTTGCCGTGGCCATCTTGCTTCCGGAGAAGGGGACACGTGCCTGACCGGCGGTTGCCTGGCGCGCCGCGCCTGTCCTGTCGGACACGAGCATGCCTACTCTGCACAACAGATGCGGTTTCATATGCATGCATTCGCGAAAGCCTGAGGCCGGGCAGATCTGCGCGCAATAAAACTTATGCTATTTCAAATGGTTAGCCGAGTTTCCCAACAAAAGATATATCGTTGGCTTGATAAAAGATATATCTTTGTATAGATATTACTTATGAAAGATATAACTAGGAGACATCATTCCATGTATGGTCATTGCAGAAAACACCACGGCCACGGCGGCGATCATTGGTCGCGCGTTGAAACAATGTCAGGTTCGCACGAGGGCGGGGGCCGCTTTGGCGGACGCGGACGCGGCGGTCCATTCGGGCGGCATAGAGACGGTCCGTTTGGCGGGCGTGGTCCCCGTATGTTCGATCCAGGTGCATTGCGCCTTGTCGTCCTCGGTTTGATCGCGGAAGAGCCACGTCACGGCTACGACGTCATCAAGGCGCTGGAGGCAAGGTTCCAGGGCGCCTACAGCCCGAGTGCAGGTGCGATCTACCCGATGCTGCAGATGATGGAGGAGGCCGATCTTGTCACTTCCACCACAACTGGCAACAAGCGGCTCTATACGATTACGGATCAGGGGCTTGCCTATCTCGAAGAGAATCGCGCGGAGCTCGACAAGATCAACGCCCAACTCGACAATGCTTCTGGCGAGATACGTGGTGCCGCTTTGGGCGAGGAAATGCATGCGTTGAGCTTCGCGCTTCGCTCGAAGCTTCGCGGTGGTTCGCTGACTGCCGAAAAAGGCGGATCAGCTGCGCGAAATCCTGAAAAGGGTCCGCCGCGAGATCGAGGACCTTTGACGGCCCCAGAATAAAATAGAACCAGCGGATGAACCGCTGGTTCCTATGTCTAGCCGCGGCGCCCGCGACGCTCGCGCTTTGGTGTGTCGTCCGCGTGGGCGGCGAGCTTGTTGCGCATCGGTCCAATAGTTTCGACGATCGTCTCAACAGTAGGGCGTGGCCCATGAACATGGCTGTCGAGCGCCTTGCGCATCGCTGCCAGATGCTCAAATGACGTACCGCAGCAGCCGCCGATGATCCTAGCGCCGCCATCAATGGCAAGGCGAGCGTAATTAGCCATCAAATCGGGTGTTCCGGAATAGAAAATCTCGGATCCACGAAATTCGGGAATGCCGCAATTCCCCTTGATGACAATAGTCGCAGACGGATCGGCCTCGCTCATGTCAAGCAGGGACGCGAGAATGTCTGAAGCGCCGACGCCGCAATTAGCACCAACGGCAACCGGCTTTTCGCCGAGACCATCGACAACGCCATGAATTTCTTTCGGTGGCAGGCCCATCATCGTCTTGCCTGCCGTATCGAACGAACCCGTATAGACGTAGGGGAGACCGACCTTGACCGCAGCTTCGGCAGCGGCGCGGATTTCGCCGGGCGCCGACATGGTTTCAATCCAGGCGACATCGACGCCGCCGGCCTTCAGGCCTTCCAGTTGCTCAGTGAAGGCTGCGACTGCATCTGCCTCGGTCAAGGCACCAAGCGGCACAAGCAATTCGCCCGTTGGACCGACCGATCCAGCAACGATGACCTTGCGATCCGCTTTGTCGGCGACACCACGGGCAAGTTCCGCCGCTTTCTTGTTGAGTTCAAACACTCGATCCTGCGCATGATGCAGCTTCAGACGATGCTTCGTGCCGCCAAAGGAATTGGTCAGGATGATATCTGCACCGGCATCCACAAAACCCTGATGCAACGCGGTGATCTTTTCCGGCTGGGCATCGTTCCAGAGTTCTGGCGCTTCGCCTGCTTCGAGGCCAGTCGCAAACAGGTTCGTACCGGTTGCGCCATCAGCCAGCAAAACGCCTTTTTCGGCGATGAGTTCAGCGAGTGGATTTGCAATGGTCATGACGGATATTCCTTTAGGATCGAATAGATAACGATATAAGGAAGTCTTTATATGTGGTCAATCGTCATTTGCGACAAGGTTTGCGCAAATTAGACCACCTTCAAGGAGGGAATGTACGCCGCCACTTCGTGCGCATTGATCTTGGCGACACGGATCAGGCCGTCAAAATGCCGCTGCAAGGTAAGTACCGCCTCGGTCGTGTTTAAAACCAGATACATTTCGCCGACAAAGATAGCCGCGCGATAGGGTCCGAAAACCGTGTAGGGGACCGAATAGCGCTCCCTCCCGTCGAATAGGTAGAGGCGGAAGGAGGGGTAAAGCTCATCCAACAGCACCGCCATATGTTCGAGCTGCTGGAGGCGGACGCTGCGGGGAAGGTCGCTCCATATGCCGCAGCCGGCAGCGAAATCCTGCAGTCTCTGGAACGGCATACAGACCTCCATATCCGTACCTGGTTGCCGGTTATAGTCCAGGCGAAACGCGGTTTCGCTTATCTGTGTCGCCGGGTCGCGGTGAACCATTGAGGTTTCATAGGCGATAACCGCCCGGGTGCGCAGGAGGTCGGGGAAGCGAGCAGGCACATAGCGTATCTTGCTGCCTGTGGCTTCCGCATGCCAGCGAACCAGCAGCGTCTGTTCGAAACCGTCCACGCCCTCTTCGATTTCGAGACTTGGTCGCAGTTCACCAATGATGCCTTCATCCTGGCTGAGACCCAACAGCCAATCAAGGGACACCCCATAGCGCTCCGCGATGTTGAGCAGCGTTTCGACGCGGGGGAGTCGCGTGGACTGTCCGGACAGAAGTTGTGAAAGCGCCGACCGATCGATTCCGACCGATGCGGCAAATGACGACTGGTTGTCACCGCTGCGTAAGAGAAGGCTTTTCACACGCTCCTGGAACAGGCGAGAAAGATCGCGTTTATCCATTTCTTCTCCGCATTGTTTACTAAGTACAACATATGCTTCATTTGGTGCGCATAATCAACACTTTCTCACAATAATCGCATTGCTGACAACTCCTGACAATGAGACCATGAAAAACATGGAATCAGAAAGACATACGGAAACAACTGCATACCAGCCCCGGCGAAAGCGCCTTGGCATTGAATGGCCAACCATCGGTCTCATGATCGTCTGCTACGGGCTTTGGTTAACCGCCGGCTATTACATTTATCCCGTCATGCCGATCCTGGCTTTGGCCCTGATGGCGGTTTCAGTGGCATTCCATTCGTCCTTGCAACATGAAGTATTGCACGGCCATCCGACACGTAACGGCATGATCAATGAAATTCTTGTCTCGCTGCCGATAGGCCTTGTCTTTCCCTATCGGCGTTACAAGCACTTGCATCTGAAACACCATGCGGACGAACGGCTGACAGATCCCTATGACGACCCTGAGAGCTATTATCGGGCTTTGGGTGATTGGGAGAAGCTGCCTTCGTTCGTCAGGGCATTGCTCGGCTGGAACAATTCCCTTGTGGGCCGGATCGTTATTGGACCGGCGCTGATGGTCGTCGGCTTTGTTGTCAACGAGACAAGATTGGTTGTTGGGGGCGATGACAAGACCCGCACCGCCTGGGTGCTGCATGGACTGGGTCTTGTTCCGATGCTGGCGACGGTGTGGTTCGTATTCGGCATCCCGCTCTGGCTCTATGCGCTGACGGCTGTTTATTGGGGGTTGTCGATCATCTCGATCCGCAGCTATTGTGAGCATCAATGGTCGGAACGTCCGGACGGGCGGACCGTCATTGTCGAAAAATCGCCTTTGGCGCTTATATTCCTCAACAACAATCTGCATTTCGTCCATCACAAGCGTCCAACGGCGCCGTGGTATGATCTGCCACAACTTTACCGCGAGCAGCGCGAGGAGTGGCAGCGCATGAATGGCGGCTATGTCTTCCGCAACTATTTCGAGATCTTGCGGGCTTACGCTTTCCGCAAGAAGCAGGAAGTGGTTCACCCCGTTCTGCGGCGCGAACCGGCACCTGGACGCGCTTTCCGTCCGCGCCGCCACGGCATTAGTTTGCAGGGCGGCTCTACACTTCCCATTCCCGCCGAGCCGCCTAAAGAGTAGGACACTCAGGTCGAGGCGGCCTGCAAATGGCGTTTTTCTACGCTTCCGATGCTCACGTACTCAATGTACGCTGCGCTCCGGTTCTCGAAAACCACCATTTTCGGCTCGCCCTCATCTGAGTCCACTAGACCTTAAGTGTAGAACATGACCTTTGTTGCGGCTCTGCCGATGTACGATCTGCCCGAACGGCGCGCCGAAGTGGACGCGCAGTGGATAAGCATGCGCGCTATCCTTCGCTCAAACGGATATGACGCACCTGAATATCTGATACGGCGCAATGCCGATCTTCCGGCGGTCCCCGGCGGTATCAAGGATGCTGCGGGCAATGTCATCGCGCCTGACCCGGCGACAGCTTCCCCCCGACGAGCTCGATCTGCCGACGCTGTGGCGCCATCCGGATTTGCTGATAACGCAAAGCTGTTGGGGCCCGATGGAACTGGGTCTCGACCGGCATGTCCATCTCGCCGGGCAGGACGACTATTCAGGCATAGAGGGCGGCGATGGTGAACTTTACTCCAGCGCGCTGGTCATGCGGCGAGGCGAGGGAGAGCCGGTCGCGGCCCCGGCGGACGGGAGAGCGAGACTCCCGATCGATCTCATGCGGCACAAGCGGCTGGCCTTCAACAGCCGCGACTCGATGTCCGGCTACCTTGCGCTTCATCGTGATTTGAAAGCGCAGGACAAAACGTTTGGCCTGTTCGGCGGTCTTGTCGAGACCGGCGGGCACCGCGCCTCGATTGAGACCGTTGCCACGGGCCGCGCCGATATCGCCGCCATTGATTGCAAATCATGGGAGCTGGCGCAGCGGTATGACGAGGCAGCCAGTGCGTTGATCGTCGTCGGCTGGACGGGCAGGCGCAAGGGCCTGCCCTTTATCTCTTCTCGAAAGCTACCCGCGCATCTTTTCGCCTGACGGATCAAACGGCGGCTCGATAGTAATGCGGGCGGCACGGCGAATTCCGAGGATCTCCACCTCGAACATCCCCTGATCTTCATGGGTTGCAAGCTCTGCGGGCACGTAGCCCTGTGCCATGGAATGGCCGACGAAGTGAGCGTAGCCGCCGGACGTGACCCACCCGACAACGCGCCACTCACCTTGAATGGCACCCTTGTCGCCCGCGTTGGCGACGACCTCTCCGGTCGCGTCAAAGCGCGGCGCGCCGACGCCATGACCGGCCTGCACGACGCCGTAATCCTTTGAAGTTTTTGCCCAGATCGGCTCATCGCCCA
Organism: Phyllobacterium sp. A18/5-2; assembly: GCF_025452215.1. Taxonomy (NCBI): domain Bacteria; kingdom Pseudomonadati; phylum Pseudomonadota; class Alphaproteobacteria; order Hyphomicrobiales; family Phyllobacteriaceae; genus Phyllobacterium; species Phyllobacterium sp. A18/5-2. The sequence goes on along the minus strand of NZ_CP104966.1, from coordinate 219,618 downwards.
TCACATCGGCAGCGCCATCGCCATGCGGCACGTCAATCAGGAAAGAAACACGGCGCAGTCTTGTACTGGTTCCTGCGTCGAATTCCGCCTTTTCCTTGGCGGCTGCTTCGCGGCCGATAAAATCATTCTTGGATAGTTTGATGAAACGGTCCATCGAGCCTTCGTATGGCCCGTAGATCGGTCGCAGTTCACGGAACCAAGTCGGAAAGTTCTTCTCAAGCCGCATGGCGAGCAGGGCGCGCATGCCGAAATCGACGATGTTGTATTCGGCTCCAGCTTCCTTGATCCTCTTGTAGACGAGGCGCTGGTAAGCTGGCTCCATCCAGATTTCATAACCCAGGTCGCCCGTATAGGAGATGCGGTTGACCTTGCATGGAGCGCCGCCAACGGCCATCTCGCGGAAATCCATGAAGCGGAATGCGGCGTTAGACACATCTTCATCGACGAGTTTGGCAAGGAGGTCGCGGGCTTTCGGACCGGCAATTGCAAGGCCCACCAGCGTCTGGTCGAAGCGGTGAATGCGGACTGAGCCATCCTTCGGTTGATGCTTCTGAAACCAGCGCATGTGATAGCGCTGGGCGGCGGACGACCCCCAGATCAGAAAGCGATCATCAGCGGCCTTGGCAATGGTGAAGTCGCCGATCAGTTTCCCCTTTTCATTGAGCATTGGGGTAAGGACGAGGCGTCCCGTCTTCGGCATTGTATTGGTCATCAGGTGCGAGAGGTAGGCTTCAGCACCGCTGCCCGTCACTTCATATTTGGCGAAGTTGGCGATTTCCGTAATGCCGACACTTGTCCGTGTGGCGCGGACCTCATTGCCGACATGCTCGAAGTCGTTGGAACGATGGTAGGATACGATGTCGCGCGCGTCAGTGCCCTCGGGTGCGAACCAAAGCGGCGTTTCGAGGCCCCAGGAATCGCCCATCACCGCATTCTGGCCGAGCATCGTATCGTAGAGGGGCGTGGTCTGTTGCGGACGCCCTGCCGGCAGTTCCTCGTTGGGGAAGCGGATGGAGAAACGCCGCGAATAGTTCTCACGCACCTTGGCGTTGGTGTAGCGCAGGGTCGCCCATTCGCCGAAGCGGGCAACATCCATGCCCCAGACGTCGAAGCCCGGTTCGCCATGCACCATCCAGTTGGAGAGAGCGAGGCCTACGCCGCCGCCCTGGCTGAACCCGGCCATGACGGCGCAGGCAGTCCAATAATTGGTGAGGCCCGGAACCGGACCTACCAGCGGGTTGCCGTCGGGTGCGAAGGTGAACGGACCGTTGATGATCTGCTTGATCCCGGCCTTTTCGATGCCGGGAAAATGCTTGAAGCCGACTTCGAGGGAAGGCGCGATACGATCGATGTCCGGCGGCAAAAGCTCATGGCCGAAATCCCACGGCGTATTGACCGGAGACCATGGCTTGGCAGCTTTTTCATAGGTGCCGAGGAGGATGCCATTGCGTTCCTGGCGCGTGTAGATCTCACCCTTGAAGTCCATGACGCCGATAAGTTCACGCCCTGTCGATTTGTTGAACTCCATGACTTCCGGCACGTCCTCTGTCAGGAGATACATGTGTTCCATGGCGAGAACCGGCAGTTCCAAACCGACCATGCGGCCGACTTCGCGCGCCCACAGCCCGCCGCAATTGACAACGTGCTCGGCCTTCACGGTGCCTTGCTCCGTGACGACGTTCCAGGTGCCATCGGTTTCCTGCGTCAGTTCGACGACACGATTGCGCAGGGAAATTTCGGCACCAAGCTTTCGAGCGGCCTTGGCATAGGCGTGGGTTGTGCCCGACGGATCAAGGTGGCCCTCGACCGGATCCCACATGGCACCGACGAAATTGGTCTCGTCCATGAGGGGGAACATGGCCTTCGCCTCGGATGGCGTTATCAGTTCGGTGTCCATGCCGAGATAGCGGCCGCGAGCATGGGCAAGCCGAAGAAAATCCATACGCTCCGGTGAATCCGCCATCATGACCCCACCGGTCAGATGCAGACCACAGGACTGGCCCGAAAGCTCCTCGATCTCCTTGTAGAGGCTGACCGTATAGGCCTGCAGCTTGGCAACATTCGGATCGCCATTAAGCGTATGGAAACCGCCGGCCGCATGCCAGGAAGAGCCGGATGTCAGTTCCGATCGCTCGATCAGCATCACGTCGGTCCAGCCGGCGCGTGCAAGGTGATAGAGGACCGAGCATCCGACAACGCCACCGCCAATGACCACTGCTTTAACGTGCGATTTCATAGTCTTATGCCTCATATATGGGAATGTGATTCAATTCGTTGAGAATGCGATTCAACTGGTCAGAAATCAGTTGGCGCGCCACCTTCAGCCTTGCGCTTCGCGACAAAGGCATTGATTTCCTCCTCGATCCCGGGGTCGATTTCCGGTTTCTGGTAGGTCGCCAGACGCTCTTTCCAGACCCGGTTGGCGCGCTCGATAGCCGTGGGCGAACCGGCCTCCTGCCAGGTTTCATAATTGCGCCAGTCTGAAATAATCGGCGCGTAGAAGGCAGTCTTGTAACGTGATTGCGTATGGGCCGTGCCGAAGAAATGGCCGCCCGGACCTACATCGCGCATCGCATCGATGCCGAGTGCGTCTTCAGACAGATCAAGCGGCGTCAGGAACTCCGCCACCATTTGCAACAGGTCGAAATCCAGGATCATCTTTTCATAGGAGCAGCAGAGTCCGCCTTCGAGCCAACCGGCGGAATGCAGCATGAAATTGGCGCCCCCCTGGATCGCGCCCCAGAGCGAGAACACCGATTCATAGGCAGCCTGGGCATCGACGGTGTTCGCGGCGCAGACATTCGAGGTGCGGTAGGGGATGCCGTACCGGCGGGCGAGCTGGCCGCCGACCATCTGGGCTTTCATGTATTCAGGCGTACCGAAGGCCGGGGCTCCGGATTTCATATCGACATTGGACGTGAAGCCGCCATAGCCGACGGGCGCACCCTTCTTGACCATCTGGGTGAAGGAGATACCAGCGAGAGCCTCTGCATTCTGCTGGACCAGCGCACCAGCGATCGTTACCGGGGCCATGGCGCCGGCGAGCGTGAAAGGCGTCACAATGACGACCTGGCCGTTGCCCGACATCTGTATGATGCCTTCCATCATCGGAATGTCGAGCTTCAGCGGAGAATTGGTATTGATGATCGTGTAGCAGGATGCCTCGCTCTGCAGCTGTTCATGGCTGACGCCACGGGCGAGGCGGGCAATCTCAATGCCGTCCTGATTGCGTTCTTTACCGAGCGAATAGATATGGAACGGTTTGTCGGTCAACGTTGCCAGATCGCGGATACATTCCAGATGACGAACCGATGGGTGAATGTCGATTGGCTCGACGGGATAGCCACCGGTCGCATTTATGATGTTGTGCATCTGCGCCAGTTTCAGGAAATTGCGGAAATCCGCCTGGTTGCCCGAACGTCTGCCATTGTCGGTATCCGAACAATTGGGCGCCGATCCCATCTGCGCAAGAATCAAATTGTTACCGCCAAAGCGGACATTGTGTGCCGGATTGCGGGCATGCAGCGTGAATTCGGATGGTGCATGGCTGACATATTCGAGGATCATGTCCTTGTCGAAATGTACGCGCATCGTGCCAGGGGTGACATCGGCACCAGCCCTTTTCATGATTTCACGCGCACCGTCATGCAGAACGTCGACGCCGATTTCCTGCAACACTCTCAGCGAACCGTTGTGAATTGATTCCAGTTCATCGTCGGAAACGATTTTTGTCGGCGCGAATGGAATTTTCAGCTGGCGGAATGGTGGCTGGTCGAAGGCTCCGCTTTCCACGCTGCGGGGCCGGGACCGACCACCACGCCGGCCATGATCCCGCGATGATGTGTTCGTGTCGATCTCAACTGCAGGTTCATTCATTGCTCATGCCCTTTGCTTACACCCATGGCGGGCGATCTTGCCACTATCGCCAGAGGCGCAATCAGCGTGCGCGGCGTGAGCGACGCCGAGCGCAAGGGAAGCGACATGCTATAGTGGCGCCTATCTTTCTTGTGGGGGAGAAAGCGATTTCAGCATCTTGAGCCCTTCGCTCAAGTGCTGAAAATCGCAGGTGAGGGGATTGCAGTCAGTAGCTTGGATCTTCCAAGAATTCAGCAACGAGGCAAATTCAAGAAAATCCTATCCCTCCCTCAATGGGAGAGATCAAAGGCCCTTGGCTTACTCCGCCGCGGCCCGGGAGGTCAGGTGGCTGATCGGTGTCACCATGGCCTGGATCAGGCTGTTCATGCTGATCACGCCGGTCGGCTTGCCACTATCGTCGACAACCGTCGCATATTGCTGGTTGGCGTCGGTCATGGTTTTGGCAGCTTCTTCCAGGATGGTCCCGCTCTTGACCGTAACGCCTCCCGTTGCAGCCGGAGCACCCGAATGAGTCGCGATGGTATCGACCATGATGACGCGGCCGCGGTTGACTTCCTTGACAAAGCTCGAGATGTACTCGTCCGCGGGCTTCAGAACTATGTCCTGGCCAGTCCCTTGCTGGACGACTTCGCCATCGCGCAGGATTGCGATGCGGTCTCCAAGCCGCAGTGCTTCGTCGAGATCGTGGGTGATGAAAACGACGGTCTTCTTGATTTCCTTCTGCAGATCGAGAAGCACTGATTGCATATCCATGCGGATCAGCGGGTCGAGCGCGGAAAACGCTTCGTCCATCAGCAGGATAGGAGCGTCATTCGTCAGCGCGCGGGCGAGGCCGACACGCTGCTGCATACCACCGGAAAGCTGATTTGGATAATGGTCCTCAAAGCCTTTCAACCCGACTCTTGCGATCCAGCGGCGCGCCTGTTCTTCCTGTTTTTCCCGGGAAAGCCCTTGGATTTCCAGACCGTAAACGGTGTTGTCAAGCACCGTGCGATGGGGAAGCAGGGCGAACTTCTGGAAAACCATCGCTGTCTTGTGCCGGCGGAACTGGCGCAGATCGTTCTGGTTCATCTTGCAGACGTCGGCGTTGTCAATGATGACCTCGCCCGCCGTCGGGTCGATCAAACGATTGATGTGGCGGATCAGCGTGGATTTTCCCGAACCGGAAAGGCCCATGACCACCTGAATGCAACCAGCCGGCATGTCGATATTGATATCGCGTAGGCCAAGGACATGACCGTGTTTTTCATTCAGTTCCGTCTTGGACATACCCTTCTTGACGGCTTCGACATAGGCGTCCGGTCTTTGACCAAAAATCTTGTATAGATTCTTGATCTTGATACCGGCGCCTTGAACGTTGCGATCAGCCATGGACCACCTCCTGGTGCTTCTGAAGACGCTTGCCATAGGCCTGACTAACGCGATCGAAAATGATGGCAATGCCAACGATGGCAAGGCCGTTGAAAAGTCCGAGAGAGAAGAACTGGCCATTGACGGAACGCAGCACCGGCTGGCCAAGACCCTGAACGCCGATCATCGAGGCGATGACCACCATGGCAAGAGCCATCATGATGGTCTGGTTGATGCCAGCCATGATCGTGGGAAGGGCGAGAGGTATCTGCACATTCTTCAAACGCTGCCAGCTGGACGACCCGAAAGCATCTGCTGCTTCCAGCACGTCCTTGTCGACAAGCCTGATGCCCAGATTTGTCAGGCGGATCATCGGCGGAATGGCATAGATGACCACAGCGATCAGCCCCGGCACCTTGCCGATACCCAAAAGCATCACGACGGGGATCAGGTAGACGAAACTCGGCATGGTTTGCATCACGTCGAGAATGGGATTGACAAGACGCTGGAAACTATCCGAACGCGCCATGACGATGCCTATGGGAATGCCGACGACAATGGAGACGACCGTTCCGACGAAAATCATGGCGATGGTCTTCATCGCATCGCTCCACATGTCGAAATAGCCAATGAGGAGCAGGGTGATGACGGTTCCTGCAACGATCTTCCAGTTGCGGCTGGCGATCCAGGCGATGCCACCGATCAGGAGGATCATGATGGGCCAGGGCGTCGCCGTCATAAAGCGCTCGGCCTGGATAAGAAAATACTGCAGCGGCTCGAAAAAGGATCTCGATGACATCGCCATATTGACGGGTGAAAGCCTTGAAGCCCTCATCCAATGTCTTTTTCAGATTGCGCAGCGTGTCGTCATTCATATTTGGGAATGAGTAGAACCAATCCATGTCAGTACCCTTCTATAGCCATCCCCAGCGCTACGCCCTTGAATGACTGAAGCGGTTGAAAGCGATGGCGTTCAACCTATCGAGAGTGGAGTACGGCGAAGCCCTGTTTCGCCGTACTTGACTGTCGTTATTGTATGGCCGCTTTAACTTTTTCTGCGGCTTCCGGAGAAACCCACTTTGTCCAAACGGCCTCATTGTTCTTGAGGTAGTATTTAGCGCCATCTTCGCCTGTCGCCTGATTGTCGACCATCCAGGCAAGCAGCTTGTTGAATTCGTCAGTCGAAAGCTGCCGCTTTTTCAGATAGTCGAACGCTGGACCCGAAGAGTCGGCGAACTTCTTTGTAACAACCGTATAAATATCAGAGATTGCCCAACCATTGGGTTTTGGATCCGGGCAGTCGGCAACGACAGTGCATCGTTTCCATTCCGCTTCGTCAAACGGTACGCCGTTCTCGAGCTTGACCATGGGATACTTGCCGAGAATGGCCGTGGGACCCCAATAATAGCCCAGCCAGGGATCCTTGCGCTCATACGCCTTTGCAATCGAACCATCGAGGCCGGCAGCAGATCCCGTGTCGACGAGTGTGAAGCCATTTTTCTCGCCTTCATAGGCTTTGAAAAAATTGGTCGTCGTAATCTGGCAGGCCCAACCCGATGGACAGTTAAAGACCGCGCCCTTCTTCGGATCTTCCGGCGAGGGAAACAGCTCCGGATGTTTCATGGCATCGGCGATCGTCTTGATTTCAGGATGCTCATCAGCGAAATATTTGGGAATCCACCAGCTTTCCGTACCGCCTTCGGTGATCGCAGGCGCGGCATAGACCAGCTTTTCTTCCTTGACCGCCTTTTCCAGCTGGTCGCGAACGGTGTTAAGCCAGCCCTCCGGCGCGATGTCCGGCTGACCTTTCTCAATCATCGATGTAAACGTCGGGACTGTATCACCCGCAACGAGTTCGGCATCGCAACCATAGCCTTCGCTAAGGATGATCTTGTCGAGATTGGCAAGGGCTTCTGCCGACTGCCAGTTCATGTTGGCGATTGTAACTGTACCGCATTCAGCCGCTGATGCCGATCCGGCATAACCGAACAGACCAGCGGCCAATATAGTTGAAGCGAGCAGCTTCTTCATGTTCTTTATCTCCCACTCATTTGACAGTTCACCCGAAAACGAATTCTAACTTGGTACTGCCTTACCCAGTCGTTCGCCTATGTGCCATTTGGCATCTTTATCCCGGCAGAATGCAATGGTTTCATTGAATAAATGCGGTATATCGCGACAACGCCTATCGATATAACGACGCCGGGAATATGAATGCGATGTCAGACGGTACATTGTCATCGACGCATCGTAACAAACGAACAAACGAAAGATCAACGTTTTAGGCAATTTTTCCTGTCGTACATGGTGGCAGCGGCGCTGAATATGGCTTTTCCATTAGCGTCACGCCAAGGCGAGCATACTTTTTTAGCCAAACTGCCCAAGGTGTTAAGGCAGACAAGTGGCTTTGGCATACCTGCCATGCAAATTTGCATGCGTGATTACTGTAAATGCGACACGCTGTGGCGAAATTTCCTGATCAAACATTAGGCAAAGAGCGCATTTGAGTGGCAACAACAGTTTACTCATCGAGGTGCAGAAATGCTCTATATTTTTAACCGCAACAACCGCGTACACATTTCGTGGAATGCCACCGAAAAGCGTAACGCGCCTTCCGGCAACGCGAAGAGCGGCATTGGCTCTGCGCTGTCCTTCATCTGGACCCGTTCGGCCGGCTGATTTACGGCTAAGGCCGTTCAACTCGAGAACCGCTGCCTTCAAAAAAGGTAGCGGTTTTTCTATGCAGGCTGATCTATAGCGTCCATATCAAAAAACCGCCCTGTCCGTGATGGAACAGTGCGGTTTTTTGCCAAATTACGCATGGCTTTCCGCCGAACGATACCCTGGCAGAAATAACGACTCCGGTACGCAGTACCTGATCCGGAGCAGGGAGCAGGGTCTTGGTCTGCTCACCTGTAAAGTTTTAACCGGACATCGTTACCGCGAGGTTATCGAGAACTTAATCAAATCTAAATTCTGGAACTTTCCGGGCGTTTCTTTGTGATAATCAGCCTTGGCGCTTTGCATCACGCAAATAATTGATGATGCCTGAAAAATCAGAACCTTCATTACCCGCCGCACCAAACTGCGCATAAATCTCCTCGGCATGCGCACCAAGCGGTGTCGCTGCGCCAACACTGTTGGCGGCTTCCTGCGAAAGTTTCAGATCTTTTAACATCAGCGCCGCGGCAAAACCGGGCTTGTAGCCATTGTTGGCAGGGGAGGCCGGTACAGGTCCAGGTACCGGGCAATAGGTGGTCAGCGACCAGCATTGACCGGAGGAGGTGGAGGCAACATCGAAGAGGGCCTGATGCGAAAGGCCAAGCTTTTCCGCGAGTGCGAAAGCCTCGCTGACCCCGATCATCGAAATGCCGAGGATCATGTTGTTGCAGATTTTCGCTGCCTGACCGTTGCCCGCTTCGCCGCAGTGGACAATTCTGGCTCCCATCTGCTTCAGGACGGGTTCGGCCTTGACGAATGCCTCTGTGCTGCCGCCGACCATGAAGGTCAAGGTACCGGCCGCGGCGCCGCCAATGCCGCCGGATACGGGGGCATCTACCGACAGCAAGCCATTCTTTTGCGCGATATCATGAGCCTTGCGCGCCGAATCGACGTCAATTGTCGAGGAATCGATGAAAAGCGCGCCATTTTTAGCGCTCTTGACAACGGATTCATAAACCGACAGCACGTGTTTTCCCGCCGGTAGCATGGTAATGACGACCTCGGCGTCGGCGACAGCAGCCTCGGCGTTGGCGGCGATTGTTACGCCGTTGCCTTTGGCCGTATCCAGGTTTTCTGGCAACAGGTCAAAGCCAAGAACCGTGTGTCCGGCTTTCACAAGATTGGCGGCCATTGGATTGCCCATATGTCCAAGACCGATAAAAGCGACTGTTGTCATCGCAACGTTTCTCCCTGATATAATTTTGTTTAACGGCCCGTCATATGCCGGGCGATGATGACCCGCATTATTTCGTTGGTGCCTTCCAGAATCTGGTGAACACGCAGATCGCGGACGATTTTTTCGATGCCATAGTCGTGCAGGTAGCCATAGCCTCCATGGATTTGCAGTGCGTCATTGGCGACGTTGAACCCGGTATCGGTGACAAATCGCTTGGCCATTGCCGACCATTTCGAGGCGTCATGTGTCTTGTGGTCGAGCTTCGACGCGGCGGTATAGAGCAGCATCCGCGCGGCGGAAAGCTCGGTCTCCATGTCGGCGAGCTTGAACTGCAAGGCCTGGAACTGGTTGATCGCCTTGCCGAATGCCTTGCGCTCAGCCGCATAAGTAATCGCCTTGTCGAGTGCGGACTGCGCGCCACCGAGCGAACAGGCGGCGATATTCAAGCGTCCGCCATCGAGCCCGCCCATTGCGATGCGGAAACCGTCGCCTTCCTCGCCAAGCCGGTTTGCTACCGGAACGCGACAATTGTCGAAGATGACCTGCCTGGTCGATTGCATGTTCCAGCCCATCTTGTATTCGTTGGCGCCAAATGACAGGCCGGGTGCGTCCTTTGGAACAACCAATGCGGAGATTCCCTTCGGTCCATCCTCGCCGGTCCGTACCATAGTGACGTAAACGTCCGAATCGCCCGCGCCGGAAATAAACTGCTTGGCGCCGTTCAGCACATAATGATCGCCGTCACGCACGGCGCGTGTCTTGAGTGCGGCAGCGTCGGAACCTGAATTTGGCTCGGTCAGGCAGTAACTCGCCAGCCATTCCATGGATGTCAATCGCGGCACGAAGCGCTGACGCTGCTCTTCATTGCCGAAAAGATCGATCATCCATGTTCCCATATTGTGAATCGATATGAACGCCGAGAATGCCGGGCATGCGGCTGATAGCGCCTCGAAGATCAGCACTGCATCCAGTCGTTTCAGCCCGGAGCCACCCACATCCTCGCGCACATAAATGCCACCCATGCCGAGCGGCCCGGTTTCCCGAATGACATCTGCCGGAAAATGCTTGTCACGATCCCAGGCGAGTGCATTGGGCGCTACGCGGTCTGCTGCAAAAGCCCGTGCCATGTCCTGGATAGCCAATTGATCCTCGTTGAGTTCAAACTGGCCCGACGCGGATTCCACGCTGCTATCCATGGCTAACCTCCCTTTATTCTTAGTTGTTCCCCACTCTATCCCATGCTCCAAGCCGTGCAACGTCTTCGGTGGGGCTAGGAAGAGAAAGACATATCCGCTACTCAAAGCGCATGACACGCGCAATCATGTTGCAAGGAACCGGCTCTGACGTTGGTAAATCCGTCCTGGTGGCCGGGCTTTGCCGCCTTGCCCGCAATCGCGGGCTGAAAGTACGTCCCTTCAAACCGCAGAATATGTCGAACAATGCTGCTGTCAGCGACGACGGCGGCGAGATCGGCCGGGCGCAGTGGCTGCAGGCACTTGCCTGTGGCGTGCCATCCTCGGTGCACATGAATCCGGTGCTGCTGAAACCGCAATCGGAAACCGGCAGTCAGATCATCGTTCAGGGCAAGGTCTGGGGACAGGCCAAGGGCAGGGATTATCAGAAATTCAACGGCGCAGCTGCTCGATGCGGTGATGGCGTCGTGGAATGTTGTTTGCGATGGCGCCGATCTGGTAATCGTGGAGGGGGCGGGCTCACCTGCGGAAATCAACCTGCGTGCCGGTGATATTGCCAATATGGGCTTTGCCACCCGCGCCAATGTTCCGGTCGTCCTGGTTGGCGATATCGACCGGGGTGGCGTGATCGCGTCGATCGTTGGCACGCACGCGATCCTTCAGCCTGAAGATCGCGATATGATCATCGGCTACATCATCAACAAGTTTCGCGGCGACGTTTCCCTTTTCGACGAGGGGCTGAAATCGATAACCCAATTCACCGGCTGGCCGTCATTCGGCGTTGTCCCGTGGTTAAGGGATGCCTCCCATTTGCCTGCGGAAGACTCTGTCGTCCTGGAGCGGCTGGTCAAGGGTGAGGGGCGGGCGCTGAAGATCGCAGTCCCCGTTCTCGATCGCATTGCCAATTTTGACGATCTGGATCCGCTGATGGCGGAACCGCAGGTGGACGTCGTGATGGTCCGCAGCGGCGAAAGGTTGCCAGCGGACGCAGGACTGGTAATCATACCGGGTTCAAAGTCGACGATTGGCGATCTGTTGCGCTTCCGGGAAAATGGCTGGGATCGCGATCTCGACATGCACAGGCGGCGCGGCGGCCACATCATCGGCATTTGCGGTGGCTATCAGATGCTCGGCTGGACCGTTCGCGATCCCGATGGAATCGAAGGCGGTGTCACGGAAGCCGAAGGGCTGGGCCATCTTGATATCGACACGGTGATGGAACCGGAAAAGACTGTGCGCAACGTCGAGGCGCATTCATTGCAATTCGATCTTCCCTTGCAGGGCTATGAAATCCATCTCGGTAGAACGACGGGCCCGGACTGCGAGCGTCCGACAGCGCGCATCAATGGCACTGCAGACGGTGCTGCGTCCGTGGACGGCAAAGTCTTTGGTACTTATCTGCATGGGATATTCGGGGCGGATGACTTCAGAGCGGCATTGTTACGATCCATGGGAATTGCGGCCGAGTCATTTGACTATCGCGCCAGAGTGGATGCGGCCCTCGATCTCGATAGCCGGCCAACTGGCTGAAGTTCTCGATATTGACGCATTGTTGAAGGCAAAATCGCAGCGATGACGCGGCAGGCGGCGTTGGTGTCGCAGATCTGTTTGACATTTCTGGCGCTTGATGAATAACGTTCAACCCATGATTGGTTCCCGCATCGGCCAAAGGCCAAGGGATCAAAAGGGAATGTGACGGCCGTACCCATCAGGGCGGCCTAACCGCAGCCGACCCCGCGACTGTAGAGCGGCGAGGGTCAATGTCAGTGCCAGAAGCGAAAGCCGACGGCAGCCACTGGGAAACCGGGAAGGCGGCATTGATCTTGCGACCCGCGAGCCAGGAGACCTGCCAGTCATAGGGCAATAGTGCCGAAAACCGAAGGGGATTGTCCCTTCAAGGCCCTACACGGAGGTTGTTATGGCTGCTGCACGTACTTCGACTACGATTTCGCTCCCCCTCGCTACGCGTCTGACAACGGCGGTATTTTCGCTGATGCTCGGCGTGTTCATAATTTATGGCGTCGGCCTGTCCCATTCCGAAACGCTGCATGACACAGCGCATGACACCCGCCATTCATACGGATTCCCTTGCCACTAAGGCTGATAACGGCTGGATAGACTGATTCAGCCGCCAGCGCTTACGCATTGAAAAATACGGTTTGTTTGCCCGGGACGTTTTTGCGTACCCGGCATCTTGCTTTAGGGATTGGGAGCAGATCTCATGTTGGTAAAATATCTTCTGGCTACGATCGTAGCTGGTTTGTTGGCTGGTATCCTTTTGACGCCGGCCATGTATGTGCGGGTTGTTCCGCTCATTCTTCACGCCGAGGAATATGAAAATGCCGGCGGACACGAACATAGCCATGACACTGCTGCGGCGACCACGGCGGAAAGCGCACCAGCTGCCGTCGCTCCGCATGCGCACGAAGAAGAGGAGGCGGGACCTGAGCTTCCATTTGGACGACTCGGCAATACGCTACTGATCAACCTGGTTGCCGGTGCAGGCTTTGCACTCATCACAGGTGCTGCAGCGCTTATTCTCGGCAGGAAGATTACACTGCAGAACGGGGTTTACTGGGGTCTCGCAGGTTTCTTCATCTTCAATTTCGCACCCGCATTCAGCCTTGCGCCGGAATTGCCGGCAATGCCTGCCCCCGATCTCGCCGCGCGGCAGGCCTGGTGGCTTGTCACCGTCTTTCTCACAGCAGGCGGCGTCTATCTCCTCGTCCTTCGCGAGGAGGTTTGGGCCAAGGTCCTGGGTGTTGCGCTGATCGTTGCGCCGCATGTCTATGGTGCACCGGAAGCAGAAGATCTTTCGTCACCCGTGCCACCTACGCTCGCGTCGGAATTTGCTGTATCAACGCTGGCGACCAACCTGTTTTTCTGGGTTGTGCTTGGAACGGCGCTGGGCTGGGCCATTCAGCACTATGCGGCATCGGAGCTGGATGCCTGATGATAATTCCACCCCCAAAAGGCCCCCGGCAATGTTAGGACATGGGGTCACCTTTATCCTTGGCGGTGCGCGTTCCGGTAAATCTTCTTTTGCCGAGGGTTTGATTGAAGCATCCGGTTTGGAAGCTGTCTATCTGGCCACCGGCAAAGCGTGGGACGATGAAATGTCTGCGCGGATAGGGCTGCACAAAGCGCGGCGCGGCTCCGCCTGGACGACGATTGAAGTGCCACTCGATCTGGTCGGCCTTTTGCAAAGCGAATCCGCTGGCAACAGAGCGGTCCTTGTCGATTGTCTCACACTTTGGCTCACCAATCTGATGATGGCGGAGCGCGATATAGAGGCGGAGACGGCGGAGCTTGTGGCCGTGCTGCCACGACTCAAGGGGCCCCTGGTGTTCGTATCGAATGAGGTGGGTCTGGGAATCGTTCCGGAAAACCGCATGGCGCGCGAGTTTCGCGATCATGCGGGGCGCCTCCATCAAGCCGTGGCCGGGGCCGCGGCAACTGTCTATTTCGTGGCAGCAGGACTGCCGCTCAAAATGAAGGGATAAGAACATGCAGGGTCAAAAGATGCTTGATCAAAAGATTCCGGCAACGGTCATCACCGGCTTCCTCGGCTCGGGCAAGACGACGATGATCCGCAACCTGCTCGAGAATGCCAATGGCAAGCGCATCGCACTGATCATCAATGAATTTGGCGATCTGGGCGTCGATGGCGGTCTGCTCAAAGGCTGCGGTATCGAGGCATGCCGCGATGAGGATGTGATCGAGCTCAACAATGGCTGCATCTGCTGCACTGTGGCCGATGACTTCATCCCGACGATGACCAAATTGCTTGACCGTCCCGACCGTCCGGATCACATCGTGATCGAGACCTCCGGCCTCGCATTGCCGCAGCCGCTGGTTGCGGCCTTCAACTGGCCGGAAATCAAGACGCAGGTGACCGTCGATGGTGTCGTCACGGTCATCGACGCTGCCGCCGTTTCGGAAGGCCGCTTTGCCGACGACCACGATAAAGTCGACGCGCAGCGTGTCCAGGATGAATCGCTCGACCACGACAGCCCGCTTGAGGAACTGTTCGAGGACCAAATACGGGCCGCCGATCTCATCATTTTGAACAAAACCGACCTCATCAGCGGCGCTCAGCTCGACGCGGTCAAAAACGATGTACAGAGCCGGTCAATACGCGCGCTCAACATGGTTCCGGCGAGTTTCGGTAAACTCAGCAATCAGTTGCTGCTCGGACTTGGCGTGGGCACCGAGGACGATATCGCCAACCGCAAATCGCATCATGAGATGGAACACGAAGCGGGCGAAGAACATGACCACGACGAATTCGAAAGCTTCGTCGTCGGGCTTGGTCCGGTGGCCGAGCCGAAATCATTTGTCGAGAAGCTGAAGAGCGTGATTGCCGACCATGATGTTCTGCGGCTCAAGGGCTTCGTCAACGTACCTGGCAAGCCGATGCGCCTTGTCGTGCAAGCGGTGGGTTCGCGGATTGAACACTACTTCGACCGCAGCTGGCATCCGGGTGAAGAGCGCCAGACGCGACTGGTTGTTATCGGTCTGCACGATATCGACACGGCGGCCATCTCAAGTGCAATGAATGCCGCAGCGGCCTGATTAGAGGAAACTGAATGCATCTCCTGCTTGCCCAGAAAGGTACCATAGCCGAAGGCACCGAGGCGGTTGATCTCGGCCAGACGCCGGGGGATGTGCTGTTTCTCTCCGCCGCAGATACGGAGTTGGCGAGTCTCGCATCTGCCCGGCGGCAGGCCGGTGGTGGGGTGGCTCTGCGCCTCGCCAATATGATGTCGCTGGCGCATCCGATGTCCGTCGATGCTTATGTCGAGCGGACCGCGCGCCACGCCAAGCTCATTGTCGTGCGGATTATCGGCGGCGAGAGCTATTGGCCCTATGGGCTGGAAGCTCTGCATGCCTGCGCCGTCAATCACAAGGTCATGCTTGCCGTTCTGCCCGGCGACGACAAGCCGGATCCGGGACTCGACCGGTTCTCGACGATTGCCCGGCAGGATCGGGATGCGCTGTGGCACTATCTGCTTGAAGGTGGAGCGCAAAACGCCCAGCGCTTCCTCGACTATTGCGCTGCGCTGATCGACGGCAAGGACAAGCCGCAGGAAGCAGCGCCACTGCTTAAAGCCGGACTGTGGTGGCCGGGGAGTAGCGCTCCCTCGCTTGATGAAATGCGGAGGCACTGGCGGGAAGATTCCCCGGTTGCCGCGATTTGCTTCTACCGCGCGTTGGTGCAGAGCGGACAGACGCAACCGGTAGAGGCATTGATCGAGGCGCTGAAGGCAAAGGGCATGAATCCGATGCCGCTATTTGTCTCGAGCCTGAAAGACCCAGTCTCGGTGGCGACGCTGGAGGCCATTTTCGGAGAGGCCCCGCCGGCAGTCGTCCTCAACGCAACTGGGTTCGCGGTATCCGCGCCCGGCGCTGCGCGCAAACCCACCGTGCTCGAGCATGATGGCGCGGTGGTGCTGCAGGTGATCTTTTCCGGATCGAGCGCCGAGCAATGGCGCAATTCCGGCCAGGGACTCTCGGCTCGCGATCTGGCCATGAATGTGGCACTGCCGGAGGTGGACGGACGCGTACTTTCTCGCGCGGTGTCGTTCAAATCGGCACGGCAATACGATGAGGCGGTCGAAGCCAATATCGTCACGCATGAACCGCTGGCCGATCGCGTTGAATTCGTTGCCGCGCTGGCGGCGAACTGGGCGAGGCTGCGGGCAGCAAAACCCGAGGCGCGGCGTGTTGCACTCATAATGGCCAATTATCCCAACCGCGATGGGCGGCTTGGCAATGGAGTGGGCCTCGATACCCCGGCAGGCACGTGGCACATGCTGAATTCGATGCGCGATCAGGGCTATCGCATTGCCGGTATTCCCGCCAATGGCGACGCGCTGATCAACCATATGATGGCGGGGCCGACCAACGCAGCGAGCGATGGCAGGGAAATCCGCGAAACCATTTCCCTTAAACAATACAAGAGCTTCTTCGGGAAGCTTCCACAATCGATTCAGCAGGCGATTGTTGCACGTTGGGGCGAACCCGCCACTGATCCATACTTCATGGCGCAGGGAGAGATGTTTGCGCTGCCGCTCGCGCGCTTCGGCGAAACGCTGCTCGGTATTCAACCGGCACGCGGCTACAATATCGATCCGAAGGAGACATACCATTCGCCGGACCTCGTACCGCCGCATGGTTATCTCGCCTTCTATGCCTATCTGCGAGAGGTCTATGGAGCGCACGCCATCGTGCATGTCGGCAAGCATGGCAATCTCGAATGGCTTCCGGGCAAATCTCTCGCACTGTCGGAAACCTGCTATCCGGAAGCCGTGCTTGGCCCGATACCTCATATCTATCCGTTCATCGTCAACGACCCGGGCGAGGGAACCCAGGCAAAGCGCCGCTCGGCTGCTGTCATTATCGACCATCTTACACCGCCGCTGACGCGCGCCGAGAGTTATGGACCGCTGAAGGACCTCGAAGCGCTGGTGGATGAATATTACGAAGCCTCGGGTGTCGATCCACGCCGCTTGGTGCGGTTGAAAGTCCAGATCCTTGATCTGGTACGCGACATCGGGCTCGACAGCGATGCGGGTATTCATGACCATGATCCCGACGATCTCGCCTTGCAAAAGCTGGACGCCTATCTTTGTGATCTGAAGGAAATGCAGATCCGTGACGGCCTGCATATCTTCGGACGCTCACCGGAAGGGCGTCTGATGACTGACCTTGTTGTTGCCTTGGCACGTGTTCCGCGTGGTTCCGGCCATGGTGCAGATCAGAGTCTGCAGCGGGCGATCGCAAATGACCTCGGCTTCAATGACTTCGATCCGCTTGACTGCGAGATGGCCGCGCCATGGAACGGGGCTCGGCCCGATATCCTGCAGGCGGTTTCGGATGATCCATGGCGTATCGCGGGCGATACGGTGGAGCGTGTCGAACTTCTGGCAGCGAGGCTGGTGTCGGCGGAAGTCGAATGCCCTTCAACGTGGACGGCGACTGCCGAAGTGATTGAGGGCATCCGCACCAATCTGCATCCTGCTGTGATTGCCTGCGGCGACGCGGAGATGAAAGCCCTGTTGATGGCGCTGGACGGCCGGTTCATCGCCCCCGGTCCTTCAGGAGCGCCAACGCGTGGCCGCCCCGACGTGCTGCCGACCGGGCGTAATTTCTTTTCGGTCGATACGCGGGCCGTGCCAACGCCCGCGGCATGGGAACTCGGGCAGAAGTCCGCCGAGCTTTTGATCCGCCGTTACACGCAGGATCATGGCGAATGGCCGACTTCGTTTGGACTGACTGCCTGGGGCACGTCCAATATGCGCACCGGTGGTGATGATATTGCCCAGGCGCTGGCTCTGATCGGCGTCAAGCCGATATGGGACATGGCCTCACGCCGGGTCACCGGCTACGAAATTATCCCGATTGCCGTGCTCGGTCGTCCGCGCGTTGACGTCACCCTGCGCATTTCCGGCTTCTTCCGCGATGCCTTTCCCGAGCAGATCGCCTTGTTCGATACGGCAGTGCGGGCGGTCGGTGCTCTCGATGAGGATACTCAGGACAATCCGGTCGCAGCCAGAATGCGCAGCGAGCAGGCGCGGTTTGTCGCGGAAGGTATGGAAGACAAGCTGGCCAGGCAGCGCGCCGGTTTCCGCGTCTTTGGCTCCAAACCGGGGGCCTATGGCGCTGGATTGCAGGCGCTCATGGACGAAAATGCCTGGGCAAAGCGGGACGATCTGGCTGAAGCATGGCTCGTATGGGGTGGCTATGCCTATGGCGCGGGCGAAGAAGGCAAGGCGGAGCGTGGGCTACTGGAAGAACGGCTGCGCACGTTGAACGCAGTCGTGCAAAATCAGGACAATCGCGAACACGATCTTCTTGATTCCGATGACTACTACCAGTTCGAAGGCGGCATGTCGGCAGCGGTGGAACTGGTATCCGGCGAGCGGCCCACGATCTACCACAATGACCATTCGCGTCCCGAAAAGCCGGTTATCCGCACGCTTGAGGAGGAGATTGCTCGCACGGTGCGCGGGCGTGTGACCAACCCAAAGTGGATCGCAGGTGTCATGCGCCATGGATATAAGGGCGCCTTTGAGATGGCAGCGACGGTCGATTACCTCTTTGCCTTCGCGGCAACGACGGGAGCCGTCGGTAATCACCATTTTGAAGCCGTGTATCAGGCATTCCTGGTGGATGAGGATGTGCGGGCTTTCCTGCGGGAGAAAAACCCGCACGCTTTGCGCGATATGGCGGAGAAGCTCGAAGGGGCGGTGACACGCGGTTTCTGGACCCCCCGCTCCAACTCGGCACGGTATGAACTCAGCAAGCTCGCTGCCTGATAATTTGATTCTGGAAGGAAACGCCAAATGGCTGAAAAATCACAAAAATTGCAGAATCTGACCGAAGCGGAAATAAACGAGCGCCACGCCGACAAGATGCGCAAGAAGAAGGCGGTGCGTGACAAGATTCTGGCGACCAAGACTGATGAAAAAGGTCTCGTGATCGTCAATACCGGCAAAGGCAAGGGCAAATCCACAGCCGGCTTTGGCGTCGTCTTCCGCGCGCTCGGCCATGGGATGAAGATCGGCGTCGTGCAGTTTGTGAAGGGCTCATGGGATACGGGTGAACGCTGGGTTCTGGAAAAATTTCCGGAACAGGTGACTATCTCAGCAATGGGCGAGGGGTTTACCTGGGAGACGCAGGATCGCGCACGCGACATCGCCATGGCGCGCAATGCCTGGGAGCAGGCGAAGGCAATGATCCTCGACGACGAAACGGAACTGGTGCTCTGCGACGAATTGAATATCGCCTTGCGCTATGACTATCTGCCCGTAGAAGAAATCATCGAGGTTTTGAAGCAGAAGCCGCACATGAAACATGTGATCATCACGGGACGAAACGCCAAAGACGAACTTATCGAGTTTGCCGACCTCGTCACTGAGATGGAAATGATCAAGCATCCGTTCCGTTCCGGCATCAAGGCCCAGAAGGGAATTGAGTTCTGATGGCCGACAGCTGGCAATTCTGGGCGGTCGTTTCTGCGATGTTTGCAGCCCTGACCGCCATATTTGCCAAGGTTGGTATCGAGAACATCAACTCCGATTTTGCAACGCTGATCCGGACCTTTGTTATTATCGGAGCGCTATGCGTGTTCCTGACAGTCAGCGGCCAATGGCAGGGCTTGTCGGCAATTTCCACCAAGACGTGGACATTTCTTATTCTGTCAGGGCTGGCGACAGGGGCTTCCTGGCTTGCATATTTTCGTGCGCTCAAAATCGGTGATGCGGCGCGGGTGGCCCCTATCGACAAGCTTTCCATCGTCATGGTGGCGATCTTTGGCGTCGCTTTTCTCGGAGAGAAGCTTTCCGGACTCAACTGGCTCGGCGTTTTGTTGATCGCCGGAGGCGTTATCCTACTGAGCCTGCGGTTCTGAAGAGCGCAGCGAGCCATGTTCCCCAGGGATTGTCGGCATAGAGAAGTTTGGTGGCCAGCGCCAAGCAGACGACGATCAATAACGGCTTTATGATTGCTGCGCCGGATTTCATTGCCAGACTGGCACCAACGCGGGCTCCGGCGAACTGAGCGATGCCCATCAGCAAACCGATCTTCCAGTTGATCACGCCAAGAAATGCAAACGTAAGAAAGCCGCCAAGATTGGATGCGAAATTCAGAAGCTTGGTATGGGCCGTAGCCTTGAGCAGGCCGTAACCGGCAAGCGAGACAAAACTCAGCATGAAAAAAAGAGCCGGTTCCCGGACCAAACAGCCCATCATAGAAGCCTATGAGCGGCACGATGGTAAGTCCGAACAGGAATGGCGTGACACGGCGCGCACGATCCACGTCGTCCATATTGGGTTTGACCGCAAAATAGATGGCAATCGCGATCAGCAGGACCGGCAGGAAGGCACGTAGCACATCCCCAGGCAAGAAGCCTGCCAACAGAGCTCCGCCAATGGCTCCAAGCGCGGACATGAGCGCAGACGGTAGTTGGCTCTTGAGGTCGACATGTCCCTTTTGCGCATAGGCGATTGTGGCCGAGGCCGAGCCAAACAGCGACTGCAGCTTGTTCGTCCCAAGGGATTCGACGGGCGAAAGACCAGCCAAAAGCAAGGCCGGCACTGTTACGAGGCCTCCGCCTCCAGCAATCGAGTCGATGAAGCCTGCGACGAACGCAGCGAAAATCAGGAGTGGTGGTACGTTTTCGAGGAAGGCGGACATGGGGAGGGTCTCTGTGCAACGCGGCGGACCATAGCCAGATTTTTGCGTTTGGCGAGCAGTTTTGGCGTACGGATGCCTCGCAGTATGCGAGATCGCCGCCAGGTGTGCTGTTTCGGCACTTGAATTTGCGGGTCCGCGCTGCAATCAATCTTAAAGGACAGTTGGGGGTACAATGAGCGAAAGCATTTTTGATCGGATTACCGCTTATCTCGGAGCAAAAAGTGCGGTGCAAAAGGTCGCCGATGATCCGGTGTTGACGGCCGAGCTCTTGCTTTTGCTGCATGTGGCATTGGCGGACGGCAAGACGGACAAGACCGAATATGCTGCTATTCTGGGTATCGCGGAGAGTGATTTCGGTATTCCGCGCGACGAATTTGCTGAGGTGGCAGAATATCTCAAGGACTTCGGTTACGAGACGACGAGCAAGCAAGCTGCGCTGGCCTTTGCCGATGTGCCGTTTGATCGCAAGGTGTCGCTGCTGCGTCACCTTCTGGTGATTGCAAATGCAGACAATGATCTTGATCCCCAAGAGGCCAATCTGATTCGCACCACCGCGGATCTCCTGGGCGTGACACCCGAAGAATTGCACAAGAGGCACTGATGCCCCGGCCAATTTACGCGCTTGGTATTGGCTGCGAGCGCGGATGCGATCCGCAAGAGGTTTTATCCCTGATCGAACGTATTCTGAAAGTCGCCGGCGTCAAGGCCAGCGATGTGATTGGAATATATTCAATCGATCAACGCCGGAGCGAACCGGCCCTTTTGCAAGCCGCGGAATACTTCGGCTTGCCGTTGACATTCTTCAGTGCTGAAAGCCTGGAGGAACAGACGCCCCGACTGCTCAATCCATCGGAACGGGTTTTTGCTCTGGTCGGCTGCCATGGTGTGGCGGAAGCGGCTGCGCTTGCGGCCGCAGGTTCGGATGGCGTACTGGTGGTCGGAAAGACCAAATCCGCTCACGCCACCGGCGCATTGGCAGAGATAGGCGAGTTGAGACAATGAAAGTTCACTTTATCGGCGCAGGTCCCGGTGCACCGGATCTTATCACCGTGCGCGGCCTGAAACTTATCCAGTCCTGTCCAGTCTGCCTCTATGCCGGGTCGCTGGTCCCACCGGAAATGGTGGCGGAGGTACCTGATGGCGCGAGGGTGATCGACACCTCATCGCTCACGCTGGACGAGATCATCAGTGAGATCGAGCGGGCGCACGCCGAAGGCAAGGAAGTGGCGCGGGTACATTCGGGTGATCCGTCGATCTATGGGGCGGTCGCTGAACAAATGCGACGCCTCGATGCGCTCGGCATCGCCTATGACGTGACGCCGGGCGTTCCGGCATTCGCAGCCGCTGCTGCTGCCTTGAAGAAGGAACTGACGGTCCCGGAAGTGTGCCAGACAATCATCTTGACGCGCACATCAATGAAATCGTCGGCCATGCCGGAGGGAGAAGATCTGGCCACACTCGGGAAATCCGGCGCGACGCTGGTCATTCACCTGTCGATCCGCAATCTGACGCGCATAGAAACCGAGCTCACGCCGCTCTATGGTGCAGATTGCCCTGTGATTGTTGCCTATCGCGTTGGATGGCCTGACGAACAGTTCATCCATGGGACGCTTGGCGATATTGCGGACAAGGTAAAGGCATCGGGCCTCAGCCGGTCTGCCATGATCTTTGTCGGGCGCGGTTTGTCGGCCGACGCGTTTCGGGACTCAGCGCTGTACCACAAGGATCACAGCCACACGTTACGTTCGCGCCCGGAGTGAACCCAAAATCTCGTCGACGAACTGACTTACACTTTCGATATCTATCAGTGTGTGTGTGCCGGGGCGGTGCGGCCGGTCGATCATGATGACAGGCAGGCCGAGATCACGAGCGGCTTTGATCTTCGTATAGGAGGCAGAGCCACCGGAGTTGCGGCAGACGATAAGTGTTAGACGCTTCTTCGTCAGGAAAGCTGTCTCATCTTCCACTTTGCCGGGCCTTGAGAGCTCCAACTCGAAATCGACGAGATCGAGCGGTGTTTCTGGCGGGTCGATCATGCGGACCACGAAATGCACATCACCGCGACGGGAGAAGGAGGCAATGTGCTGGCGTCCTAGGGCGAGCAGTACGCGAGCCCTTGTAGGGATGGCAGCGACTGCCTCCTCAAGCGATGCAACGCTTGTCCATCGGTCACCGGGCTTTGGGTGCCATGCCGGCCGTTCCAAGCGGACGAACGGAACTTGGGTCGAAGCCACTGCCACGAGTGCATTGTCAGAGATTTGCGTTGCGAAGGGATGGGTGGCATCGATGAGCAGCGATACATTCTCGCGCGCAATGTAGCCCGTGAGCCCTCTTGCGCCGCCAAACCCGCCGGTGCGAACTTCACCCTCGAGTTTTGCTGGATCGCGTGTGCGCCCTGCGAGCGATGAAATTACGCGGCGGCCTTGCGCTACGAGCAGAGTGGCGAGTTTCGAAGCCTCCGCGGTGCCGCCAAGAATGAGGATCGGACGATCAGACACGGGAGAGCACTGTGCCTTTGCGATCGGTGACGATCACTTCCACCTCGACCGGCGCTCCCTTGAGAGTGGCAAGTGCTGTTTGCCTGGCCTTCGCAGCGATCGGCTTGGCGAGATCGATCCCGAGACTTTGAGTCAATTCAAGCACTTCCTGCGCAGTGTTGGCATTCAGAATCCGCTCTCTCATATTTGGGTCGAGACCAAGCTTTTCCGCTTCATCGGCCAGAAACGTCATACTCACCTGGCTGCGTCCCGAATGAAGATCGAGCGCACCTTGCGCCAGTTTCGTCAGTTTGGCAAAGCCTCCAGCGATAGTCAGCCGGTCAATGGGATGTACGCGCAAATATTTCAGGAGCCCGCCGGCAAAATCACCCATATCGAGCAGCGCGATTTCCGGAAGGTTGTAGATGGCTTGCGCTGCATCTTCGGAAGTGGAGCCAGTCGCGGCAAGGACATGCGTCAATCCCGACGCGCGCGACACGTCTATGCCGCGATGGATCGAATGGATCCAGGCAGCGCAGGAAAAAGGATGAACGATGCCGGTTGTGCCCAGGATCGAAATGCCGCCGACAATGCCGAGGCGAGGGTTCCAGGTTTTCTTGGCGATTTCCTCGCCCTCGGGCACGGAGATCGTGATGATGATATCGGCGGGCAAGTCATACTGCGCACAAATCTCTTCACAGATTTTGGTCATCATTTGACGCGGTACGGGGTTGATGGCTGCTTCGCCTGGTGCGATCGGCAGGCCCGGCAAGGTGACAGTACCGACGCCTTCGCCTGCGACAAACTGGATGCCGCTTCCGGGCGGTGCGGGGAATACGGTCGAGATTATGGTTGCGCCATGTGTGACATCGGGATCATCACCGGCATCTTTGACGATGCCTGCCATGGCGTAACCGTCGCCGATCGATCTCGATCGCCAGCTGGAAATGCGGGACCTCACCCTTGGGCAGGATAATGGCCACCGGATCGGGAAATTCACCAGTGATCAAACCAATAAGCGCAGCTTTCGTCGCTGCGGTTGCGCACGCACCCGTCGTCCAGCCCCTGCGCAAAGGCCGGTCGATCGTTTCGTCTGGTTTACGCAATCCGGCATCCGGTTCATCACTCATACGGATCTTATAGACCAGCTTCTCCGCCCGTTGCATGATTTTTCCGATAAGTTCATGCTTGCGGTCAGAAAAAATTGTGCTATGCGCAAAAGGGACCAGTGAGCGATGGGCGCAATGAAATCAAAACTGCCAAAGTTTGAAGCGGGACATGTTTGGCTTGTCGGGGCAGGGCCGGGGGATCCTGGTCTTCTGACGTTGCATGCGGTCAATGCGCTCGAACAGGCTGATGTGGTGGTCTACGACGCGCTGGTCAATGAAGATTGCCTGTCGTTCGCCCGTCCTGACTCAACCTTGGAATATGCCGGCAAGCGCGGCGGCAAACCGTCGCCTCAGCAGCGGGACATTTCGCTGCGGCTGGTTGAGCTGGCGCATTCGGGCAAACGCGTCCTGCGGCTGAAGGGCGGCGATCCTTTCGTGTTCGGGCGCGGAGGCGAGGAAGCGCTTACCCTGGTTGAACATGGCGTACCGTTCCGGATTGTCCCCGGCATCACTGCTGGGATCGGTGGACTTGCCTATGCGGGCATTCCGGTGACGCACCGTGAAACCAACCAGAGCGTCACCTTCTTGACCGGGCACGATGCAACCGGTCTGGTGCCTGATCTCGATGGACTGGAGTAGTATCGCCAAGGGCTCTTCGGTGATCGTGATGTACATGGCCATGAAACACATTGGCCTGATTGCCTCGCGGTTGATCGGCGCCGGACGTTCGAAGGATGAACCGATTGCGTTTGTCTGTAACGCGACAACCGGTGAACAAAAGGTGCTGGAGACGACTTTGGAGAAAGCCGAGGCGGAAGTGAGCCAGTCCGGTCTTCGGCCGCCTGCCATTGTCGTCGTCGGCGAAGTTGTGCGCTTGCGCGCCGCTCTCGACTGGCTCGGTGCGGTGGAGGGCCGCGTGCTCAAGCAGGATCCTCTCGGCACCCGCCGGGAAAAGGATGCAGGATGAAAGGCGTCATCGTCGCCGCGCCAGCTTCCGGCAGCGGCAAGACTACAGTAACACTGGGGCTGCTGAGGGCACTGCACGATCTTGGAGTCGCTATCGCCCCGGCGAAAGCCGGTCCCGACTATATCGATCCCGCCTACCACACGCTCGCAAGCGGCGTTCCTTGCGTCAATCTCGATCCATGGGCTATGCGGCCAGATCTGATCAGCGCCCTTGCATCCCGCCATATCGAAGGCGGCAAGATGCTTGTCGTCGAGGGTATGATGGGGCTGTTCGACGGGGCAATGGACGGAAGCGGGTCGGCGGCGGACCTGGCGACACGCCTTGCTCTACCGGTCATTCTCGTTCTGGACTGTGCCCGGCAATCGCACTCAGTTGCTGCGCTCGTCAGCGGATTTCGTGATTTTCGCCGCAATGTAATGATAGCAGGGCTGATCCTCAACCGCATCGGCAGCGCCCGTCATGATGCCATGCTAAGGTCGGCGCTCGAGCCCGTGGGCATACCGGTCCTGGGCTCAGTGCCGCGCGACGAGAAACTGCAACTGCCAGAACGGCACCTCGGCCTTGTTCAGGCAGGCGAACACGTGGGCCTCGACAATTTCATTGCTTACGCCGCTTCCGTCATCGTCGAACGGATCGATCTTGATCGCATTCAGCAAATCGCTGGCCGCTATGGTCCCACGGCGTCCATGGCAAATATCGCGCGAATTCCGCCGCTAGGACAGCGCATTGCGGTTGCCCGCGACAATGCCTTTGCCTTCTCTTATTTGCACCTGCTGGATGGCTGGCGCAGGCGGGGCGCGGAGATCAGCTTCTTTTCGCCCCTTGCCAATGAAGCGCCTTCCGAGACCTGCGACGCAATTTATCTCCCCGGCGGCTACCCTGAACTGTACGCGGGACAGCTCGCGCAGGCTGCAAATTTTGCATCTGGGATGAGGCAGGCAGCAACCAAAGGCGTTTCCATCTATGGCGAATGCGGCGGGTATATGGTTCTGGGCGAAAGCATCGAGGATGGTGCGGGCGAAAAGCATCAAATGCTGGGGCTGTTGCCGGTCGAAACAAGCTTTGCAAAGCGCCGACTGCATCTCGGCTATCGGCGGCTCGCACCACTCGCCGCTTCACCATTCCAAGTTCCGCTGACAGCGCACGAGTTTCACTATGCCAGCATAATTCGCGAGGGCGATGCCTTGCGGCTCTTCCAGGTCAAGGATGCGCTCGGGGAGGATTTGGATGAGGCGGGTCTGCGCGTCGGATCGGTCTGTGGCTCCTACATGCACGTAATTGATTTGGCGGGATGATGCAGGTTGAACATGGAGGGGCGCTCGACCGCGCCATGGAGCGTTTCGGCGGCGGGATCGACGACTGGTTTGATCTTTCGACAGGTATCAATCCGGAAGTTTTCCCTTTGCCGCCGATCGGGCCCGAGATATGGAATCGGTTGCCCGACGAGAAGCTGCTGGCATCGGCACTGCGTGCAGCAAGCAGCTACTATGGCATGCGAAGCGATGCCGGAATTTCAGCGGCGCCGGGAACGCAGGCGCTGATCCAGATAATGCCCGAACTGATGATCAAGGGTGAGATTGCCATTGTTGGCCCCACCTATCAGGAACATGAGCAGTCATTCCGGCAAGCGGGCTGGACTGTTGCGAATTGCCGGAGCGTTGATGACATTCCCCAGTCTGCAAAGGCTGCGGTCATCGTCAATCCGAACAATCCAGATGGGCGCGTGATTGCGGTGGATCTTCTGCTAGATTTGGCGAGACGACTGGATGGCAGGGGCGGCTTTCTCATCGTCGATGAAGCCTTTGCCGATCCGCATCCTGAGGTGAGCATCGCCGCGCATGCGGGAATGAATGGGCTGATTGTCCTCAAATCCTTCGGCAAGGTCTTTGGTCTTGGAGGGCTGCGTCTTGGCTTTGCGCTTTCGACGAGCGCTGTTGCGCAGGCTCTCAAATCGCGCTTGGGCCCTTGGCCGGTATCCGGTCCCGCGCTGGCGATTGCAACGCATGCGTTTTCAGAGAAGCAACTGCTTGCAGACTATATGGCGCGGCTGAGCGTACGCCGTACACTGCTTGCGAACGTTCTCGCTGAGGCAGGCGTTGTCGAGATTGGTGGAACGATGCTGTTTTCACTGGTAGAGTTCAGGCAGGCGCATCTGCTTCACGAAGAACTTTGCAAGCAGCATGTTCTCACGCGAAAATTCGGTTATGCGCCACAATGGCTACGTTTTGGTCTGCCATTGGATGAAAACGCGGCTGACATCTTGCATCAGCGCCTGGGGAAGGCTCTGAGCACAGCTTCAAGCTGATATTCTGATTCAGAGGGATCGAATCATTCATGGTAATCAATTTCTTGATTCTGTTTCTTGCCTTGCTTGCTGATCGTTATTTCGGCGATCCGGACTGGTTGTGGGAAAGAATTCCACATCCGGTCGTCCTCTTCGGCAAGGCTATCAGCTTCGTGGACCAAAGGTTCAACAAGCCGACCAATTCAGACTATGAAAGGCGACGCGACGGCTTTCTTGCGATGCTGGGCTTGCTTGTGCTGGCAGCCGCGGTCGGCTGGCTGGTGCATGTGGCGCTGCGAACCATCTCTCCTCTTGGTGAGTTGATCGAAGCTCTTATCGTTGCGGTGTTCCTCGCGCAGCGAAGCCTTGCTGATCACGTCTCCCGTGTTGCCAATGCGCTGCGCGACGAGGGAATTATAGGGGCCCGGCGGGCTGTCTCGATGATTGTTGGACGAGACCCGGAAGTGCTCGATGACGCAGGCGTCAGCCGTGCTGCCATCGAAAGCCTCGCGGAGAATACGTCCGATGGGATCATCGCGCCGGCATTCTGGTATGCCTTGCTGGGGCTTCCGGGACTCCTTGCCTACAAGCTGCTGAACACCTCGGACTCAATGATTGGTCACCTGAACGATCGCCATCGCGATTTTGGACGCTTTGCCGCCAAGCTCGATGACGTGGCCAATTGGGTTCCTGCGCGACTGACGGGGCTGCTGATTTCCGGCGCGGCCTGGATCGTGCACGGATATGATGCTGCGCTTCGATCGTTCAATGTGATGATGCGCGATGCGCGTCTGCACCGCTCGCCCAATGCAGGTTGGCCGGAGGCCGCGATGGCTGGCGCTATCGAGGTAGCGCTGGCGGGCCCGCGCGTTTACGGCGGCGTTACCGCCAATGAGCCGATGCTGAATGGCGCGGGCCGGCGCGATGTCGGAGCCGAAAATATCGAGGATGCACTCAACATCTTCAGCGTCGCGACTGCGACCTTCACTGTCGCCATCCTCGTCCTTTTCCTCGTGGGGCTGCTGCTCTAACCCTGTTCGCCAATACGTCGCGCCAGGGCGTTGTGCAGATCGGGTGAGGCCTGAACAAGCGCTCGCCCGGCGTCGGATTGCGGATTGCGCAAGACTTCGCCGGTATTCCCGCGCTCGACGATCTTGCCGTTGGACATGATCATGACCGTATCCGTGATGGCGCGAGCCACCGCGAGATCATGGGTGATGAACAGATAGGCGATGCCGAGCCGGCCATTGAGATCGGCGAAAAGGTCAAGGATCTGCGCGCGGATCGACACATCGAGCGCCGACACTGGCTCATCGGCAACGATCAGCTTCGGTTCTGTGATGATGGCGCGGGCGATGGCGAGGCGTTGACGCTGGCCACCGGAAAATTCATGCGGATATTTGTCCCGGTCCTTTCGCGGTATGCCAACCCGCTCCAGTGCCGCATCGATACGATCGCGTTTTTCGGAAGATGAGAGCGGGCGATCCAGCAGGTAGAGGGGTTCTGCCACGAGGCGGTCTGCCTTGTGTCTCGGATTGAACGACCCATATGGATCCTGAAATACCACCTGCATGTTTTGGCGGACAGGACGTAGCGCATCTTCTTTCAGGTGGTCGATGCGTTGATTTCCAAATTTTATCTCACCGGCAGTGGGCCGATCGAGCGCAAGAATCATGCGTGCCAAGGTGGATTTGCCACAACCGGAGCGGCCAACCAGTGCCATGGATTGACCCGGCTGGAGATCGAAGCTGACATCGTCAACTGCTTTCGTGTCTTCGCTCCGGGCAAATAAGCCGCTGCGACTTCCACGGTAGCTGCGCTCAAGATTGCGGGCCGAAAGCAGAGAACCCTGGCTTCGAACATGCTGGTGGCTCGTCCGATCCGGAACATGCATCGAGGCCTGCGCCAGCTGGCGTGTGTAGGGATGGGTCTGCTCCGTCAGGATCTGCGTGGTCTCACCATTATCCATCACCTCGCCATGGCGGAGAATGGTTATCGAATGGGCCGTGTCGGCCACTACCGCCAGATCGTGACTGATGAGCAGCAGCCCCATTTTTTGTTCGTCGACGAGACTTTGCAATAGCTCCAGGATTTGGGCTTGCAGGACGACATCCAGCGCGGTGGTCGGTTCGTCGGCGATCAACAGTTTCGGTTTCAGTGCACAGGCGATGGCAATGACGACGCGCTGGCGTTGGCCACCGGAGAGTTCATGCGGATAGCGGCGAAGCGGAAACTTTGAAGTCGGCAGGCCAACCCTGTCGAGAATGGCGCGTGTCTGCTCTTCTGCAACGGCGCGGCTCGCTCGTGTGTGTAGCCGGATCCCTTCTGCGACCTGTTCACCGATGGTTTTCACCGGATTGAGCGCCGTCATCGGTTCCTGAAACACCATGCCGATGTCGTCGCCACGCAACTGGCACATATCGGCTTCGCTTGCCGCCAAAATGTCCTTGCCGTTGAAGCGAATTTGTCCTTCTGCCTTGGCACCGCTTGGCAGCAGTTTCATAATGCTGAGCGCAGTCATGGATTTGCCTGAGCCGGATTCGCCCACCAATGCGCGGATTTCACCCGGATCAATGGCGAGATCGACGCGCTTCAAAGCCTGAAAGGCCCCAATCTTCAATGACAGGTTCTTGATTTCGAGCAAAGCCATCAACGTTCCCGCCACAGCTTCGGGTCAAGGACATCGCGCAGGCCATCGCCAAGCAAATTGAGACCAAGAACGGTGGTGACGATGGCGAGACCGGGAAACAGGGCCATGTGCGGGGCGATGCTGATCATCGTCTGCGCCTCGAATAGCATGCGGCCCCAGCTGGGCATCGGCGGCTGGGATCCAAGGCCAACATAGGAGAGACCCGCTTCGGCAAGGATACCGAGCGAGAACTGGATGGTTGCCTGCACGACGAGGAGGTTCGCCATGTTGGGCAGAATATGCTCGAACGTGATGCGCGCCGCCCCTTTGCCCGACGCACGGGCAGCCAGAATATATTCACGCGGCCAGAGCGACAGCGCCGCGCCGCGGGCGACACGGGCGAAGACCGGAATATTGAATATGCCAATCGCGATGATGGCGTTGACAGCGCCCGGTCCGAAGACAGCCGTGATCATGACCGCCGAAAGGAGCGCGGGGAAAGCAAAGATCAGATCGTTGAAGCGCATGAGCACCTCGTCAAGGACACCGGCGCGCGCTGCAGCCCAAAGGCCGAGCGGAATGCCGACGCCTGCGCCGATCACCACGGAGACGAAGGCGACGGCGATGGAATTGCGGCTGCCAACCATGATCATCGAGAGAATATCCCTGCCAAAGTGGTCGGTGCCGAGCCAGTGGGCCGCGGATGGCGGTTTCAGCTTGCCCACGATGTCGAACGTGCCGACCGCATAGGGTGTCCAGACAAAGGACAGTGCCGCAATCAACGCAAGCAGACCCGTAATGATCAATCCGATGGCAAATGACCTGTTGGAGAGAGCCTTGGCGATATTCTCACGCCATATGGTGGAGGTATTCATGCGCGGCTCCGAAGGCGCGGGTCGACGACGGCATAAGACAGATCAACCAGAAGATTGACCAGGATCACGGTGGCCACAAGCACCATGACCACGCCTTCGACAACAATCAGGTCGCGCTGGGTGATCGCCTGGAACACAAGACGGCCGAGGCCAGGCAGGTAGAAGACGTTCTCGATGATGATCGTCCCGGCGAGCAGGAAGGCAAATTGCAAGCCGAGAATGGTCAGAACCGGGATGAGGGCATTGCGCAGCGCATGACGGTAAAGCACCTTGCGGCGGCTTAGTCCCTTGGCGCGGGCCGTGCGGATGTAGTCTTCGCCGAGCACGTCCAGTAGGGCTGAACGGGTGATGCGTGCCAGGATGGCGGCCTGCGGCAAGGCAAGAGCGATCGACGGCAGGATCAGGGACTTGAGGCCAGGCCATAGACCGGCATGCCAGCCGGGAAAGCCGCCTGCCGGAACAAGCCGAAGCGTCACTGCGAAAACATAGACAAGGAGGAGGGCGAACCAGAAATTGGGAATGGCGACACCCACCTGGGCAACGCCCATGGTCGCGGTATCGGAAAGCGAACCGCGTCGCGCTGCGGAAAACAGGCCGACCGGGATGGCAATCAGGGTGGACAGAGCCAAGGAGATCAGGGCAAGCGGCAACGAAACCGCGACGCGTTCGGTGATCAGATCGATGACCGGGACTGAGTAGGTATAAGACCTACCCAGGTCGCCTGAAAGGAGGCCACCTAGCCAGCTGAGATAACGGGTGATCAATGGTTGATTGAGCCCCATCTGCTCTTGAAGGGTACGGACGGCATCTTCGGTCGCATTCATGCCGAGCATCAGGCGGGCCGGATCGCCTGGCACGACTTCAAGCACCGCAAACACAACGACAGATGCTGCCAGCAGCGTAAGGAATCCGATCAGAACGCGCTTTGACGCGTAGCTCAGCATGAATCAGCCTCGATTTTGGCGACGCTGGCGAACATCACTCCGCCCACTTCACCGCGGTCAGATCGTTGGCTTGAATCGGACCGTTTTCCCACAGCCCCTCGATCTTTGCGTCCCATACGCCGGTTTTGGGTAGCTGGAACAGGAAGGCCGCGGGAACATCGGTTGCCAGAACCTTCTGGGCCTGCTGGTAGAGTTCCGTACGCTTTTCTGCGTCGGAAGTTGCTTCGATCTGCTTGATCAAATCCCTGAACGCCGGATTGTCATAGTTGAAGTAGTAATCATCGCGGGCGAAAATGTTGAGATCGTTGGGCTCGGTGTGGGAGACGATCGTCATGTCGTAATCCTTGCCCTTGAAAACCTGTTCGAGCCACTGGGCCCACTCCAACGGTATGATCTCGGCTTCGATGCCGATTTCGCGGAGCTCAGCCGCAATGATCTCGCCGCCGCGTCTTGCATAGGTGGGTGGCGGCAATTTCAGCGTCGTCTTAAAGCCATCAGCGTGGCCGGCCTCGGCAAGTAGCTTCTTTGACAGCTCGGGATCATAGGCGGTTTCCGATGTCAGATCGAGATAGGCTGGGTGATGCGGCGGAAAGAATGAGCCGATAGGCGTTCCGAGGCCGAACATCGCGCCGTCGATCAGCGCCTTGCGATCGATGGCGTGGGCAATGGCTTGACGCACCTTCAGATTGTCGAAGGGTGGCTTCTTGTTGTTCATGCCGAGGACCGTTTCGCCTTCGGTGGTACCTATAACCACCTTGAAGCGAGGGTCGGCCTGAAACTGCGCGATAGTTTCATAGCTCGGGAAAACCGGAAAGGCCTGCACATCGCCGGCCATGAGTGCCGCTGTGGCCGCTGCCGGATCCGGAATGACACGGAATGTGGCCTTTTCCAATGCTGCCGGCGTACCCCAGTATTCGGGGTTCTTCGAGATGACGATCTGTGAGCCCTTGGCCCAGGAATCGAACTTGAACGGGCCGGTTCCGATCGGCTTTTCCTTGTTGGTCCCGGCGCTTTCCGGCGCGACGATCACCGCATCACCCCAGCCCATATTATAGAGAAAATCGCCGTTCGGCTGTTTCAGCGTGACCTTGACGGTCAATGGATCCACAACCTCCACCGTGTCGATGGCGGCAAACAGACCCTTTTGCGCATTTGTGGATTTGTCGGCGTGAGCGCGATCGAGCGAAAACTTGACGTCCTCGGCATCGAATGCCGTGCCGTCGTGGAATTTTACGTCCTTGTGCAGCTTGAAGGTGTAGATCTTGCCGTCGCCGGACATCGTCCAGCTCTCGGCGAGGGCAGGGAGAACGTCGCCTTTCGCTCCGATCCGCGTCAGGCCCTCGAAAATATTGGCGTAGACGACCTCATCAATCGCAGCAGCCGCACCTGCTGTCGGATCGAGGTGCGGCGGTTCCAGCACGATGCCAAGCACCAGATCGGTTTTTGCCGCAAAGGAAGCGGTGGACGAGAGTAGCGCGATAGCAACACCTGCGAGGACTGACTTCCAGAATTTCATCATTCAACGTCTCCCGAACACTTTGCCGCAACTGGAATGGACATTTATCTCGTCTAGATCGACCCGGTTAATAACACCTTCAAACCGAGTGCCATGACTTTTGCCGACTCGATCATGTCTTCGATACCGACATATTCATCGGGCCGATGCGCGAGGTCGAGGATGCCGGGCCCATAGGCGATGCAGTCATGCAGCAATCCAATGCGCGCGATATGCTTCTGATCGTAGGTGCCGGGAGAAATTACATAGTCGGGCTCTTTGTTGAAGACGGCGCGAATGCCTTCGGCAACGGCTG
Organism: Phyllobacterium sp. A18/5-2; assembly: GCF_025452215.1. Lineage (NCBI taxonomy): Bacteria > Pseudomonadati > Pseudomonadota > Alphaproteobacteria > Hyphomicrobiales > Phyllobacteriaceae > Phyllobacterium > Phyllobacterium sp. A18/5-2. The sequence continues at coordinate 186,005 of NZ_CP104966.1, read as the reverse complement.
TCACGACCGGCGCGTCGCGCTCGGTCATCAACGGTTGCACCTCCATGATGTCGCGAATGTTGTAGTGAAATTTCGGCCGCTCCCATTGCAGCCGGTCGAGGATTGAAGTCACCTCGCGCTTTACCTCGGCAATGTCCTCTTCGAGCAAGAAGCGGCGATCGATGGTCAACAGGCAGGAGTCCGGCACATTGGGAGAAGGCAATCCGGAATAATCATCGGTCTGGCCGCCATGGATCGAATTGATGTTCATCGTCGACCGGCGCGCGCCCTCCGGCACCACGGGCATACGCGTCTGTTTCTGTTCGAGCGCCGGAAATAGTTCCTTTTCGAAGGCTTCAAGTACTGCGCCCATGTGGCGGACCGCGCAATCGCCAAGAAATGGCATTGAGCCGTGCGCGATCTCACCCTTGGTCTCGATCTCTGCCCACCAGACACCGCGATGGCCAAGACAGATGCGATCTTTGTTGAGCGGTTCAGGAATGATGACGTGATCGACGCGCGGCTTGGAGAAGAAACCTTTACTGGCAAGATAGGCGACGCCGCCGAAACCGCCTGATTCCTCGTCCACAGTGCCGGAAATCTCGATAGCACCGGAAAAATCGGGATAGACTTCGAGAAAAGCTTCCGCAGCGATGATCGAGGCCGCAAGTCCGCCCTTCATGTCGCAGGCGCCGCGCCCATAGACCTTGCCGTCCTTGACGACACCTTCAAACGGGTCGACCGTCCAACCTTCGCCGGTATCAACGACATCGATGTGCGAATTGAAATGCACGGTCTGGCCGTGGGTGCGGCCGTCAAAACGGGCAACGACATTGGTGCGGGGATAGCGGTCAGTGTCGCCGGGTGTGCCTTCCCCGCGAATCAACTGGGTTTCGAAGCCGATCTTTTGCAACCGCTGCGCGAGATACTCAGCGCAAGGTGTGTAGGCCTCGCCAGGCGGGTTGATCGTGGGAAAGCGGATGAGTTCACGCGTCAGCGTGATCAGGTCATCACGTCGTTTCTCGATGGCGCGGGAGAGCTTGTCGTCCATGCTCATATCAAATCAGGACCGCTCCCGATTTGGCAAGAGGCAACTTGTTGCCAGTAGCAAATGCCGTTTTCCTGATGAGATGTCGTTTGTGTGTTTGGCGGTTTGGAATTGTTCTTATAAAACAAGCCACGAAGCATGTGACGAGCGGGGCCCATCAAAAATGAACGCAGAACCACACCTTGCCCTGTCGGAGCCGGTTGGTGATGAAATCCGCAAGACCACTTGCTACATGTGCGCCTGCCGTTGCGGCATCGATGTGCACATCAAGGACGGCAAGGTCCGTTACATCGAAGGCAACCGGGACCATCCTATCAACAAGGGTGTTCTGTGTGCCAAGGGATCCGCGGGGATCATGCAGCATTATTCGCCGGCGCGCTTGCGTGCACCGCTGCTGCGAACCGGGCCGCGCGGCTCCGGCGAGTTCAAGGAAATCAGCTGGGAAGAAGCCCTGACGCTGGCTGTCGATTGGCTGCAACCTGTGCGCGAGACCGCGCCGCAGAAGCTGGCATTTTTTACCGGCCGGGACCAAAGCCAGGCACTGACCAGTTTCTGGGCGCAGAATTTCGGAACGCCCAACTATGCTGCGCATGGAGGTTTCTGCTCCGTCAATATGGCGGCGGCGGGGATCTACACGATTGGCGGGGCATTCTGGGAGTTCGGTGCTCCCGATTGGGATAAGACGAAGCTCTTCGTGCTGTTCGGCGTCGCGGAAGACCACGATTCCAATCCGATCAAGATTGGCATCTCCAAACTGAAGAAGCGCGGTGCGCGATTTGTCTCGGTCAATCCGGTTCGCACTGGCTATTCCGCGGTCGCCGACAACTGGATTGGAATCAGGCCGGGCACGGACGGGTTGCTGATCCTCAGCGTCATTCACGAGCTCTTCAGGACTGGCAAGATCGATCTCGATTATCTGCAGCGCTACACCAATGCGCCGTGGCTGGTGATCGATGACGAAGCCAAGGAGGATCATGGCCTCTTTCTGCGCGACGACCTCGGCAAGGCGCTGGTGCGCGACCGCAAAACGGGTGCGCTGGTGCGATTTGACGAGCCAGGTCACGTGGCCGATCTCAATGCAGATTTCGTCACCTCGGACGGCCGGAACGTGCGCAGTGTGCTGCGGCTGATGGCAGAAAAATATCTCGATCCGAAATATGCGCCGGAAGCGATTGCCGCTGAAACCGGAATTGCGACGGCAACGATCCGGGGATTGGCTTCAGAAATTGCTCGCGTGGCGTTCGAAGAAGAGATTGTGGTGGAACAGCCCTGGACCGACATGAAGGGCGAGCAACACGAGGTCATGATCGGCCGGCCGGTGAGCTTTCACGCCATGCGCGGCATCTCCGCCCATTCCAATGGTTTCCAGTCGGCGCGAGCCCTGCATGTGCTGCAGACAATCATCGGCTCCATCGATTGCCCTGGCGGTTATCGTTACAAGCCGCCCTATCCGAAGCCTGCCACCGCGCATCCGCGGCCGCATGGCAGGGCCGAACATGTAAAGCCCGGCCAACCGCTCGCAGGTCCGCACCTGGGTTATCCACTCGGACCTGAAGACCTGCTGGTGGACAGCGACGGCAAACCGCAGCGCATCGACAAGGCGTTTTCCTGGGAAGCGCCATTATCAGCACATGGCATGATGCACATGGTCATCGCCAATGCCACTGCAGGCGATCCCTATCCGGTGGACGTGCTGTTTCTCTATATGGCGAACATGGCGTGGAATTCGTCGATGAACACGCGCGGCACTATCAAGATGCTTGAAGCGCGCGACGAGACGACGGGCGAATATAAAATCCCGAAAATCATCTACTCGGACGCCTATTCATCGGAGATGGTCGCCTATGCCGATCTGATCCTGCCCGACACGACCTATCTGGAGCGGCACGACTGCATTTCGCTGCTTGACCGGCCGATCTCCGAACCGGAGGCTGCATGCGATGCGATCCGCTGGCCGGTCTTGGAGCCGGACCGCGATGTGCGTGGCTTCCAATCCGTGCTGATCGATCTTGGCGCGCGGTTGAAGCTTCCCGGCTTTGTCGATGGCGAGGGCAATGCCCTTTACAAGGACTATGCCGACTATATCGTCAATCACCAGCGTAAACCGGGAATCGGCCCGCTGTCCGGCTGGCGTGGCGCGGATGCGCTGGGCGAGGGCCGTGGTGCACCCAACGCGGACCAGCTGAAGAACTATATCGACCATGGCGCCTTCTGGATGAAGCCCATTCCCGAAGAGGCGCTATATTTCAAGCATCACAACGCAGCATACCAGCAGTTTGCCATCGATATGGGCTTCTTCGATGCGCCGCAGCCGGTCACTATCCAGCTCTACGTTGAGACACTGCAGAAATTCCGGTTGTCGGCGCTTGGTGTCCGGAAACCCGTTGCGCCCGAGCAATACAGACAGCGCTTGCTCGACTGTTTCGATCCGCTGCCTGACTGGTACCGGCCCTTCGAGGAGCAAGGTGTCGATACCGCTGAATTTCCGTTTCATGCGATCACGCAGCGGCCCATGGCGATGTATCACTCCTGGGGCTCGCAGAACGCCTGGTTGCGGCAAATCCATACCAGAAACCCTCTCTATGTCCCCAGCAATATCTGCGATGAGCTGGGCTTGAAGGATGGCGATTGGGCCTGGGTCACATCCCATCATGGACGCATCAAGTGCGAGATTGCACGTACTGACGCCGTGAATGGGAAAACCATGTGGACCTGGAATGCGATCGGCAAGCGCAAGGGTGCCTGGGCGCTTGATCCGAATTCACCCGAAGCAACGAAGGGCTTCCTGCTGAACCATCTCATTCACGAACTCCTGCCCCCCAAAGGCGATGGCATGCGCTGGTCCAATTCCGATCCGATCACCGGGCAGGCGGCCTGGTACGATTTGCGCGTGCGCATCGAAAAAGCCGAATCAGGAGCAGAGATCAGCGAGCCGCATTTCGGTACGATCAAGCGGCCCGGCAGCCAGAGGCAGCCGGTGGACGAGTTGCGCTATGGGGAGGAGTGGACAAGCAAATGACCAGCCTGCCGCAAAACCGCACCGCCAAAAGGCTCGGGCTGGTCATCGACCTTGATGTCTGCGTCGGTTGCCATGCCTGTGTGATCAGCTGCAAGGAATGGAATACCGGTGGCTATGGCAATGCGCTATCGGACCAAGATCCTTACGGAGGAGACGTTTCGGGGACGTTTCTCAACCGCATCCACAGTTTCGAGGTGGTCCCGGAGGGCGGGCAAATTATTGGCGAAGCTGGCGATGCGCGTGTGGTGCATTTTCCGAAGTCCTGCCTGCACTGCGAAGACGCGCCATGTGTGACGGTGTGCCCAACCGGCGCTTCCTACAAACGCGCCGAGGACGGTATCGTGCTGGTTGACGAGGACAAGTGCATCGGTTGCGGGCTTTGTGCCTGGGCCTGCGCCTATGGCGCGCGGGAGATGGATTTGGCCGCCGGCGTGATGAAAAAATGCACGCTGTGTGTCGATCGCATCTATAACGAGACCTTGAAGCAGGAAGACCGCGTGCCATCCTGTGTCAGGACCTGTCCGGTCAATGCGCGGCATTTTGGCGATCTTGGCGATCCGACGTCCGATGTATCGATCATGGTGGCTGAAAGAGGCGGGTTTGACCTGATGCCGGAGCAAGAAACGCGGCCGACAAACAAGTATCTGCCACCCCGCCCACGGACTTGCCTGAGCGACAGCGCGCCGATCATCCCGCTTGCCGAAAACACCGAAGGCGCGCGCGGGTTTTTCGCCTGGCTCGACAAGACGCTCGACCGGATTTAGTTCATGCATCCAGCCTTTTCGATCATCCTGTTCACTACCTTGTCAGGTCTGGGTTATGGGCTTGCCGTTGTGCTTGGACTTGGTTTTCTTGATCCGTCACTGTTGTCGACCAAGCTCGCTTATCTCGCATCGCTTGCGCTGATCGGCATCGGGCTCCTGTCCTCGCTTCTGCATCTCGGCAATCCGCAGCGTGCATGGCGGGCGCTGAGCCAATGGCGCTCCAGCTGGTTGTCGCGGGAGGGCGTGATGGCCATCGCGACGTTCGTTCCGCTGACTTTGAATGCGGCGCTGGTGATATTCACTGACAGGTACGATGCAATTCTGGGTCTGATTGGCGTTCTCGGCGCGCTCGTTACCGTCTATTGCACATCGATGATCTATGCATCGCTCCGGACCGTTGGATCATGGCATACGAGACTGACGCCACTGTGCTTTATCCTGATTTCACTGGCGGGCGGGCTTCTGCTTGCCGGTGCCTTCGCGGGTGGAAACGCGTTGATGGTTGAGTTGCTGGCGCTGGTAGTGATTTTACTGGCATTGACTGCCAAGATGGTCTGGCGCAACCGGGCCACAACGCTTGTCCCGATCTCGACGCCTGAAAGTGCAACGGGCCTCGGGTTCATCGGCAAGGTGCGGTTGTTCGAGCGACCGCATGCGCTCGACAATTATCTCACACGGGAAATGGGCTTCCGCGTCGCACGCAAGCATGCCGCCAAGCTATGGGTGGTCGCATTCTTTTTTGGCGCGATCCTGCCAATTCTGACACTGCTCATTGCCATGGCGGCAGGCAGCGGAGCAACCGCGCAACTTGGCCTTATTGCCGGCGTCGTTGCGCATTTTCTTGGCGTTTTCGTCGAGCGTTGGCTGTTCTTCGCTGAAGCCAAGCACGCCGTGATGAACTACTACTAGGTCAGTTCCAGCGCTTGTGGAACCACATCCATTGGCCGGGATATTCGCGGACCCAGGTCTCGACCTTGTCGTTCAATACCTGCACGGTTGCGGCGAGGTCGATTGCGCCTTTTTCATCGCGAGGCAGTTCCATCTTCTCTTCCAATTCAAGCCGGAACCGGCCACCCGGCAATCGCACACAGCGCGCGGGGTAGACATCGCACTCATATTGTCGCGCGAGCTTCGCCAGCAGCGGATTGGTCTTGCATGGCCGATTGAAAAAGGTCGAGGGAATGCCTCGACGAAATTTCTGATCAACCAGCATGCCGACATTGCCATTGATGTTGAGCACGCTGGCGAGCGACCACGCTGCACCGGCTTTCGATGGCACCAGATGTCCCATATTGGTGCGCCGGGCACCCAGGATTCTTTTGGCGACGTATGGATTGTTCGGCGGGCGGAAGAGGGCGGTGACATTCAAGTCGAACGTTGCAGCGCAAATGGGCAGCAGTTCGAAATTGCCGGTATGACCAGTGAAGAAAATGTGCGGGCGGTCCTTCTCCTCAAGTAGACGTTCAAAGATTTCGCGGCCATGCACCTCGATAAGCCCCGTTTTGTCGCTATGCGGATCGTAATCGAATATCGCGTCGAGAAAGACGTATTCGGCGGTGAGGCGAGCCATGTTGCCCCACATGTCCCGTGCGATCTCCTGCAACTCTGCTTCGGATTTCTCGGGATAAGCCTTGCGCAGATTGCCCATCGCCACGCGGTGGCGGCCCATCAGAGGACCGATCTTGCGGGCAGCCGCATCCATGAAATCCATGGCAGCTTTCGCTGGCAGGCGCCGCAGGAGCCACAGAATGCCAAAGATGACATGCGCCGACAGCCAGTAGTTGAATGACTTCAACTTCTGGCTCCAACGGTACAGAGCTAGTTTTGTATCAAGTTTCATGAAGGGTCAGTTGACGCGCAGGATGATCTTGCCGAAGACATCCCGGCCTTCCATCCGCTTCAACGCCGTATCGATGTCGTCGAAGCCGACTTCCGTATCAATGACAGGATGGACCAGACCGCGCGCCATTTTCTGCATGGCGTCAGCCATGTTTTCCATGCGGCAACCGAACGAACCGAGCAGTTTCAACTGCTGCTGGAACAGCATCATCAGATTCATGCTGGTGGAAACGCCCGATGTCGAACCGCAGGTCACAAGACGTCCGCCGCGCCGCAATGACAGCATGGAGCCGGCCCAGGTGTCGGCGCCGACATGCTCAAAGACGACGTCCACGCCCTTTTTCTTGGTCAGCTTGCGGACGACACCCTCGAAGCGGTCTTCGCGGTAATTGATGACGTGATCGGCGCCGAGCGCCTTGGCTTTTTCGATCTTGTTGTCGGAGCCGACGGTGGTGATGACGGTGCAACCTATCTTCTTGGCAAGCTGGATGGCTGCTGAACCGATACCCGAGCCGCCGGCGTGAACGAGAATGGTTTCGCCTGGCTCGAGTTTGGCATTGTCGAACAGCATGTGCTCGACCGTACCGAATGTGACCGGAGCAACCGCCGCGCCGATCTCATCGACGCCGGGAGGTGCGGGAACAAGCAGCCGGGCATTGAGGTTTACTTTTTCCTGAGCAAAGCCATCGAGATGAAAACCGTGCACGCCAGAGACATGCTCGCAAAGGTTGTCGCGACCTTCACGGCAGGGTCGGCAGAGGCCGCAGGTCTGGGCGCCATAGATGGAAACCAGCTGACCCGGGAGCAGGCTGACGCCCTGGCCGATCGCATCGATGACGCCAGAGGCTTCCGCGCCGATCGTCAATGGCATCTTGCGCTTGGCGAATGCCATGCCGCGCCAACCCCAGACATCGATGTGATTGAGCGCGACGGCCTTGATGTTGACCGTGACTTCACCCGGACCGGGTGGGGGCGGAGGGGCAATGTCGACGATCTCGAGCTTGCGGTCTTCAATCAGCTGTAGTGCACGCATATCAATTTCCGTTTCCTATTCAGGCCACGGATTAGTTCGGTTCTGCCGTCATGACAAGACACGTATTTTGTCCACCGAAGCCGAACGAGCTGGAAAGGACCGAAGAGACACTTGCTTCACGCTTCACATTCGGCACGACGTCCATGACAATTGCCGGGTCCGGATTATCATAGTTGATCGTCGGAGGGATCGTACCCGTCTGAATGGTCAGCACCGAGAACACGGCTTCGATAGCGCCGGCTGCGGTCAGCGTATGGCCGATCATGGACTTGTTCGACGACACAGGAAGCGACGAGATGCGCTCGCCGAAAACGGTCGATAGCGCTAGATATTCCATCTTGTCGTTTTCCGGCGTCGAGGTGCCGTGAGCGTTGATATAATCGATCGCATCTTCCTTGATTCCGGCATCGTCCAGCGCGGCACGAACCGCGCCGATGGCCGGTGAGCCGTCGGGCTTCGAGCGGGTTCTGTGGAAGTCATCGGCCTTCTCGCCGCAACCGCGCATGATGCCGAGAATATTCGCCCCGCGCGCGATGGCCGATTCCAGGGATTCCAGCACCAGCGCGCCGGAGCCTTCGGCCATGACGAAACCGTCGCGATCCTTGGAGAATGGCTTGGCTGCCTTGTGAGCGGGCTCGTTTTGTGTGGAAAGCGCCGAGAGCAGGGAGAATCGGATCAGAGCTTCGGCCGAAACAGAACCATCCGTGCCGATCGACAGCACACGATCACTCTCGCCGCGCCGGATTGCCTCGACGCCAAGCTGAATGGCAGTCGCTCCCGATGCACAGGCCGTAGAAAGTGTGACGGGCAGGCCACGTGTGCCGAAGGTGTCGGCCAGGCATTCGGCTATGTAGCCAAATTCAACGGTGTTGAACATATCGACCTGCGGGCCACGGCGGCATGCTGCAAGGAGCAGGTCGTAACCCGGTTCGCCTTCGGACTTAACCAGCGCATCGAGGGCAAAGCGGTTGCGCCATTCAAGTTCGACCGGCGGCGCTGCCAGGAACAGCGGTCCGCCAAAATCATCGACGGGGAAACCGGCCTGGGCGATTGCTTCTTCGGCTGCGAGCGAGGCCAGTTTCTGCGACAACGCCGATGCGCCCTTGCTGCTTTCCTCAAGGAAATCAACAGTGCCGGCGATTTGCGTACGCAGATTATCCAGCTCAAACCGCGTAATCGTATGAATGCCGGAAGTTCCGGACGTCAGTGCAGCCCAGTTCTCTTCCTTGCCTTGTCCGAGCGATGAAACGACGCCAAGACCGGTGATGGCGACGAGGGGGCGGCCAAGATGATCAGTATATTTGGACATGGGAATATCCTTCAAGCTTTGACCAGGCGGGCAACGCCTTCGCCACGGGTTCCGCCAATGGAGGTCGCCAGCGCTGTGTCGATGCTGGCCGGTCCTGTTTTTTCGTTCTCAGCATCGATTGGCGGGAAGGCGGAGCCCTTGAAAAGGCTCAGGGCTGCAAGCCCCACGACAAGTGAGAACTGCGCCTCGCGCAGATGGCCAAGTTTGCCCGCAACGCCGCGCACTACGGAACTCGAGAAGGTATCGAGCGCGGACTTTTCCGCCGCTGTTATGCCCTTCGCGCCGGATGCGCCTGAGATGATCAGATCGGCGGCTTTGTCGGCACTGGCCGCACCGACGAGTTTTGCGACAGTTTCAGTCAAGTCGTCCCGGCCACGGCGGATTTGTGTGCTGTACACACCCTCGATTGCAGCGTACGCGCGTGCGCCACGCTTCTTCGCGTGATCCGCACTCTCCAGTACGAGAAACGCACCGCCAGAGCCGGTCACAATGCCACCGCCGGCAGTGGCTTCCCGTTGCCAGAGAGGCGCCCAGCCATCCGTTTTCAGCATGCCATTCAACTCGTAACCGAGCAGCATATCGGGATGTTCTGAATTGTAAGCTCCACCGACAAGTGCATGTGTGCTTTGGCCCGAGCGAATGCGCGCAACCGCGGTATCGATCGCCGAAATACCTGCACCTTCTTCGCCCATGAAGGTACGTGAAGAACCGGTCACCTTGTGAACGATGGAGATGTTGCCAGCGAGCAAATTCGAAAGCTGTGCCAGGAACAGCGTTGGACGCAATTCCGTTGACAGTTTTTCATTCAGCATGGTGCCGAGATCATTACGAACCCGCGCCTCGGCCAGAATCTGCTTGTCGACGGTGACATCGCGTTCACCTCCGCCTGCTGCCACCACCATATCCATCGTCGAGCAGAGCGCTTCGTCGTCCTTGATACCAGCGTCCTGGAGCGCGAGACCGGCGGTATAGGTGCCGATGCGCTGCCAGGTCTCCATCTGCCGCTGGTCGCCGCGCTTTGGAATCTGGTTGTTCCAGTCAACCTCACCCAGCGGGTGGACGGTATAGGGCCTGAACGTCTCACTGTCGGTGCGAGGCTCGGCTTGGCCGTTGAACGCTTCCCAATGGGCATCGGCGCCTTCGCCGAGCGATGAAATCAGTCCGATGCCAGTGATAACGACGGTGTTGTTCTGCATTGTCTCGCAACACCGTTGTAACGGTGCACCCGGTTAGGTGGATAGAAGGAGCCTTTCCGAAATCGTGATCGGCAATCAGGCGTTTTTTGCGGCGACGAGTTCGTCGATTTTGGCGCAAAGGTTCTTCAACACGAAGTACTCTTCGGTTGGGACCTTGCCGTCATTGACTTCCTGAGTCCACTGTTCGAGCGGGATCTTGATACCGAAGGCCTTGTCGATCGCAAAAACGATGTCGAGAAAATCAAGGCTATCGATGCCGAGATCGTCAATCGTATGGCTTTCCGGCGTGATGGACTCGCGGTCGATTTCACTGGTTTCGGCAATGATATCGGCGACCTTGTCGAATGTTTCGGACAATTGATTTTCCTTTGCTTACCGTGCCTTTTGCGAGGCACTGATGTCTGATGAGCCGGTATCTAGCGTTTTTCACGGCTTAGGGAAAGACCAAAGCTTGCATGCTGATTAGTCGAATATGATTCTTCCGGCGATATGAATTGTTTCACCTTCTTCGGCTGGACCGACCACGACAGCCTCAGTCGGGCGGGGGGTAATCCCCGTCAGCGACATTATATTGGCACGATCCGTCATCATTACCAGATTGCCGGAACTCTTGAACTTGATGATCACCGCGCGGATCTCGTCAATCTGGGATTGCTTCGCCGCGTCGTCATTAGCTATTGGATCAAGGGGTTTGAAGACCTCGGCAGGGACCGAACCAAAGGAAAGGCGGGCGGTTTCTCGTGCATTGCACGTCGAACTGGTGAGGATCTTGTCGATTCGCACGCCTCGCGCGGCGAGATCGTGCCCCAAGTTTCTGGGCGAGTTGGCGTCCGCGATCCGACAGCGTTTGGGTTGCTGAACAATCGACCGAGTTATCCACCGTGGGGCTCAATGTTCCGGATGCGTCGGCACCCTGAATGAGGATCGTGTATCCACCCCGCGCCACGCGCGCCCAAGCGGCATCCGTCGCAACCGCATGCGGAATCGCTCCGAAGGCGCTCAGCGCGAACGTTGCTGCAACGAGTATAAAGGTCTGTAGCCGCTTCAACATTAGTCTCCTTATCAGCCGAAATGGTGATTTGGTGAAGAAAAAATAAAGTGAAGGCTTTGGAACAGCTTGCGTGACAGTTCCTGCAGGCCTATTCCGGACGGCGATGGGTCTGATTCAAACAATCATCGTCGTCTTCGGTGTGATTGCCATCGCTTATGCTGCGGCGCATTTCAAGCTGTTGGATGAGCGGGTTGGCGATGGCCTGTCTGACTTTGTCTTCATGATCGCCGCGCCCTTGCTGCTTTTCAGGACCATGGTGACCGCCGATTTTCATGGAGCGGCGCCGTGGCAATTGTGGATTGCCTATTTCACCGGTGTGATTGTCGCATGGGCAGCGTCAGATCTGGCAATCAAACTTTTTTTTGGACGCGATAATCGCGCGGGCGTCGTCGCCGGTGTCTCAGGTGCGTTTTCCAATCTCGTCTTTCTCGGCATGCCTCTCATGCTTGGTGTTTTCGGCCAGGAAGGGTTTGCCATCCTGTCGCTGATTGTCGCCATCCACATGCCCATTATGATGGCCGCTTCCATCACCCTGCATGAAATCGCGATGCGCCGGGACGGCGTTTTCGAAGGTGAGGGGAACTTTGCTTCGGTTGTGCTGTCGTTCTTCAAAAGCCTGCTGCGTAATCCCTTCGTACTTGGCATCCTCGCGGGCTGGACCTGGCGTCTCACCGGATTGCCGATGCCAATCATAGCCGATTCACTTATCCAGACATTGGCAAGCGTTGCTGGACCTGTTGCGTTGTTCGCCATGGGGATGGGGCTGAGGAAATTTGGCATTTCCGGCCATGTTACCGCTTCGCTGGTCATGTCAGCGATCAAGCTCGTTGTCATGCCCGCCGTCGTCCTGGCCGCAGCATGGTTCATCGGCCTGCCGCCCTTTACCGCAAAAATTGCGGTGGCTTCGGCGGCGTTGCCAGCGGGTGTCAACTCTTATCTGATCGCGACGCGCTTCGGCACGGGGCAGGCGTTGGCTTCCAATTCCATGGTCATGGCAACGGCCCTGTCGGCAATCACGATGGCTTTCTGGATTTCGGTCGTTACGCATATATTTGGCTAGCCGAAGCCTGTTGCAGCTTTTGCCAAAAAGGAGCAGGGTAACGCCATCGCCTTGACCAAGGCGCACATTGCCGCGCGCAGTGCAGGGTTATCCTTCACGGAACTCACCGAACAACAATAACCCTTCGAACACAGGGAGAAACATGATGTTGCAGAAATCCAGCCAGTTCATGAAGCAGGCGAGATCTCATCAATGGTGAGTGGGTGGCCGCCGATTCGGGCAAGACGATCGATGTCATCAACCCTGCGACCGGTTTGAAAATCGGTACTGTACCCAATTCGGGCAAGGCGGAGACACAACGTGCAATCAGTGCCGCTGCTGAAGCGTTCAAGACGTGGCGCAAGACATCGGTGCTTGAGCGTTCGAAACTGATGCGCAAGCTGCACGATGCCATTCTCGACAATCAGGAAGCGCTCGCCGAACTCCTTACATTGGAACAGGGCAAGTCGCTGGCGGAGTCGAGGGGTGAGGTCGGCATGTCAGCTGCCTATATTCTCTGGTATGCGGAAGAGGCGCGCCGGACCTATGGCGATGTCGTCCCATCGCCCTGGGCGGATCGCCGCATCCTCGTTACCAAGGAGCCGGTTGGTGTTATCGGTGCCATTACGCCATGGAATTTCCCGTCATCCATGCTGGCCCGCAAGATTGGTCCGGCGCTTGCGGCCGGCTGCACAGCGGTGGTCAAACCCGCAACCCAAACGCCCTATTCAGGTTTGGTCTGGGGCGCGCTCTGCGAAGAAGTCGGTATCCCGAAAGGCGTCGTCAATATTCTGACCGGCTCCGCTTCCGAAATCGGTGGCGAGATCACCAGCAATCCGCTGGTGCGCAAGATTACCTTCACGGGGTCAACCGAGATCGGCAAAATCCTGATCAAGCAGGCAGCCGATACGGTGAAGAAAGTATCCATGGAGCTTGGCGGCAATGCGCCGTTCATCGTATTCGATGATGCAGATGTGGATCGTGCGGTCGATGGTGCGGTCATGGCAAAATTCCGCAACTCCGGTCAGACGTGCGTTTGCACCAACAGGTTTCTTGTCCAGTCCGGGATCTACGACACATTCGTGGAAAAGTTTGCGGCTGCAACGCAAAAGCTGAAGGTCGGTGATGGCCTGGAAGCAGGAACCCAGCAGGGCCCCCTGATCGACGAAAAGGCCGTCGAGAAGGTCGAGGAGTTCATTGCCGATGCACAACAAAAGGGCGGCAAGGTGATCACGGGTGGCAAGCGTCACGCGCTGGGCGGCAGTTTCTTTGAGCCGACCGTGATCGGTGATGCGAAGCCGGACATGCTGTTCACCAAGGAAGAAATCTTTGGCCCGGTCGCTCCTGTCTACAAGTTCGGGACAGAACAGGAAGCGATCGATCTGGCCAACGACACCCAGTTCGGCCTTGCCAGCTATTTCTACACCCAGGATCTCGGCCGGGTATTCCGGGTTTCCGAGGGCCTGAAATATGGCATGGTCGGCGTCAACGAAGGCATGATCACAACTGTGGAAGCGCCCTTCGGCGGCGTGAAGGAATCCGGCCTCGGCAAGGAAGGCGGGCACCAGGGCATCGAAGATTACCTCGATACCAAATATGTTTGCGTTGGCGGTCTGGGGCTCTAAAATAAATGAACACAGAAATCTTCGGCCACACGTCTGATGGCGAGGCAGTCCACCGCATTACGATTTCCGGCGGCGGGCTGACCGCCAAAGTCCTTACCTGGGGCGCCGTTATTCAGGACCTGCGGCTCAAAGGTCACGAGCACCCACTGGTTCTCGGCTATCGGGAATTTGCCGATTATCCGGTCCATTCGCCCTATCTGGGGGCGACGGTCGGCCGCTCCATCAACCGTATTCGCAATGGTGAACTGACGATCGATGGCAAGACCTATGCGCTTGAGCGAAATTTTCGCGATCTGCACAATATCCATGGCGGCAGCGAGGGCGCGGGCAATCGTAACTGGGAGGTTGTAGCAGTTGGTCCGGATTATGTGACGCTAACTATCCAGTTGGGTGACGGCGAGATGGGCTTTCCAGGCAATCTGAGCATCACCTGTACTTACATGCTGGAATCGAAGGGAATGCTGGCCATTCGCATGGATGCCGTTACGGACAAGCCGACGATCTGCAACCTAGCTCATCACAGCTACTTCAATCTCGACGATGGCGGTGCAACCGGCGCGCTTGACCATCAGGTCCGGATCGACGCGCAGGCCTACCTTCCGGTCGATGCCGACCTCATTCCGGATGGACGGGTTTTGCCGGTCGCCGGAACAACTCATGATTTTCGGGAGTACCGGACGATCCGCCGTGAGGAAAACGGCCAGCAGATTGTCTATGACAACAATTTCTGCCTTGCCAGTCAGCGCCAGCCGCTGCGTCTCGTTGCCTCCGCCAAGGGTCCCCAATCAGGTATCGAGTTGAATGTGCTGACTACGGAACCCGGTGTCCAATTCTATGCCGGGAATACGCTTGGTGGACGCCCGCCAATCGGTTTGACCGGCAATACTTATGGGAATTATGCCGGTTTTTGCTTTGAAGCGCAGATATGGCCCGATTCCACGCATTTTCCCTATTTCCCTCAGGCAATCTTGCGGCCTGACGAAACCTACAGCCAGATGACAAAATACAGCTTCAAGAAGGCCTAGGCCTCGAACGCCTTGCGTGCCGCGTCCATGGGGGCGAGCGCTCCATGGAACTCCACGATGCGCGCAGCAACTCTGTGCGCGTGGGCCGCTGCTGTCACGGGATCCAGATTGGCGAGGCGGGCGGCGATGTAGCCGCCATTGAAACTATCTCCCGCGCCCGTTGTATCCACTGCCTTGGCGCGCGAGGCCGGAACCTCCTGGCGTATGTCGCCGGCAACGACCAATGCCGGTTCGGTGCCGTCTTTTACGACAATCTCGCGCACGCCGTAGGAAGCGATACGATTGGCGGTGTCTGCCGGGGTCGCATCGCCAAAGAGCGCATTCTCATCCGGGAACGTCGGCAGGGCAATGTCGGCAACGTGAAAGGCATTGCTCAAGACCTGCTTGGCTGTCTCGGTGTTTTCCCACAGGCGTGGACGATAATTGGCATCAAAGACGATACGCGAGCCCTGGCGGCGTGCGTTGCTAACCGCATTCAGGACGTTCTGACGGCTTTTCGGGCTCAAAATGCCCATGGTAATACCGGAAAAATAAATGATCTCGCGGCCATCGAGACTTTTCGCCAATGCTTCCGGATCATCGGCAAGGTGACGGGCGGCGGCATCGTTGCGCCAATAGGTGAAGGAACGCTCCACCCCCGTCAGTGTGATGGCATAAAGACCGGGGCGCGCGCCCGGGATAATCGGGCTGTTGGCCGTGTTGATGCCATTGTCGCGCAGGAATGTACGCTGTTTCACCGAAAAGGGATCGTCGCCAAAGGCGGTCACGTAATCGACTGCGAATTGCGGCGCGGTGAGGGCGCGGACATACCAGGTGGTGTTCAGTGTATCGCCGGCAAAACCCATGCGCCACTGCTCGCCATTGGCGCCGGACAATTCGATCATGCACTCGCCAATCGCCGCAAATCCGCTCATGAAATCCTCCACAACTCCGGTCGGCTGCGACTGATATACGAGTGTGCCGCCGCTGTCATTTCCTAAAACCAAGGGCTGTCATATTCAATTCGTCATGCCATGTTAGTCGGCGAATGCGTTTTCAAGGTGAACGGAGGTGGTGATGTCGCGGATCACGACGATTGAACAGCTCGAAGCCATATATAGCGGCATTGCCGACGCATCGACCGCCAAGGTGACGGATCGAATCACTGCGGAATACCGGCTGTTGATCGAGGGCTCGCCTTTCGTGGCTCTGGCAACCGGCGGTCCTGAAGGGCTCGACTGTTCACCGCGCGGCGACCTTGCCGGCTTCGTGCGGATACACAACGAACAGACGCTTATGCTGCCGGATCGCCGCGGCAACAATCGAATTGATCTCGCTGCGCAATATCATCCGCGATCCGCGCATTGCCCTGCTCTTCCTCATTCCCGGACTCACCACGACATTCCGGGTGAATGGCAGGGCATTTATCGATACCGACCAAGCACTGCTCGAAAGCTTCATCATTGATGGCAAGGCGCCGCGTTCGGTTATCGTCGTTGACGTTGAGGAAGCCTATTTCCAGTGCGCGCGTGCGCTCATCCGCTCCGACTTGTGGAATCCGGCGAAGCACCGCTCGCCCAAGGAATTTCCAACGCCCGGGCAGATTTTGGCTGCACTCAGCGAAGATCGTGTGGGTGGCGAGACCTATGATCGCGAATGGCCCGAGCGCGCCGCGAAAACCATGTGGTGAATTGGCCGGTTCATCTATTGTCGATGGCAATTTCCATCCGGTCGGCGGCAAAGCGGGTCTTGGCATATTCGACGGGATAACCTTCCATGTCGACGTTGATGGCGGTGGCGACAAGAACGATCGCGCCGGGCGAGAGCCGCAGATGCCGCAGATCCTCCGCATCCGCGTGGCGGGCGGCAATGATCGTCGACTTGCGCAAATAATCGTCTATTCCTGCAGCTTTAAGTGCAAATGTTATCGATCCGGATGAACGGTAATCTTCGACGATATTCGGAACGCGCGCTGCATCAAACCATGCCGTGGCGCAGGACACCGGACTGCCATCTGCCGTATGCATCGTGTCTATTCTGATGACCTGTCCCGCTCCCATATTCAACGCTTCAGCGACTTCAGGTGTCGCGTCTTCTACACGGTGCGCAAGCAGAATGCCTTTGGTTTCGCGCACTTGCGTCGCCAGAATTTGCGAGAAGCGGGTTCGCTCGCCAATGCGGTAGATCAGTTTCTTGCTGTTGGCAACGAAGGTGCCGCGCCCCTGTTCGGCCCGCAGGACACCTTCCTTGGTCAGGGCGGCTATGGCGCTGCGAGATCGTGTGGCGATTGACGTCGAAACGAGTAGCCAATTCAACTTCCGGTGGCATTCGCGCCCCGCTGGTCATTTTCCCCGCCGTGATGTCGCCCCTGATCTGATCGGCGATCTGGCGCCAGATGGCCACGCCACTGTTGCGGGTGATGAATCGTTCTGAAGGCACGCTCTGTCATGCTCCTGTCATTGACGGGATCTATAGCTAGGTTTATTGTCTAGTTGTATAGATGAATAGACAAATAGCAGTGAGGTGTCAATGAGCAACGAACATTCTGGGGCCACCCCAGCCGCTGGCGAAACTGATTTCGGGCGCAAAGCCGCCATGGCTTTGCTGGCGCAGGCGACCGTGCAGGAGCTGACGCAGTTCTGGGGGCAGTGGGCTGACAAGCCGCGGGTTGAAACGCTGCGCGGGCCGGAAACCGGACTTGTGATGGTGCGCGGACGGATCGGCGGCGGCGGCGCTCCCTTCAATCTGGGCGAAGCGACTGTGACACGCGCGACCGTACGGCTCGGCAGCGGCGCAGTTGGCCATGCCTATGCGCTCGGACGGCAGGGCGAGAAGGTGCGCCTTGCGGCTGTCTTTGACGCGATTTGGCAGGAACCGGTTCATCGCAGGGCTGTTGAGGATGCGATCCTTACTCCCATTGCGCAACGCCTTGATGACAATCTCGAACACAGACGAGCCGAAACGGCAGCGACGAAGGTCGATTTTTTCACAATGGTGCGGGGGGACGACTGATGCGTGCAACGACACAGGTTTTTGAGGGCGGCTTCAGGGATACGGTGCGCAATTCGCAGGAAATTTTCCGGGCGCTCATGGACGCTATGGCCAACCCTGGTCGCGTCATGCCCGTGCGCGATCTTGTCAACGCCCCCGCGCCACTCGCGCCGGTTGCCGCATCGATTGCAGCGACACTGTTCGACCATGACGCAACCGTTTGGTCCGACAAGGCAATCGCCGGTTCAGAAGCTGCAATTGGTTGGCTGAAGTTTCACACGGGGCTTGAATTGACAACGAATCCATCCGACGCGCAGTTTGCCCTCATTAGCGACGCCGAAACCATGCCTTCGTTCGAAGCATTCGCCAAAGGAACCTCGGAATACCCGGATCGCTCGACGACCCTTATCTTGCAGATCGACGGTTTCGATGGTGCCGGGGAACTAAGGCTCGAGGGTCCCGGGATCAAGGACATCCAGACCTTTGCGCCAAGTCAGTTGCCGAAAATGTTCATCGATCAATGGGCCGCCAATCGCGGTGCCTTTCCGCGCGGTATTGATCTGATCTTTGCTGGCAAGGGCGCGCTCGCCGCTTTGCCGCGCACGACACGCATTTCGAAAAGGGAGGCTTGAGCCATGTATGTTGCCGTCAAGGGCGGTGAAGCCGCCATTCGCAATGCGCACAAACTGCTGGCTGACCGCCGCCGTGGTGATCGCTCCGTGCCTGCGATCGGGCTTGAGCAAATCGTCGAGCAGCTGGCGCTGGCGGTAGACCGCGTGATGGCGGAAGGTTCGCTGTACGACACGGAACTCGCGGCGCTGGCGGTAAAGCAGGCGCGGGGAGACATGATCGAGGCGATCTTTCTCGTCCGGGCCTATCGCACGACGCTGCCGCGTTTTGGCTATACCAAACCTGTCGAGACTTCGCTGATGGCGATCGAACGCCGCATCTCGGCAACGTTCAAGGACCTGCCAGGCGGCCAGTTACTGGGACCGACATTTGACTATACCCATCGCCTGTTGGATCCGGAGCTGGCAGGGGATGTCGCGGTAGAAGTCCCTGAACGCCGGGTTGAATCGCATGAACAGACACCGCGCGTCACCGACATTCTTGGTCATGACGGCATGATCGAGATCTGACGGCGATATGCCAGAGGGGGCCGATACCGGCGATCTCACGCGTGAACCTTTGTCGTTTCCGCTGGAGCGCGACTTGCGACTACAGGCGCTGGCGCGCGGCGATGAAGGTTTTCTTCTCGGGCTCGCCTATTCGGCGCAACGCGGCTATGCGCGCAGCCACCCCTTTGCCGGCGAAATCCGCATTGGCGAAGTCGAAGTCGAGCTTGAGGTTGCTGAACTCGATTTTCCGCTGACGCTTGGCCGCATTCGGGTGACCGAGTGCCAGATGGTCAATCAGTTCAAGGGTTCATCGAGCGAGCCCCCGCAATTTACGCGCGGCTATGGCCTTGTCTTTGGGCAGAGCGAGCGGAAATCGATGTCGATGGCGTTGTGCGATCGGGCTTTGCGGGCGCGGGAACTAGGCGAAGACATTACTGCTGCAGCACAGGACGAGGAATTCGTCATTTCCCATAGCGACAATGTGCAGTCGACCGGTTTCGTCGAACATCTGAAACTGCCGCATTACGTCGATTTCCAGGCGGAACTCGACCTGATCTCGCCGCATGCGCTCCGAGCATGAGCGCCGCCACACCGAAAACAATGGTACTCAAGAGGCAGCAGAATGACAGAGCTTGCGACGTACAATTTCGCCTATCTTGACGAACAGACGAAGCGGATGATCCGCCGTGCAATTCTCAAGGCCATAGCCATTCCGGGTTATCAGGTGCCTTTCGCCTCTCGCGAAATGCCGATGCCCTATGGCTGGGGGACAGGCGGCGTCCAGGTGACTGCCGCAGTCATTGGCCCTGACGACACGCTGAAGGTGATCGATCAAGGCGCCGACGACACCACCAATGCCGTATCGATCCGGGCCTTTTTCCAGAAGACCGCCAACGTTCGCGTAACCACGAAAACGACGGAAGCGACGATCATCCAGACGCGCCATCGCATTCCAGAGGCTGCGCTGCAAGCGGGGCAAACGCTTGTGTATCAGGTGCCAATTCCGGAGCCGCTGCGTTTCCTCGAGCCGCGCGAAACCGAAACGCGAAAGATGCACGCGCTTGAAGAGTATGGGCTGATGCACGTGAAGCTCTACGAAGACATCGCCCGGCATGGTCATATCGCCACCACCTACGCCTATCCTGTGAAGGTCGAAGGCCGGTATGTGATGGATCCTTCGCCCACCCCAAAGTTCGATAATCCGAAGATGCACAATTCACCGGCGCTGCAATTGTTCGGGGCAGGGCGCGAAAAGCGTATCTATGCCATTCCGCCTTATACGGAGGTGGTTAGCCTCGACTTCGAAGATCATCCATTCGAGATCCAGACATTTTCGCAGCCCTGCGCGCTGTGCGGCGCCAAGGGAAGCTATCTCGACGAGGTCATCCTCGACGACAAGGGCGGCAGCATGTTCGTCTGTTCCGATACGGATTTTTGTGAAGACCGGCAGGCAGAAGGCCAGCTTTCGGCCAACCCAGCGGAGGCAGCAGAATGAGCGAGACACCACTCCTTAAAGTCAGTTCGCTTTCGAAATTCTACGGGAGCCGGATCGGCTGCCAGAACGTCACATTCGAGTTATGGCCGGGTGAGGTCCTTGCTGTCGTGGGCGAGATCCGGTTCGGGCAAGACGACGCTGCTTAATTGCCTGGCGACGCGGCTTGCGCCATCTGCCGGGTCGGTGGAATACCGGATGCGTGACGGTCAATTCCGCGACCTCTACCGCATGAGCGAGGCCGAACGGCGTTTCCTGATGCGCACCGATTGGGGGTTTGTCCACCAGAATCCTGCCGATGGATTGCGGATGACTGTCTCTGCCGGCGCCAATGTTGGCGAACGGTTGATGGCAGTCGGCGACCGGCACTATGGCAAGATCCGCGCCACCGCGACCGATTGGCTGGGCCGGGTGGAGATTGCCGAGGACCGTATCGACGATCAGCCGCGCGCTTTCTCCGGCGGCATGCGCCAGCGCCTGCAAATTGCCCGCAACCTTGTGACCAGCCCACGTCTTGTCTTCATGGACGAGCCAACCGGAGGTCTCGATGTATCGGTGCAGGCAAGGCTGCTCGATCTTCTGCGCGGCCTCGTCAATGATCTCGGTCTCGCAGCAATCGTCGTTACGCATGATCTTGCGGTGGCACGTCTTCTCTCGCACCGCATAATGGTGATGAAGGATGGCCATATCGTCGAAACAGGTCTCACCGACCGCGTGCTGGACGACCCGCAGGCGCCTTACACCCAGCTTCTCGTCTCTTCCATTTTGCAGGTCTAGAAGCAATTCCAGGAAAATGTGCAGCGGTTTTCTGTCCGGAATTGCGATAAAACAAAAAGGTAAAATCATGCCGACACCTCTCGTTGTTTCCGATGTCGCCAAGAGCTTCACCATGCATCTGCGTGACGGCATTCGACTGCCCGTCGTGGCAAACGTCTCCTTCTCCATCAAGGCCGGTGAATGCGCGGTGCTTGGTGGTCCATCCGGGGCTGGCAAGAGCTCGATCCTGAAAATGATCTACGGCAATTATGCCGTGGATGCCGGCCAGATCATTGTGCCGTACCGCGATCGGCTGATTGATGTCGCAGCTGCCGATCCGCGCACCATGCTCGGCATTCGACGCGACATGATCGGGTACGTCAGCCAGTTCTTGCGCACCGTGCCGCGTGTTGCGGCATTGGACGTGGTGGCCGAACCGCTGATCGCGCGCGGTGTGGATCGCACCGGGGCCCGCGACAAGGCAGCGTCATTGCTTGCCGGGCTCAACCTGCCGGAACGTTTGTGGTCGCTACCGCCGGCCACATTTTCCGGTGGTGAGCAGCAGCGCGTCAATATTGCACGCGGCTTCATTACCGACCATCCGATCCTGCTGCTCGATGAGCCGACAGCATCTCTCGACGCCAAGAACCGCGATGTCGTTGTCTCGATGATACAGCAGAAGAAGGCTTCCGGCGTTGCCATGCTCGGGATCTTCCACGACGAGGACGTGCGTGAGGCTGTTGCCGATCGCATTATCGATGTTACGGCGTTTTCAGTATCAAACGAGGCTGCAGCATGACCAGGCTTTCAGAAACGCCGTTCATTCACGCGACCGCGTCTGTTCATGATTGCCAACTCGGTCGATACACGGAAATCTCCGAGCGCTGCCGCATCAGCGAAGCCATCCTTGGCGACTACTCCTACATCATGCAGGACGGTGCTGTCTGGTGCGCAACCATAGGCAAATTCGCGAACATCGCCGCGAGCGTTCGCATCAACGCGCCCAATCATCCGACATGGCGGCCGACACTGCATCATTTCACCTACCGATCCAGTGACTATTGGGAAGATGCCGGCGTCGACGAGGCATTTTTCGAATGGCGCCGGACGAACTTCGTCACCATTGGCCACGACGTCTGGATCGGCCATGGCGCAACCATTTTGCCGGGTGTCACCGTTGGCAACGGGGCTGTGATCGGGGCGGGGGCGGTCGTCTCCAAGGATGTCGTGCCCTACACCATTGTCGGCGGGGTTCCCGCCCGCAAAATCCGCGATCGCTTTGATGGGAAAACGGCTGAACGCCTGCAGATCCTGGCATGGTGGGACTGGGATCACGCAAAATTGCGCATGGCTCTCGATGACTTCCGCACGTTGGATATCGAGGCTTTTCTAGAGAAACATTCAGCCTGATCAAAGCTTTACACAGTTGTCACGCAACTGAAATCAAACTGCCATCGCAGCTTCACACAATCGCTTTACGACAGTTCAAGGCCAAAGGGATGAACTGATGCTGAAGATTGAAAATGTGACGAGGCGTTTTGGCAAGTTCACTGCCATCGACGATGTCAATTTGGAAATCCCGCAAGGTCAGATGGTTGGTATTATCGGCCGTTCAGGCGCGGGCAAATCGACCCTGCTGCGCATGATCAACCGGCTGGTCGATCCCTCCGAAGGGTCAATCTTCTTTGAGGGAACCAATGTTGCGCAATTGAGAGGTTCGCAGTTGCGAAATTGGCAGCGTGACTGTGCGATGATCTTCCAGCAATTCAACCTTGTGCCGCGCCTTGATGTTCTCACCAATGTGCTGCTTGGCCGTCTCAATCACCGGTCGACCATCAAGAGCCTTTTCGGCATGTTCTCTCGCGAGGAACGCGCCATGGCGATCGCTGCTCTCGAGCGGCTGGATATCGCCAAGACCGCCTTGCAACGGGCCGGAACGCTCTCCGGAGGGCAGCAGCAACGCGTGGCCATCGCACGCGCCCTCATGCAAAACCCCAAGATCATTCTTGCCGACGAACCCATCGCCTCGCTCGATCCACGCAATGCCCAGGTTGTGATGGAGGCGCTGCGTGACATCAATGAGAAGGAAGGTCTGACAGTTGTCACCAACCTGCACACGCTGGATACGGCGCGGCATTTCTGTCAGCGGATCATCGGCATGCAGGGTGGCAAAGTTGTCTTCGACGGAACGCCGGACGACCTGACAGAACTTGCTGCGCGCCGCATCTATGGCGCCGACGGTATCAAGGACGCGTTTTCAGAAGCCATTACATCGACAAGCATCAGCCGCGGCGCACCAAAGCCGATACCGGAGCTGGAGGCCATTCTGGCCGCGCGTTGAGCGCAACGAGATCGTCTCGCCCACGTACGGGCTCATATGAAAATAGATCGCAAACCCATTTTTGGACGTTTGACAGGAGAGAACCATGTTGCTCAAGAAAGCCCTACTGAGTGCAATCGCAATCGGCGCAATGCTCGCTGGTTCGATGGCCCGCGCTGAAAACCTCGAAACATTCCGCGTTGGCATTATCGGTGGCGAAAATGAGGCCGATCGCCTGCGCAATTATCAGTGCATTGTCGATCAGCTGCCGAAGGTCCTCGGCGTCAAGGAAGTGAAGCTTTTCCCGGCGACCGATTATGACGGCGTTATCCAAGGTCTGCTAGGCGGTACACTCGATTATGCAGAACTTGGCGCGTCCGGTTTTGCAAAAATCTACCTGACCAACCCAAAGGCGGTCGAGCCAATCCTGACGACGGTTCAGACCGATGGTGCGACCGGGTATTATTCGATCATGGTTGCCCGCAAGGACAGCGGCATCAAGTCTCTCGCTGACATGAAGGGCAAAAAGCTTGGTTTTGCTGATCCGGATTCCACGTCCGGCTATCTTATCCCTGTGACTTCACTCCCGAAGGACATCAAGACTTCAGTCAAGGATTACTTCAGCGAAACGGGTTTCGGTGGCGGTCACGAGAACCTCGTGCTGGCCGTCAAGGACGGCAAGTTCGATGCCGGCACCACCTTTGGTTCGGGTGTTGGTAAATTTGACGAAGGCTATACATCAGGCAACCTGCGCAAAATGGTCGACAAAGGTGTCATCGACATGAAGGACTTTGTCGAACTATGGAAATCGCCGCTCATTCCGAACGGTCCGATCGTTGTTCGCACATCGCTCGACAGCAACCTGAAGTCCAAATTCAAAGACTACATGATGAACTTGCCGAAGTCCGATCCCGCCTGCTTTGCAGCGACAATGGGCGGTGACTTCAAAGGTTATACGGAAGTGAACACCGAATTCTATCAGCCGATCATTGACGCCCGCAAGGCTCAGATCGGCGGATAATTTCACAAAAACCGCCCACGGCCAGTTCCCCCGGGATCTGGCCGTGATTTTTTTGTGCCCTGGAAGGATAGATCAATGAGCCGAGCCATTTCCGCCGAGCTTTCCGCTGACGGCATCCAGATCGAACGGCACTGGCAGGAGCTCGCCGCCCGCCGCCGCGCTTATTCCTGGCTCATCTCGATATGCCTGCTGGTTGCAGTGGCTGGCTCCCTCTGGTTCGCCAATGAGTCAAATGCCGGCAAATTCTTCGACCGGCTGCCACATTTTTTCGATTTTGCGGGCGATCTCATTCCGCGTGACGGCTGGGAAGTCTGGCGTGCCATGTTCGATCTGCCATCGCCCTATTTCGACGGAAGTATGAAATATGATTATCCGGAGGGGGCGGGTCTATCTGTTTGGCGGATTCTACTTTCCGGAATATTTCTATAAAATGCTGGAAACGCTCAATATTGCGATCCTTTCCACGCTCGTTGGCTTTATTTTCGGCTTCCTGCTCTGCTTTCTCGCCGCCAAGAATCTGGTGAAGAGCAAGCTGATCCGTTTCGCGGCGCGCCGCTACATGGAAATCCTGCGTGCATTCCCCGAAATCGTCATCGCCGGCTTCTTTGCGGCGATATTGTCACTGGGCCCGATCCCCGCAATGTTCGCCGTCGGCATCCACACGATTGGAGCGCTGGGCAAGCTGTTCTTCGAAGTCGTCGAGAATGCAGATATGAAAGCGGATGAAGGTCTGCGGGCCGTTGGAGCAAACTGGTTCGAACGGGTCGGCTTCGGCATTGTCCCGCAGGTCATGCCGAACTTCATGTCCTACGCACTGCTCCGTCTGGAAATCAATGTCCGCGCCTCGACCATTATCGGTGCTGTCGGTGGTGGCGGAATTGGCGAGGAGTTGCGGCTGTCGATCGGCCGGGGCCATCAGGCAAAGACGCTCGCCATCGTGCTGCTGTTGCTGGTGACGATCATCGCCGTCGATCAATTTTCCGCCTGGTTGCGCCGCCGTCTTGTCGGCAATCAGGCCTTCGCTTTTGGTGGGAAGCAATCATGAATGCACTCTCGTCCGCCGCCATCACCGATTTTGAAACGCGCCACCCTGCTGTCTTCAACCCACCCGTGTGGAAGCGCTTTATGCCGCTTCTGATCGGTGCTGGCATTGTACTTTATGTCGTTTATTGCTGGTGGTTCTTTTCCATAGGAGCCGTGCTTTCCAGCGGCCAATGGCAGCGCGCCGAACTCTATGCACGCGACTGGGTTTCCTACGCAGTCAGAACGACCGTACGCATGTCGCCCACAGCAACAACAGTCACATATCCGCGGTTTTCCGAGCTCGGCGACAATCCAAAACCGGATTGGGTGGTTCAAAACGGCAACAATGTCGCCATATCGTTCGGCGCGGGCAAATCGCTTGATATCAATGACAGCCGCGTGATCGCCACACGCAATGGCGAAAGCCTGACGGTTCTGATCGCAGCCGACGGTGCCAAGCCTCAAGGGGCGCTGCCTGAATGGGCGACGCTGAAAGAGGATCAGGTGACCGTCACTTTCGGTTTCGCCGGTCAGGCGGACATCATTCCGGAACGCGTTGTGGTGAGCCGGCGGTTTCCCGGATGGGCGAATTTTGTGTTCGATACCAATTCGCCCTTCTGGAACAAATCATTCGGCGAAGTGGCATCGATGATCACAAGCGGCGAACGCATCAAGCCGGAAATGTCCAATGCTGCCCTCGCATTCGACAATATCTGGTACAATTCGTCATGGCAGCACGGCGACGTCTGGACGAAGCTGATGCAAACCATCGTCATGGCCTTCATGGGAACGCTGCTTGCGTCACTGGTTTCGTTTCCGTTAGCATTTATTGCCGCCCGCAACATCATGCCGAATTTCTTCGCCAACCAGATCACCAAGCGCTTCTTCGATTTCTTGCGATCGGTCGATATGCTGATCTGGGCGCTGTTCTTCACCCGTGCCTTTGGTCCTGGGCCGCTCGCCGGTATCTCGGCCATCTTCTTCACAGATACAGGCACCTTGGGCAAAGTCTATTCCGAGACCTTGGAAAATATCGACGACAAGCAGCGCGAGGGTGTGAAATCAGTCGGTGCCTCGCCATTGAATGTGCAGCGTTACGGTGTCGTGCCTCAGGTACTGCCGGTCTTTGCCAGCCAGGCGCTGTATTTCTGGGAGTCCAATACGCGGTCCGCGACCATCATCGGTGCAGTGGGGGCAGGCGGCATTGGTCTCAAGCTCTGGGAGGCTATGCGTACAAACACCAACTGGCACAATGTCGCCTATATGGTGGTGCTCATTCTTGCGGTGATCTTCATTTTTGACAACATATCCAACGCGCTGCGCTCACGCTTGATGGGAAGGCAGCAGCATTGAGGCAGGTTGTGTTCAAAGGCTTGTCATAATCGGAGCGTAACGCGAGAGTGTTCCGGAGGAATCAATATGCGCTATGCAATCTACTTCACGCCGCCATCCAGCGATCCGCTGCTCAAAGTAGCGGCGAATTGGCTCGGCCGAAATGCCTTTACCGGTCAACCGGTGAGAACACCGCAGATTCTGTGACCTTGCGCATGAAGATTTTGCCCAGCTAACGGAATCGCCGCGGCGCTATGGATTTCATGCGACGCTGAAAGCGCCATTTCACCTCGCGGACGGCATCGAGGAACGAGAACTCTTGTCCGCACTGATGCATTTTTCCTCTTCAATCGATCCGGTTGAGATTCCGAAACTGCGGATCGCCTGTCTCGACGGGTTCTTCGCGCTCATTCCTGCAGAGCCGCTTGATCGTCTCGATCAATTGGCGAATGATGTCGTTGTCGCATTCGACCGTTTTCGCGCACCGCCAAGCGAGCAGGAGATCAAACGTCGCGAGCCTGACAAAATGAGTGTTGCACAGCGCCGAAATCTCGAACTGTGGGGCTATCCTTATGTATTCGAAGATTTTCGCTTCCACATGACACTCACTGGACCGGTGCCTGAACGGGATCGGCCGAAAATTGAACGTATCTTGAGTGAGTTCCTTGAGCCAGTTCTTGAAGAACCGGTCGAAATCAACAATCTCGCTCTGTTCACTGAAGCCGAAGCCGGGTTCCCTTTTGAAATACACTCGCTTCACCCGCTTGCGGGAACCAACCGAAGAAAGACTGCATAAATGTCTGCCGAACTGATCTTGAACAATGCAAAAATCGTTCTCGAAGATGAAGTCATCGCAGGATCGGTTGTGATCCGTGACGGCAAAATTGCCGGCATATCAGAAGGCAACGTTGAAGGCGGAGAGGATTTTGAGGGCGATTATCTGATTCCCGGTCTGATCGAACTGCATACCGATCACCTTGAAGGCCATTATTTGCCGCGCCCGCGGGTACGATGGAATCCGATTGCCGCCGTTCTCGCACATGATGGGCAGATCGCGACGTCGGGCATCACGACCGTTCTCGATGCCCTGCGGGTAGGGTTGGACGAGGACGCGGACATCACAGCTGCAGAAACCCGCAAACTGGCCGACGCGATTGAAAACAGCGTCAAAGAGGGCCGTCTGCGTGCGGATCATTATTTCCACCTGCGTTGTGAAGTTTCAGTGCCTGATTGCCTGGAGGGCTTCGCCCATTTTGATAATGACAGCCGGGTTCGGCTGGCATCGCTGATGGATCACGCGCCTGGTCAGCGCCAGTTCGTCAATCTGGAAACTTATACCTACTACTATCAGCGCAAGCTGAAACTCTCCGATCAGGAATTCAATGCATTCTGTGAAAAACGCATAGCGGAATCGGCCAGGAATTCCGGCCCGCAACGAAAGGCGATTTCCGATTTGTGCCGCGAGCGGGGCATTGTGCTGGCCAGTCATGACGATGCGACTGCTGCCCATGTCGATGAAGCGGTCGAGCAAGGCATTCATGTGGCGGAGTTTCCAACGACGCTGGAAGCCGCCGCCGCCTCAAAACAGGCAGGCCTGTCAGTGCTGATGGGCGCACCAAACGTGGTGCGCGGCGGCTCACATTCGGGAAATGTCTCGGCACGTGAACTGGCCGAGCATGGCTATCTCGACATTCTTTCATCTGACTATATTCCGTTCAGCCTCATCCAGTCGACGTTCTTCCTCAGCGAGGCGGTCGATGGCATTACCTTGCCGGACGCTGTGCGTCTGGTGACAAAGAATCCAGCACAGGCTGTCGGGTTCGACGATCGCGGCGTCATTGAGGTCGGCAAGCGCGCTGATCTGGTGCGGGTGCGTGTCGATGAACATATTCCTGTGGTTCGTACCGTGTGGCGCGAAGGCCGACGGGTTGTATGATGGCGGCTGCGATGATCGAACGTGCCCTCAATGAGGCGTCTGCGCCGCTTCGCAATGGTGCCTTTGTCGCCGTGGTCGGGCCGAGTGGTGCCGGCAAGGATACCATCATCGATTTCGCCAGGGCGGTGCTTGGCGGCGAGCCGGGCTATCATTTCGTGCGGCGGGTCGTGACACGTCCGTCCTCCGCCGATACGGAAGTTCATGACACGTTGAGTGAGGAGCAGTTCCTGGCGGCAAAAAGGGCAGGGGAGTTTAGCCACTCCTGGGAGGCCCACGGTTTGTACTATGGCCTGCCACGATCTGTCGACGACGAGATTGAACGTGGTGCAGTCGCTGTTGCCAATGTCTCGCGCGGGGTCCTGCCTGCACTTCGCGAGGCCTATTCCAATTTTCTGGTCGTCCATATCACGGCTTCGCATGAGGTTCTGGCGAAACGGCTGTCCTCCCGCGGACGCGAAGATGCTGAGGAAATCCGCCGGCGTTTGACGCGGGCCGCTCCAAATCCATGCGATCCTTCCGGCGCGGTCATGATCGATAATTCCGGGGCTGTCAGCGATTCCGGTAATGAGTTTGTTGCGGTATTGAAAAGGACCGCCGCGTTTGTGGCCGTTTCCGAACAGATGTAGTGTTTAAGCAAACAGCCGGTAAGTACTGAAAGAAATGGGAAAAAATCCGGAAGCGACGCTTCCGGATTTTCATAAGAGCAAGACGGTCAGAAATCGCGCTGGAAACGGATGATACCGCCCAGTGCGTCGTCGTTGCCGCGATCTCCGTCAAACCTGGTGTAGTCCACTTCTGGCGTTACCGTAAAGCCGGGAACAAGCACGTAAGCGACGTTCAAAGCCGCAGCGACTGTGCCTTCAGACTCATAGGCGAGCTGAGCATTGACGGTTGCCTTGTCGGTCACTTTGGCGGCCAAGCCACCCCATGCAGCCCAGTCTCCGTGCCAAGGCGCTAGGAAATTGCGGTTTGTGCGTGTGTCGTCATAATTGGACTGATAGCCGCCCATGACCCAGGCTGTCACCGCGTCGGTGATTTTCACGTCCAGTCGAGCCTTGCCGGCAAATTCTTCGACGTTGGAATCGTACCCTGCAATGGCGGAGATTGTGCCCCAACCCTGTTCATACTTCACCCCGGCTAGAACATGAGGCATGTAGTCCTCGATGACGTAGTCGGCATAACCGTCGTTGATCGAGCCCTGTTCGGCGGCAATGATTGCAGAGAAACCATTACCGCCAGCAAAGGTATAGCTGATCTGGTTCGTTTCCCAACTGTTGTAGTTGATCACATCGTCCTGGATGATATCGCCAGCGTAACCGTTCCACGAGCCGAAAATTTCATCAGCAATACCGACACGGAAGCCGCCGAGCTCGATGAATGCCTGGGGAATGCTCGCGCCTTCGTTCAAACCATCTTCGAAGTCGAAGCGCGTTTGGATGTAGGAGCGCAACGTACCAAGTTCGGTTTCCGACCGGGCATCGAAGCGGACCTCTGCGCGCGTGTGCTTGACCCAGGTACCTAACTCGCCACCGTTGTAGACGTCATCGCCGCCTTGCGCGTCATAGCGTACATAGCCGCTGACCTTGAGGCAGGTTTCTGTACCCGGGATATAGAAGAAGCCGGCGCCATAGGCGTCGCATACGCGGACATATTCAACTGGTTCCGGTTCGGCCACGACGACCGCATCCGCGGCGCGCGCACCAGAAACTGCGATCAGGGCAGCAGTGGAACCCAGGAGAAGGCTCTTGATATTCATTTCAGATCTCCGATCAGGAAAGATTTTCATACAAGCTCATGTCCCCGGAACGGATGCTTAGTCCTGTTTTTTGAATGGCGCAAAACCGATCTATTATCGAACCGCGGGTTCGGAAATCGGTGTTGCGATTTTAACACGTGACTAACAAACAGTGAGATTCGGAACCTGGTTGTCAGCATCAGGGAAATCAATTGTGCTAATCATTGGCGGCACACCTTCCGGGCATCACCGGCGGTCGCAACCTGTCTGTAAAGGTGATAACTAACGAATTCATGCAAACGAAAATCTATCGGGGAATGCTGAAATGAGATTAGCCTGCTACGTCCTGGTTGCCGCCGCTCTCGTCTTTTCAACGTCATGCACGACGCCCAATGTCGACACCAATCTGGCGACCAACTCCCTCAGAAACTCGGTATATGACGAGTGTGGATGGGCACCCGACGCCTCTACCCTCTCCGGCTTGATTCCCGCCATTTCACAGGGGCGGGACGGATTTCAAAGAACCACCAGAGCAGTCTGCGCTGCGGCAAAGGGCGCGCCGGCTTCCCCAGGGGAGTTCGTAACTGTCGAGGTCGAGGGAAAACAGGTTCGCGGAAGGTTTCTCCAGCCGGGAGAGAAACTCACTTAAGGCCCGTAGGGTCGCGATGAGATGAACTCTCGCCGAGGTCAATGCACGTCGATGACATGAGCCTGCTCGTATTCATCACCGTCAGGAGCAGGCTGCGTCCAAATCGTGCCGCCTGCCCCTTTCAATATTAGCTTCGTTAATGCCTCGTCTCCGTTCCCTCAGACCCGATAGCGGCTAGAAGGTTGGGAGTTGCACAATCGAAATTCCATAGAAAATATAGGCACCGATAGCCGTAGTGATTGCGATAACGATCAGCATTGCCCCATCTGTTAATTCGAACATTTCGCCCTCCTTATTATTATTTTTCACAAGTCTAGCAAATTGCGTCGCCCTTGGCTGCACATCAACCTGAGCTAACCAGGTAGAGTTAATTGGCTGATGGCCAATGGCATCGATGTCTCACGATCCCGTGAGCAGTGAAACACGGCGTGGGCACCCCGCTGAGTTTCATGTTATGAGTTGCCGATCACGATGACATCCCACTCAAGCCAGCACGAAATGTGCCAGCCAGATGCGGAGTTCAAGCATGGTTACTTTCAAGCTCAACGGACAGGAACGGAGTTTTGACGGGGATCCCGAGACCCCGCTGCTCTGGGTCTTGCGCGATTTCGAGAAACTCACTGGCACGAAATATGGTTGCGGCATCGCCCAATGCGGTGCGTGTACCGTCCATATGGACGGTACGACACGCCGAAGCTGCATCACGCCGGTCTCAACGGTCGATGGGTCGGAAATCGTCACCATCGAGGGTGTCACCGGCAAGGAGGCTGACGCAGTCAGGAAGGCGTGGGTCGCGATCGACGTCCCGCAATGCGGCTATTGCCAATCAGGGCAGATCATGTCGGCTGTTTCCCTTCTCCAAATGACCCCGAAACCCACTGACGAGGATATTGATGGAGCAATGGCAGGAAATATCTGCCGCTGCGCCACCTATCACCGCATCCGGCAGGCGATTCATGACGCCGCCGATATCCTGGAGGGTTAAGCGATGACCCTGCACCACATCACAAGCACGCGCCGCTCCTTCCTGGCAGGTGCTGGTTTAATCATCGGTTTTTCGCTCGCACCAAAGATTTTTGCGGCAAGAGCCTTCGAAGGTATTCAGGCGGGAGGGGATGAAGCGCTTTCGGCGATGAATGCCTTCGTGAAGATTGGCACCGATGACACAGTGACTGTGCTGTCGAAGCACATAGAGTTTGGTCAGGGCCCATTCACGGGACTTGCCACCATCGTAGCAGAAGAGCTCGATGCCGACTGGAGCCAGATGCGGGCTGTTCATTCGCCGGCCGATGACAAGATCTACGCCAATCTCGCATTCGGTCTGCAAGGTACCGGTGGTTCCACGTCGATTGGCAACTCATATGAACAGCTTCGAAAAGCCGGCGCGACGGCAAGGGCAATGCTCGTCTCGGCGGCCGCCGAAGAGTGGGGTGTTCCGGCGAGCGAAATAACGTAGAACATGGCCGCATCAAACACGCCGCATCGGGCAAGGAGAGCGGGTTTGGTGCATTGGCGAGCAAGGCTGCCAAGCAACTCGCTCCTGCCGAGCCAAAGCTGAAGGATCCCCAGAACTTCACGCTCATCGGCAAGGAACTTCCAAAGCTCGATACCCTCGGCAAGACGAATGGGACAGCCGTTTTCACGCTCGATATCACTGCAGACGATATGTTGTATGCGACCGTTGCGCATGCTGCACATTTCGGGGCGACGGTCAAATCCGTCGATGATGCGGAGGCTCGCAAGGTCCAGGGCATAGTCGATATCAGACAGGTACCCCAAGGCGTGGCCGTCTACGCTGACAACACGTTTGCGGCGCTGAAAGGTCGTGAGGCGCTGAAAATCGAATGGGATCTCTCCAAAGCCGAAACTCGATCAAGTGACGAGCTTGCGGCCGATTACGCTAAGCTTTTCAACGAGAAAGGTCTCGAAGCGACAAATACCGGCAATGTCGAAAGTGCATTCACCGGCAATGGCGTGCAAACGTTGGAGGCAGAGATCACCTTTCCGTTTCTCGCCCATGCGCCCATGGAGCCGCTCGACGCGGTGTTCATCAAGGCCGCCGATGGATCGGTTGACATCTATAATGGCGCCCAGTTCCCGGGAATGGACAAAAACACTGCAGCAAAGGTGCTCGGTCTCGATCCTGGGAAAGTGCGGGTGAATACGCAACTTGCGGGCGGGAGCTTTGGCCGCAGGGCACAATTCGGGTCGCCCTACATCCAAGAGGCGGCGGCGGTTTTCGGAGCCACTGACGGCAGCCGTCCGGTCAAGCACATGTGGACACGCGAGGACGATATTCGCGGTGGCTTCTACCGGCCCATGTATGTTCACAAGATGCGTGGTGCGATAGACCCGGACGGGCGGATTATCGGTTGGGACCAGGCAATTGTTGGTCAATCGATCTTGGCAAAAGCTGACCTGGATGAAAGTTCGGTCGAGGGCGCTTCCAACTTGCCCTACGTAATTCCCAATTTGCGCGTCATTTCGCATAATACCACGCTTGCCGTGCCCCCGCTCTGGTGGCGTTCGGTCGGTCACACTCATACGGGATTCGCTGTCGAAACCTTCGTCGATGAATTGCTTGAGAAAGTGAACAAGGATCCCGTGGAAGGCCGGCTGGCGCTCCTGACCAGGGAGCCGCGACATATGGCGACACTGAAGAAGGTTGCCGAAATGGCGGATTGGGGTTCGCAGGTTCCGGAAGGGCGCCAGCGCGGCGTTGCGGTGGTAAAGAGTTTCGGGACTTATGTGGCGCAGATTGTGGAAGTATCCGTTGCCGACGACGGCACTCCCCGGGTGCATAAGGTATGGTGCGCTGTCGATTGTGGAGTGGCAATCAATCCCAATGTTATCACGGCTCAGATGGAAGGAGGTATCGGGTACGGTGTCGGGGCAATCCTGTTTGATGCGATTACACTCGGCGAAGGCGGCAAAATCGTTCAGTCCAACTTCCATGATTACCGCTCACTGCGCATCAATGAAATGCCCGCAGTCAAAGTCGCGATAATCCCCTCAACCGAAAATCCGACCGGTGTTGGCGAACCTGGGGTACCTCCGGTGGGGCCGGCAATAGCCAATGCATGGCGACGGCTTACGAATAGTCCGGTTCGGCGTCTGCCGATCGTAAGTGTCCTTTCCGCATAGGGGATGCACGCTATGAGACGAAATATCGCCTTCATTTCCATTGCGCTGTGCCTTGCCGTCAATGCGGCAGTTGTGGCCACCAATATTTCATTCGCCCAAGACAAGTCGGTGCCGGAGAAAGATAGTCTAAAGCCGGCGTCGGCATTCCAATCTATTTCTGATGAAAAACAGCGGTCTGTCGCCCTTTTCGAAGAGGCAGGGAAAGTCATCCAGCATCCGCGATGTGTAAATTGCCATCCGGTGGGTGACCGGCCATTGCAGGACATTGCCATGCATCCGCACCAGCCACCCGTCTCGCGCGGTGAAGCTGGCATGGGGCTTCCCGGAATGACCTGTAACACTTGTCATGGGGCTGAGAACGTTAAGGTCGTCGGCCAAGCGGAGACGATCAAGAGCATTCCTGGCAATCCCAATTGGCATTTGGCACCGATTGAAATGGCTTGGGAGGGCAAAACCCTAAGTTACATCTGTAAACAGATCAAAGATCCGCAGCGCAATGGCGGCAAATCGCTGGACGGCATCATTGAACACATGGCGCACGACGACCTTGTCGGCTGGGGCTGGAGCCCTGGTGAAGGCCGCGAACCGGTTCCGGGGACACAGAAGGCGTTCGGAGAACTGATCCAGGCATGGATTCAAAGCGGAGCCGCATGCCCATCATAGTTGACCGATCCTGTTAGGCTTGTTCTCATGCTAAAGTGAATCGTCAATGACTGCCATTGCGTCAACCTCGAGAAGGTAATCGGGTCTGGACAATGCGGCTACTCCCACCAGCGTATCGGTTGGCTTGTGATCTCCGAACAACGAAATTCGCCCTTCCTCAATCATGGCCAAGTGTTCGCGCTTATAGTTGGCCACAAAGATTGTGAGCTTTGTCACTTGCTGCGGCCGGGCGCCGGCCGCAGCAAGTGCCCGTCCGATGTTGGCAAACACCTGGCGGGCCTGGGCGGTCATATC
Organism: Phyllobacterium sp. A18/5-2; assembly: GCF_025452215.1. Classification (NCBI taxonomy): domain Bacteria; kingdom Pseudomonadati; phylum Pseudomonadota; class Alphaproteobacteria; order Hyphomicrobiales; family Phyllobacteriaceae; genus Phyllobacterium; species Phyllobacterium sp. A18/5-2. The sequence goes on along the minus strand of NZ_CP104966.1, from coordinate 150,625 downwards.
GCCGGAGCCAACAACATTGCCTTCACGGTCCTCAGCTACCTGTCCAGCGATGAAAACCAGCCTGCTCCCCGTGGCAACGATCGCATGGCTGTAAGTGAGAGGGGTAGGTATGTCGGTAGGATTGATACATTTCAATGTCATTGATCTGGTCTCTCGCGTTCAAGACAACTCTGGATGATTTGGCTCTTCCGATTTCGACTGCCGGTTTCGCTTTGCGGCGCGTTATCCCGTGCCGTCGCAACTCGGCGTGATCGGGGGGCTCCCGGTGGACAGTTTCACCGTTACGGACTATGACGATCTGACCGTTGTACCCGAACGTTTTTCGCTGTCTTGGTGCGGCACCCTTGGCTGCATTTTAGGGCCAAATAAATGGAAATGGTCAAGAACAGCTTTGAGGGGCAGCCAAACGGACATTTTGGAACTGACGGCAAGTGATTGAAAACTCGAAAAAACGCAACGATTACAGCGACAGCCGCTTCGCTGTAGCGCCGATGATCGATTGGAATGACGTTCGAAATTTAGCATTATAATCATGTACTTGGAAACAGGCATTTCTGAATGTCGTACTATCGTCGTACCCGCAGGCCAAAGCCCCTGTCGATCAGGTATCAAATTTGGCAGAAACTGCCTTGAGCCGTTCAGTTCCTGCTGGATCATATCAAACTCGGACCGTACCTATCTCGGCATCGAAGTTGATGATGCGCTGAGGATCGCTGAGCAGATTAAACTCTGGCCTCCGACGATCAGGCAATTTGACCGATGGTCGCTTTCGTGCCAAGAGCGGACGCTATCCCTGACTTGAAAGAACGACCGATTCGGGGCCGATTCCGGTCAGGCAGCTTTCAAGAACCGCCCTGCGAAAGCAGACGTTTAAGTCGGCTGCCGTGATGTCTGGGTCTGGCCCAATGCGGTCATAGGCAGCCGTAAAGTTCAATGGTCGGAACGGCCCTGAGCTCCGGGTTTTTCCCCAACATCGGCGCTCGATTGTTCCGTCAGGATCGCGTCCGATATGACGTCGAATAGATGATCCGCGCGTGACACAAGCGGAGGGTAGTCAGCGAGCCACGCCAAGGCGCTGATCAGCGCGAACAGGTCGCTACCATAAAAGCCAGTCGGCTTCCGTCCATTTCAACACCCAAATGGATGTGTATCCACCCCTGCGATCGGGGCGTATGGTTTGGAGTGGTATTTTTGCCGCTAGAATTGTTGGGAGGATGACATGGTTAGACCGCTGACTTCAATCTTCACCGTGATTTGCCTTAGCCTCTTCGCGTTGACGCCGGCCAAGGCCGACCCGGACACCGATGTGAAGGCGGCTTACGCTGCCTGGGACGCAGCCTTCAATAAAGCGGATGCCAAAGCGCTTGCAGCGTTTTACACCGACGACGCCATGTTCTTGCCTGCCAGCCATGATGTTATCAAGGGGCCTGCCGGGGTTGAGAAATTCTTTAGCGGACTCTTCGGCATGGGCGTGACAGGTCACAAGCTTGAGCTCATCGAGGCGCAGGGCGATGGCAACATGATGGTGGGCGCAGCGAAATGGTCGGCCAAAGGCAAAGATGCCAAAGGCGCTGACCAGCCTTGGGGTGGAGTAGCCACCCATGTTTTTGAGAAACAGGCTGACGGAAGCCTGAAACTCAGCGTGCACACCTTCAATTGACGATATTTTGCGGCCCGATACCGGATGAATGCCAAGTTCTGAGATTGGGTTCGGTTTGCTGGCAGCGTGCTAACGCGGCCAGCCTGCGTTGGCTCGGAAAAATTTCGCGGTCATCAGCCCGAGTTAGAAGACGATGGTTCGGATCGGCGCAATTGGCCGTGGAGCGATCGCATTACGGCTGAATATTTTGGTTCATGTGGAACAGGTTATGAGGATCGTAAGTCCTTTTGACTTCCTGAAGTCGTGCATAGGTTTTCGTACCATATGCATTGCGCACGAGATTGTCGCCCTCTCCAAGTCCGGGGAAGTTGAGATACATACGGCCAGTGGAATGACGCTGCATATCTTGCCAGACATCGCGAACCCAACTGATGTTGGCATCGTCGACGTCGGCGTTGGACCAGATCGCATCGAGGCTGAGCATGAAGGGCATAGTACGATCGCCAAACGCGGTGGCATCGGCACCAACGCGCTGCACCGCACCACCGAATTTCCAGATCGAAGCATAGGTCATTTCCGACGGACGCTTCGTCAGGTGGGTGGTGATCTCTTCAATGACATCGTCGTGTAGGTTTGAAAGGTACGTCGATTTCCAGTAGCAGCGATCCCGACCCTTGGGAAACAACCCGTCATAAAGGGTCTGAAGAACCCGGTAAGGCATCCTGCCGCTGAAATCGAGCAGCGGTTCTCCAAAGCCGCGCAAAGGCTGCATGACACGCTCCCCATCTCCAGCTGGACCATCATAGACCGTGGCGAGTGCCAAGACGCGCTTCCCCCAAGTGTCCTCAGGATAGGCTGGATCACAAGGAATGGTAGAGAACTCCGCGAGACCGCTCACCTCGTCGGGAGCTGTCGCCATGTAGTCGCGCCATTGCGGCAGGATTTCATTCGCCCGTTCTTCGGGATAAGCGGGAGCGCAGAACATCATCTCTTCAGCGATCGGGTGCAGACGGAACTCGAAGTTCACGACAACGCCAAAATTGCCGCCGCCACCCCTCAGCGCCCACAGCAAGTCCGGGTTCTCGGTGTCGCTCGCATGGATTAAACGCCCATCGGCGGTGACCACGTCGGCGGCAATGACGTTGTCGCAGCTGAGACCGTGTGTGCCGCGGAGCCAGCCAATGCCGCCCGACAGGGTGAGCCCTGCCACGCCCGTCATCGAGATAAGTCCTCCGGGTGTGGCGCGACCGAACGGTGTGGTTGCGGCATCCACGTCTGCCCATGTGGCCCCGCCTTCAACATAAGCCTTATCCAGTCCAGATGCTATCCGAACGGCATTCATGAGCGACATGTCGATCATCAGCCCGCCGTCGCAGACGGCATAGCCGGCAACATTGTGTCCGCCACTTCGGACGGCGATAGCAAGGTCATGAACCCGCGCGTAAGCGACCGAGGCCAGCACGTCGGCAGCGTTGCGACAACGGGCAATCAGGGCGGGTCGCCTGTCGATCATCCCGTTCCACACGACCCGGGCGTCAGCGTAGCCAGCATCTGGCGGTTCAAGCAGTTCGCCGTGCAGCTGGGTACGGAGTTCCTCATGGGTCATCTCAGTTCCTCCTGGTTTCAGGCAACCTAGCACTGCTGGACGTTCGGTACTAAAGTTGTAAACGCTGAAAGGCGGTCGATTCTGCCATGCCTGGACAAGACGCCCGGATCAATGTTGCCATCCTCGCGGTGCCGGAAGTCACGGCCTCGGCCCTATATGGCATGTTTGACCTGTTCTCGTCCCCCGGCCGGGACTTCCCCTTCATCGTAACGGGGGAGGCCGGCGAACAGCGCATGCGGCCCTACACCGTCGCCCGCACCAAGGACGGGTTTCAGGCCGCCAATGGCATCTGGGTAAAGCCGGACCACGATTTCCAAGACTGCCCGCGGCCCGACATCGTGTGCATTCCGGATTTCTTCGTCGATCCGGGCGAAAGTGTCAGCGGAATGTATGACCCTGAAGCGCAATGGCTTAAGCGATCCCACGAGGGTGGTGCGATGATGGCCAGCGCCTGTTCGGGCGCGGTGCTGCTCGGCGAGGCCGGACTACTCACCAATTGTGATGCCACCATTCACTGGGGCTATGTGAAGACGCTGACCAACAACTATGCGGGCGTGCGCGTCAGATTGGATCGGTCCCTCGTGCTGAGTGGCGAGGCGCAGCGCATCATCATGGCGGGAGGCGGATCGAGCTGGCAGGATCTGGCACTTTATCTTATCGCGCGGTTTGTCGGCCTAGAGGAAGCCATGGAAGTCGCCAAGGTCTACATGCTGCAGTGGCATGATATGGGACAGCAGCCATTTGCTTCACTCACGACCTTTCGGCAGACCACCGATGCCGTGGTCAACGGTTGCCAGGAATGGCTGGCGATGAACTACAAGACCCACGCCCCCGTTGCCGCGATGGCAACACGTTCTGGTCTGCCGGAACGCTCGTTCATCCGCCGTTTCGCCAAGGCAACGGGCATGAAACCCCTCGACTATGTGCACGCGCTACGGCTCGAGGAAGCCAAGCAAATGCTGGAAACCACCGATCTGCCGATCGAAGCCATCGCTAACGAGGCTGGCTATGAGGACACGAGCTTCTTCGGTCGCCTGTTCCGCCGAAAGACAGGGCTAACCCCAACCCAGTATCGTCTACGTTTTGGTGCCTTACGTCAGGCACTGAAGCACGACCAGAAAGAGATGCGCCCTGAAGAAGCTGCACACCGTTGAACCCCAGCGCGGCAAGATCGAGGCTCTCGATGGAGACATCAACGGCCCGAACAGAATTGTCTTCGGACACGTAGTCATCGAGCACCGGGGGAAGCAACATGCTCTGACCGCGGTCTATTCCTTTGACGAAACCAGGCATTAATTCATCCAGGAATGGTACCATATTTGGCGTTTTCACATAGCCTGGGCCCTAAGCGGACATTCCCAAACACCGATCATTCAATTCGCGAGATTGCTATTCCATTCTTTCGAAGCGTGACGGGCGTCGTTGATCTCGTGCACAAGGAGATGGGAAGGCGGGTGGTGAAGAGTCCTCCAGCGATGGCGACTGCCAAGTCACCGCGACATTGGAGGGTTCCGATTAAGTCGCTTAGCCAAGAGCGCGTTGACCGCTTGCAAATGCATCTATCGAAGTTGGTCGAGCAACGCCTTGGCATCGACGAGGTCGCGCGTCTCAAAGCCCTCGGTGAACCAGGCGTAGACAGGGGCGAGCAGGTCGTAGGCCTTGTGCCGCTCCCCGTGGTGGACCCACAGGCGGGCAAGCGAGGTTGATGCGCGCAGATTGAGGGATGCCGCGTGCTGTTCCCGAGCGACCTCGATGGCGCGAAGATAATGTGCTTCGCTTCGTTCGACATCGAGTGTTGCTGAACTGAGCAGGAGATTTCCGGCGATCCGGTGAAGTTCCGACTCCCAGAGGTGCGCGCCGGTGGCCGCCACCTCTTCTATTGCTGGCTTCAGAGCATTCAGGCCGATATCGGCTTCACTGGCAAGTCCACAGGCGGTGGCGAACAGGCACACATGAAACCCCGTCACCTCAACGTCATTTGACAGGTGGGCTGCCAGCGCTTCCTGGATCGCGCAGATACACACCCGAGCTTGCTGTTTGTTCTGATGCGCCGAGATGTAAGCCATTTGCAGGGTGGCATAGGGGATCCAGCGCGGGTTCCAGTCATGCGCCATCTGGAGCACCGCCTCGATTTTTTCCCGAGCTGCGTCGGCATCGCGGCGAAAGCAGTGAAGGACGATTGCATACCAAAGGGCGTGCATGATGCTGGGGGGGTGGGCCAGTTTGCGGGCGAGGGTCACGGCTTCTTCCGCCCGGGCCAGCGCCCGGTCCGGAAAGCCGAGCATCCACAGGCTCACCCCCTCGTGCGCCGTGGCGCATACTGCTGGGTCGTGACCGCCGTACATGAAAGCGTGAGAGAAATGCTCGCGTCGGTAGAGGGCAAGACCCCGTGCGGTGTGCTCGCATACCGACCGCCACTCGCCGAGGCAGTAATGTGTCGTCCATTGGGTGTGATGGGCCTCCAGCAGCAGGGACTGGTCCCCCGAGCGCCGGGCGATCGTGACGAGCTGGTCGGCGAGGTCGCGCGCCGGGTGCATCTGTCCCCGGGCGCGATTGCAGGTCCACAGTCCACGCAAGACAGGGAAGAATTGGGATGTCTCGCTGCCGTGTCTGTTGCACAGCTCCTGTGCCCGTGTGTAGGCCGCCATGACCTCGGCTGACCCATGGCCTTTGGCGGCGACCTGTGGAATGCCAAGTGCAAGCTGGAGGTCGATCTCGCGGTTGTCGCGGGCCGCAGTCTCGGGAAGGGTCGCGAGAAGATCCAGGCCTTTGGAGAGGTGGGCAATGGCTTCGGCGTTGGCCGAGCGATAATTGGCGCGCAGTCCCGCCTTGTGCCAGTACGATACGGCATCATCGAGCAGACCGCCCTCGGTTGCATGATGGGCAAGCACCTCCGGCTCCGCCTCCGCTCGGTCGGGAAAGCGCTCGCGCAGGACCGTGGCGATCCGGCAGTGGAGTTGCTGGCGTCGGCTCTTCAGCAGCGACTCGTAGGCGGCATCGCGCACCAGCGCATGCTTGAAAGTGTAGATTGCATCCGGGGGCGTGTCCCGGCAAAACGCGAGTTCGGCGCGCACGAGTTCATCCAGAGCGGTCCTGAGCTTCGGCTCGTCCATCTGCGCGGTCGCGGCGAGCAACTCGTAGCTGAACTCGCGGCCGATGACAGCGCCGATCTGCGCTATCTCCTTAACCGGCATCAACCGATCGAGGCGAGCCAGGAGCGAGTCCTGCAGCGTCGAGGGGATGGCGAGCGGCGGCAGCGAACCGGTGACCTCGTAGCGCTTGCCGGTCTCGCGCAGCAATCGCGATTCGAGAACCGCCTTTGTCAGCTCTTCGACAAAGAGTGGCACGCCTTCGGTCTTGGCGAGAATCTGTGCTTGCACGTCGACAGGAAGCGGCCGCCCGCCGGAGAGATGGTCAATCAGCACAGTGCTTTCGTTCTGCCCTAGACGATTGAGGGTCAGCAGTGTCACGTGCGGCCGGCTGGTCCAGCGCGGCGCGAACTCAGGCCGAAAGGTAACAACGAGCAGCACCGGCAGCCGTTCGATCCGATCGACGACGCGATCGAACAGTTCGAGGCTTGTGGGATCGAACCAGTGAACATCCTCGGCCGTCATGAGCACCGGCTGCTTGGCCGCAAGGCCCTCGAGCTGGGCGATCAGCGTCTGAAATGTCTTCGCCTTTTTCTGTTCCGGTGCAACCTCGGGAAGGGGGTATTGACCTGATGTCGGGATCGCCAAATGCTCGGCGATCAATGGCATCGCCGATTTCGGGTCAGGCACAGCCAAGGCAAGCAGTGCTTCCAACTTGGTCAGTTTCACCTCTGGCGTATCCTCATGCTCGAAACCAGCGGCCCGCCGCAACTGCTCCAGCACCGGGAACAGTGCGCTGTTGGTGTGATAGGGCGAGCCGTGATAGCGCAGGGACACGCATTCCTCGCCGCGGAGACGCTCGCGCAGGGCGATGGCGATACGCGACTTGCCGATGCCCGGCTCGCCCGACAACAGCGCTACCTGACCTCTGCCGGCCTTGGCCCGCCGCCAGCATTCGAGGAGCGCGGCCAGTTCCTGATCGCGGCCGACGAGCGCCGTGAGCCGCATCCCATGCAGCGCCTCGAAACGGCCCTCGGCTAGGCTCGCGCCAACCACCCGCCACGCTTGCACCGGATGGGCGAAACCCTTGAGGTCGTGAGTGCCGAGATCGACCAGTTCGAAGATTTCGCCAAGCAGCCGCCGCGTCGGTCCGGCCACGACCACACAGCCGACCTCGGCCAGTGATTGCAGTCGTGCCGCCAGGTTCGGCGTCTCGCCAACCACCGCCGCCTCCTGCGCCGCGCCCTCGCCGACAAGGTCGCCCACCACCACTAATCCCGTTGCGATGCCGACACGGGCACCCAGCGGCTCGTTTGCTGGCGTCACCAGCTTGGCAACCGCCGCCGTAATGGCGAGCCCGGCCCGCACCGCCCGCTCGGCCTCGTCCTCGTGCGCCCGCGGCCAGCCGAAATAGGCGAGCACGCCATCACCCATGAACTTCGCGACATGGCCATCCACACGCGTGATTTCCCCGGCCACCGCGTTCTGGTACTTGCCGATCACTTCGGCCATCTCTTCCGGGTCCAATTGACTTGACAATGCGGTGGATCCGACGAGATCGACAAACATCACCGTCAACTGGCGACGTTCGGCTTCGACGCGGGGCGTTGAACCGGCCACCGGCTTAGGATCGCGCATATCGGCGTTGCCAAGCCCCGCAATGGCGGCCAACACGAGCTTCCTCGGGCCCATCGGCAGGCCCAGGGCTTCAAGGTCCGCATCCGACAGATGCGGGAGCACTTCGGGAGTGATCTCGTTTTTAGCAAAGATCGTGGCATACTTGGCAAGCCCAAGGCCCGAGAGCCACGCGGCAATGTCCATGACATCCTCCGTGTAGTCCAAGGCAGTTTAGCATTGTGCGAGCGCGCTGAGGACTCCTTCGGAGTGCGCTACTCTAGGCAATGCCAGCTAGCAGGGAGCAGATTGAGGGCCAATGGCGGCTTTTGGCGCATCGTCAACACACTATTGGCGTCCAATATGGGGGCGCAAAGCAGCCGTAATCCTTTGATCACTGATATCCGGTTTGGGCCGACAGGCGACCACGGCTGGCGTCTCGTTCGCGCCAGAAGCGGCGATCGACGCAGCCGTTCACGCGTCAGCACCGGGAATTTGTTCTGATCTGTAATTGTTACAGCATCTAGGCGTTCACTCCCAAGCGGGCGACTTCAATTGCATCACCCGTGAGCCAGCAGCAACCGGTATCGCTCACTCCGTCATCCGGGTTATGATGCATAGCTGAGAACGGGCGCGGTCGCCGCGTCGGACCACCTACTCAGGAGGGCAATGTGAAATCGCAAACCGTGAGAGTTATGGCCGCGGCCGAGGAAGATCTGGCGGTCGAAACGGTAATGCTGGCGTTTGCAGCGGACCCAATGGCGCGATGGACCTGGCCGCATGCACACCAGTACGTTGCGGCGATGCCGCGAATGATCCGGGCGTTCGGGAGCAGCGCGTTCTCTAACGGAACTGCCTTTTGTACCGACGGCTACGCCGGAACGGCGCTCTGGCTATCGCCCGGCGCGCATTCCGACGAGGAAGCGCTTGGTGCGGTGCTCGAGAGCACAGTTGCGCGTTCTCTTGCCCCCGAAACAACGGCCATATTCGAGCAAATGGCCACCTTCCACCCGACCGAACCACACTGGTACCTGCCCCTGATCGGCGTAGACCCGGCGCATCAAGGCGAAGGTCACGGGGACGCCTTGATGGCGTACGCACTCGCACGGTGCGATCTCGATCACGCGCCAGCCTATTTGGAATCCTCAAACCCGCGCAACATTCCGTTCTATCGACGTTATGGCTTCGAACCGCTCGGCGCGATCCAGGTCGGTTCGTCGCCGACGCTCGTCCCGATGCTGCGGCGGGCGCGTTGAGCTTCATTCGATCACACAGTTGTGGCCCAGGGGCGTCGTTCGCGGCCCAGCCGCGAAACGAAGATGGAACGGGCCGGCGAGACCGCTTATCGGCGGCCGCTTAATCGGAAATGATTCCCGCTGTGAGCGGCTGGCGGCCACGGGACCGACGGCAGACTGTCTGCTACAGGACGCATTGAGCGAATAGCTTTCGTTCAGCAAACGACCTCATTTCGGTCGTAGAGGGTGTCATAAATACCCGCCGAAATACGACCAAAATCCAAAATCCTCAATCCGACTACTTCGGCTGACTCAGACAGCCGCCTCTGCACTCAGTTCCACCGAGAGGAAACCTTTACGCGCGTTGACCGTTGTAGCTCCAAGACAGAGGTGAAGGTTGAATGGCATCTGTCCGATACATCGTTGGGGACGTCAATGAGGCGGTCGCGTTCTATCGAGACCATCTCGATTTCAAGATCGACAAGCACAATCCGGGCTGCGCGACGACTTGACGCTGTATCTCAGCGCCCCAGGTGCGGGCAGCGGTGGCCAGGCGGGGCGGCGATCCGAAGCCGGGCGGGTGGAACCGATTCATGATCGTTACGAACGAGATCGATGTCCTCATTGAGCGGTTGCGTCGGGCTGATGCAAGATTCCGCGGCGAAATCAGCGACGGCGGGGCCGGCCGCGCCATCTTGCTTGAAGATCCATCGGGCAACGTCATCGAGTTATTCGAGTTCAAGAAGGACTGAGCGAGCCTGACGTAATACTGATGGTGGCGGGCTGGGGGTTTCGATACGTCTGTTCATGGTCATGTTGCGTTGCGTTCCGCCACCGACGGCAGATTTCTGCCATCTTTGACCAAAAGCGGACGGGCCGGAATCCACCAGTCATGGAATTTGCAGTAACCTAAGCGGACCGGCGACTGTTCGGAGTCGCCGAGGCGGCTGAAACGACCGAAATGGGGGTCGCAAAGCAGCTGTTTAAACCTTTGATCACTGATATCCGGTTTGGGCCAATAGGGGCCAGCGGCATTTGCCTTGGGGCTCTGATTAGTGAATCCTGAATCTAGCTTGTCAGCTGCCTGATTTCTTTGACCGCCGCTGCGCGCCGCTCATCCAAATAGTTGGCCAAGTCTTGCAGATGGATGCCTTTGGCACACTTCTGGCTGTGCTCCATTCGGACGAGTGGAATGGTGATTTCGCCTAGACTGACTTTGCGGACGAATTTTTCTGGTGTGAGATGGGAGAAGTAGTCTTTGCAGACCTTTTCGACTGGAATGATGGCAGAGCCGTTGTACTGCGCCATTAGAAGGAAAGCCGTGTTCATGACTACACCTCGAAGCGGTCGGGCTTTGGCGATGTAGGCGTATCGCCGCGATTTTTCTTGATAGCGTTGCGGCTGGTGACCATGGAGAAGCCGTCCGCAAACCGAACGGAGCAGCTATTCATCGTTCCGCGCGCTGTGACCTCGCAGGGCTGACCTTTGCGATCCATCCGGTTCCAACGATAGATGTATGGCAGGATTGTCACTTCACCATCTCCCATAGGGATCGTAGCGCGTTACGGTCAGCCAACGATAGAAGCTGACGAACATGAAAACAAAGAATGCCAGCCAAAGCGACCACGGCGAAAATACCCACACCAAACCGACAACGAACAGGGCGAAGACGAAAGCAACCATGTGAGTGCCCGTCATAAGATCCTGGCCTCGCGAATGATGCTTTCGCCGGCCTGCTCGTCACCGGTCGCGCGCCACAGCGCCATTGCCACCAAAACGGGATCAATACCCTTTCTGCGCCACCATAGTTCCTCGTCGCCGAAGTCGTGCTGTTCCCGGTGCATTTTTGTGGAAAGGGGAACTACCCATTGATCGTCAGGCTTTTCCCCCATGCCTGTTGAGCGTTTTCCCCATCGCATATTTCCATAACGGATGTGGGCAGCCTCTACGTCACGCGCGCCAGTAATCACGCACGGTAATGACCGGATGAAATCGAGGTGTGCCATGAGCTTCTGCCGTGGTTTCTTCACTACGGCCGGCTTGGTGATCGAAAAGGCAGTGGGAAGCCTGCGGATTGCCATCGCCATCAGTTTGCCTCCCACTGTTGAGCGGAAAGAACGCTCTCGAGATACCGTGCCAAAGCAGGTTCGCACATCGCATCGAGCCGGAGCCGTTCTTGTATGGCCTCTTGCTTTTCGATGAACTCGGCAAGGCGCGTTTTGGACCGGCGGATATGACTTGGGGCATACAGTGCGGAGGTCATGCGGCCTCGCTTCGCGCAGTCGCGCCACGCTCGACACCAAGAAGATCATCGATGAAATTGAGAACCGCCTCTTTGCTCTTCTGGAACTCTGTTGCGCCCATGGCCTTCATGGACTGGCTTTTGGCCGTCAGGACGTGGACAACGCAGTTGAGCGGGACGACCACGCAATAATCATCCATAGGACGAATGAAGGCAGCTACGCGCTCGGCTTCGGCTTTTGATGCGCAAACGATCGACCGCTCGTCGCGGTATCCGGTGCGGATGAGCGCTTTCTTCCGCAGGTGCTCTGCAGTCGGATATTCGCCAAGCATGGAATCATGCAGGTTATCGAAGCCATTCTTGACGGAAGCGAAATAGTGGCGGTGCGTATTGTCAGAACGGTCGTGATGTTCGATCAGCTTATACAACTCGCCCACGACGTATTGCTTATCGGCCGAGCGTGCATGAAACGAGCCAGCTGGCTGAAAGACGCCGTCGCCTTCATATTGGAAAAGAATTGGTAGGGTCTGCATTGTCCTGTCCCTTTCTGGGCGCATTCGCGCGCCCGTATCTGGGTTGCTAACCGGCCATCATGTTTCGAACAGCAGTAGGCTGATCCATGATGTTTGAAGGAGGGGCTTTACGCTTTGCAGTGGCTTCGATGAGTTTCTTGAGCTCAAGAGCATCCGTCGGCGATTTCGCCCAAAAGGTCCGCAGCGGGTCCCGATTGGTGTCAGCCCATTTGGCAACAGTAAGCGGGTCGCTGTCGCCGATGAACTGTTCGGCGCGATCGAAAAACTTGCCGACCGGCACGTTTTCGAGCGCCCAACCGTCGCCCCAGGTAACGGTAATGGCGTCATTACCGGCGATAAGCTTCATCCGGTTCTCTTCGCGCTCATGCTCGACTATTTCCGACGCTGTCAGGTCAAGCATCTTTGCGCGGTCAAGTTCAGCCTCGTCATAAAGACCAGTGAACTGTTCCGGCCATCCGGCGCGCAAGGCCTGCATTTCGGCGCACTTGGCAATCATGAGGCGGGGCATGCGCGCCCAATTGCCGGAATCATCGAGTGAAGCGACGGCGTCTGGTTTCAATGTCTTTTCAAACTTGGGATTGCCGTCCGGCCAAGTCTCGCCAGTATCTACCTTGATGTACTGGCTGACAGCAAAGGAGAGCGGTGCGAACTCATCCCAATAAGCCTGTCCGGCCACTTCGAACCATTCAGCAGTTTTTGGATCCTGCTTCCACAGATAAACCGTTGCCGAGACAATACCGTGCGGGTTCGCTGATCCCTTGAGACTGGCGTCAGTCTCATATGTCGGTGTCTTGCTTGCGGGACGATAATCACCGCAGCGCTGCGCAATGACACGTTGACCGTCGCGGCTGATGATGATGGTCATCTTCCGCTTCTTGGCGTTGTCCTTGGAGAAGATCATCGGAATGATCTGACCGAGGAACGGGTCAAGACCCTTTGCTCGTGCAACCTCAATGAACAGGTTAAACTCCGCGGTGTTGCAGTCCTTTGCAACGGTGCTTTGGATAAGCGCGATCTGTTTGGTCGAATGCGTATAGGGGGCAATCGCGTTCATTATTTTCTCCTGATGGAAATGGATACGGAACCGTTGTCGAGGTGAGCGCCTGGAACCTCTTCTTTGGCCTCAAGCGCTTCTTTCAGCGCCTTCTTGTCGAGCTTCGGTTCAACCTTGGGGATGGTCCAATAGGTGGCAGGAATGTCCGCTTCGTTGTCGATGACGATGTTGGGCTTTCGCTTGGCGAGATAGATGGTTGCCGTCGGGAGCGTGACCTTCTCCTGCTCGGTTACGATCAAAGCCTGTTCAATCGATGCCCGGAGACGTTCAGCGCGTTGGTCGATGACTTTGCGGCGATCGGCAAAGGCTTCTTCCTTCGCCTTCAATCCGGTAACCAGAACCTCGCATTCATCGATCTGCGCCAGCGCTTCATCGATCGCTTCGAGCAACGATGTTTCGCCCTCGATGGCAGTCTCGACAATCTCCTGATCGTCGGCACTCCCGCTTTCCTTGAGACCGGCTAACAGTCGCTTTGCTGCTTCCGCCTGCCTATGCAGAATATGGGTTGCGTCACTCACGCTGCTCTCCTTTGAAACTCTTCTGTCCAGTTCGCGATGCGAAGGAAGGCAGCGTTCTGCCAAGCCTCTGGACTCATCTTGTTGTGAAGGGTGAGGGCGATCCGGCGCAGGTATGCGAGCGGATCGGCTTCGTTCTTAGCTTTCTGTGCGATCACGCAGAGGTAGATATCCGACAGTTCACAGCCCGCCGTTCCACCTGGAGGCGTATCAAGTTGTTCGGAACCGCGTATATCGCCGAGATAGTCGAGGAGATGGGAGTATCCGGTCATTTGAAATCCCCGCAGTTCGGGTTAAGCTGCGGTGATGACGCCACACCGTTTTCTAGAAGCCCTTGGTCACGTGCACTGGACACAGAAACAGGTTGCACAGTTGCTGGAATGCGACCTGTCCCTGATCGAAGCTTGGGCAGCTGGAAAAGAGCAGATACCTCCAGCAATCGGGATGTGGCTCGAAGCATTGGCCGAAACTCACGAAGCCATTGGTGTTCCCCGTTGTTGTCGAGGGGATAAGCCGCAGGCTGCGGAGAAAAGCTGATCATTGGCGACGTATAGATTTGTTGCGCGGTCATTTGGAACCGTGTGCGTTGCCGTTGCTGTCATGGCTACCGCCGCGGAAATCGCAGTTGTAGTCACCGCTGGCGCAGGATCGCTCGTTGTAGGCATCGACCGAAGTTCCGGTCTTTGGCGCCCAACTGTTGTAGGTGCCGCAGCCTGATAGAAGCACTGCGGCTGCGATCGCTATTGAGATTGAGAAAAACGCCTTCATCAGTTTGCCCTCGACTTGAAGCCGCCGCAGATGATGTGCGTCTCACGCGAAAGAAGCTCTTCCGTTTCCCTCATGTGCCCAAGCAAAGCGTACTGCTCGACCATCTGTTCCGCCGCTTGGCGGTTGAGAGGGATCAGCGCTTCGAGCTGCTGGTAGACTGTCCAGCAGTCGCGCGGCAGTTTCCCCAAAGCGACTGCTGTTTCGAGATCCCCAGTCAGATTGGCGTGATCTGTGAAGAGAGCGGAGGCCGTATTGCTGTAACGCGTCCGCACCCAGAAGGAAGCTTTGCCGTCAGCAGCTGCGAGACAGGCAAAGCGCTTGGAATTGGTGTCCGGGTAATTGCGCAGCGCATCGCCAATGCTCTCGATGATGAAGCCGGTTTCGGCTGCAACTTGGTCGGGCGTTGGGAATTCGTGATTGATGATGTTCATTGCATCCATCCGTTGTTCGATGGATTACAATTAGCGGTATTATTACCGCACGTCAACAGGAAAAGGTAATTTTACCGCTAGGCTAGCGAATCTTTTATGGCTTGACGTTCTGCGTCTTGTTCAATTCTCAAGCTCTGTGCTCTTAATCTAGCGGTTCGTTTTTCTCTCGATTTCTGGAACAGATGTGCAGCCACGCCAACAGCCATAAGGTATATCAATTCGGCGCCAAGAATGTGCCTTCCACTGAGATTGTAGATGGCCATGCCAAAGAGGCCAGCGACAAATATCAAAATCGCTCCGAACAATATACCGAGAATCACGAACAGCTTAAGGAGCATTTCTCGTTCACCTCCGACGTGGGAGTGTCGGCCATCGCTGTCACGTACGACTGTCCGTGGTATCGCGGATAGCAACGCGATTAATTCAGCCCCGCAGGCCCAACTGCCCCTGGAGTCCACCCTGCTTGTTCATTTTGCGAAGGGATGCTGGGGGCAAGACAGCGAAGATCTCTCCAACCCATTCAAGGATGACATCCTCGATGGGCGCCGCGTTCCACGATAGAAGGTTCACGCCCGTCGCGCCTCTCATGATAGTCTTGATATAACGGCGGCCTTCCCGCGTCCGAACTGCAGCTTCCTCACCGTAGAATGACTCAAGAGGCTTTTTTGTTCGCGATACACGACGATCACCGCGCCATCTTTGAACACAGGTAGCATCGAGTCTCCGCGCACTTTGAACGCAATCATTTCATCGGGTAGCGGAAACGGTATCTCAACGTGGTCGATGCCCTCGGGCGGCACTTGCTCATAGTCCGGTTCAACTTCTGCACCTGCGCCAAGATAGCCCATAACAGGCACAACATACTTGCCTGTTGAGGTGCCGCTTTCTTCACCTTCGCCCTCTAGCAGCCACGCGACAGAAGTCTGGAGGACGGGCGCTAGAGCAGTGATCGTTTTGGTGGATACGCCAGCTCGCCCTTTTTGTTGGACTGCTCGATGCATATTGCGGATGGCGTCCTTACTCAGTCCAGCACGAATTGAAGCCGCCTGAGCTGATAGCCCAACGGCAGCGAGCCTTTTTTCTACTCTTTCAAAAACTTCATCAAGCATGAGCGGTAAAATGACCGCTCATGGCGATTTTGAATAGCGGTAATAAAACCGTTGACATAGGCGGTATAATTACCGCATATAGAGCCATGATAAACCTTCAGCACCTCCTCGACGTAGCCGTTGCGTATCGCAAAGCGGAAGGCATCGAAGACAAGACGATAAGCAACCGCGTCTTCGCGGATGCCAAGAAGCTAACCGCACTTCGATGTGGCGCGGATATAACCATTACCCGCTTCAATGACGCGCTCATGTGGTTCTCTGCCAATTGGCCCGATGGCGCTGAATGGCCCAGTGCCGTGCCTCGTCCGGTCACGGAGTTTGCAGCATGAGTTCCGGGGCTGAAATCAAACAGTTTATCGATCGCATTCTTCGCCTCAAGGAAGAGCAGGACACGCTCGGCGAGGATATCCGAGAAGTTTATGCCGAGGCAAAGGGCAGGGGTTATGACAAGACCGTACTTGGCAACGTCGTTTCCCATCTGCGCAAGGTCGAGAAGCTTGGACGTGACACGCTCAGCGAGCGCGAAGCGATCTTCGAATTGTACCTGACAGCCTACGAAACCGGTGGTCGGGCGCATGCGCCCGCGCGTGCACGAGAAAACATTGAAGAATTTCCGCTTACCGCGCAGCTCGTTGCCACTGTCGCAAACGCTGTTCAAACCGAAGCTGGTCGCAAAACTCTCGGTACTGCCGTCGACATCATGATCGAAGGGGACGAGGCAGAATATATCGACCCTGAAACGGGTGAAATTGCCAATTCGCTGGAAACGGCAAACAAATTGGACGACGGCGCAATCGCTGCAGTGAAGGACAAAGTCCGACTGGCGAACGCCGATGGCGTTGAACCGTCGTCGTCCAACCCCACGAGCTCCGGGCAACCTGCTTTTCTGATTAAGGACCAGCCGGCGAAGACAATGCGCGACTATCGTCCTCACTGTCAGAAGCCAGAGGCCTGCAGCGGGTCTGGGCTCAAGCATTGCTACTCCTGTTCAAAACTGATGGCAGCTGAAAGTGAGGTCGCATGACGCTCCCAAGCTGCGCCTCACTTGAACTGCCTTTTCGGCTAGAAATTTTCGTTGGGCTGTTCGTCCAGGTAGCATCCATTGCGCACGATGGGAGTGCTGTTGAGCTGCGCGCGTGCCCCCTTCATCACCGTTGCAGCAGCGTTCGGATCTGCGATAGTATGGATTGCCACTATGCCCCTGTATCCTCCCAAAGTAGTGGCGGAACTGACGGAGGACGCCGCTTCGTCGGCATCCTCCGTCCTCTTTCTCGCTTGATATGCGCGGGACAGGATGCGCCTCGCGAGAACCCCAATAACTTCAAATCCATCAACGCTGTGATGCCCATCGCTAGCGCTGATGTCATTCGCCCCATCCGGGGGCAATCCCACTTTGTGCGTCTGTTCCTCCTTCGGGTTGCTCGTCATGCGATCAACCTAGCCAAGGAAATCGAGCATGACGTGCAGAGAAACTCAGCACCAGGAACACGAATTAACTTCGGAGCGTAAAGTCATGAGTAGCGCCGAAACAGCCAGCGGTTACGTCAACCGCATGATCGAACGAGAAAGTCGCGGCTGGGGCGATACCAGCAACGCCATGGAGCGTTTGCACCGAAGGTATGGTCTCCCGTTCTGGACTTTGAATCACCTGAGAACGAGGCGCGCCAAAACAATCGACGCCACGCTCTTCCACCGCATACGAGCTGCCTACCTTGACATGTGCGAGCGGCAGATCGCCCACCTTCGACACGAATTGGACCTCGAAAAGGAAGTGAACCCTGATGCTCTTATGGAAGATTTCGAGAGCGAGGCTTCGCAGCTTTTGGCGAAGGTTCGTGAGGCGAAGAAAGCTACCTAGGGACGAACAACCTATTCGAGAAGGCGCAGAAAAATGAGCAAATTCTATAGCCCGGACAAGCCAACCAGGTTCTGGCACGTCGCCGTTTGCGCCGTACTCCTACTCGTAGCGGCTGCTTGGCTCATTGTTCCTCTATTCTTCATAGGGAGGATTTGATGCATCTGTTCAATTGGCCGTTCGGTGACATCAATCCCCACAGCTTCGATATGATCATGGCTGACCCGCCTTGGCCCTTTGTGGTGCGATCACCAAAAGGCGAGGTGGCCTGCTGCCGGTTTCATAGACACTGAGTTAAGGTGTTCTGCGTGAAACCGGAGAGTATGAATGCAAAGACGAAAGTTCAGCCGCGAATACAAGCTTGAAGCGGTGAAGCTGGTGAAGGAGCGGGGTGTCGCTGTTGCACAGGCTGCCCGCGACCTCGATGTCCACGAGAATGTACTGCGCAAATGGATCAGGGAGCATGGCTCCGATCCGGTCCAGTCCTTTCCAGGGCATGGACAGATGAAGCCCGAACAGCTTGAGATCGAACGGCTGCGGCGCGAGGTCGCGAAGCTGAAGGCGGAGCGCGATATTCTAAAAAAGGCCGCAGCCTACTTTGCAAGGGACGCGATATGAAGTTTGCGTTTATTGCAAAGCACCGTTCGATCTGGCCGGTGGCATGGCTCTGCGAAGCGCTGGGGGTTTCTCGTTCCGGCTTCCATGCCTGGCTCAATCGCTCGCCGAGCGACCATGCCCGCTACGATGAGGTTCTGCTGGACAAGATTGGGCAGAGTTTCAAGTACAGCGACAGAACCTATGGTGCCCGGCGTGTCTGGCATGATGTGCTGGCTGAAGGCTTGTCGTGCGGTCTTCATCGCATTGAGCGGCTGATGCGTCAGAACGCGCTCCGAGCGAGACCACGGCGGCGCGGTCTGCCGAAAGATGCCGGCGACCGATCTGTCATCATGCCCAACGTCCTGGATCGCCAGTTCGCAGCCGACCGACCGAACCAGAAATGGGTGGCCGACTTCACCTATATCTGGACGGCCGAAGGCTGGCTTTATGTTGCCGCCGTCATCGACCTGTTCTCACGCCGTGTCGTCGGCTGGTCGATGAATGCGAATATGACGGCGCAGCTCGTCACCGACGCCCTCATCATGGCGATATGGCGCAGAGGAAAGCCGGATGCGCTGTTGCATCATTCCGATCAGGGCAGCCAATACACCAGCGAACAGTTCCAGCGCCTGATGGGCGATCACGGCATCACCTGCTCCATGAGCAGATCGGGGAACGTCTGGGATAACGCAGCGATGGAAAGCTTCTTCTCATCACTGAAAACGGAGAGAACGGCACGAAAGGTTTATCGGACAAGAAATGATGCAAGGGCGGACGTATTCGATTACATCGAAGCGCTTCTACAACCCAAGGCGTCGCCACTCAACACTGGGCTATCTCAGCCCGAACGATTTTGAAACCAAGGTGGGATTAGCTTAACCTCGTGTCCGAAAAACCGGCAGCAGGCCAGATTGATCAAACTCCGATCGATGCGGCTCGCAGCCAAGATATGCGATCGGCATTGCAGAGCATTGCGCAAAAAGGTTGTGATCAGGATAAGCTCAAGGCTTTCATGGAATGGCTTTTGGGCTTCCGCCTCTTAAAGGCTCACAGAGAAGCTCTCGATGTGCAATTTCGGCTAGATACCGTGGAATCAAAAACTGCTGCCTTACGAGATCTGGTTCTCGTGAGCAGCGAAGCTGGCATATTGAATGGAATTTTCTTGTTGCTTGACGAGTTAGAAAAGCAAGATGGCGTGCTTGGTCCTACTGCCGTGGTGAGGTATCTTTCAGCAATGCGAGCAATCATTGATTCATTGCCGAACCACCTCTTCATGATGATTGCGGTCACGCCAGATGCAATGCGGAGATACTCCGCGGCGCTTCCCGCATTTCGGAGCCGTCTTCAAAATCAGATCACCTTGTCGCCACTGACTGAAGTTTCGGAGGCTGTGGCATTGGCTGATTTCTATATGGAGGCAGCGCGTGAGCAAGCTCAAAAAGATTAAAAGTGGACCCCCAGGGAGGCTTCCCGTGGTCTCTGCTGCTCAGATCGGAGAGGTATTTGACAATTTACGTAGATTGAGCGAGCGCCGCGGCGATACAGGCGTGCGGCAACGGGAGTTTCTTCATCAATTGCATAGCCTAGCAGAAACTGCCATCCAAGCCGCTTAGGTTGTTATTGATCGCCAAAGCGCGTGGATCCCAGGATGAAGATTGATTTCGGCGAAGGTGCTTGATCCATTTCGCAGGCACGTCATCGATATCAAAGATGCGCTTAATCACGCCCGTTGTCGCTACGATGGGGCGCGATTTGATCTTGGTGACGGTCTCGGACTTCAAAGTCCGCGGTGCTTCACAGGAAATTTTCGCCGTGGCGGGTGAAAAGATGAATGTCGTTGACGATATGCTAGACGAACTCTATCGGCAGCTATCTGACGCCGATCGGATGCTCGAAGCTTACGCGTCAAAACGAGAGTGACAGAAGGCCCGCTCGTGCCGCGATTGTCGAAGCGATCTTTACCAAAGTTGACTTGCGATTCTGACGACACCCGCTGCGCTCGTCGGCGGAGTTATCGCGCTTATCGAACTTTTTAGACGCCTAACGCCAGTTGAATTCGAGCCGAAACAACTCAGCCCTGCGGCATAGACCGACTAAATTCTGCTTCGCGCACTAGCTTACTCTTATCGGTCTACTCTCGTGACTGCCGGTCGGCGTCACGCCCCCGTCGACAGATGCTTAAAGGGCATAGACCGTCATACGGTTACAGCTTCGGGCGATCCTTGCTATTGTTTCCCCACCGAATGCCGTGGCTACGAATTTATCTCAGTAGAAATTGAGAAAGGAAACGTCATGAAATCAATGACCCGCCGTATGTTCACCGGATCCCTTGCGTCGCTTGCCGCCATCAGCCTCCTTTCAAAGGTCGTGCTGGCAAAAGATATAGCCAAGGCAACAAACGTCGTACTTGTCCACGGCCTGTTCGCTGACGGTTCATGCTGGTCCGACGTAATTGGACGCCTTCAGGCGACGGGGTTAAACGTGACCTCGGTACAGAACCCGCTGACGACGCTTCCGGAAGCCGTCGCCGCCGCCAAACGCGTTCTTGACCGCCAGGACGGGCCAACGGTTCTTGTCGGGCATTCTTTCTCCGGGATGATCGTCACAGAAGTTGGAGTGCATCCGAACGTCTCCTCGCTTGTCTACATTGCCGCCCGCGCTCCGGATGCCGGAGAAGATTACACCGCCTTGGCCAAGACCTATCCGACACCGCCAGCTACCGCCGGCATTGTATTCGACGGCGATGAGGGTCGACTGACCGAGCAGGCCTTCCTTCATGACTTCGCGGGCGACGTGGCTGAGAAGCAAGCCAAAATTCTCTATGCCGTACAGGCACCTTTCAACAAGGCCTTGCTGGCTGGCAAGACGACACAAGCCGCCTGGCGATCAAAGCCGAGCTTTTACGCGGTCTCCAAGAACGATCGCACCATCGATCCTGACCTTGAACGCTTCATGGCAAAACGCATGGGCGCTAAAACGATAGAGCTGGAGTCCAGCCACGTGTCGATGATCTCGCAACCAGAGGCCGTGGCGGCGCTCATCCTCGAGGCGGCGCGCATGGACACGAAAGGTTGAGAGGGCCCTTTTTGCTATGTTCGGCGGTATCGTCGATGCTGTCACAAATGCCGGCAGAGTGATCGCGCTTGTTGATATCTTCGGACGCGTGACGCCAGTTGAATTGGAGGCGAGACAGCTCACCGCTGCGGCATAGACGTACTTAATTTCTGCTTCGCAGATTTCAGTCATTGACAGCAGGTGCAACAAATGACCGGCCTCGATCCGAGGCGGACATCCCTGAATCGTACGCCTAAGGTCTGAAACCGGCTGTGAGAGCAGACCTTTAACTGGCTGACACGCTTGAGCGCTTGAAGCCGTGAGGTTGGGGCCAATTGTTTGACGCTGACGGGAGAGCTTTTCCTCGCTACTGGCGCAGATAGGGAGTATATTTGTTCGTTGACGCTGAGACATTGGGGCCCAGCGACAGAGAACTCAAGACACCTTTTAAATTGGGTGCGTTCTGTATTGACACTTACTTGGCACGCTTAAGTTTTCTGTCCTGCCTAACTCGTCCTTTGCGTAATTCTGACCGGAATCTTTATTGCTTAGTTTGGAGAGGCAGCGTTCCGATGCAGATCATCCAGAGCTGCGGCACACGCTCATTATCCTAAACGGCCGCACAGCCGCATTCCGGGAACGTTGAAATCGAAAGGAGGACTCACCCATGAAACCGCGATCCCTCA
Source organism: Phyllobacterium sp. A18/5-2 (assembly GCF_025452215.1). Taxonomy (NCBI): domain Bacteria; kingdom Pseudomonadati; phylum Pseudomonadota; class Alphaproteobacteria; order Hyphomicrobiales; family Phyllobacteriaceae; genus Phyllobacterium; species Phyllobacterium sp. A18/5-2. The sequence continues at coordinate 128,637 of NZ_CP104966.1, read as the reverse complement.
GCGCGCGCCGTATTGGCGTGCTCATGTTCTCACTGTGTGCTTTCGGGTTGATGACGTCAGCCTCGATGACCGCTGAAAGCAAATTCGTCGTCGAGCTGGTGGTTGAAAAAAAGGTGAAGGAACTGCCGTCCGCAGCGTTGTACTGGCGGGTGGAGAATTTCCCGACGCTGACGCAGGCCCAGGGCGCTGTGGGCTCGACCTCGCTTGCGGCTGAGGTCGCGGGCAAGGTCTGGCTGTTCACGCTAGGACCGAAGGATGGCTCTACGCCCGGTGGAACCAAGGTCGCCGAGATCGGACCCCTTCCGCCGATCAGCGCGAGCGAGTATTTGCTGCGCATCAACCGCGCCGGTGGAGCGCCCGGTGCCAAGTCGTCCATCCATACACATCCGGGACCGGAGGTCTTCTATGTACTGGCCGGCAAGCTCGGTCAGAGAACGCCCCACGGCGTGGCCTATGCCGAAGCCGGCACGACCATGGCCGGACACGGGGCCGACACGCCGATGGAAGTGTTCAGCGCCGGTACAACCGATCTCAATCAGCTGGCCATCTTCGTGGTAGACGGGGATCGGCCGTTCTCGTCCCCGGCCAAGCTCGACTGAGGCGAAGTTTCGCGGGGTGGCGCATGTTTGGCACGAGCTGACGCGGCACCCCAGCGAAGATCCGCAATCTATCTCGCCTAAATCGACCTGCAGCTCGATGACGCCCGTACCGCTCGCATTCATCGCAAGAAAGAGGTCGAAGAAGGCAAGAACAGAAAGTGAGTTCTCCCCAGGTCGATCGATTTTCGCCACCGAAGGAGGGACCCCCTTTTCCACGTTCGGCGGTGTAGTTGATACAGTTACAAACTCCGGCCGAGTGATCGCGCTTATTGATATTTTCGGACGCATGACGCCAGTTGAATTCGAGCCGAAACAGCTTACACCGGCGGCATAACACCGACTTGGTTTCCGAAAGTCACGTCTCGATCCAGAGGCGACATTCGCCTGAAGGCACTGCCGATCAGCTAAGGCTAGGTGGTTTACAAGTAAGGTCTCCGACCCGGTGCCGGTTACTCACGTTCGGCACTTGCGGAGAAAATGCTCCTGCGTAAAGCAGGCAACGATTCCGACGCTCAGGCAGTTCCGGCTCGATTTCGAGCTACGACATCATCATGGGTGAGATTGACGCCGGCTTCCATGAACTGCTGGATTAGACCGTATGTTCTCGGGGTGAAGGTGGCCCGCCCCCGCAGTAAGCTGAATTCGGGGGTTGCTCTGGATAGGCCGGAGCCGAGCCCCACGCTTAGCGAGGGCGAACCATGAAAGAGAATAGCGTAATTTTCATCGGCTTGGATACGTCGAAGCTGAAGATTTCAGTTGCGGTTGCGGACGGGGTGCGCAACGGCGAGGTGCGGTTTTTCGGCGACATCTCTTCGGAGCCGGCGTCGGTGGCGTCGATGGTCGACAAGCTTTCCCGACGCGGGGCCAAGCTTCACTTTTGCTACGAGGCCGGCCCGACCGGTTACGGTCTTTACCGGCAGATTGTTGAATTGGGGCACGATTGTGTGGTCGTGGCGCCGTCCCTGGTGCCCAAGCGTGCGGGTGACCGGGTGAAGACAAACCGCCGGGATGCCGTAAGTCTGGCGCGCCTGCACCGGGCGGGCGAACTGACCTCTGTCTGGGTTCCGGACGAAGGCCATGAGGCGATCCGCGACCTGGTGCGGGCTCGCGAGGCTGCCAACGATGCGCTGAAGCAGGCACGCCAACAACTCCAGTCTTTTCTCCTGCGCCACGGCCGGATCTATACTGGCCGCACGCCTTGGACGCGCGCCCATACAAGATGGCTGGCATGCCAGGCCTTCGATCATCCCGCCCACCAAATTCTGTTGGCAGAATATTGCCAGGCCATCGAGGATGCCGGCGTGCGTCTGGATCGGCTGACCAAGCTGGTGGTGGAGACCGCAGCATCCTGGTCGATGGCACCGGTTGTGGCAGCCTATCAAGCGATGCGCGGCGTCGCGTTCATGACTGCGGTCACCTTTGTGGTCGAGATCGGCGATGTCAGGCGTTTCGATAATCCCCGTCAGTTGATGGCCTATCTGGGTCTTGTGCCGTCGGAACGCTCAACGGGCGAAAGGGTCAAGCGCGCTGGGATCACCAAGGCCGGCAACACAAGGGCTCGAAGGGTACTCGTTGAAGCGGCCTGGACATATCGCTTCCCGGCTCGCGTGAGCCCGAAGATCCAGGCGCGGCCGGATGACCTGCCAAGAACGGTTCGCGAGATTGCCTGGAAAGCCCAGGTGCGGCTTTGCGCGCGCTATCGAAAACTGATGGCGGCAGGCAAGCCGAAGGTCGTCGCCGTCACCGCCATTGCCCGAGAAATGGCAGCATTCCTGTGGGCGATTGGACAGGAGGTCGCTCCCACAGCTAAAGGCTAAATGCCGATGGTCAGCTTGAAGAGAGACGCTTAACCCAAAATTTAAAATCATCTGCTGTTGGACAAAGATGGAGGCAGGGCTCCGGTGGGGAACCCTCGCAGGCTCTATGTGGCGGATAAATTCCAAGTCCGAGATTAGACAGAGGCAGCCCCAGACGAACACACGGAAATGCGGTACCCAACCCGCGCATAAGAGTATGCCAGCCGTCGTCTAAACGCCCTGCCTCCTCCTTTGTTCAACAGCTTCGCGCATGTGCTTTCGTCGTCAAAGCCGGAAAGGAAAGAGTCGTGACTAAAGAGCTTGCAAACGAACATAAGAGAGCCTCACGATTTTCAGGCGCGCGAGCCTTGTCTGCGGATTGAAGAGCCGCTTTCAACTCGCTAGTTGTTAGTTCCGTGCAGTAGGCTGGAGTGCTAGGCTGTTGTCGCCAAGAATTCAAAAGACCAACTGAATCCACCGGATCGAAGCCGGTAGCATCGACCAGCTTCGCGGCGACAGCCTTCGCTTCGGGATCATCGCCGGCAACTGGAACAGCAATACGCCCAGATGCTCCGCTTGGCTGCCCTTTTTCTGCCAGCGTCACAGCGAGTACAGCGTTAAATGCTTTGACGACGGGACGGCCTATCTGCTCGCTAACCCAAACGCTCTCGGGCTTCCCACCGTCGATGTCAGCGATCGCGCGTTCGCGGAACGGGTAATAATTGGAAGTATCGATTACGACGGTGGCTTCAGGCACATTATTGAAGAGCGGGGCAACATCGGGATATTTGGCGAACGGGATCGAAAGAACGATTGCCTCGACGTCTTGAACCGCTTCCTCCTTGGAAACAGCTTTGGCTCGTTTCTGGCGGCGGCCGGCGGAAAGGCGGAGGAAGCCGCGGATCCCCGCATGGCGGCCGCTATCGATGAAAAAAATCTTGCGGTCCATTTCAATTACCCTTCTTGACGGGCACAGTTTTAGGTTTGATTGCAATCTAACTCTAAATTTGTTATAGATGTCAAATGACATCTAACTGGAGGTCGAAATGCGAGTCAGCCGTGCGCAGGCCGAAGCAAATCGCGAAGAAGTGATAAACGCCGCAAGCCGGCTCTTTCGGGAGCACGGCTTTGACGGCATTGGGCTGAAGGATTTGATGAAAGGCGCCGGCCTTACTCAGGGCGCGTTCTATAAGCAGTTCGAATCCAAAGCTGATCTTGCCGCACAGGCATCAAAGCGCGCGATGGAGAGCGCAACCCTCAGATGGTCGACAGCAGCTGCGGGCAATCCTGATCCACTTGAAGCAGTTGTTTCGTTCTATTTGTCCATGGGCCATCGCCAGGAGAGGAGCGACGGGTGCCCTCTGGCGGCACTTGGTTCTGATGCCGCGCGCCAAAGCAAAGAGGTACGGGTTCCGTTTCAAAACGGCATCGAAGCTCATCTGCAGATCCTCGATGAGTTGATGCCGAAGTCGGAGAGTTCCAAACCTTGTCATAAAACGATGGCCATACTTTCTCTCATGGTAGGGGCCATAACGATCTCTCGTGTCATGACAGATGAAGTTATCTCGCAGCATGTTCTCGAAGCAGCTGCTGACGAGGTCAGGCGCATTGCGGCCTCCGCCTGAAAAGTATGAAATCATCCTCGCCATCCCGTAGCGGCGTCATAGCTCCAGCCGCGCCGACACAATGCGCGATAGGGGCCGCGCCATGACCCATGCTCGCGTCGCGCAGGTTCAACATGCTCCACGCATCGCCGACGCAGGTGGGCCTCTGACTGCGCTTCTGCTAGCTGACAATTTGTTCGGCGACAGCTTCTTCGAGGCCAGCTGCCGCTTGGGCGGCAAGACCGCGGGCCGCTGCTTGTGAATCTTGAAATTCCTCGAGTGCATAGACTCTGCCCCACCGCAGGGTGAACACGTGGAGACCACGGTTGACGTACGACGCGTCGCCGTTGAGCAGCGTTGCGGTGCCGTCCCACTGGGCAAACACGGTGGTATGCCACGGCCAGCCCTTCACCCAGATGTGGTTGACCGTGAGATGGAGAGTGGGCAGGACACGGCCGAGGCGCTCAAACCAGCGGCGCAGGGCTTCTTTCTCGTGGCGCTCACCACCAAGCGCGTGGGCTCCGGAAACGCGGTGATGGACATGCGGCGCGACTGCTTTCACCGCCTCATCCCAGCGATGGTTGTTGACATGGTCGAAGCTCTGTCGGATCGATTTCTCGACAAAATAACGGTATAGCATTTGACCTCTCCTCCAAACTTATTCGATGGCGTGATCGAGGGCGCCGTGTGGCGCTCCCGTCCGGTGATTTTTGACAACGCTCGCCGCCATTGCGGAACGCTGGCCTACACTTTGATCCGGTGGAACCTTAGTGGTTTTCGGTCCGGTGGTCGGAGCCGTGGCCGTATCTAACGCGGCTTTCGCCTGCTCATAGCGCTGTCGCGAAATCCATCCGAACAGGACGCCCGCCAGCACAATGGCGGGTCTCGTTTTCATGCCCATCTCCTCATATCGAGTAGATTGCGTTCGACCTCTACATCGGCCGCGCGGACGCGAGAGCCCACGGCCAGCAGCACGCATGCCGCGGTCTGCACGGCGGATCAGTTCATTAGCGCATCGGCGCGCGGGTGCACGTCGGTCCCGGACGAGACCGTCACCTCCTCGCCGGACCTCGAGAACGCGTAGAGCGAGTCCCGGTGGCCCGGCATGGAAAAGGCCACGGAGTCGCCGTCGGAGAGGCCCATGGCGACGCGCAGCGGATCGCCCCCGGTCTTCGGCGCGAAGGTGGCGGTGACCTCCAGGAGGTCGCCGTCCACCGGGACGTAGTAGACCACCATGTCGAGGTGTCCCTCGTGCAGGGTGGCGCCTTCGATCGGGCGTCCGATGGTGGCGTCCTCGGCAAACGCCGGGGTCGCCAGAAACAGCGCGGCCAGGAGCGATGCGCTCAGGGTTCTGCGGATCATCTCGTATCTCCTCTTGATAGATTGCGTTCGACCTCTATACAGGAGATAGATTACAAATGCAATCTAAAATGGTGTGCCTTCCCGACCGCGCGCATCTTGGGCAACAAGACAAGCCGGATAAGTGGGTTCATATCTCCGACGCAGGGTATCTTGGAAATGAACAAGCCCTCCGCCACCAGTAAGGCATGGATGCGGCGCAGCGTGCCGGCAAGTCGCGGACCAGATCGAGATAGTTGAATCCCAGAACTGCGTCGAACTGCACCTCTTCGGGCCTCAGCGCCTCCGCGGTGGCGGCGCGGAAGGTAAGCGCCGGGATAGGATCGGCAATACGCTTTCCTTCGGCAATAGCGACCATTCCAGTGGAAATATCCGTCGCGAGATAGCTTTGCACATTGGCTGCCAGTCGGAGCGCTGTTGTTCCTGTTCCGCAGCCTAGTTCCAATACCCGGTCGCTTGATCCCAACAGAGAGCGGGTCCGGCCCAGCGTGCGATCATATCCGGCCGGATCCGCAATCGTCATGGCATACTTTCGTGAAGTCCGATCCCAGAAACGGGCGTCACTCGCTGTGCTCATGGTGGGTTCTTCTGCCTTTCAAATACGGGAATGGGTCGATACCGGACGGCAATAAACCCGTTGCATAACGCAGTGGGACGATCAAACAGGGGCTCGCTAGGCAACAACTCCGAGAAATTCCTCGTCTACGATGATAAGATCAATGAGTTGATCTCGTTCATTGAGCACGTTGATGAGGTCCGGCCGGGATAGGGGGCGAATGGTAACACGGTACAACGCCGTCGGTCCAAGGTGATGATCACCACTCTCGATCAGGCTTCTGCGATGATCGGCGGCTTCGGCTTTCGCATGCTCAAGTGTTGCTGCGAAACTCAGGATATCATCATTGCCAGGAATGATTTGAAACGCATAGATGTGCTCGAGGTGGGTCATCGTGGATCCTCCGTGGAACACAATTTAAAGGCAGATCCAGAGATCGTTAACTCGTAAAAGTGCGAGTAGGGAGCTCTGCAAATGATTAAGCGGCATGCGATAGGGAACCCTCTCAGCCCCGATCCATTTTCTCCCGCAATTCGGCGAGCGCATGCATCGTTGCTTCCTCGCGCGTCATGCCCTCTTTCATGTACTTGATAATCAGACGCTCCTGAAGTTCCAGCTCTTGCACAGTGTGTTCGTCTAAGGGGCTCTCCGGGGATTTGGACTTGCGCTTCATGGCCGCTCCACTTCGGTTTGCCCCGAGTGTTGTCAGGAAAATGTGGCATTTTATTCGTTATGCTCAAATGCGGGAAATATGCTCGGCGCGCTGACGATGGTTCCTGAATTAATCAGAGAGAATTTTGAATGGCAGCTTAGTGTTTGTCCAATCTTTCGAATAACAATGACTTTGCATGCGTCACGCTTTGGTGCTGCCCCGGAGGTCTCCAGAACTGCGATAGCCATCGACCAGGTAAGGTGTCACCGAGAAAGTAAACCCGGTCGCTACGTTCGGCGGTGTTGTCGATGCAGTCACAAATGCCGGCAGAGTGATCGCGCTTATTGATATTTTCGGACGCATGAAGTCGCGTCGAGACAACTCACCGCTGGATAGCGTCATTTAAACATTCCGGTCAGATGTCCGAGGTGGGCAAGTGATCAAGGCAACATAGTCTCGTAAAATTTCCGGGGCTTGTCAGCATTTTGAATTTGAATAAAGCACCGTTGCAGCAGAATCGCTTTGGTGCGGGGGCCAGCAAAGTGCGGGCTGTCCCATATTAAGTTCGGAAACAGCCCGCGGCACAAGACAGCGCCTAAACAATTCCTATATCGTGGGGGCAAAACGTATGTTCGGCCTATGTACTTATTCCCGTACAGGCCTTTTGCCCAGGCGCAAGGTAGATGGCAAAACGAAGGGCCGCGTTTTAAAGCGCACGATTTCTTGCTGCCTATCCTACCAAATTTTACCCACGCGGAAGTGCTGCGTTCGTCATCTTGGCCTACTGGTGAATCGTGAAATGCGGATGATTACGTTGAGGCAACATTCGGTTCTATCGGCGGGTGATATGTTCCCCCGTTTTTCAAGAGAGCCCAGATGGTTCTTGCCATCTTATTGGCAACAGCGATAGCCACGACCTTGAAAGGCCGCCGTATCATCAGCTTCGTAAGCCAGGAGGAAGAGTTCTCACTCTTTCGAGATTGGCGGAGAATGGCCCTCGCCCCCATGTATAAGAGCGACCGTAAGACCGAGTTCCCCGCTTTTGAAATGCTGCCGAGGCGTGTTTTTCCACCGCTGGCATGCACTTTTGGAGTAAGACCGATCCAAGAAGCAAAATGACGAGACGACTTAAATACTCCTGCGTCACCCACATATGCCTTGATCGCCGCGGCCGTCGTCTTGCCGACGCCGGGAATGGTCATCAACCGTTGGAAATCCTCGTCTTGCTTGGCCTGAGAAGCAATTTGGGCATCGAGCTGGTCAATTCGCACATCCAAATGCTCGATTTCTTCCATAATTTCGCAAAGCGCAAGGCGGGCGACTTGAGGCATTTGACCGTTGCCATCGTCTTTCAGTAGCGAGAACAATGCGGTCACCTTCGTTGTACCAGCAGGGACTACGAGGCCGAATTCGGCCATATGGCTCCGTAAGGCGTTGGTTGCCTTTGTTCGCTGACGCAAGAACAGGGCGCGCACTTTCAGCAACATCGAAAAGGCCTGCTGCTCGGCCGATTTCACTGGAATAAACCGCATCTGTTTATGCAATACCGCATCACAAATGGCTTCGGCATCGATAGCATCCGTCTTGCCGCGCTTCACAAAAGGTTTGACGTAAATTGCAGGCATTATTCTGACGTCATGGCCGAAAGACGCGATCTCTCGGGCCCAGTAGTAAGCGCTGCCACATGCTTCCATACCCACCGTGCACGGAGGAATGTTCTCAAAGAATTCCTTCACCTGAACTCGACGCAGTTTTCGGCTAAATGTTGGACTACCCTCAGCATCTGAGCCGTGAACGTGAAATACTTGTTTGGCCAAATCTAAACCGATTGCGGTAACAGCTTTCATACTTGATCCTTTCATTTGACGTGACGGCTATCTTCGTAACTCAGAAGCCTGCGTTCTCCCAAAGTCTTTGAGAATTTTTCACGGTCTGGGGAAAGAACATGCCTCCATTTCTGGTTCTGATCCCTTTTCCATACAGCGTTCTCGATAGTTGACCGATGATTGGGTTTTCCAGTCACCAGCCAGATGGCCGAAGAGTGATAAGGCAAACGCTTTCGCCTCAGCCTTGTTCTTCTAGCCAACGCCGCAAAAAGGTGAAGCTGGAAATCCGTCGCATTCGGCATTTCCGCGATTACCAGCGGAGCTCCTTTCTCCATCATCGTGTCAATGAAACTTACCGTAGTGGCTTTCTGAATTGGTTCTGTGCCGGTGCCCTCGAGACTAGGTAATTATACCTAGATCCTGAAATTAATCCTTTATTTGATGGTGCAAATCAGTTATACGGGCCAGAGTGATTTGCAGCTGACTGGCGGACTTAGGGACAGGGAACTCGCTCGGCGCATGGGAAGAGCCTCTCGGCTTTACGGAAATTCGCTTTAGAGTTGCACTAAACGGATCCCATCCGTGTCCCGCACGACCGCGCAGTTAGCAAACCCGGCGTTCGCTTATTCTCCAAACCGTAACGGGACCAAAGCCTCTTATTTCTTCACTGCCCAAGGGTTCGCACCGGAACTTTTCGACCAGAGCGTCCTTGGTCTCTTCGGTGGTAAGAATATAACCCGGTTGCCCAATGGCTTCGAGCCTGGCGGCGAGATTTACCGGAACCCCCCAAATGTCGAATGCGTACTTCGATCTGCCAAGGACTCCAGCTGTCAGCGGCCCTGATGCCATTCCAACTCGTAGCTTTAGTTCGACACCGTGCCGCTCTCCGACCTCACGAGCAATATTAATTGCGCCAAATCCGAAAGCCGTCATTGCCCCCTCTGGGTCTGCTACTTCTCGCGGAACTCCTGCTACCGCCAGGTACGCGTCTCCAATTGTCTTGATCTTCTCGACACCAACGGTTGTTGTGAATGCGTCGAGCCTAGTGAATAAGTCATCCAGCATAGCCACTGTTCGCTTGGAGCCAATTTCATTTGAGATGGTCACGAACGTCACGATATCAGCAAGCAATACTGTCGCCCTTTCGTAATTCTCTATTATTCCTTCCTCATTTTCGAATAGCCGATCGACGATTTCGTCTGGCATAATAGATCTCATCAGGCCCTCTAATCTATTTTGCGCATTTCTTGCGAGTGAGAACGCGTAATAGGTTACTGCGAAGGACCCTAAGATAGCGGTCACGATTGCCGACGAATAAACCAATTGCAGGAAGCGGGTATCGCTATAGATGCCTGGCTTCGGTTCGGGAAATACAATTCCCGACAAAATAATGAGAATCGCCGCCAAGGTGCTAAGCACTGCGACGAGTGCGGCGTGTTCCCGTCCAAGGATTGCAAATGCAATGGGTGTGACGACGATGAGATTGAGCATCACCCCGGAGTCTTTGCCGAGGAGCGAAGTGATCCATGTAAGAGCGGCGGCACTGATCGCGAATTCCCAAACCGTGGAAGCCTCTCGTCCAAATCGATGAAAGAATGGCGTAGCCAGGGCGGCCAACGCTAGGAGCAAGTTCACTATTATCAATGGAAGTAGGCTTCGCTCGCCGGTAAGCGTATAGATGAAAGCGAAAGAAAGAGCCGCACCGGCGATGATAAAGGCAGTAACATTCGCGACCGCAATTCCCTGACGGTCGACACGGCGGCATCTGGCAACTCCAAGATTAGAAAGCCATATGATCGTCCCAAGCCATGACACGTTCATCTCCATCGCTTCTCTCAATAATGAAGATATTACAAAGGCAGACCATATGCACGCTCACTGAAAGCAAAACCAGAAATGGCCGTCTGCCGCCGTAAAGCGGCCGTCCAACTCTCTAGAAGCAGCTGTAGGTAACTATGCCTATTACGAGAAAATAATCCTTTATGGCAAGCGAAAATTAGTATATACGCGCAACAGGTGATTTGCAGCTGACTGGCGGACCTAGGGACAGGGAACACTCGCCGGGCGCGTGGGAAGAGCTTCACGGCTTCCCGTCATGGAAATCTATTCACCAAATTCAGTTTCATCCGGAGTGGAGAAGTGGTCATCTCGTCTGGCTCATAACGAGAAGATTGCAGGTTCAGAATCCTGCCTCTTCAACCAAATTAGCGCTTCGATCTGCGCCAGCCGGCCTTTTTAGCTTCGTCTTCAGAGCAGAACCACTGTTCACCGTACTGCGTTGAGATGGTGGTCTTCGTGTAAAACATCTGGCCTGGGACGTGATAGATGCGTTCGCCTTTATCGATGCTGATATTGCCCTTTATGTTGCAACCGGGCGAGAGCGTTTTCAGCACGGGTATTGGAATTTCACCTTTGCCAACCAGAGCGCCTCCTGCGAGGGCTGCAATAGCCGCAACGATGGTCAATAGGCGGAAATCGGACTTTCGGCCGGATTTCGGCTCAATTCCTCGATATCTGTAATCGGTCATCCTGCCATGAACCCATGAGATGGCGCCCTATTCAAACGAGTTCTAGAAACCGGGTGAATGGATCGCGAACGACCACCGTAAAATTTAAATCATCCCGCACTTCATGTGCGACTGCAGCGGTCCTCGGGCGACTATTTCCATATGGAGGCCAGCATGAACCGACGCGCGTTTATCGCTGCCATCGGCTTGCTGTTGTCTGCAGGTAGAAGCCGCAGCGAGTGGCTAGTCGTGCAGGAACCGTAACTTGATCTTGATACCACTTCCTGAAGCTTCCTTGGATCGGCCTCCCAGAACAATATCGTCCCCGTCGATTTCACCTTCCATATCAAGGGCATTCTTGTCGCGTCCCAATACGGGTTCCACTCCCTCGATGGGCATCCCTTTGTACGGAAAAGCTTTTACCCGGGCTGTGACCTCGGTTCCCGGAAACTGAATAGGTACCTACATAGTAGATCAAGGTATCTCCGCCATATACGCGACCATCGCGCAGAACCACTAATCCAATCCCCTCCATGGTGAGGGTATTGAATTCCGCTCTGTATATGCCTTCGCGAAATTGCTTAGCCATTTGATCCTCCATTCTTCAAACGATCAATCGCTACCCCAGCTATAACGCACGAGGAGCAGATCATCGGATGGTTCGGCCATGTGCCATGGCGGATGCCAGCGGACCGCCGCAGTTCCGCGGTCAGCGACGTTTAAAACAGGCACCCCGCAGGAGCCCCTATCGGCGGAGCGATTACCCCTTCGATCTCGACGAGGATCACCAGAGACTCCGGCACCACCCCGTCGAAGGCCATCGCATCGGCGGCCGCCTTGCTCTGCATCGCCGCCTGCAAGGCATCAATATCCGGAACGTCCATCATCACCGCCACGCGAGTCGGATCTTGCGGATCAACAAACGTTCGGATGTTGGTCACCCCGAGCGGACCGAAAAGCTCCTTGCGCTTCGGTGAGGTGAGCCAGTGGTTCGCGCCCTTTGTGATGTTGTGATGGCCAATAATCGTTGGCATAGCACCCTCCCTGCGACGACGCCGACGGCCGGATCAAGGGCCGCGCTCCATATCGCAAGGCTACTGTGCGCTGTTTTTGCTGGGCTGTAAATTGTGGCGGTCAGGGCGCGGGGACGGTTGAGCGAGGGGCGCAGATACAGATGATGAAGATCGCCTTGTCGTCACTCAGCAACTGCCGTGTGGGAACGCCGGCCGACTGCCGGAAGGACCCTTGAAATGCCAGTTCTGAAAAATCCACGGCACGAGAAATTCGCCCAAGCAGTCGTGGAAGGCAAGAGCGCCGCCGAAGCATATGCTGATGCAGGCTTCAAGCCACAAAGGCAGAACGCCGCTCGATTGATGACAAATGATGACGTTGTGGCTCGGGTCAAAGAGCTGCAGGCCGAAGGCGCGGAACGCACCCTGGTTTCGATTGAAAGCCTCACAAACGAACTTGAAGAAGCCCGCCGTTTGGCCATGGCCGATGAGAAGGGCGCAAGTGCTGCCGTTGCTGCCGTAATGGGCAAGGCAAAGCTACATGGGCTGCTGATCGAGAAGAACGAACACACAGGCAAGGGCGGCGCGCCAATCGAGGTACGATCTCTTGCAGACTTCTACTCCGACCTTAACCCCGGCCTTTAGGAGCTTCTGGCTGACGCCGGCACGCAACCGCGTCCTGTATGGCGGACGCTCAAGTTCGAAATCCTGGGATGCTGCAGGGTTCGCGGTGTTCCTTGCCACTCAATGCAGGATCCGTGTTCTTTGCGCCCGTCAGTTTCAGAATAAGATCGCGGAATCTGTCTACACGCTGCTGAAAATCCAGATCGGGCGGTTTGGGCTTACGAATGAGTTCGTCATCACCGAGAACTCGATCAAGCATAAGCTGACCGGCTCGGAGTTCATGTTCTACGGCCTTTGGCGGCATATTGACGAAATCAAGTCGCTGGAAGGCATCGACATCTGCTGGATCGAGGAAGCGCACAACCTCACCGAAGAGCAGTGGAATATTCTTGAGCCTACGCTGCGTAAGGAAGGCTCGCAGTTCTGGATTATCTTCAATCCGCGCCTGGTCACGGATTTCGTCTACCGGCGGTTCATCTCGAACACGCCGCCCGACACGATCAAAAAGCAGATCAATTACGTCGACAATCCGTTTTTGTCCGCAACCATCCTCAGGGTCATTGAGGCGAAGCGGCACGAAGACGAGGAAGAGTTCCGCCATATCTACCTGGGCGAGCCGCTCACGGACGATGATGCGGTCATCATCAAGCGGTCGTGGATCCTCGCTGCGGTCGATGCTCATAAGCAGCTCAAGATTGAACCTACCGGCGTCAAACGGGTCGGATCTCGACGTTGCAGACAGTGGCGACGACAAATGCGCTACGGTGGCAAATCACGGGTTCCTTGCGACGCATGTTGATGAATGGAAGGCGCGAGAGGACGAACTGCTGAAGTCAGCGGGCAGGGTGCATGCAATCGCCCGAATGCTTGACGCCTCGATCGACTACGACAGCATTGGTGTTGGAGCGTTCGCCGGCGCACACTTTCAGGCGCTGAACCAGGAGCACAAGGTCAAGATACCGTATTTTCGGTTCAATGCTGGTGGAGCGGTTCTCAATCCAGAGCGTCGTATCGATCCCAAGGATCCGAAATCACCGCTGAACAAGGACTTCTATTCGAACATCAAAGCGCAATCGTGGTGGGAAGTCTCGCGCCGGTTTCGCAACACCTTTAATGCATTGGAGAAGGGCGAGCAGTTCGCATCGGATGAGCTGATCGCGATATCCAGCGACTGCGATCATCTGGACCGGCTGATCGACGAGCTTTCGACACCACGCAAGGACTACGACAACAGCGGGAAATCAAAGGTCGAGAGCAAGAAGGACCTGGACAAGCGGGACATCCCGTCACCGAACCTTGCCGACGCTTTCGTAATGGCCTTCGCGCCACGTACCTCGCACACATTCACGCTGGCGCATATCAGTTAGGACCATGATGGGAAACGTCATTGCAATGGCTCGCGATAGCCTTGTCAGCTTTGTTTCCCGCCTGGGCACCGAGCGCGACAAGGCGGCGACTGTTTTCTTTACGCAGCCCATCCTCACCGACGAGCAGATCGTTGCTGCCTATCGTGGTTCGTGGCTGCCGCGGAAGATCATCGACATTCCTGCACTCGACAGTTGCCGTAAGTGGCGCGACTGGCAGGCTGATGACAAGGTCATTGAGCTGATCGAGAAGGAAGAGAAGCGCCTGAACGTCAAGGGCAAGATCCTTGAGGCATCAAAGAAAGGCCGTCTGTTCGGCGGCGCTGCGCTGATATCGGAACCGGCGACACTGACACATCCGAGCGGCTCGATCTCGAACGCATCGGCAAGGCCGGCATCAAGCACCTGACCGTGCTGACACGTCGTCAGCTCAAGGCCGGCACGATCGACCGCGATCCCGAATCCGAATGGTTCAACCGACCGGAGAATTATTACCTAACCGGCTTGAACGGTAAGCAGTTGATCATTCATCCCTCGCGCCTGGTGCTTTTCAATGGGGCCATGGCGCCCGACGACGATATCAGCGGCGCAACGCAAGGCTGGGGTGAAAGCATCCTCACCGCCACCCTCGACGCGATCAAGAATGCGGACAGCACGGCTGGGAACATCGCGAGCCTGATTTTCGAAGCCAAGATCGACATCATCAAGATACCGGGCTTCACCGAGAATATCGGCAACAAGGCCTATGAGGACGCTGTCCTCAGCCGCTACACATTGGCGAATACGATCAAGGGTATCAATGGCACACTGCTTCTCGATGCCGAGGAAGAGTATGAGAGCAAAAGTGCGCAACTTGCTGGTTTGACTGATATTCTCATGGCTTTCATGCAGATCGTTTCAGGCGCCGCCGATATCCCTGTGACGCGCTTGCTCGGACAATCTCCGGCCGGAATGAATGCGACCGGCACAAGCGACATGAAGAACTATCATGATCGCATCCAGTCTATTCAGGAACTCGAACTGACGCCAGCAATGGCTCGGCTCGACGAGTGCATCATCCGATCGGCAACCGGCACGCGGGACGATGCGATCTATTACGAGTGGGCACCACTTGAGCAGATGTCCGAGAAGGAGCGTGCGGATATCTTCAAGACCAAGTCGGATGCCGCTCGCGCTTTGATCGGCTCATCCTCGGGGCAGGAGATTATCACCCGCGAAGCCCTGTCCGACGCGTTGGTGAACACCTTCACAGAAGATGGCAGCTTGCCAGGGCTCGACGGCTTCATCGAGGAGTACGGCAAGCTATCCGAACAAGAGCCCAGTGAGGCTGAAATCATCGCTGCAGCGACCCCAACTCGAACGTAGCGCTATTTTCATGCTGATCGACCTTTTCAAAACCGATCAAAGCAAACCAGCGATCCACGTCAGGTCGGTCACTCCGGCTCACGGAACGGATGGGCATGTTGCCGCAAAGCTGTTGGATTTTCCTTATGTGGCGTTTGCAGAAGCGGACAGTCTTAGCAGTGAAGAATTCTTCATTGGCCGCAAATGACGTGTAAGCAATGCCGCCTACCTCATGCCAAGTTATGACCGCCAAGGTCTCGTTTCCATCCCTCAACGCGTGCCCGCGTCCTTCGCGAAGGTCCATCAGCAGATTTTCCCTTGCTTTGTTTTCGGTTTCGCCGGCGGTCGCAAACTCGCGACTTAATCGGTCGGCGAGATGATCGAAGACCTGAGTGAGATCCTGGGGAGTCGCAGTTCTGGCTTCCATTTCGAACCTCCCACTGCGTTTTCATACACTTCATAAATAAGGCTTCGTCCATGCAATTCACAGACGCTGTAACCGTCGCAGGAATGCGCCGGCGCGATGACGGCTATCTCGTTGCGGACGCTCGTATCGCTCGCACTGGCATCCAGAATTATCTGGGCTGGGAAGTCGGTAAGCCAGACATGGCAGAGGTTCGGGTTTATCGCCCCGGCTCCGAGGTATTCAGCGAGGATACGCTCAAAAGCGCTGCACATCGTCCCGTCACGAACGACCATCCCGACGAGCAGGTTACCTCCAAGAACTGGAAAGAATATGCGGTCGGTCAGACCGGCGACGAGGTAACGGGCGAGGGCATCTTCATCCGTGTTCCGCTCATGGTCAGTGATGAGAAGACCATCCTCGCCATTGAAGGCGGCAAGCAGGAATTGAGCGCCGGTTACACCTGCGACCTCGATTTTACCGGCGGTACCACGCCCGCAGGCGAGGCCTACGACGCCATCCAGAAGAATATCCGCCTCAACCACGTTGCCATCGTGCAGCAGGGCCGGGCCGGGAAGCAGGTTCGCATCGGTGATGCGAGCGCATGGGGCGTTGCCCCGATCACCAATGATCAAAAACCAGAGAAGGAAAAGATCATGACCCTGAAGACGGTTACCGTCGATGGCATCCCGGTTGAAGTAACCGATCAGGGTGCCACGGTGATCGGCACGCTGCAGTCGCGGCTTGCTGATGCCAATACCAGGCTCGCTGACGCAGAGAAGGCACACCAGGTGGCGCTTGCTGCCAAGGATGCAGAAATCGCCAAGAAGGACGCCGAGATCGATGCGACGAAGGCCAAGGTGCTTTCTGATGCAGACCTCGACAAGCGCGTCCAGGCACGTGCTGATCTGATCACTGTGGCGAAAGCTATCGCCAAGGATGTGAAGACGGAAGGCCTGACCGATGCGGCAATCCGCAAAGCTGCCGTTGTTGCCAAACTTGGCGATGAAGCCGTGAAGGATAAGGCTGAAGCCTATATCGACGCTCGCTTCGACATCCTCGCCGAAGACGCGAAGAAGGTGGCTGATCCATTCCGCACAATTGTGCAGAACGGCATCCAGACCTCCGACGGCGTCACCAATTCCAATGATGCTTATGCAGCAATGCTCGCTCGCGATGCCGCCGCATGGCAGGGCAAGAAGGAGAACGCATAATGGCTTTTCCAACCGTATCCTATTCGCGTGATACGCCTGCTGGTTATCCCGGCATGATTGCGAGCACGGAACCGCATCACATCATTTCGATGGTTGTAAGCGGGACCTCCGGCAACATCCCCTTTGGCATTGGCGTTCTGTTCGACACTGTCGAAGACACTGTGAAGCTGCCCACAGCAATCGGCAAATTTGCTGGCGTCGCCGTTGTCGATCGTACGCTGCCCTTTGCCAATGGCGAGGTCTACAAGCCTTACGATCAGATCAGCGTCATGAAAACGGGTTCTATTTGGGTTACTGCGCTCGTCGCCGTTGCTCAAGGTGATCCGGTCTACATGACGCCGACAGGCGGGTTCACCAACGTATCGAACTCCGCCGCCAACCAACTCATCGAAAATGCCGAATGGGCAAGCGTCACGGCTGGTACCAACCAGCTCGCACGTCTCCGCCTTGGCGTCACCAAGTAAGGAGAACGAGCATGTTCACTACGGACGCGCCCGCGCTGGCGCTAAACTTCCTGCGCACCGCGCAGAACTACATCGAGCCGGGTATTTACGCCCGCGAGTATCCGGACTTTCAATACCGCGAACTGGTGCCGGTCGATAACTCGGCGCCGGATTGGACCACCGCTATCGATTTCTTTTCGATGGGCGATGACGTTGGTCAGGCCCGTGAAGTGGCCGCGGATGGCGATGACATTCCATTCGTAGATTTCAAGCTCGACAGCGGCAATAGCCGCGTATTCATGGCTGGTATCGGTTACCGGTACAACCTCCAGGAGCTTGCGCATGCGCAGGCGTACGGCATTCGGCTGGAGAGTGATCGAGCTGACGCGGCCCGTCGGAAATACGAACTGTTCGTCGACAACGTTGCTTTCATGGGGCGCCCGAAGCTCGGTATGACCGGACTGCTGAATGCTACCAACGTCACTGCGTTGACCGCAGCGAATGGCACCTCCGGCACTGCCACCTGGACCACGAAGACGGCCGACGAGATCCTCGCTGACGTCAACAGTGTTCTAAGTGTGATCTTTACTGCCTCCAACGGCATCGAACAGGCGAATACAGTCCTCCTGGATCAGGATCGTTATGCTCTGATAGCAACGAAACGCCTTGATGCGACCATGACAACGACGGTGCTTGAGCACATTCAACGTGCGAATATCTATACGCAACGTACTGGATTGCCTCTCACAATTCGTGCTGTCTTCGGATTGGAAACAGCCGGCGCCGGCGGAACACATCGATTGGCGGCGTACCGTCGTTCACCCGATGTCGTGAAGATCCACATTCCTATGCCACTCCGCTGGCTTCAGGCCGAGCAACGGCTGCTCAAGTTCGAGGTGCCAGGAATTTTCCGGCTTGGCAGTGTCGAGATCCGCCGTCCTGGTGCCGTTCGATACCTTGATGGAATCTGAGGAGAAAGACATGTCCAAGATTGCAATCACGAACAACCGTCCCGGAGGCTTCGGCATTCCGGGCGGACCGGTCATCGCTGGCAACGGCGGCACAGTCGAAGTCGACCAGGGTGATTGGGATGGTGTCAAAGACCATCCCGTCGTTAAGGCTTGGCTCGATGCTGATCACCTGACTGTTTCAGGTGCGAAGGCTGAAAAGAGGCAGGCGCCATCCGCTGGCGACGGTGACGAGGCCAAGTCCGTGCTTGAAGTGCTAGCGATGGCGAACGCAACGGACGTTCCCTTCATGTCCTTCAAATCTGCTGCAGCAAAGCTTCTCGGCGACAAAACCCCTGCCAAGAAGGATGAAATCATTGCTGCCCTTGAAGAGCTAGCAACTCAGCCTTGACCAACTGGCCCGGCGGGAAACTGCCGGGCATCCTCATTTGACTGGAGAAGACCATGGCCGCTTACGGTACCAAAGAGGAGTTCGTTCGGTACGCAACGGAACATGGATATGTCTTTCCTGAAGGCGCGACCGATGCGCAGATGGCGGCCGCCATGTTGCGCGGCTCTCTCGTCATCGATCGCTATGAACCAAAGTTTTCTGGCGCTCGTACGGGCGGATATGATCAGGCTCGCGCATGGCCGCGCACTGGCGCTGTGACCAATTACGGTCAGGCGATCCCGGCCGACGATACCCCACGGCCGATCATCGAAGCCTCCTACGAAGCGTCATTTCTCGAACTGATAACGCCCGGCAGCCTTTCGCCTGTCGTGATGGGCAATGGGGTAACCAAGCGTGAGAAAGTAGGCGAGTTGGAGGTCGAATATGCTGTGTCGAGCAGCAGCTCTGTCGCCGATGTTGTGGCATTTGCTACGCCGGTTGTGACCATGATCGAGGGCTTGCTCTGGCAGTTCATGCGCATGGGCGTTCCCGGCATTCTGGCGGTCTGAAATGGCAAAGTTCGATTATGCCCGCGCCCAGGCAACAGCGCTACGTCTGCTCGACAAGTTCGGCGCTGCAGGCGCGATTATTCGCGACCTTCCAGGCTCCGGTCCTGAGTGGGATCCGGGAGAGCCGGTACCAACGGCTCACACCTGCACGATGGCGGTACTCAAATTCGACAACAAGGATATTGACGGCACCCTGATCAAAGCGAGTGACAAGAAGGTCTATATAGCTGCCAAGGGCTTGGCGATCGTTCCTGTCACTACCGACAGACTGCTGATTGGCACCGTGTCTCACACCATCATTCGTGTCATGTCGCTCAATCCGGCCGGAGCCAGTGTTTATTTCGAAGTGCAGGCGAGGGTGTAAACGGCATGCAAGAACCAACCCTGACTGAAAGACTGTTGTTCTTGGGGAATGTCGAGATTACGAATGCCTGTTTCGGACAGCGATCTAAGGAAACTGCAGAGAGCTGCGATTATTCAGTACATCGTATCCAAGACGTCCTAGGACGCGATAAGGGAGTCGATAAGGGCTTACCCAAGCAGCGCCTTCAACAGAGCAAATCCGACTATTACGGGAACACTGATGAGCAAAATCCAGTTGACCGCGAGATCCCGCTGGACTGGAACACGATGAACCGCGAGAAAGAATGGCATCAGCCACTTAAGAAAATACGCGAATAGGACGGTTGATAGCGGATAGACGATCACAAGCCCTAAGACAGTGCCAGAAACTGCTTCGAACAATGCGCGGCCCAAGCACAGGGCGGCTACCAGCCAGCCAAACGTTTTTTGCGATGACATATCAATTGGCATGAATCGTCCCCAGCGTCATACGTCCAATGACTAGCAAGCAAGTCATAGTGCTGTCGATGGAGAGGCTTTAAAATGCTCAAGCGCCTACCAGCCCGCGTGAAGTTTGAATGATGGCTAGCAACCGCAGCATCTTCGATCAGTTGGTCGACAAGTACGATGCAGTCCTTGCCGAAGCCTTCTTTCACAGCATTGACGCCATCAAGTCAGCGGTCACGCTTCGTGTCGTGGTCGAGCGTCTGGAACGAGGCGATATCAATGGAGCGATCGATGCTATCCAGGTTGAGCGGGAAGCATTTTCGGCCCTGGAGCTGGCGCTGGCAGAAGCCTACAACGCCGGCGGGATCAGTCTGGTCGAGAACCTGCCACGGTTGAAGGACCCGGACGGCAATCGGGTCATCTTCCGCTTTGGCGTACGACACCCGGAGGGCGAGGCATGGTTGCGCGATCATTCAGCGCAATTGGTAACCCGTATCACCGATGACCAGAAGCGGGCCATTCGCCAAGCGCTTGAAGAAGGACTTGCGGCTGGTCGCAATCCGCATTCGACGGCGCTCGACGTTGTCGGTCGGATTAACCGTGTCACCGGACGAAGGGAAGGCGGGATTATCGGCCTCACGAACCAGCAGGAGCGTCTTGTGTCATTGGCGCGGGCGGAACTCGTTTCAGGCGATAGCGCGCTCCTAAAGCACTACCTCACCCGTCAGCGTCGTGACAAACGATTTGACCGCACCGTCATGAACGCTATTCGCGAAGGGAAGCCACTGCCATCCGAGGTCGTTACGCGTATCCTCGGCCGGTATTCAGACCGCATGGTGCAGCTTCGTGGGGAAATGCTTGCGCGTACCGAAACTATGATGGCGCTTGGCACTGCACGCGACAACGCCATGCGACAGCAGATAAATGCGGGCAAGGTCGCTGAACATGACATCAAGAAGAAGTGGCGGTCGGCTGGTGATAATCGTGTCCGGCATACGCATGCCACGCTTTCGAGCGCTGAGCCCATTGGTATGGATGAGAGCTTCATCAGCCCGTCTGGAGCACGCCTGCGCTATCCCGGCGATCCACGCGCGCCAACGAGCGAGATTGTGGGCTGCCGCTGCCACCTCGAATACAAGGTCGATTACTTCGCATCGATAGTTCGACGCTATGAACGAGCATGATGGGTAAACTATCCTTCAGTGCGCAGGTCGCAGCGTTTGCCGAGAAGATACCCGGCGCTGTTGAAGCGGTGTTCAAGGAAAGCGTGCAAGAGATTGTTTCCGAAATGCAAACGCCTGTCGCAGCTGGCGGGCGGATGCGGATCGATACGGGGTTTCTGCGTTCATCTCTGATGGCCTCGACGGCATCCATGCCCTCGATCAACCCTAACAATAAACCGGTCGACGAGAGATCATACGCCTACGATGAAGGGCAGATCGAAGCCGTAATTCTTGGCTCTGACATCAATGACACGCTGTTTTTCGGATACACCGCTGCATACGCCGGGCATCGCGAGTATGGATCCAATGGTCAGACACCGGATGCGTTTGTCCGGTCAGCTGCTCAACGATGGGATGCGATTGTTGAGGCGAAGGCGAGGGAACTCAAATCTCGTTTGGGTCTTTGACCGCAACGTTCCTGTCGCTGTCATCGTCCATCGATTTTAGCAAGCCCATCTGCAGCAGCGCCAACGCTTTGCGGGCAGCCTTCAAGCTTGTATCGCCGCGAATGGTCTGACCCTCCGCCTTGCCGATGGCGAGAAGGGCGGCGTGCAACCGTTCATAAACTTCATCGTCTGTCAGTTTATCGACCATTTCCGAAATGAGTATCACGATGGCTGCGACTGTAGAAGCCACAATTGCAGAGCTGCTGTTCGCAAGACTGGCCGCACTGGTACTCGATCCCGTGTTGCCGGTAGCCTATCCAGGATTGGCTTTTACGGCTCCAGCCGGTCCCTATCTCCGGGTGGATTTTATCCCGAACCGGACTGACAATATCGGCTTGGCCAATGATGCGAGCGCGCGCCACCAGGGTATTTTGCAGGTCATGGCGATCCATCCAGTGGGGCAAGGTGTCATTAAAGCCACCAATACAGGTGGGCTTGTCACCGCTCACTTCGCCAAGGGCACCATTCTCTACGGTTCGGGAGTGAAACTGAAGATCTACGCCAAGCCCAGCGTAGGTGGTCCCATCATTGAACCCGACAAGATCAATGTGCCGGTGACGATCCTCTGGCGAAGCTTCAACTGAAATCCGGACGATCCGGTCTAACCCGCCCCGTCTAAACGGGGTTTATGGAAAGGGAACCCCATGGCGATTACAACAGCCACTGGCGCGAAATACTTTATCGGCGGCCCAACCACCATCGACTACACCACGGATGCCGGTGCCATCGCTGCATTCGAAGCCCTCACATGGGTTGAAATCAAGGAGGTGGAAGACGGCGGCGAATTCGGCGATGAATCTGCCGATGTGACCTTCCAGTCCCTTGGCGATGGCCGCGTGCGCCATCTCAAGGGCGCCCGCGATGCCGGCACCATTGCCCTTGTCGTAGGCGACGATCCCCTCGACGCAGGCCAGCTCGCCGTTCGCGCAGCGGAAAAGACCAAGTTTCAATACAATTTCAAGGTCGAGTACGAAGACGCGCCAAGCGCGCTCTACGAAAACAGCGTGGACTACTTCCGCGGTCTCGTCATGTCGGCCCGAAAGAACGTCGGGACCGGCGACAACGTGCTTCGCCGCACGTTCAGCATCGGTATCTCAACCAGGATCCTTACCGTCGACACCGCGCTTGCCCCGTGATCCAGCAGGCCGATTGTTTTCTTCCGTTTCATGGAGTTTTCGATGACATTTGAACTATCGCAATTCGACGGTACTGCCGCCAAGCTTGAAGGGGGCTATGAGCTCGACATCCTGCATCCCGTAACCGGTGAAAAGACCGGCCTGGTGATCAAGGTTGCGTCGTATCGCTCCGAGCGGGTGAAGCGGGTACAGCGCCGCCTCGCCAATGCTGCCATTCGAGAGGGAAAGAAAAATCCGAAGAAGATCGGCACGATCGAGGAGATCGAAGAGAAAACCAATGAGATCGTCGCAGCATCGGTGATTTCATGGAACCTCACCCAGGATGGAAAGCCGGTTGAATGCACGCCTGACAGTGTGCTGAAGGTCATTTCCAACCCGGACTATTTCTTTATCGGCGAGCAGATTGACAAGGCCGCGGATGAAGACGCGCATTTCGTGAGGCCCTCGCTGAAGAGCTGATCGACTTCGCGAGGGCGCATTTCACACCGCGCCGAAAGAATGATCCCGTGCCGGAAGCTCCGGACTACACCGACTATATCTGGGATTGGTTCGTCAAACTCCACAACACCCGGCAGATGGGTTTCAGCGCCAATCCGATCAGTTTTCTTGAGATCGAGGCCTTCTGCCGGATGACCGGAGCCATCATTGATCCGTGGGAGCTTTCGGTGATCCGGCGCATCGATCAAGCAGTCCTGGCAGTGATCAACAAGACCGGGATGTCGGAACCGGCCGAAACTCAAGCCACACCGGCAGATGTCGCAGAAGCCAAGCTCCGGATCCGGGGCGCAGCAACCAACAGGCGCGTCGTCAAGCGCGACAAGGGATAGGGCATGCCAGACATTGCACAACTCGGGATTGAGGCCAAACATACTGGCGTCGATCAGTCTGCAAAGGCTCTCGACCGCCTGACCGGGGCTGCCAAACGTGCAGAAGCCGCAACAGAGGCCATAGGTCCGGTTTCGAGCAAGGCTGGCGCCATGGCTTCACAAGCTGCCAATGCCCACGCCACGGCGTTGAATGCAGAAGCTGCTGCTGCGACACGTGCCTCCGGCGCATTGCGAGCCCATGCTGCCGCCGCTAACACCAACGTTCGAAGCCTCGGCGCGGCCAACTCCAATGTTGCCAATCTGGCAGCACAGTTTCAGGACATTGGCGTTTCGGCGGCCATGTCGATGAACCCGCTGCAGATCGCGCTCCAACAGGGTACGCAGATCGGCGCCGTTCTTGGTCCGATGGGCGCTGCCGGCGCCGTAAAGAGCCTCGGTTCGGCTTTCCTGTCGATCATTTCGCCGGTGAGCTTGGTTACAATCGGTTTGGTTGCCGCGGTCGCGGCCGGTTTACAGCTTGTCAATTGGGCAAAGCTCGGCGCCGCCGCTCTAATTGGGGTGGCCGATAGCCTTCAGGTGATAGCGCCTTATGCGATCGGTGCTGCCGCGGCTCTTGCGTTGCTCTACGCCCCTGCCATCATCGGCGGTATTGTTCAGGTCATTGCCCTGCTCGGGCGCATGGCTGTTGCTGCGACCATTGCTGCGGCGGCCGTGATCGCAGCCAATCCCGGCCTTGCCTTCATTCTCGGCATTACCGCTGCTGTTGCTGCTGCGAACGTCTTCCGTGATGAACTGACCAAGATCTTCGGCTTCGATATCGTCAAGTCGGCCAAAGACGGGACAAACGCGCTCATCGCAACCTTCGTCGGTGCCTATCAGGGCATCAAGGCGACTTGGAAGCAGTTGCCAGCAGCGATCGGCGATATCGTTTATCAGACTGTCAACGCCACGATCAAAGGCGTTGAATCGATGATCAATTCCGTCGTTAAGCTAATGAACACCTATATCGGTGGGCTCTACAACAGCATTGGCGGACTGGCATCGAAACTCGGCGTCGATATCGGAACCTTCACCGATATTGGCCAGGTATCATTCGGAGGCGTCGACAATCCTTATGCCGGCGCTGCAAATAGCGTTGATGCCGGTATCGCTGATGCGATCAAGTCTGCCCAGGGCACCGATTATGTCGGAAACTTTGGCTCTGCCATTGCCAAGGGTGCCTCTGCCGCATCTGCCAAGCTCAAGGAGATGGCAAAGGATCTGTTGTCTGTCGATGACAAGTCGAAGAAAAAGAAGGGCGGCAAGACCGAAGCCGAGAAGTATGACGACATCGTCAAGGGCGCGGAACGCCGTATCGCCTCGCTGAAGGCGGAACAGGCTGCCATTGGCCTCACCGAGGAAGCCGCGGCAAAGCTGCGATACGAGACAGACCTGCTCAATCAGGCACAGCAGAAGGGTATCACCCTGACCGCTGCGCAAAAGACGGAACTGTCAGGCCTTGCAGGCGAGATGGCTTCGATTGAGGCCGCGACTAAAAAGGCAAAGGAAGCCCTCGACTTCGCCAAGGATGCAACCGGCGGCTTTCTGTCGGATCTCCGGTCCGGTCTCCAGAACGGTGAGGGGTTCTTCAAGTCCTTCGGCAATGCGGCGATGAATGTCATCGATAAGATCGTGGACAAGCTGCAGGATGATCTCGTTAACGCTCTGTTCAGCGTCAACAAAGCCAGCGGAAGTTCCCCCGGTCTCGGCGGTGGTATTCTCGGCTTCTTCAGCAGGATCTTCGGCGGGAGTTCTTCCGGAGGGTCTGATCCGTGGGCTGGCTTGCGCATGGCAAACGGCGGGGCATTCGCCGACGGTGTCCAGCGGTTCGCCCAAGGTGGCACATTCACCAACTCGATCGTGTCCAGTCCGACAAAGTTCCGCTTTGCCAAAGGTACCGGGTTGATGGGCGAGGCGGGCCCGGAAGCAATCATGCCGCTCAAGCGTGACAGTTCTGGTCGCCTCGGTGTCGCTTCAAGCGGTGGCGCCAATGCCAATGCGCCAATGCCTCTCGATATCCGTGTCTCGGTTGATGACGACGGCAAGCTCGCTGTCATCGCGCGCCAGGCGGGATCCGAGGCGGGCGCACAACAGGCTGATATGCGAGTGAAGACATTCAGCAAGCGGGAACTTCCCGATCGTCTGAACGAAATCAAGATGAACCCACGGAAGAGGTAGGGAAATGGCCATCACCTATCCCTACGCTTTTTCAATGCTCGCCGACCGGCTCGATATCGAGTCCGTTACCTGGGACATTCAGCGCAATGACGAATTGTCCGGTACCGGTGACGGCCGGGTGTGGCAGGCCGAACTTGCACCGCCATTGTGGACAGCCGACGTCAAACTCAACATCGGTGACAGCAATGATCTCAAGCAGATAGCGGCGCGTGTTCGCAAGCTACATGGCGCGCAAGAGCTGTTCTTCCTCTACGATCCATTGTCGAAGTACCCGCAGGCGGATCCTGACGGTTCCATCCTTGGGGCTGCCGCTGTTCGGATCAACAGCGTCGGTACCGGCGGGCGTACGATTAGCCTCAAGGGATTGCCGGCCGGTTACGTCCTTACCCTCGCTGACAAGATGCAGATCGCCTATGCGACGTCACCGGTTCGGAACGCCTTCCTTGAAGTTTCCGACGATGTGGTCACGACCAATGTTTCAGGTGTGACCGGCATGTTTGAAGTGTTCCCGAATGCGCCGACCGGTGTTGCAGCAAATGATTTCGTCACGCTCGCAAAGCCTGCCTGCAAGGTTTTCATTTCTCCAGGTACGTCAAATCCGGGATCCGGGGCAGGACTCCTAACGAGCGGCGCCGGTTTCAAAGTGATCGAGAAACGATAAGCCATGAAGAATATCAGTGCGGAAATGGCTGCCAACTTGGCGGCCGCTCGCGATAGAGGCTTGGTTCCTCGTCAATTGCTGTTGGTCGAAGCGACCGAACGCTCAACTGGCCTGCCTTTCCTTCGCGGCTTTTGGACCGGTGACGACACTATCACGCTCGGCGTTCCCGATCGCGATACCGGCATCATCGTCAATCGTGAATTCATTGGCGGCGTCAACCTCGACATCAGCCCGATTCCGCGCGTCTCTGATCTGACGATCCAGACCGTCACGGTAGACCTTTCCCAAATCGCAATAGCGGTGCAGGAGATTGCCCGTGAATACGATCTGAGGCTTGCCAAGGCGGATATCTACGAGGTCACGCTCGACCCTCTCACCAAACTTGCATCGGCCAATCCCGAAATCGTGTTCATGGGCGAGGTTAACGGCAATCCGATCGATACGCCTGCCGTCGGTGATGAAGGCTCGATCGAGCTCGAATTGAATTCGGATGCGATAGGCATGTTGACCCGCACCAATCCGAGCAAAAGCTCTTACGAGGGCCAGAAGCGCCGGAGTGGTGACGAATGGGGCAAATATTCGAGCACAATCAGCTCGTGGAGCGTTCCGTGGGGGCAGAAGGCATGATCGAGCTTGTCCGCCTGCCGAACTGGCGTTCCCGCTTTGAAGCTGCGATCGATGAGATCAAGTTCGTACCGTTCGATTGGTCGACGCAACATGATTGCGGGCCTGGCCTCGCTGGTCGCATGGACTATGCCATCACTGGCGAGGATCTGACCGTCAAGTACCAAGGTCGCTACAAGACCGCCAAAGGCGCGCTTGCTGCGATGAAGCGCGAAGGCTTCGACAACCTTGCCGATCTCGTGGCGTCGTTCCTGCCTGAAATCCATCCATCTGAAGCCAGCATCGGCGATATCGTCGCCTACGAGATGGAAAGCCCGTTCGGGTTTGCACTTGGCGTCGTCAACGGTGAGCGCGTGTTCGTGCTTCGCCCTGAAGGCGTCGGGACCATGGATTTGCTTGCAGCCAAGAGAGCCTTCAAGGTCGGATCATGAAAAGCATTGGTATTTTCCTGACCGCCGCATGGTTCGTGCTGGCGGGGCTCTCGGTTGCCCATGCGGAACCGATCACGATCGCTTTGTTTGGCGCCGCATTTGCTGCCACGACGGCCGGGGCAGTTGTTTCGTACCTGATTGGCGCAGTGATCGCATATGGCGTCTCGCTGCTGTCACAGGCCCTGCTTGGCGAGCAAGAGCAAGCCCAGACGCAAGGCGTCAAGCTCACCGTTCAGATGGGCGACGACAAGCCGATGTCTTTCATTGCCGGCACAACTGCGACGGCCGGCAAGCGCAAATACATCGGGGCATGGGGCAAGGATGGCAAAACCCCGAATGCCTATCTGACTGACGTCATTGAGGTCGCCAATCTGCCCGTTCCCGGTCTGCCCGGCTTCTGGGTCGATAATCAGAAAGTCACAGTGCTTTGGGGCGAGGCACCGACCGAGCAGGGTTGGCCCGTTGCCGAGTATCGTGTCAACGGCAAGGACTATTTGTGGTTCAAATATTACGATGGCACCCAGACCGTCGCCGATCCGTTCCTGCTGAACAAGTTCGGCGCGGATCCTGACCGTCCGTATGAGCCCGGGATGATCGGCCGCGGCTGCCCTTATTTCATCGCCACGGCTCGCCTAAACTCCGAATTGTTCCCAAACCAGCCGACCTATCTTGCCGAAACGCCTGTTCCTGCCTGGTACGATGTTCGCAAGGATTCGACCGCTGGCGGATCCGGTACGCAGCGTTGGGACAATCCCGCCACATGGGCGCCGTCAGACAATCCCGTTGTCATCATCTACAACATCATTCGCGGCATCTATTACAATGGCGAATGGGTCTACGGCGGGCAAAACCTGCCAGCGTTCCGGCTGCCGGCGTCGAACTGGATGGTTGCGGCCAACGAATGCGATCGGCTCATTCCGCTCGCCGGTGGCGGTTCTGAAAAACAGTTTCGGTGCGGTACCGAGATTTCCTGCGATATGGAGCCACTCGCCGTCATTGAAAAGCTGAAGAAGGCTTGCAATGGCCGTATCGCCGAGAATGGCGGCGTCTTCAAAATCCTCGTTGGTGCGCCAGGAGCAGCGGTCTATTCGTTTTCGGACAATGACATCCTCGTCACCAAGGGGCAGAGCTTCACGCCGTTTCCCGGCCTGAGCGAAACCTACAATGGCATCGAGGCGACCTATCCGGAGCCGCTGGAGAAGTGGGCAACCAAGGATGCGCCGGCACGCTATTCAAATGCCTTAGAGGCTGCCGATGGTAATCGCCGCCTTGCATCCGGCGTGACCTTTGAGGCTGTTCCATTTCCTGTTCAGGTGCAGCGGTTGATGAAACTGTTGCTCGAGGAAGATCGGCGCTTCCGGATCCATTCGTTCTATTTGCCGCCGGATGCCTTTCTGCTTGAGCCAAACGACGTGGTTTCATGGACTTCGGTCCGCAATGGCTATGTGAACAAGAAGTTCCTGATCGTTCGCATCATCGGCGAGCGGTCGATGAACCAGCTCGTTGTGCTCAAGGAAATCGACCCGTCTGACTATGACTGGTCGACGGATGAACAGGTTCCGGTATCGGTTGGTCCCGTTGGCCCGATCGTCAATCCGTCACATCCGATGTTCGGTTGGCAGGCGCTTCCCGCCACACTGGACGATGATAGCGGCCCGCGCCGGCCGACGATCGAGGTGTTCTATGCCGGTGATCAGGATGGTGTCGATCGTATCCGCGTGCAGGTCTATCTCAAGGATACATCTGCGCTCTGGTTCGATGGCGAGTTGCCATATGAGGCACCGCTCGATCAGCAATACTCAACCAAGCTGGTCGCCGTCTTCGCACCGAATACCGAATATCAGGTTCGCGGCATCTATGTTTCCAACATCGGCAAGAACTTCACCTGGTCAGGGCTGATCGATGTCACCACGCCAGATGTTCGGCTCGGGGCAGATGATATCTATCCTGGCGGACTGGTCGACTCTGTTCTCGCCAGCCTTGGCAATCATCTGGAATGGCTTGCTGAGGGTGTGCACTACGCCCGCGATGAACTCGATCGGCTCAATCTCATTGCCGCCGATTCCGGAGCACAGTCGACGCGGGACAAGAAGGAACTGCTTGCTGAGGTCGGCAGTGCAAATGCGAAATATTCAAATGAGATCCTTGTCATTGCCAAGGCCAACGAGGCGGCGGTAATTCGCATCGAGGAGATCAATGCGGCGATCACAGATCCGGAAACGGGCCTGACCGCCAATGCCAATGCGATAGATAGCCTGTCAGTGGTTGTAACTGACATCGACGGCGAATTGACCGCTGTTGCTAACTCGGTGACATCCCTCACGACGACGGTTGGCAGATTCTCCGCAACTGGCCTTTTCAGGACAACGGTGGAGGCGACGGCGGCCGGCGCACTTGCAACGATCGGGCTTAGCGTCTCGGCAACCGGAGGCGGGGCCACGTCGCAAGCCGCCATGATCTTGAGTGCACTGGCAGGCGGGCTCAGTGAGATCGGGTTTCTTGCCGATCGCATCTATATGGTGAACGGGGCAAACAAGCGCAGGCCGTTTATCTTCTCGGGCGGTGTTTTGTACCTCGATGATGTTCGCGTCACTTCGCTATCCGCTCTATCCGCCACGCTTGGTAACGTCGATATCAGCAATGCCATCATCGGCAATCTGATTGTTGGCACGTCCAATCTCGGGTTCAATAGCGTTACCGACAAGCAGTCTTACAGCGGCGGTTCTACAGGAACGCAAGGAACTTGGACCGTAGTGGCGGCGGTAGCAACGCAGAATCCCAATCCCAATCCGGTATTCTGTGAATTCGGCTTCTCCGCCGTTTCACATGCAAATGGGGGTGGCTTTGCGAATGCGCGCGTTCGCTGGCGGCGGGATGGGGTCGTTCTCAAGCAATATTTGGCTCTCGCGACTGGCGTCGGTGGCGTGCCAGCGGACAGAAGCGCAGGCGAGATCTGGCTTCTTTCTGGACGATACACCCGTGCAAGGAACCAACACATACTACATCGAGGTCTGGAACGAGCTCGGCTCTGGCTCTGTTAGCGCCAGCGGCTTTGTAAAAATGGTCTGGTGGAAGCGCTAAGGCGCTCCACGCATCTCTCGACAACTCAATTCGGAATAACCCGCGTCGTAGCGGGAAGGAGAACCCATGCTTCCGACACCTCAGCAACAACCGGTTCAGCCGATCGACATGGCGGAAGAGGCGGTATCGCTCAACCAGTACTACGAAAAGCGCGTTCTGGTGCTGCGTTCTGCCCTTCGTCAGCAGACCGAAAAGGTCACTGATCTGACAGCGGAGAATGAAGAACTCAAAAAGGAACTGGCGAAACTGAAGCCTGCGGAAGCCAAGACGCCTCCCGCTACTAAGGAAGTGAAGAAGTAATGGCTATCAAACCTGACCATGAGGCGGGAACTGTCTCGATCACGAACGGCACAAACACGCTTTCCGGTGTCAACACGTTTTGGGTTTTGGCCAAGATCCAGAAGGGCGATACCTTTAAGGTCAAAAACCTTGATGCCATCATTGAGGAAGTGGTTTCCAACACGGAAATCATCCTGAAAGAAGCTTGGACCGGTGGAAATCTGACGGCATCGCCATACGCCATCCGCTATCAACCGGATGGATCGCGTTTCGCCGGCGCTTATGTCGAGATCCGTGAATTGCTCGCTAATGGCAACCTGACCGCCTTTGCAGCTCTCGTTGGGGCTCTCGACCTCATTCCGATTTTTACTGGCGCAGGTGCCCTGACACTCATTCCCAAGAACGATTTGATCCAGGGCGTCCAGACTGACGAGAATGTAGAAACGCTTGCGGAGCGGGCTGCATTTGATGGTGAAGCAAAAGGCTTCTCGGTACTTGTTGCAGACGTTGGCGATGGTCGTTCCGCTATCTATTTTAAACTTTCGTCTACTTCCGGTGATTGGTCCGATCCTGCCTATTTGACCGGCGCTAATGGTTCGTTTCAGTCAGAGGGTGATTGGTTAGCCGCCACCACGTACGAGATAGGTAAGGTTGTTTTTTACCAAGGGTCCTCGTGGATCTCCCTGCAGGATACCAACCTCAACCATGCGCCGCCGACGCTTCCAACGACTTCAAATGTGTGGTGGACAATTCTTGCCAAGGCCGGTTCGTCATTCATTTATCGCGGGAATTATGCCCCAGCGGCGGCGTACATCAAAGATGATGTAGTAACTAACCAGGGCTCTATCTGGATTGCACTTCAGGCGACT
Source organism: Phyllobacterium sp. A18/5-2 (assembly GCF_025452215.1). NCBI lineage: Bacteria > Pseudomonadati > Pseudomonadota > Alphaproteobacteria > Hyphomicrobiales > Phyllobacteriaceae > Phyllobacterium > Phyllobacterium sp. A18/5-2. The sequence continues at coordinate 96,846 of NZ_CP104966.1, read as the reverse complement.
ACCGGCAATCCGCCTCCGCTACTCCCCACGACTTCAAATGCCCAATGGCAATTGATGATTCAAGGAACCGGCACTTATAGAGGTGACTATGCAGCCGGGACACAATATCGCGCTGGTGATATGGCTCTGTTCAACAATTCCACCTGGATTGCCTTGCAATCCACTATCGGCAATTCACCTCCAGCGTTGCCAACAACGTCAAACGCCTATTGGGGACTTATTGCAGCAAAGGGCACGGGTGACGTTAGTGGACCGGCCACCAATGCCGATGGTAATCTTGCTTTGTGGAATGGGGCAAATAGCAAGACACTCAAAGATGGCGGGGTAATAACAGCCGCTGCACTTGCACTTGCAAATCTTACAGGAACACCGGTCGCTGACCGGTTACCTTATCTGAACGGAGCGAGTAGCGCTGCACTTGCTACATTGTCGTCTTTTGCACGCACCATTCTTGACGACACGACCGGCAACGCCATGGCCGTAACCATGGGGTTCGTTCAAAGCAGTGTCGGATCAAGTTTTTATGTAAGATTACCGGGCGGCTTGCTCGTTCAATGGGGGAGTACCGTCGGAACGACTGCTGGTGGCGGCGGCGGTATAAACGTTGCGTTGGCACAATCATATACCACGTCGGCTAGTTGGTCGCTTTCTGCAATGAACGGTGAACAGGCTTCCGGACCTATTCTTTTTGGGCGGATACACACCCGGTAAAAGCGCAAGTGGTTTTCTATTGGTTTTGAAAAACTCAACGACGGGCGTAGTTGCGGCTGACGGTGGAGCCTATCGTATCGATTGGGTAGCAGTGGGGGTTTGACATGGAAAACAAAATTTATATGACCTTCAATGAAGAAGGTTTTTTGACTGGAACTTGGAACAGTCACATTTATAGTTCGGATAAACAGCGCTCACGACCGGTTTATGGTCCTGTACCGGAGCCGACGGAAGAAGATCCGGAACCGGTCGCGCCTATCATCGGTGAAGAACCAAACCCCGACACACCTATTCCGGTCGAAGCAATCGAAATGACGAAAGCGGACGCGGATGAACTTTTCAGCTATCAGGGATTGCGAAAATTCATTGATGGTCAGGTGGTAATCCACACGCCGCCGACGCCACCGGAGCCCGTCCCGCAAACAATCAGCGATCGGCAGTTTGCTCAACAGCTTGCGAAATTGGGTTTGATTAGCAAGGTCGAGGCTCTGGACTGGGTCAAAGCCGGTGTAGTTCCAGTTGCTTTTGAAGCCTTCGTTCAGTCGCTACCGGAAGCACAGCAATTTGACGCGGAAATGCTCTTGTCTGGTGCGACGCAGTTTGACCGGGATCACCAGCTTACCGAAACATTCGGCGCCGCGCGTGGCATGACGCCCGAACAAATTGACCAGTTGTGGCGCGACGCAGCAGCCCTCTAACGAGAAACGGTGAAGCGCGCAACAGGCTGTGAGCTGCAAATACAGGTAACAGCATAGCTCCTGTAAGTCGCTTATGGCGACGTGAAAGTAGCGCGCCCCCGCGGATAGTGTGCTATCCGATGAAAGAGGCTTGGCCCGCCATTGAGAAGCGGACCAAGCCTCCTGCGGCGGACCCTACTTGCCCAGACGTGGCCAGCCTGCTGACGGAAAACAATCAGCACAGATATAACGAATATCGGCTCGACTCGTTCCAGAATTCGTGAAGCAGTGAGGCCCGACGCGGGGTTCTTCGGGCGGTGACACGCCGAGCCTCGTGCCGAAGAGTTCGACGCTCTCCGACGCGGCCTAGAACCGCGCCGAACTAGAAGTGTTCCTTAGGTCGCACAAAAAAGATGGCGAGGTCTCGCTCTCCGTCTAATGCATAACTCCTGACAATGGTAAGGGGCCAGGACAACGGTCTTCGAAAATAGTTCCCATAAGCGAGGCTTGGCCTCTTGCGTCTTGGAAGAACGGCCTTCAGCCAAGCCTCTGCTGTCTCGGCAGAGATCAGCGCCTTCAAACATACTGCCAAATTCACAAAAGGAAAATGCCCATGCGTCTTATAGACGGGTGGCGGGCTGTTCTGCGCAAGGCGTGGAGCAGCCGCCTGATGCTGCTTGCCGGTCTTTTGTCCGGCCTTGAAGTCATGTTGCCGTTGCTCGACGGCGTTCTCCCAATCCCTCCCGGCATATTCGCAGCCCTCTCATTCGTGACCGTGGCTGCCGCCTTCGTTGCCCGGGTCATCGCACAGAAGGATCTCGACAATGGCTAAAACCAAAAGCCGATACCTTGGCGCCGCTGGCGCTGCGCTTCTGGCTTTCTCGATCGGTTACACATCGTCATGGGAGGGCCGGCGCTATGTCGCTTATCAGGACGTTGGCGGTGTCTGGACGATCTGCGACGGGATCATCAAAGGCGTCAAGAAAGGCGACAAGGCCACCGACGTGCAATGCGATACGATGCTCCTTGAGGAAATACTGGCGCATGAGAGCAGGATGCTTGCCTGTGCGCCTGAGTTACTGACTGTCCCTGACAAGACCTATGTCGCGATCAACGATTGGGCATTTAACGTCGGCACTGGTGCGGCTTGCAAGTCCACCCTGATCCGCGAGGTCAAGGCCGGGAACGTCCGCGGCGCCTGCAACGAACTGAGCAAATGGGTCTACGTCAAGGGCAAGGTCATCAAGGGCCTGATGAACCGGCGTGTGACCGGAACAGTTGGACGGATCAGCGAACGTACTCTTTGCCTTGAGGGGCTGAAGTAATGACCGTGCTGGCGTTCTTTGTTCGCACGCTCGGTCTGCCGCTCTGCATCTTCATCGGCATGCTCGGCTTTTATGAAGGTGTGCCGGCTCTCCGCGACATCCCTTTCGCCGATCAGATCCCGGTCGTTCGCGAGCTGATCACCGGCCGGGTTCCGACAGAACGGGCGAAAGCGGCGACCGAAGCCCAAGCTGGTTACGTGTTGGAATCGGAGAAGATTGCGGCCGAGGCGAAAGCCGCAAAGATCGAGCGTGAGCGCAAAGCCAATCAGATCGTCATCGACGCCTATCAAGTCCAACTCATGAACCTGCGGGCAATCGAAGAACTAAGGATCGAACAGCATGAACAGAAAATTGCTGACTATGAAGCGAAGCTTAAGGCTGCTGGCCGTTCCCGTCTTGTTGATGACGCTGACCGGCGCTTCCTGCTCGACCCTCAATGACCGGTTGAATCAGGCCGCACAAATGAGGGGCGAGGCCGAGGCGGATCGCAATCTGCCGCTTTGGCCGGAGGATTGCCGGACCATGGAACCTCATGCGCCGGTTATCATCGGCACCGAAGCCTTGTCAGGTTGGAAACGTGAGAGACAGGCACTCGACAGAGCAAATGCCCGGGTAGGTCGCTGTGCAGGCTTTTATGACAACGTGGCAGGAAAGAAGAGCTGATGCCCCCAACAAGTCTCAACGACATATATAAAGCCATTGGCACTCTGTCAGCTCAAGTCGATGGGCTTCGCCGTGACATCGATGCTTCCGAACGCAGAGCCGGCGCTGAAAACCGCGAGGCCGATGAAAAGCGCGCGCAAGTGCATCGCCGCATGGACGATCTTATTACGGAAGTTGGTGATATCAAAACCGATATCGCCACGATCACAGAACAGGTCAAAGACAGCAAAACGGTAACGGATGACGTGAAGAAGTGGAAGGCCATGGGCATTGGCGCCCTGGGTGTCGTCGGCATTGGTGGAACAGCGCTTGGTGTCAGTCTGGCTAGCTACTTTGAATGGCTGGCAAAGTTATTTCACCGATGAGGCTTGACCCAGCCAAGTTGGACCAAGAAGAGCCAAGCCTCTGTTGCCCACCCGCAAAGTGAGCCACAAAATTGAGTTATCGCGTGTTGCCGATGTGCAACTAGTGGTTGTTATCAGGGACAACAGTCAATTATTCTAATTGCGTCACTTGTCTGTTAATCAGATCCCGCCATTGATTGGACAACTAGCGTCACTCGCTATTGGTGTAATCTCTGGAGGATAGCATGGACGACACGGTTGATACTGCCCAACAGGTCAGAAGAAGGCACCTTCTGGCCGGCGTAAGCTGCGCCACATTGGCGCTTTCCTATGCCGTATCTCCAGCCTCGGCGGCAGACTACGAGGTGAGCAATGAGACCGAGCTGCGCAACGCCATCACCGCGGCGAACGCCGATCCCGATGCCACTGCGACGATCACGCTGACGAGCAGCTTCACGGTGAGTAACACAGCGTTTCCGCTACCGACTAAGCCGATGACGATCGACACACAGAGCTTCGTCCTTTCTGGCATTGCAACTGCTCCGAACAATCCGGGAAACATAATCTTCTCCGGCAACTTTCCATCCGGTACGTTGACCTTCGCGGGCACCCTTGTGGGCGGCGCGTCGACAGCCACCATTGGGGCTGCCACAGGCTTGTCTGTGAATAATTCGGCCTCGAGCAGTACCGGCCAGGTCGTCAATAACGGTTCGATCACCGGCGGTGCGGGGCAGAATGCAGGGCAAACGGGGGGACTCGGTGTCGCACTGATCAATCCTAGTACTTTGGTCAACAACGGCACGATCTCCGCCGGAACCGCAAATGCGTATGTCCGCACCGCTGGTTCTAACGCCGGGAGCGGCGTCGCGCTTAACGCCGGTGCGGCGTTGATCAACAACGTCGGCGGCACGGTGCTGGGGGGAAATAGCACCGGGACAGGTGCAGGCGCGGGCTTGTATATGGTCGGGACCGTAGCCGCCCTCACTGCGATCAACTATGGCACGATCCGCGGTGGCTCGGACTTGGCCGGGGCCGCAGCCGGAAACGCGGCAGTTCGAGGTCGCGGTAATCAACTGTCGTCAATGACCAACTTTGGCCTGCTGCAAGGCGGGAACGGGGCGGCCGCGATTGCCCATGACGGCACGTGGAACGTCTCAGTCGTTAACCGCGGCACGATCCGGGCCGGTGTCGGTCAGAGCGACGCTATTCAATTCGGTGTGACGGTGACGAGCAGAGCCACACTTGAACTGCAAGCCGGATCGGTGATCGAAGGCAATGTCGTTGCGGGCGCGCTCGGTACCAACGACACGCTCCGGCTTGGCGGAAGCGATGACGCCGTCTTCGACGTGTCGGCCATCGGCCCGCAATATCAGAATTTCGACACTTTCCAGAAGACCGGTGCAAGCATGTGGTCCTTGACAGGCACCGGCACGGCCACGACGAATTGGGACATTCAGGCTGGAACGCTCGCTATCGGCGATGGCGGCACCAGCGGCAGTGTCCTCGGCGATTTGGCTTTGAACGGCGGATCGCTGGGATTCAATCGATCCGACGTGGTCACCTTCGACAATGTCATCACCGGAACCGGCAATGTAGTCCAGTCCGGCACTGGCACGACCATCCTGAATGGCGACTATACCTATAGTGGGCTGACGTCGGTTGTTGCCGGTACTTTGGCCATAAACGGTTCAATCACAACCCCGGTCTCCGTGGCGACTGCCGGTACTCTCGGCGGCGTCGGCACGATCTTCGGCGATGTCGAGAACCTAGGCACGATTGCCCCCGGTAGTTCCATCGGCACATTGACCATTGCCGGCAATTATATCGGCACCGGTGGTCTGCTCCAGATAGAGACCGCGCTTGGCGGCGATGCCTCGCCGACGGACCGTCTGGTGGTAACCGGCGACACCTCCGGCAGCAGCAATGTAAAAGTGATCAATACGGGCGGCACGGGTGCAGCGACTGTCGAGGGCATCAAGATCGTCGACATTGGCGGCGCTTCCAACGGCACATTCTCGCTGCTTGGCGATTATGTGATCAATGGCGAACAGGCGGTTGTTGCCGGCGCCTATGGCTATACCCTGCATAAGAACGGGGTGAGCACTCCCAGTGATGGAGACTGGTACCTGCGATCGGCCCTTACATCGCCGACCGAACCGGGTGAGCCGGAAAATCCCGGTGAACCGGGTGAGCCGGAAAATCCTGGGGAACCGGGTGTACCTGGAAATCCTGGTGGACCTGAGCGCCCGATCTATCAACCCGGCGTGCCGATCTACGAAGCCTATGGTCAGGTCCTGCAAAGCCTGAACGGTGTCTCGACCCTGCAGCAGCGCGGAGGCAATCGCTATTGGGCCGGGGCAGGCAATGGTGCGCTGGCGCAAGGCGATGGCCCGGGCATGGTCGAAGCCGCACCGCTCCCCTCGGAGGGTGGCGATATCGCGATCGATTCCCGTGGTATCTGGGGCCGGATTGAAGGTGCGCATGGCAAGTTCGAGCCCAGGACTTCAACTACGCTGTCTGACTATGATGTCGATACATGGGAGGTAGAGACAGGGATCGATGGCCAGTTCCATGAAAGCGATGCCGGTAAGCTCATCGGCGGTCTCACCGCCCATTACGGCCATGCCTCCGCCGACATAGCCTCGTTCTTCGGTGATGGCTCGATCGACACCGATGGATATGGTCTCGGCGGCACGCTGACCTGGTATGGCCAGAACGGCTTTTACCTCGACGGACAGGCGCAGGCGACATGGTATGATAGCGATCTCACCTCCACCACGCTTGGGAGCAGTCTCGCCGACGGCAATGACGGCTTTGGCTACGCCTTCGGCCTTGAAACCGGAAAACGGTTCAATCTCAACCAGAACTGGACCATGACGCCGCAGGCGCAGCTGGCCTATTCCAATGTCGATATCGACGACTTTACCGATCCGTTCGGCACCGACGTGTCGTTTGGCAGCGGCGACAGCCTCAAGGGCCGGATCGGCGTTTCCGCCGATTATCAAAATGCCTGGGAGGACAGAGCCGGAAAGCTCACCCGCACCAATCTCTATGGCATCGCCAACCTCTATTATGAGTTCCTGGATGGCAATGAGACCGACGTCTCAGGCGTGAACTTTGCCACCGCCAATGACCGCACCTGGGGCGGCATCGGGGCAGGCGGCAGCTACAATTGGAATAACGACAGTTACTCGCTCTACAGTGAGGTTTCGGTCAACACCAGCCTGTCTCACTTCGCCGAGAGCTACAGTCTCAATGGGACAGCAGGGTTCAGGGTGAAGTTTTAACGCCACCCGGGCCCGTCAGCCTCATCACGGGCGGGCTTTTTTTGCGTCATTGCGGATTGATCGGGATCAGTGAGACCTGTGTGAGGACACCGGGAAAGCCACGCTGTACCGGAGCCGTCGACGACCACGGCAGATCGAATGGATTCTGCCGTGACGGTCTTGGTGTCCTCACATTGTTTGACGGTTCCACAACGCGGTGGACTTGGCTACAGCGGGAAGGAGTCGCGTGTTCTCAAGCAGTTTCAGGGGAAAGTTCAAAATTTACTTCAAGATTTAAACTTTGTTGCCGATTGAACACAGGCAATTCAATGGTTCTACGCTAGACAGTCAAAAAAGATTCTCAGGAGACAAGCATGCAGAGACTTCATTCCGCTTTGGCATCATCGGCCGCACGTTTGCCAATCCTCGCTGCTGTCTTCACCGGAGGCTCATTAATGGCGCCGGCGGTGGCGCTTGCCGATTGCGTCACCCTTGGAGGTGTCATCACTTGCGATACGGCAGCTCCGAATCCTTTTACGAGCACAGTCGGCGCTGGCAATTCTGCTGCTGCAGACAACATCACTGTGAATGTTGGGGCCGGTGCTCAGGTTGCTGTGGGCAACTTGAATGCGATCAGCCTGCGAAATAATGCGGCCATCACCATTGCCGGTGGCGGCCTCGTCAGTGCGACGGCAACCAGCACCACTGGCAATTACAATACGGGCGGAAACGCTGTTGAGATCAACAACAATGGTACTCTGACGATCGAACAGGGAGGCCAACTGCTCGCTTTGGGGACCCAAGGCAGCGCTGAGGCCGTGAACTTCCAGGGCTCCGGCAATGTGCTCACGAATAATGGCCTGATTGACGCGAACAACTCTGTCGCGATCTGGTCGCAGAATGCCTCCGGTCTCAATACCGTCATCAACAATGAAACGGGCATTATCGAAGCCGGCAACGGAACAACCAGTACGGTCATCGGCGGATCGGGCGCCGGAGCGCTCGACTTCACCAATAGAGGCATCATTCGCGGTAGTATCAATCTTGCCAATGGCAACGATATCCTGCGCCTCTACACAGCATCGACCGTTACCGGCAATTTCAGTGGTGGCGGCGGCACTGATGCAATCTTCCTCAGTGGCGACGGCCAGTCGTCCATGGCTGGCAATTTCAACGGCTTTGAAAGCCTCGTCAAAAACGATCTTGGAACATGGACGCTGAGCGGTACGATCACCGGTGTCACCGTGGCTACGGTCCAAAACGGCACGCTTGTTCTGACGGGGGCAAACACCAATTATACCGGCCAGGTGATTATAGATCCGGCTGGCACCTTGGAAGCGCGTGCGCAGGCTCTGCCAACGCAGCTTCTTCCCGCTAACAATGTCGCCAACATTACCAATAACGGCCTTGTACGGTTTGCGCAGCCCGATAATGGCACCTATGTCGGTCAGATCGTCGGGACCGGTGCCGTCGAAAAGACCGGCGCGGGAACCCTTACGCTTCAACCCTCGGTTGCGGCTGGCAACACCTATTCCGGCGGAACCTTCATCAATGGCGGCGTAGTTGCGGTCGGCGCTGACAATGCGCTCGGCGCTTCGACGGGCGGCGTCAGTTTCAATGGCGGCACCTTGCAACTAAACAGCAGTTTCGACTTGTCGGCGGGCCGCGCGGTGACTCTGGATGTCGGGGGCGGCACGATTGACACACAGGCTTTCAATTCGACATTGGCACAGGGCGTAACCGGCCCGGGCCGGCTTAACAAGACAGGAACGGGGTCTCTCGTCCTGACGGGCAACAGCGACTATAGTGGTGGGACCGTGATCTCCGCAGGTACCCTCCAGCTCGGAGACGGCGGAATCAGCGGCTCGATCGCAGGGGACGTGTTGAATAACAGCCTTCTCGCGTTCAACCGCTCCGATACATTTTTGGTGCCGGGAGTCATTTCCGGTTCGGGTGCCGTGGAGCAGAACGGCTCGGGCACTACGATCCTGACCGGCAACAATACCTATAGTGGCGGGACCACCATCAACGCCGGAACCTTGCAGCTCGGTAATGGCGGCACTTCGGGCTCTATCGTCGGAGACGTCGCAAACGACGGCTCCCTTGCTTTCAATCGTTCCGACAGCTTGAACTTCGGCGGTGTGATCTCAGGCTCGGGTAACGTCAGGCATATCGGCGGCGGAACGACAATCCTGACTGCACAGAACACATACGCAGGTGCAACAACGGTCGAGGCCGGAACGCTCGCGGCTGGCGCAACGAACGCCTTTAGTCCCAATTCCCCGACGTCCGTCCTTGCGGGCGGAACCCTCGATGCGGCCGGATCTCGATCAGACCGTCAGCGTGCTTACCAATGCCGGACTGGTCAATGTTGGTGGTGCGCCGGGAACAACACTGACTGTCAGCGGCAACTATATAGGCGCCGACGGCACTTTGCGGTTGAATACGGCGCTCGGCGATGACACGTCAACGACGGACAGGCTGGTTGTTCTCGGCGACACGTCAGGATCGACCACGCTTGTTGTGGCCAATGTTGGCGGCAACGGCGCGCCGACTGTGGAAGGGATACGGGTGATCGATGTTGCCGGTTCTTCCGCCGGCAGCTTTGCACTTGATGGCGACTATGTATTCGAGGGCGACGAAGCCGTCATTGGCGGCGCTTACGCCTATAGGTTATACAAGAATGGCGTCACGACGCCCACCGACGGGAGCTGGTACCTGCGGTCCGCTTTGGCCGATCCTGCGGATCCAACTGACCCCACCGATCCTTCGGATCCAACTGACCCCACCGATCCAACGGATCCTGCGGATCCAACGGATCCTGCGGATCCAACCCCGCCATCTTCGCCGCTCTATCAGCCTGGCGTTCCTGTTTATGAGGCGTATGCACAGACATTGCTCGGTCTCAACGGACTGCCAACATTGCAGCAACGCGTTGGGAATCGCTATTGGTCGGGCGCTGGCAATGGAATGCTGTCTCAGGGTGATGGTCCCGGAACAATCGAGCCGGCTCCGCAGCCTTCTGACGGCGGTTCGGCCTTCGTTGAGGGACGCGGCTTATGGGCGCGCATCGAAGGCGCACATGGAAGCTTTGATCCAAGAACTTCAACGAGTGCCACTGATTACGATTTGGACACATGGAAGATCCAAAGCGGTCTGGATGGGCAACTTTACGAAAGCGACAGCGGCAAACTCATCGGAGGCATCACCGCGCAGTATGGCAATGCATCCGCAGATGTATCCTCCATATTCGGCAATGGCGAGGTCGACACCGATGGCTACGGAGTGGGTGCTACGCTGACCTGGTATGGCCAGAACGGCTTCTACCTTGACGCGCAGGCGCAGGCGACATCGTATGAAAGTGACCTGTCTTCCGGCGTTCTCGGTAGTCTCTCGAATGGGAATGACGGTTTCGGCTACGCCTTCAGCTTGGAAACCGGCAAACGACTTGCTTTGAACCAGAGCTGGGCGCTTACCCCGCAGGCCCAGCTCGCATATTCCAATGTAGACTTTGACGACTTCACCGACCCCTTCGGCGCCAATGTTTCTCTCGGGAGCGGAGATAGCCTCAAGGGTCGTCTCGGACTTTCGGCAGATTATGAAAATGCTTGGGAGGGTGCTTCAGGAACGACAACCCGCACGCACCTTTACGGTATTGCCAATCTTTATTATGAGTTTCTGGATGGGACGGAAGTTGAAGTATCAGGCGTAAACTTTGCCAGCGAGAACGACCGGACTTGGGGCGGTATCGGCACTGGCGGCAGCTATAACTGGAATGATGACAAATATTCGATCTACAGCGAGGTTTCCGTCAACACCAGCCTGTCTCACTTCGCCGACAGCTACAGCCTCAACGGGACTGCGGGGTTCAGGGTGAAGTTCTGATGGGCGTGCGATGACGCCGCATTTGTCAAGGTTCGCCCCACTGTCCTTCGGGATGGGTGGGGCTTTTTTTTGCGTTATCGTCCCTACATGAGGTCTGGCGTGTGAAAAAGAAGCGCTCGAGCTTCCGCCAGACCTCACCCCGCTCATGCGGACTCCTTAGGAGGGATTAAAAGGGCCGTTTCCCCGCAAAGGGTATCATTGGAAATCAGGGCAACGACCACCGGCAAGACCGCCAGCGCCGGCACCATACCAGCTGTCGGCCGGCGCTCAATTAATAATTCTGACTATGGTCGTTGCCAAAGTCGTAGTTGACTGTTCGGACAATGCGTGCTCACTGCCTCGGCCTTCGGTCCCGCGCCAAGGTTCGTTTCTCGTTCGAGTGGCTCGCGAAGCTATTTCATCGGTGAGGCGTGGCCCTGCATCGCTCGGAGACGGGTGAACCAAGCCTTCGTTGCCACCAGCAAAGTGTGCAACATGATTTATTTTGGTTTGCTCCCGCGCGCCGGTCGCCGGTTGGCGAGAGCTCCGGAACCCCAGGACCGAACCGCTGATGCTGCGTGATCAGATTTTGGTCTGCACAACCCTAAGTTTAGCTGCTTATAGGTCTGGAGCGCAACGACGGAACGAAGCCAAGCTTTCGGCAAAACCAACGCCTTAGTGCGAAAAAGCCCGATCAGCACGGAGGGTGGCTGACCGGGCTATTGGGCCCCCAAAACCCTTGCCGACGGGGCGTGCCGACACCGGAAGAATACTTCCAATTCGAGAAAGCGACATCGGACTAAAGGCCTAGCGGTAAGAATAAAGATGCCCTAAAGCCGCTTGTATGTGATGTAGATGCCAGCCTCTCTCGCAGCTGCAATAAAAGCATTCCGACTGGTTGTGCATGTGACCTTTCCCGCGAGTGCATCAACACAGATTTTTTTGGGGGGTGATCGCTGCTTCTAATCGGCCAATGCTCCTCAGTCCAGTTTGCGTGCCCGTGAGCGAGTGACCCCGCAACAAAAAGGACGGCGTGCTTGTGGCACACCGTCCAATTTTTGAGTCCTGAATCTACGGGGGCGGAAATCAGGAGCTCAGCTGACCTGGAATTCAGCAAGATAAGCAATAAACCAAAACCGACTTCGTTCCAACTTTGTACGCTTCCGGACATAAATGAGGCCCGGCTCTAGGAGAAGGGAACAGCCAGGCCTCAATGTCAGGGCTAAGATTATCTGACCTGATAAGTTTCGACCTGTACCCGCCCACAGTCAAATCACATTCCGGCCGTTAAGATCGACGTCTCGGCTTGCTCTTGTGCCAGCGCTCCAGTTTTCCCGTTGCTGGCGGTCGAGGTGTCGTCTCAATGTAAATGTTTGCCTCTCTCGCAGCTTCGACAAAGGCCACACGAGCAACAGCCGCGGAACAACCTCCCTCCAGGCATTTCAATAGGATTGCCTTGCAAATTTCATACTTGGGCCCCGTCTCTTCGTCGGGCCATTTCTCCAGTATGTATCTGGCTGCATCGTATACGGAATCGATGGCGATGGACTTACTGCCCTGGAGGACAGATACGATTTTGAACGGCTTATAGTCTTCCATACCCTCATTGCAGCACAGCGGCGCCGAGGTTTCCACTCCATCAATTTCTGTATGTCTCGAGGTTGACGTAGCCTCAACGGAAATGACACGAGTCCCGGCAAGGGAACCGAACTTCCTTCGGAGAGCCGGGACTCGTTGCCCTATGGACAGAGGGCATTAACCTCATCGTGGTCGCCTCAATACGGGCTGTCAAATCACAAGTTAGAGCGTGAACGGCTTGTAGTCTTCCATCGTGCCTATAGCAGATAGTTGCCCCTTGGCTCCACTCCATCAAATTTGCTAGTGGCGGTCAAAAAGGCCAGACCTTGTGGTCTGGCCAAGTCGTTGCGGGGTGAATTATCCGGGAATGTGGTTCCCGAATGTGTGGTTAAACTTTGAAACGCGGGAATGGTTCCCCTGCTGGCGCTAGTCCCTTCGAATGATCTGCCCGTCGTGCATTTCGAAGACGCCGCTCTCGCCTCCTTGGGCGATGAAATCTTGTTCGAGTTCACCCCATGTTCCCAAATACTCACCGCAGGAACTACAATGGATTGGGGAGCTGTAAGTCACATTCTGCGTGAGGCAATTAAGCCAGGACGACATGCGGGAGGCATTTCGCAGCCACTACAAGGTTTCCGCTTATGACGATCGATTCAAGAAATTGCTCCAGCGACTGGAGCAGGCGGAGAAAGACCAAGTAAAGCGCTAGATCAGGACCTATTAAATGGCATTCAGTTGTCGGTAGCAACGGCACCAGCCATCGCTCAAGCGCACCAATAACGCTAATCTGCGTCGTCTCCAATGCACCAAGAAGATCGTTCAAGCACTTTTGGACAACTTCTACTACACCCCGCTGGGTGGCAGCAAATACAGCGTCATCGCCAGAATGAAATAGACCATCAACATCAGCACGCCGACGAACCATGTCGAGTGCCCGCTATTGGTGACGATGGTGGCTGTCGTCGTAGCGACGAGCACCATGACGACCGCGCCCGGCCAGAATTGCAGGTCCATGGGCGCCGGGCCGATGACGTAGCTCAGCAGCACTAGAACTGGCGCAACGAAGAGAGCGATCTGCGCAGCGCTCCCGAGAGCAATGCCGACGCTCAGATCGAGCCTGTTCTTGCGAGCGCCGGAAAAGGCTGATGCCATTTCCGCCGCACCGCCTACCAACGCCACGACGATAAAGCCCACGAATGCGGGCGTCATTCCGAATGTCACCGCCGCTTCCTGAACCGATCTCGACAAAGATTTCGCTGACGAGCGCCACCAGCACCGTCACGCCGGTCAGCGTAATAAGGGCCACATTGAGCGGCCAAGCCTGCTCCAGCGGAGCCTCTTCTGTGCTGCCGAAGAGTTCGCTGTGGCTCTTCAGCGAGAATACGAGACCCAGTCCATAGGCGACGATCAGGACGACCGACAGGCCGACACTCAGTTTTTGCATGAACTCCGACCGCACCTCATAATCGGCAGAGGCAACTGCTGAGGGGATAATCAGTGCGACTGCGGCCAGAAACAGCAGGCTTGTTTGCAGACGCGCATTGACGCGATTGTAGTCTTGAACGTGGTATTTCAGCCCCCCGAGCAGGAACGACGCTCCCAACATAAATAGGGTGTTGGTAACAATTGCTCCCGCTATTGAAGCTTTCACCAAAGTAAACTGGCCAAGGCGGAGTGCAGCCAGCGCAATAATGAGTTCGGTGAGATTGCCGAGTGTTGCGTTGAGGAGGCCGCCGACTGCATCGCCTGTTTTGGCCGCGACGGACTCGGTGGCGTGACTGAGCAGAGTCGCCAAGGGAATGATGGCCAGCACGGCGAGCAGAAAAAGCAGCGTGTGTGCTCCCGGGCTGGCTATCTTCGCCGCAAAAACGAAGGGCACGACGGCGAGTAGCCAAAGGATCGGGTTGTGCCGGATTTCTTGCCACAGATGATTCACGAAGCATCCCCCTTCCAAAAAAGCGCAGCCCTCGGCAGAGCTCATGAGTCGCGATCGATGACCGTAGCACGCAGCGCCAGCACGCTGACCGCCGCGACAAGTGCGGTCATAATGATGCCGCAGAAGCCGATCGCGATGGCGAGAACGCGCGATGAAAAATGCTGCGGTGTCAGATCCCCGTAGCCGATGGTAAGGCCAGTAACAAAGGTGAAATAGAGCGTGTCGGTCACGCGCCAGCCTTCTATCCACCCGACCAGAAGCCCGCACGCCACCATCACGACGCTGATCCCGGACACGATCGGCCATACCACACGAATCTGGTGAAATAGCTCCTTGAGGAAGATGTATCTGGTCTGCCTGTATCCCATCAAATCTCGCCTGATAAACCGCCTACGATGATTATGGCCCACCCCCACGGAAAGCAGAAGTACGTTACGGTAAACTCTTGCGTAAATAGATCAAATGGCCCCGGCCTTGCCGGGCCGGGACGAGCCCGCACCCCAAGGATACTTCCAATCCCCGAAAAGCGACACCGGACTAAAGGCCTAGCCGTATCAATAAAAAAGGGCTAAAGCCGCTGGTGTTTGACGTAAATGCCCGCCTCTTTGGCAGCCTCGATGAAGGCGTCCCGGCAGGCCGTGCAAGTGACTTTTCATCCCAAGCCTCCAAGCATGCTTGCCGAGCAGCCTGGTATTTGTCTCCCGTTTGCACAGGCCAATGCGCAACAAGCCACAGCGCTGCTACGCCAACGGACTCGATGTCTTTCGTCTTACCGAGGTCGGTCGTAATGGTCACACTGGGGAATGGAAGTTCGCGCATGCCGGTAAAACGCACCGCCCCGACTCTGCGTTCCGGTAGCATAGCCTCAACAATCGGCTGGAATGCCCGCATGGTGGCAAGCAAAGCGCTAAACCTCCCCATCGCGTTTGTGCTCGCTACAGTACCACTCCTGACCGTACCGCTTTTCAAAGCCGAACGCTCCCCACGCCTTGCAACCGGGATGCATGCAGTAATGCTCGAACAACCCGGCTGGAGCTTTCTCCATATGCTCGGGATAGGTGGGCTTGGGCGCTTCAGACATCAGAATGGCTTCGACAAGATGGGATCTAAGTGGAAGTGCCAGCATGATCAGGATAGCGATGGCGACGCAAATCTTGCCGATGCCAAAAAGACGCGTGCCATAGACGACCCGAGTCGGGGCGAAAGATCGGCCCATTTCGCCTTTACCTTAAATTGCTCGTTGTCGTCCTTTGAGCTCATATTAGAAGGGGCTCCTCTTCCTCGGCCTTCGGTTGTGGCAAAATGATCAGGTCATCATCAGGCAGGGGCCTTTGCAACTGCAGCGCGTCTTCGGCTGGCGCATTCATCCAAGCGTCGATTTCTCCCGCCGTCCGTAGAATGACAGGCATGGCCTGATGATGGATCGGCTTGACAACGGCATTGGCAAAGGTCGTCAGGAACGCGAAGATATCTGCCTGGACGGGCCCTTCCTTCTTTTTGCGAGTCCCGTACCAGGGTGTCCAGATGCCGGCGAACCAGAACAGTGGCTTTTCCTCGTTGAGGGCAAACCAGTAGAGCGGTTTTTTCTTGGTCACAGGATCTGGATCGCGCCCATACTCGGCAAAACTGGTCGCCGGCACAACGCATCGATTGGCAGGTCCAATCCATGGCGACCAGTGCGCAGACTTTGGATTTCGGATATTGGTAATGCCGCTATCGACTGCGCCTTTGAGATATTGCGGCGGTGTCGGCATGCCCCATCGTGCTAAGATAAGCTCCCGTTCGCCATCGGCGTTCTTCCTCCCGATCGGAGCGTGATAATCCGGAAAGACATCCATCTGTGGCGTCAGGCGGTTGGTGAGATCATTGATCGGCAGGAACAGTTGCCGCATCGCTTCAAAAGTCGTGGTGGCGTTATAAAGGTTACACATGGAGCGCAGAATATTCCTCCCTGACTGTACCGCAAGCCGCCGGCAGTTAACCTCTGATCGTTCAGTTTCGTACCAGAATCCCCACAAGATATAGAAGACATGGAACAATTAAACTGATGAAGTTGATGTTCGAGCCTGTGAAGGTTCCGACATTGTCTTTTCCGCGGATGGTTCGATAAGACCAGTACAATGCCAAATGGAGAGCGAAGAATATGATTACCGGCCCGAGGCTAACACTCATGTAGCCGCCCTGGACACCGCTACCAGGGGGCGCGACCAAATATCTATACGAAGATACAAATAGACTGGTCAGCAACATGAAAATCACAAGTAGAACGACCGATACTGCTTGTACCATGCTGAACGTCCCGGAACATTTTAGTGGGTGGCATTGCGAAGGTGGCTAGGCGGGATGATATTCGATCTTTTGATGCGCGCAAGGGGCTGTCTGCGGCATCATTGCCCTTGACGATTTGGGAATATGTTCTCATTTTGTTCGCATGACAAGAACGATGCAAACTTTAGGACAGGCGGCCCGCCAGGGCATGTTGGTGCGGGTGATGTGCCGGAAATGCGAGAAGGTTGGCTTCTTCGTCGCCAGCGATCTGGCCAACATAAATGGCCATGGCCGAACGTTTGAGAGTTTGAGGTTTCGGTGCAAGGAATGCGATGTCGCCGATTGCGAGGCTGTCGCCTTTGAGGATGACCGCGACAGGGTAAACAAGAAGCGGATCGTCTGGCGTCCGGTGCAGATGTAGCGCGATGTCCATCGCCCTCAATACAATCGGTGCGCTGATCGACAACGCACACAATCTGCGCGCCTATTGCTGCTCATGCCGTCATTGCGTGAAATTGGATTTGGAAGCACTTGCCATCCAACTTGGCCGGGGTCACGGCACCATGCATGACGATTTGGTGCCCAAGCTTAAATGCTCGCTTTGCGGCTCAAGGGATGTCGGCCTGATTCTATCTACTAAGGAGACGGAAGGGGTGGGGCAAGTGTGAAAACGTTCCAATTTCTCATTGTTAGTTGGAACACGTTGATGTCACGCGGGAACGCTAACCGGGACGAGCACGTTGCAAAAAAGGTGGTCGCGTTGGTTCGCCCCTTGCTTTCCGTTGGTCGCCTAGCTCGGGCAGTTTTGGAAACCTCGTGCGCTCAGCACCACTATTGGCTTTTCCTCTATTCCCCTGCGATGTTGCGCTGATTGTTCACAAGGCCGCTTAGTGCCCACCCAACACAAGAGTCTGGACGGGCAGCATCAGCGCCTGAATTCGAATTATGCCGGCATGCACGATCGCTACCGCATCCACGACGTGCAGGAAGAGCCAACGTGACGTGCTGATGTCTTTCGCCGCGAGCGCATCGTGGTTGTTGGTATACGCGTTTGCAATGCAACTACTGCCCGGCGGTAGGCCTGCCTGCTGCCCCGAATAGAGCGGCTCGAGGAACACGGTGAGCGTTCCCCCCTGCGCAAGCTGTCTTACATCGACAAGCTGGTCTGTCGGCCGCAATTGTCCAGCGGCGATAACATCCTGTACTTCCGTGACGACCATGGGAATGATCGTAAATGGCTTGCCGATGCACGTGGCCTCGGCAATCATCCCCTTTTTCATCACCTGCGCCCCGACCTGACCAAAACCGGCAATAAGCGCTACCCGTCCGGCTTCTTCGGGAACGAGGATCCCTGCGGGCCGGATCATCGTGTTGACCACGTCGCCGGGCCGAAGCGTGAACTGCTGGACGGTTCCAGCGACGCCGGCCCGAACCAGGGTTTTATCCAGCTCGACTTGTGCCTGCGCGAGCGCTGCCTCTGCACTCGCCTTCTGAGCAGGCAGGAGCGATTCCAGTTTTGTCTCGATCGTCCGCTTGTTTGCAACAGAGGCGTCAAGCCCACCTTTCCGGCCGTCCGCGACGACTTGCAAGCGCTCAACCTCGCGGACCGAAACGTCCGCCCTGCGCCGCAGAAGCTCTTGCCTCGTCGCCAACTCGTCCAAAGCTTGCTGGTATGCGCCCTGCGCCTGCTGAATGAGACCGTCCGCCGCGGCCAGTTCTGTTTGCGCCACTGTCGTCTCGGCGACGGTTTCAGCTATGCGGCGTTGTGCCGTCTCCCGCGCTGCCTCCTGTTCAGAACTGTCGAGCCGGAATAGCGGTGCGCCTGATTCTACCTTCGCATTGACGCCAACAAACACCTCGGCAACGCGGCCGGTGGTTTCCGGAAGGATGGTCACGGTACGGAATATCGCGGTGACGTTCTTCGTCGACGGATGATAGTAAAAGATAAGGGTGATCAACGAAACAGTCAGCAACAGGCACGCCGTAATTCCCCAGCGTAATTCGTACCACATCGTATAGAGGGTAATCTCGCGCCCGATGCGCTTTCCTTGGACGTAGCGGCGGAAGAGATAATCCGGAAAGATCGTGAGCATTGAACAGAGAAGCAGCTCCAACATAATCTAGATACTCTCACGCACAATCTTGATTTTCGGCTCAGGCTCGGGCTCGGGTGGGACTGTTGCCTCTTCGGCGGTATCGCGCCCCGACAGTTTCTCCAGCGACTGTGCAATTGAACCCATTGGCGTCGAAAAATCCGGCAGATCAATCAGCGCCAACAACAGGCCGGCGATCCAAAAGATATGGTTGTGGGTAAACAGGGAGATCAGCGCCAGGACGGCCACAATCTCCATTTGCACTTTTTTGCCGCGATGCGCCATTCGTTCGGGAAGAGCATGGATTTGAAAGTAGAGATTACCAATCATAAGAACGGCGGCCAAAAGGACCACGGCGACCACGGTGAACAGCCAATCGCTTTGGCCGGGAGCAGTGATGAAGACCGGTAAGTGCTCAATCGCTGCCGGATGTAAAGTGTCAGCCATGTCGCATATTCTCCCGGAATGCATGCCGCGACTAAGATTCAGGATCACTCCTTGCACACGAATATGCATCTCGGCGGCATTAGAGGAAAGTACGTAACAGTAACTAACACGGCATCCCTTCCGGTCGCAGGGGAGCAGCGGATGGTGTTGCTCTCAGTCTGCGCGGGGTCACTGATCAGCGTCTATTTCCGACATGCGCAGAAACAATTGGGCGCTATCTCCGTTAGATGTCGAGAGGTCGAGATTGAAATGAGTAAAGGCGTGAAAATGTGGTTCGGATATACGCTCTCGGAGGATGGTGTTTGGGAGGCCGTCTGTTACCGCACAAACTTCGGCAATCCACCTTTGGAAGATAGCCTACGCACTGAATTGGTCGAGGTGCCGGCCGATTGCATAGGCGCCGACGGCGAGCCCATTTTCGCAGAGCTACGTGATCGCTTCCCTCTGGAGGTTGAGGAGTAGCGACGACAGGAGCCCGCGTCATATCGATCTGTGTATGCATATTGTTGGCGGCCGGGCTTATCCAGACATCCGTCAGACGCGGGCAGTTGTGACCATGGAACGGATATTAAGGAAAGGGATGGCGTGGACCATTTCCATCGGCCTGCCACGCCGGAACTTAACCCGGGGACTTCATCTTCTCTAGCCACTTCCAATTCGCGTATTTGTCGCCGGTCTGCCGCAGGTGGGTATATCGCTTCAAGCTGTT
The DNA here is from genome assembly GCF_025452215.1 of Phyllobacterium sp. A18/5-2. Taxonomy (NCBI): domain Bacteria; kingdom Pseudomonadati; phylum Pseudomonadota; class Alphaproteobacteria; order Hyphomicrobiales; family Phyllobacteriaceae; genus Phyllobacterium; species Phyllobacterium sp. A18/5-2. Next base: position 76,965 of record NZ_CP104966.1, on the reverse strand, counting down.
CCACGAACGATGTCCGGACACTGCAGCTGCATGCGGAATATTCAATCCCATTTCGAACAACCGCGAAACGCCCTCGTGCCGCAAATCATGGAAGTGCAGATCCTCAATTCCTAACAATGGCCCTGCACGCGTGAACGATGCGCTGATCGCATCGGGGCTATATGGAAATATCTCCGTACTGCTGCGATCCATAGTCTGGATAACTTGCAGTGCCTCCGCAGGAACATCGCACCAGACATCGTTGCCGATCTTTTCGCCTGGGTTCTTCATATCGCGCACGAGAATGCGTTTTCCTTCCTCATCCAAATCCGACCAGGCAATCCGCGTGATCTCTTCGAGCCGGCGGGTCGAGAAGATCGCGAATGCTATGATCTTCGTCATCGGAGCAGAATCCGGCCGTCGCTTTGTCCGGAGGTCGAAATGTTCCATGAATTTGTCGAGTTCTTCCAGGGTAGGGCGGCGGGACCGTGCCTGGCTCTTGCTCGTGACACCCAGTCGGTTCGTGACCGCCTGCGCGTCCTTCATGGCCTGTTGGCTGAGCGGGTAATTCCATGCCGGGCGCGCGATGGCAAAAACCGACGCCAGATGCGAAATGTAGTTTGCGACTGTCTGGGGAAGACGATCCTTCAAGAGCAGCTGTGCGAACTCGACAATGGCGGCGCTGTCGATCTGTTCGCACGGTAACTTTGCTATGTCGTAAGTCCTGATAGAGGCCAGAACCTGCTTTTTGGTCTTGCCGAAATCCTTGGTCGATCCCTGATATAGCGGTCAATGACGTCGTCGAGCGTGACGCCAGATGTTTTTGCCTTTTCGACCGCGCCCGGCACCGCAAGTTCAGTTTCCCGGCGCTTAAGCCAAGCTGATGCCGCCTGTTGTCGATCAAAGGTCTTGGCCTCTCGATGGACAATAACGCCTTTACGCTTTATGACGATCTGACCGGTATACCCGATCGTGCCGTTCTTTCTCTTTCTCGGTACGATAGTTCCCACGGTACGACATGCCCCCAATTCGGTACGACATTGTAGTACCAAATAGTGGAAAAAGGTCAAGAACGGTCGGAAACGGTAGGACAAAAGACAATTCGGAAATGACCGCAAGTGGTTGAAAACACAAAAAAATATAACGATTACAAGCAATACAAATTTGCTGTGGCGCCGATGATCGATTGGACCGACCGGCATTGCCGAACGTTCCATCGACAATTCACACGCCGTGCCTTGCTCTACACCGAAATGGTGGTTGCAGATGCGGCGATCCATGGAAATCGCGAGAGAATTCTAGGATTTGCAGAAGACGAACATCCCGTTGCCCTGCAACTGGGTGGGTCCGATCCTGCAAAACTGGCAGAAGCCGCGCGCGTCGGCGAAGCCATGGGTTATCAGGAAATCAATCTCAATGTCGGCTGCCCATCTGACCGCGTTCAATCGGGCACGTTCGGAGCTTGCCTCATGCAGACGCCGGGCGTCGTTGCTGCATGTGTGCACGCAATGAAGCAGGCAGTCGCACTTCCGGTGACAGTCAAGTGCCGTATCGGCGTGGACGATCAGGATACCGAAGTGGCTCTGGATGACCTTGCAGGCGCCGTGTTCCAGACTGGTGCCAATGCGTTGTGGGTACATGCGCGCAAAGCCTGGCTCAAGGGCCTTTCACCGAAGGAAAACCGCGATATTCCGCCGCTGGACTATGATCGCGTCTATCGCCTGAAACGGCAAAATCCGAATCAATTCATCGGGATCAATGGCGGTATTCAGACGCTCGATGAAGCGGTTGAGCATTTGAATCATGTAGATGGCGTTATGCTTGGTCGCGCTGCCTATCAGAATCCGATGCTCCTCCTCGATGTCGATACGAGAATATACGGCGACGATGGCGCATCGGCCTCGATCGGCGCCATCATCGACCGTATGTGCGACTATGCGGATGCCCACATCGTGCGTGGCGGCCGGCTTTCTCATATTACCCGGCACATGGTGGGCATGTTTCACGGCGCTGCGGGTGCGCGTCGCTGGCGGCAAATTCTCTCGACCGAAGCAAATCAGGCCAATGCCACGAGCGATGTGATCCGTCGCGCCTTTGAGGCAATCCAAACCACTCCAGCGGAGGAAGCGGCTTAATCCGACAGGACCAGGCGGTCGCCGCGCACGGAAAAACCGCTGAGCGTATTCAGAAAATTCATGCCGAGCAGACTGCCGGCCATCCGGCCGTCCTCGGTAACCATTGCGCGGATATTGCGCCGCTCGATGGCACCGATCTTGATGCTGTCCAACGTAACATTCGCGGCCGTTGTCATGCCATTGGCGGTCATGATCGGTGTTCTGTAGGAGAGCTTGTCCGGATTGAAACCGGCCCGGCGGGCTTCGTCAGCCGAGAGCACGATTGAGGATGCACCGGTATCGATCATGAAGGGCACGGTTGCCCCATTCACTTCACCCCGAACCTCAAAATGACCATTATCTGCCTTGGCCAATGTCACGGTGACCAGACCATCGCCATTGCTGTTGGAGATGGGGCTGCCGGGAATCAAACCCGCTGTAATGCGGTGGCCGACGTCCTGCAATTCATAGCGATATTGATAACCTGCGACGAGGGCCAGAATGATGATGATCCAGATCGCGATGCTGCGCAGGAAGTGGCTGAGCGGTATGCCCGAGCCGAGGAGGGCGGAGGCAAGGACAATACCCCAGATACCCATATAGGCAAGGCGGGCAAAATCGTCATTGGCCATGCCCAGCGTCGAACCGCTATCGCTATTGGCCATCAGCAGAAGGAGAGTGCCGCCAATGAGAGCGATGATGATCCAGAACAGGCGGCTCATGGTTTGATCATACCTCCTGCTGTTTTTCGCGTGCCATCCGGTTTCGCCGAGTTTCGCGGCGTGGACGCCGCTCGATAGTTTCAAGCCGGGCAGGCAGGCCCGCCATGATGGCGCGGCGATTCTCAGGTGACATGATCGACCAGGCACCAATTTCGTCGCGCGTGCGCCCGCAACCAAAGCAAAAGCCCGTTTTCATATCGATCGCGCAAACAAGAATACAGGGTGACTCGATGATGCTCATGTCACAGATTTGGTACGGTTAAAGCGCAATGACAAGCCCGAGCAGAAGTGAAATCGTCGTGAGTTGTTGTATGGCGCCCAATGTATCTCCCGTCTGTCCGCCCAGCTTCTCCCGGCATAGCCGTGAAAAACCAAGGAAAACGAGTGCGGTCAGAACTGCGGCAATGATGACGGCCGTTAGTCCGCCGGCGGTGCCATAGCTGATCGCAAGGATGACCGCGCCGAGGAAAAAGGCAAAATTGGTGTCTTCGGCACTTGGGATTCCTGCCCGGTCAGCGACACCGCCGGCCCGCGCGGATGGCAGGCTCTGCCAGAATTTGACTAGTGCGGCCCGGCTGCCGGCTTCCGTTCCAACAATGATGATCACTGCCTGGAATGGTCCAACTTCATCGACGATCGTGGCCAGCAGTGCTGTTCGCAAAAGGACACTGACGATCAGGGCGAGCGTGCCGTAGGAGCCGATGGACGAGTCCTTCATGATTTCGAGCCGTCGCTCTACCGAATTGCCGCCGTAGAAGCCGTCGGCGACATCGGCCAGCCCGTCCTCATGCAGCGCGCCGGTGGTAACGATCAAGGCCACAATCACAAACAAGGCGGTGGCCATTTCAGGCAGATCGAGCGTAACCGCGACGAGCAAAATGATCGACGCGGGCAGGGCGATGATCATGCCTGCAAGGGGAAAGCCGCGGACTGTATCATGGAGAGAACCGCTGTACCCGGCGAACCAGTGCGGCGAGACGGGCAGTCGCGAGAGAAAGGCCAGCGCCCGCATCGTCTCCTTGACCAGTTCCATATTGAAAAACCTCTGAATCGAAGGGTCGCGACACTCTGTGCCGTGTGTTGACCTTTGCCTTTTCTCTTCCAGCGCTTATAGGACGGAGGTTCCTAATTTGCCATGAAGACTTGATTGCAAGGGATATCATGACCACTGGCCTGCCGTTTGACGATTTTCGCACTCTGATTGACACATTGCCCGGACCTGACGAGGCGGCTGTTGCAGCCGTACGCAAGCGCGATGCGACGCTGACAAAGCCGCCCGGCGCGCTGGGACGCATGGAAGAGATCGTCGAATGGCTTGCCGCATGGACGGGCCGGGCCAAGCCACAGGTCACGCGTCCTCTCGTGGCGGTCTTTGCGGGAAATCACGGTGTTACTGCGAAGGGCGTTTCGCCCTATCCATCCTCGGTGACGGCGCAGATGGTCGAAAATTTTGCTGCGGGCGGAGCAGCCATCAATCAGATCTGCATCGCCAACGACCTCGGCCTGAAGATCTTCGATCTCGCGCTCGAATATCCGACTGCAGACATCACCGAGGAAGCGGCAATGGACGAAAAGACCTGCGCGGCTACAATGGCTTTCGGCATGGAGTCAATCGCTGGCGGCACGGACCTCCTCTGCATCGGTGAAATGGGGATCGGTAACACAACGATCGCAGCCGCGATTTTCCACGCGCTCTATGGCGGTACAGCGGAAGATTGGGTCGGACCTGGCACAGGATCGAACGGCGAAGGATTGAAGCGCAAGGCCGATGCCGTTCGTACTGCAGTCGCGCTGCACGCATCACATCTGAAGGATCCGCTGGAAGTCCTGCGGCGTCTCGGCGGCCGTGAAATAGCGGCCATGGCCGGTGCAATCCTCGCGACACGCGTGGAAAAAATCCCGGTAATCATTGATGGCTATGTCGCGACGGCCGCGGCTGCGGTTCTGCATGCTGCCAAACCCGACGCGATCGATCATTGCCTGTTCGGGCACGTCTCAGCGGAGCCAGGTCATCGCAACGTTCTGGAAAAGTTGGGCAAAAAGCCGCTTCTCGATCTCGGAATGCGGCTTGGCGAGGGCACGGGTGCCGCGCTGGCTGCGGGCATTGTCAAGGCAGCTGCGCTCTGCCATAGCGGCATGGCGACGTTTGATCAGGCGGGCGTCAGTAACCGCGACTGAGACGGTAAAAGCCCGCAGAAGCGGGCTTTTTTCTTGAGTGAGTTAGAATTCCTTGCCGATCTTCGCATCGACCGAGTAGCTGCTGGCGCCGCGAATGACGAAGAAGAAAAGGATCGCCGTCCAAAGGATCGACTTTTCCGCACCGCTCCAGCCTTGTCCCTGGACAATACCGTGGAAGTAGATGGTGACGGCGAGGATAATCGTCGTGGCAAAAGCGGCCGGGCGGGTGAGCAGTCCGATGGTCAGTAGAATGCCGCCCACGAATTCGGTCACGGACAACAGCGGAGACCAGAACACGCCTGGATAGAACCCCAGACCTTCGACCATTCCCACAGCACCGAAGGGGTTCATGATTTTTCCGGAACCATGCACAATCAATGCGATGCCGGTTATCACGCGCAGTATCGTTTCCGAGAATTCGCCCAGATTGCTATAAATGTTGCCGAGGGCAGGGATGACCAATGGCCGATTATTTCCATTTGCGTTCATTAATACATGTCCCCAATCAAATTGTTGCACTGCACGGAGCAATGCAGTGCTGCTAAATAACGAGCAAATAACAATAAATTGAAGTTGAGTTTTTCAGGCGGCCTTTTGCTGAACGGGTTTCTTGGGACTTGCCGGCGTCGCTTGAATGACGCGGCTGCGCGGGAATGTCGCCAGTGCTTCCGTGCCCTCACGCAGCTTGGAGAACAGGTGGAATTCTCCATCATGGATATGAACAAGCGCTTGCACGATGGGGAGCCCAAGGCCAGTTCCCTGTTCGGCGTTCTTGATGGCGATCGATCCCTGTCCAAAAGCCGAAAGCACGATCGGAATCTCCTCGGGCGGGATGCCCGGACCATTGTCACGAACGGAGATGTATTGCCCGCCGCCTACGGTCCATCCCACCTTCACATCAATCTTGCCATTGGGCGGAGTGAATTTCACGGCATTGGCCATGAGATTGAGCAGGATTTGACGGATTGAGCGCTCATCGGCGTTAAGCAGCAGCATTCCCGTCTCAAACTGTGGAATAAGAGTGATGTCCTTGTTGCGTGCCTTCAAATTCATCATGTGGATGCATTCATTGGCGATTTCGGCCAACAGCAGGGGTTCTTCCTTGATCGTGTATCGCCCGGCCTCGATGCGGCTCAGATCGAGGATCTCGTTGATGAGATTGAGCAGATGTTCGCCGGATGCATGGATATCGCTGGCGTATTCCCGGTAAGTCCCGTTCTGAATGGGACCGAGCACTTCCTTGGCCATGACCTCCGAGAATCCGAGGATGGCGTTGAGCGGCGTGCGCAGTTCATGGCTCATGGAGGCGAGGAATCGTGATTTTGCCAGGTTGGCTTCCTCTGCCCGCCGCCTTCCTTCGTCGGACATGGCGTTGGCTGTTTCGAGCTCGGCGATCAACGCGTCTTTCTCGGCCTGAAGCGCCAGGGTAACCGCAACGGACCGGTTAAGCCGGGTCGCGACCAGATAGAAGAAAGCAAGCCCTGCAAACAGCATGGCGACCATCACTGCCATGAGGGGGGGTATCCATGTGATTGGATGCGAGGAGTGTATAGGTGATCACCGGCAGTGTGAACGCGGCCAGGACCGCGGCGCGCATGGCCGATGCAACGACAGCGGTAATGGCCATGGCAAGAATGATCACTACCGCCTTGATAACCGGAAAAAGGCCGGCGCCACAGGCCGGGCAATCGAGGTAAGCGAAATAGGCCCAACCTATGCTGGTCATGAAATGACCGCCGAGATAGATCATCTGCCATTGCCGGATGTATTCGTTGCCAATGCCTCGTTTTGCCAGGCGCCGCGCCAGTAGGCCAAGTACACCGTAGAGACCTATCGTAAAGCCCGCCCACAGCACGATGCTCTTGCCAAGGCCTGCAAAGACGCCGATGACTGCGATCATCACAATCAAGAGCGGGATCGTTGCCGCATTGACGATGAGCGCCCGGGTGTGCATGAACAGCAATTCGCGTTCGAAATGATTGATGCCAGAACGCTCCATCAGGCGGTCGCGGGCGCCGCGCATGAGCTTCGACAGATCCTTGTTGCGCGGCAATTTGCGGCGATCAACAATATTTTTGTCTGCACTGGTTGCGTCGAGTAGTGCCATGCGCCTCGTTCCAGATGGCCTTAGGGCGTAAACGCATGGATAGAATACCGTCTCGATTCTATCTATAAGTTCACGAGCTGATCTGCACTTGTGGCAGCATTGCATCGCAAGCCTATTCATAAATGATTAATGGAGCATCAAATCGAATGGGAAGAATCGAATCGATTCTGGAAATTTGAGGCAATTCATGGCGCATTGTAATCCCGTGCATCACCGATGAGCAGAGGCTATCGCAGCTATCGCCGCAGATGGCGGCGTCCGGTATCGGCGCCGCGCTCGTTTGGCCGGAGGGTGCTGGATTTTGTGTTGATGGCGATCTTTTTTGCTTTGGTCGCCTTACTTGTTGCCAAGCTCAACCAGCGGGAACCAGTGGAGCCTCTTGTGGGCAAAGCCTACGTTATTGACGGCGATACGATCTCGGTTTCCGGGAACCACATTCGCCTCAAGGGTATTGACGCGCCGGAACTTGCCCAAAGTTGCGGCAATGCATCAGCGCCGAATACCTGTGGTCAGGCCTCCCGCCAAGCGCTAATCCGGCTGATCGGCGGCAAGCCGGTCCAATGCGCGGAAGACGGGCGCGACAAATATAATCGAAGGCTTGCAACCTGCTCCGCCGGTGAGCTCAACCTCAACCGGGCAATGGTCGAGGCGGGACAGGCCGTCGCTTATGGCGACTATCATGATGCGGAGACGCAGGCTCGCGGCGGCAAGAAAAGGCTTGTGGGGCACAACGTTTGAGATACCGCAGGATTGGCGCAGGGAACACGAGAAGGAACTACTCGAGCTGCCACAACAGCAACCCAATCGCCCGGCAGACTTGATCGAACAATTGTCTGGATGGATCGGTCGCCTACTGGGAGGAATTCTGTGAAGCTTTATGATGGGGGCCGCGCGCCCAATCCACGCCGCATACGCATATTTCTGAACGAAAAAGGCATTGAAGTGCCGCTGATACCGGTCGATATGGCCGCTATGGGGCACAAATCTCCGGAGATCACAGCACTCAATCCATTCCAGCGCCTACCGATACTCGAACTCGATGATGGCACAATCCTCACTGAGTCCGTCGCAATCTCGCGCTATTTCGAGGAGCTCCACCCAGAACCTGCCTTGTTTGGTACAGGCGCGGTTGGCAAGGCACAGGTTGAAATGTGGAACCGCCGTGTGGAGCTTTATCTCCTCGCGGCCGTTACAGCCGCCTTCCGCCACACACACCCGGCGATGGCCGAATGGGAAATACCGCAAGTTCCCGCATGGGGTGAGGCGAACCGCTCAAAGGCCGAGGCTTACATGAAGATCATGGATGACCAACTCGCGAGGAATGAATTCATCGCCGGCAGCGCGTTTTCGATTGCCGACATCACGCTACTCGTGGGGGTCGATTTCCTGAAGCCAGCGAGAATCCAGATACCCGAGGAACTCATCAGCCTCCGCCGCTGGCATGGCGCCGTCTCGAACCGCCCGAGCGCCAAGGCGTGAACCTTGACAAATTCGCTGTTACTCGCTGCTTTGTCTGCCGAAATAGAGACCTGCCGTATTTGCCGGGAGGCGCCGCGTTACGGTTCGCCCTTGCCGGTCGAACCGAATCCGGTCTGCGTCGTGTCTTCAACCGCGCGCATTGTCATTTGTGGGCAGGCCCCCGGCATTCGCGTCCACAATACCGGTTTGCCGTTCAATGATCCTTCCGGGGATCGGCTGCGTGCCTGGCTCGGCGTCGGTAGGGACGCCTTCTACGATCCAAACAAGTTCGCCATCGTGCCCATGGGATTCTGCTTTCCAGGTTATGATGCGCACGGCGGCGATCTTCCACCCCGGCGGGAATGTCGCGAGACGTGGCATGATCGCGTGTTTCAATCCATGCCACAGCTCGAACTCATCCTGACGATCGGCCAATATGCACAGGCCTATCATCTCGGCCGTCGCCGTAAGCGCAGCATGACGGATACGGTCCTCAACTGGCGCGAATATTTCGAAGTGGACACCGGCCCGTCCATTCTGCCCTTGCCGCATCCCTCCTGGAGGAACAACGTCTGGTTGAAGAAGAATCCATGGTTCGCGCAGAACGTTCTACCAGTCGTGCAGGAGAAGGTCAGGATTCTAATTTCCCAGACATCTGGATGAAATTTTTTTCAAATTTGCAAAGATTGGAATAATTTTCTTGTACGCAAGTTGATTATCGGACCATAAAGTATCCCATTCCACAGGGATGACAAACATGGACAGACTCGACCGAAAAATTCTTCGCCTCCTCCAGGAAGATGCAACGCTTGCGGTGGCAGATGTCGCCAAGAAAGTCGGCCTTTCGACGACTCCGTGCTGGCGCCGTATCCAGAAGCTGGAAGAGGACGGCGTGATCCAGCGCCGGGTCGCGGTTCTGGACCCGGTTCGCGTCAACACGCGGGTGACCGTTTTTGTCTCGATCCGCACCGGGTCGCACAGCAATGAGTGGCTGAAGCGCTTCTCCGAAGTTGTGCAGGAATTCCCTGAAGTGGTCGAATTCTATCGCATGAGTGGCGACGTCGACTATCTCCTGCGCGTTGTCGTGCCGGACATTGCCGCCTATGACGCAGTCTACAAGCGCCTGATCACAAAGATCGACATTCGCGATGTCTCGTCTGCCTTTGCCATGGAGCAGATCAAATACACGACCGAACTGCCGTTGGATTATATGAGTATCGAGAAAGAACCGGCCTGAGAATAATCAGGCCGGCGCCGGCGATTGTTTATTTCTCCAGCCGCGCCAACAGGGACGATGTATCCCAGCGATTGCCGCCCATGATTTGCACATCCTTGTAGAACTGGTCGACCAAGGCAGTAACCGGCAGCTTGGCGTTGTTGCGATTCGCTTCTGCGAGGCAAATCCCCAAATCCTTGCGCATCCAATCGACGGCGAAGCCGAAATCATATTTCCCGGCATTCATGGTCTTGTGGCGATTTTCCATCTGCCAGGAGCCGGCTGCGCCCTTGGAGATGACCTCGATGACCTTCTCGATATCAAGTCCCGCTCTCTTGCCGAAATGAATACCTTCCGCGAGGCCCTGGACCAGGCCGGCAATGCAAATCTGGTTGATCATCTTGGTCAGTTGCCCGGCACCGGCTGGCCCCATCAGGCCGACCATCTTGGCAAACGACTCAATGACCGGCTTTGCCATGTCAAACGCATCCTGTTCGCCGCCGACCATCACCGTAAGTGCGCCATTTTCAGCGCCTGCCTGACCACCGGAGACCGGGGCGTCGAGAAAGTGGAAACCTCTCTTGCGTGCTTCCGCGTCGAGTTCGCGTGCGACTTCTGCAGAGGCGGTCGTGTTATCGATGAAAATCGAGCCCTTCTTCATCGAATGAAACGCGCCGTTTTCGCCTGTTGTCACTGCACGCAGATCGTCGTCGTTGCCAACGCAGGAAAAGACGAAATCCTTGCCTGCTGCTGCCTCTTCCGGAGTTGGTGCGTAAGCGCCCTTGAACTCCCCGGCCCACTTTTTTGCTTTCTCACTGCTACGGTTGAAGACCGTAACGTCATGGCCGCCGCGTGATTTGAGATGACCTGCCATCGGGTATCCCATGACGCCAAGACCGATAAAAGCGACTGTTGCCATTACATAGTTTCCTCTGTCAGATAGGACATAGTGTTGAGTATCCGGATCGGGGGACGTTAGGACAATGCGGCGGATCATCAAAGGCCTATTGTGGATTGTTTTCTCCCTCATCCCCATCGCCCTCCTTGGGTCGGTTCTCGGCTACGTCTGGCTTGCACGCTCGGTCGCGCCTGCAACCGGTGAAATGACGCTTGCGGATCTGTCTGGGCCTGTCACGGTCACCCGTGACAAGAATGCGGTGCCGCACATCAGTGGCAATTCGGTGGATGACGTCCTGATGGCCCTCGGTTTTGTGCATGCGCAGGAGCGGCTTTGGCAGATGGAAGTGAACCGGATGGCCGGGCAGGGCCGCCTGTCCGAGCTTTTCGGGGACAAGACTGTCTTCACCGACCGCTTCATCCGGTCAATTGGTCTCTACGAATCCGCGGAAAGCTCCCTTGCGGCGCTGAACGATGCGGACCGCAAGAAAATTGATGCCTATGTGCATGGAATCAATGAATTTATTGCCAGTGCAGGCCCGACATTTGGCTCCAAATATTCGCCGGAGTTCGTCGTCCTCGGCCATACGCCCGAAAAATGGGCGGCAGCAGATGTGATTGTAACGTTAAAACTGATGTCAGTAACACTGGCAGCCAACATCGATGACGAAGTGTTACGCCTGAAATTTGCGCGCCTTGGCATGAACGACGCGGAGATTACCGACTTGCAGCCGCCAGTGCCCGCCGACACGCCGCCGCCCTTGCCGGATTTGCGTCAGGTACTCGGCTTGCCAAGCGGTACCCTCAAGGCCGGAGCCGTTGAAGCCGAAAAACAGTTTGGCGTCGCTGAATGAATTCATGGCCACCGGTGCGTCGAACAATTGGGTTGTTGGTGGGGCGCGAACCGAAAGCGGAAAGCCGATTCTCGCCAATGATCCGCATCTTGGACTGACGGCACCCGGAATCTGGTATCTCGCGCATCTTCAAGTCAAGAATGCTGATGGTACCTCAAGGAATCTCGTCGGGGTGACCTTACCGGGTGCACCGCTGGTCCTTCTCGGTCGAAACGACAAGTTGGCCTGGGGTTTTACGAACACCGGCGCGGATGTTCAGGATATTTTTATCGAAAAGATCAACCCCGTTAATGCGAACGAGTATCAGACGCCGCAGGGCTTCCAGCCTTTCGAGAAGAAGAATGTAGCGATCAAGGTGAAGGGCGGCGATACCGTCAATTTCGAGCGAATGGTCACGCGCCACGGCCCGGTCTTGCCCGCTGACTATCGCGGGCTTGACCATTATCTACCTGACGGCACCGTCGCCTCGTTGTCCTGGACAGCCTTGGCTGGTGACGACACGACCGTTTCCGCAGGTCTGAAGCTGTGGGATTTTGCCAATGTGTCTGACTTCCAGAATGGTATGCGTGATTTCATCACTCCGATGCAGTCGATCGTCATTGCCGATGTGGAGGGCAATATCGGGTTGATTGCACCGGGGAGAGTGCCTGTCCGTGACCCGGCCAATCAGATCATGGGTCGCGCCCCATCGCCGGGCTGGGACGCGACATATGACTGGAAGGGCTTCATTCCGTACGAGGGATTGCCTCGGGTCTACAACCCCGCTGAAAATGTGCTGGCGACAGCGAACACAAAGATCGTGGATGCGGCTTACCCGCATTTCCTTACCTTTGATTGGGACGAACCCTGGCGGTTCGAGCGGATCAAGACACTTGTATATGGCGCGAACGAGCAAACGCTGGCAACGAACGGCAAGGTGCAAGGTGATGCGTACGACAATGCCTATGCAGTATTGCTCCCGGTTATGCTCAAACAAGTCGGCGGCCGCAATGATGTAGATCTGGACGTCGTCAAGCAGTTGAGTGCGTGGGACTTTGTCGAAGACCGGGCCCGTGCCGAGCCCTTGCTTTTCAGTGCATGGCTCAGGATGGCGACAAAGCGAATTCTGGAAGATGATCTCGGTGACGCCTTCCCGTCATTCTGGCAGGGCCATGTTGGCGCCATGTTGCGCTGGCTCGGTCCAAATCCAGCGCGTGATTGGTGCGATGATGGCCGCACGCCGGAGAAGGAGAGTTGCGGCGACATTCTTGCATTGGCACTTGGCGACGCGGTCAAGGATCTGGAAACGCGTTTGGGTTCTGACCGCTCGAACTGGAGTTGGGGCAAACTGCATTATGCCTATGGCGCCCACCGGCCGTTTGCGCAGGTCAGCCCGCTTGACCAGCTTTTCAACGTCACGGTGCCGGCGTCAGGCGGTGCGTTCAGCCTCGATCGGGGCAAATCTTCCTTTACCGACGAAAACAATCCCTTTCGGGTGACCCACGGTACGAGCTACCGCGGCCTGTTCGATCTCGCCGATCTCGACCGGTCGACTTATATCCAGACCACGGGTCAATCGGGAAACGTATTCTCAGCCAACTATCGTGATTTTGCTCAGAAATGGGCGAACACCGAAGCAATCTCCATTCCAACTGGCGAGCGGGCCTATGAGGAAGGTCTGCTAGGGGTGTGGCGCCTGAAGCCAAAAAACTAGGAGAATGCCGCTCAGGTGAGGGGGATCATCACTGCCTTCTGAAATGCCGGGCGCTCTTTCAGCCGCTCATACCACGTAACAAGATGCGGGTGATCCGGCCGCTCGATAGGCATTTCCAACCAGGCATAGGCAAAGCAGCCAAGGGGAATGTCGCCCACGCCGAATTTTTCACCGGACAGGTATGGCTGCTGGGCAAGGGCGGCATCAACGATCGCAAACAACCTGCCGCAGTCCTGAATGCCCTTTTCCTTGGCCGCATGATCCTGTTTGTCAGGTGTCAGGCGCACGACATTCCAGAAGACGTCGCGGAAGGGGGTGGCGAGCGTGGACGTCGCCCAATCCATCCACTTTTCCGCCTTTGCTCTCGCAGCGGCATCTTCGATGTGGAGCGCCGCTTCGCCATACTGCGCAACAAGGTAGCGCACGATTGTATTGCTTTCCCAAAGCACCAGATCCTTGTCTTCCAGCGTTGGCACCAAGCCATTCGGGTTCATCGCGCGATACTCGGGATCGGATACGATGCCGAATGCACCCCCAGCTGGAATGTTCTCGTAGGAAACGCCCACTTCTTCGGCAGCCCAGAGGGCTTTCTTGACATTGTTCGAGTTTGTCCGGCCCCAGATCTTCAGCATGGTTCGGTTCTCTTTTCGTGGATTTGCAATCAGCGAGATCAGGTGGCGCGTAATGCGGCGCTCCATCCAATCCCATAGATGCCGCAGTATTTCCACCAGAACCAGATAAATGATTGCCGTCCATAGATAGGTCTGGAAGTCAAATGTGCGCGAATAGGCAAGTTTTGTATAACCCATGAGGTCATATACCGAAATCAGGGCGACGATTGCCGAGCCTTTGATCATCAGGATGACTTCATTACCGTAGGGCCGCAAAGCCACGATCAAGGCCTGCGGCAGAATGATTTTCCAGAATGTGACCGCTTTGGAAATCCCCAGCGATGCGGCTCCTTCCCATTGTCCCAAGGGAACGCTGCGGATGGCGCCTCGCAAAATTTCAGCCTGATAGGCGGCGGTATTGAGTGCGAACGCCAACAGGGCGCAAAACCAGGCTTCGCGGAAGAATACCCACAATCCAATCGATTGCAGCTCTTTATTGAATGAACCGACCCCATAATAGATCAGGAAAACCTGGGCGATCAACGGCGTCCCGCGGAAGAAATAGACGTAGAAATAAGCAACCGATGAAATGATACGGTTATTGCTCAAGCGGCCCAATACGACCGGAATGGAAAGCACCGCGCCGAGAATGATTGAGCTACCCACAAGGGTGATCGTGGTTCCGAGGCCGGAAAGGTATGTGGGGCCGTATTTCCTTACGAGATCGATGTTCCAGGCACTGTAAAGGTAGACCAGCAGCCCGAGAATGAGGGCGGCCCAGACCCGACGAGTATGTGCCCGATCACGCGTGATCGCGTCCAGCCTTTGGGTGGCGCGGGCGGACGCAAAACGGTCGGGGTCCGTGCGTTGATGAAGCTCTCGGTCATCGCTTTGCCCCGCTTTTGGCCGACCATCGGTCAATGCCATCGATTACAAAGGATGACAGGATGGCAAGCACGAGATAAATCATGCAGGCCGTGCCGTAGAACAGGAACGCGTGTTTTGTAACACGTGCGGCAACTGAGGTCTGGCGCAATATATCGGCAAGTCCGATAGCGGAAACGAGAGCTGTGTCCTTGAGCAGGATCATCCAGAGATTGCCCAGTCCAGGAAGCGCTATCCGGATCAATTGCGGCAGGATGACCTTGCGCATTGTCTGGCCGTAGGAGAGGCCAATAGCATAACCGCCCTCGTACTGACCTTTCGGAATGGCGCGGAACGCCGAGAGGAATACTTCGCTGGCATAGGAGGAAAAGACCGTACCCATCGCGAACATGCCGGCGATGAATGAATTGATCTCGATCGTACCTGTGTAGCCCAGGAGCTGGCCCAGCTTCTGGATACCAATCTGACCGCCGAAATAGACCAGGAACAAAGTCAGAAGTTCGGGTAATCCGCGGAAAATCGTCGTATACATATTGGCAGCAAGCTTGACCGACGGTTCTTGCGATTGCTTGCCGAGAGCGACGAAAAAGCCGATAGCCAAGCCGACTGGCAGCGTTGCAAGGGCCAAGCTGACCGTTACGAGAACACCGCTGGCAATGCTAGGGCCCCATCCGCCTTCGCCAAAACCAAGTAACGCTATTGAGCCTTCCATAGGCAACTTTCATGTTTCGCGGGCCATTCCCCAGGGCTCTTTGTTCGAGCCAACCCGTCATTTTTGAAGTTCGTGTTGTGAATGGCGGTCGCCCGCCATCCACATATTTAACAAGTCAGATCAATCGGCTCAATCTTCGCCGCCGTAAACGTCGATCTTGAAGTACTTGTCGTTGATTTCCTTGTATTTTCCGTTCTTGCGGATCGCAGCAATCGCCGTGCTGAACTTGTCAGCCAGGGCGGTGTTGCCCTTCTTCACAGTCACACCGGCACCCGGACCATGGATCGCAACGTCAGGTTCGAGCGTTCCCAGGAGCTTGCAGCATGCGCCGGCTTCGCTGTCGAGCCACTGGCCGAGAACGATCACGTCGTCCATCGCAGCGTCGATACGACCATTCGCCATTTCCAGTTTATACTCGTCTGCCGTCGGATACATCTTGATTTCGGAGCCGCTATATTTGGCTTCGGCAAAGTTCGAGTGGCTGGTGGAGGCCTGAACGCCAAGGGTCTTGCCCTTTAGCGCTTCCGGAGTGATGTCCTTGATGTCGGAATCCTTCGGGACGACGATGGCAGGCGGAGTATTGTAATATTTCTTCGAGAAATCGACCTTTTCCAGACGTTCTGGAGTGATCGACATCGACGCGATTATGGCGTCGAATTTACCGGCCTGCAGAGCCGGGATCATGCCGTCCCAATCCTGGGTCACGAAGGTGCATTCTGCCTTCATCTCTTCGCACAGAGCCTTGCCGATATCGATGTCGAAGCCTTCCAGCTTGCCATCTGGCGTCAGGTTATTGAACGGCGGGTAGGCACCTTCGGAGGCGATTGTAAGCTTAAGGGCGTCCTCTGCGTGAGCCGCACCCATGGTAAAGGCAAGGGCCGCAGCGGAAATCGCGAGTGCGAGACGCTTGGTGATACGCATTTATTTGTACCTCTCTTTTATGGCCCGGCTGTTCCCCTGCTTTTTTGGACAGCCTTCCGGGCAAGTCGCAGTTTTACTGCTCCTGACGCGGATATTCCCACTAGTTTTGAGCCAAAAGCAACTGTGAATCGTGCGCCTCCGGACGAATCTGGAGGGTAAAAACATACAATTATTATTGCTCTTATACTTTTGTTGCGCACGTTTCGGTGGAAACGTCATTTTCTGACGCGGCCGTCAGGAGAGCCCTGTCTCGCGCTCGACGAGGTCGGCCAGGCCGGTGATATCATCAAGGTCGTAGACGGGGATTTTCTCCCCGGCCAGGGGATGGTCGCTGGCGATCGCTACGATTGCCGCATCGTTCAACGCCAGGCGCTCTCCGGATCTCCCCTCGAGCCTTCTCGTCTCGATCTTCTTGTGATGTTCACGCTTATAGCCTTCGACGAGCACAAGATCACAAGGAGCAAAGCGTGCAATAATTTCAGCCAGAGAAGGCTCTTTTTCCTCGGCGAGTTCATGCATCAGCGCCCAGCGCTGATCGGACACAATGGCGACTTCACCCGCACCTGCTTTGCGGTGGCGGTACGAATCGGTGCCCTGCTTGTCGATATCAAAATCATGATGGGCGTGTTTTACCGTCGATACCTTCCAGCCTCGTCGCGTCAGTTCACTGACGAGCTTGACCGTGAGTGTGGTCTTTCCCGAGTTCTTCCAGCCGGTGATACCGAAAATCCTGTGCATTCCGGATGTCATTGTAGTGCGGTCCATCTTTGCCGGGCGTCGGCAATATCCTGCGGCGTGTTGATGTTGAAAAATGGGTCGAACAAGGCGCCCGACTGTGTTGTCACAATCGGAAATTCCGCGATCTTGTGCGGATGTCCTTCGATCCAGGCAACGACACGGCGATTTTTGGCGTTGCTTAGCCAATGGCGAAGGTCAGTTCTGAGAAAGACGGGCCACAGCCCAAAGACCGGATGAAGCCTGTCGCCGGACGCGGCAACGCCGATGTGGCCGGGCGTTTCGGCGATGGTGCGCCGAAGTGTGCGAACAAGATCATCGGGAAAGAACGGGCTGTCGGCGGCTACAGTCAGGATGTGCGAAAATGGCGTCGGCTGCCTATTGGCCCATTCCATTGCGGCCAGAATTCCGGCGAGCGGGCCGGCAAAGCCGGAGATGTCGTCCGGTATCACCGGCAGGTGCAAATCTGCAAAATGCTCGGGAGCGCCGTTGCTGTTCAAGGCGACGATGTCGATCTGGCGGGACAGGCGTTCGAGTACATGGTCGATCAGGCGGCGGTCGCCGAACGGCAGCAGCGCTTTGTCCTTCCCCTCCATCCGGCGCGATTGTCCGCCTGCCAATATGATACCCGCAATCCGCACCCTCACACTCCATCCGGCGATGTTGTTGCCGCCGCGGCCGTCATCGCCACAGGTTTCATGCGGTTGACGGTACGCTCACGGTAGAGCGTATAGAGCCCGCTGCCAATGACGATGATGGAACCGATGATCATCGGGAGATCTGGAAGATCGCCGAAGAACAGGAAGCCGAGGACGATTGCCCAGATCAAACTGGTATAGCGGAAGGGCGCAACGAATGAAATCTCGCCCTCGCGCATAGCGAGGATAATGAAATGATACGCAACGATCACGCAGCAAGCCGCGAGTGTCAGGAGCAGCGTATTTGTCAATGTCATCGGCGTCCAACCTCCCAGCGGGCCGATCATTGCCACGCCAGCGAGGGAAACGCCCACCGAAGTCAACGCGGAAATCATCAAAACGGGAATGGCTTTCGGCACCTTGCGGGTGGCGAGATCGCGGAGCGCAGCGAAGATGACAGTGATGACGACCAAGAAAATATAGGGGCTCACACCATCATTGCCGGGCCGTACGATGATGAGGACTCCTGTAAAGCCAACGGCGATCGCAACCCAGCGCCGCCAGCCCACGGGCTCGCCGAAGAACATAGCTGCTCCCATGGTTACCACAAGAGGCAGCGCCTGCAGAATTGCTGACGTCAAGGCGAGAGGGACGTGGACAAGGGCGACAAGAAAGCTGACTGTCCCAACCACTTCGCCAATGACCCGCAGAACGGTCATTCTATGCAGGGCCTGGCGGAAGGTATCAGCATTCCATTGTGCCAGGCGAGCGCAATGATCAGTATGGTGGCGATCGATCCGCGCACCAGCATGACCTGACCCATATTCATATGCTCGGCGACGAATTTCACCGTCGCATCATTAAACGTGAAGCTGGCCATGCCAATGGCCATATACAAACTGCCACGCAGATTGGGAGATAGCGCCAAAATTGTCATTTCCGAATGAGTGAGCGATTCTCCTCCAGAATCGCTAAATTGATATATCAGCCTGCGCTCCTGAGCGCATTCGGAATATTTGAGAAGCTCGCGGGAGGATCTTAACCGCCGGTGACACTCATATGCCGGGAGACGGCCGGGCGATTGTGGCGGCGATCGATGATGAAATCATGCCCCTTGGGCTTGCGCCCAATGGCCTCATCGATCGCATTGTTCAGAAGCGCATTGCCTTCGGAAGCCCGAAGAGGCTCGCGCAGATCAGCAGCATCTTCCTGGCCGAGGCACATGTAAAGTGTGCCGGTGCAGGTGAGGCGAACCCGGTTGCAACTCTCGCAGAAATTGTGGGTCATCGGCGTGATAAAGCCGATACGGCCGCCGGTTTCCCTGACCTCGACATAACGGGCAGGGCCGCCTGTCTTGTAGGGGATATCCTCCAGGGTAAATTCCTCGCTGAGCTTGGCGCGCAGCAATGAGAGCGGCAAATACTGGTCGGTTCGGTCGAGATCGATTTCGCCCATCGGCATTGTTTCGATCAGCGTCAGGTCCATGCCTCGCCCATGCGCCCATCGGATCATTTGCGGAATTTCGTGATCGTTGAAACCCTTGAGGGCAACTGCATTCAGCTTGATTTTCAGGCCGGCATCCTGCGCGGCGTCGATGCCTTCCATGACACGGTTGAAATCGCCCCAACGCGTGATGGCACGGAATTTGTCAGGGTCCAGCGTATCGAGCGATACATTGATGCGCTTGACGCCGTGGTCGGCCAGCTCGTGCGCATACCGTGCCAATTGCGAGCCGTTGGTGGTAAGCGTCAGCTCTTCAAGGGCGCCGGATTGCAGATGACGGGAGAGTTCACTAATCAGATGCATGATATTCTTGCGCACAAGCGGTTCACCGCCGGTAAGACGCAGTTTTTTCACGCCTTTTTCAATGAATGCTGTGCAAACACGGTCGAGCTCTTCGAGCGTCAGGAGGTCCTTTTTCGGCAAGAATGTCATGTGTTCCGACATGCAGTATGTGCAGCGGAAATCGCAGCGATCCGTTACCGATACGCGAAGATAGCTTATCGTACGCCCGAAGGGGTCTATCATCGGTGCCTGACGTTCCGTCCTATCGATCAATGCAAATTGGTCCAAGGCTTCCTCCTGCAAAAGAGATAGGTTGCCAGCAGCCGCTTGTCTAGTCACGGGACGGTGCATGCGTTTACACCTTCTGGCATTTGTGCGCTTGCAGGCTTCATTTGCGATGCTTACAGAAGAGCAGAACAAGGATTATACATCATGACCAATGCTTGGCCGAAAGAATTGCGTGTAAGCAAGGATCGCCGGTCGCTAACGATCACCTTTGACGACGGCGAAAGCTATAATTTGACGGCGGAGCTTCTACGGGTAGCGTCGCCATCGGCGGAAGTTCAGGGGCATTCACCCGAACAGCGCGTCACCGTGCCCGGGAAAGTGAATGTCGAAATTGCCAAGATGGAACCTGTTGGCAATTATGCAGTGCGCATCATCTTTGATGACATGCACGACACGGGGCTGTTCAGCTGGAATTATCTGATGGATCTTGGCCGCAACAGGGATGAACGCTGGCAGGCATATCTCGATGAACTCGCCGAAAAGGGGCTGAGCCGCGAGCCCTTCACTCCACGGCGCTCCCACTAGAGCAAATTTTGTCTTTCTGGAGCCAGTTCTGTCTCAGAACTATGACTTTTGTGCCAATGTCGACATTGGCGTAGAGATGCTTGACATCGTCATTGGCCATTCGGATGCAGCCGGATGACATGGCCTGACCAATCGTCCAGGGTTGATTGATGTGCAGGCTTTCCGGCCAGGAATATTTTTCTGGTAGTTTTATCTTGTGCACGTGCGGGCATAGTCAAAGAGGATACGATTTATACTGTTGCGCATAGCAAAAGCAGGAGGAAAAACTTGTTCACCGTGTCCCCATTCGATCCAGCGAGTCGATTCTTCTGTAACGCTATTGGAAGATTTTTAAAATAACTCGGTGGGTCAACGAGTTCTCTTGTAGATCAACATGATAGTCAATGTGTATCGCGATTGATGTGTCAGGAATCGGCACACAGCTTAAAATTGTGCTCCTGGATAATAATCAATCGGGGGCGGGGCATTGTTAAAAGAATCTAAATAGGATGCGATGAAACTGGCCGAACACCAAATCAATGGCCCATGTTCACCCGTGGGTCATGACAGTACCATCCGGGCGGACATCATGAATTCCTTTTCAAAAAAGCGTGCGATTTTTCTGGCTGCATTGTTATCGGCGACGGCAGTCTCGATTTCGCAGGCCTCGGCAGCAAACAATCTGATGGAATTGCTGTTCGGTAACCGCCGCGTGGAGTCCGAGCCTGTCGGTCCTTCCAGACCCGGCGAGGGCATTGACGAACAGTCAGCGTCTGTCAGACGCCCGTCAGCGCCGATCAAGCGCGTCACTGTGACTGCGCCGACGAATTACGATTACAAGCCCGAAGCGCTCGTTCAGATTGACTTTTCCAAGGTCGATCCTCAGCTGACTGCCTCCGCGGATCATGACACCGTAGCGCCGCCACAGATGGAACAATTCGGTCTCAAAATAGATCACTTGAAAGACGCGCATGTGCAGGCGGAAAAACAGATCGCCGACGCCATCGTTTCCTATTACGCCACGAAACAGCAGCCGATCTGGACCGCATCATATGATGTGACCTCAAAAGCCAAGGCTGTTCTGGCGCTCTTCGCCAAGGCTGGCGAGGATGGCCTTGATCCTCAGGATTACGCCGTCAAGGTGCCGGGCGATGATTATGACCGTGCCAATATTCCAGCACGGCTGAAGGAACTCTCCGAGTTCGAATTGACGCTGTCGGCGCGCGCGCTGCGTTATGCGATGGATCAGGGTGAGGGCCGCATCAATCCAAATCGTCTGAGCGGGTTCCACGATATCGCGGTTGGCCGCGTCCGTCCACGCGAGGTAATTGATCAGCTCGCTTCTTCAAGCGACCCGAGCGCCACGCTTTTTGCCTTTGCGCCTCAAAGCAAATGGTATGCCGAATTGAAGCAGAGCCTGGACAAGATCGGCGATGCCAAAGAGCCCACTGTGCGCGTTGCTCCGGGTACCCTGATAAGGCCGGGCGAAGTAAATCCGGAAATTCGCAATGTCGTGGCCCTGATCAAGGCAAAAGCCCCCGAAGACTATCTGGCAAAGCACGAGGCTGTGCTGCTATCGCACGAAAATACCGACGTCTATGACGAGAGCCTCGTCGAAGCCATCAAGGAATTCCAAAAAGGACAGGGGCGCAAACCCGATGGCATCATCGGCAGCAGCACCATCAATACGCTTCAGGCAGAAACGACCTCATCCAAGCGCGATCGAATTCTCTATTCGATGGAACGCTTGCGTTGGCTGCCGCATGATTTCGGCACGCGCTACGTCTTCATCAATCAGCCAGCGTACCGTGCTCAGTATTTCGATGACAACACCGAAAAGCTGGCGATGAACATCGTAGTCGGGTCACCGACGAACCAGACCTACTTCTTCCATGACACGATCGAAACCGTTGTTTTCAATCCATCTTGGGGCGTGCCGCGGTCGATCATTCTCAATGAGATGATGCCGAAAATTCTCAACAACCCATCCTATCTCGAGAATAGTGGTTATGAAGTCTATGACAAATCCGGGCGCGTGATCCCTTCAAGCGCGGTGAATTGGTCACAAGTTGCCGCCAGTGGCGGTGGCGTCGGCATTCGTCAAAAACCGAGTCTCGACAATGCATTGGGCGAGCTGAAAATTCTGTTCCCGAACAGCCACGACATCTACATGCATGACACACCGGCGAAATCCTATTTCAAGCGGGACATGCGGGCATTGAGCCACGGCTGTATCCGGCTGGAACGACCACGTGATATGGCCGCCGCCGTGCTTGGTGTTCCGGTCGAAGACCTGAAGCAATATTTCGGCAAGAATGAGCGCAGCGTCAGGGTGAAGGCCCAACTGCCCGTTTACGTGTCCTATTTCACCGCTTGGCCCGATGCCGCCACCGGCGAAATCCAATTCTACAACGATGTCTACGAGCGCGATGCCTATCTCGCAAAGGCATTCGCGAAAACGCGGGCCGTCCGTCAGGCCGCTGAGGTTGCCCAGACTGCAGGGCTCTGAAGTCCGCTGCTCTAGCTCCTGGGCTCTATTTCGAATGGGGGCAGGCTCTGAAATGCAAGTTTCAAGGCCTGCGACCAACCCTCCGAAATGATCTCGTAATAGGGATCGTGGCGTTCGATCCGCTTTTCGAATCCGAGCTTGAAGCTGTCGGATTCATAGAATTGCAGGTCAAGCGGCAGCCCTACCGACAAGTTGGACTTCAATGTTGAATCGAATGATACCAGCAACAGCTTGGTCGCTTCTTCGAATGTCATCGCCGGATCGTAGGACCGTACAATAATCGGCTTGCCGTATTTGTGCTCGCCGATCTGGAAAAAAGGCGTGTCGGGCGTGGACTCGATGAAATTGCCTTCCGGGTAGATCAGGAACAGACGGGGATCCCCGCCTTTGATCTGGCCCCCGAGGATAATCGACGCTCCGAACAAATCCGCGCGTTGCCCCCGGAATCCACCTCGTCGATGACATGTCTTATCGTATCGCCGACGAGCCGCGCGGTCTGGAACATCGATGGCATATCGTAGATCGATGGCGACCGTTCAGAGGGTGTCTTGGTACGCTCATTCAAAATACTGATGACGGCCTGCGTGGTTGCAAGGTTACCAGCGGATAGCAGCGTGATGACGCGATCGCCCGTTTTGGCCCAGGTGTACATTTTCTTGAACGTCGAGATGTTGTCGACGCCAGCATTGGTCCTTGTGTCAGACATGAACACAAGACCACGGTCCAGTTTGAGGCCTACACAGTAGGTCATAGCGAATCCCGAATTCCGATTCCGAATGAATTTTGAGATTACTGCTCCACATTGACCTCAACGGCAAGTGATTCGATGCCTGGTCCAAAGCGTATTCCGGAAATCGGGGCTGCTTCGCGGTAGTCGAGGCCGCATGCTACGCGGACATAGCCTTCATTCGGGCAAATATCGTTGGCTGCATCGAACCCGACCCAGCCGAGGCCCTCGATGTGGGCTTCGGCCCAGGCATGGCTTGCCGTCTGTTCGATCGTATTGTTGAGCATCAGATAGCCAGATACATACCGTGCCGGAATATTCAGGACGCGTGCGACCGACAAAAAGATGTGTGTGTGGTCCTGACAGACGCCTTTACCATTCAAAAGCGCTTCCTCGGCCGTCGTGGCCACATTGGTCGATCCTGGTATATAGGCCACTCTCTGGTGCAATAGCCCCATCAATTCATGCATGATCGCAAGTTTGTCGGTCCTGATTTGAAGGCCGGCCGCCAACTCGCGAATCGCCTCTCCGGGCTTTGTCAGCTCGGTCTCCCGCTCATAGAGCCAGATCGGCATGAAGTTATAGACCTTGCCGAGAACGCCCGTGCGATCCTCGGTTTCAACTTGGCCTGAAGCGCGGATGACGAGCTCCTCGACGTTGCGTTCAAGGCTTATCAAGGTCGTGCGATTGCCATAACCGTCGCGATAGTTCGCCTCCTGCGTTGCCCCTTTCACCGTCACCGTCCAATCGATAACCTTTTGCCCTGGGCTGCTCTGTGGATGCAGGCGCAAACGCAGTACCGAATAATGCACCGGGGAGTCATAACGATAGTTGGAATTGTGATGAATGTTCAAAAGCATGGGCTTCAATCGAAGTTGTAGGCCGCAGCAATTTTGCTGCTCAAGCTGTTCGTTTGATAGATGAGATCGCTCAGAAATTCATGAAGACCGTTGTCAAAGATGGTCCGGATATCATTGTTTTCCAGGCGGATCATTATACTTTCCGACATGTCATGGCATTCGTGCCGCTTGCCATAATCGCTGGCAAGGTATTTCAGATTATCCACGATGTTCGAATAGCAGAAATTGAGCGATCGCGGCATTCTGGAGTTGAGGATCAGATAGTCTGCAATATTCACGGGATTGTATTCCACGTCATAGACCCAGCGATAGGAGCGGTGCGCTGAAACGGAGCGCAAGATTGACTCCCACTGAAAGTTGTCGAGTGTCGTGCCAACATACGAGATCGACGGCAGCAGGACGTAATATTTGACATCGAGAATGCGAGCGGTGTTGTCCGCCCGCTCGATAAACGTCCCGATGCGTGCAAAATTGAAAATCTCATTGCGCAGCATCGTTCCGTGGAAAGCGCCGCGGATGATCGCGGTTTCACGCTTGATCTGGTCGAGCACACGCGGAAGATCGGTCTCGGGGACAGCCTGTGCCAGCGTGGATTTGAGGATCATCCACGTCTCGTTCACACTTTCCCAGGCCTCGCGCGTCAGTGCCGTGCGCACCATGCGCGCGTTTGAGCGAGCTGTCTCGACGCACGACATGACGCTCGACGGGTTTCCGGGATCGCGCAGCAGGAAATCAGACACCAGGCTGGCATTGTATTCGTTGTACTTGTTGTCGTACCCGATTTTTACACCGGCGCTCATCAGAACCGAGGACCATTCTTCCGGTGCATCGGACGTCTTCGTCAGAGCCATGCGCAAACCGGCATCGATCAGGCGAGCCATATTCTCTGCCCGCTCAATATAGCGGAACATCCAGTAGAGACCATTTGCGGTTCGGCCAAGAAGCATTTTTCGGTGTTATCCCTCTTTGTCTCTGGAACCGTCTTTGGCGGCCCTCATCCCCCTCAGAACAAGTCTAATCGTCCAGCACCCACGTGTCCTTCGTGCCTCCACCCTGACTGGAATTGACGACAAGCGAACCTTCTTTCAAGGCAACGCGTGTCAGCCCGCCAGGCGTGATGCGAATGCGATCGGAAACAAGAACAAAGGGCCGCAGGTCCACGTGCCGTGGCGCCAGGCCCTTTTCAGTCATGATCGGGGTCGTCGAAAGGGCAAGAGTCGGCTGGGCGATATAGTTCTTGGGGTTGGCCTTCAGCTTGAGTGCGAAAGCCTCGCACTCCTTCTTCGAAGCGGCAGGACCCACCAGCATGCCATAACCGCCTGAACCGTGGACTTCCTTGACGACGAGATCGGCGAGGTTTTCGAGCACGTATTTGAGTGTGTCCGGCTCGGAGCAGCGATGGGTTGGAACATTCTCCAAAATCGCCTTGCGGCCAGTATAGAACTCGACGATTTCGGGCATGTAGGAATAGAGCGCCTTGTCGTCGGCAATTCCCGTTCCAGGGGCGTTGGCGATCGTGATGTTGCCCGACCGGTAGACATCCATGATACCGGCGACGCCCAGTGCCGAGTCACGGCGGAAGGTGAGGGGATCGAGGAAAGAATCATCGACCCGGCGATAGAGAACGTCGATCGCGCGATTGCCCTCGGTGGTCCGCATGACCACCTTGCCGTTTTCCACTTTCAGATCGCTGCCCTCGACGAGCTCGACACCCATCTGATCCGCGAGGAATGCATGCTCGAAATAGGCCGAGTTGTAGATGCCCGGCGTAAGAACAGCGATTGTCGGTGTCCCTTTGCATCCGGGCGGTGCAACTGCTGCAAGCGATTGGCGCAACAGCTTCGGGTATGTCTCGACGGGGCGGACCTTGATCTGCTGAAACAGTTCCGGAAACAACTGCATCATCGTTTCGCGGTTCTCCAGCATGTACGAAACACCGGACGGTGTGCGCGCATTGTCTTCAAGCACATAGAACTGGTTTTCTTCAGTTCTTACGATATCGACGCCGATAATATGCGTATAGACGTTGCCGGGCGGACGGAACCCAACCATTTCAGGTAGATAGGCATCGTTGTGGGTGAATAATTCTCGCGGAATGCGCCCCGCACGAATGATTTCCTGACGGTGGTAGATATCATCGAGAAACGCATTGAGGGCCATAACACGCTGCTCAATGCCTTGCGACAGGCGGCGCCATTCATTGCCGGTGATAATACGGGGAATGATGTCGAATGGAATGAGCCGTTCGGCTGCTTCTTCGTCGCCATAGACTGCGAAGGTAATCCCGGTCTTGCGAAATACATTTTCCGCATCCAGCGCCTTCTGCGCCAATCGCTCGGGGTTCTGGGTATCAAGCCAGCATTTCAGCTGTTCGTATGGCAGGCGCACATCACCGCCGGTTTTGATCATCTCATCAAATGGCTTCACTAATACCCCCTTTATATAAGTGTCATTCAAGCGGGTTCAGCAAAAAAAGCAAGCACATTCCATCGTTTAAGCGTGCACACTTTGCTCCAGCACAAAAATTAGGCAGCCAAGACGGGATTGAGGCAAGCGCAATACGATTCCGGTTATGGCGTAGGCGCTAAACAATAAGAAGCCCGGATAAGGATCCAGGCTTCTTGGATTCGGCAGGTATCGGTGAAGACTTACCGGTAGGGTGAATAGCACTGCCGGCGCGGGCCACCATAGGGTTGATAGGTGTTGTCATAGGCCCGGTAGGACCGGTAGCGATTGTAGCACCATTCCGTATGTGAACTGCCGGTGCGGTATACGGGAGCCGACTGGCTGATCGCATTACCGATGATCAATCCACCCGCGAATGCTGCGAGCGGGAACCAAGCGTCATTATAGTAGCGATAGCCGGGGCGGTAATAACGGTAGCCGCGATATCCATTATAGTAATTGTTTCCATAGTAGCCGTCACCGCGCCAGCCACGATAACCGCGCCAGCCGCGATCGCCGCGCCAGTTCCCATCGCCGCGCCAGTTCCCGTCGCCGCGCCAGCCTCGATCGCCGCGCCAGCCGCGATCGCCGCGCCATTCACGATTGTAGCGGGGCATGCGCCTGAGGACGCGATTGTCCTCATTGACCAACTGAATATTGCTGGGCGTTTCAACGGAAAGCAGTGCCAACGGTGCCGAATAACCGGGCACCGTTCCGGCAGACATTGTACTGACCGACATTGCGAGGGCGGCCAGTACCGAGGTGAGCTTTCTCATATTTCCTCCTGAAATCCGAGGCTTTATGCCTCGCATTTATGTAAGAGCAAAGAAAAGTCTGATGGTAAGCCAAATTGGCGTAGCATCAATCGACAGAGTAACGTGCGATTCTCGCTTTTGTTCCAGATCACCTTTGAGTTACTTGATTCCATCAAGCATTAACGGCACCGATCAGATCGTCCGCAAGTTCGACTTTCAATTCACGATAGTGTGAGATGATCCGGCTTGGATCGTAAGTCGCAACTGGATGGTCCGAATAGCCGAAATCGACGGCGACGACAGGAATTCCCGCGGCTTTCGCTGTATCGATATCGGTGCGGCTGTCGCCAATCATGACCGCGCGTTCCGGATCACCGCCGGCTTTCCTGATCGTTTCAATCAAATGACGGGGGTCGGGTTTGCGAAATGCGAACGTATCCGAGCCGCAGATTGCGCTGAATCGCGATGACTGGCCAAGCCCGCTCAACAGGTTGACAGAAAGTGCTTCAAACTTGTTGGTACATACCGCCAACAGATAGCCGGCGCCTGAGAGGTCTTCCATCGCCTTCTCGGCGCCTTCGTAGAGCGCCGAATGGCCGGGCATATGGGCGCTGTAATGTGCAATGAAGACGTCGACCAGCCAATCGAGCTGTTCCGGACTGAGAAGCTTCTGCTGTGCCTCAAAGGCACGTTCGATCATCACGCGTCCGCCTTGCCCGACATAGCGGCGCAGCGTGACCGGATCGACCTTTTGCATCCCGGCCTCGCTGAGGCAGTGATTGAGACTATCGAGAAGATCGGGTGCGGTATCCACCAAAGTTCCATCGAGATCAAAAACAACGATTGGTTGCGACATTTGTTTTCCTGTGACGTGGCGAAATTAATTCGCCAATTTTGTGGTGGGCACCCTTACACTCAAGTATAAGGCTGGCTGTAAAACAAGCAACGAGCCTTGACCCGATAGCCTGACGTGTTAGGAGCCCAGTGTCACGTCAAACCGATGTCGAGTCAAAGCTACAAGAGGGCGCACCACGAATGGATGCCAGGACATTGAAAATCAAAGCAGCTGGTGAAGCGCTGACCTATGTCAGGGATGGAATGCGCCTTGGAATTGGAACGGGTTCGACAGCCGAAGAGTTTGTGCGGCTCCTTGCGGCAAAAGTCGCATCCGGATTGAATGTTATTGGCGTGCCAACCTCCGAGCGCACTGCCGCGCTTTGCCGTGAACTTGGCGTCAAGCTCACCACTCTCGAGGATACGCCGGCACTTGATCTGACGATCGATGGTGCGGATGAAGTTGGCCCGGAACTCGCGCTTATCAAAGGCGGCGGCGGGGCTTTGCTGCGTGAAAAGATCGTTGCGGCCGCGTCGACAGAGATGATTGTAATTGCGGACGAATCAAAGCTTGTGGAAACGCTTGGCGCCTTTCCGCTCCCCATCGAGGTTAACCGATTTGGTCTTGCAGCCACCACATTGGCGATCGAACTTGCGGCTTCCAGACTTGATCTTTCAGGTACACTTACATTGAGGATGACGGGAGCAGAACCATTTGTTACAGACGGCGGGCATTTGATCCTGGATGCATCTTTTGGCCGCATTCCGGATACAAGAGCGTTATCGGCCGCTCTGCACGCCATTCCTGGTGTCGTGGAGCACGGACTTTTTTGGATCTGGCGCGTGTGGCCATTCTGGCCGGTAGCGACGGTATCCGGACATTACTGCGCCGCGCGCCCGGTTCGGGCGCATAAGGACGTAGCAACAAATTAAAATGGCGCATGATCCTTTGCAAAATCAAAGACGATTTTTGGGTCATGCGCGGCAACGAAAACGGAGCGATAAATTCATGAACCGAGCATCTGGCTTTCGCCGCTTGATTGCACCCCTGTCTGTTGCGATCATGCTTGGCGGTCTTTGCACTGCACAAGCGCAGGAAATTACCCCCTCGCATCTGGCGGCGGCCCGCGCTGCCGTTTCCGCAATCAAGACCACTGACATGTTCGACACCATCCTGCCGGACGCTGCGCGCGGGCTGAAGAGTGAATTGATTCAGAAAGATCCGAATCTCGAATCCGTTATCAGCACTGCCGTTGACGAGCAGGCACTAGCGCTTGCATCGCGTCGTGCCGATCTTGAAAACGAAGCTGCCCGCGCCTACGCCGTTTCGTTCACCGAAGAAGAGCTTAACGCCATCACGGGCTTCTACACATCTCCCGCAGGAAAAAAGCTGCTGTCGGAAGGCCCGATCGTGACGCGTGAAGTAAACAAGGCTGCAACGATCTGGGGGCGCGGTATCGCCCGGGATCTGGCGCAGGCCGTTGCCGAGAAGATCGCAGCCACCGCCGCGGCGACGGCGCCGGCCACGCCCGAGGCACCAGCCAAGCCGAAACCCTGATTGCTGCATGGATACAAAATCTGCAAAGCCCGGTCTCAAGCCGGGCTTTGTTCTTTTAAGCCGCCACGATACAACCCATATGCAATGACCTGTCGACCAGATTCGGAGTGTTACCATGACAAGCTATGACTACGACCTATTCGTCATCGGAGGCGGATCGGGTGGCGTACGAGCGGGTCGGCTTGCCGGCGCCATGGGAAAAAAAGTCGGGCTCGCCGAAGAATACCGGATGGGGGGACCTGTGTCATTCGCGGCTGCGTTCCAAAGAAGCTCTTCGTTTACGCTTCCCAATTTCCGGAACATTTCGAAGCTGCCGCCGGATACGGCTGGAGCGTTGGTACGACCACATTCGATTGGCCCACACTGGTCGCCAACAAGGACCGCGAAATTGCGCGGCTGGAAGGGCTCTACCGAAGCGGGCTCGATAACTCAAATGTCGAGATTTTCGACAGCAGAGCCGTGTTGATCGACGACCATACGATTGAAATCCTCAAGACCGGCAAACGGTTCAGCGCCGATCAAATTCTTGTCGCTACCGGCGGCCACCCCAATCCGCATGTGGCTTTGCCCGGGCATGAGCTATGCATCAGCTCGAACGAGGCTTTTCACCTCGAGGAGCTGCCGAAAGCCATCGTGATCGAAGGCGGGGGCTACATCGCGGTGGAGTTCGCGAACATATTCCATGGTCTCGGGGTTGAAACCACGCTCGTCTACCGTGGTAAAGAAATTCTTTCACGGTTTGATCATGATTTGCGGCAATTGCTGCATGCGTCCATGGTTGCCAAAGGCATTCGCGTCCGCTGTGTTGAAGTTATCAAAGAGGTGAAACGGCCGGACAACGGGCGTCTTACCGTTCGTCTGTCAGCAGGCGATGAGCTTGTGGCAGACCAGGTAATGCTTGCGATCGGACGCGTGCCCAATACAAAAACGCTCGGACTCGAAGCGGCGGGCGTCGAGGTCGACGAGATCGGCGCGATCAAGGTTGATGCATATTCGCGTACCACCAAGGGAAATATCTGGGCAGTCGGGGATGTGACGAACCGCGTCCAGCTGACGCCAGTCGCCATCCATGAGGCGATGTGTTTTCTTGAGACGGCGTTCAAGAATAATCCCACCAGGCCCGACCACCGGCAGATCGCCACCGCTGTTTTCTCGCAACCGGAAATCGGTACGGTGGGCCTCAGCGAAGAGGAAGCGGGCAAGCAGTTCAAGGAGCTTGAAGTCTATCGCGCCTTGTTCCGTCCAATGCGCAATACGCTTTCCGGGGCCAAGGACAAGATGCTGACCAAGCTCATTGTCGATGCTGCCAGTCGAAAGGTCGTCGGCGCGCATATATTGGGACCCGACGCCGGCGAGATGGCGCAGCTTCTGGCCATTCCAATCAAGGCGGGTTGCACCAAGGATGATTTCGACCGGACCATGGCCGTGCACCCGACAGCATCGGAAGAACTGGTGACGATGTATAAGCCGAGCTACCGCATCGTGGATTGCCAGCGCATGGACTGATACGTTGCCTAGGCGGCCTGTGCTATCCGGCGCGGCGCCGCATTTTCGGGAATTTTGGCGTGCAGCAGCCAGTTGGTGACTGCAGGCCATAATTTTCCGGCCTGATGCTTCCGGAAAAAGCCCAAATGCCCGATCTGGGTGTCGGCGGATTGGCTCGGCGAAAACCACATTTCGTGAACCGGCGCATTGCCGAAGCGCGAGAGCAGATCGTTCACCGCTCTTCGCGTGCCCCAGACATCGTCGGTTATTCCGACCGAAAGGAGCGGGATCGCAACCGATTGGAAATGTCTTGCTTCGGGAACTGCCGGATCGGCGAAGAGGAAATTCGGATTGCGGCACCACCGCGCCCAATCGCGAAAGATGGTTCCCGGAACGGCCTCGCCCAATCCTCCCCACCTTGGCAGTTTGCCGAAGGGGATGGTGAGAGGCACGCCGAGAAGATTCATCTTGGCGTACATCGCGCAGGGTTGAGCCGTGTTGCGGTAGTAGCCGGAGAGCGAGGCAAGCATCGTGTAACGCTCGAACTCCGAAGCACGATTGCTGAGGCCAAGGGCAACGCCACCATAGGAGTGGCCAATGCCAACAAGCGGGCGGGGTCCTGCAATGCGCTTCAATTCGTCCAGGGCAGCGGGGAAGTCGAGTACACCCCAGTCCTTCAGGTTGAGCCGCGCCTTCCAATTTCGGGGCACGGCCGATTTTGCTACACCGCGATAGTCATATGTCAGCACATACGATGCGCCCAATTCTACCAGACGGCCGGCAAAGTGCCGGTAAATCGTGTCCGGAACCGCCGCAGCAGATGAAATAAGGATGGCTGGGCCGTCGCCGGTCCCTTCAAACAGACTTCCATGCAGCGGAAAACCATCCGCTGCTTCAAATATGATGTCGCGCAATCGATCCTCCCAGATCTTACCTTAACGTTAACGTAATTCAAATTGATGTAGCGGGCAACGGCGAAAATGCTTTGCCGTCACAATCCTTAACGGGACTGGTGCAAACGATGTAATTGGACTATATGAGCGCCTTCCGGCATGACCGGAGAAACCCCAAACAATCGCTACCAATATGGAAAGCAAATAACAGGTGCAATAATGACCAAGAACTGGACACCGACTTCCTGGAGAGGCATGCCTATCAAGCAGGTGCCATACTATCCGGACGCTCAGGCCGTGAGCGATGTCGAGGCCCGTCTTCGTACTTATCCGCCGCTCGTATTTGCAGGTGAGGCGCGCAAGCTAAAGAAGCAGCTTGCAGCTGTTGCCAAGGGTGAAAGCTTTCTGTTGCAGGGCGGCGATTGCGCCGAAAGCTTTGCCGAACATGGTGCGGACAATATCCGCGACTTTTTCCGCGTATTCCTGCAGATGGCCGTCGTCCTGACGTTCGGGGCGTCCAAGCCTATCGTCAAGGTCGGCCGCATCGCCGGCCAGTTCGCCAAGCCGCGTTCCTCGGATACCGAAACGAAGAACGGCATCGAACTTCCGATCTACCGCGGTGATATCATCAATGGTACCGAGTTCACGGAACAGGCGCGAACTCCCGATCCGGCCCGTCAGGAAATGGCGTATCGCCAGTCAGCCGCTACGCTCAACCTTTTGCGCGCTTTCGCACAGGGTGGCTATGCCAATCTGGAGAACGTAAACCAGTGGATGCTGGGTTTCGTTGCCGATAGCCCCCAAGGTGAGCGTTATGGTTCGCTGGCACGCCGCATCTCCGACACGATGGACTTCATGCGTGCCGTGGGTATTACGTCCGAGAGCAATGCCCAGTTGCGCGAGACGGATTTCTATACCAGCCATGAAGCATTGCTTCTCGGTTATGAAGAAGCCTTGACCCGCGTCGATTCTACTTCGGGCGACTGGTACGGCACATCAGGCCATATGATCTGGATCGGCGACCGTACGCGTCAGGCGGATCATGCTCACGTCGAATACTGCCGCGGTATCAAGAACCCGCTTGGTCTCAAGTGCGGTCCGACCCTGGAGGCCGATGACCTGATCCGCTTGATCGATCTCCTCAATCCGGCGAACGAACCGGGCCGCCTGACGCTGATCAATCGCTTCGGCCACGACAAGGTCGGCGATCATCTGCCGAAGCTGATCCGCGCGGTGCAGAAGGAAGGCCGCAACGTGGTCTGGTCCTGTGATCCCATGCATGGCAACACGATCACGGCCAATGGCTATAAAACACGGCCGTTCGACCGCATCCTGAAGGAAGTCGAAAGCTTCTTCGCCGTTCATCATGCCGAAGGAACCTATCCGGGAGGCATCCACATCGAAATGACCGGCAATAACGTGACGGAATGCACCGGCGGTGCGCGGGCGATTTCGGCAGAAGATCTGTCCGATCGCTACCACACCCATTGCGATCCGCGCCTCAATGCCGATCAGGCTCTGGAGCTGGCATTCCTCGTTGCCGAACTTCTCAAGAAGGAGCGTGACAGCCATCCACAGAAGCTGGCCGTCAACGCCTGACCTGCTGGCCCACGCGTGCATATTGCAAAGGGCGGTCTCGGACCGCCCTTTGTTGTGGGTGACCTGTACAATTCCAATTAGCCCGGTGTTTTGGCTGGAGTTTTGCGTTTCAGGATTCTATCAAGGCTGCATGGACACAAAACCCTCGCGCCGAATCCGCCTGACTGCGTCTTTCCGTTCGTTCATGGAGAATGAGGCCTCCGGGGGCATCATTTTGATGGCAGTTGCCGCTTTGGCGCTGATCATTGCCAATTCACCGCTGAGCGAAGACTACTTCGGGTTCCTGAAGACCTATGTCGGCGGGTTGAGCATCCTGCACTGGATCAATGATGCGCTGATGGCCGTGTTCTTCCTTCTTGTCGGCCTTGAAATCAAGCGTGAGATGATCAGCGGACAGTTGTCGAACTGGTCGCGCCGAGCATTGCCTGGCTTTGCCGCGCTCGGCGGCATGATCGTCCCGGCGCTGATCTTCCTTGCCTTCAACGAAGGGGATACCATCCGTGGCTGGGCAATCCCGTCCGCCACCGACATTGCCTTTTCGCTCGGGGTGCTGTCGCTGCTCGGTTCGCGGGTTCCGCTATCGCTAAAGGTGTTCCTAACAGCCCTGGCCATCATAGATGATCTTGGCGCTGTCATCATCATCGCCCTGTTCTATTCAGACGGCTTGAACGTGCCTGCGCTGGCAGGCGTGGCCGCTGTCTTTGGCATTCTCATCGCGATGAACTACCTCGGCATGGTGCGGCTGTGGGCATATCTCGTTCTCGGCGTGATCTTGTGGATATTGGTCTTCAAGTCCGGCATCCACGCGACGATCGCCGGTGTGCTGCTTGCCCTGGCCATTCCCATGCGAGGCGAAAAGGGACAGGCGGATCTCGCCGCTGCTGGAGCTCGAACACGCGATTCAGCCCTGGGTTGGATTTCTCATTGTGCCCATCTTCGGTTTCGCCAATGCCGGTGTCTCCTTCAGCGGCGTATCGCTTTCCAACCTTGCCGACCCGGTGCCGATCGGCGTTGCCGCTGGCCTCTTCTTCGGCAAGCAAATCGGTGTTTTCTCGTTCGCCTGGGTGGCCATCAAACTGCGCCTTGCCGAGCGTCCGGCGGGGGCAACCTGGCTGCAAATTTACAGCGTCGCGATTCTTTGCGGTATTGGCTTTACCATGAGCCTGTTCATCGGATTGCTCGCCTTTGCCAATTCGCCGCTGCTGCAGGATGAAACGAAGCTGGGCGTGCTGCTCGGATCGTTGTTGTCCGCTGTTGTCGGCGCGGCGCTGTTGCGCCTGTCGTTGACACGTCCGGCAAAGGCGTAAATGCGAAAGGCGTCGCTTGCGGCGTCGCCTAAGTTCGTCGTCGATAATCGGGAGGTTGTGGTTGTGGTCGAGTTGCGTCGGGGCTCTTGTCTTTGCGGGAAAGTACATTTCGAAACGCGGGGAAATCTGCGTGGCGTCGTTTATTGCCACTGCTCGCAATGCCGCAAGCAAACCGGCCATTTTCTGGCGGCGACCAATGTTCAGGACGATTCGATAAGCGTTTCTGGCGAAGAGAATATCGGCTGGTATGAGGCGAGCCACTTTGCCAAGCGCGGCTTCTGCAAAAACTGCGGCTCCGTCCTTTTCTGGAAACACAACGAGCTTGACTATATTTCCGTCATGGCAGGGGCATTCGATTATCCTTCCGGACTACGCGCCGAAAGCCATATATTCGTCGCCGACAAAGGCGACTATTACGAGATTGGCGACGACCTGCCGCAATATGAAAAAAGTGGCGGTGGTGTCGTGGTTGCGGGGGCTGACCGTTCAAAGGATTGACGCGCGCCAATCTCCCCGTAAAGCTGCCCTCAGCGGAAAATACGGGGGCGGGGCATGCATCGGCTAGTATTGGCATTCATCAATTCCATGCGTGCGCTGAAGCATCTGGCGAAGCATGAGCAGGCGGTCCAGCAAGAACTCATTCTGTTTTTCCTTTCCATCCCCATCGCTGCCCTTATTGCACCCTCCGGTCTTTCTTTCCTGCTTCTGACCGGATCCGTTTTGTTTCTGATCATGATCGAAGTGCTCAACACCGGCATCGAGGCAGCGTGCGATGCGGTTTCATTGGATTTTCATCGCGAGATCCAGATCGCCAAGGATTGCGGGTCACTTGCCGTGCTGATTTCGATCATCCTGGTTGCAACGGTCTGGTTCTATACGCTCTGGACGGTGTTTTTTTCCTGATGCATGTTACCGCCCACATTGTTTATCGAACAACGAAATGCTAAATACTCAACATGAGCAAAAATCCCGACATTCTCCGTATCGCCATCGCCCAACTCAATCCGGTGCTGGGTGACATCAAGGGCAATCTGGCAAAAGCCCGCGAAGCACGAGCGGACGCCGCACGTCAGGGCGCCGATCTCGTCCTTTACACCGAGCTTTTCATTTCGGGTTACCCACCGGAAGATCTGGTGCTCAAGCGCGCTTTCATCGAGATCCTGTGAAAAGGCGGTGCAGGATTTCGCCCTGGATACCGCCGATGGCGGTCCGGGGGTCATCATAGGAACGCCGCTGAAGCGTGAGACCGGCTTGCACAATTCGGTCATGGTGCTCGACGGCGGTAAAGTGATTGCCGAGCGTTTCAAGGTCGATCTGCCGAACTATGGCGAGTTCGATGAAAAGCGTGTCTTCCAGGCTGGCCCCATGCCCGGTCCCGTCAATTTCCGCGGGGTGCGCATTGGTATTCCAATTTGCGAGGATATCTGGGGCGATCATGACGTTTGCGAAACGCTGGCGGAGAGTGGCGCGGAAATTCTCTGCGTACCCAATGGCTCGCCCTATTATCGCGGCAAGGTCGATGTGCGCTATCAGGTGGCGCTGCGTCAGGTGATCGAGACGGGACTGCCACTGGTCTTTGCAAACCAGCTCGGCGGACAGGACGATCTGATTTTCGACGGTGCCTCCTTTGCGTTCAATGCAGACAAGAACCTTGCGTTCCAGATGTCGCAGTTCGAGGAACAGCTGATCGTCACGACATGGCGGCGCGGAGCCAATGGCTGGGCATGCCATGAAGGGCCGATGTCGAGGATTCCGGAGGGCGAAGAGGCGAATTACCGTGCCTGCATGCTGGGCCTGCGCGATTACGTCAACAAGAATGGCTTCAAGGATGTCGTGCTCGGACTTTCCGGTGGTATCGACTCCGCGATCTGCGCTGCGCTTGCGGTGGATGCATTGGGCGAAGAGCGCCTGCGCGCCGTCATGATGCCTTATACCTATACGTCGAAAGATCTCGCTGAAGGACGCCGAGGATTGCGCCCGCATGCTTGGTTGCCGCTACGACATCGTGCCGATCTTCGAACCGGTACAGGGCTTCCTCAAGGCGCTTGGCCCGACTTTCGAGGGCACCAAGGAAGGCATTACCGAAGAAAATCTGCAGAGCCGCGCGCGTGGCACCATCCTGATGGCGATTTCCAACAAGTTCGGCTCCATGGTGGTGACCACGGGCAACAAGTCCGAAATGTCGGTCGGCTATGCCACACTCTATGGCGACATGAATGGCGGATATAATCCGATCAAGGACCTTTACAAAATGCAGGTCTATGCCATGGCGGAATGGCGCAACAACAATGTCCCCGCCGGTGGTCTCGGCCCTTCGGGCGAGGTTATCCCGGTGAACATCATCAAGAAGGCGCCCTCGGCCGAGCTGCGTGAAAACCAGACCGACCAGGATTCGCTGCCGCCTTACCCGGTTCTCGACGATATTCTGGAATGCCTCGTCGAGCACGAGATGGGCGTCGATGAAATCGTCGGGCGCGGTCATGACCGCGCGACGGTCGAACGCATCGAGCACCTGCTCTACATTGCCGAATACAAGCGCCGCCAGTCTGCGCCGGGTGTAAAGGTGACAAAGAAGAATTTTGGCCGCGACCGGCGTTATCCGATCACCAACCGGTTTCGGGATCGAAGCTAGACCGGCCAACTGTTGCAATCTGGCCGCACCAATATCCGAAAAGCGCCTGCCTAAAAAACAGGCGCTTGGCGCCCGGGAACGATTCACCTATAAGCGATCTTCCGGCAATGAAGACCGGGAGGTTCACGAATGACAGCTTTTTCCATGTCCCCGCGGGGCGGCGTTCGTTCCTGACACGTGATGACGGGAAGCCTTACGGCCTCTCGATTGACTTCACGAAGTCAAGGTAACTCATCGCCGACATTGGCCTTTCCTGTATCCAGGCGAGTCGCCAAATCAATCATGCCGTACTGATTCTCGTTCCCTTTTCACGGCATTCTTGTCTGAATTTTCTATTGAGGCCGGTGCGCTTGGCGCTGGACATTATCATGTCTTTTTTTCGATCTCGACCTGCGCGGTGGTGCATTCCGCAGCGTTCTTGGATTCACCTGGAAACACTGGCAAAGGCAGCCGGTGCGTCTGGCTGTCATTCTTGGTGCGGTGTTGCTTTCGACACTGGCCGACGTTTTGACACCGCTCTATTCAGGGCGGCTCGTTGATGCGGTCGTCAATGGTCACGCCACCGAAGCAGTGGTCTGGAATGCCGCAATCGCGGCGTTCTCGGCGTTGCTTGCCTTGTCGCTGGGTGCGATCGTCCTGCGGCACATCACTTTTATTGCGGTCACGACTCTGACATTGAAGATGATGTCGGATATTGCGTTGGGTGCATTCTACCGTATCCAGCGGTTTTCGACCGACTGGCATGCAAACAGCTTTGCCGGCTCGACCGTGCGCAAGGTAACGCGCGGGATGTGGGCGCTCGATCTCCTGAACGATACGCTGTTGCTCGCCCTGTTCCCGTCGATTGTCATGCTCGCTGGTTCAACAGCACTTATGGCGTGGTACTGGCCAATGATGGGTGTGATCATCGGCATCGGATCGCTGGTCTTTGTCTCGGTCACGATGATGATGTCGCTTGGTTATGTCGCACCGATGGCAAGCCTTGCCAATCGCTGGGACACAAAGCTCGGCGGATCGCTCGCCGATGCGGTCAGCTGCAATATGGTGGTGAAGGGGTTTGGTGCGGAGAGCCGTGAAGATGCTCGCCTGGCCAAGGTTCTGACCAAATGGCAGGACCGTACAGCCCGCACCTGGATCCGCGGCACACGCAACGGCACGACGCAAGGCTCGATGCTGCTTATCCTTCGGGCTGCGGTCATCGGCTTTGCGCTGATACTGTGGTCGAATGGGCAGGCGAGTGCGGGTGACATCACCTTTGTGCTGACATCCTTCTTCATCCTGCAGGGCTACCTGCGGGAAGTCGGGATGCATATCCGCAATTTGCAGCGTTCGGTCAATGACATGGAGGAATTGGTTGATATCCAGAGTCAGCCGCTTGGCATTGAAGACAGGCCTGGCGCCAAGCCGATCCGGATCACCAATGGCAAGATCGAGTTCGACAATGTGACCTTCCTCTACGGTGCGCATCGTCTGCCGCTCTACGACCGGTTCTCGGTGACGATCCGGGCAGGCGAGCGGGTGGGGCTGGTCGGTCACTCCGGATCGGGGAAGACAACTTTCGTCAAGCTGATCCAGCGACTGCATGATGTGAAGGCCGGTCAGATCCTGATCGACGGTCAGGATATTGCCGGCGTGCGCCAGGCCTCGCTGCGTCAGCAGATCGCCATCGTGCAGCAGGAGCCAATCCTGTTTCACCGGTCTTTGGCGGAAAATATCGCCTATGCGCGGCCCGGTGCCACGCAGGAGGAGATCGAGGAGGCTGCAAGGCAGGCCAGCGCGCATGACTTCATTTCGGCTTTGCCGAAGGGGTACAGCACGCTGGTGGGGGAGCGGGGTGTCAAGCTTTCCGGCGGTGAGCGGCAACGCGTGGCCATCGCGCGGGCGTTCCTGGCAGATGCACCCGTTCTCATTTTGGACGAGGCAACCTCCAGCCTCGATTCTGAATCGGAGGTGCTGATCCAGCAGGCCATGGAACGGCTGATGCTGGGACGGACGACGCTGGTGATTGCTCACCGCCTGTCGACCGTGCGTTCGCTCGACCGGCTTCTGGTCTTCGACCACGGCCGGATCGCCGAGGAAGGCAACCATGAAGCGCTGATCAGGCTCAATGGCGGTATCTACCGCGGCCTGTTTGAGCGGCAGGCGCTCGAGCTGACCAAGGGGCTTGTCCTCAACGACGACTAAGAATATGGGCCGCGTGCAAGCGCGGCCCATATTGCCAATTGTAGCGGCATCCGATATGCCCCCAGCATGACCATCACCGTCCGTTTTGCACCATCTCCGACCGGTTACATCCACATTGGCAACACGCGGATTGCCTTGTTCAACTGGCTGTTCGCGCTGAAGAACAATGGCCAATTCATCCTGCGCTTTGACGATACGGATACTATTCGTTCCAAGACGGAATATGCCGAGGCGACGATCGCGGATCTTGACTGGCTGGGTATCAAACCGGTGCATATCGAGTACCAGTCTAAGCGTATTGCGAACTATGACGCGGCAGCCGCGAGGCTCAAGGCATCGGGCCTGCTTTATCCCTGTT
Source organism: Phyllobacterium sp. A18/5-2 (assembly GCF_025452215.1). Taxonomy (NCBI): domain Bacteria; kingdom Pseudomonadati; phylum Pseudomonadota; class Alphaproteobacteria; order Hyphomicrobiales; family Phyllobacteriaceae; genus Phyllobacterium; species Phyllobacterium sp. A18/5-2. The sequence goes on along the minus strand of NZ_CP104966.1, from coordinate 36,522 downwards.
ATGAGACGGCCGAGGAACTGGAACGCAAGCGCAAACTGCGTCTGGCCCGCCGCCTGCCGCCAATCTATGGCCGGGATGCGCTTAAACTGACAGATGCCGACAGGGCAAGGCTTGAAGCGGAGGGCCGGCGTCCGCATTGGCGTTTTCTCCTGCCAAACTTCAAGGACGATCCATTTTCGATTGCGAGGACCGAAGTTCACTGGGACGATCTCGTGCGTGCCAGGGAAACGGTCGATCTTTCGTCGCTGTCGGACCCGGTTCTGGTGCGTGAGGACGGCACCTATCTCTATACGTTTACATCGGTCGTCGACGACATAGATATGGAAATCTCCCATATCATCCGTGGCAATGACCATATCACCAATAGCGGCGTTCAGATCTCGATCATCGAGGCTCTGGGGGCGAAGGTCCCCGAACTCGGGCATATCAACCTCCTGACGACCGCCTCCGGCGAGGGAATTTCCAAACGTACCGGGGCGCTCTCGATCGGCAGCTTGCGCAGTGACGGTTATGAGCCGATGGCTGTTGCCAGCTTGGCGGTGTTGATCGGTACATCGGAAAATGTCACTGCTGTATCCAGCATGGATGCGCTTGCAGCGATTTTTGATCCCGCGGCCACATCGAAATCCGCGTCGAAGTTCGACCCTGCAGACCTCGATGCACTCAATCGGTCGCTGATTCACGCCATGCCCTTCGCCGACGCGAAAGAGCGTCTTGAGGCGCTGGGGATCAAAGGCGATCGCGCAGAAGATTTCTGGCTGGCTGTGCGCGGCAATCTTTCGCGCGTGTCGGATGCCGCCAGCTGGTGGGAGATCATCAAGGACGGCCCTGCATCGGATGAGCAGCTTGCCGAAGAGGATCGCGAGTTCGTCGGGGCCGCGTTCGATCTGCTACCGCCCGAGCCATGGAATCGTGACACATGGAAACAGTGGACCGATGCCGTAAAAGCGCAGAGCGGGCGAAAGGGCAAGCCGCTATTCATGCCGCTGCGTGTCGCGCTTACCGGCCTGACTTCTGGTCCGGAGCTTGCAGACTTGTTGCCCCTGCTTGGTCGGGAAGGAACGCTGGCCCGACGACCCTGACCTTGCGGTTGGGGTCGATGGGCTTGTCTTCGGTCAAGGGTTTCGGCTTCTCGATATTTCCCTTCGCTGGCTCGCCCAATTGAATAATTGAAGAGGGGTTCGCTGTCCCCGCAGCAGGTGCGGGCTCCGCAGGTTTGCTTTCCGTGGGTTTCGCCGGTTCTGACCTGGCTTCGAGCGATTTGTTTGCATCGGGAGCTGGTACGGGTTTGACTGGTTCCACGGGTACTTCCCGCGGATTTCCCAGCGTCTTGAAGTTTCCGGCAGGCTTCTGGCAAAAACATTGCGGCGTTGCAGTGGCGCCAACATTCCTGAACTTGAAAGCGTTCGGCATGTTTTTGTAAACATCCCCTCTCAGCGAAATCATTGTTTCAGGATTCTGGTTGTCGGTCGGCTGATAAAAAAGCTTTGCGCCCGGGCATTGGGCCTGACATTGCGTTTGATCACGCGAGAAATTCTCGGCACCCGTTTCGTAGGAAATCGGGAAATAGTAACCGTCGCATGTGCGCACGCACAGCGTCTGATAGCGGCCGCCGTAAACCGGTGCTGTGCTCATGTCCGGCTCGATCGGTTCCGGCTCGTTCCCGAGGATATCATAGGGACGCGGCTGAGCCACATCGCCTGGCAACTCCTGCAATGGCTGGTCGCGTTGCGGCTCATCGTAAAGCGGGACATCGCGCCGGGGCTCCGCATGGATCGGCTCATCGATTGTGGGGCAGTCATTTGCATCAAGCGCCGCTTCAACCCGATCGCGCCGGAGCGTGAGTTCATAATCGTCCGGATCAGAGCTGCTGTTAAGCTGATCAAGCCGTTGCTGCATCCGCATGCAAATATCTGAATTTGCAGAAGCAAGCTGCGTCGTTGCCACAATGGCGGCAACGGCAAATACAAGGAGGTGAAGTATCCGATACATCCAGAAGCCCGGGGTTATCATGCGCATTCGAGGGGAAACGAATGCGCATGACCCATCCACAATGATGCGGCAGTAATGAGACATTCGCAGGCTTATTCCGTACGTTGTGATGCCTCCACAACAGCCAGAGCCGTCATGTTGACGATCCCGCGTGATGTCACGGACGGCGTCAGGATGTGCGCCGGCTTAGCCGCGCCAAGCAGGATCGGTCCGACGTGCAGTGCGTCGGTGACCGTCTTGACGACGTTGAGCGTGATGTTTGCCGCATCGAGGTTGGGGAAGACCAGCAAATTGGCTTCGTCGCGCAGGCGCGAATGCGGAAGAACGCGCTCACGCAGGACCTGCGAAAGTGCGGAGTCGCCGTGCATTTCACCGTCCTGTTCCAAATCCGGGGCCTTCGCCCGCAGGATTTCCGAGGCAGTGCGCATTTTTGCGGCGCTATCGGAATCGCGCGAGCCGAAATTGGAGTGAGACAGCAATGCTGCCTTTGGCTCGATCCCGAAGCGGCGGATTTCATTGGCCGCAAGAACAGTCTTTTCGGCGATTTCCTCGGCGGTCGGATCAATGCTGACATAGGTGTCAGTCAGGAAGAGCACGCCGCGCTGCGAGATGAGCAGGCTCAGGGCAGAAAAAATTGCGGATGCCTTCGGATTTGCCGATGATCTGGTCGACGTTGCGCAGGTGCCGTTCGAAACGGCCCTCGAGCCCGCAAATCATCGCATCAGCTTCACCGCGAACGATGGCAAGGGCAGCAATGGCAGTGCTGCTGCCGCGAACGACGCTTCGCGCCACTTCCGGCGTCGTGCCGCGCCGCCCGGTCAAATTGACGAGGAGATCGACATAGTCGCGGTACCTCGGATCGTCTTCGGGGTTGATGACGTCGAAATCGGTGCCGATCTTGATCTTCAGGCCGTAGCGCTGCAGACGAGACTCGATGACCTGCGGACGCCCGATCAGCGTAGGGACGGCGATCCCTTCCTCCAGCACCACCTGCGCAGCACGCAGGACGCGCTCATCTTCGCCGTCAGAATAGATCACGCGCTTCTTCTCGGCAGTCTTTGCTGCCGTGAAGATCGGCTTCATGATCAGGCCGGAGCGGAAGACGAAACGGTTCAACCGGTCAAGATAGGCGTCGAAATCCTCGATGGGACGCTCGGCAACCCCGGTCTCCATGGCCGCTTTGGCCACTGCCGGGGCGATGCGCAGGATGAGGCGCGGATCGAAAGGCGAAGGAATGAGGTAGTTCGGACCGAAAGTTGGCGTTTCACCGGAATAGGCGCGCGCCGCCACATCCGATGGCTCTTCGCGGGCGAGCGCCGCAATGGCCTTCACCGCGGCCATTTTCATTTCCTCGTTGATCGCGCTCGCCCCGCAATCAAGTGCGCCACGGAAGATGTAGGGGAAGCAAAGAACGTTATTGACCTGGTTGGGGAAATCCGACCGGCCCGTGCAGATCATGGCATCGGCGCGCGCGGCGCGTGCTTCTTCCGGCATGATTTCCGGGTTCGGGTTGGCAAGTGCCATGATCAGCGGGTTGGGGGCCATCTGCTTCAGAAGCTCAGGCTTCAACACGCCAGCGGCGGACAGGCCAAGGAAAACGTCAGCGCCGCCGATGACGTCGGCGAGCACGCGTGCATCGGTCTTCTGCACGTAGACTGATTTCCAGCGATCCATCAACGTATTGCGGCCTTCATAGACGACGCCATCGATGTCACAGACCCAGATGTTCTTCCGGTCAGCACCGAGTTTTACCAGCAGGTTAAGGCAGGCAAGGGCCGCTGCGCCGGCGCCGGAAGCGACGATCTTCACCTTGGAAAGGTCTTTGCCAGCAAGCTCCATACCGTTGAGGATAGCCGCTGCCACGATGATCGCCGTGCCGTGCTGATCGTCATGGAAGACAGGAATGTTCATCTTGGCGCGGAGCTGTTCCTCGACCTCGAAACATTCAGGAGCCTTGATGTCTTCGAGGTTGATACCGCCGAAGGTCGGCTCGAGTGCCGCTACCACATCGACGATCTTGTTGATCTCCTGGGCGTCGATTTCGATGTCGAAGACATCGATATTGGCGAATTTCTTGAACAGGACGGCTTTGCCTTCCATAACGGGCTTGGATGCAAGCGGTCCGATATTGCCGAGGCCAAGAACCGCAGTGCCGTTGGAGATGACGGCGACGAGGTTGGCACGGCTCGTATAATCTGCTGCCGTTGCCGGATTCTCGTGAATGGCAAGACATGGCGCGGCAACGCCAGGCGAATAGGCAAGTGCCAGGTCGCGTTGATTCCCCAGCGTCTTCGTAGCCTGGATTTCCAGCTTACCCGGTTGAGGAAAGCGATGATAGAACAGGGCGCTTTCTTCAAGGTCGGAACTGCTGGGTAGGTTGTCCTTGGCCATGGATGAAGTCCTCCGGGAAAATTGGCTCAGCGTCATAAATTCGCGTTTCAATTTGTGTAGCACGCATAAATAACAGCGCGAGGCATAAATGAAGTCTATTTTGTTACAAGTGTTTATCTTCTGAAAACACCGACTTTTCCGTGCCGTCATATGATTGTGACATGAATCGGGTTTGTGTCAGCGCAACTGGACGCCCCGGCGTCAGCGCTGAACGGAGATCAGCACCATGGTCGAGCACGAGGCCCGTAAGTTCCGTACGCTGTTTTTGTCCGATGTACATCTCGGCTCGAAAGGCGCGAAGGCAAATTTCCTTCTCGATTTCCTGAAATACCACGATGCGGATACGATTTATCTTGTCGGCGACATTGTCGATGGCTGGCGCCTGCGCCGCAGCTGGCATTGGCCACAGGAACACAACGATATCGTCCAGAAGCTTTTGCGCAAGAGCCGCAAGGGCGCCCGCATCCTCTATATCGCGGGCAATCACGACGAGTTCCTGCGCGATTTTCAGGGGACGCATTTCGGCGGCATCGAGGTGATGGATCGCACGATGCATGAGACAGCCGACGGCCGGAAGTTCCTGGTCATCCATGGCGACCAGTTCGACGTCGTGGTGCGCAATGCCCGGCATATCGCCTATCTCGGCGACTGGGCCTACGACGCCGCGCTGGCCATCAACACGATCATGAACAAGGTACGGCGCATGCTCGGCCTGCGCTACTGGTCGTTTTCGGCCTGGGCAAAGTTCCGGGTCAAGAAAGCTGTGAACTTTATCGGTTCATTTCAGACAGTGGTTTCCGAGGAAGCCCGGCGTATCGGCGCTGACGGCGTAATTTGCGGTCATATCCACCACGCAACGATCGAGCACATAGACGGTATAGAGTACATCAATACCGGCGACTGGGTGGAAAGTTGCACCGCAATTGTCGAACATCATGATGGCCGCATGGAGCTGCTGTCGTGGACGCATCTGATCGGCGAGCTGGCCGGTTTCGCACCCGTCGTTCGACTGGACGACAAGCGTCCAAAGGCGGCGAATGCGGCCTGAGGGTAGCGCCCAGCCAAAACGGCTCGTCATTGTTTCTGACGCCTGGCACCCGCAGGTGAACGGTGTGGTGCGGACGCTGACCAAATTGCGCGAGCAGATGGAAGCGCGCGGCTTTGAGGTGACGATCATTTCGCCGGCAGATTATCGTTCGGCCCCCTGTCCAACTTATCCGGAAATCCGCCTGGCGTTGACCCATCCGCTCGCGGTCAAGGCGCGTATCGAGGCGCTTCAGCCGGCTTTCGTCCATATTGCCACGGAAGGCCCACTCGGCATCATGGCGCGGCGAGCTTGCCTGAAGAACAATTGGCGCTTTACCACCAGCTTCCACACGCGATTTCCCGAATATCTGCGCGAGAGGCTGCCGATCCCGCTTTCCTGGACCTATGGTTTCCTCCGGCGTTTTCATAATGCGGCTGAAAGCTGTCTTGTCCCCACGCAATCCATCCATGACGAACTGGTGGCCCGGGGCTTCGATACGCTTAAGGTGTGGACGCGCGGCGTGGACCGGGAACTCTTCCGCCCCCGACCGGAAGTTGATCTCAAGCTGGCCCGTCCGATTTTCCTGTGCGTCGGCCGTGTTGCACCGGAAAAAAACCTCGAAGCGTTCCTGTCGCTTGATCTGCCTGGAACCAAGCTAATCGTCGGCGACGGTCCGGATCTGGAGGAATTGAAGCGGAAATACCCGAAGGCCGTGTTTGCCGGCAAGAAAGAGGGCGATGAGCTTGCCCAATTCTATGCGGGGTCTGATGTCTTCGTTTTCCCAAGCCGCACCGACACATTCGGACTGGTGCTCCTGGAAGCCATAGCCTGCGGTCTGCCCGTCGCTGGCTATCCCGTGCCCGGCCCAAAGGATGTAATCGGCGCCTCGGGTGCGGGCGTCCTCTCAAACGACTTGCGGGAAGCGGCGCTCGCCGCGCTGGATATGGGCCGCGTCGATCCCGATGTCAGGCTCCAGGGTTTCAGCTGGGATGCCTGCGCCGATATTTTCGAGAGCGTGCTGACCACAATTGTCGGTTCGAGGGAACTTGCAGCGAGCAAGGTGAAATCCAGTCGCGCTGTATCTGCTCAATAGCAATATTCCATTTGTTGGGAAGTCAATTCTCAATCGAAGAATAAAATCACCAGCGTTTCTAGGCGCTTGGGAATTTTCGTGTTAGTTCGAAAATTCAGGCAACGCAGGGTTGCGATTCTGCCTGGGCCATTCTGATCTTCCGAAAGTTCTTCAATGATAGCCGCCGCCTCAGCGGACACGTACCAGGAGAAGCCGCCTCGATCCGAGCTGCGGGTTGCACTGGCCTATTTCGCGATTTTCATGTCCAGCGGATTGCACCTGCCGTATTTTCCGCTGTGGCTCGAGTACCGCTCCCTGACGCCGACGCAAATCGCCATCGTCCTGTCCATGCCGCTTTTCGTGCGTGTCATTGCAGCGCCGCTGGTTTCCATGCTCGCAGACCGCTCAAACGACCGCGCGCATATTCTGACCATTGCCACGATCCTCGCGGTCCTGGTCGCTGCCTTCTACTTTGTGCCCTTCGGCTTTGCGGGAATTCTGGTTGTTTCGCTGGCATTGGCACCGCCGTGGACATCGCAGGTACCGCTTGCCGACACAATCGCCTTGTCGGGTGTGCGCCGCTACGGCGCTGATTTTGCCAAGATGCGTGTATGGGGATCGATATCCTTTCTGCTCACCTCTTTCGTTGGCGGTATTTTTATCCAGAATGTGGGCGAACACATCATACCTTGGGCATTGCTGGGCACACTGATAGCAGCATGCGCCATGAGCTTCATTGTGCCGCGCATCGGCAAGCCGCGCCGCCTGTCTCCACTTTCGGATGTGGACATGGCGGACGCGGGCAGGGCGCTGCGACGGCCGGCCTTCGTCACCTTTCTGATCGCCACCGGCATTACCCAGGCCAGTCATGCCTATGGCTACAGTTTCTCCGCGATCTATTGGAAATCGATCGGTATCGGGGAAACCATGATCGGAACGCTGTGGTCGATTTCCGTCGTGGCGGAAGTGATCATGTTCACCTGTTTCCGCCGGCTTTTCGGCCGCCTTCACCCGGCCAAGGTGCTGATGATCGGCTCGGCAGTCGCGATGTTCCGATGGACGGTGTTTCCGCTCATTGCTCCGGCCGGTCTGGGCGTCGCCGGGTTTCTGGTTGTCCAGAGCCTGCATGCTTTCTCGTTCGCGCTTTCGTTTCTCGGCATGCAGAAGATGATCGCGCTTACAATTCCCGAAGAACGTGGTGGCACTGCCCAAGGCCTTTCAACATTTTTTATCGGCACATCTCTGGCAATTGTCACGATGGCATCCGGCCCGCTCTACAGCGCCACCGGCATCTATGGTTTCTATGTGATGGTCGCTTTCGCTGCCTTCGGGCTCTTCCTCGCGAATGTCTCGCTAAGGCTCGAACAACGGGAGGCCTAGGGCAAGGAATCTAGCCCCAGAGTTCCGGTTCGGGTGGTGAGACACGGCTGCCTTCGAAAACCAAACCGGGATCGCGATCTTCTTTCAGGATCAGGGGACCATCGAGATCGACAAAATCCGCGTCCTGAGCGACCAGTGTGGCAGGTGCCATCGCCAGCGACGTTCCGACCATGCAGCCGACCATGATGCCAAAACCAAGTTCGCGGGCGCGCTTTTGCATGCGTAGCGCCTCCGTCAGACCGCCGGTCTTGTCGAGCTTGATGTTGATACTGTCGTAGCGGCCAAGCAACGTGTGAAGATCATCGGTGCCATGGGCGCTTTCATCGGCACAGACCGGCACAGGGTGCGGTATCTCGGCAAGGATATCGTCCTTTCCGGCAGGGAGAGGCTGCTCGATGAGCACCACGCCGGCCTTGGCCGCAGCAAGCATGTTCTCAACGATGTTGTCGCCGCTCCAGCCCTCATTGGCATCGATGATGATGCGGCTCGCAGGTGCCGCCTCGGCAACCAAGCGAATGCGTTCCGCATCATTGTCCCCGCCCACTTTGACCTTGATCAACGGCCGGCCGGCAAAGGCAGCAGCTGAAGCAGCCATCGCCCGGGCATTACCGAAAGAGACGGTAACTGCCGTGGTAAGGTCCCGCAACGGAGGCAGCCCGACCATGTCCGCCACCAGCTTGCCGCTGCGCTTGGCCTCCAGATCCCATAATGCACAATCAATGGCGTTGCGGGCGGCACCTGCACCGATGAGAGCGGGCAAATCCTCCCGGGTGGCGCCGTTCAGCAACGCGTCGCGCAGCTTTTCAATTTCGCCGCAGACAGAATCGAGGCTTTCGCCATAGCGTGCGTAGGGCACACATTCGCCACGTCCGACATAGTCGCCATCGGTCAGAATGCAGAGCACGACCGCAGCTTCGGTTTTTGAGCCGCGGGAGATTGTAAACGCCCCCGCTATGGGCCAGCGCTCAACCATTATCTCCATTTTTAGTGCCATTTTTCACGCCTTAATTGTTCAAGTGACATCAGCCAAGAGACTCGATATGTGTGTGTGATGTTGACCGATAGAGCAAACAATTCAAGTGCTTCTACCGCAGCGCCGCCTCACGTTGAATTCAGCAAGGAAGGCGATCGCGCGACGGTCACGCTTACTGGTGCATGGACGACCCGCAACGTTCGCCGCGTTGACGAGCGTATGCGCGAAATCGGTCGCGATAACGGCTTTTCAAGTGCTGTAATTGACCTTTCGGGCATTGAATTGCTCGATACCGCCGGAACCTGGCTGGTCGAACGCTTGCGTACCAGGCTTGAAAAGGCCGGCAAGCAAGTCACGATCGAGGGCCAGGCCGAGAGTTGGGGCGCGCTGTTTGAGGCTGTGGGCGAAGCTGCGGCAGCCCCCGAGGATGCAGTTCCTGCCGCAAAGCCCAGTCTGGTGATCTCGCTTTCTGGAGACCATTGGCAAAACCGTCTACGCCTTTGGGGACGATTTCATCATGGCGATGCACATCCTGGGCGCCACCGTACGCGGCGCCCAGATGAAGGGTAGCGGCCGCAGCGGCATCAGGCCCGCGGCCATCGTTCACCAGATCGACAGCATGGGTATCGGCGCCGTTCCAGTCGTTGTGCTGATGTCAACGATCATCGGCGCGATCATCGCGCAACAAGGTGCGTTTCAGCTGCGCTATTTCGGGGCCGAGATTTTCGTCGTTGATCTCGTCGGTATTCTCGTCCTGCGCGAAATCGGCGTGCTTCTGACCGCGATCATGATTGCCGGGCGTTCCGGCAGTGCGATCACGGCAGAGATAGGCTCGATGAAGATGCGTGAGGAGACGGATGCGCTGACCGTCATCGGTCTCAATCCGGTGGGTGTTCTGGTATTTCCGCGCCTTGTCGCGCTGGTGATCTCACTGCCATTGCTGACGATCATAGCCGACTTTGCCGCTCTCATGGGCGCAATCGTCATCACCTGGGCCTACTCCGGAATCACTCCCGACGCATTCATTCAGCGGCTGCGCGATGCCATTGATTTGTCGAGCTACTTGGCGGGCTTGATCAAGGCACCATTCATGGCGATGATCATCGGCATCATGGCTTCCGTCGAAGGAATGAAAGTCGGTGGAAGTGCGGAGTCGCTTGGCCAGCGTGTGACCGCATCCGTGGTCAAATCGATTTTCGTGGTGATCGTCGTTGATGGTATTTTCGCTATCTTCTACGCATCGATCAATTTTTAGGTCAGGGACCGCCGAGGCGCATGACTCCGACAGCAGCCAACAAACAGATCCCCGACACAGAGGCCAAGGATGTCATCCTTTCTATAAAGGATGTCAGCGTTTCATTCGGCACGTCGAAAGTGCTCGATAATCTGTCACTTGACGTCTATCGCGGCGAGATTCTTGGTTTCGTTGGTGCATCCGGTACTGGCAAGTCGGTTCTTATGCGGGCAATACTTGGCCTGAACCAGAAGCAATCCGGAAAGATCAGCATTTTTGGCCACGATATCGACAAGGCTTCCGAACAGGAAAAGCTCGGCGTCGATATGCGCATGGGGGTACTGTTTCAGCATGGCGCGCTGTTTTCATCGCTGACGGTGCTGGAAAACATTCAGGTCCCCATGCGTGAGTACCTTGATATTCCACAAAGGCTGATGGATGAATTGGCGCGCCTGAAGATCGACCTCGTCGGACTGAAGCCCGACACGGCGGAAAAATACCCGTCGGAACTTTCCGGCGGCATGATCAAGCGCGCGGCTCTTGCCCGTGCACTGTCGCTCGATCCGGAGATTGTCTTTCTCGACGAGCCGACCTCGGGTCTCGATCCGATTGGCGCGGCGGATTTTGATGAGCTTATCGCCAACCTGCGCGATACGATGGGGCTTACGGTCTACATGGTGACCCACGACCTCGACAGCCTGTTCGCGGTTTGCGACCGAATCGCTGTATTGGGTAAGAAGAAGGTTCTCGTTGAAGGAACCATCGACGACATGCTGGCGTTTGATGACCCGTGGGTTCAAGAATATTTCCGCGGCAAGCGTGCGCGCCAGATCGTCAGCAATGGCAACAGCAGGCGGCGGCCAGGAGGCGATGGAACGACGCCACAGCCTGCACAAGGACGAGAAGGTCAGGTGGAATAGACCATGGAAACGAAAGCCAATTATGTCCTGGTCGGGATTTTCACGCTGGTCGTCTGCATTTTTGCGTTCGGCTTTGTCTACTGGATCGCCCGTTATGGCGATCGAAGCGAAACTGCCACGCTTGAAATCCGCATCGTCGGCTCTGTTACCGGCCTCGCCGAAGGCAGTCAGGTGCTTTTCAACGGTATCAAGGTGGGCAGCGTCCGGCGGCTGTTCATCGACGCCAATAATCCCGATGCGGTGATCGCCCAGACGGAAGTCAACGCAACGACTCCGATCACCCGTTCGACACAGGCGACGTTAGGCTTTGCCGGCTTGACCGGTCAGGCGTTCATCGAGCTCAAGGGCGGCAAGCTCAACGAGCCGAACCTGCTCGAGGAAGCCGCGAAAGACGATCAGATCGCCCGCATGGATGCTGATCCTTCGGTGGTGAACAACCTTCTGCAAAAGGCGCAAACGATCCTCGAACGCGTCGACGGTGCGGTGAGCACGATCGAAAGTTTTATTACCGAAGTGAAGGGCCCTTTGGTCGATACGGTCAACAATACGAAGAAGTTTACCGACGCGCTCGCGAACAATTCGGAAGTCATCGACAAGTTCAGCCAAAGCGCGGAAGACGTGCAGGCCGTGGTCAAGGAGGCGCGGGAAATGATGACGCGTCTCAATTCTGCATCGACCCGGGTCGATGGCGTTCTCGTCAAACTCGACAAGCAACTTTCGGATCAGGATGGCAGTGTTGTGAGGGAAGCGCGCGAAACAATGCAATCCTATCGCGCAGTGGCCGACAATCTCAACGCGCGACTCGGTCCGATCACCGACAACATCAACCGATTCTCTGGACAGGGCTTGCGCGACGTGCAGGCGCTCGTAAATGAGAGCCGTCAATCGGTCCAGCGGATCGAGCGGGCGATCACCGATCTTGAAAAGAACCCCCAGCGCGTGATTTTCGGTGGGGGAGGCAACGTTCCTGAATATGACGGGCGCACACGCCGTTGACTTTGGCAGATCTGCATCGCATGAAGGCTAACGGATCGTTGCGCTTCGCGGGGACAGGGGCATTGGTGAATTCAAGAACGACAGTTGCCGCTCTGCTGATCACCTTGTCCGTATCAGCCTGCGCCAGCAGCAAAAAGCTTGATACATTTGATCTTTCCAGTGCCTCGCCGTCCGTTACTTCACCGCGAAAGCAGGGGCGTCAAATCCTGATTGCCGCGCCGTCTGCACTCAAGGCGCTCGATGGCGAAAACGTTGTCGTTCGCTCGGGTCCCAATTCGATTTCGTTCCTCAAAGGGGCGCAATGGGCCGACCGGCTGCCGAATATCGTGCAGTCACGCCTGATTCAGGCCTTCGAAAGCACACGCCGCCTTGGCGGCGTGGGCCGTCCAGGCGATGGCCTTGCCATCGACTATCAGGTGATCAGCGAGATCTCGCACCTTCGACATCGATGCTTCCGCGGGAGAGACCGCGGTTGTCGAGCTCGCCATAAAGATTCTCAATGACAAGAATGGAACCGTGCGCTCTTCGCGCGTCTTCCGCTCGACATCGCCGGTCAGCGGGCCAGGCAATGAATCGTATATCGCCGCTCTCGATCGCGCGTTCGACAGTGCCACCAGCGATATAGTGGCCTGGACACTGTCGGTTATTTAGCCGCTCAGGCAGGCCTGCTCAGGTCACCGGCGTCGGGGCCGGAAGCAAAGGGCAGCTCTTCGTCCGCCCATCCGGTGATTCCGCCGATCATGATTTTCACGGGACGGCCAAGTCTGGCGAGTTTCAGCGCGGCCTGATCGGCTCCATTGCAATGAGGGCCGGCACAGTAGGCGATGAACAGCGTGCCGTCTGGCCATTCTGCCATACGTTCGGCCGATATTTCGCGGTGCGGCAAATGGATCGCGCCAGGAATGTGGCGGCGTTCGTATGCAGCCACTGTCCCGACAACATGGAGAAGCACGAAATCCTGGTTGCCTGTCATCAATGCCGATGCGACATCGGCACAATCGGTCTCTACTGAAAGCCGGCGGGAAAAATGTTCGATGGCGATCTTGGCCGGGGCGGCGGGAACATCGGTTACGTAGCTCATTTTGTTCTCCTTTGTGGATGGCCTATCAATAGGACAGCCATGGAAGGTCTGGTAGTTGGCGAGATTGCCATATATCGTCAAGATCATGTCAAACTCATCCGTTGCTTCCCGCCTTGAAAACCCGCTCGTCGTTGCTGTTGCCTATGATGGGCTCTGCACGTTCGAATTTGGCGTCGTCGTCGAAATGTTCGGACTGCCCAGGCCCGAGATGGGCGATGACTGGTACAAATTCGCAGTCGCCAGCATTGAAATGGGCGAACTGCGTGCCACGGGTGGTGTGCGCATCATCGCCGATGGTGGCCTCGATCTCTTCGACCATGCTGGAACGATCATCATGCCGGGCTGGCGCGGCGTCGAGCACTCCGTGCCTGAATCGCTGGTGCAGGCGTTGAGACGGGCGCATGACAACGGCACCCGCATTCTTTCCATCTGTTCCGGTGTCTTCGTTCTGGCCGCGGCGGGCCTTCTGTCGGGGCGCAGGGCAACCACCCATTGGCGCTATGCGGACCTGCTGACAGAGCGCTATCCGGACATCGAATTTGCCCCGAATGTACTCTATGTGGACGAGGGCAACATTCTGACTTCAGCGGGAAGTGCGGCCGGAATCGATCTTTGCCTGCATCTCATTCGCCGGGACTTCGGCACAGAAGCGGCGAACAAGGTGGCGCGGCGTCTCGTGGTTGCCCCGCACCGCGATGGGGGACAGGCGCAATTCGTCGAACGGGCCGTGCCAGCGCAACATGAGGGTGCGCGATTCTCCCCGCTGCTCGAACGCATGCGCAAAGAACTGCACCACGGCTATTCCATCGCGGCCTTGGCAAAGGCCGCCGGCATGAGCCCGCGTACTTTCCTTCGCCGGTTTCAGGCAGCGACAGGTTTGACGCCAGCGAAATGGCTGTTGTCGGAGCGTTTGGCAAAAGCACGGGAGATGCTCGAGAGCTCATCCATATCTGTCGAAAAGATCGCTAAATCCACCGGGTTTGGTACCGCAGCGACATTGCGGCACCATTTTCGCCAGGAACTGGCCACGACGCCGACTGCTTACCGCGAGATGTTCGGTCAGGAACAGGAATTGTTGTGATGGCTGAAATGTTTTCGCTTCGTCTGACAAAAAAACGCGGCTCAAGGCCGCGTTTTTTCTTGTCTGGACCAACATGTTACCGCAGGCGATTACTCGCATGTGCCAGCATCGTGTAGACCTTGCCAGTGTCTGACGTCAGATAGTTCTGCGTCATGACATTGTCGCGGTCGTTGCGGCTCACGTCTTCGAGAAGACGTTCGAAATCATCCATGTAACGATCCACAGCGCGGCGGAATTCGCTGTCCGCCGTGTACTTGCGCTTGATCTCGTCGAATGTCTGCTGACCCTTGAGCGTATAGAGGCGGCGCGTGAACACGTTGCGCTCGCCGGCACGGTAACGTTGCCAGAGTTCGACCGATGCCTCGTGATCGATCGCACGGGTAATGTCGATCGACAGCGAGTTCAGCGATCTCGACCACCTGGCCCGGGGAACGGGCACCGGTCTCAGGCGATTTCGCCTTGGGATCCGACTGGGCCTCGTCGCTGGAAGCGCGGCGCAGCAGGTCCGAGACCCAGCCATTGCCGGCCGGACGCTGAGCCTGTGCCGCGGTGCCACGGACATCGATGCTGCCACGCATTGCCGGTGCGGCAGGCGCTTGAGCTGTTGTGGCCCTCGGTGCTGTCGCCGGTTCGCTACGCTGCGGCTGCGCCGCAACGGCGGATGTGCGAGCCGGAGCAGCTGCGCGGGCGGCGCGAGCTTCGCCAACGTCCGTGAGGCGGCCGGATTTCTGAACGATTTCCGACAGTTCCTTCAAAGCGTTGATCTGTTCGGAAACAGCCTTGCGCATTTGTGCGGTCGACTGTTTTGCTTCTTCCGGCATGTCCATAACGCCGCGCTGCAATTCGGAACGGGTTTCCTCGAGTTCCGCGCGAATGGCGGCGGATGAGCGACGGATTTCGTCCGTTGCAGTGGCGAACTTCTGCGATGCCTGTTCGACAACCTCCGAGATCGAATTGCGGATCTGTTCGGTCGTCTGCGACGCACGGCCTTCGGCTCGATCGAATGCCGAGGATACCAGCGATTCTGAACGAACGCATGGTCTTCTCGATGCCCTCCGATTTTGCCACCAGTCCGGCTGCCAGATTTTGCAGCGCTTCCTGGCGTTCGTCGAAGGTCGATGCGAGGTTCGACTGCGATGCGTTGATCAGTTCCGATGCCGAGTTCAGCATGCGGCCATGTTCATCGAAGCGCTTGGCGATGGCGGCAATGTCCGTCAGCGTCGAACCCGACAGCTCTGACAGCTTGCCGAGATTACCGTCGATGAGACGCGT
Organism: Phyllobacterium sp. A18/5-2; assembly: GCF_025452215.1. Lineage (NCBI taxonomy): Bacteria > Pseudomonadati > Pseudomonadota > Alphaproteobacteria > Hyphomicrobiales > Phyllobacteriaceae > Phyllobacterium > Phyllobacterium sp. A18/5-2. Next base: position 21,103 of record NZ_CP104966.1, on the reverse strand, counting down.
CGATGTCTCGAAAGACTCCGCAGCCTTGGTGGCATTTTCGGCAAATGCGGTCGTCGTGTCGAGAAGACGCCCGTCGATGTCGCCGAGGTTCTTGGTCGCCATATCGATCAGTTCACCGAGCTTCGCATTGGAGGCGGAGAGGCGGTCGATGAGATTGCTGACGTCGTCGGTGAGGCCAGCCTTAGCCGCCTGGACAGCGGTGATCGTCTCGGCCGTGCGGCTGGCGATCGCGTTGATCAGAGCCGCATTTTCGACACGCAGACGTTCCGTTGCGGCCGTCGTCGCTTCGACGAGCTGTGAAGCCAGCGTGCGGCCATTGTCTGCGAGGCTGTCGACCAGTGGCTGTGCGGTATTGTCAAGGATGCCGATGATTTCCTGCGAACGGGCAGCAAGGACTTCGTTGAGTTCGCGGGTGCTCTCGGCAAGCTTGGATGCGGTAGAATCCGTCGCGGCGGAGAAGCGGGCCTCGAGCGCTTCCAGATTGGCTGCGGCTTCGCGGGCGCGCTCACCAAGACGCTGTTCGGTTTGCGCCAGGCTCTCATTCATGCGCTGGCTGAACGCCTCGCCATGACCGTCCAGCGCTTCACCGGCCTTCTGTGCCTCACCCGTGAGCGAAGAGGCGGCTTCGGTGATCTTGTCGCGCAAGGTGCGTGCAACGACGGAAGCGCTCTGCTCCAGCGACTTGCGCACATTGTCCACGCCCATCGCGAGCGCGTCCTGCATGGTCGTCGTGCGCTCGTCGATGGTTCCACCGTGGCTTTCGAACGCCTTTGCCAGCACTTCGGCGCTGTCCTGCAGCACAGCCTGAAGCGCAACTGTGCGGTCGCTGATCGCGCTGGCTTGATTGTCCAGCGTCTGGCCGATGGCGGCATTGCCCTGTTCCATGGCAGCCCGAATGCCGGCGATACGGTCATCAAGCACGCTTGCATGCGCATTCAATGTATCACCGATACGGGTGTCGCTATCCGACAGGGTTGCCCGGATCGCCGCGGCCCGCTCTTCGAGAGCGCCGATATGCGAAGCGAGCGTGTCGCCGATCTGGCTGTTGCTGGTGTCGAGCACCGAGCGAATACCCGATGTGCGCTCTTCAATATCGTGGGCATGCTGAGCGAGGGTCTCGCCAATGCGTGCGTGGGTATTCTCGAGTGCCGACTGGATGCCGGCAGTCCGCTCATCGAGCGAAGACGCATGGGTCGCAAGCGTCTGGCTGATGCGCGCATCGCTGTTGACCAAGGCCTGCTCGATACCCGCGGTGCGATCCTCGATAGAGCTGGCATGAGAAGCCAGAACGTCGCTGATGCGTGCGTCGCTGTCGATGAGTGCCTGGCCGATCCCTGCAGTGCGTTCTTCGATTGCGCTGGCGTGAGTGGCCAGAACATCACCGATACGCGCATCGCTGCTGGTAAGTGCGGACTCGATGCGGTTCGTCCGATCGTCCACGGAATCAATGAATCCACCGAGCGTGTCATCGATACGCGCGCCGCTGTTAAGCAGTGTCGATTGAATCTCCGCGTTGCGGGCGTCGATGGCCTGCGTATGGGCCGAAAGGGTCTCGCCGAGCTTGATATCGCTGCTCGACAATGCCTGCTGGATTTCCTGATTGCGCTCGTCAAGGCTCTTGGCGTGCTGATCCAGGGTCTGGGCGATCTTGGAATGCGTATCGACGAATGCAGCGCGCATTCCGGATGTGCGATCGTCAATGATCTTGGCATGGGCATCAAGCGTCTGACCGATGCGGGAGTCGTTCGTCTGGATCGCCGCCTCGATGCTGGAACTGCGCAGGTCGATTGTGCGTGCATGTTCGTCGAGCGTTGCGCGAATCTTGGCATCAGTATCCGAGAAGGCGGCGTGCATGCCAGAGGTACGGTCTTCGATCGCTTTTGCGTGTTGTTCAAGCGCCGAGCCGATGCGGGCATCATTGTCGTCGAGGGCCGTACGCAGCCCGGCAGCGCGATCTTCGAGGGAGACAGTGTGGCCCTCGACAATCTGGCCGATGGCGGCGGTGCTGCTTTCGAGAATGGTTTTGAGATTTGCGGTGTGATCGCCAATCTGACCGGCCTGTTCGAGAATGAGCGAGGCGGCGCGATCCGTTTCACTCGACAGCGTGGCTGCCAGTGCCTCACGGCTTTCAACCAGTCTGTCCGCAAAGGCTGCCGCATTGGTGGACAGCAGGCTGCCAACCGATCCCGACAGGCTCGACAGATCGTTGCCGATCTTGGCTTTGGTCTCGTCGACGATCCCGTCGATCGAGGCGCGGCCATCGGTGAAGGTCTTGGCGATATCGCGGGTGCGCTCGATCAGCTGTTCGTTGATCTGGCGTGCACGGGCTTCAAGCGCCGAGTTGAGACGCTCTGTGCTTGTGTCCAGCGACTGCGCGCGTGTCTCGAACTCGGCAAGCAGCGAACGCCCGCGTTCGTTGATCGTCGTATCGAGGCCGGCAAGACGTGTGTCGAATTCGCCGACAAGGGTCTGGGTTGGCGTCGCCGAGCAGCGAGAGCATGCTGTTGGTGCGGCCATCGAGTGTGTCGGCCAGTTTCAGCGTTACGGCGTCGGTCTGTTCGGACAGGGCAGCAATGCGCATTTCCAGAAGATTTGCAAAGGCTTCGCCGGAAGTGCTGATCTTATGTGAAATGTCGTCGGAGCGCGTAACGATCGATTCGGAAATTGCCTGGCCGCTCTGGGTCAGGCGGTCGATGAGGGTTTCGCCCGACTGGCTGATCGACATCGTCAGGTTCGTCGAAGCACTGGAAAGGTTTTCGCGCAACGCATCACCGGCTTGCGACAGTTCATCCTTCAACTGTTCATGCGCACTCGATATCGAGGCGCGAACACGTTCGGCGTGGCCAATGACAGACTCGCGTTCACCGCCGAGCCGGTCGACCAGCGTCCGGATACGATACTCATTGTCCGTATAGACGCGTTCGAGCTGATTGACTTCGGTCTGGACAAGGGTTTCGAGTTCAACGGCGCGGGCGAGCGTGCGCTCGACACCCTCGCTCATCGCCGCAACTTCGCGGCGCACGGCTTGTCCCAGCGAGGCAACACGGTCCGAAGACAGCATTTCCGGTTCGGACAGACGCATGGCGGCTTCAGCCATGGAGCGCGCGGCATATTGCATTTCCTGAGCGCGGCGTACCATCAGGGCGAAAGCCCAGAACAGCATGATCGGTACAATGATGGCCGCGGCCAGTCCGATTGCATAAGGCGCTGCGGCGAAGTCCGACAATGAGCGGATCGACCATAGCGAGGACCCGTAAAGTGCGTTGCCGAGGACAAGCACGCCGGCGGCCCAGAGGACGCTTATGATTGCGGTAACGAGACTATAGGATCTTGGTGCCTGCACCGGGGCCGATGGACGCGAGGCTGATTTCGTCTGCAGCAGATCATCGTTTGCCGGCTTGAATGTCTGCGCCGGTATGGCCGGAGCCTTGGGTGGCGCGGGCGGTGCGGCGGGGATCGGATTTGCGGCCTTGATCTGAGGTTTTGGCGCGGGCAGGGGAACGGCAGCCGCCGCCGCAAGAGGCGCCTTGATTTCAGCCGCTTTCACAGGTTCCGGCTCTGGAGGAGCATTGTGCTTTTCGGCTGCGAGCTCCTGTGCTGCCTGTGAAATCTGGGCTTCCAGATCGTTCAAGGACAAAAGATCGTCATCGATTGGGGACAAATCCATGTCCATCCCAAGCGTCGACTCGTCGAAATCAATTTCGAGAGCCTTTTCAAGAGCTTCCCCGAGTTCTTCTTCGGTCTTCGCTGCTTTGCTTTTAGGAGCTGTGGCCATGTTTACCTCACAATATTGGGCGGTGACCACATGTGGAGCTCACCGCGCCATACTCATTACGCCGCTACTGTATCGTACTGGCACATGGCTTGGAAAGAAACAATGGATTCGGGAAATGCTTAAAAGTTTAAACACAAGGTTAATTTTTGCGCGTGACCCAAAAAATCGCTTGTTTGATTTTTTGACGCCCGCTGCGTCCTTGGTGAGGCCCAGGAACCAGCGGCACAGTATGATCGAATGAAATTTCACAGGAAAATCAAAATTTACCGAACGTTCACCATAAGTGCCTGTTTTTACACCGCGACTGCCACGTTTTAACCTTGAATCATCGGCATTTGAATAAACTCGTTAGTTCATTTGTAAATGCGTTGAGGAGAGTAAAAATGGCACAGCAAGCATCGATGGCCTTCGCGCTGCCGGGAGGCGAAAAATCGAAGCCATCGCGAAAGCGCCCCATCGATCTCGTTCATCTCACACGCGAGACCTTTGGCAACAGAGCCCTCGAAATCGAAATTCTCAGCCTCTTCTCGCGTCAGACATGCGGTATCGTTGACCGGCTCGCTCAGGCCAATCCGGACGAGCGCGTCCGTCTCGCCAGATCGTTGAAGGGATCGGCCCGGGCTATCGGCGCTTTCGGTGTTGCAGAGCTGGCGGAGGCGATCGAGCAGGCGCCATCCGATTCCCGAAAGGTCAAGGACCTGCGCCCGGTCGTTGACGATGTCCGTGATTATATAGCGGCAATTACCCGGTAACGTTCCTGGCCAGCAAGCTCGCCGCTTTCCGGGGAAGGGTGGAACCGTCATCGTAAGGCTGCGTCAGGGAGTACAATTGACTTCCCTGTCCGAATCCCTATGTCAGCGGTAACTTTCCTGCTTGGGGCATTTTTTATGGCAAAGATCACGTTTGTCACTTTCGATGGCGCGCGAATTGAGGCGAACGCCGAAAACGGCTCGACCGTGATGGAAAACGCCATCCGCAATGCGGTCCCGGGTATCGATGCGGAGTGCGGCGGCGCTTGCGCCTGCGCCACATGCCATGTCTATGTCGATGAAGATTGGACTTCCACGACGGGGGAGCCCGAAGCCATGGAAGAGGACATGCTGGATTTCGCCTACGATGTTCGCCCTAACTCCCGCTTGTCCTGCCAGATTCTGGGTTTCAGACGATCTGGATGGTTTGGTTGTGCATGTGCCGGAACGCCAGGCCTGATTGGACGGCTGTTTTTTTCTCATCCACCGATTAGAATAACTGCCATGCCCGCCGTTTTGGTGTCACGGCAAAGCGCATTCTCTTGACCTCGACGAATGCAGTCGTTACGCGCTGTGCAGCCCGTGCGTATCCAGACCAGAAAGGCGCTGACGCACCAGCCATAATCCCTTTCAATCTGCACGGCATGCAGAAGGTCCTGGTGTGAGGAATTTACGATGAGCGAGATTATCAAGACTGATGTTGTGATCATTGGCGCCGGGCCGGTTGGCCTGTTCGCTGTCTTTGAACTTGGCCTCTATGATCTCAAATGCCATCTCATCGATATTCTTGACCGCCCGGGCGGCCAATGCGCCGAACTCTATCCGGAAAAGCCGATCTATGACATTCCGGCATGGCCGATCATCAGCGGGCACGATTTGACCGAGAAGCTGATGGAGCAGATCAAGCCGTTTGCACCGCAGTTCCATTTCAACCGCATGGTGACCAAGCTCGAGCGCCAGGCCGACGGCTCGTTCCATGTCGAAACTGACGAGGCGGAAGTCTTCGAGGCCAAGGTTGTCGTGATCGCCGCTGGCGGTGGCTCGTTCCAGCCGAAACGTCCTCCGGTTCCGGGCATCGAGGCCTATGAAGGCAAGAGCGTGTTTTATTCGGTGCGCCGCATGGAGGAATTCCGCGATCAGGACATCCTGATCGTCGGTGGCGGCGATTCCGCGCTCGACTGGGCGCTGAACCTGCAGCCAATCGCGCGCAGCCTCACCGTCGTGCATCGCCGTGCCGAATTCCGCGCTGCGCCCGATAGCGTCAAGAAGATGTTCGAGCTGGTCGATAGCGGCAGTGTCCGATTCGAACTCGGCCAGGTTTCCGGTCTCAAGGGTGAGGGCGGCCAGCTTACCCATGCAACGATCAAGGGCAGCGAAGGTGAAGTCCACATTCCCGTCACGCGTATGCTGCCCTTCTTCGGCTTGACGATGAAACTTGGACCCATTGCCGATTGGGGTCTCAATCTCAACGAAAATCTCATTCCAGTGAATGTCGAGACCTTCGAAACGTCGGAACCGGGTATCTTCGCCATCGGCGACATCAACTGGTACCCCGGCAAGCTGAAACTTATCCTCTCCGGCTTCCACGAAGCCGCGTTGATGACTCAAGCGGCTAAACACATCGTAAGCCCGAACGAGCGGATCGTATTCCAGTACACCACGTCATCAACCAGCCTGCAGAAGAAGCTGGGCGTCAATTAAAGACCCATTGTGGAAATGGGTCGATGAACCATCTGGCGCGGTTCGAGAACCGGAAGCGCAGAAAATCGCATGAGATGTCCATCAGGATGCATCAAGGATTTTTGCCGAATTCGCGAATAATCCGGTAGGTAAGAAGCCGCCCAAAACGATCTTCGAAATTTTTTGCCTCGACGCGGTCGAACTGGACTTGAGCGAGGTCGTGCTGCAGCATCAGTTTGACCGTCAGGGCATCGATATCGGCCTTCAAGGTGGGGCAATCGCTGCGCCAGGGGAGCGCCTTGAGCCGGCGCTCCATATCCCCGGCTGCAGTACGGGCAATGGAGATATGACTTTCCTCGTGCCGCTTGATATCTGACGACAGCGTGTCCCATACCATGGCGAGGTCCGGCTTGGCTGTCCTGCGCTGCTTCCACCGCGGCAGATATACCTGCGCATGGACCGTGATGCTGGCTTCGACGACACGGCAGCTGCTGCCATCCGAACCGTACTTGATCCGGTTGGTGAGACGCATCCTCGTCATGCCGGGATGGCGTTGCCCCGTCTTTTGCAACAACGGTCCGCGTCGGTACAATTCGCGGTCGAGATCTGCGGCGGTGCGGCCATTCAAGGAAAAATATTCGTATTTTCGCAAGACTGTTGCCGCGTCGGCGGCCGGCGCGGCCAAGAAAAGCGCCATACCGAGTGACACAGCTTTGGCTAGAGTATGCATGTAGATTTCCCTTCTCAGCCAAGTCTGCCTGATCCTGACCCTATCGTCAAAAACATTGCTGATGAATTGACGTTACGCTCGTTCTGATCAAAAACAGGACAAGGATTTGTGAAGTTCAAGGAGCGCGCCGATGCAACGGGAATGGAAACTGGCACATGGCCGGTCTCTGACTTTGGGGAACGAAGCGCTCATCATGGGAGTCCTGAATGTCACGCCTGACTCCTTTTCCGATGGCGGCGTTCACTATTCGTTGAGTCACGCGCTGGACGGCGCGCGCAAGATGATCGCCGAGGGCGCATCCATCATTGATGTCGGCGGCGAGTCGACGCGCCCTGGTGCGACGCGCGTTGAGCCGGCTGTCGAGCAATCCCGCGTGCTGCCGGTGATCGAAGCGCTGGTGAAAGAGACGGATATCATTATATCCGTCGATACCTATCGCGAAGAGACCGCTCGCCTCGCCGTTGCCGCCGGTGCTCACATTGTAAACGACGTCTGGGGCGTTCAGCGCGAGCCGGCTATTGCCGATCTCGCCGTCGAAACCGGTGCTGGCCTTGTCATTATGCATACTGGACGCGAGCGGGAGCGTGATCCGGATGTCATTGCCGATCAGTTCGCGTTCCTCAACCGGTCGCTCGAAATTGCCAAGGTCGCTGGTGTCTCACGCGACCAGATTGTGCTCGATCCGGGGTTCGGATTTGCCAAGGACACAGCGGAAAACATCGCCCTGATGGACCGCTTCTCTGAACTTTTGGCGTTCGGCTATCCGTTCCTCGTTGGCACTTCGCGCAAACGCTTCCTCGGCGCAACGTCGGGCGGAGAGGCCGAGCAGCGCGATGTCGCGACCTCCGCCTCGTCGGCGATCTTGAGGCTCGGGGGTGCGGACATTTTCCGCGTGCATGATGTTGCGATGAACCGGAGCGCTCTGGCACTGGCGGACGCCATGCTGAACGCGCGCCGCCGGCGAAGTTGAGCATGCCGATGCGCAAGGCCTGGCTGGGGCTTGGTGGCAATATCGGCGATCCGGTGGCGTCCATGGGACAAGCCCTGCGCGCATTGGACAGCCGAAATGATACGAACGTCCGTGCGGTATCTCCCGTTTACAAGACCCCGCCATGGGGCAAGACCGATCAGGCCTGGTTTCACAATGCCTGTGCCGAAGTTAAGACCGCGCTTGAACCGGAGGCATTGCTTGCCAGCTGCCTCGATATCGAAGCGCGCATGAAGCGCCAGCGCCTCGAGCGCTGGGGTCCGCGCATCATCGACATCGATGTCCTTGCCTATGAAGGCATGGACAAGTTTGAAAGCCCGACACTGACACTGCCGCACCCGCGCATGACCGAACGTGCCTTCGTGCTGGTCCCGCTCGCCGATATCGCACCGGAATTAATGGTAAGCGGCAGGCCGGTCGCCGCATGGCGCGAGCTATGCGACAAGACGGGCATGACAAAAGCCCGCAACGACGGGGGCTGGTGGCGTCAGACAGATTAATGGAAAAAAGGCCCGGTAACGTTGCACTGCGGACCATTTATGCTCAGTTTTTGGCGATGCTGCCGACCGCCGTCTGGTCAACGCGCTTCAAGGACATGCCGACAACCGGAATGAGTTGATCTTCCAGCCGCACGGAAATGGTGACGTTCATCGTGTTGTCGCTGGTGAACTTCGCCTGCATGGCGCCATTGAGTTGCTTGCGGCTGATTGACAGGACCACCTTGTCGCCGGAGACATTTCCGCCGGTGATGTCGAGGCCTTTGCCAGCCGAGCCATCGAGGAAACTGCCCTTGTAGCTATTGCCTGCCCGGACGATCGTTGCCCGCATCGGCTGATTGAAGATGCCAACGCGGCAGCTGCCATCGAGCGTCATGCCGGCTTTCTCTCCGGGTGTCGTGCCATCAAGGGTGCAGGTGAACTTGGTGCCTTTGTATTTGCCGGCAACAATCTCGCCCGGCCCCACCCATTGGCCTTCAACGGTCTGGAAAAACTCGGCATCCTTATCCTTGGCTTGCGCCGGCAACGCCAGAAGCGCGCAGGCGAACAGGGACAGGGTAGCGGCTGCTGCGCTTCTTTTCATCGACAAGACTCAACACAAATCATTGGAATGGCACTGGTCCGATCATCGTCCGGAATGGTTAACGGATAGTTGTCATCCACAGAAAACTTGGCTTGACGGAAATTGCAACCCCAAGAGGTCGGTAAAGCGACGCCTATGGCTTTTTTGCACCACCAATGCGTGCCAGATCCCCGATGAAATCGCCAATGCTCGGGCGTCGTTCCGCATTGAAGGGAAAAGGCCGCACCAGATCCATGGCTGAAATGCCGATGCGCGCCGTCATCAAGCCATTGATGACGCCTTCGCCCAGCCGCGCCGATAGTTTCGCGGCAAGGCCGTGTCCCACCAGCTGCTGGATGATGCTGTCGCCCATCGCCACCGTGCCCGTGACAGCCAGATGCGCTATCACATTGCGCGTGAGCTTGAGGAAGCCGAGCGTTCCGGGCCGTCCGCCATAGAGTTCGGAGAGACGGCGGATGAGGCGTGCCGACTCGAACACCACGTAGCCGATATCGACCAGCGCGCGGGGGCTGACCGCCGTCACGATTGAAACGCGCTTCGAGGCGGCGAGGATCATATCGCGCGCCTGCCGGTCAAGCGGGCGCAGCAGTTCGGTCTCGCTGAGCCGGATCAGATCGCGGCCGTCTATGACATCGTCGCGCAGATCATGAAGGAGTGCCCGGCCCTTGGCCGTCGCGGGGAGGGCTTCCGCAATCGAGACAAGTTTGCCGACGGCAGCTTTGGCGGCCCGCACATCATTGTCGGCGGCGGCCTTGGCGGCCTCGTCGCGCAGGTTCTGAACTGAGGCGAGACGGCGCAGTGCGAACGCTTCCCTCAGCACGATGGCCATCAGGGCAAAGGCGGCGACAGCGCTGACGCCGAGCGCGACCCAGCCGAGCCACGGCACGCGCTCGAACAGCGTGCGGATGAGGTTGTCGGCCCAAAGGCCGAGCGCCAGCGATACCAGCACGCCAAGCGTAACAGTCAACAGGGAGGCAAAGGAGAAGCGCCGTTTTTGGGCGATAGCTGGTGGCGGGGTCAGCCCGTCCAGTTCGTCAGCCGTGGCGGTGTCCGGATCGAATACATCGACCGCTGCCGGCGTGATAACTGCGGTATCCTTGATCGCGGCCGGCTTGCGCTGCTGTATCGATGTGGCCTTGCGCGGCGCTTCGGCTGGTTCCTGCGGCTCCAGGCGAAAGGAGGCGGGTCTGCGAGGATGATCCGTCATGCGAGGCGATCTCCGATGAGGAACTGTAGTGCGCGATCGAGCCTTATGTGCGGCAAGGACAGCGTGAAACCTTCCGCTGTCTTTTCCAGCCGGGGCGGGCGAAAACGGACGAAGCGGATCGCGGGGTCTTCAGAAACTGATTCCGCCTGCTCAAAAATTGAATCCGGTTTTGCCGGTAAGTCGCCGGGAAATATCGCAGTTTCCGTTTTGCCGTCGAACTGTTCGCCATTGATCGTTTCGCCCTTGAGGGGTGTTCCGACAATAACCGGCAGAACTTCCTTGCCCTGCGTCACCGTTGCCTCGCGTGTGGTCCGTACGGCGGCCATGGCGAGAACATCAACGCTCGCACCGGAAAAATCTGCCCGGCTTATGGCGCGGTCAACAAGGCGGCGGACAATTGCCTGCAGCCGGTCATGGCTCTCATGATGCAGATGATCGGCTTTCGTCGCCGCAACCAGGATGCGGCCGATGCGCCGCTGCACGAGGCCCGTGAGGAAATTGGTGCTGCCAGGGCGAAAGCAGGAGAGAATTTCGGTCAGCGCCCGTTCCAGATCGGCAATTGCAGCCGGGCCGGCATTCATTGCCTGCATGGCGTCGACAAGGACGATTTGCCGGTCAAGCCGTGCAATGTGCTCGCGGAAAAACGGCTTCACCACGTGGGTCTTGTAGGCCTCGTAGCGCCGTTCCATCATCGCACCAAGTGATCCCGGACGCAGTTTCGCGCCAAGATTTGGCAGTGGGGCGAAGGTAAGCGCTGGCGAACCGTCGAGGTCGCCCGGCATGAGGAAGCGGCCGGGTGGGAGCGTCGAGAGCGCGCGCTCGTCGGCTTTGCCTGCCTTCAGGTATTCGGTAAAACTTTTTGCCAGCCGTTGCGCCGCCATCTCGTCCGCAGCTGAATCCGCGTCGGCACTGTCAGCGACCTTCAGCCAGTCCACCGCAACGTCGCAGTGGCTTGGCTGTTTTGCCAATTCAAAGGAGTCTTTTGAAAACTGTGCGTAGGATTTGCCGAGCAACGGCAAATCGAGCAGCCATTCGCCAGGATAGTCGACAATGTCTACCGACAGCTTGCCGCCGGCAAACATGCGGTTCCACATCGAAGCCGATTCATATTCGATCGTAAGGCGCAGTTCGGATATTGCCCGGGTTGAATCCGGCCAGACGCGGTCATCGATCAGCGCCTTCAGATGATCTTCGTACTGGAAGCGCGGCACCGCATCGTCCGGCTGCTCTTCAAGATAGGCGCGGGCGATGCGGCCGGATTTTTGAGCCTCAAACATCGGAAGCCGTCCGCCGTGGATGAGATTGTGCACGAGCGCGGTTATGAAAACGGTCTTGCCGGCGCGCGAAAGGCCCGTGACACCGAGCCGAAGCGAGGGCGAAACCAGCGCGCTGGTTCGATCGGCCAAGGTGTCCAGCGCAATTTTCGCTTCGTCGGTAAGCGTCGTCAGTGTTCCCAATTCAACCGTCCTATGGCCGCAGTCACAATCTGAGCCATATGGGACGAACCCCGTTCAATGGCAAGAAACTGAGCAAGAATTTGGCGTGTCAATGATGCGTGGAGGGAGAGAAGAATGCTTGCAACGTGCCGGTCCCCGGGCGGATCTCTGCGAGCGGCCCGTCAAACTGGATCACGGCGAGACCTGCCGTTGGAAAACCGGACTCGAAGTTCGGGTGCGACGGCGGCTTGCCGCGTCCGGCGAGGGCGATGGCCAGTTCCTCCATCATGGGATTGTGGCCCACGAGCATGATAGAACTGGCGTTTTCATGCTCCAGTCCGGCCATGCGGATCGCCATGAGATAGGCGTCGGGCCCGCCCGAAAACAGTTTCTCGGACTGTTCGAGGACGAATGGAGGTTCGAGGTCGAGATATTCGAGGGTTTGCTGCGCTCTTATGGCGGCCGAGCAAACGACGATTTCGGGTTTCAGGCCGGCTCGCCTCAGTTCCTGTCCCAGAATCCTGGCGGCTTCGATCCCATCTGTATCCAGCGTCCGGTCGAAGTCCTTCTGCCCGGGGGAAGGCCATGCCGCTTTCGCATGCCGCAGCAAATAGACCTGGCTCATCCGTTATCTCCAGTGCATTCCGTTCTAGACAAAGCTTGCTCTAGATAAGGTGTCATGCTTCATGAAAAGACACAAATAGTCGATAAATGTCTGCGGAAAATGTGACAGTTATCAAATAATTGTGCAAAACCGGCTTGCGACAATTCTGTGCGGGATGCGTTTTTGCAAGGCAGCGCGCAACTGGTCTTAGTGCGTTGGAGCTATGAAACGGCGGAAATTGGGCCAGTTTCCTCATCTTTCGGATCAGAAAATCGCGAAACTTCGCGGATTTTGCCAATAATTTGAGCAAATTCGTGGCATTTCTTTCTTTGATTTACATGTCTTTTTGTAGTTGTGCGCCCCTTTGACACGACCTATATAGGCCTCCTCGCGTCTCATAGGTGCAGGGTGATTCAAAGATGAATAAACTTATCGATCTTGACTATAAGCCCACGGATGACGAGCCCTTCATGAGTGATCGGCAGAAATCCTATTTTCGTGAAAAGCTCATCAACTGGAAAAACGACATTCTGCGGGAAGCGCGCGAAACGCTTGAAATCCTGCAGCAGGAAAACGCGAACCTGCCGGATATTGCAGATCGTGCATCCTCCGAAACCGACCGGGCCATTGAACTGCGCGCGCGTGACCGCCAGCGCAAGCTGATCTCCAAGATCGATGCCGCATTGCAGCGTATCGACGATGGAACCTACGGATTCTGCGAAGAGACAGGGGATCCGATCAGCCTGAAGCGTCTGGATGCGCGTCCAATCGCAACTCTATCCATCGAAGCTCAGGAACGTCACGAAAGGCGCGAGAAAGTCTACCGCGACGACTGAGCTGGCAACTGCAAATGAGAAAAAGGCCCGGTTTCCCGGGCCTTTTCTTTTTGCAGCAACAGCAGGCGCTCTAGCGTTTTTCTGGCTTGGACAAATCACCTAGCAAACGTTCCATCTCGTCTTCGATGCTGTCGGCCTTTGCAGGCTTTTCATCCTTGCCCGGCGCAATGTGCAGTTCGCTTTCGACATCGGTCTCGAATGCATCCGTAAAATCGAGATCCCCCAAGGTAACTTCCGGCTCCTCCGTCTCAGCAGGGCCTTCGAGCGAGGGTTCCTTGTAGGCTGATGATGTCGGTTCGTTGCGTACGGCAAAGGGGAAGGCGGCCGCAGTCGTCGTTCTGGCCTCTGCCGGTGCCGCCCGCTCTGGTACAGCCGTTTCGGCGGCCGGTTCACTTCGGGGCGCGGTGCCAAAGGAAGGAGACGCCGTACGTTGCCAGTTGTTGCCGTTGTCTCGTGCCGGTGCGTTGACCGCGGGCGGTTCGGCCGCCGGCGCTGTTGCCGGAGCTGGGTCCGGCGTGATTGTTACATAGGGAACGGGTGCCGGAGCATGTTTCGGAGGCTCCGCCAAGCGCAGGTCCCTGGGTGGTGACACCGGCTGCGGCGGCGCCGGGCGAAGCGGTACCTGTGGTGCTGGTGCGGCCTGAACCGGTTGGGCCGGCCGCTGCGTTGGCGGGGCCGGAGGGGCGACGCGCGGAGCTGGCACCGCTGGTGCGGCCGGTTGCGTGCGCGGCGTTTCCGCAGTCCCGCTTGCAGCCCTTGGTTCAGGTTCGGCCGGTGCTGCGTGCGCAGCCGGTTCGGCGCGCGAAGGCTGCTTGGCGAACTGCCGGATGTTCTGCTCGATGACCAGATCGCTGGGGCCGCCGATCAGGATCAGATGTTCGACATCGTCGCGCCTGACCAGCACGAGCCTCCTCCGATTGTCGACCGCGGCCGCGTCGGTAACTGACAGGCGCACCTGCCTGTTGCGCCCGCCGGCAACGAAAGTGCCGCCCGTCACCCGCCGCAGGATCGCGAAGACGATAAGGAGGAGCGCAATCACCAGAATGAAAAGCAGTACAAATCCCACGATAGGGGCAGCGGTGTCGCCAACGATAGTGGCAAGCCAAGCGTTCATGACGAACTCCTTATTTGCGATCTCCGAACCCGAAACTTGGTCCCCGACACGGGCTCCGGAGCATTACTTTGCGTGACACAAGGGTCAGGACCCATTGATCTGGTCGAAATGGTATGAGGCTTTTCGTCCGGATACAAGGAGCAAAAGGCGACGGAAATGTGGTTCATTTTCAAGTCTTTGCGACAATGCAGCCGGTCGAAAAGACCATATCCTCCGGACGCCGGAACCGCTGAAAGCTCCAATGTCGAACCGTTCGTCCGGGGCGAAGACTCCGCCCTTCAAGCTTCTCCTCGCATCTTTTTGCCGTTTCAGGCGCCATTGTCGACCATATCAATGGGTCTGGGCCCTGATGCGAGCGATTGTTAGCCGCATCCCCGATGATGCGATGCTCAACGATCATCCGCAGGCCGAAATTGAACAATTGTCGAACGGAATGGTGGAATACCCTGTGGCACATAAATGATGGGGTTTATACCGCCTCAAAGATATGATCCAAACGATTCGGTAATAGACCTCGGCCCGATCCAGGGATGTGGCCGATGATGAAGAAAAAGGGGTTTGAGACGCATGTCTCAAGAAACGAACAGCGATCTTTATCCAGAACCGATCATTGCGAACACCAAGTCGAGCAAGGCGGGCTTGCGTCTGGTCATTCTCGGCGTGTTGCTCGTCGGAGTTTCAATCCTCTATTTCATCTATCGCGATCAGCTTGGACAGCAGTTCCTCCTCGGCCTTCTCGGCACGCTTGCCATGACCGGCGTGTTTTACCTGTTCGGTTCAGCAATCAACGTCATCCAGTTTACGCCGCGCGGCACGAGCGACGAACTCACCCGCGCCTTTGTCGATACATTTCCGGAAGGCACAGTCGTTTGCGACCAGAAGGGCCGTATCGTCTATGCCAACCGGGCTTATGCCGAACTCACCGGCGTCACCAATTCCAATGATGTGCGCGCGATAGAGCATATTCTTTCCAGCGAAGCTGCGGCCTCCGATCCGATCTACAGGCTCGCCAACGCCGTGCGCGATGGGGTTTCCGGCCAGGAGGAATTGCGCCTGTCGCGGCCGCTCGACCCGTCGCGCGAGCCAGTGCCGACCTGGTACAGGGTCAAGGCGCGGCCCGTTGCCGGTATTCCCGACCAGACGGCGCCGGTCTATGCTTGGCAGATCGCCGACATTTCGGCGGAGCGGGCGGAGCAGGAGCGCTATTTCCAGGATATTCAGGAAGCCATCGATCATCTCGACCATGCGCCGGCGGGTTTTTTTCTCTGCCGATCCGGATGGCCGCATCATCTATATCAATGCCACCCTGGCGGAATGGCTCGGCGTCGATCTGACCCGGTTCACTCCGGGCTCGATGATGGTTCGCGACATCGTCGCGGGCAATGGCATGGCGCTGATCAATGCGGTCAAGACCGAACCCGGCACGAGCCGCAATACGGTCATCGATCTCGATCTGGCAAAATCCAATGGCCAGAGCCTTGCCGTGCGCTTCTATCACCGCGTTCAGGCCCAGCGCGATGGCAGGCGTGGCCCGACCCGCACCATCGTTCTCAACCGCGCCGAGGGCGAAGACACTTCCGCTGCGTTGCGCGCGGCCGAGGTAAGGTTCACGCGCTTCTTCAATTCGGCGTCCATGGCAATTGCCGCCGTCGACGCCACCGGCAAGATCCTGCGCACCAATGCAAGGTTCCTCGGCCTTTTCGCGCCTGTGGTTGATCGCGATGACATCGATCGGCGCATCCCGCTGGAAACCGTGGTGCATGAACGTGATCGCGAGGCTTTCGACCGGGCGCTGGCAGCAGCCTTCGCCGGCCAGGCGGAGATTTCTCCGGTCGATACGGTAATCCCCGGCAATGAAGAGCGGCATTTGCGCTTCTATATCAGTCCGGTCTTTGACGCTGGTTCGGAAGACGGTGCCGAGGAAGCGGCCATCGTTTCCGTGGTCGAGACCACGGAGCAGAAGGCGCTCGAAGCCACCATGGCCCAAAGCCAGAAAATGCAGGCGGTGGGGCAGCTTGCAGGCGGTATCGCACACGACTTCAACAATGTTCTCACCGCGATCATCATGTCGTCGGACCTGCTTTTGACCAATCATCGCGCGTCGGATCCGTCCTTCGCCGACATCATGAATATCAAGCAGAACGCCAACCGCGCCGCGTCATTGGTCCGTCAGTTGCTGGCATTCTCGCGCCGGCAGACCCTTCGGCCGGAAGTTCTCAATCTGACCGATGTGATTGCAGATGTTCGCATGCTGTTGACGCGCCTTGCCGGTACGCAGGTCAATCTCAAGATCGAGCATGGGCGCGATCTGTGGCCGGTACGCGCCGATCTCGGCCAGTTCGAACAGGTCGTGGTCAATCTCACCGTCAATGCACGCGATGCCATGCCCGAAGGCGGAGACCTGATCATTCGCACGCGCAACATGAGCGAAGCCGAAAGCGCCGAGCTGAATTATCGCGATCTCGTGCCGGGCGATTATGTATTGGTCGAGGTGGCGGACACCGGCACCGGCATGACGCCGGATGTGATCGCGAAAATCTTCGAGCCATTCTTCACCACCAAGGAAGTGGGCAAGGGCACTGGCCTCGGTCTGTCGATGGTCTATGGTATTATCAAGCAGACTGGCGGTTCGATCCATGCCGAGTCGGAACTCGGCATGGGTACGACATTCCGCATTTTCCTGCCGCGTCATGTGGAGGAAACGCAGCCAGCGATGCTGGACGCCAATGGCGAAGTCCTGGTGACGGAAGTGCCCAGGAAGGAGAAGAAGACGGAAAAAGCCACCGATCTTTCCGGTTCCGCAACCGTGCTCCTGGTCGAGGACGAGGACGCGGTTCGCATGGGCGGCCTGCGCGCGCTACAGTCGCGCGGCTACACGGTGCACGAGGCATCGAGCGGCGTCGAGGCCCTGGAGGTGATGAAGGAGCTTGGCGGCAAGGTCGATATCATCGTCTCCGACGTCGTCATGCCGGAAATGGATGGCCCGACGCTTCTGCGCGAACTGCGCAAGGAATATGGGGATATCAAGTTCATATTTGTTTCGGGCTATGCGGAAGACGCCTTTGCCCGAAACCTGCCGGAAGATGCCAAATTCGGCTTCCTGCCGAAGCCGTTCTCGCTGAAACAGCTGGCAACGGCGGTCAAGGAAATGCTCGAGAGCGAATAGATTCTGGAGATCGGTGGCGCAAGTATGAATTTGCGCCACACCAAGGGAACACGGCATCGCTCAGCGATAGAAGCTATTCCAGTCCTTCAAACAGCACCGTTGAAAGATAACGTTCGGCGAAGGAGGGGATGACGACCACAAGGTTCTTGCCCTTGTTTTGCGGACGCCTGCCAACCTCTATGGCAGCGGTCAGCGCCGCACCGGAGGAAATTCCGACCGGCACGCCTTCGAGCCGCGCCACCAGTCGCGCATTGGCGAAGGAATCCTCGTTGGAAACCTGGATGACTTCATCGTAGATATGCGTATCGAGAACTGCAGGCGCGAAGCCGGCGCCAATGCCCTGGATCTTGTGCGGGCCGGGATTGCCGCCTGACAGCACCGGAGAATCCTTCGGCTCGACCGCGATGATCTGCACGTCCGGTTTGCGTTGCTTCAGGACCTGGCCGACGCCAGTGATGGTACCGCCAGTACCAATGCCGGCGACAAAAATATCGACCTTGCCGTCGGTATCGTTCCAGATTTCCTCGGCCGTGGTCCTGCGGTGGATTTCGGGATTGGCCGGATTGTCGAACTGGCCGGGAATGATCGCATCCGGCGTTGTCTCGACAAGCTCATTGGCCTTGGCGATAGCGCCCTTCATGCCCTTGGCGCCTTCCGTCAGAACGAGTTCCGCGCCGAGCAGCTTCAACATCTTGCGGCGCTCAACCGACATGGTTTCCGGCATTGTGAGGATCAGGCGATAACCCTTTGCTGCAGCAGCAAAAGCCAGCGCGATCCCGGTATTGCCGGAGGTCGGCTCGACGAGCGTGGTCTTGCCCGGCGTCGCCTTGCCCTGGGCTTCAAGCGCTTCGATCAGCGCGACGCCGATACGGTCCTTGACGCTGGAAATGGGATTGAAGAATTCGAGCTTGGCCAGAAGATTGGCGCCGACGCCCTTTTCCTTGGCCAGTTTGTCGAGACGGATAATGGGCGTATCGCCGATCGTGTCCACAATGGAATTGTAAATGCGGCCCCGGCCGGGTTTGCGCGCGTTATCATGGCTCATGAATATTCTCCCAATTCTGGATTGCGTCGTGAATCGATCTTATGGGGCGTACCTGAAAATTCATAGTCGAAGCCGTGCGCAAACCGCCTGCCGGCCGGAAATGCCTACTAATATAAGCTCGTTGTTAGAATAATATTCCGGATTATGAAGCGCGCCCGGCAATGGCCAGTGCTGCGCCCGCCATGAAGGCTGCGGCGGTGCGGTTCAGCCGCTTGAGGGCGCGGGGGGAAGCGAGCAGGCCGCGCGCCTTCGCCGCCAGCGCCAGATAAGGCACGAGCACAACCAGCAAAACCAGAATCGTCAGCGCAGCCAGGATCGAATAATCAGCGAGCGTGATTGTGTGCAGGTCGACCAGAGTTGGCGTCAGTGCGATGTAGAAGAGCATGGTCTTGGGGTTGCCGAGTGTCACGGCAAGGCCAGCCAGCACGGCGGAGAGGGCGCCACCACGGCTTTTCTTCGCCTCGATCTTCTCGGCCGAAATGCCGGAGGTCCAGAGATCCCAGGCGAGGTAGGCAAGATAAGCGACGCCGGCCCATTTGATCACGAGGAAAACCGTACCAAACGTTTGCGCCACCATGGCAAGACCGAGCACGACCGCGGTGAGATAGGTGAGGTCGCCGATGATGAGCCCGAGCGACATGAACAGCGAAGAACGGAATCCCGAGCCAAGCGCCCTCGCGACAAGGGCGGTTACTCCCGGTCCCGGAATAGCGGCGGCAATGGCGAGTGCACCCGAATAGGCGACAAAACCGGCAAGTGTCATGATGAAGCTCTGCTAATGGGGTTGGCGGAGGCAGACGATACTACCCTGCCGCCTTTCTGTCCATGGGCGCAAAACCTGGGATCAGGGCTTGAATCAATCCCCGAGTCTCTATAGTTTAGAACTATTCTAATTTTGGATCGCATCATGCTTAGCCGTTTCTTCGGTCACCGCCGCCATGACCTCGCTTCCCTGTCTGAACAGCAAATCCTGGCACTCGCCATTTCCTCCGAGGAGGACGATGCGCGCATCTATCTCGCCTATGCGGACGGTCTGCGCGAGAACTTCCCGCAGAGTGCCAAGGTATTCGAGGAGATGGCCGAGGAGGAAAACGGTCATCGCCAGTCATTGATCGACCTGCATCAGCAGCGTTTTGGCAACCAGATACCGCTCATTCGCCGCGAGCATGTGACGGGTTACCTCGAGCGCAAGCCGGACTGGCTCGTGCGTCCGCTTGGCATCGACAGGGTGCGGGATATGGCCGAAAAAATGGAAGAACAGGCCTACCGCTTCTATACGGAAGCGGTGAAACTTGTCCGCGATGCCTCGACACGCAGGCTGCTCGGCGACCTGGCGGCCGCCGAAAAGGTGCATGAATCGCTGGCACATCGTCTCGGTGTCCAGCATACCCCGGAAGACGTGCAGGAGGTCGAGAAACAGACCGAGCGGCGTCAATTCATTCTGACCTGGATCCAGCCTGGTTTAGCGGGACTGATGGATGGTTCGGTATCGACCCTCGCGCCGATCTTTGCAGCCGCCTTTGCCACGCAGGATACATGGCAGACGTTTCTCGTCGGCCTGTCGGCCTCGCTTGGCGCCGGCATTTCCATGGGTTTCACCGAAGCCGCGCATGATGACGGCAAGTTGTCCGGCCGCGGGTCGCCATTGAAGCGCGGCCTCGCCAATGGCCTGATGACCGCAATCGGCGGCCTCGGTCATGCTTTGCCTTACCTGATCCCGGATTTTTGGACGGCAACGACCATCGCGGCTCTTGTGGTCTTCGTTGAACTTTGGGCCATCGCCTATATCCAGCACCGTTTCATGGAAACGCCGTTCTTTCGCGCAGCGATTCAGGTCGTGCTCGGGGGCAGCCTTGTATTGGCGACGGGCATCCTGATCGGCAACGCCTGATATCCGGAGCCGAATCACCCAGATCCACCGGAACAGGGACGAATTTGCGCTCTTTCAAGTTTGAAAAAAACTTTATTGCCCAACTGGTTAAGGCTAATTTTTCATGAATTTATCTCATTTTAACCAACGCCGTTCAGGAGGCGTTCATCTTTATGAGTTAAATTTTAGCTAATTGATCGCTACCGGCGTTTGCCCGGCCAGCCAGAACCAAGAGACCAAAATGATGACCATGATTATCCAGCTGCGCGATACGCTTCGCGTCGTCCGCGAATTCATTGTGCCGAGCTACCGGCCCGAACGCCACTATATGCGTGGTCCGGGACCGGCATGTGCCCAGCGCAATCACGGCCACGGCGTTCAAGCATCATGATAAGTGCGCGCATCAAGCGGAGCCTCATCACGGGCTCGCAAGCCATAGTCACGCACAACGGACGCAATCCGCAGCCGGTAATCGGCAAAGATCCCGGCGCGACCGTCACGCTGGGCCATACGATGTTCCTCGGTCTGGCGCCAAGCCGCTACTGACGCTTCGTCACGCCAGAAAGAGAGCGACAGATAACGGTTCTCGTTGGCAAGGCTGCGAAACCGTTCCACTGAAATGAATCCGTCCATCGTCTCCAGCAGCGGACGCAGATCCGCTGCCCGGTCGAAATAATCCTTGCCCCGGCCCTCGGCAGGCTCCACTTCGAAAATCACCGCAATCATCTGATCAGACCTCCGGTCGTTCCGGTAATGAGGCGCAAAAATGTGCGATCCTCACGCCGGATGAATTTCTTCTCTCTGGAGAACTCATAATTGGCGC